>NZ_BAABXI010000001.1:0-3709415 GCF_042854785.1 Bacteroides sp. f07 | reverse complement strand
GTGTGAACAATAATGTGTTTACTTTCAATGACTTATATGTATCAGTCGCAACACGCTATGTTGATTCACTCTTGCAAATTTATAAGTATCTGTACTCTAATGTGTTATATATTCAATTCTGTCCATGTTTCCCCCGTCTACACGTTTGTACGGGAATATTATTTCGGTTTGTAGATAGACATTTGAGAAGCAATGGCGCGCTTTTTGAAACGTTTCGTTATTTAGATAAAATCTATATAACGATAAAATGCTACTTATCTTTCTTACCGAATAATGAGAAGTGAACATAGCGTTTCGGATGCTCTTTCAGGTCCTCCAATAAGCTGGCTGCATTTTCGGTTGTAGCGTTCAGGTTATTGTATAAAGTCGGGTCGTTGAAAAGCAGTCCGAGGGTATTATCTTTGCTGTTCAATTTCTCTGTAAGAATTTTTACGTTAGCTAGCGTTTCGTCTATTTTTTTGAAAGTAGATGCATAGTCCACTTCTTTCAGGTTGCCGCTGATGGCTACGAAGTTATCTCCGATTGTATTCAGCTTGCTGGTGAGCTGCGGAATGTCGTTGCTCATAAGTCCTTTCACTTGCGAGCTGACTACTGCCAGATTGGCTGTGGTTGTTTCTATCGAATGTAAAGTAGCAGGGATACTCTTGTCACCTAAGATGTTGTTCAGCGAGATAAGGATGGAGTCCAGTTTCGGAAGCATTTCCTCTACTTTTGGGATGAGTTTTGCTGCACTTTCCATCATTCCGTTGTTCAGTGTGCCGGGGATGGTGTCACCTATGGCATATTTTTCGCGCGGGTTGTTGGCGAGAAGTATATTCATGCGCACACCGCCCATCAGTTCGGATACCAGTTCGGCGCTACTTCCTTTCGGGATACGCAGTTCTGTGTCAAGTTCTACTTCTACCACCACGTTACCGGGGTTCGTGTAATCATAATCAATGTCGCGTACAATACCCACACGAACCCCGTCTGCAAATACCGGGCTCGACTTGGTCAGTCCGTTCACGTTCTGAAATTTGGCATAGAAATAGCTGGAAGGTTGAAACATATGTATCCCTTTCAGCCAGTTAATTCCATAAATAAGCACGCATAGTGCAATGATACCTGCAATACCTATTCTGACTTCTTTTGTAATGTACTTCATTTTATCTTTTTATTTATTTCTTTTTTCTCTTTTTAAATTCAGCGATTGCTTCGTTGACGTTCATTTTCTCCCCGTTCCGGAAAGCGATGATGAAAGCGTCTTTGAATTGCGGCGTAATGGTACGTTTTGTGCGTAACACTTTGTTGTAATCACCGGAGGCGCCATATGTATATTTGTATATGCCCTTTTCCTTATAATAATCCACACCTTTCAGTCCTTTCAGCCGTTTGTCGTTTTTGGCGAGAGGTTTGGAAGAGGTGAGTATCTGTATCTTAAACGTAATTTCACTGTCATTGGTTGTGCTTTGCGACGCAATCGGACGGTTTGTTGTCGTTTTTGTTGCCGAAGCAGGTTTTGTCCTGGCTTCTGCCAATAATTCCTTCTGCTGAGGGGCTGTCACGCTTTCTGTGTCTTTTTGTGCAATTGCCGGAGCATCGTTTTCTTCCCGTTCAGTCGGGATAATCGTTTTGCTGACTCCTGTAAGGCGTATCTCGTGTTCTCTTTTATAATTCAGGAAAGCATGATAAATACCTTTTGCCATGGTTGAGGCTCCTGCTTCGGAACTTAGATAACGCTCTTCCTCGGGGGTAGAGATGAATCCTAGTTCTATCAGGATGCTCGGCATCGCACTTGCTTTCAGGACAAGGAATCCCGCTTGATGCACTCCGCGGTCTGCCCGTTTGCAGGTATGGCGGAATTGTTTCTGCATCAGTGAAGCCAAGTGTACACTCTGTTCCATATATTTGTCTTGCATGAATTCAAATATAATATATGACTCGGCAGAATTCGGGTTAAAACCGGCATATCTTGTTTGATAATCGCTTTCGTAAAGAATCACGGAGTTCTCCCGTTTGGCGACCTCTAGATTGGCATCCGATTTAGCCAACCCCAGCGTCCAGGTAGATGCACCTTTTGCTGTGCGGTTGTTTGCCAGTGCATTGGTATGAATAGAGATGAAAAGGTCAGCTTTCGCGTTGTTCGCTATTTCTGCCCGTCGTGCCAGAGGAATGAAAACATCTTTGCTGCGGGTGTAAATCACTTTGACGTCATCGCAGTTGTTTTTTATCAGGTTTCCCACCTTCAGGGCAACGCTCAGATTGATGTTTTTCTCTTTGGCAGTTTTGCCTATGGCGCCGGGGTCATGCCCGCCGTGTCCGGCATCAATAACTACAACAAAATCTTTCCCCCATAAATGGCTGGTACATGAGGGGAGAAAAAGTAGCCAAAGGCAAATGCATATATATACTATGTATGGTCTATTCAGTTTCATATTTGTAATACGGTGCAAATGTAGTAGAAATTTGTAGAAAACTCATGATTTGCTATTAAGTTTTGTGTTTTTTTCGGTATAATGATAGCTTTTTTCCTGAAATCTCCGTTACTTTGCGCTCCGAAGCTAAAATATACGACGATGCTTAAGTTTTTGAAAAATTGGACATTACCTATTGCCATGTTGGTAGGTGCCGTGGGGTATCCACTGTTCATCAGTCTTTCTTTCCTGACTCCCTATCTTATCTTTACGATGTTGCTGCTGACTTTCTGTAAGGTGTCTCCATGCGATTTGAAGCCTAAACCTCTACATGCGTGGCTGTTGCTGATTCAGATTGGCGGCGCGTTGGCGGCTTATCTGCTGCTCTACCGGTTCGACAAGATTGTAGCGGAAGGTGTGATGGTTTGTATTATTTGCCCGACGGCTACTGCTGCCGCGGTGATTACTTCCAAGTTGGGCGGCAGTGCGGCTAGCCTGACTACTTATACGTTGCTTGCCAATATCGGAGCGGCTGTTGCCGTGCCTGTTCTTTTTCCTTTGGTGGAGGTGCATCCCGATGTCACTTTTTTGGAGGCGTTTCTTGTTATTTTGGGTAAGGTATTTCCGTTGTTGATTTGTCCGTTCCTGCTTGCATGGCTGTTGAGTAAATGGCTGCCGAAAGTACATCAGAAACTGTTGGGTTACCATGAATTAGCTTTCTACTTGTGGGCTGTTTCGTTAGCCATCGTGACGGCTCAGACATTATATTCATTGCTCAATGACCCTGCTGACGGCTTTACTGAAATCATGATTGCTGTTGGAGCCTTGGTAGCTTGTTGTTTGCAGTTCTTCTTGGGGAAAACTATCGGATCTGTCTATAATGACCGCATCAGTGGTGGTCAGGCATTGGGACAGAAGAATACGATTCTGGCTATTTGGATGGCTCATACCTATCTCAATCCGTTATCTGCTGTTGCTCCGGGTTCGTATGTGTTGTGGCAGAATATTATTAATTCGTGGCAGTTGTGGAAAAAGAGAAAGAATGAATTGAAAAATCAAGCGTAAGACGTTAGACAAAGAATCGTAATGGATATAAATCAGAATTATAGAGAAGCGGTAAAGAATATAAAAGAAGCTATTCTACGCAGTCAGTATCGTGCGGCCGCATCGGTAAACAAGGAACAGTTGTCTCTTTATTACGGTATCGGACGTTATGTGTCGGAAAATTCCCGTACAGGTTTTTGGGGGAAAGGTGCAATTGAACAGATATCTTCTCTGTTACAGAAAGAGTTGCCGGGACTAAGGGGATTTTCAACTCGAAGCATTAAAAATATGCGGCAATTTTATGAAGAATGGGAACTCATTTTAAATCAGCAGCCATTGGCTGCCGATTTGGAGTTGGATGAAAAATTGCTTCTCATAGAAATTCGGCAGCCAATGGCTGCCGAATTTAACTGGTCTGATTTTCTTTCAATTGGCTTTAGTCATCACATAGAAATCATAGCCAAAGTTAAGACTTTGGAAGCACGATTGTTTTATATACATGAGTGCGCCACTCGCTATTGGAGTAAATACACTTTAAGGGATTACTTAAAAGCAGACCTATACAGCCATCAGGGAGCTTTACCTAACAATTTTGCACAAACATTCCCCGATGCCAAGCAAGTACTAAAAGCTGTTTGTTCATTCAAAGATGAATACTTGCTTGATTTCATCAATGTAGAGGAGCTGAATGAGCAGGAGGAAAATTTAGACGAAAAAATAGTAGAAAAGGTAATTGTTGCTAACGTGAAGAAGTTTATCATGACCTTTGGGCAAGATTTCAGCTTTGCAGGGAAATGAATCAAACCTTTGTAGAATTTGCAGTTCGTGATTATAACAAGCCGATGGGGTTGCTACTTATCGTACATCCAAAGATATGCCGGAACGACTTCGTAACGCCCTGCCTGATATTGAGGAACTGAAAAAACTATTGTAAAGTGAAAGACTTGTTCCTTTTTTGCAGGTAATTGTCTTTTGCTATTTCTGCAGAATGTCTAAAACTGAACATCGGAACTAAAAAAGAAAAAGCGATGGAGGAAATATTTGAAATAGAAGACTTAAAAGAGTTGGAAGAATTTTTGCAGACTCAATCGGAGATAGAACAGTTGCGCGAACGTTTGTTTGCCGGATTTCTGAAATATGCGGATTATAAAAATGCGGAAGAGTGGAACAAAGCCGTTCGTCTTTGCGAGAGCCTGGCTATTATCGGCTGGGGAAATCACGAACCTGTCGAAGCATTGAGAGGACAATTCTTTAATGGAAACCCAGCGACTTGTTTTCAAAATAAATTTGGAGAAGCTCGTTTTGTTGATGCCATTTGGTCAAAAAGAACCAACGGCTTTACTATGGAGCAGGGAAGAACTAGTTACTTTTTTAGCCCTGACGATCCGAAGCAAAAGCAATCCGTATTTTGGGAGTATGAGGTAAAGGAAGATATACAGGATATAAAACTTGAAAGCCAGAGAAACTGGATTCCTAAAAATCCGGTTTGGATAAAGCGGACAATTGGTAACTGTTATGAAAACTCCAAGGCAGTAATCGAAAGCATTGACAAAGAACTGAAACAGGAGTTGGATAGAAGGATGCGCCCCGAAATGTACGGACGCGCTATTAATCGAATTATAATTAATTGTTCGTATAGTTATTATGACCACGACCATTGTAAAACAAACTATATCATTGCCGATGAAAAGTTGAAATTGAAACAAAAAGATTTCTATCGGACACTGCTCACTGTGTTTACCAGGCAAGAAATAGAGAAGAATGGATATTTCCTTCGCAATCGTTTTGAATTTGGACCATTCAGGGCAGATACCGGCATAATTAGAATCGGACTAAACCTTGAAAAAGAGTTCAGCGAATTAAGCCATGCCGACCAGAAGCTGAAGTTAAGCGAGTATTTTCTGTTGGCACTAAACCGTGTAATCGACAGGCTGAAAAAGAAGAAACTAGATTATAACTTTGAGCTGATGCTTGAAGATTTTATTTCAATACTAACCAAGTGGAAATTATGAAAGATATAATAGAGTTGTTACAAAACGAAAGAAAAAAAACAGTTGACGCTTTAAAACAAGGCGAGCAGGATAAGTTATCTCATCTTCAACAAATAGACAAAGCTTTGGGCTGGCTGAAAGTCGTTGAAGATAATGAGTTGGCAACCGCGGGGAGTTATGAAATTCATAGATTGCCTGATCCAAACTATGGCTTTTCTTATTATCATTTAATGGTAGACAACGAAAGTAGCGATCCGAAAGACTGGGAAGAGTATAAACCCGATAATCAGTCATTGGAACTATGCTTTGATGATATTATAATAACACGGAAGTAATTGTTGGTAGCCGGTAAGGCACCCAAAATTCCCTACCAGTTTTATAGTATTTCCCGTTCTTTCTTTGTCAGACTTTTAACCACGATATCGTAGGACTTGCTTACAAGTTCTTTAATCTTATTATCGGCTACATCTTGGTTGAAATAAACGCTGATCCAATATTTCTTGTTCATGTGCCATCCCGGTCTTATACCGGCATATTCGGTCTGCAATTCCCTTGATTCATCGGGGTTGCATTTGATGCAGCAAAAATCAAAAATTTCAATATTAACGAAACAGAACCATTTGTCCGCTACATAAAAGCATAGAATGTCACGGCTATATTGGTCGGGCACATTGGGAAACGGCATCTTTTCATGGACTCCTTTAAAAGACAGGCAGTATTCTCTAAATTCTTCGATATTCATTTCTTTTTTATTGTTCAGTTATCTATGCAAAAATAGCTGGAATTAAGGAGTGGACAACCATTTTTCTATGAAAATATTCAGGTGAGATGTGTTTCCATGTACTTTGTTGGGTTAGTCGACTTCTTCAAATGAATAGCCGATCTTAAAACTACTTGACGATCCACCACCAAAACTGCCGTTAAAGGAATGAAACATCAGGTAAAACTTTGCCCTGGTGAAAGTGGTTGAAAATAATGAGTTGGAAACTGTGGGCAGCATTTTTACATTAGTTTTATTTTGTAACAGATTCTCTTTTGTTATCTTTGTGTGTGAAATCTGTCCTCAGCTGTGGAGTCTTTTGTGATGGTCGTTCGCGATATATTCAAGAGGAAAATCCTTGTCCGGGTATAACAAAATAAAGACTCATTGTGGATAAAACAGACATTTTACGAAACTTGAGGTGTAAAAATAGCTGGAGAACAGAAAACTAATAGACTTGGGTATACCCCTCCTTATGCTGAAATAGAATAGAACATCATTATGAAGAAATAGAAAACTTGTCAAAATACTAATTTAAAATCCTTAACACTATGCCGGATCTTGCAATAAACAATATCTTGAAGACAGAAGTTACGCTTATTCAGAAAATGATACAAGAATATGGTTATCGGCAACTGCTTAAAAAAAATCAATATTTTTGTCGTGCTAACAGTCCCAACTCATTAATAGCCTATGTCGTGAAAGGTGGTTTGAAATACTGTTGTCATGATTATAAAGGAAAGGAACAAGTTCTGAGTTTTGCATTTGACGGTGAATTGATTGGTAGTTATCTGGCTTGGCAAACCGGTAACAGGTCTCTCTATGACATTCAGGCAATAGAAGCCTCCGAGCTTTTTTGTATTAACATCAAAGAACTTAGCGCTTTGCTTACTATTTCCGATTTTAAAATATCAGCGACACGTTTTGTAGAAGTCATTGCCTTTGAAATACTTCGTAAAATAGTCTCCATGCGTTGTCAATCTCCTGAACAGTGTTATCTACAATTGCTTTCACGTGTGCCGGATATATTGGAACGAACTACATTACGTAATGTCGCCTCATACTTGGGCATCACTCCTGAAGCCCTAAGCCGAATGCGTACAAGAATGTTAAAAGATGATTAATTGGTAAAGCCTTGATTTTGGTCAAGTTTTTTTTGTTGTCTGCATTTTATCTTTGCGTTATCAATTATATTAATTCACTATGATGAAATCTATTAAATGCTCAGAGTTTCTGAAAAGGCGAATGATATTGTTAAAGAAAGTAGATGTGTGGAAGATAAGATAAACTGATTAAAATATTAAAAATGAGGAAGATTATTTTTATGGTATCTCAATTTTAGTTTGCCAATAAATATAAAAAGTTATCAGTTATGAAAAAAGTTCTTATGGTGCTATTCATAGGCATTATCGTATCGAGTTGCCTGAATGAAGAAGAAAAAAAAATTGTGCCGGAAGGTAGTTATAAGTTGCCTTCAACTGTAACTCTTGGTAAAGTTCGTATGTACACATCCAAAGGGGAAGTTACTGATGAGGCGAAGATCAAGAAGTTCCTGTCAGGAATATCTAGGTCGGATTCACAATATGATCCTATGGATTATGCAGGGTTCTTTTCTTTTGATAGTTCCTCACGCCCTATTGGTGATGAAAATTATCTGGATATAACATTTCATCCGGATGAGGCTGTTGTACAGACAAACCTGCTGTCAGATTCCGGGATAGACCCTGATGCACCTTATGGCGCATCCGTATTTAAGTACGGTAATCTGTTTATAGTAAGTAAAGGGAAGTCGGCTATGGATATACCCATAACGAGCATAACAGAATTTTTCGAAAGAGATAAGGTGAAGAAAATCAGTACAAAATCGCATTATGTGAATACTTCTATTAGCTACATGCCCGGCAGGATAAATTTTGCTTTGTTAGAACAGAACGGACAATTCGTTTTACCTTTCTTGACTTATGTGCACGGGCGATATTTGCGGCATGATAACAAGAGCTACTATGTAGAATCAACGTGCAACATGCTTAATACAGACTTCCTGAACCATGTACCGGTCAGTGATACGATTGTTGTTCAGGAAAGTTGGGCAATTTTGCAGAAGCAGTAAACTGGTTGCATGCTCCAAATATATAAATGCTATGTGCATACATGATAGAGACTTTTGAATTTTGTTGCCGTTACCCTGTGTAACCTTATCTTACATACGATTAAAATAACTCTCATTGCTCTTACTCTTTTTGATAATGTGTTTATTATCTGATAAATAAGTATGATAGATACTTTTTAAATCCGGTATCTATCATACTTTCTTCGTAAAAAACGCGTATCTATCATTCTTATTTTATTGCTTACTCCTTCATTGTATTAACCCGCACATAAATTTTGTGACTGCCGCTTCCAATGGTGTCCAGCACCCCTTCTTTCACCCAGCCGTTCAATTCATTCAGCGCTTTGTTCTTCAGTAGTCCCGTCAGTTGCGTATATTCCTTGCGTCGTATCATCGGTCTTTCATCCAGAAACTTCTCCAACCTGCGGCGACGTTCTTCCACCGGGACTTCGGCGGAATGTGAGAATCCAAACTTCGCTTTTTCTACAAATCCGCGAACCTTCTTTCGGAAAGAAGACGATGGACGAAAATTTACATTGTCGAAATAGATAGACTGCGCATGTATCTCTTTGGCATCCATCACCGGACGCGCTTTCAACTTGGCGGAAAAATAGCCAAGTTCACCCAACTGAACATGATACCCATTGACTAAATATTCGGATATTTTATTTTCAATAGCCAGTTGGACTCCCTCGATATCTGCCGGTGTGAAACTGGAAGCTTGGGCGATCTCTTTTACAATGTGTTGAAAGTCGACGGTCCCGTTCGATACGATACGGGGATACAGCGGCTGTTCGTCTTCGTCTTCTTTCGAAGACGGTTTTTTGCGGAAATCATACTTTGCGTACATGTCTTTTCTTTTATTGGTTAATGTGGCTGTAATGCCTTTTTGAAGGCGTATTAATTATTGTTTTACAGTAAGATAACCTACATTTAATGCCTGGATAACCAGCTTGAATCAGTTGCTTTTCTTGGGCACACATTTGTGGGCTGTACAGCCTGCGGGTGTAAACTGTACAGCCCGCATTCGTGGGCTGTACGGCACACGAATGCGGGCTGAAGTCTTATTGTCTGCAAAGATACATTATCCTGCCTTTATTTGCAAATTTAGTAAGTATTATTTCTATAAAATAAAGCCATGTGACTTGGTAAATAAAGACGGAAAAATTTGTTCGGGCGAAGTGCTTGTCGTATCTTTGTATGGCTGTAGTGCAGCTTTCCTTTTACTGGAAATAATAATAAAAAAAGATGAAGATAACATTGCTCAGAGACGATGGCAAGGTAAATACCTTACGGACGTTGAAACTGGAGCTCCTTTTGGAGCTGATGAAAACGGAAGTCAAGGCGCAGCCCGTCTCAAAAATGAGGGAAGCGTTGAGATATACTCTTCCGGGAAATTCGATTGAAGAGGTGCGTAAAGTTCCCAAAGTGCTGCCTGCGGCAACTTTTGTCCGTAAAGAAGGGGTGATGACCTTGAACGAATATAATGGCGTAGTGATGATGGAGGTCAATAATCTTTCGGGAAGGACGGAAGCCGATGAGATAAAGGAAATGGTCAAAGAACTTCCGCAAACATTCCTCGCCTTCAACGGTTCCTCCGGCAAATCAGTAAAGGTATGGGTACGGTTCACCTATCCGGACGATCACTTGCCGGCATCGCGCGAGCAGGCGGAGTTTTTCCATGCGCATGCCTATCAGACGGCTGTGAAATATTATCAGCCGCAACTGCCTTTTGATATTGAACTGAAAGAGCCGTCGCTCGAACAATATTGCCGGCTGACATACGATCCCGAACTTTATTTCAATCCGGAAGCGATGCCCATTTACATGAAGCAACCCGTCAGCCTTCCGTCCGAAACAACTTTTATCAAACGGACGCGAGAAACCGATTCGCCTTTGCAGCGAATGGCACCCAGATATGAGAGTTATGAAGCATTGTCGGTACTTTTCTCAGCCGCATTCAACCGGGCACTCGAAGAATTGGACGGGTATCGGGGAGAAGAAGATATGCAACCGTTGCTGGTGTGTCTGGCAGGGCATTGTTTTCGGGCGGGTATCCCCGAAGAAGATACCGTGCGGTGGACGAAGGCGCATTACAGGCTTCCTTCGGACGACTTGTTGATTCGCGAAACTGTGAAAAGCGTGTATCGTACCGCCAAAGGGTTCGGCAAGAAGAGCAGTCTGACGGCCGAGCAACTTTTCGCTATGCAGATGGACGAATTTATGAAGCGTCGCTATGAATTCCGATATAATACGTTGACAACGGAAGTGGAATATCGCGAACGGAATAGTTTCAATTTCTATTTTCGTCCGGTAGACAAGCGGGTGCTGGCAAGTATCACGATGAACGCCATGTATGAAGGGGTGAAAATGTGGGACAGGGACGTAATCCGTTATCTGGATTCCGATCATGTGCCTGTCTATCAGCCTGTAGAGGAGTTTTTGTATCACTTGCCTCGCTGGGACGGTAAAGACCGGATTTTGGAACTGGCGAACCGCGTTCCCTGTGATAATCCGCACTGGGCGTCATTGTTCCGGCGATGGTTTCTAAGCATGATCGCCCATTGGAGGGGGATGGATAAGAAACATGCGAACAGTACTTCACCTTTGCTGATTGGCCCGCAGGCATACCGGAAATCAACTTTTTGCAGGATGCTTCTTCCGCCTGCTTTACAGGCTTATTATACGGACAGCATTGATTTCAGCCGGAAGCGGGATGCGGAGTTGTATCTGAACCGTTTTCTACTTATTAATATGGATGAATTCGACCAGATTAGTCCTACCCAGCAGGCTTTTCTGAAACATATTCTGCAAAAGCCGGTAGTGAACACGCGTCGTCCGAATGCTTCGGCGGTGGAAGAGCTTCGCCGGTATGCTTCGTTCATTGCCACGAGCAATCATCGGGATTTGTTGACGGATACTTCCGGTAGCCGTCGCTTCATCGGTATCTATATGACGGGAGTTATAGATGTGTCGCGTCCTATTGATTATGAACAACTGTATGCACAAGCGCTGGAGTTGCTTTATCATAACGAACGTTATTGGTTTGACTCCGAGGAAGAGGCTATCATGACGGAAAACAATCGTGAGTTTGAACAATCACCTGCCATCGAACAGTTGTTTATGGTTTATTATCGTGCGGCGGAAGAAGAGGAGGAAGGTGAATGGCTGCTGGCTATCGACATTCTGCGGCGGATTCAGAAAGCGAGTAAAATGACATTCTCCGCCAGGCAGGCTTCTTATTTCGGGCGTATCTTGCAACGGCTTGGAGTGAAATCCAAGCGGAAGACGTATGGTACGTATTATCATGTTGTTCCTTTGGAGGTGGAATAACCAAGCATGATAGATACCCCATTTTTGATGGTCTAAGTATGATAGATACCGTAAATAATAGTTATCTATCATGCTTATTGCTTTGTCTATGAGTGATTTATAAAAATGAATGAGAGTATGATAGTTATTTTTTACTCATAGAGAAGATATTTCTTTCTAATCTCCTTATAAACCTGTAATTCTTTTTGCCAGCTATTCCGGATAGTGTCTTCCGAATCCCCTCTAAGGATAGCTTTGCGTACACTATCCGTACCCAAAAGCAAATCAAACCATCGGGCACGGGAGAAGAAGGCTGCGCCTTCACCGGACAACCGGTAGAAATGCAGGAAGTAACGAAGTGTAAATCCGTTCACGTCATTCGCGTTCCGAAGGTCTTCTCCATAGCAAGCTACATTCTTGTGCATCGGGTTTTTGTCGAAACCGGCGAGGGAACGGGGAGTAAAAGTAAAATCTCCATATTTCTTGTTGGGGGCTCCCAACACTTGAAAAGGAAATGTAGTTCCCCGCCCCACGCTGACGCGGGTTGCTTCGAAAGGACAAAGTGAGGCGTAGAGACGGATGGACTGGTCATTCGGTAGATTAGGAGAGGGCTTTATGGGAAGTGAATAAGGTTCTCCGTGTTTCCATCCGGTCATTGGGATTACCCTTAGTGGACAAGGATTTTTCTTGTTGGCAATCCATCCTTCCCCGTTTATCATTTGTGCCAGTTCGCCGATGGTGCATCCGTGAAGCACCGGGATAGGGAGCATACCGACAAAACTTCGGTAAGCCGGTTTGAGTATCGGTCCTTCTACGTAATCACATGGATTGGGGCGGTCTAGTACAATCATCTCTTTATTGTTTTCTGCGCAGGCTTCCATCACATAGTACATAGTGCTGATATAAGTATAAAAGCGCGCTCCCACATCCTGAATATCAAATAAGATAACATCGATATCTTTTAGTTGGGCGGCAGTCGGCTTCTTGTTGTTGCCGTAAAGAGAAACGATGGAGACTCCGGTGCGCGAATCTTTTCCGTCTTTCACAGTCTCCCCCGCATCCGCATTTCCGCGGAAACCATGCTCGGGGGCAAATACTTTGATGATGCGGACGTTTCTTTTTATTAAGGTGTCAAGAAGATGAGTTTGATTCATTCCCACGACCGAAGTGTGGTTGACTACCATTCCGATGCGTTTTCCTTTCAACAACGGCAGATATTGCTCCATCTGTTCTGCTCCCGTGACAATTTGACTGCATACGTACAGTGGAAAGGACATAATGAACAGAAAAAAGAGAGTGAAAGAATTTCGAGTTTGCATATCGGTAATTTTTTTTGTAATATTGCACAAAAATATTAATTTCTCATCAAGAGAGCAAAAAAACAAGCATATGAATCCATACGAAATCATTGATAAGTATTATCCGGAGAACACAGAACAGCGTCAGATTTTAGTGATACACAGTCTTTCCGTATCGGGGAAAGCTATGAAAATACTGGATGCGCATCCCGAACTGCGTTTAAACCGGAGTTTTGTGAAAGAGGCTGCTCTCTTGCATGATATTGGCATTTTTCAGACGGATGCTCCGGCCATTCAGTGCTTTGGAGAGAATCCTTATATCGCCCACGGATATTTGGGGGCTGAGATTTTGCGGGCGGAAGGCTTTCCGCAACATGCGCTGGTCTGCGAACGTCATACGGGAGCAGGGCTTTCCTTGCAGGATATTATCGACCAGCAGCTTCCCATTCCTCACCGTGAGATGTTGCCTGTCACTATGGAAGAACAGTTGATTTGTTTTGCCGATAAATTCTTTTCTAAGACCCGTCTGGATGAAGAGAAGACAGTGGAAAAGGCACGGAAAAGTATTGCTAAATATGGAGAAGAGGGGTTAAGTCGCTTTGACAGATGGTGCTCTCTCTTTTTATAGCACTAAAAAATAATTAAATAACGGAGATTCTGACTCATTATTGGTGAAGTTTGTGTACTTTTGCCACTTCAAGCGTAAACTATTAGTTAATGGCGCCATTGAAAGCAAAAATACTTATATCATTTATACTGCTGATTGTCTTACTGATGCTTCCCGATGAGGCTACGTCTCAGCGTCGAAGAAGAGGAATGATTACGTCCAATACTGCACAGAAGGATTCCCTGAATGGGAATGACTCATTGAAGGCAGATACGGTTACGGTACGCATTGATTCCATCGCACCTGTTCAGAAGAAGCAACCGCTTGACGCACCGGTTGTATATGAATCTAACGACTCCACCGTATTTACTTTGGGTGGGTCTGCTACACTTTACGGTAGCGGAAAGGTCAATTATCAGAATATCGAACTGGCTGCCGAGGTTATTTCGATGAATCTGGATAGCAGTACTGTTCATGCCTATGGCATCAAGGACTCCACCGGAGTGGAAAAAGGTAAACCGGTATTTAAGGAAGGGGATACTTCCTATGATACGGAAACTATCCGCTATAATTTCAAGACTAAGAAAGCGGGAATCACCGATATCGTCACCCAACAGGGAGAAGGATACGTGACCGGTAGTAAGGCCAAGAAAGGCGCGAATGATGAAATTTTTATGGAGCACGGACGCTATACGACCTGCGATCATCACGATCATCCTCACTTTTATATGCAATTGACACGTGCGAAAGTACGTCCTAAAAAGAATGTGGTGACAGGGCCTGCCTATCTGGTGGTGGAAGATGTTCCTTTGCCGTTGGCTGTTCCGTTCTTTTTCTTCCCGTTCTCCAGCAGTTATTCTTCCGGTTTCATCATGCCGACTTATATGGACGACTCCAGCCGTGGTTTCGGTTTGGCCGAAGGGGGATACTATTTTGCCATCAGTGACATTATGGACTTGAAGATGACAGGGGATATTTTTACGAAAGGTTCGTGGAGACTTTCCGGACTGACTAATTATAACAAGCGCTATAAATATTCCGGTACGTTGCAGGCGGACTATCAGATTACCAAGACGGGGGATAAGGGAATGCCGGATTATGCGGTTGCCAAGGACTTCAAGGTGGTCTGGAACCATCGCCAGGATGCTAAAGCCAGCCCGAACAGTACTTTCTCCGCCAGTGTGAACTTCTCGACCAGTAGTTACGAACGTTCTAATATCAACAACCTTTATAACTCTCAGTTGTTGACACAGAATACCAAGACTTCAAGTATCAGTTACTCACGTAGTTTTCCCGATATCGGTCTGACATTGTCCGGAACGACCAATATCGCCCAGACAATGCGTGACTCTTCGGTTGCGGTGACGTTGCCCGACCTTAATATCACATTAAGCCGTCTGTTCCCTTTCAAACGTAAGAAAGCGGCAGGAGCCGAACGCTGGTATGAAAAGATTTCTGTCAGCTATTCAGGACGTTTGACGAACAGTATCCGCACGAAAGATGACCGTCTGTTCAAAGCCGGACTGAGTGAATGGGAGAATGCGATGAATCATAATATTCCCATTAGTGCCACTTTCACGTTGTTTAAATATTTGCAGGTCAATCCTTCGGTGAATTATACGGAACGCTGGTACACCCGTAAAATCAATCAGCATTACAACGAGGATACTCACAAGCTGGAATCATTGCCGGGCGATTCTCTCAATGGTTTTTATCGTGTATCCAATTACTCGGCAAGCTTGAGTTTGAGTACGAAGTTATATGGTATGTATAAACCGCTTTTTGCGAAGAAGAAGGAGATACAGATTCGTCACGTGTTCACGCCGCAAGTAAGTTTAAGTGGTGCTCCGGGATTCAGCAAGTACTGGGAAGAATATACGGATTATAACGGTAATACACAGTATTATTCTCCTTTCACCGGACAGCCTTATGGCGTGCCTTCGCGTGAGGGCTCGGGAACGGTAAGTTTCTCGATAGCTAATAACTTGGAGATGAAGTATTATGATGCGAAAAAAGATACGGTCAAGAAGGTTAGTCTTATTGATGATTTGAGCGCGAATATGTCTTATAATATGGCTGCCAAGGAAAGACCGTGGAGTGATTTGTCAATGAATCTACGTTTGAAGCTGACCAAGAATTATACCTTCAATATGAATGCCCAATTTGCTACCTATGCCTATACATTCGATAAAAATGGTAATGTGGTGACAAGTAACCGTACGGAATGGTCATACGGACGTTTCGGACGTTTTCAGGGCTATGGTTCTTCTTTCAACTATACTTTCAACAATGATACATGGAAGAAATGGTTCGGCCCGAAAGAGGATGAGAAAGGCAAGGATAAAAAGAAAGGGGATGGCGAGGATGATGATGCGGAAGGAACGGACGGAGAAGATGGTACTGCAACCAAGAAAGTGGAAAAGGCACAGGCAGACTCGGATGGTTATCAAGTGTTTAAAATGCCTTGGTCATTAAGTCTCAGTTATTCGTTTAACATTCGTGAAGATAGAACGAAGCCTATCAATCGTCATTCCATGCGATATCCTTATACTTATACGCATAATATTAATGCGAACGGAAATGTGAAGATTTCCAATAACTGGTCTTTATCTTTCAACTCAGGATATGATTTCCAGGCAAAAGAGATTACACAGACTTCCTGCACTATCTCCCGTGACTTGCACTGTTTCAATCTGTCGGCCAGTCTTTCGCCTTTTGGACGCTGGAAATACTATAATGTAACAATCCGTGCAAATGCAAGTATCCTGCAGGATTTGAAGTATGAGCAGAGAAGTCAGACACAAAGCAATATTCAGTGGTACTAAAATAAGTGGAGAGTTGAGTTGAGAATGGAAAGTGAAAGTTTTCCATTCTCAACTTATCCAATTACCATGTGATTTCAGTTTTTCCGTGTGCTTTCAGATAATCGTTTGCACGACTGAAATGTTTGTTTCCAAAGAAGCCATTGTAGGCGGAAAGGGGAGAAGGATGAGCGGAAGTAAGTACCAAGTGTTTGTTGCGATCAATAAATGCTCCTTTCTTTTGGGCATATGATCCCCACAGGATAAATACCAGGTTTTCTTTTTCTTCTGCTAAAGCGCGGATGGCAGCGTCGGTGAATGCTTCCCAACCACGGTTTTGGTGTGAGCCTGCTTGGTGGGCGCGTACGGTCAAGGTAGCGTTGAGTAGCAATACACCTTGTTCCGCCCAACGTGTCAGATTCCCCGTTGTGGGGGCGTCAGTGCCTATATCTGCTTTGATTTCTTTGAAGATATTCACCAATGAAGGGGGGAAGGGGACTCCGTCGTTCACAGAAAAACAGAGACCGTGTGCCTGTCCCGGTCCGTGGTAAGGATCTTGTCCGATGATTACAACTTTCACTTTGTCGAAAGGGCAAAGATTGAAAGCGTTGAATATCAGTCTTCCCGGCGGGAATATCTGATATTGGCTATACTCGCTTTTGACGAAATCGGTCAGTGTGCGAAAGTAGTCTTTGTCGAATTCGGGTGCCAGATGTGTTTTCCAGCTTTCTTCAATCTGTACGTTCATAGTAATTATATAAGATGTATTTCAAGTTCCGCACATTCCTTGCGCATATCTTCGGGCCAGATGCTGGCTTGTATTTCTCCGATATGGGCTTTGCGCAGGTAGAACATACACAAACGGGATTGTCCGATACCACCGCCGATAGATAATGGAAGGGTGTCGTTCATCAGTCGCTTGTGGAAATAAAGTTCAAGTCTTTTTTCTTCTTTCTCTTCTTTTAACTGACGTTGCAGGGCTTCTTTGTCTACACGGATACCCATGGATGACAGTTCGATGGAGCGTTGCAGCACATCGTCCCACAACAGCAGGTCACCGTTGAGTCCGGGAAGGTCGTTCAGGCCTTTTGTTGTGTAGTCATCATAGTCCGGTGCACGTCCGTCATGTTTCTTGCCGTCACTTAGTTTGCAACCTATACCTATGATAAATACGGCTCCGTATTTTTTGCAGATAGCATGTTCGCGGCATTTCGGTTCCAGGTCGGGATAGAGTTGGCGTAACTCTTCCGAGTGAATGAAGTGTAGCTTCTGTGGCAAGCATGGCTTGATTTGAGGATACATTTCATATACCATATATTCCGTGCGGATCATGGCCGCATAGATGCGGTTTACGATTTCCTTCAGGAAGTGTATGTTTCTGTCTTCGTTAGTGATGACACGTTCCCAGTCCCATTGGTCTACATAGAGGGAGTGGAGGTTGCCCAGTTCTTCATCAGAGCGGATGGCGTTCATGTCTGTATAAATGCCATATCCGGGTTCGATATGGTAATCGGCTAATGTCAGTCTTTTCCATTTAGCCAATGAATGAACCACTTCTGCTTGTGCGTCGCCCAGGTCTTTGATAGGGAAAGAAACAGGACGTTCTATTCCATTTAAGTCATCATTGATACCCATTCCTTTCAACACAAACAGGGGGGCAGTCACACGTCGGAGGCGCAATTCGGATGATAAGTTTAACTGGAAGAACTCTTTTATTTGTTTGATTCCCAGCTCGGTCTGTTTGAGGTCGAGTAGCGGGTTATAGTTCTTTGGTTTTATCAAGTAACTCATAGGTTTGTTGAATGTTAATTGTCGGCAAAGATAGGAATAAAATTGATATATGTAACGGATATTCTCTAAAAGATTGTCAAATTGATAAAGTAAGTGCTCTAAAGCATTTCAAAATAATAGAGACCGGATGATGAGAAGTGACATGAGAAGTATAAAAAAAGAAGAAACATTAGGAAAATGAGAAGTTTTTTTATACTTTTGCCATCGCATTTGAAAAGAATGGCCCCGTAGCTTAGTGAATAGAGCGTCAGATTCCGGTTCTGAAGGTCGTGCGTTTGAATCGCACCGGGGTCACATTAGAAAACCGCAATAACTTCATCAAGAAGTAGTTGCGGTTTTTCTTTATGATGTTTTCACTACTTGTCCGGTATCTGCTAAAAATATAAGTGATGATGTATTTATTCTTCTTCTTTTATCCGAGAAGTACAAACTAGTTTTTTATCAGTGTTTGCTGGAGTGTTTTTTTTATCATAATATTCCCACTCCCTTTCAAGTCTTTTGGCTACGTCTATTTTTTCGGTAAAGTAGACGGGGGCTTGCTTTGCTACGTCAAAAATGGAGTAGAAAAGAATTTCCTGTTCCTTTTCTTTTTCATCCGTATAATAATCTTTGGCTAAAAAAATCTTATACTTGCCATCTTCCCGAACACAGTATTCTTTATTCTTCTCGAGATTATAAGTACCAGAGACATCTGTTATATCCGTAGCATCAGGATTTTCCATTTCTACGATAATTTGTTTTGGTTCTCCCGTTTCCAGAGTCTCTGTTGAATCGTTATTGCAAGAGAATAACAGAACAACGAATAATAATTTAAGTAATTTCATATTTGTATTTTATAGGTTTTATATTTTTTCTTTGTTTACTGTGTTAAGCTTGATTTTATTTATAAAGTTTGCAAATGTACAACTTTTGCATTATATATTAACAGTAATTGAGGCTTGAGAATTAGAGCTTGGACATAGACGGAAAATCGGATTCTATGCCCAAGCTTGTTTTTTGAGGTTCTTAGCTTCTTGAGACTTGGAGTCCTTTTTCGGAAAGCGTCATTTCTACGAAGCGGGCACGAGGATTAGGAGCATGCTCCGTCAGTATCCGGCGGATTTGTCCTGCCGCTTGCGGGTCTTTGGCTATCATGTATAAGTAACCGCCCCCACCTGCTCCGGGAAGTTTGTATCCTAATGTATAATCCTTAATCATCTCGATAATAGCCGCTACTGCCGGTGGATTCGTGCCGCAGTCCAATGCCTGGTTTTGTATCCAGGTTTTGCCTACCAAATTGGCGAAACTACTAAAATTGCCGCGTAGAATAGCTTCGCTCATATCCATGGCGTGTGCTTTCATTTCAGCCAACAAGCTCAGATGCATACCCGAATTGAGGAACATGGAGCTGACAATCTCGGCCAATATGCCTTTGGCCGTGCGGGTGATTCCTGTATAGTATAGCAAGTGGCAGTCGCGATAATCGGGATGGACAAAGAGTTGGTCGGGTAGCCAGCGTACTAGAGGGTTTTGTTCAAAACCGGCTTCGGATTGGAGCAGTTTGACGCCTGAGAATACACCGCCGTATTGGTCTTGCCAACCACCGCCTGTGGTCAGGAGTTGTTCTAATACTAATGTGTAGCTGCAAATATCATTCTTGTCCCATGCCAGTCCGCAGAAATCGTTGATAGCTCCGAGAACGGTGGACGCCAGGATAGAACTGGTTCCCAAGCCGGAGCCTGCCGGGATGGCAGCCAATAGCGTAATTTCTATTCCCGAGCCGAAAGCTTTCAAATGCTCTTCCAACGAGGCGTAAACTTCAGCAGAGAACGCCGGTGCAAAGCCTGCCAGGCTAAGCGCTGCTTTGGGAATGGAGAACGGAGAGCCGACTTTCTTATAGTCTTGCAGTTCTTCATAATTCCTGATAATTTCCATTGCTCCCATGTCGATGGAGCGGAGTACGATGTGATATTCTTTACAGGGTTTCACATATACCTGTAATGGTGGCTGCCCGTTCAATTCGATGGCGAGATTAACTACACTTCCACCGGAATAGAGAGAATAGGGCGGAGTATCTGTCCATCCCCCGGCAACATCAATCCGCACGGGACTGCGTCCCCATACGATTTGGTCGGAATAGACACTGAGCACAGGACGGTTTTTGCGTTCCGGCATAACTCCCAGTAAACCGTCACGAAGCAATTGGAAAGCTGCCTGTTCTTCCTTTTGCCAGGAGTCGTCTCCACGTAACTTCATAATCCGTGCACGAAGCATCCGGTTGTGTATCCGGACCATTGGTGCGGCATCCTCTTTCAGAGCATTAGGAACATTTAAATCTAAACGTACAAATTCATTGGCAGCGTTCTGTAAATCGAGTTGATAGAAAACACTCTTTTCGTAGTTGGCTGCCAGCCCTTTCCAATTTTCTTTGCGGAAACTGCTGCGTTGTGTATAAAGGCGTTTAAGATTAGCGCCCGCCGAAATTTCATCAGCCGAAACTTTTTCTGCTTTCAACCAAAGTTCTTTTCCTTCTTTCAGTTGCGGCTCTGATGTCATCCAGCGTACTAATATACCCAGCTCTTCTACGGAAGCGACTTTTGGGAAAATGGAAGCTGCTTGCAAATCGTCCGTGCGTCCTTTTATGTCGTTCCATGTAATCCCTCTTTCTGCCATCCATTGTGGGAACGGGATATTGAGGTAAGTAGTCGTGGCTTTTTCCAACGCTCCTTTGAATACATCATCCAATCCATATGGGCGGGCTACGAAATCATGTTCCCCGACAGGAATAATATCCACACAGATACCATCCGGCAGACAAATGTCCCAATGATTCTCTGGTACTCCGGTGATGATTTGGCGGGACCCCAGTTTCCAGCCTTCTCCTATATGGCTGTTCTCAATCCAAAGGTTGGCATTATCGGCAGAAAGAGAAATCTGCGTGATGGAATTCTGAATGAAAATGGCCGGATTGGGCTTTACTTTCCGGTGCATGATTTTTCTTTGGTCGCGTACCTTATCCTGGATGGACAGTGTGGAAGAAATCAGTTCATGGCTTGTGCCATAGTGATAAAATTCTCCGCCTGGTAAAGGCAATATGGCTACGGACAGTTGGTTGATTTCTTTATCTTCTGTTTTGGGGTGCTCGCCCAAAGCCAGTCCGTAGTCCGAATATAAATCATAATAATTAATATCGTTCGTCCCTTCTTTTAATGAACGCTTCATCAATACTTCCACGGCACGGTCGCTCAGTATCCAAATGCCGATGTCCATCAGGAAAAGATGCGTCTTGGATAAACTCTCCAATTCTTCGAGTGAGGGTTTCTGCAACATGAAGTCAAGAACTTCCGGGCGCTTCCGGTCGGATACAAACACACCGTGGTGCGTTGCCAGGGATGGGTTCACCCAAAGACCGTAGCACACGACGTCTACATTGGGAATGTCTTGCAACGGCTTTTCCGAACGGATATACACATCTCCGCTGGCTATCAAAGTGTTCAGCCCGGCGGGGGCCTGCTTCATGATTCTTTCGTATAATGGGAGCTGTAATGACAGCAGATTCTGTCCTAATTTTTGTCCCCGTTCCCAACTGAAAATGGGAATGGGAGTTAATATCTTACCGGAAGGCCCGTAACTTGGCAGACGGCGACTTTGTCCGCCTGCATGAAGCAGTATTCTCTTCTCACGCCCTATCCAGTCGCTAAAAGTATCCTGAGGTGCGAATTCCTGATGGCAGGCTTGCAGCAGCCAGGTAGTTCCACCGCCGGAACCCAGTTTGCTTCCAATAGGGTCTGACGTACAAAACCAGTCGGCGTGATTCACTTCTTCCAGTTCGTGAAAACAATGGATTAAGTTAGGGGGTAAGGATAATAACTTTTGCATGGTAGAATCGGTATTTTAAAGATAAACGTATTAATGAATGAAACAGATGTTTATATGTCCAGGTTGTCCCAGGCATCACAAAGCGCTTGCATGGAGGGGAATAACAAACCGGCTCCCGCATCCAGTAATACCTGTCCGTTCAGCGGCCCTGTGTTTACAGCAATCGTGAAGATACCTGCTTTGTGTCCGGCTTCCACTCCCAACGGAGCATTCTCTATAACAACGGCTTCGTCCGCGTTCAATCCGCCTTTTTTAAGCGCCATCAGATAAGGTTCCGGATGCGGCTTGCCGTATTTTACATCGAATGCCGTAACCATCAGTTCCTTTTTGAACATTTCCGGAAAGTTATGTTCCAGTCGTTCGAGCAGTGATAGCTGACCTGAGCCGGTCACTACCATAGGAACCAGTCCCTCGCTCTTTATTTTCTGTAATAACTCCCATGCACCGGGCATACGTTCCGCTTCCGCATATGAGTTGAACAGGACGCTTTTCTCCTGATAGATGCTTTCTATCTCTTCCTGAGTAGCTTCTCTGCCCAATTCACGTTGAAATACGATATTGATAGTGGCAGCTCCCGTCCGTCCTTCGTGCATATACGCTTCTTCGCGGCTGAGAGTAAGCCCGTGAGATTTCATTACTTTATGCCAGGCTTCGGAATGATAAGGCATAGAGTTGAAAAGTACGCCGTCCATGTCGAACAGGACGGCTTTCAGTTTATTTTTCATACTCAGTACGTCGTAGAATCTTTTTTTTCGTAATACTTATTTTTTTATTATCATTTTCTTCAGTTCGGGCAGGGTGACGACTATATCATAGTGATTGCCTGATTTCGTTCCGATATATCTGTAAGCTACGCTTTTGTCATTATTGATACAGGTTTTCAAGAATACCTGGGTTGCCGGGTCGGACTGCGCCGCCAAATTTGCTACAATTCCTTTCTTTACTTCTTCCGCATTTGTTTCAATCTGACTGATGGGGCATACGTCTTCATCTACTTTACAGATATATACGACCGATTCGTCACTGAGTTCAATCTTCTCTATAAGAATTTCTTCACTTGCCTGCATCGGGAATTGCAAGTTCGCCATTTTCAGTTGCGCCTCGAGTTTGGCACGTTCGCTTTGTGACGGGTCGGATTCTGCCTTGAGAACTTCTTTCACTTCTTCGGGAGTGATGCCGCAAACCGCTTCTTCGCCCGAGTCTTTTCCTACGAACTTCATTTGAAGTCCTGCGTTACATTCGGCTACCAGTTTTAGCATTTCTTTGACATCCTTCGCCGGATTCCGGAACATAATTTTTATGGACTCTTTCATGCTTTCGGGATTGTCTTTCAATATGGCTATATCGGTAATACTCTCATTCATATTGAGCGTGTACACTACATTACCGCCATCATAAACGATGCTGGTAATTGTTCCGACTTCTCCCATGTCCATTGGGCATTGTTTATTTGCGATGGCAATCACTGCTTTGAGTTTGCTTTCCTGACAACTGCTGATTGATACCATCAATAATAATAAGCTACATAGTAGCACGAATCCGTAGGATTTCTTTAATAGATTCCGTTCCATTTTGTTATTTTTTTAGTTGAGTCGTTTTTTTAACTATCTCTATATACGAGACAAAGATAATGATAAAAAATGAGAGATGAAGTAGAATGCCAAGATAGTTGTAAACAAGGCTATTATGTGATTAACTACACAAATGTTTGTTGTTTAGAAGATTATGTGTATTTTTGTAGCATTATAAACTCGACGATAGCATGAAAAAGAGAGTATTATTGTTGCTACCATTGTTTTTAGGCGCTTGTTCCAATAGCGGGGAAAGTCCTGTGATTAAAATCGAAAAGCTATATGTGAAGGCTGAATCGAATAGTGATGGAGCTAAGGAAGAAGACTATGCCAATAAGATGGATGAACTGCCGGACTTGAAAGTGGGTGATGAAGTAAAAGCCCTTTTGTTTTTGGATGGGAACGGTGCCGAACTGAAAACCTTTAAACTTCAGAACGATGACGAACTGGATACCAAACTTTTCTATGAAAAGACAGAAGTATCTACCGAAGGAAATCTGACGGATGAAGAGAAAGGACAACTGCGTTTTAAAGACGGTGTGAAGCAAACCAGAATTATGGTGCGGGCTACCATTGAGCATGTGGATAAGAATGGTGATGTAAGACTGGAATTCTATCTTTCCTCTAAAGCTGAATGTGAAGGAGCTCAAGAAGAAATCGGCTTAAAAACAAAAGTCGATGACGAAAAAGAATAAAGGTGACGAAGAAGAATAAAAACAACTTCGGTACAGTATATAAAAAAAGAAGCGATTTACAGAAAATCGCTTCTTTTTTTATATACAGACTTTATTCTATTACAGTTTAGCACGAATAGCTTTAGATTCTTCTTCGTAACCCGGTTTGTTGAGCAGAGCAAACATATTCTTCTTGTATGCTTCTACGCCCGGTTGATTGAACGGATTCACGCCCAGCAGATAACCGCTGATACCGCAAGCCTTTTCGAAGAAATACAGCAGACCGCCGATATTGTATTCGCTCAATGAAGGGAGAACGATACGCATATTAGGTACGCCACCATCTACGTGAGCCAACTGAGTGCCGAGTTCCGCCATCTTGTTCACTTCGTCCACACGTTTGCCGGCTAAGAAATTCAGACCGTCGAGGTTAGCCTCGTCAGAAGGAACTTCCAGTTTATGGTCTACCTTATCCAGTGAGATGACAGTTTCGAAGATAGAACGTTCACCTTCCTGAATCCATTGTCCCATAGAGTGAAGGTCGGTAGAGAAGTCTACTGATGCAGGGAAAATCCCCTTGTTGTCTTTACCTTCTGATTCTCCGTAAAGCTGTTTCCACCATTCGCTTACATAATGCAGTTTCGGGCAGAAGTTGACGAGAATTTCGATTTTCTTTCCGCTTCTGTACAGTTCGTTACGGGTAGCGGCATAGATAGCAGCAGGGTTTTCGGCAAACGGAACGTCTGCACCGCATGCTTTTTCCATATCGGCAGCACCGGCAACCAGCTTTTCAATATCGAATCCGGCAACTGCAATCGGCAGCAAACCAACCGGAGTCAGAACAGAGAAGCGTCCGCCTACGTTATCGGGGATGATGAATGTCTTGTATCCTTCCTTATCGGCAGTAACACGTGCAGCACCTTTCTTGGCGTCTGTAACGGCTACGATAACCTGCTTTGCAGTTTCCTTGCCACGTTGGTCTTCGCATTGTTTTTTCAACAGACGGAACGCAAGTGCTGTTTCGGTTGTTGTTCCCGATTTGGAGATATTGATAACACCGAACTTCTTGTCTTTCAGATATTCAGTGAGTTCATACAGATAGTCTTCGCTGATATTATGTCCGGCATAAATCATGACAGGAGCCGTTTTCTTGTCTTGCAACCAGGTGAAACTGTTAGACAACGCTTCGATTACAGCACGCGCGCCCAGATAGCTGCCACCGATACCGGCAATGATTACTACTTCGCAATTATCCCTCAATACTTTTGCAGTAGCATTCAGATCTTCCAGATGTTCTTTGGTGATAGAAGAAGGCAGGTGTAACCATCCTAAAAAGTCATTACCTTTGCCTGTTCCTTTTTCAAGCATTTCCTGTGCGGCTTTTACTTCAGTTTCGTAAGCAAAAACCTTTTCTTTGGAGATAAATCCAAAAGTCTTTTCAATGTTCAAGCTAATCATATCGTTCTTGTTTAAAGGTTATCTAAAAGAATCAGTTAGTAATTTAATCTCGATCATAGGCGAGATACGTTCATACAGGATGTTGTATACAGCGTCCAGTATCGGCATATTGACATGATGATGCTTGTTGATTTCTTTGATACACTTCGTACCGTAGTAACCTTCGGCAATCATTTCCATTTCAATCTGTGCGCTTTTTACGGAATATCCTTTTCCTATCATCGTACCGAATGTCCGGTTACGGCTGAAGTTGGAATATCCCGTCACCAGCAAGTCACCCAGATAAACAGATTCATCCACGTTTCTGTTCAGTGGATGCACCGTATTCAGGAAACGGTTCATTTCCTGGATGGCGTTGGAAATCAGTACGGCCTGAAAGTTGTCGCCATATTTCAGTCCGCTGCAGATACCGGCGGCGATGGCATACACATTTTTGAGTACCGAGCTGTATTCGATGCCTGCGACGTCATCGCTGACAGATGTCTTGATAAAACTGCTTCCCAGCCGACGCGCGAAGATACGTGCTTTGTCTTTGTCCGGACAGGCGATGGTCAGGTAAGAAAGGCGTTCCAGGGCTACCTCTTCTGCGTGGCAGGGACCTGCCAGTACAGCGATGTTTTCGGGAGGGACGCCATATTCTTTGGTGAAGTATTCTGATACGATAACGTTATCATCGGGTACGATTCCTTTGATAGCGGTGATGATAAACTTATCCCTTATCTTGGTTTTCAGCTTTTTCAGGTGAGCCTTCAGATAAGGGGACGGAGTGACGAAAATCAGCGTATCCGATTCTTTCACAACATCATTGATGTTGGAACTGAAAGTGATACGCTTTGTGTCGAATTTCACTCCTGTCAGATAAGCCGGATTGTGCCCTAATCTCTTGAAATCGGCGATACGGTCATCGCGTCGCATATACCAATTGATAGAGTCTTCTTGAGCCAGACACATCTTCGCAATAGCTGTGGCCCAACTTCCACCGCCCATTATCGCTATCTTACCGGGTAATTTCATTTGTATGGATTTGGATGAAGAACTTATTTAATTTTCTGTATCCATTCAGTTACATCGTTTACCGACGGATTGGCCAATTCTAATTTGTATTTCTTGTTGATGCCGCAAATGTCTTGATGCAGTTTTTGCACATTGACATCTTTCATGTCTTCTACAGTGTTGTAGCCGGCTTTCTGAATAACCGGAACCCATTCTTCTGCGATTCCCAATTCCATATATTTGGCGGCTGCATCTTTCTTCACTACCTTTTCCGGACGCATTTGCGGGAAGAATAGTACTTCCTGGATAGTAGTCTGACCGGTCATTAACATAACCAGACGGTCGATACCGATACCGATACCCGATGTTGGAGGCATACCATATTGTAAAGAACGCAGGAAGTCCTGGTCGATAATCATTGCTTCGTCGTCACCCTTGTCAGCCAGGCGCATCTGTTCTTTGAAACGCTCTTCCTGATCAATCGGGTCGTTCAATTCCGAGTAGGCGTTAGCAAGTTCCTTGCCGTTCACCATCAATTCGAAACGTTCGGTCAGCCCCGGTTTGGAACGGTGCATTTTGGTCAGCGGAGACATTTCAACAGGATAATCGGTGATGAAAGTCGGCTGGATGTAAGTACCTTCGCAGAATTCGCCGAAGATTTCGTCAATCAGCTTGCCTTTACCCATTGTGTCGTCGATTTCCTCCATCTTCAGTTCCTTGCAGACTTGGCGGATTTCTTCTTCACTCTTGCCGTTCAGGTCGTATCCGGTCTTTTCCTTGATGGCATCAAGGATAGGCAGACGGCGGTAAGGAGCTTTGAAACTGATAGTCTTTCCGTCAACAACGCTTTCCGTACAACCGTTTACAGCGATACAGATACGTTCCAGCAGTTTTTCGGTGAAATTCATCATCCAGTTATAATCCTTGTACTGGACATAAAGTTCCATGCAGGTAAATTCCGGATTGTGAGTTTTATCCATACCCTCGTTGCGGAAGTTCTTGCCGATTTCATATACACCTTCAAAACCGCCTACAATCAGTCTCTTCAGATAAAGTTCCGTTGCGATGCGCAGGTAAAGGTCTATATCCAGTGAGTTATGGTGAGTGATGAACGGACGTGCGCTTGCTCCGCCGGCGATGGATTGCAGGATAGGAGTTTCCACTTCAGTATATCCGGCTTCATCGAGAGCGTTGCGCAGTGTTTTCACTACGGTGGCACGCTTCAGGAATGTTTCTTTTACGCCATCGTTTACCACCAGGTCTACATAGCGTTGGCGGTAACGGAGTTCGGGATCTTCAAAAGAGTCGTAAGCTACACCGTCTTTGTATTTTACGATAGGTAGCGGTTTGATAGATTTTGCAAGTACGGTCAGTTTCTTTGCATGGATACTGATTTCACCCATTTGTGTGCGGAATACAAAACCTTCGATACCGATAAAGTCACCTAAGTCGAGCAGGCGTTTGAATACAGCGTTGTACAATTCCTTGTCTTCTCCCGGGCAGATGTCATCACGGGTGATGTACACCTGGATACGGCCTTTAGAGTCCTGCAATTCGATAAAAGAAGCTTTACCCATTACGCGGCGGCTCATGATACGACCGGCTACGGAAACCTGGCGCGGCTCGTCCTCATCTTTGAATTCAGCTTTGATATCTGTAGAGAAAGCATTGGTTACATACTCTGCTGCAGGGTATGGGTCGATACCCATTGCACGAAGCTCATTCAGGCTGTTGCGTCGAATGATTTCCTGTTCACTTAGTTCTAGTATATTCATTTCGTTACGTATTAACTCAATTTTGTGGGCAAAAATACGAAACTTTTCTCATATATCCCGTAATCTGTCTCTTTTTTGTATCTTTGCGCCCTCAAACTAATAGGTATGACAGGACAAAAGACACCCACTGCGTTGGGAACGGAAAAGATTGGGAAGCTTTTAATGCAGTATGCCATTCCGGCAATTATCGCCATGACGGCGTCTTCTTTATATAATATGGTAGACAGTATTTTCATCGGTCACGGGGTAGGGGCAATGGCTATCTCCGGATTGGCGCTGACCTTTCCGCTGATGAATCTTGCCGCTGCTTTCGGTTCGCTGGTCGGTGTGGGAGCGGCTACACTGGTTTCTGTAAAACTGGGTCAGAAAGATTACGACACCGCACAACGGGTACTCGGCAATGTGCTGGTACTGAATATCATTATCGGACTTGTTTTTACGGTGGTCACACTGATTTTTCTCGACCCTATTCTTTATTTCTTCGGCGGTAGTGACGCCACGGTAGGTTATGCCCGTGATTATATGGTCGTTATCTTATTGGGTAACGTCATCACTCACCTTTATTTAGGGCTGAATGCCGTGCTTCGTTCGGCGGGACATCCGCAGAAGGCGATGTATGCCACAATTGCTACGGTGGTGATTAATACAATACTCGATCCTGTTTTTATTTATGGCTTCGGCTGGGGGATACAGGGAGCGGCTATTGCTACTATTACGGCACAGGTCATCGCATTGGCATGGCAGTTCAAACTGTTTTCTAACAAAGAAGAACTCTTGCATTTCCATAAAGGAATTTTCCGGTTGAAGAAGAAAATAGTAGCCGATTCTTTGGCTATTGGTATGGCGCCTTTCCTTATGAATCTGGCAGCCTGCTTCATCGTAATTCTAATCAATCAAGGCTTGCAGCATCATGGCGGCGATTTGGCTATCGGAGCGTTCGGAATAGTAAACCGGCTGGTATTCCTCTTTGTCATGATTGTAATGGGACTGAACCAGGGTATGCAGCCGATTGCCGGCTACAATTATGGAGCCAAACAATATCCGCGTGTGACAAAAGTATTGAAAATAACGATTTATGCCGCAACGATTGTTACTACTGCCGGATTCCTGATGGGAATGTTGATTCCCGATTTAGCGGTTTCTATCTTTACGACGCACGAAGAATTGGTGGATATTTCTGCCAAAGGGTTACGTATTGTGGTGATGTTCTTCCCCATTGTCGGTTTTCAAATGGTGACTTCCAATTTCTTTCAGAGCATCGGTATGGCAAGTAAGGCAATCTTCCTTTCGATATCCCGCCAGGTTCTTATTCTCATTCCCTGCCTACTGATTCTTCCTCACTATTATGGGCAATTAGGAGTCTGGATAAGTATGCCGATTTCCGACCTGACAGCCAGCCTGATAGCGGGAACAATGCTTTGGTGGCAGTTCCGGCAGTTTTCGTTGTCGAACAATAATATGAAACATTAAAAAATGAAAATATGATAACTGCACAAATGACATACGAGGAGTTGGCGAATGAGGTAGCAAAAGATTATGAGGATGTGTACATGATAATGCGAAAGAAAATACCTGATGCTCTAAAGTCTCTTACTAGTGTCTCTATTGGTTGTTTTTAGTACAGGATGTAGTAAAGATGATGATAACAAGCCCATTCAATTACATTATGCCATTTATAATGACAAGCCAAATCCGGTAGAAGGTAATCGGGTTAGCTTATTGTTTCCTGCATCTGACAAAACTCAATTGATAATTTTCGGTGGTGATGGTCATTATGCTATCAGCAACTCGGACGAAACAGTAGTTAATGTTACTCTGGAGAGTATGCATATTAACATTACTCCGCTCTCTACGGGAAATTCGACTATCACAATTACCGATAATTCAGGAGGTTTATACACGCTAAACATTGAGGTTCTTTATCGTAAGGCAAATTAGTGAATTTGATTATTTTGCTTCCGCTGCTTTCAAATAGTGAGCGAATGTATTTGTCCTGATACTTTATCATGATTCTTGTAGATTGGTTCATTTGTCCCGATTCAAAAACGCGGCTGCCAGTTCCGGCGAGTTCAGCAGTTTTGCTGAAAAATCTTCAAGATTCTCAGCCTCTTCATCATCCGATATGGAGACAAAGAATGTTATCTCTTCCGAGCGTCCCCCGAATGTTCCCGCCTCCTTGAGTTGTTTCATAGCGGATATGATGGCATCGAAGAAAAAGGCTTCGCCCGGCAGATTGTCGTGATGTTCCCACAGCAATTTGCTGAGTTTCGACAGTTCGCTGTTGTCGGCGTCAGAATACCCCCATTCATCGGGATACCATTTGCTCTCGCTGTCCGGTCCGCCGTTCCCATTCAGAAACTCAACGGTGTTTACTGCGAGGAACAGGGTGCAGCAGTATCTGTCGGTGACCAAGGCTGCCGTATAAATATGTTCATCTCCTATTTGCTCAAGAACTTCATGCAAATCTTTTTCGGCAGCCTCTCTGATTCTTTCTGCCAATCCCTGATAAAACGAATCTATATCCTTTGTTTTCTTTACCCGTTCATCAGATTCGTACTCCGATGAATTTATATATTGTAGATACTCTTTTGCTTCCTCCGAATCGAGTTTTGCAGCATCTTCGAAATATTGGTAGCCAAGTTCTATATCTTCATCGGTGCCACGACCGAAAGCGTATGCCACCCCCAGCGCATTGAGCACCTTCCCCTTGATGCTATCCCATAAATCGTCCATTCTCTCTTCAACTTCCTGAAGATACTCCAACGCCGCGTCATCGTCCTGCACCACTCCCAAACCGTCCTGACAGCAAATGCCGAGATAGGCGGCTGCCTGCGTCTTGGTGACGTCGCTGCATTTGGGATTCTCATACGCCTTTTCAAACCATTGTACAGCCTTGGCGTAATCCTGTTCCACACTGCCGCATCCTTCAAAATGATAGTAACCCATCTCGAACTGTCCCGCGGGATGTCCTCCTTTGGCAGCCATTTCATAGAACTGATAGGCGACCTCGATATTTTCCTCCACTTCCTCGCCTCCCTCGTAGGTGTGACCGGCATTGTACGCACCCTGTGGGTCGCCACGGTAAGCAGCTTTAGCGTAGTATGTCAGAGCTGCTTGAGGGTTTTTCTTATCATGCCCGAGATAATGTCCGTAGTTGTTGCAAATCACCGGGGAAATCTCTGCGAGGGCTTGGTAATAAGCTTCAAAGACATCTTTTTTGATGTCGCACAGTCCCGACTCGCGGATCTTGCAGTAGTTGCCCCAACCGGCACAGATGCGTCCGTTGAAACTGCGCTCATACCATTCTTTGGCTATCAGGTAGGCCCAGGCATAGTATTTGTTCTCTGTTTTGAATTGCTTGGCAAGTTCTGGTTCGACAAGTAGATAGTCGCCCCAGTAATAGACATTGCCTATCATATAGCAGCAAAACGCATTGCCACGCTCCGCCTGACTGAGAATCTCCTCGAAAGCTTCCTTGAACGATGCGAAAGGCATCCCCCGCTGCACGGCAGGGGTGAAGTTGCCGCTTCTTACAGCACAGAGCACGCCGGTGGCACTGCCCATCAACGCACTTTTCTGAATCAGCTTTGAGGCATTGGCATTGTCGGTGGCGAAGCCGGCTCCGCTCCACACATATTCCTCACCCATAAAGCACCGGGCAACGAATGCCAGTGCATCGGCGTCGCCTTGCTGCGCCGCCTGGAAAAGCATCGCGTAGCCGCGTCGTATTTCTTCACGGTCGAAACTCGTCCAGATCATATCTACTGCCTTCACTACGGGCAAACTGTATTTACCGTTCATCGTTATCTAATTTATCTTCTTCGTCTAAAAACCTGAAAGCCAATCGTTGGAAATAGTCGGTCACATCAAAACTCTCCCATTCAGGTGTGGGGTCAGGAAATTTGCGACCATCGACCAGATTCCACAGCCAGTTCCGCAAGGGGGTGACATCAGATATGACAGCCCGGTATCCGGTCGGTGTCGGTTCAGTCCATCTGACACATTCCACTTTGTACTTTGCTGTGTGTATTGAGTCATCGCCACACCGTCGAATGTTTATATACCCTCCGTTCTCGCAGGTAAAATCATAAAGCATCCATACGGATTTGCCATCGATAATATTTTCAAGAGCTGCCACAACATCAGCACTACCGAAATAGCGGAAATCTTCGCCATCGACACTAAGGCTTGATTCACTCTTTCGGGGTACGGGGTTCAATTCCTCGCACGTCCAGTCCGACATATCGGACAATCCGGCTGACTGAAAGAAATCGCACATCATGTCGGCCGCCGCCTCGCAGGAAAAACCGCTCTTAACCATTCGGAGCACCTTTTTCCTTACTCTGAAATAAACTGCAATGTGTGAGTCGCGATAGAAACTCATGGCGAAAAACTCAGCTTCCCGTACAAGACGGACCGGACAGCATTTTTCAAGAGTGACATACTTGTTGGAGTCAATTTCATACACAGCCTTCATGATTTTTGGCACGGTCACATGACTTGTGCGCTCCTCGCCATTCCCGGTAATGAGCACATACTGTGGCTTCATTGTCGCTGTGCCCGGGTATTTGCCCTGTGGATGTTTTGGATTAAACCTCGTCATAAAAAATCTAATTCAATCTGAGTGCAAAAATATTCATTTTCTATGATAACCTCTTATTAGTTGAACGTTTTTTTTTACTTTCGGAGTTTGTCTGCCCATTTTCCGGCACGTCTTATACCAACGCATAGTTCCCGAATTGGTGAACAATTGTTTCTGGATGATGATACTCTGCTTGCCTATCTGGAAGCTCACAAAAAAAACTTGATTTAGAGGCGGATTACCTGTCGAGAGTTGTAGAAGAAAAGAAGTTGGAACGCGATTTTATCCTGTCTAAATATGATGATTTGCTCTATGTTTTAAGAACTCAAAAAGTGTGCAAGCCTTTGTATGCTGTATATGATATTTGATAAGAATACTCTAAATATCTCATGTGGTATCAAGTAATGTGATATCCGAACATATCAAAAACGCTTAATATTCGTTCTCCTTCTTTACGGTCTTCTGACAGATTCACCGCAACATTTTATCTGACGTCCTAAAGAATAAATTTTCCATTGACGTCTAAGAAACCTAATTGCGTAAGAATATCTCGTTTAAGTTTAGACAACGGTCTGTCTAAGTTATTGTTGTTTTGATACTCAACACCAAAAATCATCTTATATAGGTTTTCCATAGGTAAATGAAATTTATCTCCCAAACTCCTAAACAGCGTTTGAAGATAGACAGGGCTGAAGCTGGTTACCAAATCATAGATGTCCTTTGCCTCCAAACCTCCGTAATAAGCATAAATCTCCCGCAAAGAAAGAGCCTTAATCATCTCTTTTTCTTGAGGCGTTGATTCCCGCATATCAAGAACAACCTGAAAGGGAAACAAAGCGTCATTGGGTGACTTCTCAATCTGAAACTTAAAGCGTGGATCCTCCTCTGCGTACAGATAGGGATGGATGTGTGTATCCAAACTGAAATGCGTGCGACCTTTTGCTGTAGTATTGCAAGTCGGGCAAGAAGGTATGAGGTTGAAGATATTCAACGACAAAAGAGGATGGTCACCTTTATCAAACCAATGGTCTAGCTGGGGACGCGCTATTCTTTCCTCATCATTCTTACCCAACTTATTTCCTTTGGCATGCTTCATGCCTGATACTGCGGTAATGATGTAATGAATATTGCAATAAGTGCAGGTGAAACGCCCCTGCATATACGTCAGGTAGTAAGACGTCGCTTTGCTTCCACTAATCTGATTCTCATAATCGAACACATCAACCAACAGTTTCTTTAATTTCTCCAGCTCCTCCTGATTAGAGTGATATGGCTCCAGACAGCATATTTCCGCCATCAGCCTTTGATTTCTGGCAAATGATTGTTGTGGCCATTCAATAAGTAATCCTCTAAGTTCCGAATCATCCGAAGTATCCGAGTCATGATAGTTGGGAACAAGAATTGCCTTGACATCATCAGGAAGTTTGTCGCTACTTGTGATGCGATTTTTCAAACCGGCAAGTTTCTTATCAAGATACCAGTCTATAGTTTGTTGACTCGGCGGAGTTAATTTCCACATATTGTTCAGTTGTTTAACAAAGATTCTTTATATTGTTGCAAACGCTGGAGTTCTGCCTCTACCAAAGCCACTTCAGATTGAGGAGTACCATATTTCCTGTGATATTGATCCAGCAGTATTTTTCGAAGGATAGGTTCGTCTATCAAATAAATCTTTTGAAGCAGCCTTTCCTTAGCTTCTGGTGAAAGATTGACGTCATTGTTCTCTTCAATTTGTGTCGCGATTTGGTTGACAACGACTTTTGCAAACTCTCCCATAGCCCCATTCTTTAAGAAAAACGGATGCCGAAGTATTTCATGAATGTTCGCGCCAAATATTTGATAATGTATATCAGAGGCTGGTAGACCATCCTTTTGAAGTATTAGCACATTCTTCGCGATAATGTCAGACAAAACAAATGGGGAATGGGTCACCATCAGGAAATGAACATTCTTGATATGACGGAACTTGCATTGGCGCAGTCCATTTCGCAAGTGGTTCACCAGACGCCTTTGCAGATCGGGATGGAAATATAGCTCCAATTCCTCCAATATAATGTTTACATCTGAGTATGTTATGAGGTTTGAATAGCTGCTGGCATCTACAGAATCCAAGTTAATTAAATGGCTAAGAATACCGGTAAGGCTGAAAATAAACTGCTTCTCGCCGGAACTGACAGTGTTAAACGGACAAACTTTTCCTGCATTGTCTCTTATAACAACATCGGAAAAGATAAAAGGCGGCGGGGTTAGGTCTTCGATTCCCCAAGCTCTTAATGTCAACAAGAATGGGGCCTCTGCGGGTTTATACAGCTGACGCAGAACTTTTTCGCAATCATCGCTCACCACATCAACGGAGATTTCTTTTTGCGTTTCATAGTCATACAAGCCAAACTTCAAGTATATTAACGTTTGCCTTAGCTTTCTTGACAAATGACTGGAGTCTTTCGCAATCTGAAGGATTAACTGTTTGAGCTGATCAATTTGGATTTTTGACCTTGCCCTTTTGTGAGAATTGTAGAACCATCTATGCATGCTCGGGTAATGACACGAGATTTTTAAGGTTTTATAGACCAAATAATCCAAAGCATCTTCACCATATCGCCGAGAGCCGGCAACCAGCTGCAAATCGCAATCTGAGATTCTAGACCACTCCAGTAGAATGGCATGCCTCAGTTTATCATATCCGGCTGTAACAAAATGATAATCAGTTTTTTGATTAATATATTTTACATTATAGTGATATGGAGTGGAGCCAAAAACAAGACCTGTCACCGTCAAGTGGTCATTGATTTCACGGTATGACGATTTCTTTGAAAGAATCGCACTTAGGAAACGCGCATATGCCAAGTCCGTCTCCTCACTGATTTTAATGTTGCCCAACTCTCGGCTGGGGTACAAAAGACAAGGCTTTTGGTACAACTCATTTCTATGAAACAAACCTTCAAACCAATGGCGTTGTGCAAAAGAAATTTGTTTGGGATTAACCTTCCTGCACTTACTTTCATATTGAGTAGGATTTGCCTCCAATAAAAAATCTTGGCAACGATAAGCATAAAGACTGTAGTTGGAAACGTAGGTATAGAAGATTTTTTTTGAAAAGTTTTCAATAAAATCTTTTTCCTTCAGTCCTTTATTCGGCAGAAATGGCGTTTCGTCACTTGCAAAACTGAATAAAATAAATTTCATAGGGTCATCACCCTTTAGCGTGAAGACCTCCTCTTTCGCATCATCATTTTTTAAATAGACATAGGTTTCAACACATCTATTTTGAATCAAAATACGGTAAATCTCATCAAAAGGGTCCGTCTGCTTCCTATAATATAACTCGCAAGCAAGCCCGTCGATATAGTGCAAGTGCGCCTCGTTTGCTCTTTCAGCATATTCGCCAAACACAGAAGCCGAGAAATTATTGATTATACGTATGAACAGCTCTATGAGCGTACTTTTCCCAGAACCGTTCTCCCCTACTAAAGCAGAAAAAGAGACATGTACGCTACCATCTATAGCATCACAATTATATATATTCTCTTCCAGCTCCGATCTATCGACTTTAATTGAACTAGCATCCTCCGAGATATTATAACCTTTGATAAAATAATAGAAAACGCCTGTAGATAACTTCTTTCTACCTATACAGTCGTCACTCAATACTCTAATAGCAATTGGATAAAACATAGTTATACACAAGATTTTTTATTTTGATCCCTAATTTATAGCTTCAGACTTTTCTTTTGAATACTCTGTTGTCGCATTATGTAAGTGAAACGAATCACTACAAATAGGTATATCAATCCAGCGCTATTCCTTCCATCAGAAAGTTCCTAAGACTAAGAATCCTGATACCGTCTTCGTTGTATCCCGACAAGTATCTGTCAGCCACAATTATTACTTTTCGAAACCCGTCCTTGATTTGTAAAAGCGAAGCCTGTTCCTGCTCCACCTTTTCCTTGTCGGGCAACGCATAGGCAGATTGGATATATATTCTTTCCGGTCCGCGGTTGCATACAAAGTCAACTTCAAGTTGCACTCTCTGACTACGACCTTCTGCATCCTTTGTATTGTGCGTCACAACTCCCACATCCACAGTGTATCCATGAAGGCAAAGTTCATTATACACCATATTCTCCATCAGATGCGTCTTTTCTACCTGACGAAAACCAATGCGTGCATTCCTGAGACCCAAATCTTCGAAATAGTATTTCTGAGGCGTATCAATATACTTTCGTCCTTTTACATCATAACGTACCGCCTTCCTAACAAGAAACGACTCCTCCAACATCTCCAAATACTGCTTGATGGTATTCTTGCCTACTCCGATACCCTTAACCGTCTTGAACGTATTCTCTATCTTCGTCGGGTTTGTCAGTCCTCCTATACCAGAAGCTACTACATCAATCAGTTCACTCATTATATCACTTCCCCTAATATGATAACGTTCCTGGATGTCCGTCAAATAGGTCTTCTCAAACAATCCTTTCAAATACGCTTCCTTCTCCTTTATATCGGGTTCCAGACAAACCATCGGCAAGCCCCCGTATGTCATATACTGATCCAGAGCTTCCTCAAAAGTCATTTCCGGATGTGCACCGATAAACTCACTCATTGACAAAGGCGTAACATGAATTTCATGACCACGTCCACGAAACTCAGTAATCACATCTTTCGACAGGAACCGTGAATTACTTCCAGTCACATACACATCTACATTCCGTATACTTAGGTATGAGTTCAACACATCCTCAAACTCTGGTACCAGTTGTACCTCGTCCAACATCACATAGTACCACTCTTCTTTGGGAACATCATCAGAAGCCTTATATTCTACAATCTGAGAGTCAATCCACTCCAGCAAGGCATCCGGGTCCCTTAATCTTTTATTTCTTCGATTTTCAAGATCCAGTATTACTATATGATTATCACTTACCCCGTCATCGAGCAAGTGCTGTCTGAAAAGATTCATCAAAAGATATGACTTACCACATCTTCTGATACCAGTCACGACTTTAATCATGCCATTATGTTTGCTCTTGATAAGCCTATCAAGATGTATGTCACGCTTTATCTCCATATGAAATACAATTTATACCACAATTGCGTATTTACGCATTTTTGTTCTACAAAAGTAAGTTTTTAATTCTAATCCACCAAACTATCATAACAATAAATACTAATTTTGCTATGTTTTAATTCAGCATTAAAATAGAGCAAATAGGATTAAAGTAGTCTTTTTGCTGGCGAAAAGAAAAATAAGAGATTCATCACCAATACCTGCTATTCTGAGGCTGGAAGCAGTTTGGTTTAGAACTTGATTAGATATACAAAAACTATATATGAAAGCTTTTGGTAATTTTAGAATTAACACCAAACCTAACGTTCAATCCGAGGGACAAGCAGAACAAGACAATGGGGAACAAATTTTGTCCCCGACATTTTAGTGTGGTTTTTCTGAAATGGTTTTATTGTTTTTCTTTCTTTTTGTATGCGATTTTTTGTCCCTCGTTTGTCCCTTTGAAGTATTTTTATCAAAGTTGCCAACTGATAGTCAATTAATTATATTTTACAACACATTTTGCATCGGGAATTTCAGCGGAGAAATGATATTTTCTTGCTTAGTCTATAATACACATTATGTAGAGGCAAGTTCCGCCCGAATCCTGCTCAATGATTGGGGTGTTATCCACAGATAAGAAGCGATGTGTTTTAAGGGTACGTATTGCAACAGTTCCGGAGTCTCTTTGATAAGAGTGAGATAACGCTCTTTAGCTCGTGGGCTTCCGGAACTGATAAGCCAGTTTTCCTGTAAAAGTAATTGATGCTCCATAAGGCGAAGACCCAGATTGGCAAGTCCGATAGAGGAAGAAAATAGCTGATTCAAAGCGACACGGGAAATGCGATAAGCTACGCTGTCGCACATCGCTTCAATATTTATCAGTGAATAAGCATTATCCACATATCCCCAGACGGAGAAAGCAGCTTCTCCGTCTGAAGCAAACCAGATAGTGGTGTCTACTCCGTCTTTATGGTAATATGCCCGCCAGATTCCTGTTCTTATGAAATAAAGATTGTTGTTCTTTGTTCCTTCGCGTACTATCAATTCTCTTTTTTTGAAATCTACTTCTTCCATACAGTCCAATAAAGTCTGTATGTCGTTTTTTGATACTTTATATCTGTCGCTAAGTTTCTCAATGAATGCATCCATGCTGCAAATATACTCATCATTGGCGGACAATGAATCGGTCTTTTAGATAAATTCCGATAATATAAAGTGTTGTCAGGAACTCGGCTAACGGAACAGCGAGCCAAATACCCTTCACGCCAAGAAGCGGTGGTAATGCAAAGAATCCGATCAACATAAAGACGATTCCTCGGAGAAGGGTAATGATAGTAGCTCTTTGTCCCCGTTCAATGCTTTGATAATAACCGATTCCTATCATATTCACTGCAAAGAAAATAAATCCGATACCGAAATAAGGAATACCGTTCACTGCTATATCAAATGCCGGATAGCTGCGGTCGATGAATAATGCAACAATTTCCTGACGGCACAGAGCGGTGATAACGAGGAAACTGATTCCGCAGATTAGAGCTGTCCGAAGAGCAAGATGCAAAGTTTTCCTGACACGTCCGGCTTGTCCGGCTCCGAAGTTATAACTTATAATCGGTTGGGCGGATTGCGCAATGGCATTGTAGACCATGAAGATGATAGGGAAGAAGTAGCAAGCAATGCTGAATGCGGCTACTCCGTCTTCTCCGAGATGACGGATGAAAACGTAGTTTCCTAAAAACATCATACAGGCGATAGATGCCTCACTGATAAAAGCGGAAGTTCCCAACTTTATCATATAGCCTACATTACGCAATGTCAGCATCAGGCTTTTAAGGCTTAACTTGATGCGGTACAGTTTGATAGAGCGGGAGAACCTGATAAGGTAAACCACTGTCATAAATCCCCCTACTACTGTTCCCAAGCTGGTGGCAAAAGCGGCTCCCATCATTCCCCAGCCGAACTCGAAAATGAAAATATAATCTAAAATGATGTTGAGTATTGCTGCTATGGCATTGCACATCATTGCATAATTGGGCGAACCGTCCAGGCGGATAAAGAACATACCTGTGCTCAATAACTCGTAAAACACAAGGAAAGGCAGATACCACAACATATATTCTATCACAAGCGGCAACAACTTTTCTGAACTACCGAGCAATCGTCCCAACGGTTCTACAAAGTAGAAACACAAAGCTGACATAATCAGTATGATAAGTGCGGAGAAAGCAAGTGCCTGAGTGATATTAATACTTGCCGCCTTCCGTTTGCCTTGCGATAAATGAATGGAGGCAACTACCGAACCGCCAATTCCGAACATCAACCCGACACCGGCGGCAATCATAAAAAGTGGTGCTGTGATATTGACGGCTGCCAGTGCATCGCTACCAATTCCTTTCCCTACAAATATACCGTCCGTAATGACGAATATAGCGGAGAAAACCATTCCAAGAACCGTAGGTATCAGTAATTTACGGAATAACGTGGAGATGTCCATACTGTCGAAATCTATACTATCTTTCATAACTTTCTATCTTTTTTTATTAAAGCGGATGCAAAGGTAGAGGTATGAAAGGAGATAAAAATTACCATTTGGTAATTTCTGTCCGGTCAGTGAGATTTTCTTATGTTAGTGATATATTTGTACGACAGATTGATGGTATATGTAGAAAAACTTCATTTGATACGCACTCTCATCTCTTGAGCATCGAATGTCACCGATTCATTACGAAAAAGCCTTTCTATATGTCCGCTGGTTATCATTTCCGAAGTGGGTAAAGTGTACATATACGGGTTATCTATCAGCATAATGGAGTCACAAAGCGATAATGCGATGTCAAGGTCATGTGTGGAGAACAAGATACATTTGCCTTCTTTTTGTGCCAATTTTTTCAGTAGTAAGCAGAGTTCATAACGATTGGGCAAGTCAAGAAAGGCAGTCGGCTCGTCGAGCAGGATAACCGGAGTATCCTGCGCAAGTGCACGGGCAATCATGATTCTCTGACATTCACCGTCGGACATCTTATCCATTGTCTTTTCTGCATAGCCGGACATGCCGACCAACTGCATGGCATTATCCACTATTTTCTGGTCTTCTGATTGAAGCTGACCGAGCCAATTTGTGTAGGGAGCGCGTCCTAACGCTACCACATCCTTGCAACGAAGATTGGTGATGCGTACTTTGTCGGTGGTTACGAAACTGATGTTCCGGGCTAGTTTTTCCGATTTTTGTGAAGCTATGTCTTTTCCTTGCAGATTGATTTTTCCCGATTGGGGACTTTCCAGTCCCATAATAGCACGTAGGAGGGTACTTTTTCCAGTTCCGTTGCGTCCCAACAGTGCGACGAGTTGTCCGCCTGTGATTCGGGCATTTACCGTTTTCAACAGCGTGCGCTGTCCGTATCCTAGTGTCAGTTCCTTAAGCTCAATCATTTGAATCTATACAAGTTTTTAGCTATTACCCATAAAATGACCGGAACACCGAGCAAGGCGGTGATACAGTTCACCGGAAGCAGGAATTGCTTGGCGATGATGTCGCAGAGAAGCATGCTGATAAGTCCTGTCAGCATAGTGCCGGGGACAAGTATCCGGTGGTCGGCGTTGTTAAATAGTAACCGTGTGACGTGCGGCACTGCCAGCCCGATAAAACCTACCGGACCGCAGAATGCGGTCACCGTTCCTGTCAGCAATGCGGTAGAAATGAAGATGAATGTGCGTGAGCGCTTGATATTCATTCCCATTGTCCGTGCGTAGTTTTCTCCGAGAAGCAACAGGTTCAACGGTTTGATACAGGCCACGGAAATGAGTAGTCCCAGACATAGCATAGGCGTCATGATTCCCAGTTGGGTAGTGGTGATGTGTCCGAGAGAGCCCATTGACCAAAGTGTGAACATTTTCAACTGTTCGGCAGAACTCAGATATTGTAGTATCTGGATAATGGCGCCTGCCACATAACCTATCATGACTCCCATAATCAATACACCGAGTATATTTTTTACTTTCCGGCTGATAATGGCTACTCCCAATAAAATGACAGCCGTTCCTATCCAGCCGGAACCAACGATGCCTAATGACTGAAGTAGTGGAAATTCCGACCAACCGAGTAATGGGGCTCCCAGTACAAACAAGGCAACCCCTAATCCTGCCCCCGAACTAACTCCCAGCAAATAGGGGTCTGCCAATGGGTTTTGGAAAACCGTCTGCATCTGCAAACCACTTATAGAGAGTGCTATACCTATCAGTGCCGCTACTATTACCCGTATAAACCGGATAGAAAGAAGAATGTTGCGTGTCATTTCATCACATTCACCCCCGGTGAGCACTGCCCATACTTTGGAGACAGGGATATACGTGTCTCCGGTTGCCATATCTATGACTAGTAATGACAGGGCGGTTATGCCTAGCGCGATAAATAAAAGTGCGGTATGTTTGCGAGGTTGTTTCATTCCAGACGCCTGTAATAATAAAGTGAGTCGGATACAAGTTCCGGATGAAAAATATGAATCAAGTCGCGTAATACAACATCGGGACGGACAACTGCTGATTCCCAATAGTCGTTTCCGCCTGTCGGTGTCAACCGTAAGTTATTGTTATAAACAGTCTTTGCATTCACGGCTTTTGCGTCTGCGAATTTGGGGTTGACAGCTTTCAGCTCATCAAGCGTAGTTGCTGAACCGACATTAATCCAGTAATCGGCTTTTTGTATCAGTCCATAGGCTGTTTCCAGTCCGATTGGGGTTGAACTGTTGGAACTGTTTTCTTTATAAATGTACTCTGCGCCTGCATCGGCAATGAGCCGTGCCATATAACTTTGGGTGGAAGGCATTACCCAACTGTCGTTCCACGGAGTGTTGAACATAACGGTAGGACGCTGGCTGACGGAATCCGTGAGGGCTTTCAGTGCATAATAACGTTGGGGGATTTCCCGGAATATTTCTATTCCTTTATCCCGTTTGTCTGTCAATTCGGAAAGAACAATCATCCATTCGGCCTTGCCGAGCGGTGATTCTTCCAGATATTCACCCATATATAAATAAGGTATGGAAAGTTCTTTTAACTTGTCCGTTACAGCGGTTTGGGCGTCACCTATGCCATAGAGCAAAACTACGTCGGGCTTTAATCCAATCAGCAGTTCGTAGTTCATCTCAGGACCCATATCCTTGATTGAATCTTTGTGGGCAAGGATGTAGGGATTGGCGATATAATCGATACCCGAAACTCCGACAATCCGGTTGATTTCTCCTAGTGCGTCAAGCATGGCGATGTAGGAAGAAGACATACATACAATCTGTTTGGCTCCGGCAGGGATAACGGGACCGTTGAATCCGGCAGGCGCTTGCTCGCCGTTGCGTGTTATAAAATAGGACATTGTTACGTCTTTGGCGCCTTGCCACGGGTTGGTAATCTGTATAAGCGTACTGGCGGCGTTCTCGGCACCCAGGATTTTAAATCCCGAAGCGTATTCAGGGGTATATACATCTTGGTTGAATGCTTCCAAAGATGTCTTATTACGGGTGATACAGCTTGCCAAAAAGAGCAGGCAAAGCAACGTGATAGTCAGAACAGGAGATTTCACTTTTATAAGAATTTTAATTAGATAAAAATAATAGTGGATCCTTTCGGACGGCAAAGATAGGACTTATTATTAGTTTGTTTTTATTTTAATTGGATTTTTCTTCCATTTTGTTTCTATTTGTGTATCTTTGTTCCCAAGAAATTTTGGTGTCACTTTTCCGATTCTACGGAAAGAGTGGTGAAAAGGGAATCAGGTGTAAGTCCTGAACAGACCCGCTGCTGTAAGCTCCGCCAAAAGTTTTCCTACAATACTCAAATCCACTGTTCCGCTTTGGAGGAATGGGAAGGGCGTTAGGGAAATGGAGTAAGTCAGAAGACCTGCCAAAGTTGAATTCTTGAAACTTTCCGGGATTAAAGTTTGAAGAGTGCAGTTTTTAGTAATCACATAGTACTTGTTTTTATGCGACGTACAAAGTGCGCAGTGTCTGTTTGTGCAGGACGCTGGCTTATGCTCTTTTTGAAGGGGAGCAGACTGCCCTTTTCTGTCTTTGTGTATTCCTGAAAGTTTATAATCGAAAGAAAATAAACAGACGAGATAACAGGAAGAATGATTCGAAAAATTCTATGGACAGTAGGTTGTTTAGGACTTCCGGCGTTGCTGGGAGCTCAAAGCCGTTTGGATAGTTTGCAACACTTGGATGAGGTAGTGGTTACGGCGAAGCCGTATAAAGAAGTAATCCCTGCCCAACGGCTGAACGGGCTGCAACTGGAACGGCTGAATACGCATAATGTAGCTGATGCCTTGCGTTACTTTTCGGGTGTGCAAATCAAAGATTACGGTGGTATGGGCGGATTGAAAACGATAGATGTCCGCAATATGGGTTCTCACCATGTCGGGGTGTTTTATGACGGCATTCAGATTGGAAACGCACAAAACGGAGTGGTTGATTTGGGACGTTTTTCGCTGGATGATTTGGAAGAATTATCTCTTTATAACGGACAAAAAAGTGAGATATTCCAGTCTGCCAAAGACTTTGCTTCGGCTTCGGCTGTATATATGAAAGCCCGGAAACCGAAGTTTGAAACAGGAAAGAAAACGAATCTGCTGGTACGCTATAAGGCAGGAAGTATCCAGTTGATTAATCCTTCCATCCGGTTGGAACATAAACTGAACGATAACCTTAGCTTGAGTCTGAGCGGTGAATATACGAAATCCGACGGGCAATATAAGTTTCGTTACAGACGCTTGAATCAGGAGGGTAAAGTGGCTTATGATACGACAGCTACCCGATGGAACAGTGATATCGAGGCTTATCGTATCGAAGCCGGTGTATATGGCACTATTCATAACGGCTATTGGCAGGCTAAACTGTATTATTATGATTCGGACAGAGGACTGCCCGGAGCTATCGTGAAAAATGTATGGCAGAATGGAGAACGGCAGGGGGATAAGAATTTCTTTGCCCAAGCTACATTTGTGAAAGATGTCACCCCGAAATATAAGTTGCAACTGAACGGGAAGTTTGCCTATGACTATACACATTATCTTTCAAGGGATACAGTGCAGTTTCTGCAAGAGAGTGTGACAAAAAAGATGCAGTTCGATAATACCTATTATCAGCAGGACAGGTATTTGTCGGTGGTGAATATGTATAGTATTCTGCCTGTTTGGGATGTTTCTTTATCTGTCGATTTTCAATATAATAAGTTAAATGCTGTCATGCGTGGAGTAGGGACTCCTTTCACGTTCCCGCAACGCTATACAACTTGGGCGGCACTGGCTACGGCGTTGAATCTGGGAAAATGGAAATTACAGGCTGATGTGTTGGGGACATTCGTTATCGAGAAAGTCCGTAATAATGTGCAAGCCCCTGACAAATCGGAACTTTCTCCGGCATTTATCGTCGGGTATAAACCTTTCTGCAACCATGATTTTAATTTGCGTGCTTTCTATAAGCGTATCTTCCGTTTGCCTACTTTCAATGACCTTTATTATGCGCAAATAGGCTTTAGTCAGTTGAATCCGGAATTTACCGACCAATTTAATATTGGTGGAAGTTATCAAAAGACATTCAAAAAAGGATTTATTGACCGGATTTCTGTACAGGCTGATATTTACTATGCCGCGATTACCGATAAGATTATTGCTGCGCCTACCGGGAGCAGTTTTCGCTGGATGATGACAAATATGGGAAAAGTGGAGAGTAAGGGGGTAGATGTTTCGGCGGCTGTATTCGGCCATGCAGGACCGGTAAGGATGAATGCCAATCTTTCTTATTCTTTCGCGAAAGCGCAGGATTTTACAAAAATCAACGGGAAGAAACTGTCTTCGTATGGCGACCAGATTCCTTATACTCCCTGGCATAGCGGCTCGGTGATTGCGGGAGTGGAATATGGTACGTGGACGTTGAATTACAGTTTCATTTATGTGGGTGAGCGTTATAACGGGGCTGTGAATAATATTCCGCGTAACTATGTGGAACCGTGGTACACACATGATTTTTCCTTGCAAAAGGAGTTCCGGATTCGTAGTCGTTATCTGTTGAAGACCTCGGTAGAGATGAACAATGCGCTGAACCAATATTACGATGTGGTACTCAATTATCCGATGCCGGGGCGGAATTTCCGGTTTATTGTTAGTCTTAGCTTATGAAAAAAATACATTTTATATATCTGCTGATACTTTTTATGAGTTTGTCGGCTTGTCGGGAGGATGAACAGATTTTCCTTTCGGACAGTGTGCAAGTGGCGCTTCCTATGGTAGGAACCCGTATTAAAGGGTTTTATCAACTCAACGAGGGAAATATGGGAATGAATCGTGCTTCACTTGATTATTTTGATTATACGACAGGACATTATACCCGTGATATTTTTTCCGAACGTAATCCAGAGATTGTAAAAGAGTTGGGAGATGTGGGGAATGATATTAAAGTATATGGGCAGAAAGTATATGCGGTAATTAATGTTTCCAATCTGATCGTTGTGTTTGATGTGCGTACTGCGCGTAGAATCAAGGAGATAGAGGTTCCTAATTGCCGTTATCTGGCATTTTGGAAGGATAAGGCGTATATAAGTTCCTATGCGGGGCCTGTGCAGATTGCTCCAAATTCGGAAGTAGGATTTGTGGCGGAAATAGATACGGCTAGCTTGGAAGTGACCCGGAAAGTGTCGGTGGGGTATCAGCCGGAAGAAATGGTTGTACATAATGAGAAACTGTATGTGGCTAATTCGGGAGGATATCGTGCACCGAATTATGACCGGACGGTGTCTGTGGTGGATTTGGAAACATTTAAAGAGAAAAAGAAAATAGATGTCGCTATCAATCTGTATCGGATGGCGATTGATGAACGTGGAGATATTTATGTGAGTTCTCGCGGAGATTATAAGAATACTCCTTCTAATCTGTATGTGATAGATAGTACGACCGATGAAGTAAAGCAATGTTTGGATCTTCCGGTGGGAGGAATGTGCGTAGACGGCGATAAACTTTATTATTATAGTGTAGCTTATAGCATGACATCGGGCGGAAATAAGGTAACATATGGAATTTTGGATACCCGAACTAAGAAGCAAATAACGGATCGGATTATTACTGATGGCACTGATGAGGATATTATGATACCTTATGGTATTGCCGTTAATCCTGAAACTAAAGAGATATTTATGTCGGATGCCCAAAATTATGTGGTGACCGGCTTCGTCTATTGTTTCTCACCCGAAGGAAAGTTGAAATGGAAAACAGAAGGGGGGAATATCCCCGGGCATTTTGCTTTTATAACTGAAAGTCTGATTAAATAATATATACACATTATTAATACCTCTTATTTTTATGAAGAAGAAAAGTTTAAAATGGATGTTTGCTCTAATAGGGGCAGCATTATTGAGTGGAAGTTTGTTGACCGCTTGTTCTGAGGAAGAAAAGAACGGAAATGAAGGTGGCGAAGGAGGAGGAAGTGGAGAGTCTGAGCCGGAGTTGAATTTTGAGGGTAGTCCTTACATTACACAAGTACTTGACTATCGTCCTGCCCCGGGACAGTTTGTTAATACGATGCCGTCCTACGAGGAGGGTGATACACAGGAAACTATGAATGCGAAAGTACTGTCTACTATCGGAAACGGAAAGAACGGTGTTATTACCTTAGGAGCTTATGGGGGATATGTAGTTGTTGGCTTCGACCATACTATTCAGAATGTGGAAGGAGAAAAGGATTTTCGGATAGTTGGAAATGCATTTATCGGTAATAGTGAACCAGCTATTGTGATGGTAGCTTATGATAAAAACCAGAATGGAAAACCGGACGCTGATGAATGGTATGAATTGGCTGGCAGTGAGTATTATAAAAAGCCTACGATTAAAGGGTATGAGATCACTTATTTCAGAAACGAAAAAGACCACGTACCTACTCCGGATCTTGAAAACTATTTATCCGATGACACGTACTGCCCTTGGACTGATAACCAGGGTAGAAGTGGCTATGTGTATAAAAACATATACCATGACCAAGATTATTTCCCGAAATGGATTACTGATAATCAGATAGTATTCAAAGGTACATTATTGGCTGATAATGGGGTTGATAATGGACCTGACGCCTATGCACGTTGGACATTGAATGCTTATGATTGGGGATATGCCGATAATACAAAAGATGGAGATGTATTTGATATTGGTTGGGCTGTCGATACCGAAGGACAGGTTGTAAAGTTGCCGGGAGCTGATTTCATAAAAGTATATACAGGAGTTAACCAGTATTGTGGCTGGGTGGGAGAGGTTTCTACCGAGGTTGGTAAGATTGAGGATCTTCATGTGTTAGCAAATCAATAATTTTTTAATATAGAAAACAGAAGAAAATGAAAAAGTATTTTTTATTGGCGTTTGTCGCGCTTGGTATTGGCTTTACAGCTTGTGATGATGATGAAAAATTGGAGTATGTTGAAGTTATAGAGGATTCACAGCCGTCTGCTGTCATTCCGGCGAAAGGCTTTTATGTAGCTAATGAGGATTGGTTCGGACATGATAATGGTACTGTGAACTATTTTAAAGTGAATGGAGACGGGTACGATGTTGTATATCGGGCTTATCGGGCAGCTAATGAGGACGAAAAATTAGGTGTGACAACTCAATTTGGAACAACATGGGGAGATAATATCTATTTGCTTTCTAAACAAGAAAACCGCTTTGTTGTAGCAGACGCAAATACATTAAAGAAGAAAGCAGTATTTACGGATATAGGAGGAGATGGACGTTCTTTCGTTGGAGTGGATGATAAATTGGGGTATATTGGTTACAGTGGTGGTATCCGTCAGTTTGATATAACTAATTTGCAACTGGGAAATCCGGTGGAAGGTATTTCCGACCAGATGGGAGCAATGTGCTTTGCGGAAGGACGTGTTTTTGCTTTGACAAATAAAAAAGTCTATATCATTGATGTAGCGACCAATAAAGTCGAAAAGACATTAGAGGGGTCATTTAATACTTTAACGAGAAGCAAAGATGGAACAATATGGATTGCTACGGCTGATAACTTCTTAAAAGTAAATCCTGTCACATTGGAAAAAGAAACGATGGAATATCCTGAAGAAGTAAAAATCAGTGGCTCTTGGGGAGCTTGGAATGCGGGAAGTCTTTGCGCTGGTACACAAAGTAATACTCTCTATTGGACAAAGGGTGGTTGGAGCAGTACTATAGTAGTGAAATATGATATAGATACCCAGACGTTTAATTCGGCTTTTTATACTTTGGGAAAACATGAAAATAAACAATTGACTTTCTATGGAGCCGGTATTCGTATAGACCCTATTACAGATTGTGTAATTGCCACAGTAGCTCGTGGATATGAAAATTATAACTGGGTTTATATCATCAGCCCGAGTGGAGCTTTGGAAAAAGAAATAGAAGTGAAAGGTGGAGGAGATTCCGGAGAAAGTGGGTATTACTGGTTTCCTGCGGTACCTTTCTTTGAGGATGCCAACAAACCGGAAATCTTAATTAATCAGATAGTATTGTCTCCGGGAGAAACCAAGGGCATTGATTTGACTGAAAAAATAGTTGATGCGGATAATACTTCTGCTTCAATCATCCGTCAGGTGGAATTTGCAGAAAATAAACTAGTAGACTATTCTTTGGAAGCTGGAATGTTGACTGTGACTGCTAAAGAGCACATTGGTAGTACAGAGTGTAAGATAACTGCTATTTCGAATGGAAAGAGAGTAGAGAAAAAAGTACGTGTGGATGTAGGTTTAAATAAATAAATAATTAGCAACTACTAAAAATGCGGCTAAAAGCAAGAATAAGCCACTCTTGCTTTTAGCCGCTTTCTTTATACTCTCCAGTTTTCGGAAACTATGCTTTCGTCTTGCTATTTTCAAAGGTGATTTTCAGATGTACGTATCTATGCTTTGTGTGATTGGAATGTAATTTGTTTTAATAAAACGAATAAAGTAGTAAGTTTTCTAAATAAACTTCTTAATTTTACATGCATTATTGAGGCTCAAACTAAAATACAGACTTATACTGCTATTGACATGAAAACTTGCAGACTAGGCGGATTACTTTTACTGTTATTTTGTGTACATACAATAATGTATGCACAACAGGCGAGGACTGTCAGAGGAAGGGTACAAATGCTGGAAACCGGAAGTGAAAAGAAACAGTCTTTGCCTTCTGCCAGCATTGTCGTTCTGGAAAAGACGGATTCTACTTTTGTAAAAGGTACGGCAAGTGATAAAAATGGTCGCTTTACTCTAACTTATCAGGCGCAGGACAAGAAAGAATACCTGTTGAAAGTTTCTTTTATGGGAATGCAGTCTTTCTATCGCACGCTGGGAGATTCCACATCCATAAATGCAGGCATTATTGTGTTGAAGGATGATGATCTTCGGATTGGTGAAGTGGTAGTGACCGGAAAATTGCAGGAAGTGGTAATGGAAGGGGATACGACCGTTATCAATGCTTCCGCCTATAAAACTCCCGAAGGAGCTTATCTGGAAGATTTGGTGAAACGTATTCCGGGATTGGTGTATAACAAGAAAGATCATTCACTGACTTACAACGGTCAGCCCATCAGCGAAATCAATGTAAATGGGGAGTCCTTCTTTTCAGGAGATAAAAAGACGGCACTTGAAAATCTGCCGGCAAACTTGATTAGTAAACTAAGGGTGTATGACAAGAAATCAAAAGAGGAAGAGTTTACGGGTATCAGCTCGGGAGAAAAGAAATATGTGCTCGACTTGCAAACCAAAGAGGAATTGAACAAAACTTGGCTGACAAATGCGACGGTAGGGTATGGTAACAATAAGAAGAGGGATTTGGAAGGGCAGGTGAACTATTTTAGCAAGGACGGACAGAATCTTTCTTTTATCGCCCGTTCTACCAACCGCTATCAGAATAGTACATACAAAGATAATATCAATAATTCCATCGGGATGAATATGACACATAAATTCGGCAAGAAGTTTACTCTGAATGGAAATGTGAGTTATAATCTCAACCGGAATGGAAACATTACTTCCATGTATCAGGAGCAGTATCTAAAGACCGGTAACCAGTATTCTGCGTCTGCCAATGAGGGTAACTCTAAAAGTCGGTCGATAAATTCCAGTTTTATGGGATTCGGTAAGCTGGATAAACGTACACAGGTTCATTTCAATGTAAATTTAGGTTTTTCTCCTAATCAGAATGAAAGTAACAGCCAGAGCGCTTCTTTTGACGCTCCGCCCAGTGTGAATCATGAAAGGTTGCTTGACGATTTTGAATCTATCCCTGAAAGTATAAAGGTGAATCGTAGTGAGAACCGTTCGCTCTCGGACGGAAAATCCAATAATACCAGTTGGACGGTAGGGATTATGCGGCGTCTGAATGAGAAAGGGACAACTATTGGGGTGAACATTATGAATTCGGAATCGTGGGGAGATAATGAAAGTTTTGCGCTGTCGCAGACAACGTATTTTAAGTTGGAAGACAAGTATGGAAATGATTCGGTGCTTTATCGGAATCAGTATTTGGATTCTCCCCAACGGAATAATTCATGGCGGGTAGGGGTGAATTTCACTCAGCCCGTCGGTAAAAAGATACATTTCCGGGCGGCATATAATTGGAGTACCCGGTATGAGCGGGACAATCGCTCTACTTATGACTTGGCTTCATTGACTCATTCGGCGGGTTTCGGTGAACTGCCTTCCGGTTATGAAACCGGATATGTGGATAGTTTGAGCAACCGGAGCCATAGCCGTAGCAATGGTCATGACTTGAATGTGGGATTCAATTATTCGGATGATGTCTGGATGTTTAATGCGTCGTTGGGCGTCACTCCGCAAAAACGTACCATCGATCGGAAAGTGGGGACGCTTCATGCGGATACTGCGATGAATATCATTGACTATCAGCCTATGCTTTGGGTGGGGTGGCAGAAAAAGGAGAAAATGCGTGTCAACCTGAGTTATGACGGCAGGACGCGGCAGCCTTCTTTATCGGCCTTGATGCCGTTGACGGATAATAGTAATCCGTTGTACATCACTCGTGGAAACCCGGACTTGAAGCAGATGTTTATTCACAATATCCGTTTGAGCTTTCAGTATCCTACTAAAGGCATATCGGCTAATGCGGGATGGCAGATGGAGCAGAACAGTGTGACGCAAGTGATGCTTTATGATGTACAGAGCGGCGGGCGGGAAACGTATCCTATAAATATCAATGGCAATTGGAATACCTATGGAAATGCGGACTGGTGGAAGCGTTGGGGACATTTTTCTTTAAGGCTGAATTCGGGGGGAAGGTATGACAACCGTGTCAGTATGGTAAATGAGGACAGGAATGTGCAACCGGAGAAGAGTACGACGCGTGATGTCGGACTGGATTGCGAAGTGCGGACGGGCTATCAGCCTGCTTGGGGCGGACTTGAACTTGCCGCTTCCTGGAATTACCAGTATTCGCTTAATTCTCTGAATGATAATGATAACTATACCCGCTATTATAATTTCCGTTTTGACGGTTATGTGGATTTTCCTTTTGGTTTGCAGTTGCGTACGGATGCCGCTTATATGTTGCGTAGCGGTACGAATATCCAGAAAGGGGAAGATGACGAGATTGTGTGGAACGCGACTGCTACCTGGCGGTTCCTGAAAGAGAAGAAGGCGGAGTTATCGGCTCATTGGGTGGATATATTAGGGAGACGGAAAAGTTTCAATCGCATGCCCACTGCCGATGGTTTTTATGAGTTCCGCACGCAGGAAATTAAAGGATATTTCATCGTTACTTTCAAATATAACTTTCGTCTGATGATGTGAGTTTTAGAAATAATTCGTATGTTTGCTACCAAACCATAAAACAAAATGTACTATGAGCGGTAATTATGTAATTAACATCGGTCGACAATTGGGTAGCGGCGGCAAGGAAATCGGAGAGAAGTTGGCAGCTCGTTTGGGAATCGACTTCTATGATAAGGAACTGATTAATTTGGCTTCCGAAGAAAGCGGCCTGTGTAAGGAATTCTTTGAGAAAGCGGACGAAAAGGCTTCGCAGGGAATTATTGGCGGATTGTTCGGTATGCGCTTCCCGTTTATCAGTGAAGGGGCGATGCCGTGTACTAATTGCCTGAGCAATGATGCTCTGTTTAAAGTGCAGAGTGATGTTATCCGTCGTTTGGCGGCAGAGAAGTCCTGCGTGTTCGTAGGGCGTTGCGCGGATTATATCTTGCGTGAACATCCCCGTTGTGCGAATATCTTTATTTCAGCTTCCAAAGAAGACCGTATTGAAAGGGTATGCCGGATTCATCAGGTGAATGAAGAGGCTGCGGAAGAGATTATTGAGAAAGCAGACAAGAAACGTTCGGAATACTATAATTATTATAGTTATAAGACTTGGGGAGCGGCAGCTACCTATCATTTGTGTGTGGATTCCTCTTCTTTGGGGGTGGAAGAAACCGTGCGGTTTGTGGAAGAATTTGTAGTGAAGAAATTGAAGTTGATAGTATAAAACGAACATATGTAAAATAAATAAAGCCGGCATATTCCTTTGAAAGATATAGCCGGCTTTACTGCTTATATGCTAAGCTCGATTTACATCATCGCTAATAATATCATCTGTCCTGTCAGAATACGGAGGAACATTGATAATGGATAAACGGTAGAGTATCCTACTGCGGGAGCATCGCTCGATGTTACCTGGTTGGCATAAGCCAATGCGGGTGGATCGGTGTTGCTACCGGCTATCAATCCCATCAGGGTAAAGTAGTTTACCTTATAATATAACCGTGCGACAGCACCGATGATAAGCAGCGGAATGACTGTGATAAGGAAACCGCAACCTACATATAGCAGACCGTCACCTTCGACTACCGTTTGTACGAAATTGGCACCGGCATCTATACCGACACTGGCAAGGAAGAGCACGATACCGATTTCACGAAGCATCAGATTGGCACTCATTGTCGTATAAGTCACCAAGTGGAACTTATGACCGAAGCGTCCGATAAGGATGGCAACTACCAGCGGTCCACCGGCCAAGCCAAGTTTTAATGGTGTCGGCATACCGGGGAAAGCGATAGGCAGGCTGCCTAAAAGAATTCCTAAGAAGATGCCGACGAAAATAGTGATGATGTTCGGTGTGTCCAAACGTTTAAGTTGATTACCCAATACACCTGCTACGCGTTCTACAGCATCTTGTTGGCCTACTACCATGACACGGTCGCCCACTTGTAACACAAGGTTCGGGTCGGCAAACAAATCCATACCGGAGCGGTTAACGCGGGTTACATTGACCTCGTACATACTGCGGAAGTGCATGGAACCCAAAGTTTTTCCGTTGATTTCCGGTTTAGTGACCAGAATACGGCGGGATACCATCGGAAGGTCTTGCTTCTCCCAGTCTATATTCACCTCTTTACCTATAAATACGGTAATGGCAGCAGCATCATCTTCAGAGCAGACAATGAATAACTGGTCGCCAAGATTAAAAATGGTTTCATGATTGGGGATACTTACGTGTCCCTCATGACGGATGCGGGAGCAGACGAACTGGCGTCCTAAGAAATCCTTAACTTCCAGCAGTGTCTTTCCGTTGATAGATTCATTGCGCACCTCCAAGCTAAGCATGTGAGGCATTAAATGTGCATCTCCGCTCTGTGTTTTCAGACTTTCTTCTTCCTTCGCCATGTTGACACGGAAGATGTAGCGGATAGCGATGATAGAGCCGATGATACCTACTACACCAAGCGGGTATGCGCATGCATAACCCAGCGCAATCTGCGGGCCGTTGTAGCTCAATTGGTTCAGGGCTTCATTGGCGGCACCAAGTCCCGGAGTGTTCGTCACAGCTCCGTAGAGGATACCTACCATCATCGGCAGTTCCACACGGCCGTTCCACAGGTAATAAAGCCCTAGTGCAACGGCAATATTCAACACTACGATGCCTACAGCCAACAGGTTCAATGTCATTCCCCCCTTTTTGAAAGAAGAGAAGAAAGACGGCCCCACCTGAAGACCGATACAGAATACGAACAAGATCAATCCGAATTCACGGATGAAATGTAGGATGTGTGTATCGGCTGTGAAGCCGAAATGTCCCATCAGGATGCCGGCAAACAAAACAAAAGTGACTCCCAGCGATACACCGAATATCTTTATCTTGCCGAGATACACGCCTGTTGCCACTACAAATGCGTAGAGGAACACGATGTGTGCCACGGAACTGGGGTCCCACAATAAACTTTGTAACCAATCCATAAATATAGCAGTTTTTATAATGTCTTTTTCAAAACGGGTGCAAAATTACTTATAACATTGATGTAAATCAAGTATTTCTTCTCTTTTATTTTATTCATCAAATGTCCGACATTCTGCAAGCGGGCTATGCGAATTTTCTATAAAAAAGAGCTTTGTTTTAACTAATTAGTTATATTTGCAAGTCGAACAACAGACATTTGGAAAGAGACAGATAAAAATAAAGACAATATTAATTCTTGTTTTAATTTTAGATAAACTATGGCAGACAAAAAAGAAAAACTCTTCTCAGACTTTTCTCCTGTCTCCACCGAACAATGGATGGAGAAGGTTACAGCCGACTTGAAAGGTGCTGATTTTGAGAAGAAGCTCGTTTGGAAGACAAACGAAGGGTTCAAAGTGAAACCTTTCTACCGGATGGAAGATCTGGAAGGTTTAAAGACTACTGATGCGCTTCCCGGAGAATTCCCGTATCTGAGAGGAACTAAGAAAGACAACAATGAGTGGCTGGTTCGCCAGGAAATCAGAGTGGAATGCCCCAAAGAGGCCAATGCGAAAGCACTGGATATCCTGAACAAGGGTGTCGATTCACTTTCTTTCCATGTAAAGGCAAAAGAACTCAATGCAGAATATCTTGAAACTTTGTTGAATGATATTCAGGCTGAGTGTGTTGAACTGAACTTCTCTACTTGCCAGGGACACGTTGTAGAACTGGCTAATCTGCTGGTAGCTTATTTCCAAAAGAAGGATTATGATGTGAAGAAGCTGAAAGGTTCCATCAATTATGATTTCTTCAACAAGATGCTGACCCGCGGCAAGGAAAAGGGCGATATGGTACAAACTGCCAAAGCACTGATTGAAGCTATCCAACCGCTTCCTTTCTACCGTGTACTGAATGTGAACGCTTTGACTTTGAACAATGCCGGAGCTTATATCTCACAGGAATTGGGTTATGCGTTGGCTTGGGGTAACGAATATATGACCCAACTGGCCGATGCCGGTGTTCCTGCTGCTATAGTGGCTAAGAAAATCAAATTCAACTTCGGTATCAGCTCCAATTATTTCCTTGAAATTGCTAAATTCCGTGCTGCACGTCTGTTATGGGCGAATATCGTAGCTTCTTACAATCCTGAATGCCTGCGCGACTGTGAAAACAAAGGCCCTAACGGTGAATGTCGTTGCGCGGCGAAAATGGCGGTTCATGCCGAAACTTCGACTTTCAATCTTACTCTGTTTGATGCGCACGTGAACCTGCTCCGTACACAAACTGAAGCGATGAGTGCTGCATTGGGTGGCGTAGATTCAATGACTGTCACTCCATTTGACAAGGCTTACGAAACTCCGGACGACTTCTCAGAACGCTTGGCCCGTAATCAACAACTGCTGTTGAAAGAAGAATCGCATTTCGATAAAGTAATTGATCCGGCTGCCGGTTCTTACTATATTGAAAACTTGACAATATCTATTGCACAGCAAGCATGGAATCTGTTCTTATCAGTAGAAGAAGCCGGTGGTTTCTATGCTGCATTGAAAGCCGGAACTGTTCAGGCTTCTGTGAACGAAAGTAATAAAGCCCGTCATAAGGCAGTGGCTCAGCGTCGTGAAGTTTTGCTGGGTACTAACCAATTCCCTAACTTCAATGAAAAGGCCGGTGATAAACGCCCGGTTGAAGCAAAATGCTGCTGCGGTGGAAAAGACCATACCTGCGAGAAAGATGTGGATACATTGGTATTCGACCGTGCTGCCAGTGAATTTGAAGCACTCCGTCTTGAAACGGAAGTATCGGGCAAACGTCCGAAAGCGTTCATGCTGACTATCGGTAACCTGGCTATGCGTCAGGCACGTGCACAATACTCTTGCAACTTCCTGGCTTGTGCCGGTTATGAAGTGGTTGATAACCTCGGTTTTGAAACAGTAGAAGCCGGAGTGGAAGCTGCGATGGCTGCGAAAGCTGATATTGTCGTAATCTGTTCCAGTGATGATGAATATGCGGAATATGCAATTCCAGCATTCAAGGCATTGAACGGTCGCGCTATGTTTATCGTTGCCGGTGCTCCTGCTTGTATGGATGAACTGAAAGCAGCAGGTATCGAAAACTTCATCCATGTTCGTGTCAACGTACTGGATACCTTGAAAGAGTTTAACGCCAAACTATTGAAGTAAGATGAGAAAAGATTTTAAGAACTTAGATATATATGCCGCATTTCAGCCAGTTAACGGTGCTGAATGGCAAAAGGCTAACGGTATCTCCGCTGACTGGAAAACGCCGGAACACATTGAAGTGAAGCCTGTTTATACAAAAGAAGACCTCGAAGGAATGGAACATCTCGGTTATGCTGCCGGACTTCCTCCTTATCTGCGTGGTCCGTATTCAGTAATGTACACCCTTCGCCCCTGGACTATCCGTCAGTATGCCGGATTCTCTACTGCCGAAGAATCCAATGCTTTCTATCGCCGTAATCTGGCTTCTGGTCAGAAAGGTTTGTCAGTAGCGTTTGACTTGGCTACTCACCGCGGTTATGACCCCGACCACGAACGTGTAGTGGGTGACGTAGGTAAAGCAGGTGTATCTATCTGTTCATTGGAAAACATGAAAGTTTTGTTCGATGGTATTCCTTTGAACAAGATGTCTGTATCCATGACGATGAACGGTGCTGTACTTCCGGTTATGGCATTCTATATCAATGCCGGTTTGGAACAGGGCGCTAAACTCGAAGAAATGGCAGGTACTATCCAAAACGATATTTTGAAAGAATTCATGGTGCGTAATACCTATATTTATCCACCTGCATTCTCTATGAAGATTATCTCTGATATCTTCGAATACACTTCACAGAAGATGCCTAAGTTTAACTCTATCTCTATTTCCGGTTATCACATGCAGGAAGCAGGTGCTACCGCAGATATTGAGTTGGCTTATACATTGGCCGATGGTTTGGAATATCTCCGTGCCGGAACAGCGGCAGGTATCGATATCGATGCATTTGCTCCGCGTCTTTCTTTCTTCTGGGCAATCGGAACCAATCACTTTATGGAGATTGCCAAGATGCGTGCCGCACGTATGTTGTGGGCAAAGATTGTGAAACAATTTAATCCGAAGAACCCGAAATCACTGGCATTGCGTACTCACTCACAGACTTCCGGATGGTCATTGACGGAGCAAGATCCGTTCAACAACGTAGGACGTACTTGTATCGAAGCTATGGCCGCTGCTTTGGGACATACTCAGTCTTTGCATACCAATGCATTGGATGAGGCTATCGCTCTTCCGACAGATTTCTCCGCACGTATTGCCCGTAATACTCAGATTTATATTCAGGAAGAAACCTATGTCTGTAAGAACGTTGACCCGTGGGGTGGTTCTTACTATGTAGAGTCCCTGACGAACGAACTGGCTCATAAGGCTTGGGAACACATTCAGGAAATCGAAAAACTGGGCGGTATGGCGAAAGCTATCGAAACCGGTATTCCGAAGATGCGTATTGAAGAAGCTGCCGCACGTACACAGGCCCGTATCGACAGCGGTCAGCAGACTATTGTTGGTGTGAACAAGTATCGTTTGGATAAAGAAGCTCCAATTGATATTCTTGAAATTGATAATACTGCCGTTCGTCTTGAACAGATTGAAAACCTGAAACGTTTGAAAGAAGGACGTAATCAGGCAGAAGTGGATAAAGCATTGGCTGCTATCACTGAATGTGTGAAGACTGGCAAGGGTAACTTGCTGGAACTGGCAGTTGAAGCAGCTCGTGTTCGTGCTACTTTGGGCGAAATTTCTTATGCGTGCGAACAGATTGTAGGACGTTATAAAGCAATAATTAGAACGATATCAGGCGTGTATTCATCAGAAAGTAAAAACGATAGCGACTTCAAGCGTGCTTGTGAACTGGCAGAGAAGTTTGCGAAAAAAGAGGGACGTCAACCTCGTATCATGGTTGCAAAGATGGGACAAGACGGTCACGACCGTGGTGCCAAGGTGGTAGCGACAGGTTATGCAGACTGCGGTTTCGACGTGGACATGGGGCCATTGTTCCAGACTCCTGCGGAAGCGGCTCGCGAAGCAGTAGAAAACGATGTTCACGTAGTGGGTGTTTCTTCACTGGCTGCCGGACACAAGACATTGGTTCCGCAGATTATCGAAGAGTTGAAGAAACTGGGACGTGAAGACATCGTAGTGATTGCCGGTGGGGTTATTCCTGCACAAGATTATGATTTCTTGTATAAGGCAGGTGTAGCCGCTATTTTCGGTCCGGGTACTCCGGTTGCGAAAGCTGCTTGTCAGATTTTGGAAATTCTTATGGATGAAGAATAAGGCAATCAACGGGTTGTATAAACCATGAAATGATAATTAAAAAAGGGTCAGTTGCTGACCCTTTTTTTGTATCCTATTATTGAAATATTCCCTTTGGGGGATTTTATAAAAAGTACCTTAAATTTGATTTATTGAAAAAATATTCATAATATTGTCATCACTTTGTTAACTATTGGACCGTACCTTTGCGTATAAAATTCTAAACTATGGTAGATTTCATGGATGATAAACAATTATTGGGGGAGCTGAAAAGAGGCAATAATGTGGCTTTTGAGTTTCTGTTCAAGAGTTATTATCCTCGTTTGCGAGGGTATGCTATCCGTTTTATTGAAGATGAAGAAACAGTCCGTGATATTATTCAGGAGTGTTTCTTGCGATTTTGGGAACGTCGTGAAATGTTATCTGCTCTTTCACTCACTTCTCTTCTTTTTTCTATGGTTCGTAATGGATGCCTGAATTATTTAAAACATCGCTCGATTGTTGAAAAGTACCGGGTGGAGTATCTGGCAAAGGTGGATGGAGAAGAAAGACTCTACTACGCAGACTTTATGCAGGATGCGGAACATAAATTATTATATAATGAATTACAGGAACAGATTGCTTTTGTGCTCAATCAGTTGCCGGACAGGTCGCGTGAGATATTTCTGTTAAGTCGTTTCAGAGGATTGAAGAACAGGGAAATCGCGGAAAAACTACAAATATCGACTACGGCAGTCGAAAAACATATTGCAAGAGCTTTACAATATTTTTCCAGGCATTTCAGTGAGCACTATCCGGTAGATTTGTATATGGTGATATTGGCATGGCTGATGATGGAGCAAAACTGATAAATTTGCTCTTTAGTTATATTAAAGAATAAGAAGCAGGAAAGTTTTTTCTGCTTTTTTTGTTTCGGGAGTTGGGTAAATGAAATATGGGTTGTTACATCTTATAGAAAGTGAATATAATGAAGCAAGAAGAAAATATCCGAGAATTGGCTATTCAGTATTTTGAAGGACGTATATCAAGAGCTGACGAAAAGACCCTGTTTGAATGTATTGAACAGACTGAGGGTGGCTATGGCAGATTCCGTCAATGGGAGAAAGAATGGATGAACAACCGGGTGTCTGATTCGCAGACTGATGCCGAATGGGAAGCATTGAAGCATAAGATGTACACGCAGGAAGCTATTGTTCCATTATTGAAGAAACCGAAACTGAATATATGGAAGATAGCCCGTATCGCTGCCGTGGTAGCGTTGATTATCAGTAGCACGCTGGGTATCCGGCAAACTGTTTACCTGTTTACACCGAAAACGTTCTTTGTTTGCGAAGCCCCGCTGGGGGATAAGAGTAAAATACAGCTTTCGGATGGGACTATCGTATGGCTGAATTCAGGTTCCGTACTAAGATATTCGAATCATTTCAATACTGCCGACCGGGTTGTGGAACTGGAAGGAGAAGGATATTTTGAAGTAACCAGGCGGAATGGAAAGAGATTCACGGTAAAGACGCAGGAATATGATGTGGTGGTGAAAGGTACAAAGTTTAATGTATCCGCCTATCCGGACGATTCTTATATAACTACTACCTTACAGGAAGGAACGGTAGAGTTGAATTATAAGGAAGAACAAATACGGATGTCGCCGGGAGAATCCATTTCTTTGGATTTGCAGACAGGGCAGTTGAAAGGAAAGAAAGTCAATGCATGGCAGGCAATGGCGTGGGCGGAAGACAGAATCGAATATGACGATATAACATTGGGAGAGATGGTGAAGAAACTTTCCCGTCAGTACGATGTGCGTATTCAGTTGGAGTCCGAGAAGCTGGGCGACATGAAGTTCCGTGTTTCGTTGCGTAATAAAGAGACAATCGTAGACGTAATGGATGCGCTTAAAGAAATCATACCTATCAAAGTAGAATACAAGGAAAAGGATATATATATAAGATAAGAACTCTATGTTTAATTGTAAAGAAATCAAGTATGAATATTACTCAAATAGGCAGATTGGGGATGCTGTTGATGATGGCATCTGTTGCAATTTCGTGTTCTGACTCTAATCCTTTAGACTCATATACCCGTGTTCCATTTGAAAAGACGGAAACGGACGATGGAACTAGTGATGGTGACGGAGACGGTGCCGGCGGTTTGTTCGAGAAAGGAAACGGAACGGACAGCAAACCTTATGTGATAATGGATGGGACGCAGATTAAGAATATGCGTAGTGTATTGAAATCGGGAATAAAAGTTTATTTTCAGTTGGGCGCTGACATTGATATGGCAGGTATTGATGATTGGCAATCATTGAATGGTTCAGGAGATTTCCCTTATGAGATAGACTTTGACGGAGACAGTCATGTCATTAAGAACTTTAAATGCTCTGCCGGTGATTATCCGAGTTTCTTCGGGGTGTTGTGTGGTGATTGCCGTAATGTAGGTTTTGTTGACGCTTCCGTTTCGTCCACTCGGCAAGGTATAGGAATTATCACCGGTTATCTTGGACTTAAAGATAAGGGAAATGGTAGTAAGACGGGAAGAATTGTGAATTGCTATACGACCGGTGAGGTGATAGGATCCGGTGCTGCTGGTGGAATCGCCGGTGTGTTGGCAAACAGCTATGACGGACAGGAAAGCTATATAAAGAACTGCTATTCAAGTGCAACGGTCAACGACCAGGCTGCAAGCGGTGGAAAAGCGGGTGGTATTGTCGGGCGGAAAGTTGGTGTCGGTGGCTTTATTGAAAACTGTTATGCATATGGGGCGGTCAGCGCGACAAAAGGAGGCATAGGTGGTGTTTTAGGACAAATCGACAAGAATAGTGATATTGCCATCAAGAACAGTGCAGCATGGAGTAATATGACCGGAGTAGATACTTCGTCAACCGTAGGACGCATTGTCGGTGTATCTGCTTCATTGGGCAGCTATGAGAATTGTTATGCTTATGATGGTATCGTACTGAAAGTGAATGAAAGTATAATTATTCCATCGGACGAATCGTCGGCTACGGGAACGACATTTCACGGAGTGGCAAAAACGACCGGAGAGCTGGAAGATATTATCGTAGCTTGGAATCCGAATCTTTGGAAAAAAGGAACGGACGGTTATCCGATATTCCAGTGGTCTGAATAATAAGAGCCTATAAATACAAAAAGCAGAAATAATCTGCTTTTTTGTGTTTATAGGAGTTGGGTAGATGGACGATGAGTTGTTTTATCTTATAGAGGCGGTTCTTGAAAATTACTACAATCGAATATATATATCCTTAAATATAAATCACTTTAAATTGTAACAACTTAATTGATAAAATTATGAATGACCGAAGAAACTCATTTTTTAGATTGTTTCTCTTGATTCTGTTATGTATGGGCGTCCAGTCATTTAGGGCGCAGACAGTTACGAAGGTCTTTAAGAATGAGCCGCTAAAAGCGGTATTGAAAGAAGTTGAGCGGCAGACAAAGTACTCCATTATCTATAAAACAGACGAGGTTAACGAAAACAAGCGAATAACAGCTTCCTTTCAACAAACAACTGTAAACAATGTGCTTGCTGCTGTTTTGGATAAAGACGTAGAGTACAAGCTACAAAACCGGATGATTATCATCACAAAGAAAACAGCACGCAATACCGCTACTGTCCCGTCACAGTCCTTACACCGGGTTGTGGGGAAAGTAGTCGATGTGAATGGCGAACCGATAATTGGTGCCAGTGTACAGGTGGTGGGACAATCTATGGGGACAGTCACAAACTTGGATGGTGAATTTACGTTGTCGTCCGTTCCGGTCAATGCGGTAATCGTAGTGTCGTATATCGGGTTTGAAAAGAAAGAAATCAAAGTCTCCGAGTTGCAGAAATCTTCGAGAGTGATGCTTCGTGAGGATACAGCGACGTTGGAAGAAGTGGTAGTCGTTGGTTATGGTACTCAAAAGAAAGTCAATCTGACGGGAGCCGTAGCTGTAGTAGACACTAAAACGATGGAAGACAGACCTGTGCCGAGAGCTTCGCAGATGTTGCAAGGAACAATTCCTAATATGAATGTTACTTTCGGGTCGGGCTATCCGGGGGCTTCGGCAACTATCAATATCCGTGGTGTCAATTCTATTAGCGGCAATGCATCGCCACTGGTTCTGATTGACGGTATAGAGGGAGATGTCGATCGCTTGAACCCGAATGATATCGCATCTATTTCAGTGCTGAAAGATGCCTCTTCTGCTGCCATTTACGGTGCGCGTGCCTCTTATGGTGTTATTCTAGTGACTACCAAAGAGGGGTCTGCCCGTAAGACTACCGTTTCGTATGATGGGAGATACTCATGGAGTAATCAGACGACTTCTACCGATTTTGAAACCAGAGGCTATTATTCGGCTGGTATTAACGACCTGTTTTATACCAACTATAATGGAAAGCCTTATACTAATTATACGGAAGAAGATTACCGTCAGCTTTGGTTACGGCGGAATGATAAAACGGAGAATCCGGAACGTCCCTGGGTAGTGACCGACCAACGCGATGGAAGGGACACATATGTATATTACGGTAATTTTGACTGGTATAATTATCTCTATCGTAAAAACAGACCGATGTGGGAGCATAATATCAGTGTTAGCGGGGGAAATGACAAGCTGAACTATTACTTATCAGGAAATACAGTTGACCAGACTGGTATCTTCAGGCAGAACCCCGATAAGTATAAGGTATATAACTTCAGAAGTAAAATCTCGGCTAAAATAACTCCGAGGCTGACCATTAGCAATAATACGAAGTACCATTACAATAGTTACTCTTATCCGGGACTGTCGGGCATTAATAATAACTTCAATACTGCTGTGAATCATGCGTTGGCTAGCTTTGTACCTGTCAATCCTGACGGTAGTGCCGTGTATCTGACCTCATTGAGTAATTCCGCAGTTTTGGATGGGATGGGGGCTATCCTTGCTTATGGAAAGCATAAAAATGAAGACCAGCGGTATGAGTTTTCCACAACATTTGAGGCAAGTTTCAATGTAATGAAAAACCTGAATATCCGTGCCAATTACAGTTACCTGCACTATAATTATCAAACCATGAACAGAACGGTGAATGTGCCCTATTCCAAATATCCAGGTGAAATATCCTACCTGACTACCGGAAACGGTGTGAATCAGTTGAAAGAAACACAAACCAATCATTGGTATCAGGCCTTCAATGTGTATGGTGACTATATGTTGGATTTTGCCGGTCATCAGTTCAAGATTATGGCTGGTTATAACTATGAAACCAAGCGTCTGAAAGACATTAAAGTCTCCCGCCAAGGGTTGCTTTCCGATGACCTGAATGACTTGAATCTGGCAGTCGGTGACGCAATGACTATGTCCGGCGGACAGAATGAATACGCACTTCTAGGTGCATTTTATCGTCTTAATTACTCCTACAAGGGCGGCCGTTACTTATTTGAGACGAGCGGACGCTATGACGGAAGTTCTCGTTTCAGAAGCGGACACCGTTTTGGTTTCTTTCCCTCAGCTTCCGTAGGATGGAGAATCAGTGAAGAACCGTTTTTCGGAAACTTAAAGAAGAATATTGATAATGTGAAATTACGCTTGTCGTACGGTTCGTTGGGAAATCAGCAGGTAGGATATTATGACTATATACAAACCATTAACACCAATGGTACAATGAATTATATATTTGGTGATCAGAAGAAAGGCTCTTATGCCAGTGTTTCCGACCCGAATTCCGCCGACCTGACTTGGGAAACCGTTTCGACTTGGAACGTGGGACTAGACCTCGGCTTTTTGAATAATCGTTTGAACTTGACTGCCGATGCTTATATCAGGGATACCAAAGGTATGCAAACTTCCGGCAAGAAACTTCCCGGTGCTTACGGAGCTAATGAACCCAAGCAAAATGCAGCCAACCTGCGTACCAAAGGTTGGGAATTGATGCTGACATGGAACGACGCTTTCAAGCTGGCAAACAAGCCTTTCCGCTATAACCTGTCCGTAGGCTTGGCGGACAATACATCGGAAATAACGAAATTCGATAATCCGTCCAAGATATTGAGCGATTATTATGTCGGGCAGAAACTGGGAGATATTTGGGGATATGTAGTGGACGGACTTTTCAGAACGGACGAAGAAGCGGCAAACTATAACGTTGACCAAACGGCAGTGAACTTCGTTATCAACACGGCACAGGTGAATCCGGGACTTCATGCCGGTGATATGAAGTTCGTAGATTTGGACGGTAACAATAAAATATCTTCCGGTTCGAATACAGCGGATGACCCGGGTGACCGGAAAATAATCGGAAACTCATTGCCGCGTTATACGTATAGTATTCAAGGTGGTTTCGACTGGTACGGTTTCGACTTCTCTATCTATCTCCAGGGCGTAGGACATCAGGACTGGTATCCGGGCACTAACTCCGTATTCTTTTGGGGGCCGTATGCGCGTCCGTACTCATCATTCATTCCCCGTGATTTCTTGAGTAATGTATGGAGCCCGGAAAATCCGGATGCTTATTTCCCGCGTCCGATAGGGTATCTTGCTTTGGGCAATAATCGTTCTTTGGGAGTGGTGAACGACCGTTATTTGCAGAATCTAGCCTATTGCAGGGTAAAAAATATAACAGTAGGTTATACGATTCCCGCCGTATGGACGAAGAAAGTGAAGATAGAACGCCTGCATATCTATTTCAGTGGCGAGAACCTGTTTACTTTCTCTCCACTAAAGAGTGATTACATTGATCCGGAACAGGCATCGGCGGAGAACTCCATTAAGTCGGCAAATGGTAACGCTAAACTGTATCCTTGGTCGAAGACCTATTCTTTTGGAGTGAACGTAACTTTTTAAACTAAATAATATCTGAATTATGAAACCTGTTTATATAGTATCTTGGTTGCTCGCATTGGCGGTATCTTTCGTATCTTGCGACGATTGGTTGGATAAGACACCTAAAGACCGTCTGTATCCTGATGTGTATTTCAAGACTGAGGATGAGTTGCGGTTGTTTACGAATCAGTTTTATAATAACTTGATTCCGGCTGCCGCCGATATCTATTCCGAATCATCCGATTTAATTGTCAAGTCCGATTTGATGCTCGAAATGTCCGGGCAGCGTATCATCCCCGATGAGGGAAACGGCTGGAATTTTACTGCACTCCGGGATATTAATTTCTATTTGCAGTATTCTCACAACTGCACGGATGTGAATGCCCGTAACCGTTATGATGGTGTCGCCCGTTTTTTCAGAGCTTATTTCTATTTTGAGAAGGTGAAGAGGTACGGTGACATTCCCTGGTATGACAAAGCACTTGATTCGGACGACCCGGATTTGTATAAGGCCCGGGATTCACGGGAATTCGTCATGCAGAAAATGTTGTCCGACCTGGATTTTGCGATTACCAATCTTCCGAAAACAAAAAATGCATATATACTGACCCGGTGGACAGCCTTAGCACTGAAATCCCGTGTCTGTCTGTTCGAGGGGACTTTCCGAAAATATCACGGATTAGAGGATTATGAGAAATATTTGGATGCTTGTGTCTCGGCATCCGAAACTTTTATGAATGAAAGCGGATATACGCTCTATAAATCGGGCAGCACACCTTACAGGGATTTATTCGCTTCCATGAATCTGCAAGCGGATGAAATCATTTTCGGTCGCGACTATGAAGCCTCTCTTTCTGTTCTTCATAATGTGCAGAATTATGAGAATGCCACTACGATGGGGCGCCCGGGATTAAATAAGAAGATTGTGAATTCTTATCTGATGGCGGACGGAAGCCGTTTCACGGATAAAGTCGGTTATGAAACAATGACTTTCGAGCAGGAATGTCAGAATCGGGACCCACGATTGGCACAAACTATCCGTACTCCCGGATATACGAGAATAGGAAGTACAAAGAAAGAGGCTCCGAACCTTGCTTACACAATGACGGGATATCACCTGATAAAATATTCGATGACGGCTAATTATGATGAATATAATAAATCATGCAATGATATTCCACTGTTCCGTACGGCAGAGGTATACTTGAATTTTGCAGAAGCAAAAGCCGAATTGGGAACTTTGAAGCAGGCGGATATTAATAAATCCATCAAGTTACTTAGAGACAGGGTAGGGATGGGGAATCTGGATATGGAACTGGCTAATTCAAAACCGGATCCGTACCTGATGAGTGCTGCCACAGGTTATCCGAATGTGAAAGGAGCTAACCAGGGGGTAATTCTTGAAATTCGCCGTGAACGGACTATCGAACTGGCGATGGAAGGTTTCCGCTATTACGATATCATGCGCTGGAAAGAAGGGAAATTATTCGAGAATGACTTGCTGGGAATCTATATCCCCGGTCCGGGTACTTACGATTTGGACCAGGACGGTACGGATGATGTCTGCTTCTACGTTGGAACGAAACCTGCCGGAAATGTACCTTTATATCTGGAAATTGGCGAACAGATTCGTTTGTCGAACGGTGAGAGCGGTTATATCATCTGTCATAGTCTGATTACTAAAAAATGGAATGAAGACAGAGATTATTTATATCCTGTTCCTATCAGCGAACGTACTTTGTCCAATGGTGCAGTCACACAGAATCCCGGTTGGAATGACGGATTGAACTTTAATTAATTAGATTCAGAAATATAAATTCTTATGAAAAATATGATTTCTTATATATGTCTTCTGGCAGCAGTGTTTGCCAACTTGTCCTGTGCCGATGACATGGACAACTCCAAGTTCGATAATATGATACCCTACGGCAAGCAGGAGGTTTCTTATACTTACCCGAAAGGAGAGGATAATCTCAGAGTACTGACTTTTAACATAAGGCATTGTGCTGGCAGCGATGGCGTGATTAATTATGACAGAACTACCGCTATTATCAATGGAATGGAGCCTGATATTGTTTGCTTGCAGGAAGTGGACTATATGACTACCCGCAGCAATAAAGTCGACCAGTTGAAAATCTTGGCAGATAAAACAGGAATGAACCACTATTTCAGTAAGTCAATCAGCTATCAGGGAGGTGAATACGGAAACGGTCTTTTATTTAAAGGAACACCGGTCAGTACACGGACTTACCCGCTTCCCGGTGCCGAACTTCGTTCTGCTGCCATAGCCGAATTTGAGAATTATGTAGTCATCTCCACGCATCTGGCTCTGGAAGAAAATAACAGAATAGAGTCTGCGAAGTTATTGACACAGCTTGCCAAAGAATACAAAAAGGTAGTGTATATGGCAGGTGACTTTAATGAAGACTTGATGAACGGGGCATTCTTTACGGAGTTGAAAAAGGAATGGAATGTAGTTAGTTCTACGGAAAATACTTTTCCTACGGGGCAATCTACCAAGCGCATCGACTTTGTTGTGGCATTGAAGAGTCCTGCAACGAGTGTGGTGAAATCGAATGTCGTGTATAATCTGGACGGTGTTAACGTTTCGATGGCTTCCGACCATTATCCTCTTTATTGCGATTTTCGCAAGGTGACGGCACTCGAAGAATTTCCGAAAGCCGCGGGCGATTTGCGCATAGCTAATTACTTCATGAAAAACTGTGCCGGTACGGACGGAATTATTGACTATGACCGCATCGCTGCTGTTATAAATAAAATGAATTCCGATATTATCTGCTTGCAGGGACTGGATAAGGAGACGGAGCGCTCAAGCGGCATAGACCAGTTGAATACATTGGCGCAAAAGAGTAATATGCATGATTATTTTGCTAAAGCGATTGATTACAAGGGCGGAGAGTTTGGCGTAGGTATATTGACGAAAGACGAACCAATCAGTGTGGACAGGTATCAGATGCCGGGAAAGAGTGAGATGCGTGCGGCAATGGTAGTGGAATATGAGAAATTTGTGGTAGCCAGTACGAATTTTGATACGGATATGGCTAAACGTATTGAGGCGCTTCAGACATTGCATACGAAGTTGTCCGCTTATAACAAGCCGGCATTCTTGGCTGGCTATTTCAATGAAGGTAATTTGGAAAGCGACTTCTTCAAGAAAGTAAAGGAAGATTGGAATCTTCTTAGTGCGGACAAGTCGACCGAAAACGGTGGAAAACAGCGTCGTCTGGACTTTATTGTATCTTTGAAAGACCATGACGTTACTGTGACGCAAGCCGACGTGATGGAATATCTGACCGGAGCCGACGTTGCGACCGCTTCTTCACACTATCCTCTCTTCTGTGACTTCACAGGTCTGAAATAAAACATGATTGGGTGCGGAATGCTATATGGATACTAATTGACTAAAATGTAATAATCCCGTTTTTTCACTCCAGATAGATAGAATGAAGAAACGGGATGTTATTTTGCTCGTATTCTCATTATGAGTGCTTTACTTTGGTAGGAGTAACATATTCTGCAGAATATTGTTCTTTTAGACAAATATTCGTGTAACTTTGCAAACTGTTAGTATAAAAACAAGAGGAGAAAGAATGATAGTTTGCATAGCCGAAAAACCATCTGTAGCACGCGATATAGCCGAAGTACTCGGCGCTCATACCAGAAAAGAAGGATATATAGAAGGAAACGGATACCAGGTGACTTGGACGTTCGGGCATCTCTGTACCTTGAAAGAGCCGCATGAATATACGCCGAAGTGGAAGTCATGGAGCCTGGGGAGTTTGCCGATGATTCCGCCACGTTTCGGTATCAAGCTGATTGGGCATGATCCGGGTATTGAAAGACAATTCCATATCATCGAAGGGCTGATGCAGAATGCGGATGAAATCATCAATTGCGGTGATGCCGGTCAAGAAGGAGAATTGATTCAGCGTTGGGTGATGCAGAAGGCTGGAGCACGCTGTCCGGTGAAGAGACTGTGGATTTCTTCTTTGACGGAAGAAGCTATTCGTGAAGGTTTTTCCAAGTTGAAAGATCAGTCTGATTTTCAGTCGTTGTATGAGGCGGGACTTTCTCGTGCAATAGGTGACTGGCTGTTGGGAATGAACGCTACCCGCCTTTATACGATTAAGTACGGTCAAAACAAGCAGGTGCTCTCTATCGGTCGTGTGCAAACGCCTACTTTGGCATTGATTGTCAACCGCCAGTTGGAAATCGCCAATTTCCAACCCAAGCAATATTGGGAATTGAAAACAAACTATCGCAACACTACCTTCTCTGCCCTCATCCGCAAGAGTGATGAAGAAATAGCTGCGGAGGAAGAGAAGAACGGTGGAAAAAAGAAAATAGACAATCCGGGCATCGACCCCATTGCCAATCGTGAAGAAGGTGAAGCTTTGGTGGAACGTATCAAAGACCTGCCATTTATAGTAACCAGTGTCGGCAAGAAAGACGGAAAGGAATACGCTCCGCGCTTGTTCGACTTGACTTCTCTTCAGGTGGAGTGTAACAAGAAATTCGCCTATTCCGCCGATGAGACACTGAAACTTATCCAGTCTCTTTACGAAAAGAAAGTGGCTACCTATCCGCGTGTCGATACAACTTTCCTGAGTGATGATATTTATCCGAAATGTCCCGGTATTCTGAAAGGACTTCGTGACTACGAAGTTTTGACAGCTCCGCTGAACGGTTCCACGCTACCTAAATCAAAAAAGGTATTTGATAACTCGAAAGTGACAGACCACCACGCTATTATCCCTACCGGAGTGTATGCTCAAAACCTTACCGATATGGAACGTCGTGTCTACGACTTGATAGCCCGTCGTTTTATAGCAGTGTTCTATCCCGATTGTAAGATTTCGACTACTACTGTAATGGGCGAAGTGGATAAGATAGAATTTAAAGTCACCGGAAAACAAATTCTTGAACCGGGCTGGCGTGTAGTATTCGCTAAAGACGTGAAAGACTCTGCCGAAGAGAAAGAAGACGAGGACGAAAATGTTCTTCCTGCCTTTGTGAAAGGAGAGAGCGGTCCTCACATTCCCGACTTGAACGAGAAATGGACGCAGCCACCAAGACCTTTTACGGAAGCGACTTTGCTCCGTGCAATGGAAACAGCCGGAAAACTGGTGGATAATGATGAACTTCGCGATGCTTTGAAAGAGAATGGTATCGGTCGTCCGTCTACCCGTGCAGCTATTATAGAAACCTTGTTCAAACGAAATTATATCCGCAAAGAGAGAAAGAACCTGATTGCCACACCGACAGGAGTGGAACTGGTGCAACTAATCCACGAAGAACTTTTGAAATCGGCGGAATTGACAGGTATTTGGGAAAAGAAGTTGCGCGAGATTGAAAAGAAAACATATGACGCCCGCCAATTCCTCGAAGAACTGAAGCAAATGGTTTCGGAAGTCGTGATGAGTGTACTGTCTGATAACACGAATCGTCGTATTACTATTCAAGACGCAGTAACTGCCAAAGCCGACGAGAAAGCGAAGAAAGAACCTAAAAAGCGCGAACGGAAAGCGGCAAGTGCACCCAAAGAGAAGAAAGCGAAGCCCGAAACAAAAGGGATAGAAAATGCAAAAGCAGAAACGCTGTCAGTTCCTGCATCAGCTCCTGCTCCCGTTTCATCCCCGGTCAATAATCCGGATTCATTTGTCGGACAACCTTGTCCGGCTTGTGGTAAGGGAACGATTATAAAAGGGAAAACAGCCTACGGATGCTCTGAATGGAGAAACGGATGTACGTACCGAAAGAATTTTGAGTAGTGCAGGTTTCTGAACGACCGATATCTTTTTCTTGAATCCTTTTTACTATGGTGGAAATGTTATCTTGATGAGTTGAATCTATTTATTTAGTTCCTTTTCGCACGGTTATGGACTAACCGTTTTCGGGCTTAAAAAAGAGTAAAAGAACGGGATTATCCCCGATACATTTTCAATAAATGCAGTAAAAAACATGTTTTTAGAGATTAAGAGCTTTTTGAACGATGAATTAGGATGTGTAAAACGAGAAATGTAAAATAGTTATTAGGTTAATACATAGCATAATATACCTTATTATATTCTCAAACAATTCTCATCGTTATGAGAAAAAATACTCATCGCGATGAGAAAATATTCTCATAGGGATGAGAATTAATTCTTATCACCGTGAGAAAATGTTCTTATCACGATGAGAAAAAATTCGATTAAGTGATAGCCTAACGAAGCGTTATTGAAGAGCCCGATGCCCGGCACACTTAGTTTAGTAAAAACTTCATTTACCAAAATAGCGAAAGGAGAGTGGAATAGCAAGCAGTAAATAATATTTCCTTCCAATGGCAAGTTTTTTTACTAGGACGATACTGAAAGGCCGGAGAAATACTCGGATAAATTCTTTATTTTCATTAAAATCGTCTTTCTTTCAGGCAATAGTTATCATACAGTTGTTATTTATAAAAGAGTAACCAATTATTTAAACCAAAAAGAAAATGAAGAAGAAGTTAACAGGAGTTGCATTATTATTGGCTGCCGTTTCCCTGGGAAGCACGCAGCCTGTAGCAGCGTGTACGCGCGCAGTATATATAGGGCCGGAGCAAATGGTGATAACCGGTCGTACGATGGACTGGAAGGAAGATCTCCAATCAAATCTTTACGTGTTTCCACGTGGCATCCAGCGTACGGGACACAATAAGGAGAAGACATTGAACTGGACAGCCAAATATGGAAGTATCGTTGCTGCAGGTTATGATATAGGTACTTGCGACGGAATGAATGAAAAAGGATTGGTGGCGAGTCTGCTCTTCCTGCCGGAGACGATCTATTCATTGCCGGGAGATACCCGTCCGGTGATGGGAATAAGCATCTGGACGCAATACGTACTGGATAATTTTGCCACCGTGCGTGAAGCAGTGGATGAATTGAAGAAAGAAACATTCCGTATTGACGCCCCACGTCTGCCGAATGGTTCGGAATCGACGCTGCATCTTGCTATTACCGATGAAACGGGAAATACGGCCATATTGGAATATCTGGACGGGAAACTGAGTATTCATGAAGGAAAACAATACCAGGTGATGACAAACTCTCCCCGTTATGAATACCAGTTGGCTATCAATGACTATTGGAAAGAAGTAGGCGGTCTGCAAATGCTGCCGGGAACCAATCGCTCGAGCGACCGTTTTGTACGTGCCTCTTTCTATATCCATGCCATTCCTCAGACTTCCGATGCTAAAATAGCTGTACCCAGTGTGTTGAGCGTAATGCGTAATGTTTCCGTTCCGTTCGGAATCACAACTCCCGACAAACCCTACATTTCTTCTACGCGTTGGCGTACCGTTTCCGACCAAAAGAATAAAGTCTATTATTTTGAATCGACTTTAACCCCGAACTTGTTTTGGCTGGATTTGAAGAAGATTGATTTCAGTCCGAAAGCGGGTATCAAGAAATTGTCTTTGGCGAATGGTGAGATATATGCCGGTGACGCAGTGAAGGACTTGAAGGATAGCAAATCATTTACATTCCTTTTCCAAACTCCGGTGATGTAAAGACTCGTTATCTATAAATAAAAAAGAACGGTGGACAGGCTTGTACCCAAGCATTTGTCCACCGTTCTTTTTTATGTCTTTCTATCGGGTGTGGTATCTCCCACTTTTAGAGTCTCGCATATTCCTTATGAAACTCGACCACTGCTTCGATACCTTTACGGAAAATATCCAGTGAAAAGTTCTCATTCGGAGAATGGATAGCATCCGATTCTAGTCCGAATCCCATCAATACGGTTTTGGTTCCCAACACTTGCTCGAAAGTGGAAATGATAGGGATGCTGCCGCCGCGGCGCACAGCCAGCGGTTTCTTGCCGAAAGCTATCTCGAAGCCTTTCTCTGCCGCCTGATAAGCGGGAAGAGAGATAGGGCACACATATCCCTGTCCGCCATGCATCGGAGTAACTTTCACCTGCACCGTATCGGGAGCGATGCTGCGGATATAATCAGCAAACATCCGGGAAATCTTATGATGATCCTGATGCGGAACCAACCGGCAGGAAACTTTAGCGTATGCTTTTGAAGGGAGTACAGTCTTCGAACCTTCTCCTGTATATCCGCCCCATATTCCGCACACGTCAAAAGACGGACGGCAACTGTTGCGTTCCAACGTGCTATATCCTTTCTCCCCGAACACTTCCTTCACACCGATTGCCTCTTTGTATTTCTTCTCATCGAAAGGAATATGCGCAATCATGTCCCGTTCGGCTTGCGGAACTTCTTCCACGTCGTCATAAAATCCGGGGACGGTAATCCGTCCGTCGGCATCTGTCACTTTGCTGATAATCTGGCAAAGCGTGTTGATGGGATTGGCCACCGCGCCACCGAAGTGACCGGAATGTAAGTCCCGGTTCGGTCCGGTGACTTCTATCTCCCAGTAAGCCAGTCCGCGCAGGCCCGTGGTCAGCGAAGGAAGCTCCGCTCCCAGCATACTCGTATCGGAGACGAGGATTACATCTGCTTTCAGAAGTTCCTTGTGTTCCTCACAGAACGCTTCCAGACTGGGAGAACCGATTTCCTCTTCTCCTTCGAAGATGAACTTCACATTATTCTTTAACAGACCGTTTTTAAGCAGATACTCGAACGCTTTTACCTGAATGAAAGATTGTCCTTTGTCATCGTCAGCGCCACGCGCCCAAATATACCCGTCCCGTATTTCCGGTTCGAACGGCTGGCTTTTCCAAAGTTCCAACGGTTCGGCAGGCATAACGTCATAGTGGGCGTAGACCAGCACAGTCTTGGCATCCGGGTCTACTATTTTCTGGGCGAAGACAATCGGGTTGCCTTTAGAGGGCATTACCAGTGCTTCGTCTACTCCGGCTTCCACTAACAGTTGCGCCCAACGTTCGGCACACGCCAACATGTCGTCGTGATGCTCCGGCAGTGCGCTGATGCTTGGAATACGGATGAGGCTGAACAAGTCTTCCATTATCTTTGACTCGTTCGCGGCAATATATCTCTTGATTTCGTTCATAACTTAAATAAAAATTAAAGCTGTGTAGTTTTATCCAACAGATAATAATCGAGTATGGTCATGGCTGCCATTGCTTCGACGATAGGCACGGCACGCGGCAGTACGCAGGCGTCGTGGCGTCCGCGGGCTTTCAATGTGGTGTCTACTCCGTCGATGTTGACTGTTTCCTGTTCCATCAATATGGTGGCGATAGGTTTGAAGACAACACGGAAATAGATATCTTGTCCGTTGCTCAGACCGCCCTGGATACCACCGGAGTGGTTGGTATGTGTTTCGATCCGTCCGTTATTGTTGTAGAAAACATCGTTCTGTTCGGAACCTCTCATCTTCAATCCCTTGAATCCTTCGCCGTATTCAAATGCTTTGGCAGCGTTGATACTTAGCATGGCATTGCCCAGGGCAGCATGAAGTTTACCGAAAACAGGTTGTCCCAGTCCGATGGGGCATCCTTTGATGACACAGGTCAGCGTGCCGCCGATGGTATCGCCTTCGCCTTTCACCTTATAGATAAGGTCCGCCATTTCCTTCGCCTTTTCCGGGTCGGGACAGCGTACGTCGTTGGTTTCTATCAGGTCGAGGTCATAATCAGAATACGTACCTTCCAGCTTGATGCCGCCTACCTGCGATGTATAAGCGGTGATGCTGACTCCCAACTGGCGGAGCGCCAATTTGGCCAAAGCGCCGGCTACAACGCGCGAAATCGTTTCGCGTGCCGAAGAGCGTCCGCCACCGCGGTGGTCACGGATGCCATACTTCACGGTGTAAGTATAGTCAGCGTGTGAAGGACGATATACATTTTTCAGGTTATTGTAGTCACTAGAGTGCTGATTCTCGTTCCATACGATAAAACCGATAGGGCATCCGGTAGATTTGCCTTCGAAAATACCGGAAAGGAACTCAACTTTATCAGCTTCTTTACGTGGTGTGGTAAGGATGGATTGTCCCGGACGGCGGCGATTCAGTTCTTGCTGTACAAATTCTTCGTCGATGGTGATTCCTGCAGGAAATCCGTCAATCACTCCCCCAACTCCTTTTCCATGAGACTCGCCGAAACTCGTGAGCCGAAAGATGTTGCCAAATGAATTAAACATAGTTGTGGCTTTTTTAAAATTACTGTATGCAAATATAACAAAGTTTTCGATAAGATTGTTGAGAACTCAAAATATCTTCAAAAAAGGAAGCATATTGAACCTTTTTTCTCCTTTTTAGTTTATAATTGACGATTATTTAATAACTAAACCAACAATGTATGAAAAAGAAACTTTTGTATTTATGGGCATTGGCATGCTCCGTCGCTCTCTTTACAGCTTGCAGCAGTGATGATGATAATGATAATGATATAAGTGGTGCTAATCCACCAGAAGAGGAGGAAGCGGTCGTAACGGCCCCGGATGTAGTGGGGACGTATTGGGGGAATCTGGATATATCAATGAAACCGGACGACTCCGATCAGGAAACGGTGATTGGCAATGGGATAGCCAAGTTTATAACTATTTCCCAGGTCAGCGACACGGAAGTGAAAATGGAATTGAAAGAGTTTGAACTGTTTCTGAATGGAACTATCATGAAGTTCGGTGATATCGTAATAGATAAATGTACGGTAAAAAAAGAGGCTGATGCCTCGACTTTCACCGGTCAGCAGGATTTGATCTTTTCGGGAGTTGCCGCCGCTCTCGGCACTTGTGCCACCACAGTGGAAGGTACGGTGGAAGGTGAAAATCTCACCATGAATATTAATGTGAAAGTGACTGCATTGCAACAGACCGTGAAAGTGACCTATTCCGGTGTGAGGCAGGTAGAGAAATCCAGATAAATACGAATCTTGCAGATACTTTTTGCGGGGCTGCCTAAAGGAGAAATCTCTTTCAGGCAGCCCCGCTTTTATCTAAGGAATATGCTCTTAAAATGCATATCCGAAACCGACATTCAAATAGATGGGATACATGGAGAAAGTAATCGTATGGAAGTCGTTTTTGAAGATGTTATTCAGTCCCCAGGTGAGGTCTGCATATACATTCAGATGCTTGAAAGCTCTCCATCCGGCTCCTGCCTGCAATCCCCACTGGAAATGCCGCAAGTCGTCCGAGAAATCATAGGTTGCAATCTTTCCGTCGGTAAATTCCACTTTGGGGCCGGTAGGGTCGTCTTCCCGTAAATATCCTTCATATACATGTCCAGAGAAGTCTCTTGAAAGTATATAGGAGAAATAAGGTCCAGCCTTTACATTCCATCGGCTCGTCAATTTATAAGTGGCCATTAAAGGTATTGTCAGCCCTGCGGTGTGTACTTTGGTTTTCACTCCACCCGTCCATACACCGCTGATTCTTTCGCCGCCTTGCCCGAGAATCTCCATATTGTAATTCTTTACGGTAGCTTCGGTCGTCATCGCCTTGTTTTCAAGACGTAGCCCGACAATGATGCCCAGCCTGTTCTGGACAGCCACCCATTTGGTGACCTCGCCACCGATAGTAATGGCAAGTGTCGGATTATAACCGTCTATCGAACGGATTTCCACAGGCAGAGGAAGCGGAGCCGTGCCGCCGATACTGATTCCTGCTTTTACTTCATATTCCAGTCCGCGCAGGGCGGAGCGGATGAGTGTCTCGTTTCTGTCTACTTGTGAATAGCCGGGCAGGGCTACTCCTATACAGGCAAGCAAACTGAATATATGTGGGTAAATTCTCATCTTTATAGCTGTTATAAAATTAATTTTCCGAGTGATAGATTAGTTCGACTTCATCAATCAGTAAAGTACTTCCGATTGCTCCGTTGAAATAAGCGCCTTCCAGACTTGACGTGAATACGATGGCAACATTATACTTGCCATCCTTCAGTTTCTCCTTATCAATGAACTTGCCGGGCAGGGTGGTGAACGGCAGTTTGAAATACGTCCATTCGTCTGTTTCTTTGGCATTGTCGATGCGTGCCATCGAAACCAAGTTGGGGCTGGTGAACGCATTGCTACCGTCCAGCGTAGAGACAGATTCGCTCGTCTCGTACATGATGGCGTATATATCGCATATGTCACGTTTCCCCTCGACAGTGTTTCCCCCTTCTGTGAATTTATCTCCCGCCTTGTATTTATAATAACCTGCCAGGTAAGTCGGGACATATCGGAAAGGAAGCCCGAATTTCGTAGCTTGCAGCGGGTTGCTCATGGCATTGCCTACATCGAAAGAACCGATGAACAAGTTTCCTGCCGCGATAGGCATTCCCATCAACTGACCGAAGAATCCCGTGCTGCGTGTCACCAATGAAAGGCATTTCCCTTCTTTACCGTCCGTTATCTGGAAGGTGGGGTAGTCATCGGCCGTTTTAGGTACTCCTGTCAGGGCATAACCGGCATTTCCGCTGGCCCATTCCATGACTACCTTGTCGCCCTCACGTTCCACAAAGATGTAGTATTTCTTTCCGCCCAGAGTATCCTCGAAATGATAATTCGTAGCAAGTTCCGTATCTATGACGGATACTGTATAAGTCTTTTTCCAGACACCGTCGGCGGCTGTGACGGTGTACTTCTGCGGAGAGTTAAAGTCTCGCACAGTTCCGCTTTGCGGACTGATAGTTGCTCCCGGAGTCAGAGTAAACTCCGGTGCAAGTTCTGAAATATCCGTTTCCGGTCCGACAAAGAGAGTGACAGAATTATTATTAATGATGGGGTGGGTAGTCATTACTACTTCCGGCAGTTTGCAACTTAGTATATCTGCTTCTGCATTGGGAGCTTCGTCGCGAATGCAAGAAGACGAAATAATAACCAATAGCAAATAGAAAATCACGTGTTTTGCTTTCATTTTTCTCTTATTTTTGCTTAAAACTTTGGTTCTTCGAAGAATTAATAACAAAATGAGATTTTATTTGTTCACTAAGACGTACAGGATAGAAAAGAATTTTCTATTTTTGTGGGAACAAAACTTTAAAAGCGCATGACTCAATCTGAAAGACAGCAAATTATAGGGCTGATAAAAAAAGAAGTAATTCCGGCTATCGGTTGTACGGAACCAATTGCCGTGGCACTTTGCGTAGCCAAAGCGGCAGAAACATTGGGTGAGAAACCCGAAAAGATAGAGGTATTATTGAGTGCTAATATACTGAAGAATGCCATGGGAGTAGGAATCCCCGGTACAGGTATGGTGGGGCTTCCTATCGCTGTTGCCCTGGGCGTGTTAATCGGCAAATCAGACTATCAGTTGGAAGTCTTGAGAGACTGCACGCCGGAAGCAGTGGCGCAAGGCAAACAGTTTATCGCAGAAAAGCGAATCTGTATCTCTTTAAAGGAAGATATTGAAGAGAAGCTATACATTGAAGTGATTTGTAAGGCCGGCGGTAAAACTGCCAAAGCCGTCATTGCCGGCGGACACACTACCTTTATATATATAGCCAAAGACGAGAAAGTTTTGCTCGACAAACAGCATACTGCCAGTACGGAGGAAGAAGATTCTTCTCTTGAACTGAGCCTGCGCAAGGTTTATGACTTTGCCCTGACAGCCCCCTTGGATGAAATCCGTTTCATTCTCGACACTGCCCGCCTGAACAAAGCGGCTGCCGAACAAGCCTTTAAAGGTAACTACGGACATTCTTTAGGAAAAATGCTTCGTGGTACGTATGAACATAAGGTGATAGGCGACAGTGTATTTTCGCATATCCTTTCTTATACTTCAGCCGCTTGTGACGCCCGCATGGCGGGAGCCATGATTCCGGTCATGAGCAACTCCGGCAGCGGTAATCAAGGCATATCTGCCACATTACCCGTCGTAGTCTTTGCTGAAGAAAACAATAAGAGCGAAGAAGAACTTATCCGCGCCCTAATGTTGAGCCATCTCACGGTCATCTATATTAAACAAAGTTTGGGGCGCTTGTCTGCCTTGTGCGGTTGTGTAGTAGCTGCCACTGGTTCCAGTTGCGGAATCACCTGGCTGATGGGCGGAAGCTACGACCAGGTAACCTTTGCTGTTCAAAATATGATTGCCAACCTGACGGGAATGATTTGTGACGGTGCGAAACCGAGTTGTGCCCTGAAAGTGACTACCGGAGTTTCGACAGCCGTATTGTCAGCTATGATGGCTATGGAAAACCGTTGTGTGACTTCCGTAGAAGGAATTATTGATGAGGATGTAGACCAGAGTATCCGCAATCTGACAAGAATCGGCTCGCAGGCCATGAACGAAACGGATAAAATGGTGCTTGATATTATGACGCACAAAGGATGCTGAATAAGAAACAGGCAAATTAAGGAACAAGTGAATTAAAGAACCGACAAATAAAAAATGGATAATGAAACCGGAAAGTTCATTATCCATTTTATTTTTATTAGCCGCTGTTATCAACAGCCCTATTTCTTAATTAGTGGCAGTGTCCGCCTTCGCAACCGCAATCGTCGCCGCATTCGTGGTCACCGCATCCACCACCGCAACTGTCGCATCCGCAACCGCATCCGCCTTCGCCGCTCATCATTTTCACCAATTCCTGGATTTCTTCGTTCGTAGCAGGACGGCTTTCAAGCACTTCACCTTCAAAGATAAGGTCGGCGCCTGCCAACGGGTGGTTAAGGTCGACTACTACCACGTCCGGTTTGATTTCCACTACGCTTGCGTTCACGCGCTGGCCGTCACTGGTCATCAAAGGAACGATATTGCCTTCTTTGATGCGTTCGCTATCGAACTTGCCGTCAATTTCGAAAATATTCTTAGGAAGGTCAATCACGTGTTGTTCGTCATATTGACCATATGCTTTATCTGCTGCGATGGTAAACTCAAATTTATCACCTTTAGAAAGAGCAGTCACTTGATTCTCGAAATCTTCGAGTGTTGTTCCTAATCCTGAAATGAATTGAAAAGGGTGTTCTGCTTTTGCTTCCTCGAACAACTCTTTTTCACCATCTTCCATTGTATATAGTTTGTATGCAACGGTAATGTACTTGTTTTCTACTGTTTCCATCTGATATTTTATATTTCTAAATTAATAAATCCCGGCAAACGGGCTGGCAAAGATACGAATTATTTGCTTGTACATCGGCATAGGGAATGTAAATTTCAGATTATTAAGTGCTTTTGTCAGAAAGCTTTGTTGGGACACATACTTGTATAATAGTTGTAAATTCAACCTTTAAGTGATAAAATAGAGAAATAATACCACTCTTATCTTACAATTATTAGCTTTTAAGTGATTTTTTTCTTCGATTTGTTTGGAGATAATAAAAAAGCCCTTACCTTTGCAGCACAAAAATAAAGGAAAAGAAGATATGAATATGTCACATACATCTATTAACCTAGCAGTCCTGCATATTATTCGCGTCGTGGTGGTGCCATCAAGAGCGTGAGAAAGGTTTTTGTGTTGTATGTATTCGTACCATAAAAGATAGAATTTGGAGCCTTTCTCACTGATGTGAGAGAGGCTCTTTAATTAAAAGACAGATTGAAATGAAAAAGCAATTACGCAGTTCGTTTAGTACACAAGGCCGTCGGATGGCGGGAGCCCGCGCGTTATGGGCAGCCAACGGCATGAAGAAAGAACAGATGGGCAAGCCCATTATCGCTATCGTCAATTCGTTCACGCAGTTTGTGCCGGGACATGTGCACCTGCATGAAATCGGTCAGTTGGTGAAGGCTGAGATTGAAAAGCTGGGATGCTTCGCTGCGGAATTCAATACAATCGCCATCGACGACGGCATCGCCATGGGGCACGATGGAATGCTTTACTCGCTTCCTTCGCGCGACATCATTGCCGACAGTGTAGAATATATGGTCAACGCACATAAGGCGGACGCGATGGTGTGTATCAGCAACTGCGATAAGATCACTCCGGGAATGTTGATGGCATCCATGCGCCTGAATATCCCTACCGTATTTGTATCGGGCGGACCGATGGAAGCGGGAGAGTGGAACGGCCAGCACCTCGACTTGATTGACGCCATGATTAAATCCGCCGACCGGAGCGTAAGTGACGAAGAAGTGGCCAATATCGAGCAGAACGCCTGTCCTACCTGCGGATGTTGTTCCGGCATGTTCACCGCCAACTCCATGAACTGCTTGAATGAAGCTATCGGACTGGCTCTTCCCGGAAACGGAACCATCGTAGCTACTCACGAAAATCGTACGCAACTCTTCAAAGACGCTGCCAAGCTGATTGTAGAGAATGCAATGAAATATTATAATGAGGGAGACGAAAGTGTACTCCCTCGCAGCATCGCTACCCGCGAGGCCTTCCTGAATGCAATGACACTCGATATCGCGATGGGCGGTTCCACCAATACGGTGCTCCATCTGCTGGCTATTGCCCACGAAGCGGAAGTGGATTTCAAGATGGATGATATTGACATGCTTTCCCGCAAAACTCCCTGCCTCTGCAAGGTAGCTCCGAATACACAGAAATACCATATCCAAGATGTAAACCGTGCCGGTGGTATTATCGCTATTATGCACGAACTGGCAAAAGCCGGACTTGTTGATACGTCTGTTCGCCGCGTAGACGGAATGTCCCTGGCGGAAGCTATCAACGAAAACTCAATCACCAGCCCGAATGTCAGCGAGAAAGCCATCAAGAAATATTCGAGCGCAGCCGCCAACAAATTCAACCTTGTACTCGGCTCACAGGGCATGTACTATAAGGAATTGGACAAAGATCGTGCGGTCGGATGCATCCGCGACCTGGAACACGCTTACAGCAGGGACGGCGGACTGGCAGTGCTGAAAGGCAACATCGCCCAAGACGGTTGTGTAGTAAAGACAGCAGGCGTAGACGAAAGTATTTGGAAATTTACCGGCCCTGCCAAAGTTTTTGATTCGCAAGAAGCAGCTTGTGAAGGCATCCTCGGCGGTCGAGTCGTCAGTGGCGACGTCGTCGTCATCACGCACGAAGGTCCGAAGGGTGGTCCGGGTATGCAGGAAATGCTTTATCCTACCTCTTATATAAAATCCCGCCATCTCGGGAAAGAATGTGCCTTGATTACCGACGGACGTTTCAGCGGTGGAACTTCCGGCTTGAGTATCGGACATATTTCGCCCGAAGCGGCAGCAGGGGGTAATATCGGAAAGATTGTTGATGGAGATATTATTGAAATCGATATTCCCGCCCGGACGATTAACGTGCGATTAACGGATGAAGAACTGGCTGCCCGCCCGATGGCACCTGTCACTCGCGACCGTTACGTGCCGAAGAGTCTGAAGGCATATGCCAGTATGGTCAGTTCCGCCGATAAGGGAGCAGTGAGAATAATCGATTGATACACATCTTTCAATATCAAAAAAAGAATGAGTAAAGACTTAATAACAGGTGCAGAGGCGTTGATGCGCTCCTTGGAACATCAGGGAGTAAACACCATCTTCGGATACCCCGGTGGTTCTATCATGCCGGTGTTTGATGCCTTATTTGACCATAAGGATACATTGAACCACATCTTGGTTCGTCACGAACAGGGAGCTGCCCATGCGGCACAAGGTTATGCCCGCGTATCGGGTGAAGTAGGTGTTTGTCTGGTTACAAGCGGCCCCGGTGCTACCAATACGATTACAGGTATTGCGGACGCAATGATAGACAGTACGCCTATCGTGGTGATTGCCGGACAGGTAGGAACTGCTTTCCTCGGAACGGATGCGTTTCAGGAAGTCGATTTGGTAGGTATCACGCAGCCAATCGCTAAATGGAGTTATCAGATTCGTCGGGCGGAAGATGTAGCCTGGGCTGTAGCGCGTGCGTTCTATATTGCCCGTAGTGGTCGTCCTGGCCCGGTAGTGCTGGATTTTGCCAAGAATGCGCAAGTGGAGAAAACGAAATACGAACCGACGAAACTGGACTTTATCCGCAGCTACGTCCCCGTGCCCGATACGGACGAGGACGCTGTAAAAGCGGCTGCCGAACTGATAAATAATGCCGAACGTCCGCTTGTACTGGTGGGACAGGGCGTTGAGTTGGGCAATGCGCAAAGCGAATTGCGTGCTTTCATCGAAAAGGCGGACATGCCTGCGGGTTGCACATTGCTCGGTCTTTCGGCTTTGCCGACGGAACACCCGTTGAATAAGGGGATGTTGGGGATGCACGGCAACTTGGGGCCGAACATCAACACCAACAAATGCGATGTCCTGATTGCTGTCGGCATGCGTTTCGATGATCGTGTGACAGGCAACCTCGCTACCTATGCCAAACAGGCAAAAGTAATCCACTTCGACATTGACCCTGCGGAAGTAAACAAGAATGTGAAAGTAGATGTGGCCGTCTTAGGAGACTGCAAGCATACATTGGCATCCGTAACGGAACTTCTGAAGAAGAACACCCATACAGAATGGATAGACAGTTTCAAGGAATATGAGAAAGTTGAAGAAGAGAAAGTAATACGCCCCGAACTTCATCCTGCCACGGATTCTCTGAGCATGGGCGAAGTGGCACGTGCAGTAAGTGACGCAACCCGCCACGAAGCTGTCCTGGTGACGGACGTAGGTCAAAACCAAATGATTTCCGCACGCTACTTTAAATATACGAAAGAACGTAGCATCATCACTTCCGGCGGACTCGGAACCATGGGCTTCGGTCTTCCTGCCGCTATCGGTGCAACTTTCGGCGCACCGGAACGTACCGTATGCGCATTTATGGGCGATGGCGGACTCCAGATGAATATCCAGGAGTTGGGAACTATCATGGAACGGAAAGCTCCGGTGAAAATTATCTGCTTGAACAACAACTTCCTCGGCAATGTACGCCAATGGCAAGCCATGTTCTTCAACCGCCGCTATTCATTTACGCCGATGTTGAACCCGGACTACATGAAAATAGCTTCGGCCTATGACATTCCTTCCAAACGTGTCTTCACCCGGGAAGAACTGAAGGAAGCCATCGAGGAAATGCTGGCTACGGACGGCCCGTTCCTGCTTGAAGCCTGCGTGGTGGAAGAGGGCAATGTCTTGCCGATGACTCCCCCGGGTGGCTCGGTAAATCAAATGTTGCTGGAGTGCTAGGAGAAATAGAGAGTTGGGAACGGAGAGTTGAGAGTTCGCATTTAAAATTTAGAGTTATGAGTGATAAGACATTATATACCATCATTGTTCATTCGGAGAATATCGCCGGATTGCTGAATCAGGTAACGGCTGTATTTACCCGTCGGCAGATAAATATTGAAAGCCTGAATGTATCCGCGTCGTCAATCAAAGGCGTACATAAATATACCATCACGGCTTGGACGGATAAGGATACGATAGAGAAGGTGGTGAAGCAGATAGAGAAGAAGATTGACGTTATCCAGGCTCACTACTTTACGGAAGATGAAATTTACTTCCATGAGATTGCCTTATATAAGGTATCTACCCCTGAGTTTCAAGAGACACCGGAAGCATCCAAAGTGATACGCAGGTATAACGCTCGCGTGGTAGAGGTGAATCCTGTATTCTCCATTGTCGAGAAGAACGGCATGAGTGAGGACATTACTTCACTTTATGGTGAACTGAAGGCTTTGAATTGTGTTCTGCAGTTTGTGCGTTCGGGACGCGTGGCTATCACTACCAGTTGCTTCGAACGGGTGAACGAGTTTCTCGACGGGCGGGAAGCCGGCTATAACCAAAGTAAAAAACAACAGGAATAATGAGCGAATCAAATAAAATAGGAACTTATAAGTTTGTTGCGGAACCGTTCCACGTCGACTTCAACGGACGCCTGACAATGGGCGTATTGGGCAACCATCTGCTGAATTGCGCAGGTTTCCATGCCAATGACCGTGGCTTCGGCATTGCGACGCTGAACGAGGATAATTACACCTGGGTGCTTTCCCGCCTAGCTATTGAACTGGACGAAATGCCTTACCAATATGAAGACTTCTCGGTTCAGACGTGGGTGGAGAACGTGTATCGCCTGTTCACCGACCGTAACTTTGCCGTTATCGACAAAGACGGCAAAAAGATAGGCTACGCCCGTTCGGTATGGGCTATGATTAACCTGAATACCCGCAAGCCCGCGGACTTGTTGACGTTGCACGGTGGAAGCATCGTAGACTATGTGTGCGATGAACCTTGTCCGATAGACAAGCCCTCTCGCATCAAGGTGACCAGTGACAAGCCGTTGGCTACGCTGGCGGCAAAATACAGCGATATCGACATCAACGGTCATGTGAACAGTATCCGCTACATAGAACATATCCTCGATTTGTTCCCGATAGAACTGTATAAGACCAAGCGTATTCGCCGTTTTGAAATGGCGTATGTGGCGGAAAGTTATTTCGGAGATGAGCTCTCGTTCTTCTGTGACGAAGCCAATGAGAACGAGTTTCATGTCGAAGTGAAGAAGAATGGCAGTGAGGTAGTCTGCCGCTCGAAAGTAATATTTGAATAAATAGGATATAGAATCAATTAATAACGGATGGCATAAGCCATCAAAACTAAAAACAAAAAAGAAAATGGCACAGTTGAATTTTGGCGGAACTATTGAAACAGTAGTAATCCGTGACGAATTTCCATTAGAAAAAGCTCGTGAAGTATTGAAAAATGAAACAATTGCTGTAATCGGTTATGGTGTGCAGGGCCCGGGGCAGGCACTGAACTTGCGTGATAACGGTTTCAATGTAATCGTTGGACAGCGTGAAGGAAAAACATACGATAAGGCAGTAGCAGACGGATGGGTTCCGGGTGAAACGTTGTTCGGAATCGAAGAAGCTTGCGAGAAAGGTACTATCGTTATGTGCCTGTTGTCTGACGCGGCAGTAATGTCTGTATGGCCTACTATCAAGCCTTACCTGACTGCCGGAAAAGCTCTTTATTTCTCTCACGGTTTTGCTATCACCTGGAACGACCGTACAGGCGTAGTTCCTCCTGCTGATATCGACGTTATCATGGTTGCTCCTAAAGGTTCGGGTACTTCTTTGCGTACCATGTTTCTTGAAGGCCGTGGCTTGAACTCTTCTTACGCTATCTATCAGGATGCTACGGGTAAGGCTTACGAAAAGACAATCGCACTGGGTATCGGTATCGGTTCAGGCTATCTGTTTGAAACTACTTTCCAACGTGAAGCTACTTCTGACCTGACAGGCGAACGCGGTTCATTGATGGGGGCTATTCAGGGGCTGTTGCTGGCACAGTATGAAGTATTGCGTGAAAACGGTCATTCTCCTTCCGAAGCTTTCAACGAAACTGTAGAAGAGCTGACTCAGTCATTGATGCCGCTTTTCGCAAAGAACGGTATGGACTGGATGTATGCAAACTGCTCTACTACTGCCCAACGTGGTGCTCTCGACTGGATGGGACCTTTCCACGACGCTATCAAGCCGGTAGTTGAAAAGTTGTACCACAGTGTTAAGACTGGTAACGAAGCCCAGATTTCTATCGACTCCAACTCTAAGCCGGATTATCGTGAGAAACTGGAAGTGGAACTGAAAGAACTTCGCGAAAGCGAAATGTGGCAGACTGCTGTTACAGTACGCAAACTTCGTCCTGAGAATAATTAATCCGACTGGATTATACAAGTTTTATAAGAGGGGAGAACTTTGGGTTCTCCCTTTTCTTTTACCCGATAATGAGCTGTTAATCTGTATTCTAGGGAAATAAAAGTTTTTTTTGAAAATATATGGCGGTTATAGGCGAAAAATGTAAGTTTATGTTTATCTTTGCGATATCAAACTGAAACAAATGATACCGTATGAGAAGTGTTTTGTTTATTTTTTAACTTTAGCCTGCATTCGCAGCATATTTTTGGATAGTTGTGTGATGATAAGTTTGGTTGATTAAAGATACTGATTATTCCAAGCCGGTAGACGGTTGTATTATTCCCTTTATAGTTTGATTTTTTCGGAACTCCATTGAAGAAAGATTCATGTGGATGCTGATGATGGACTCTTTCGATATACATATGTTTTAATTTGCCGTAGCGGTAAATTGATGAGATAGAAATAATAGTACCTAAAATAATAAAATATTGTTTGTTTTGTTTGTGTTAATAAGGAATTTGGTTTCGTGAGAAAGTGGATTCTTAACCACTGAAAAGAGGATTAATAAGTTAATCCTCTTTTTTAATGAACGACATCAGCCTTTTGTAGAAAGGATGCTTGGTCAGAGTGGTTGCATCTCCCAGTATGACGAGCTTCATTCGTGCCCGGGTGATAGCCACGTTCATTCTTCGCAGGTCGTTCAGAAATCCTATCTGCCCTTCCTCATTGGCGCGGACAAGACTGATGAAAATGACATTCCGCTCCTGCCCTTGAAAGCCATCTACCGTATTCACGGTGATGAGGCTGCGGAAAGGGCGCAGGAAACTGCTTCCTTTGATTTTGCTTCTCAGATATTGCACCTGTGCCTTATAAGGTGAAATCAGCCCGAAATCAATCCGCTCTTCCAATATCCGTTCCTTGCCGATTCGGTTGATATACGCTTCCAGTTCCTGTAAGAGTAGGTTTGCTTCCTCTTTGTTGATACGTCCGAAACTCTCGCCCACAAACTCTTCGTGGAAATCCATTTCCGAGGTATCTATCCAATTCATCGGTGTATCGAAATCTAGGATTCCCCTGTAGCGTACTTCGGGAGCTGCTTCCAGTTCACCGTGGTAGAACCAGTCGGAAGGGAACTGCATGATGGATTCGTGCATTCTGTATTGTACTTTCAGCAATGAGACGGCAGACGGTTTTTGTTGGACTACCTTTTCCATTAAGGTGCGTTCCAGTCCGCCGCGGGCAGCTTCTATGCATTTGATGGTAGGCGGAAGCTGGCAATGGTCGCCCGCGAGGATGACCCGGTCTGCCTTGCGGATGGCAATCCAGCAGGCGGCTTCGAGTGCCTGGGCGGCTTCGTCTATAAATAAGGTGGGAAACCGCCGCCCGTTGAGCAGGCGGTGGTTGCTGCTCACCAAAGTCGAGGCAATCACACGGGCGCTGTCGAAAAGGTCGGTATTGATGAGTATTTCCAGTTCCGTGGCGCGGTCACGCAGGCGGCTCATGCGGTTGCGCATGCCTTCCCGTTCGGCGTAGTTTCCTCGGCGCATCCGGCCGTTCATTTCGCGGATAGACTTACGGATGCCCCATAACTCAGGATAAGCCGGATGACTCTCGAACCGTCGTTCGTAAGTGGAAGATAACATTTTGTCGTTTACCCGCGTGGGATTGCCGATGCGGAGCACCGCCACACCCCGGTCTACCAGTTTCTCGCAAATCCAGTCGACGGCGGTATTGCTCTGCGCGCAGACAAGCACCTGCGGTTCCCGGTGCAGCGTTTCATAAATGGCTTCGACAAGCGTCGTCGTCTTTCCGGTTCCCGGCGGACCGTGGACAATGGAGACGTCACGTGTGCAGAGCACCTTGTTGACAGCCGTTTCCTGCGTACTGTTCAGCCACGGGAAGCGTACCGGATATAGCTCACGAAATCTGGGCTTCTGTGTTCCGAGCAATGTGTCGCGCAGTTCTGCCAACCGGTTGCCTTTGGCACGGATTACATCTTCCAACGCTTCGAACATAGCCCGATAAGACGTCTCGTCGAAATAAAGCTGTACGCCAAGCAGTATATTGGGAGTTTGCAACTCTGCCAAAGCTCCCGCTCCGGGCAGCACGACCACCATCCGTTCTTCATCCGCGTAACTGACGGTAGCGATGAAATTCATATACTTCATCTTCCCTTCAAGCGACTGATGGAAAAAGCAGACGGGACGCCCGAACTCAAAAGAGTGCTCTATTTCTTTATTTTCGGTACGTGTAATATCTATTACAAGCTGATTCAGAGAATTGTAGTAACTTCGACCGGGAGAGACGGGATGCCAGCACAGACCGCGTTTCACTTTCCGGGCAATACCCATCGTTTCGGTCTGCCGCTTGAATTCCTCTTTCTCGTATTCGTACTCCATCCGTAGAAGGAGCTGTTGTTGCTGAAGGTCGGCTGTCGGACTTTTCGGATTATTATTCATAATAGAGGCAAAGGTAACAAATCTTCTCCCTGGGTCGAAAAAATATTTCATTTTGTTAAACATTACTCGAACGATGTTCGTTATTTTAATAGATAGACTAAAAAAACAAAAAGCGATATGGTATATGATGTGACTATGTTGGAAGCCTTCTACGCTGCTTATAAAGGAAAGCTGGAACACGTGCGGGCTGTATTGAAACGTCCTTTGACGTTGGCCGAGAAAATCTTGTATGCTCATCTTTATGATGTGGCTGATGTGAAAGACTACAAACGGGGAGAGGACTATGTGAATTTCCGCCCTGACCGGGTGGCAATGCAGGACGCTACCGCCCAAATGGCTCTGCTTCAATTCATGAACTCCGGCAAAGATCGGGCGGCCGTGCCTTCAACGGTGCACTGCGACCACTTGATACAAGCCTACAAAGGAGCGAAGGAAGACATCGCCACGGCGCGAATGACTAACGAAGAAGTGTACGACTTTCTTCGCGATGTATCTTCCCGCTACGGTATCGGCTTTTGGAAACCGGGAGCCGGCATTATCCACCAGGTGGTACTCGAAAACTATGCATTTCCCGGCGGAATGATGGTGGGAACGGATTCTCACACCCCCAATGCGGGCGGTCTGGGCATGGTGGCTATCGGTGTCGGTGGCGCGGATGCCGTGGACGTGATGACAGGCATGGAATGGGAACTGAAAATGCCGAAGATAATCGGTGTTCGTCTGACCGGAAAACTGAACGGCTGGGCATCTCCGAAAGATGTCATCTTGAAACTCGCCGGCATCCTCACCGTGAAGGGCGGAACGAATGCCATCATTGAATATTTCGGTTCTGGCACCGAATCTCTTTCCGCCACCGGAAAGGCAACCATCTGTAATATGGGTGCCGAGGTAGGGGCTACCACCTCGCTTTTCCCGTTCGACAGGCGCATGGCTACCTATTTGAGGGCTACCGGAAGGGAATGTGTAGTCGATTGGGCAGAATCCGTTGGCGCCGACCTGCGGGCGGACGAAGTAGTGACGGACGAGCCTGCGAAATATTACGACCGTGTCATCGAAATCGACCTGTCGGAACTCGAACCTTATATCAACGGTCCTTTCACGCCGGACGCCGCCACTCCTATCTCTGAATTTGCGGAGAAAGTGTTGCTGAACGGTTATCCCCGCAAGATGGAAGTCGGGCTTATCGGTTCGTGCACCAACTCTTCTTATCAGGATTTGAGCCGTGCCGCTTCTCTGGCCAAACAAGTTGCCGAAAAGAACCTGAGTGTAGCTGCCCCTCTGATTGTGAATCCGGGTTCGGAACAGATTCGCGCCACTGCCGAGAGGGATGGAATGATTGGTGCTTTTGAACAGATAGGAGCTACTATCATGGCGAACGCCTGCGGACCGTGTATCGGCCAGTGGAAACGTGAGACGGACGACCCGACACGGAAGAATTCCATCGTTACCTCTTTCAACCGTAACTTTGCGAAACGTGCTGACGGCAATCCTAACACTTACGCTTTCGTCGCTTCTCCCGAACTGACTATGGTGCTGACTATCGCGGGTGACTTGTGCTTCAATCCTTTGAAAGACAGACTCGTGAACCACGACGGCGAAAAGGTGAAACTGGCGGAACCTGTCGGGGACGAACTTCCTTTGAAGGGTTTTGCGCAAGGAAACGAGGGTTATATCGCCCCGCATGGAGCGAGAACGGAAATCAAGGTGAAACCGGACTCCCAACGTCTCCAGTTGCTGACTCCTTTTCCGGCTTGGGACGGCCAGGACTTGTTGAATATGCCGTTGTTAATCAAAGCGCAAGGCAAATGCACTACCGACCATATTTCTATGGCGGGACCGTGGCTTCGTTTCCGCGGACATTTGGAGAATATCTCCGACAATATGCTGATGGGAGCTGTCAATGCTTTCAACGGAGAAACGAACAAGGTTTGGAACCGTTCGACAAATACATATGGAACAGTATCCGGCACGGCGAAGATGTACAAGTCCCAGGGGATTCCCTCTATCGTTGTTGCCGAAGAGAATTATGGTGAAGGCTCCAGCCGCGAGCATGCCGCTATGGAACCGCGTTTTCTGAATGTCCGTGTGATTCTCGCCAAGAGTTTCGCCCGTATTCATGAAACGAACTTGAAGAAACAAGGAATGCTTGCCCTGACATTTGTCGATAAGGCCGATTACGATAGGATTCGTGAGCACGACGTCCTTTCCGTACTTGGGTTGGTGCACTTTGCGCCGGGACGGAACCTGACCGTCGTCCTTCATCACGATGACGGGACGAAAGAGAGTTTTGAAGTGCAACATACATACAATGAACAGCAGATTGCCTGGTTTCGCGCCGGTTCTGCCTTAAACGCAAGATAACTAAACGCCAGATAAAAAGATGAGCAAAATAACCATGAAAGCAGATGGTACGCTGCTGGTGCCCGATGTACCTATCGTACCTTATATTACCGGAGACGGAGTGGGAGCCGAAGTGACTCCTTCCATGCAGGCTGTGGTGGACGCGGCCGTTCGGAAAGCTTACGGCGGCAAGCGTCGCATCGAATGGAAAGAAGTGCTGGCGGGCGAACGTGCCTTCAACGAGACAGGTTCGTGGTTACCGGACGAAACGATGAAAACCTTTCAGGAATATCTGGTAGGTATCAAAGGCCCGTTGACAACTCCTGTCGGGGGCGGCATCCGTTCGCTGAATGTAGCCTTGCGGCAGACGCTCGATTTATATGTGTGCCTTCGCCCCGTCCGCTGGTATCAGGGAGTACAGTCGCCGGTGAAAGCTCCCGAGAAAGTGAATATGTGCGTGTTCCGCGAAAATACGGAAGATATTTATGCAGGAATCGAGTGGGAAGCAGGCACTCCGGAAGCTGAGAAGTTCTACAAATTCCTGAAAGACGAAATGGGCGTGACAAAAGTCCGTTTTCTGGAAACGTCCTCTTTCGGTGTGAAACCCGTATCAAAGGAAGGTACAGAACGTCTTGTACGTGCCGCCTGCCAGTATGCACTCGACCATCATCTTCCTTCCGTGACATTGGTACACAAGGGAAATATCATGAAATTCACCGAAGGTGGTTTCAAAAAATGGGGGTATGAACTGGCACAGCGCGAATTTGGAGATGCCTTGGCAGATGGAAGACTGGTGATAAAGGATTGCATTGCCGACGCTTTCCTGCAAAACACGCTCCTAATTCCCGAAGAATACTCCGTGATAGCGACTTTGAACCTGAATGGCGACTACGTTTCCGACCAACTGGCGGCTATGGTAGGCGGCATCGGCATCGCTCCGGGAGCGAACATCAACTACAATACAGGTCACGCCATCTTTGAAGCTACTCACGGAACTGCTCCGAACATCGCGGGAAAAGATGTGGTGAACCCTTGCTCCATCATTCTTTCGGCAGTGATGATGCTCGAGTATTTTGACTGGAAAGAAGCGGCAACTCTGATTGAAAAAGCCTTGGAACAAAGTTTCCTGGAAGCCCGCGCTACACATGATTTGGCTCGTTTTATGCCGAATGGAACCTCTCTTCCGACTTCCGCCTTCACACGCGAAATAGTGGAACGGATTGAAAAACAACAGCAACGAATAAATACCAAGAAAGATGAAGAAAGAATATTTGATTTACAAGCTCTCCGAAGATATGAAGGAAGCTACCCGGATTGACAATGAATTGTTCCCCAAGTTTGACGTGAAGCGCGGACTGCGTAATGAAGACGGTACAGGTGTATTGGTCGGTTTGACTAAAATCGGTAATGTGGTAGGTTACGAGCGTATTCCGGGCGGCGGACTGAAACCCATACCGGGCAAATTGTTCTATCGCGGCTATGACGTGGAAGATATCTCGCACGCCATCATCAAGGAGAAACGTTTCGGTTTTGAAGAAGTGGCTTACCTGTTGCTCTCCGGTCGTCTGCCGGACAAGGAAGAACTGCTTTCTTTCCGTGAACTGATTAACGACAATATGCCGTTGGAACAGAAGACAAAAATGAATATTATCGAACTGGAAGGCAATAATATCATGAATATCCTTTCGCGCAGCGTACTCGAAATGTACCGTTTCGACGCGAATGCGGACGACACCTCGCGTGACAACCTGATGCGCCAGAGTATTGATCTTATCTCGAAATTCCCGACCATCATTGCTTATGCTTATAACATGCTTCGCCATGCCACTTTCGGACGTTCTCTGCATATCCGCCACCCGCAGGAAAAGCTGTCTATTGCCGAAAACTTCCTGTATATGCTGAAAAAGGACTACACCGAACTGGATGCCCGCACCCTCGACCTGTTGTTGATTCTTCAGGCAGAGCACGGTGGTGGTAACAACTCAACCTTCACCGTCCGCGTCACTTCCTCCACCGGAACGGATACTTATTCGGCCATCGCCGCAGGTATCGGTTCACTGAAAGGCCCGCTCCATGGTGGCGCGAATATCCAGGTTGCCGATATGTTCCAGCACTTGAAAGAAAACATCAAGGACTGGACTAGCGTAGACGAAATAGATACTTATTTCACTCGTATGCTTAACAAGGAAGTGTACAACAAGACTGGGCTCATCTACGGTATTGGTCATGCCGTCTACACCATTTCCGACCCTCGTGCACTCTTGTTGAAAGAACTTGCCCGTGACCTTGCCCGCGAGAAAGGCAGAGAGAGCGAATTTGCTTTCCTCGAACTGTTGGAAGAACGTGCTATCGCTACTTTCGGCCGTGTCAAGAACAACGGAAAGACCGTCTCCAGCAACATCGACTTCTACTCGGGTTTCGTCTATGAAATGATTGGGCTACCTCAGGAGATTTTCACCCCTCTGTTCGCAATGGCACGTATTGTAGGCTGGTGTGCGCACCGCAATGAAGAACTGACTTTCGACGGCAAGCGTATCATCCGTCCCGCTTACAAGAATGTTCTTGATGATTTGGCTTATATTCCGATTAAGAAACGCTGATAAGGACAAATCCTTTTATTGAATATATTGTAGAGTACTCCCCGAATGTATATTCCGGAAATTTCCGGAATATACATTCGGGGAGTACTTATTCAAGACAATTTTTTTACATTTAACGGTTGCAATGTCGTTTGCATTTGATGTAGTGTAGTTATGAGTAGAAAAGGGCGTTTTTCCATACAATGAATGGCGTTTTAACTCGCTGAAACTTATTAAAGAAAACTGTTCATATATAATGGAGTTTTTAATTTAAGAAGTTTTGTGCTGTAAATTGTCCTATTTTTGTTACTTTTGCATATCGCAAAAGAATTTCTATATGACTACGACTGCTTTTAATCTGTTTTTGGGCATAATGAGCCTGATAGCTTTATTTGTTTTTATTGCCCTTTACTTTGTGAAAGCTGGATACGGCATTTTTCGTACGGCATCGTGGGGAGCGGCTATATCCAACAAATTAGCCTGGGTGCTGATGGAAGCTCCCGTCTTTCTAGTGATGTGTGCCATGTGGATACATTCCGACCGCCGTTTTGAACCGGTGATATTGACTTTCTTCTTGTTTTTCCAGATACATTATTTTCAGCGCGCCTTCATTTTTCCTTTGTTGCTGACCGGAAAAAGCAAAATGCCGCTGGCAATCATGTCGATGGGAATTCTTTTTAACCTGCTGAATGGCTATATGCAAGGCGAATGGATATTCTATTTGGCTCCCGAAACGATGTATCAGCCCGAATGGTTTACGTCTCCATGGTTTATTGTAGGTACATTGTTGTTTTTCACAGGCATGTTGGTAAACTGGCATTCGGACTATGTCATCCGCCACTTGCGCAAACCGGGAGATACAGGGCATTATCTGCCGCAAAAAGGAATGTACCGCTATGTCACGTCCGCCAATTATTTCGGTGAAATAATAGAATGGGCGGGCTGGGCAATACTCACTTGCTCTCTCTCCGGATTTGTCTTTCTTTGGTGGACGATTGCTAATCTTGTTCCGCGCGCCCACGCGCTTTGGTGTCGTTATCGCGAAGAATTCGGTGACGCGGTGGGAGAGAAGAAACGGGTGTTCCCTTTTCTTTATTAGGAATGAATTATTAATAATGAATGTTTTCGTAAATTAAATAAGACTTGAATAAATTTCAATTACTATGAAATCCAAACTTTTTACTCCGGTCACTTTTGGTCCTTTAACGCTGCGGAACCGGACGATTCGTTCGGCAGCCTTCGAGAGTATGTGTCCGGGGAACAATCCTTCACAAATGTTATTGGATTACCACCGCTCGGTAGCTGCGGGCGGGGTAGGTATGACGACAGTGGCTTATGCTGCTGTGACACAAAGCGGACTTTCTTTCGACCGTCAGTTATGGCTGCGTCCGTCTATCATCCCGCGTTTACATGAATTGACGAAAGCAGTGCATGACGAAGGTGCTGCAGTAGGCATACAGATAGGGCATTGCGGGAATATGTCCCATAAGAATATTTGTGGTGTCACCCCTGTATCCGCTTCTTCGGGATTCAATCTTTATTCTCCTACATTTGTTCGCGGATTGAAAAAAGAAGAGTTGCCGGAACTGGCACAAGCTTATGGAAATGCAGTCAACTTGGCACGGGAAGCCGGATTCGACGCTGTTGAGGTGCATGCTGGACATGGCTATCTGATTAGTCAGTTTCTGTCTCCTTACACAAATCATCGGAAAGACGAATTCGGTGGCTCGCTGGAGAACCGGATGCGGTTTATGGAACTGGTGATGGAAGAAGTAATGAAAGCGGCAGGCAGCGATATGGCTGTTTTTGTCAAAATGAATATGCGTGACGGCTTCAAAGGTGGAATGGAAATAGAAGAATCCATACAAGTGGCGAAACGTTTGTTGGAACTTGGTGCCCATGGCTTGGTGTTAAGCGGTGGTTTTGTAAGCAAGGCACCGATGTATGTGATGCGGGGGGCGATGCCTGTCCGTTCAATGTCTTACTACATGGACTGCTGGTGGCTGAAGTACGGAGTGCGGATATTCGGGAAGTGGATGATTCCGTCCGTGCCTTTCAAAGAAGCGTATTTCCTCGAAGATGCGTTGAAATTCCGTGAAGCCCTTCCGGGCGCTCCGTTGATTTATGTCGGCGGTCTTGTCTCCCGTCCGAAAATAGACGAAGTGCTGGATGCAGGCTTTGATGCTGTGCAGATGGCTCGCGCTTTACTCAACGAACCGGGATTCGTCAACCGGATGGCGCAGGAAGAGCAGGCGCGTTGCAACTGCGGGCACAGTAATTATTGCATAGGACGTATGTATACGATAGAGATGGCTTGCCATCAACATTTGAAAGAACCACTACCTTCCTGCTTGCAGAAGGAGATTGATAAACTTGAAAAGCAATGAATGAAGTGAAATGGGCAATCATCACCGGAGCTGATGGCGGTATGGGTACAGAAATAACCCGTGCTGTGGCCAAAGCTGGTTATCGGGTAATAATGGCTTGTTATAACCACCGGAAGGCGGAGACTGTCCGGCAACGGCTAATCGAAGAAACGGGAAATCCGAATTTGGAAGTGATAGCGGTTGATTTATCTTCCATGAAATCTGTCGTTTCTTTTGCCGGGCAGATTTTAGAACGCAACCTTCCTGTCTCCCTATTGATGAACAATGCCGGAACAATGGAAACGGGATTTTCTATTACGAGCGACGGGTTTGAACGGACGGTCAGCGTAAATTACGTGGCTCCTTACTTATTGACGCGTAAATTAATCCCGGCTATGGTGCGTGGAGCACGTATCGTAAATATGGTTTCGTGCACGTATGCAATCGGGAGACTCGATTTTCCTGATTTCCTGCATAGGGGAAAGCAGGGGCAGTTCTGGAGAATACCTGTTTACAGCAATACGAAATTGGCTTTATTACTGTTTACTTTCGAACTTGCCGAACAACTTCGCGAGAAAGGAATCACTGTCAATGCCGCTGATCCGGGAATCGTCTCTACCGATATCATCACGATGCACAAGTGGTTCGACCCCTTGACGGATATCTTTTTCCGTCCTTTTATCCGTAAGCCCGCGAAAGGGGCTTCTACGGCAATTGGGCTGTTGTTGGACGAGAAGGAAGCCGGTGTGACGGGACAACTCTATGTCAATAATCATCGGAAAATCTTATCTGACAAATACATAAACCATGTGCAGAGAGAGCAGTTGTGGGAAATAACGGAGCGTTCGTTAGCGCAATGGTTTGAGTAGAAAGAAGAAACGGCGGATAATCTGTTTTCCAGTTATCCACCGTTTCTTTTTTATGGTTGAATGAAACCTCTTTCTCTTAGATTGAAAGTTCTTTCAGTACATTCACAAGATCTCTCTTTATCGGCTTGTCGTTTTTGATAGCTTTGCTGAACGGTACATAAACGATTTCGTCATGTTCGATACCAATCATTACGTTACGCTGGTCTTCCATAATCGCGTCAATAGCTGCCGCACCCAGGCGGCTTGCCAAAATACGGTCATGAGCAGTAGGGCTACCGCCACGCTGCAAGTGTCCGAGGATGGTCACACGCACATCATATTGAGGATATTCGTTTTTGACACGTTCCGCATAATGCATGGCGCCACCTGTCAGTTCGCTTTCGGCTACCAGCACGATACTGCTATTCTTTGATTTGCGGAACCCGTTTTTGATAAATTCTTCCAGTTGGTCGACTTCCGTGCTGAACTCAGGAATAATAGCAGCTTCGGCTCCCGAAGCAATTGCTCCGTTCAGCGCGAGGAAACCGGCATCACGTCCCATTACTTCCACAAAGAACAAACGTTCGTGCGAAGTGGCTGTGTCGCGAATCTTATCTACTGCGTCCAAAATCGTATTCAGTGCTGTGTCGTAACCGATAGTTGTATCTGTTCCGTAAAGGTCATTGTCAATTGTTCCCGGCAGTCCAATACATGGGACATCGAATTCTTGCGCGAAGATGCGAGCACCTGTCAACGAACCGTCACCACCGATGATGACCAGGGCGTCAATGCCTTCTTTCTTCATGTTATCGTAAGCAAGTTGGCGTCCTTCAGGAGTGGTGAACTCCTTGCAGCGGGCTGTTTTCAGAATAGTTCCCCCCAGTTGGATGATGTTACTTACGTTTTGGCTTTTGAATTCTTTGATTTCGCCTGTCACCAGACCTTTGTAGCCTCTATATATACCTTTAACTTGTAGTCCGTTATAGATAGCCGCACGTGTCACTGCACGTATAGCTGCGTTCATTCCCGGCGCATCACCGCCGGAAGTTAAAATTCCGATACACTTTACTGTTCCCATAACACAATCTTTTCATTAATTAGTTTGACGTGGCAAATGTACAATAAAAAGTTGAAAGCAATGTTTATGAAGTTTTTTTTCGCATGACGAAAACATTAAAAATGTTCAAATAGCTGTTCTTTGCTTTCTTTTTATTCTTATCTGTTTCTCTGCTGTTATTCTTTTATGAAATAGGCAGTTGTTTTTATATAAGTGCCTGAATGTGACTGTATATCTTTTCCATCAGCCATTTAGGAGTTGAAGTAGCCCCGCACACACCAATTGATTGTACGTTTTGGAGCAAAGAAACGTCTATCTCCTTTTCGTTGTCTATTAAATGTGAATTAGGATTCACTTTCAGACACTCTTCAAACAACATCTTTCCGTTCGAACTCTTTTTCCCGCTGACGAAAAATATCAAATCATGCGTAGCCGCAAACTCCCTGAGCTTGGGCATGCGGTTGGCAACCTGGCGGCAAATCGTGTCGTAATACTCGAAAGTCGCGTCCGGTGAGATATGCTTTTTAATGTATTCTACAATTTCCTGGAATTCGTCGAGCGACTTGGTTGTCTGCGAGAAAAGCCGGATATTCTTGCTTAAATCCAGTTTCTTCGCTTCCTCGGCTTTTTCGATGACAATCGCTTTTCCGTCTGTCTGTCCCACTAGGCCCAACACTTCTGCGTGACCGGTTTTGCCGTATATGACAATTTGTTTTTCTTGATTTCCGTCTTGTAGAAACTCTTGCTTGATACGTTTTTGCAAACGTAATACTACCGGGCAGGTAGCATCTATTATCTCTATATTATTTTCGCGGGCAATCATGTAAGTTTCAGGTGGTTCCCCGTGTGCTCTGAGCAGAACCTTGGCGTTTCGCAACTGCTTGAACTCTTCACGGTTGATGGTAATTAATCCCATCGTTTTCAGCCTGTCCACTTCCCGGCTATTGTGCACTATATCTCCAAGACAATAAAGCGTTTCTCCTTTTGCCAACTCTTCTTCTGCTTTGTGGATGGCAGTCACTACCCCGAAACAGAAACCCGAATCCTCATCTATCTCTACTTTAATCATATAGAAAGCTACTTATACCATATTGAATAATATCACTTATATTATAAAGAATATCCTTCAAGCCATGAAGGGAAGCTATTTGCCTACCTTGTTAAAGTTCTCGAACAACCATTCTTTCTGCTGCTCGATTGTCAAATTCGTATTATCTAGCAAGAGAGCATCTTTGGCTTTGCGCAGCGGGCTTACATCGCGATTTTGGTCAATGTAATCCCGTTGCTTCACATTCTCCAATATTTCGTCGAAACTGGCCTCCTGGCCTTTTGCTTTCAACTCTTCATAACGGCGCTGTGCGCGGATTTCCGGTGTAGCGGTAACGAATATCTTCAATTCTGCATTCGGAAAAACGGTAGTCCCGATGTCTCTGCCGTCCATCACGATTCCTTTTTCCTTCCCCATTGCCTGCTGTTGAGCTACCATTGCCTCACGTACAAAGTTGAGCGCACTGATAGGGCTAACCTTCGATGAAACTTCCATCGTACGGATTTTGTTTTCCACATTCATGCCGTTGAGGTAGGTGTCCGGACGCCCTGTTTCCGGATTCAAGCGGAAAGAAATATGAATATTCTTGATTTCATTTCTCAGTTTTTCGACATCGATAACATCACCGTTGAAAATCCCGTTCTCTATACCATATAAAGTGACCGCACGATACATGGCTCCGCTGTCAATGTAAATGTATCCTATTTCACGGGCAAGATCCTTGGCCATGGTGCTTTTTCCGCAAGAGGAAAAACCGTCGACTGCTATTACTATCTTTTTCATATTCAGCTCATCTAATTTGTCCGCCAAAGATACGTTTATTTTTAAAGACAGACCGAACGTTCGGTCTAAAAAAGAGTGAAGTAAGTACGAAAGAATTAAAAAAGTTAAAAAGCCGGATAAAAAGACAGGAAGAAACAGGCGGTTAACTGAAAATGTACTATATTTGCCCAAAGACACATAGGAAGACACTTTTTTTTATTAATCATTATATTAATTATTTTTATGGAAGTTAAAAAATCACCCAAAGCAGACCTGGAAGGCAAGAAGTCTACATGGTTGCTCGTTGGTTACGTGGTAGTGTTAGCTTTCATGTTCGTGGCGTTCGAATGGACCCAGCGTGACGTGAAAATTGATACAAGCCAGGCAGTAGCTGACGTTGTGTTTGAAGAGGAAATCATTCCTATTACCGAGACCCCCGAACAACAAGCTCCACCACCACCCGAAGCTCCGAAAGTGGCTGAATTATTGGAGATTGTCGACGATAAAGCCGAAATTGATGAAACAACAACCATTATCAATGAAGATAATGCTGCTCCGGTAGAGGTAAAATACGTACCGGTACAGGTTGTTGAAGAAGAGCCGGAAGAACAAACGATCTTCGAAGTTGTAGAAAATATGCCGGACTTCCCGGGCGGACAGGCAGCTTTGATGCAGTATCTGGCTAAGAATATTAAATACCCGACTATAGCACAGGAAAACGGAACTCAAGGACGTGTTATCGTACAGTTCGTTGTTAACAAGGACGGTAGTATCGTAGATGCGAAAGTTGTACGTAGCGTTGACCCGTATTTGGATAAAGAAGCCCTCCGTGTGATAAATACCATGCCGAAGTGGAAACCTGGTATGCAGCGCGGTAAACCGGTACGTGTTAAATTTACAGTTCCTGTAATGTTCAGGCTGCAGTAATTTGTAATACAATAATTTAAGAGGCTGCCGTAAGCAGCCTCTTTTTCATTCATTAATATTTTTCATCCATCATGTTCACAGCTTCTCAATTACTTGATAAAATAAACAGTCATATTTCTGAAATTCAGTTTACCCGGACACCGGAAGGGCTCTATGAACCGATTGAGTATATCCTTTCTCTAGGGGGGAAGCGGATACGTCCTGTATTAATGTTGATGGCGTATAATCTGTATCGTGAGGATGTCGCATCTATCTACGATCCTGCTATTGCTATCGAGGTTTACCATAACCATACATTACTGCATGATGACTTGATGGACCGTTCGGAGGTACGCAGAGGGAAACCGACTGTGCACAAAGTTTGGAATGATAATACTGCCGTGCTTTCGGGCGATGCTATGTTGATTTTGGCATTTCGGTACATGACAGCGTGTCCAGCGGAATATTTGAAAGAAGTGATGGAACTGTTCAGTCTGACCACACTTGAAATTTGTGAAGGACAGCAACTGGATATGGAATTTGAATCTCGCTGTGATGTCACAGAAGATGAATATATCGAAATGATTCGTCTGAAAACAGCCGTATTGCTGGCAGGTAGTCTTAAAATCGGTGCTATTTTGGCAGGAGCAACTGCTGAAGATGCCGAGAACCTGTATAATTTCGGAATGCAGATAGGAATCGCATTCCAGTTGCAGGATGATTTGTTGGACGTTTATGGAGATCCGGAAGTGTTCGGTAAGAAAATAGGCGGTGACATTCTTTGCAACAAAAAAACGTATATGCTTATCAAAGCGCTGAACCGTGCGGACGAAAAGCAAAAAGAAGAACTGGACTGTTGGCTGAATGCTGAAACTTATCAGCCTGCTGAGAAAATAGCAGCAGTGACGGAACTGTATAATCAACTGGATATTCGTAATGTCTGCGAAAACAAGATGCGCGAGTATTATACACTTGCCATGGAAAGTCTTTCGGCAGTAGCAGTGGCAGAGGATCGAAAAAAAGAATTAAAGAACTTGGTGAAATTATTGATGTATCGTGAAATGTAGCTAAGCTCTTGAAAATATGCCATACAGACGACTACCAAATACAGACCAGGCGAGAGTTCGGGCGCTGAAAATAGCGGTTGAAAAGGGAGAACTGTATAATGTACGTGACCTGGCAATTACGCTGAAGACATTGTTCGAAGCACGTAATTTTCTGCAAAGGTTTGAAGCGGCGCAGATTTATTATACACAATGCTATGATAATCAGTCGCGGGCGAGCAGGAAACATCAGGCAAATGTGAAAACCGCCCGACTGTATATTTCTCATTTCATCCAGGTGCTCAACTTGGCTGTGCTCCGTGATGAAATAAAAGTGGCACATAAAGAATTGTACGGTCTGCCTAATGCGAGTACGGTACCGGATTTGCTGAGTGAAGCCGCATTGGTGGAGTGGGGGAAAAAGATTATTGAAGGTGAACAGCGGAGGACATCTCAGGGTGGTATACCTATTTATAATCCTACTATTGCACGTGTGAAAGTGCATTACGATATCTTTCTAGATAGCTATGAGCGGCAGAAGAATTATCAGGCATTGACAAGTCGGAGCCTTGACGAACTGGCTTCCATGCGCGACCGTGCCGATGAATTAATATTGGATATTTGGAATCAGGTTGAAGCTAAATATCAGGACATCACTCCCAATGAGGTCAGACTGGAAAAATGCCGTGATTACGGTCTGGTATATTACTATCGTTCCAGTGAAAAAGTAAAAGAAAAAAACGAAATATCATGCTGATAGATACTCACTCTCATCTCTTTTTAGAAGAATTTTCCGAAGATTTGCCACAAGTAATTGAACGTGCACGTGAAGCCGGTGTTTCATATATTTTTATGCCGAATATTGATAGTACGACGATTAATCCGATGTTATCTGTATGTGCTGGCTATCCGGGCTATTGTTTCCCGATGATTGGGCTGCATCCCACTTCTGTTAATGAAACATATGAACAGGAATTGGCCGTTGTGCATGAGCAGTTGGCGGGAACCAATCGGTATGTTGCTATTGGTGAAATCGGTCTTGATCTTTACTGGGATAAGACCTTTTTGAAAGAACAACTGTTGGTCTTTCAAAGGCAGATTGAGTGGGCGCTCGAATATCGGTTGCCGATTGTTATTCATTCAAGGGATGCGTTCGAGTATATATATAAGGTAATGGAATCCTATAAAAACACTCCGCTCACCGGTATTTTTCATAGTTTTACCGGGACAGTGGAAGAAGCCGAGAAATTACTGGAATTCGAAGGATTTATGTTGGGAGTTAACGGTGTAGTTACTTTTAAGAAATCTGCTCTGCCGGAGACACTGCTGACAGTTCCTTTGGAACGTATTGTGCTCGAAACCGACTCTCCCTATTTAACTCCGGTTCCGAACCGTGGCAAGCGAAATGAAAGCGCGAATGTGAAGGATACTCTTGCAAAAGTAGCGGAAATTTATCGAATGCCCTTTGAATACGTGTCTCAGGTCACTTCAGAAAATGCACTAAAAGTGTTTGGAATCCGCAAATAAGGTTCGAAAGGTTTTAAATTATATTAATTTGCAGTATTTATTCAAGATAAAAAAGGGATAATGCTTCAAGAAAAGAAAAAAAAGGATACATTTGTAGCTGAAAATGCGGAAAACTCATAAGGAGAGATGCTCGAGTGGTTGAAGAGGCACGCCTGGAAAGCGTGTATACGCCTAAAGCGTATCCGGGGTTCGAATCCCCGTCTCTCCGCAGAATTGAAAACAGGACGAGAAGTAAAAACAATAATAATAATCAATTAATTAATCTTAAAAATTAGACACACAATGAAAAAGTTATTCGCAATTGTTGCTGTGATTGGTGCCTTTACATTTGGCTCTATTCAACTTGCTCAGGCTCAAGACGCTCCTGCAGCAGAACAAACTGAACAACAAGCTGTTGCTCCCGCTGCTGAGGCTACTGCTGCTACTCCTGCTGCAGAAGAAGGTGGTATTCACAAGGAATTGAAAGTTAAATTCATTGAAGGTACTGCATCTTTTATGAGTTTGGTAGCTATCGCTTTGGTGATCGGTTTGGCTTTCTGTATCGAACGTATCATCTATTTGAGCTTGGCTGAAATCAACACAAAGAAATTTATGGCATCTATTGAGGCCGCTTTGGAAAAAGGTGATGTTGAAGCTGCTAAAGATATTGCTCGTAACACGAGAGGTCCGGTTGCTTCTATCTACTACCAAGGTTTGATGAGAATTGACCAGGGTATCGATGTTGTTGAAAAATCAGTTGTATCTTACGGTGGTGTACAGGCCGGTTACCTTGAAAAAGGATGTTCTTGGATTACACTGTTTATCGCAATGGCTCCGTCACTCGGATTCTTGGGTACTGTAATTGGTATGGTGCAGGCGTTCGACAAAATCCAACAGGTAGGTGATATCTCTCCAACGGTTGTTGCTGGTGGTATGAAAGTTGCCTTGATTACAACTATCTTCGGTTTGATCGTTGCTTTGATTCTTCAGGTATTCTACAACTACGTACTTGCTAAGATTGAAGCTCTTACAAGCGAAATGGAAGATTCTTCTATCTCTTTGCTTGATATGGTAATCAAATATAATTTGAAATACAAAAAATAATTCGAAATGAGTAAGTTAACATATAGAATATCGTATTATACTTTGTATGCGATGTTTGCTGTCATCCTCATTGTACTGGGACTTTTCTACCTTGGTGGTGATGCTCAGGGTGCGGATGTTGTCGTAGGAGTAGATCCTGAAATGTGGCAACCGGCACATACTAATACTTTGCTGATGCTCATTTATGCATTGTTTGGTTTGGCTGTTGCTGCTACTGTTATTGCTGCTATATTCCAATTTGGCGCAGCTTTGAAAGATAATCCGGCAAATGCAATTAAGTCTTTACTTGGCTTAGTGCTTTTGATTGTTGTTTTAGTTGTAGCTTGGTCTATGGGGGACGGTACACCGATGCAAATTCCAGGTTATAGCGGTACGGACAACGTTCCTTTCTGGCTGAAACTGACTGATATGTTCCTTTATTCTATTTACATCCTGTTGTTTGTGACTGTTGTTGCAATCATCGCGAGTGGTATAAAGAAAAAAATATCGTAATCAATTGGGGATACTCAATTAAATAAGTAATTACAATGGCAAAAGGAAAAAGAAAAGTTCCTGATATTAACTCAAGTTCTACGGCGGATATCGCTTTCTTGTTGCTGATCTTCTTCTTGATTACGACATCAATGGATACGGACCGTGGTTTGGCAAGACTTTTGCCGCCGCCACCCGAAGATCAAGACCAACAGAATACGGATAAGATCAAAGAACGTAACGTCTTGCAGGTTTATCTGAATAAGGATGACGCCTTGATGTGCGGTAATGATTATATCAGTGTTGATCAGTTGAGAGATAAAGCTAAAGAATTTATTGCTAACGTCAATAACGCGGAGAATATGCCTGAAAAGACACAAAAGAGTGTGGAATTCTTTGGCACATATATGGTTAATGACAAGCACGTAATTTCTTTGCAGAATGACCGTGGATCTTCTTATCAGGCATATATCAGTGTGCAGAACGAATTGGTTGCTGCATATAATGAATTGAGAGACGAGTTGGCTGAACAGAAATTTGGAGTAAAATACGCAGAACTGAGCGATGAACAGCAAAAAGCAGTTCGTGAAATTTATCCGCAACGAATTTCTGAGGCAGAACCTAAAAAATACGGAGAAAAAAAGAAGTAAGTAATGGGAAAATTTAATAAGACTGGTAAACGTGAAATGCCGGCGTTGAATACTTCTTCATTGCCTGACCTTATTTTTACCTTGTTGTTCTTCTTTATGATTGTAACAACAATGCGTGAGGTAACATTAAAGGTGCAGTTTACGCTTCCGCAAGGTACTGAACTCGAAAAATTGGAGAAGAAATCACTGGTGACATTCATTTATGTAGGTGAACCTACTCAGGAATATCGCGCGAAAATGGGTACTGAAAGTCGTATTCAGCTCAACGACAGCTACGCTGAAGTTGGTGAAGTACAAGATTTCATTTTTCAGGAACGTGCTAGTATGAGTGAGGGAGATGCGGCTAAAATGACTGTATCTCTGAAGGTTGACCAGAAGACTAAGATGGGTATTATTACTGACGTAAAAAATGCTCTTAGAAAATCTTATGCTTTGAAGATTAACTATTCTGCTACAAAACGTGGCGAGAAGTAATTAGTTAATTTAATAATAATAAAGAGAGGGCTTCCAAATTATTGGAAGCCCTCTCTTTATTATTATTTTCACTATTCTTTTACTTCATCAGTGTCTTTTACTTGTTTTTTGCTCCTTTTATTCTTTTACTCCGTAAACGGCTGTATGAAGCTTATGCTTTATTTCTTCATAATTTTTCTCCGGTTCAAGATTGCCATGTACCATTAAATACATAGGCAAAGAGTCATCTCCCGGTTTATATGGCGGCTGATAATAGTCTTCATTCCACAGAACGAAACCTTGTCGTTGGTAGAATCCGATACGGCGTTTTGCCATATCTTCTATCGGACGTTCTACTTCAAGTACAATCGGCAGTTTTAAGTAATTGCACAAGTATTCAAGTGTGCGTTTTCCGTATCCTCCATTTCGTAAGGCAGGGTTGGTGGCGAAGTGTTCTATATAGTAGTAACTGTCGAAGTCCCAATAGGTGATAAAGCCGATTGGCAGGTCATCATCAAAGATGATGTTATTATGAAAGTTACCCATACGGTCGGTGTATTCGCGTAGTTGGTTCAACTCGCGGTATTCTTCTGGTGGAAATGCATCTATAAGCAGTTCTTCCATAAACTTGTAATGCTGGAAATCCGATGTGGTAATCGGTTGGAATCTAATCATACGGTTTGGCTTTTAAAATTTATAGTCATATAATTTTTAAGGAATATAAAATTCGATTATCCGGCGGATGGCACGTTGGCAAACCGGGCAAAATTCCGGATATCCGTTAGTTTTCATACGGCAATCATAGGCGGGGCGGTAAATACCTTTGGCAGAATAACCGGCTCCCTCGTACACTCCAACCGGATATTTCTTCTTTTCAGCAGTAGGAGTTGGTATTGGAGTGCTTGCCGGGAGCATATTCTCCCATTTGGAAGCAAAGTTCACTCGTGTAGAAATGTTCTGTTCCCACGGTTCGATATCCAGTGGGTAAGTATCTGTCATTGTATCATCCTCATAGAAATATTCGTCGGCTAATCCGGCGAAGCTGTGCCCGAATTCGTGAACTACTACCGGCTTGAACATCGGATGATGAGCGGTAGTCAAGGTGTAAGAGTTATAGATTCCACCACCACCGTATACATCAGTATTGGCGAGAATAATAATATGCTCGTAAGGGAGACCGGCTAGAGCGTTATGGATTGATTTCACCCGGCTGGTAGTCAGATAACGATCCGAATAGAAAGTGTCGAAGTGGGAGTGAACAGCCGTTTGTTTCCATTGGTTTTCGCGGGGGACACTTACACCGCTATCCGTAGACGGACTGGCAACGGCAATAATATTGAATTTGTCTTTCATAGAACGAAATGGTTCGTGTGAAAAAAGACTTTCACAGGCGTTTTGTGCATCCTGGTAGAATAGCTCCATTTCCTTTTCCGTGTATCCTTCAGCAAGAATAGCGACGTCTATACAATTCTTCTCATTACCACTTTGAAGCATATAACGGTGTGGAGTGATGTGTGACACACCACGTTTATGAATCAGAATATCGTTCGGGCGGACAATATGTTTGTAGCTGGCCATTAGTTCCCTGCGTGGAGAATATAAAGTAATTTCCACTTCGACCGCTTGTTTGGGATAAGGGAGAAGAAAAGTGTTTTCGAATCCTTTTGCTGTTTCTTTGGCTTCATCCGTAGTCAGCCATTCTTGAAATAGAGAAGAGAAAGAAGTCTTATAAATACACTGTTTCGTGGCAAGGTCTTTCACGATGATTTGTCCGTTGCCTTCCAAAGGAAGTTCGGATAAATGGTGTTGTCGACCGGCCCAGGAAGGGAGCTGTGACAGTTCATCCAGGTAGATAGCTTGTTGCTTGGCATTTCCGGTGAAAATATAGTCCACTCGCAATGTTTTGTCTTGAAAATAATCGGCAAAGTTCTGTGCATAGCCTTCTGCAAAAGTTAAGAAGAATAGAACGATACAGCAAATTTGTTTCATATAAATGGTATATTTATGTTTTTTGCAAAGATACAAACTATTGTTGATTTATCTGCTTCGTATAAATAAAAGTAATAGATTATAGTATTTGTTGCCGGAAAATCGCTAACTTTGCACAAAAGATTCATAGATAAAAACAATTTGGTTTAAGAAATGGGACATCATCAATTAGATACTTTAGATGAACAAATACTGAAACTGATTGCAGGCAATGCCCGTATTCCTTTTTTGGAAGTGGCAAGAGCTTGTAATGTATCCGGTGCTGCAATTCATCAACGTATTCAGAAACTGACTAACTTGGGTATACTCAAAGGTTCGGAATATGTTATTGACCCCGAAAAAGTAGGATATGAGACTTGTGCTTATATCGGTATATATCTGAAAGATCCCGAATCATTTGATTCGGTGACAAAAGCCTTGGAGGCTATTCCTGAAGTAGTGGAATGTCATTTCACCACCGGAAAATACGACATGTTCATTAAGATTTATGCAAAGAATAACCACCACTTGTTGAGTATTATTCACGATAAGTTGCAACCGCTGGGGTTGGCGCGTACGGAAACGCTTATCTCCTTCCACGAAGCCATTAAGCGGCAGATGCCTATAATGGTCGACGTAGATGACGAAGATTAATCAATACTTTGTTCCGGACAGAAGGTAGATCTACTTTCTTACGTAATCGACAAAAGCATAGGAGCAGAGATGTTTCTCATCCGCAGGATGAGCATCTCTGTTTTTTTCTTGCCATATCTCCGGAGAAACTTCTGGAAAATAGACATCAGCTTCCGGGGCGGTACTGTCTATTTCTGTCAAGCAGAGTTCATCCGCAAGAGGAAGCGCTTGCCGATAAATGCTTGCCCCCCCGATTATATATACATGTTCGTTTTCCAGACAACTTTGCAGGGCGGCCTCGAGTGAAGGAAAAACTTCAGCGCCAGGACATTCAGTTGCCGGATTCGAAGACAGTACTACGTTTCTACGGTTGGGTAATGCACCTTTCGGAAGAGATTCGAAAGTTTTGCGTCCCATTATAATTGTATTTCCGGTAGTCAGCGACTTGAAGCGTTTCAAGTCGTTTGGCAACCAAAAAAGAAGTTTATTCTGAAAACCTATTGCCATATGCCGGTCAACGGCGGCGATAATTGATATTCTACTCATAGGATTACACGGCTACTACTCCGGCAATGTGCGGATGCGGATCGTAATTGACTAATTCAAAATCTTCAAATTTGAAATCGAAGATATTTTTCACATTCGGGTTGATTTTCATTTGCGGCAATGGGCGGGGTGCGCGCGACAGTTGCAGTTTTACCTGTTCTAAGTGATTCAGATAGATATGTGCATCACCGAAAGTATGGACAAAGTCACCGGCCTTCAATCCTGTCACTTGTGCCATCATTTGTAATAATAATGCGTAAGAAGCGATGTTGAAAGGAACACCGAGGAAAATATCGGCACTACGTTGGTAAAGTTGCAGGCTCAGCCGTCCGTCCGCCACATAAAACTGGAAGAACGCATGACAGGGTGGGAGATTCATATTATTCAAGTCAGCCACGTTCCAGGCGCTTACGATGATGCGGCGTGAATCCGGACTATGTTTGATCGTTTCCACTACTTCGCTGATTTGGTCGATAAATCCACCGTTGTAATCAGGCCATGAGCGCCACTGGTAACCGTAGATGTGACCTAAGTCACCGTTCTCGTCGGCCCACTCATTCCATATACGTACTCCGTGTTCTTGTAGGTATTTCACGTTGGTGTCCCCTTGCAGAAACCAGAGCAGCTCATATATGATTGATTTTAAATGCAGTTTCTTCGTTGTCAGACAAGGAAAACCATCTTCGAGATTGAAGCGCATTTGATGACCGAAAACGCTGATGGTTCCCGTTCCGGTGCGGTCGCTTTTTTCCGTGCCTTCCGTTAACACACGGTTGAGTAAATCCAGGTATTGTTTCATACGTAAATAAATTATCAAATCATTGGTGAATTCATCACATGAGGAATTACACGTTTGCGCAAAATTACAAAAATGGGGTGAATAAATTCGCAAACCATCCGACGAACTTTTTCCAGGGTGAACGCTTTTTCCAAAATTCAGGTGTCAGTTGGGTACAGTGTTCGATGTCGTTGTGAAACATACTATTTAGTTCGGCAGTCGTTTTCTTGTCAAAAATGAAGGCATTCGTCTCGTAATCATATCGTAGGCTACGGCTGTTCAGGTTGGCGGTGCCGACCGTGCAGAACAAATCGTCTACCATCATAATTTTCGAGTGATGAAATCCGCCGTTGTACATATAGACGGTTGCCCCTCTTTTCATCAGTTTATGCAGTTTGTAGAGCGCCGCATCCGGTGTAAACGGAATATCAGAAGCGGAAGAAACCATTATTGTCACGTCTACCCCCCGGTCGATAGAGCGGTTCAGCGCTTTCTTAATGGAAGAAGTAGGCACGAAGTAAGGATTGACAATGTGCACATTCTTTTGTGCCGAATAGATACTCATCGCATACGCATGACTCAGCATACGGCTGTTCTTCTTCGGAGTACGGTCGACAATGGCAACCACGATATTAGTACTGTCCGTCTGCTCTTTATGCAGGGGAAAATAAACTTCTCCGCCTATATTCTGTTTAGTCTCCTTGTTCCAGATTGTGAGGAATATTTCCTGCAAGTCGTTGACCGCATCCCCTTCAATGCGCATATGCATATCCCGCCATGTTCCGATTTTCGGTAAACCGTTGATGTAGTAATCAGCGATATTCATCCCACCTGTATAAGCCACTTTTCCATCGATAACGGCGATTTTCCGGTGGTCGCGGTGGGCGGCATGATTGATATAAGGGAAAGTAAACGGGTCGAATTTAACAATCTCGATGCCCCGTTCGCGTATTTTCTTGAGATGTCTTTTTTTTAGCGGTTTATTGTTCGACCAGTTGCCGAAAGCGTCAAACATCGCCCGTACTTCAACGCCTTCCTTCACCTTTTCGGCCAGCAGGTCGAATAAGGCATTGGCAATGGAGTCATTGCGGAAATTGAAATATTCCAGATGGACATGGTGTTTGGCTTCCCGTATGGCTTCAAATAAATCGATAAACTTCTCCCGTCCGCTTTTCAGCAGTTTGACTTTATTATTATCGGAGACAGGGATTCCCGATTCTCCCAGGAAATGCAATACGAGAGAATCCCTCGTTAGCCCGATAGAGTCCCGGGGATACGTCATCAAGCTGTCGATAACATCTGCCTGGGCACGTAATAAAGACAAAAACAGAAATAAAATAAATATACGTAGTTTCAAAACTTTTCTCTCTATTTTAGTTTACAGAACAACAAAGATACAACATCTAAGTTTGGGGCTGCCCGGAAGAAAGGGTAGATTTATTATTGTTTAACAGACAGAACAGTTAATAAAGATTTCTTGCTATGAAGAATAAAAAAGCCCGGAGATAAACAGACGTTCTCCAGGTTTGTAATTATATATGTTTCCAATAGCATTTACGCCATGGAGGCCACTTTACGGGTTGCCATGAATATCAGGACAACCGTTGCGATAATTATTGATTTCGGGTCAAGGCTTGTGGTGCCATGATTGAGCATACCGATGAACACATCCCTTATCGTTCCCCAAGTAGCTTCCAAACCGCCCAGCCAAACGAAAAGTACAGTTACTACCGCCATAATGAAAGCACTCCAGATACGTGCCAGCCGACGGCTTCGGTCGGGCAAGTGGTGCATGACACGGCGACTGAATCCGTTGTCCGCTATTTCCTGCTTGTTTTTCGAGAAGAAATCCCGCAAGAGCTTATCATTGTTTACTTCTGTCATAACCGTTTTGTTTTAAATACATTGCTAATTTATCTTTTCCACGCGACAGGTGGCTTTTCACCGTTCCTGCCGGTATTCCTATTATCCCCGCAATCTTGTCGATGCTTACATCTTCCATGTAGAACAACGTGATGCAGGTTCTTTCCACTTCTTTGAGCGTTTTGAGTGACTGGTAGACATCCATTTTCTGACCGACATTTTCTTGTTCGGTGCTGTTGATGGCGTCTATTTCCCTTGTATCCAACTCAGCCGTCTCTTTTCGGCTGCGAATATAATCATAAAAAACATTATAGGCAATACGATACAGCCACGTGGAGAAACTGGATAAGTTTCGGAAAGAAGCAATGTTCGTGTATGCTTTGATAAAGGTGTCTTGCGCCAGGTCATCACTCAATTCGCTGTCGCCGCAAGTCAGGTTCAGGAAGAACCGCCGTACAGCCGACTGGTACTTTCCCACTAACTGGTCGAAGGCCCTGGTGTTCTTGAACACCACGACCTGTGCGACTAGCGATATATCGTTGAGTTGACTCATTATTCTTCTTCGTTCTTTTCTTCATTCAGCCCGTTACCTTTCTCTTTGGAGCCGATATTGTGCATCCATGTATCGGATGTATCCGGATTTTGTTTCTGATTGTAACCTATAATCCATTGTCCGATACCCATGAATGTGACTAGAAGTCCGATAGCGCCAATTCCGAATTCACCTGTGATTGCCCAAAGGAAGATAAAAAGCCCGATACCGGTAAATGTATTTTTGATACCTTGTGAGCGTTGGTCGACAGGTTTGTTTTCACGGATAAAATCCGCCGGTAACGGTTGTCCTGCTGCAAGTGCCTGTTCGGCAAGGCGATAGCGTGCTTTCCGGTTCTTGTAACGGAAGAAGAATACGACAAATAGAATAAATACCGGTAACCCGAATACGGCGATTATACTGATAATAGCTACTAGAATGCCACCGCTAATGGCATTGCCGAATTTGTTGAATGGAAAATCGTCATCATCCGTATTTATGGTAAAACTGGCGTTACCATGACTTACGCTGCTTGAATCTGTATCAACTTCGGTAGAGTCAGCATCCGTAGTGTCCACACCAATCACTGTCACAGCAGTGTTGTTCGCATTCGCTTTACTGCCTTTTTTTACACTAACTTTTACGCTTCCAACGGAATCACGTATAATAGTCGTATTATTTTGGGCGATAGCCAATGTGCAAGTGGTCAATACAACCATCAAAGCAAGTAGAAAATTTTTCATATAAATAGTTCTTTTATTTGTTTCTTTGTCTGTTAGACGTAGTTAATATCCGAGAAAGTTGCAAAGAGACGAAATATTTTTGATATTTGCGCAAATTATTATACGAAAATGGATTTACCCGCTTCTTTCATAAAGTACACCCGCTCTTTATTGGGCGATGAAGAATACGACAAACTGGCTGTTGCTATCCAACAGGAACCTCCTGTCAGCATAAGGTTTAACAAGTTGAGAATGGATTCTCAACTTGTTCCCGTTCCTTGGGCATCCGAGGGCTTTTATCTTGATGAGCGTCTTACTTTTACGTTCGACCCGTTGTTTCATGCGGGGTGCTATTATGTTCAGGAAGCCTCTTCCATGTTTGTAGAGCAGGTGCTCCGGCAATATGTCACAGAGCCGGTGGTGATGTTGGATCTCTGTGCTGCCCCCGGTGGAAAATCGACTCATGCCCGCAGTGTACTTCCTGAAGGAAGTCTGTTGGTTGCCAATGAAGTCATCAGAAACCGTTCGCAGATTTTGGCGGAGAACCTGACAAAGTGGGGACATCCGGATGTAGTTGTTACGAACAATGATCCTGCTGATTTTTCGTCCTTGCCGTCTTTCTTTGACGTGATTCTGACCGACGTTCCTTGTTCCGGTGAAGGAATGTTCCGCAAAGATCCGGTAGCAGTTGAAGAGTGGAGTCCTGAAAATGTGGAAATATGCTGGCAACGGCAGCGAAGAATTATCGCAGATATCTGGCCTGCCTTGAAGCCCGGTGGAATTCTTATATATAGTACGTGTACCTATAATACAAGAGAAGACGAAGAAAACGTCTGTTGGATTCAGCAAGAATTTGGAGCCGAACCGCTAGTCCTGGACATTTCGGAAGACTGGAATATAACAGGAAATCTCTTATATAAGAAGTCTGATACCCCAGATATGGGCGGGAATTCTGAACAAGTGGCTTCCGTCTACCATTTCTTCCCGCACAAAACCAAAGGCGAAGGCTTTTTCCTTGCTGCCCTTCGCAAACCGGAAACAGAAGCAGATACTATGCCAGCTTTTCTTTCTTCAAAAAACAAGGCAGCAAAGAAAAAGGATAAGAAAGGCGGGGCAATCCCTTCAGTTGTCTCCAAAGAGCATCTGAATATAGTCAAGAGTTGGCTGAATGAAGAGAAATCCCACGGATATATAGTATCGGTAGAGGGAACCAAGATTCAAGCCTTTCCGCAACAATACGTTGAAGAACTGGCAGCTATGAAGCAAAGTCTGAAAATCGTATTGGCGGGAGTTGGCATAGGAGAGGTGAAAGGGAAGGATTTGATTCCCGACCACGCTTTGGCGATGAGTTCCGCGCTATTGCGGCAGGGAGCTTTTGCAACCGAAGATATAACTTATGAACAAGCGATTGCCTATTTACGGAAAGAGGCCATTGCCTTGTCGGCAACAGCCCCTCGCGGTTATATTTTACTTACTTACCGGAATATCCCTCTCGGTTTCGTAAAGAACATCGGCAATCGTGCAAACAATCTTTATCCGCAAGAGTGGCGTATCCGTAGCGGATATTTGCCGGACGAGATAAAGATCTTATAGTTTACTTTTGTAAATTCGTGCCATCGCTTTTTGGTACTGATTTTCCAGTTGCAAATAATTCTGGTGGCTTTGATAAATCACGGATACCTCGACAAAGTATTCAATCATGCTGATTTGTCCGCCCGTTAAAGCCTGTCTTAGCAATGCCAGGTCTTGTTGGGACTGGAAAGTCTTGCTGTATTCTTCCATAGAAGTATGCAGCGCTTTAGCTTCCCGATAAAGCTGTGCCAGTTCAGATTCCACCTGCAATGCGGCATTATCCTTTTGCAAGTCAATATTCAGCGCTTGTGCTTTGGCAATCTTTACCTTATTCCGGTTTTCGAAAATTGGGAAAGAAAAGCCGACCACTACACCGTTGAACGGTACTCCCGTCTCTGTATTCCGTCGATAACCCAACTCCAGTTTCGGTAGCCACTGAGACTTGTTGACAGCAATCTGTTTGCGAGCAACCAGACTCTCGTTGCCAAGTGCCATCAACGTGCGGTCTGCGGACATCACCTCAGACTTCAAAATCTGATAATCAGAGGGGAAAGGCACAGCCGCATATTGATTCTCTTCGAAAACTACCGGAATATTTCCGTTCAACGTATTCAGTTCTTGCAACTTATTGCGAAGTGCCGTCTCGTTCAGAGACGCTTCTGTTTTCACGTTCAGCAGTTCCAGGTTAATTTTGTTCGTCTCGAGTGCATTCGCGTCTCCCGTTTGCAGACGTTTGGTGTACATCTTGGCAAGCTCTTCCGCATTGCGCAGACGCTCTTCCAGGATGTTTTTCTGCTGGCGGAGCATGATAATATCCAGGCAAAGTTCTTTTGCTTGCAATAATTTCTCTTGGCGGAAAACATCTGCCTGACTGTCATAAGCTTCGGCTTTCAATCGGTTCAGCTTATTGCGTGTTGCATATAAACTGGGGAAATCGAAGCTTTGTGAAACAACCAGCTCGCCAATTGTTTCACTCTTATCTTTCGCACCCCAAAGATGCGCATAAGAAAGTGTGGGGTCGGGCAAGTTATTCTCCGTTCGGGATTCCAATTTTTGCGAAGTAATAAGTTGGGCATTTGCCTGCAATTCCTTATTATTCGTTTCTATATTTTTTAATACCTGCTCTATGCTACTCTGAGCATGTGCACCGCCTGTCAGGGCGAAAAGTGCTGTAGCAGTAAAAGAACCTATGATAATAATTCGTTTCATACTTTTTCTTTTATTTGTTTTTTGGGGGAGTGCATCATCAGGTAAACAATCGGGACAATGAAACCGTTCAGGAATGTAGATGTTAAAAGTCCGCCCAGAATAACTTTAGCCATCGGGCTTTGAATCTCGTTTCCGGGCAGATCGCCACCTAGTGCAAGTGGAATCAGTGCCAGGGCAGAAGACAATGCAGTCATCAGAATCGGGTTCAGACGGTCGAGAGACCCCAGTATCACGCTGTCGTAGACATTCAGACCTTCCTCTTTTTGCAGATGGTTGTAGTGGCTGATGAGCAACATACCGTTTCGGGTCGCAATACCGAACAGAGAGATAAAGCCGATGATAGCCGGAATGCTCACCTCTCCCGTGGTGATAACCAGTGCAAATACGCCGCCAATCAGTGCAAGCGGCAAGTTCAGCAAGATAACGCCGGATTCCTTCACGTTACGGAATTCATGGTAAAGCAGCAGGAAGATAACGACAATACTGATAAATGAAGTCAGTGCCAATGTCCGGCTGGCAGCCTGTTCGCTTTCAAACTGTCCGCCATATTCGATGTGATACCCTTCGGGGAGCTGTACGGACGTGTCGATACGTTCCTGGATGTCGTTCACCACACTGCGTAAGTCACGGTCGGCCACGTTGGCGGAAATCACGATTTTACGTTTTACATTTTCGCGGTTGATTGTGTTCGGCCCCATGGACGAAACCACTTCCGCCACGTAGTTCAGAGGAACTTTGCGGCCGTCGTTGGTATCCACCATCAGATTGCGGATTTTCTCCATTTCATCTCGCGCGTCATCCTTCACCTTGACGATAAGGTCGAAACTCTTCCCCTTTTCGTAAACCTGTGAGATGACTTTTCCTGCGAGAGCTACGTTGACATACTCCGAAAATTCCGGCAAGGTGATTCCAAATTTGGCCAGCATTTCCCGTTTCGGCTGGATTTTCAACTGTGGACGTTCGATTTGCTGCTCCACGTTGAGGTCGGCGATGCCCGGAATATCCTCGATAGCCCCTTTTATCTGGTTGCCGAGCGAGAACATCTTGTTCAGGTCGTCACCAAAAAGTTTGATAGCAATATTCGCCTTTGTACCGGACAACATAGCATCGATACGGTGACTGATAGGCTGGCCGATTTCTATATTCGCGCCGGTGATTGTACCCAACTTCTCGCGAACCTCGGCAACAAGCTCATTGCGCGGGCGATCTTTCAGTTCAAAAGGCGCCTCGATTTCCGACACGTTCACGCCAAGCGCATGCTCGTCCAATTCGGCACGCCCCGTTTTGCGGGCCACCGTCTGTATTTCGGGAATGGTGAGCAACAATTCCTCTGCGCGATGCCCCATTTTGTTGCTTTCTTCCAAAGAGATACCCGGCAGAGAACTGATATTGATAGTAAAAGAACCTTCGTTGAAAGAAGGCAAGAAACTGCGTCCGAGAGTAAAGAACACACCGAGAGCAATAACAAACAGTCCGATAGTACTACCCAAAGTCAACCGTTTGTGTGCCAGCACCCATGTAAGAGCTTTTCCGTAAATCCCTTTCATCCAACGTGCTACGAAAGATTCTTTCAGCTCCTTGTTCGTCTTGCCGCTGCCTAGTAGATATGAACAGAGCACCGGTGTCAGCGTGAGTGCAACTACCGTTGAAGCAAACAGTGCCACGATAAACGCAATGCCCAATGGAACCAGCATACGTCCTTCCATTCCACTCAGGAAGAAAAGAGGAACAAAACTGACAACAATAATTAATGTCGAATTAAGGATAGGCATACGCACCTCTTTAGAGGCGTTAAACACCACTTCGAGCGTACTAAGCCGTTCGGCTTCCGGTTTCTGGCGGTTCTCCCGCAGCCGCTTGTACACATTCTCTACATCGACAATTGCGTCGTCCACCAGCGAACCGATGGCAATCGCCATACCGCCGAGACTCATCGTATTGATAGTCAGCCCCATGTAATGTAGCGTCAGAATAGAAACAAGCAGCGAGATAGGCAATGTCACCAACGAAATCACCGTTGTGCGCACATTCGCCAGGAACAGGAAAAGAACGATGACCACAAAGATACCACCTTCAAAAAGCGACTTTTTCACGTTGCCGATAGAGCTTTCGATAAAACGGCTCTGACGGAAGATATCGGTAGACACTTTCACGTCCGCAGGCAAATTCTTCTGAAGGTCTTTCAGCGAAGCTTCCAGTTTGTCTGTCAGTTCGAGCGTGCTGGTGGCAGGTTGTTTGGTGACAGTCATCAGTACGGCAGGTTTGCCGCGCTCGGAAGCCGTTCCCAGTTTCGGAGCTTTCGGTCCGATTTTCACATCAGCGATATCTTCCAGTGTCACAGGGAAAGTGTTCACCGTTTTCACGACAGCTTTGCCGAGCTCTTCTATTTTTGATGTGGAGAGTACGCCACGTACAATGTATTCATTTCCAAACTCGTATAGCACGCCACCGTTGGCATTGAGGTTCATATCCTGGGTGACAGTCATCACTTCGCCCATTGAAACGCCGTAGTGGCGCATCCGTTCCGGGTCTAGCTGAATTTGGTATTCTTTGATGTCTCCGCCCAGTACTGCCACCTGTGCCACACCACCGGTAGACAACAGGCGGGGACGAATCGTCCAGTCGGCAATCGTCCGGAGGTCGAGCATCGAGGTCGAGTCGGCAGTCAGACCGACGATAAGCATTTCACCGAGAATCGAAGACTGCGGGCCGAGAGTCGGCTTGCCGACGTTGGCAGGGAGAGATTCGCTGACTACTGCCAGTTTCTCGCTGACAATCTGACGGGCAAGGTAAATATCTGTTCCCCAGTCAAATTCTACCCATACAACAGAAAAACCGTTGGTGGAAGAGGAGCGTACGCGGCGTACACCGGTAGCACCGTTCACGGCTGTTTCGACAGGAAAGGTGACGAGTTGTTCCACTTCCTCGGCTGCCATGCCGTTGGCTTCGGTCATGATGACCACCGTAGGGGCATTGAGGTCGGGGAAAACGTCTACTTCCGTATGCATGGCAGTGTAAGTCCCCGCGATGAGCAGGAGAACGGCCGCGCAGAGCACAACCAGGCGGTTGTGCAGGGAGTAATGTATGATTTTGTTAAGCATGATAATTCATCAATTGAGTGATACAAAATTGGATAGATGCACCGCAAGGAAATCCGGCTGCGGCACCTTGCCGCTTAGTGCTCGTGGCTGTGCGCAGGAATGGCGTTGCTGGCGCTTGCCAGGCGAACCTGATAAGCTCCCTCGGTCACTACACGGTCGCCCGGTTTTATTCCGGTCAGGATTTGCACGCTCTTGCCGTTGTCGGCACCTAGAGTGACTTCCTGCTTCTTGTATCCTTCCTCATCGAGTTGCAGATATACAAAGAATATTCCCTGCTCCTCGGTCAATGCTGTGCGGGGAAGGGAGAGCACATTTTCCAGTTGTGAAGAAAGCAGATAAACCTCTACGAACGAGCCGGCAATGATATCGCCTTTGTTGTCAAACTCGAAAGTCACGGGCACGTAGAAAGAATTGTCACCCGATGTCTTTCCGAAAGAAAGAAGTCGGCCGTTTAACGCACTCAACTCGTACACCATATTATTATAAGGTGTTTGGAAATTGGCGGAATTGATTGTACGGAGATACGGGTAATACTTTTCCGACACTTCGGCACGGAGGAACAGACGGCGGTTTTGCGTCACACTGACCAGCGGTTGTCCGATGGTCACATAGTCTCCCTCTTTCACAAGGATACTCTTCACGTAGCCGGCGATAGGTGCGGTGATATTCTGTCCGATTGCCGAATGATTCTTTGCGAGCGCTTCGTAACTGATGCGGGCATTTTCGTAATTCTGTTCCGCCTGTGCAAAATCCTTGTCGGATACGATTTTGTTGGTTACAAGCGCTTTCATACGTTCGTATTCTTTCTTCGAAACTTCGTAAGCGATGCGGGCACGCTGCACCGGGTCGCCGTCTGCGATGTTGTGCGAAGAAATGGTTACCAACGGAGTACCGCGTCCCACGCTCATGCCTTCCGTCACCTTTCCGCGGAAAGAGACAACACCTGCCACTGTGGCTACGGCTACGGATTCGTCACCTTGTGCAGCCAGTACCTGTCCGCTGGTTTTGATGACTTGCTGGAAAGGGGCGGGCTCTACGACGCTCACCTTTACTCCGGCGGCGTCAGCTTTCGCTTTCGGGAGAATAATCTCGTCGCTGTGGGCATCGGCGGCTTCGTTGTGGCCGTCGGTGGTACCCCCCTTGTGATTGTTTGCGGAACCGTGACTATGGTCGCCATTACATTCTCCTTCGTGATTGTGTCCGGCGCCTTCCGCCTTGTGATCATGCCCTTCCGCTTCGTGATTGTGTCCATCATGGTTGTGTGTGACGGTACTATGATCATGTCCTTCATGGTCATGACTATGCACATTTTTGTTAGTGCAGGAGCCTAAGGCGAACAAGCCCAAGATTCCCATCAAAAAAATCTTCTTCATAAATGATATTTTCCTACTGAGTTTTACTGTTTTTTTACGTTACAAAGATACGGTAATGCGGATGCAACAGATTTGCATTCACGTTTTTACGCAAAAACAGAGTAGGGGGGAGCGCGAAGGGAAGTGGCACGGGGAGTATCCGTACCATGCAGAGAGTCTCGGTAGACGTAGTAGTTCTTGACCCGTCTCTCTTGCGGTCGCAATAAATGTTCTATGATTACATCCGTGAACAGCGTAGCGATGAATACGTAATCCGGACCGCTATCCGTATGTACGGATGGGATAGGTGATTGAAATCGCGTCAGGCACTCGCTGCTGCAACACGAGTCGTTTGCCGGGTGGTGATGGTGGTGATGCATGGGGCACTGCTGTTCTACCGGCAAGTCCTGCTTCATGCAAATCATTCCGTCGGAGTGGTGGTGATGGGGAATAACGGCTGCCACCAACATGATAATGTTGATAAAAAACAGCAGAGTTACTATCATTCGTTTCTTCCCCTTCATCCTTTCTTTTAGAGAAATTATTTTTTTAGTGGTTCTTTTTCTTTGTTTGACATAGCTTGTTCTTTCTAAGTCCTGCTATATTAATGTGCACAAATATACAAATACTTTTCTTTCTTTTTCTAGCCATCACCCTCTTTTTATTATTTATTAGGGTGTTATAAGTTGATAAATTCAGACATAAGAACAAAAGAACGTAAAGGCTGCGCTTAGAAAATTATTCCTGCTGTTTATTTAACTACAGTTTTAATTTTTGTTCTTATGTTCTTCTGTCTGAAAAATATTATTTCTTTTCCAGTTCCTGCAATGAATCCATTTTTTTCTTCTCAAGGAACTCATAGATGCCGCAAAGATGTTCCGTCACTTTCTGGTTGCCGAACTCATACACCTTCGTCACCAATCCGTCGAGGAAGTCACGGTCGTGCGAAACGACAATCAACGTTCCGTCAAAATCGAGCAGTGCCTGTTTCAGAATATCCTTCGTTTTCATGTCAAGATGATTCGTCGGCTCATCGAGAATCAGAAGATTGACAGGCTCCAGCAGCAGCTTAATCATCGCCAACCGCGTCCGCTCACCGCCGGACAACACCTTCACCTTCTTCATCGATTCTTCCGGCCCGCCAAACATGAAAGCTCCCAGCAAATCACGAATCTTATTCCGAATCTCGCCTTTCGCCACATCATCAATCGTCTGGAACACCGTAAGGTTCTCATCCATCAGCGATGCCTGGTTCTGCGCGAAATACCCGATTTGCACATTATGCCCCAGCGTCAGCGTGCCATCGTGCTCAATCTCCCTCATGATACACTTCACGAGTGTAGACTTACCCTCACCGTTCTTGCCGACGAAAGCCACTTTGTCCCCACGCTCAATCGTCAGATTCGCGTTGCGGAACACCGTCTTCTCACCGTACGACTTGCCTACACCGTCCATAATCACCGGATAACTGCCCGACCGTGGCGAGGGCGGGAATTTCAGCCGCAATGCCGACGTATCCTCTTCGTCCACTTCCAGCAACTCCAGTTTCTCCAACATCTTCACGCGACTCTGCACCTGCAACGTCTTCGAGTACGTCCCCTTGAAACGTTCGATAAACTCCTTCGTCTCGGCGATAAACTTCTGCTGCTCGTCATATGCCTTCTGCTGCTGCTCGCGGCGTTCCTTGCGCAGTTGCAGATATTGGGAGTAATTCACCTTATAGTCATAGATACGCCCCATCGTCACCTCAATAGTGCGTGTCGTAATATTATCCACGAATTTGCGGTCGTGACTAATCACAATCACCGCCTTACCGTTGTTAATCAGAAAATCTTCCAACCACTGGATAGATTCGATATCCAGATGATTCGTCGGCTCATCGAGTAACAGTACATCCGGTTTCTGCAACAGCAACTTCGCCAGCTCGATACGCATCCGCCATCCGCCGCTGAAATCACTCGTCTGACGCTGGAAGTCGTCCCGCTTGAACCCCAGTCCCAGCAACGCCTTCTCCACATCTTCCTCGTAATTCGTGGCATCAATCGAGTAAAACTTTTCGCTCAACGCGGAAACTTCCTCAATCAGTGACATATAACTGTCACTCTCGTAGTCCGTCCGCGTCTCCAACTCCTTGTTCAATCTCTCAATCTCCGCTTCCATCTCGTGCAGATGTGCGAACGCCTGTGCCGTTTCGTCAAACACCGTCCGTCCGTCTTCCGTCATCAAGTGCTGCGGCAGGTAAGCCACCACACAATCTTTCGGCGCGGAAACCTTGCCGCGGGTAGGCTGCCGCACACCTGCCAGAATCTTCAGCAGTGTACTTTTTCCTGCCCCGTTTTTACCCATCAGGGCGATGCGGTCTTTCTCATTAATTACAAAGGAAATATCACTAAATAAAGCAGTGCCGCCAAACTCTACGGCCAATCCGTCAACAGAAATCATACTATTCTTTTAATTTGAAGCGCAAAGATAGCGAAATATATGAATATTTTTTATACCTTGCGGGCTGAAAAGGGAGACTACCCTTAAAAAACAGATAAAATAACAATAGTAAAACAATATGGAAGGTGAACAAACCAATGAATTCCGTCCACTGATTCTGGTGGCTGAGGATGATGACAGCAACTTCAAATTAATAAAGGCTATCATAGGTAAAAAATGTGATATCGAATGGGCTAGAAACGGCGAAGAAATGGTGCAGTTGTTCCAGCAACACCACGAAAAAGTCAAAGCGATGCTGATGGATATCAAAATGCCCGTAATGAACGGACTGGAAGCGACGAAAATAATCCGTGAGTCCAATACAGAAATCCCCATCATCATGCAGACTGCTTACGCTTTCAGCTCCGATAAGGAAAACGCGATGAACGCGGGAGCGACGGAAGTGCTGGTGAAACCGATCACTTTGGGAATTCTCCGCACTACACTAAGTAAATACTTACCCGACTTGCAATGGTAGAATGGATACTTAAAAAAAGTAAATAGGGCGGATTGGTAGAAAATAGTATCGGTCAGTAGAAAAATGGTATCACAAAATGTGCCGTATGTTTACATTTTCAGTCTGCTTATCTTCATGCTTCATCACAATTAAACGATAATTCTTAGGTGCGAATTATACGGTATACACGGCTTTTACGGCTTTTGGAAATATAGTGTATAAGAGAGTAATCCGTGCTTAAAAAAAGTAAAATAGGCGAACCTCACGGTTGGCCTATTTTTGTTCGCCTCTGTTAATTTGTTAGAGTTCAGAAGCGACGCTATGTAAAGTCCCTCCTTTGAGAGAAATTAGTTCAGTTAGAGAGAGAGGATAAGGCTGGCCTATCCCCTCTGAAGAATCTTTTTATACCGGAGAATACCAAGTCTCGTCTTCGTCCCATGCCGTCCAGCGAAAACCTTTCACCGTGTAGGTTTTTCCGTTCAGAGTGTATTTGACTTCTATGCCGTCGGCTTTCCCGTTTGTCGGTGTTGTCACGCTTTTCTCGGTCATGACACCTGAGGTAACGGTAAATTCTCCGACAACTGTATGACCGTCCGCTTCCATATTTCCGGCTGTTCCGCTGAAAGTGCGTGCCGTTACGTCACAACTGATTTTGCCCAGGATACCGGCGTCAAATGAGTCGTCACTCGGCAGCTTGATCCAAAGTTTGTCTTTATCGTTTTCAGCCGTATTATACAGATACATATAGGTTCCATATACATTATAGGTAACCCCGTCGCTTGTCATTTGATGCATCACTATCTCTTGATTGTTCTCATCAAGCACTTTTACGTAGTACTGTCCGCCCAGCGGGTAAGTGGGTGCAAACTCCTGCTCATAGTCTCCGTAGGTGTCGCATGAAGCGAAAGTCACCAGGGCGAACATCAGGAAAAATAAATATTTAATAGGTTTCATATATATCCTTTCTTTTTTCTAAAAATCAATATCCATTCGTTTATTTATGCCACCACAACGGTTCGGTGATTCCCGGAACTACCGAAGGAGCGTTGGTGTTGTAGTCCAATGACTCTCTGGAGTAGATGAAGCGGTGGGCATATTGTCCTTTGGCCAAAGAACTGTTCTCGTTGTATGCCAGTGTTCCCAGTTCATAACCCGGATTTTCCGTAGTCAGTGTTCCTATCGCCGGTATTCCTGTACGGTTGATGTCAAACCAGGTGTCCCAGGCTTGGCAACGGGTGCTGGCAATCCATTTCTGGGTAAGGATGCACTTCAACATACTGGCTTCATTGGTACTGTCAAATTCGTAGTCGCCATCGGCTGTGATGAATGAGCTGCCATCGCGTCCCCATCTTTCGAATGAGAGTTCTACGGCGTTGTCGTAATGAGTTTTGGCACTCGCTTTGTCTGCCAGTCGTGCGTAGCATTCTGCCAACAGATATTCTGCTTCGGCAGCCGACATATAATAGACAGGGTCGAGAGCACCTATCGTGGCACGGGCTGTTGTCCGGATGGAGTAAACGGTAGACGTTCTGTTTCCGTACGGAATAGCCCTGTAAGAGCCGTCCGCCGCCTTGTCATAGAAATCTTCGATACGCGGATCGTTGTGTGCTGCCAGATAGTTAGCTAGTGTAGTGCAAGCACGCACGTTGTTCGTAGTGTTCAACTGGCGACGGTCGTTTTCATAGAACGGATTCGATTTGTTCACAATGTCCTCAAAGCAATGCACCGTAGCGTCTCCGTCTGTCAGGAATCCTCCTGCGGCAAGCATCGTTTGTATCTCCGTCTTGTTTGCATTGAAGTCTCTCATCAATAGTTTGAGTTTCAGTGTTTTGGCAAATTTGATCCACTTGGAGATGTCTCCGTCGAAAATGTAATCTTCCACCCCCATTGTCAGAAGTCCCGGTGCAGATGCGTCGGCTTCTTTGTCGATTGCGTCATTCAGCATCTTCAGGATGCCCGGATATACTACTGTTTTGCTGTCGTCATATTTACAGTTTTGTCCTTGCAGCGCTTCGGTGAACGGGATGTCACCGTAAGCGTCGGTGAGCACATGATAGGTGAAGGCAGTCATGATTTTGCCTGCTACCCAGTAGTTCCATGCGCCTTCGGCTTCCGATTTCTTAATCACGAGGTCGAGGTCGGGCAGTACGTCGGCATAAGGGATTCTCCAGAGACGCAGGTCGCTGGATGAAGTCATGGCGTAGTTGACCAGCGTGATGTATTGGCTGGACGACGGGTTTTGTGTGTAGTGCTGTGACCACATTCCGCCGTAAAGCTGGTATAGATAACCCATCACGGCTGCCGAGCCGGTGAATGCGGACGGGAGCAGGGACGTCACGGTAACTTGTGATTCGCCCGGATAGTTCGGGTTTTCATTGACATCCAGGTAGTTCTCACAGGAAGTGAACATTCCGGACAGGACGGTGCTTAATACACCTATATATAAATATTTAATCTTTTTCATCTTCAATCGTCTTTTAGAATACAACTTTAATACCACCACCTATGTTGCGTGTAGAAGGAAGAGCGGCAAACTCTCCGAGTTCAGAGGTGATGTCATTACCATAGTTTGTGATTTCAGGGTCAACGTAATTGTTGGCTTTCGGGGTCCACATGAAGAGGTTGCGTCCGATGAAACTTACGTCCAACTGGCGGATTCCGAGTTTGGAAATCCATGCTTTGGGCAGTGAGTAAGAGAGTACCAGTTCTCTCAGTTTCAGGTAGCCTTTCGGGATAACGAAGTTTTCGAACTGGCTTCTTGAGTAAGAGTCGCTGTAATAGTTGCTCATGTTGTCGCTCGTCACCGGATTGTTGTTTTCTGCATATCCGCCGCCCGGAAGTGCGACAACGGAGTTGGGCACAACGAACGGGTCGCGGTTGTTGAATACCGAGCGAGTCGTGTTACCCACAAAATGCATCAACTGCGCGGTGTATGAGTACATATAGCCGCCTTTGCGCCAGTCGGCTACTGCTGAAAGGGTGAAACCTTTGTATTTGAGGCTTGTATTGAAGCCCATGGTGAAGTCGGGAGATGAAGAACCGATAGTCTTCATTTCGCTGTTGCTGGTGGTCGGGATACCGTTGGCGTCAACAATTGTTTTCCCGTAGTAGGGGCTGTTCTCGTCTTGTACGGTTGCGATGGCGGGCACTTGGAAAATACCGAGCGGTTCACCCACCTTAGCTACGAAGTTCACACTGTATGCGGTTTGCAATACATATTCCGTCACCGGTTTGCTGCCTTCGTTCCACAGTTTGTTTACCTTGCTCCAGTTCTTGCTGAACGTCACGCCCAAGTCCCATTCTACTTCTTTGGTGCGTACCGGAGTGAAATTCAGCGCAATTTCAATACCCTTGTTCGAAATTTCACCGACGTTGCGTACGGCTGTCGTGTAGCGGGTTTCCGGCGCTACATCTGCCGAGATGATTTGGTTTTTGGTCAGCTTGTCATAATAAGCGACATCGATGCCGATGCGGTTGTTGAAGAAGTTGGCTGTCAGTCCTAATTCCCATTCGGAAGTCTTTTCCGGTTTCAGGTTGTTGTTAGGCTGGCGGTTGTATTCAGTCAGTCCCAGCGCACCGTTCAAGGGTGCGTCGAGGTATCCGAATCCACTGGAGATATGGTCGGGGATATAGTATGCCAATGTTCTGTATACATCAGCGTCATTACCGGTTTGTCCCCATGCGGCACGTACTTTGAGGAAGTCCATCACGTTGTTTTTCAGTGAAGGGAACATATCGGTCAGTATGAGTGACGTATTGATGCCACCGTAAAAGAAACTGTTGTTGTTGATTGGCAGGGTTGACGACCAGTCGTTACGTCCGGAGAGGTTGACAAACCAGAAATTCTTGTACCCGAATTCTACCTGGGCGAAAGCACCGATTGTTCTGCGCAAGTCTCTGTAGTTGGTGCTGACAGGTTTGTCGATACCGTTCTGCAGGTTGTACCATCCCTCCATGAAGAGCCCCTCGAGATAAGACTTGAGGTAAGACGACTTCCGTTGGTTGAGGTTCCAACCGGCGGTACCGCCCAGTGTAATGTCCGAACCGATATTATAGTTGGCGTTTACGAATATCGTAGCGTCGATTTGGTCGTAGTTGTCGGTACGTTCGGTATAAGTCCCCTTTTCATCGGATTTACCGCCGTCGGTACTGTACGAGTTGTCTGCGTAAGTCAGTTTCGCAGTACGCAGTTTCTGGCGTGAGTTGGTGAAGTCGCCGCCAAGACGTCCCACAGCTTTCAATCCGGGGATGACTTCGTATGACAATTCCAGTTTACCGTAGATACGGTCGTCCTGATAGCTGTTCTTGTTGTTGGCGAGTACCCAGTACGGGTTTTGCGCGTACCAAGTATAATAGTTGTCGGCGTCATAACGTTCGTCGTTATAGTCTTTCATTACTGAGTAGTCTATGTCTACGGGATGCTGTATCAGTTCCTGCTGCATGGTTGCTCCTGCTTTACCCTGTCCGGCGGCAGCTTTTGTCATATCCTTGCGGATATAGGTGATGCTTGCGTCGGCGCTGAACTTGCCGAAGTTCATGTTGCCGCGGAAAGAGAACGTGTTACGTTCATATTTGTCGGCGTTGTCGGGCAATACACCATTTGAAGAGGTGTTGCCGTAAGAAAGCATCAATCCCATCTTTTCGTTACCGGTACGTACGCTGACGTTGTTGTTCATCTCGAATCCGGTAGTGTAGAAGTTGCGAAGGTTGTCTTTCACGAACGAGAAATTCTTTTTCATCGGAGTGCTCAGGTTGTAGGAACCCCATTCATGGAGTCTGCCGTCGAGTACAGGTCCCCATGAACCATTCTCGGCACTGTCCCAGATTCCCCATCCCTGGCCGAACTTGTCTTGTTCCTGCGGCACGCGCAGCACGTTCGAAGCCATGAATGAACCGTCATAAGAGATTGTCAGTTTTTCTTGTTTGGCACGTTTGGTGGTAATCATCACGACACCGTTGGCCGCTCTCGAGCCGTAGAGTGCCGTAGCTGACGCGCCTTTCAATATGGTCACCGATTCTACATCGTCCGGGTTGATGTCGTTGGCACCGTTACCGAAGTCGACTGCGTCACTGGCGTCGATAACACCGTTGCCGAGGTCGTTGGAGAGGCTGGTATTGTTGGACATCGGCACACCGTCAATGACGTACAGCGGCTGGTTGCTTGCGAAGGACGAGTATCCACGCACAATCACTTTTTGAGAACTACCGGCTGTCCCGGCACTGGAGATATTTACACCGGCTATCTTTCCGGAAAGTCCGGACATCACCGAACCTGACTTAGCTGCAACAAGATCGTCACTCTTGACCGTAGAAGCAGCATAACCTAATATCTTCTCGCTTCTCTTAATACCCAAAGCGGTGACTACTACTTCGTCCAATGCCTTCGCATCCGAACGAAGGATAATTTTCAGCAATCCTTCTCTGATTGTCACGTCTTGTGGAATCATTCCTACATAAGAAACGCGCAAAGTTTTAGAAGTACTTGGTAATAGCCCTTTCCACTTTCACTATTGTTAATACTCCTTTTCTATATTTGTAGTCGTAAAATAACGAAAAGATGCTCTGTTTGGAGAAGAGCTAACGATTTTCTTGCTCAAATCTTGATTTTGTTGACACTTTCTTACTGATAATTATAATGCTTAAAAATTGCTAAATAGAAAATATTTCGTTTTAAACTCTCATTTTATCTATTGATGTGCTTACAATATGATACTTTTTAGTTAAAAGTATAACATATTTTTCTACTTGTTATAATTTGTATTATCTTTGCAACCTGTTAGATATGAAAAAATCTGTTTATAGGTTAAATTTAAGAGAGAATTTATGAAAAGAAAATTGATGTTCTTAATGACCTTCCTTTTTATAGGCATAGGTTTGATGACAGCGCAAACGTCCAGAGTTACCGGGTTGGTAACTTCTGAAGAGGACGGACAACCTGTCGTAGGTGCTTCAGTATTGGTGAATGGCACTTCCCTTGGTACTATCACTGATATTGATGGTAAGTTTACAATCACTAATGTACCAAGTACTTCTAAGACTTATTAGTCTTTTTTCTTCCTTTTCCTCTTTTGTTTTTCTTCTATCATACTGTAAATCAGTATTTCTTTTTCGAATTTAGCAATTTAACACTTCACTTTGTTTCTTTTATTGAAACTTTCTTTTCCTGTTTTTGTGAAATGAGTGGTATTGGCTCTTTTTCCGTTTTCGAAGCGAGTGCTGAGATTCTACCCGATTGGGTGGGGGAAATTGAGAGGGATTTCCTTTTTGGGAAGGAGAAGAAACATCTACTTGAATATGGAATAATATGTAGAAGACTTGATTGTAGCAAGTACTGCATTCATCTGGATTTCGTCCTTTTGTTTTCGGGGCTTATGTTTTTTTGGGGGGCATTGCAAACGATTTGAGTATTCGTTTGCAATGACTTTCTTATATCTGCCGTTTCGGGCGGAGGTTGGCTTTATGGCATTTCGTTTTCCATTTGGAACTTGCGGCTTACTTTCATCAGGTTGATAGTGTAAGTCACTACGTTTTGAGCTTCCTGAACCATTGTCAGATAGACCATGCTTACGCGGATGCTTCCCGATTGGCTTTGTATGCGTTGCAGCTCTTTGCGTTTCAGTAGTGAGAGCTGACCATTGAGGTCGTTGGCGCGGCGGATTTCTTCTTCCATGTTGTTGTACTCGTTGTTTTCCAGCTTCTTGCGGCATTGTTGAATCAGGTAGGTGATATCTTCGGCGGCATCGCTGAATTCACCTTTCTGGATAGCGTCCAGCGGGTTGAAGTTGTTGTCGATATGTTCCAGGCACGGTTCGCAGAGACGGGCGATACTGTATACCAGTTCGCTGGCGAAGTCGTTGCCCTGGTAGTAGTAAAGTCCTTTTTCGAGTACGGTGTTGTTGTCGAGACGGCACATGGCTACGGTTCCCGTACGCTTCATCTGTTTGATGAGCTGCTTTTCAAACTTGGTGGAACCCATCGCACGGCGCAGTCCGCGGAGATTTTCGTGCAGGAAAGAGGTGACGGTGAGTTCGAAATTCGTTTCTGCATATTCCAGTACTTTGGAGAGCTCTTCGCGGGTGTGCTTGCGCATCAGTTGCAGGGCTTCTTCGCTGTCTGTGGTCTGCATGAGTTGCTTCAGCGTTTCGTTGCCTTGCGCTTTCGCTTTGCGTTTCTTATACATCACCTGGCTGCGTATCAGGATGAATACAGCGAGGGCGATAAGGGCGATGATGGAGATGTTGCCACCGTAATGGAGTACGAGGGCGACGAAGAAACAGATGGTAAAGGCTGCTCCTGCGGTGATGAACCAGCCGCCGATGACGCTCAGTACACCTGTGATACGGTAGACGGCGGAGTCACGTCCCCAGGCGCGGTCGGCGAGTGAAGTACCCATGGCTACCATGAAGGTGACGTAGGTGGTGGAGAGGGGGAGCTTCAGTGAAGTTCCCAAGGCGATGAGCAGACCTGCCAGTACGAGGTTGACGGATGCGCGGACAAGGTCGAAGGCAGCTCCGTCGGCGATGATGGCTTCGTCTTTACGGAAGCGGGAGCTGAACCATTGCTTGCTGTTTTCCGGCATGATGCGTGAGATGCTGTTGGCAAGTGTCATGCTGATGCGGACTACCGTGCGGGCTATCGGGGTGCTTCCGAAAGTTTCTTCACCTTCGTCCTGGCGGGAGAGGTCGACGGAAGTCTTGATTACTGCATGGGCTTTTTTAGAGGTGCAGAGGGCATAGACCATGATGGCACCGGCGCCGATGAGGAAGTACCACGGGGTTTTGGCGGGGCCTAGCAGTGAGGTCATCAGGAAGCCGTTGGCGTTGCCTGCTCCGTTGGCGGTGTAGTCCATGAAGGATGAGAAGCCCGCGAGGGGGACGCCGATGAAGTTGACGAGGTCGTTGCCGGCGAAGGCGAGGGCAAGGGCGAAGGTGCCCATGAGGACGACGACTTTGAAGACGTTGACTTTGAGCCAGTGGAGTATTTGCATCAGTATGGTGAAGAATACGAAAAAGACGGTGATGAGCATCCATGTGTTTTCCTGTATCCAGTGTTTATTGTCGGGGGTCATGAAAGAACTGTCTTTCAGACCTTTGATGAGCATGAAGTAGATGATGGAGGTTGCAGCGATGCCGCCGAAGAGGGCGATGCTGTATTTCATCTTTTTCTTATAGTTGAAGGTGAAGACCACGCGGGCTATCCACTGCACGAGCATTCCGAAGAAGAAGGCGATGGCGACGGATACGAAGATGGCCATGATGACGGAGAGAGCCTTGTCGGTATTGATGAGGTCGCCTAGGCCGAGGGTATCACTGTTGTGTACTTTGATGAGGGAGAGGGCAAAGGTTCCGCCGAGGAGCTCGAAGACGAGGGATACGGTGGTAGAGGTGGGCATACCCATGGAGTTGAATACGTCAAGCAGTACTACATCGGTCAGCATGACGGCGAGCAGGATGCACATGATTTCGGCAAAGTAGAAGTGCTCGGGCTGGTAGATGCCGTGACGGGCGATGTCCATCATTCCGTTGGACAGTGAGGCGCCGATGAAGATGCCGATGCCGGCTATGAACAGGATGGTTTTGAACGAGGCGGCCTTGGCGCCTACCGCCGAGTTCAGGAAGTTGACTGCGTCATTGCTCACGCCGACTATCAGGTCGAAAATGGCGAGGACGAAGAGGAAGATGATGATGCATAAATAAATTGTCTCCATAAATAATATGTGTGTATGTTATTTCCGGGTGCAAAGGACGGGAATAGACGTTGCAGAGAGGTGTCATATGTGTTACATTTGTGTTACATCAAGGAAAAATTAGAGCCATGCGGGGGCTTGTTGCGAGATGGGAGTGTGGTGTGGGGATTGCGGGGGCAGTCTGAACGTTTTTTTTTGATAACTATCTTCAAACCAATTCATTTCCGTACGGAAATGAGCTGAACGGTACGGAAATGAACTAATCTTAGTTTTTCTAAAATTAGATTGGCAGTATGCAATGATTTAATCCCCGTTATATATAAATTTATTCGTCTGACAGTTGTTGAACTTTCGTCTGACAGTTGTCAGACGGAAGAATAACAGTTGTCAGACGAAAGTTCAACAACTGTCAGACGAATAAAATCATGCATCATCAATCATAAATTCATTCAGTATTAACGACAAATTAGCACAAGTTCGAAATTAGTTCATAACCGCGTACGGAAATGAATCTGTTTCTTTGCCATTTGTTGATTATAGTGTGTTTGTATTTTTACTCAGCCGGTCATAGAAGGTGTATTGTGCTCGGATGCTTGGCGTGCCGGGTATTCTTTTTTTGAATACGTTTTGCAGTTGGGCGTCCACCCAGCAGGCTTTTTGGTTGTCGGCGAGTTGGATGTTGAGCATTTCTATCAGGCTGTCGCGCAGGTCAGGAGCGAGGATGGGTGTGACGGCTTCGATGCGGCGGTAGAGGTTACGGCGCATCCAGTCGGGCGATCCCATAAAGACTTTGGGGTTGCCGTCGTTGCCGAAGTACCAGATGCGGGCGTGCTCCAGGAAACTGTCTACAATACGGGTGACACGGATGTTACGGCTGTATGGCTGACTGGGGATGAGGCAGCAGATACCGCGGACGATGAGGTCTATTTGTACGCCGTGTTCGGATGCTTCGTAGAGGCGGTCAATCATGGTGGGGTCTTGAAGGGCGTTCATTTTGAGGATGATGCGTCCTTGCTTGCCTTGGTCGGCGAGGGCTATTTCGCGGTCGATGAGGCGGTTCAGTTCCGGGATGAGGTTGAAGCGGGCAACGAGAAGAGTGGTGAACTTCGGGTCTTCCTTGCCTTGGAGCGTGCGGAAGAGGTTGTAGAGGTCGTTCACTATCTCTTTGCGACAGGTGAAGAGTCCGCAGTCGGCGTAGAGCGTGGCGGTTTTCTCGTTGAAGTTGCCGGTGCTGATGTAGGCGTAGCTGGGGAGTTTTTCGCCGTTCAGTCCGCGGCGGCGGATGAGGGCTACCTTGGCATGGACTTTCAGACCGGGGATGCTGTATATTATTTTGATGCCGGCGGCTTGCATCATTTCGGCGGTGGCGAGGTTGTTCTCTTCGTCGAAACGGGCTTTCAGTTCTACGAATACGGTGACTTTCTTACCGTTTTGGGCGGCGGCTATCAAGGTGTTGATGACGGCGGAGTTTTCGGCCACGCGGTATTGTGTCACCATGATTTCGCGGGTTTCCGGGTTGTGTACGGCTTCGTAGAGGAAGTGGATGAAGTGCTCGAAAGAGTGGTAAGGGTAATAGAGCAGCAAGTCCTTTTGGGCGACGTAGTTGAAGATGGATTCCTTTTCGTCGAGGACGGTGAGCTTCATAGGCTTCGGTTTTTCAAGGCCACGCAGAGATTTGTTCGGGTTGGGGAGATGGCGCAGGTCTTCCAGATTCAAGTGCTTGTCGCCGGGGACGAGTTCGTCACGGTGGATATGGAAGGCGTCTACAAGGAAGTCCAGGAAGTCTTGCGGCATGGCACGGTCGTAGACAAAACGGCATACGTCGCCTATCTTGCGTTTCTTTACTTTTTTCTTCAGTTGGGCCACGAGGTCGGCGCTGCTGGCGGTGTCGTCAATCAGGATATCGGCGTCGCGGGAGATTTTGATGCAGTAGCTCGAGTCGATGTCGTAGCCGGGGAAGATGAGGTTGAGGTTCGCCTTGATGATGTCTTCGGTGAACATCAGGTAGTGATTCTTCTCGTAAGACGGAAGTTCGATGAAGCGGGGTACCTTGGCGTAGGGTTGTTTCATGACGAAGTAATAGGGAGTACGTGGCTCGGTGTTCTTCAGATAGACGCGGATGGCAAGATAAAGCCGGTTGTCTCGCAGGAAGGAGACGATTTTATCCTTGGATACGGGTACGGGCTGAAGATAAGGAAAGATTTCCTCTTTGAAGAAGTCTTTGATAAACTGCTGGTGGAACGGTTCTACGTGTCTGTCCTGATAGAATATGATATGGTTTTTGCGCAGGGCGGGCAGTATCTTTTGTTCGTAGATGCGTACACGGTCGTCCAGTTGCCGGTTGACTTCCCTGTTGATTTCTTCTACAAGCTCGCGGGCGGATTGTACGGTCTCTTCGTCGCTTTCCGTAGCTCCCGAAGCGACAGCTTTATGGTCGGCTACACGGATTTTGTAAAATTCTTCGAGATTGGAAGAGTAGATGGAAATAAAATTAATACGCTCGTAGAGCGGGAGATGCTCGTCCAGAGCTTCCATCAATACGCGGTAGTTGAATGACAGCCAACTGATATCCCGCTTAAAATAATTATATTTGCTTTCCATGTGCTTTAAGATTTTTCCAAATATAGTATCTTTGTGGGATTAAACAAAGAATTTTATGACAAGAATTGGATTATTATCTGATACTCACGCTTACTGGGACGAGAAATACTTGGAATATTTCGAGCCGTGTGACGAGATTTGGCATGCCGGAGATATTGGCTCAGTGGAAGTTGCGGAGAAGCTGGCAGCATTTCGTCCGTTCCGTGCCGTCTATGGAAATATAGACGGGCAGGAAATCAGAAAACTGTTTCCGCAGGTAAACCGCTTTACGGTGGACGGTGCGGAAGTGCTGATAAAGCATATCGGTGGTTATCCGGGGAAGTATGATCCTTCGATTATCGGCAGCCTGATGGCACGTCCGCCAAAACTTTTCGTCAGCGGACATTCGCATATATTAAAGGTGAAATATGACAAAACACTGGATATGCTACATATCAATCCGGGGGCGGCAGGGATGTCCGGCTTCCATAAGGTGCGGACCTTGGTGCGTTTTGTTATCGACCAGGGGGCGTTCAGAGATTTGGAAGTAATCGAACTGGCGGATAAATAATGATTCATCCTATGAGCCGCAATCGAGAATTGGCATGGCGGCGCATTGAAATAATGGCACATTATTTTTGTCATTTCAGATTTCTTTCCGACCTTTGCACACAGTTAATGAATTAACTTAGACGAACATGAAAGGAATTATTCTCGCCGGAGGAAGTGCTACCCGCCTTTATCCGCTTTCCAAAGCGATTTCCAAACAGATTATGCCTGTGTATGACAAGCCGATGATTTATTATCCGCTGTCCACACTGATGTTGGCAGGCATACGTGAAGTGCTGGTTATCTCAACTCCGCGTGACTTGCCGATGTTCCGTGATTTGCTGGGGACGGGTGAGGAATTGGGAATGTCCTTCTCCTACAAGATTCAGGAGCAACCCAACGGATTGGCACAGGCTTTCGTCTTGGGAGCTGATTTCTTGAACGGTGAACCGGGATGTCTGATTCTCGGTGATAATATGTTCTACGGACAGGGATTCTCCGCCATGCTTCGCCGGGCTGCAAGTGTGGAAAAAGGAGCCTGTATTTTTGGCTATTACGTGAAAGATCCGCGCGCTTACGGTGTGGTGGAGTTTGACGAACAGGGAAATGTGATTTCTTTGGAAGAAAAGCCGGAAGTGCCGAAAAGTAATTATGCAGTGCCCGGACTTTACTTCTATGATGCCAGCGTGACCGAGAAAGCGGCGGCTCTTCGCCCTTCGGCTCGTGGAGAATATGAAATAACGGATTTGAACCGCCTTTATCTGGAAGAAGGTACGTTGAAAGTCGAACTGTTCGGACGCGGATTCGCCTGGCTGGATACGGGAAATTGCGACAGTCTGCTGGAAGCCTCCAATTTCGTGGCTACTATTCAGAACCGTCAGGGATTTTACGTTAGTTGCATTGAAGAAATTGCCTGGCGCCAGGGATGGATTCCGACCGAGCAACTGCTTCTGTTGGGACAGCGGCTCGAAAAGACCGAGTATGGCAAGTACCTCATCGAACTGGCAAAACAATCCTAAAATCAACATAATAAATAAAATATGAAAACTTATTTAGTGACCGGTGCCGCAGGCTTTATCGGTGCGAATTACATCAAGTACATCTTAGCCAAGCATAGCGATGCCAAAGTCGTGATACTGGACGCTCTGACGTATGCAGGTAACTTGGGAACGATTGCCAAAGACATTGACAACGAACGCTGTTTCTTTATCAAGGGAGATATTTGCAACCGCGATGTTGTAGACGGTCTTTTTGCTGAGTACCGCTTTGACTATGTAGTGAATTTTGCTGCCGAAAGTCATGTGGACCGCAGCATCGAAAATCCGCAACTGTTCCTGATTACGAATATTCTCGGAACGCAGAATCTGCTGGATTGTGCGCGTCGTGCATGGGTGATGGGTAAAGACGAACAGGGGTATCCGACTTGGAGAAAGGGCGTACGTTATCATCAGGTATCTACCGACGAAGTGTATGGTTCACTCGGAGCCGAAGGGTATTTCACCGAAACGACCCCGCTTTGTCCTCACAGCCCGTACAGTGCTTCCAAAACAAGTGCGGATATGTTTGTAATGGCTTATCACGACACGTATAAGATGCCGGTTACGATTACCCGTTGCTCCAATAACTACGGTCCGTACCACTTCCCGGAGAAACTGATTCCGTTGATTATCAAGAATATCCTTGAAGGAAAGCATCTGCCTGTCTACGGTGACGGCAGCAACGTGCGCGACTGGCTTTATGTGGAAGACCACTGCAAGGCAATCGACCTCGTAGTGCGTGAAGGCAAGGAGGGCGAAGTGTACAACGTAGGCGGACATAATGAGAAGACAAATCTCGAAATCGTGAAACTGACTATCGCTACCATTCACCGCCTGATGACAGAGAACCCCGAATATCGTAAGATACTCAAGAAGAAAGTGAAAGATGCCAACGGCGAAATATCTGTCGACTGGATTAACGAAGACCTGATTACTTTCGTCAAAGACCGCCTGGGACACGACCAGCGCTATGCCATCGATCCGACGAAGATTACAAATGCCTTAGGATGGTATCCGGAAACGAAATTCGAAATCGGAATCGTCAAGACCATCGAATGGTACTTGGAAAACCAGGCTTGGGTAGAAGAAGTCACCAGTGGTGATTATCAAGGTTATTACGAAAAGATGTACGGGAAATAATTTCTCAACTTATCAACATTCCGATTGATAAAAGAATACCCATAAGCAGCATATTGCGCGAAGTCTCGCCTAATATGCTGTTTAATTTTTTACCACTATATATCTTTACCATCCGTCTCCAGGTAAATACATGGGGAATCAGGTAGAGTTGTGGTAGAAGGGCTGCATAGATATGTCCTTCAAAAAGGAAATACAGGCAGAGGAGAGAAGCCGCAATCCCCAATGACAAATAAAAGTAGCGTCCGAACTTCTCGCCGAAGCGGACAATAACCGTCCGTTTTCCGCTGTGTGCGTCCGCTTCGCGGTCGCGGTAGTTGTTCACTACCAGCAGGGTGTCGATTAGCAATCCGCAGACAAGGGAAGCGATGGTGACGTCCGGTGTCCATGTCAATGCTTGCACATAGTAAGTTCCACCCACGGGTACGAATCCGAAAAAGACAATGACTAATATATCTCCCCAACCATTGTAGGAGAGGGGATAAGGTCCCGTAGTATAAAGAAAAGCAAACAATACGCAAAGTACTCCTACAATAATAAGCTCCCATCCGGCAAAAAAAAGCAATGTGCAACCGATAAGACAGGCAAGGGCAACGGTCACAATAATTCCTCTTTTCATCGCCTGTGGAGAAATCCATCCTTGTGCGCAGGCGCGTTCAGGGCCCAGGCGGTCTTCGCGGTCGGTTCCTTTGAGGAAGTCGAAAAGGTCATTGATGAAATTGGCGGCAATCTGCATCAAACCCGCAAACAGGCAGCAGACGAGTGCGGGCTGCCAATGGAAATGTCCGTCCATTGCGGCAAGGGCCGTACCTATCATGACGGGGGTGATGGCTCCTGTGAGTGTCTTGGGGCGTGCTGCTAATATCCATGCTTGCAATGAGTTACGCTTTACTGCTTCCATACTGTTACGTTTTGCATCTTCCATGCTGTTGCGTTCTACTTCTTCCATGCTGTTATCTTCTTGCTGTTTCTGTACTTTTATATCCCATAAGAAGTTTTGACGGACAAAGATAATACTATTTGGGAAATATTCTCTATTACTTTTACCTCACATCCCAGTCGAAAGAATACACAACGCCATTAACGGGGATGAAGACGGTCATAATGGTTCCTTTTTTTCGTTTGATATTCATATAGCCTATGATACATTCACCCGGATGAATGGTGTTTATTTTCATATACCCCTGTTCCTTGACTTCTCTGTCGTTTTCCATCATGTTTCCTAACGTCTGCATCTGATGGGATGCGGCCATATTGGCTTGCAATGTAGCATTTGCATCATAATGTTGGGTGACTGTGGTGTATGGAAGACCATTCGGTGAATAAGTGGTAGAGTAAGAAGTGGAATATCCTGCCATTCCTGCACTAAGTCCGGTAGAAAATCCATATAAAGCCATGGCCCATGTTTGTGACCGTCTTACCTTTCTCTGAAACATTTCGTTTGTATATACTTGAAGTTGTAGTGTGTCTGCTGTTTTTGTCGTTAAATATGCTGAAACCTTTGTCGGGTCAAACAGTAAAGATGTGTCACTATGATTATAGATGTAAATATGTATTTGATAATGTTTCCCGTAGTCTTTGATTTTATAACATGTGGTTCCTACAGTGACATTTTCAATATCCCTATAGAGCCATAATACTCCATCGTTGTATTCTGTTATTACAGTAGTGTCGTTCTCAACTTGGTCAATAGTTTGTGAATAGCAAGCTATTGACCATAAAAGAAACAATATTATAAGATTGGCTTTCTTCATATTTTTGTTTTTGGGATGATGGTTACAAGTCTTTTCCGTTTGAATGATTATACTCGTTGTCATAAAACATTTTAATGTAATATTCCTCATAGCTTTTCCTGTCAATCATAAACCATACTGATTTTGGGAAAATTGATTTCATCTTTTCAAGTATGAACAAGAGCGCTTTCCATGATTATTACTTATTGTTTAATTCATTCAGTGGAAGGCCTTTTGTAAAAATGCAAATGTTTCCCAAATATCTGTTTCCTGTTTATTCAATTCATTACCATACTGTTTTAAAAGATTAATACTTACGTTTCCGGCACAAAGATATCGAAAACGATGATTTTGTCCCATATTCAGCAGTGATAAATTGAATAGATGTGTTGCGAAACAGAATTTTGCCGATTCTATGGGACTGTGTAACTTGTAGTAAATTTTGAAATACCCTTTGGCTCATTTCCTCACAATTATCCACGACTTTTTCTCATTTAATCTTTTGGACAAAAGAGTATATTCACTTTTGCCTGACTTTATTGCTGCATGTTTGCTCGAAAGAACAGGAAGCGTTCCGGTTCGGTCAGCACTGTGGTTGCTGGTAGGAGTATTAATCGATTAGAGAAGAAATACTGCTTTCTGTGGGAACCTGTATCGGTGTATCAGTGGATTGGTGGATTGGCTGAGAAGAAACGTACGAAAAGAAACAGATATGAATAATCTTTCATTTAGTTTATCAGATATCAAATTAAAACGATTATCTTTGTTTTCTAATCATTTAAATCTCACGCTTATGTCAGTAAATGAATGGAAGGAACTATATATTGACCCGAGAACAGATTTCGGATTCAAATACCTTTTCGGAACACCCATGAATAAAGAACTGTTAATCGGCTTTTTGAACGCTCTTTTTCATGGAACATATATCATCGAAGACCTTACTTATCTTAACGGCGAGCAATTGGGTATTCGTAAAGAAGACCGCCGTGCCATCTTTGATGTGTATTGTGAAACGGAAAGCGGTGAAAAATTCATTGTCGAGATGCAGAATGTATTCCAACAATTCTTCAAAGACCGCAGTGTCTATTATTCCACCTTTCCCATCCGCGAACAGGCCAAACGGGGAGATTGGGATTATCGACTCGAATCGGTCTATACGGTAGGAATACTCAATTTTGTGTTCGATGAAGACAAGGATTCAAAGGACTATTTTCATCATGAGGTGAAATTGATGGATGTAAATACCAAAAAAGTATTTTACGACAAACTTACATTCATCTATTTGGAACTCCCCAAGTTTACCAAGACGGAACATGAACTGGAAACATTGTTCGAAAAATGGGTTTTCGTCTTGAAAAATCTATCCCGCCTGCTGGAACGTCCAGCTGCATTGCAGGAACGCGTCTTCAGCCGTCTGTTCGAAGCTGCTTCAATAACCCGTTTCACCCCAAAACAGTTGAGAGAGTATGAGGACAGCGTGAAAGCGTACCGGGATATTGTGAATGCTGTGAATACGGCACGGAAAGAAGGACATGAGGAAGGACATGAAGAGGGACTGAAAGAAGGGTTGGAAGAAGGACTGAAAAAAGGCCGTGAAAAAGAAAAAATGGAAATAGTAAGGAAGATGAAGTCGGACGGATTGTCTGATGGCATGATTGCCAAATACACAGGGCTTCCAATTGGGGAAATAGAGAGAATCTGAAAGGAAATATGAATTTATTGGTTCCGTTCAATCATCTGCATTTATAAACGAGAAATGAAGAAAACAATATACCCCTTTATTCTGCTGATGTTACTTTTGCTGGTTTCTTGTAAATCGAAAAAGAATGTCGTATCAACCTTGCCGCATCTTGTTTTGAATATCGACTCCGTCTCCAAGGAGATAACAGATACTACCGATGCCATTGCCGGGATGTTCGCCCCCGACCATTCTCAACTTAAAGATCTGAACGTCTCGAAAAACAAGAAACGTAAACCCAAGAAACAAGAAACCGTCGTTGATGACAAACACGCTGACTGGGTGCTTCGTGGCACAAAGATAACCTCTTCGGCAGTCAAACTTTCTTCTGCCTATGCGGGCATAGACCGTGTCGTGAACTACGACTTTACCCACCGTGACGTTCCCGAAGCATTCGAGGGGTTCCGCATCGCTTTCATTTCCGACTTGCACTATAAGAGCTTATTCAAAGAACAAGGTTTGAACAGCCTGGTCAATCTTTTGATTGCTCAAAAGGCAGATGTCCTCTTGATGGGCGGTGATTACCAGGAAGGCTGCGAATACGTAGAACCCTTGTTCGCTGCACTTTCGCGTGTAAAGACACCGATGGGGACTTACGGAGTGATGGGAAATAACGACTATGAACGCTGCCACGATGATATTGTGCGTACGATGGAACATTACGGAATGCGTGTGTTGGAACATAAAGTGGATACGCTTCGCAAAGACGGCCAGCAGATTCTTATCGCCGGAGTGCGCAACCCTTTCGACCTTGCCCGCAATGGCGTGTCACCGTCTTTGGCACTTTCTCCCAAAGACTTCGTAATCCTGCTCGTGCACACACCGGATTATATAGAAGACGTTTCGATAGCCAACACCGACCTTGCCTTGGCGGGACACACACATGGCGGACAAGTCCGTATCTTTGGAATTGCTCCGATACTGCCCTCACATTACGGCAATCGTTTTGTGACCGGACTGGCTTATAACTCGGCAAAGATTCCCTTGATTGTCACCAATGGCATCGGCACCTCACAAATGCCAATCCGTATCGGTGCTCCGGCAGAAATAATAATGATTACTCTCCATCGGCTGACAGAGTAGATACACTTTCTCGCATGACTTTTTTGTAGAATCTCACACTTTGTCGGATATGTGCTTTAAGTATTTCGCAGACCTTTTATTGCTTCCCAAACTTTCGGATGCAGAAAATATCGGATGTCCTTTCCTGCATCCAAAGCCTCACGGATAAACGTAGAACTGATTTCGAACATAGGGGAGCGAACGAGACGTACCGTTTCCGGCAATTCCTCTTCATTCACGGGAAAGCCCGGACGGGGATAAATGATGATTTGGTTCTCTTTGATGATACGCTCCGACTGATACCAACGGTCGAAGCGTGCCCAATTATCTGAACCGATAATAAAATGAAATTCACGTTCGGGATACGCTTCGCGCAACTTCTCCAATGTATGTACGCTATAAGAAGGGCGTGGCAGATGACACTCAAAATCCGAGACTTGGAAGCGGGGGTAATCACTGATAGATAACCCGACTAATTGAAGACGAAGCTCGTCACTCCATAACTCAGCCTGTGTCTTTAAAGGATTTTGCGGGCTGACCATAAACCAAATTTCGTCCAATCCCTCGTATTCACAAAGATAATTGGCTAAAGCGAGATGCCCGATATGAATCGGATTGAATGACCCGCTGAAAATTCCGGTTTTTGGCTTGCTGACTTTTTCCGCCATCCCTCTACTTTGTTATTTTTCCAAGAATTCTTTGATGACCTTCAAGGCTTCCTCTTTAGCTATTTCCAAATTGTCATTCACGATGACACGATCAAACTGCGGAGCAAAACTCAATTCATATTCCGCCTTTGCGATACGGCTTTCAATCACTTCGGGAGCATCCGTTCCGCGCCCTTCCAGGCGGCAGCGCAGTTCCTCTACCGAAGGCGGCTGAATAAACACCGACAAAGCCCGGTCGCCATAAAACTTCTTGATATTGCATCCGCCTACCACATCGACATCGAATACCACATTCTGTCCGGCTTCCAGTTGCTTTTCCACTTGCGCTTTCAGCGTGCCGTAGTAGCGGTCTTTATACACCTCTTCATATTCGAGAAACTCATTATTCTCTATGCGGCAACGAAACTCTTCAGGCGTGAGGAAGAAATATTCGACCCCATGCTGCTCCGTACCCCGTGGCGGGCGACTGGTGGCAGAAATAGAAAACGCAAGATTCAAGTTCTGCGTCAGCAGATAATTGATGATAGTAGATTTGCCCGACCCTGACGGGGCAGAGAAAATAATTAATTTGCCTGTCATTGGTGAAATGGTTTAAATTACATTCAAGATTTAAATTACGTTCAAGATTTGAATTACATAACGTTCAACACCTGTTCCTTAATCTGTTCCAACTCATCCTTCATCTGAACGACGATTTTCTGCATCTCGGCATGGTTGGATTTGCTGCCCAGCGTATTGATTTCACGTCCCATCTCCTGAGCGATAAATCCGAGTTTCTTGCCCTGTCCGTTGCCACTTTCCATCGTACTGATAAAATATTTCAGATGGTTGCCCAATCGTTGCTTCTCTTCATTCACGTCCAGCTTCTCGATATAATAAATCAACTCCTGTTCCAGGCGGTTCTTGTCGTAGTCCACGTTCAAAGTCTTTTCGAGAGCATCCGTGATACGCTCTTTCACCTTCTCCACACGTTCCTTCTCGTACGGAGTGATTTTTTCGAGCAAGCTGTTGATATTCTCAATCTTCTCACGGAATTTCTTTTCCAGTGCGGCACCTTCCTGCTTGCGGAAATCCACTAGGTGACCGACCGCTTCGAGCACAGTGGCATGAACCGTATTCCATTCTTCTTCCGAAAGTTCCTGAATTTCCGTTTTCGACATCACATCCGGCATGCGGAGCAATACCTGAAGCCAGTCTCCCGGTTCCGGACGAGGGATACCCAGTTCGTTGCAGATTGAATCCAGTTGAAGGTAGTAATTTTCAAGAATTGCCTTATTGACAGGGATAGCGTCTGCGCCCTCTTTCTTCTCAATCCACAGGCTGAAATCCACCTTTCCACGTTCCAGCACTTTAGAAATCTCGTTGCGGATTTCAATCTCTTTTTCACGGTAAGCCGGAGCAATGCGGGTGGACAAGTCCATCGCTTTGCTGTTGAGCGACTTGATTTCTACATTTATTTTTTTGTCGGGGAGTTCGGCCGTAGCTTTGCCGTATCCTGTCATAGACTGTATCATATCCTTAAAGTTTTGTGCAAAAGTACACGAATATTTTAAGAATTGGAAATAATCATGTAAATTTGCGACAATTTAATAAGCTGATTTTTATGTCGTGTATACTAAATATTGAAACCTCTACTTCTGTTTGCTCGGTAGCGGTCAGTCAAGACGGACAGACGATTTTTGTGAAAGAGGACTTGAAAGGTCCTTCACACGCCGTGTCTCTGGGAGTATTTGTAGATGAAGCGCTGTCGTTCATTGACAGTCATGCTATTCCGTTGGATGCGGTTGCCGTAAGTTGCGGACCGGGTTCTTATACGGGGCTCCGGATAGGAGTTTCGATGGCAAAAGGAGTTTGTTACGGACGCAATGTCCCTCTGATCGGAATACCGACACTCGAAGTATTGAGCGTTCCCGTATTGTTGTATCACGATCTTCCCGAAGACGCGTTGCTCTGTCCGATGATTGATGCCCGCCGCATGGAAGTCTATGCAGCCCTTTATGACCGCAGCCTGAACGTGAAACGTGCCATTGCCGCCGACATCGTGGACGAAACATCCTACTTGGAATATCTTGACCGGCAGCCGGTCTACTTCTACGGAAACGGAGCCGGTAAATGCCGCGAGAAGATTACGCATCCCAACGCGCATTTCATTGATGATATCCATCCGCTGGCAAAAATGATGTTCCCGCTCGCAGAGAAGGCAGTAGCCGCCGAAGACTATAAAGACGTAGCTTATTTCGAACCTTTCTACCTGAAGGAATTTGTAGCTTCAATGCCTAAAAAACTTTTATAAGCTCCGTCTGTTATGAACAATTATCCATCATCCATTGTAGAATTATCCATTAAAGATATGCAATATAATACTCAACAAAAAAGAATGCCGCTTCCCGAATACGGGCGTAGCATCCAGAACATGGTCGATTACGCGTTGACTATCGAGGATCGGGCAGAACGTCAGCGTTGTGCCAACACTATTATCAATATCATGGGAAATATGTTCCCTCACCTGCGCGATGTACCCGACTTCAAGCATAAGCTCTGGGATCATCTCGCCATCATGTCCGGCTTCGAACTGGATATCGATTATCCTTACGAGATTATCCGTAAAGATAACTTGGTGACCCGTCCGGAACCTATTCCTTACTGCACTGCCCGTATGCGTTACCGCCACTACGGACACACATTGGAAATCCTGATAAAGAAAGCCATTGAATTTCCCGAAGGAAACGAAAAGAGAAATCTCATAGCCCTCATCTGCAACCATATGAAGAAGGACTACATGGCTTGGAACAAAGATACGGTAGATGATAAGAAGATTGCCGAAGATCTCTACGAACTTTCTGACGGCAAGCTTCAGATGACTGATGATATTATCCGCCTTATGGCAGAGCGTCTCAATCAGAACTATCGTCCGAAGACGAACTATACCAATAATCGTCAGAATAACAAGAGAAGATATTAGAAACAAGTATTTGATACTTGATATTTAAAACTTAATGCTTGAACAATGGCTTCATTTGTAATAGAAGGGGGACATCGGCTCTGCGGGGAGATTCATCCGCAAGGCGCCAAAAACGAAGTTTTGCAGATAATCTGTGCCACGTTGCTGACTGCTGAGGAAGTGACGGTGAACAATATACCTGACATTTTGGATGTCAACAACCTTATCCAGCTCCTGCGCGAGATGGGTGTTACCGTTGCAAAGAAAGGCATTGACTCTTATAGCTTTAAAGCTGAAAACGTAGATCTCGCTTACCTCGAAAGCGATGAATTTCTGAAGAAATGCTCCAGTTTGCGCGGTTCCGTGATGCTTATCGGGCCGATGGTGGCACGCTTCGGCAAAGCGCTGATTTCCAAACCGGGCGGAGACAAGATAGGCCGCCGCCGACTGGATACTCACTTTGTCGGCATCCAAGCCCTGGGCGCGGATTTCCGTTACGATGAAGAACGGGGTATTTATGAAATCACCGCCGGCAGGCTCCAGGGCAACTACATGCTGCTGGACGAAGCATCCGTCACCGGAACAGCCAATATAGTGATGGCAGCCGTACTTGCCAAAGGTACTACTACCATCTACAATGCAGCCTGCGAACCCTACGTGCAGCAGCTCTGCCGCCTGCTCAACCGCATGGGCGCGAAAATCAGCGGCATCGCGTCCAACCTGCTCACCATCGAAGGAGTAGAAGCATTGCATGGCACGCAACACACCGTACTGCCCGATATGATTGAAGTCGGCAGCTTCATCGGCATGGCGGCCATGACAAAAAGCGAGATTACCATTAAGAATGTTTCTTACGGGAATCTCGGTATTATCCCCGAAAGTTTCCGTCGTCTGGGCATCAAGCTCGAACAAAGAGGAGACGATATTTATGTCCCCGCACAGGAAACCTACGAGATAGAATCCTTTATCGACGGCTCCATCATGACCATAGCGGACGCCACCTGGCCGGGACTGACCCCCGACTTGCTGAGTGTGATGCTCGTAGTAGCCACACAAGCCAAAGGCAGCGTGCTCATCCATCAGAAAATGTTCGAAAGCCGCCTGTTCTTCGTTGACAAACTCATAGACATGGGCGCGCAAATCATTCTTTGCGACCCTCACCGCGCCGTAGTCATCGGTCACAACCACGGCTTCAAGCTGCGCGGCGCACGTCTGACGTCCCCCGACATCCGTGCCGGTATCGCCCTTCTGATTGCCGCAATGAGTGCCGAAGGAACCAGTACCATTAGTAACATTGAACAAATAGACCGTGGTTATCAGAACATCGAAGGACGTCTGAACGCCATCGGCGCCCGAATCACCCGAATATGATAAAGAAAGAAGAAGTATATAAAATAGGATTATTCAACAAGCCGCACGGCATCCACGGTGAATTGCAGTTCACCTTTACGGACGACATTTTCGACCGCGTGGATTGTGATTATCTTGTCTGCCTGCTCGACGGTATCTTCGTGCCTTTCTTCATCGAAGAATACCGCTTCCGTTCCGACTCCACCGCTTTGGTGAAACTTGAAGGAATAGATACTGCCGAACGTGCCCGTATGTTCACCAACATAGAAGTCTATTTTCCCGTGGCGCACGCCGAAGAAGCCGAAGACGGCGAATTATCCTGGAACTTCTTTATCGGTTTCCGCATGGAAGACATTCACCACGGCTCACTGGGTGAATTGGTGGATGTAGATACAACTACCGTCAACACCCTTTTCGTTGTCGAAAAAGAAGATGGCGAGGAACTGTTGGTTCCTGCACAAGAAGAGTTTATCCTGGGAATAGACCAGAAACAGAAACTCATCACCGTGGAGCTTCCCGAAGGGTTGCTGAACCTGGATGAACTGGAAGATGACCGGTGAGAACCAACAAAACGATGAACCACTCATCACCCGAAAATAGCAAATCTGAAAATAGTAAATAGTAAATCGTAAAATAGTAAATACCCGAGATGCCAAAGAAAAGACGAAGTAAAGCTTTCTGGAAGAATTTCAAGTTTAAGTATAAACTGACGATTGTCAACGAGAATACACTTGAAGAGATTGTGGGGCTTCGTGTATCCAAACTCAATGGTCTTTCGGTACTGCTCAGCGTGTTGGCAGTGCTTTTCCTGATTGCTGCCTGCATCATCGCCTTCACTCCTTTGCGCAACTACCTTCCGGGCTACATGAATAGTGAAGTCCGCTCCCAAATCGTAGGCAACGCCTTGCGTGTAGACTCCCTGCAAGCGGTTCTCAACCGGCAGAACCTCTACATAATGAACATTCAGGACATCTTCAGCGGCAAAGTCCCCATCGACAGCGTGCAGACGCTCGATTCGCTGACCGCCGCCCGCGAAGACACCTTGATGGAACGCACCAAACGCGAAGAAGAGTTCCGCCGCCAGTACGAAGAAAATGAGAAGTACAACCTGACATCCATCACTTCCCAACCGGACGTGACGGGACTTATCCTTTACCGTCCCACCCGCGGAATGGTTTCCGGCCATTTCAACGCAGAAAAGAAACATTTCGGTACGGACATTGCCGCCAACCCCAACGAAAGTGTGCTGGCTACAATGGATGGAACCGTCATTCTAAGCACATATACCGCCGAAACCGGCTACCTGATTGGCGTGCAGCATAACCAGGATTTTATTTCAATCTACAAGCATTGCGGATCCCTGCTCAAGAAAGAAGGCGACCGCGTGAAAGGTGGCGAAGCCATCGCCCTGGTAGGCAATAGCGGAACCCTCAGCACGGGCCCGCACCTGCATTTCGAACTTTGGTACAAAGGTCATCCGGTGAATCCGGAGAAATATATCGTATTTTAATAATGAATATAGAAACGAATAAAAAGAAGAAACAAATAGCCATCTTAGGCTCCACCGGCTCTATCGGTACACAGGCATTGCAGGTCATCGAGGAACATCCCGACCTGTACGAAGCCTATGCGCTGACAGCCAACAACCGCGTCGAACTCCTCATTGCCCAGGCACGGAAGTTCCAGCCGGAAGTAGTGGTGATAGCCAACGAAGCAAAGTATCCCGAACTGAAAGAAGCATTGAGCGACCTGCCCATCAAAGTGTACGCAGGAACCGATGCCATCTGCCAGATTGTAGAAGCCGCGCCCATCGACATGGTGCTGACGGCCATGGTAGGCTATGCCGGACTGAAACCGACTATCAACGCCATCCGTGCCCGCAAAGCCATTGCGCTGGCAAACAAAGAAACGCTGGTCGTAGCCGGCGAACTGATTAATCAATTAGCGCAGCAATACCGCACACCGATTTTGCCCGTAGATTCCGAACATTCGGCAGTTTTCCAGTGTTTGGCAGGAGAAGTCGGCAACCCGATAGAAAAAGTAATACTCACCGCTTCAGGCGGGCCTTTCCGCACCTGCACCCTGGAACAACTGAAATCTGTAACCAAGACGCAAGCCCTCAAGCATCCCAACTGGGAGATGGGAGCCAAGATAACCATCGACTCCGCTTCTATGATGAACAAAGGTTTTGAGGTGATCGAAGCCAAATGGCTGTTTGGTGTCCAGCCCAGCCAGATTGAAGTAGTGGTGCATCCGCAATCCGTCATCCACTCGATGGTACAGTTTGAGGACGGTGCGGTGAAAGCACAGTTAGGCATGCCCGATATGCGCCTGCCCATCCAGTACGCTTTCTCTTATCCCGACCGTATCAGTTCCACTTTCGACCGTCTTGATTTTGCCAAGTGCACCAACCTGACGTTCGAGCAGCCCGATACGAAGCGGTTCCGCAACCTCGCCCTGGCTTATGAAGCCATGTACAGAGGCGGCAATATGCCCTGCATCGTCAATGCCGCCAACGAGGTAGTGGTGGCCTCTTTCCTGAAAGACGGCATCAGCTTCCTCGGCATGAGCGACGTGATAGAAAAGACAATGGAACAAGCTATGTTTATAGCCAACCCCACATACGATGACTATGTAACCACCGACGCGGAAGCACGGAGAATCGCTTCCGAACTGGTGAGCCGGCAAAGTCTCTGAGCAATGATTAGTAATTTGTAAATAGTAAAATAGTAAATAATAAACATGGAAACATTTTTGATTCGTGCCCTGCAATTGATAATGAGCCTTTCGCTGCTCGTCATCATTCATGAAGGCGGGCATTTTCTCTTTGCCCGTTTATTTAAGGTGCGTGTAGAGAAATTCTGCTTATTCTTTGACCCTTGGTTCACCCTTTTTAAATTCAAACCCAAGAAAAGTGATACTGAATATGCCGTAGGCTGGCTGCCGTTGGGCGGCTATGTAAAGATAGCCGGTATGATTGATGAGTCGATGGATACCGAACAGATGAAACAACCCGAACAACCGTGGGAATTCCGCTCCAAACCGGCGTGGCAACGCCTGTTAATCATGGTTGGTGGCGTACTGTTCAACTTCCTGCTGGCACTGTTCATCTACTCAATGATACTTTTCGCCTGGGGTGACCAATATATAAAGGTACAGGAAGCCCCCCTCGGTATGGACTTCAACGAGACAGCCAAGGCAGTCGGCTTCCAGGATGGTGACGTACTTCTCTCTGCCGACGGCGTTCCTTTCGAACGTTATGACGGCGATATGCTAAGTCAAATAGCCGATGCCCGCGAAGTAAGCGTTCTCCGCAACGGTGCGAAAGCATCCGTTTACATTCCCGAAGACCTGATGCAACGCCTGTTGGCAGACAGCGTCCGCTTCGCGTCCTACCGTTTCCCGTACGTTGTAGACAGCGTAATGGTAAACTCTCCTGCCGCACAAGCTGGCATCCTGCCGGGTGACAGCATCATCGCCCTGAACGGAACACCGATTTCTTTCTCCGACTTCAAGCAAACGATGGCGGAACGTAAGAAAAACGAAGCAACTATGCTCAAAGACAGCATCGACCCTCGTCTCATCAGCCTTACTTATGTACGTGGCGGTGCAACAGACACCTTGACTATGCGTGTAGACTCCGCCTACATGATGGGAGTAACCGCCTGCCTGGTGACAGACCGCTTGCTGCCAATGGTGAAGAAACAGTATGCTTTCCTCGAATCCTTCCCCGCAGGCGTTTCCCTCGGCGTGAAGACTTTGAAAGGCTACGTCGGCAACATGAAATATCTCTTCTCCAAAGAAGGAGCCAAGCAACTGGGCGGCTTCGGAACTATCGGAAGTATCTTCCCCGCAACATGGGATTGGCATCAGTTCTGGTACATGACAGCCTTCCTCTCCATTATCCTGGCTTTCATGAACATTCTGCCTATCCCTGCCTTGGACGGCGGTCACGTGCTCTTCCTCTTCTACGAGATGATAGCCCGTCGCAAACCGAGTGACAAGTTTATGGAATACGCCCAGATGACCGGTATGGTTTTGCTCTTCGGTCTATTGATTTGGGCAAATTTCAATGATATATTGAGGTTCTTCTTCTAACTTCCGGCACTGTGTGCTGGTTGTTGGAATAGAAACTTCATTCGCAACGGAATTATCTTCGGAATGTGTGGACGCAAGAACGTAAATGTACTACATTCCGTTGATATTCAATGAAATATAGAACCTGATTTATGGAATATAGAAACGGCGTTTTAACACAGTGTTAATACGCCGTTTTTGTATCTAAGAAATGCAAATGTCTAGGTTTGTCTATGAGAAAAGGCGTTTTCTCGGTTTGCCTGTATATTGGGTCAGAAATGATTGTTAAATCATTAAGGCTTCCTCTTATTTACTTTTGAGCGTAGAAGGCTGTGACAATCTCAAGCTGCTGACGATAGCCGCCACAACTGCAAATCCGCTTCCCACCATCAGGCAGACAGCCGTACTTCGGTCATGCGTGATAAAACTGAAAAGCATAGCCACCAATGTCGTTCCCGTAGTCTGTCCCAAGAGACGTGCCATCCCCAACATTCCGCTCGCTCCGCCCGAACGCTGCGTCGGAGCTGACGAGATAATCGTACTGTTATTCGGTGTCTGAAACAACCCGAAGCCCGCCCCGCATATCATCAACCTCAGAATAATACTAATATCGGACGACTCGGCAGTCAGGCTCGAAAGCGAGAAAAGCCCGACGGCAAACAGCACCATTCCGATACTGCCTAATATCCCCGGATGGATACGCTCGACGAGATACCCCGCCAACGGTGCCGTGACAAGCGTAGCCAACGGCCACGGAGTAAGCAGCAACCCGGTCATCACCTCACTGTGCCCCAACGTGTTCTGAAGGAAAAACGGCAGGGATACCATTGCCGACATCTGCGCGATAAACGAACAAATGGAAGTCAGGATAGACAACCGGAAAATCGGTATTCGCAGCAAGTCGAGCGGTAGGAGAGGAGTTGTCTGAGTCAACTGCCGACGTACATAATACGTCCCGACTACCGCTACCACCACCAACTGAACGACCAGAAAATCCATCTTCTCATGATGCGCAAATCCGTCCAGCGTGTAAATCAGTAACCCGAAAGTTATCGCATTCGCTATGGCACTGATATAATCGAACTTTCGTTTCGACAATTCTTCCTGCTTCGGTAAATGCTTGATACCCAAAAACAACGCCGTGATTCCCAACGGCACGTTAATGGCAAACAACCAATGCCAACTGGCAATCGAAAGAATACCGCTAGCCACAGAAGGACCTGCCGCTGCCGATATGGCAACCACCATCGCATTAATTCCCATCCCCCGGCCAATCTGACTTTTCGGGTAAATATACCGCAACTGCGCCGTATTCACACTCGTAATGGCGGAAGCGCTGAACCCTTGGAAAATACGTGCCACCGTCAGCGTCCAGAATGAATCGGACAGCGCGCAAATCAGCGAAGTGATACAAAACAACCCGATGCCCGAAAGAAAGACTTTCCGATAACCAATCATCTCCCCCAAAGCGGAAAAGGACAACAGGGATATGACGATTGCCAACTGATACCCATTGATAATCCACGTAGTCACGGCAGGCGTCGTCCCGAAGTCATGCGAAAGCGTAGGCAATACGATATTAACTATATTGATGTCCAGTACAGACATGCAAAGAGCGAATCCGACGGATACCACCGCCCAAATACGTTTGGGCATCGGCAATCCGTCGGATTCGTCAGATATATGAGTCGTAGTTATTGTTTGTACCATAAAAAACTTATTCTTGCAGAATTATCTTTTGTCCGTAAAAGTAAACAAAACAACCGTACAGGTGTTTTTGTTTTCTTTGAAAAATAAGTTTTTTTAGTGGTGGAGATTTTCTCAACTTTTGGATTATCTCCCCCTTCGGGATTACTTTAGTTTCAGAATCCGTTGATTGCTGCTCCCCCGAAACTCCAGGTAAGGAGAAAAGAGCGACTGCTCGAAACGTCCGTCCACCAACACGTCGATGTAAGGAAGAATAGCCTTCAACCGTGGTTTCACCTGAATCTCCTCATACGTATACCCGGTATAGCACCACACATTCATCCCCGTCTCTTCTTTCACCCGCTTGGCGAGCGACAGAAATTCTTCGGGATAGAAGAAAGGGTCCCCGCCGGAGAAAGTCACCCCGTCCAACAACGGATTCGCTTTAATCTCCCTGATGATAGACGAAACCTTCTCTTCCGTCAACAGTTCCCCCGCTTTCGGATTCCAGCTTTCCGGGTTGTGGCAGCCGTGACAGTGATGAGCGCATCCGGCAAGATAAATAGAATACCGGATGCCTGCACCGTCCACTATTGTTTCAGGATAAGTTCCTAATAAATTCATTGGTTTACAAATGTTTCACACGGTCTTTTTCTTCCGCCCGTTTGGCAGAGTTCCAAGAACTCAGGTCGCCCGTCAGATAACCCGTGATACGACGCATGCGGAGAATACTTTCACTTTGGCAAACCGGACATTTGTCGAAAATCACCCCTTTGTAGCCGCAGTTGTGGCAAGTATCTACCGGATGATTGATAGAACCATAACCGATTCCCTCGTCATGCATCACTTTCACGATTTTGGCGATGGCACGCACATTCTTCTGCGCTTCCCCGTCCAGCTCCACATACGTGATATGTCCGCCACGGGTGATGGCGTGGAAAGGAGCTTCACGTTTGATTTTCTCAACGATGCTAATCGGCTCTTTCACGTCTACGTGGAATGAGTTTACATAATAATCACGGTCTGTCACTCCGGGGATTTTTCCGTATTTCCGGCGGTCCATCTTCGTGAAACGTCCTGAAAGTCCTTCGGCGGGAGTAGCCAGTACCGAATAATTCAAGTTATATTTCGCCTTGTATTCATCCACTACCTTATTCATTTCCATCACAGCTTCATACAGCGTGTCCCATGCCTTCTGGCTGTGACCGTGACCTTTGCCGTAAAGAGCCACCATCGCATTGTGCCCGCCGATAAAGCCGATTCCCAGCGTACCGCTGCGCAATACATCGCCTACCTGCTCGTTCGGATTCAGTTCGGCACCGCCTTTCCACACGTTATTCCCCATCATGAACGGGAACTGGCGTGCCAGTGCCGTGCGCTGGTATTGGTAACGTTCGTAAAGCTGGTCGGCTACCAAAGCAGCCATATTGTGTACGGATTCGATGAAAATCTCTTTCGCTTTTTGCTCGATGGCATCCGTGTTGCGTTCATCCTCTATTAAGTTTTCAGCCTTAATGCGGGCTTCGATAGCCAATCTCGGCATATTCAGCGTAGTGAAAGAAAGATTACCGCGTCCCAAAGACGATTTTTCTCCCGCCACATTCTCAAACACACGTGTACGGCAACCCATTGTCGCCAATTCGTAGATATAACGTTTCGGGTCGTCCGCTTTCCATTTCTCGTTCGTGTTGAAAGGCGTATCAAGGAACATGAAGTTCGGGAACAACGCCTTCGCGGTAGTCTGGCAAGCTTTCAGCAACAAGTCGAAGTTCGGAGCTTCGTAACGGTCTTTCATCGCGTCTTCTATATTCTCCGCTTTCATCGCTTTCTCAAAGTCCTTTTCCGAGTAAGACACCCCGTCCTTCACCTTGAATATCTGAATCGGGAATACAGGCACTTCTCCCCGTGTACCCAAGCCCTCGATGGTAGCTTTCAGCAATTCCTCAATCACCATCCGCCCTTCTGCAGAAGTGTCCGTACCGTAATTGATAGAACTGAACACCACCTGGTTACCTCCGCGTGAGTGCATCGTGTTCAGGTTGTGGATAAACCCTTCCATCGCCTGATGTGTATCCTTGCGGGTCTGCTGGTATGCTTTCTCCGTGATGCGTGCCAGATGTTCCTTATCTATAATGATTTGCAGGGCTATCAAAGCGATACGCAACGTTTCGCGCTCTGCCTCGGTAGATTTGATAGACGGCAGATACTCCTTAATCAACGTACGGATTGCCTTCTCGTCCGCCTGGCTGCCGTTCTCCATCGCCACATAGAAGTTGATGAACGAAGCCATATGCTTACGGAAAGACTTCGCCACTCCTTTCGCCATGAAGAAGTCGAAAGCGGGAATCGCCTGTCCGCCGTGCTGCTCGTTTTGGTTAGTCTGGAAAATGATAGTAGCCAGCGTCGCGTAGCTCTGAATACTTTGCGGGGTACGGATGCTGCCGTTCTTTGTGCGGAAGCCTCGTTCAAAGAGGTCGTCCATGTCATATTGGATGCAAGTCGTCGTCTTGGTCGGATAATAATCCAAGTCATGGATATGAATGTCGCCCAACTGGTGCGCTTCGGCAAAACGCTTCGGCAACAGATATTTATAAGTATAATCTTTGGTCACTTCGGATGCAAAAGTCATCATCTGTCCGGCAGGGGTGTGGCTGCTCATGTTGGCGTTGCTCAGGTTGACGTCGTTCTTGTCAATGGCAACGATACCGTCCATCACGTGCTTCATCTGGGTTTTCTTGTCCCGTTCCGTATTCCGCCATTCGCGATAGATGATATACTTCTTCGCTACTTCCGGCCTAACCTTCATTAATGCCTTTTCCACTAAATCCTGAATCTCCTCTACGGTAATCGTAGGAGTGGCAAACTGACTGATTACATTCATCGTGATGTCAGCCACCAACTGCTGCTCATCCTGAATCCCCGTTGCACTGAATGCCTTGCTGATTGCATTCTTAATCTTACTGATAGAGAAATCTTCTCTTTTACCATCACGTTTGATGATACAAATTTCCGCGTAGTTCATAACTTTAACTCCCGAAAGTGATTAATAATATGTTTATTCGATTCCGGCAGGTCTTCTGACTTATCCCTCCCTCGCAGCGCCTTCCCACACCTACCGGTGCAGTGACATAGTGTGCGGATTCACAGAGAATTACAGCAGCGGGTACTGTCGCCGATTTGCACAGCGTTCCCTCATTGACTAAACCTCTTTTTAGCTCCGAAAACGGATACAAAGATAGAAGATAATCCAATACATCGGTTAGCTTTTAACATTAAATTTCGGGAAACTTTTCTTTCTCGCTGATACAGAAAGTTTTCCGTTTTGGAAAACTTTTAAGAAAATACTTTTGTGGGAATTTCTCTATTTTGCTCTTAAGGAAAGGACTAAAAAAACTCTGTTTTTTAGATGGGTGGCTGATAGGCGATTTTTATTCCGCTACGATAACCTCAATGTCATAACCTATGAACAGTCCGCTCTCTATGACGCCGGTGATTTTCTTCAGCCGTTCTTCGAGAGAATCGTCAATGAAGCTGAAGCGGGTGTCGAGGATGAAGTTACCGTTTTCTGTAAAGATTGGTCCGTCTTTTCCGTGGGCGGGGCGTAGAATGATTTCCGATGCGCCTAGGTGTTGCAATTCGCTTTCCACATAAGCCAGTGAATCGGGAAAGATTTCTACGGGAACGGGGAATTTGCTTCCCAGTCGGTCGACCCGTTTGCCGGGGTCGATGATGATGAATGTTTTGCGGCTGCTCCGGATGAGCAGTTTCTCTTTGAACATGGCTCCGCCACGACCTTTTATCAGGTTCTGCTGCGGGTCTACTTCGTCCGTTCCGTCGAAAGTCCAGTCGGGACGTTTGTTCCAGAGGGTGGTTTGGGGGATGCCTAGCTGTATGCAGGTCATGGAGATTTCTTTGGAAGCGGGGATGACTTCGATATGTAGGTGCTCTTCGAGAATCCGCTGTGCCAGTTCGAACAGTGTCAGGTAGACGGTGGATCCGGAACCGGCTCCGATGGTTTCCCCGTCTTTGGCTATTGCGGCAATCTCGCGGGCTACGTGTTCTTTCGCTTCATGGTTGATAATGGTGTCCGACCATTGAAGGTGCTTTATCAGATAATTTTCCCAGTCCATTGAAATTATTCTTTATTTGGTAGTATAAATATAACGGATAATGGAGCTTTTTTGTTTCTTCTATAATTCCCTTAATTACTTTGGCTATTCTTATGGTGGAGAATCTTCTTTGCTTGTGGATAAATTAGTACCTTTGCAAAAATAGCAAGTGAATATGAGTAAACTTTTAAAGATAGATAAAGAATATACAGAGTGGATAAGCGAACTTAGCTTACGTTTTAGAAAGAGCCAAATAAAGGCTGCGGTAAAGGTGAACTCAGAAATGCTTCATTTTTATTGGTCCCTTGGCGGAGATATTGTTACTAAAAAAGCTGAAAGTAAATGGGGGAATGGCTTTTATAAGGGACTTAGTCAGGATTTGCAAGCCATATTTCCTGATGTAAAAGGTTTCTCGGTTCGTAATCTGCAATATATGAAGCAGATGTATACTGTGTTTTCTAGGGAGATTGCAATTGCGCCACATCTTGTGGCACAAACTGTTGATTCATTGAAAGACGAAATCACGCCACAAGATGTGGCGCAATTTGTAAAGGACACCGTCTGTTGTATTCCGTGGGGACATATACGCTTTATTCTTGACAAGAAATATGACTCACAGAAATCTTTTTTCTTTGTGCAGCAAACAATAGAAAAAGGTTGGTCGCGGGCACTTCTACTTAATTTCCTTGATACGGATTTGTATGAGCGGCAAGGTAAACCCATCACTAATTTTAGAAACACTTTACCGGCGGTGGAAAGTGATTTAGCGCAGGAAATAACTAGAGATCCCTATAATTTTGATTTCGTTGGTATTACGAGCAAATATAATGAGAAAGAGTTGAAAGATGCATTGATAAAGAATATTGAAAAGTTTCTTATGGAACTCGGGACGGGATTTGCCTATATGGGGCGGGAGTATCGTCTGGTAATTGGTGAAACCGAACAATTTTTTGATATGCTTTTTTATAATGTCGATGTTCATAGCTATGTTGTCATAGAATTATTATGTTGTGCACAACATAACAACTCATATGTTGCATAGCCATTTATGTTGGCTTCCAACTCTAATCCTTTGTATATAAACAATCTCTTCATTTTCTACACAACATAAATTTAGCTACAAAAAAAGCTAAAAGTCTCCATTTGACCAAACTACTTGCTCTAAAAAGCATATAACTCGCCTTAATTCTTCATATTTAGGAAACAACCTAAGTATTAACCTCAAAAAGAAGAATTATGCTTGAAACACTCATTCGACGCAAATGGTACTTGCAAAAGCACCTCGACGCCCCTTTATTGAAGGAACGTGAAAACTATCTTGCTTTCATGGCTGAAAAGCGCAACTACAGCCATAATTATCTGCTCTCTTTGGCAGATTATCTACTACTGATAGTCACAAGCCTCAAGCTTGAAGATGGCTTCTCTGAACAGGTCCCTATCAGCAGCATCAAGGATGCCGCCATCACATGGTCAAAGACAAAAAAGAACCATCCGATGAAGAAAAAGGACAACGCTCCCGGCAGTGTTCGAAAATATATGGATATTGCTTTTTTATGGCTTGCCTACATAGGCAAATTAGATGGCATCTATACAAATAATGCTATTATTTTGAACCGCCTTTTTACCCGTAAACATCATAAGTTACGTTATCTCACCTATCCTTTGTTGAAAGAACGGGCTGAGTATCTTCAAATATGGGAAGACAAAGGTGGGGCTACACAAACACTACGGGATATAGCCGCATACCAACTTCATTTAATTGACTATCTGCATGTTGAGGACGGACGTATGGTCAGTATTGAGGATATCCGAGAATCCGCTGACAGTTGGATGACTGTACAGAAACCCGGAGTAAGAAATGCATCCGGGAAATACGCCAGAAGACGTTTTATATCATATACTACCAGTTGGTTATCTTATATGGGTCAGCTTATATGTGAAGATGATGCGTTTCCCTTTAAAGAACATGTGATGGAATATCTTGATTGGCTGGAACAAAACAAGGGCTATTCTTCAAGCACCACCGAAGGCAGATACAGTCAGCTCAAAACGATGATGCTGAACTTAAAAGTCGACGGATTGAAAGATATAACGTCTTCAGTTCTTGATGACTATATACGTAAGAGACATGATGAGGACGGTTGTAACAGAAGAACGATAGCCGATACCGTCACTGTCCTTCGTGGATTTTTCAGATACGCAGAAAAAAAAGGTCTGTGTAATCCCGGACTTGTGTATAGCTTAAAAGCCCCGAGAGTATATGCCCATGAAAACCTGCCTTCGTTTGTCCCTTGGGAGACAGTTCAAGATATCCTGCAATCCAAAAAGGATGCCGCCGGGACAGGTGTCAGGGATTATGCCATATTGCTTCTTTTGACTGTCTATGGCCTTCGTTGCAGTGAGGTGACAAACATGAAGTTGAAAGATATAGACTGGCGGAATGAAACGCTGTATTTAAGACGGGCCAAGAACTGCAGGCCACAAGTGCTACCTTTGCTTCCCATCGTTGGCGATGCCATTATCAGATACATCAAAGAGGCACGCTTTAATAAAAGCGGAAACGAATACCTCTTTTTATGCAGACGTGCCCCTCATGAACAGCTTTCCACTTCGACTATATACAAGCTGGTCAGGGACGAACTGAAAGGCAAAGGACTGGAGTTGCGCCATTACGGGCCGCACAGCCTGCGTCATACTTGTGCCACACGCCTTATCAACACCGGGCATTCCTTGAAAGAAATCGCAGATTTGCTGGGGCACATCGGGCTTGATACCACACGCATATATGCCAAAGTCGACATTAAGAACTTACGTAAGGTTGCTGACATGGATTGGGAGGGCTTGCTATGAAACTGAATGAAATGACAGAACTTTATATAAGTTACAGACGGGCTTTGGGAGAAAAGTTCAAGACAAACGCGCAAGCATTGCGTTCTTTTATGAAGCATATCGGTGGCGATACGAATCCGGCGGAACTGACAGTAGGACAGGTCGAACCCTATTTATATTATCCCACAGGAACGGTCACTGCCGGCTGGTTCATAAGGCACACAGCCTTAAAGGGCATGTTCCAATGGGCCATGTCACGGGGTATAATGAACAATGTACCCCTTCCCGCAGACTTGCCCAAGCGTTTGGAGCACATGACACCTTATATTTATAGCAAACCGGAACTGCAACGGTTGTTCCGCTCAGCCATGGAATATCAGAAAAACCGGAGTAAAATCCATCCTGAATGCATGAAGATGATACTGCAACTGACCTATTTTCTTGGATTGAGGCTCCACGAAACGATGTCTTTGAGAATAAGAGACCTGAACCAACCGGATTTGTATGTGCATATACGAGAATCGAAATTTTACAAGTCACGGATTGTCACATACAACCATAAGGTTGGAGAGTTGATTGATACTTTTTTGAAATGGAGAGAGAAACAAGGCATGTGCTGCGTACCCGAAAGCAAACTCTTTTTAGATAAGAAAGGCTTGGACATGCATATAGACACCGTGAGAGGTGCTTTTGAAAGAATCAGGGAACATGCCGGTATCTCCCGTTCGGATAAATCCCCCTTTCAGCCAAGATTACATGACCTGAGGCACACCTTCGCCGTCCATCGGCTTACTTCATGGTATAGGGAGAATCAGGACGTCCAACAGTTGCTCCCTGTGTTGAGCACATATCTTGGACATACACATTTATCCCATACGTCAGTCTACCTGACCATGACCGATGGACTGCTGGGAGAAGCAAACAACCGTTTTGAATCATACATAAAACAAGGAAAAGATGAATGAAGAAAATAAGTTTTATGCCGGATACTGGATACGAAGGTTTCTTTGTGAATATCTGACAAATATACGTAACCTGTCTGCCAATACGCTTAAATCGTACCGGGATGCGATCAGATTGCTGATGCCTTTTATTGCCAAGTGTGTGAAAAAAGAAGTGGACAAGATACTCCTTACTGATATTACAGATACCAGGGTTGCCAACTTCCTGGAAAGTCTTGAAAAAGACAGGTCATGTTCAATCAAGACCAGAAATATCAGACTGGCTGCTTTTTGTTCTCTTGCAAAGTATGTATCCGCCAACAGTCCGGAGCATATAGAATGGAGTCGAAATATAAGAAACATACCTGTCAAAAAGACCAGGAGGACTTTGATAACGTACCTTGAAAAAGAGGAAATGAATGCACTACTGGACGCACCAGATAAAAGTACAAGCCAAGGGTGGAGAGATTATGCCCTCTTACTTTTTTTGTATAATACGGGAGCGCGGGCAGAAGAAGCTGCTACTTTATTGATAAGGGATTTATCCCTACCCAAGAAAAAGGGCTTGGCTGTAGTGACTATAACGGGCAAGGGAAATAAAACAAGAAGATGTCCATTATGGCAACATACCCGTGAGGCACTATCTTCCATTATCAAAAACAGAACAGAGGATGACCATGTCTTTTTAAACCGAGTTGGACAACCAATAACCCGCTTTGGCATCTATGAGATGGTAACCCGTTATGCAGAAAAGATAGAAGATAAGATGCCTACAATTAAAAAGAAACGCGTCAGTCCGCATACAATCAGACATACAACCGCAACCCATCTACTCCAATCAGGTGTTGATATCAATACTATCAGAGCTTGGCTTGGGCATGTATCCATTAATACGACCAATATTTATGCTGAAGTTAATATGGAAATGAAGGCGAAAGCGTTGTCAAATTGTGAAATAGAGAAGAAGTATAAAGTGAAAAGCCATTGGAAGGACGATAAAAAACTAATGGATTTTTTGGATAGTCTGTGATATTATGCCAACTTTGCGTAGAAATTTATGTTGTGTAGAAAATGAAGAGATTGTTTATATACAAAGGATTAGAGTTGGAAGCCAACATAAATGGCTATGCAACATATGAAGTGAAGACAACTAAGTTTGAACCGGCATTTCTTGGACAGCTTGGCTCTTACGTAGTTGCAGTAGACCATATAATGAGAAAAGATGGGGATAATAAAACAATTGGATTGCTGATTTGCAAAACAAAAGATGATGTTTTCGCAAGATATTCGTTAGAAGCTTCCAGCCAACCCATCGGTATTTCGGAATATGAATTATCCAAAATCTTTCCGGAAGATTTTAAGAGCAGCTTGCCAAGCATTGAAGAAATAGAGGACCAACTTAAATAAAAAACCTAGGTCTTACGCTTGGAAAGCTTAAATTGTATTCGTTAATTTTTAACCTAACAGCGTTAAATGTTAACGAACCTCTGTATTCTATTAAACCGTGTTATAAATCGTCCTGCGTCGCCCCGAAAATTTGGAGATATGCCGAAAGTCCGTATCTTTGTACTGTGTTTTTCATAGTATTAGATTTAAGGTTAACAAAGATTGGCTGTCTGGGATAGATAGCCTTTTTTTTGTCCCTACCCCTCATTACAGTATCAGCCAGATTGCAATGATATGTCCTATGCTCCCGCCCAGGCAGAACAGGTGGAACGTGGCATGCATATAAGGCTTGCGTAATGAGTAAAATACAGCTCCCACAATATAGGAACCTCCACCGCCTATCAGCCACCAGAAAGCGGGAGTGGCTCCTGCCATCTCCAACTGGTCCAGCAAAGGTTTCAAGGCAACCAGTATCGAAGCGCCCATGCCCACATAACAGACCGTTTCGAGATTGCTGTGCTCTTTCAGCTTTTTAAAGCTGAGAATGAAACCGACAACAGCCGACAACCATACGAAAGAGAAAATTCCCCATCCCCATCCGCCTGCATGCCGCAGTGTGAGCAGCGTGAAAGGCGTGTAAGTACCTGCAATATGCAGATAGATAGCACCGTGGTCGAACTTGCGGAGCAACTCTTTCACTCTCCCCGGACGACTGCCGTGATACCACGTGGAACTGACATAAGACGAAAGCATCCCTGCCAGATAGACAATGACGCAAGGTACTGCCCATTGCGCTTCGACGTTCACGGAAGCCTTTTCCAACAAGAAATATCCGGCTACGACTCCCAACAGGATGCCTGCTCCATGACTGAGCGTATTCGCCCATTCTTCTATATTATTGTATCTTTTGTTTTCCAACGTTCTCCTTTTTTTGAAGTATTGAGTCGCAAAGATACTTTATTTTCCGTAACGAATTATCTCACTTATTCCTTTTTTAGAATGATTTTGCCACTATATTGCCCTGCCACCAGTTTACGGAAGCCGATGAATGTCTCGTATTCATCGGGAGCATAAATCCCTTTCGGCATGAATAAACGATGAACGATATGTATCTCCCTGTCCTTCACCTCGACACTGGAGTGGAAACTCCCGAATTTGCCCGTCACGTCAATCGGTTTCGGAAGACCTTCGATGGCATATCCTTCCGGCAAGCGGATACAGATGCTGTCCGTGTCCGAATAGCCGTAGTTGATATGGATAGGATACGTGCGCTTCGTGACGGAAGGGACGCTGAACCCTTTTCTGAAAATGTTGGCGGGGACGAACAGGCGGTTTCCCGTCTTATGCCCGTATTGGTTGCTGTTGACGGAATAGTCGAAGGTGATGGACGGGGCTGCCTCTTTGCACTCCTTTATTTGCAGGTTCAGGATATCCGCCTGAGACAGGTTGATGTCCGAGCGGATGCGGTCTTTCTGCTTGTTGGGTGGCAGGTACACGATGCCCGCTTCGTCTTCGTATTGGAACAGGCGGGACACTTCGTTGACCGATATTTTCGCTTCCGCCGTGGGGGAGAGGGTGACGTCGGCGATGATGCATTGCGTATTCAGCGAATCGGGATAAGTGGGCAGACGGTGTATCCTGCCGCCTCCCGGTTCTATCAATAGGGCGTCGTGCCCGGCAATGCTCTGGTGGACGTAGCCGAAAGGAAGCTGCGGATTGGTACATTCTAGCCAGAGCGTATCCTGCGGAAGCGGGACTTGCAGAATGACGTGGTTCATCTGGTTGGCGCTCGAAAAGTCGGGGAGCAACCGTTCGTTGGTGGTGCTGATGACTGTGTAAGTAGAGGGGATACCCAGTTCTTTCAGCATGGCGCGGACGTAGTTGGACAAGCCTTTGCAATCGCCGAACCCCGTGCAGCAGACGTCCGTGGCGGCGATAGGCTGCAAGCCGCCGATACCTAACTGGATACTGACGTAGCGGGTGGTCTTGGCGAGATAGTCGTAGACGGCTTTCACTTTCTCCCGGTCGGTGGAACAGTGGGCAGTCAGTTCGTGCAGTTTGGCGCGGAAAGGGTCGGTGAGCTGGTCGCGTCCGTCGAGCAGTTGGTACTGCCATGCTCCGTACTTTTGCCAGGTACTTATGTCTCCTTCGGATTTGTCGTACTTGAAAGCCGAAGGGGCGAAATAGACGCGGGGGAATAATTCGGCGGAGCTTGGTCCGAAAGGTTCCCTGAGGATGGGAGACAGTCGGTGTGCGGTGGCTTCTATTACTTGCTGTCCTTCGGGGCCGGTGGATTCTTTCACTTCGATTCCTTTTCCTTGCGTGTTCAATTCACGATAGCGACAACCTTGTCCGGCGGGGAGCTCAATCCGGTAGGCGGCTTTCTCTACGCCCTGGTTGAAGCTCGTTTGCGGGACGAAGGTGGAGTAGCCGATTAGCCCGTTGTTGCATTTCATTTCCCATTCGTACTTCACCGTGAAGGGGAAGGAAGGGTAGTTGCACTCGTAATAATAGAAATAATCGTCCGTGGTGAGTGAGGAACTGTATTCGCTCTTTTGAAGGTCGGATTTCTTTATCTTGCGCACGGTCTGTCCCGAAGCGTTGATGATTTCCCCGGAGAATTTCTGTAAGGAACGGAACATGTCGCATCCGCAATAAAAGGTGGCGTCTTCCAGTCCTTTGCGGTTGAGTATGGTGATAGTCCGGCTTTCCTTTTCTACGGATTGGGTCATGGATTTGCAGAGGGTTTCTGTCCGGGCGTCCGTGACGACGGAATTGGCATCCTTCATCGTGTCTTGTGCGCGGGCGGGCGTTGCCTGAAGGCTCAGGCAAAAAACGACATAAGACAGGGTGGGTACTTTCTTTATGAAGTGCTTTATAGAGTTGGTTTGATTGGGATGTTTCATAATATATAAAGATTAAGCATTGTAAGTGCTGTGTCACATAGATGATAATTTTATATCTATATTTTCTTGAGTACCAATATTTCGTTGTTTTTCTCGGCAATCAGTTCCCAGAAGGATTTCACCAACTTATATTCGCTGGTGGGATAAAGCAACTCATGTTCAGTGAATGTGAGCCTCTCATGTCGAGGTTGAACAGGAAGTATTCGGGGATGGTGATGTCATATTGCGTGTGGATGACGGGGATGCTTCTCTGCGCTTCCCAGTGGTTGATGCTGTAATAGAAGTCGGAGTTGAGCTGGTATTTGTACTCGAATACGGTTCCCTCACGGACGGCGGGGATGGAGAATTTTATCTGCATATAGTTCTTGTTGAGCCTTTCTTCGAAGACGAGGTCGCGTTTCATCTTGGTGCGTACTATCTTGCCGTCTTCGAGGTTGTAGGCGGAAGCGTCGAGTTGGGTGATGTTTTCTTTCATGGTGCCGCCTGCTTTTTCTTTAGAATAATAAGGTATGATGATGTCCGCATAGGACGTGCCTTCGGATTTCAGTACCTTTATTTTTACCTCATAGGTGTACACGAGCCGGAAGTCATTGTTCAGCAGGTCGTAGCGGGCGTTGTTTCTGGTGTACAGTACGACGGCGGTTGCGGCGGTGTCCGGTGCGTAGGTGGTCATCTTCAGCTCTTCCTCGGTGGGTTTGCCGTATTTCATACTGGGTTTGATGACGTCTGTGTCTGTTTGCTGCGAGTAAACGGGCGACAGGAATTGGAATAGTAATGCGCAGAGAATGAATAGTTTTCCCATTGTTAGTGTGTTTTTTTTAGTACTATTCCCACAAAGATAAAAAAAATAGAGAAAGGTGGTACTCCTTTCTCTATTTTTTTATTTATCGGATGGATAAAATATTATACTAAGTGTCCAATCCACTCTTCACGGTCGCCCGGAAGAAGGTCGATGACCGGAACTTCCACCATAGTGTAGCATCCCGGCTGTTGTCTCATCGAAGCGCGTGCCACGCATACCAGTACCTGTGCGGTCAGTGCGGGGTTGTTGATGCGCATGTTAAATTCGAACAACTGGTTCTGCGTTTTTCCCGATACGCCTTTGCGAGTGAGATTTACACCGTGTCCCATGTCGAGCAGCGCGTCTACGCTCGGAACGAGTTTCACGTGTGTCTCGTCGTTCACGAAGTATGGGTCTGCCTTGATGGCGGCGGCTACTTCTTCAAATTTGTATCCGTCTTTCAGTTCGATGTACACCATGCGGCGGTGGATTCCCGTACCGGTGGGGATGGTCATGGAAAGGGCGGCTTTCACACCGTCGACGGCTTTCACGGCTACGGTGTGTCCCATGCTCATGCCCGGGCCGAAGTTGGTGTAAGTGATGCCTTTCGGGGCAATCGCTTCGAGCATCGTACGCACGATGGAGTCACTTCCCGGGTCCCAGCCTGCGGAGATGATGGATACGGCTTTGTGTTCTTTGGCGGTTGCGTCCAGTGTGCGGCGCAAATCGACGATGCCGGTGTGGATATCGAAACTGTCTACGGTATTGATGCCCATAGCCAGGTATTCTTTTGCATATTTCTCAACGCTGCGGGTGGGCGTGCAAAGAATTGCCACGTCTACGCCTTCCAGCTCTTTAATGTCCTTTACTACTGCGTAGTTTGCCAACTCTTCCGGTTTGTTCTCTGCTCCTGCACGACGAACGACTCCGGCTATTTCGAAATCAGGCGCTGCCTGCAACGCTTCAAGTACGTAGTGTCCAATGTTGCCATAACCGACGATGGCGGCTCTTACTTTTTTCATTCTTTTCTTGGTTTTATATGAACATTTTTCTTTGTTTCTGCCACAAAAGTAAACAAATTATTAGGAAGGATTGTTTACGGGCTGCATTATTTTTATTTTTTTTAGATTCGCTATGGATTGCGTGGAATACACCTTGTGCGTGCGTCAGATTTTAACCGTCGGGCTCTTAAAACGAATAATCTGTAGAAAACGGGATAATCTGTGGCGGGAAAGTTTTATCTTTGTTCCCATTATGATAGAATATATTAGAGGCGAGCTTGCCGAACTCAGTCCGGCAACCGCGGTAATCGACTGTAACGGGGTGGGGTATGCCGCCAATATATCCTTGAATACCTATTCGGCTATTCAAGGAAAAAAAACTTGTAAGTTGTATATTTACGAGGCGATTCGTGAGGACGCGTATGTGTTGTATGGCTTTGCCGAGAAGCAGGAGCGGGAGATTTTCCTGTTGCTGATTTCTGTTTCGGGCATCGGCGGGAATACGGCGCGTATGATTCTTTCCGCCCTTTCGCCTGCCGAACTGGTGAATGTAATCAGCACCGAGAACGCGAATATGCTGAAGACGGTGAAAGGTATCGGTCTGAAGACTGCGCAGCGTGTGATTGTCGACCTGAAGGACAAGATTAAGACGATGGGAATGTCTGCCTCGGGCGGCGTTGCCGGTGCGGGGGGCATGTTGCTGCAAGCTGCCAATGCGGAAGTGCAGGAAGAGGCTGTGGCTGCGTTGACGATGCTCGGTTTTGCCACTGCGCCTTCGCAGAAGGTGGTGTTGGCTATAATGAAGGAAGAGCCGGATGCTCCGGTGGAAAAGGTTATTAAACTGGCCTTGAAACGATTGTAATGATTGTAACGACTGTAACGATGAAGGAACAGAAGATTTATATGCGGGCATGGACTGAGATGCATGGTCGTGCGAAGGTGACGGCTACGGATGAGTGGTATCTTAATTTGGCAAATGAACTGTTGCCGTTGGTAGCGAACTCTTATATGTATAAAGGCAGGGAAATGGTGGAAGACCAGCGACGGGTGGCTTTGTCGTGTGCCCTGTATCTGGAAGATTGCGTGGCGGACGCGGGAAACTGGCGGGAGTTTATTCATTGGCATAAGGAGAATTACGGCCGTTATCTGCCGTTCTATCCGCTGTCTGAGGACTACTTGCCGGACGAAATCAACCGTGAGGACATCGCTTTTCTGCTGTGGGCTATCAATTCGCCGGTCGGTGATGATTTCGACTGGGTGGAGAATCCGATGGACGCGGATTTACTGGAGTTTGCGGGGGTGCTTTACGAACGCTTGGACGCTGTTTTTGAATCGGCTCCTATCAGCGAACACCTTGCTCCGGGCTGGATGATGGAAACGGAGTTGATGCGGAAGAAACGCGAACCTCTGCCGGCAGCTTTGCTGGGGGAGAAGATGCCGACCAATGTGGAACGCTTCTTTGAAGCGAGCAAAGGGGAGTCGCTCCTGTTTTTCGATTCGTATGACGCACTGAAATTCTTCTTTGTACATTCGTTGAAGTGGGAAGATGAGGAAGATGCTCTGTTGCCGGATTTGGCGGAGTTTGATAATTTCGTTGTTTACGGCAATCCGAAAGGGTTGTTGATAGGCCCTGATGTTGCCGAATTCTTTGCTGACGGGAATAATCCGCTTTATAATGCCGAAGCGGCTGAAGAAGGGGCGTATGAAATGTTCTGCGAAGAGGGTTTATGTCCGTTCGACTTGCTGAAGTATGGAATGGAACATAATCTGCTGCCGGATGCGCAGTTCCCGTTCGAGAATGGAAAGGCGCTGCTACAGGAGAATTGGGATTTTGTGGCTCGCTGGTTCTTGGGTGAGTTTTATGAAGGAGAATAAGAAGTAAGCTATGCCAATAAAAAAAAAGTAATAATCCTTTTGCCGGAAAGGCAAAGCCCGGAGTGGGGAAAAAGAAGAATTCCGGAAAACGGGTGGGTAAGTCGAAGCAGGAAAAGTCTAATAATCAGTTGAATAGAAGGGTGAAATAAGGCTGTGGCAGTCTACGCTCTTTTGGGTTGAGAGATTACACCGTTTTATGAGGACAGAGTACACCGTTTCTTTATATGAGGAAACGTCGTTTCTTCGGAACAGGGAATAGAGAACGTTATGATAGAGTTGACGGGAACAGTTGCTGATATGAAAAAATCGCAACTGTTCCCGTCAACTCTTTTATCTTTAGCCGAGGATGCTTCTTTTACTTGTCGGTTGCTGCTTCCTGCGCTTTCCGTTCTTTTTTCTTATTGATAAATTCGATTTTCAGATTGGCTTCTTCTTGTTCTTTCTTAATCTGCTGCATGGCGGAAAGAATTTGTGCCAACTCGTAGACAGATGCCGCAGCCTGACGGTCGGTCGGGCTCATGGTTGTTTTGTAGGCACGGTCACCGAGGTATTCTACGCGGAGATTCTTGTCTTTGTTGAGGTTGATGAATCCGATAACGTTTCCGTCTTCTCCCAGTTTGTAGTCCGCTTTCTCTATTTTTTCATTCATGTCGGTCGTTTCGTAGCTGTCTTTGGAAGCCGGAGTTTCGGCAAAGCTACCGTCGGGGGCAATCACTTTGACACCTATATGATGGATATTGCCTGCGCCGCAATAGATGGAAGTCATGCTCATGTTGCCCTGTTCGTCCACCTGAAAGCGGAGAAAGGAGCGGTGCATGTTCTTTTCGACGGTCTGTGCAGGGTGGAGATAATTGCCTACCTGTTGGTATTCAGCGTCCTTTTCAAGGATGAATTTGTCTTTGATGGCGTTGAACGCTTCGGTTTTTGCCTGGAAGGCGCTGTCGAGGTAAGCGAGTGTCTTCTGCTGTGCCTTTGTCTCTACATCGAGCATCAGTGCCTGTCCCGCTTTGCGTGCTTCGAAGGCTTTGGGGTAGAGGATTTTGATACTGTCGATTTGCGACTTGGCTTCTTCGTAGTCGCCACGTTCGTAGGCTGCCTTGGCAATTGCCAGTTTCTCATTGGCTTTTTTCTCAAGTCCGTTGCCGCAGGCAGCCAGTGCCAGCGTGCCGCAAAAGAGGATAATCAGTTTTTTCATTACAAGTTTTGTTTACTATTTTATTATTTACGGTTTACTATCCAGGACAGACGGCCTGTTTATGGTTCATTGTTCACTTATTAACGGCAAAAGTACAAATATATCCCTTATTTTTGTAATTTTGCACCCTCAAAACGTATAACTAAAAGGAATGATAGAGTTGACTCAAGAGGAATTGAAGCAGCAATTTAGCGAACCCATCTTCGGACAGATAGCCGAAACGGCGGATGCGCTCGGTTTGGAGTGCTATGTGGTAGGCGGTTATGTTCGCGATATTTTTCTGCAACGTCCCTCTAAAGATATAGATGTAGTAGTTGTAGGCAGTGGAATTGCAATGGCGGAAGCACTCGGCAAACGTCTGGGACGGGGTGCGCACGTTTCTGTTTTCAAGAATTTCGGAACGGCACAGGTTAAATATAAAGGTACGGAAGTGGAATTTGTCGGCGCACGCAAGGAGTCGTACCAGCGGGATTCGCGCAAGCCGATTGTTGAGGACGGTACGCTGGAAGACGACCAGAACCGTCGGGATTTCACTATCAACGCTCTTGCGGTTTGTCTCAATAAGGCGCGTTTCGGTGAACTGGTAGACCCGTTCGCCGGTTTGGATGATATGAAGGAGAAGACGATTCGTACTCCTCTCGACCCGGATATTACTTTTAGTGACGACCCGTTGCGCATGATGCGCTGCATCCGTTTTGCCACGCAGTTGGGCTTTTATATTGATGACGATACTTTCGACTCCCTTTGCCGCAACAAGGAACGGATTGAGATTATTTCCCGTGAGCGCATTGCGGACGAACTGAACAAGATTATTCTTTCGCCGATTCCCTCGAAAGGGTTTATCGACCTCGACCGTAGCGGGTTGCTGCCGTTGATTTTCCCGGAATTTGCAGCGTTGCAAGGGGTGGAGACACGGAACGGGCGTTCGCACAAGGATAATTTTTATCATACGCTTGAAGTGTTGGATAATATCAGCAAGAAGACTGATAATCTTTGGTTGCGTTGGGCGGCTCTGCTGCACGATATTGCCAAGCCTGTCACGAAACGGTGGGAGCCGAAGGCGGGATGGACGTTCCATAATCATAATTTCATTGGTGAGAAGATGATTCCGAATATCTTCCGGAAGATGAAGTTGCCGATGAATGAGAAGATGAAGTATGTGCAGAAGCTGGTCAGTCTGCATATGCGCCCTATTGTCATTGCGGATGATGTGGTGACGGACTCGGCGGTGCGTCGTTTGCTCTTTGAGGCGGGCGATGATATTGATGACTTGATGATGCTTTGCGAAGCGGATATTACTTCCAAGAATATGGAACGCAAGCAGCGTTTCCTGAATAATTTCCAGTTGGTACGTCAGAAGCTGAAAGACTTGGAAGAAAAAGACCGGGTACGTAATTTCCAACCGCCGGTGAGCGGAGAGGAGATTATGGAAATCTTCGGTTTGCAACCCTGTCGGGAAGTGGGTGTGCTGAAAAGCGCGATAAAGGATGCTATTCTGGACGGTGTGATTCCCAATGAATATGAAGCTGCCCATGCTTATCTGATGGAGCGGGCGAAGAAGATGGGGTTGGTGCCGGTGCGCTGATATAAGTTGATATAAAGGGTAGGGTTAAATAAAATCGACCTTATCTAAGAATATTATTCAGGCACGGATTTCACGGATTACACGGTAGCTAATCATTTGTGATGTGATTAACAAAAATCGTGAAATCCGTGTAATCCGTGCCTGAAATATAATAATCGCTTATCTTGTTATTTCTTCCGGTAATTGCGGTTACTGCTTGGGCAACGTCACAGAGAAATATGGATTCGGAGTATGTTGCTCAAAGATGATGGCTTTCATCTTTTCTACGATGTCCGGATGTTGCAGGGCTATGTCGTTGTCCTCGTGAATATCGGTCTTCAGATTGTAGAGGGACGGTTTTCCCTTTTTGACGATTAGCTTCCAGTCACCCATGCGCACGGCTATCTGGTTCGTTTCGTTGAATTCCCAGTAGAGGAAGTCATGCTGTTTCTGTTTCTTCTTGCCCAGTAATGTCGGAGCGAAAGAGATTCCGTCGAAATAATCCACGTCTTTCTCCTTGTTGCGGTATTTCTTCTCATAGTTCTTGACGCCGGCTATGTCGCAGAAAGTAGGCATTAAATCATAGAAAGCACAGATATGGTCGTTTACTTCACCTGCGGGTACACGTCCCGGCCAACGGGCGATAAACGGAATACGTATGCCGCCTTCGTGGCATTGGCGTTTCAGTCCGCGCAGCTTTCCGTCTCTGCCGAAGAAAGTGGGGTCGGCTCCGCCTTCTTCGTGAGGGCCGTTGTCACTCGAGAAGATGACTAGTGTGTTCTCGTCCAGTCCTTTCTCTTTCAGTTTCTTCAGGACTTCGCCTACGTAATAGTCAAGGCGGGTAATCATAGCGGCAAATTGGGCGTGTGTATGCGTGATGGCATTGTAGCGTGAGCCTTCACTGCCTTTGAATACTTTGTCCGGGTCGAATTTCGCTTTATATTCGTTCAGGATAGAATCTTCCGGTTGAACCAGTTCCGCATGAGGCAATGTGTAAGTAAATATACCGAAGAAAGGCTGTTTGCCGTCTTGATGGTCTAACCATTCCATTGCCTTCTCATGAATCATGTCGGCGGAGTATTGCGGGCGTTTCTGGTATTCGGGACCGTACATCGGATATTTGATGTTCTCGTCCATAATGACACGTACTACGCCTGTGTCGCCCAGCGCTTTGCTGTAACGGTTCAGGAAGTTGGGGTAGTAGAGGTGAGCCTGGAACTGGCAGATATAGCCGTAATACTCATCTATGCCCCGTTTGTCAGGAGTGGAGCAGGAGCCTTCGTAGCCGCCTGCCCATTTGCCGAACATACCTGTGGTATAGCCGTTGTCTTTCATGATTTCCGGCAGGATAATGTGGTCAGGGTCGTAAGGATGCTGTCCCACTACGGAAAATTCTTTGTTGTTTCCGTACATGATGATGGGGGAATTTCCCCAATATTCCTTGTTGCCGCGTACTTCGCAGTGACCGCTGTGTTGTCCTGTCATGAACGAGGCTCTCGAAGGAGCGCTGACGGGGCTGCCTGCATAGGCTTGTGTGAAACGTATGCCCTCGCCTGCCATAGCGTCTATATGTGGAGTGCGTATAAACGGCTGATCGTAGCATCCCAAATCTCCGTATCCCATGTCATCACAAAGGATGAATATAATATTAGGTTGGGCAGTCTTTTTCTGTGCATTGGCGGACAGGGCGGATAAGAGCAGTGTGCCACCAACTATTGAGATTGATTTATAATCCATTAGGTTGTTTGATTTTTAAAAGTTGAATGTATGTTTTTTAAGGTTGAATGTATGAGTGCCCGGAATTATTTGCCTATTATATCCTTTCCGTCGCGTACGCTTTGGAGAATATTTTGCAGTTCGGTCACTTTTTCCGGCATCTGGGAAGCATAGTTGGTCACCTCTTTTACTTCCTGCATTTTGTAGAGTTGAGGTTCTTTGGAGTTTCCGGTTTCAATCTTCGGTCCCCATTGAATCATTTTCGGTCCGTTGCTCGGTTCGATGTATTTCCAGTCTTTGGTGCGGACGGATAAAGTGTGGTTGGAAGCCTGCTCGATAACCCACGGGCGGTCTTTCTTCTCTTTGCCCAACCAGCTTCCGAGGAAGTTGTAGCTGTCCGGTGCGGTATTCTTTGGCATAATGGCTCCGGTCAGTGAAGCCAGAGAAGCTAACCAGTCGACTTGTGAAACCAATAAGTCCGAAGTCATGCCTTTTCTCACTCCGGCAGGCCAACTGACGATGGCAGGAATGCGGGTTCCACCTTCAAAGGCACTGTATTTGTTACCTCTCAGCGGTCCGGCAGGGCTGTGTCCGTTGAGTAGTTCTTCCGCTTTATCGTCATATCCGTCGTCTACTACCGGGCCGTTATCGCTTGAAAGGATGATAAGGGTGTTTTCTCTCAATCCCAGTTTCTCCAGTGTGTTCATGATTTCGCCGACACAATAGTCGAATTGTACGATAGCGTCACCTCTCAGTCCCATCGGGTTCTTTCCTCTGAAACGGTCGTGAGGGAAGCGGGGAACGTGTACGTCGTTCGTTGCGAAATAAAGGAAGAAAGGTTTATCCTTGTTTTCTTCGATGAACCGGATGGCGTGGGTAGTCAGTGAGTCTGCTATATTCTCGTCTTTCCAGAGTGCCTTGCCGCCGCCTTTCATGTAGCCGATACGGGAAATCCCGTTGACGATGGACATGTCATGACCGTGGCTGGGCTTCAAGTTATACAGCATTTCAGGGTTGCTTTTTCCGGTAGGTTCACCTTCAAAGTTCTTCTGGTAGCTTACTTCGATAGGGGCGCTGGGGTCGTAGTTGGCTACTTTCCCGTTTTCGATGTATACACAGGGGACACGGTCGGCTGTGGCAGCCATGATGTAGTGGTAGTCGAAGCCTAAATCGCCCAGTGCGCAGGGCAGGGGAGCGTTCCAGTCTTGTGTGCCGCCTTTATCTCCGAGTCCGAGATGCCATTTGCCGATGGCTGCGGTAGTGTAGCCTGTACTTTTGAACATATCCGCCATCGTGTATTGCTCGGGACGGATAATCATTCCGGCGTTTCCGGCAGCTACGTCTGTACCTTTTTTGCGCCATGCGTATTCGCCTGTCAGCATGGAATAGCGGGAAGGGGTGCTGGTTGCGGCTGTGGCATGGGCATTTGTGAAAAGAATGCCTGATTTCGCCAGTCGGTTGACGTTGGGCGTTTCTACGTTTTTGGCTCCATAGCATTGCAAGTCTCCGTAGCCGAGGTCATCGGCGTAGATAAATACGACGTTAGGGGTTTTTGACTTTGTCGGTGTTGTGTTTTCCGGCGTTTTGTTCGTTGCGGTTGCTGTGCAGGCAACAGAAGATACAAGGGTTAGAATCAAAGGTTGTTTCATCATCTTGTTGGGGGTGTTATTAAATTGATTAAATTTTTTGATAGAATGGGTGTGTTTATTAATGTATGTATTAAAAAGTATATTGAAAAGGTCTGTTTTAAATGACAGAGTGAAAGCCTCTTTTTATCGAGGCTTTCTCATTGTATATGCTTTTTGCCTTTTATAAGTGTCCTCCTAATGCAGATATCAGCTTAATTCGATAATTTCTTCATTGCAATTAGTCAGTTTCTCGATTCCTTCGTTGGTGACTACCCAAGAGTTTTCTATGCCGACAGGCCCTACGCCCGGCAGAACGATTTTCGGTTCGAGGGCAAACACCATTCCCGGTTCCAGTTCCTGCTTGACACGGGGGGCGAGTACCGGAGCTTCATTGATTTCGAGCCCGATGCCGTGACCGATAAACTTGGCTTGCTGGCCTATACCCATGAATTTGTCTGCAAATCCGGCGGTGGTAACTATTTCGATGGCTGCATCATATAACTTCTCGCAAGAAACACCCGGACGGGCTATGGTGGCAATCTTTTCTTGAATGTCGAGGCAGACTTGATGAGCTGCATAAGCCTTTTCAGGTAGCTTTCCGATGGAGAATACGCGACTCATGTCACCCATGTATCCGTTGAAGTTGCCGCCCAGGTCTACCATGACGCTTTGTCCTTCTTTCAGCGGAGTTTTGTTGGCTCCACCCGGTAGGGCAGGGTCAAGACCTTGACCGCCTAAAGCAAAGTCATACGGGGAAGGATAACCGGCATTGTCTCCGGTCAGCACGCTGCCCATGAAGATTTCCATGCTGCGTCCGAATACGCGGAAGATGCCCAAACAACCTTGCAGACGCATCAGGCGTTCTATTTCGGTAGAAAACTCGATGTCTGTCATGCCGGGACGATATACGCTTGGTATCAGGTCGTACGCCTTTGCATGGGCGATGCCCGAACGGCGGAACATTTCGATTTCGATAGGAGTCTTTACACTGCGTGCCTGGCGAATCAGCGGGGTTCCGTTCACAACTTCCGCTTCAGGGAATAGGCTTGCCAGACGGCAATATTCCGTGTAGGGAAGTTCGTCGCCTTCCAACATCAATTTTGCAGGCATCGGCAATCCCTGTTCTTTCAGCAAATCGACAATTTGTTCCGGTTTACGGATAGGGAACGCATGCTCGCCTGTGATATTATTGGGACGTTTGAAAAACAGCAATGCAGGTGAGTGGAGAGGGAGATAAATATAACCGCTGACTACGCAGCCATAAGTATAAATTAAATTTGCATTACAAGTGATTAGCGCGGCATCAATGCCCTGTAACGCCATCAGACTGCGAATCTTATCGCGGCGGAATTTTAATTCGGGTTGTAGCATCTTTATTTATTTGTTACATGAATATTTATTGTAGAACTATTAGTTACCCTATTGATGCCACAAAGATAATTAATTCCATGGAAAATATGGTTAATTTCAAAAAAATAGCGCTGCCCGCGTCCTGTCACAGGAGGCGAGCAGCGCAAACCACAAATACAAATACAACTAAACAAAGTCTTTTTAAATGACGCCTTGTCCCATCATTGCGTGAGCTACTTTCATAAATCCGGCAATGTTGGCACCCTTTACATAATTAATGTATCCGTCGGGTTCCGTACCGTACTTCACGCATTGCGCGTGGATGCCGTGCATGATTGCGTGGAGTTTTTCATCCACTTCGGCGGCACTCCAGCTCAGGTGCATGGCATTTTGGGACATTTCCAGTCCGGAAGTGGCAACACCACCTGCGTTGACTGCTTTACCCGGGGCATACATCGTCTTATGTTCGATGAAAAGGTCGATGGCTTCCGGCGTACAGCCCATGTTGGAAATTTCTCCGACGCAAAGTACGTCATTTTTTATGAGATTTTGAGCATCTTCTCCATTTAATTCGTTCTGGGTCGCGCAAGGGAGTGCAATATCCGCTTTTACTTCCCACGGACGCTTGCCTTCTACGAAGGTTGCGTTCGGATATTTTTCTGCGTAAGGAGCAACGATGTCATTACCCGAAGAACGAAGTTCAAGCATATAATCTATCTTTTCGCCGCTGATGCCGTCCGGGTCGTAGATATATCCGTCCGGACCTGAGATGGTAATTACCTTGGCACCCAGTTCGGTGGCTTTGGTTGCTGCGCCCCAGGCAACGTTTCCGAATCCGGAGATGGCTACTGTCTTGCCTTTGATATCAATGTTTTTTGCCTGCAACATCTGATTGACAAAGTACAGACCGCCGAAACCGGTAGCTTCGGGGCGAATCAGGGAACCGCCGAATTCCAATCCTTTTCCTGTGAAAGTGCCTGTAAATTCACGGGTCAGCTTCTTGTACATTCCGAACATATAGCCTACTTCACGTCCGCCTACGCCGATGTCACCGGCAGGCACATCCATGTCGGGACCGAGATGACGCCACAATTCCAGCATGAATGCTTGGCAGAAGCGCATGATTTCGGCATTGCTCTTTCCACGTGGAGAGAAGTCGGAACCGCCTTTGCCGCCGCCCATAGGCAGGGTAGTGAGCGCGTTCTTGAATGTCTGTTCGAAACCGAGGAATTTCAGGATGGAAAGGTTCACGGAAGCGTGGAAACGGATACCGCCTTTGTACGGGCCGATAGCGTTGTTGAACTGTACGCGATAACCGAGGTTGGTCTGCACTTCACCGTTATCGTCTACCCACGTCACACGGAAAGTAAAGATACGGTCGGGCTCTACCAGTCTTTCTATGATTTTAGCTTTTTCGAATTCAGGATGTTGATTGTATATATCTTCAATGGAGAGAAGAACTTCTTTTACTGCTTGAAGATACTCAGATTCACCGGGATGCTTTGCCTCTAAAGAGGACATGATTTTTTGGATGTTCATGATACTATATTTTAAAAGGTTGATTCTGATAAAATGTCAACTAACTCACTGCAAATATAGGAAAATTTTTCAAATTCGCTTGTTTTGAAGCGGATATTTTGATTAATTAATAATAAAATGTCATATTTCTCTGTTGAAAAACACAAAGTCCCGTGACCTGTAATGTAAAATACAGGCTACGGGGCTTCTATGTGTTTGCAAATAGAAAGTCGCGCTTTAGAATTTCGGCTTCATTCCCAGGTTATACATGATAAATCCGTAGATGTCTGCTTGTTCTTCCAGCACTTTCGCCATCGGTTTGCCGGCACCGTGTCCGGCTTTGCTGTCGATGCGGATGAGTGTGGGGTTCGTGCCGTCATTGTCTGCTTGCAGGGTAGCGGCAAACTTGAATGAGTGAGCGGGAACTACACGGTCGTCGTGGTCGGCAGTGGTGACGAGGGTTGCGGGATAGTTAGTGCCCGGTTTGAGGTTGTGCAGCGGAGAGTAGCCTTTGAGGTATTCGAACATCTCTTTGCTGTCTTCGCTTGTCCCGTAGTCGCTTGCCCAGTTCCAGCCGATGGTGAATTTGTGGTAGCGGAGCATATCCATTACACCTACTTGCGGGATGGCAACGCGGAACAGGTCGGGGCGTTGCGTCATGCAGGCACCTACCAGCAGACCGCCGTTGGAACCGCCTACGATTGCTATCTTGTCCTTGTCGGTATATTTCTGGTCGATAAGGTATTCGGCGGCAGAGATGAAGTCGTCGAATACGTTCTGTTTTTGCATTTTGGTTCCCGCTACGTGCCAGTCTTCGCCATATTCGCTGCCACCGCGAAGGTTGACTTGGGCGTAGATTCCGCCATTTTCGAGGAACGGGATGCGGATGGCGCTGAAACTTGGGTTGAGGCTGATGCCGAAGCCACCGTAGCCGTAGAGGAATACGGGATTCTTGCCGTCTTTCTTCAGGTCTTTCTTATAGGTAAGGAACATCGGGATTTTCACACCGTCCTTGCTGGGATAGAACACTTGTTCGGTCACGAAGTCGTCCGAGTTGAACTGTACTTTCGGGGCGCGGTATAGTTCGTAGGTGTTGCTGTCCATATCATATTTATAGGTAGCGCCGGGGATGGTGAAAGAAGTGAATCCGAAGAAACATTCCTTGTCATCCTTGTTACCGCTGAAACCTACAGAGCCGAGTGACGGTAATTCGATTTCCTGCAATTGCTTGCCGTCGAGACTGTAAACGTAGGCGTGGTTGGATGCGTCCTTATCGTAGGTAAGGAATAGTTTGCCACCAATCACTTCTGCATTGGAAAGGACAGCTTCCGATTCGGGGACGAGTTCTTTCCAGTCTTCCAGTTTGGGACGGTTGATATCGGCTACCATGATTCTGTTTTTCGGTGCGCCATAGTTAGTGTAGATATAAATCTGGTCACCGATTACTTCAATCGGGTAGTATTGGTAGTCGAGGTCGGTAGTCAGTTGGATGAAAGGGGAGTTCGGCTTTTTCAGGTCGCGGACGAACAGATTGTTTCCTCTTCCGGCACCGGATTCTGTCAGGAAGAGGATGCGTTCGTCTTCACTGGTGCTGGAAGTGTAGAAGCGTTTCGGATAAGCCGGATTCTGATAAACCAGTTTGTCTTTCGATTGCGGTTCACCTATTTTATGGTAATAGATTTTATGATTTTCGTTCACGTTGGAGAACTCTTTTCCTTTGCTTGGAGCATCGTAAGCGCTGTAATAGAAGCCGTCTCCCTGCCAGGCGGCACCGGTGAATTTAGCCCATTCGATGTGGTCTTCCAGCAGTTTGCCGCTTTCGGTGTCCATTACATAAATTTCAGACCAGTCCGAGCCGCTGCGTGAAATGCTGTAAGCTGCGTACTGGCCGTCGTTGGAGAAGTAAAGGCCTGTGAGGGCTACTGTGCCGTCTTCCGACAGTTTGTTCGGGTCGAGGAATACGCGGGGTTCACCGTCCAGAGAATCTTGTACGTAGAATACGCTCTGGTTCTGCAAACCGTCGTTCTTGCTGAAGTAATATTTTCCATGTTTTTTGATTGGGGCGCTGATTTTCTCATAGTCGGCCAGTTCCGTCAATCGTTTCAAGAGGTTTTCCCGGAAAGGGATTTGGCTCAGGTACTCGTTCGTCACTTTGTTCTGTGCTTCTACCCAGGCGGTAGTAGCTGCACTGGTGTCGTTTTCCAACCATCTGTAAGGGTCGGGTACTTGCGTGCCAAAATACACGTCTATTGTGTCTACCTTTGCCGTCTCGGGGTAGAGCAGCTTTTTCTGCTGGGGAGCGCATGACATCACCATGATTCCACTCATTAATAAAGTTACTTTTTTCATGTGAATAAAAAGTCTTTTTGAATAAACTTAAAGTTACAAATCTACAAAATAATAAGAGATAAACAAGTAAACTTTATAAAGAAGATGGTGGAAAATGAGATTTAAAGAATTAACTTTGCAAAATGTGATTTTGAAGAATGACGACTTGAATAAGAAAGGAGAATTATTTTATGCTCAGTAAATATAAATTAAACCAGCTTTACTTCAAAGATACGCAATTCGCTAATTTAATGACCCGGCGAATTTTTAACGTGTTGTTAATAGCCAACCCTTATGATGCTTTCATGCTCGAAGATGACGGACGCATCGATGAGAAGATTTTCAATGAATATACTTCATTATCTCTGCGTTATCCGCCCCGGTTCTCGCAGGTGTCTACGGAAGAGGAAGCGTTGGCGCAGTTGGAAAGTATGTCATTCGACCTGGTGATTTGTATGCCGGGCACGGGAGATAACGACAGTTTTGACATCGGTCGGCATATCAAGGAGAAATATGAGCATATTCCTATCGTTATCCTGACTCCTTTTAGTCATGGTATCACGAAACGAATCATCAACGAGGATTTGAGCGCGTTCGAATATGTGTTCTGCTGGTTGGGCAATACCGACTTGTTGGTGTCCATCATTAAGTTGATGGAAGATAAAATGAATTTGGAGCATGACGTACAGGAAGTGGGTGTGCAGTTGATTCTGTTGGTAGAGGATGGTATCCGTTTCTATTCTTCCATTCTTCCGAACCTGTATAAGTTCGTTTTGAAGCAAAGCCAGGAATTTTCTACGGAAGCTCTGAATGCACACCAGCGTACGCTTCGTATGCGCGGGCGTCCTAAAATCGTGTTGGCGCGTACGTATCAGGAAGCGATGGAGATTTATCACAAATATCAGAATAATATATTAGGTGTAATTACCGACGTGCGTTTCCCGAAAGTGGAACGGGGAGAGAAAGACGGTCTGGCAGGTATCAAGTTATGTGCCGAGATACGGAAGAACGACCCGTTTGTACCTTTGATTATCCAGTCTTCCGAATCGGAAAACTCTTCTTATGCAGCGAAATACGGTGCGAGTTTTATTGATAAGAACTCGAAGAAGATGGACGTTGATTTGCGCCGCATCGTTTCCGACAATTTCGGTTTCGGTGATTTTGTTTTCCGCAATCCCGAGACGGGTGAGGAGATAGCGCACGTACGTAATCTGAAAGAGTTGCAGAATATCCTGTTTGCCGTGCCTGCCGAATCTTTCCTGTATCATATTAGCCGTAATCACGTGTCCCGCTGGCTTTATTCGCGGGCTATGTTTCCTGTGGCGGAGTTCTTGAAGCCTATCACCTGGAGCAGTCTTCAGGATGTGGATGCTCATCGTCGCATTATCTTCGAAGCTATCGTGAAATACCGCAAAATGAAGAATCAAGGGGTCGTGGCGGTCTTCAAACGCGACCGTTTCGACCGTTATTCCAATTTTGCCCGTATCGGTGACGGTTCATTAGGTGGAAAAGGGCGCGGACTGGCTTTTATCGACAATATGGTGAAGCGTCATCCAGAGTTTGACGAGTTTGAAAATGCGCGGGTTGCCATTCCCAAGACGGTGGTGCTCTGTACCGACGTATTCGATGAATTTATGGATACTAATAATTTGTATCAGATTGCCCTTTCGGATGCAGACGACGATGTGATTCTGAGATATTTCCTGAAAGCAAAATTGCCGGACAGACTGGTAGAGGATTTCTTCACTTTCTTCGATGTAGTGAAGTCTCCGATTGCTATCCGTTCTTCTTCTTTATTAGAGGACTCTCATTATCAACCGTTTGCCGGAATCTACAATACATATATGATTCCTTATCTGGACGACCGTTATGAGATGTTGCGTATGCTTTCCGATGCTATCAAAGGAGTGTATGCTTCGGTATATTTCCGCGACAGCAAAGCGTATATGCAGGCTACTTCAAATGTTATCGACCAGGAGAAAATGGCTGTAATCTTGCAGGAAGTGGTGGGCAATCAGTATGGCGACCGCTATTATCCTTCCATGTCCGGCGTAGCCCGTTCGTTGAATTATTATCCGTTAGGCGATGAAAAGGCGGAAGAAGGAACGGTAAACCTGGCTTTAGGATTAGGAAAGTATATTGTGGACGGTGGCATGACTCTCCGTTTCTCTCCTTATCATCCGAATCAGGTGTTACAAACCAGCGAAATGGAAATAGCCCTGAAAGAAACACAAACCCGTTTCTATGCTTTGGACTTGAAGAACGCAGGGCATGATTTCTCTATCGACGACGGCTTCAACCTCTTGAAACTTCATGTGAAAGAGGCGGAAAATGACGGCGCTTTGCGCTACATCGCTTCTACATATGACCCGTATGACCAAATTATCAGGGATGGCTTGTATCCGGGCGGCCGTAAAGTGATTACGTTTGCTAATATCCTTCAACATGATGTTTTTCCGTTGGCACGTATTCTTCAATTAGTGTTGAAATATGGTGAGCAGGAAATGCGTCGTCCCGTTGAGATAGAGTTTGCGGCTACGCTGAGCCGTGAGCAAGATAAAACGGGTACTTTCTATCTCTTGCAAATCCGGCCTATCGTAGATAGTAAAGAGATGTTGGATGAAGATTTGAACGAGATACCGGATGAGGATGTAGTGCTTCGTTCGTATAACTCATTGGGACATGGCGTTATGAATGACATTTGTGATGTTGTCTATGTCAAGACCGACGGTTACAGTGCTTCGAATAATCAGGCTATTGCCTGGGAGATAGAGAAGATAAACCAGCAATTCCTGGACGCAGGCAAGAATTATGTCCTTGTCGGGCCGGGACGTTGGGGAAGCAGTGACACATGGTTGGGTATCCCGGTGAAGTGGCCGCATATCTCCGCCGCCCGTGTAATCGTAGAAGCCGGATTGACCAACTATCGCGTAGACCCCAGTCAGGGCACGCACTTCTTCCAGAACTTGACTTCTTTTGGAGTAGGCTATTTCACCATCAATGCCTTTATGAACGATGGGGTTTATAATCAGGAATTTCTCAACGCGCAGCCGGCAGTGGAAGAAACAAAATACCTTCGTCACGTCCGTTTTGAAAAACCGATGATTGTCAAGATGGACGGGAAGAAAAAGCTCGGAGTCGTCCTGATGCCGGGTATCGACAAATAAGTTCTGTTAACACTCTCAACTTGAATAAGGAAAGTTCTGTTTTTCATATGAAAGACAGAACTTTTGTGTTTTACCTCTTTAAAATAGTCATTTTTTTAGATACGTAAACTTATTTGTGTCCCTTTTTTCATATTGGGGAATAAAACTTTCTTTGGATACTTTATTATAAAGAAGTAAAACTGTACTTTTGCGTTCAGTTTTATACATTTTAGAGATTCTAGAGAGATGAGTAACAGACAACTAGTAAAACTAGCTTTTTGTATATGTCTTTTGCCTCTGTTTTTTTCTTGTTCTTCAGAACGTGATGAAGGTAGTGAAGGAAGTGGGACATTACATGTACAGGTTAATGCAAATCCCGAGGTGGTAGTGGGAACCAATACTCGGGTGGGTGACGGAACAGAACAGGGAGTTCCTGATGTAAATGATTTCTCTTTTTCCATATTTAAAGGAGAAACTCTTCGTGGGAAATGGGCTACTTTGGCAGATTTTCGGTCTGATGATGAGCTTACACTTCGTCCGGGAAATTATACAGCAGTTGCTTCGTATAGTGATGTCGAAAATGAAGGATTCGAATTACCATATTTTGAAGGTAATCAATCGTTTACTATATCGAAAGGAAAAACGACTAATGTGAAAGTGACTTGCTATTTAGCGAATGCAAAACTAAAGATTGCTTATACGGATGCTTTTAAAGAATTCTTTTCTTCTTACTCTTCCGAGGTTACTTCTTCTTTAAATAATATAGTTAAGTATGAAAAATTAGAAGAACGTTATGGATTTTTTAAACCAGGAGAGCTGCAAGTCCGTACAACATTTCGCAAAAAGCAAGGTAGCAGTCAGGAAGTGACTGTGCAAGCAAAAACTTTTTTTGCAGAAGCCCGTCATGCTTATATTTTGACGCTTGATGTGGATGCAGGTTCATCAATGGTAAATATATCGTTCAGTGACGATATTCCAAATCAGGAACCAATAACAATTGATGTTTCTGACGAAGCGTTAAGTGCTCCGGCTCCTTATCTGAAAGCGAATGGATTTGGGACAGAAGCATTGTCTGTTGTTGAAGGTAAAAGTGCAGAATCATCACATATTTACGCATATTTGAATGCGGCTGGTGGGATTGCCCATTGTAATTTGACAACTCACTCCAATACTTTGATTGAGCAAGGATGGCCGGAGTCGGTGGACTTGGCTAATGTGCCTGCCGAGATTTTAGAAAAAATGCAAGGGTTAGGATTGAAAATCGTAGGTCTAAGTGACAAGAAGGATAAGATAGCGATGATTGATTTTACAAATGTTATCCCTTTCTTGGAATATAAAGAAGGGGACGCAGAACATCTTTTCACTTTAAATGCGGTTGATATACTTTCAAAAACCAATGAAGAACCGTTGACTCTCAAAGTGAATAGTCTGGATAATAAGTTTGCAATTACTACTGGACCTACAATTGCTTATGGTACGACCAAAGTGAATGTGAATATGACGCTTGATGGAGATCCATTAAAAGTTAATTATTGGTTGAAGGTAGGTGATAGCAAGCAAGCTATTACTCCAAAGAAAATAAACTCTGATAAGGAACAACATCAACTGACTTTTGTTTTGCCTGAGTCACAGACTTCCGTAATGCAAATAGAAGCTAACTACCTTCGTCGGATGAAGTCGGTAGAAAGTACTGTTGAATCTCCATTATATACACTTAGTTTGGCTTATCCTGGTGATGTTTGGAATAATAAAGCAACGCTACAGGTAGATAAGGTGGTGGAAACAGGCTGGGATTTTCAATATTCTAAAAAAGGAAATTGGAGTGCTGCGGATTATTCGTTATCGGGAACAGAAATATATTTGAAAAGCCTTCCATCGAACGAAAAATTGATTTGTCGATTTGTAAATAGAGATAAAGAAGGTGATATTGTTGGAACTTCTAATCTTTTGACGATTCATACGGAAAAAGAAATGCAGCTTCCTAATGCCAATATGGAAGAGTGGTCTTATGAAACCGGAACAAATGACTGGTGGCGTAAATGGTTCCCATGGAATAGTGAAAGCTCTAAGGGCTGGAATACTATTAATGAGAAAACTACTGCTGATGGTGGTGGAGGTATTGCCAGTGCTTATGCTTATATCGCAAATTCCGGTACGATTCAGACTGCTGATTGTTATGAAGGAGATTATGCAGCATTAATACGAACTATAGGTTGGGGTAAAGGAACCACAGCTCCAGGTCCTTTTTGGGATGGAAGCATGAAAAGAGTGGATCCTGGTTATCTTTATTTAGGAGAATATTCAGAAAGTCCGGAGAGTACCTACATTCCTTATGCTTTTGTTTCTCGTCCTGCGGCTTTATCTTTCTATTATAAGTATACTCCTGCGTCGGGTAAACAACAAAGTAATGATAATTTTGAAATTCGAGTGATTGTTGAACATAGAGAGGGAGATAATAAAATAGTATTAGCGGATGAATATCTTAAAGAAGGGGGGATTGTTGCTGAATATACCCCAAAGAAAATTCAGCTAAACTATGTTGATGTTCATCATCAGGCTACCCATTTGTATATATTATTCAAATCAGGAACTGTAACAGAATACAAATATTTCAAGGTACCTTCAAGAATGAATTTAAGTGATGGTGAATATATTGGAAGTCAGTTGTATATTGACAATATAAAGTTAGAATATAATTAAAAAAAACTGTGCTATGAATAAAATAGTATCTATAATAATCGTTTTAATCTTGAGTATGCATATACTTACTTCATGTGATCGCGAAAACATGGATTTTGGAAAAGAGTCCAATGATTATGGACAAGTGAATTTGGCTTCTATGGGACTGTCGGTAAATGTAAATGCTACTCCAGTATCTCGTGCTGAAACAGTAGATCCCAGTAATTATATAGTAGGCATCTATAATGCAGAAGATGAAACTTTGGTTTCGGAATGGAAATATAGTGAGCTTCCTGAGATTTTTCAGTTAAAGGTGGGAAAATATAAAGTGATAGCTCATGCTCCTAATGTTGATACAGCTTTATTTGATGAACCCTATTGTGAAGGATCGAAGAATTTTGAGATTCAGAAAGATCAGATTACTAATCTTGAAACGGTTAACTGTACATTGAATTGTATCATGGTGACTATCCAATATGATGAGAATTTCAGGAAATTGTTGGGGGATGAGGCTAATATTAAAGTTACTGTTAATAATAAATACTCTCTTAATTTTGAAAAAGATGAAACTCGTGCCGGTTATTTTCCTGCGGAAGCGAGTGGTAATGTAATTGATGCGAACTTTATAGGTGAGCTTGATGATGAACTAGATGTGCCAATTAATAAATCCTTTCCTAATATAAATATTGGCTCTCAGTTGATTATTACTTATACATTGCGGGATGCTAATGGTGATCCGGGCACAGGAGGAGTTGTCAATCCGTCCGTTGAGTATGATGTTACCTGTGATATTGTAGAGTTGGATGGTTCTGTTCATCCCGGAAAGGAAGAGGGAATAGACGACTTTCCATCAGGAGGAGATAAGGAAGGTACTGACCCTACTGTGACAAGTGGTAATAAGAATTTTGATTTGAATACTCCAATTGATGCAAATGACTATAATGAAGAGGTTGATGGTCCTGTTGTTGTGAATTTGTTGGCTTCCAGAGGAATAAAGAATGTGATTGTGGAGATTACAAGTACTGATAGCGATTTTGTGGCGGCTGTAGTAGAGTTGTTTGGTGCTACATCCTTTGATTTGGCAAACCCGCCGGCAGATGAGGATCATAAAAATAACTTGATTTCATTAGGTTTCCCGGTTGGAGATGAAGTGAAAACAACAGAGACGGTACCTTTTAATATTACAAAATTTGTTCCACTGTTGCAGGTATATCATGGCATGCATCAGTTTAAGATTACGGTGAAAGATGTAACAAATGCATCTGCTACAGCTACTTTGACGTTGAATACCAAGTAAAATGAAGTAAAGGAGTATGATGAAAAAGATAAATAAATATATCATTTTATCTCTACTGGCTTTAACTGGTTGTCAGAGTGATGAAAATATAGGCTATGGCGGAGAAGGTACGCTTCGTTTGGAGGTACAGATGAAAAATGACTTGCAGGTGGTTGTTACTCGTTCTCTGACTGTTGATGAAGAAAGTGCTTTGGCAAAAGATTGTAAAATTCGAATTTATGATACGGATAAGTTGATTCGTAAATACTTGGGCACGGCAGAACTTCCGGAAGAAGGAATAACATTGCCTTCCGGTGAATACCGGGTACGGGTGACTGCCGGAGATTCTGTGGCTGCATCGTTTACCAAAAAGTTCTATGAGGGAGTTAAACCTTTCACTGTCGAAAGAGCAAAAGTAACCCCGGTAGATGTAATATGCAATATTGCGAACACAGTAACAAAAGTTGCTTTTGGTGAATCTTTGAAAACTGTTTTTAAAGAAGAATATGCTGTGTCAATAGCCGTAAAGGCAGAAAATGGAATATTGGATTTTAATGCGGATAATTTGGAAGCAATGGGATATTTTTCTCTTCCAGCCGATTGTGATACTTTGTTTTGTACATTTTCGGCAACTGATATTGCAGGACGTCCGTATACACAGATTGATACTATTCCACAAGCAAAAGCAGCCACTCTTTATCAGTTGACTTATGAATATAAGGATATTGAGGTGGGAAATCCTGATACCGGAGGAGCTATTTTACATTTACAAGTGGATGCCACTCCGTTGGAAATCATTGAAGAAGAGGTTATGTATTACCGTCGCCCGGTATTTACTGCTAAATATGGAGATGAAACTTTAAATCTGGATGCCACAAGTTATGTTGCTACTGAAAGTGGTTCGGATGTTACTATAAATATTACTGGCTCTTCTGCTTTGCAACAGGTACTTCTTTCATCTGAACAGTTTCCTGAATTTTTGGCAACAAGTGAAAACTCTTTTGACTTGAAAAATCTGACAGAGGAACAAAAAACTCAGTTGACAGCAGGTGGAATACTGATTGATGAAAAAGCAGAATCCAAAGGATATGCATTGAATCTGACTCTGTCTGCTGATTTGATTCGAAAATATACGGTTAACGAAGGGTTTTATGCAATTAGTTTAACTGCGACAGACGCAAATAATAAGATGCGTACAGCAAACTGGAAGATGGTAGTTTCAAATGCTACCGTACAAACAGAGCCTGTTCCGGTCTATGAAGTGTGGGCAACAAAAGCAACTTTGTATGGTAGTGTTCTTCCCGGTCGTGAGCCACAAGGTATATTGGCCTTCCGCTATCGTAAGGCGGATGAACAAGACTGGAAAATAGTAGATGCCGTTCGTGACGGACAGAACGTTCAGAGTGTGTCTGCTGTGACAGGATTGCTTTCTGACACGAAGTATGAATATCAATTAATGGATGGTGATGTACTATCTACAGTTGTCTGTACGTTCACTACGGAAAAAGCATTGCAATTGGGAAATAGTAGTTTTGAATATTGGTCGGGAAGTGTTCCTACCTATATTGCGCCTTCATCTGCCGAAAGTGATATTTTTTGGGATTCAGGAAATCATGGTTCCAAATCTGCGAGTGTTGATATTACGGTTGCCGATGCTTCTATTAGACATAGTGGAAAATATTCTGCCAAGTTAACCTCAACAGATGCCAAAGTTTTGGGGATCGGACAGTTTGCAGCAGGTAATCTATTTGCTGGCAGATATTTGAAAACAATAATGGATGGATTGAAAGGAAATGGTGTCTTAGGTTGGGGGCGTCCTTTTACTGCTCGTCCGTCAGCTTTACGTGTCTATGTTAAGTATCGTCCTAAAGCGGTAACTAACCCATTGCCTGAGCAAGGATTGATTTCAGGGGAGCCAGATCAGGGAATCATTTATGTGGCTATAGGTGATTGGTCTGGAACGGGTGGTGAATATATTCCAGGATATGAATGGGCTGTCGTTGCGCAGACAGATTTTAATCATCCGGAAAATACACGTACTTTTGATCCGAATGATGAGAATATAATAGCCTATGGTGAGCGTATCTTTACGGAGGATATTGGCGAAGACGCTGAAATGGCAGAAATTGTCATTCCTCTGAATTATCGTGATAACACTCGTTTGCCCAAATATATTGTGATGGTTGCTTCATCTAGTCGTTATGGAGATTATTTTGCCGGGGCCGTGGGAAGCATTATGTGGATAGATGATGTAGAACTTGTATATTAACTGTTGATTATCAAATAAATATTGCACGTGAAAAAGTTTTTAATATATATCTTGTTAATGGCGGGGATGACTGCACAGGCACAAGAGTTTAAACGTAATATAGAGGCTCGTACTTTTGTTCCGAAAGGACAATGGATTGTGGGTAGTTCGGTTTCTTATTCCGAACACAACGAGCAGAACTACCAATTCCTGGTAATTGACGGTTTTAATTCGGATGGATATACCTTTAAGGTGAGCCCAATGTTTTGTTATGCATTTAAAGATAATGTGGCTGCCGGAGGGCGTTTCTCTTATGGGCGTACATTAACAAAATTAGATGGTGTGACTTTGAATCTTGACGAGGATACTAAATTTGATGTGAATGATATGTATCAATTGAAGCATACATATGGTGCTATTGGGATTCTTCGAAATTATATCAACTTAGGAACAAGCAGGCGTTTTGCTCTTTTTGCAGAAACGAGGTTGGAAGTCGGTGGAAGTCAGTCCAAGATCGTTACGAAGGATAATACTTCGCTGACTGGAACTTACTCAAAGACTACAGATTTTGGTTTGGGAGTTGCTCCTGGTATTGTTGCATTTATAAACAATTTTACAGCAGTCGAGGTCAGTATTGGAGTACTTGGACTAGATTTTAGTAAGGTAAAACAGACTACAGATCAAGTATATATCGGAGAGCGTTCGTCAAGTTCGGCAAACTTTAAAATTAACCTATTCTCCATTGGATTAGGTATAGCATTCTATTTATAAGGAAGGAATAATGAGTCGATTAATCTATATATGTGTAATGGTTGTGTTGGCTGGAGTACAGACACTTTCGGCACAACAACGGGATACAATTATAATACGTGATACCATTTATTTGGATAAAGCGGAATTGGAGAGAAAGAAAGATAAAGATATTGTGGAGAACACTAACTTGGTTCGTATAAAACCAATAGGACGTTTTGACCGTGGAATTGTGAGTTACCGGTTTATTCCTAAGAAAAAATGGATCGGTGGTCTCACTTTCTCCTATGTTAATTTTGATAGTGACGACAGTCGTTTGCTGTTCTCCATGCTAAAGGATTTTGATTGTAACTTTAAGACGTTTTCTGTTAAGCCCTTTGTTGGTTATGCAATAAAGGATAATGTTGTGGTTGGAGTAAAGCTCGGATATAATCATACAATTGCTGATTTAGGAAATATATCGCTTAATATTGATGAAGAGTCGGATTTCTCGTTGAGTAATATGAGGTATGCGGAGGATCTTTATTCTTTTGGTTTGTTCCATCGTTCGTATGTCGGGCTTGATAGGGGGAAATTATTCGGATTATTTAATGAGACGACATTAACATATTTGAATGGGACATCAAGTTTTGCCAGAGGAGAAGGAGCGGAATATAAGCGGACGGATACGACGATAAATGAATTGCATTTGGGTATCAATCCGGGAGTTGCTGTTTTTATAACACAGAATGTTTGTGCAGAGCTTTCTTTTGGAGTTGTGGGTTTCAAATATAGGTCGGAGAAACAAAGCAATAATTTGGGAGAAACTGGGAAACGACGGTCTAGCGGTGCTGATTTTAAGATCAATCTGTTTAATATAAATATTGGTTTAATTTTTTGCATGTAATGGTGATGCGTATTATATATAATTTATTTCTTAGCGCAGTATTTGTGTGTTTACTGCAAAGCTGTATCAAAAATGATATAGGATACCCGCAGATTGCATTGTCTATTGTAGAAATGCAAGTGACTGGACAACGAGGGAATGCTGTCATTTCCGAAGATAACCGTACAGTTACACTTAATATAGAAGAGACGCAGGACTTGAAAAAAGTTCAAGTCACTGCCTTTACTGTGACGGAAGGTGCTGAAAGTACGCTTGCGGTGAACGATATTATTGATTTGACGACTCCTTATAAGGTCACATTGTCACTTTATCAAAATTATCAATGGAGTATTCTTGCCAACCGTAATATAGACCGGACTTATAAACTCCAAAATCAGGTTGGGGTATCTGAAATTAATGAGGAACAGCGGTTGGCTGTGGCTTATGTGACAAAAGATACAAAATGGAAAGATCTGCAATTGCTTGAACTGAAGTTGGGACCTGTCGGCTCTACTTATAATGGAAGTACTGAAATTCCTTCTTTAGATTGGACAGTATATTCCAATTACGCCTCTGCTAAAATCTTAGTGAAATATAAAAATTTCTTTGAAGAAGAGTGGGAAGTGCGTGCTTATCGTAAAGATAAAAATGCTGACACGAAGCGGGCAGATGGATGGGTGAATGTAGCATGGTTATATGGTGAAGGTCTTGAAGGAGCGGATAATGGGTTTGAAATCCGTGAGGCTTCTGCTATTGAATGGCAAAAGGTAGATAAATCTTATATAACATTTGATGGGGCGGCATTTATTGCACGTATTCCTCATTTGAAGGCGGAGACAGAATATGTTTGTCGGGCTTATTCTGGAATTGATTATGGTACAGAACTTTCCTTTACAACAGGAAAGGCTGTCGAAATTCCGAATAGTTTGTTCGAAGATTGGAGTAAAGAGGATAAGGGAAATAACAAGATACTTTGGAAACCATGGGCAGAAGGAATGGAGAAAGGTTATTGGGATACGGGTAACAAAGGTGCTACCACTGTTGGTACCAGTAATACGATTCCAGTACTTGATACATGGAATGGTTCGGGTAAGGCTGCACAGTTGAAATCTGTCTATATTGTGTTAAAATTTGCTGCTGGTAACTTGTTTGTCGGAGATTATTTAAGAACAGATGTTACTGATGGAGTTCTTAGTTTTGGTAAGCCATTTACAGAACGACCAACTCGCTTGAAAGGACATATTAAATATACAAGTGTAACTATCGACAAATCAACTTCTGAATTTAGTTATTTGAAAGGTAGACCTGATTCTTGTCATATTTATATCGCTTTAGGTGATTGGGATGAGCCTGTGGAAATTCGAACTAAAAAGAGTGAACGTAAATTGTTCGATAAGAATGATTCGAATATCATTGCTTATGCGGAATTTATTTCAGGGAAAACTATACCTCAATATACGGAGTTGGATTTACCTTTAGTTTACCGTTCTACTAGTCGTGTTCCTAAATATCTGGTGTTAGTATGTACGGCAAGTAAGTATGGTGATTACTTTACAGGGGGAGATGGTAGTACTTTGTGGGTTGATGATTTTAGTTTGGAGTATGATTATGATGATTAATATTTGGGAAGAGATAAATATACGTTTTTCGTTGGTTTAAAAGGAAAAAACAGACCAGATTTTGCTAGGATAAGACTATTTGTTTATAATTCTTAGAGCTTCTATTTTAGTATATATGTTTTTATAACAAAAGGCTGGAATGCAAGTTCTCGAACGAGTGATAAGTTTAACGATAGGCTAGGATGAAATGAGTGAACCGTGCGGAAATGAATGAAACTAACTCGAATATTTTCTCATCGTGATAAGAACATTTTCTCACGGTGATAGGAATTAATACTCATCCCTATGAGAATATTTTCTCATCGCGATGAGTATTTTTTCTCATAGCAGTGAGAATTGTTTGAGAATATAATAAGGTATATTATGCTATGTATTAATCAAATAACTATTTTACATTTTTCATTTTACACATCCTAATTCATCGTTCAAAAAGCTTTTAATCTCTAAAAACATGTTTTTTACTGCATTTATTAAAATGTATCGGGGATAATCCCGTTCTTTTATTCTTTTTTAAGCCCGAAAACAGTTAGTCCATAACCGTACATGAAATGAATAAAAAACAGAGTGCGGTTGTTTCTTTATCAGAATATAGATAAGGTGATATGCTTTGGCTATTCACAAGAGGAAATATAACTGTCGGGAATAATATACAAAAAAGACTGTCTTGGAATTTTAAGACAGTCTTTCGTTTAATTCATCATTTTATTTCTTATTCTTTCAAAGCCTCTTGAAGATCAATGCCCAGTGCTTTGGCAACTCCTGTTCCGTATGCCGGATCGGCCTTATAGCAATTGCGCACGTGGCGCTGTTTGATGAACAATTCGGAATCTCCCATGGCGCGGGCGGTATTCTCGAACAATAATTGCTGTTCGTCTGCCGGCATCAGTCGGAACAAGTCACCCGGTTGGCTGTAATAGTCATCATCATATTCACGTTCATTGTAATTGTAAACTTCGCCTGTTACTTTGAGAGGCGGTTCTTTCATATCGGGAGAATCCTGCCATTCGCCGTAGCTGTTCGGCTCATACCCTTTTGCAGAACCGTAGTTCCCGTCAACGCGCATTGCTCCGTCTCTATGATAAGCATGGAAAGGGCAGCGTGGCTTGTTTACTGGAATTTGTTCCGCATTCACTCCGAGACGGTAACGCTGTGCGTCACCATAAGAAAAGAGACGTCCTTGTAGCATTTTGTCGGGAGACAATCCGATACCGTCTACAAGATTCATCGGGTTGAATGCTGCTTGTTCCACTTCAGCGAAGTAGTTTTCCGGGTTGCGGTTCAATTCAAGGATGCCGACATCTTGTAAAGGGAAGTCTTTGTGCGGCCACACTTTGGTCAAGTCGAACGGATTAATGCGATAATTGTCCGCTTCTTCCTCTGTCATTAACTGAATCTGGAATAACCATTTCGGGTAATCGCCTTTTTCGATACTCTCGAAGAGATCACGTTGATGTGATTCACGGTCTTTGGCAACGATAGCTTCTGCTTCCTGGTCTGTCAGATTTTTGATACCTTGCAAGGTGCGCAGGTGGAATTTCACCCAGATACGTTGGTTGTCTGCATTGATAAAACTATAAGTGTGGCTGCCGAATCCGTGCATATGACGATAAGAATAAGGAATACCGCGGGGGCTCATGGTGATAGTAACCTGATGCAAAGCTTCGGGCAGAAGCGTCCAGAAATCCCAGTTACTATTGGGGCTGCGCATGTTCGTCTTGGGGTCACGTTTGATGGCATGATTCAAATCTGGAAATTTGAGCGGGTCACGTAAAAAGAATACAGGTGTATTGTTTCCAACCAAATCCCAGTTTCCCTCCTCTGTGTAGAATTTCATGGCAAAACCACGGATATCGCGTTCCGCATCAGCGGCTCCACGTTCCCCTGCTACCGTAGAGAAACGTACGAAACATTCTGTTTGCTTTCCGACTTCACTGAAAATAGCTGCACGGGTGTACTTCGTAATATCGTGGGTAACGGTGAAAGTTCCGTAAGCTCCTGAACCTTTGGCGTGCATACGTCTTTCCGGAATCACCTCACGATCAAAATGGGCAAGCTTCTCGATAAGCCAGGGATCCTGTAACATCACAGGTCCGCGTTGGCCTGCGGTTTGCGAGTTTTGATTGTCGGCGACGGGCCGTCCGTTCGCAGCAGTAAGTTTTTTCTTTTCCATAAATAGTTTTTTTAGTCGGAAGCTAAGCATAACTAAAACCGTAGTTCCCTTATCCTTTTATTCCGTGGTTTGTAATATGTAACAAAGATAGGCTTGTTTTGCTTGTCTGTCAAACAGATAATTTCTATCTAAAGATAGAGAATAACTATGAATAAATGTATCTACCGGCTGCTATTTATTTTTCTCACCGGAATAATTGGGCTGAGAGACGGGAGACAGGTCTGTTTGAATTGCATAAAAAAACTCCCGTTCTTCCTTTGGGAAGACGGGAGTTTTTAATAAACTATAGCTTGTTATGTCTTATACGCTGATTATACGATACCTTGTGCCATCATTGCTTTGGCAACCTTCATGAATCCGGCTACGTTAGCACCTTTCACATAGTTTACGTATCCGTCAGCTTCAGTACCATACTGAACACATGCTTCGTGGATATTCTTCATGATGCTTTTCAGCTTCTCGTCAACTTCTTCAGCACTCCAGCTCAGTTTGATAGAGTTCTGAGTCATTTCAAGACCGGATACTGATACACCACCGGCGTTGGCAGCCTTGCCCGGAGCGTAAAGAATCTTAGCATCCTGGAATACTTTGATAGCTTCCGGAGTAGAAGGCATGTTTGCACCTTCGGAAACAGCAATTACGCCGTTTGCAACCAATTTCTTGGCATCGTCACCGTTAAGTTCGTTCTGAGTTGCAGAAGGCAGGGCAATATCAGCTTTTTCGCCCCAAGGACGAGCTCCTTCTACATATTTGCAGCCATATTTCTCTGCATATTCGCGGATACGGCCACGGTACAGGTTTTTCAGTTCCATGATGTAATCCAGCTTTTCGCGGTCGATACCGTCCGGATCGAAGATATAACCGTCAGAGTCGGACATTGTCAACACTTTGCCACCCAATTCGAGAACTTTTTCTGCAGTATATTGGGCAACATTACCGGAACCGGAGATCAGGCAAGTCTTACCTTTTAAGTCAGTACCCTTAGTTTTCAGCATTTCCATCAAGAAATAGATGTTACCGTAACCGGTAGCTTCCGGACGAATCAGTGAACCGCCGAATTCGCGTCCTTTACCGGTGAATGTTCCGGTGAATTCATGAGCCAGTTTCTTGTACATACCGAACATGAAACCTACTTCACGACCACCAACACCGATGTCACCGGCAGGAACGTCAGTCTCAGGACCGATGTGGCGCCACAGTTCTAACATGAATGATTGAACGAAACGCATCACTTCCATATTTGACTTGCCGCGCGGAGAAAAGTCGGAACCACCTTTACCACCACCCATAGGCAGCGTAGTCAGTGAGTTTTTGAATGTTTGTTCAAAGGCAAGGAATTTCAAGATTGAAAGGTTTACAGATGCATGGAAACGGATACCGCCTTTGTACGGGCCAATCGCGTTGTTGTGCTGAACACGGTAACCCATGTTCGTCTGAATGTTACCTTTGTCATCCATCCAAGTCACGCGGAACTGATATACTCTATCAGGAATACACAAACGTTCGATCAGGTTCACTTTGTCGAACTCCGGATGTTTGTTGTATTCTTCTTCAATCGTAGAAAGAACTTCTTCTACTGCTTGATGATACTCCGGTTCATTGGGAAATCTTCTTTTCAGATCGTCTAATACCTTTGCTGCATTCATATTCTTTTTTTCTTTTATTGGTTGTTTAAAATTCGATTATCTATTTCTCTTATGCGGTTGCAAAAGTAAAGATAAAATTTGAACTATCAAACATTTTATAAAGAAAAATGCGATAAAACATCAAATTTGATATTTTATCGCATTAAAAGTGAAAAAAAAGATATTTATTTGTTCTTTTTGATAGACTTATAGACGGGAATAAAGACTAATGCTGCTGAAATGATAAGCATTACTAGCGTCATTCCGTCAATCCGTTCTGCTTTTGTGAGAACTAAATAGCAAAGCGCCAGCCAAAGCAGGCTGACGCAAACTATTTGTGATTTTGATAACGGTCTTCTCATTTGCTTTCTTTTTTCTTTTTGTCTACGATAGCGTCAATCACGGCTACGGCAGTGATATTGACAATGTCGCGGACGGAACTTTCGAAGTCGGTGAAGTGGATAGGCTTGTTCAATCCCATCTGGATAGGGCCGATAAATTCTGTGTCGGGATCCATTGCCTGCAGCAGTTTGTATCCGGCATTTGCAGAACTCAGGTTCGGGAAGATCAGTGTGTTCACATCTTTACCTTTCAGGCGGGTAAACGGATATTTGGCATCACGCAGTTCGCGGTTCATGGCAAAGTTCACCTGCATTTCACCGTCGATAGCTAGTTCTGGATATTCCTTTTGCATATAGCTCACCGCTCCGTGTACTTTGACAGGGCTGCCGGAGGTGTCGGCACCGAAGTTGGAGTACGACAGCATCGAGATGACCGGTGTATGGTTGAAGAAACGGACTGTCTTGTCAGCCAGTTTGGCGATGTCAATCAAGGTTTCCGTATCCGGATGACGGTTGATCAAGGTATCTGCCAGGAAGTAAGTACCTTTCTTGGAGTTAAGAATGTGCATCGTTCCGAAATGATTGAATCCGGGTTGGATGCCGATTACTTCTTTGGCTACTTTGATAGTGTTGCTGTATCTTGTATAAAGCCCGGTGATGAATGCGTCGGCATCTCCGGTTTCTACCATCATCATACCGAAGTAGTTGCGTTCGAACATCTTGTCGTTGGCTTCTTCGTAAGTAAAACCTTCGCGTGCACGCTTTTCCGCAAGGATACGTGAGTATCGTTCGCGGCGTTCCGATTCGTCCGGGTGGCGGAGATTGACGATTTCGATACCTTCCAGGCTGAGGTCGAGTTCTTCTGCCAGCTTGCCGATAGCTTCATCGTTTCCTAATAAGATAGGATGACAGATGCCTTCGGCTTTCGCTTCAACGGCAGCTTTCAGCATATTCGGGTGGATGCCTTCGGCAAACACTACACGTTGCGGATGGCGACGGGCTGTATCATACAGTTGGCGGGTCAGTTTGGACTCATATCCCATCAGTTCACGCAGATGTACGCAGTAAGCGTCCCAGTCTTTGATTTCGGTGCGGGCTACTCCGCTTTCCATAGCGGCTTTTGCTACGGCACAGGAAACTTCTGTGATGAGACGCGGGTCTACCGGTTTCGGGATGAAATATTCCGGGCCGAAAGAGAGGTTGTTTACATGATAGGCTGCATTTACGACATCAGGTACAGGCTGTTTTGCCAGATTGGCGATGGCGTGTACTGCGGCAATCTTCATTTCCTCGTTGATCGCTTTGGCATGCGTGTCCAATGCGCCACGGAAGATGTACGGGAAACCGATTACATTATTAATCTGGTTCGGATAGTCGGAACGTCCGGTTGCCATCAATACATCGGGGCGGGCTGACATCGCTTCTTCGTAGGAGATTTCCGGCGTAGGGTTAGCCAGTGCAAATACGATAGGCATCGGAGCCATGCTGCGCACCATATCCTGGCTCAGCACATTTCCTTTCGACAGGCCGAGGAATACATCTGCGCCTTTGATTGCTTCTTCCAGTGTGTGGACATCTGTGCGGTCGGTGGCGAAGTATCTTTTCTGTTCGTTCAGGTCGGTACGTGTTTTGCTGATTACGCCTTTGCTGTCCAACATGACGATATTTTCGAGACGTGCACCCAGTGAAACATACAATTTAGTACAAGATACGGCAGATGCACCTGCACCGTTAACAACGATTTTCACATCTTCGATTTTCTTTCCGGCCACTTGCAGGGCGTTTACCAGTCCGGCACTGGAGATGATAGCCGTTCCGTGTTGGTCGTCGTGCATCACCGGGATATCCAGTTCTTCTTTCAGACGGCGTTCGATTTCGAAACATTCCGGTGCTTTTATATCTTCCAGATTGATACCACCGAAAGTAGGAGCGATAGCTTTCACCGCTGCGATGAATTTTTCGGGGTCTTTCTCGTCCACTTCGATATCGAAGACGTCAATACCCGCATAGATTTTGAAAAGCAGACCTTTGCCTTCCATTACCGGTTTGCCGCTCAATGCGCCTATATCACCCAGTCCGAGTACGGCTGTACCGTTAGAGATAACGGCAACAAGGTTACCTTTCGCAGTGTATTTATACGCGTCCTGTGGATTTTTCTCTATTTCGAGGCATGGTTCTGCTACGCCGGGAGAATATGCGAGTGCTAAATCTGTTTGTGTACTGTACGGTTTGGTAGGAACTACCTCAATCTTACCAGGTTTGCCCTGTGAGTGGTAGAGCAAAGCGGCTTCTTTGGTTATTTTAGCCATAGTATCTGTATTATTTATTAATAAGTTATCATTTGGCTGCAAATGTAGGAATAAAAGTTAGAAATTGTAGCCGATGGTTAGTAAATTCTATTAATTTTATATCAAAGAGACTGAATTTATGATATGATATACATTGGTTGCGTGTTTATATCCTACTCTTTTTTAAAGGCTTCGATATTGATTTATTGAAATTTTAACGAGTGCTTTGATTGCCGTCTTTAGTTATTTCGTTATTTTTGAGTCCATATATGATTTAACCTTATATGATAATGATAACCACCCAACAACTTCAATTATTAAAAGATGGGAATAAAAATGCCTTTGAAGCCTTGTATCGTGCATACAATGCCCGCATTTATAATTTTGTTCTTTCTATGACAGGCAATGCCGGGGTGGCGAAGGATATTACGCAGGATATTTTTCTCCAAATTTGGGAGAAGCGGCTTAATATTGATCCGGAAGGGAATTTTGACGGCTATCTTTTTAAAATATCCCAAAATATGGTGTATCATTATGTAAGACGTGAACTTCTGCTTCAAAATTATGTGGATAAACTGTCGAATGAATCATCTGACGAATCGGTAGAGATAGACGGAGAGTTGGATTATTTATTTTTAGAAGAATATATCCTGAAACTTATAGAAGAACTGCCTCCTGCCCGTCGGGAGGTATTTATGCTTTATTGGAAATCCGGACTGAATTATCGCGAGATAGCTGAACAGTTGAATATATCGGAAAAGACTGTTGCCACACAGGTACACCGCTCTTTGGATTTCTTGCGTGACAAACTGGGGATGATTGCCTTTTCTGTCTCTTTTTTCTTGCATAATATTTAATATCGAACTTTTAATAAAAGTTAATATCTGAATTATCTCCATTTTCTTGTAGTCTTTTTCTTTCTCTCAAGACTAGTATATATAGAACAGGAAAATTATGGAGCAACACGATTACATAGTACTATTGGAAAAATTCTTCAAGAAGAAGGCCTCTTCTGAAGAAAGAAGGATACTTATTGAATGGATTCGTAAACCGGGAATTCGGGAGGAGTTTAATTCGCTTTGCGAGCAAATGTGGAAAGGAGCGGCTGTCGGAATAGATAAGACAGTGGAAGAGGAAATGTGGAATCATTTGCAGAAGAATTTGGATGAACCCCAAATTTTGTATCCGAAGAAGCGGCGTTGGCAACCTATTATATATAAGGTGGCGGCCACCATATTATTGTCGGTTTGTTTGGGCCTGGCCACTTATTGGGGAGTAGAACATATTAATAGGTTATCACAGGAGCCTTTCATGGTTGCAGTAGATTACGGGCAGAAAGCGAATCTTACTTTACCTGATGGAACGAAAGTCTGGTTAAATTCGGCTACTCATCTTTCTTATGATGCGGAATACAACAAATCCGACCGAAAGATTTATTTAGACGGAGAAGCCTATTTTGAAGTGGCAAAAAACAAAGACAAGCGTTTTATCGTTTGTTGCAATGACTTGGAGATAGAAGCACTGGGAACCACTTTTGATGTGAAGGGGTATGGTGACGATCTTTCCGTCACGACACTGCTAGCAGAAGGAAGTGTCAGGGTTTCTAATGAAACGAATGCCATATTGTTGAAACCCGGAGAGAAGGTAGAGTATCATAAGAACAGGCAGACATTTATTAAATCGGCCATCTCGGATATGCGTGAAATCGATTTCTGGCGGAATAATATGTTGATTTTTAATTCAGCGCCTTTAGCGGAGATTGCGACTACGTTGGAGCGGATGTACGGAGTGAAAGTCGTGTTTGACTCGGAAAAACTGAAGAATGTGCCGTTTTCCGGAACCATTCGGAACAGCAGCTTGCATAATGTATTTTACATAATAAGCCTTACTTATCCTATAACCTATGAGTTAGAGGGAGATACGGTGAGAATAGGAAGTAGTATTAACTAAAAATGACGATTTATGGAAGACACCTCATAATAAAAAAAGAGGGTAGAATTATGTAGCAGCATAATTCTACCCCGAATCAAATACGGTTTATACATGATAGTAAAAAAGAATCTTTCCTTATAACGAATAAGGGAAAGGGAATCCTTTTTGCATCACGGTTTGACAAAGATAATAAAAAGTCTGGCTTTCAGACTTATATTTTAAAGAATTTAAAGCTAATTACTAATGAGAAAACAATTACATATCATATTCAAGCTTGTTATGTTCTGTTGTATATTGTTGTTCGTGTCTCAAGAGGTTAGTGCGCAGATCACTTTCTCTGTGAAGAATCAGACATTACGCCAGACGATACGAGTGATTGAGAAGAAAGCTGATTATAGCTTCTTTTATACAGATAAGCTTCCCGGATTGGATCAAAAGATTTCGTTGACAGTGAACAATGAAAGTATCGATACAGTTTTAGAAAAAGTTTTCAAAGGATCATCTATTAGTTATAAAATAGAATCGGGCAAGCAAGTGGTGCTTACCCTCAAAACCGGGCAGAACACCTCCCGGAAAGGAAATAAGAAAACAATAACCGGTGTCGTAGCCGACCGGCGGGGGGAACCTTTGATTGGTGTCACTGTGAGAGTGGAAGGAGAGAATATTGGAACTGCCACCGATATAGACGGGCGTTTCTCCTTGGAAGCTCCTGTAGGGGCAAAAATCAGTTTTTCTTATATCGGTTACGTTTCCCAGTCTCATACGGTTAATAACCAGAACGTATATAATATATCTTTGAGTGAAGACTCACAAGTACTGGAAGAGGTTGTCGTAGTGGGTTATGGCTCTATGAAACGGAAAGACATTACAACTGCGGTATCTGTGGTTTCTACAGCGGATATTGAAGAACGTCCGATCATGACGGCTGCACAAGCAATTCAGGGAAAGGCGGCAGGTATTCAAGTCGTGCAACCATCGGGTATGCCGGGATCCGGTGTAACAATCCGGGTGAGAGGTGCCACCTCGGTACAGGCATCCAATGAACCGTTGTACGTAGTGGACGGTTTGCCGTCGGATGACATCTCGAATATCAGCCCGAACGATATTGAAAGTATGCAAATTCTGAAAGATGCATCATCTGCAGCTATTTACGGAGCACGTGCGGCGAATGGAGTAGTGTTGATTACTACTAAAAGAGGAAAGATTGGTGCACCGCAAGTGAAAATGAGTGCTTATGTGGGTTTTTCTAAATTAGGGAAGAAGATAGATGCCTTGAATACGGAGCAATATAAAGACCTGATGAAAGACTTGAAAGCTGTTTCGGACGTTGCTCCCAATATCCCTGAAAGTGAAACACGCTATGTGGACTGGACTGATTTATTCTTCGGTACGGGTGTCAATCAGAATTATCAATTGTCTGTGGCAAATGGAAGTGAGAAACTGCAATATTTTGTGTCCGGAGGATATTCTGACGAACAAGGTATTGTGGAGAAGGCTCATTTCAACCGGTATAATTTTCGCGCGAATCTGGATAGCGAGCAAACAAAATGGTTGAAAATGGCGCTTAATTTTGCTTATTCGCATACGGGCGGACAATGGGTGAACGAGAGCCGTAGTTCTTTACGTGCCGGTTCCATCTTGTCTGTAGTGAATACTCCTCCGTTTATGCAGAAGTGGAATCCGTATGATCCGAATGAATACGATGAACAGGCTTACGGTGCACGTATCTTGAATCCGCTGGCTGCCAATGCTGCGGACAGTAACACGAATACTGATCATATTAATGGTTCGCTCGGATTCACGGTTGACATATACAAAGGTCTGAAGTTTAAAACGACTTTTGGAATTGAACTGACTAATGAGCATTGGGACTACTATCTGGATCCGATTTCAACTTCGGACGGACGGGGTACAAAAGGACGCGTGGAAGAGAGTTTCTCCCGAAACTTTGAATGGCTTTTTGAGAATTTGTTGACCTATGATTGTTCATTCAACAAACATAACATTTCTGTTATGGGAGGAGCTACCCAGCAGCGTGCACAATATAACGCTTCTTGGATGGCAGGTTTCGACTTGGCGGATTCTTATCCCGATATTCATTCCATCAGTGCCGCCAACCAGTTGGATAAGGATGCTTGCGGTTCTTCTGCTTCCGCATGGACACTGGCTTCTTTTTTGGGTCGCGTAGCTTATAATTATGACAGCCGTTATTTACTGACGGTTAACTTCCGTGCTGACGGTTCTTCCCGTTTTGCTCCGGGACATCGTTGGGGTACTTTTCCTTCTGTTTCCGTTGGCTGGAGAATTTCAGGCGAGAAGTTCATGCAACCTTTGCAAGACATTGTAACCGACATGAAGCTACGTGCCGGATGGGGTATGAACGGTAATCAGGGCGGTTTTGGAAACTACGCCTACATGGCTGCCATGAGTGTTAGTAAACTGCCGGTTTCGGAAGGTAATTTATATCCGGGACTTGCCATTAAGCCCGGTTCGGCGGCCAATAAAGAACTGACTTGGGAGAAGACAAGCCAATGGAATCTGGGACTCGACCTGACAATGTTTGATTCTCGCTTATCCTTCTCAGTGGACGCTTACTACAAAAAAACAACCGATTTGTTACTGACTGTCAGCTTGCCGGAGAATGTAGTGCCGAGCAGTGTGACAAGAAACGATGGTGAAATGGTGAATAAAGGTATGGAGTTTACTGTCTCTTCTCTGAATTTTAAGGGTAACTTCCAGTGGAATACAGATTTCAATATTTCTTTCAACAAGAATAAGTTGACGAAACTCGGCTTGAATAAAGTTTATTATTATGCTGAAATGTATGAATCCAAAGAGAAAGCTGTCATCCTGAAAGAAGGTCTTCCGTTGGGAACATTCTTTGGGTATATATCCGACGGTGTCGATCCGGAAACAGGGGATATTATCTATCGTGATCTGAATGGTAACGGTTTTATTGATCCTGAAGATCGAACCACCTTGGGAAATGCCCAACCCAAGTTCATTTACGGTATGACGAATACATTTTCGTATGCCGGTTTTGACTTGTCTGTTTTCTTGCAGGGAAGTCAGGGCAATAAGATTTTTAACGCGTCGCGCATCGATATGGAAGGTATGACAGACTTTAGAAATCAGTCGGTTCGTGTATTGGAACGTTGGAAACGACCGGGTATGATTACCAATGTCCCCCGCGTTGGTAATACGGAGAATAATCACAACTCCTCCCGTTTTGTGGAAGATGGATCTTATTTGCGCCTGAAAACAGTCACTTTATCCTATAATTTTCCAAAGAAATGGTTGAATAAGATACATCTGTCCCGATTACAGGCTTACGTCACCGGGCAGAACCTTCTCACATTGACAAAATACAAGGGATACGATCCTGAGGTAAATGCTTTTGGAGGCGACTCCGTTGCTCAAGGAGTGGACTATGGTACTTATCCTCAATCGAGGGCGGTAATATTTGGTTTGAATGTTGAATTTTAATAGGTGCGAAAATGAAAAACATAATAAAGTTAGCTTATGTCGTGCTCTGTGTCTTATTTGTTTCATGCAGTGATTTTCTGGATGAGAAACCGCAATCGGATTTTATGCAGGAGGGTACCGGAACAGAAGATCAGGAGTCTAAATATGGAAGTCTGGCAGATGCGCAAGCTGAGTTGCAGGGCGTATATGAAAGCTTTAAGGCAGATATATTCCAGTCGGAAAATTACACCATTGGAGATGTGCAGTCCGATAATTGCTATATTGGCGGAGATGGTGTGGCCGAACAGGAGTTTGATTTGTTGAAACTGACTTCTACCAACTATAAAGTGGAACTGGTCTGGTCGCAATATTATTCGATGGCGGGTACTGCAACCAGTGTGATTGAAAATACGAAAATGATGGACCCTTCTTCTACTGTAGCAGAAGAACGTAACCGTGTCATTGCGGAAGCCAAGTTCTTGCGGGCATGGGCATATTTTGATATTGTCCGTTTGTGGGGAGATGCTCCGATGGTGCTGGATTTGATTCCGACCATTACTGCCGAGAACCTGGATAAATGGTATCCGGTGATGTATCCGGAACGTTCTGCCGCAGATAAAATCTATGATCAGATTCTGGATGATCTGAATGAGGAAAATACCATTCGTTATCTGGTAAGCAAGAATAAGGGGATTTTCCAGGCCACCAAAGGCGCCGCTTATGCTTTGCGTGCCAAGGTGTTGGCAACCAGAGGAGAGAAATCAACACGCGACTATGCCAAAGTGGTTGAGGCTTGCGACAAAGTGATAGCGGAGGGTTATACGCTGGTCAGCAACTTTGATGAGTTGTGGCAACCTGACAAGAAATTCTCTTCAGAAAGTATCTTTGAAGTCTATTACACCTCCGATGCTCCCAACTGGGCTTATTGGGTGTTGCTGAAAGAAGACGACGGCTCGGTGACCTGGAGACGTTATTGTACGCCTACTCATGACTTGGTTGCTAAATTCGACAAGGAGAAAGATACTCGTTATGCATCCAGTATCCTTTGGAAATCGGTTCCTTATGACACCTATTGGCCGGCAGACAGTTATCCGTTGTCTTATAAAATTCGTGAGAAGACTTCCAACATTATTCTGATGCGATTGGCGGATATACTCTTGTTGAAAGCCGAAGCACTGGTAGAGTTAGACCGCACTCCGGAAGCGATTCGAATCGTGAACGGCATTAGAGAACGTGCGGGGTTTGCTCCCTCTTCTCTAGATGAGAATATGGGACAGGCTAGGGGCCGCTTGGCGGTAGAGAATGAACGTCAATTGGAGTTGTATATGGAAGGTCAGCGCTGGTTTGACCTGGTACGTAATAACCGTTTGCTGGAAGTGATGCAGAAACATAAAGACAAAGATGGAAGATTGCTGTTTGCAGGCTTGCAGGCTTTCCGGCAGTTGTGGCCGATTCCTCAAGGAGAGAAAGATAAAAATACCAATCTGACTCAAAATGAAGGTTATTAATGAAAAGAGGAACGTAAAACTTTAAAAGAAAAAATGATGAAACACAATAATCTGTTTTTATGGTTGCTGGGGCTAACCGTTTGCTGGCTGGCTTCATGTAGCGAAGAGGATGGTCGGGTGAAGTATCCATATTCATGTCCTGAACTATCAGGACTACAATTCTCGACTACCGATCAGACTCCTGCAGCTGATTCTCTTTATTTCTCTGTAAAGATTCACGATCCGGAGACTCCTTTGTCTACGCTGGAAGTGAAATTGATGGTAGGTGAAACCTTGGTAAGTTCACAGTCGATCCGTACGAAAGGCACTGATGTGTCGATTGTTGAGAAAGGAATTTATATTCCGTTTGTGGCAGACTTGGAAGAGAACCAGGAAGCTAAAGTAGTATTGACTGCCATCAATGTGGAAGGTAGTGAAGTCTCTCAAACGTTTGATTTCCATATCGTCCGTCCACAGATTCCGGAAGTGCTCTATCTTCACTATAATGGTGAGGTGGTAGAAATGGCCCGGAGCGCAGAGAATCCTTATCTGTATCTTACGGAAGTTTCCGGCTCGGAAGAGGGCTATCCGATGGAGCTGACTGGAAAAATTTCCACTACGGAATCATTGGACGATGCGGAATTGATTTGGGGAGCTGCTGAAAAGAGTAATACAGCTGTCCTTATTGAAGCGTCGGGACCCAGCTTTGCCTTTGATTACCGGGATTGGTTTGTTGAACAGATCACTTTCGACGTGATGACTTTTAAATTGGGTGTCGTCGGTTTCCAGAAGAACCTGAAAATTAAAGAAACCGAGTTGATAGCCAGTGAAGGACTTTTCCGTGCCCAGATTAGCTTTACTCAAGGTGAAGAATTTGAAATGAGTGGATTTGAAGATGTGGAACATGCTTACAACCGCGATTTCTTTAGTTATAATCCGGATAATGGTAAGTTTACCTTCCTGCGCAAATCGGGTACTTGGGAAATCTATTATTCTTCTAAATATAACTATATTTGGGTTGCCCGGATGGGCGATGTGGCACCTGCTTGCTTCTGGCTGGCTGGACATGGATTCACTAGTGCTCCTATCTGGAATACGGATTATGATACCAATGATGGCTGGAATATGGAAGATATATTGCAGTTAGGATATATTGTCCCGATTGGTGAACAGAAGTATCAGACTACCGTATATTTGAGTAATACTCATAAATGGGAGTCTTTCGAAATCGAAATTTACAGCGATTTGCAATGGAATAAAAATAAAGGTATGTTGCTGCAAGAAGGTTCATTATCCGGTGATACGGATGGAATTGAAATATCGGCTTCCAATGGAATAACGAGTGGCGACGGCTTCGTACCTGGCTATTACCGTCTGACTTTCGACACTTCGCAGGGAGTAGGCAAAGAAACATTGCACATCGAACGATTGAGTGATTAATGTCTGAAAGAGTGATATATAGAAAAACAGGAAAGCCTATGAGAAATATACTATATACGATAGGGGGAAGTCTGTGTCTCCTGCTGCTCATGACCGGCTGTAAATCGGCTGACGGGGCGAAAGCCCCCGTGTCATTGACTTGGGAGATGGGAGCTGCCGAAGTGCAGCCCGGCTACTATGAGAACTCATTTATCCTGAAGAATATATCAGATGCTCCTTTGGGAAAGGACTGGATCATCTATTATTCGCAGTTGCCTCGTGAGATTCTTCAAGATGAATCTGCATCGGTCAAGGTAGAGGTAGTAAATGCGAACTTCTTCCGGATGTATCCGGCGGAAAACTTCCAGCTATTGGCGCCGGGAGACTCGCTGATTGTGACGTTCTGTTGTACCAACGGACTGAAAAAACTGTCACATGCTCCCGAAGGTACTTACTGGGTGAGTCAGGCAGGCGGCAAGCAAGGTACTCCCTTGCCTGTCGGGCTGACTATCTATCCGCTGCAAGGAATGGGGTCGGAAAGCTGGTATCCTGCACCTGATAAAATATATGCTTCAAACTTGGCGTTAGAGACTACTGCCAAGTTGCAACAAACTGATATTTTCCCGTCAGTAAAGGAAGCGTTTCCGGCTGTCGGTAAAGAAAACGTTACCATAGAAAATAAGGTGAAACTGACTTTTCATCCCAATTTTGCCAACGAAGCAGGATTGCTGAAAGAAAAGTTGGAAACACTCTATGGGTTGGAAGTCATTTCCGAAGCACCGGTAACGGTTCATCTGGATTATTTGCCGCAACAGGAGACGGCTGCGAATGACGAATACTATCGGATGGACACAGGAAATAGTCTGATCAATATTTCAGCTCCTACTTCGCACGGCATTTTCAATGGCACGCAAACCTTGCTCTCTCTCTTGAAAGGACAAGAGAAACCGTTCCGTTTGGAAGCTGTATCTATCCGTGACTACCCCGACTTGCCATATCGCGGACAAATGTTGGATATTGCCAGAAACTTCACGACGGCAGACCAATTAAAGAAACTGGTAGACGCTATCTCTTCTTATAAACTGAACGTGCTGCATTTCCACTTTTCGGATGATGAAGGCTGGCGTCTTCAGATTCCCGGTCTGGAAGAACTGACTTCGGTCGGTGCACGTCGGGGACACACCACGGATGAACTGGAATGTTTGTATCCGGGCTACGATGGCAACTATGATCCGTCTGCGCCTACCTCCGGCAACGGGTATTATACTCGTGAAGAGTTTATAGATTTATTGCGTTATGCAGCTCAAAGACATGTGCGTGTGATCCCGGAAATAGAGTCTCCGGGGCATGCACGGGCGGCAATTGTGTCCATGAAAGCACGTTATCATAAATATATAAACACCGATCCTGAAAAGGCCGTTGAATATTTGTTGAGTGACGCGCAAGATACTTCCCGCTATGTTTCCGCACAGTTTTATACGGATAACGTGATGAATGTGGCATTGCCCTCTACGTATCGGTTTATGGAAAAAGTGATTCGTGAGCTGATTGCTATGTATGAAGAAGCGGAGGTACCTTTGACTACCATTCACTTGGGAGGCGATGAAGTGCCTGATGGAGCTTGGATGGGTTCGCCTGTCTGCCGGGCATTTATGGATGAACATGGAATGACGAGTGCGCATGAACTGTCTGAATACTACATCACGAAGATGGCAGACTATCTGCAACAATATCATGTGCGGTTCAGTGGCTGGCAGGAAGCAGCGTTGGGACATTCGGAAGCTACCGACCGTCATTTGAACAGGCTTGTGGCAGGAATATATTGCTGGAATACTGTTCCCGAATGGGAAGCGGACGAAATACCTTATCAGGTAGCCAACAAAGGCTATCCGGTGATTCTCTGTAACGTGAACAACTTCTATCTGGATTTGGCTTATGATGCTCATCCCGATGAAAGAGGGCTTTCGTGGGCCGGATATGTGGATGAATCCAAAGGCTTTTCCATGCTTCCATATGATATCTATCGTTCTTCGCGTACTGATATGGCTGGTAATCCGGTCGATTTAGGTATTGCGGAAAGAGGAAAAACAGTTTTGACCGCATCCGGCAAGGAGCGTATCCAAGGAGTACAAGCGCAACTGTTTGCAGAAACGATCCGTGATTTCAAGTGGGTGGAATATTATACCTTTCCTAAAATCCTCGGACTGGTAGAACGCGGGTGGAATGCTTTTCCCGCTTGGAGTATGCTGGCAGGAGAGAAAGAACAGCAGGCTTTCAACAAAGCGCTGGCTCTGTTCTATTCGAAAGCGAGTGAGAAGGAAATGCCCCATTGGGCGTCCCGAAACATTAACTTCCGTTTGCCTCATCCCGGACTTTGCATCAAAGAAGGCAAGCTTTATGCCAACACCCCCATCCGGGGAGGGGAGATACGCTATACGACTGATGGAGCGGAACCAACTCGTGATTCAGCACTTTGGGAAGCTCCCATAACCTGTGATGCTTCTGTAGTGAAGGCTAAACTATTTTATTTGAATAAAGAAAGTGTGACTGGCACTCTCAAAGTAAATTAATCCACAAAAAGTAGATAAATTATGAACTATAATAAGATAAAAAGATGTGGTATATTATTCCTGTTGGGAATAGGTGCGATTACATCATTGTCATGCAATGACAATAATAATGGGGGATATCCAGACCGGGTGCCGACCCGCTTGTCGGTAATGCCTTTGCCGGAAAGAGTTGATTATAAGGAGTCGGTGGTCGCTCTTCCGCAGAATGTGACTGTTAGCCGGAATATCCCGGCCTCTACGTCACAACTGCTGAAGTCCACGCTGGAAGAGGAACTGTCTCTTTCAGTAAGTGATGCTTCCAACGATGATGCTTTTATCCGGGTGAAACAAGAGTCTGATTTGCCCAAAGAGGCATATCATCTGACCGTAACCAAAGAGGGAGCCTGCATCTATTATTCAACGGAAACCGGGCTTCTTTGGGGAGTCCAGACGTTGAGGCAAGCACTCGAACAAGCTAATTCCTTCACTTCGGGAAACTCGAAATATCTTCCGGTGGTAGATATAAATGATGCTCCCAAATACGACTGGCGCGGATTCCATATCGATGTGGTACGCCATATGTTTACGGTTGATTATCTGGAAAAGGTGATAGACTGTTTGTCTTTTTACAAGATCAACAAGCTTCACTTGCATCTGACCGATGATCAGGGCTGGCGCATCGAAGTGAAAAAGTATCCTTTGCTGACACAGGAAGGAAGCTGGCGTGACTTCGATGAGTATGATAAGAGATGTGTGGAACTTGCACAGCAGGATTATAACTACGAGATAGATCCCCGTTTTGTGAGAAACGGTTCACAATATGGCGGCTATTATACGCAGGAAGAGATGAAAGGACTGGTGAGTTATGCATTGGAAAGAGGTATTGATATTGTTCCCGAAATAGATATGCCGGGACATTTCTCCGCGGCTATCAAAGTATATCCCGAATTGTCGTGTACGGGGGAAGCAGGCTGGGGAGAAGAATTTTCTTATCCTATTTGTCCTTCCCGCTTGGAAAACTACCAGTTTGTGCAGTCCATTATTGATGAGATGGTTGAAATATTCCCTTCGGAATATTTTCATATAGGAGCGGACGAAGTGGAAAAGGATAACTGGGAACAGTGTGAAGCATGTCAGCGATTGATGCAGCAGGAAGGTTATCAAAAAGTGGATGAACTGCAAAACCGCTTTGTGAAGATCATGACGAACTATGTGAAAGGCAAAGGAAAGAAAGTGATGGGATGGGACGATGCTTTTCTTGAAAAAGAGCCACAGGACTTGATCTATACTTATTGGCGCGACTGGTTGCCCGATCAACCGGGAAAGATTACCCAAAAAGGGTATCCGATCATATTTATGGAATGGTCTCGTTTCTACTTGAGTGCGACGCCTTCGGACGAAGGGTTAAGCTCTTTGTATAACTTTGAGTTCGAACCTCAGTTCCCGGGTATCATAAAGCAGAATGTGTTAGGTTTCCAAGCTTGTGTCTGGACAGAAATGATTCCTAATGAACGGAAGTTCGGTCAGCATGTTTTCCCTTCTCTTCAGGCCTTTTCAGAGTTGGCATGGGGAAGTGACCGTAACTGGATTGATTTTACCAATCGTCTGAAATGGCATGTCAGATGGTTGAATGCAAATGGATTTTATTTAACCAAGCCGGGATTTATTTAATCCCGGTGTCATCAGAATGATATGAAATCAGAACGTTTACTTTCATTAGACGTACTTCGGGGAATCACCATCGTCGGAATGATTTTGGTGAACAACCCCGGAACATGGGAATCTATTTATGCGCCTTTGCGGCATGCTGAATGGAATGGACTGACACCGACAGATTTGGTTTTCCCGTTCTTCATGTTTATAATGGGCGTTTCCATGAGTTTTGCCTTATCCAAATTCGACCATCATTTCAGCCGTAGCTTTATCACCAAACTGGTGCGGCGCACAGTGGTCTTGTTTGCGTTGGGACTTTTTCTTTCTTGGTTTTCGTTGGTGTGTGCAGGAGTGGAACAGCCTCTTTCGCATATACGTATTCTAGGAGTGTTGCAGCGACTGGCATTGGCTTACTTCTTTGGTTCCTTGTTGATTATGAGTATTCGGCGTACAGCAAAATTGGCATGGGTATCTGTGATTATTCTGGTAGCTTATTCTATCTTGTTGGCTTTGGGACACGGATTTGAACTTTCCGGGCAGAATATTATTGCCGTAACAGACCGGACTTTGTTCGGAGAAGCTCATCTGTATCGGGAGTGGTTGCCGGACGGCGGACGTATCTTTTTCGATCCGGAAGGGTTGTTAAGTACTTTACCGTGTATTGCGCAAGTGATTATCGGCTATTTCTGCGGAAATATATTGCGGGAAAAGACTGAGGTTCATCACCGGCTGTTACAGATATCCGTACTGGGCATCGTTCTTTTATTTGCAGGATGGTTACTTAGTTACGGCTGCCCGTTGAATAAGAAGGTATGGAGTCCGACTTTTGTTCTGGTGACCTGTGGTTTTGCTTCTTTGTTTCTTGTGTTTCTCACCTGGCTTATCGATATTCGTAAACAACAGAAGTGGGGGTATTTTTTCCATGTCTTTGGTACGAATCCGTTATTTATCTATGTGGTTGCCGGTGTGTTGGCTACTTTGCTTGAGGTTATCACAGTTGGTGGAATTAGTCTACAGGAGAAGATTTATACTTTCATCTTAGCTGTTGGTCTCGATGCTCATTTGGCCTCTCTGATTTACGGACTTCTGTTTATCGGATTCAATTATTTGATTGTATGGGGTTTATACAAAAAGCGGATCTTTATAAAGATATAGAGGAAAGGTCTGAAAAAAAATAGAGTTTATGCAGTTTCTTTCAAAGGTTGGCTTTTGTAACGAATCTGCATAAACTCTGTTTGCTTTGTAATATATAGTCAAAAAACGGGGCTATAGTTTTTTATTATTCTTTCCCTGACGGTGGTGTATGTGTAGTGCGCCAGAACGTGTTTTTCACCTCCCTTGCCACCTCTTTCCAACTCGGCATACTTTTCAGAGAGCGTCGAACCGGGAAATCATAAAGCAGCAACAACAGGAAGAGGAAGATACAGGCATAAGCCACCCAGCCATAAATCTGCTTGATGCTCACTTCCATCATCTGACTGATAAATTCTTCCATATAATGACCGAGATTAAACGGATTGCTGCTGAAAGATACATGGTCGATTGCCGAACCGTAACGTGCCAGGTTGTCAGGAACGTAATAAGCCAGTCCCTGTGCATAGACTGCACAACCTAATACGCCGCCGACTACCATGTGAAGCATATTGAACACGCTTAAACTTTGGAAAAAGTGCTGAAAGGTCATAATCTCTTCCAAGCAGACCATGAAAGTGGCGCTTAACACCGCATAGGCAAAACCGCGGCATATCGTCGGCATATAAAGCTGCGATATATGAATATCGGTGGAGAGCGTCAGATAGAAACCGACCAGATAGCCGATCAGTCCTATGAGGCCGACTATGATGAGGCGTACATAATTATACTGTCTGATGTGCATCCACCAATAAGAGAACAAGCAACCGGTTACTATGCCGATTATAGCAAACCAGTCTAGTTGTACGCTTACCAGTTCTTCATATTTCATCACCTCTTCATAAAAGACTTCCTCTAAAACGTGTTCGGTTGCGAGAAAAGCTTCCACCAATGTGACTAAACCCAACAAGGGTAAAAAGTAACGATAACTCCACATCTTAGGTTCAAGGAATGGGTGGCGGATAGTCATCATACGCCAGATGCAGAACCCTAAAGTGACAAAGATTGCTATCGTCAATTGGCGGATTACCGGACTGTTCCACCAGTCGTACCAGTCGCCGTAGTTGAAGAGGTAAGCTATCTCGGCTAATAAGGTTGCCCAAAGTGCTGCCCCCAGCCAGTCAATACCGAACAGGGGAAACTTACGCATGAACCGGAAATGCTTCACACAGGTGAATTGTATCAGCAGGACTATCAGCATCAATCCTGCAATGAAAAGATTCATGTATGTCCAATGGTAATGATACATTAAATAAGTCGTTATCAAGTCCGACAACTGGATACTGCCCAGTACAATGATATGAAGCCAGGGAAAGAAAACGGTAAAATCCCGTTTGGGGGTCATCCACAACTGAATGTTGGACATACATTCAAAGGTTCCCTGAATCTTGCATATACCTTCGATGAAACATATCAGCCACAATAGCGGAAGGAAAGTAATATGCGGAGCAATCAGGTTGCAAAGCAGCACTCCCAATGCCGCCGATGTAAGCAGTGTCTTATTCGTGAAACGGAACTTCATACGGAACAACAAAGGGAAATAGATGGCCATGCCTGCGAGATTGGCGTACAAGCACATCAATATATCCTCACGCATCAGTGCCATGCCACCAATCATCTGATTCAAGGCTCCCAAATACACGCCACCCGAAAGCTGGAAAGTGACGGCTATGAACAGATAAATCCACGGTTGCATCTTCCGCGGCACAAAGCTACGGAACATAGGCATCACGAAAGGCCCATTTAAAACAGGTGCTCCCATACGTTAATATTTCACCTCACATTCTACGTTGAATCCGGCACGCAAGCGTTTTAAATCCTCCGGCTTGTTCCCTTTCAGACTGATACGGACGGGGATTCGTTGTTCCACTTTTACGAAGTTCCCCGTCGCATTGTCTTGCGGAATCATTGAGAACGCTGCTCCGGTAGCATCGGAAATGGATTCCACAATCCCTTTGAAAGTAACACCCGGCGCTGCATCGGCTGTCATATCTACCTCGGCGCCTTCCCTGATATTGGAAAGTTGGGTTTCTCGATAATTGGCGATTACCCACAGGTCGCTGCTGTCTACGATATCGACCATGGTCTGTCCCGGTTGTACCAATTGGCCTTCCAGAATCTCTTTCTTTCCGGTTGTACCGTCACACGGAGCAATGATTACCGTATACGAAAGATTCAGCCGGGCAAGTTCCAATGCTGCTTCTGCCAGGCGGACACCTGCTTCGTTTTGCCCTAGGCGGTGCGTCTGTTCATTTTTCACCAAAGAAGTGGATTGTTTGGCGCGTGACACTTGTTCGTAACGGGCTTTGGCTGCTTCATAAGCTGTATGTACATTATCATACTGTTGTTTTGTCACAGCATCTTCCTTCAATAACTTCTCAAAACGGTTCAGTTCACGTTTGGCATTCTCCATTTGTACGCGTACTTCTTCAATGCTTGCATCACTTACACTCAGATTGTTTTGGGTGGTGGCGATACCGGCAGTGGTTGCTTGGCGTCCCGCAGTGGCATTTGCCAGGTCTGCTTCCGCCTGGGCTACACGAAGACGGAACTCAGCACCTTCAATGATAACGAGCGTATCCCCTTTGCGTACCTGCTGGTATTCTTCAAAGCATATCTTTTTGATAAAGCCCGGTACACGGGTGTTGATAGGTGTGATATGCTGTTTCACTTGTGCATTGTCGGTATATTCGATATTTCCCAAATGAATGAACCGGGAACAAACATAAGTGGCACCACCAATGAGAAAACAAAGAATCAGAATGTTGTATATAATCTTTTGGGTTTTTCTAGCTATCATAATCTTGTTATATTTTTAAAGGGTATGTGTAATGTATTTCATTTTATAGTAACTGTAAATCACGTTGATGCGTGCATTGACCAGGTTCAGGTCAGCACTCAGCTTCATATTACTGGCATCGAGCATATCTGTAAGCAGCGCAAGGTCGTTCTTATAGCGGTTGCTGGTTACACTGTAATTTTGGTCGGCAAGCTCCACGCTTTTCTCTTGCGTGCGAAGGTCTGTGAAAGAGGTCAGAAAGTTGACGTAATTGGCTTGGACACCATTCTCTATCTGTTCCTGTGCTAAAGAATATTCCTCTTGTGCCCTGCGTACATTCAGTTTGGCCTGGCGCACTTTCTTGTTGCTCTTGAATAAAGAAGAAAGGTTGTATTTGATTCCTACTCCTACATACCAATAATTAAAGTTATTATCGAGTACCGGAACTTCAATAGTGATAGGACCGTCCAAATGCTCGGCGGCTACAAGCGCAATTTTAGGAAGTAACTCCGAACGTTCCAACTTCACCTTTTGCTCGTTCATTTTCACAGCCAGTAGGGCTTGTTGCAAACCTACATTACTCTGTGAAGCCAGCAGTTGCCAGTCATTTTCCGCCAGTGCTTTTACCTCTTCGTCCAGCAAAGTTGAGTCGGGGATAATTTCCGTTCCGGCAGGGAGATGCAGGGTCGTTACCAGTTGATGGTTCATGATTTTGCACGCATCCTGTACCTTTGCCAGTTGCAGTTTCAATGTTTCCTTTTGTAATTCATAACGGGTGATGTCATTCTTCAGAGCTGTTCCCTGTGTACGCCGCGCTTCCATATTGCGAATCACTTGTTCTGTCAAATCAAGGTTCTTCTGTAATACTTGTACTTGATTATTCAGCTTATATAAATCCAGGTAGTAGCCGGTCAGGAGAAAACGTATTTCCTGGCGGTTTTTCTGCCAGTCCAAAGCAGCCATTTGTTGCCCTAGTTCTGCCAGTGAAATGCTGCTGTTGATAGCTCCACCTGCATAGATGACTTGCTGTGCTTCCAGTGCAAAGTTATTGCCAAAATGAGGCATCGGAATGTTCTGCCCGTTCTTGAAGTCACGGTTCCACAAATATCCGTCACCCAGATAACTGAAAGAGAGCGACGCGCCGATGTCCGGCAGACGTTGTGACTTGGCAGCTTTCAAGGCCTCATCAGCAGCTTCCTTTCCGGTTTTATACGTTTGAATACTCTGACTGTTCTCGTCTGCCAGACGGAACATTTCGTTGATGCCCAAAACTTTCCTGTTAAGCGTTTGGGCAAATGAACCCTGGCTGCATAGTACTACGCATAGCGCTACTATGAGCCATCTTTTTTTGCTCATAAAATGAAAAGAAATTTAATTGATAATGATAAATATGCGCTCTTGTATCATGCCATTTCCGGTGAGGTGGCATTTCGCATCATGGCGAGTAGTTCTTTTGGAAATTATCAAATCTGTACAGCTACACCCCAACCGTGGAAGTCATCCATTTTGTTTTTATAACGAGTGGCTATTTGATAATGCTTTAGTTTCATCTTGATACCTGCTTTTCTATTTTCGATTTGCAAAATTATGAAAAAAAATAGCTAAGTTGTGACCTTGTATATGCGTAAATATAATATTTTTTAACGAATCCTTTTGGGGATATCATGTAGAAGAAAAGAGGGAAAGATGTACAAGAATCATTGTAACCAAGTACATGAATACTGTATATGATGTACTTAAACTAATAGGAACAAGTACAACTTACAGGTGAAAGAAGTACTTATTAATACGTCTGTTCTGAAAAAGCCCTGTTTTGTTCGGAATTAGTCTATAAGCGGGCAGAACAAATGCTTTACCTTTGTCTCCGATTAAAAAAACAATTGATTATGAATGCAATAAATAAGGAGAACTCAAAGGTGTTTTTGCTGATACTGTTAGGAATGTTATCAGCGTTCGGACCTTTTGTAACGGATATGTATTTACCTAGTCTGCCGGTGATGGCGGACTATTTTTCTGCAAGCCTGCCAATGGTGCAAATGGGACTTACTACCAGTATGATAGGACTGGCGGCCGGACAAATCTTTTTCGGCCCGCTTAGTGATAAGTACGGCAGACGTCCGTTGTTGTTGGCTTCAATGGTGCTGTTCGTTCTCTCCACCATATTCTGCCTTTTTGCACCGGACATTTATTCGTTTGTCACTTTAAGGTTCATACAAGGTATAGCAGGAGCGGGGGGAATCGTTATTTCCCGTTCGGTGGCAACGGACAAGTTTTCGGGAAAGGAACTGGCTAAGATGCTGGCTGTTATCGGAGCGATAAACGGAGTTGCCCCTGTCGCTGCCCCGGTCATTGGCGGACTGCTGACCGGAAGCGTTGGTTGGCAGGGCATTTTTGTGATATTACTGTTTATCGGTATCGTACTTGGCATTGGCTGTATCCGTTTTAAAGAATCGTTGCCTATAGAGAAACGTTCAAAGGCAGGAGTCGTTTCCACTTTCCGTAGTTTTGGCGTCATTGTCCATAACCGTCGGTATATACTTTATGTGCTGCAGCTCGCTTTTGCGCAAGGCATCCTGTTTGCCTACATCGCTTCTTCGCCATTCATTGTACAGCAACATTACGGATTTTCTCCATTCGCTTTTAGTATTTGCTTTGCGGTGAATGCAGTAGCTATCGGAGTGGCGGCAGCCCTTTCAGTGAAATTCCGGCGGACGGAGAATGGAACACTGACCGGATGTATCGGCATGCTGGTTCTGTCGGTCTGCATGATGATAGCATTGTATGGCGGATGTGGCTTTTGGACGTATGAACTGCTTATGTTTGCACTGCTGTTTATGATGGGGCTGACCTTCACTGCTTCCACTACTTTGGCTATGGATTGCGAACGCCGCTACGCCGGGGCAGCTTCCGCTTTGCTGGGTGCTCTCTGCTTCGCTTCGGGCGGAATCGTCTCTCCGTTGGTAGGACTGGGGAATATACTTTTATCTACCGGAGTGACATTTGTAGTATGTGCTGTCTGTTCACTGCTGTGCGCGTTGTGGGCAATACGGCGGACAATGGTGAAAGTAGCGGTATGTGGAATTTAATTCTGTTTTATATCGAGTACTTGCTCTGATACTCTTTCGGAGATATTCCTTCGTGCCGTTTGAAGTATCTTCCTAAATAAGACTGGTCGGGGAAACCGAGTTTATCCGCTATTCCTTGTATCGTCATTTCGCCGGATTGAAGCAGTACCTTTATTTCAAGAATGGCGAAGTCATCGATAATCTTCTTGGCGGGTTCACCCGTTACGCTGCGGCAGATACCCGTCAGGTATTTGGTGGAAATACAGAGCTTGTTGGCGTAGAAACCGACTTCCCGCTGGGAGATACAATTCTCGTGTACCAATGCGATGAAATTCTTGAAAATTTCATCCTGGCGGCTTCCTCCTTCTATTTCCTGTCTGTCGAAATAACGGTAACACTTATCATAAATATCCAGCATGAACGACTGGAGATGATTCTTGGCTATCTGGCTTCGGAAACGGTTTTTGCGGTCGTTGTAGATAGCCGTTGTCGCATGGATAAGCCCTTTGATAGCTCCGGTATTTTCTTTGGGGAGCACATAGCACGGTTTTTCCTTAATAAACCGGAAAAAGATAGGTTCGAACCGGAGACAGGCTTCCCGGAACATTTCTTTTGGGAAACCGAAGAAAGAAGCACTGAAATCACTGCTGGTGCCGTTGATGCGGATAATGGTTCCCGGCAAGAGCACTACTTGGGTATTTTTTACGATTTCATAATCTTTCAAGTCAATCGTGGCATGCGCCCACCCGCTCCGGCAGAAGTAGATAGCTCCCCCTTCCAGTTTCCACAGGTGATGCATGATAGGTGACAGATCCTCGTCGACTCCTGCCACAAAATCTTCTTGGAGTACGGCTAGTATGGATTCTCTCTTTTTCATATACAATTCTTGTTTAGGCGGCAAAAATAGAACATTTTTACTAAATATTAGCTTTGATGTTCCGAAAATGAACAAAACTCAAAACACTATGACCAGTTTTCTATGAAGAAAAGAGTCTACCTTTGCCGCGTTCAAAAAAATAATAGGTAATACAATGAGTAAAAAGATTAGTAAAGTGAAGCAGGGACTATTGTTACTCTGCTGTCTGGTTGTTGCGACAGGCTGTAAACAAGCTCCACCGGCACAAATGGAAACAGGATATGAAGTAATGACCGTTTCTCCGACCGATCGGATGATTTCGAGCACGTACTCGGCGACTATCCGCGGACGTCAGGATATTGATATCTATCCGCAGGTAGGCGGTACGCTGACAAAAGTCTGTGTGACGGAAGGACAGCGTGTGAAGAACGGACAGACATTGTTCATCATTGATCAGGTGCCGTATGAAGCTGCCTGGCAGACGGCGGTAGCCAATGTAGAAGCTGCCGAGGCTTCTCTTGCTACGGCACAGTTGACTTATAACAGTAAAGAGGAACTGTATAAGGAAAACGTAGTTTCCTCTTTCGACCTCAATACGGCGAAGAATTCTCTCCTGTCTGCCAAAGCACAACTGGCACAGGCAAAAGCGCAGGAAGTGAGCGCCCGTAACAATCTTTCTTATACGGTAGTGAAAAGTCCGGCGGACGGAGTGGTAGGCACATTGCCTTACCGTGTTGGGGCATTGGTAAGCTCCAGCCTCCCCGAACCGTTGACTACGGTTTCCGACAATTCGGATATGTACGTTTATTTTTCAATGACGGAAAACCAGTTACTGGGACTTATCCGCCAGTATGGCTCGAAAGAGGAAGCGTTGAAAAGCATGCCTGCTATCGACTTGCAACTGAATGACAAATCGGCTTATCCCGAACAGGGGCAAATCGAATCTATCAGCGGGGTTATCGACCGCTCGACAGGTACTGTCAGCCTGCGTGCCGTATTCCCCAACAAGGAAGGATTGTTGCATAGCGGCGGTGCGGGAAATGTGATTATTCCTGTTCGGAAAGCGGGAGCGTTGGTAATTCCGCAAGGCGCTACTTTTGAGATTCAGGATAAGAGATATGTATATAAGGTAGTAGACGGTAAGGCCCAATCGAATCTGGTACAAGTGACTCGTGTGAACGGCGGCCGTGAATTTATTGTAGACGAGGGATTGGTTCCCGGCGACGTGATTGTTGCGGAAGGTGTAGGATTGCTTCGTGAAGGCACGCCTATCAAGGCAAAGAGCGCTGCGGCACCTGCAACAACTACTACTGAAAATTAAACAAAGGAGGAATCATCCATGAATTTAAGAACCTTTATTGAACGCCCCGTATTATCGGCAGTCATTTCTATCACGATTGTCGTTGTGGGTATCATCGGGCTGTTCAGTCTGCCCGTTGAGCAATATCCGGATATTGCCCCGCCTACCATTATGGTGAGTACCACTTATTATGGTGCCAGTGCGGAAACTTTACAGAAGAGTGTAATAGCACCGTTGGAAGAGGCTATCAACGGTGTGGAAGATATGACGTATATGACTTCTACCGCTACCAATGCAGGTACGGTGAGCATTACCGTGTACTTCAAACAGGGGACAGACCCGGACATGGCAGCCGTCAACGTGCAGAATCGCGTGTCGCGGGCTACGGGACAGCTTCCGGCGGAAGTTACCCAGGTCGGTGTGACCACTTCCAAACGTCAGACGAGTATCTTGCAGATGTTCTCGCTTTCAAGCCCGGACGACAGTTATGATGAAAACTTCCTTTCCAACTATATCAGCATCAATCTGAAACCGGAGATTCTCCGTATTTCGGGTGTGGGCGACCTGATGATTATGGGCGGTGAGTATAGTATGCGTGTATGGATGAAGCCGGACGTGATGGCTCAATACAAGCTGATTCCGTCTGACATCACCGGTGTGCTTGCCGAACAGAATATTGAATCGGCAACCGGTTCGTTCGGTGAAAACTCCAACGAGACTTATCAATACACGATGAAATATAAAGGACGTCTGATTACCCCCGAAGAATTTGGGGAAATCGTCATCCGCTCTACTGACAATGGAGAAGTCCTGAAACTGAAGGACATTGCCGAGATACAACTGGGACAGGACAGCTATGCTTATCATGGTGGTATGGACGGTCATCCGGGTATTTCGTGCATGGTGTTCCAGACGGCAGGCTCCAATGCGACCGAAGTAAACCAGAACATTGATAAATTTCTCGAAGAAGCCCGCAAAGATCTTCCGAAAGGGGTGAAACTGACGCAGATGATGAGCTCGAACGACTTCCTTTTCGCTTCTATCCATGAAGTCGTGAAGACGTTGATTGAAGCTATCATCTTGGTTATCCTGGTGGTATATGTGTTCTTGCAGGACTTCCGGTCTACGCTGATTCCTTTGGTGGGAGTGATTGTCTCGCTTATCGGTACGTTCGCTTTCATGGCGATAGCGGGATTCAGTATCAACCTGTTGACGCTCTTTGCGTTAGTGCTCGTCATCGGTACGGTGGTGGATGATGCCATTATTGTCGTCGAGGCGGTGCAGGCACGCTTCGACGTGGGGTACAGGTCATCCTATATGGCAAGTATCGATGCAATGAAAGGTATCAGCAATGCGGTAATCACCTCATCTCTGGTGTTTATGGCGGTATTTATTCCGGTGTCTTTCATGGGCGGTACTTCTGGTACGTTCTATACGCAGTTCGGTCTGACAATGGCGGTTGCCGTAGGTATTTCGGCTGTCAATGCGTTGACGTTGAGTCCGGCGTTGTGTGCCCTGTTGCTGAAACCCTATATTAATGAAGACGGTACGCAGAAGAATAATTTTGCGGCACGCTTCCGTAAGGCTTTCAATTCGGCTTTTGATATACTGATAGAGAAATATAAGAATATCGTATTGGTCTTTATCAAACGCAGGTGGCTGGCATGGTCGTTGCTTGCTTGTTCCGTGGTGTTGCTGGTATTCCTGATGAATACGACCAAGACCAGTCTGGTGCCGGACGAAGACCAGGGCGTGGTATTTGTCAATGTAAGTACGGCGGCGGGTAGCTCGCTGGCGACTACTGACGAAGTGATGGAACGCATTGAAAAACGAGTGATGGATATTCCGCAGGTTAAGCACGTGCAGAAAGTGTCTGGTTACGGATTGCTGGCAGGACAGGGAAGCTCGTTCGGTATGTTGATTCTGAAGTTGAAACCATGGGACGAACGTCCGAATGATGAAGATAATGTGCAGGCAGTCATCGGTCAGGTGTACGGTCGCACGGCTGATATTAAGGATGCGAGTGTCTTTGCCATTTCTCCGGGTATGATTCCGGGATATGGTATGGGGAATGCGCTGGAACTTCATATGCAGGATAAAATGGGCAGTGATGTAAACGACTTCTTTACGACTACCCAGCAATATCTGGGTGCACTGAATCAGCGTCCGGAGATTGCAATGGCATATTCTACGTTCGACGTGCGTTATCCGCAGTGGACGGTAGAGGTGGATGCTGCCAAATGTAAGCGTGCCGGAATTACGCCGAATGCGGTGTTGAGTACTTTGTCCGGTTATTACGGCGGTCAGTATGTGTCCAATTTCAACCGTTTCTCCAAAGTGTATAGAGTAATGATTCAGGCAGACCCGATGTTCCGTTTGGACGAAAATTCACTGGATAATGCGTTTGTACGTATGTCTAATGGGGAAATGGCTCCGTTGAGCCAGTTTGTAACGTTGACTCGCAGCTATGGTGCGGAATCGTTGAGCCGCTTCAATATGTACAACTCCATTGCGGTGAATGCCATGCCTGCAGACGGATACAGTACCGGAGACGCTATCAAGGCGGTACAGGAAACTGCCGAACAGGCACTTCCGAAAGGATACGGCTATGATTACGGCGGCATCACCCGTGAGGAAAACCAGCAGAGCGGTACGACGATGATTATCTTCGGTATCTGCTTCCTGATGATTTACCTTATCCTGAGTGCGCTGTACGAGAGCTTTATCATTCCCTTTGCCGTTCTGTTGAGCGTACCTTGCGGATTGATGGGTAGCTTCCTCTTCGCCTGGATGTTCGGGTTGGAGAATAATATCTATCTGCAGACAGGTTTGATTATGTTGATTGGTCTGCTCGCGAAAACGGCCATCTTGCTGACCGAGTATGCAGCCGAACGCCGTAAGGCCGGTATGGGACTGATTGCTTCTGCTGTAAGTGCGGCTAAAGCCCGTCTGCGTCCGATTCTGATGACGGCTTTGACAATGATTTTCGGTCTGTTCCCGTTGATGATGTCCAGTGGAGTAGGGGCGAACGGTAACCGTTCTCTGGGTACGGGTGTAGTCGGTGGTATGACTATCGGAACGCTGGCACTGCTTTTCATTGTGCCTACCCTGTTTATCGCTTTCCAATGGTTGCAGGAACGCTTGCGTCCGGTGCAGAGCATGCCTACCGAGGACTGGCAGATTGAAGAGGAAATCAAGATAAGTGAAGAAGAAAAGTCTAAAGCTGGAAAAAATAATTGATAATGAGAAAAATAATAATCTTATCCGCAGCAACGCTTGTATTGAGCAGTTGCGGTATCTACAATAAATACAAACCGGTATCGGAAGTCCCCGAAGGGCTTTACGGCAGCGAATCCCTCGCTGCCACCGATACGGCAAACTTCGGTAACCTTTCCTGGCGGGAAGTGTTCACCGACCCGTACTTGCAGAACCTGATTGATTCGGCTCTGGTACGGAATACGGATATGCAGACGGCGCATTTGCGTGTCAAAGAGTCGGAAGCCGCTCTGATGACGTCCAAACTGTCTTATCTCCCTTCCCTGTTTCTTGCACCGGAAGGAGCTATAAGCAGCTTCGACCGTGGCAAGGCTGCGCAGACCTATTCGTTGCCGGTGACCGCTTCTTGGGAACTGGATATCTTCGGAAAGGTGACCACTGCCAAACGTCGTGCGAAAGCAGCTTACGAACAGAGCAAGGAGTATGAACAAGCCGTGAAAACGCAGTTGGTAGCTGCCGTAGCGAATACCTATTATACATTGTTGATGCTCGATTCCCAATACGAGATTTCCGTGGCTACCGAAGCTGCCTGGAAAGAGAGCGTGAAAACCGCCCGTGCCATGAAGAACGCCGGTATGATGAACGAAGCCGGGTTGGCGCAGACCGAGGCTACCTATTATAATATATGTACGACGGTTCTCAGTCTGAAAGAACAAGTGAATCAGGCGCAGAACTCACTGGCTCTGTTATTGGCGGAAACTCCCCACGAAATACAACGGGGAAAACTGGCTAATCAGCAATTGCCGGAGAATTTTTCCGTAGGTATTCCTTTGCAGATGCTTTCCAACCGTCCTGACGTGCGTAGTGCAGAGTTCTCTTTGGCGCAGGCGTTCTATACGACGAATGCAGCCCGTGCCGCTTTCTATCCTTCCATTACGTTGAGTGGTAGTGCCGGTTGGACTAACAGTGCCGGAAGCATGATTATCAACCCGGGCAAGTTTGTCGCTTCTGCGATAGCTTCCCTGACGCAACCTTTGTTTAATAAAGGTATTAACATCGCCCAGTTGAAAATAGCGAAAGCGCAACAGGAAGAAGCCCGTCTCAGCTTTGAACAGACATTGCTGAATGCAGGCGTGGAAGTAAATGAAGCATTGGTACAGTATCAGACTGCCCGTGAGAAAGCTGCTTACTATGACAAGCAGGTTACTTCTCTGCAAACGGCTGCCCGGAGCACCAGTCTTTTGATGAAGCATGGCAGCACTACCTATCTGGAAGTATTGACAGCGCAGCAAACGCTGTTGAGTGCGCAACTTTCACAAGTGGCGAACCGCTTCACCGAAATCCAGGGCGTGATTACTCTGTATCAGGCTCTGGGCGGCGGCAGAATGTAAGGAGGTATGTATGAATCCTGAAGCACTGCGAGGTAGGATACTCGACTACACCAAGCGGGAAATGTACCTGCACGGTGCCGGCGGACTGACTATGGATGATATAGCCAAGGGGCTGAAGATGTCGAAGCGCACGCTTTACAAACTCTTCCCCAGCAAGACTTGTCTGTTTCGTATTTGTCTTTCAGATTTTGCCAATGAGATAAGAAGTCATGTGCAGCAAAAGCAGGTACGAATGGACAGTTCGTGTATGGACTTACTTTTCATAACAGTGAACGGATACCTTACTCTGCTGCATTCGCTGGGTAAAACCTTACTGCTGGATATTGCCGCAGATACAGAATACCGTTCTTCTTTTGAGCGGGAAGAGGCTTTCTGGTTACAGCAGCTTATTGATGTACTGACGCACTGCAAGATTTGCGGTTATTTGCTTCCGGGAGTCGACCCGGATCGTTTTGCGCCTGATTTGCAGGAGGTAATCTATCAGAGTTGTCTGCAAGGTACTCCGTATCTGGTACAACGGATGCTGAACTATACGCTTTTGCGGGGGCTTTTTAAGGTAGAGGGCATCCGCTATATAGACGAGCACCTGGAGCCTGATAAATTTAATGTTTGTGTATGAAGTGTGGAGGTGCGTCTGAGAGTTATCGAAGGCGCACCTTTTTTATTATGTATTTTCTTAATAAAGGATTCTTTTTTACATAATACTTTAATATCTTTGCAAAACAATATAAAAAAGACAAACTTATAACTGAAAACATGAAAACAAAAACTTTACTGGGCTTCTTTCTTTTGTCTGTTATGACATTCTGTATGTCTGCTTGTCAGGATGATGCAGAGATTATTTTATTCAGCGGTTCACAACTTATCAATGAACCGGGAACTTGTACGAACACGATTTCTTCTACAACTTTGTATCTCAACGGACGGGGAACGGAAGATATTGGAATTGCTAATGGAAAAGGCGGTTACTCTGCACAGAGTTCGGATGAAACTATTGTGACGGCAACTGTCAGCAATGACCGATTATTGATAAGTTCACATGGTAAAAAAGGAAAGGCCGCTGTTACTGTCAGTGATAAGAAAGGGAATAGCGTTGTTCTGCCTGTTACGGTTTCATATGGAGTGGCGACTTTCTACTGTGGAATGAACTGGTCAGGTTTTGCTATAAGTGTGGGTAATGAGCTTTTGACATCAGGAGCGGAGGAAAATAAAGAACTATTGAAGTTGTTGAATGAGGTAATGTTGGAATCATATTCATTTTTGAAGGAACAGGATGTCTGTATCATGCAACCGGATGATGTGAATAGTTTCCTGCAAGAGGGCAAGGGGAGTTTTAAATTGAAGGATATTGATGGGAGAATACGTGTCGAAGGTACTTATGAAGTAAGCCTTGATGAGGAATTGGAAACTGGCAAACCAGAGTTGGCTTTCTCTTTCTATCAGCATCAGAATGGTGCTGATAAATTATTACATAAATTCTATTTTGAGCCTTCATTTGTTCGTCAGCCTTCTACTAGGGATATAGGACCCACAAGATATTATTGGATGGAACAGGTTACGGATTCTCGCTATTGGGATGGAGTCTCCTTACCGGAAGAAGAGAACGTAAAAGTGCTTTATGTAGTGTTGGCGAGTTCTTCCGGAATCAGACCAGCAGAATTATAGAATCATTGCAAAGCGCGGATACGTATTTCCGTCGCTTTGTCATCATACAAAAAGAGACTGAACTCAAATGCATATTGAGTTCAGTCTCTTTTTGTATGATGTAATACTTTAATAATCAGTCTTTATGCATTCAGTGCCTGTTCGATATCTGCGATAATATCATCCGCATTTTCGATACCTACCGACAAACGAATCAAGTCCGGGCGTACTCCTGCTTCCATAAGCTGTTCGTCCGACAACTGACGGTGCGTATGGCTTGCCGGGTGAAGCACACAACTACGTGCATCCGCTACATGAGTAACGATAGCGATAAATTCCAATGAATCCATAAATTTGATAGATACATCGCGTCCGCCTTTCAGACCGAAAGAGATAACTCCGCAGGAACCGTTCGGCATATATTTCTGTGCTAAAGCGTAATATTTATTATCCGGCAGTCCGCAGTAGTTTACCCAGGCTACCTTCTCGTTCTTGGATAGATATTCGGCTACTTTCTGTGCGTTACTGCAATGCTGAGGCATACGTAAGTGAAGCGTTTCAAGTCCCAGGTTCAGTAAGAAAGCGTTTTGCGGGCTTTGGATACTGCCGAGGTCACGCATTAATTGTGCAGTAGCCTTAGTGATATAAGCACCTTTGCCGAATGCTTTTGTATAAGTCAGTCCGTGATAAGACTCGTCCGGTGTGCAAAGTCCGGGAAATTTATCGGCATGAGCATCCCAGTCGAAGTTGCCGCTATCTACGATACAGCCGCCTACGCTGGTAGCGTGTCCGTCCATATATTTGGTAGTGGAGTGAACAACGATGTCCGCTCCCCATTCGAACGGGCGGCAGTTAATCGGAGTCGGGAAAGTATTGTCAACAATCAAAGGAACACCGTGACTGTGTGCAATACGGGCAAATTTTTCAATGTCCAGCACTTCGAGAGAAGGATTGGATATTGTTTCACCGAACAATGCCTTTGTATTAGGCTGGAAAGCTGCGGAGATTTCTTCTTCGCTGGCATCCGGGCTGACGAAAGTGACGTCAATGCCAAGTTTCTTCATAGTTACGCCGAACAGGTTGAAAGTACCACCGTAGATAGCGGAAGAGCAAACGAAATGGTCACCTGCCTGGCAGATATTAAAGATAGCATAGAAGTTGGCAGCCTGACCGCTGGAAGTCAGCATGGCGGCTACACCACCTTCGAGAGCGGCAATTTTGGCGGCAACAGCGTCATTCGTAGGGTTTTGCAGGCGGGTATAGAAGTAACCGCTGTCTTCCAAATCGAAAAGACGTGCCATTTGCTCGCTGGTATCGTATTTGAAAGTTGTACTTTGATAGATGGGCAATACGCGTGGTTCGCCCTTTTTAGGCGTCCACCCTGCCTGTACGCACAGGGTTTCGGGTTTGAATTGTTTTGCCATAATGTTATTTGGTTTTAATGATTTATTTCAAAAAATGTTTTAATGGCGCAAAAGTAGGGAAAATAATTGTATTTTTGTCCTGTTTATGAGTGAAATGATACTCATGTGAAGGAGATAATTGTGTAGATATGAAAAATAAACTCTATATTCTTTTATTCTTAATTTTTCTTTTTTCGGGTACGCCACTTTGGGCGCAGCAGAAGGCTACTCCGAAGTCGGGAGAAGGTATCTCTTCTTTCCTGTTGAGACACAACCGCTCTCCGAAGAAATATTATGATGACTTTATCGAACTGAACAAGCAGAAACTGGGAAAGAATAATGTCTTAAAAGTGGGTGTTACCTACGTCATTCCACCGGTAAAGAAATCGTCGGGAACTTCCACCGGAAATACAGAGGCTAAAAATACAACCGCTAAAGGTGCAGGAATCCAACAGAAATCCTCGAAAGCCAAAACGACGAAAATAGGAACTACTATCAACGAACCCCTGTTCGGAAAGGAACTGGCAAATGTCAAAGTCACTTCCAACCGTCTTGCAGGTGCTTGCTTTTATGTCGTCAGCGGACATGGCGGACCCGACCCCGGAGCTATCGGACGCGTGGGGAAGCACGAACTTCACGAAGACGAATATGCTTATGACATCGCCCTTCGTCTGGCGCGTAACCTGATGCAGGAAGGAGCGGAAGTCCGTATTATCATTCAAGATGCTAAAGACGGTATCCGTGATGATTCATATCTGTCGAACAGCAAACGGGAGACTTGCATGGGCGATCCGATTCCGTTAAATCAGGTACAGCGCCTTCAGCAACGTTGCAATAAGATAAATACCCTTTACCAGAAAGACCGTAAGAATTACTCCTACTGCCGGGCAATCTTTATCCATATAGACAGCCGTAGCAAAGGAAAACAGACAGATGTCTTTTTCTATCATTCGAACAAGAAAGCGGAAAGTAAACGTCTGGCGAATAATATGAAAGACACATTTGAATCAAAATACGGAAAACATCAGCCGAACCGGGGATTTTCCGGGACAGTGAACGGACGCAATCTGTATGTGCTTTCACATACTACTCCCGCTTCCGTTTTTGTGGAACTGGGTAATATACAAAACACCTTCGACCAGCGCCGGTTGGTGATAAATTCCAATCGGCAGGCATTGGCTAAATGGCTGATGGAAGGTTTTCTGAAAGATTACAAGGAGAAAAAATAAGTATAAGACATCTTTTTCATGAACAAAAACGAAAATGGAATGTTTTATATATGCAAATCGCCTGATAGTTGCTTGTTGGTATGCGAATATATACAAGTCAGCGAATATGCCTCCCCGGCATAACAGGAAGATTGCATAGTAGTTTTGTCGTGTTTTATTTTGTGTTTGTGTTGTGACGGTGCTGCGATGTGAATCGAGGTACCGTTTTTTTGTATGACAGAAAGACATTTTTGAAACAAGTAAATGTCTGCGCAGTATATAAACAAAGAGTAAGCACGAAGCCACAATTTATTCCGGCTTCATGCTTACTCTTTGTTTATATACTGCAATAATCAGGCAGTATTATTTCCATTCACTGTGCTGTTCCAACATCGGGTTTGTGTCAATCTCGCTTTGTGGGATAGGCCATACCAAATCCTGTGCTCCACGCAGATTACCGCGTTCGACTACTCCGAAGCCATAGAATGACTTGTCTTCCTGCATACGTTTCTGAGCATTCTCAAAATCTTTCCAGCGATAAAGGTCGGCAAAACGTAAATCTTCAAAGGCAAGTTCCACACGGCGCTCATGGCGTACAATGGAGCGTAGCTCTTCTTGTTTCAGATTGATTCCTTCTACTTCTTCCACGGCAGGCATGCCTACGCGGTCACGGACTTCATTGATATATTGGGTAACTTCCGCTTGGGAGTAACCGCCTTTTTCAATCATAGCTTCAGAGAGCGACAATAACACCTCTGCATAACGGATGACATAGAAATCAAGGCTACCGTCATATTCGTTTGCTGTATTTTCGGGAGTAAACCATTTGCGAATACAACATGTAGAGCTGGCCGGTAAGTTATTAGTGTACAACTTTCCGTTCCATTCCATACCCGGTAGCATCAATGTTGCTTTCAGACGAGGGTCGCGATTCTCATAACGTCCCATATCCGGATTCTCTTTTGTATGCGCTCCTTTGTCCGGATTACCCCTAAATAAAGGAGATTTGTCAATAGGCAATCCGTCCGTGCAATAAAAATCATCGCATAAATTCATCGAACCTTCGATAGCATTCATCGGAGCAGACCAGCAAACTCCAAAACAATTGCCTTCACCCAATCCCGGACCTTTGTAGTGAACACTCAGTAACACTTCTCCGGCTGTTTCATTGGCTTCCTTGAATAAATCTGCAAAGTTAGCTGCCGGGTCGCTGCCGTCGCCCGCTTTGAAAAGTTGTACTTTGCCAACTACGTTCTTGTAGGCATTTATAGCCTCGTCCCAATGCTGATTGAAGAGGGCTATTCGTCCCATAATGGCATAAGCCGCTTCTTGAGTCAGACGTCCTGTCTGCGCTTTTCCTATCACGGGGAGCTTGGGAATCCATGTTTTCAAATCTTCCAGTAAGGAAGGGATAATCTGGCTGCGTTCTGTCTTGGCTGCTTGGGATTCTGCCAGAGTGAGAGGTTTTGTCAGATAGGGTACATCGCGGAAAACGGAAGTCAGATTGCAATACATCAGGGCGCGCAATGCTATTGCTTCCGCTTTGTATGCTTCTATCTTTTCTTGTTCCATTGGTATGCGTTCTACGTTTTCCACTAACATATTGCATCGTTTGATAACTTCATAATTAGCGTTCCAGTACATTGAGAAACACTCATCGGTGGTAGCTGAAGTGCATTGTGAAATGGAACTGCCCAACATCCAGTTGCCCCATGTGTGATCGCCATTGTCTGTGCTGGTTTCGCGTCCTAGGAATCCGAATTTCCAGCCGTCAATATTGTCATCATATAAGTTCTGGCTCTGCATGGCGTCATAGCAAGCGGTCAGTGCCATCAATGCATCCGATTCGGTTTGCCAATAGGTCGTTTGGGAAGGCTGGTTCGGAGAATCTGTCTGTAGAAAACTGTCCGAACATGCGCCGGCAGATAATAACATTCCGGATAATAGTAAAACTCTGCATATATTTTTTGTATTCTTAATCATAATATGTATCCTCCTTGTAATTAGAATTGAATGTTTAATCCAAATGAATAAGTACGCATATTGGGATGTACGTCATTTCTTGTATCACCCGATGACTTTTCCGGGTCCCAGTTCTTCAAAGGTGTGAATGTCAACAGGTTGCTTCCGGCAAAGTAAACTCGGATGCTGGAAATACCGACTTTGGCAAGTTCGGTCTGGCGGAAAGTATAGCCGAATTCCAGATTCTTCAGACGCAGGTAATTCGATTTTTCAAGCCAGAATGAAGAATAAGAATCGTTCATGGTGTTTCCTAATGCAGGCATGGGAGCGTTTATGTTGTCAGCCGAATAACGGTTCACCCAACGGTTGGTAAGGTTACCACGAATGTCGGTAGAAGTCTCCCAACTGTAGCGGTAGATACCTCCCACTCCTTGCCAGAAAGTAGACAAGTCGAAGTTTTTCCAAGATGCACCTAGATTGAAACTATAAGAATATTTAGGGAACGGATTACCTATAATGTCGCGATCTTCAGGAGTAATGTTACCGTTGTCATCCAAGTCGGCATACATGATATCGCCTAATTTGGGAGCCACACCGTTTTGTTTGATAACTTCACCCTTCGAATTGGTACGTTGCAAGTCGGCTTCCGTACGATAGATACCTATTGCCTTATATCCGAAATAAGCGCCGATAGGGTTGCCGATACGGTTGATTGTATTGCCGTCAATTTTTTCTTCCAATTCCCCCATTTCAAGGATTTCATTCTTTACGTGTGACAGGTTGAAACCGACATTCCAAGCCCAGTCACCTTTGCTGTCGGAGTAATTTACAGTCCATTCCCAACCACGGTTACGGACTGCACCCACATTCTGATAAGGAGCGGAGAGAGAACCCAGGAAAATGCCGGGCATAGCCAACTGCATCAAGATATCGGAAGTTTTTTTGTCAAACCACTCGAAGGTGGTCTGTATCCTGTTGTTGAAGAATCCAAGGTCGAGAGCGACGTTTACAGAACGGGTTGTTTCCCATTTAATGTTTTCATTGGGGACGGATGTCTGTACCATACCCGCCTGCTTGTCTTTACTTTGGTCGAAAAAGTAGTTTCCGCTTGCACCCAAAGTAGCTGCATAAGCGTAGTTGCCGATTTCCTGATTTCCTAATTTACCCCATGACAGACGCAACTTTCCGAGGGAGAAGTTTCTATAGTCCTTCATAAACCCTTCGTTCGAGAATACCCATCCAGCAGACAATGAAGGGAATGTGGCATAACGATTGGCTTTAGGCATACGTGAGGAACCGTCATGACGGATATTGAATTCGAATAAATATCGGTCATCATAACTGTAATTTACACGGCCGAAGAATGATTGAAGCTTATATTCTTCGGATTCTCCTGTTGCTCCCGGATTGATTGTACCTCCTTTGAGCTCATAAATATTCTCGGTTGGGAAACCCTGTATGGAGGCCGTTGTTTTGTAAAAACGTGAACCGATGACCGAATGTCCCAACAATACATTGATGTTGTGTTTGTTGAATTGCTTGTTATAAGTCAGCAAGTTTTCGTTTGTCCATGTTGCGTTACGGTACCAATAATCCTCTTCCTTATTAGTTTCTCCTGCCGCTTTTACGATGTTTCCATCCGCATCATAGCGGGCAGGAGATTTGGGGGTGTAAGACTTAGTCGCATTCAGGTCGAAAGCATAAGCAAGACTTGTCTGGAACTTCAATCCGTCCCACAGTTCAATGCCGGCAAATGCCTTACCGTTGAAACGCCAATATTCGTTGCTGCGATGTCCCAAGGACATCAACTCTACGGGGTTTTTCACCATTTCAGCACTCATTGACGAACCGTCTACATAGCCATAATGTCCGTTGGAGTACATTACTGGCACGGTAGGACGAGTGAACCAGGAGACAAAACGCATGATACCGCCTTCACCCGAAGGTGCAACAGCAGGAGCTGTTACGTTGTTTTTGTTACCGGACAAGTTCAGCCCGAATGTGAAACGTTTGTAGCGAGTGTCAAGGTTTGAACGGAAAGAGAAACGTTCTACTCCTGTTTTCATCATGATACCCTCTTGGTTGGAGTATGCTACTGAGGTCATGAAGTGCGTGTTTTCACTACCTCCCGACACTGATAAATGGTGTTGGTGCATGCTGGCATTGCGCAATACAGCGTCCAGCCAATTGGTGTTTGCATAATGGTCGGGATCCGAACCGTCTTTCAGTCTTTGTAGAGCTTCCGGTGAGAAAGTATCAGGGTTTACTTCGTTTCTCATTAAAGCCCAGTTATAACTGTCTACATAGTCAGGAACGATACCTGGGGTCTGTAATGTATAGCTTCCCGAGTAGGATACTTTTACTCTGCTGGAAGCTTGTCCGCGCTTGGTGGTAATCAATATCACACCATTGGCAGCACGCACACCGTAGATGGCCGCGGATGCTGCATCTTTCAATACGGAGATATTGTCGATATCCGCAGAGGGGATTTCGGATATTTGTGAAAGGCTGCCCTCTACGCCGTCAATTAATACCATCGGATTGTTGTTGCCAAAAGTACCAATACCACGAATCCTTATTTCCGGATTGTCATTACCGGCTTGTGCGCCGTTCTGAGTCAGTACTAATCCTGGCAAACGGCCTTGCAGCAAAGTAGCTGTGTTAGCCACTGGAATATCCTGAATGTCTTTGGAGGATACTGAAGCTACAGAACCGGTAAGATTCACTTTCTTTTGGGTAGCATATCCCACCACAACCACTTCGTCAAGTTTTTTGGAGTCTTCCTCCAGAGTTACCTTAAAATCGTTTTTGTTTCCTACGGGGAGGATTACATCTTTATATCCCAAAAAACTAACAACCAACGTTTGTGAAGGTTGTACTTTCAACTGAAAAGCACCGTCTATATCGGTTATAGTTCCTTGTGTTGTACCTTGAATCACTACGCTGGCTCCTATGATAGGTTCGCCTGCTGCATCGTACACCTTACCTGTCACTGTGCGTTCCTGTGCATATGCTGTAAAAGATAACAGCATGAGGACGCCTGCTAAAAACATACGGAATAAATTTCGCTTTTGTCCATTCATAATTTTAAATTTAACTAAGTTAATAGGTTCTTTATTGTTTAATACTGATGTTTTCATAACTAAAAGATATCAGTGTGTGTTTATTTCCATTGATAATGGCGCACCCAGTCCACTTCCATCTCTACGGGCAAGTCGGCTGGATCTACCGTACCAACCCACGTGCCTCCTAGCTGCATGTCAATTAATAGATATTGAGGAATATTGAAAGGAAATTGTCCTTCCTGTTCGGTTTCAATCCGGGGATAAACAAAGTTGCGCTTTCCGTTGACATGGAACACCAGACTGTCCGGCCAAAAATCCACCCCATATACATTGAAGTCTTCGGGATTGATGGATATAGTACTTCCGTGTTTCGGGTTATTTTCTATTCCTAGTGTATAGGTATAGTGCGAGTGTACAGTTTGGTAGACAATAGAGTCATGGTTCAGACGTTCCATAATGTCCACTTCTCCTCCCATGGGCCATGAGTATTTGTTTGTTTCATAAGGTAATGTCCATATGGCAGGCCACGCTCCCTTTGCCCCGTGCAGTCTGGCACGCACTTCGATACGTCCTCCGTGGAAAGCACGTTTGTCTTTGGTCCATAATCCTCCGGTCAGGTATTTGGCAGTATCTGCCTTTGTGTTGTCATTGATAATGCCTTTTAAGATAAGAAGACCGTCACGCATTTCATAACAGCGGTCATCAAACGACTGGGTATTTTGCCAATCCGGTTTGCCGCGAGATATGCGGCTCCATACAGTAGTGTCGGGCTCTGTACCATCAAAGTTGTCTTCCCACACTAATTCCCATCTAGGAGTATGAGTACAAGCAAATATACTACATACTGATAACAATAAAAGTATAACCTTTTTCATACGCTTTAATTTTGGTTCACAGAATTTACTTTAAATAATTAACACGCAAACGTATTTTTTTTCTTTTTTAAATGACTCAGAAATCGTATAATTTGAGTCAAATCTTGTCTAATTGAGAAGATTTCAGTGTTTTTTGTGGGAAAATCTTCTCTTTTTTTATGAATACTTGATGAAAAAATGAGGTACAGATTTTTAATGATAAGAAAAAAAAGTATTTTTGCAGAAAATGAAATTACAATGTATCGTGCCTTAATCATACTATTATTTCTGTTGGCAGAGGTAAAATTATTTTCTTCTGAACACACTGTTAATTATTCATTTACTCAACTCTCCATTGAACAAGGTCTTTCTCAAACTACTGCTCAATCTATCTTGCTGGACCATAAAGGTACTCTGTGGGTAGGTACCAAAAGCGGATTGAATAGCTATACCCAGGAAGGGATAAAAACTTACTTGCATCACTCGGGTGATCCTCATTCTCTCCCGAGTAACTATATCAATCATCTGGCAGAGGATTCTTTAGGGAATTTCTGGATATCGACTTCAAAGGGACTAGCTCTGTATGATGATGAACAAGACCGGTTTAATACTGTTAACGCCTCCATTATTTATTCATCTGTGGAAGTCGAAGGTGGAATATGGTTTGGTAGTGAGAATACCATTCATTGCTATGATTATATAAGCAAGAGATTAAAAACGATTCATATAGAAAAAGAAGAAGGCAAAGATATTAATCCGGTCGATTACAGGATTCAGAAGATGCTTTATTTCGAAGATGGCAAGATTCTGATAGGCACTCGGAAGAAGGGAATCTATTTATATGACTGTCGCATCGGGCAATTTACCCTTTTGATTCCAAGCAGTCTGAATCTATTGACATCGTTATACGTAACAGCAGACCGGCACATTTACACCGCTTTTTATGGAGATGGATTTTACTGTTATGACCGGACAGGGAAAATGCTGAAACATTACACAAAGGAAAACTCCGGGTTAAAAAACAATTATGTGTTGGATATTGCAGAATATAATGGCAACATATGGCTGGCAACCGACGGAAGTGGAATCAATTTATTCACTCCTCGAACCTTGCAGTTTTCACAATTGCAACACATAGTGGGGGATTATTCTTCCTTGCCGGTCAATTCTATTACTTTGCTGTACAAAGACATGAAAGAAAATTTATGGGCGGGAAGTGTGCGTGGAGGGATATTCAGTATTAAGGAAACGTATATAAAGACTTATAAAGATGCAATCTTGAACAATACTAACGGACTTAGCGAGAAATCTGTTATCAGCCTTTATGAAGAAAGGGACGGTAAAGTATGGATTGGAACGGATGGAGGAGGTATTAATTTATATGACCCGTTTACAGACAAATTTACCCATTTCCCCTCTACCTACGGTGATAAAGTTGTTTCTATTGCTGAAGTGTCTGAGACTGAACTGATGGTGTCTTTATATACTAAAGGTGTTTTTCTGTTCAATAAAAAAACACATAAGTATCGTCCCTTCATTATCGTTGATGAAGAAACTAATAATAAAGAATGTTTTTATGGGTATCTTCCTTTGGCCAATCAGGTCTCGGACGACAAGATATATATCATCAGTTATGGCGCTTATGTATATCACACTAATGACCGTACATTCTCAAGGATGCGAACAGATCGTGATTATGACTTTTCCAATGATGCACTTTGTCTATCATATTCCAATGATAGTTTTTCTCTGTTAAAGTGTGCTCATCAGGCTTTTTGGGTCGATCAGAAAAATGATAGTATCCGACTGTTGTTTGAGTTGGAAAAAGATGAATTTATTACTTCCATGTCCTACGACAACAATCGTATGATATGGACCAGTACTAACAAAGGACTTGGATTTTTTGACTTGGAGAGCAAAATGTATCATCGTATCCGTACTAGGCTTTTCAATGGCATTTCCTTTCTTATTGCTGACGGGAAGGGGCGTCTATGGATTTGTGCCCAGAATCATTTGTATTCTTATATCATTAAAGAGAATAGGTTTATCCTTTGGAACAGTTCAGACGGTTTTCCCCCTAACGAAATTTTGTTTGCATACCAAAAGCAATCTAACAGGGATTATATCTATTTAGGAGGTTCAGAAGGACTAGTTAAGATTAATACGGATATTCCATATACCGAAACTCAAATACCGGAAATATATCTGTCCGAAATCCTCTTTAATGGTAGTCCTTTTTTGAAGAAGGTAAAAGAAAACACCATAAAGATACCTTGGAATTATAATTCACTTTCTGTTCACTTCCGGATAAAGAACAGGGATGTGTTTCAGAAATACATGTTGCAATATACTATTGAAGGCAGAGGTACACAGGTGGTTGAAAGTTATGAGCCGGTTTTGAATTTATCTTCCTTGTCGGCAGGAGATTATTCAATACGAGTTTCGTGTAATACAAAAAGTGGGAACCGAACCCCATCCAAGGAACTGATACGTATTGTTGTCACTCCCCCTTGGTATAAAACTGTTTGGTTTATTTGTGTGGTCGCTGTTCTGTTTATCCTTATGACTGCAAGTATAGGTTATATTCATTACCGTCGGAAAGAACGTAATATGAAAGGTAGTGTGAACCATTTCTTGCAAGCTGTATTAAACGATATGCTTAGCGGTAAAGGAGAAAAACAGCAGGGCGAAGAAGATAACTTTGCAGAAATCTTTTTGTCCGATATTCAGTCAAAGGAAGTGGATGATGACCGGATGGTGGAAACAGAGCAGCAAACTCAACAGAAAAACAACAAGGAGGATGAGGAATTCATCAATAAGCTCAATACGCTTATCAATGAGAATATGGCGGGTGGAGAACTTTCTATTAAATTCCTGACGGACAAGATGGCTATGAGCAGAGCTTCTCTATATAATAAGGTGAAGTCGCTGACTGGTTTGGGAGTTAATGATTATATTAACCGGTTACGTATCGAGAGATCTGTTTTTCTGCTTACAAATACTAGCATGAATATTAATGAAATATCTTATGAAGTAGGTTTCTCTTATCCTCGATATTTTAGCACTTCCTTTAAACAAATCAAAGGAATGACACCTACCCGATTTAAGGAAGAGAATAAGAAGAGCTGATAACTGTTTGATGCCATGCTGGTTTGTCCGAATAAAAAAAGAGGTATGGTTACCGTTTTTTTGTTAAAACCCAGTTTCTGTCTCATTTTTTTTGAGCTTCCGTGAACAAAAATCCAAATGAGTATGTTTTTAATTATGCAAATCGCCTGATAAAGCTTCTTATGGGTATGCGAATATAGATAGGTGAGCAAGATATGCCTCCCCGGCATAACAGGAAGATTGCATAGTAGTTTTGTCGTGTTTTATTTTGTGTTTGTGTTGTGACGGTGCTGCGATGTGAATCGAGGTGCCGTTTTTTATTGCAGATAAGTATAACCGGAGATTATCCGGCATAATAAAATACTGTGAACCATTTTTGTGAAAAATGGTTTTCTTTGCAGAGTTATAAATTCAGTATCACTAAAATCTAGTAATTTATGTTCAACGAAAAAAGAAGCAGCATGTTGCACGGTGTCTTGTTGATAACACTGTTCTCTTGTGCGGCGTTTTACATTGGTGAGATGTCTTTTGTGAGAAGCCTCTCCTTCAGTCCGATGATTGTAGGTATCATTTTGGGTATGCTTTATGCTAACAGCTTGCGGAATAATCTTCCCGAGACTTGGGTACCGGGTATACAGTTCTGCTCGAAAAAAATTCTGCGTATTGGTATTATCCTGTATGGTTTCAGACTGACTTTTCAGGATGTGCTGGCTATCGGATTGCCTGCTCTGTTGATTGATGTTATTATTGTGGTGGTGACTATTTGTGGCGGTATTTATCTTGGTAAGTTATTGAAAATGGATAAGGGCATTGCATTGCTTACTTCTATTGGAAGCGGTATCTGTGGGGCTGCCGCCATTCTCGGTGCGGAGTCTACTATTAAGGCAAAACCTTATAAGACGGCAGTGGCCGTTTCTACCGTAGTAATCTTCGGAACTATCTCCATGTTTTTATATCCTTTCCTCTATCGGAATGGAATTTGTGCGTTGACTCCCGACCAGATGGGAATCTATACAGGTGCCACGCTCCACGAAGTAGCTCATGTGGTGGGAGCGGGTGACGCTATGGGAAACGGTATTTCGGATTCGGCGATTATCGTGAAGATGATTCGGGTGATGATGCTGGTTCCCGTGCTTCTGATTACTACTTACATGGTGGCAAGAGCGAGAAAGAGACAGGCACAGAAAGGACAGAAATTTCAGAAGATTGCCATTCCCTGGTTTGCAATCGGTTTTATGGGAGTTATCGCTTTTAATTCTTTTGATTTGCTGCCTGCGCAGTTGGTTGCGGGAATCAATACCTTGGATACTTTCCTGCTGACAATGGCAATGACTGCACTTGGTACGGAAACGAGTATTGATAAATTCAGAAAGGCGGGGGCAAAACCTTTTGTACTGGCACTTCTTCTTTATATCTGGCTGGTGGTAGGCGGTTATTTCCTGGTGAAGTATCTTGCTCCTTATTTAATGTAACATATTGTGTTTAATGTAACGCATTCATTGTTTGATATAATATCGCAGAACGAATTTCAGAAATAAAAAACGGGCTTATGTCGATTCTTTGAACAATAATCCTCAGAATCAGTGTAAGTCCGTTTTGGGTGGTGGTACTTTGACAAGTACCTATCTAGTTGTTATAAGGGCATATTTCCATGCTTCTTGGGCGGATTCGTCTGCATCTTGTTCTCCGTCATTTCCAATGCCTGAATCAGACGTTTGCGGGTTTGTCTCGGATAGATGATTTCATCGATGAATCCCAGTTCGGCAGCTTGGTACGGGGTGGCAAACTTTTCCTTGTAGGCTTCCAGTTCTTTCGCTTTCGTTTCTTCATCGGCTTTGCGGAACAGGATATTGATTGCACCGTCCGCACCCATTACTGCGATTTCCGCGCTTGGATAGGCGAAGTTTACGTCGGCACCGGTCTGCTTGGAGTTCATTACGATATAAGCACCACCGTAAGCCTTACGGGTGATAACGGTCAACTTGGGAACGGTAGCTTCTGCAAATGCGTAAACGATTTTTGCACCGTGGCGGATGATACCGTTGTTTTCTTGCGTGTATCCCGGAAGGAATCCCGGAACATCTTCGAATGTAATCAACGGAATGTTGAAACAGTCACAGAAGCGGATAAAACGGCTTGCCTTGTCACTGGCGTCAATATCAAGCACTCCGGCAAGATAAGCGGGCTGATTGGCGACGATACCTACCGAACGACCAGCCAGACGTGCGAAACCGATGAGGATGTTCTTTGCAAAATTCGGCATAACTTCGAAGAAATAGCCATTGTCTACCACCCGTTCGATGATATCTTTCATGTCATAAGGAACATTCGGGTCTGTCGGGACGATAGTGTCCAGAGTAGCGTCTTCACGGTTGGTTTCATCTGTACAGTTCTGCTTTTTAGTCTCGTCCATATTGTTCTGCGGCAGGAACGAAAGCAGTTCGCGGATACTCATCAACAGTTCTTCTTCGGTGTTGCACATAAAATGAGTCACTCCGCTTTTGCTGCTGTGAGTCATGGCGCCACCCAGCTCTTCCTTGCTGACTTCCTCATGGATAACGGTCTTCACTACATCGGGCCCCGTCACAAACATGTGGCTCTTTTCTTTTACCATAAAGATAAAGTCGGTGAGGGCGGGGGAGTAGCAGGCACCGCCGGCACAAGGACCGAGAATAGCGGAGATTTGTGGAATCACACCGCTTGCCATTGTGTTCTGATAGAAAATATCCGCATATCCCGAAAGGCTTTCGATACCTTCCTGAATACGTGCGCCGCCTGAATCGTTCAATGCGATAATCGGAGCACCGTTCTTTAAAGCCAGTTGCTGTACCTTTACAATCTTCTTCGCGTTGGATGCGGAAAGCGAACCACCGTAAACGGTGAAGTCATAGGCGTAAACGAAAACTTGGCGACCGTCAATCTTTCCGTAACCGGATACGATGCCGTCTCCCGGAATTTTGTTCTTGTCCATGCCGTAGTTGGTGCAACGGTGAACCATCAGCTTATCCAATTCGACAAATGTTCCTTTGTCGAGCAACATCTCGATACGTTCGCGGGCAGTCATCTTGCCGCTTTCGTGTTGCTTTTCTATTTTTTCTGTGCCACCCCCGAGGGAAGCGATGCGGTCACGTTCCTGGAACGTGGTATATGCTTTGTTTATTTCTTCCATGATGCAATCCTTTTTTAGTTTATGCAATCGGTTCTAATGTTATTAATGTCTGGTCACCGGTGATGTTATCACCTTCCTGAACCAGAATTTCTTTGATGCGGCAATCCGAAGTCACTTTATAGTTGCTCTGCATCTTCATGGCTTCGATAACGATAGCAGTGTCTCCTGCTTTCACTTCCTGTCCTGCCGTAACGGGGATTTTTACTACTTTCCCCGGCATGGGGGAAGTGATGCGGTCGTTCTGTTCGTTTTCGCCTTTCTTGCGCATACGCAGGTATTTCGCCTGACTGTCTACGATTTCGACATTGAAACTGCTGTAATGCGTGTTCACTTTATAGCTTTTCCCGTTTTCCTTGCGGATGAGCTGCGCGTTTGCACTGCGACCGTCCATAAGGATGTTGCAGGTTCCGTTTTCCGCCATTACCACGTCCGCTTCAAACGGTTTTCCGTCAATGGTAAGTATCCCTTTGTTATCTTCCTTGCTGACCAGTTCCACTTCGGCCACTCGGTCACCTATATGAATTTCCATAATTAACTGCTTTTTAAATTTAGATACGAAGTACGCCTTTATGCAATCCGAATTCTTTCCATTTGCTGATAGGACGGTTGTCGGTAGTGTCACCGCTGTTCTCTTCAAGATTCATCAGATAGTCCATGTAGGCGGCAATCAGTGCAATATTCTCGGCACGTTCGCTGGTGCGCATAATGCATTGGTGCAGGTGTTCACCGTTCTTGGTGATGAATCCGGTATCGTAATGACCTTCCACAAAGTCGGGCGTATCCATGATAGCGCGCAAGTAACTGATATTATTCTTGACTCCGGTCAGCTTGTATTCATGAAGCACGCGACGCATCCGTTCGATAGCATATTCGCGATTGGTAGCCCATACAATCAGTTTGCCAATCATTGGGTCATAATAGATGGGAATCTCGTATCCCTCGTATACATAGCTGTCAATACGCACTCCGATGCCGTTCGGCTCTGTAATCTGCTTAATGATTCCGGGACTTGGCATGAAATTCATTTCCGTATCTTCGGCACAGATACGACATTCGATAGCGTGTCCGCGCTGTTTGATATCTTCCTGTTTCAGTTGAAGCATCTGTCCGTCGGCAACTTTGATTTGCTCTTTCACAAGGTCTACACCTACTACTTCTTCGGTAATCGGGTGCTCTACTTGCAGGCGGGTATTCATTTCAAGGAAGTAATAATTGCGGTGTTTGTCAACAAGAAATTCGATGGTTCCCGCTCCGATATAGTTTACTGCTTTGGCGGCTGCCACGGCTTTTTCCCCCATATCTTTCCGCAATTCCGGAGTGACGAAAACCGAAGGTGTTTCTTCCACAATCTTCTGATTACGGCGTTGTACGGAACATTCGCGTTCGCAAAGATGAATTACGTTGCCGTGCTTGTCACCCAAAATCTGGAATTCGATGTGATGAGGCTCTTCCACGAACTTCTCCAGATAAACCGTGTCGTCGCCAAAAGAAGAGAGTGATTCACTTTTAGCAGTTGTGTAGGCTTCTTCCACTTCTTCCGCGCTGTGGATAAGGCGCATCCCTTTTCCACCGCCACCCATAGAAGCTTTCAGCATCACCGGATAACCGATTTTATTGCAAAGCTCCACGGCTTCTGCCACACTTTTCAGGTTTTCTTGTGTGCCGGGCACAACGGGTACTCCGGCTTCAATCATCCTGATACGGGCGGAAATTTTGTCGCCCATTGCTTCCATTGTCTCCGGATCGGGTCCGATAAAGATAATGCCTTCTTCCTGACAACGCCGTGCAAAATTAGCATTCTCGGACAGGAATCCATATCCCGGATGAATGGCGTCTGCATGGTTCGCTTTCGCCACTTCGATAATTTTTTCTATATTCAGATAACTCTCTTTAGATGCGGCGGGACCTACACAATATGCTTCGTCTGCATAAAGCACATGCTTTGCAGTCCGGTCTGCCTCGGAGAATATCGCTATACTCGTTATTTCCATCTCCCGGCAGGAGCGCATCACCCTTACGGCAATCTCACCGCGATTGGCTACTAAGATTCTTTTTATCATACTTTTTTAAATTAAGTACATACTTATTTTATGCCTTTCCACCTTGCGGACATATTCCACCCGGTGAAAACACAGTATTTTATTGATTTGGGGCTTAACAAACGATGTTCTTTCTCCTAATCCACGAGGCGGAAGAACGTTTTACGCGAAGTGGCAGGTCTTCTGACTGACTCTTGTCTTATTTGCCTTCCCGATAAAAAAACATCAGTGGCGTCAAATTAGTTCATTAATAAGACATTGAACAGAGTTTCACAGCAGCGGGACTGTTCGGGATTTGCACCCGATTCCCTATTAATCGTCGTCCGTTGGCTACGGATTCCGAACCATTTCGACGGCAAAGATAAATAAATATTGAATAGAGTGTAGCCTTTTTGCACGAAAGTTGCTTTTATGTGCAATGGACGGCTGTCCAGATATTAGAAACGAAAGACGATAACTGCAAGTGGATTAAATAGTTAAATCTGTGTGTATTATTGTTTATCCTTTAAACTTTCTTTCTTTTCGTATTGTTGAAGTAGCAATTATTAATCAAAACAGTAATCAATTATGAAAGAGAAGAAAGTAGCCCGTGAGGAAAGGAATAAAGAGAAGCTGGCTAATGCCGATTGGGCAATGGCAGAGTTTTATGCAACATGGAGTCCTCATTGCCAGCGTATGAAACCTGTCGTTGAGGAATTTAAGAAACTAATGGAAGGAACGCTCGAAGTAGTGGAAGTAGACGTAGACCAGGAAACTGCCCTTACAGATTTCTACACCATCGAATCAACGCCTACATTTATCCTTTTCAGAAAAGGAGAGCAACTTTGGAGACAATCCGGCGAACTTACTTTGGAAAGGTTGGAAAGAGCCGTGAAGGAATTCAAATCTTGAAAAAGTATTAATAAAAGAGGCGTTATTCCTCGGAAAGTTTTAAATCATGTTATGAAACATACTTTTTTATTTGGATAATTTGCAGATAATCGGAAAGTCCGTATCTTTGTACTGTGTTTTTCATAGTATTAGATTTAAGGTTAACAAAGGTTGGAGCAAGGCGTTGCTCCTTTTTTTATGCCCATACCTCACTTTCTACTAAATAATATTGATTTTTACGGGATTGGATAATGACTGCTACACTTGAATGTTTATCTTTGTGGATAATATAATATCCGATACTATTTCATTAAAAAACTACTAATAAAAAACTGATACTATGAACATCGACTTTATCACGCTTACCAAAGACAACATAGGGAAAGAACATATCTGCTGCGCTTTCTCGGATAAGAAATGCCAGGAAAGTTATAACCTGAAAAAAGAATGGCTGAAGAAGCAATTTGAAAACGGGTATGTTTTTCGTCGTTTGAATGAGCGTGCGAAAGTATTTATCGAATATGGCCCGGCCGAAAACGGGTGGGTTCCTGTGAAGGCTGACAATTACCTGTTGATAAACTGCTTTTGGGTAGCTGGGCAGTATAAAGGAAAAGGGTATGCGAAAGCTCTGCTCCAAACTGCGATAGAGGACGCTTTGCAGCAAGGCAAGGATGGTTTGGTGACAGTGGTAGGAACAAAAAAGTTTCATTTTATGAGTGATACCAAATGGCTGTTGCGACAGGGATTTGTTGTTTGCGAAGAGCTTTCGACAGGATTTAGTCTGTTGGTGAAGAAATTGAATGTTGATGCTCCGAATCCGACGTTTAATGAATCTGCACGAACAGGAGAGTGCCCTGATAAAAAGGGTATCACTGTTTATTTTTCCAACCGTTGTCCGTTTGCGGAATTTCATGTGATGAGTTCTTTGAAGGAAACCGCCGCCAAAAGAAATCTGCCTTTGGAGATTGTTAAACTGGAGACAATGGAGCAGGCACAGGCTGCACCTACTCCGGCTACGATATTCAGCTTGTTCTATGAAGGCAAGTTTGTCACAACGGATATCAGTGTTTGTATGGATAGCCGTTTTGATAAAGCGATAATAGGGAAATAAGCTAATTCAGTCTCAATTCATGCAAACATGCCTGTACTTCTTCCGGACTACCGGTATGTTTGCCTTCGTCGTCGGATAGCTTGATACATTCCCGCCATTCCTGATTGACGTTCATCTTGCATTGTGTCATCTTCATAACGATGTTTGAAGGCTCGAATCCGGTATCATTGGTGAGATTTGTCCCGATGCCGAAGGAACAACGAATTTTGTTCTTGCAATATTCCTGAATCTCCAGTGCTTTTGTGAAATCGAGGGCGTTGCTGAAAACGATAGTCTTGGTGGTCGCGTCGATTCCCAGTTCTTTGTAACGGGATACCAGACTGTCTATAAACTCAAATTCATTACCGGAATCGCAGCGGACACCGTCAAACAGTTTCGCCTGTTTACGGCTGAGATTGCTGAGGAAGATACCGGAAGTATAAGTATCGGATAAGGCAATGCCCAAATCACCGTCATAGACATTCACCCAGTTTTCGAGCGCCATGTAGTTGGCGTGTTTATATCCGAATTGCGCTCCATGAAACATGAACCACTCATGCGGATGAGTACCCATCATTTTCATGTCGTACTTCATTGCAAAATAGCAGTTGGAAGTGCCTGTGCAATACTGCGCCGTTTCTTTTAATTTTTCGATGACCGTTTCCTGTACATGGACAGAGAATCTCCGCCGCGTACCGAACTCCGAGAAACGTAACTGATGTTGATTGGACAATTCCACTTTCTCCGATAATTTGCATAAGATTTTGTCCATATCGGCTACATTGCCGAAGAACTGGTTCTTAATTTCGGATACAATGGCAAGCAAAGGTACTTCATAAAGGGTAGCTTTATAGAGAAAATCATTGACTTCGATGTGAAGATGATGCGCCTCATCCAAATGTATCTTGATTTTATCCGGATCGAAGCGGAAAGATGACAGCCATTCCCAATAAACTCTCGGAAGGAACCGACAATTCCGTGTCATATATTCCAGTTCTTCTTCTGTAAGTCTTAATCGACTTAGCTTATCAATTTCATGTTTAAGTGTCTCCAGGAATTCTTCAGTATATTCAGTCTCATTTCTATCATGGAAACTGAACTTCCCCATTGCATAGGGAAATAGTTTGATATAAGCGTACGATGTGGTAAACTTATAGAGGTCTGTATCCAGTAGTGTTCTAACAATCATTCCGTTCGCTCTTTATATTAAAAACGTTGTAAAGTTAGTATTTGTTGAACGAAATAACAGTTTGGTTGCTGATAATTCTTTCTTTTTCAGTAGACTTCTGTTTGAATCTCTGATTTTATAACTAATTTCGTGGCGATTATGTATTAAAAAAGAGATGTTAGGTATGAAAAAGGCTTTGATATATGGCTGCGCATTACTGTTGCTATCATGCGGCGGAAAGACCGGAGGGATTTCGCAGTCCTCTTCCGTAGAACAAGAAAATACTTCGGACGGATTCTCTCCTGTGGTTGCAGAAGCTTTTTCTATGGATTTTTATAAGGGAAGTGACTGGCTTGTTCCCGATACGCTTTCCGGGGCGTTGCGGAAAGAGCCGGAAGCCGCTTCCTTAAAGGAGTATATACCCGACAGTATTTGCAAGAAGCAGATTGATGGCGTGGAACGCTATTTCTACAAGGGCACATTGATGAATGGAGCTTACAAGAATTTTTATTTCCGTTCTACGGATTCTTTTATGTCAGAACCCTATTATTCGGTAACTGTTTATAAGGACGGAATAAAAAATGATACAGTATATCATTACAGCATATCTTCCCATTGCATGGTAGACCGTTTTATCACCCTCGACAGTATTCATGAACTTTATCAGTCTTATAATTCCAACGGAAATCCCCATATCTTCTATCAGGCTACACGGGGCAAACTCGACGGAGTGCGTCAGCGGTGGTATTACGATGGAAAGCCTGACTGGTTTGAGCACTATAAAGACGGGAAACTTCACGGAGAAGAAAGGAGATGGCACGCGAACGGACGACTGTGGCAGATTAATCATTATATTGACGACCAGGAAGTATTTCCAAGCGAATGTTGGTATTACGCCCATACTGAAGATAGTTACAATAATCCCAACAACGTAAGTAAAGTTCCCGACTTCTACGAGTATAAATATCAGGCGTCAGAGGGACATCCTCTTTATTACGTTGAGGAAACTTATGCATTGGAAGACGGCGAGAAGAAATATCTCCTTAAACGGAAATATTTTGAAGAAGGAACCGACGAACCGATATGCTTCACAGATGGCAGATGTGATTCCGTGAAACGTGGTATTGTGACAATCGGTTCTCAAAAGCGGTTGGAAATAAGAGATTACTCCGGTGGGCGGCTGTGCCATTTCGCGAGCTATCCGTATTCGGAGAAAGGTGCGCCGGGTGTTATAATCGAAAACTATTCCGAAGACGGCAATCGGATAGGAAAGAGTATGTATGACTATCATAGTGGGAAAATGATGCCTGTACGTCTATATGACAGTACAGGAGCAGACCTGAGAAAACTTGAATTCAGTGAATACATGGCTGCGAAAGCGGATAGCTGCAACACGCAGCTTGACCTTGGCAAAGGGCGATATACAGACAGTAAAGCCCAATTGTCCGTTCGGTGGAAAAAGGGAACTCTTGCACTGCTGAATTCTCCACTGGAAGAGGACGAAGACGGATTTAGAAAATGGTATTATGATGGTTACCAGTCTGATTACGGTTTACATTTCTTCCATTTTTCCGGGTTCGAAAGCTGGGGTTATTTTGCGATGAGCGATGCCACTGGAGAAGTTTACAAATACAATGGAATAGATACTCCTTTGTTCTGTGGAAAATCCGGCCTTTTCCTTGTCGTTGATGAAAGTCCGTACGAGGGCGGGTGTTATGTCCGCGTTTACAAAATGCTCAGTGAAGGGCGTTTGGCAGAAGTTGCCGTACTTGATAGAGGGGGACTTGCTTACACTGATGTTGATTTGGTAGACTTTGCCTGGGTGGGTGAAAGTTCATTCATAGCAAATAAAAGGACTTCAGATGATGAACTTCAATATGATTTTTACGGAGAGTGCACGGACAGTTGTCTGGAAGAGTACAGGAAGTATGGTTATCTGCAAGGCGATGAGGACGGCTGGGGATATGTGCGCGTCGACCTTCGTCCTGCTTCCTTGCAGACTGAGCAGACTCTTTCTTCTTCCTTGGCGGACATTGAAGAAATGAATGCGTGGATAAAATCATTGTGAAACGTTAGTCAATAAGTCAATCCGACTTTCACGGTGAGGGAATGGTGTGATAATTTTTCCTTAAATTCAGTGCGGAAATACGGGTCGGTTTGTTTCTTTAACCGTTCCAACTTCTGTATTTCATAGCCTAACGCTACATTCATTTTCAGCTTTTGAGTAAGTCTTAGTTGTGCCCCCACGGACGGCGAGAGATAAAATCCGCCGTTTGTTTCTTTGGCGGCAGCGAATGAGCCGCCGATATTACATTCCAAATAAGGAGTCAGCTTCCTGGGTTGGGTAATGAAGAACTGTGCGTTGGCATATAGCGGGATAAGCGCTTTCTCATAGACGGATAAACCACTGCCGGCACCGACGGTAAACCGCTGATTGATGTGATAATGAGCAATGACTTGTCCGATGAAAGGTGTACACGAAGGTTGGCTCATGGAGAACCCGGTTCCGATAGATACAGTATAAGAGAAATGTTTGTTATCTGTCTGTCCGTTGGCGTACATTGCGATGAGGGATAACAGAATAAAGGTGAGTGTTGACTTTTTCATTATAGTATGTATATCGTTATGCTTTTGACAATATGTAATGCCGTTGTGAGCGAAGAAGTATCTTCTGTTATATCCCCGTTGCTTCCATCCGGGCTGCTATGTCCGATTAACTTAGCTGCAAATACTTTTTCACCGGAAGTTAAATCCACTTCTGCTGCATAGACAAGGGCAGGCTGCCCGCTTCCCTCTTTTCCGCCGGAATAATGGGTGTCTCCTTCTTCGGCGGATTTCGGATATGCATCATTGAAATCTGTGGAATGATTGATTTCTACTTTGACAATGAACTTCTTTACCTTACCCGTGGGAGTCATCCGTACATCAAAACTGCCTTTCGGAGTTGCTCCGCTGACTCCGTCGGTGAATGGCGATTTCTTTGTCGGAAGATACAGCCCGTCTTCATATTGAACACCTCTCTGATGACACCAATGCGGTAGAGCCTCTTTTCTGCGGTTTCCACTGGAAGCTTGCCAGGATTGAGTGGCTATTTTATGCGTCACATAAATAGTGGATAAATAATGTCCTTCCATATCTTCCGTCCAAATGGCAATTTGTGGCGGATTCTTCTTATTAATACCTAAGAATAGCGGAAAGTCATGCATCCATTCCTCACCCTTTTCGATGGATATTTTGAGGTCGTCGGTGTTGTACTCTATTAATTCCTGGTTGCATCCGCTATTAATCAATAGAGGGAGGAACCATAATCCCATAATCGTCATTTTATTCATTTCGTTAAAGTTGTTTTTTGTAGCCAAAGGTCTACAAGTAAATTAATCCCTTCTTCCAGTTGTTCCCAACCGGTTTCTTGTTGTATTTTAAGTCCGTTATATGCCTGGCAATTTTCTTCGAGTAGCGCCAGATAGCTGATAGCCGCTGTGATAATGGAAGCTACGGCGGCAGTTTCCTTTTGCGGATGCTTTGAAAGCCTGCTAACAGCTTCTATCAGCCAGAGTCCTTTTTCTTCCCGCTTGTCGCGCAGCTCTTTCACGAATTTGTTGTCTGTTGAGAGCTCCCAGCGATATAACCGTTTCAAAGTATAACTTTCCCGCAACCGGACGATTTGTCTTTTGAATATTTGCTTGATAAATTCAGATAAATGTTCTTTATCCGGCAATTCTTCATTAAAGTTAATCCAATAGTCATTTTGTTGGATATAGGCTGCTATCAATCCGTCTAATGAGTTAAAATAACGATAGATAAGCATTTTGGAAACTTTAGCCTTGGCTGCTATTGCATTGATGCCTAATCCTTCGAAGCCACTTTCCTCGATGATGTCATCGACGGCTTTAATCAGGGTAAGTTCCGTTGTCTGCCTGTTTTTGATAATCTCTTTTTCCATACTTTTATAGTCTTGTTACTGGTTGGTCACAAAGGTATGTTTCCTATCGGTAACATGGAGAGGAAAAAGAGTTTTTTTTGATGCGGCTACTCTGAATTTAGAAAAGAATGATAAAATATGGGGGCGGGGGGAGAATTGTATGCTCAGTAATGCGATGCAATAACTAGTTTGTGGCAATGCATTGTTTAAGAAGCCAGGCTTCATCAATTATTTATTCAACCTGCGATTCAGTTTTCGTTTGACTTAAGTCAAACGATAGCTTAACTTAAGTCGAACGCTCGCTTGAGTTAAGTCAAACGAAAACCGAATAGGCAACGGGGAAAATAATTCATGCGAATGAATATCTTATTTGTAGTTAATAAGATGTTTCTCTATTATGATAATTCCACGGTTGGATTATGAGAGGTCAGTCCGCCGTCTACGACGATTGTTTGTCCGGTGATATACCGGGCGTCGTTCGAGGCGAGAAAGGCAATGGTGGCTGCCACATCTTCCGGTTCACCCAAATAAGGCGTGGCACATTGTCCCAAAAAGATGTTGCGGACATCTTCATTCAGATTATCCAGGGCGGCGGGAGTCAGTATCAGTCCGGGCGCTACGGCATTGCAACGGATATTCTTTTTGCCCAGTTGGGTGGCGATATATTTAGTCAGGTTGATGACACCTGCTTTGCTGGCTCCGTATAAAGTCCCGTTGGCGTCGGCGGTCATTCCGCTGATGGATGCTACGTTTACGATATTTCCACCGCCGTGCGCCACCATGATAGGAATTACTTGTTGGGAAAGATACATGGTGCAGCAAAGGTTCAGGTGAAATACTTCGTCGAAGTAATTAATATCCAGTTTCTCGATACCCAGGTCACGTTTCGGGTCGGTTCCGCCTACGTTGTTAATCAGTATATCCACTTGCCCGTACTCTTTCATTGCAAAATCAATCAGCTCTTTACAGCTTTGCAGTTCGGTAGCGGAGAAATAAATGGGACGTACGTCAGCCCCCGATTGAGTGAGTTCGGCAGCGAGTTGCTCTGCTTTTTCTTTGGAGTGGTCGGCAATGACTACTTTGCCGCCTTCAGAAACAATACGGCGTGTGGTTGCCTCGCCAATGCCGCCGGCAGCACCGGTGATGATGACTACCTTATTTTCGAATCTATTCATATAATGGGAATTTGATGGTTACCTTCTATTTTAAACAAACAGGCGGGAGATTTGTTACTCACCTTAAACTCTCTTTAATAAGATTCGCCAACCAGTTTGAAAACTTTTGCATCTCTCCTAGTTTTCTACTCCTATATATTTAAGAAAATTGTTAAATGTTAACGCCACTCTACTTATATGTTAATCGGATTCCGATTCTATTAAACCATGTTATAAGATACCCCGTTTTGCCCGATAAATTTGGAAATAAGCCGAAAGTCCGTATCTTTGCAATGTGTTTTTCATAGTATTAGATTTAAGGTTAACAAAAGATTGGCTGTCTGGGATAGATAGCCTTTTTTTATGCCCTTAAATTTGGGCGAAGATTTAAAATAGTGAGTATTGGTTATTCTTCAGACTTTTCATTTCCCGTTCTTTCACCACGTCGTTTTCTGATAAATGCCCGATAAGAAGCGGAGAATTTTTATCATGCTTCTTCATATTATATTCTGCGGTGTTGTAATTGCCTTTGATTGCATAGCAATAGATGCACCCGTTGAGGCAACTTTCATACGTACCGATGTCGATGCTTTCGATGCAGTTGCAGATACTCCGTTGATTCTTGTCTTTCTTGGCAAGAATCGGACAGCCGATAATTCTTTCTATCAGTTCTTTGTCGATACACAGCCCACTGGGGATATTCAGATGTCTCAAATCCACTTTAGTGGTGCAGGTATCTAATTGGACGGTCGGATACGCATCTGTTGTTTTCCTGAAAGAAACAGCCATTTCTTCAATCTCTTCTTTTGTCAAAGGATTGATGTTGAATTGTCCTACCGCATTGCGGATATGCTGATAATGGTCGATGAATCCCAGCATACATTTTTCTGTATGGTCTTTAAGTCCGTCGGCTATTTGTGCAAATGCTTCTTTATGGAAAGCTACATTAAACTCTGTATTTGTTAATATCGGGTCATAACGCCAGATGACTTTCTCTTTTCCAATCTTGTCGGAGAGCCGTTTGAAAGTTTCTATTCGTTTGGCGATAGAGGGCAGGTTGTTTTCCAACTTTTCGTCGTAAGGGTTGAGAGTGAACTGGAAGTAGTATTTATAATCCTGCAATTTATCCAGTTTGTCAATCATCGGAGCCGGATTCTTTGTCCAGAACACGATACAGTCTACTACGGCAGGGTCGAGGTTGACCTTGCTAATCATCTTTGGATTGAAAGGATTAGGCACTAATACATATCTCTCTTTAATCCGGTTGAAAAACCAGGATGAATAAAATGCCGGAATATCCGTCCGGCGGCTGGCACTGATTATCATACTTCAAAGTTACGTAAAATGAATCTTATTTATCCTCTTTTGGGCAGAAAAAAGAATGAAGCCTGTTTCCGGACTATGCGGCAAGCAATGATTGTGAATGAATATGTTAAATGTTAACGTATGAAGTCTGAAATGTTAATGCGCTTTCGAGAGTATTAAACCGTGTTATATTATCACCTGTTTTCACTCTGAAATTTGCTATTTACCCGAAAGATAGTACCTTTGTAATGTGTTTTTTTCATAAGTATTAGATTTAAGGTTAACAAAGGATTGGTTGCTCGCGATGAGTAGCCATTTTTTGTTTTTATACTTCTTGTGATTGTTTATTCCTCAACCATCGCCAATAACATCTAGGACTTTCCTGTTCTTTTTTAACTTATCCGATATGCATTGTTTGGTTATAACAAAAAACGATTTTTATTGTTATAGTACGAAAGACTTAATAAACTGAACATTATGAAGAAAAGAATCTTGTTGTTAGGGGCACTTGTAGGTGCTTTCTTGTTGGTTTCTTGTTCGGGAGGGAACAAGAAGCAGGTTGCGTCTTCGGCTACTCCTGAAGAGTTGGACGACGCCAGTAAAGTGATAAACTATTATCATACGTCACTCATTGTTTTGAGGCATGTAGCTAATGCAAAAGATATAAATGCAGTATTGGGATATATGGAGCAGACGGGAAAAGTACCCGAAGTAGCTCCGATTGCGCCACCGGAAGTCTCGGCCAGAGATACTGCGGAACTGATGAATCCGGGTGTCTACTTCAATGATGAAGTCCGTCAGAATCTGATACAGAATTACAGGGGATTATTTACTTCGAGAGCACAGTTCTACGCTAATTTTGATAAATTCCTGTCTTACCGGAAGGATAACAAAAAGGCGGAAACCACTAAACTTTTGGAAGAGAACTATCAGTTGAGCATAGCGATGTCCGAATATAAGCAAGTGATTTTCGATATATTAAGCCCTCTGACGGAACAGGCGGAAAAAGAACTTCTCGCTGACGAGCCGTTGAAGGACCAGATAATGGTTATGCGTAAAATGTCGGGCACCGTACAAAGCATCATGAACCTCTACTCCCGTAAACACGCAATGGACGGCATGCGGATTGACGTGAAAATGGCAGAATTGAAAAAGGAACTGGAAGCCGCAAAGAAACTTCCTGCCGTTACCGGTTATGATGAAGAATTGAAAAACTATCAGAGTTTCCTTTCCTCCGTAGAATCCTTTATGAAGGATATGCAAAAAGCCAGAGACAAAGGCGCCTACTCGGATGCGGATTACAACTCAATGTCTGATGCCTACGAATACGGCCTTTCCGTTATTTAAAGAAACAGCTTCCTGCTATCTGCCACCATTGGCATGATAGCGGGAATTATTGTTAATAATATTTATATCCTATATAAATCAGTTGTAGTCTTGAATTCGTTCAAGACTTTTTTATTTTCTTTCCCATAACTTTGTTGCCATAAAACTAAACTATTTTATGAAATAGGAAAAGATAACCAAACCCTGTATGTTATGAAGAATCTGCAATTAACTAAACTAGGCTTTTTACTTTTTCTCATCCTGCTGTGTGGATGTAGTGGCAACTTTGTTATTGACACTCCTGCCGAGGCGGGTAATTCTTACGAGTCCGATGTCCATGTCCTGAATAAATTCGTAGACATCAGCGAACCCTTCAAATAAAAGAATGTCCCATTTTTACAATACATAATCCGGCAAACTTTCTACTTTTGCAGTCGTAACTTAAAAAACGGTTATAACTTAAAAAGTAGAAAATCTGCCGTATGCAATCATTTCAAATTATCACTCCTGTTTCCGTATTGGCTCCTTATATCCGGCATTACTGGATATTGCAGGATGATGCGGCGGATACTGTTTCCGAGCGGACTCTGCCTATCGGTTGCATCCAACTTGTGTTTCACAAAGGCAAACGGCTCTTTTTGCAGAACGAATCGCGGTTGCAGCCGCAGTCGTTTGTTTGCGGGCAGTCGGTCGGCTTTTCCGATGTGGTGTCTATGGGAAGGATAGAGATGATAACAGTTGTCTTTCAGCCTTATGCGGCAAAGGTGTTGCTTCATATTCCCGTCAATTTGTTTCACGGGCAGAATGTGTCTATGGATGAGGTGGGAGATACCGGACTCTCGGACTTATCGAAACAAGTTGCTGATACTCCCGACAATACGGCTTGTATCCGTCTGATAGAACAATTCTTTCTCCGTCGTTTATATTCTTTTTCCGAATACAATTTGAAGAGAATGTCCGCTGTCTTTCAAGAAATCAATAGTCAGCCACAGATTCAAATCTCGCAGTTGTCGGAAGCGGCTTGCCTGAGCAACAAGCAGTTCGGTCGGGTTTTCGCCGATTACGTGGGGACGACTCCTAAAGAATTTATCCGTATTGTGCGTATGCAGCGTGCGCTGTTCCTGTTGCAACAGAATCCGGCAGTTCCTTTCGCCCGGCTTGCCTATGAGTGCGGATTCTCCGACCAGTCGCATATGATAAAGGAGTTCAAGCTCTTTTCAGGCTATACGCCTGCCGAATATCTTGGAGTCTGTGCTCCCTATTCCGATTATTTCTCCGAACTTTAGAAGATGTCCCTTTTTTCCTATCAGGGCCCGACGGGTTGCCCTACTTTTGCAATGTCTTTGCAAAGGCTTAGTAGTAACCATAAAAAAGAAACAAAATGAAAAAGTTTATTGCATTTTTCGAGATTCCTTCTGTTGATTTTCGTCGGGCTGTCGATTTTTATGAAACGGTGCTGGATGTGCAACTTCCGGTTTTTGAGTGTGAAGAAGAAAAAATGGCGTGTTTCACCGAAGAAGGGGAAACGGCCGGAGCTATTTTCTACGCGCCGGATTATCTTCCTTCGGAGAAAGGGGTGATTATCTCTTTTAATTGTGAAGATATTACCCTGACATTAGACAAGGTGCTTCAGAAAGGTGGAAAAGTCGTGATGCCTAAAACGAAAATAGAGGTAGAAGGCAGAGGATGGTTTGCCCTGTTTACCGATAGTGAGGGAAATAGAGTAGGGCTTTATGCCGACAGATAACTGATAAAACAGATAAAGGAGAGGAAGATTATCTGTACATCGTAATTCCCATTCATTGAGAATGGAATGGGTAAGTTAATGCAGGTGTGCCAGGACAAAACGGCGCACCTGCATTTTATACTTCTTATTCCATTTTATTCCACCGGAATATAAATCTCCGTCAACAACTCTTCGGGAGCCGTTTTGCACGGGTCGTTCAGATAACGTTCGGCACTGGCTTCGTCGCGCAACGTACATTCCATTTCGGGCAGATATTTTCCGTAAATAGTGTCATACACTGCTTGCAGGTTGTCGTACGGCCCTTTATAAAGGAAAATAGCATAACGTCCGGCAGGAAGCGTCTTGAATCCTACGTCACCTTTAGGCGCTACCTGAACAGGCATTACCATACATACATCTGTACGCAACTTCTCGGCAGGTGTCACTTTGGGGTCGTCGTGATAGATGCAAAGTGGGCTGAAATCCCCCATTGGCAGGTTTTGTTCTTTGATAAACTGCCACAACCGTCCCCAGGTGCCGCCATAATCATTTAGTTTGTAGTCGCCGGACAGACGAATATAAATCACATTTCTTGCAGGTACGTTCTTAATCTCACTTTTCAGTTCCAATTCCGGTCTGATAATCGCTGGTTTCATAATTACAAAGTTTTTATTGTTTCGATACTCTAAAGGTGAAATCCCATAAAACTGCCTGAATACTTTCGACAATGAAGAGGGAGACGAATATCCGATGCGATAGGCAATATCGGCAATCGGGATATCCGAGTAGCGGAGCAGGCGTGCGGCAGCTTCTGTCCGCGTCCGGACAATAAACGTACCAATCGGTTCACCGAGAAATGCTTTCATTATCCGGTGAAAGTAAAAAGGAGAGAAATTAGAAACCTTGGCCAGCGATTTTAAATCAATATCTTCTCCTAAATGCTGATTGATATATTCCACTACGACATTTACGCACTTTTGGTACTCTTCTTTCGTTGTTTTCTTCTGTTGCATAGTTTGATTGTTATTTCACTTTGCAAAGGTACTGGTAAAAAAGGGAACAGACTTGTCCGATATTGCTTATTTGTAGAATATCTATTTGTTGACGATGCTTTTCTATTTCTTTGTTTGATAATTTATTTAAATATTTTGTGTCATTACTGTCCCGTAAAAGTGGATAAATAGTTCTTTGAAATAATTGAAATATAGTCTATTAGATACTACTTTTTAGGCGCGACGATTTGAAATCATACCTTTGAGGTCAATTAAGGTGACCTCAAATGAACCAAGATAAATATGTTTTCGCTCAGTTAGTAGAATTCTTGAACAATGATAAGTTCAGAAGACTTGTAGACAAGTATGATGGCAATCGTTATGTGAAACATTTCACTTGCTGGAGTCAGTTACTTGCAATGATGTTCGGTCAACTCAGTAATCGTGAAAGTCTTCGTGACTTGATTGTAGCTTTGGAAGCACATCAAGGAAAGCGTTATCATTTGGGATTGGGTCGTGAGCCCATTGCCAAAACTACGCTTGCATCTGCCAATCAGAATCGGGATTACAGAATCTTCGAAGATTTTGCTTTCTATATGATGAAGGAAGCATGTGAAAAACGATCGACTCACATCTTGGATATTCCAGGAAGGAAGTATGCGTTTGATTCCACTACGATTCCTTTATGTTTGGCTACATTCCCTTGGGCGAAGTTCCGTAAGAAAAAAGGTGGAGTTAAGGCTCATGTCCTTTATGACATAGAAGCACAACTTCCAGCCTTTTATACAGTAACTACAGCATCCAGGCATGATTCAACAGAAATGTCCGCAATTAATTATGAGCCAAATGCTTATTATATATTTGACAGAGCGTATGACTCGTTTAAAGAACTTTATCGGATTCATCTTACAGGTTCTTTCTTTGTAGTCAGAGCGAAGTCTAATCTGAAATGCAAGTTCTGTAAATGGAAGCGTAGAATGCCGAAGAATATCCTTTCAGATGCGGAAGTGAAACTGATAGGGTACACTTCTGAAAAGAAGTATCCTGAATCATTCAGAGTCATCCGTTTCTATGATGAAGAGGATGATCGTGAATTCACATTCCTGACGAATGCCAAACACATATCTGCACTTGATGTTGCCAATCTTTATAAGAAAAGATGGTTCGTGGAACTTTTCTTCAAATGGCTGAAACAACACCTTAAGATAAAAAGGTTCTGGGGTACTACCGAGAATGCGGTTCGAATACAGATTAGTGTTGCTATCATCACCTATTGTTTAGTAGCTATTGTCCAATATGATATGCAACTGAATCGTTCAACTTATGAGGTCTTGCAGATTCTTAGCATCTCATTAACAGATAAAACGCCTTTACAAGAGCTGTTTAATAAGACTAATTTCAATGATGTCAAAGAACAATTTAATCCCCTTATTCCGGGATTATTTGATTAATTAATAACTCGTCCCGATTTTAACGGGACACTAGTGATTTTGTGTATTTAAGTATGGTATAAATGTATATAAAATGACCATATTTTTAACCGTTTGCGGTGATATGGATTTTGATGTTTTAAATAATGTCAAAACCTGGAATAAAAAACGCTCTTTTGATTATAATCTATTGCTAAAATCGCTATATTGTAACCAAATTATTAAATAAATAATAGCCATGGATAAAAGAATAGTAGGGACGAACGCCGGAAAGGTCTGGTGCGCCCTAAAGGAATTTGGTGAAATTTCAATACCAGAATTGGCGAGAAGATTAAACCTTAGCGTAGAGAGTACAGCATTAGCTGCCGGTTGGCTGGCAAGAGAGAACAAAATTTGTATTCAACGAAAAAATGGATTGATAGCTTTATCCGACGAAAGCACATTTCCTTTCAGTTTTGGATAGTATGGATTTTGTAAAGAGATGTCTTTGATGTTCTATTAACTTATAATATAAAATGTCGATACAAAATACTATAAGTTAAGTTCGGACTTGAAGAGGTTAATATTTAAAAGAGGGTGCGTGGTCGCCCTCTTTTGTATTTATAGATGGAGATTCAAAATAAAATTTGCTACCTTTGTGATGTAATTGATTGATAAACCAACAATATTCATCTATTTATGAAACTCTGTATATAGCTGCGCTCAACGAATAGCATACTTTTTTAATAAGGCTATTCAGCTATCCGACAGGCAACTTTCCGCCTGTCAAAGAGTTTTATATCCATTTTTATAAACTTGCGAAACTGTGTACTGCTATGAGAATGTGGTATGCTGTATCGTGTTATTTTTAAGTTGAGCGATGAATTATACATATAAGCAAATATGGCTCATTAACTTTCCTGTGATGATGAGCATACTTATGGAACAATTAATCAATATCACCGATGCTGTCTTTCTGGGGCATGTGGGAGAAGTCGAACTCGGAGCGTCCGCACTTGCCGGAATCTATTATTTGGCCGTTTATATGCTGGGCTTCGGGTTCAGTATCGGGATGCAGGTGATGATTGCCCGTAGAAACGGGGAAAAGCACTATAAAGAGACAGGGCGTACCTTTTTTCAGGGCTTATATTTTCTGTCAGGGTTGGCAATCATTCTTTGCCTGCTGCTCCACTTTGTCTCTCCCTTAATCCTGCGACAGTTGATTACTTCTGATGAAATTTATCAAGCAGTGATTCAGTATCTGGACTGGCGTAGCTTCGGACTGTTATTCTCATTTCCTTTTTTAGCTTTACGCTCCTTTCTGGTAGGGATAACAAATACCAGGGCGTTATCCGTAGCAGCCATTACAGCTATCTGCATCAACATCCCTTTTAACTATTTACTAATTTTCAAACTGAATTTTGGCATATCAGGAGCAGCTATGGCTTCTTCTTTAGCAGAGCTTGGAGCCTTTGTCATTCTTCTATTATATATGTGGACGAAGATAGACAAAGTGAAATATGGATTAAAAATAGTCTACGACAGGAAGTTGTTAATGAAATTATTAAGACTTTCAGTTTGGAGTATGCTCCATGCCTTTATCAGCGTTGCTCCCTGGTTCCTGTTCTTCGTAGCTATCGAACATTTGGGAAAGACAGAACTTGCCATCTCCAATATTACCCGTAGCGTGTCTACCGTTTTCTTTGTGATAGTCAACTCTTTTGCATCCACCACCGGTTCATTAGTCAGCAATCTGATTGGGGCAGGGCAGGGGAAAGAACTTTTCCCCGTCTGCCGTAAAGTTCTTAAATTGGGTTATGCTGTGGGACTTCCATTGATAGTGCTAGCTCTTTGGGGCAATCAATGGATTATCGGATTCTATACGAATAATGATTATTTGGTAAAACTGGCCTTCTGTCCTTTTATAGTCATGTTGTTGAATTATATATTTGCATTGCCCGGATATGTTTATATCAATGCTGTTACGGGTACGGGAAAGACACAGCTTGCATTTGTTTTCCAATTAGTCACTATCCTGGTGTATCTGATTTACCTGTATCTGTTGAGTGAATATTTCCATGCTTCCCTCACTGTGTATATGACGGCGGAATACCTGTTTGTTATTCTCCTGGGAATACAATCCGTTATCTACTTAAAGAAGAAATCCGGCTAGAATATGTACTTTTGCACTTTCAATACTAGATACATTCTCAAAATGACTGAAGATATAAAGAATAAACTTTTGATGTGTGCGGAGATTTACCATTGCGCAGACTTTATAACAAGCGACCCGGTACAATTCCCTCATCGCTATACGCTGAAACAGGATATTGAAATCAGTGGCTTGCTGACCGCAATTATGAGTTTCGGCAATCGCAAACAGATATTGAAGAAAGCGGACGAACTGCACAGGTTGATGGGGGATTCGCCTTATCAGTATGTACTGTCCCGCCAGTGGGAGGTCGATTTCCCTTCGGGAGTAACCAGTAGCTTCTATCGTATGCTGTCGTATGCCGATTTTTATGGATACTTCCGGCGATTATATGCAGCCTATACACAGTTTGAAAGTTTGGAGGAAGCCTTGAATACGTACTTAGGAATACCTATGGAAAAGTTGTGCTCATTCCTTGAAGTATCCGCTAAAAGTCCTCAAAAGAAACTCAATATGTTTTTGCGTTGGATGATTCGCCGGGATTCGGCAGTTGATTTTGGAATTTGGAAGAGCTTTGACCGTAAAGAACTGATTGTTCCTTTGGATACACACGTCTGCCGGGTGGCCCATTATTTCAAGTTGACGGATACAGAAACCTTCTCTCTAAAAAATGCCCGTCAGATAACGGCAGCATTGGCTGAGGTTTTCCCGGATGACCCTTGCCTGGGCGATTTCGCCTTGTTCGGCTTAGGGGTGAATGGGGAGATTTAATGCCTGACCTGATAAAATGAATTTTTCGATTATAGCCGAAAAATCACAAAACTGTTAATACGTTGTTATCTGTAAGACTGGTTTTGTGATGGGGCTTTTTTGTACAAAAATAGAGTCTTTTTGTACAACGATAGAATGGGATATTTGTGGGTATGAATCTCATACCTCTTATGTACGTTTTTAGTTTCCAATTTTTTTCTTTCAGATTACATTTGTAAGTGTGAATAAACAGTTTTGCCAGATTGTTTTATATCGATTTGATGGATTTTTAATCATTATAGTAACTTAATTTTAAATACGATGAAAGATTTTCTTATTCCAATGAAGATACCTCAAAAATGGGGTTGTCAGTTAGTAATGTCTTATGTGTTTGAACAACAGGCATTTTATTCTGAGAATTATGCGACGAAGAGTACAGTTGCTATAACAGGTATTGTGCTGCAAAAAAGCAAGGTTGGTGGTTGGTATTGTAACCAGATAATGGAGGGTCTATTATAGGTGCTAGTGTAGTGGTAAAGGGAGGGGGCAGTAAAGGTATAACAACTGATAAGATATTGGGTCGTTTTCTCTTACTGACGTGACAGTCTACTGTCAAATTTTAACTACTGTAATGTGAACTTAATCATACTTTTTTATGAAATACATATTTTTGTTTTTTATATTATTTACCTCAAAATTTCTTCTTGCTAATGAAATTACTGTAGAGCAGGCAAGAGAAATAGCTGTAGATTTTTTTAGTGCAAAGATGCGGACTCGTAATGGAACACCTCAGCTTCAGTTGGTATGGGATGGTGAAAATATTGTTACGAGAAGTGTAACTACTCCTGCTTTTTATGTATTTAACCGTATGGATAGTGACGGTTTTGTGATTGTATCAGGAGATGATGTTTCCATGCCAATATTAGGATATTCTTTTTCGAATCATTTTGTAGCTGAAAATATGCCTCCTAATTTACTTGACTGGATGAACGGATTGCGTAATCAAATTAATGCAGCTCGGAAGGAACATGTTATGGGTACTTCTTATGTTTCGAAGTTTTGGACACGAGCTTCAGATGCTGTTGGCTCACCAATAGTAGAATTGTCTACTGCTTTGTGGGACCAGCAAGCTCCTTTCAACAGGTTGTCGCCAACAACTAGTGCCGGAAAGGCAATTACTGGCTGTGTGTCTACTGCAATGGCGATTATTATGCAATATTATCAATGGCCGGATAAGGGAGTAGGAACTACACCTGCTTATGTTCTACAGGCTGATAAGAACACACAGATACCAAGCAAGACTTTTGAACGTCCTTATGTCTGGAGTAAAATGCCGGTAAGAGTTGATAAGAACTCGGATACCGATATAAAGGATGAAGTTGCAACTCTTATATATGATTGTGGTATTATTTCAAAGTCTCAATTTGGTAAGAAGTCTACGTGGGCGTATTATAAGGATGCACTAGAAGGCATGATAACCTATATGAAATATAATAAAGGAGCTCATATGCAAAACAGGGCAACTCGTGTTATGAGTGAATGGCATCAGATGTTGAGGAAAGAACTTGACGCAAGAAGACCAATTCTATATACAGGTTCCACAAAATCCGGTGGAGGGCATATGTTTGTAGTAGATGGTTATACACAGGAAAATTATTATCATATTAATTGGGGGTGGAGTGGCAGTTCGAATGGATATTACTTATTGACCGTTATGAATCCTTCCAATCCAGGTTCTGGCAGTTCTAGTGGTGGATACACTCAAGAACAGGCTGCTTTTTTTGATTTGATACCAGACAAAAATGGGACTTCTGCTTTTACAGATAATTTGGTTCTTGTCAGAAAGGAAGTGAATGGGGTGTATTATGAGGGGCTTGTAATAGATGCTAATGATATTCAGACTAATCAAGAATTTAAAATAAGTATAGGAGCTATCAACAACATAGGGCGGTCAGTTTTTGACGGAAACTTGAGGATAGCTTTGGCAGACAAGGACGGAACTATAAAAGAATATATTTCTGAAAAAATCCCAGTTCGGTTTCCGGCGGATTCCCATCAAAACTGTATAACAGACTGTTCTTGTAAGATTACTCTACCAATAAAGGCAGGAGATCGAATTAGAGTATATTATAAAGGTAAATATTCAGAGGATTGGGACTATCTGAGAGGTGGTTCACTGCTGAGATCTGAAATTATTCTCAAGGAGGAAGATATACCTTTGGAGAAAATGACAAGTTTTGCTTATGATAAGGAAAATAAGAGGATTAGTTTAAGAACTTATCCTCGGGTAGACTATCAGCTGCTCTCGTTGACTAATAAAGTGGTATTTTCGGGAATTACTGATGATGATAATCCGGAGATTCGGATTGATACAAGTGAGCTGACTGATAGAGAGTATGTCATTATACTTCGAAAAAAGATAGAGGATGAAGATGAATATGAGGAAAAAAGAATACGTTTTGTAATAGGTAATTAATATAAAAATAGAGGAATATGAAGGCAATACAGAAATATATAAGACTAGCTTTGATTTTTTTTATGATATATTCTTGTAGTGGTGGAGAGGATATCTTGCAGGAGGGACCGGAAGAAGATCCTTTTAAAGACTATAGCGTTGTAACAATAGAGCATAGTGGTAATTCATTCGGTTTTTTGGAACTTACAGGCAGTAAACTGTCTGGTAATATCCAATGGGGAGATGGCAAGTCTGAAATGTTTGCGGGAAAAAATACTCCGTCACATATATATCAGACTGCTGAGAAACGTATCGTTATTATAAAAGTTCAGCAGACTGATGGGATTATATTGCCAAGTATTGAGGGAATATCTCGGATAGATTTATCTGATTTCTAGTTAATTAAAATGCTTCTTACGAAAATGCAACAGAGAAGGATGTAGTGTTCTCATGTTTTTGTGTAAAGAGGGTGTCCGAAATTTGTTGCTTTTGATTTATTGGAATAGAATGTAATTTATTTGATTAGAAATGTATTAAAATTTCGTTTGCATATTGAGTTTTGGCTTATATACATTCATGAATGTATATAAGCCAAATAGTATAAATGGAATAGTTGTTTTGAGACTATACTTGAAGAACAGTACAATAGAAGAAAGTTAAAAAAGATTATTCAGGCGGCTCTTGTCTTTTCCTGGAGTTCTTCCATTGTCTGTCTTAAATCCAAATCATAATCTCTACCTCTTTATCAATTACGATTTTTTCCTTTTTTCTGATTTCTGCTTTGAGAGGAAGTAAATAAGTATCAAGTTTCGTGTCAAACCAGATTGCAGTTTCCCATTGGGTATTGCCGATTTTGGCTGTTATCTTCAACCGTCCCCAGCCTTCCTCTAAGAATCCGAGACTCTCTCTAATCTCTTTGGACATTTCTTTCGGCAGGCAGGCTATGTACCAACCGCCTGTTCCAACAGTCGATGAGTAATTCCATACTTTTGTGGTAAACTCGTATTTTATTCCATTATTTTCCATTGTGCAAAAATAGGAAATAATAGCTAATCTCCTATTATTTCCTATTTCAATTAATTTCCGATGTTTGCTACTACATCTATCCTATTACAGGAATCGACACTTGGGAGAAGAGACGGAATAAGTCAAAGTTAGTTTGTGCATAGCCCTTGTCACTGCCACATAAAGCATGCTTTTATCGATGTCAGAATGGTAGTTCTTATCATCTGTTTCCGGAATGATTACTTCATCAAACTCCAATCCTTTTGCCATGTGGGTGGAAGTGATGATAATTCCTTTCACATAAGCGGAGCTTTGATTTGACAATAGTGAGAAGTCGTTGGTATAAATCTGGAGTTTTTGAGCAAGTCCTTTTGCTTGGGATTCGGTTTTGCAGATGATTCCTAATGATGTGTTATTGGAGTTTTTGAAAGAGTTTATTAAGTCTGAGATACCGAGAACTTCCTTTTCAACATTTTGGAATTGAAGAATTATTGGTTGTTCTCCATGGCGTATAATAGGTTCTAACTCATTGTCCGGTTGAATTTTTTGTGCAAAGTTGGTAATCTCAAAAGTAGAACGGTAGCTTTTGCAAAGTTTCATTATTTCTCCTGTTGTAGATGCTTTCTGAATCATATCGGCAGTGGAAGAACCGTAAGGATTTACGGTCTGGGCAGCGTCTCCCAGAATTGTTTTTCGGCAGGGATATAGTTTTTGAATCACCTTGTATTGTATGGGAGAATAATCTTGCATCTCGTCTATCAGAAGGTGTTTAACGTATGATTGGGTGTTGTTCCCATTAAGTGCGATATGTAGATAGGCTAAACCTGCTAAGTCTGCATATTCTAATGTACGATTCTTGCGCATTTTGAACATCTCGGGCTTTCCTGTCCATTCGAAGAAGTCTTTGTAGATTTGCAGATCATTGCTTCCTGCAAACATATTCTTAATTTCTTTCTTCAGCAGATTCTTTTCTGCAGTAGTAACAGTGAAATTATATTGTAGTTTCATCATTTTCAGAATGTAATCTGTCATTGTCTCAAACCGCTGACGTATAGGGTAACGGTGGAATCGCTTGAACTGTTCGCTGATAAATCCGGCAGGAACGGTGATGTACTTGGTGAGTTTTACATCTGTCGCTTTGAAATAGTTGTTTTCTATGTGAAGAACGAATTTATCGAGCCGTGATATGAACTCGAAAGAGGCTTTGTACTGTATCCGTTCGATAAAATCCGAAGTCGGCTTTTCCAGTAGTTCCGTCACTTGCTCAAAGAAATTTTGATATTTATATTTATTGTCGAGGACTGTGGAGAGGATTTGCTCCATACTGGTTTCCGGCACAGTTGTTTCGCCAAGTTCCGGAAGGACATTGGAGATGTAGTCGGCAAACACTTTATTAGGCGAGATAATTAGAATGTCTTTTGAGGAGATCTGACCTCTTTGCGCATAGAGCAGGTAGGCAATGCGATGTAACGCAATGGAAGTTTTCCCTGAACCGGCAACTCCCTGTATAATGAGTACAGGGGCAGCCTCATTACGGATAATCCGGTTCTGCTCGCGCTGAATAGTCATGACGATGTTTTTCATCTTATCGTCCGCATTGGAACTGAGTTCTTTTTGCAGGATATCATCGTGGACAGTAACGGAACTTTCAATCATATATTCCATTTTCCCTTTACGGATACGGTATTGGCGTTTGAGTAAAATTTCTCCATGAACTTCGCCTGCCGGAGAAGAATAGCTCGCTTCGCCCAACTCATAATCGTAGAACATACTCGAAATCGGTGCCCGCCAATCGTATATCAGGTTTCTCTTGTTATTGAAATCGAAGAATGTATGTATTCCTATATAGACAGGTAGGAACTGGCTTTCGTTTTTCCTTTTCTTGAAATCTATCCGTCCGAAATAGGGAATATCTAGTATTTTACTCAGGCGGTTGCGTTTGTCAATTACATTTTCTCCCCGTGCAAAATGATGTAAGATACTCTCGCGCATGGAACGGATTTCATGAGGATCGATATCTTTGTTCGACCATAGATAGTCTTTGTATTCCTGCAAGGTATCCACGTGCTCCTTGACCGACTTGTTCGTACTGTTTATCGTAGCATTAATGATACTGATTACCTGTTGTAAGTATTCTTTCTCTTGTTTTTCTGTTCTGTTGAATATCATATGAAAACTTCGTTTGAGCATTAAAAGTTTATTGAAAGGGTGGCAAAGTTAGGTTGATTTGTCCGAGTATTAAATAGTTATTTATAGCTATATATTAGGCCTTTTTCTTACTTTTGCATACTCAACTTAAAAAAAAGAAAGATGAATATCCTCGATATTGCAGAACGGAATCAGCAGAAAGCATGGGAGATAGTGGAGAAAACGAATATTATTCCGATATGGGAGAGTATAGGTGCCCGGATTAACTTGGTGGGTTCTTTGCGCACAGGGCTGTTGATGAAACACCGGGATATTGATTTCCATATTTATACTTCTACTGTGACCTTGGCGGATAGTTTTCGGGCAATGGAGAAACTGGCGGAAAATGAATCTGTCAAGCGGATAGAATACGTGAATTTATTACATACCGTTGAGGCATGTATCGAGTGGCATGCCTGGTATCAGAATGCAGAAGGTGAACTTTGGCAGATTGATATGATTCATATTCAGGAAGGTTCCCGATATGATGGATATTTTGAGAAAGTGGCTGAACGGATTTCCAGTGTTCTGACGGAGGAAACAAAAGAGGGGATTCTGAGATTGAAATATGAGACTCCTGATTCGGAGAAGATTATGGGGATAGAATATTATCAGGCTGTTATTCGGGATGGTGTGCAGAGTTATCCGGAATTTGTGGAATGGAGAAAGCAACATCCGGTGATAGGTGTGGTGGAATGGATGCCTTAGACAGATTAGCAGCTTTGAAAAAAGGTGTATGAGTTAATTAACTTAGTAGCCCGGTTTGTTGTCCCAAGTGAATAGCTTCGATAGAGTTTTGCACACCTAATTTACGTAATAGATTCTGTCGATGGATATTAACTGTGTGAATACTGATACATAGCTTGTCTGCAATCTCTTTACTTAACAGTCCTTTTTGAATAAGCCGTAATATCTCTATTTCCCGATTAGTGAGATTGGTAGAAGATGTGAGCGGAGAGGAAGGAGAGAAGAATTCCCCGTTTTTCAGATTCAGAACTGTGCAATCTACTGTTTCGGAATATTGCTGGTCGGGTGAAATGTCCATATTGCCTATTACAAGCCATGCTTTTCCGTTACGGTCTTGTTCTAATACTTGATGCCGGCTGGTGACGCGTATATATTGTTGCCTGGCATTAAGTATACGGAAACTGTAAATATTGGAATATTCATTCCGTTGTTCGAGGGGAAGGCTGTAAATGAACTGGCTTAACGTAACCTGTAATGCTGCCAGTTGTGCACGGTCATCCGGGTGGATACGTGATTCCAAGTAATCGCCCTGCCTTTCTAGTGTTTCTATTTTGTGGCGGTCGTATCCTAGTAAATCAACGAAATTAGGAGAGGCGTAGGCATATCTGCATTTATACATATCGACAACGAACGTGCAGCTATGACTGATTTTAGAGAGTTGGTGAAGCATGGATTTATCCTGTTCCCACACGGTGTAATCAATGTCGGTAGCGGACAGGCATTGCTTTGCCCACATTTCTTCGCGGGTGACATGAGTCGTTTTCATATAAGATAGTGAGTCGGTGGATTACGGTTTATTACTTGGATTGTGGCAAAAATAGAGATATTTTAATACCCAACGTGCTAATAAATGATAATTATCGTCTTTCTTCCGAAAAAGAATGGATATAAACGTGTTTTTCAGATTTATTACATTATCTTTGTTCCCAGAGTTTGAGTTACGAATCATTATCGTATAGTTCTCCTTTTAATATTTTATTAGTAAGTAGGCCTTTTCTGTAATTATCCTCCTCACTCCAATTTAGTATTTATTTTAATAAGAGTTTAAATGAACATTTACATCGCAGGTTTAAGTTATCGTACAAACGATGCGGACTTAACAAATTTATTTGCAGAGTTTGGAGAAGTTTCTTCAGCTAAAGTAATTATGGATAGAGAAACTGGTAAATCCAGAGGATTCGCTTTCGTAGAAATGTCGAACGATGAAGAAGGACAAAAGGCAATTGACGAATTGAATGGCGTAGAATACGACCAAAAAGTTATTTCAGTAAGCGTTGCACGTCCTCGCGCTGAGAAACCGTCATACGGTGGAAGCCGTGGAGGTGGTTACAACAATTCCAGAAGATATTAATATCCGGACTTGGGAAAAGCAGAAGGAAGTTTTCCTCTGCTTTTCTATAAAGTCTTTATATCCGCCTTTATGATTATCTGCGGAGGCTGTTTACCCGACAGCCGGAAAAGAAAATCATCTAACAATTAAGTTCTGCTAATTCTCACTTCTCTGTGTAGTGCAACTAGGATACCCCAGCTCCTGATCTTTTCATGTCTAAAGAAGAATTATTAGGCTTTATTGCAATTTGAAGACTCTTGAAAATCAAGAGCGTAAGTTTAATAATTTATATCACAAAGTCTATATTGATAATCGTGTCGGCATTATCGTAAACATTTGCATGAAATGTTTTCAGATGTTCCGGCGTAAGTACAGGTATAGCAAATTACATTTATGACATTTAAAGATTTAAAAATAACCGAACCGATTTTAAAAGCAATTGAAGAAAAAGGATATACTGTGCCGACTCCTATTCAGGAAAAAGCTATTCCTGCCGCGTTGGCGAAAAGAGATATATTAGGTTGTGCACAAACAGGAACAGGAAAGACTGCTTCGTTTGCGATTCCTATCATTCAGCATTTACAGGTAAACAAAGAGCCTGGTAAGTGTCAAGGTATCAAAGCTTTGATATTAACTCCTACCCGTGAGCTTGCTTTACAAATCAGTGAATGTATCGATGATTATTCAAAATATACCCGTGTTCGTCATGGGGTTATCTTCGGTGGTGTGAATCAGCGTCCGCAGGTTGATATGTTGAATAAAGGAATTGATATTCTGGTTGCGACTCCGGGGCGTTTGCTCGATTTGATGAACCAGGGGCATATACGTTTGGACAAGATACAATATTTTGTGCTTGATGAGGCAGACCGTATGCTCGATATGGGATTTATTCATGATATTAAGCGGATATTGCCAAAGCTTCCGAAAGAAAAACAGACTTTGTTTTTCTCTGCGACAATGCCGGATAGTATTATTGCATTAACTAAATCGTTGTTGAAGAATCCGGTGAAGATTTATATAACACCGAAATCATCTACGGTAGATTCAATTAAGCAAGTCATTTATTTTGTAGAAAAGAAGGAGAAGAGTCAACTCTTAATTTCAATTCTGCAAAAGGCGGAAGAGCAATCGGTGTTAATCTTTTCGAGAACGAAACATAATGCTGATAAGATTGTCAGAATATTGGGTAAAGCAGGAATCGGCAGTCAGGCTATCCATGGAAATAAGAGTCAGGCGGCCAGGCAGTCTGCGTTGGGAAACTTCAAATCAGGAAAAACAAGGGTAATGGTGGCAACTGATATTGCTTCCAGAGGGATTGATATTAATGAATTGCCATTGGTTATCAATTATGATCTTCCTGACGTACCCGAAACTTACGTACACCGTATCGGACGTACCGGAAGGGCGGGAAATGAAGGGACAGCACTTACGTTTTGTTCGCAGGAAGAGCGCAAACTCGTCAATGATATCCAGAAACTGACGGGGAAAAAAATAAATAAGGCTGATTTTATTATTTAAAATCAGCAATTTACACTATCTTTTAAATATAATATAAAACTAAATATAAATTCTATGGCAAAATCCATGACAGTTGGTAAACGTGAAAATGAAAAGAAAAGAATTGCTAAACGAGAAGAAAAACTAAAGAAGAAAGAAAGCAAGAAATTATCAGGTACTAGTAGTTTTGATGACATGATTGCTTATGTGGATGAGAATGGGATGATTACCTCAACTCCACCGGCTGATAATATTAAAAAGGAAGAGATTAATCCAGATGAAATAATCATAGCAACTCCCAAAAAAGAGGAAGAAGAGCCGACTATTTTGAGAGGGCGGGTTGAGTTTTTTAATGAGTCGAGAGGGTTTGGCTTTATAAAGGATCTTTCCGGGGTTGAGAAGTACTTTTTTCATGTAAACAATGTCGTTGGTAATATTGTAGAAAATAATATTGTTACATTTGACCTTGAGCGTGGAGTAAAAGGGATGAATGCAGTCAATATATGTTTGGAAAACAAACCTAAACCGGAAAAATTGGTGCAAGCTGAATCTGAATAAGGAGATTTATATTCTGCTTGTGTATAGAATGAAAACAAAAAAAGAGATATGAAAAAAGGTAATATTATGCGTGATGTTATTTCATCCAATCAGTTTACTGAAAATGCAATCAAGGAGTATAAAAAAGGTCTGGGGGATGTAGTGCAGGTAGCAATAACTCCCCGAACTACGGCGCATGGTAATAAACCTGTGTATGTGAGATGAAATTTTTACCTTTGCAGAAGTAAAAAGAACTGCAATGGAAAAGAATCCGTATATAGAACTGGCCGAGTGCCTGCTGCCCGAGGAAATGGTTGAATACTTTGAAGTGGTCAAGGTTGAAAAAACCAAAGAAACACTTGATGTGACACTGGAAGAACGTGACAATGGAGTTGACGGCTATGAGGCCGGACAGCTACGTCCCAACGGGTTCTACGAGGAAAGCACAGTGCGGGACTACCCGGTCAGAGGCCGGAAGATGACCTTTCACGTCAAGCGTCGCCGTTGGGTTGAGATTGAGACAGGTAAGAGCGTTTCAAAACGCTGGGACATAGTAGCTGAAGGCACCCGCTTCTCGAAAGAGTTCGCGGCTTTTTTAAAAGGTATGCTTGGACAGATACCCGATTACGGGCCGCTCTCTTGAGTGGTTCTTCGATATTGACGGAGACCTGTTCGAGCGTCAGTACAAACGCCATCTGAGCGGTTACTGGCAATGGAAAGACACCGCAGAGGGACTACATGCCGAGCAATGGCGTGTCTTCCCTGAAAACATCGGAGAACACCTGAGTATTGATGAGACATCATTGAGTAATGGCGAACTATATACGATTGTTACCAACAAAGCAGCTCACGGGCGAAAACATTCCATAGTGGCCATAGTACTTGGAACTGACTCTGATACGGTACTGCACGCATTAAGACAGATTAACAGTCGTCTGCGCAACAAGGTGATTGAGATAACTCTTGATCTGGCCGACAGCATGCACCGTATATGCCGCTATGCTTTCCCTAGGGCAAAGCGCGTTATTGACCGCTTTCATGTTCAGAAGCTGGCGCTGGAAGCCGTGCAGGAGATACGCATCAAGCATCGCTGGGACGCCGTAAATGCTGATACCGAAGCGCGTGAACAAGCAAAATTATCAGGCGAGAAGTATGTGCCTGAACGGCTTCCAAATGGCGACACTCTCAAGGAGCTACTTGCCCGTGGACGTTATGCATTGTTCAAATCCCCTGATAAATGGACTGAATCCCAACGGCAGCGCATTGATCTGATGTTCTCGCTCTATCCTGATCTTAAAGAGGCATACTGGTTATCTCAGCATCTCAGAGCAATATTTTCTAGCAAGAAATCCACTCCCGATACCGCCCGGCTCAATCTTGCTCGTTGGTATAATAAGGTGGCTGAATCAGGTTTTAAGTCTTTCAACACCATCGCTGCTACCTTTTACGAACACTCCGATGAAATAATAAACTTCTTTGATAACCGATCTACAAACGCATCCGCCGAGTCCATCAACTCTAAAATAAAGGCATTCAGAGCCAAACTACACGGTGTCAACGATACTAAATTCTTTATCTTCCGCCTTTGCAATCTATACGCATAAACACAGGTTTATTACCATGCGCCCGAACTACTATTGAACTTCCTGCACATTTGACTCAAGCAGAAATAGATGCTCGTGTAGAGATTTATAAGAAACTACATAGTTCTAAAGTATAGTGCTTGTAGATGCAAAAAGAAGAATAAAAAAATCCCTTGAACTTTTGAAAGTTCAAGGGATTTTTTTATTACCGAATCGATAGTGGTGCCACCAGGAATCGAACCGGGGACACAAGGATTTTCAGTCCTTTGCTCTACCAACTGAGCTATGGCACCTTGTGCTGTTCGTTCCGGTAATATCTCTTTTGCGGTTGCAAAGGTAGTGAAACTTTTGGATTCTGCAAGCCTTTTGGAAATAAAAAACACTGATAAAAAGTTAGTAGGCTTATTATCAGTGTTATATAGATTGAAAATATTTTAGCTGTATGCTGAATATTTTATTTATCTTCTTTTAAAGGATTCCATCCTTGAGCTTTCAGTTCGAATTCTTGTCCGTCACGGGTTATCAAAGCACAACCTAATTCCGGTTTGGTGATATGACCGATGAGGCGGATACCTTCCATTTGCGATACTTTCTCATGGTCGGCGATAGGTACGGTGAAAAGAAGTTCGTAGTCTTCGCCGCCATTCATAGCGCAAGTGGTCAGGTTCATATTGAACTCTTCTGCCATGACAGCAGTCTGATAGTCAATAGGGATATGTTCCTCGTAAACACGGCAACCGGCATTGCTTTGCTTGCAGATGTGCATAAGCTCCGATGATAAACCATCAGAAATGTCCATCATGGAAGTCGGGATAATGTTGGCGGCAGCAAGTTTCTCGACGATGTCTTTACGGGCTTCAGGTTTCAGTTGGCGTTCCAACAGGTATTCTTTGCCGGAAAAGTCCGGTTGCATGTCCTTCTCACCTTTTAATACACTTTTTTCACGCTCAAGAAGTTGCAGTCCCATATAGGCAGCACCTAAGTCACCACTGACACAGATCAAGTCTGTTTCTTTCGCTCCGTTGCGGTAGACTACTTTGTCTTTATCCGCGTCGCCTATACAGGTAATGCTGATGGCAAGTCCTGTAAGGGAAGACGTTGTGTCTCCGCCTACAATATCGACATTATATTGCTGGCAGGCCAGACGGATACCTGCATAGAGCTCATCCATATCTTCCACGCTGAAACGTTTGGATAGTCCGAGAGATACCGTTATTTGTCTGGGAGTACCGTTCATGGCGTAAATATCGGAGAAATTGACTACCGCGGACTTATATCCCAAATGTTTCAAAGGAACGTATGTCAGGTCGAAATGTACGCCTTCCATCAGTAAGTCTGTGGTCACCAATACTTGTTTCTCGGACGGGTAGGAGAGGACAGCGGCATCATCGCCTACTCCGTATTTGCTGGATTCGTTTTCTAGTTTGATTCCCTCGGTGAGGCGGTCGATCAGACCGAACTCACCGAGAGTAGCTATTTCAGTTCTCATAAATCGGGTTTAATGTTTAGGCACGGTTGATAAGTTCACGCATGATAGTCGTCATTTTCGGTTGGGCGGCGTCAGCAGCTTTTTGGACTTCTTCGTGCGTTACTTCTACGATTTTCCCTTCTACTCCCAAGTCGGTAATAACGGAAATTCCGAAAACTTTGATTCCGCAATGGTTGGCTACAATCACTTCGGGAACAGTAGACATACCCACGGCATCAGCACCTAAGATATGGAATAGTTTATATTCAGCCGGAGTTTCGAAAGTAGGTCCTTGTGTACCGATGTATACACCGTGTTGCACCTTGATTCCTTTTTCTTCAGCAATTTCGTCCGCCTTGCGAATCAGTTCTTTGCTGTATGCTTCGCTCATATCCGGGAAACGCGGACCATAAGGTATGTTTTTGCCGCGAAGCGGATGTTCGGGGAAGTAGTTGATGTGGTCTGTGATAATCATCAGGTCACCTATTTCAAAGTCCGCATTCGTACCACCGCTGGCATTGGATACAAACAAAGTTTTGATACCCAATTCACGCATCACGCGTACAGGGAAAGTTACTTCTTTCATCGAATAACCTTCGTAATAATGGAAACGGCCTTGCATGGCCATAATATCCTTATTGCCTAATTTTCCGAAAATCAGCTTGCCGCTGTGACCTTCGACGGTAGACACCGGGAAGTTCGGGATATCCGAATACTTTATTTCGTACTTCTCGGTGATTTCGTTTGCTAAACTGCCAAGTCCGGTGCCAAGAATGATGGCAGTTTCGGGACTTGTGTGCATCTTCTCTTTAAGATAAGCTGCGGTTTCTTGTATTTTCTCTAACATAGTCAATAATATGTTGGTTAAATTTATCTTGTTGATTTTGTAATATCTCAATTTCAACAGGTAAAGCATAGATAAACGGTTTCAGCTCTTCGTCCAGTCCCGGATGGTTGACCAGGCGTGTCGCATCCTTTTCGGTGGTGATTATCAGCCGTTTTTCGCTTGTCAACCGCTTGAACCGTTCCTTTATCTGTTGCATTTCTTTGTGAGTGAAATCATGGTGGTCGCTAAAAGATAATGTTTCTATTTGTTTTGTACAATCTTCCAGTCTTTCCAGGATAGGGGCAGGAGATGCAATGCCGGTTACTAATAATATATCCGTATCCGTTAGTGAAGACAAAGAAATTTCTTTGTTTGCCGGAATTACATTTGCGGCAGTTTCTTTAACTCCCTGTTGGAATACAGGTTGCAGATTCCCATAACGGAACGATGAGAAGAATAACTGCTGATACGGATAAAGGTTCAACCGTTTGGTGATAATATTGAAATCAATAGGTTTGATGTCCTGAGGGCATTTGGTGACAATGACGATTTGCGTCCGGTTCTTTCCACTGACCGGTTCACGCAAACGACCTGCCGGAAGTAGCGTGTCGTCACAGAAAAGACGGTGATAGTCTGTCAATAGAATACTTAGTCCCGGTTTGACATAGCGATGTTGGAAAGCGTCGTCCAGCAGCACAATGTCTACTATCGGTTCTTTCAGAGCAAGCAACTTATCTATTCCATGGCAGCGATTTTCGTCAACGGCCAACGTGATGGATGGGAACTTGGTGTACATCTGATAAGGTTCGTCACCAATTGTCCTGGCGGTACTTTGGGGAGTGGCGAGCACGTAGCCTTGTGTACGGCGTTTGTATCCCCGGCTTAGTACAGCCACCTGGTAACTGTCATGAAGCAACTTTATCAAATACTCGGTATGAGGGGTTTTGCCTGTTCCGCCTACGGCCAGATTGCCGACACAGATGACAGGAACATCGAAACTCTTCGACCGGAGCAATCCCCAGTCAAAGAGTTTATTTCTCATTATTACCCCTGCTCCGTATAACCACGAAACAGGATATAGCCATTTATGTATTTTGAAAAAGTGCTCGTCCATGCAATACGGTTTATTTAATATTCAGTTCGAACGGAATACGTGCCTGAATCATGGATTGTTCTTTTAAGTTTTTCAGTAAGCCGAATTGTTGGTAATACTCTCCTAATTTACTTTTCAAAAGTTGTGATTCTACATAATTAGTCGGCTTTGTGTCGAATAGAGAAGACAGGAAATCCTGCTTGGCAGGATAAGATATGACAGTATATCCTTCAATACCTGCTTTGGCTATGGCAATGTCCAATGCCTTGTCGATACCTCCTAGTTCATCTACCAATCCCAGTTCTTTGGCTGTTTCGCCCGTCCACACACGTCCTTCGGCAATCTTTTCGATTGCTTCCTTTGTCATATGGCGTCCTTCGGCACATCTGCCGACAAATGTGTCATATCCTTGTGCAATCATCATTTGTAGCAATGACTTCTCACCCTCATTAAAAGGACGCATAATATTACCGAAGTCTGAGTATTTGTTGGTTTTTACCACATCATATGTCAGACCTATTTTTTCTGTTAATTCCTTGACATTCGGAATCATTCCGAAAATACCGATAGAGCCGGTCAGGGTTGTGGGTTCCGCAACAATCGTGTCGGCTACACAAGAGATATAATACCCCCCCGATGCTGCATAGTCGCCCATGGAAACGATAACAGGTTTCTTGGCTTTCAACTCTTTTACAGCATGCCAGATTTGTTCAGAAGCAAAAGCACTTCCACCCGGAGAATTGACACGAAGTACAACAGCTTTCACGTCGTCATCTTCTTTCAATTTACGTAAATCACGGATTACCTTAGGGCCTACAATCCCTTCTTCGGAAGCAGAGGATCCGGGATAATCCGTAATTTCACCGGATGCATAATATACAGCAACGATATTACCGCTTTTATCTTTGGGAACATTCTTTTTCACATTTATCATATCCGCCAGTCCTAATATGGGAAGACGGTCATCTTTATCTATTTCCACCATTTCCTTGAGGTAGTTGCGTACGTCATTACGATAAATCAGTGTATCGGCCAATCCGCATTTCACGCTCTCTTCTGCCGGATAGAACATTAACATGCGGTCTGCATAAGCATTGAGAGAATCGACTGGAAGACTACGGCTGGCAGCTACCCCTTCCGTCACTTGTCCCCAAATGGAGTTGATGAAAACTGTAACTTGTTCGCGGTTGGCCGGACTCATTTCAGTAGCAATGAACGGCTCCACGGCAGATTTATAGGTTCCTACCTTGAATATTTGCATCTCCACACCGATTTTCTGAAGCATATCCTTGTAAAAGAGAGGAGCGGAAGCGATGCCGCGCCATTCGATCATCCCTTTGGGATTAAGCAATACTTTGTCGGCTACACTGGACAGATAATAAAGCCCTTGGGTATAAGAGTCGCCATAGGCAATGATAAATTTTCCACTTTCTTTAAAATCAAGTAACGCATTACGGATTTCCTGTAAGGAAGCGTAGGATGCGCCTAATGAACTGGCCTGCAAATAAATTCCTTTGATATTTTCATTCTCTTTAGCCTTTTTGATAGACGAGAGAATGTCGTCCAGTCCGTATGTGTTAGACCCGTCACCGAATAACTGTGATAAAATGCCCAACGGATCCTCTTGGGTACGTTCCACTAACGTACCGTTCAAGTCGAGCATCATTACAGAATTCTTTTTTACTATTGTTTCTGTATCCGAAGCAGACATGATACCGAACAGCGTTACCATACTGATAATAAATAATACAATACTTGACAAAATGATACCTGTCACTGTGGCAAGTGTGAATTTCAAGAAATCTTTCATTGTACTTATTGTTTTTTTGCGCCAGCTTATTATTAAGCTAACAAAGATAAATAATTGAGTTGATATTTATTCAATAAGTCGTACGAATTTTTGTTTTATCACAATGAATCTGTATAAATCAGCGCTTCTTTTGTTTAAAATTTAAGTATATTTGTCAGTATACACTCGTTTTAAATGGGAAGAAAACTTTAATTTTGTGGCACAACTATTCATACATTGAATCATACTATTATGAAAAGAATGATAAATACTCATGTATGTAATGCGACATTAACTTAACACTATATTTGCATGAAAAGAAAAATCCCTTTGATGACTGCTGCTTTGGCTAGTTTGTTTTTTTATTCTTCCTGCACTCCGACAGAAAAAATGGCAACGCAGGATTATGCCCAATACGTTAATACTTTTATTGGTGCTGCTGATAACGGTCATACATTTCCCGGTGCGTGTTATCCTTTCGGAATGGTACAGACTAGTCCCGTGACAGGTGCAGTCGGCTGGAGATACTGTTCTGAGTATGTTTATCAGGACACGTTGATTTGGGGATTCACTCAGACCCATTTGAACGGAACAGGATGCATGGATTTGGGTGATATCCTGGTGATGCCGGTAACAGGTACACGTACCCGTGCATGGGATGCCTATCGTAGTCACTTCTCAAAAGATAAAGAAGCCGCTACTCCGGGTTATTATACGGTTGAACTTTCAGATCCTCAGGTGAAAGCGGAACTGACTGCTTCTATTCATGCAGCTCTGCATCGTTACACTTATCATAAAGCCGATTCGGCTTCTGTCCTGATTGACTTGCAGCATGGGCCTGCATGGAGAGAAGAACAGTATCATTCACAAGTGAACAGTTGCGAAGTAAACTGGGAAGACGCGCAGACACTGACCGGGCATGTCAATAATACCGTATGGGTGGATCAGGATTATTTCTTTGTGATGAAATTCAATCGTCCTGTCGTAGACTCTCTTTATCTTCCAATGGGAGAAACAGAAAAAGGAAAACGTATCGTTGCTACTTTCGACATGAAACCGGGTGAAGAACTGATGATGAAAGTTGCCCTTTCTACTACCAGCGTGGATGGAGCAAAAAAGAACCTGGAAGCCGAAATTCCTGCGTGGGACTTTGACGGAGTGAAAACTGCCGTTCATAATGAATGGAATAATTATCTGAGCCGTATTGAAATAGACGGTACTGATGACGAAAAGACCAATTTTTATACCTGTTTCTATCACGCGCTAATCCAGCCGAATCAGATTTCGGATGTAGACGGCATGTACCGTAATGCTGCCGACTCCATTGTGAAAGCCGGAACAGGAACTTTCTATTCTACTTTCTCTCTGTGGGATACTTATCGTGCCGCTCATCCGTTCTATACATTAGTGATTCCCGAACGTGTGGATGGTTTCGTAAATTCGTTGATAGAACAAGGTGAAGTACAGGGCTTCCTGCCTATCTGGGCATTATGGGGAAAAGAAAATTTCTGTATGATTGGCAATCACGGTATATCGGTCATTGCTGAGGCTTATCGTAAGGGATTCCGTGGCTTTGATGCCGAACGTGCTTTCAATATGATAAAGAAAACTCAGACAGTCTCTCATCCGTTGAAGTCGAACTGGGAAGTTTATACAAAATACGGATATTTCCCGACCGACCTGATAAAAGCGGAATCGGTATCTTCTACCCTGGAATCAGTGTATGATGATTATGCCGCCGCCGACATGGCACGCCGTATGGGAAAAGAGGAAGATGCCGCTTATTTCGCAAAACGTGCGGATTATTATAAGAACCTCTTCGATTCGGAAACTCAATTTATGCGTCCGCGTAAGGCTGACGGAACCTGGAAAGCTCCGTTTAATCCAAGTGCGTTGGGACATTCCGAAAGTATTGGCGGTGACTATACTGAAGGGAATGCATGGCAATATACCTGGCATGTACAGCATGATGTACCGGGATTAATCAGTCTGTTTGGCGGTGAAAAGCCTTTCCTGAACAAGTTGGATTCTTTGTTCACAGTTAAGCTCGAAGGTGAAAGCCTGTCGGATGTGACAGGTTTGATTGGGCAGTATGCCCACGGCAACGAACCGAGCCATCATGTCACTTATTTATATGCATTGGCCGGTCGTCCGGAACGTACACAAGAGCTGGTTCGTGAAATCTTCGACACCCAATACAAGAATAAACCCGACGGACTTTGTGGAAACGATGACTGTGGTCAGATGTCAGCCTGGTATATGCTTAGCGCAATGGGATTCTATCCGGTAGATCCGGTGAGCGGAGAATATGTATTCGGTGCTCCGCAATTGCCGAAGATGGTATTGCATCTGGCTGATGGAAAGACTTTCACGGTTATTGCAGAGAACTTGTCTAAAGAACATCTGTATGTGGATAGCATAACGCTGAATGGAGAACCCTACACAAAGAATTCAATATCACATGAAGATATTGTGAAGGGTGGGACGTTGGTGTATAAAATGAAGTAATTCTCAAGTATTCTCACTGCGATGAGAAAAAATACTCATTGCAGTGAGAACTTTTTCTCATACCTATGAGTATTTATTCTCATTGTAGTGAGAATTATCCCTTGTCTGAACATGCTGTGACGGCGCTTTTCTAGTTTATTATTGCATAGTTCTACTCACTTCTATACGTTGTTTCTCAAGTTTCCCGTCATTCTTGGTTCTATTACTGATTTCTTTGCAACGAATAGGGGCGCTCATTTCAAGTAAGCGTAATATTTCATTCAGAGATTCCCCTTCAAAAGTTGCTTTATAGGAGTACTTGCCTAATTCGGGATCTTTCAGAATAAATTCCACATTATAAGTCTGTCCCAGGCGTTTGAATACATATTCCAGTGGGTCATCCCTAAAAATGAGTATTCCATCTTTCCATGAACACCATTTATATGTATTGGTTTTGTTGACTTTATACAATGCAGTTGCCAGATTATAATCAATCTTCTCTCCCGGTGAAAGGGAAACTGTCTTTTGTTTATCGAGAGTTACCGCTACTTTTCCTTTTACCAACGTTACTGCCGCTATATTATCAGGAACATATGCGTTAACATTGAATGCAGTGCCGGTAGCTTCTACTGTCAGTTCTTTGGTTTTAACGATGAAAGGATGCTCTTTATCGGATTCTACTTCAAAATAAGCTTCACCTTGCATGGAAACCACCCTTTCTTTACCTTTAAATTGAGCCGGATATTTTAGGGAACTTCCGGCATTCAGCCATACCTTAGAACCGTCGGGAAGATTAACTACCGACCAAGTGCCGTAAGGAGTAAATAACTCCTGATAAGTTTCTGCAATTTGAGAATCAGGCTTAAAATAAAGATAAGCAGATAATATCAGCAACGGGAGAAGCAAGATAGCTGCAATTTGCTGCCAGTAATATAGGAAGGACAACTTGGGACGGGCGGATGCCGGTTGGCTTTTATGACGAATCTGTTCCATCACTTTTCTTTGTGCATTGTCCACGTCTATCTCTTCCGGGCTAAAAGCCGGATGAGTAATTTCCCATATATTCTTTTGTACAAGAAAGCTCTTATAGTTTTCGGGGGTAGCTGATATCCAGTTCTCCAATTCCTTGATATCTTCTTGTGTCGCCTCTTTCGAGAGATATTTGGAAATTATAATCTCTATGTCCGAATCTTTATGTATCATATGCATTTTTACCTTATATATAATAGACGTTTCAGAAAGAAGAACCCACATCCATTAGTGGAAAAGAAAGAAAAAAAATAGTAGATAAAAATCTTTCAATAAAATACGAAGCTGCTTCAAGGCCTTACTGATACGTACTTCCACCGTTCTGACAGAGATATTCAGACGATTTGCGATTTCTTGATATTTAATGTTTTCCAACCGGCTCATCTCAAAAACTTCCCTTTCCTGAGGCGGCAATTGCTCCAATGCATTTCTTAATTGTTGACATAAATCGGAGTATAGTATGTAGTTCTCTGTCGTATCTATATTAATAGAGGGGGATTTAAGCTCATAGGCAATATGTTCGTCTATAATTCTACGATGCCGCAATTCATCCAGGCAATAGTTTCGAACCGCTTTCAGCAAATATGCTTTTAGTGAGAGTTCTATTTCCAGTGTCTTCCGGTCGTTCCATAATTTGAGAAAGATATTTTGCACAATATCCTCACAAACCGATTTTTCCGGGATATATGTACCGCCAAACAACACCAGGTCTTTATAATAAGCATGGAATATTCGGGTAAAAGCCTGTTGGTCATCCTGTTTCAATGCTATAACCAGGAAACGATCATTGGCAGTATGTTGTTGGGTATCTGACATAGTATTGCAGTAGAAATTCTGTTGTTGGGGGTAAAAATAGAAAGATTATTTGGGATAAACGATAGTTTGAAGAAAAAATAGTTCGGATAAAAAATAATGTGAGATGGGATGTGGCTTTTATTTTTAGAAACGTCTTATTGATAGAAACGAGAGAAACACACACTTTTATTAACCTTTTAAATAATACAAGTCATGGGAAAAACATAATCAGTAAATTTAGCTTCTGACAACTGATAAAAAAGGAAGGTCTGACTCACCTTCCTTTCCAAAGATTCAGTTATTCGTTAATCAACTTATTTGTAGAACCAATAACCAAACATGTAAAGGTATGAAACTTATTTCAATTAGGAAAATGAAAAAGAGAATTAATGTACCTGTGAATGTAAAAATGGGGAAAGTTTGTGCTGTATGGCTGTTTTGTCTTGTCTTGCAAGCAATTAGTATGCCTGTTTGCGCACAGTCTGCCAAGATTACATTGCGATTGAAAAATGTGACCGTAGAGGAGGTTTTGACTAATATTGAAAAACAGACAAACTATCGTTTCCTGTACAATAAGGATATTGTCAATGTAAACCGTATAGTGGATATCTCCGTGAGAAATGAATGGATGACTCAGGTACTGGATAAACTGTTTAAAGGTGAGGGAGTGTCTTACGTCATTGAAAAACGTCAAATTGTACTGAACAGAAATTCGTCCCGGCAACAGGGGAACAAACGGACGGTCAAGGTGACAGGAAAAGTAGTGGACGAATCGGGTGAGACACTTCCGGGAGTAACCGTTATGATAGAAGGGGCTACACAAGGAACTATCACCGGTCTTGACGGCAGCTACCTGTTGCAAGTTCCGGAAGGTTCGACACTGAAATTTACTTCAATAGGTTATATCACATATACGCAGAAAATCACCGGGCCGATAACACTGAATGTGACGATGAAAGAAGATTCGAAACAGTTGGATGAAGTCGTTGTGGTGGGGTATGGAACACAAAAGAAGATTAATTTGACGGGAGCCGTTTCAACCATCAATGTTGAAAAAGAACTGGATTCCCGCCCTTTGACTAATCTTTCAATGGCATTGTCCGGGATGAGTGCAGGAGTGCAGACATTGCAATCGTCCGGTAAACCCAACAGTGATATGGCGACCATACGTATCCGCGGTATTGGAACATTGAACAATTCCAACCCTTTAGTATTGGTTGACGGAATGGAATTATCATTTAATGATATAAATCCCAATGATGTCGCTTCAATTTCTATCTTGAAAGATGCTGCTTCATGTGCTATCTATGGTAATCGTGGAGCAAATGGCGTTATAATGATTACCACAAAGGAAGGGAAAAAAGGCAAGACATCAGTGAATTATTCAGGAAAATTTTCCTTGAACCAACCGTCAAATCTGATTCAGCTTGTGAGTAATAGTGCCGATTATTTTGAATTAATGAACGAATCAGCCCGGAATATCGGGCAGAGTGATATTTTCAGCCAGAACACAATAACAGAATGGAAAGAAGCGGCGAAAAATCCTGATGGTCTTGCGGAGTCCGGTTATCCTAACTATGTCGCTTATCCTAATACCGATTGGTATAAAGAACTGTTTCAAAATAAAATAATGAGCGAGCATACGATTTCAGTAGTCGGTGCTTCCGACAATGTGAATTATAATTTTTCCGGTTCTTTCCTGGATAACCCGGGATTAATACAAGATACGGGGCTTCGGAAATATTACATACGTTCCAATATAACTGTAAAAGTGAAGGACTGGTTGCAGATAGGCAACCGTTCGCACGGTTATCATACAGACCAGGAACGGAATGAAGTAGATGCTTTTACAGGTGGAATACACGGTCAGAAGCTTCCACCGGATATTTATCCTGAATATGATGGAAAATTAGGACTTCCCGAAGCAGTAGAAGAAGATCCGACATCTTCCAACCCTCTTCATTTGTTAGCTTCTTCAGGCGGCTCTTTCAAATATGAACAATTAAATACTTCCATGTTTGCAGATGCTACAATCTTCAAGGATTTTGTGTATCATGTTGAGTTTGACTATATGCGTTATCGCCATGATGCGGACTGGCTTTCCAAGCAAGTCGGGCGATATAGCTTTAGAAGAGGCAAACTTGTGGAGCAGCCTACAACTTTAGAAAATATGTCGAAAGCTGTTTATTCGGAAGAATCCAAAAGATGGCGCTTCGTACAGACGTTGGATTGGACTAGAAGTTTTGGGAAACATGACTTGGGAGCACTTGCAGGCTATGAAGCCATACGTAACTGGGGATTTAATACGGATATGGCGAAACAAGGAGCTGCCGACGCAAGCTTGACAGACTTGTCTACATATACGGAATTGAGCAATATAACGGGAGTTACCTGGGAAAATACTTCCCGGTCTTTTTTCGGTCGTCTGACTTATGCTTATAAAAGCAGATACCTGTTTGAAGTAAATGCGCGTTACGACGGTTCCTCTCGTTTTGCGCCGGAAAGCCGTTGGGGATTTTTCCCGTCTTTCTCCGGTGGATGGCGTGTCTCGGAAGAATCATTCATGCAAGGTTCGCCTTTTGATAATCTGAAAATACGTTTGTCGTGGGGAAAGCTAGGAAATAATAGTATTGGAGACTATGAATGGCAGGCTACTTATTCCGGAAGTAATTATATTTTTGGAGATAAACTGACTTCGGGGTTGGCGCAGACCGTAATTGCTAATCAAAAATTGCGTTGGGAGAGTGTGACGCAGGCTAATCTCGGACTGGATTTCGCTATATTGAATAATAGGCTGGTTGGAGAATTTGATATTTACAATAAGGTTACTGATGGCATCCTTTATCGTCCGGGTGTGTATGCAACGATGGGGAACAAGACACCCGCCCGTCAAAATTATGCCGAGGTTACCAATAAGGGTGTTGAGTTGACATTGAACTGGAACGACCGTATCAATGAATGGTCATATTCTCTCTCCGGGAATTTCTCTTATAATAAGAATTATGTCAGCAAGTTTAAAGGAACTTTAAAGAATAGCTGGGAATATGACGAGAACGGCAGTTATGTCTATAAGTCGAATCTGGGAGATGTTTCTGACGGAGGGGACAACAGGATAATTGAAGGACATATTATCAATGAATATTATCTGAAAGAGCCTTATAAGGGAGATGCTACTTATTTCTTTAATAACGGGTTGGTTAATCCTGCCGGAGGTCCTAAAGACGGGATGATTCGTACGGAACAGGATATGCAGTGGTTGAAAGCGATGCAAGATCAAGGTTACGTATTTTATCCTAACCAAAAAATAGGAAAAGCTAATTTATGGTATGGCGATTATATTTATGCTGATATAAACGGGGATGGGCTTTATGGAAATGACTATGATAAGAAATTTCAGAAAGTATCGTCAGTTCCGAAATATTATTATGGATTGCAGGGCGCGGTGTCATGGAAAGGATTTGATGTTTCCATGAATTGGCAGGGAGCGGCAGGATTTTCCATTTATTGGTATTCGGTAGGACAAAATTCCACATCCACAATTTTGGGATATGGATTATCGAAAGAACTTCAAAATGACCATTATTTTTATAATCCGGAGAATCCCAACGACTCTCGCACCAATTTACATTCGAAGAACTCACGCCTGACGCTTAATCAAACCAATCAGGCAACAGAAGCGAGTACGTTGCACCTTGAAAAAGGTAATTTCCTGAAACTGCGTAACCTGACTATTGGCTATACACTTCCGCAAACATGGACACGGAAGTTTTATGCCAATAAAGTACGTGTCTATTTTTCAGGTGAAAACTTGTTGACTATAACCAAATTCTCAGGTATGGATCCGGAAATGCAGACGGGTATGGGATATGTAACAATGCGCCAGCTTGCGTTAGGTATTAATATTAATTTTTAATCTGTACGACAATGAAAAAGACTATCTCGATTATTACACTTGGCGGCATATTAATATTGTTTGTCTATGCTTGTTCTGCAGACTTTTTGGATACGAAACCGGCTAATGTCATATCCACGGCCGGGGTTTGGGATAACGCAGAGCTGGCTGTTCAGGTTGTGAATGGAGTATATAATGCTCTAAGAGCAGATTATGCAACTAATAGCGGCTATGACGGTGATTTGCATTTTTATGATTATCGCTCCAGCATAATGGATATGGATCGCAACTGGATTTGGCATACACCGACGCTTTTCGGAGTAGCTACTCCTTCATCAACAGAGTTTCTCTCAGCCTGGAAGCGTTATTATGAATTGATTCACAGGGCCAATGATGTTATAGCTAATATAGGAAAGACACCCGATATGAGTGACGGGAAGAAAGCGCAATATATTGCAGAGTGCAAGTTCCTTCGGGCGTATAATTATTATCGGATGAATATTTTATGGAAAGGAGTCCCTCTTTATTTGGAACCGGTGACAGCCGAGGAATGTATAAAAGGGCGTTCTACAGAACAGGAAATCTGGGATGCAGTGCTGGCTGATCTGACAGCTTGTGTCGAAGAACCGAACCTGCCTGCCAAGTATGCTGCCGGTAGCTCGGACTACGGGCGGATCACTAAAGCTGCCGCTTATTCATTGCGGGGGAAAACTTATTTGTGGCTGAAACAATATGATAAGGCGGAAGATGATTTCAGGGCAATCACTAAGATGGGGTATTCATTGTTCGGGGATTATAAAGCTCTTTTTAAGGAAGCTAACGAACGTTGTGATGAAATGATATTTACCATTCCTTGTATAGAAAACCCTTCCGGTTACGGGTCTGTATTTAATTGGGCTTTTGGTAACCGGACAACGAGTGGTTCAGGTTGGAACAATTATCTGCCGAATCCTGCCTTTATAGACAGTTATGAGTGTGCGGACGGCAAACCGTTTGACTGGGATGATTATCTTCCCGGTTATTCTACGATGAGTCCGAGAGAACGTTCCGTATTTTTCTTGCGGGATAACCTGACTGACGGGGAGATTAAAATAATGGGAAGTTATGGTGCTGATATGGAGCAATATCTTCCCAATGGAAATGAAGCGCGTATTAAGGCTGCTTATGCAGGTAGGGATCCGCGTCTGGCTATGAATGTGATAACCCCTTATTCCACATATCTGGGTGGTGTGACGGGGACGGCTATCTCATATACATTGCGCTGGCCATATCGGGGCTCTGACGATGCTGAACCTTATGATATCCGGACAGACACTAATGATAAGTTTTATTACTTGATCCGAAAGTTTGTGTATGAAGGTACGGAACATACGATTATGGAACGTTCTCCAATTGATATTCCATTAATCCGTTATGCAGATGTGCTTCTGAATCTGGCTGAATCACTGACAGAACAGGGAAAATGGGAAGAAGCTATACCTTATGTCAATGATGTCCGCGGCAGAGTAGGAGTCCAGGCATTGAATACCAACGATTATACAACAGTAAAAGGCTTGGATGATATGCGCCAACGTGTCCGTAAGGAACGGTACTGGGAATTGGCTTTTGAAGAATATATGTTTTTTGATGAACTCCGATGGGGAACATGGAAAGAGAAAAAGTTTTATGAAGGCAACGGGTTGATGGAAGTCTGGGGGAATACTACCTATTCTTATTTGTGGGGTGGTGATTATCTTTGGAAATGGGCAATACCTGCTTCGGAAATGGAAAAGAACTCAAATTTAGTACAAAATGATGGATGGAATAATTAATATGAAAACACATATGCTTATTATAATAAATTTATTAGCTACACTGATGTTTGTTGCATCATGTAAGCAGGATGCGGAGGAGTCTTTTTTCTTTAAAATAGAAGATGGATTACAGGAATGGCATGTGGGAGCAGAAGGAGGAGAGCAGGAATATACAGTAGAGGCTAATGCTCCATGGCAGATTGTACATAAAGGGATAGGTACATGGGCTAAAGTTTCTCCTCGCAGAAGTGAGGGGGCGGGAAGTTTTCTGATAACAGTCAAGGAAAATGAAAGTGAAGAAGAGCGTTCCGTGTCACTTGCCGTGCAACTGGCAGGAAAGGATTATCCTGTCAATATTTCTATTATTCAGGAAGGAGCGTCTTCGGAGCCTGTCCCACCGGTAGAGGAAGACTATCCGATAGTGTATAATTCATTCCGTGTGCGTGACCCGTTTATTTTTGCGGATCCCGTATCTAAAAAATATTATTTGCATGTTCATGCAGACGACGCGCTTTATCCGACGTCTGCCAATCAGATTGCCGTGGCTGTTAGCCGTAATTTACGTGATTGGCGGAAAGCCGGAATCAGCTTTGAAGCACCGGCAAGCTTTTGGGGAAAGACCGACTTCTGGGCTCCCGACCTTTATTATTATGAAGGCAAGTATTATATGTTTGCTACTTTTAGCGGAGCAGATGAAGTACGGGGAGCATCCGTATTGGTGTCCGACAAACCTGAAGGGCCATTTATTCCATTGGTCAACAGGCCCGTTACTCCTAATGGATGGCAGGCCTTGGATGCTGCGCTTTTTGTTGATGAAAACAAGGATCCGTGGATTGTATTCAGCCATGAATGGACACAAATCTCCGATGGAACTATCGTTGCACAGAAATTGACAAAAGATTTGAAAGAAGCGGCTGACGAACCGGTGACCTTGTTTGCGGCAAGTGCAGCGCCTTGGGTTATTAGAAATTCGTATTATGTATCAGATGCTCCATTCCTGTACAGGGCGAATAATGGTGAACTTTTGATGCTATGGTCTAGTTTCTTGTTGGGAAAGGACGGGAACGGACAATATGCCATTGGTGTAGCCCGCTCTCAATCGGGTACTGTTACAGGTCCTTGGATACAGGACCCTCAGCCCCTGAACCCGAATGATAATGGGGGGCATGCCATGATTTTTAAAGATTTTGATGGAGTTTTACGCATCTCGTACCATTCTCCTAATACTCCGGGAGGCAGTGAACGGCTTACGATACATCGGATTGTTGATAATGACGGACAATTGTCTATTGATTTTTCCTCGGCATTAAGTAATTAAACCTGATACAGTATGAAGTACATAATTCTATATGGAATGTGTGTAATAGCTCAGATGCTATTATTCACAGGATGCGAAGATAAGGAACAGGCTTCTCCTTACTTGGCACTTGATAAGGATGAGCTAAGCCAGTCGTTTGCAGCTGCTGCAAGCACTAAGGATATAACCCTGTTTTCTAATCTGGAAGTTACCACTGACATATCTCCTGCGGAAGCGACAGCCTGGTGCCGGTTTAGTTTGAAGAACGTAACGGAAGACGAATCGGTTCTGACTATCAGTGTGGATGAAAATACAGTAAAGCAAGGGAGAAAAGCGACTATAACTCTCACTGCTCCTGATTATCGGAATGTAAAGGTCGATGTTATTCAGTCAGGTATCATCTTGCCTATAAGACTGACGGAATTTGAGCCGCAGAATGGTGGAAAGGGAGATATAGTAACACTCAGAGGTGAAAACTTCGGAGATATAGCGGCCAATCTGCGTGTTTCTTTCGGAACTACTGTTGCCGAAATCCTTTCAGCAAGTGATACGGAATTACAGGTGAAAGTACCTAAAATAACGAATAGCGAGACTTGTAAGATAAGTGTGAAACTGGACAAAATGGAGGAAGCCTATACCGATGACTTTATGTACGAGAAACGTTGGTGGATAGAAAATCTGAAAGTGGATGTATTGCCTTCGGCAATTGCTGTTGACGATGCCGGAAAGAACATTCTCTTTTTACGCCGTTTCCCGGATGACCGGATTCCGGCTGAACTGGGACTTTATCGTTTGTCGGAAACAGGTGAAGTATCTTTCCTTGCCGGTTATGACCGTGTGGCGGGAGGATATGGCTTTACAAGTGTTGTTTATGATAATGTTTCCAAGAAATTTTATACAATAGCTGAATGTGGCGGTACGGCAATCCAACTTATTGTAGTTGATCCGGCTAATAACTGGTCGACTGAGGTGAAAGCAGTCGAAGCGGGTATTGACGGCTATTGGGGTGTTGGATTGACAGCTAGTAAGGACGGTAAATTATATACCCGGCAGGGATGGACAAATACTGTTATAGAAATAGACCCTTCGACATGGACTGCAAAAACAATAGGATTAGTCGAACGGCATGGCAGTCAGGAATTTTCGACGGCTCTTGCTGTTGCTACCGGTACGAATCATTTGTATGTACAAATCAGGTCAACGTCCGAACTGGCATATATTGATGTCACGACAGGCGAAGTTACTTGGCTGAATACTTCTACCGAGACAGGTTATTGGGACGGCGCATTTGCCGAAGCCCGTTTCTTGAGGGGGGAACAGATGTGTTCGGACGATGAAGGTAATATCTATATTGTTGACCAGGACAATCATGCTATTCGTATGGTGAATGACACAGGAGTTTCGACTGTCATTGGCGGCAATGGTTCCGGTGCTGTAAATGGCGTTGGCAAAGATGCAAAATTATGTGCTCCTTCGGGATTATGCATGGATGCTAACGGGGTTATGTATATCGGAGACACATGGAATGCCAGTATCAGAAAAGCAGTTTTTGAGTAGTCTCTTATATTGTAGAATATTGAAATATAAAATCTTATGAGAAATATATTAGTAGCATTTTTTATTGGCGTTATATTGTTGGTTTCTTGTAATCAGAAAACAACTCCTGTCCGTGAAGTCTGGACAAAAGAGCAAGCTAATGAATGGTATAAACAATGGGGATGGCTTCGTGGTTGTGATTTCATTCCGAGTACGGCTATCAACCAACTGGAAATGTGGCAGGCGGATACTTTTGATCCGGTGACAATAGAACGCGAACTTGGTTGGGCGGCAGGAATCGGAATGAATTGTATGCGCGTATACTTACACCACTTGCTTTGGGAAACGGATAAGGAAGGATTTAAGAAACGTATCAATGAATATCTCGCTATTGCCGATAAACATCATATTTCTACCATCTTTGTCTTTTTGGACGATTGCTGGAATCCTGTTTATCAGGCAGGCAGACAACCGGAACCACAACCGGGAGTGCATAATTCGGGCTGGGTTCGTGATCCGGGCGATCTGTATTATAAAGGTGATACGGCAACTATACTTCCGGTATTGGAAAGTTATGTGAAAGATATTCTGGTTACCTTTAAGGATGACAAGAGAATCGTGTTATGGGATTTATATAACGAACCCGGTGGTTCGGGCAATTACAGGTATGGTGAAAGGAGTTTGCCTTTATTGCAGAAAATATTTACATGGGGACGGACGGTTAATCCGTCACAACCTCTGTCTGCCGGAGTATGGGATATGAATTTGACCAATCTCAATAAATACCAGTTGGAAAACTCGGACGTGATTACTTATCATACGTACGAATCTTTGGATATGCATAGGCAACTGATAGATTCATTGAAACAATACGGGCGTCCGATGATTTGTACGGAATACATGGCACGAACTCAGAATAGTACTTTTCAGGATATTATGCCTGTGTTGAAAGAGGAAAATATCGGTGCGATAAACTGGGGACTGGTAGCCGGAAAAACAAATACGATTTTTGCATGGGATACTCCGTTACTTGACACAGTAGAACCACCATTATGGTTCCATGATATTTTCCGTAGTGATGGGACGCCTTATTCGGAGGATGAGGTGGATTGTATTCGTTCATTGACTAAATAATTCTTAGTGACAACTATGAGGAATATATTAGCAATGATACTTAAATGATATATGAATAGAAGGCTATTTTTAAGGATATTGAAATAGCCTTCTATTTTGAGCTTTAAGGAGCTTTCAATGCTTCTGAAAACTGCTGAAAGTTCTTGTTCTTTTCCAAGCTCCATCCTGTTTCTGCATACGCGGCTATCCTGGGAAATAGCAGTTTATCCATACTTTCTACGGTCGGAATAAACTCTCCCCACATCTGGCAACTGACACCTAATACATGAATACGCTGTTCTGTTGTCAGCCCTTCGGGTACAGGATTGAAATGATATGCTTTCTCTAAAGGAATTTTTTTGTAGTCATAATCGAGATAAGTATATTCGTGATAAGCATTTACAATATCATACCCATTCTCGATAGCTTCTTTAATCAAAGAATAATCTCCTTTCCAACAATGTACAATCGCATTTTTGGCCAACTTCTCATTTTGGATAGCAGTATCAGTGGAAGATTGGTATTCGTGTAACTTGCTGCCCGTGATTTCGTTCCAGCCCATCATTCTTTTTCCTTTAGAGGAAAGCCAGTTGGATATGCCGTTGGTGAAATGCACTTGTAGTTCTGCCGGTGTTTGCAGTGCATGTTTCTGCATATATGCCTGTACTACAGGAGACTCTTTCCATTGGTTATATTTCACTTCATCGCCTCCGATATGGATTATCGGAGAAGGAAATAATTCAATAACTTCGGTCAGGATATCTTTCAAGGCGTCCAGTACTTTGGAATCGGCTACGTTGTAAACGTTGTAATGCACTCCGAATTTTCCCGGCACCTTAATAGATTCGTTATTTGTTCCCAGCCAGGGGTAAGAAGCAATGGCGGCACTGGCGTGTCCCGGCATTTCTATTTCCGGGACAATATTGATATGACGTTCGCGGGCATACTCGATAATTTCTTTAATTTCTTTCTGGGTATAATAGCCGCTATGTGGCTTACCGTCGAACACATCACTCTCAAAATGGTTGATTTCGCTTGAATCACGGTAAGAACCGATTTCTGTAAGTTTGGGGAATTTCTTGATTTCAATGCGCCAGCCTTGGTCGTCAGTCAAGTGCCAATGGAACGTGTTCATTTTTAAATAAGCCATTTGGTCGAGTAGCCGGCATACTACTTCCTTGCCTTTGAAATAGCGTGCTTCATCCAGCATGAAAGCTCTCCAACTGAAGTTCGGATAATCAGTTATGGTCAGTTGCGGAAGTCGACGGTCAGGATATTTACCGATAAGTTGGCGTAATGTTTGGATACCGTAAAATATTCCCGTGGACGAAGACGATTTTATCTGTATATTTTGATTTGAAATTTGCAGGACATATCCTTCTTTGTGTGCAGGAAGAGTAGTCGGGGAGATTTGTAACTGAATCATTGCATCGGATTTGCCGGAATAAAGTTTTGTGGTTAGCTTTGATTCCTGTAAATACTTACTTAGCAGAATTGCTTCCTTTTTTAATGCTGATGAATAGGAAATATCAACAGAACCGGGTAATATGAGAGTGCCGGACTGCATCTGGAGCTCGGCAGGTTGTGGTATTAACCGGATAGATTCTTCCGCTTTGAGCGGAAATGAAAATAGAGTTATTGCCAGCAGGAAGATGAATGTATATGTAATCCTCATATCATTGTTTTTTAGAGAGATGTGTCAAAGCTAAATGACAGATATCTTTGAGCGATGACACACCTCCTGTTTTTTATTTATTGGATAGTTATCTCATTGAGTAAAAACCAGCCGTTTTTTTCTTTTTTATCTTTGATTGCCAGTTTAATCCCCGGCTGTTGGTCTTTCGTCTGGTCGACGATAGCCACAGCCCATTGATAAGTCCCTTTTGGAATATCAGTGAAAGTAACCGGATAAGTATAAGAATGTACCGTATTATGCAGCCAGTCCGAAGGTTCTGCATTATCATCTACCCATGTTTGTACAAGCCTCCCTTGTTGGTCAAACAATGCAAAAGCCGGTTTATATTTATAATTCCAGTTGGGCATATTGTTGGGCAAATAACCATTTCCCGTATTTTTCCATTTGTGTGAAATGGTGACTGTCGAATTGGCTTTAATACGGACAGGCAATGATAGGCTACACGGGTAAATCCGGTATCCTCCTTGGACGATAAATTTCTCTACTAGGTCATTTGCCCGTTCGGTCCACCCTTTTGTTTCGGGAATCTCTCTTAAATCCAACGTATTGAAATGTCCTTCAATAGCATGTTGATAAGTCTGTTCGTACACATCTCTCCATGTATTCATCCGGTAACGTGTATCCGATCTGAATGGAGTGCAATCATCGGTGGAACATCCCCAATAACAGGATTCTCCGATAAGAAGTGTCTTTCCATACATATCCGCGACGATTCTCCTTTCTTCATCACTGAACCACATACTTCCCAATCCGTCCCTTCTCATGCCATATCCTTTTCCATCGATTGCAATTCGTTTTTCGGTGTCGAAACCGATTTGGCTGCCAAAGGGGAGCGTAAGAATGACATGTTTGAAATGAGTGGAATAGAGCGTTGTGAACCAGTCGAATACTTGCTCGAATTTGCTTTGGTCTTGCAGAATCACATGATGACATTCTCCCCACCAGCCGAGGCTGTATCCGTCTACAAAGTCTACGATGTCCGGATTATCATATTCCTTGGCAAAGGCTTCGACAAACTTTTCCAGTTTTTCCTGAAAAACCGGGTCATCCGGATAAGGTGTCCAAAGATCACCTTTCAGTCCTTTCACGGTATAGCCTTTTGCTCCGGCACGGCGTACGTAGTCAGGAGTTCCGGCACGCTGGTTATCCTGTCCGTTGTCGTAAACACGGAAGCAGAGTTTCAATCCACGATCTAAGGTACCCTGTATCAGCTTTTTGTAATTTTCATCATATAGCCAGGCATACTTGCCTTCCTCCGGTTCCATGTCCGACCATCTCCAGCGTACATAAAAGAAGGAGGCATATTGACGGGCTGCCTCGTCTTGGGCAGCCCAGTAAATATCCGCGTTTTGTACTTCATCATTAGCGTCGTCATATACTCCCCAACCCATACAAGGGTTGCGAAGCAATGATACGGTGTCTTCCTGCAACTCTACCTTTTGACAGGCGTGCGAGCAGCCTGCAAGGATAACGGAGATAAATGCAAATAGATATAAATATATATGTTTCATGTTTTATCGGTTCATTTATTTAATAGTCATCTCACTGATAAACGTCCACCCGTCTTTTTTCTCCTTATCTTTGATACCGATATTGATACCAGGCTTGTTATCTTTGGTTTTGTCCACAATAGCTACCGCCCATTGGTAATTGCCTTTGGAAATACCGTCAAGGGAAACTTCATAAGTATAGTTTTTCCGTTGGTTAGACAGCCATTGGGAAGGCTCGGCATCTTCGTCAATCCATGATTTTACCAGTTTGCCGCTCTCGTCGAACAAAGCAAAGGCCGGTTTGTACTTATAATTCCAATTCTTCATGTTATTCGGCAAGTAACCATATCCGGTGTTTCTCCATGAATGGGAGATAGATACGGTTTGACCTGCTGAGGCTTCATAAGGCATGATTACATAAGTAGGATATACCCTGTATCCGCCGTTCAAAACAAATTTGCGGACAAGTTCCGGTGCCAGTCCCGTCCAGCCCTTTGTTTCGGTAATCGTTCTTAAGTCGAGTGTGTTGAAATGATAAGTCTGGGCATGGTCGAAACTCTGATTATATACATCCTTCCATGATTTAAAGGAATATTTCGTGTCGTTTCTGAAAGGTTCGTAAGCAGCCGTATATCCTCCCCAGTAAGCACATTCGCCCACCATTAAAACTTTTCCGTACATTTCGTTCGCTACTTTCTCATCATTTTCAGTAAACCACATACTTCCAAGTCCGTCTCTACGTAATCCATACCCTTTTTGGTCGATAGCGATTTCTTTTTCCGTATTGAATCCGATTTCACTATTATAGGGTAATACCAGAATGATATTCTTGAAGTTCTTGGAATACATCGTTGTAAACCAGTCGAACGTCTCTTTCTTCTTGTCAGAATTCAGGTATTCAATATGTGAGCCTTCTCCCCACCAGCCCAAAGAGTGCCCGTCGATAAAATCTACGATATCCGGATTGTCATACTCTTTAGCGAATGCTGCGACAAACTTTTCATATTTCTGCTGAAAGATAGGATCGTCGGCATAAGGAGTCCATAAATTACCATTCTGTCCTGTCACAGTATATCCTTTAGCTCCTGCGGTACGGACATATTCGGGAGTACCTTGGCGGATGTTGTCCTGTCCGTTGTCATAGATACGGAAACATAGCTTCAATCCTCGGTCGAGCGCTCCTTGAATCAGCTTTTTATAGTTCTCGTCATAGATCCAGGCATATTTTCCTTCCTCCGGTTCCATTTCCGACCAACGCCAGCGTATATAGAAGAAAGATGCATAGTTGCGTGCAGCTTCGTCTTGTGCAGCCCAATACTCTTCTGCGTTGGCTACATTGCCGACTGCATCGTCATAAAGCCCCCAGCCCATGCAAGGATTACGTAGCAGCCCACTTCTGTCTTGTTGCAGGTCAATAGCTTTTGACCCTTTGGGTATACCGTTCTGACCGGATTCCGAATCTGAATCGGAACATCCGGCAAATAGTGTCAGGCAGCACGCCAGTAATATTTGAAAGTAATATCTTTTCATAATGATGCATGTTTTATTAGTTATTCTATATAGATATAGCGCATGACGGTTCCTTTGGCCCAGGATACCCATAAAGTTTCGCTGTTATCATGGATTAAAGCTCTCCATGGATCGTTCCATGTCGCGGGATCCCCCAAATCGGCGGCCATAAAGTAGAATTTTTCCTGAGCCAGTTCGATTGCGTCCCTATCCAGATTCCATGTACCTGCTGAAGTAAAGCTCAGTCCCCATTCGTTTAAATGTTCCTGACCGGTAGGATCTTTATAATAATAGACAGGGTCTTTAAGAACATTATACCCGCCATTTTTCCCGGCTTCGGAGAATAAATAATTCCATTCGGCTTCTGTCGGTATTCTCCAACCTTCAGGGATAATCCGGTCGCGAATCACGAAACTGTAATAGGTGCCGATTGCTTTGATCCAGTTCTCTCCAAGGGATTCGGGAGCATATCTGTAATATTCGGATTCGATTTCCGTTCCGTCCGGATATCTGGTAGTATTCAGATTCTGGGCTGTCCACACTTGCGAAGTTCCGTCAGAGAATGTCACGCGGACTACGGGATAAGTGATCGTCTCGTCTCCACGTTTGTCAACCAGGCGCATCATGTCGTTTGTGTATAATGTGTTAGCGACACGGGAAATAAGTGACTGATCTGTATTGTTACGTACATTCCAATAAATAGTATTGGTCCGGTAACGCTTGATAGACAACTTTTCGATTGTCTGTTCCATTTCTTCGTGGGTGATCGAGATATTTCCTGTTCCTTTTGTCGGTAGTTCCACGAAGCTGTCCATTTCCGGGTCTAAAGAAAGGAGTACCGTACACTCTGTATCATAACCGATTCCTGAAGCATCCCATTCAAATTTTATTTTGGTTTGTGTAGCGTCTGCCAACAAAGTGGCTGTTGACATATCTTCAGGAGTGAGCAAAACGCTTTTCATTCGTCTGACTTGTAACGTACGAACTTCTGATGCAGCGGCAGTCTGGTTGTTTTTATCTTTCACAGTCCAGTATATGAGTTTCTCATTCCCTGATTTAATATCCAGTTTAGAAAATAATTGGTTGATAACCAGTGCTGATATGCTGCAATTTGTCCCTGTCCCTGCTTCTACGCTAACCTGTTTCACGAGATCCTTGGTCGTGCTGAATATCAGCACGGAACCTTCTTCCGAAGCCTTATCCCAAGTAAACTCGTATGAATCTTTACTTTCATCATTTAAGTCCATAGTTGCTCCTTCTGCGGGAGAACTCAGATAGATGCCCGACATTGGAATTGTGATGTCGGTCTTATAATCATCTTCGCAACCGGCGAACATTAGTAGTCCGATGATGCTATAAATTAACTTTTTCATGATTTTTCTTTTCAGTGATTAATAACCGGGGTTCTGTTTGATTATTCCCTTACCTTCGTCAATAATATCTTGTGGAATAGGAAAGCGGTAACGGTTTTCATCCACGAGCGTCTGTTTACCCATTGATTGAGCCTTCTTTTTGATAGCTTCCACAAATAATCCATAACGGATTAGATCCTGGCGGCGGTTTCCTTCGAAGTATAACTCCCAACCTCTTTCGTCCAATACGGCTTTCAGGAATTTGTCCACGCTGTTCAAGTCTTGTAGGCTGTATCCTTTGCCGGGAAGCGAGCGGGTACGCACCTCATTAAGCAAATCAATCGTTTCCTGTGTTACGGCATTTTTGTTGCGCACAATAGCTTCCGCCGTCAAAGTAAGCACGTCGGCATACCGATAGATAATCCAGTCTATTTGTGAATCCTCTCCCGTGCAATCCGGGTCAAATTCATATTTCAGTGGAACCGCTCCGAGATATAATTGCGCGGAAGGATCCGGTCTGTCATTCTTTTCATTATGTACCACTCCGTCTTTGCTGGTATATTCGTATGCGATCGTCTGCAGGCGTCTGTCTTCCGGATCAAAGGTCTGCATAAAATCCCATGAGATTTTATATCCGTTCCATTTGGTCATTTTATCCAGATAGGAGGTGAAATTATAATCGTTGGGCAATACATGAGGCTGCCATTTGTGTTCCTGGTATCCTTTGGCGCATTGGCATGCCCAGATAATTTCCGGGTTCTTCTCATTTGCCAGTGTGAATATATCTTTGTATTCGGGCACAAGTTCGAAACCATATTCAGATTTCATAAGTTCGCGTCCTTCTGCCTCCGCCTTATCCCATTGCTTGGTCAGCATATAGAGTTTTAGCAAAACGGTATGTGCCAGTCCGGCTGTAAAGCGGCCATAGTTTTTGTCTCCTTTTTTGTAGTTGGCGGGAAGTACTTTACTTGCTTCTGTAAGTTCAGTCTCGATGTATGTCTGCATCTCCTCTTCGCTGAGTCGGGGCAGAATTTTCTCCGCCATAGGATTCTTGAGTGTTTCCAGGTCGGCAATGGGGATTGGGCCGTAGAAATCGTAGAGAAGATATGCCAGCCATCCTCTGCCCATACGAAGTTCGGCAATATATTGCTGTTTGAGGGCGTCATCCATTTCAATATTGTTCAACCGGTCGATAGTCAGAGTCATTTTACTGATATCGTTTACATAGGCGTAGCTCTCAACGGTCAGCCAGCTACCGGAGCCGGATATCTTGAGAGTATTCCAGTTGGCATAGTTGATGTGGTCCCACCCCCAGTTGCACATTCCGTAATCGCCTGCCTCGTCGCTTACGATTTGTATGCCTGTTGCTATATTAAACAGACCTCCGTAACCACTATTTTTAAAGGTGGCGTATGCGGCAGACGTTGTGATAGCATCAGCGTCTTCTGCCGTTTTGGGGAAGATACTGGTATTGATATCACCATAGTTCTCGGAGACGAGTTCGCACGAAGCGTTCAGTCCTGCGATGAGGCAGCTTCCGAGAGCAAGATATATAAGTTTTGTAATTCTTTTCATGTTCAATTCTTTTTAGGTTTATTTAGAATGAAATATCTACTCCGATGCTGAAACTTGTGACGTTGGGATACGCATTCGTGTTACTGTCCGTTTCCGGATCTTGACCTTTCCAGTTGGTCCATACACACGGATTGTTGATGTCAGCGTATACTCGCAGTCGGTTACAGATACTTTTACTGATCGGGACAGTGTATCCTAATGTAATGTTTCTGATACGCAGGAATGAAATTTTCTGGAGGAACAGGTCACCGGTACCATAAGCCGACTCTATAAAGCTTGGACGTGTACTTGTCTGGTTGTCCGAACTCCAGGCATCTTTGAAAGAGACAGGTACATTCTGCCCCAGTTTGATGCGGTTACCATAAGACCCCCAAGCGTCGTAATAGCTGTTTGCTCCTGCTATTTTTCCTACTTGTCCATACATATATATATTAAGGTCGAAATTCTTATAAGAAAAATTATTGTTGAAACCAAAAATGAATTTGGGGTCATTGCGTCCGATTAAAACCATATCTTCCTCATTCAGTTTATGGTCTCCATTTATATCCTTGAGTTTCACTTGTCCGGGAAGAAGTTGCGGCTGGTGGACGGGGGCTTCCTCACCGGGCTGCAACAAGCCGTCGGCTATGTAGGCAAAGACTCCGCGAATCGGGTCTTGTTCTTTCTGATAGGCGGCAGGTTTCCAGTTCGGGTCGCGTTCTTTCCAACGGTCGTTATATGTTGAGAATGTTAAATCGGTGCTCCATGCAAATTGTTTAGTCTGTATATTCTGCGTGTTCAGAGTCAGTTCCACACCGTTACTTTGGGTTGAACCGATGTTGGCTGCGATGGTTTTTACTTCATTGTAGTGGGGGATTGCTTTCTTCTTTACCAGCAAATCGGAAATTGTGCGCTGGAAATATTCGGCAGTCAGGTTGATTCGGTTGTTGAAGAATCCCAAATCCAGACCGATATTAAATTCGGTTGTCGTCTCCCACGTCAGATTCGGGTTACCTAATTGTGACACATAAATACCTACGTGTTGTGAATCACCGAATTGGCTGCCATACCACGGGTCTGCTCCATAATAGTCGAGAGCTCCGTTACCTACGTTATAATTACCGGTTTGTCCCCAGCTTAAGCGCAGTTTACCATTCGAAAGAAAGTCAGAGGAAAAACTTTTGATGAATTTTTCTTCGGAGAAACGCCAGCCGGCGGATACGGAAGGGAAATATCCCCATTGATGTCCTTTGGCAAAGTTGGAAGCACCGTCAGCGCGGAGGGTAGCGGTGAGCAGGTATTTTTCCTTCCACGAATAATTAAAACGTCCGAAGTAAGAACTCAAACTGCTGACTGATGCGTACGAACCTACCGGCGGGCGGCTATAATTTCCTGCTCCCAGATTATTGTACAGGAATGAGTCATTGATAAAATCCTGATTGCCCGCACTCATTCCTTCGGTGTTGAACTTCTGATAGGAATAACCGAAAAGCACATTGAAGCTATGTTCGCCGAATGTCTTTTGATAATTGGCTGTCAGATCCATTAAATAGTCGTTGTTATCTTCTTGGGCTAAATATGCCTGACCGTTAACAGCCGCACCGTATTGAGTGGTTTTCGGAAGATAAGTTTTTCGTTTCTGATATTTCCGGTCGATACCCAAATTGGCCTTTAGCTTCAGTCCCTTGATAGGCTCCACTTCTATATAAGCTGAACCCAGCAGACGCTCTTTGACAGTTTTATCATTAATCTCCAAGAGAGAAACCGGATTCGGAAGTTGAGGCATCAGAGGATTGGCCGAGTAGTTTCCTTCTTCATCTCTGACAGGGACAGTCGGATTGAAGGCTACAGCAGCAGTAATAATGCCTGAATTCTCATTCTCACCGTTTCCCAAAGGTACATTGTCGTAGTTATTCCGACTGATATTGAAAGACAGTCCGCCCTTTACATACTTGGAAATCTGTTGATCCAGATTTATTTTTGCAGTGAAGCGTTCCATATCATTATTCTTCACTACGCCTTTATGGTTTAGGTAGTTGATAGAAGCCATATATTTCGTCTTGTCTGTTCCGCCGTTTATAGAAACATTATGCTGGTGCATAAGTCCGGTACGTGTGATTTCATCAAACCAGGGAATTGTCGGTGCGTTAAGTATCTGGTCGTTCGAGTATCTGGGTTTAAAGTCCGCTGCATCATCATTTGGAATCATATAATCCTCGTAAATGCCTTCTCCTTTTTCTTTCAGCCATAGCTCGTGATAATATCGGTTGGTTTGATACATATAGTCCTGCCCGTTCAACATCTTGAATGAGTTTTTCATTTTTTGCACAGAGACATTGGCGGAGTAGTTGACACTTGCTTTTCCTTCTTTTCCCCGTTTGGTGGTAACGATAATTACACCATGTCCGGCTCTTGCACCGTAGATTGCGGTAGAACTGGCATCTTTCAGAACTTCTATTGACTCAATGTCGTTCGGGTTGATGGACTCGAGAATATTATCGGTTTGACCGGCATCATAACGGTTGCCCGAACCAAGTGTGGAACTGGAAGAAACAGGAAAGCCGTCGATGATGATAAGCGGATCATTTCCGGCTCCGACGGAGGCTGCGCCACGTATATTAAAACTACTGCCACCACCTACCTGGGCACTCGTCTGGACTACTTGCAGACCTGCTGCTTTTCCTGCTAACGCATGGCTTACAGTTGTGAAAGTCTGCACGGGAGTTTCATCCATTTTGATAGAAGAGATGGCACCGGTCAGGTCTCTTTTCTTCATCGTTCCGTATCCTACAACGACAACCTCATCCAATGCTTGTGCGTCTTCTTTCATTGTGACCGCCAGATGTGTCTTGTTTTTAGTGTTCACCTCTTGCGTCAGATATCCCAAGTAAGATATTAGCACACTGTTACCTTCATCAACAGTAAGTTGGAACTTACCGTCAATATCCGAGATAGTCCCATTTGTGCCATTTTTTTCTTTGATATTGGCACCGATGATAGGTTCTCCGTAATTGTCTGTGATTATTCCGCTAATTGTACTTTTCTTCTTTTGTTGGGCGGCTTGGTTGCTTTTCTTCTTTATAATGATGTCTTTACCTTGAATTGTATAACTAACATTTTGTCCTATTAAAATCTGTTCCACTACCTTTTCTATAGGTAAGTTTTTGGCTGTTACTGTAATAATCTTCTGGGTATTCAAATCGCTTGCCGCAAATGTAAATGAATATCCATTCTGCTTCTGTATTGTTTCAATGGCCTGTTTTACTGTCACGTTCTTCAACTGCATACTGATATGCTGTGCAAATGAACTCAGATGAAAACATAGCATGAGCAGGACCATGAAAAAAACTTTTTTCTTAGTTTTCATAAGTCAATGAATAAATAATTGATAAATAAGATGAGAAGTTTAGGATTTTCAGTATATTTGCCTAAGCTTTCATCAATAAAGTCACTGTGGCTTTTAAGACAGAAAGTCAAAAGGGGTCAGGGGTTGGAAAGGAACCTGACCTTTTTTTATTTCTATCAGGGGAGTCAAATCATGTCTTTTCAAAGTTGCTTTTCATATTCTTTTGGGTTTTAAAAGGTTTAACATTCTGTTTCATTCAGGAAGTGTGATCACAATATTTTTTCCTTCAATGGTATAAGTCATTTTATCGGTAGATGATAGTACATCCATAATTTCCCGGATACTCTGTTCTTTTCTGCGGAAGTTACCATAGAAACGGACGGAGTTTAGCGCAGCGTCTGCAATAGTGATTTTTATGTTGTAGCTTCTTTCCAGTTCCTTCACAATATCGGGGAGCAATGCTTCATCGAAATAGAGACGGTCGTTTGTCCATTCGGCGCTGTAAGCCGCTTTAGTGCTTGAAATCAATAAATTGCCGGTCTTTTTGTCTAATAAGGCTTGTTGGTCCGGGTGAAGTATTGTTTCCTTTTGTTGGGTACTGAGAGCCACTTTCCCTTCGAGCAAACAGACTTTAGCTTCCAGATCGTCCTGATAATTCTTGAAATTGAATTTAGTTCCTAATACTTTCACGTCCAATTCATTGGTATGTACTTTAAAAGGAATATGTTCATTTCTGGTTACCTCGAAATAAGCTTCTCCGGTAAGATTCAGTGCCCGTTCGTTGATACCGAAGTCCTGTGCATAACTCATCTTCGAACCAGCGTTGAGCCAGACCAGGGTTCCGTCGGGAAGATATAATTTGGTTTTTGATCCGTATGGAGCTTCAATAGAGATTTGAGTCAGTTGATTCCGGATCACACTCTTTCCTGTCTGGAAAGCGATTGTTCCGCAAATAAAGACCACGATAATCATCGCGGCAGCATACATCCACGGGCGAAGTTGGAAAGCCTTGCGTTTATTGGTGCCTTGTCGGCCACTGGCTTCGGTTTGTTTCAAGAATAGTTGATAGGCTCTTTCTTTGTTGAAGTCCATATCATCTGTTTCGTCCGAAGCGGCTATCCATACTTCCTGCATATCGGAAAAATATTTTCTGTTTTTTTCCGAAGCATTCAGCCATTCTTGCAATGATTGCATATCTTCCGGTGTCAGACTATTTGTCAGATATCCGGTAATCCAATCATTGACAGTATCCGTATGTAGTGATTGTTCATCCATAAATAATGATTGCCTTTATATATACTACAGTTTTTTATTTCAAGAGGGTAGGGTAAAAAGCGAAAAAAATGCATAAGAAAGTTCCAAGTTCTCTTTTTAGTATTGCTAATGCGCTCTTTATGTGATATTTGACCGTGTTGACGGAAATGCCAAGTTCCTTAGAAATTTCTTCGTAACTCATTTCCCGGAAGCGGCTCATTGTAAATACCTGCTTGCAGGCAGGGGGAAGTTTTTGGATAGCTTCTTGAATTTTATGTTCCAGTTCTTTCTTTAATAGTGTGCCCAGAGGCTGCTGATTGTCCGGTATGATATTTTGCAGTTGGATTCCTGCCCGCTCCATGGCAGAAAAGCGGATTTCCACTTCTTGTTGCTTGAGAGCCAGATAATTCAGGCATTTATTACGTACGGCTATTACTAGGTAATTGCGCAGGGGAGGAACGAGTTCCAAACTTTCCCGGATTTCCCATAAGTGAAAAATAACATCACTGACTATACTTTCTGCTTGTATCTTGTCTTTCAGCATATAATAACTAAGTTTGCAGAGAGCAACATAATGATAGTCATACAAATACTTGTATGCTTCATTATCTCCTGCCCTTAGCTTTTTTATTATGATTTTTTCATCAACTGGATTCATGGTGTGCTTTTTCATCTCTGCAATATTCGGATAATATATTGAAAGATGCAAATTAATTAGTGGAAAAATACTCTCTCACTATTTTCATTTATGATATGTTTTTCTATAAACTAAGAACTGGATACATGAGTATTAATGTTAATCTCAGGTTGAAATATAAATACATTTATTGAATTGCGTTTTAATTATTTTTTTATATTTTTGCAGTGATTTTTTTTGAATATTTGTGAAAGACATGAATAGTTTTGTAAAGATGAAGAGGCTCTTGTTACTTATAGTCCTTTTCATTAGTGGTACTGTAGCCAGAGGGCAGATTTATAAATACATAGGGCTGGAGGACGGTCTGAACAATCAGAAAATATACCATATCCAGAAAGACCGACGGGGATATATGTGGTTTTTAACTCAGGAAGGGGTAGACCGTTATGACGGCAAACATATCAAACATTACACCTTTTCAGACGAAAGCATGACGCTGGACTCACGGATTGCCTTGGGTTGGCTTTATATGGACAGCGAGAATGTATTATGGGTAATCGGTCAGAAAGGTCGTATTTTCAGATATGATTCGCGTCATGATAAATTTGAACTGGCTTATGTACATCCTGAGCTGATCAGAAATAAGTCACAGGCGTTTCTGAATCACGGTTATTTGGACAAGAATGACCGTATCTGGTTATGTTGTAAGGATAGCATTACCTGGTATGATACCCATACCGGGACGACGTTGCATATACCAACACCGATTGACGGTGAAATAGCCGCCATTGAACAGACGGACGGCAACCATTTCTTTATCGGCACGGGAAACGGCTTGTTTCGTGCCGGGATAGAACAGGGCGAGTTGAAGCTACTTCCCGACGAAGTGCTGGAAAGTATCAGTACGCCGGTTCATGAACTCTATTACCATGCTGTTTCCAAACAACTGTTTGTCGGGAATTATAAAGAAGGAATACTTATCTATGACATGAGTGGAACAGGAAAAATCATTTCCTGCCATTCACCAAACAATGTAGAAGTGAACCGGATTGTTTCCTTGAATACCCATGAACTACTGGTAGCTACGGGTGGAAAAGGAGTCTATAAACTGGATGTGAATACCTGCATGAGTGAACCTTATATAACGGCCGATTACAACAGTTATAATGGGATGAACGGAAACAATATCAATGACATCTATGTGGATGAGGAAGAACGTATCTGGCTTGCCAATTACCCCTCCGGCATTACAGTCCGTAACAACCGTTATAGGAGTTACGATCTGATAAAACATTCACTCGGCAACAACCGGTCACTGGTGAACGATCAGGTTCATGATGTGATGGAGGATAGTGACGGCGACCTTTGGTTTGCAACCAGTAACGGTATCAGTATCTATCAGACTGAAACACAAGAATGGCGTTCCTTCTTCAGCTCCTTTGATTCGGTACCGGATGATGAGAATCACATATTTCTAGCGCTTTGTGAAGTCTCTCCCGGTGTGATATGGGCCGGCGGTTTTACATCCAGTATCTATAAGATAGAAAAGAGGAAAGGATTTAAGATCAGTTATATTACCCCTGCAGCTATTGCAGGAGTCCGCCCCGACCAATATATTTTTGACATTAAAAAAGACTCGAACGGTGATATATGGTCCGGAGGGTATTTTCATCTGAAACGCATCAATCTTGAGACTAAAACTGTACGTTTGTATCCGGGAGTGAGTTCTATCACTACCATTCATGAGAAAGACGCCCGGCAGATGTGGATTGGTACGCGGATGGGACTCTATCTGCTTGACAAGCAGTCCGGAGCTTACCAGTATATTGACCTGCCTGTTGAATCTCTATATATATGCGCATTATATCAGAGAGAAGACGGCATCCTGTATATTGGTACCCGTGGAGCCGGACTTCTTGTTTATGACATCAATAAGAATAAGTTTATACATCAGTACCGAACTGACAATTGTGCGTTGATTTCCGACAATATCTATACGATTCTTCCACGTCAGGACGAGAGCGTCCTCATGGGTACGGAGAATGGGATTACAATTTATTCACCCAAGGAACACTCCTTCCGCAACTGGACGCGTGAACAAGGATTGATGAGTGTCAATTTTAATGCAGGTTCTGCCACAACTTACTGTAAAAGTACGCTTGTTTTCGGGGGTAATGACGGTGCAATTAAGTTTCCTGCAGACATACAGATCCCGGAGTCGCATTATTCACGTCTGCTACTGCGTGATTTTATGATTGCCTATCATCCCGTTTATCCGGGAGATGACGGTTCACCCTTGGAGAGGGACATTGACGAGACTGACCGGCTGGAGCTGGCCTACGGACAAAACACTTTCTCTCTTGATGTGGCCTCCATTAATTATGATTATCCTTCCAACATTCTTTATTCATGGAAAATCGACGGGTATCATAAAGAGTGGAGCCGTCCGAGCCAGGATAACCGGATTCTTGTCCGAAATCTACCTCCCGGCAATTATACGTTACAAATTCGTGCCATATCCAATGAGGAAAAGTATAAAACCTATGAGACAAGGAACATTCACATCGTCATAACGCCTCCGGCATGGGCCAGTGTGTGGGCTATGGTGGGGTATGCAATCCTGTTGGTGCTGGTTATGGTTATCATTTTCCGTATCATCATGCTGCACAAACAGAAGAAAGTCTCGGATGAGAAGACACGATTCTTCATTAATACGGCCCATGATATACGTACGCCGCTTACATTGATAAAAGCGCCGTTGGAGGAAGTCGTAGAAAATCATATGGTGACCGAACAGGCATTACCCCATATGAATATGGCTCTAAAGAATGTGAATACATTACTTCAACTGACAACAAACCTGATAAACTTCGAACGGGTAGATGTCTACTCTTCTACGCTTTACGTCTCCGAGCATGAACTGAATACCTATATAAATGATGTTTGTGCCACTTTTCGCAAATATGCCGAGATGAAACACGTCAGATTTGTTTGTGAAAGTAATTTTGACTATCTGAATGTGTGGTTTGACAGTGACAAGATGAGTTCCATTCTGAAGAATATCTTGTCAAATGCATTGAAATACACTCCGGGAAATGGCAGCGTATGTATTTGTGCTTATGATGAAGGTAACACTTGGAGTATCGAAGTGAAAGATACAGGAATCGGTATTCCCTCATGTGAACAGAAGAAATTGTTCAGAAACTATTTTCGGGGGAGTGAAATAAGCACATAGAGAAATAAGAATACAATATCAAATGGAAAGCGTGTAGCTCAATGAGTTACACGCTTTTCTTGTTTTTGGCCGTACACAATAATATTGCTATCTTTGCGTTATTATTATAAACATCTGTACCTTATTTGTACCTGTAAGAAAAAGTAGATATGATGAGAAGAATAGATATTAAGAACTACAAAATGAATGAATTATGGCAGTAGCAAAGTATAAGATAGTACGGAAATGTCCTGTGTGCGGAGAAGAGTTCTTCGCAAGGACTTTGGAGTCCTGGTATTGTTCACCCAAATGCTCCAAGGTGGCGTGGAAGCGTAAGCATGATGAAGAAAAACGCCAACTTGAACTGGACAAGATTGTAAGCAATATGCCCAAGTCTAAAGAGTATATCAGCATAACGGAAGCGTATGCTATGTTTGGTGCAAGCCGCTCAACCATTTATAGGCTCATCTACATGAAAAAGATTTCCTTCATTGAGCCAGAGAAAGGAATACGACTTGTATGCAAAGGAGAACTAATGAATCTGTTTCCGTTAAGACAGTCTCCGCTTGACACCAAGCCAAGGAAACCAGTTACCATGTACCGCATGGAACCAGAGGATTGCTATACAATAGGTGAGATTTCCAAGAAATTTCATCTGGATGACAGCACCGTGTATGCTCATATACGAAAATACTCAATACCGACCCGGCAAATCGGTAATTATGTGTATGCTCACAAGGAATCAATAGACAAACTTTATAAAGATATAAAACCATTATGAAAAGATTAGATTATACTAAAGTCTCCGTCAAATTAAAGAAAAGTGAGTGGAGAGATGAGTGGTTCATCTATCTTGAAGCTTATCCTGTTTATGAGACGGGAAATGACAAACCCAAACGAGTGCGTGAATATCTCAGGAGGTCTATTACTACCCCTATATGGGATAAACGACGAAGCGAGCGAGCCGTTGCTGGTAGAATAAAGTACAAGCCCAAGCGAGATGACAATGGCGTTATTCAGTGTAAATCCAAGCAAGATATGGAAACTTGCCTTTATGCGGATGGCGTTCGAGTCCTGCGTCAAAAAGAGTACGACAACATGGCTCTCTTTACTGACCAGCAAATGGAAATGGCAGAACAAAGCGAACGCTCAAAATGCAATGTTCTGGAGTATATTGAGAAGTTAATCAAAGAAAGAGAGGAAACTGCGTCAGAATCGATAGTTGTCAACTGGCGCAGATTGCACACACTGTTGTCAATGTTTGCCAAGTGTGACTACATACAGTTCTCGCAGATTGACATGAAGTATATTGAGGCATTCCGTTCCTTCTTGATAAAGGCACCGCAGGGTGGTTCTAAGAAAGGAACTATTTCAAGGAATACGGCATCGACGTACTTCTCTATCTTCAAGGCGGCACTCAAACAAGCTTTCGTGGATGGCTATCTGAATTGTGATATTGCTGCCAAGGCTAAAAATATCATGTTTCAGAGTGCTCGAAGAGAGTATCTGTCACTGGAAGAACTTAATATATTGGCAAAGACTCCGTGTGATGATATACTAAAACGGGCAGCCTTGTTCTCTGCACTGACAGGAATGCGACATAGCGATATTCAAAAGCTTAAATGGTCAGAGGTTGAAGAATACAATGGTGGGTACCGTCTCAATTTCACTCAGCAGAAGACTAAGGGCGTTGAATACATGCCTATATCGCCACAGGCATACAAGCTTTGCGGTGAGCGCAAGAAAGACGGAGAACTGTTGGTGTTTGCCGGACTGCCTGACCCTTCATGGATATCTAGGCCTTTGGAACGGTGGGTAAAAGCATCAGGGATTACCAAGCACATCACCTTTCATTGCTTCCGCCACACCTATGCAACGTTACAATTGGCTAACGGTACAGACATATATACCGTAAGCAAAATGTTAGGGCATACCAATGTAAAAACCACGCAAATCTACGCAAAAGTAATTGACAAGAAGAAAGATGAAGCTACAGAAGCTTTTAAGTTGGACATAGATGAATAGTGATTATCATTTGTAAGCACTTAGTATAGAAGACCACTTGTATCAATAAGTCCTTTATTGTACAGGTGGTTTTTAGTGCCTTTCATTTTCAACATTCTATGTAATGATGCTATTGTTTTGGCACTTTAACCTTTCGTGGAAACCAAACATTTATAACAATAAACAGATAAAAATGAAAAAAGACAGCCTTTTTTGGCTTCTCTCTTTTTGAAGAGAGCAAGCGTGTCCACAAACATGTGGAGTGTACAGAAGACTTCTACAGAGAACTGTATGAGTTGTTTGAGATCGCAAGAAGTTGGTATCTTCAAGCTGAAAAGAATCATATGAAGACAGAGTACTTCATAGAACTATTTGAGCGCAGTCACCAATATATTGACTGTGATTGTGCACGTTGTAAGAACTCGCGACAGATGGCAATTGGCATTATTGGTACTTTGTTTAGAGACTCTAAGTGTGTGTCAATAATCAAGAAAAAAGAAGATTATTCCAAGCAGGAACTTATTGAGTTGTTTCTTCAACATGTGGGTACTGGTCTGCCAATCCTTACCCGAAAGAAATCGTCCATCCTCACTTTGGGATGCCAATTGTCAGACAGACAGATGGATTTGTTGGTAGAACTTGTCCAAAGTCACGACATATTTGATTTTGCCGACAACAGTGATGTGCGTAGCGAGTTGTGTCGCCTATTCAAGTGCGACTTGGACGCATCTATCCGTGTAAAGAATGTACGTAATGTAGCCGTACTGTTTGACGCTATGGCTCAATACCATTTGATAAACAATAATTGGCAATATGTCATGGGAGAAGGTCGCTTCTTAACCAGTATCAAAAAGGATGGAACAGAGAAATTCATAACTTCAAGTTGTCTTTCCTCTTCTCTTTCAAGGATAAGAAGAAACGTTTCCATGACAGCAAGTCAATATGCCATCTGCAAATCCATCGAACAGATATTAAGAGAGGAATAAATCACAATAATTCTGCTAAATGAAAGTAAAAACGTGATAGTTTGGTTGATACTGCCTTACTATCACGTTACTTTTTCTATTTAGTGACAGTCTCCCCATAACTTTGCATCAAAAATCATAAAAAATAATTAGCATGGAAGAAAATAGTATAAGATTTGAAGATATTCCCAACGCTATAACGGGGGTACTGAAAAAGCTGTCATCATTAGAAGACAAGATTGATGGTATATATGAACTTGTTCAATCAGAAAAAGAAGAAACATGGTTTACGGTTGCTGAATTATGTGCTTATCTCCCAACACATCCGGTAGAGCATACCATATATTGCTGGACAAGCAATCGGGAAATACCGTTTCACAAGAGAGGCAAACGCATCATGTTCCTCAAATCTGAGATAGATGAATGGCTTCAAGGAACCAAGGGCAAATCGAAGAACGAGATTCAAAGAGAAGCAGAGGAATATGTACTATCTACACAAAGAAAGAATAGACGGCTAATATAACCGTGCTACTGTCTGTAAACAATTTAATTAAGGTACGTGACACATGAATGAAAGACATTTTAGACTCTATGAGCGAATTGTCGCAATAGAAGACAGTTTGGAGGCTTTGGGACCTATTGACAAACTAATAGAGCGAATCGAGGAATTGGAGAAGATGGTCAAGCAGACCAAAACCGTCTTGGGGTTTGACGAAGCATGTAAGTATATTGGTGTTTCTGAAAGCCTGCTATACAAACTTACAGCCGCAAAAGAAGTTCCACACTATAAGCCAAGGGGAAAAATGCTGTATTTTAATAGAGAAGAAATCGACAAGTGGCTGCTCCAAAACAAACAAGAGGTCATTGGAATGGTAACGAAAATAGAAATTGATAATCCGAAAGAATGAAAATGGAAGAAAATAACAAACATGTACAGCCTAACTCAAAAGAGGAAGGAGTACAGCGTCTCAATCGCATATTGAGCGAATCGTTGATAAAGGCAACAGATACTTATAAAACACCTCCTCAGATTATATGGGTTGATAATTCCAGCATAGCCACATTGGGCAACTTCAGTGCTTCTACTGGTAAGGCAAAGGCGAAAAAGACCTTCAACGTGTCTGCCTTGGTAGCCGCTTCCCTCGCCAACGGCAAGGTACTGAACTATCGCGCCAGTCTGCCAGAGGGGAAACGCAAGATACTGTATGTAGATACGGAGCAGAGCCGCTATCACTGCCATAATGTGCTGGAGCGCATCCTGAAGCTCGCTGGTCTACCTACAAGCATCGACAACGAGAACCTTGACTTTATCTGTCTGAGAGAGTACACGCCCTCCGTCAGGATAGAGGTCATAGACTATGCGCTTGCCCAAGACCAAAGCTATGGACTGGTCATCATCGACGGAATCAGAGACCTGCTTCTCGACATCAACAATGCGGGAGAATCGGTCGAGGTCATCAACAAGATGATGGAATGGTCATCAAAGTATGACCTGCACATCCATTGCGTATTGCATCAGAACAAGGGCGACAATAACGTGCGCGGGCATATCGGTACGGAGATGAACAACAAGGCAGAGACGGTGCTTGTCATCACCAAGAGCACCACCAATCCCGACATCAGCGAGGTGAAGGCGATGCACATCCGTGAGAAGGAGTTCAAGCCGTTTGCCTTTACAGTCAATGAGGAAGGGTTGCCAGAGATTGTCGAGCACACGCCGGAGAAGGAAGAAGGTGACAAGCAACCGTCAAGGTTTACTTACCAAGACTTGACATCCGAACAGCATAACGAGGCGCTGACGGCTGCATTCAAGGAGAAACCTATCAAAGGATTCGATCGCATGGTGGAGGAATTAACGCAAGCCTATGCAGACATTGGCTTTAAGCGTGGCAGAAGCGTCATCATCAAAATGCTGAAATACCTGATTAACGAGCAAAAGCTCATAGTGAAGCGGGATAATCATTACTATTTCGGATATACACCTGCCGAGATTGACCTGTTCCATGAAGAGGAATAAAAACAGTTCAGAAACCAGTTTAGTTTACGTCCGTACCTATATATAAGAAATAAGGCCAAAGTAAACCGAAATCGGAGGCTGAATTGGGAAGCGGAAAAGTAGTTTAGCAAATGGTTTAGTTTACGGGTGTGCCTATATAGGAGAAAGGGTAAAGTAAACTGTTTCCATGGACAAAGTAAAACCGAACAAATGAAAGTACAATGAATATTGAACAATCGAAGAAACTGAGCATTATAGACTTCTTAGACAAGGAGAATGTAACGCTGAAAAAGAAGAAGGGCAATGCCTACTGGTATCTGTCACCCTTCAGGGACGAGAAGACCGCATCGTTCAAGGTCAGCAAGAAGGAGAACCTGTGGTACGACTACGCCATTAAGGAGGGCGGTGACCTTGTGGAGCTGGTAAAGCGTATGTATAACAAACAATCCGTTTCCGATGCCCTTGCCTACCTTGCGTCCAAGAGTATTGCCACTGTGGATAAGGCAATCGAGACCGCTATCGCAGCCAAGGAATACACGACAACCAAGATGAACGATGTGAAGCTGCTCCCACTGAGCAACCATTCTCTGCTGTCCTATTTCAGTAGCCGACGGATAGACATCACCATTGGCAGGATGTATTGCAGGGAGATACACTACAAGGTTGAGCAAAAACATTACTATGGCATTGCCTTTGGCAATCTGAGTGAAGGACATGAGGTGCGCAATCCCTATTTCAAGGGCTGCATCGGGCATAAGGACATCACCCTGCTTGCCCATACGTTCAACGAGTGGCAAAACGGTTGTCTGGTCTTTGAGGGCTTCATGGACTTCCTTGCTTATATGACCCTCGTTAAACAGCAAGACCGATGGTTTGTCGTTGAAAGCCCTTGCGACTATATGATACTGAACTCAGTCGCCAACCTCAAACAGGCATTGCATTACCTTGACCGTTACACCCACATCCATTGCTTCCTCGACAACGACCAGGCAGGACGCAAGACGGTTGAGAGCATCAGCAATGTATTCGAGTACAGGGTGACGGACGAGTCCTTCAGATATGCCGACTACAAGGATGTCAACGACTATCTGATGAGGAAGAAACGAACGGCATCTGAATGACATTATAAAGACGAAAACACCATCATTTGATGCAAAAATGGCTCAAATGCATTGAAATTACATATCAAATCTGCACTTTTTCGCCCAAACATGCTTGATTCTCAATTATTATCCTTATTTTTGCATCGTTTTAATACATTATTAAAATGTAGCAGAATGGAATTAAAAAAAGAAATAAGGATATTGGGCAGACGCTTTGAGGTGGAACCTCGTGCCAAGGAAAGCCTGAAAGGCATCACGGTTGGCGAGAAACTCTCATACCGTTTCTATGATGGCACATACCAAGGCACGCCCCTGCTGTTCGTTGAGCCCAAGAAGGGCAATCCCTCTCCACGGACTTGCGCCATCACGGGCAAGCGGTTGACCGAAGCCCTGGGACTGCCTGCGGTGTTTATCCTTGCGCCCGGACCCACCTACGAGCGACACAGACTGGCAGACAAAGGAGTCTTCTTTGTCATGTCCGAGGAATATGCCCATCTGCCAGGCATCATAGCATTGGAGAAGACAAGCAACAGGAAGATTGCCGAAGTATTGACCCCTGTGGCGCAATACATACTACTCTATCACCTACAGGTGGGCAGTATTGAAGGAATGTCGCCAAGGGATATTGCACCGTTGCTTCCATATTCTTACGAAAGCGTCACGTTGGGTGTCACCTGTCTTGAAGATGTAGGACTGTGTCAAAAGATTCAGAACGGACAGCGCAGCAAGGTGGTACACTTCGAGTTGAAGGGCAAGGAACTGTGGGACAAGGCTCAGAACGTCTTGCTGTCACCTGTGGAGAACCGCATCTTTTGCGATGACATACGCTTGGATGCGGAATACCCCGTATGCGGCATCAATGCCCTGGCACATTATTCCATGCTTAATCGTGACCGGGAAGAGATGATAATGATGACAAGCAAGGAATATCGTGCCGTCAAGTCGGCTGATGTCATGGAGAATCCCAACATCTATGACGGCAACTATATCATAGAGGTATGGAAATACCCTGTTGTCAGCAAAATGGGCGACAAAAGCCAGTGGGTTGATCGCCTTTCCCTTGTCCTTTCGTTGAGAGATGATGATGATCCGAGAGTAGAAAAAGAAGTAGAACGAATAATCAGTGAACAGAAATGGAAGGATTAGTCAAGTTCCGTGAAGCATTTGCGGAATACTCAGAAAACTATGTGGTGATAGGCGGAGCAGCCTGTGACATCACCATGACCAATACCGTGGTGCGTCCACGCGCCACACACGACATCGACATGATAGTCATCGTAGAGAACATGACCGAGGCTTTCGCCAATCGCTTCTGGCAGTTTGTGCGGGAGGCTGGCTATCGACCTGAAAAGAGGAAACAGGAGGCTGGTGAGCCACCAAGGTATGAAATGTATCGTTTCCTTGATGGTAAAGACGGCTATCCCGAGATGATAGAACTGCTGTCACGCCACCCCGACGTGCTTGGAGAGCCAAAGGGATTTGTCATAGAACCTATCCCGACCGATGAAGATGTGTCGAGTCTTAGTGCCATCATCATGGACGATGATTACTATCACTTTACTATCGCACACAGCCAACTGACTGATGGCATACGCCATGCCAATTCCGCTGCCTTGATAGCACTGAAGGCAAGAGCCTACCTAAATCTCATGGCAGACAAGCGGGACGGCAAGCATGTGAACACCAAAGACATCAAGAAGCACCGTTCGGACATCCTGAAAAATGTGGTCATAATGACTGAGGACAACATTGAGGCTCCTGCTTCAATAGTGGCATGTATAAGGGAGTTTGTCGCCTCCATCAGAGCCGACTGGTCAACTCTCGCAGAACCATTGTCAAAGTCACTCGGTCAAGACGAGGCATTTGTGACCGGACTGTTAGATCAACTGGATGAATTGTTTATAGAAGCATGACCAATATGAAGATACAATACGCATCCGACCTGCATCTGGAGTTTGCCGACAATTGGCGGTATCTGAAAGCCCACCCCTTGGAGGTGACGGGCGACATACTGCTGCTTGCCGGCGACATCGGCTATCTCGGCGATGACAACTACTCCAAGCATCCCTTTTGGGACTGGGCATCGGAGAACTACAAGGAGGTGCATTGCTGCATGGGCAACCATGAGTTCTACAAATATTATGATGTGGCGACACTGCCCGACGGCTATCTCTTGGAGGTACGTCCCAATGTATTCAGCCACTACAACGGTATTGCGAGGATTGGCGACACCGACATCATCCTCTCCACCCTTTGGTCGAGGATTCCTTTGGAGGACGCTTACTTCACCGAGCAAGTGATAAGCGACTTCCGCCGTATATTATATAAAGGTGAGCTGATGACCCATGCCCAATTCAATGCTGAGCATGAACGTTGCCTCACCTTTATCAAGGATGCAGTGGCATATTCGCAAGCAGCCCATAAGATTGTTGTCACCCATCATGTACCATCGTTCCGTATGCTCCACCCAAAGTTTCAAGGCAGCAAGGCAAACGTGGCGTTCACCGTAGAGTTGGAGGACTATATCACCGATAGCGGCATAGACTATTGGATATACGGACATTCGCACACCAACATCGATGCCAGGATAGGCAACACCCAATGCTTGTCCAACCAGTTGGGCTATGTTTTCTCTAACGAACATCAGGACTTCTCCCATGGCAAGTACCTGACCATATAGCCATCCACATTTTTTTCATCCACCCTCTTTACAAGCTCTTCCCTATCGGAAGGGCTTTTTTTGTGCCTTTCGAGTTTGATTTTTGAGTATGATTGCGAGTGTAATCAAAATTAGAGTTAAGATTTGGCTCCGCGGAAAGTCATTTCGGTTTAAGATTGAAGAAAAGGTAGTTCCTTTGCATCGGCAATAAGCCAAACCATAGTAAAATCAAACTTGAAAATATGAAGTCATTTGTAATATTCGCCATTGTCGTGACCATAATCTATGTCATCTACTATACGGTCATCATCGTGCAGGATCTGTACGGAAAGCCCAAGGACGAGAAGTCACAGGGCGAGTCGTTTGATGTCAGTGACATGACCGACGAGGAAGAGTCGATAGCGGTCAGCGAGAGCGACGGTGGTTTCAGCGTAGGCGACAACCAATATGAGACAGCCTACGAGGAGAAGCAGCTTGCAGAGCCTACAGAGGAGGCAGCCGCCACTGCGGAAGAGAGCAAGCCTCATGTGCTTGAAAAGATACAAAGCGCAATCGAGAAGAAGATGGAGGAAGTGAATACCACCTATTCCGACCCCATGTATTCGGAAGAATTGAACAACACCATCATCGCCCGCGGTCTTCGTCACAATGGACGTGACATGGTCAAGGTGGAATCACTCAATAATGAGATATGATGTCAAAAACAAGAAGTGCATTTCTATCATTATATGCCGCTTTAACCCCAGCTCTGGCCAGTGCTAAGTGTGGCAACGTGGACTACAGCTGGGGAGCGGACGCACTTGCGAGTGCCCATGACTATGCCGTGACGATGATGCTCTATATCGTTTATCTGTGCTATGCAGTGGCGGGCATCGTGGTCATAGTCAGCGCCTTGCAGATATATATAAAGATGAATACGGGCGAAGAAGGAGTGAAGAAGAACATCATGATGCTGGTGGGAGCCTGCCTGTTCCTCATAGGAGCGACCATCGTCTTCCCCGCTTTCTTCGGTTATCAGATTTGAGATACAGGTGATACGAGATAAGATAACTCAAAGTGTAACAAATTAAAAGGTAAAAAGAATGTTTGAAAGGATTAACAAGAAGGTGAAGGGATTCTTCTCTTCACAGCGCATGAAAACGCTCGCCCTGATGTTGCTTGTCGGCACCACCGCAGCAATGGCACAGAACGCAGCCGGCGACTACTCGGCAGGAACGACCGCGCTTACCACAGTGACGGAGGAGATTGCCAAGTATGTACCTATCGTGGTGAAGCTCTGCTATGCCATTGCAGGTGTCGTTGCAATTGTCGGAGCCATAAGCGTTTACATCGCCATGAACAACGAGGAACAGGACGTGAAAAAGAAGATCATGATGGTCGTCGGCGCATGTATTTTCCTCATTGCAGCAGCCCAGGCACTGCCTCTGTTCTTCGGCATTGGAGGTTAAACGCAGCGTGAGATTGTGAGTATGTAGAACGTTAAAACACTGACAGTTATGGCAGATACAAAGCAAGAGCGTTTTCCGGATTATCCCATTTTCAAGGGACTGCAACGTCCATTGGAGTTCTTCGGGTTGCAGGGACGCTACATCTACTGGGCGGCAGCCACCGCAGGAGGAGCCGTTGCGGGTTTCATCCTCGGCTACTGCATCTTCGGTTTCGTGGCAGGACTCGTGCTGCTAGTCCTCGCCGTAGCTGTCGGTGGCGTTCTCATCGTCATGAAGCAGCGCAAGGGCTTGCACAGCAAGAAGAGTGACAACGGCATATTCATCTATGCCTATTCAAAGAAAGTGTAAAACAAAAAAGAGAATCCATTATGTCCAAGTGGAAAGCTATCAATGATTGTAAGTGAATGGAGGTGGGGGCATCACGCATGAGGGTGCGCCCGCCTTTTTGCGATTAAAAAAGAAAAAGAACAATGACCCTATACATCATACTCATATTCTCAGCCATCTGCGTGGGCATGGCCATCAGTGTCAAGGCATTCGGCACGGGAGGGAAGCGCAAGCGCATCTTCCAGGACATCTACTTCTCCATCGAGGAAGTGGATGGCATCGGCGTGCTCTATACCAAGACGGGCGAATACTCCGCTGTTCTGAAGATGGAGAACCCTGTGCAGAAGTATTCCGCCAACATCGAGGCCTACTATGAGTTCACCCACCTCTTCGCCGCCCTTGCCCAGACCTTGGGCGAAGGCTATGCGCTGCACAAGCAGGACGTGTTTGTGAGGAAGGCATTCAAGGAAGAGAACGGTGGAAATCATGAGTTCCTGAGCGAGAGTTACTTCCGCTATTTCAACGGCAGACCCTTTACCGACAGCGTCTGCTACCTCACCATCACACAGGAGAACAAGAAGAGCCGTCTGATGTCGTTCGACAACAAGAAATGGCGTGACTTCTTGGTGAAGATACGCAAGGTGCACGACCAGCTGAGGGATGCCGGCGTGAAGTCCCGATTCCTCGGCAAAACGGAAGCCTGCGAGTATGTGGACCGTTTCTTCTCCATGAACTTCCGTGACAAGGTGGTGTCGATGACCAACTTCAAGGTCGATGACGAGACCATCGGCATGGGGGACCGTAGCTGCAAGGTGTATAGCCTTGTGGATGTGGATTATGCCAACTTGCCGTCGGTCATCCGTCCCTACGCAAATATCGAGGTGAACAACACCAGTATGCCCGTTGATCTCGTGAGCATCGTCGATAGCGTGCCCGGAGCCGACTGCGTGGTGTTCAACCAGATGGTGTTCGTGCCCAACCAGAAGCGTGAGCTTGCCCTACTCGACAAGAAGAAAAACCGCCATGCCTCCATGCCCAACCCCAGCAACCTGATGGCTGTAGAGGACATCAAGCGTGTGCAGGAGGTGATAGCCCGTGAGAGCAAGCAGCTCGTCTATACCCACTACAACCTCGTGGTGGCAGTGAGCGGCGACACCGACATACAGAAATGCACCAACCATCTCGAAAACTCCTTCTCGCGCATGGGCATCCACATCAGCAAGCGGGCCTACAACCAGTTGGAGCTGTTCGTCAACTCTTTCCCCGGCAACTGCTATGGCATGAATGCCGACTACGACCGATTCCTCACCCTCGGCGATGCCGCCACCTGTCTGATGTACAAGGAGCGCATCGTGCATAATGAGGACACCCCGCTGAAGATATACTATACCGACCGCCAAGGTGTGCCCGTAGCCATCGACATCACAGGAAAGGAGGGAAAGGAGAAGCTGACCGACAACTCGAACTTTTTTTGTTTGGGTCCTTCGGGCAGCGGCAAGTCGTTCCACATGAACAGCGTGGTGCGTCAGTTGTGGGAGCAGAACACCGACATCGTCATGGTCGATACGGGTAACTCGTATGAGGGACTCTGCGAGTATGTGGGCGGCAAGTACATCGCCTATACGGAGGACAAGCCCATCACCATGAACCCCTTCAACATCAGCAAGCGGGAGCTGAACATTGAGAAGATAGACTTCCTGAAGAACCTGATACTGCTGATATGGAAAGGCTCGGAGACGCAGATACCCGAACTGGAGTTCCGTGTCGTGGAGCAGTTGGTGACGGAGTATTACGATTTCTATTTCAACGGTGTGCAGCCCTATCCTTCCTCACAGAAGGAGACACTGAGAAAAAACCTCTCCACCATGGAGAAGCGGCGCGGCACGGAGCTGACGCAGATACACGACAAGGTGGAGAAACTCATCAAGGGACTGGAGGAACGGCGCATGGCATTGAGCGTGAAGACCCTCTCCTTCGACTCATTCTATGAGTTCGCCTGTGAGCGTCTCGACCAGATCTGCATCGAGAACAACATCACCACCATCGACTGCGACAACTTCGCCTATATGCTCCAAAACTTCTACCGTGGCGGCAAGTACGACAAGATTCTCAACGAGAACGTGGATAGCACCTTGTTCGACGAGACCTTCATCGTCTTCGAGGTGGATGCCATCAAGGAGAACAAGCAGCTCTTCCCCATCGTGACGCTCATCATCATGGACGTGTTCCTGCAGAAGATGCGCCTGAAGAAGAACCGCAAGTGCCTTGTCATCGAGGAGGCATGGAAAGCCATCGCCTCGCCGCTGATGGCCGAGTACATCAAGTACCTATACAAGACAGCCCGAAAGTTCTGGGCGAGCGTGGGCGTAGTGACACAGGAGATACAGGACATCATCGGCAGTCCCATCGTGAAGGAAGCCATCATCAACAACTCCGACGTGGTGATGCTGCTCGACCAAAGCAAATTTCGTGAGCGATTCGACGAGATCAAGGCGATATTAGGATTGACGGATGTGGATTGCAAGAAGATATTCACTGTCAACCGCTTGGATAACAAGGAGGGAAGAAGTTTCTTCCGTGAGGTGTTTATCCGACGTGGATCGACGAGCGGAGTGTATGGTGTGGAGGAGCCGCACGAGTGCTATATGACCTACACCACCGAGCGAGCTGAGAAGGAGGCATTGAAACTCTATAAGCATGAACTGAAGTGCAGACATCAGGAGGCTATCGAGCGGTATTGCAGAGATTGGGATGCCAGTGGCATCGGGAAGTCGTTGGCATTTGCGCAGAAGGTCAATGAGGCGGGGCATGTGCTCAATTTGACGGACGATGGAGCCACTCGCCGCTGACACGGCGAGCACGGGGGCTGATTGATGGAAACGGAAATCCCGGAATAGACGTAAAGCCCAGATGCCCGAAAGCAAAACTTTCGGGAACGGTGGCTGGGTAGTATTTACGATTAGTAGTAAATACGATTAGTAGTGAATACTACCAATAGTAAATACTACAAGTAGTAAAGTAGTGGAATAGTAGAAACTGAAAGTAGTAAAAACGTAAAGTAGTGAAGCAATGAGACGTTTATACCTTATTATAATATATATGTGTCTTACACTTGTCGTGGGAAGGGTTCATGCGCAGTATTACAGCGTGAACTACGACAAGCAGATCGTTGCCGCCATGGCTGCCGCATTCGGTGCTGGAGCTATGGCAGAGAGCTATTATAACGAGCAGGTGGGCGAAATCTTGAAGCACTACAATGCCGCAGAGGTTGCCACTGCCGGCATCTTCGCTGCCAAGTTCTTGGAGCGCAAGGCATTCACCGACCTCGGCATTTGGAGCAGTAGCACGGAGAACTACTATTACCGCCGCATCCACAATATGGTGGCGAACAAGATTATGCCCAAGATATGGACGGTGGCAGGAATGATGCTGAAAAGTCCGCAGACCGCCCTCTACTGGGGCAGTTACCTGATGAAGATATGCGCCGACACAAAGTCGCTGTGTATGCAGTTTGAGAGTGTCGTGACCAACAGTAGCTTGACCTTTGCCGACATTCAGTTCTTGGAAATCAACCAAGAGATAGCCGCCATCCTCAAACTCTCGGAGATAGGCAATGTAGATTGGCAGCAGCTGTTGGATGACATCGCCAGTGTGCCCGGCAACTTCACCGTGGAGAACCTCACCGCCGACATCGAGACGCTTTACAATATGGGAGCATCGTTGGCGACGGCAGGTATCAACGGGGCATCAGGCGCACTCTTGCAGCAGAGTGCCTTCAACGACCTTTTCAATGGCAAGGTGAGTAAAATCATCGACATCTATGACAACTACCATGACCTCTATGAACAGGCAGAGAACGGCATCGGCAGCACACTCCTTAGTCTGGTGGGTGGCGAGGACAACGTGGCAGCCCTCTTCGACCTCTCCAACTACAACATCACCTCGTGGATGACAGACTATCTGAGCGAGACGCAGGGCAACTACTATACACAGCGTTGGTACATTGCCCGACGAGACCAAGGCAGCGTAAGCCTCTGTGACTACTATCCGCCGACCGATGACAACAGTATTCTGAACGGTGACCATTGGTATCGTATCAACACCTCCGACCCCAACTTCTACCCTAACAGCACGCAGCGAGAGCAGATACTGGCCAACTCGGAGAACCATGCCGGATGGAGCCGCAGCCGTGTGCAGCAGCTCAACGCCCAGAGCGACGGCTTCACCTATACGATGAACTATTGGATGTCGTCGTACATCATCAGCCGTGGCGGCAAGCAGACCAAGAAGGCCTACGCCTACGAGATACACGTTACCAAGAGCTGGAACAACGTGGAAGAGGTGTATGAGGATGTCTTCGACTCCTACAGCATGGACTTGAATACCTTCAAGCGTCAGTTGCAGGCACGTCTCTCGGAGTATAACGACAACGAGGAGGGCTATGTCTATTACATCGGCAGTGACGCACGCCGTTACTATCAAGCCACCGATGCCGCCAAACTGAAGGGCGTGGAGAGCGTGACCATCAGCGTCACCTGTTCGGACGGTGTCACCCTCGGACAGGGCAGCACGCAGTACAAGTGCCGTGAGTGCGGCGGTTCGCTCAATGCCCACAGCAAGGAATGCGCCATGAGGACAAGCGTATCAGAAAATAATCTCGACCTATCGGAACTGGACGAGAAGGAACGTGAGGCGAATAGCAAGATAGCCCTGTTGGAGGCGCAGATAAGCCAGTTGGAGACAGAGAACAGGAACCTGCTCACGCAGATAGCCAATGCCTCTGTGGAGGAAGCCCCTGCCTTGCGGCAGCAACATAATGTCAACAAGACGAAGATAGACAACCTGAAGAAGGAATTGGCGACATGGCAGCAGCAGTTGGCAGACATACAGAATGCCAAGAGCGAGGCGGCTAACGACAATGCCACCTCCACCGATGACTACTACCGCATCCCTGCCATCATGCAGGATGTGAAGTCAGCCTACAATCTCACGTGGCAAGGTGCCGGTTCGTGGAACGGCTACACCTACGTCCGAACTGCCACCATGCCCAACATCAACGGCATTATCACCTTCAAGGCGACACTGTCCATTGCAAGGAAGCCCAAGTACTTCCTTGGCATCAAGATACACCGTGCGATACTGCAAATATCGTGGGAGCTGACCTCGGAATACACCGACACACAGGTGGTGGATGTGCTGACCCTTGACCCGAATGCCTCTGACGAGGAGAAGACGAGGCAGGTGAACAGCCGTATCTCGGAGATAGCCCAGGAGTTCCCGTCGTGCAGCATCACCACAGAATATGCCAAGAGCGAGGCAACCCAGACCGCCGACAATGACGATGTAATACACCTGCTCTGGTCGAGCGACCGTCTGGAGATAGCCCGTGAAGTAGATAGCCGTATCACCAAGATTTACGCCGACTTGGTATCATTAGAAAAAATGATGCACTACAAGCGCAGCATCATTGACGTGCTGAAGGACATTCTTCCTTCAATCGACGCAGACCAAGGTCGCAGAAGGACACTCATTGAAGAGTGCTACGAGCGATGGAGAGAGAATGCAGACCCTAACAGAGGGAATGGTGAAGATAACGAGAACGAAAACTGAGGGAGGAACGGAGAATGAGACATACCATCATCATAGCTCTCCTGCTGATTACCCTCTTCCCCAATACAGCCTTGGCGCAATGGGGATTCGATGCGGTATCGGTGGAAGCATACATCAACGACCACAAGAAGCAGCGCAGCCTCTTGCTGGCACGCAGCACTTTGGAGTACAGCAATCAACTGCTGCATGAATACAGCAGTGAAGAGGTGGGCAAATACAAGGAACTGAATGTGGATTTGGACAAATACACCCGGGCCTTCGACATCATCGATGTGATGTACCAGTCGTTGCGCACGGTGCTGAACGTGAAGAGCACCTACCAGACGGTGAGCGACCGCATCAGTGACTACAAGAACCTGTTGGAGGACTTCAATGATAAGGTCATCAAGCGGAAACACATCGAACTGGCTGACACGATGCTCATCAGCATCAACAAGAAAGCCATCGACAACATATACAACGAAGGAAGCCAACTCTACCATAGCGTCAACGACCTCGTGTTGTATGCCACAGGAGCGGCAGCCTGTTCAACTTCCGACCTGCTGATGGTGTTGGACAATATCAACAATTCGTTGGACCTGATAGAAAAACATCTGAACCAAGCCTACTTCCAGACATGGCGGTATGTGCAGCTGCGCATGGGCTATTGGAAGGAGAAGGTGTATCGGACGAGGACGAAGGAAGAGATACTGGAAGATGCCTTCAGCCGATGGAAAGTGGCAGGAAAACTTGACTATTGACGGATTGTAAACAAAAGAAGAACGGACATGAAGAAGACAATGATACTCATCATGGCGGTAGCAACCACCATCAAAGCCACAGCCCAGAGCGTGACCTACAACCACGACTCCTCCAAGCAGAACCAGATAACGGTGATGGAGACAGGTGGCGGTTCTCTCACCCCTGAGTTCTATTATTGGCTGTTACATAACAACTATAAGAAGACAGCGGCAGAGAAGAACAAGTTAGGTTTCCGCACTCTTGCCGGCATCAACCTCTACAACCAAGTAGATGATGCGGAGAAGATAGACTCTGCCCTCACCAAGCGTGCTGAGGTGGAAGCCTTGAACGTAGCCGACCGACAGATAGACCTCGCCTGGCTTGCCGAAAGCAGCAAGATCAACGGTCAGTTGGACAAGATGAAGGCGAACATAGACCATATCATCCCTACAGGAGGCACCATCAACGACAAGCGTCGGTGGGAGGAACTGTACAATATGTACCAGTGTGCCGTGAAAGCCACCAAGGATGCCTATATGCCCAATGCACAGAGAAAGCGGCAGTATCTTAGCATCTATGCCGACCTGACGACACAGAACGAGACACTACTGAAATACCTTGTGCAGCTCAACACCCAAAGCCAGACTACCGCCCTCTTGGCAGCCACCAACGACCGTGTAGTACATAAAGGCAGCATCATCAGCGATGCCAAGAGCCGTTGGCAGGAAAACATGAAGGGCGTGAGGAGCTCGACAGGCACTGACGGCGATGATGCCAACAGCGGTGAGGGTGAAGAAAGTGTGAACAGATAGAAATAAGGGAAGAGAAGAAATAATCACAAAACAGCATAGAGATATGAACGATATTCAGATTTTCAACAACGAGGAATTTGGAGCAGTCCGAACCACAGGAACACCAGAGCAACCCTTGTTCTGTTTGGCTGATGTGGCAAGAGTTCTTGGACTAAAAACCAGCAAGTTGGTACAACGACTTTCGGATGATGTACTTTCAAAGTACCCCATCTCGGATAGTCTTGGAAGAGAACAGGTTACAAACTTTATCAATGAAGACGGACTGTATGATGTCATCCTTGACAGTCGCAAACCCGAAGCCAAACGTTTCCGCAAGTGGGTGACATCGGAGGTGCTCCCCTCTATCCGCAAGCATGGTGCCTATATGACACAGCAGACCATCGAGAAGGCATTGGCAGAGCCAGACTTCCTGATACGGTTAGCAGTCAATCTGAAGGAAGAACGACAAAAGCGTCTGCTTGTCGAACAGGAGTGTGAACACCAAAGGACACGCATCGTTGAGTTGGGATCCAAGGTGGATGACCTGCAACAGGAGGTGACGGAGATGAAGGACAAGGTGAGTTACCTTGACATCATCCTTGCCACGAAGAGCAGTGTCCTGGTCACACAGATAGCACAGGACTATGGCGAGTCGTCCATCCGCTTCAACCGACGTCTGAAGGAGATGAACATCCAGTATCAGCGTGGCAAGCAGTGGATTCTGTATGCCGACTACAAGGACTGCGGTTATGTGACCAGCGAGACCTACCTCATTAAACACAAGGACGGTACGGAGGATGTGCGCATGAACACCAAATGGACACAGAAAGGTCGCCGCTTCCTCTATGAGAAACTGAAGAGCGTGGGAGTCATTCCTGTTATCGAAAGAACATAAAATAAAGAAATAGCTATGGAATCAATATCAAAAATACAGTTACGTCTCTATGCCGCCAAGAGGAAAAACGGCAAGTGGCAGTTGGAGATGTCAAGGATGCCGAAGCGAATCAGCGTTATCGGCAGGACACCCATCGTTGATGAGCATTATATGCCATCTGATTTAGAGGTAGTTTCAATGTCAAAGCTTCACAAATATGTCGGAAGTTACTACGGCAAGATTGTGAAGACCCTCAAAGAGGAAGGCATCATCACCAAGGAATATGGAATGTGGAAACTGCGTGAAGACCTTCAGGACAAGGGCATTGCGGTATATGTCACAGGCAGGATGCGCTGCTTCTACCACTTCTATCTGTCATGGACACCGAAAGGCATAGAGTTTATCAAAGAGATTATCAACAATAGAACCAGGCACTGATGGCAGACAACATACTCAGCGATTTCGGCATCAACATCCTCGAAGAGGAGATTGACGATGTGATATTCCAGACCAACGAGTTCCTGACCGATGCCACCTTCACAGGCTCACAAGGGCCGTTCTGGTGGATCCTCCAAATGTGTATGGCATTGGCGGCACTGTTCTCTATCATCGTGGCGGCAAGCATGGCCTACAAGATGATGGTGAAGAACGAACCGTTGGACGTGATGAAACTGTTCAAGCCCTTGGTGGTGAGCATCATCCTCTGTTGGTGGTACCCACCTGCTGACACAGGCATGACCAACAGCGGCAGCAGCTGGTGCGTATTGGATTTTCTATCCTATATTCCCAATTGCATCGGCAGTTACACCCACGACCTCTATGAGGCAGAGGCGACCCAAATTTCCGACAAGTTTGAGGAGGTGCAGCAGTTGGTATATGTCAGGGACTCGATGTACACTGACCTCCAGGCACAGGCAGACGTGGCGCATAAGGGCACATCAGACCCCAACCTGATAGAGGCGACGATGGAGCAGACGGGCGTGGACGAAGTGACCAACATGGAGAAGGATGCCAGCAAACTGTGGTTCACCTCACTGACGGCAGGGGCCGTGGTGGGCATCGACAAGATAGTGATGCTGATAGCCCTGATCGTGTTCCGCATCGGTTGGTGGGCGACGATATACTGTCAGCAGATATTGCTCGGAATGCTCACTATATTCGGTCCAATACAATGGGCATTTTCGTTGCTGCCCAAGTGGGAAGGAGCGTGGGCGAAGTGGCTAACCCGTTATTTGACAGTTCATTTCTACGGAGCCATGCTCTACTTCGTCGGTTTCTACGTCCTGTTGCTGTTTGATATTGTGCTCTGCATACAGGTAGAGAACCTGACGGCCATCACCGCCAGTGAGCAGACGATGGCAGCCTATCTGCAAAACTCGTTCTTCTCGGCAGGCTATCTGATGGCAGCGAGCATCGTGGCGTTGAAATGCCTGAACCTCGTGCCCGACCTTGCGGCATGGATGATACCAGAGGGCGACACCGCCTTCTCAACCCGAAACTTCGGCGAGGGCGTGGCACAACAAGCCAAGATGACGGCTACGGGAACCATGGCGACCGTGATGAGATAACATGTGAGTGTGCGGTGAGTCACCGCACCTCCTATTGAAACAAATAAAAGTAACCATCAAGAAAAATGAAAGCAAAAAATGAAATTGAGCGTTGGCTCAAAGATGAGAAATTCATGGCGTTTGCCAACAAGCGTGCAAAGGAAGAGTTTTTCAATTCCGAAAACAACTACATCGACCCACAGTATGAGGAGATGGCAGAAGGCTTTGAGGATAACGACGAGTATGTAGTGCCTATGGTAGATTACCTGAGTTATCGCTTGCATCGTGCCAAAATCTACAGAAATCGACGGAGACGTGAACGTGACATCTGGTGGGTGTGGATCCAACTGAAATACGAAGGCATCTACGTAGAGGCTTGCATCAAGTATTACGCCAAACTGGTGGAAGAAGTTGAGAAGGACATATACACCATCCTGCACCGTGAATATGTGAGAATGAAGAGAAATCAGACCTCAAACAAGCAGTAACGTATGGTAATCAAGAACTTAGAAAACAAAATCAAGCTGGTGGGCATCATCTGCTCTGCGTTCCTCATGGGCTGCATCATCATCTCGGTGTCGAGCATCTGGACGGCGCGCTGCATGGTGACGGACGCGCAGCAAAAGGTGTATGTATTGGACGGCAACGTGCCCATACTGGTGAACCGCACCACGATGGAGGAAACGCTGGATGTGGAGGCAAAGAGCCATATCGAGATGTTCCACCATTACTTCTTTACGCTTGCTCCCGATGACAAGTACATCCGCTATTCGATGGAGAAGGCGATGTATTTGGTCGATGAAACTGGTTTGGCGCAGTACAATACGCTGAAGGAAAAGGGCTTTTACAACAATATCATGGGTACGAGTGCCGTGTTCAGCATCTTTTGCGACAGCATCAAGTTCAACAAGGAGAAGATGGAGTTCACCTACTACGGTAGGCAAAGGATAGAGCGAAGGAGCAATATTCTGATGCGTGAATTGGTGACGGCGGGACAGGTGAAGCGCGTGCCGAGGACGGAGAACAATCCTCATGGACTGCTCATCACGAACTGGAGAACCTTGCTCAACAAGGATATTGAGCAGAAGTCGAAGTCAAACTTCTAATATCCTAGCGGTATGAGTGTAAAAGGAATCAGACGGATGCTTGTGGGCGAGGATATGCCCGACAAGAACGACCCCAAGTACAAGAAGCGGTATGAGAAGGAGGTGGCGGCAGGGCGCAAGTTTGCCAAGACCGCGAGGATAGACCGTGCGGCGGCTAAGGTGCAAGGCTTTGCCAATGCCCACAAGACGCTGTTTCTCGTCATCGTCTTCGGCTTTGTCGCCACGTGCTTCGGCATCAACATCTACAGGATGGTGCGGTATTACGGTCATCGGACGGAGGCTGCAAGTGCCATCGAGCGGCAGGAAGGGCGCATGAAGCAGATGATGAATGCAGCCCATTGCATCACTCCTCCCGTGACGCATCGAACCAACGAGGAGAATCGAGACAAGTCAGTAACATCAAAATCAGACAGCGATGAGAATAACAGATAAGATAAACTTCCGTCAGCCGAAGTACATGCTGCCAGCCATCGTGTACATCCCGTTGATTGCCACAGGCTATTTTGTCTTTGACATGTTCAATACGGAGGTGGCGGAAACGCAGGACAAGAACCTGCAGACCACCGAGTTTCTGAACCCCAACCTGCCCGGAGCGCAGATTAAGAATGGTGACGGCATCGGTGGCAAGTATGAGAACATGGCGAAGTCGTATGGTCGCATAGCAGACTATTCGGCTGTTGATAACATTGAGCGTGACAACGAAGAAGAGAAAGAAGCGTATGAATCCAAGTACACAGAAGAAGACCTTGCGGAACTCGTCCGTCAGGCAGAAGAGAAGGACGATGCAGCCGAAGTGGCCGATGCCAAGGCGCGAGAAGCGGAAGCACTCGAAGCACTCAACAAGGCACTCGCCGAAGCGAGGCTGAGAGGACAGGCGGCAGTTGCCCCCGTGGCCCAGGATACCACACAGGCTGGGCCTCCCAAGGAGCAGATTGAGGTGAAAGGTCAGATTGCCGAGGACAGCAAGGCGGTGAAGGCACTGGACGAGGAGGACAAGGCACAGGAGGTGGTGAAGAAGGTGAAGGTGACTTCGGACTATTTCAACACCCTGACGCAGAACGAGCATGAGCCAAAGCTCATCAAGGCCATCATTGACGAGGACGTGAAGGCTACGGACGGGTCGAGGGTGCGGCTGAGACTGTTGGACGATATTGAGATTGGTGAGACCGTGGTGAAGAAAGGGTCGTACCTCTATGCCACCATGAGCGGTTTCGGTTCGCAGCGAGTGAAGGGTAGCATCAACTCCATCCTTGTGGATGACGAGCTGATAAAGGTTTCGCTTTCGCTTTATGACACGGACGGACTGGAGGGACTGTATGTCCCCGGCAGCCAGTTCCGTGAGACCACGAAAGATGTGGCGAGCGGTGCTATGCAGAGCAACATGAACATCGACCAGAGTGGAGCGAACAACAGTTTCTCGCAATGGGGAATGCAAGCCGTGACCAATGCCTACCAGAAGACAAGCAATGCCATCAGCAAGGCTATCAAGAAGAACAAAGTGAAGCTGAAGTATGGGACGTTTGTTTACCTTGTAAATGGGAAAGAGAAAAGGAAATAGACACTGCCCGACAACGGAATTGTCGGGAACGGTGGCTCATAGAGTATAAACATCAAAAAATCAACTAATATGAATTGTTTTCAGAAAATGAATGTCTGTGCATTGCTTTCGCTGAGCGTGCTTTCAGCCAAGGCGCAGACCACCTACATGGAGATGGAGCAGCTGACGGTCAACGACCAAGTGACCACCGTCATCACCGCCTCCGAACCCATCCGCTTTGTCGATATATCCACAGACAAGGTGGTGGGCGACCAACCCATCAACAACACCATCCGCCTGAAGCCGAAGGACAACGTGTATGCCGACGGTGAGGTGTTGGCGATAGTGACAATCGTGACGGAACGCTACCGCACGCAGTATGCACTGCTCTATACCACGAGGATGCAGGAGGCAGTAACCGATAAGGAAATAGAATGCTCGGAGCGCAATGCCTACAACAATCCCGCTGTAAGCCTGTCCACTGCCGACATGACCAAGTATGCACGTCAGATATGGTCATCGTCTGCCAAATACCGCAACGTGGCGACGAAGATGCACCGCATGGTAATGCGCCTGAACAACATCTACAGCGTGGGCGAATATTTCTTCATCGACTTCTCCGTGGAGAACAAGACCAACATCCGCTTCGACATCGACGAGATGCGCATCAAACTATCGGACAAGAAGCAGAGCAAGGCTACCAATGCGCAGATAGTGGAACTGACCCCATCTCTTGTGTTGGACGATGCGAAGACCTTCAAGTATGGCTATCGCAACGTGATTGTGGTGAAGAAGATGACCTTCCCCAACGACAAGGTGCTGACCATCGAGCTGTCGGAAAAACAGATAAGTGGACGCACCATCTCGCTCAGCATCGACTATGAGGATGTGCTGTCTGCCGATTCGTTTAACCATATACTGTTGGAGGAGGAATAATGAGAATTAGGAATGAGGAATTAGGAGTGAGGAATTGGCTTGTGCATACCTTACTCGTTGTCATCTGTTTTATGGCAAGCATGACTCCGGCAATGGCGCAGCAGAATAGCGACCGCATATCCTTGGGGTTCGGATGCCTGTATGAGCGAGGACTGGACGTGACGCTGTCCTACGAGTATGAGACGAAGTACCACAATGCGTGGGAGTATTTTGCAAACGGATATATCAAGTGGAACGAGTGCGCATCGTGCGGTCATGTCTGTCCTGAGAGTTTTTGGAACAACTACCGCAGTTATGGTTTCGGCTTTGCCTATAAGCCCTGTGTGGCAAGAGGACGCAACCACCATGGCAACATGCGCATAGGAGCATCGGCAGGTAGCGATACTGACAGGTTCTTGGGTGGCATCCACCTCGGCTATGAGCAAAACTATACACTCAGACACGGCTGGAAGCTCTTCTGGCAGGTGAAGACCGATGTGATGATCAAGGGTGAAGACCTGTTCAGAACGGGTATTGTCCTGGGTGTGAAACTTCCTGTAAAATGACTATGCGTATGAAGAAACTGTTTTCAATCTTGGCAGTTGCGGCAACGGTGTTGCTGACTGCCTGTGACGAGCATCAGGACTTTCCCGACACAGCCATGAAGGTCACCCATATCTTGACCACTGACGGCAAGGTGATGCCCTACGAAACCTACGAGCAATCGTGCAAGCAAGCCATTGCAGTGGTGTTCAACGTCAATCAGAGGGAAGAAATGGAGGGAAACGGATATGCCGTCTATCTGTGGGACATCGCTCCCGAAGCCTTTGCTGACAGTATCGGTGTGGAACAGGACACATCCTGTGACCTCACCGCCTACGACGGCAACAAGAACACTTTTGCCCTTTATGGCACGACCGATGTGAAGTCGCCTTTGGCTGAGCGTGTCTTCGACATGTGGCGTTACGGGCAAAGTGCCTATATCCCCAGTGTGGCACAGATGCGTCTGCTCTATCATGCCAAGGACATCATCAACCCATACATCCTGAAATGCGGCGGCACACCTATCCCCGATGAGGATGATGACTGTTGGTATTGGACTTCAACGGAGGTAGAAGGACAAGCGACCGCCAAGGCATGGCTTTACTCACTGGGAAGCGGTGCCATACAGGAGACTCCCAAGTGGCAGCCGCATAAGGCGAGACCCATCATCACGATTATGGATTAGCCCATATACAGACATCGAGTATCACCCGTATCATCATCAAAGTACAACAATTAAAAAAGAAAAAGCATGAAAAAGAATTTGTTTCTAATGTTGGGACTTGGAGCCATGCTCCTCACGTCCTGTGACCAAGACATCGTCAATGAGATTTACCTGCCCGGTGGCGGAGGTTCTGTGGTCGTGACCGACAGCACATCAACCAAGCAGCTTCAGGTATTCACCAATCTGGAGATGCTGCAACCTGCCGTTTCCACACGAGCCGTTGACAACCAGTGGGAACTCAATGATATGATTGGCATCTCTTCCACAGGGATGATCAACAATATGAAGTTCACCCGAAGCGGCGGCACGAATCAGTTTGTGTCAGCCAACAAGGTGTTTTTCACGGACACAGACACTCACACCTTCAATGCCTACTATCCCTATACGGCAAATCCTACCAACGACCTCATAGAGTTCCAAGTGCCGGAGGCAGCTGTACAGAGTGAGCAGAAGGTCAATGATTTTCTGTTTGCCAGTGGAGCGGCATCATACGCCAATCCGAGCCTTACATTGAACTTCACCCATCAGATGGTGCGTGTCATCATCAAGGTCTATACCTCACCAGAATACGGTTTCACCACCAATGATTTTGCAGGAAGCCTACTCACGTTCGTCGGTTATTTTGACAGCGGTACTTTCAACATCAAGACCGGAAAGGTAGAATGCAGTGACGAGTCGGTGACGACCTATTATTTCGGCGACCCACAAAGTGACCACATGGAATATACGCTTTATGTTCCTGCACAGGTTATGCCAGACATGACATTGCAACTCAGCAATGGGGAGAACTTCGTATTCCTCACAAACGACACGTGGAAAGCGGGTCATTCCTACAGCTATTCATTGAAGCCTGTACGCAACACCTTGGAGGTCATATCTGCAACTATTTCTCCGTGGACAGTAGAGTCTGAGAAGACCATCAACGGCTACGAATAAAACTCATAAGAGGATTGGAGGGTGTCCACCGTGGCATCCTTCATCTTTTCTCATTATCACCCAACATCATCGTAAAGTAAATGGAAGAAAGCAAAGAGTTACAGGGTTTTTACAAGATATTCAGGGCGGTGATTTATGTCTCCATCCTGATGGAGTTCTTCGCCTACGCACTGGAGCCGGAGCAGTTGGACTTCTTGGGCGGCGTAGTGACGGATATCCACACTCGCATCAAGCGGTGGATGATTTACCATGACGGCAACCTCGTGTATAGCAAGGTGGCTACGTTCCTGCTGATATGTATCACCTGTGTGGGAACGCGCAACAAGAAGCATCTGGAGTTTGACGCTCGCAGGCAGGTGCTCTATCCGCTGCTGTCGGGAGTGCTGCTGATTGTGCAGTCCGTATGGCTGTTCGGTCATTCGATAATGCCCTGTTTCTATACCCTCCGTTTGAACACTTGGCTCTATATGCTCACTTCCATCGTCGGTGTCGTATTGGTGCATATCGCCCTCGACAATATCTCTAAGTTCCTGAAGGAAGGGCTGCTGAAAGACCGCTTCAACTTCGAGAATGAGAGCTTTGAGCAATGCAGGGAGTTGCAGGAGAACAAGTACAGCGTGAACATCCCTATGCGCTATTATTACAAGGGCAAGTTCCGCAAGGGATGGGTGAACATCGTCAATCCGTTCCGTGGCACATGGGTTGTGGGTACTCCTGGTTCTGGTAAGACCTTCTCCATCATCGAGCCGTTTATCAGGCAGCACAGCGAGAAGGGCTTTGCCATGGTGGTGTACGACTATAAGTTTCCCACTCTCGCCACCAAACTCTACTATCATTACTTGAAGAACAAGAATGCCAAGGACAGCAAGATGCCCCATGGCATGAAGTTCAACATCATCAACTTTGTGGATGTGGAGTATTCGCGCCGTGTGAACCCCATCCAGTTGAAGTACATCAACAACCTTGCCGCAGCGAGCGAGACCGCCGAGACCCTGCTTGAATCCCTGCAAAAAGGCAAGAAGGAAGGCGGCGGTGGCAGCGACCAGTTCTTCCAGACCTCTGCCGTCAACTTCCTTGCCGCCTGCATCTATTTCTTCTGCAACTACGGCAAGGAGCCCTACGACAAGGACGGAAAGATGCTGATTGCCGAGCGGCGTGAAGACCCAAAGACGAAAAGGCTGATACCCACAGGACGGGTGTTCGACCATTCGGGCGCGGAGGTGCAGCCCGCTTATTGGTTGGGCAAGTACAGCGACATGCCACATATCCTATCGTTCCTCAATGAGAGTTATCAGACCATCTTCGAGGTACTTCAGACCGACAACGAGGTAGCCCCCTTGCTTGGCCCGTTCCAGACTGCCTTTGCCAACAAAGCCATGGAGCAGTTGGAAGGTATGATTGGCACGCTACGTGTCTATACCTCCCGTCTCGCCACCAAGGAATCTTACTGGATATTCCACAAGGACGGCGATGACTTCGACCTGAAGGTCAGTGACCCGAAGAATCCAAGTTATCTGCTCATTGCCAACGACCCCGAGATGGAGAGCATCATCGGTGCACTGAATGCCTTGATTCTCAACCGCCTTGTAACGAGGGTGAATACAGGACAGGGCAAGAACGTTCCTGTCAGCATCATCGTCGATGAGTTGCCGACCTTGTATTTCCACAAGATAGACCGACTGATAGGCACAGCCCGAAGCAACAAGGTGAGCGTGGCACTTGGCTTTCAGGAACTTCCGCAGTTGGAAGCCGATTATGGCAAGGTGGGTATGCAGAAAATCATCACCACCGTGGGCAATGTGGTGAGCGGTTCGGCAAGAGCCAAGGAAACCCTCGAATGGCTGTCGAGTGACATCTTCGGTAAAGTAGTGCAACTCAAAAAGGGCGTGACCATCGACCGTGACAAGACCTCCATCAACCTCAATGAGAATATGGACAGCCTGGTGCCTGCAAGCAAAATCTCCGATATGCCCACAGGTTGGATATGTGGACAGACCGCCCGTGACTTCGTAGTCACCAAGACCGGGATGAACGGAAGCATGAACATCCAGGAGAGCGAGGAGTTCAAGACATCCAAGTTCTACTGCAAGACCGACTTCGATATGACGGAAATAAAGAAGGAGGAATCGGAGTATGTCCCTCTCCCTAAGTTCTATAAGTTCAAGTCGAAAGAAGAGCGAGAGCGCATCCTCTACAAGAACTTCGTTCAGGTTGGGGAGGACGTGAAAGCCATGATTAAAGAGATTCAGCAGTTCCGCACTATGATGTAGTGATATTGATTAGAGTGCGGTGAGACATCGCACCTCCTATATAAAATAATGTAATGAGAAGATACATCATCGTACTATTGAGCATGTTGGCCATCTGTAGCGTGCCCTGTCAAAGCCAAACCATTGACAGGGCACTGTTTGAACGGATGGTAGCCATTACCAAACACTTCGAGGGTTGGCACGACCCAAAGACCACACCGGGCTATGTGGGCTATGGTCACCAGCTACAGAAGGGAGAGCGTTTCCCGAAAACACTGACACGTCAGCGTGCAGATTTGCTGTTACGGACAGACCTCCTCCGGCACCTGCGCCTATATGCCCGTTATGGCAGGGATGCTTATCTGCTTGCCACCCTCTCGTACCAGATTGGACCAGCCAAGTTGTTAGGCAATGGACGATACCCGAAAGCGTCCCTGCTCACCCGATTGGAACGTGGCGACAGGGACATCCTGCCACTCTATCTGAGCTATTGCAAATGGAGGGGAAAAGCAGTGGCATCCATTAGGAAACGGAGGTGGGTGGAATATCAGCTGTTGTATGCCGAGCGGTGAGGCACCATCCCTCCTATACCTGTTTGTCTGTCACTTATATTATATATAAAGGTAATAATTGCAATTTCAATGTTAAAGTCAGAGCATTATGGCATCCATCAAATTAAAGTTCAGAACATCATCTGTTCAAGAGAAAGAGGGTCGCCTGTATTATCAGGTGATACACAATCGTGTGGCACGTCAGATCCATACAGAGTACAGAATCTATTCCTCAGAGTGGGATGCGGACCATTCAAACATCATTTTGCCAACTTCCGTCACTCCACAACGTCAAGCCTATCTTCTTTCCTTGAAAGATACATTGGATGCTGACAGGAAGAAACTGCTGTTGGTCATTGCACGGTTGGACAAGGAAGGGCAGTCATATACAGCAGACACCGTCGTTGACAACTTCCATGAGGGAAAAGAATTACATGGCATTATCGGCTATACGCTGGAGTTGAACGAAAAACTGAGACGCATCGGCAAGAAGCGGATGGTAGCAAGGTACAAAACCACCCTCAACAGCCTCCAGCGTTACCTGAAAGGAGGCGATGTGCCATTGGAGGAAGTCGATGGGACAACGATACAAGGCTATGAACAGTGGCTGAAAGACAGCGGACTGTGCCGCAACACCACCTCTTTCTACATCCGCAACCTGCGCACCATCTACAATCATGCCGTAGATGACGGACTGGTCATCTCTTCCTCACCGTTCAAGCATGTATATACCGGCATCGACAAGACCGTCAAGCGGGCACTCCCCTTGGAAATCATCAAGCAACTGAAAGAGCTGGACTTGAGTCTGAACCCCCGTTTGGAGCTTGCAAGGGATATGTTCCTGTTCAGTTTCTATACCCGTGGGATGTCGTTCATCGATATGGCACAACTTACACCAAGCAATCTGCATGGCAGTACGCTCATTTACCGCCGTCAGAAGACCTCACAACAGTTGCACATCAAATGGGAACCTGCCATGCAGGAGATAGTGGCGAAGTACAAAACAGATGATTCTCCCTACCTGCTCCCTATAGCAAAAGGAGAGGGAGCCATATTCTGGAGACAGTACAAGAATGCCTATAGCCGTATCACCAAGCAGTTGAAGAAAATCGGAGAAATGATAGGCCTGTCCGTACCCCTGACCACCTACGTAGCCCGCCACTCCTGGGCAAGCATAGCCAAGAGCAAGAACGTGCCCGTATCTACTATCAGCGAGGCATTGGGGCATGACTCCGAGAAAACCACACAGATATACCTCTCCTCATTGGACACCTCTGTCGTTGACAACGCCAACAATCTCATCATCAATTCTCTTTAGGAGGTGCAGCGTCTCACTGCACCTTTATTTCAATATTTATAACTATTGTATTGCGGTGTGATACCGCAACTATAATAAAAAAGTCGGGGATTGTTGAGCAAAAAGGTGTTTCTCTCTTTAAGAGAAACTCTTCGGGATGCAAAAATATGAAAATAACTCCAATTCACCAAATTATATAGCGACTTTTTTACAAAAATGCTAAAATTTGTTGATTTCCGTCAAGCAATTGTTGAGCAAATATGTCTTTTACGATAAAATGATACCTCAATATCAACTGTTTAGCAAAACGATATTTCTCTTAAAGAGAGAAACATCTTTTGCATACCTTTTCCGACCGAATTTTTATGTCGTAAAGAGGGGCTTTGCAGGGGGTGGACTCAGAAAGATGAGAATAGATGACTATTGTAGTTGAAACACATAGAAAGTTGCTGATATACAGACCGATACGCATATCGGGATGAACTATGAGTACGTTCTTTTCTCAAAAAACACATGTCAAAACAGTATGGTGAATGTATTGGACAAGGATAAGATACTGTGGTATGTCATGCGGGTCTACAAGAACGAGAATACTGCCGAAGATCGGCTCTCTAATGAAACGTATGGCTTAGAGTATTTCATACCCAAGCAGAAAGTCCTTCGCACTGTCAAGGGCAAGAAAGTCTTTTTCATGGTACCCGTCATCCATAGTCTGGTGTTTGTGCATGCAAGTCATCAGAAGATTGTTGATTTCAAACACAATTATTATTACGACCTACAGTTTGTCACATGGAAAAGTGGCGGAGAACTTGTCTATCTGACTGTACCTGATGAAGACATGACCAACTTCATCAAGGTGTGCAAGCAGGCAGATGAAGAGGTACACTTCTACAAAATCAGCGAAATCAACAAGGAAAAAGATAAAATCAACATTGAAAAAGGTAAAAGAGTAAGGGTACATGGCGGACCGTTCGACCAGGTGGAGGGCTACTTCATAAAAGTGGCAAAAAAGAGAGGTCGGCAGCTTGTCGTCATTATTCCCGACCTACTGGCGGTTTCAGCTGAGGTGAAGCCGGAATATATTCAAATCATAGACTGAGATTATGGAAACACGAATTACCCCCCCCGAATTGATTGATACAGAGGGATTAGTACAGGACAGACCGACACAAACGGCCTATTAAAGTTAGATAGAGAATGAGTTTAATTTGGATTGTCAACATCCTGTCGGTATTCTTCCTGTGCGTGTTTTTCGCAGGAATCGTGATACCGCAGATTCTGCTCATCGCCTTCCGCAGGCGACTGTTCGACGAGCCGGACGAGCGGAAGATACATCAGTGTGTAGTGCCTCGCCTTGGCGGTATGGCCTTCAAGCCCGTAGTGTTCTTCTCCTTTGTCCTGCTTTTGGCGGTCAATGTCTCAACCGGACATGATGAGCTGCTTAAGGAAATAGGCGCAGAAGCGTTGCCATTGGCATACGCCTTCTGCGCCATCATCATGTTGTACCTTGTCGGCATTGCCGATGACCTTATCGGTGTGCGCTACCGTGCCAAGTTCTTTATCCAGATAGTCTGCGGCATCATGCTGGTGGCTGGCGGAGTGGAACTGTCCGACCTTCACGGAATGCTGTTCATCCATTCCATGCCGTCGTGGATTAGCATCCCTCTCACCGTTTTCGTTACGGTTTTCATCATCAATGCCATCAACCTCATCGACGGCATCGACGGACTGGCCTCTGGGCTGTGCAGCATTGCCTTCCTGTTCTACGGGATGACCTTCATCTGGTTCCACCAGTATCTCTATGCCATGCTTGCCTTCGCTACTTTGGGCGTACTCATACCATTTTATTATTACAAGGAAATATATATCGAAACCGAACGAATTATCATTCGAAATTTCAAACAGAAGGATGCCGAAGGGTTGTTGGAGTATCTTTCCCATCCGCGTGTGAATTGCTTTGCCGGAGACCGCCTTTGTTCCAGAGAGGCGGCATGGGCATATATGCAGTATTCCCCGAAAGACATGCTGCGCTATGCGGTGAGTCTGAAAAAAGATGACTTTATTATCGGTGACGTGTTCGCTTTGCGTGAGAATGAAGACACTTATAATGTGGGGTGGCATTTCAACAAACGTTTTGAAGGCAAAGGATTCGCTTGTGAAGCGGCAGCCGGATTGTTGGATTATCTTTTCCGAGAGGCGGGCGCACGGCGTATCTATGGATTTGTGGAAGATGACAATATCCGCTCCAAACGCTTATGCGAACGTCTTGGTATGCGCCGCGAAGGATGTTTCAAAGAGTTTGTGACATTCGTAAACAATCCTGACGGCTCCCCAAAATATGAAGATACCTGTGTTTATGCCATTCTCGAAAAAGAGTGGAATACCATCCGTCAGTGGTGACACACCAAACCTATTATGAATTAATACAAAACAAGAAGAAAATATGAACAAGCAATTCATTATCACGAATTTCGCCGCATTTGCTCTCATGCTGTTCCTGCCGACCGGATGCAGGCAGGCGGACGGCAAGCAGGATGCGGTGCAGAGTTATCGGGTCATAAAGGTCGCGGCAAGTCCGGTGGAAATCTCCGAGTCCTATTCCGCCGCCATACGCGGACGGCAGGATGTGGACATCCTGCCGCAAATATCCGGGCGCATTATCCGTCTGAAAGTGAAAGAGGGTGAACGGGTGAAGACCGGTCAAGTATTGGCTGTAATTGACCAAGTGCCCTATCGGGCGGCATTACGCACGGCGCAGGCCAATGTCAGCGCGGCACAGGCAAAAGTGGAAACGGCAAGAATCGAGCTGCGGGGCAAGCAGGCATTGTTTGACGAGAAGGTCATATCCGACTACGAGCTTTCTCTCGCCCGGAACCAACTGGCAGTGGCGTGTGCTGAACTCGAACAGGCAAAGGCACAAGAATCGGATGCACGCAACAATCTCTCCTATACGGAAATCAAAAGCCCGAGCAACGGAGTAGTAGGCACATTGCCCTATCGCATCGGTGCGCTTGTCGGTCCCAATATGGCACAGCCTTTCACGGTCGTGTCCGACAATGCGGAGATGTATGCCTATTTCTCCATTTCGGAGAATATGCTACGGCGATATTTGGCTCGCTATGGCTCGATTGACAGCATGATAGCCGGGATGCCGGAAGTGGGCCTGCAACTCAACGACGGCAGCCTGTACAAGGCGAAAGGACGTATTGAAACCGTAAGCGGCGTGGTGGATCCTGTTACCGGAACGGTACAAATCAAAGCCCTGTTCCCCAATCCCGACCGCGAACTGTTGAGTGGCAGCATCGGCAATGTCATCCTTCAAAACCCGAAAACGGAGGCCGTAACCATTCCCATGACCGCCACCGTGGAACTGCAGGACAAGATTATCGCTTACCGTCTGAAAAACGGACAGGCGGAAGCCGCCTATCTCACGGTGGACCGCCTGAACGACGGCAACCGGTTTATCGTAAAAGAAGGTCTTTCGGTCGGTGACACCATTGTCGCCGAAGGCGTGGGACTGGTGAGAGAAGGCATGAGCATAACCCCTAAAAACGAAACGAAATGAACCTGCGATTTTTTATAGACCGCCCGGTGTTTTCGGGCGTTATCTCGGTGGTGATTGTACTGTTGGGCATGATTTCCATGTTTTCCTTGCCGGTGGAACAATACCCCGACATCGCACCTCCGACCATCAACGTATTCGCAACTTATCCTGGAGCAAACGCTGAAACTGTGCAGAAGGCAGTGATAACCCCTCTGGAAGAAGCCATCAACGGCGTGGAAGACATGACCTATATGACTTCCACGGCATCGAATACGGGCGATGCTTCCATCAACATCTATTTCAAGCAGGGAACCAACGCGGACATGGCGGCGGTAAACGTGCAGAACCGCGTGAACGGCGCGCTGAGCCAGCTTCCGGCGGAAGCCACCAAGACCGGTGTCACCACTGAAAAGCAGCAGAATGCCGAACTGATGACTTTCGCGCTCTATTCGCCCGATGACCGCTTCGACCAGACCTTCCTGAACAATTACGTGAAAATCAATGTCGAGCCGAGGCTGAAACGTATCAGCGGCGTGGGAAAGGCACAGTTGTTCGGTTCCAACTACAGCATGCGACTTTGGCTGCGTCCCGACAAGATGGCGCAATACGGGCTTATCCCCGATGACATATCCACCGTACTCGCACGACAGAACATCGAGGCCGCCACCGGCTCCTTCGGTGCCAATCATCCTACCGCCAATGAATACACGATGAAATACCGCGGACGCTTGTCCGGCGCGGAAGAGTTCGGTGAGTTGGTCATCAAGTCACTGCCGGGCGGCAATGTGCTTCGGCTGAAGGAGGTTGCCGATGTGGAACTGGGCGATGAATACTACAACTATTCCTCCGAAGTGAACGGGCATCCGGCAGCCATGATGCTCATCAACCAGAAAGCCGGGTCCAATGCTTCAAGCACCATCAAGGAGATTCACGAAGTGCTTGACGACCTCAGCCGGGACTTGCCCGAAGGGACGGAATTCGTGGTGCTTACCGATACCAACAAGTTCCTGTATGCTTCCATCAATTCTGTTATCCGGACACTTATTGAAGCGATACTTCTGGTTATCGTGGTGGTATATGTATTTTTGCAAGATATTAAGTCCACGCTTATTCCTACGATATCCATTTTCGTCTCCATTATCGGTACGTTCGCCGTGATGTCCATGATCGGCTTCTCCGTCAACCTGCTCACCCTGTTCGCGCTTGTGCTTGCCATCGGAACTGTGGTCGATGATGCCATTGTGGTGGTGGAAGCGGTGCAGGCGAAGTTCGACGAGGGCTATCAGTCTGCGGTTCTCGCGGCTGATGATGCCATGAAAGGCGTTTCGTCGGCTATCCTGACCTCTACCATCATCTTTATGGCAGTGTTTTTCCCCGTTGCCATGATGGGCGGGACTTCGGGAGCGTTCTACACGCAGTTCGGTATCACGATGGCTGTTGCCGTGGGAATCTCGGCAGTCAATGCCTTCACACTCTCACCGGCACTTTGCGCGCTGCTGCTGAAACCCTATATCGATGAGCAGGGCAACACCAAGAACAATTTTGCAGCCCGTTTCCGTAAAGCGTTCAATGCCGTCTTCGACCGTCTGAGCCGACGCTATGTACGTGGAGTGATGTTCATTATCCATCGCCGATGGCTGTTGTGGAGCATCATAGGCATTTCTTTCGGGTTGCTGGTGCTGCTGGTCAATGTCACAAAGACGGGACTTATTCCCGAAGAGGACACCGGGACGGTCATGGTGAGCATGAACACGAAGCCCGGCACATCCATGGCTCAGACAAGTAAGGTGATGGAGCGTATCAACAGCCGTCTCGACAGCATCGGCGAGATTGAATACAGCGGTGCGGTCGCCGGTTTCTCTTTCAGCGGTTCCGGTCCCTCGCAGGCGATGTATTTCGTGACACTCAAAGACTGGGAGCAGCGTAAGGGAGAGGGGCAGTCGGTCAATGATGTCATCGGAAAGATTTATGCCGCCACTTCGGATATTCCCGATGCCACGGTGTTCGCCATGTCGCCTCCGATGATTGCCGGGTACGGCATGGGAAACGGTTTCGAGCTTTATTTGCAGGACAAGGCGGGCGGAAACATCGCCGCCTTCAAGGAAGAGGCAGACAAGTTTGTCGAAGCCTTGTCGCAGCGACCCGAAATCGGCGAAGTCTATTCCTCCTTTGCCACGGATTATCCGCAATACTGGGTGGATATCGATGCCGCCAAATGCGAACAGTCGGGTGTGTCGCCCGCAGATGTGCTTTCCACATTGTCGGGCTATTATACCGGACAATATGTTTCCGACTTCAACCGGTTCTCCAAGCTCTACCATGTGACCATGCAGGCTCCGGCGGAATATCGTGTGAATGCGGAATCCCTGCACCACATGTATGTGCGTGCCACCGATGGCGGCATGTCGCCTTTGAGCCGGTTCGTGCGCCTGACCAAGACCAACGGCCCGTCAGACCTCACCCGTTTCAACCTGTTCAACGCCATCTCGATTAGCGGGTCTCCGGCTCAGGGCTACAGTTCGGGGCAGGTGCTCGAAGCCATCGGCGAGACGGCACGTGAAGTGCTTCCGTCAAATTACACATACGAGTTTGGCGGCATTTCGCGTGAGGAAAGCAAGACGACCAACAATGCCACGCTTATATTCCTGCTCTGCATGGTTCTGGTCTATCTGATTCTGTGCGCCTTGTATGAGAGCGTGTTCATACCCTTCGCGGTTCTGTTGTCGGTGCCTTGCGGACTGATGGGCAGTTTCCTGTTTGCGTGGCTCTTCGGTCTGGAGAACAACATCTACATGCAGACCGGACTTATCATGATTATAGGCCTGCTTGCCAAGACAGCGATCCTGCTTACCGAATACGCCGGTAAACGGCGGTCGGAAGGCATGACGCTGGCACAGGCGGCATACAGTGCGGCAAAAGTCCGCCTGCGCCCCATATTGATGACTGTGTTGTCCATGGTGTTCGGTCTTGTCCCGCTGATGATGGCGCACGGAGTGGGTGCCAACGGCAGCCGTTCGCTTGCCACAGGTGTAATCGGTGGAATGATTGTAGGTACTTTGGCTCTGTTGTTCCTTGTGCCGTCATTGTTTATTGTATTCCAATATATCCAAGAACGTGTTAAGCATAATTAAATGAAGAAGACAGTAATATATATCATATTGTCGGGATGGATGCTTGCCGGCTGTGGCACATACAGCCGGTATCATCGCCCTGACCTCTCAACGGAGAATCTGTATCGGGACATGCCGGCGGACATTGATACAATGACCATCGCGTCCCTGTCGTGGCGGGAAATGTTTACCGACCCGAAACTCCAGTCCTTGATTGAAACCGGACTTGAACGGAACGCAGACCTCAATGTGGCACGGTTACGCGTGGAAGCGGCAGAAGCCGTCCTGATGACTGCCAGACTATCATATCTTCCATCACTGGGACTGACTGCCGAAGGTAATGCCAATAAACATGACGGAGCAACGGCAAAGACATATAATGTGGGAGCGTCGGCAAGCTGGGAACTGGACATCTTCGGCAAACTTACGGCGGCAAAGCGTGGCGCAGCCGCCGCATTACAAGGAAGCCGTGCCTACCGGCAGGCCGTACAGACACAGCTTGTCGCCACTATTGCAGACAGTTACTACACCCTTGCCATGCTTGACGCACAAATGACAATAAGTAACCGGACTTTGGAGAACTGGCGGACTACCGTACGCACTCTTGAAGCGTTGAAAAAAGTGGGGAAATCAAACGAGGCTGGCGTATTGCAGGCAAAGGCGAACGTGATGCGACTCGAAGCATCCCTGTTATCCATACGCAAGAGTATTTCCGAAACAGAAAACGCCCTGTCTGCGATACTTGCCATGCCGTCACACTCGATTGGACGAAGTGATCTGGCCGAGGCTGCTTTCCCCGATACTGTCTCGATCGGAGTCCCTTTGCAACTGCTTTCCAACCGTCCCGACGTGCGTCAGGCTGAAATGGAACTGGCGCAAGCATTCTACGCCACCAATGCGGCCCGTGCCGCCTTCTATCCCAATATTACCCTCTCGGGAATTCTTGGATGGACTAATAACGGCGGTGGCGTAATCGTAAATCCCGGACAATGGTTACTTAATGCCATCGGTTCCCTGACACAGCCGTTATTCAACCGGGGCGTAAACATCGCCAACTTGAAGATAGCCAAAAGCCGTCAGGAAGAAGCCAAACTGTTGTTCCGGCAATCATTACTGAACGCAGGAAAGGAAGTGAACGATGCTCTGACCGCATGGCAGACGGCAAAATCGCAAATTGAAATCAATGCTCGGCAGGTTGAAACATTATGCGACGCTGTGCGAAAGACAGAATCGCTGATGCGTCATTCCAATACCACCTATCTGGAAGTGCTGACCGCCAAACAGTCTCTTCTCGAAGCGGAAGTGCAACAGTTACAAACTCGTTTTGAACGCATACAAAGTATAATTAAACTTTACCATGCGTTGGGAGGAGGAATGTAACTTTACAAGAATTATAACCTAATACTGAACCATGTTGTGTAATTTTTATATTTCAGTCGTCATAAACTTATAAATAAGTAATTTAGTATGCAAAAACAAATTAATCTAACATCCGAAGCAGGGTTAGAGGAATTAATGAATAAATATTCGAAAAGAGATGAAATAAATTAAGGAGGGGTTATAATGAACAAAGTAAATATAAAAGATAGTCAAAATTTTATTACTTCAAAATATCACATAGAAAAAATAATGAATTGCATAAGTTTAGATGAAAAAGATAACATCTTTGAAATAGGTGCAGGGAAAGGTCATTTTACTGCTGAATTGGTAAAGAGATGTAATTTTGTTACGGCGATAGAAATTGATTCTAAATTATGTGAGGTAACTCGTAATAAGCTCTTAAATTATCCTAACTATCAAATAGTAAATGATGATATACTAAAATTTACATTTCCTAGCCACAATCCATATAAAATATTTGGCAACATACCTTACAACATAAGCACAAATATAATTCGAAAAATTGTTTTTGAAAGTTCAGCCACAATAAGTTATTTAATAGTGGAATATGGTTTTGCTAAAATGTTATTAGATACAAACAGATCACTAGCATTGCTGTTAATGGCAGAGGTAGATATTTCTATATTAGCAAAAATTCCCAGGTATTATTTCCATCCAAAACCTAAAGTGGATAGCGCATTAATTGTATTAAAAAGAAAGCCAGCAAAAATGGCATTTAAAGAGAGAAAAAAATATGAAACTTTTGTAATGAAATGGGTTAACAAAGAGTATAAAAAACTGTTTACAAAAAATCAATTTAATAAAGCTTTAAAATATGCGAGAATATATGATATAAACAATATTAGTTTCGAACAATTTGTATCGCTATTTAATAGTTATAAAATATTTAACGGCTAAAAACAATAGGCCACATGCAACTGTAAATGTTTAGTTATAGGTAGGGTAGCATAAGTTAAAATGCTATTCTGCCTTTTAAAAGTATGGTATACATTCCAGAGAGAGATTGGATATGTTCCCGCCTACCGATAGTGCCAAAAACGTAGTGGATATGTTTCCGAGAACGGATACGCTCAAATGACATTCATTCTGTCCTCTCGAGCCATGTGGAGACGGTATGTCTACTGTCACGGAACAAGTAAAAAAGTACAGAAATAGGCTTAAAATAAGGGATTCCGAGAGATTTGCCGATTTTGGCAGTCTCCTGGGAACCCTTTTTTCGTGTTTTGACAATAGCGTCATAGTCTGCCTTTTGATAGGTTGAGACAAGAAATTACTTTTTTGACGATTGAGACAATAGGACTATTGTCAGGTTAAAGTCCGTTTTTTGGTACAGATGGCTTGATATTATTATACTGTCCAGAGTAGCAAACCGATTGACCTTAGACTAAAAATAGGGTAAAATTAGTCAATCACTAGAAGGAGAATGGGATATGGATGAGAGAATATACTTAGACACCTATCTTTTGCAGCAGGACATGCGAGTTCGCTTGCCGAAGTCGGTAATCTCCAATTTAGGGGTCGTAAAAGGAAAAACAAAGTTTGATATTTATTTGGACTCAAAAGAGCATTGCTTAATATTTAAAATCCACGATGAGGAGAAGTCTGAAAATGAGTAAAAAACTTATAGCCGTTTCCCTGTTTACCGAAGCCGGTGGCATGGATGTAGGCTTTGAACGACCCGGGATTAAGGTTGTATTTGCAAATGAGGTTATGAAAGAAGCAGCTCAGACTTATATACTGATTGATTTCCGTGCCTTCTATGGCTTGGATAAATTTAGCTTGAAGCAAATCGACCAGTATGTTTGGCAGATCGGGAAGGATTACTTCCCGAAGAACTACGGAAAGAAAGTATTTTGTCTTTAATCGATAAAAGGAGTGTGTTCGTATGGTAGATAATGTAATTCAAATAGTAACAGAGAAATTATCTTCTTTGCCTTGCATAGAAGGCATTGTATTAGGGGGCTCACGTGCAAGAGGCACCCATACAGAGGATTCTGATATAGATATCGGAATCTATTACAATTCAGAATCATTTGACCTGACAGCGATTAATCAAATTGCTACAGAATTGGATGATGAGAATAGAAACGACCTTGTTGTACCTCCCCGAGCGTGGGGTGATTGGGTTAATGGCGGCGGATGGTTAGTTATAAACGGGTATCATGTTGACTTGATTTTACGTGATATAAAACGGGTGGAACAAATAATCAAAGATACGGAGCAAGGAATTGTTACTGCCAATTATCAGACTGGGCATCCCCATGGTTATATAAGTGCTATGTATCGTGGAGAATTGGCGATCAGCAAGATACAATATGCTAAGAATGAAAGCTTATGCGAATTAAAAAATCAGGCAGAAATTTACCCTGGTGCTCTAAAGAAGAGCTTGATAAACTTTTTTATATTTGAAGCAGAGTTCTCTTTAATGTTTGTAAAAGCAAATGCGGGAGCAGAGGATAAATATTATATTGCAGGCCATGTTTTTCGTATTATTTCATGCTTAAATCAAGTACTATTTGCATGCAATAATGCTTATTGCATTAACGAAAAGAAAGCTATAAAACTGCTTGAAACTTTTGAATATAAACCTGAAAAATATGCCGAAAGGGTTAATCATATTTTTGAAGTACTCGGTCTTTCACTTTTTGAATGCTACGATATGACCGAGAAGCTTTATAAAGAAGTGAAAAAAATTGCAACGGAGATAAATAACTTTTTAAACGAGGGGAATTCAGATGAAAGAAAACAAATATGATGATAATATATTTTTTCAAAAATACAGTCAAATGAGTCGCTCACAGCAGGGACTAGCCGGTGCAGGAGAATGGGAAACATTGAGAAAGCTGCTGCCGGATTTTAAAGATAAGCGTGTGCTTGATTTAGGATGCGGCTATGGATGGCACTGTATTTATGCGATGGAACACGGTGCTTCTTCTGTTGTAGGTGTTGATATTTCTCATAAAATGCTCGAGGTAGCCAAAGAAAAAACACATTTTCCCCAGGTTGAATATAAATGCTGTGCTATAGAAGATGTGGAATTCCCAGAGGAGAGTTTTGATGTAATATTAAGTTCACTTGCGTTTCACTATGTAGCAGATTATGAGATTTTAGTAAAAAAGATATATAGAATACTGAAGTCTGGTGGCAAGCTAGTTTTTACGGTTGAACATCCTGTTTTTACTGCCTATGGAACACAAGACTGGCATTATAACGAAAAAGGAGAAATACTGCATTTTCCGGTGGATAATTATTATTATGAGGGCAAACGGACAGCTGTGTTTTTGGGAGAAAAGGTTACAAAATATCATAGAACACTGACCACATATCTAAATACACTGCTTTCAAATGGTTTTATAATAAATCAGATTGTGGAGCCGCAGCCGCCGGAAAACATGATGGATATTCCGGGGATGCAGGATGAAATGCGCCGTCCCATGATGCTGATTGTATCGGCCAACAAAAAAATGGATAGATAGAACTAAAACACCTATAAGGTATAAATGGAGGCAATTTATGTTTAAAGAAAAAATTATTATAGAGATGAAAGAAGTGTTCAAAGAAATTCCTTTTGGCATAGAGCATACTCTTAAAGTTTTGAAAAATGCAGAAGATATAATGAACGGAGAAAATATCGGAGAGGAAGAAAAAGAATTCATCAGTATTATTGCTATACTACATGATATTGGTGCGGTTGAAGCACAAAAAAAATACGGTTCTATTGATGGTGTCTATCAAGAAAAGGAAGGACCAGCAGTAGCGAAAGAAATATTAAAAAAGGTAGGCTATAACAAAAATATTGATAGAATATGCTTTATAATAGGCAACCATCATACTCCATCTAAAATTGATGGACTTGATTTTCAAATACAATGGGAAGCTGATTTGCTTGAAAATTTAACGGTTATGGATAAAGAAAAAGAACAGGAAAAGATAAAAAAGTGTATAGGTGAAAACTTTAAAACAAACACAGGAAAAAGGATAGCTTATAATCGCTTTATTTTAGATTAGTAGTAGATTATTACAGTTATGTATTTTACTCAAGTTTCGGATTTAGGTTTTATGCAGTCTGAGCGATCAGTTGCATGGCCTTGAACCTGCGGTTATCCCGTATAATTTGCTCCATCAATTCGTTCTCGTCAATGGTAAAAATCTCAGCCACGATTGCTATTACATCAATAATGATTGACCAGATCTTTTCCACGACGGTGAGCTCGTGTACGCCTTCATATATATCGGCGAACAATCCTCCAATGGTCTCTTCACCATGCTCTTCAGGCGCTCAAGCTTGGATACGAAATACTCTTCCTTGCGTTTTTCGGTCTGGCAGTCTCTGTCACGCTTGCGGTTGTAGCGCCTCTCGCGCTGCCGGGCCGTAAGACCTTGTTCCTTGCCATCGACCTTCCCTCTCTCGCCGTGAATCGAGAAGTCCACGACAAATTGAGAGCGGCCGTCGCTCCAGCACAGGGCCAGCAGCTTGTAGCCGAGAATGCACCGCTGAAACACGTGCGAGAATATCTTGCCAATACACTCCATCCTCAATCCGGTCTTCGGCAGGTCGGAATCATCCACAATAAGCACTGCCGGAAGATGGCTCTTTTGATAGTCTTTCCTTATGGTCACGGCCTTGATGAGATGACAGGCGATGTGCCAGATGATGTTGCTAGTCTATATTGTCCTTGGCCATAAACGAATAGAGTAGGTCCTTCTTACCCCCGAACAGTTTCGAGATTGACGATCCGGCATAATGAGAAAAACCCGGGACGGCCATAAACGGCAGAATCAATATGATCTGGAAAAGTTGAAGGTTGGTAAGCTGACAGTTCTCACGTTTTTTCCCTCCGAGATCTTTGTCTGAAATCCTCATCCCCTCAAGGAGGGTCATAAACTTGGAAAATGCGGGATTGATTCGTTTTCCCGTGAAAAAGTTGCGGATCTCCGATGGAATTTTTGTAATTTTGCTCATGGCTTTGAGTGATTGTAATTAGTTGTTTGGGCACCTCTAAATTACTAAATTTCCGTGACATACGGAAATCCTCAAAGCCTTTTTTATGCCCAAATCTATCCTCTCAACCTAAATCCGAAACTTGAGTAAATTATAATTATGAGATGCTACGTGCTTTTGTTCAATATACCCTAAACGTCGATTTAAATGCGCCTGTGATAAAGGATTTAGTTGAAAAGTATAAGGATATAGAACAATTTAATAGGAGCATAACAGATAAATACGTTGCAATATGTAAACGCTTTTAATATTTGAATTTAGCCGTTTATGTAGAATGAAGGTGTGCAAACAAACAGACCCTGAAAAGGGTCTCACCCCCGTTAACCGCAATGTCAAAGACTTGCGGATGGCCAGATGACTCCTATACATCCGACCCCAACGGGGTCGAACCATATAATCTGTAGAAAGGTTCGACCTCCGTTGGGGTCGTGGATTGGGAAGGCACTTCGACCCGCACATTGTATCATGTGCGGTTACTTGAAGTTCGACTCCCGTTGGGGTCGATGGCTCGTCGTTATTCTGAATCTTAGCAAATCCTCTCTTTTTTAATGAACTGTGTGCTTGATCACTGAAAATAATCCTTATTTTTGCCACGAGAGTTTTACGAAAGATAAATAGATAAAGTATTGGAAAAGAAACATAACTGTCAGCAGTGCCCACTGAGGCGGCGATACGACCGTTCACCCAAGTCATTGTTGGGTCGTTTTTGGCGATGGCACATCAATTTCTGTCCGGGATGGAAAGCCTATTTCCTGTCGCTGAGCGAAGAGGAACGGCATGTATTGAGAAAGCAATACGCTTTTCATAAGCCTCAAATCCGCAACTAAGTCCTTCATCGTCCTATTTACGTGTACACGTTCTCTCATTACTGAATTATTAGATAAATTGAGGCTGAAATACCCACTTCTGCCTACAATACCCCCTTACCCCACAATGCGACTTGAGACAATACGCAGTATCATACCCATAAGTTGTAGTCGTCATCCAAAATCAGTCTGGAATACATCTGCGTAAGCATTATTACAGGTATAGATATTCAGCACATACCACCTTGATGTTCTGATCCATTTGGCTGGTACAGAGACAAATCTGAAGACAAACGCTTTTATGCGACTTGTTTTATTGGGTCCGAACCTCTTTACGTCAAGTCTTTGGATAATGACCTTGTAGAAGTTACGGATAAGTGCTGTAAGAAGAAGGAACACTGTGTTCTCTGCCATGAAGGATTTGGGCAATCTGGACCATCCGAAACCATTGTTCATGTCATCGAAGATGCGCTCCTTTCCTCCGCGGAGGTTATAGAACTCGACAATCTCTCTTACGGAAGGCTCGTAGTCGTTGGTCAGGATGCAGCGGTATGTGTATTCTCCTTCCCAGAGGTCAAGCTCACCGTCCATCCGTTTCCGCCTTTGAATCACAAGCCGGTATGTCTTGCCTTTCCACTTCTCTACAAGAATGGAATTCAGCTCAAACTCAATGCCGTTGATTTCTCCCCTCTTCCAGCCTCTGAGAGCGAAGAGGTCATTGTAGAGCGAACTACAGCGGTTGGCACGGATATAGAAGGTCTTGCAGTGGGTGGCAACCTCTTCCACGATCTCTTCAGAGCACGAGCCGCAATCAGCTCTGAAACGATTGATAACAAGATTGTTCTGTTCAAACCTTTCGAAGAATCTCTTCAGCGTGTCCTTCTGATGGAAACGGACGTTTGTGTTGCCGTCGCTGTTCTCAATGCCGACAATCAAATCTCCAATAACCGCCACACCTGGTCGATAACCAAGGAACTTCTTGTATGTATGCTTTGCATCATATTTCTCTGTTTCTATGAACTGGTGGTCGAAATCAACATCATACATCTCACCCTCTTTCAGCTGACCAGCTGCACACATACAATTGAGCAGTAAGGTATTGAGGGTGTCAGCCGTATTGAAATCGTAGTTCTTACCCGTATCTGACGTGTATGAAATGTTCTCCTGCGTCAGTTCCTTTATCGCTCTGAGGATAGTGTCAGAGCTGCAGGTACGAAGTGTCGGATGAAGCGAGAGATGGGGCATCAAATGAGTTGTGACATCCTCAATACATGAGCCGCCACAGAAGTAGATGCTCATGAGAGAACGGATGATTTCGCTGTATTGATAACCATACAGCCTGCATCTTAGACCGAGGGTTGTGTCAATTACATATGACAATGTGGAGTCAAATTGCTCCATCATTGCAAATATTCCTCCAAAAGGAGTGAGTTTCTCAGATTTTATTGCTTTCTTTGCCATGTCTGTCGGGTTTGATACATATTTTGATTTGCAACACTAAGATAGGTGAAAAATCTGACATGACAAAATCCTGAGCAACTTTTTGTTGCTCAGGTACTTAAAAAGTTATATTTATAATAGTGTTGCGGAATTAAGGTATATAAAAGATGTGTTGGGACTTGCTGACAAAATCAAGAACTTGTCGAAGATATACACCTATGCCCGCAACTTCCTTTATCTCGGTCGTGGGTACAACTACCCCACCGCCCTTGAAGGTGCGTTGAAGCTGAAAGAAATATCCTATATCCATGCGGAGGGTTATCCTGCTGCGGAAATGAAGCATGGACCGATTGCACTTGTAGATAGCGAGATGCCCACGGTGGTCATTGCTCCAACGGACTCGCTGTATGACAAGATAATCAGTAATGTAAGGCAGGTGAAGGCGCGTGGCGGTACGGTTGTCGCCATCATTACCAAGGGCAATGACGCAATGAAGGACATCGCCGACCATTGCCTTGAAGTGCCCGACGTACCCGAATGCCTTACACCTCTCGTTGTTTCCGTCCCATTGCAGTTGCTGGCCTATTACATCGCCATCAACAAGGATAGGAATGTTGACCAGCCAAGAAACCTTGCTAAATCAGTTACCGTAGAATGAATAGAATATTATCACTTATTGTTACCATCCTCTTTGCGTTGTGCATTGAGGCTGGCATCTTTATGCTTATTGCCCACTGGTGGGGCATGACTGCGGCCATTACCGTGATAGCCATTGAATGTGTGTTAGCCTTATGGACAGTTTACGAAATGAGACATGCGAGTGATGAACCAGTTGATGAATAACATTGCAGGCTGTGGTTAGAACGAAAAAGGCTAAAAACAAAAGGACGGGTCGATGATTCGTCCTATTTTTGTGTCTTTTTGGTGGCGAAATGTAGCGATTTAGCAAAATAAACATAAATTCCAGTGATATTCAGCATGAAAATTCGCCCATTTAAGTGAAAATGTGTAATTTTGCAACGCAAAATTGTGCCTAAGCATTTGCATCAAAACAACAATAGTTCAATCGAGGCTGATATGAAAGTAGAGATTAACAAGAAACGTTTAGAATACCTGCTGGCATTATACAAGATGTCGGTGGATGACTTGTTGTCTCTTCTGAACAAAGGCAGGAAACGGATAACAGGAGCCGCAGACATCAGTGGAGATTCTATTGATTTGGGGGTGTTGAAGCGTATAGGTGAGATATTCGACAAAGAAGTCAGTTTCTTTCAAGACTATTCTAAGTTGTCAACCAATGCAAGCAGCAGTATCTTCTTCCGCAAGACCTCATTCGGAACAGAGCTGAACTTGGAGTCGATCCGTACTGTAAACCGATTCGAGAGTCTGAAAAACGCTTTGGATGCATACAACAAACTGTCGCAACTGGATGTGAAGTTTGACATAGAACACTACACCCTACAAGATGACCCTAAGACAGTAGCCGTACGTGCAAGAGATTTTTTTTATCCCGGGGAAACTGTCAATCATAGGCAGTTTCTTGTGAAGATGATAGAAAAAATCGCCGATCATGGCATTTTTGTCTTTGAATACATAGAGACATGGAACAAGAAAGAGAAAACCAACATTGACGGTTTTTACCTTAAGCCCAATGTGATAGTGCTTAAGCATCATAAGCATTACAAGCGAGAAATATTCACTCTGGCGCATGAATTGGGGCATTGTCTATTGGGGATTGAAGAAGTGGAGTCGGTGGACATGATGGACATCTCGGCACAGACTTCATACAGTGATGTCGAAAGATGGTGCAATGATTTTGCATATCAGTTCATTATGGGACAAGAAGCAGAAACACTTGCTAACATAGCATGTGTAGATTCCCGTAACGACTACTGCATTGACCTCTTCAAGGCTATCAGTGCACGGACGCACATTAGCCGTCTTGCCTTATATACAAGGATGTATATCGACAGGAAAATCAGCTATTCGAGCTACAGCAATGTCAAGAGTGAATTGGCAGAGGAATACAGAAGAAGAGAGGAACAGGAAAAGTTGAAAAACTCTGAGAAGAGAGGCGGGCGAACACCAAAGCCCATCATTTCTCCGCTATTCTTGAAAACCATGCAATATGCCTATTTCAATGGAGTGGTCAACGAGACCACTTTCTGTTCGAGACTCAATGTCAAACCAGCAAATTTTGAGAGGGAGTTATGGCGATAGTTGTTGATACATGCTCATTGGTGATGATTGCCAAGAATTATCTTCCCTTGGATAAGGACGGACAGTTGTACTCATTCCTGGAAGAGGCGTTCTCCCGCAAGGATTTGATGCTACTTGATGTGATTCTGGATGAATCAAAACGCACCTCCAAAGGAATTGCAGTTGAAAAGATGCCTTTCCTCAAAGACAAGAAATTGGTCATTCCGACAAAGGATCTATTTCCATGTGCCCCAGAGAGATTCAGCAACATGATAGACAACAATTTCTGTGTAAGACTGAAGAAGCAGGAACTGACTGAAGAAGAATACATAGAGCAAAAGGAAGAATACCTTAAAACAGGTGATGCTAAGATTATCATTTATGCACTGAATGTACGACACTCGGACGCTATCCATCTGGAAGAGATGCAAGTAATGACGGAGGAAACAAGGCAGCAGAATGACGGTAAGTTGTTCAAGAAACTTCCTTTGTTGTGTGAGCAGATAGGGATTGGAACACTAACCGTTTCAGAATATCTGCATAGAAACGGGTTCTTTATTGACAAATAGCATAGATATTAGTATCATCTTATGACATCTTTCACGAAATCATATTATATTCGTGAATAAAACACTTGTTTTTCAAGAATAGAAATTGTTGAGGATTAGATATTTAAGACATTATTGCAATGCGGAAGGGGTGATGTGAACGACAAAAGACAAGGCGTTCTATTAGAGTGGATGCTTGATAAGATTGAGAAGAATGGACGGGTCGATGGCTCGTCCTTTTTTTGTGTCTTTGAGTGTGAGGTGCAGGTGGGGACCAGTACTGCGACCACTGTTGCCTGTCAGCGCGATGATGATGCCGGGACGGACGTGGGTGCCTTTGGTGACGAGAGTTTGGGAGAGGTGGCAATAGCTGACGGTGAAGTCGCCGTGACGGAGGGTGACATAGAGGCCTGAACGTTTGTCCTTGCCTACCTTGATGACCTCGCCGTGCATCATGGCGTATGTGGGTTCGTAATTTGCCTTCAAATCAAGCCCGTTGTGTAGGGCTTTTCTTTTTGTAAATGGGTCTCTGCGGTAGCCGAAAGGGCTGGTGACAGAGATATGACGGAGTGGACTGACAAGTGCCGTGTGGCGGTCGGTCTGCTCCGTTTGGGTTTGTAATGGGGCAAAGGCAAGAGAGTCTCGCCGCTGATGCGGCGAGCACGGAGGCAGTTGTTCGGATGTTGCGGACTGCGTCGTTTTTGGCACAGCCTTGCGGTGTACCTTAGTCTGTGTGACGGTATTGAACTGAGCGCATACTGTTGCTGATGAACAGAATATTGCTGCTATTGTGATGAGTAGAAATCGTTTCATGGTGCAAAAGTAACAAGCAATTCTTTGACTGGCATAAAGAACAAAGGGAAGACAAGAAGATTGTAACATAATATAGCAATCGAGTTTGATTTTTGAGCAGAAATCAAACTCAAATAATAATAATCGTCAAAAATAACACGCATTATCTTATGCAATTCTGCTTGTCTCTGAATAGGTATATAACTTTGCATGAGTTTAATTTCAAATTCAAAGTTAAAGTATGAAGCAAGTACGATTTGAAGAGAGCGAGGTGCCTTATCAGACACTGGCTCGTTTTGGTCTCACACAAGAGAAGATTGAAGACCTGCCCATGTGGGCGTTGGAAGATATTGGTCAGGGACGACGTTCACCGTTGCTGCCCATTCAGGTGAATAATGATGAGGGCGAGACATTGAAGAGCCGCACCCGATTTGCGTTGGTCCGTATGGAGGACGGCAAGGTGGATGTGGTCTTCTATCCGCAGTTGGAGAAATCACCATTGGAGGCTTTTACTCAGGAACAGCAGGAGGACTTGCTGGCTGGAAAGGCTATCCTTGCCGATGTTAAGGATGCTGATGGCAGGAGCAGCAAGGCTTTCGTGCAGATTGACACGGAGACCAATCAGGTGATGTCGGTACCTACGCCTGTCATCGGGCGCAACTTGGAGGTGCTGAAGGATGAACTGAAACTGAGTTCGGCAGAACTGACCGTGATGCAGAAGGGTGAGCCGCTCACGCTCATCATGGAGGACGAACAGGTGACGGTGGGTATTGACCTGAACGATAAGACCGGCATAAGGATTAATCAAGGCGACAGTCAGAAGTGGAAGGAGAACACCAAGCGAGAGTGGGACAAATACACCTTCGGGTGCTATGGCTGTTGGGTAATGGGCGATGACGGTAATCTTGACTATGTGCCTGAAGAGGAATACACGGAAGAACTTTGGAATGAGCAGAAGAAGAATGGAGAGCGCAACCGCGCCTCTTTTTCCATGCACAAATAATCTACACATAATATAATAAGTATATGGCATCAAATAAATATTATCCAAAGGATGTGCTCGTCGAGAAGATACAGAGCGGCGAGTACGGTTGGTTGGAGTATGTCAACCATCATTCTGCTGAATGGCAGGAAGAATATGAGAGCTATTGTCTGAACAACGGACTCTGCATTTGTGAAGAGAGTGCGGAGCAGTTTGTCCATCACAAAGATGAGGAACTGGAGAAGGCAATAGAGAACGGTGAAGCATGATAAATGAAGAGTGAAGAATGAAGAGTGAAGAATAAGTATGGCGATAAGAAAGAATACGAATCCCCAACAGATGGACCTGCAACCAGAGATGCGTGACTTGCTCATGCGCAATGGTATGCAGGCTCATGTGGTGAGTAATGGCAGCGGCTATCAGCTTGTGGTGCAAGGGCATGACAGTCCGCTGCTTACCTATAACATCACCGAGAAGCAGATGTTGGCTCTGACCGACTGGGGTACGAATCATGCCAACAAGTTAGCCTACAATACCTTTACGGGCATTGTGGGCAACGACTTCTATATGCCCAAGAACTTCGTTCATGCACGCAATGCCAACGGTCGTGTAGCTATGGGGCTGCACGGCTATCGTGTTGGTATCGGCGAGTATGGACGGATGGGGCGCATCGATATGCCACCACCCTTTTTAGGTTGGACACCACGCAGTCAGGAGGGATTCCATCTTCGCAGAGTTGGAGGACGATTGTTCTTCCCCGAAGCCCCGATTGTGCCTGAACGTTGGGACGGCAGAATGAAGCCTGGCGAATTGCAGAGCGGCGGTTATGGGTTCTATTATAAGGGACAGCAACAGAGTTATAGCCCTCAGCAACAGGATGTGCTGAAAGATTTGGAGGGAATCATAATGCCTTCCATCAGCCGCACGAGAAGCACGGAGCCAGCCAAGCCTTATAAGGAACTGATTACCTCGCCTGTCTATTTCACCAATGAGAAGTGGCAGGAGTGTCTGGCATCGCATGGCATCATCATTGATGAGAATGCGAAGACGCTGACCATTCAGTCGAACAGCGTCAATGCCGACATGGTGTATGACCTGACAGATGAGGAACTGAAGAAACTCACCTCCAACTCCATCAAGGAAGTGCCCGTCGTTCAACGCTTGGAACTGCTGAATGGCATCATCAAGGACGACTTTGCTGACAAAATCCTGATGGACACACTGAATAGCAAGGAGCGCATCGACCTGCATCTGCATCCCGAACTTGAACAGGAGTTGCAGCAGCGTCAGCAACAAGACGAGGAACGGTTGCTTCCGTTGGAAGAGGACGAGACTGTCAGACGTGACGTGTTGCAAGGCGATGCCATGGTGAGAGGTGAAGACCTTGCCTTGATTAATGAGAACAAGGGTTGGTATCGTGAGGGAGCGCATGGGCGTGAAGTGAAAGTCGGTGACATCATGGTGGAGAAAGTGCCTCCGATGGAGGGAGATAAGAAAGGCGAAGATAAGTATCGCATGACCGCCATTATCAATGGAGAAGCCATCACGCACGAAATCAAGCAGAAGGACTACGACAAGTTCTTGGCGGTGGATGACTACCATCGCATGAAACTCTTCTCCAAGGTTTTCAGTGAAGTGGATATGAAGACACGCCCCGAAACCAACGCCGGACTGGGCACGAAGATATTGGCGGCTCTGACGGCAGGAGCAGTCGTTACAGCAGAGGTGGCGCATGACATAAGCCACCATCATCACCATCCAGCCCCGGAGTTCTATGCAGAGCATCATGGCGGTCCACGTCCTTACTTCAAACCGGGAGTGGATTCGCCACAGGAGATTGCGGCAAGGTACTTTGAGGCAGAAGCAAATCATGTTGCCACGGAGATAAGGAGAGGATATTAACAATGTATAATTTACAATTTATAATTTATAATGAGTAGTGAACTGACATACGATGACTTTCTGGACAGGTTGAGCATACAGGAAGTACTGGTGGACGCAGGGTATCATCTGAACAAGAGAGATGGCTTGCGTTATCCGTCGTATGTGCGTACTGACAGTGAGGGCAGACGGGTGCGTGGTGATAAGTTCATTGTCACGCAGAATGGGAAATGTTGCTTCCAACCACCGCAGCAGAAGGTGTATAATGTCATTTCGTTCATCAAGGAGCATCCAGAAATGTTTTCAGAGAACAAGGTGGGAATGTCTCCTGACCGACTCGTCAACCTCGTCTGCAACCGACTGCTCAACCAACCCATAGAGGACAGACCATCGAAGATTACAGAACCAAGAAAGGACGGAAAGCCATTCAACCTGAATGACTACGACATCCACAAGTTCAATCCGCAGGACAGGGAAACGCAGAAAAGGTTTTATCCCTATTTTAAGTTCCGAGGCATCGACCTCTATACGCAGTATGCTTTTCATCGGCATTTCTGTCTGGCTACTAAGCATCGGACGGATGGACTTACCTTTGCCAACCTTGCCTTTCCGCTTGTACTGCCCAAGACACCCGACAAGACTGTGGGCTTTGAGGAACGAGGACGACCGAAGATGGACGGTAGCGGCGGTTACAAGGGCAAGGCAGAAGGAAGCAACAGCAGTGAAGGACTGTGGATTGCCAACCTCACGGGCGAGCCGTTGGATAAAGCAAGCGAAATTGTATGGTTTGAGAGTGCCTACGATGCCATGGCAGAGTATCAGATAAATCCTGTAAAGATGGTGTATGTATCTACGGGCGGCACACCCACCGAGGGACAGATGCGAGGACTTCTGTCCGTTACTCCCAACGCACGGCACTATTTGGGTTTTGACAAGGACGATGCAGGGCGGCAGTTTGTTGCAAACTTCAGGAAGGTGGCAGCAGAGATGGGCTTCCGTCACGAGCATGTGCAAGCCTATCATCCATTGGGTTGCTACAAGGACTGGAACGATGCGCTGCTCAACAAGAAATCAGCAGAACTGATTGCCAAGGGCGAACCAGATACCTTCGACTATGCCGAGTTTATCGCAGCCGGCAAGGCAGAGAAACAAAGGGAAAAAGAAGAAAAGAACACATATCATAGAAGCGTATGAGACAAGAAGATAATAGCATCATCACCTTGTGCCCCAGCATCGGACAGTTTTTCATCAACGAACTGCCTCTGTTGCTGTTGTGCGTGGCAATGCTCCTAATCGGAGGATTGCCCGGTTGTGCATATAGTACCCTGTTGCTTGTCTTCAGCCTCCTGTTCTCCCTCTGTTTACTCTACCGATTCATCTATCTGAGGAGTATCCGCTACCATATCGGGAGCGAGCAACTCATCTGTGAGCACGGAGTGTTTCAGCGGAGCGTGAACTACATGGAGTTGTACCGAGTGGTGGACTTTGCCGAGCATCAGACATTGATACAACAGTTATGCGGACTGAAAAGCGTGACCGTGTTGTCGATGGATAGAACGACACCGAAACTGGAAATGACCGGCATCAGCAACAGCTATGACGTGGTGAGTGTGATACGAACAAGAGTAGAAACGAACAAACGAAGAAAGGGCGTATATGAGATTACGAATAGATAAGATTTGGTTCATTGTCGTGGCATTGGTACTGAGCGTGCCGTCAGCCCATGCACAGATTGTGACTGCCAACCCTTTGGAATGGATGGCATTAGCAGAGGGCAACGAAGCCATCAACGGTGAGATAGAGAAGGAAATCAAAGGTCAGACCAAGACTGCCCTGTTGCAGAATACCATCGCCGCAGAGTTCACCAAGATACACGAATGGGAGAAGAAGTACAACAGTTATCTGAAAACCGCCAGTGGTTATGCCTCTTCCCTCAAAGCCTGTACCTATCTGTACGACGATGGAGTGAAGATATTCATCACCTTGTGTAAGATGCGCAAGGCCATCAACAATAATCCGCAAGGCATCGTTGCCACCCTCTCGATGAACAACCTGTATATGGAGACCGCCACGGAATTGGTGTCCGTCTTCACACTGCTGAAAGATGCAGTCGCCAAAGGAGGCAAAGAGAACATGCTGACTGGTGCGGAAAGGAGCAAGACGCTGTGGGCACTGAACGACAAGCTGAGTGCCTTCAGCAAGAAGCTGCATCGTCTTTATCTGTCTATACGATATTACACCATGACCGATGTGTGGAACGGCGTGACGGCAGGGATGATAGACCGAAGCAATGGAGAGATAGCCACCCAAGCCCTTAGCAGATGGCGCAGAGCAGGACGTATGACCATCAGTGATTAACGATAAAGGAATCAGTCATGAAGTATTTCATATCAATTGCCATTTTTATGTTTATATCATCTTTTGCAGGAGTGCGGGCGCAGAACGACCCGACTCTTGCGGGGATGATTCTGATGTACACCAACAAGGCGGAGAAAGAACTGAAGAATCAGGAGAAAGTGATGCTGCTACAATCCACCGGCCATATCTGGACCAAGGAGGAAGTGGAAGCCACTACCGACCTGCAGCGGGAGTTCAACAACTATCTGGACTCCTTCCGTTCCATCGTCAGCTATGCCGCACAGATATATGGTTTCTATCACGAGATAGGTCAGTTGGTGGACAATATGGGTGGATTGGTGGCGCAGTTGGATGCCCATCCTGCCAACGGACTTGCCGTAGCCCTGTCAGCCAAGCGCAACAAGATATACCGCGAGCTGATTATGAACAGCATCGAGATAGTTAATGACATACGCACGGTATGCCTGTCGGGCAACAAGATGACCGAGAAGGAGCGTGTGGAGATAGTCTTCGGCATCCGACCCAAACTGAAGAAGATGAACAAGCAGTTGAAGCGACTGACGAGGGCGGTGAAATACACCACCATGGGCGATGTTTGGATGGAGATAGACGAAGGGGCAAGACCCACCAAAGCGAACAAAGCCGAGATAGCAGCGGCTGCCAAGAGGCGGTGGAAGCAGGTGGGCAAGAACGTAAACTGATGGAGCAGCGAGAGCAGAGCCGAACTTGTTCGAGCTATGCCGAGTCGTGACAGAAGAAGACGAAGTCAAACCGTGATTAAAAAACGATAAGATATGGGATTTTGGAGTTCATTATTGAAATATGGTGGCAAGGCGGCACGAGGTACTGGCCATGTCATCGGAGTAACTGGAAAGACCTTAGGCAGTGCGGCACTCCACCCGCAACGCACCCTTATGGGAGCCGGCAAGGCTATGCAGACGGCCGCAGTGGGTAGTGCCGCAGGCTATGTGACATGGGAGAAGCTGACCACAGACAAGAGCGTGGCACGCATCGTAGGTGATGCTGTCATCGGCGAGAATGCCACGGAAGCGGTGGCACAAACCGCCAACGATGTGCAACGTCTGACGGGCAAGGCTGGTGAAGCCGTTGATGCGGTGAACACTGTAGCCGGAAAGATGGACACCCAGTTCAGCGGCATCAGTGATTTCTTTAGGAATATGTTCGGAGGCGTAGGATGCGACATGATAGGCAATCTCTTTGGCAATATCGGCAAGGGCAACGTGTCGGGTATGAGCATCGTCGGACTGGTGGCTGCCGCCTTCATGGTATTCGGACGCTTTGGTTGGATGAGCAAGATTGCGGGTGCCCTGCTTGGAGCGATGATCATCGGGAACAATTCTAAGGTGGCGCAAACTCTGCCTAACAGAGGCGGTACGTCTTCACATGGGCAGAACATGAAAGAAGCAGAGACCCAAAGCAGAGGGATGAAACGATAACCAATATACAGTGATATGAGATATACAGAAGAAATGATACTGCGCTCATCGAGCGGCTACTGTATGCCGTTTGAGGAGCCTATAAAGCAGGACGTGCAGATGTCCTTGGGTTACGGAGAGCAGAAAAATCCCGTGACGGGAGAAACATTCTTCCATCACGGCATAGACTTCTCAGTGAACCATTACCTGCTGTCGGCGGTGGCAACGGGAACCGTCTCTGCCATTGGGTCGGACGCGGAGCATGGCATCTACCAGACCATCCGCTACGGCAAATACGAAGTGACTTACAGGCATCTCTCCAATGTCTTCGCCAACTTCTCCCAAAGCGTCAAGGCCGGTCAGACCATCGCCATCAGTGGCGACCTGCTGCACATGGAGGTGAGGTTTGACGGAGAGGAAATCAATCCGTTGGAGTTCCTCACCATGCTCTACGGCAATATCAAGGCATTGGAGCACAATTCCCAAATGGGCATCAATGAACTGGACATGAACATCCCTTCACCCTACGACACCGACCGTCAGGAGATAGAGGCATTGATGCTCCGCTTCCTTCCCTCCTACTTCGAGGACCTTCAACAAGGAGCATACTCTCTGCCCGAACATACGGAGCAGTCGTTGAGAAACATCTTCTCGTTGGGAGCGAGCAAGCATTATTTCTACGAGACCATGCCGAGCATGGCTAATCCCTTGGGCATCGGCAACCGCTGTATGCCTTTGGCGACTAAGGTGCAGAACCTGCTCATTGCCGACTTTCTCAACTATCTTGCCATGCGACATCAGGTATATCTCTCCACGATGGACGAGGTGTTAAAAAAAAACTCCAAGAGCAAGCCCTGACGCATGACGGCATCATCGACCCTCTTGCCGACTTGGACGTGGATATCCAGAGCTTCGACATTCCGAGGATAGTGAGCGTCTATCCCGACCGGGCTGGCGTGAGATGGTGGACAAAGGCATGGTTCAATGGTAAGGAAGAGGGGGAACCCTCCGTGGAGATTGAGGAACGTATGGCCGTGCAGTTCATCCACTGCCAAGTGGACAAGGACGCATGGTTGGAGGAACACTATCCTAAGCAGATGGAGATATATCACAATGCCATCGAGCAGACAAAGGAACAGATATTACAGCAGTATAATATATAAACAAGGTATATGGCAGTTAAGAACAGTCAGCGATTCGCAGAGATAGAGCGTCTGATGGGCGACTACTTCGGGTGTCACCTTGCCCCCGTGATGGGCAGGGTGCAACGGGACTTGTCCAACAGACAGGCAGACGAGATGCGAGCCTACTCCAACAGTACGGCTGGCATCCTACGCTCATTGGCCACTGCCAATATGCCTGGTGATGACCCATACGCCACGCTGAAGATTACAGGCAAGTGGAACAGCAAGACCACCGAAGACTATCTGGCGATGTGCAAGGAGGCTATTGTCGGCAACAAGGATATGCAGCGTGACCTTGCCGTGATGGCTGAGGAATGGCGCAAGGCGGTGGTGACGGAGATAGGACGAGAGCGGTACGATGCACTCTCTAAACAACTCGGTTGTGATTTGGCATACGCCTATATCGATCACCGCATGGAGCAGCTGATGATAGAAAAAATGGTGAAAGACCGTATGCCAACATCTTCTGCCGACTATATCATCCGCAAGGCGGCACAAAGCAGTCTGTTCGGTCTGCCCTACGAACTGAACAAGTCACCCCTTGCCGCAGAGATAGAAGCCAAAGGAGAGGCAGCCTATAAGCCCTCTCGAACAGAGAAGGCAGCGGGATGGGCAGCCGGAGCGGGTGCCGATGTCGTGGCCATGGGAGGGATTGGCTCATGGGCAACCTTCGCCAAGTTTGTCGGTATCGATATGGTGATGAATGTCGGCATGGAGCACCTAAGCAAGAAAGGTAGCAGCCAAGAGGTCTGTGTCGAGGAGTGTATCAGCAAGGGAGTTTTCGGTACGGGCACCAACGTCTTCGCCTCATTCCGCAAACAGGCAAAAGTCATCAAGAACCACGAGAACAGCTATATCAAGGCTACCAACAGCCATTTCAAGAACAAGATTCCCACGAGCAATATCACTTTTATGGATTGGACGAAACAAACCGAGCAGACCTCTTTTCCTTGGAACAAAGGTACGTTCCTTGACCCTCAGAGAAACGAAGCAACCAAACGTACAGGCAAGTACAAGGATGTGCCCTTGATAGTTGCGCCTGGACAGGAAGACGAGTATCTGGAGGTTAAGGCGAGACTGGATGCAGAGGCTGAGAAGGAGAAGAAGGCAGAACCGAAAGAAACTCCTGATTCATCGACTGAAGAGGCAACACCATCTGTAGTCCAGCAGGAGGAAACAGCCTTACAAACAAACGAAAATGGATGGGACGGGCTGTTGCAGAGTTTTGGACTGAACGGCTTTTCAGACATCGGCAAGAACCTTGGTTATGTGTTGGCGATGCTGCCCGATGTACTGGTGGGACTGTTCACTGGCAAGACAAAATCGCTGAATATGGACAATAGCCTCCTTCCTTTGGCCTCTATCGTGGCTGGAATGTTCGTGAAGAATCCTATACTGAAGATGCTGTTGATGGGTATGGGAGGTGCCAATCTGCTCAACAAAGCGGGACATGAGGTGCTGGGCAGGAAACAGCAGGAAGGCATTGCACCTACAGTTAGTCCTGCTGCATCTCGCATTCAGTACCGCCAATATCCTGATGAACCACTCAATCCTCGTATCAGCAACCCGATGCTGCAAGGGCGGTGTCTCGTTGCCAACATTGACCATGTGCCTTGTACCATTCAACTGCCTGACAGTGTGATTGGGGCGCATCAGTCGGGGGCATTGCCGCTGAATACATTGGCTAACGCCATACTTGCCAAGAACGACCAGATGCGACAGATGGCAGCAATGCAGTACGAAGAGCAGGCACGGGAGAGCGTGGTGCGACCGAGGGGAATACAGTGAAGCCCGACAACAAAATTGTCGGGAACGGTGGCTTGGTAAGCCAATTATAGAATGTGATTGAGATAAACAAAAAGATAAAAGCATGAAAGAGAAATCAGAATTTGAGAAGCGGACGGCGGAGAAGCAGGTGTCGCTGCTCACTGAGGCACTGACGAGTGCGGTGGATGCCAAGGGACATTGGTTGAATGCAAGCGGCAAACTCTATCCGAAGCTCTATCCCAAGGGCTTTTCGGTCAGTCCGTTCAATGCCCTTGTCCTTGCCCTTGACTCCGATGCCAAGGGTTGCAAGAGCAATCTGTTTACGCAGTTCTCCGAAGCGAAGGCACGGGGTGAGAGCGTGAGGGAGCATGAGAAAGGTGTGCCGTTCCTGTATTACAATTGGAATAAGTACGTCAACCGCAACAATCCCGACGATGTCATCACCAAGGAGGCATACGCAGAACTGTCGGAACAGGACAAACAGCAGTACAAGGGAGTGAAAAACCGTGAGATCCGTGTGCTGTTCAATATCGACCAGACGCTACTGCCTATGGCTAACGAAACAGCCTACACTACGGCATTGAAGAAGGATGGCACGGTGGAGGATAGAGGTTATGGCGACAAGGAGGACAAGCAGCTGCATGGGTGCGTCAACGGATTCCTTCAGAAGATGAAGGACAACCTCGTGAATGTACGTCAGGACGGCACGGGTGTGGCGCACTACGACACCGAGAAGGATGTCATCTACCTGCCACGGCAGCGTGACTTCGAGCACTACAATGACTATGTACAGGAGATGATGCGTCAGTTGGTGTCTGCCACCGGTCATCAGCAGCGGTTGGCACGTGAGGGCATGGTCATGAAGAACGGCAAAGCCCCGTCGGAGGATGCCGTGAAGAAGGAACGACTCATCACTGAGATAGCTTCGGGCGTGAAGATGCTCGAACTGGGACTGCCTGCCCGTCTGTCAAAGGACAGCCTTAGCATGGTGGACTATTGGACGAGGGAACTGAAGGAAGACCCTTGTCTGATTGATGCCATCGAGAGTGAGGTGAACGGTGCGCTGAAGGTGTTGAAGAAAGCCGAACTGGGTGAAAAGGTGGAGTATGCCACCGACCAGCATCAGCGAGAGACGGCGCAGATACAGGTGCAGTTGCCCAACCACTACTTCGTAGCAGACGAAATCAAGCAGCATCCCAACGAGGAGCAGCGTACTGTGGTCATCGTGCGTGATGATGCCAGCAAGACCGCCGATGTGGTGCTGCCACAGGGTGCATCGTTGGAGGTGAACAACGAGATCAAGGGCATGAACAAGCAACGCTTCACCAATGCCTTGCAGAAAGAGGGTTATGACAACGTGCGTTTCTACAATCCCGACGGAGCCTTGGGCTTCCGTCCCGACGACAGTTATTTCGCCGACAAGAAAATCACGGTATCAAGACTGCGCAACTGGTCTATCGAAGACCTATCCTCGTTGGATGCTTCTGAGGCCGTAACCCACAGCCGTGACATCGGTTTCGACAATGTGCAGTTGGTAAAGGATGACAAGGAGCGGTGGGCATTGTACATCAAGCCCGAAGGTAAGGAGGGCTTTGCCGTCTATCCCGACAAAGGAGACCTCAATCATTTCTTCACCACCTTGAAGCAGTCGATGGACAACATCGAGCGTGTGCGTGAGGAACTGGCACAGAAGTATTATGCTATGGCAGAGGCGAAACCCGACCTGAAGGTGGACATCTTCGGAGGTAATGAGCAGGAGGTTGATTTGAACCGCATCCAGCGTGTGGCAGTATTCCGTGCCAAATCGGGCGAATGCCTGTGTGCAGCCACTATTGACGGCAAGAAGTTGCAGCCGAGAAGTGTCAGTCCGTCACAATGGCAACGATTGTGGGTGGCTCCTGACAGGGATTCCTACAAGCAGAACCTTGCCGCCTCGCTGTTTGCTGATGTATTGCAGAAAGACAACAATGTCGAGCAAAGTACACAAGAGAAGCAGGAAGAAGCGACGGAGGTGAAGCAAGCGGAGACGGCAATTGTCGATAAGCATGATGAACAGAAGGAAGTGGTACTTAAGGAAGATAAAAGCTCTGAACAAAGGGAAGAGAAGAAACAAGAGGAAAAGAAAGAAGAAAAGAAGGATGAAAAGGCTGTCAAGGCTGCTGTCTCTCCCCTTGTCCAACAATATCTTGACTTGAAGAAGAAGCATCCTGATGCCATTCTTTTGTTTCGCTGCGGTGACTTCTATGAGACCTACAAGGATGATGCGGTGAAGGCATCCAAAATATTGGGTATTACGCTGACAAAGAGCAATGGGCGCAAGGATGATGAAGGCAAGCCGTTGGCAATGGCAGGATTCCCATATCATGCCCTCGACACCTATCTGCCGAAGCTCATTCGTGCTGGTGAACGGGTGTCCATCTGTGACCAGTTGGAAATGCCGAAGCAGACAACATCATCGAAGCGTGGAATTACGGAGATGGTGTCACCTGGAAAAGAGACAGGAAAGCAGATGGCACAGGAAAGTCAAGAAACAGAACAACACACCAGTCTAAGGAGATAGGCTTATGGGAAAGAACGCAGCGTATGCCGCACAATATGCGGAGGAAGCCAAAGAACAGATGCGGATGTATGGGATTCCTGCCTCCGTCATCTTGGCGCAAGCCATACTGGAGAGCAGCAACGGACAGAGCCAACTGTCGCGCGAATGCAACAACCACTTTGGCATCAAGGCTACGGCATCGTGGTTGAAGAATGGCGGAGAGTATGGAGTCTATACGGATGATAGGCCCAACGAGAAATTCTGTAAGTACAAAAGCGTGGGTGACAGTTATGAGCATCACTCGCAGTTCCTGAAGCAGAACAAGCGTTATGCGCAGTGCTTCACGCTGTCGCCTGACGACTACAAGGGATGGACGAAGGGCATTGAGCGTGCCGGCTATGCCACGGGCGGCGGTTATGCTGCAAGTCTGCAGCGCATCATTGAAGCCAACGGACTGGACAAGTATGACAGTGAGGTGATGGCTGAGATGCGGGCAGAAGGTCGGTCGTTCGGGGTGGAGAATAATCCTCGTAGAGAAATGCCTGCTGCCCATGTACCGCAGTCTGCCGGGTATTCCTTTCCTGTGGAGCGAGAGGAGTTTCTCTTCATCACCTCGCCTTTCGGCAATCGCCAGGATCCGATGGATGCCACCAAGCAGCAGATGCACAAGGGCATTGACATCAAGACGAACCATGAGGCGGTGTTGGCCACGGAGAACGGCGGCAAGGTGGTGGCGGTGAACCATAATGCGAACACGGCAGGAGGGAAATCCGTCACCGTGGAATACAGCCGTGAGGATGGCAGCAAGGTGCAATGCTCCTACCTGCATCTGTCTGACATAGCAGTAAAGGTAGGTGACGTGGTTAATGCCAGTCAGAAGTTGGGGGTGTCGGGAAATACCGGCACCAGAACCACTGGCGAGCATCTGCATTTCGGAGTGAAGAGTGTATCGGCTGACGGCTCAAAAAGGGATATGGATCCAGCCGCTTATCTGGCAGAAATCGGACAGAAAGGCAACATCAAGCTACAGGCCCTGCATAACGGCAATGACCTGTTGGCAAAATACAAGAGCAATGCGCCACAGGAGCAGAAGGTTTCGTCGGAGGACTGGATGAAGAAAATCCTTTCCTCGGAGGACAGCGGCGTGGGCATTTCGGGAACGAATGACCCTATACTCGACATGGCGATGACCACCTTCATGTCGCTGATGATGTTGGCAGCGCAGATTGACAGCAATGATGAGGAACGACAAAAAGGACTTATCTCTGCCATGGCAGCCAACCGGCTCGTAGATTTGACCTCGCTTCTTCCAGGCATGAGGCAATGCACCATTACTGTGGGTGAGAACGGCAAGACTGTGCTTCATGCAGAGAGCGGTACGGTGAAGATTGACCGTGAACTGACCTCCTCGGAGATGAACCGCCTGTCGCTCATTTTGGGCAATGCCAATCTGTCGGAAGAAAGCAAACGGACGAAGATTGCGGGAATGGTGACAGGCATCGTGGCGACACAGCAGGCTTCGCAGAACTTCGAGCAAGGGATGGAGGCTGAGAGTCAACAACAAAATCTGCAAAGGAAATGAAAAGGATAGCAAGTCATCTGTGTACATTGCTGGTGGGTATGGTAGCTGTGGCAGGACACTTCATGCTTACCCAATGGCTTTTCGGTCAGACCGTGGCCATCATCTATCTCGGCTTCCAACTTATCATAGCAGCGTGGATAGTCTATGAACTGATACGTGCGCTAGTATATGATGATTGAAAAGAGATTATTGTCATTGCTAAGACATTTCACTTGGACGATGGATATGTATAATTCAAATAGTATCGAGCAATGATCAAATGTAATGTAACAGTGTGCGGAACGGTCAGCAAGGCTGCGACCTGCCGCACGAACAAGGAGGGCAAGGCATTCGTGAGCTTTGCCATGAACGTAGTCATTCCAGCGAAGAGCGGGATTAACAAGACCATCGAGGTGTCGGTCATCAAAGATGGGACACTGACGGAGGTGGGCAGCTGCAACATCGGCGAACGCATTGAGGTAGCCGGTGTATTGGTACCAAGAAAATGGGGCGATGTCCTTTATTTCAACCTGTCGGCAAGCAGCATCAGCCACCAGCCTGACGAGGCAGAGGACTGCATCAAGGGCGTGATGGAGTTCCGCGGCAAGGTGGGCAAGAGCATTGAGGACAAGACGGACAAGAATGGTGTGCCGTACTGCCAGTTCTCCGCTTTCAGCGCAGAGAAAGTACAGGACGGATTTGAATACATCTGGGTAAGTTTCTTCCTATTCGATGGCAAATGCGAGGCATGGCTGCAACCAGGCGTGAAAGCGAACATCAAAGGGGCATTGTCTGTCAGTGTCTTCAATGACAAACTGGACTTCTCCTGCCGAGTGTCTGAAATGAGCGAATATGTTCCGCAGCCCTATAATGGTTAATTGACTATGGGAAAGCCTTATGCTAAGGAAGGTCCGAGTGCCGAAGACAAGGCACTCGACCTGTTTGCCGATATGATGATTGAGCGTATTCAGTCGCTGTCGGGCAAAGACGGATGGAAAAAGCCCTGGTTTACTGAAGGTGCGTTGCAATGGCCGAAAAACCTGAACGGACGAGAATATAATGGCATGAACGCTATGATGTTGCTCCTGCATTGCGAGAAGGAGGGTTACAAGATTCCTCGCTTCTGTACCTTCGACCGCATACAGCAGTTTAACAAAACTGGCAAGAAAGACGAGGAACAGAAGCCCCGTGTGTCAGTACTGAAAGGTGAGCATTCTTTCCCCGTGATGCTCACCACGTTTACGGTGGTCAATAAGGAAACAAAGGAACACATCAAGTGGGAGGACTACAAACTGCTCTCTCAGGAAGAGCGCGAAAAGTACAATGTATATCCAAAGCTTCAGACTTACCATGTCTTCAATGTGGCGCAGACCAACCTGAAGGAGGTCAGACCAGAGTTTTGGGAGAAACTGGAACAGGAATACTCGATGCCCAAGGTAGAGAAGGACGAGCAGTTTGCCTTTGAACCCGTGGATAGGATGATAGCGGACAACCGTTGGATATGTCCCATCAAACCGATGTTCGGTGATTCCGCCTATTTCTCCATCAGCAAGAATGAGATTGTGATGCCTGAGAAAAGGCAGTTCAAGGATGGGGAGTCTTTCTACTCGAACCTTTTCCACGAGATGGGACACTCCACGGGTGCGGAGGGACAGTTAGACCGCATCAAGCCCGCTACCTTCGGCTCGGCAGAGTATGCACGCGAGGAACTGGTGGCAGAACTGACGGCTGCGCTGACCGCTCAGCGGTATGGCATGACAAAGCATCTGAAAGGAGATTCGGCTGCCTATTTGAAGTCTTGGCTGGATTCGCTGAAGGAGTCGCCGCAGTTCATCAAGACCACGCTACTCGATGTGAAAAAAGCTACCTCAATGCTCACGCAGCATATCGACAAGATTGCTATGGAGATAGACCAGGAGAAAAAGGCTGAGCAGGAAAACGGGCAAGGGAAAAGTTATCTATCCATAGATGACGGCGACCATGCAGTCTTGGCATATAATGGTTCTGCTGTATATATCCAGCATCATGAGAAGGAGGACTCTGTAAAGATTGCTGTGCCGACGAGTAACGGTCTGGAAGTGAAACTCTCTGTTCCTTACGACCACGGCAAAGACCTTGACACCAATTATCAGGAGGCTTTTGCCCAGTACAAAAGCCTGACAGAGCCTTCACAATCGAAAGAAAACGTCTATTATGCCTCCATCGCCTATCTCCAATCAACGGATGACACATCGGAACTGGATAAGCTAAAGGAGAAAGGTGACTATCAAGGACTGCTGACGCTTGCCAAGGAATACTATGACGGGAACGGCATGGACGAGGAGCAGACCTACAGGAAGCCGTGCCAGAACAGAGGCGATGACCTGCTAATAGAGGACAAGGACTTTGCAGTGGTCTATAACGGGAGTGTCGGCGGTACGTATGAGGTGTTCCTGAAGCATACGGAGCAAGAAGTGCGTGACCATATCACTCGCTATGGCATAGGACGTGCCAGTGAGGACGTGAAGGCTGTGGCGAGGGAGATGACCGCCGAAGAGTTTTCGGAATTGGCGCAGCGAAAAATGCCGATATTCCAAATGCCGAATGGTGGTTTGCTGAACCTGCAATATAACAAGGATAAGGATAGCCTGGATGTGGGGACTGTGACCAATGCAGGACTCTCTGTGAAGCATACCTTCCCTTTCAGCCACAACCATTCTATGGACGCAAACATCAGCTCTGCGTATGAGCAACTGCTTGACATGGAGGAGTACCAGAAGGAAGAGGTACAAGAGGAGCACGTTGCCAAGTCCGCTTTCCGAAGATGAGAGTAGTATCGTAGTATATACTAATCGTAGGCTTTACTACTCATAGTAGGTACTAACAATAGTCAGCCGCAAGGAGTAATGTCCCTGCGGCTGATTTAATTTGGGGTCATTCCATATTATGAAGGAATGCTTGTAAATCCTCGTCTGGAATGCTCTTCAGTTTCACCGGCTTGAAGCCGTCCAACTGCTCCACTTGAAATATCTCGTCCACTCCATATTTGGAGCCATCCACCTTTACGCTCTCCATTTCATTGACGGAGGTATAGCCATACTCCGTTTCATGCAGACCGCATACGATGGTGAACAACGTGGTGTCGTTACCTTCCGGCTGTCCTTCAAGTACGAACCAACGGACGTGTCCGATGAAGAATATTGCCACACAAACGGCATCCTTGCCTTTGCCGTCCTGTGAATACAGAGGATAGGATTTCAGTATCTCCTCCAATACGGGTGTAATCAATCTGCTTGCCATAGTCAATCGTTGTTAAGTGTTCTGTAATACATTCTGTTCTCTACAAGGTGTTCGATGGCCTCTGCTGCCAATCGGCACACCCACTCGTCACGCTGGTCATAACGACCTTTTTGATAGTCGTTGGCAAGGCGTTCCAAGAAGGCAAACACCACCTTGCCCTTTTCGTTGATAAGATAGCGATGGTCATCTGCAAGGGCATTGCCTACCTTGGCGGCTGACCCCATCTGACCGTTTACGAACCGTGAGAAGCACTCGACAAATGCCTGCTCGTTTTCTGATAATCTGTGTAATTCCATACGCAAAGAAATTATTTGTTCAACTTGTTTTTCTTCCCTCCTTTTGAAGCCTTTCGGCTCCTCTTGTCGGGAACTGATTTTTCGTGCATCAAAAGACTGCGGAATGAGGGCGATAAGGCAAGAAAACAGACGGAGGAGTTAATGAAATACCCAAATCTTTGATTTGCGGAAAGCTGTCGTTCAGTCCTCTGCCTGTTAGCATGGCGGTACTTGACCATTCGCCCGGGCAGTAACTTTGCAAAGAAAAATGGGCATCGGCAAGTGGAATAGACACTACAAAACAGGAAAATCATTGATTTTTAGTGCATTTTTCTTTATTTCTTTCTTTGATTTAGGATAAAATATATAACTTTGCCTCCGAAAAAGTGTCACAAGTGACAGTTTTTCGTAAAATATGATAGTAAACAGATATAGATACATAGAACAGTTGAGCCGTTCAAAGAACAACGGGCTCATAAAGATAATCACAGGATTGCGACGTTCAGGCAAGTCGTTCCTTCTGAAGAAACTCTTTCATCAGCATCTATTGGATGAGGGCGTGAGAGAAGACCATATTCTCGTCATCGACATGGAGAGTAGGAAGAACAGAGAGTTCAAGAACCCGGACTACCTGTTGGACTGGGTGGAAAAGATGATGATTGACTATGAGACTTATTATATCATCATCGACGAGGTGCAGGAGGTGGAAGACTTTGTAGAGGTGCTCTCTTCCTTGTCAGTTACCGAAGGGGCGGATGTGTATGTCACAGGCTCCAACTCGCGTTTCCTGTCCTCTGACCTGGTGACGGAATTCCGAGGCAGAGGTGACGAGATACATGTGTGGCCACTATCCTTCAAGGAGTTCATGACGGTGTATGATGGTTCGAAAGAAGACGGTTGGGCTGAATACAGACTGTACGGAGGTTTGCCGCAACTACTTACACAGGTTGGGGATGAGAAGAAGGCTGATTTCCTGCGTCGCCTTTATCGCACGGTATATCTACGTGACATCTACGAGCGGAACAACATAGAACTGAGACCTGAATTTGAAGAATTGTCGAAGACCGTAGCATCCAGTATAGGAGCACCTGTCAATGCACTGAATATAGCCAATACGTTCAAGTCCGTAAGCAATGTGCAGAGCATAACCGACAAGACAGTGTCGGCTTATCTGGAATATATGCAGGATGCTTTCCTTATCGAAAAATCCGAAAGGTTCGACATCAAAGGACGGAAATACATAGGTTCGTTGTCCAAGTATTATTACCAGGACGTAGGTCTGAGGAATGCTATTCTGTCGTTCCGTCAGAGCGAGCCGACACATATCATGGAGAACGTCATCTACAATGAGATGCGTATGCGAGGATGGCTCGTGGATGTGGGTAACGTCTATCATCGAGTGAGGAATACGGAAGGAAAGCAGCAGAGGGTGACATTGGAAGTGGATTTTGTCTGCAACAAAGGGAGCGAGCGGATCTACATCCAGTCGGCGTGGCGTATGCCCGATGCAGAAAAGATGGAACAGGAGAAACGGTCGTTGCGTCTTGTAGATGACTCTTTCCGCAAACTGCTGATCGTGGGAGAACATACCAAGCAGTGGAGCGACGAAAACGGCATACAGATAATGAGTATATATGACTTCCTGCTTGACTGGTCAAGTACTGAGAAACACGGATAAAAAAAAGATATGCGCATAGAATATGCGTTAATACATATATGATTAAGGGAGGGCCTATCCATCACGGACAAGCCCTCCCTTTCTAAAATTTATCAATGAAAAAAAAGTTTTAGTGCTCTTGTTCGGAGCTGTATGTCTGGCTATAGATACAGCAGGATTCTGGTATGGCGGTTCGCCTCATTGGGCGAGTAATCGTCAATGCCGCCATCGAAAATCTGAGAGATGGTGCCATTTTCCATACCACGTTTCATCAGTTCCTCTGCAATGAATCTGGCACGGGAACGGCTGAGGTTATCATTGATGGCTTCACTGCCTGTGGCACTGTCGGCAGCGCCGATGACCTTAACTTTCAAGCCATATTTCTTGGCGATGCGTGCTACTTCGTCGAGATTGACGAGCTGTGACCTGTTGAGCAACCTGTCAGTGCCAAGTTCAAAGAAGAAATAGATGGGCGCACCTATGCAAGCCTTTCCTGAGTGGATGAGCGATAGGTAATCGTCTTCCGGCTCACCTTCAGCATTGCCATATTCTTCTGTACAAGAGGCGGACTCCATGACCTTTGTCTTTTGACCATTACCATACTTGTCTCTCATTCTTGCACGCAGCGAGTTGAGACCGCTGTAGTCGTTTCGAGGATAGCCATTTGTGACGGAAGAAGCGGCATCGTCAGAAAAGAGGTGGCCGTACTTGTCCAGAAGTCCCTCGATGGCAAGAATCTTGCGCAGCTGCTCCAGAGTCTGACAATCTCGATCGTGCTGGGCGTGATAGCGGCTGTTGCTGTCAGAAAGGGATGAGGCGTATGCCGAAAGCCATTCGTTCTGTGCGATGTACGGGCGAGCGTCTATCACTCGCTTCCAGCCAGTCTTGCCGATGCGGACAGAGAGGCCGAGGGATGCGGACAGCAGATGGTCGCCAAGGCGGTGTGCCTTGCCATAGCCGTCAAAATCCTGCATGGTGGTCATGTTGCCTATCTCTGCCGTAACAGCAATGCGTGGGGAGAGATGATACTGCCCCTGTATGCCGTAGGAAATGGCAAAGGGCTTGTGGGCATTCACCTTGTTGTGCAGCATACCCACGCCCACGTATGGAATGACACTCCATCTGGCAAGAGTGTGTACATCGTCCTTGTAGAGGTTGCCGAGGACATTCCACATGAAATCAGCACGCAGGTACTGGTAGTCCTGCGAGGAGTTGTTGCAGTCGTTGAACTGCATACCGCCATAGTTCAGACGACCGCCGACGGAAGGTGTGAACCATTTGCCGATCGACACGGAGAATGCCGGTTTCATGCGACCGAATAGGTCGTTGCATCCGAGCGGTTTGCCGAGGAAGACCGTAGTTCCTCCTGCCGCTTGGACAAACCAGTTGTCCGTCCATGGCGAAGCTACCAATGCCCCTTTCATGTAGGAAGGTTTAAGCGGACGAAGCATACCGTCTGCCGAAAGTCTGCATACAACGGTGGTGGTGTCCGCCGTGCGGTGATAGTCTTTGGCTTGCGCACCCAATGAAAGGGCGAAGCCAAGGGATAGAATAAGTATTTTTCTCATGTTGTTCAATTTAATCTGGTGAATACTATAACAGGTGATACGTGACAGTGCCGCTTATCGTTTCTTCCTTTTGCCGGAAGAGGGGCGCATCATGCGTGCAGCTTTCATCATGCAACGGCGTGCCCAAGCGCGTTCATCCTCGTCATCGTCACGTCCCCATTTGAGGTCGGACGAACTGCCGCCACCGCCATGACCTTCGGCAAAGGTGGTGGCATCATCGACGTAGCCGAGGAATAGAAGCGTGGCACAGTACATCACCTCCGTTCCATTCTCCGCAAAGGCCTGAAGCAGGGAACCGTCAAACACGTCCTTGCCCTCATTGGAAAGCCGTGCCACACGTTCGGAGAACTCGCTGACCATGTTTTCGAGAAGGGCATTTCTGAGAACGGTGTCCGCACCTTGTCGGATAGTATCGGAATATCTGTGTGCCTCCTGCCGCAACTCCTCCGTGCGCTCCTTCATGGCGGTCATCTCCTCACGCAGGGCATCGAGCTTGCGGTCAGCCTCTGAGAGCTTCTCCTGCTTGTCGTCCAGTTTCGACTGGATAGCGGACAGTTCCTGCTCCAGCTCTTGGACTTGCTGACGGAGAGCATCAGGATTGTCGTGACCTGCAAGAATCTGCCGATGCAATTCAGCAAGTGCCGCCTCCTTCTCAGCCTTCTCCTGCAAGAGGTTGTTGACCATTGAGGTGAGTCCTTTTACTCTCCGCTCTGCCAGACGGATGTCCGATTGGAGCGAGGCGAGTGTCCGCTGATGGGTGGCGACGGACTGCTCAATGGTGGTGCACTGTTCTGACAGCTGGCGGCGGTATTCTTCGGTGGTGCGGTGGCGTGCTCCCGTCTCTGAGACGGAAGTTCCGCGCTCCATGCCCCAACGCTTGTTGACATCGGCAAATTCGCTGTGCAGGGCTTTCATCCTGGCAGAAAACTCGTACTTGTCCTTTCCGGCGAATATCTGTTTGTATGCAAACTTGCCGTCCTTGATTGGCAAGAGGGTGCAGTGAACGTGCGGATTGGTTTCGTCCAAGTGTAAGATGAAAGCGACGATGTTCTCCTCACCGTATTTGTCCGCAACAAAGCGGTAAACATCCTTTGCCCATTCCTCAATGTCCTTGCATCGGGTTAGATGCGAATTGTCCGCTCCGTGAGTGAGATTCACCTTCTGGTCACCGAATGCCAATTCTGTCATACGTTCTCGTGAGCCTCCGAAGATGAAATTGACCACTGTGCGGAAGCGTGGCTCTGCCAGTCCCTCGTTGGGGTCTTTGATTCCACGGCTCCGCAGGATGTCTGCCATGCGCTCCGGGATGCTTCGGCTCTTGTCTATAGGACAAACCTTGCCGCCCCGAACCTCGAAGTTGAGCCGCTCACGGCTGCGGTCGTAGTTGCCTGTTGATTCAGCGGATCCCCAACCCTTTTCCGTCCAACGGCGTTGGTGCTCGTTGCTCTGTGCTGTGGTGATTCCCTTAGATGGTCGGAAATCCATAACCTGTTTTGGTGTTGCCATAACCTATTTCCTTTTATGTGTGTACAACTCTCCTGTCTCCAGCTTGCTGCTTGTAAGGACAGCCTCCCGATGGTCGGAGACCAAGAGGGGTATTAGGCTACCCAAATTCCCTCATTTCCGACCAACGGGCAAGCCCGATTATTTTACAGCAATGGCAGACGTGTAAACACTGTGCCAGTAGAAAAGAAGAAGCGTTGTACGGTGATTATTAGAGGTTAATACAGCCTTTTGATGGACAGGAGCCCTCTTGGTTGGCTACAATGGCAAGGAACGGTCGGCAGAGTGACTGAAACTGTGACTTGATGGCTGCGCTTTCCTGATGCAAGGCTGGTGAGCTGCCATCCAATGCCAATTCTGATATTGCCTTTGCCGCCTCGATGAATGAGAGCCAGTCTCCTCCCAGGTCTTTGTAAAAGAAGGGAAGAAGGGAGGTAACGAGGGCGTTATCTGTTTCCTGCGAAAGCACCTGATGGAAGGTGGCTTCGCAGACAGCTGTGAGTGCAGTCATACAAAAGGCGTGTCCTACAGATTCGGGAATGTTTCTTCCGCATGGCACCTTGCCAATTGAATTGCCATTGTCGGCTTTCTGCAAGATAATGGCTACTTCCTCTGTTGCATCTTCGTAGAGTTGTTCACATTCCGAGGCGCAAGCCGATGCGGACATCTTGCCGCTTCGCCATTCGTCCAATGCGGTACACATCTTCTGGCGGAACACATCCAAGGCTGCGTCAATCGGAGAAACGGCAGGTGTCTCAGCCAACATCGGGATGGTGATGATTTGGCTCTTCGTGAGACGGGTGACGGAAATCTGGTTCATCTTCTCCAACTGCTCGATGAAGGTGCGGACAGTGGCGCGGTGCCAATGCCAGCATCCTGCCAGTTCGGTAATGGTGATTACAAACTGCCCGTTGGACAGGCTGAACTCCTGCTTGCACAGATCCTTGGGGATGTACTGTACAGAAGCCTTGTCTACAAGGTCAAGGTAGGCTTCGAGCTTCGACAGCCTTATCCCGGACCTCTCTTTCAAGAACTCCAACAGGGACATCCGTTCAGACATCTTGCCGGAACTCGTTCTATGTTTCTGTTTCTTCATTTCAATAATCTGTTTGGTGAATACTGTTGTTTGTCGCCAGCTCCATTATACAAAAGGAACGGCATGATACAGGTGATACTTAATAGTAGTATATGATGAGCATTTCTGTGTCTTCGAGGAGCATCTTGCGGTCAGCCTTGTTCTTCCACAGCGATATGACTATGCGCGAGGGATAGAACAGTGATGCCAGAAGGACAAAGGAGATGGTGACAGCAAGCGTGAACAGATGAGGAGTGAAGACAAACACCACTGCCGCCAACGCGGCGATGCAGAAGGGTGTCCGCTCCTCGTGCAGACGCTGTAGCCACCTCTCCACATCCATAAAGACAAAGAATATGGCAAACGCTATGGTGGAAGCCACTACGCCTATGTCGTTATAGTGTACACAGAGGTAGAGGAAGTGGAACACGTACAGCAGGATGAGCAGCATCAACCGGTAGAGCTTCCTTGCTGTCACAAGCGCGGTCATGCGCAGATAGAACCGTGTCATAAACTGTCTGCGGCTTCTGTGCAGAATCATCGTCACAAAGAAGAACGCTGACATCAGGATGAGAAACAGTATCTTACTTGTCATAATATGTATAGCATGTGAATAATGGAAGTGGACTCAGGTCGGGCTGGACGACACCGTGTGTGGCAGTGGATATGATACGCTCCACATCCTCCAGTGTCAGTTCTCCCTTGATTATTCTCTGACGGAAAGCTCCGTCGGTTGTCCGAAGGCTCTTGATAGCCTGTTCCAAGTCGTACTCGGCTATCTGCCACACTTGCCCTCTCGTGTAGGGGAAATGATGGTGGATGGCCTTGACCACAAGCACACGGCTGAGGATGTCGGTCATTCTGCCGTTCCTGACTATCGTGTGGTTGCGGACAGTGGCGATGCTCTCAATCTCCAGCCATGTGCGGTGACGGTCGAGAAGATGGATAATCTTCATGTAAAGCGTTTCCTTCATCAGATGGTCGGGAGCTTGTGGCATGACTTTGGCCTTTGTTGTGGACAACAGAATGGAGCGTTGTTGCGGTAGAACAGGACTGTCATCTGGCAAATGTAACTTTCAAATGAAGTCGAGCAGGACTTCCTCCTTGGGCTTCATGTATTTGAAGAACCCGTTCTTGCAATGCAGACTGAGGTCGAGGCATACATCTGCCGACATGTGCTCCAGCGAGTCATAGATGGTCACTTTTATCTGGCTGACCATGCCACGCTCATCTGTGGAGCCGTTGACCTTGAACATCCGTCCGAAAGAAGGGTTGGAATAGGCACAGCAGCTGTGTCCGAACTCCGTATGACGGCTTGGAATGTGGTGATAGAGGATTATCATTTCCATCTCGTCTTCGAGCATATCCATCACCTCCTCTATCGTGAAAGGGGTGTTCAACTGGAAAGTAAGAAGCACGTAATCGTCATACTTGACAGGCTTCTCCATCTTGCGCTTGTCCAGCAGTTCTGGCAACTGCAAAGGCACGACGGCAAGGAAATCATCGCAAAACTGTTCTAACATAATCGTATTCTCTGTTTGGGGTGTTTATAATCTTGTGACATAAATCTTCATCATGAGCATGGGCATATCCGACAGGCGTTGCTTGTCGAGGTGCAGTTTCTTGGCCAGACCGTCCATCTCCTTGGGGAGCGCATCGGCTATTTTGTAGAGGTCTGCCTTGTCCTTGTCGGAGAGCACGCTCACGGAAAGGTCATCCATCGTCATGAACGGCTGCATCATCATCAGGAGGTAGGCGTGCATGGTGTGCTCGTCCTTTACCCTGCCACTATTCAGATCCTCGATAGCCGCTTGTGCGTTGCGCAGCAGACGGTGGTTGGTGCGCATGGAGAGGTATATCATTGCATCCTTGTGGGACAAATCCTTGCGGTCGGCGGCACGGAGTATCTCCCGACAGCAGTGTTCGGTGTTTCGTCTGATGTCACCGATGTCATCGTCAGCAAAATCCGGCAGGTATTGCAGGAAGGATTTGAAATACAAATGCTCTTCCTTGATGAAAGCGAGCAGGTCTTCCTTGCCGTGAATGCCTTGCTTGGCGGATTTTTGCAGGAACAGCAGGTAACGCTTCAGTACCGCCTGTTTACCACCTTTATTATATATAGGCAGGCTATCCAAGGAAGCGAAGAATGGCTGTGCTTCCTTCACGGCTTGCTGTAGTTCCTCATCACCAACATGGGAAGAGGTCTGTTCTCTGAGATAGAGCAGGTCGTGAAAGGTGCGTTGCTTAGACATCGCCATACGGCACAGCTCGATGTGGATGGAGTCGTTCAACTCATGATATACCGTGAACGGGTATGAGTGGGCTTTCCTGACAGTGTCACGTGAGATGCACGATGTCACGGAATCGTCCAACACGCGCCATTCGTTGACAATCTTAACTAATGTCTGAATTGAGACCTTGCCGTTCTGTCGAAGAGTGGTCAGAAAGCCATGATACTCTCTGATGGCTTCATCGCTCGAATGGAACGACTTCGTGCCGTTTCCGTCTGAACATGCTGTCAGCATGACTACGGCAAACGCAGTGGCAATACAAATGGCAAGTCTGATACAGCCATGCGAGTTTGATTTTGCATTATGCAATATTTGCTTCATGCAATGGAGGTTGGTTTGTCCTCCGAAAAGTTGGGTTTCATATTTCATTGTTGTCATTATTTTGAGTCTGATTTTGAAATTGACGGTGCAAAGTTAATGCGTTTCAGCGATATATTTGCAAGAATGACAGTAAGTTTAATCTTATTTGTGTATCATACTTGCGAGTATGATTTTCAATGAAATCAAGTGAAAAGAAAATGGCAAATTATCGTGTTTAAGTATGATTTTTCGTTCAAGTATGATTGTTTCTCGGAAAAATAGTGTACCTTTGCACTTGATTTCATTTAATAGCGTACAACAGTATGGCAAAAGTAGGTTACATCTTTATCGCCACCAATGGCGAAGAGTATGCAGAAGACAAGGCTTGGATGCAGCAATACGGCTGTGTTCAGGTGATAGAGGAACTGTCCGAACACGAGAGGCTGCGCCCGATGTGGAAGCAGCTCATATCGAGTCTGGAGCGCGGCGACGAGCTGGTGGTGTCGAGGTTCAGTAACGCACTGCGTGGCACCCGTGAACTGGCTACATTCATAGAATACTGCCGTGTGAAGGTGGTTCGCATCATCTCCATCCAAGACCGCATCGATACGTTTGACGAACTTTTCCCCGACACCAAGCCCTCACAGGTCATCCGTATGTTCGGGTCACTCTCTGAGGAGTGTGCCGTGCTGCGCAAGGCATCGGCACACATCATCCATCTGCAACAGAATATCCGGCCGCCCAAGAAGTCGGAAAGGGCACTGTCGAAACTGGAGCGTGAGAAGAATATCGTGAACATGTACAACGAGGGGCACAGCATAGATGACATCTTTGCCATCAGCGGCTTCACAAGCCGAAGTTCCGTGTTCCGCATACTCAACAAGCATGGTGTGACGCTGAACCGTGGACCTCATAGTGGACCGCTGAAGAAAAGGAATAAAGAATAAACAAAAAACAGATACAATGAATAAGACATTCAACATCTACTGTGATGAAAGCACCCACATGGTGCATGACGGTCATCCCTACATGCTTTTGGGATGTACAAGTATAGCATACACACAAATCCGCATGGCAAAAGATGCCATAAAAGATATTAAGAAGAAGCACGGCTATAGTGATGAGCTGAAATGGACAAATGTCCACGAGGCCACGTATAAAGTCTATGCAGAGCTTATAGACTGGTTCTTTATGAATGACATGGAATTTAGGGCTGTGGTTGTTGACAAGAGTCAGATTGACGAGAAACGAGAAGACTATACGTTTAATGATTTCTACTTTCGCATGTACTACCAATTGCTGCATCACAAGATGGACATGGATTATACATATAACATATATATGGATATCAAGGACACATGCAGTAGCGATAAGCTGGAGAGGCTCAGAAAAATAATGGAATACAACTCTTCCATTGGCAGGTTTCAGTTTATACGTTCACACGAAAGTGTCTTCATCCAATTGGCAGATGTTCTAATGGGAGCCATCAACTACAACCTTAGATATGAAAAGGGAGAAGTTGAAGGAAGGGTGAGAGCCAAAATGAAGCTGATTGAAAAGATAAAAAAACACAGTAATATCAGTCTCAACACCACAACTCCCAAATTTAGAAAGAAGTTTAATTTGTTTTTTATCGCACTGAAATAGCCAATGAGCAGTTTGAATATTATCAAGAAATACCCTGAGCTGCTGGAACTGGCATATCTCAGTGAACGAGAAAGAGAGCATGATCTTCATGCAATATTCAAGCGTGATATAGAAGATAACTGTCAATTCTCATTCAGAGGGTGGCGCATCTATCCTATAAAGACAGATGGCGAGATTGACATGGCAAGATTGTTCAAGCATCTTACCTGTGAAGAAATCATGGTTGAGAACGAAGACGGTACGACTTATCCAAAGCGAGTATTCGAGATGGCTCGTTCACAAAGGCTTCATTGGATAAATCACCATGTGAGAGAATTGACACCAGACAATCTGGATGTATTTACCATAGAAGAGAGGGACGGCAAAAAGCGTAAGGTCAAGAAAACATACATCTATGATAAAGTGGAAAAGTATGTTATTGTCTTGGAACAACAACGTAGCAACGGATTCTATCTGTTGACAGCATACCATCTTAACAAAGAGTATGGACTAAAGGCTTTGGAAAAGAAGATGAAAAAGAGATTGCAGACACCACTATAAAACGCAAGACCCGAATTGCATCAAAGGCAACCGGGTCTCGAAACTCCTTCTATCTATAGATGAGCGCTGCAAAGGTACGAATATTCTTTGAAATAACGAAGGTTTTTCATTGAATTCTTCTCGATTTTAACATTTGCAGGGCAGTATTGTAAGATAACAGGAAAGAAAATAGCATAATTTTACAGAAAATCGTAATGGAAACATTCAAAGACGTTATATCAAGTGACCAACTTGTCTTGGTCGATTTCTTCGCCACCTGGTGCCAGCCATGCAAGATGATGCACCCCATCCTTGAGCAGGTGAAGGAAGTGTTGGGTGACAGAATCCGCATCATCAAGGTAGATGTGGACAAGTATGGGGTGACTGCAAGTCAGTATGGCATACAGTCTGTGCCCACATTGATGCTGTTCAGACGCGGCGAAGTGTTGTGGAGGACGAGCGGTGTGATGCAGAAATCAGAGTTGCTGGCAACGATTGACCCGTTTTTAAGATAAAAGAGCAGAAATGTCAAAATCTAAATTAAAGTCTGTCCTCATGTCCATGGACAAGAGTGAAATAATAAAAATGGTATTGGAACTTTATTCTGCACGGAAAGAGGCAAAGGAATATCTTGACTTCTATGCAGAGCCGAATGAGGGCCAGAAGCTGGAAGAGTATAAGCACATCATACGGGAAGAGTTCTATCCGAGCAGAAACAGAGAGCCAAAGACACGCTTCTCAGTGTGCCGCAAGGCATTGTCCGACTTCAAGAAACTGAAGCCTTCGGAAGATTCAGTCGCAGAATTGATGGTGTTCTATATGGAGAATGCCTGTCAGTTCACTTATGACTATGGAGACATGTGGGAGCAATTCTATGATTCTGTTGAGAGTAATTTCGACAAGACATTGCGCCACATCGTGCTTTATGACCTTTGGGACAAGTATGATTCCCGAATCAAGCAATGCCTTCGTTGGGCAAGCCCTTGTGGATGGGGATTTCCTGACGCACTGAATGATATGTATGAGGAAATGAAGGCGCAAAATGAGGAACTCCGAAAGAAATACAGGAATTTCAAGATGCCCATCAACGCTGATTATTAAACGAATATACTCAAATGGGGAAACCAAAGAAAAAACATAAGAAAGCGAAACAACTGCCCTTAAGCAAAGAAGAGCAGATTTTTCAAGCGGCAAGAGACCTTGCAGCTGAAATTGGCATATCCTATTCTGAGGCATTAGGGTTTACTTTGGGCATAAAGGACGTAACGTATGGTTGGGAAGAAGACTATACGGAAGAAGAGTTTCAGGCACTGATTGACCACGCTGTGGGAGACACTGATTATGAGCACACCCTCTATTGAATCATCTACACGAGAGGAACGTTTGGATTACGTTCTGAATGAATGGAGATGTCTGCACAACTGTGAGCTGTGCGGTAAGTGCCATATTCTGAAAGGCAGAAGCGAAGAAATACTCTATGCAGACTATATAGACGGCAAGCGGTCATATATGGATATAACATTAGAAATCAGAAGCAACAGATAATGATGTCACAGAAATACATATATCCATCGTTGTTCCAAGAGGAAGAGCCGCAAGAAAGCGTTCCTGGTGATAAGAAAGAGTATGACCTGACGAATCTCTTTGAGAGATTGGCAAAGTCTGATTTTCGCAGCCGGTTCCATCTGTCCAAGCAAGACAGGGAGTATGTAATGGAAAAGGGATTGCCGACGATACGAAAACACGCAGAGGACTTTGTGGCAAAAAGACTTGCTCCGGCTGTCATACCGAACGACGGCAAGCAGACTCCCATGCGTGGGCATCCTGTTTTCCTGGCTCAACATGCCACTGGCTGTTGTTGCCGGGGATGCTTCTTCAAGTGGCATCACATCTCAGCAGGCAGGGCACTGACCAAGGAAGAACAGGAATATGCTGTTGCCGTATTGATGGCATGGATTGAAAAACAGATGAATAAAGGATGAAGATAGAAGAAGCCATAGTATATGTGATGGTAAAGCGAAATGGCGGCATGACAACCGACCAGATTGCCGATGCCATCAATCGTCATAGGCTGCACCTGAGAAAGGACGGTCAGCCTGTGACAAGCAAGCAGGTGTATGCAACAATCTGCCGTTTCCCTGAAATGTTCACAAAAGAAGCTGGCAGAATCATGTTAATGATATGACGTAACGATATGACAATAGATACAACCAACATGTGCTCACACCTTCAGAAGAAGTTGTTTGAACCAGAAGGTGTGTATTATCCTATATGGCAAGCCATGCAGGATGATGAGACCTTGACAGCAGTGGTACGAAGCAGACAGCTGCACATCTACAGAAACGGGAAGAAAATTCTCGTTCTGGCAGGTAAGGCACAACCGAAGATTATAAGGGAAGACAAAATACAAGAGTTAATAACAAGATTATAAACAAAACATCAAATCATCAAAACAATGGACGCAAAAGAAAAAGTATTGGCAACAATGAAAGAGGCTGGTCAGCCTCTCAACGCAGGTAAAATCGCAGAACTCAGCGGTCTCGACCGCAAAGAGGTAGATGCAGCCATGAAGCAGCTGAAAGCAGAGGGTGCAATCGTCTCTCCTGTGCGTTGCAAATGGGCACCTGCAGAGTAAGGTTTATACTGCTGTCTTGAAATATAGGCAGCAGTATCTTTATTTTTATCAAAATGTTAAGGTGAGGAATCTGAATATCCTTGCCTACGGACACAATTATCCGCTGCATCTTTTTGGGGTAAGGTGCAGACGTATGGCTGTCAGCGTATCTTGGTTTAAAGACGCTTAGCGGTCACGGCGGAAGTCGTTTCGTCTCTCTCCGCCGAACAAAGCTCTGAGCACATTGCCCAAAGCTCCGAACACGAAGTAGCAAACGATGATTGCAACAATATCGTCCATAAGCATTTTCTGTTTTATGGGTTATACACTATTATGAAGATTCACTATGTCCAATCCCTGCCTCTTGGCTTCTCTGACGGTGTAGAACGTGCCGCCCTTGGGATTGCCATCGAAGTAGGCTATGAGACGTGAACTGCGGTTGACCATATAGTCGTTGCGCCTCAGAAGGCAGCCATTGTAGTATTGCTCGCTCAATACGACCACGTCATCCACGATGCGCAGGATGGCATCATACTTGGCTTGCTCTTCCTTGCTCCACCGGTCAGACTGACCACGGAACGGCACAACGGCTATCACCTGCAAGTCCTTCAACTCGCATTGCAACGAAAGGGCGGCTTCTGCCGCCAGCAGGTCAAATCCCATTGCCATGCCACAATAGAAATACCGGTAGCCGTCGGCATACGCCTTGGCTATCTCCGATTTGAGACATTGCTTCAACTCCCTCCGCTTGGCGAAAGGTACGCTGCGGTGTCCGCTGAAGCATACGGACACTGCCTTGTCGTACTTTGTCATACTTTACCTTACTTTATAATGTGTGCGTGCGAGGAACATACCGCCAATAACACATGCCCCGAGCCTTTCGAGTTGGTTGGCATACTTGGCATAGCTGAGACCCTTGGTTATCACATCGTCAAAGACCAACACCATTTTGTTGTCGAAGAACGGCTCATCAAACTCAACGACATTCGCCTTGCGGACTTCATCCTCGTTCTTGCGGTTATCGTGGATGGTCTTACGCTCTCCGCATACCCTCACGTGCTCGTAGCCGTTTTCCGCTCCTGTCAATTCACACACCCTGTGGCAGAAAGCCTTGTAGCGGAGTTCGTTGCTCTCGCTTGTGGATGCTGGAACGGGGGCGAAGACGATGTTCACGCAACCCTTGCCGTAGAGTGTCAGCATATTCTCTGCGGTGCGCTGCGCCACTTCCTCGTAGGCTCTTCCGTCCTTGAAGTCAAACACTAATTGTCTGTCGGCAATCTCCTTCTCACCCACATTGCGGATGCGTGCGGGATAGTATTTGCAGAACCAAGTCTGAGGCTTGTCTAACTGCTTTTGGATTTGATAGTCATTCTTGTGTGCCATTGCTCTTATGTTTTTTCTTCCCTTATTTCGGAGGCTTTTCCTGCCTGCCCAAGGGATATTTTTTGCTTTCCAAGAGTGATGGCGATCAAAAAGCCAAATCGGGAGCGAAAAATACGCTCTGCACGCAGAGGAAGATTTTTCGGTCAAATGCAATGGACGATTTGGTGTTTGAACAATCGCCAGCATTACCTTTGCAAAACAATATCCGCAGCGGCAAGGCAGGCGAAAAGAAATCTGTTATGTAAAAGAGGAAACGGGCGGGATGGCGTGGGGCGAAGCTGTATATGGGGAAGGACGATAGTTGATATGAGGGAAAAAGAGAAAATCTTGTAATAGGGAACGACATTGCCTTTTATCAGCATGGAGACAGTCCTACAAGCAGAGAAAACTATTGCCCTAAAAATGAGTTGGATAGTATTTTCTAAAAGTAGTATCGACTACGAATAGTATAATAGTCGAATAGTTTTTACTACCATACTACGGATAGTAAAGTCTGTTTATAGAAGAGATAGCGGTATCATCGTCTGTTCGGCGATGATACCGCGCGGCACTCATGTGTCATGCCGCTTTAGGTATTCTGTCATTGCCTCATTGACAATATCACGCAAGGACATCCCTTTCTTGATGGCGAGGTACTTCATCCTCGTGTGGATGCTCTTGTTGATAAGGAAATTGCAATGCACCGGCACTTCGGTAGTCTCAGAAACAGACACAGGTGGTGCTGGTGTAGTTTCTGTGACTATCTGCTCCTTACTCGGCTTCTTTGTGGAAGAAAGGAGTCCGTTGAGACCGCCTTTCATTCCCTCTTTCAACATACTGCTCTTGCTCATGGCTATGCTATTTTAAGTTTAACACTTCTTTTGCCAAAGACATATAATCACTGGCACCATTGGATTTGGGATTATACTCAAAGATAGTCTTGCCGTTGATGGGTGCTTCTGCCAAAGCCACATTATCACGGATGACGGTCTTGAAAACCTTCTCGTGAAAACTGTCATTGACGATTTCCCTCACGCTTCGGTTCAACGTCTTGCGGCGATCGAACTGGGTGATGACGATGCCGCCCACTTTAAGGTTGGAGTTGAGCCGCTCCTGAACGATGCGGATGATGTCCATCAACTTTGCCATACCTCTCATGGCAAGGTATTGCGCTTGAACAGGGATGATGATGTAGTCGGCTGCGGTGAGGGCATTCAAGGTCAGCAAGCCCAATGACGGTGGACAGTCGATGATGATGTAGTCGAAATGCTCTTTGGCGATGGCTTTGGTGATAAGTCCCTTCAAGATAAGCTCCCGTCCCGGCTCGCTGATAAGCTCTAACTCAGCCGCAGACAGGTCAAGGCATGAGGGTGAGACGGTGATGCCGTTGTGCAACTTGACCAACGGCAAGGTGTACTGTCCACACATTGCGCCATAGACTGTCTGTTCTTCCTCGATGGACAATCCCAAGGCTTCCGTGAGGTTGGCTTGTCCATCCATGTCAATAGCCAAGACGTTCTTCTTACTCAGTTGCAGAGCTGCCGCAAGGCTTACTGCGGTCGTACTTTTCCCTACACCACCCTTGTGATTTAATACTGCAATTATCTGTGTCATAACATGATACTACTATTAGTGAATACTACTTTACTATTCTACTACTGATAGTACATACTAACCATAGTAAAAGCGGATTTACTACGATTAGTACGTACTACTCTCAGTTGATACTACCCTCAGAAGGGAAGGTCTTCGCTCTTGTCCTGCGGTGCATCGGCTGGCGGTACGGGAGCCTCGCCCTCTGCCTTGGCTGCCTTGCGTGCCTTTGTTGCAGGTGTGTCGGTTGCATCCTTCTTCCCTGCATTGACAAAGGCGATGGAGTCAGCTATGATGCTATGCTGTATGTGGTTCTCTCCGTTGCGGTCTGTCCAAATGGAAGAAGTCAGTGTGCCTTCCACAAGCACCATACGACCCTTGGTGAGGTATTCAGCCAAACGGATATGGTTCTCCTTGCTGCTCTTCACCCTTACCCAAGTGGTGATTTGCTTGCCCTTACTGTAGTCGTCCACTGCGATGTCAACAGCCATGAATGTTCCGTGTGTACCTGTGATGACGCGGCAATCCTTTGCTCCGATGCGTCCGATAGTGTGAGTGTAAATCATAATGTGAAAATGTTATAGTGGCAAGTTGGTTAGACTTGCCGTTACCTTGTTATTTAAATGACTTTTCTTGTTGATTGAACATAAGCTATTGCTTCATTCATAATTTCTGCTCGTGACCTACTCTTGTTATCTTGCATCCACTCATCAATTTCAGATTTGAGGAACATGATACGTTTCCCCTTCTTATGGAATGGTATTTGTTTATTGCTTGTCCAACAATAGATTGTGTGTTCAACTGGATGGGTAGGGAGATACTCACTCAATTCGGAAACACTAAGCCATTCCAATCCCTTATCGGGCTGAATTTGAGTCATTAGTGTGGAAAACTTTTCTTCTAAAATCTCCAGCTTGTTTATTACTAATGACAATGCTGATGGCAAGTCATTAAAACTCAATATTTGCTTTTCCATATCAATATATGTGTGGCAAGTTGGTTAGGCTTGCCGTTACCTTGTTATTAATATCCTTTCTTCGTCTGCCTTGTATTGGCGACAAAAGACTTGTTGCTGCCTGTGAGACTGATAGAGCCGCAATTAACAAACTCTCCGTCGGAATAGACTCTGTACTTCTGTCCGCTTACCTCATGCTTCTGTTTGATGCGCTCTCGCATCCACTTCTTGGCTGCGGTCAATGAGCAAAAGGTCTCGCTCTCCTTGGTCGTCTCGTCATATACGATGCACTGGGTCATACATGCTCCTACTTCATCCATGCACCTATACTCGACGTGACATAGTCCAACTGACCGCCAAATATGTCGCTTGGCTCTATGTCGTATTGTCCATCCCTCACTTCCTTGTCCTCTCCAAGAAGCGACAAGTTTCCGTCGGCATCCAAACGTGCTGCGTCTATGACGATGTCACGAGGCTCGTCAAAGAGATAACCTGCCACGATGGGCTGCTCTCCCTCGAAATGCACCTCAAAGCCTCCGTCCACCTCCGTGCCGTACTTGCGAAGAGCCGCTTTCAGCTCGTCCTGCTCCCGGTGCTGCAATGCCTGGAGTTGTCCGTGGATAGTGAGGTCTTGCAGTTCTGCCTCTCGTTTGGTGTGGGTTGCCTCGCCGGTCTTGCAGTCGATGTCATACTTGTGGTAAACCACTGGGATATGGTCTGCCGATGTGACAAGCCATGTGATGTTGTTCACTGAGAAGCCCTGTCTGGTGAGGAACTCCTCGATGTCTGAGCCGAGAAGGTGGTCGGCTACGTCAAGATACTCGATGCGTGCGTCAGCATCATGCAGGATGATAATCTTCATTGCCTTTCTATTTTTAGTGATACAAATAAGTTTGTCGCCCATGTCGCTGGACTTGTTTAACTACGTTGAAGAAACTTACGCTCAGCATAGTGAATAAATTCCCTCTGCGTTCGCTTAACCGTTTCTTTCTCTTCCCTCCTTTCGAGACCTTTCAGCCTGTGGAGGGATATTTTCTGCTCCCACAAGCCGCAAGAAAAGACATAAAGACAAATTATGTGTGAAGAATACTCTTTTCCGAGGAAAAGGAAGATTGTTCACAGTCACAAGACCTCAAGCAGAATTTGACGATTGTCTCAGACGCGGCTAACTTTGCAGGAAATATGCCTACCACTGCGCTGATTGGAAGAAGATTATTGATATTGGCTGCAAGAGGAATGATGTGTTATATATAAAGAGGTAAGAAGAAAGATTGAAACAGTAAGGGTGGGCAGTGAAGTGTTTGCAGGTCTGCTGTACCGACATAAAGCGAGTGTGTTGGCTGACCGGGATGCAAGTCATCAAAGCTTCAGCCTTGATAGCTTGTAGCACGGACAGACAATTCTCTCGCGTCGGTACTTCGGCATACTGTCAGCTTTGGCTAATAGCAACGTGTTGCCATCAGCCAAGGATGTCTGTATGACGACAGACCATGTAACGCTTCGCAAAGGCGTGGGGCAAAGCAGTATAATTTAGAAGTAGATAGTAACGTATATCAGGCAAGAAGAGACAGTTGCGCAACGGACAAATCGGGCACTCCTGTCAGCATGACAAATGTGCCTTGTCCTTGCCGCAGGACACTGAGGCAGATTGGACGTAGCAGACATGTCTGCCACATTCAATATGCCTGAGTGGACAAGAACTGCCTCTTGTATAGCAGAAGAGAAATTGTAAAACAGTTGATTAGTGGTAAAGGTGGTATGGGTGGGCAGAATGGCATTACACGGACATTGCCGAAGCCCGATAATGGGACAGCCAGACAGCAATAAAGGCAGTTATCAGAAGTGTCAGTTTCTGATAGTGACATTGTTGGCTGCCTGTCACATGGGATTCGTGCGGTGTCCGTACAGTAATGCCGTTCTGAAGGTGTGGGGCGAAGCGATACAACGCACTTGGACGAAACCACCGCTTATAACAGAAAATATTTTGCAGTCAAAGAGAAGAAGAATAGTAAAGCAGGTGTGGGTGGGTAGTGAAGCTGTCGCAAGATTGACGGTCTGAATATCAAGGCGAGTGGATAGCCAGTAAAGGACACAATTATCAGAAGCCTCGGCTTCGGCATCTTGTGGCATAGATGGCAGTCCTCTCGCGTTCAGACCTTGGCATACTGTCTTTCTTGGCTAATAGCGACTTTGTCGCCATCAGCCGGGAATATCTGTATGCCAACCATCTTGGTGACGTTTCGCAAATGGTGAGGGACGAAGTGGTTAGAATAAAGGAAGACGGCGTTGCCGTTATGGTTAATAAATGCACATGGTTGTTATTAGAGAAGATTATCACACGCTATAACAGCAGATTGATGTCCCTGAGCAAAACAAAAGCGACCCGAAGGTCGCCTTGTTATGGAGAGGAAAGGCTATTTCTTGCCTTTCTTGGTTGCTGGCTTGGCCGGCTCTTCCGCAGGAGTCTCCTCCTTGTCGGGACACTCGTAGAACTTGGTTGCAACCATGATGATTCTGGAGTGCTTCACGCCATCCTTGTCTGTCCACTCCTCTGGCTTGAAGAAACCCTCGACGGTGAGCAACGTGCCCTTGGTGAGCTTGTCGAATGATTCGGTGTGCTCGTTCTTGCGCCATGCCTCCATATTCATGAAAGCCGATACGCGGTTGGTTTCCTCGCCGTTCTTCTCCTGACGGCCTACTGCCAATGAGAAGCGTGCTACGCTGGCGTTTGCGAACTGACGGATTTCTGCATCCTTACCTACGAAACCTGAAACTGTGAAGTTGTTCTCGATCTTTTTCATTTTGAATTGAATTTAAAAGTGAAACTTAATTTTTACATGCATTCAAAAGCAGGGATGTGGCACCATGTGGGAAGCACCATGAAAATCGTTCGCAATACTCTTTTTGTCGTTGGCGGTAAGGGAGAAAAAGGAAGATTACGCACTATTTTATTGGTCACAGCGATAGCGGCCACACAAGAAGGAGGAAGTCCTTCGCAGCATCACGCTACCTTTGCATGGTAAAAATAAGTGGCTTTCAAATAGCTCAATTCAGAAAAAGACGGGGCCAAACAATGGAACAAAGGTTGTAAGCAAGGAGGCAATCCGTATGCAACAGACAGGGGCACTGCTATGGCTGTATGCCTGGAGAAACGAAGCGGGAAATCCGACCTTACAGCTGTATCATCAGAAGAGTGAGGAGCATGAACACTGATGCACGATGAACGACAAGCCTAAGGGTCAGCTTAGCAATAGAGGCATCAAGCCAAAAGAGGACAGACATCAGAGGATTGGCGATAGCACTGTCATCATGCTAAGACCAAGTTCTGTGTCCGACAAGGAAGAGTCGCAAAAGACAGACGAGTAAAACCAAAAGGCGAAATGACCATTCCTATAACAAGGTACAGAGACGCTTAAAACGGCGAAGGGACTTTGGCGACGTATCGCTATACAGGTGTCGAAGCATCGCTTCTATAACAGGACTGGAGCAAGTGAGCAAACCGCACAACTTGCTCCCAAGGTATTTCAGTTACAACAGCCATAACCTCATTGGAGGATTGTCCTAAAAGAGTTTTTGCAGTCAAAGGAAGAAAGAGTCTGCAAGCCACATAGCCAACAGACTCTCTCCTGATTATTCACAGATGACAACATCATCCTTGTACTCCGTCACTTCCTTGCCGTTGATGAGCTGGACAATGACCTCACAACCCAAGTCCTCGACAATCGTTCCCTCTGTCTGACCTCTTCGGGGATAAAGCAAGGTGCAGAAACACCCTACAACGCCGTCCAACTGCTCCATGTCTATCGTTGCCATATCCGTTCCTCCTTGTTAGCCGAATGTGATTGGATTGATGCAGAAATTCGTGTCCTCTGCCTCATACTCGTATTCATTGATGAAGTCAATCATCTTCTGTTCGCTTCTTCCGTCCTGTGAGACACCAGTCTTCTCACACCACAACTTGATAGCATCACCAAAGGTGGAGTAAGCACCCTCACAATCCTCAAAGAGTTCTCCGTATGCAGTGACGTAGCACTCTTCGGGGAAGAAGTCGTTCTCATCGTGCGTATAGAAGATGTCGCAACCTGGCTCAACCTCTCGCCAACTGATTGAAAGTTCATCGCCAAGTGCCTTGTTCACCTCCTCAAAGAACAAGTCGCATGAAGACCAAGCACTTTCGGTGTCAAAGGACAAGAGGGCATAATCGTCTTCCACGTTCTCCTCATACTCTGCCCAATAGATGTGTCCTCTCACCGAGATGCCTTTCTTCTCGTAGTCAATGCCATAGTGTTCTGCCAAGAGATACAGATACACATTATTACTGTTCACCTCCAACTCTTGGAGTGTGTTCCAAAGGTCTGCCACGGCTTTGCGTGAGCCTGTCACCTTGTACTGAGTGTCGCAAATGTTAGCCATAAGATAAAATTTTTATTTTCTTCCCTTATGTAGAACCAACTACCATCGGGATTGATTAAAGAATTATGTTGCCCCAAAAGGTGTTATGGCTCATCAATGCAAGGTTTTGCCGTCAAATACTACCTCTGCCACAATCAGAGCGTGGAGATTTCACGGACAAACCACAGGCACCGACCTTGCAGGATGAACGCCATGACAGGTACCTTTGCAACACAATTCTTATCAAAGCCCGATGGGGTGGTACATGGCAGACTGCATGGTACAGCAGTGTGAAGTGACGTTATAGGTGGAGATAAGGCTATAAGAGGTTTTTGCAGTCAAAGGAGAAAAGAGTCCACAAAGTGCAGTATCTACAGGACAAAAACACTTTAGTTTACCTTGGTTAGCTCTTATATATATGCTAACCTAAAGTAAACTGTATATATGTCCGTCTAAAACCCGAAAACCGTACGGGTCAGCTTACGTCAGAAACAGAAGTATAGAACCATAGAAGTGGTTCAAGAAGTCTTTCTTCCTTTGACTGCAAAATATTATCTTTGCACGAATCATAATTGCCCTGTAGGATTTAATATAATTTAACACTCTTTGTTGAATGCAAGGAAGAATAGCTTCAATATGCTGAATATCAGTAGTATAACATTGTGTTAACCCTTAATCTGTAGAAAAGGATGTTATCATACAAAGTAATGTCCATTTGTACTTTTTCTATATGGTTTTATACTTACATTTGCATATCATTTGTATCTTGATAACAGTAACTAACTGATTATCAATATACTTTATATTTGAGGAAGTAATGTCGTCAACCTGAAAGTGACGGGCAGCGGGATCGGGTTGATGCTGGTATACAAACTGGTCAAGTTGCATAAAGGTAAGATTCAGATTCAAAGTACTGAACAACAGGGCACTTGTGTAAAGGTTACTTTCCAGAAAGGAAACAGCCATTTCCATAAAGCAAAATTTATTTCTCCCAAGGCACCGGATAAACGTCCGGAGGTTATCATACCGGGTGGTATTCCGGATTTTTCGGCTATGGAGACATCCCGGAGCAATGATTCCCTGCAACGTATTCTGATAGTGGAGGATAATGATGATTTGCGTAATTATCTTGTTGATATGCTTAGGGCGGACTATAATATCCAGTCCTGTCCGAACGGAAAGGATGCACTTGTCATAATACGGGAATTTAACCCAGATCTTGTCATATCCGATATCATGATGCCTGAGATGGGCGGAGATGAGCTGTGTTCGGCTATAAAAAGTGATCTTGAGATGTCCCATATCCCGATTATCCTGCTGACTGCACTTGGAGATGAAAAGAATATGCTTGAAGGACTGGAAATCGGTGCGGATGCTTATATAACCAAACCTTTCAGTGTGGGTATACTCAAAGCAACGGTTAAGAACTTACTTGCAAATCGCGCTTTGCTCCGTCAGATTTATAATAGTATCGAAGATGAAGAACAGCATTTGTCTGCCAATTGTGCAAGTACCCTGGATTGGAAATTCATAGCTTCCGTCAAAGAATGTATAGAGCAGAATATGGGAGATCCGGACTTTAATGTGGAGACACTCAGCAGCCGGCAGCATATGAGCCGTACGAGTTTTTTCAACAAACTAAAGGCGCTGACCGGTTATGCTCCGGCAGACTATATCCGGCTGATACGTTTGCAACATGCTGCGCAATTGCTAAAGCAAGGTGAACATACAGTAGCCGAGGTTGCTGATATGGTCGGGTTCTCGGATGCAAAATACTTCCGCGAGGTATTTAAAAAATATTATGATGTAAGTCCGAGTAAGTATGCCGAGTCGGGAAGGGAGATATCTTTTTCGGCAATTAATGTGAAAGCGAAGGAATAGCAGGCAGCGCAAATAAACATTGTTCTCTCTTCGGTTGTTATGTCCTGTAAACAAAAAACATATTCAACCGGATGAAATCAATATTGATATTTTGGGCCGTTCTGCTTTTTCCTGTTACTTCTCTGCTTGGACAAAGTACCACTCAGAAGTATGCGGGAACGGCTATGCCATATCCTTCAATAAAGGATACACCTGTCTTGAACCATGAAGGTATGGTTCCTTTTTATATCAATCATTTGGGAAGGCACGGAGCACGGTTCCCGACTTCCGAAAAAGCATTGGACAAAGTTAAAGGTGTGCTTATATTGGCAGAACAGGAGAAAAGGTTGACAGCGAAAGGTCGGGAGCTGCTTGCTACGGTATTACAGTTATCCGAGGCTTTCGAAGGACACTGGGGAGAGTTGTCGGCGGTAGGAGAACAGGAGCAAAAGGAAATAGCGGAACGTATGTTGTCACGTTATCCTGAAATGTTTGCTGATTCGGCGCGGATTGAAGCCATAGCCACTTATGTTCCCCGTTGTATTAACAGTATGGATGCTTTTCTTTCCGGTATGAAGAAACAGGATTCTTCATTGGTCATACGGCAAAGTGCAGGAAAGCAATATGATACTCTTCTCCGTTTTTTTACGGTAAACAAGCCTTATGTCTATTATAAGGAGAAAGGCGGTTGGATTCCATTGTATGAGTCATTTGTACAGGATAAGATGCCGGTCACGCCTGTCATGAAAAGGATTTTTCTTTCCTCGAGTCCCGAAACAGGTCAGGAAAGCCGGGAATTTGTCATGGCTTTGTTCTCGATAGCGGCCATATTACCCGATACGGGATTGCCTTTCGCTATGAAAGATTTTTTCACTAATGAAGAATGGTACGGTTATTGGCAAACACAGAACTTGCGGCAATATATGACCAAAAGTGCGGCACCGGTCGGCAAAATGTTGCCGGTTGCGATTGCATGGCCGTTACTTTCGGAATTTATCCAAACTACGGAGAAAGCTATTAACGGACAATCGGACAACAGGGCGAATCTTCGTTTTGCACATGCGGAAACAGTCATTCCTTTTGTGACTCTGATGGGGATAGGGAAAACTGACATGCAGATAGCGTCGCCTGATTCTGTATCCACTTATTGGAAAGATTATGAGATTGCTCCTATGGCTGCCAATGTGCAATGGATTCTTTGTCATGATAATAAACACCGGGTCTGGGTCAAAATACTTTTGAATGAGAAAGAAGTGTCTATTCCGGTGGCAACATCTTGTTTTCCATATTATCGGTGGGAAGAAGTCCGCCGCTATCTGAAACAGCGGATAGAGATGTCGAAAAAGACACTTTTCAGTCTTCAAGATAAGGCTGGCTAACAAAAAGCCCTGTAAGAATGACTTGTTCTCACAGGGCTTGTTTGTATGGAAAGGGGATTCTTTATAATAACTTGTTGGAGCCGAGTATGATCAACATGGTATATCCCAGTATCAGTCCGATAATTCCCATGATTATGCCGACCTTCTCCATGTCCTTTTGCTGAATCATGCCCGTGGCATGTGCCAATGCGTTGGGAGGAGTACTGATAGGCAATATCATTGCTAATGATGAGCCGATTGCTACTCCGATCAATAAAGTTTCCACACCACCCAGTGACGACAGGTTCTCACGCATGCTGCTTCCTGCAATGGCAAGGATAGGGACGAGCAATGCCGCAGTAGCGGTATGTGAAATGAAGTTTGCCATAGCATAGCAAATCAGTCCGGAGCCGACAATCATTAGTACGGGAGGCCATGTATTGAATGGGATAGCCTCAATCATATGCTTGGCGAGCCCTGTTTCCTGTAAGGCAACACCCAGTGCGAAACCACCGGCTACCATCCAGAGTACGCTCCAACTGATTTCTTCCAGGTCGCGCTTGGTAATAACTCCTGTTATACAGAATACGGCTACCGGAATCATGGCTACCACATTGGAATTGACTCCCGTCACCTTGTCAAACATCCATAATATGACTGTGACGGCAAAAGTGATATAAACCACAATGGAACGCCAGTCTTTCTTTGCTTCACCTTCAATTTTCAGTTCAATATTCTTTTGTTTGAAGGGGAACAGCCGTAAGAGAATAAACCATGCAATAAACAGTACGATAACGGTATAAGGCAACATAAAGCTCATCCATTCTCCGAAACCGATGTTCAGGTTCAGTCCTTCCGGGTCATTCAGATATTTTAAAGCAATGGCATTGGGCGGTGTACCGATAGGAGTTCCCATACCGCCTACATTGGCAGCCACAGGAATAGCCATGGCCAGACCGATTTTTCCTTTACCGTCTGCCGGAAGCGCCTTTAACACAGGAGTGAGGAAAGTAAGCATCATCGCTGCTGTAGCCGTATTGCTGAGGAACATTGAAAATGCAGCCGTAACAAGAATGAATCCTAATAATACATAGCGTGATTGTGTGCCGAAAGGTCTCAGCATGACGCGTGCCAACAATACGTCCAGTCCGCTTTTGGTTGCTGCAATGGCGAGTATGAACCCACCGATAAATAGCATAATGATAGGATCGGCAAAGCAATGCATAATGGACTTATATTTGACTGTCTGCCCTAATTCTTCAGTAGAAATACCTTGAGTGAGAAACCATAAACTACTGTCGGAAACGGTAAGTAACAATAATACGACAATCAATACGGAAGTAGTCCATGCAGGGACGGCTTCGAATACCCACATGAGCGTGGCAAAAATAAAGATGGAAATAAGCCTTTGTTCTATAACAGTCAGCCCTTCTATTCCAAATGTTTCAATAGGGAGGAACCATAAGATAAGGGAGATTGCAATAGCTACGGTTAACTTTATACATCGGCCCACTGTCTGATTCTTTGCCAACCGTTTGGCCTTTTTCAATTCCTGGTAAGCTTCCACCAGATGGAAGCCATGAAAAATCTTGTACATAATACTAGCTTAAGATGAAATTTAAAAAAAACGGTGCAAAAATAACTTTTTATTCCATATGTCGTAATTCGGCGAGGAAGTTTTTTTATAATTCTTTCTTGTCGGGGTGTCTTTGGGGATATTAATTACATTTTGTGTCATATTGTCAATCGATTCGATGCTGTATCAACGATTTTGATGCAGCATCGAATTTGTTTTATCAGGATAATGCCGCAATTCCTGTTCCTATCAGATTTGCATTATTCATACTTTTAATATCGACCTCGACATCTTCCAAGCTGAACAATTTGAAAAGTTCCCGTAGTTTCTCTGCAACGATAACGTTATAATCCTGACCATTTCTGTGTTCGCTCCAAAAAAGACTGCCTTCGGCAACCAGACAAATCTTCCGTATATCTTTATTATATGATTTCAACAGCATGATAAGTCCGGTAAGTGAAGCAGCTACCAACTGTGCCGACCTGCCATAAATCCATTGCGCCACTTGTACATATACATCCTTATAAATATTCGGGTAATTCATGATGGCGGTAAGTTTTTGCGCGTCAAATTTCCCTTCAAACTCTTCTAATGGGAATGTTGCCTTTAGAATATCCCCCAGATACATACCGGATACTGCTTTCTCAAAACGTTGTTTTCCCGGAGTACCGGAGATAGCATCAACAGTGTTGTCTACTGCCGTAAGGAATGGTGGATGGAAATTCCCGGATTCCAGGTTGACCGGAATCAAGCCTTGGATGTTGTCTGCCGGATTAAGTTTTTTGATTTTGTCGGCAGGGATGAAAGTCGCCATATTAGTACCTGTCCCTACAATCAGACCTATATAGGCATCGTAACCATTATCGGTGAGTCCGGCAAATAAACTCGCTACGGTGTCATTGAGTACTTTTATATCCGTAAATTTGATTTTGTTCCTTTCGTTCAGATAGTCGAGTAGGGGCTTTCCTATATATTCTCCGATCATCTCTTTAATATCAACTCCCTTTGTCCAACGCAGCAACTTGGCGTCTCCATTCGGAGTGGATTCTGCCGGATAAGAAAAACAATAACCGATAGGTATTTCTTCCTCTCGCTTTATTCCGAAGATCATATCCGCCAACTCTTTGAATAACTCTTCACGGGTATAACCGGGTGATTTCATAATCGACATATCTTTCTTCCAACCATTGTCCGGGTGAATGGCGGGTATTGATTTATTGAAGTCAACAAGTGCTACCCGATAGTTGGTTCCACCTAAATCGAGAACTAACGATTTGCCGTTAATACTACTTGCTTGGGGTGTAATAAAAGTAGGAATACATTGTATTTCAGCATTTTCTGTATTCAATCCTTCTTCTACTTTTTCTTTGAATGAGCAGGCAATCTCTTTGAGCTGCTCATTATCTAACTTAAAAATATTCTTCTCCATGATATTGGCTTTTAGTGTATATATTATCTTTATGTGTGAATAACAATTAAAGATAGATTTTGCTCAATAGTAGTATGCGAGATATTCAACTCCTAAAAAAGTTTTTATTCATTTTTGCCCTCATACCCTCATAAATATCTTGAATCGCCTTGTTCATCGTTGTTTCCTCTATGGTGTCAGGTCGTTTTATCCCCCTGATAGTAACTTTTGCCCTCATACTGATTTTTTACTTTTGATAAGTAATTGGTTTGTAATCAGTGTGATATATATTTCCTTGTGCTAAGTCTGTATACCCCATGCCGCCTGCTTTTTGTACCTGATTTGCTTCATATTGCTTCTAATCTTATGCCTGTTTCGGTTTCAAGTACCCGTTTTTCTTCTTTTTCTCCTATATATCATACGTAAAGCCCTTATATATTATATGTCGGTTCCTTATATATCATATGTAATCTCCTTATATATTATATGTCATTCTTTGTATGTTGTATGTCAATCCTTTGTTATCCTAATGTTTTCCCTTCATCATGTGTAGGGGCTCACAATTGTGGGCTTTTTTGTTCATATATGTGGTCGTATCTATCTACGGCTGTCAGCTTATTTGTTTACTGGAGTGAGCCCTTTCACATGACTAAGGGAAGATGTACAGATGGCTAAGGAAAGATGTCCGGACAATAGTGGGATGACATCTTGATGTCTGCTTTGTGTGTTCTGATTGATTTGTATGTGATTACTATATAAACCATGAGAATATGAGAAATACTTTTTTTAATCTTCTCGCGCGCATGACGTACGCACGTATACACGCACGTGAATATAATAAGGTGTACTTCCTTTCCCTTTCCCGCCCCCGCCTTCTCGTATTCTAAAAAATATGTTCTACAACATCATTATTAATCAGCGAGTTAGCATAAATATGCAAAAATAATTAGAAAAAAGAGTGTGATATATTTGGAGTATATACTAAAAGGGAGTATTTTTGCACCCGCTTTCCAAGAGAAGAAAGCCTTGCAACAATGACTTAGTGATAAAGCGAGCTCCGGCTTAAAAATAAGAACAAAAAAACTTCCAGAAAAGTTTGGATAATAGAAATAAAAGTTCTTATCTTTGCAGTCCGAATCGCAAAGAAAACGGTTTTAGTCCTTCTTTTTTAATTATTCTTTCCCTTTCGCAAGAGAGCCTGAGAAATGAGTTTAAAAAGAAAAAACAAAAAAACTTCCGAAAAAGTTTGGTAGTTAAAATAAAACCTCTTACCTTTGCACCCGCTTTTGAAACGAAAGCGACAAGTTCTTTGAAATATTGATAAACAATACAAGTAGTACAAGTTAAAAAATAGAACCGTCAATGCTTGTTTTCAACTATAGTAATATAAGTGAGACACAGGTATTTGAAATAGAGTCAATAAATTGTACGGCATCCTGAACAGAGCAAAAAACAGCAGTAATGCTGATTAACAATACTTTTACAATGAAGAGTTTGATCCTGGCTCAGGATGAACGCTAGCTACAGGCTTAACACATGCAAGTCGAGGGGCAGCATTTCAGTTTGCTTGCAAACTGGAGATGGCGACCGGCGCACGGGTGAGTAACACGTATCCAACCTGCCGATAACTCGGGGATAGCCTTTCGAAAGAAAGATTAATATCCGATGGCATATTTCTCCCGCATGAGAGAAATATTAAAGAATTTCGGTTATCGATGGGGATGCGTTCCATTAGTTTGTTGGCGGGGTAACGGCCCACCAAGACTACGATGGATAGGGGTTCTGAGAGGAAGGTCCCCCACATTGGAACTGAGACACGGTCCAAACTCCTACGGGAGGCAGCAGTGAGGAATATTGGTCAATGGACGAGAGTCTGAACCAGCCAAGTAGCGTGAAGGATGACTGCCCTATGGGTTGTAAACTTCTTTTATATGGGAATAAAATGTTCCACGTGTGGGATTTTGTATGTACCATATGAATAAGGATCGGCTAACTCCGTGCCAGCAGCCGCGGTAATACGGAGGATCCGAGCGTTATCCGGATTTATTGGGTTTAAAGGGAGCGTAGGTGGATTGTTAAGTCAGTTGTGAAAGTTTGCGGCTCAACCGTAAAATTGCAGTTGAAACTGGCAGTCTTGAGTACAGTAGAGGTGGGCGGAATTCGTGGTGTAGCGGTGAAATGCTTAGATATCACGAAGAACTCCGATTGCGAAGGCAGCTCACTAGACTGGTCACTGACACTGAGGCTCGAAAGTGTGGGTATCAAACAGGATTAGATACCCTGGTAGTCCACACAGTAAACGATGAATACTCGCTGTTTGCGATATACAGCAAGCGGCCAAGCGAAAGCATTAAGTATTCCACCTGGGGAGTACGCCGGCAACGGTGAAACTCAAAGGAATTGACGGGGGCCCGCACAAGCGGAGGAACATGTGGTTTAATTCGATGATACGCGAGGAACCTTACCCGGGCTTAAATTGCATTTGAATATAGTGGAAACATTATAGCCGCAAGGCAAATGTGAAGGTGCTGCATGGTTGTCGTCAGCTCGTGCCGTGAGGTGTCGGCTTAAGTGCCATAACGAGCGCAACCCTTATCTTCAGTTACTAACAGGTCATGCTGAGGACTCTGGAGAGACTGCCGTCGTAAGATGTGAGGAAGGTGGGGATGACGTCAAATCAGCACGGCCCTTACGTCCGGGGCTACACACGTGTTACAATGGGGGGTACAGAAGGCCGCTACCTGGTGACAGGATGCCAATCCCAAAAACCTCTCTCAGTTCGGATCGAAGTCTGCAACCCGACTTCGTGAAGCTGGATTCGCTAGTAATCGCGCATCAGCCATGGCGCGGTGAATACGTTCCCGGGCCTTGTACACACCGCCCGTCAAGCCATGAAAGCCGGGGGTACCTGAAGTACGTAACCGCAAGGAGCGTCCTAGGGTAAAACTGGTAATTGGGGCTAAGTCGTAACAAGGTAGCCGTACCGGAAGGTGCGGCTGGAACACCTCCTTTCTGGAGCGATGTCGTAACAAATGACTTTATTGAGGTTCTGTTTTTTGTACTACTGGTACTTGTTTATTTATAGAATATAGATCAACCATCTATAGAATTATAGATAGAGATAAACAAGAGAAAAAAGAAGCCGAGTCTAACATCAGGTAGACAAGGTTGAACTAGTCCTATAGCTCAGTTGGTTAGAGCGCTACACTGATAATGTAGAGGTCGGCAGTTCAACTCTGCCTGGGACTACCAAGCTCAAGAAGGAGGAAAAGCGAAAGCCAAAAACCAGATTCTTGATAACCTCTTGGGGGATTAGCTCAGCTGGCTAGAGCATCTGCCTTGCACGCAGAGGGTCAACGGTTCGAATCCGTTATTCTCCACTCTCTCTGAAAAGAGAAAACGATCTTTGACATGATGATAACAAAAAGTAAAATTTTAGTAAAGAGCTAAAAGTATATATCGAACCGTACGTTCTTTCCTCATCAACATTGCCCAGGCAGTGCCAAGTTGGAAAGAAGTCAGTTTGAAAGAAAGTAAGCAAGGGCGCATGGCGGATGCCTTGGCTCTCGGAGGCGATGAAGGACGTGATAAGCTGCGATAAGCTTCGGGTAGGTGCAAATAACCTTTGATCCGGAGATTTCCGAATGGGATAACCCGTCATTCTGAAGGAATGACATCTTGCATAGCAAGAGGCTAACACAGGGAACTGAAACATCTTAGTACCTGTAGGAAAAGAAAATAATAATGATTCCCCTAGTAGTGGCGAGCGAACGGGGATTAGCCCAAACCATGTATGTTACGGCATATATGGGGTTGTAGGACCACGTTGTCGCAAGACATTTAGTGAGAAGAATTCTTTGGAAAATGAAACCATAGACGGTGATAGTCCGGTATTCGAAGCTAAACGAAGCGTAGTGGTATCCTGAGTAGCGCGGGACACGAGGAATCTTGCGTGAATCCGCCGGGACCATCCGGTAAGGCTAAATACTCCCGAGAGACCGATAGCGAACCAGTACTGTGAAGGAAAGGTGAAAAGAACTTCGAACAGAAGAGTGAAATAGTCCCTGAAACCATGCGCCTACAAGCGGTCGGAGCTTCGTAAGAAGTGACGGCGTGCCTTTTGCATAATGAACCTACGAGTTACTTTTTCCGGCAAGGTTAAGCATTTTAAAATGTGTAGCCGAAGCGAAAGCGAGTCTGAACAGGGCGATTAGTCGGAAGGAGTAGACGCGAAACCAAGTGATCTACCCTTGGTCAGGTTGAAGGTTAGGTAACACTAACTGGAGGACCGAACCGATAAGCGTTGAAAAGCTTCCGGATGAACTGAGGGTGGGGGTGAAAGGCTAATCAAACTTGGAGATAGCTCGTACTCCCCGAAATGCATTTAGGTGCAGCCTTGGGAATTACTACTGTGAGGTAGAGCGACTGATAAGATGCGAGGGCTTCACCGCCTATCAAGTCTTGATAAACTCCGAATGCGCAGTAGTTCGATCCCAGGAGTGAGGGCATGGGTGCTAAGGTCCATGTCCTAAAGGAGAAGAATCCAGACCATCAGCTAAGGTCCCGAAATAATTGCTAAGTTGAACTAACGAAGTCAGATTGCTAAGACAGCTAGGATGTTGGCTTGGAAGCAGCCATTCATTTAAAGAGTGCGTAACAGCTCACTAGTCGAGGAGTTTGGCGTGGATAATAATCGGGCATCAAGCAATTTACCGAAGCTATGGGATCAGTAATGATCGGTAGGGGAGCATTCCACTCTGCGTCGAAGGTGAAGCGTGAGCTTTGCTGGAGCGTGTGGAAAAGCAAATGTAGGTATAAGTAACGATAAAGGGGGTGAGAAACCCCCTCGCCGAAAGACTAAGGTTTCCTGATCAACGCTAATCGGATCAGGGTTAGTCGGGTCCTAAGGCTCAGCCGAACGGTGATGCCGATGGCAGAACAGGTTAATATTCCTGTACTACCTTAAGGAGTGACGTGGAGACGGAGCAGTGACAGCGCCGCGGACTGACGGAATAGTCCGTTGAAGGGTGTAGATGTTGATTGTGGCAGGCAAATCCACCGCAAGAGTCGAACCTGATAGTATGGAACGTTCTTCGGAACAATCCAATAGTGCGTGTAAACATACTTCCAAGAAAATCCGCTAAACTTAATCTTTAAGGTACCCGTACCGCAAACGGACACACGTAGTCGGGTTGAATATACTAAGGCGCTTGAGTGATTCACGGTTAAGGAACTAGGCAAATTGACCCTGTAACTTCGGGATAAAGGGTCCCAACGAGAGTTGGGCGCAGAGAATAGGTCCAGGCAACTGTTTAACAAAAACACAGGGCTGTGCAAAATTGAAAGATTACGTATACAGCCTGACACCTGCCCGGTGCTGGAAGGTTAAGAGGAGATGTCATCGCAAGAGAAGCATTGAATTGAAGCCCCAGTAAACGGCGGCCGTAACTATAACGGTCCTAAGGTAGCGAAATTCCTTGTCGGGTAAGTTCCGACCTGCACGAATGGTGTAATGATCTGGACACTGTCTCAACCGTGAGCTCAGTGAAATTGTAGTATCGGTGAAGATGCCGATTACCCGCGATGGGACGAAAAGACCCCGTGAACCTTTACTATAGCTTAACATTGAATTTGGGTAATTGATGTGTAGGATAGGCCGGAGACTTTGAAGCGCAGACGCCAGTTTGTGTGGAGTCGCTGTTGAAATACGGCCCTTTGATTATTTGAGTTCTAACTCCTAAAAAGGAGGACACTGTTTGGTGGGTAGTTTGACTGGGGTGGTCGCCTCCAAAAGTGTAACGGAGGCTTCTAAAGGTGCCCTCAGGACGATTGGTAACCGTCCGTAGAGTGTAATGGCATAAGGGCGCTTGACTGGGAGACATACAAGTCGATCAGGTAGGAAACTAGAGCATAGTGATCCGGTGTTTCCGCATGGAAGGGACATCGCTCAAAGGATAAAAGGTACTCCGGGGATAACAGGCTGATCCCTCCCAAGAGCTCATATCGACGGAGGGGTTTGGCACCTCGATGTCGGCTCGTCACATCCTGGGGCTGGAGAAGGTCCCAAGGGTTGGGCTGTTCGCCCATTAAAGTGGCACGCGAGCTGGGTTCAGAACGTCGTGAGACAGTTCGGTCTCTATCTATCGTGGGCGTATGAAATTTGCGTGGCTCTGACACTAGTACGAGAGGACCGTGTTGGACTGACCGCTGGTTTACCAGTTGTGCCGCCAGGTGCATCGCTGGGTATCTAAGTCGGGATTGGATAAGTGCTGAAAGCATCTAAGTACGAAGCCAGCCACAAGATTAGATTTCTTAGGGTCGTCAAAGACGATGACGTTGATAGGATGCAGGTGTAAAGGTGGTAACATCATAGCCGAGCATTACTAATTGCCCGTTCACTTTCTTTCGGACCTGTACGGGTCGCGATATATACGTTTAGCTATTGCTAATTTTACTTTTTCATCATGTCATAACCTTATTCAGGTGGTTATAGCACGAGGGTTCCACCTCTTCCCATTCCGAACAGAGAAGTTAAGCCTCGTCACGCCGATGGTACTGCGTAACAGTGGGAGAGTAGGTAGCCGCCGTTTTTTGAAGAGTCCCCTTGATTCATTAAGAGTCAAGGGGATTTCTGTTTTTTGGTAGTCTGAGAAAATTTAGCTATATTTGTCACCGACAATTATTTTATTAAACGTTTAAAGCAAATTTGAAGGTATGAAAACTAAATTATTTTTGGCTGCTGTAGCCGTAACATTTTCTTTTGCAATGATGTCTTGTACTGGTAACAAAACCACTAACGCTGCTGCTGAAGGCGAAGCAACAACAGTAGAAACTGTAGAAGCTGCTGCTGTCGTAGAAGCTGATTCTTGCTGCCAGGCTAAAGATTCTTGTGCTGCTGCTTGTGATAAAAAAGCAGATTGCGGTAAGAAAGCTGATTGCGCAGAAAAGAAAGAATGCTGCAATAAGAAGTAATCTATTGATTTAGACCAATAAGACAAGAGGGGGCAGAGTGAATCAAACACTCTGTTCCCTCTTTTTGTTTGATGGAATACACTCTTCTGTTAGTGATATATTTTAGATTATAGCAGGGTTTAGCTTATGAAATGAAATTTTATCCGATAAAAAAGTAACGTTTTATTTGGTGGTAACGAAATAATCTCTACCTTTGCACCGTCAACCTATAAAAAGAGACAAGAAATGAATCAGATGTTTATACATATTCTACTATGCGGTATTATTATTCTACTATCAAAGGTTAGTGGAAGTGAGTGCTGCGCGTAAATGTGTATAATGAAGATATACGAAAGCCTTTCTCACTTCCAAGTGTGAAAGGCTTTTTTTAATGCTAATAATTACATAATATAATAAGAATATGGACAATAGGTTATTTATTTTTGATACCACCCTCAGGGATGGCGAGCAGGTTCCGGGATGCCAGTTGAACACAGTGGAAAAGATTCAGGTAGCAAAGGCATTGGAAGCGCTGGGAGTAGACGTGATTGAAGCCGGATTCCCTATTTCAAGCCCGGGTGACTTTAACTCAGTAATTGAAATTTCTAAAGCAGTGACCTGGCCTACTATCTGCGCCCTGACCCGTGCCGTTCAAAAAGATATTGATGTGGCTGTAGATGCATTGAAATTTGCAAAGCATAAACGGATTCATACCGGTATCGGTACTTCCGATTCACATATTAAATATAAATTCAATTCAAACCGTGAGGAGATTATCGAACGTGCGGTAGCTGCTGTGAAATATGCCCGCCGTTTTGTCGATGATGTAGAGTTTTATGCAGAAGATGCAGGCCGTACGGATAATGAATATCTGGCACGTGTGGTGGAGGCTGTTATTAAAGCCGGTGCTACGGTGGTGAACATTCCGGATACGACCGGTTACTGTCTGCCTTCGGAATATGGTGCCAAGATTAAATACCTGATTGACCATGTAGACGGCATTGATAATGCAATTATATCTACTCACTGCCACAACGATTTGGGTATGGCAACTGCAAACACAATTGCAGGTGTCTTGAATGGTGCCCGTCAGGTGGAAGTTACAATCAACGGTATTGGCGAACGTGCCGGTAACACTGCGCTCGAAGAAATCGCTATGATTATTAAGAGTCACCACGAGATCGATATTCAGACAAATATCAATACTCAGAAGATTTATCCGACCAGCCGTATGGTATCCAGCCTGATGAATATGCCGGTACAGCCGAATAAGGCTATTGTAGGCCGCAATGCTTTTGCTCACTCTTCGGGTATCCATCAGGATGGTGTATTGAAGAATGTGCAGACATACGAGATTATCGACCCGCACGATGTAGGTATTGATGATAATTCAATCGTATTGACTGCCCGTAGCGGACGTGCTGCTCTGAAGAACCGCCTGACTATCTTAGGTGTCCAATTAGACCAGGAGAAACTGGATAAAGTTTACGAGGAGTTCTTGAAACTGGCTGATAAGAAGAAAGACATCAATGATGATGATATTCTGGTATTGGCAGGTGCAGACCGCAGTCAGAACCATCGCATCAAACTGGAATACTTGCAGGTGACAAGTGGTGTCGGTGTTCGTTCGGTAGCCAGCCTGGGATTGAATATCGCCGGTGAGAAGTTTGAAGGTTGCGCCAGTGGTAACGGTCCGGTAGATGCCGCTATCAAAGCATTGAAGAAGATTGTAGACCGCCACATGACATTGAAAGAATTTACTATTCAGGCTATCAGCAAGGGAAGCGATGATGTAGGTAAGGTTCATATGCAGGTGGAATACGATAACCAGATTTATTATGGATTTGGTGCGAATACGGATATTATCGCCGCTTCCGTAGAAGCTTATATTGACTGTATCAACAAATTCAAGTCGTAAAAAAAAAGAGGTTGACACTCGTATCAACATTACAGAGATTGGTTAAAACAGAAAATAGTAATTAGTAAAATAGTAAATAAACAGATGAATACATTATTTGATAAGATATGGGATGCCCACGTGGTGACTACCGTGGAAGATGGTCCTACACAGCTTTACATCGACCGTTTATATTGTCATGAAGTAACGAGCCCGCAAGCCTTTGCCGGATTGCGTGAACGCGGAATCGGGGTGTTACGCCCGGAAAAGGTATTCTGTATGCCCGACCACAATACGCCCACTCACGATCAGGACAAACCGATTGAAGATCCGGTTTCCAAGACTCAGGTGGATACGCTGACGCAGAATGCGAAAGACTTCGGCCTGACACACTACGGCATGATGCATCCCAAGAATGGCATTATCCATGTGGTAGGTCCGGAACGTGGTCTGACACTGCCGGGAATGACAATCGTTTGCGGTGACTCGCATACTTCCACTCACGGTGCTATGGGAGCAATCGCTTTCGGTATCGGAACGAGTGAGGTGGAAATGGTGCTGGCATCACAATGCATTCTCCAGTCTCGGCCGAAAACGATGCGTATCACTGTGGACGGTGAATTGGGCAAGGGAGTGACTGCAAAGGATGTGGCTTTGTATATGATGTCTAAGATGACTACAAGCGGTGCCACCGGATACTTTGTGGAATATGCCGGTTCGGCTATCCGCAATCTGACAATGGAAGGACGTCTTACTCTCTGTAACTTGTCTATTGAAATGGGTGCGCGTGGTGGCATGGTTGCTCCCGACGAAGTGACTTTTGAGTATATCAGAGGTCGTGAGAATGCTCCGAAGGGAGAAGAATGGGAAAAGGCGGTAGCATATTGGAAAACATTGAAGAGTGACGATAATGCTGTATTTGATAAGGAAGTCCGTTTCGATGCGGCCGACATCGAGCCGATGATTACTTACGGAACGAATCCGGGAATGGGTATGGGCATCACTCAGCATATCCCTACTACTGAGGGTATGGGAGAAGCCGCACAGATTTCTTTCAAGAAATCACTGGATTATATGGGGTTCGAGCCGGGCGAGTCTTTGCTGGGCAAGAAGATTGACTATGTATTCCTGGGTGCTTGTACGAACGGTCGTATCGAAGATTTCCGCGCGTTCGCTTCTTTGGTGAAAGGTCGCAGGAAAGCGGAAAATGTGATTGCGTGGCTGGTTCCGGGTTCTTGGATGGTAGATGCGCAGATTCGCAAAGAGGGTATTGATAAGATATTGACGGAAGCCGGTTTTGCTATCCGCCAGCCGGGATGTTCCGCTTGTCTGGCGATGAATGATGACAAGATTCCGGCAGGGAAGTATTCGGTATCTACGAGTAACCGTAACTTTGAAGGCCGTCAGGGACCGGGGGCCCGCACATTGCTGGCAAGTCCGCTCGTAGCGGCTGCTGCGGCAGTGACGGGTGTGATTACTGATCCGAGAGAACTGATGTGATTCCAATCGTAAATAGTAAATCTTTAAATAGTAAATATCAAGATGGCTAAGACAAAATTTAATATCATAACAAGTACTTGTGTACCCCTTCCTTTAGAAAATGTAGATACTGACCAGATTATTCCGGCACGTTTCCTGAAAGCGACCACCCGTGAAGAGAAATTCTTCGGTGATAACCTTTTCCGTGACTGGCGTTACAATGCCGACGGTACTCTGAATAAGGATTTTGTGTTGAATAATCCTACTTATGGCGGACAGGTATTGGTGGCAGGAAAGAACTTCGGTTCCGGTTCGAGCCGCGAACACGCAGCCTGGGCGATTGCCGGATATGGTTTCCGTGTGGTGGTGTCCAGCTTCTTCGCCGATATTCATAAGAATAACGAGTTGAACAATTTTGTGCTTCCGGTGGTTGTTTCCGAGGGGTTCCTGCAGGAATTGTTCGATTCGATTGAAGCGGATCCGAAGATGGAAGTGGAAGTGAATCTTCCCGAACAGACTATCACCAATAAGGCGACAGGTAAAAGTGAACATTTCGAAATCAATGCTTACAAGAAACATTGTCTGATGAACGGATTGGATGATATAGATTTTCTGCTGAGCAATAAAGACAAAATAGAAGAATGGGAAAAGAAGGCGTGAAAATAGAAGTCATGGACACGACGCTCCGTGATGGTGAACAGACCAGCGGAGTATCTTTTGTGCCTCATGAGAAACTAATGATCGCCCGTTTGCTATTGGAAGATTTGAAGGTAGACCGGGTAGAAGTTGCCTCGGCGCGAGTATCGGAAGGCGAGTTTGAAGCTGTGAAGATGATTTGCGACTGGGCGGCCCGGCGTAATCTGCTTCAAAAAGTGGAAGTGCTGGGATTTGTAGACGGTCATACTTCGGTGGACTGGATACAGCGTGCCGGCTGCCGTGTCATCAATCTTCTTTGCAAAGGTTCGCTGAAACATTGTACGCAACAACTGAAAAAGACACCGGAAGAACATCTGGCGGACGTTATCGATGTGGTGCATTATGCCGATGAACAGGATATCACTGTCAATGTCTACCTGGAAGATTGGAGTAACGGTATAAAGGATTCTCCCGAATATGTGTTCCAGTTGATGGACGGACTGAAAGAGACGAGCATCAAGCGTTTCATGTTGCCCGATACACTGGGAATCCTGAATCCGTTGCAAGTGATAGAGTATATGCGGAAGATGAAGAAACGCTATCCGAATACTCATTTCGATTTTCATGCGCACAATGACTACGATTTGGCTGTGAGCAATGTGCTGGCAGCGGTATTGAGTGGTGTCAAAGGGCTGCATACTACCATCAACGGACTGGGCGAACGGGCGGGCAATGCTCCTCTCGCAAGCGTGCAGGCTATTCTGAAAGATCATTTCAATGCGGTGACCAATATCGACGAAAGCCGTCTGAACGATGTCAGTCGGGTGGTGGAGTCGTATTCAGGTATCGTGATACCTGCCAACAAGCCGATTGTGGGCGAGAATGTCTTTACGCAAGTGGCAGGCGTACACGCTGACGGTGACAATAAGAACAACCTGTATTATAATGACCTGCTTCCCGAACGGTTCGGGCGGAAGCGCGAATATGCGTTGGGAAAGACAAGCGGCAAGGCGAATATCCGAAAGAACCTCGAAGACCTCGGGCTGCAACTGGACGAAGAGGCTATGCGCAAGGTGACGGAGCGGATTATCGAACTGGGTGACAAGAAGGAATTGGTGACTCAGGAAGATTTGCCGTATATTGTTTCCGATGTGTTGAAGCATGGTTCGATAGGCGAGAAGGTCAGGCTGAAGAGTTATTTTGTAAATCTTGCTCACGGCTTGAAGCCGATGGCAACGTTGAAGATAGAAATCAACGGAAAAGAATATGAAGAGAGTTCGGGAGGGGACGGTCAGTATGACGCTTTCGTTCGTGCGTTGCGCAAGATATATAAGGTGACGCTGGGACGTAAATTCCCGATGCTGACCAATTATGCGGTTACAATCCCGCCCGGTGGGCGTACGGATGCGTTTGTGCAGACGGTAATCACATGGAGCTACGACGAACAGGTGTTCCGTACCCGCGGACTGGATGCCGACCAGACGGAAGCCGCCATCAAAGCTACTATGAAGATGCTGAATCTCATAGAAGATGAATATGAGAAAAATAACGATTAATGATTAACGATTAATGATTGACGGAGAGCGAATTGTACTACGGTCTTCGGTTTATCACTAATCACTAATAAACTAAACATTAAATAACATGGATTTTAAAATTGCTGTATTAGCAGGCGACGGTATCGGACCGGAGATTTCTGTGCAAGGTGTAGATGTGATGAGTGCCGTTTGCGAGAAGTTTGGTCACAAAGTAAGTTATGAATATGCTATTTGTGGCGCAAATGCCATTGATGAGGTAGGAGATCCGTTTCCGGAAGAAACATATCAGGCTTGTAAGAACGCGGATGCGGTTTTGTTCTCTGCCGTAGGTGACCCGAAATTTGACAATGATCCTACCGCAAAGGTACGACCGGAACAAGGCTTGCTGGCTATGCGTAAGAAACTGGGACTTTTCGCTAATATCCGCCCCGTACAGACATTCAAATGCCTGATTCACAAATCTCCGTTGCGGGCGGAACTGGTAGAGAATGCTGATTTTATCTGTATCCGCGAATTGACCGGTGGTATGTATTTCGGAGAGAAGTATCAGGATAACGACAAGGCTTATGACACTAATTACTATACCCGTCCGGAAATCGAACGTATCCTGAAAGTGGCTTTTGAATATGCAATGAAACGCAGGAAACATCTGACCGTGGTGGATAAGGCGAATGTGCTTGCTTCTTCGCGCCTGTGGCGTCAGATTGCACAGGAAATGGCTCCCGATTATCCGGAAGTAACTACTGATTATATGTTTGTGGACAATGCTGCCATGAAGATGATTCAGGAACCGGCATTCTTCGATGTGATGGTTACCGAGAATACATTTGGTGATATTCTGACGGACGAGGGTTCTGTAATCAGCGGTTCTATGGGATTGCTTCCGTCCGCTTCTACGGGTGAAAGTACGCCGGTATTCGAACCGATTCACGGGTCATGGCCGCAGGCTAAGGGATTGAACATTGCTAATCCGTTGGCGCAGATTCTTTCCGTGGCTATGTTGTTCGAGTATTTCGACCTGAAGGAAGAGGGTGCGTTGATTCGTAAGGCGGTAGATGCTTCTTTGGACGAGAATGTGCGTACACCGGAAATTCAGGTTGCCGGTGGTGCCAAGTACGGTACGAAAGAAGTAGGACAGTGGATTGTTGACTATATCAAAAAGGCTTGATAAAACTTTGGTAATCGAGAAAGTCTTATAAAGCAAAACAGAAAGCCCGGCATCGGAAATGGTGCCGGGCTTTCTGTTTGAGGATAGCTCTATGTTTTACCAGCTTTTAATCGTGGAATAGATAAGGATTCCGAGCACCGTCAACAGTCCTGCATAAATGGTGACTGACGTTTGCTTGATTTCATTCCTTCTTGTGCGGGTGGATGGTTCTAAATATACAGCCGCTTTATAAGCAATGGTACTGAACATCCATCCGCCGAATCCGCCGATGATACCGCCGACAAGTAAATCGCCGGGATAGTGTACGCCCAGGTAAATGCGGGTATAGCAATTAAGGACAGCCCACGCTATGATGAAAAGACTTAGCCAGCGTTTGCGGAATGTGAATACCACATACAAGGCTAGTCCGAATGAATTTGCAGCATGACAGGAGGGGAATCCGTAACTTCCGCCGCGGTAACCGTTTACGATATATACCATATCGACAATCGGATTTTCGAGATTGGCGGGGCGCAGACGGGCTACAACCGGGCGGATAAGGCTGCTGCACACTTGGTCGGCAAAGGTGATGGTAAGTGCGATAGCTATTACATAACACAGGACTGCTTTCCAGTGAAAGTTCTTTAGTAGGATATACAGGATGGTAGCGTACATAGGTACCCAGATTATCTTTCCGGTGAAGGAGGTCATAAAGTAATCCCAAAAAGGGGAGTGGATACCATTGAAAAACAGGAAGATATTTGTATCTATCTCTGACAGGATTTTAATGAGGCCGGTATTTACCATCATGCTTTATTGTTAAATTTTAGACGTCGCAAATATACAATAAAGAATAGGAAATTGTCCTATATTACCTTATAAATCTTCTATTATTCACTGTTCCTATCGTTTGGCAAGGTCATCATAGAGCTTCTGCAGAAAGGCTTTCCCTTTTTCCAGGTTTGCTCCTTTTTCCGTGCCTTCATCGAGTTGTACGGTATTGGCATCCAGATTATATACCAACTGGTTTTCGGGAGTCACCATACCGAAGAAGTTCGGGCGGGTGAAGTATCCGAAATGCGGAGATGCCGGATTCATGATATCCTTGCTGAAAGTAAATTCATCGTGCGGCAATCCCAGTTGGGAAAGCAGGGTGGCGGCAATATCTATTTGTGAGGCGTAAGTATCTATAACACGGGGTTCCTTGATTGCACCTCCAATTAGAATGAGAGGAATAGTCTGTCCGTCCAATGGATTTTCTATCGGATACGGATAAACTCCTTGATGATCCGGAACGAGTACAAATACGGTATTTTTCCACTGTGGAAGTTCCTTGTACTGTTTGACAAAGTCGCCTACGCAACTGTCGGCGTATGCGAAGGCGTTGAGCCCTTTATCATCCAGCCGGTGAAACGGAACTTCAAAAGGTTCATGGCTGCTTGAAGTCTGTACAAATTTCAGGAAGGGTTCTTTTTGTTCTTCTTCCTTCATGTCTTTCAGCAGGCGTTGGAACAAGACATGGTCATGTGCTCCCCATTTGCCTGTACGTTCGGATAGCGGGAAATCTTTGTCGCAAACAATCTTTTCGATGCCGGAAGACATCAGATAAGAGCGCATATTGGTGAAATCCGCGTCTCCGCCGTAATAATAATCCAGGCTATATCCGGCGTTTTTCAGGCTGCGCGGGATAGAGGGAAGTTTGTCCGTCTTTTCGGGATACTTCATAATACTGGTGCTCGGCTGTCCGGGGTAAGCGCTGATGATAGATGCCAGTCCGCGGTCGGTGCGGAAGCTGTTGGCATAGAAATTACTGAATAGGATGCCTTCTTTGGCGAATTTATCCATGTTGACAGCTACGTTGGGCTGTCCGCCGAAAGTTTCCATCAAGTGTGTGGAGAAACTTTCGAGAATGATAAAGATGATATTAGGGCGTTGGGTATTTAATAATTGTGGGATGCTGTCTGTCGCTGCGACAGGTTTGTCGGTCATTTCTGCAAATAGTTCGTCCGCCACTTTCGGATCCATGAAGCGGTATTGTTTGTCGAAGTTGGTCTGATGGGTGGCGGAATACATAAAGCTGAATATCGGATTGATGGCAGCATGGTTCATCCGCTGGTCCTGACTGAAATATACCTTGCTCAGATTCATGGTCGATACGGTGAAACCGCCACGGATAGGGATGAAAAGGGCGGCTGTCAGCAACAGGAGTGCGAGAGAGACATTTTGTCGCCGGTAAGGTATTTTCAACGGTTTTCTTTCACGGATAAGTACCATATAGAATATGTAGTATAAGAGGGCGGCATAGATAAGCATTGCCAGTATGCCTAGCAGGACAAACCAGAAGCTGACACTTGCCATAGCGTCTTTGGGCGAAGAGAAGAAGTAGAAAATGGGGGTGGCGTCGAGACGGAATCCCCAGAAACCGTACAATCCCAGGTCGATGATAAAGAGGCAAGCCATGACGAAAGCGATTAATCCGAAGTAGCCTTGGCGGATGCGCCGCAGGATGGGCGATTGGGTCCAGGCGGAAGCTATGAGTATCAGTCCCGGAATGGCGGTGAGATAGCCTGCGAGGGATAAGTCCAACGGCAGGCCGTGCCACATGACACTGAAATAATCGCCGAAAGACACCTCATTATATAGGTCATGGTAGTAAACCATGAAGAACGGTTTTTGAAGAACGAATAGAAGAACAAATAAAAAATAGGTCGTGAGAAATTGTATGATTCTCTTTTTCATATCTGTAAACTTAAAAAGATTGAACGGATACAAAGTTACTATACTTTTCTTTATCTTTCTTATGATGTGATGTAAAACATACCTTTTTTTCCATATCTTTGCCCGATATGTGACAAAAATGAAGTAGTGAAATGGCAAAGATTGCAAAGAAACTGACAGATTTAGTGGGGAATACCCCTTTGATGGAACTTTCCGGTTATAGCGAAAAGTATGGTCTCGAACAAAATATTATTGCCAAACTGGAGTCTTTCAATCCGGCGGGAAGTGTGAAGGACAGGGTGGCTCTTTCGATGATTGAGGATGCTGAAGCACGCGGAGCATTGAAGCCCGGTGCAACAATTATTGAACCGACAAGTGGAAATACGGGTGTCGGACTGGCGATGGTGGCTACCATCAAAGGGTATCATCTGATATTGACCATGCCTGAGACGATGAGCCTGGAACGCCGGAACCTGTTGAAAGCACTCGGTGCGGAAATTGTGTTGACGGACGGACCGGGCGGGATGGCTGCTTCCATTGCCAAGGCAGAGGAGTTGCGCGACAGTATTCCCGGATCGGTGATTCTGCAACAGTTTGAGAATCCTGCCAATGCCGCTGCGCATGAGCGTACGACGGGGGAAGAAATATGGCGGGATACGGATGGTGAAGTGGCGGTTTTTGTTGCCGGAGTAGGTACGGGCGGAACGGTTTGCGGTGTGGCCCGTGCATTGAAGAGACATAACCCGAATGTCTATATAGTAGCGGTGGAACCGGCAGCATCTCCTATATTGGAAGGGGGGCAGGCAGCTCCACACCATATTCAGGGAATCGGGGCGAATTTTATTCCGAAACTGTATGATGCTTCTGTGGTGGATGAAGTAATCGGTGTGCCCGATGATGAAGCGATTCGTACGGGACGTGAACTGTCAACTACGGAAGGTTTGCTGGCCGGAATATCTTCGGGTGCGGCGGTGTATGCAGCCCGCCAGTTGGCACAGCGTCCGGAATTCAAGAACAAAAAAATCGTAGCGTTGTTACCTGATACGGGAGAGCGTTATCTGTCTACCGAGTTGTTTGCATTTGACGCGTATCCGTTGGACTGATTCATTAATTATACCCCGAATTATATGGTAAGAATTATTATAGCATTACTCTTTTGTTTTCCGGTTGCCATCTGTGCGCAGACTTATCAGCAGTTGTCTGAAAAAGCAATCGAATGTATTGAGAACGATAGTCTTCCCCAAGCCGAAGAGCTTCTGATCAAGGCTTTGAAGATGGAACCGAAGAATGCAAAGAATGCGTTGCTTTTTTCTAATCTGGGCTTGGTGCAGCGTCGGATGGGAGAGTTCGACAAAGCGCTCGAATCTTATTCTTTTGCACTGAACTTTGCTCCGTTGGCAGTTCCTATTTTGCTTGACCGTGCCGCTATTTATATGGAGATGGGAAAGACGGATAGGGCTTACACGGATTACTGCCAGGTGCTTGATGAGGATAAAAAGAACAAGGAAGCGTTGTTGATGCGCGCATATATTTATGTGGTTCGCAGGGATTATCCGGCTGCACGGATCGATTATAACCGTTTGTTGGAGATTGCTCCTCAGAGTTATAGCGGTCGGCTCGGACTGGCCACCTTGGATCAGAAAGAAGGGAAATTCCGTGAAGCTCTTGAGATTCTGAACAAGATGATTGTGGAAAGCCCTGACGATGCAACACTTTACATTGCCCGTGCCGACGTGGAGCGTGAGATGAAGCACGACGATTTGGCATTGGTGGATTTGGAAGAAGCTATCCGGCTGGATGCGTCATCGGCAGATGCCTATCTGTTGCGCGGGAATATCTATCTGGCTCAAAAGAAGAAAGCATTGGCAAAAACGGATTTTGAGAAAGCAATATCTTTGGGAGTGCCACCTGCCGATTTGCATGGGCAACTTCAACAGTGTAAGTGATGTTATTCTTTTATTCCACGAACTGCTTAATCAGCTTGACGAAATCTTTTCCGTATTTCCTCTTTTTATATTCCCCGATACCGCTGATTTCTCCGAATTCTTCAATAGTGGTAGGACGTGAAATGCTGAGCAGATGCAAGACCTTGTCCGACAATACAATATAGGCGGGCAAGCCTTCCTGGTCGGCAAGCTGTTTTCTCAATCCGCGCAATGCTTCGAACAAATCTTCGCTTTCGCCGCCTGCCGCACCGAAAGGAAGCTCTTTGGCGATAACCACTTTTTTCTTTTTTCCTTTTCGGGTAGCTGTTTCCTCATGGTGGATAACTGCCAATGTAGCTTGAGTCCTTCCGAAAAGGATATCACTTCCGCTTGACGTTATCTTGAGATGGTTATTCTCATTATAAGCAATCTCGAAATAGCCGAGTTGGAGCATTTGGAGCAGATAATCCTGCCAGTCACGAGGTGGAATGTCGCGCCCGGCACCAAAAGTCTTAAGTTCCTGGTATCCTTTTCCGGTCACTTCCGCGGAGTAGTTTCCACGAAGAATATCAATCAATACACCTGTACTGATTTGCTGTTCCGCACGTGCGATGGCACTTAACGCTTTTTGCACGATGACTGTGCCGTCAAACCGTTGAGGGGGATTTTTACAAACATCGCAATTGCCGCAGTCTTCGGTAGTTGTTTCCCCGAAATAACTTAGCAGGATTCTTCTCCGGCAAATGTCCGCTTCCGCATACTGCTGCATACGTTGCAGCTTTTCAAGATTGATGTTTTGCTGGCTGCTCTCTGTGGCAAACTTGGTCAGCAATATTAAATCTCCCAATGAATAAAACAAGACAGTGTCACTCGGCAGACCGTCACGTCCGGCGCGTCCTATCTCCTGATAAAAACTTTCTATACTTTTAGGCAGGTTATAGTGCATTACCCAACGGACATTCGACTTGTCGATACCCATTCCGAAAGCAATCGTGGCACATACCACCTGAATCCGGTCATTGATAAAATCATCCTGCGTCTCGTCTCTTTGTTGAGTGGACAATCCGGCGTGATAAACTCCGCAACGGATACCCTGCTTCTGCAACATCTGAGCTACTGTCTCCGTCTTGTTACGGCTCATACAGTAAATGATTCCGCTTGCTCCCTCGTGGCGGTGAATAAACTCAAGGATGGCTTTATTCTTTTCCTTTGCCTGGAACCCGCGCTTTACCGTCAGGCTGATATTGGGGCGGTCGAAAGAGGATATGAAGGTGCGAGGTTCGATAAGATGCAGTTGGCGAATAATATCTCCGCGGGTGATTTTATCTGCGGTGGCAGTCAAAGCAACAATCGGCACTTGCGGAAATTGCCGGTGGAGTACTCCCATTTGAGTGTATTCCGGGCGAAAGTCGTGTCCCCATTGCGAAATACAGTGGGCTTCATCAATAGCGAACAGAGAAATATGCATATCTCGCAATAAATAGTCTTTTTCCGCCAACAGTTTTTCAGGTGAAATGTAAAGTAGCTTTAATCGTCCCTCAATGCAGGCACGGCGCAGGTTGGCGTTTTCAGTTTCATCATTGCTGCTGTTCAGCGCTCCGGCGGCAACTCCGTTTGCCAGCAATGCCTCTACCTGGTCTTTCATTAATGAAATCAACGGGGATACTACAACGGCAGTACCTTCACTGAGCAAGGCGGGGAGTTGGTAACAGATAGATTTTCCCCCACCGGTAGGCATTAGCACTAATGCATCCTTTTTATCGAGGATGTGGCGTATTATATCTTCTTGCAGGGGACGGAAACTGTCGTATCCGAAGTGCTTTTTTAGAGTTTCTCTCATGGACGCTTGTTTTTAACTGGCTGCAAAGGTACGTTTTTCTTTGACAATTCCCGCAGTGTGTAGATTTCTGTTTCCGAGATGAAATATAAAAAGGTTAAAGTTTCTTATTATTCGGGCTTATTCCCTCTTTTTCAAGGTTTTTGATTGTTTTATTAGAAAAAAAATGCACAAAATAATTGTGTGTTTAAAAAAAAAGTAAGACATTTGTAACATGTAACGTTGCAAATATGCAATTATTAACAAATGAACAAACCCTAACCAGTTAATTCAATGAGTGATTTAGAGAACAAAAAATCGGAAGAAACTCCGAAAAAACGTCCCTACAATTTGAGGGAAAAGAAAGAAAAAAAGGCTGCATACAGGTCATTAATCAGACCGGAATTGGCAGACGAGTTGTATGACAAGATTCTGAATATTATCGTTGTACAGAAGAAGTACAAGGATCCTGACTATTCAGCGAAAGACTTGGCGAAAGAGCTTAAAACGAACACTCGTTACCTTTCTGCAGTAGTAAACTCACGTTTCGGCATGAACTATTCTTGTCTGTTGAATGAATACAGAGTAAAAGATGCTTTGCATTTATTGACTGACAAGCGTTATGCAGACAAAAATGTGGAAGAGATTAGCGCTATGGTTGGCTTTGCAAATCGTCAATCTTTTTACGCTGCATTTTACAAGAACGTAGGTGAGACTCCTAACGGATACCGCAAAAAACATTTGGAAAACAAAAAGTAATTGCGCATTCCGAATTTGATTGAAAGGAATTACCTCTAAATGAAAAATTTTGGAGATAATTCCTTTTCTTATTTAATTAATCAACACTAGCATTATGAATAAACATCTTATTTCAATGGCTGTGGCTGCCACGATTCTGACATCGTGCGGCGGAGCCAAAACAACAACTGCCGAGGCAGATAAATTTGATTATACAGTGGAACAATTTGCAGACTTACAGATTTTGCGTTATAAAGTCCCCGGATTTGAGGAACTGACGCTGAAACAGAAAGAACTGATTTATTATCTGACAGAGGCCGCTCTCGAAGGAAGGGATATTCTGTTTGACCAGAATGGGAAGTATAATTTGAGAATCCGCCGGATGCTCGAAGCAGTATATACGAATTACCAGGGGGATAAAACGACTCCTGATTTCAAGAATATGGAAGTGTACTTGAAGAGAGTATGGTTCTCCAATGGTATTCATCATCATTATGGTACGGAGAAATTTGTACCCGGATTCTCACAGGATTTCTTGAAGCAGGCTGTACTCGGGCTTGACGCCACACTGCTTCCGTTGGCGGAAGGACAAACTGCCGAACAGCTTTGCGATGAGCTCTTCCCGGTCATCTTCGATCCGGCTGTCATGCCGAAGCGGGTGAACCAGGCGGATGGCGAGGATCTTGTACTGACTTCCGCTTGTAACTATTATGACGGAGTGACGCAGAAAGAAGCGGAAGATTTCTATAATGCGATGAAAGATCCGAAAGATGAAACTCCGGTTTCGTATGGTCTGAACAGCCGTTTGGTGAAAGAGAACGGTAAGTTGCAGGAAAAAGTATGGAAGGTAGGCGGACTCTATACGCAGGCTATTGAGAAAATCGTTTATTGGTTGAAGAAAGCCGAAGGGGTAGCGGAGAACGACGCACAGAAAGCGGTTATCTCCAAGCTGATTCAGTTCTATGAAACCGGCAGCCTGAAAGATTTCGACGAATATGCCATCCTTTGGGTGAAAGATTTGGATTCGCGAATCGACTTTGTGAACGGATTCACGGAAAGCTATGGTGACCCGCTGGGAATGAAGGCTAGCTGGGAATCATTGGTGAACTTCAAGGATATGGAGTCTACACACCGCACGGAGATTATCAGCAGCAACGCGCAGTGGTTCGAGGATCATTCGCCGGTGGACAAGGCTTTCAAGAAAGACGAAGTGAAAGGTGTATCGGCAAAAGTTATCACTGCCGCTATCCTTGCAGGGGATCTTTATCCGGCAACTGCTATCGGCATCAACCTGCCGAACGCCAACTGGATTCGTGCACATCACGGTTCCAAGTCGGTGACTATCGGCAATATCACGGATGCCTATAACAAGGCGGCTCACGGAAACGGATTCAATGAAGAGTTTGTTTACAGCGATACGGAAAGACAATTGATTGATACTTATGCCGACCTGACGGATGAACTGCACACAGACTTGCACGAATGTCTGGGACACGGTTCCGGCAAGCTGCTTCCGGGGGTAGACCCTGACGCACTGAAGGCTTACGGCTCTACGATTGAAGAAGCGCGTGCCGACTTGTTCGGTTTGTATTACGTGGCTGACCCGAAACTGGTGGAACTGAAGCTTCTCTCTTCTCCCGAAGCTTACAAGGCTCAGTATTATACGTATCTGATGAACGGTCTGATGACACAGTTGGTACGTATCGAACCGGGAAATACGGTGGAAGAAGCTCATATGCGTAACCGCCAGTTAATCGCCCGTTGGGTATTCGAGAAGGGGGCAGCCGACAAGGTAGTGGAACTGGTGAAGAAAGACGGAAAGACATATGTCGTTATCAATGACTATGAGAAAGTACGTGAGCTGTTCGGTGAATTGCTCGCCGAAATTCAGCGTATCAAGTCGACAGGCGACTTCGAAGCAGCCCGCTCCTTAGTAGAAAATTACGCTGTAAAGGTAGACCCGGCTTTGCATGCTGAAATATTGGAGCGTTATAAGAAACTGAATCTGGCTCCATATAAAGGTTTCGTAAATCCGAAATATGAATTGGTGACAGACGAGAATGGAAACATTACCGATGTCACGGTGGCTTATGATGAAGGGTATGTGGAACAAATGCTGCGTTACAGCAAGGATTACTCTCCGCTTCCTTCAGTAAACAACTAATCTGAAAATGGATATTAAAGAACAACTTAAAGATATCAAAACACAGCTCCGTCTCTCAATGAACGGGGCTGTGTCCCAAAGTATGCGTGAAAAAGGGCTGGTGTACAAACTCAATTTCGGAGTGGAACTGCCCCGTATCAAAATGATTGCCGAAGGCTACGAAAAGAATCACGATCTGGCGCAAGCCTTGTGGAAAGAGGAGATTCGGGAATGTAAGATTCTGGCAGCCATGCTTCAACCGATTGAGACTTTCTATCCCGAGATTGCTGATATTTGGGTGGAAGACATCCGGAATATCGAAATCGCGGAGCTGACTTGTATGAACCTGTTCCAGAATCTGCCGTATGCTCCCGCCAAGTCTTTTCACTGGATTGCCGATGAGCGCGAGTATGTGCAGACCTGTGGTTTCCTGACTGCTGCCCGGCTGCTGATGAAGAAAGGGGATATGACCGAACGGGCTTCCGGCGAACTGCTCGATCAGGCTATGTGCAACGTCCATTCCGAGAGTTATCATGTGAGGAATGCGGCTTTGCTGGTGATCCGGAAATATATGCAGCATAGTGAAGAGCACGCTTTCCAGATATGCCGTCTGGTGGAAGGAATGGCTGATTCCTCGGTAGAAGGTGAGCGGATGCTTTATAATATGGTGAAAGCGGAGACAGAATGACTACTCTGATAAATATCAAAGAAATCCTTTTGCGTTCCGCAAAAAAGGCTTAACTTTGTTCGCGCTAATTTTGGCTGATGATGGAAACTCAAAACGTGAAAGATACAGTAAGGCAGATATTCACGGAATATCTCACAGCGAACGGGCATCGTAAGACTCCTGAGCGCTACGCCATACTCGATACTATCTATTCTATCGACGGTCATTTCGATATCGATATGCTCTATTCGCGGATGATGGACCAGGAGAATTTCCGGGTAAGCCGGGCAACCCTCTACAATACCATTATTCTTCTTATCAATGCACGGCTGGTCATCAAGCACCAATTCGGAACTTCCTCCCAATACGAAAAATCATATAACCGCGAGACACATCATCACCAGATATGTACGCAATGCGGTAAAGTGACCGAGTTTCAGAACGAGGATTTGCAGCATGCCATTGAAAATACGAAATTAAGCCGTTTCCAACTTTCGCATTATTCCTTATATATATATGGAATATGCAGCAAGTGCGACAGAGCTAACAAAAAGAAGAAAGTTAATAACAACAATAAAAAATAAAGATGAAAGTAGATGTTCTTTTAGGATTACAATGGGGCGACGAAGGTAAAGGAAAAGTAGTCGACGTTTTAACACCTAAGTACGATGTGGTTGCCCGTTTCCAGGGCGGCCCGAATGCCGGTCATACACTTGAGTTCGAGGGACAGAAGTATGTGCTTCGTTCTATTCCTTCCGGTATTTTTCAGGGAAACAAGGTAAACATCATCGGTAACGGTGTGGTACTTGACCCGGCACTGTTCAAAGCAGAGGCCGAGGCGCTTGAAGCATCAGGCCATCCGTTGAAAGAACGTTTGCACATTTCAAAGAAAGCTCATCTTATTCTTCCTACACACCGCATCCTCGATGCTGCTTACGAAGCTGCCAAGGGGGACGCAAAAGTAGGAACTACCGGTAAGGGGATCGGCCCTACTTATACGGATAAAGTTAGCCGTAATGGTGTCCGTGTAGGTGATATCCTTCACAACTTCGAACAGAAATATGCTGCTGCAAAAGCACGCCACGAACAAATCTTGAAGAGTCTGAACTATGAGTATGACCTGACGGAACTGGAAAAGGCATGGTTGGAAGGCATCGAATATCTGAAGCAATTCCATTTCGTAGACAGCGAACATGAAGTGAATAACCTGTTGAAGGATGGCAAGAGCGTTCTTTGTGAGGGTGCTCAGGGTACTATGCTCGATATTGATTTCGGTTCGTATCCGTTTGTGACTTCTTCCAATACTGTTTGCGCAGGTGCTTGTACCGGACTGGGAGTGGCTCCCAACCGTATCGGAGAAGTGTATGGTATCTTCAAGGCTTATTGTACGCGTGTAGGTGCAGGACCGTTCCCGACAGAATTGTTTGACGAAACCGGTGACAAGATGTGTACATTGGGACATGAGTTCGGTTCGGTGACAGGACGTAAACGTCGTTGCGGATGGATTGACCTGGTAGCGTTGAAGTATTCCGTTATGATAAACGGCGTAACCAAATTGATTATGATGAAGAGCGATGTGCTCGATACTTTCGATACAATCAAAGCTTGTGTGGCTTACAAACTGGATGGCGAGGAAATTGATTACTTCCCGTACGATATCACTGACGGCGTGGAACCTGTATATGCGGAACTTCCGGGCTGGCAGACTGATATGACGAAGATGCAGAGCGAAGATGAATTTCCGGAAGAATTCAACGCTTATCTGACTTTCCTGGAAGAACAGCTTGGTGTGGAAATCAAGATTGTATCTGTTGGACCGGACAGGGCACAGACTATCGAACGTTATACTGAAGAATAACAATCTGGTAATTATATAGAGGGAAGGCGGAGTTTTTTTTATCTCCGCCTTTCTTGTTCAGACCTTTTGTTATCTATTTTTTAATACACATAAATAATCGCGCGTATGAAAACACGTTTTATTACTTTTCTTTTATTGCTCGCAATGGGCGTTAGTGCATTTGCACAGTCCTCTTCTTACCAACCCACCGAAGAGAATCTGAAAGCACGTCAGGAATTTCAGGACAATAAGTTTGGTATTTTCCTTCATTGGGGATTGTATGCCATGCTCGCTACCGGTGAGTGGACTATGACAAACAATAATCTGAATTATAAGGAATATGCCAAACTGGCAGGCGGCTTCTATCCTTCCAAGTTTGATGCGGACAAATGGGTGGAGGTTATCAAGGCTTCGGGAGCGAAATATATCTGTTTCACTACCCGCCATCACGAGGGATTTTCCATGTTCGATACCAAATATTCGGATTATAATGTAGTGAAAGCGACTCCTTTCAAGCGTGACATCGTGAAGGAACTGGCAGCCGCTTGTGCGAAGCATGGAATCAAGCTTCATTTCTACTATTCACATCTCGACTGGATGCGCGAAGATTATCCCTGGGGACGTACAGGACGGGGAACGGGACGCCCGAATCCGAAAGGAGATTGGAAAAGCTATTATCAATTCATGAATAATCAATTGACGGAACTGTTGACAAACTACGGTCCGATAGGCGCTATTTGGTTTGATGGATGGTGGGATCAGGACAGGAACAAAAATTTCGACTGGGAGTTGCCTGAACAATACGCATTGATTCATAAACTCCAACCCGGATGCCTTGTCGGCAATAATCATCATCAGGTGCCTTTTGCGGGGGAAGATATTCAGATTTTCGAACGTGACCTGCCCGGTGAAAATTCAGCGGGACTTTCCGGACAGGATGTAAGCCATCTGCCGTTGGAGACTTGCGAAACGATGAACGGTATGTGGGGATATAAGATTACCGACCAGAACTATAAGTCTACGAAAACACTGATTCATTACTTGGTGAAGGCAGCCGGTAAGGATGCCAATCTTTTGATGAATATCGGCCCTCAGCCCGATGGGGAGCTTCCAGCGGTGGCAGTAGAACGTTTGGCGGAAATGGGAGAGTGGATGAAGCAGTATGGCGAAACTATCTACGGAACACGTAGCGGTGCGGTTGCTCCGCACGACTGGGGAGTGACGACGCAGAAAGGTAATAAACTTTATGTGCATATCCTCAATCTGGAAGATAAAGCGTTGTTCCTGCCTTTGACAGATAAGAAAGTGAAGAAAGCGGTGTTGTTCAAAGACCAGTCTCCGGTTCGCTTTACCAAAACGAAAGCAGGTGTTTTGCTGGAGTTTGCCGATGTGCCGAAAGATATTGACTATGTAGTAGAACTTACAATTGACTAATTTTTAGATAATTCTTCATAAAAGCAAGGGGAAACTATCCTGACATTGGTAGTTTCCCCTTACTTTTGGCAAGTAATTTGTTTATAGAGATAGAGAGTAATAATTAAAATGAAAAGTATATGATGTCTTATTGGGTATTATTTATTGGAATTGCCGTAGTAAGTTGGCTGGTACAGATGAATTTGCAGAACAAGTTCAAGAAGTATTCCAAGATTCCTACAGGGAATGGCATGACAGGACGCGATGTAGCTTTGAAAATGTTGCATGACAATGGAATTTATGATGTACAGGTTACACATACTCCGGGCAGATTGACCGACCACTACAACCCTACTAATAAAACAGTGAATTTGAGTGAAGGGGTCTATGAAAGTAATAGCATAATGGCGGCTGCCGTGGCAGCACATGAATGTGGACACGCTGTGCAGCATGCACGTATGTATGCCCCGTTGAAAATGCGTAGTGCGTTGGTTCCGGTTGTGAACTTTGCGTCTTCCATTATGACATGGGTATTGTTGGGTGGTATCTTGTTAATAAACAGTTTCCCGCAATTGCTGTTGGCAGGTATTATTCTGTTTGCTATGACTACCCTGTTCAGTTTTATCACGCTGCCGGTGGAAATCAATGCAAGTAAGCGTGCACTCGTTTGGCTGAGCTCGTCCGGTATTACTAACTCGTATAATCATGCACAGGCAGAAGATGCTCTTCGTTCCGCTGCTTATACGTATGTAGTTGCTGCATTGGGCTCATTGGCTACATTGGTTTACTACATCATGATTTTCATGGGTAGAAGAGACTAAAAAAAGGGAGTATGTAGGTTTTGCACGGCTCCCTCTATATAAAACAAAACGTCTCCATAGACTTGAAATGCTATGGAGACGTTTTGTTTTATATGTTGAATTTTATTCTTTATTTCTGTTCATTCGTAATAAGTATATTCTCTTTCTTCGTATAATACAGGTTTGTCATCAATAAACTTGATGCGCTTTTTCCAGTTGCCATGCTTGTCATTATAGAATTTATATACGAATTTTACAGGTGGCTCATTGTTTATCGCTTCCGTGCCGGAAATAACTTCTCCACGGGTACTGTATTGATAAGTATAACTCCGTTCGTTTCCGGGAGTACCTGTTTTTTCCTCAACGATTCTGCCTTTGGTATTCCATATGCGGGTTATCGGTTGAAATTCCGTCCCCTTGGCTTCCGCCGGGGCAACCAGTATTTGTTTCATAATCAGATTACCGTATGGGTCGTATTGGTTGCGGACATCGCTGTATTTTGAACCGTCTTTGCCGAAGCATAATTCTGCAATACAATTGCCTTCTCCGTCATAACGGAAAATTGTCTTGCGCAGCATTTCATTGTTGGCATCCATCAAGGATTTACTTTTCACTCTGCCGTCATCGTTGTACGTCAACAACGAAGTGCTTTCTATTTTGGCATTGGGTAGTTTTTCTATTTCCTTCTCTACGTTCCCATTAGCGTCATATACATATTCGGTAGTACCTTTCGGTATGCCTGTATCCGAGAAATGTGAAACCATCGTCTTTCGTCCGTCCTTATCAAATTTACAGATGAAGAAGTTCCCTTTCTTCTGTCCTCTGTTGATGATGTCGGGACCGTTGGGAAGCGCTATGTACGAAGTCTGGTGTACGGTTTTCACTTTTCCTTGGAGCAACAGTGCTTTCCAGTCCGTATCTTCCGTTCCGGCATATTCGATGGTACGCATGACGATATATTCCGGGTTGGCACCATTGTATTCTATACGTTTAATCCAGTTGCCGTACTGGTCATAGGACATATCCACTCTTTTGCTTTTAGGAGCTTTATATCGTGCAAACTTCCCTTCCGAGTAAGGCTTTAATGGTATTGTGTCTTTTTTTTGCAGTTTCCGGTTGCCGGGATTGCCATTCTTGTTCAGCGTACTTTCTTCAATGACTTCCGTGACCTGCCCTTCATCGTTGTAGAGGATATTCACCGCTTCACGGTATGTTCTTTCTTTGGATTCTCTTGAAGGAGAGTAGATTACTCCTGCATGGATTCTTTGTATGATTAGCCCGGCTTCGTTGCGTATAATAGTGTCTATTCCTACTACAGTCCGTTGGGCATTAAGTTTCTTCTTACCGTCCATCCTGCCTTGTGCGTCATAATGATATTGATATACATCGCTGACTCCGCCTTTTTTGATAGAGGCGATGACTTCCTCTATTACATTCCCGGCTTTATCGTAAACGAAGATTATCTTACTGTCGGCACTTCCGTCCGGCTTTAGTGAGTTCTCTGCTATCTTCCGTCCGTTACGGTCATATCTTACAAAATGAATCTGGTCGACAACGGCACCTGCTGCCCATGCGGTATCTTTTTGTATAGCCTGATGTACCGTAGTGCGGGTACTTTTGAAGGGCGGGGTATTCTGGATATTGTTTTGTGCCAGTATCGGCATTGCCAAAAGTGAAGCAGTAATAAAAAGAATTTTCGTCTTTTTTATCGGGCACATAGTAGTTGTATTCATCATATTTCCGGTCTTTAAAGTTTCCAAAAGTGTAATGCCGCTCTCTGTTTGGAAAGTTTTGCATAACTTGGGGTACAATATTGAGCATTTTTTCAGATATATGCAAGCGTTGCTCGGAAATTTGCAGTAAATTTGCGCAATTAAAATTATAAACAGTAATATTATGGCAGCAAAACCAAGTATTCCTAAAGGAACTCGTGACTTTTCGCCGGTAGAGATGGCGAAGCGTAATTATATATTCAATACGATTCGTGACGTATATCATTTGTATGGTTTCCAACAGATAGAGACTCCGTCGATGGAGATGCTTTCCACACTGATGGGAAAATACGGTGACGAAGGAGATAAGCTACTCTTTAAGATTCAGAACTCTGGAGATTATTTCTCCGGTATCACTGACGAAGAATTGTTGAGCCGTAATGCTGCGAAGCTGGCAAGCAAATTTTGTGAGAAAGGATTGCGTTATGACTTGACAGTGCCTTTTGCCCGCTATGTGGTGATGCACCGTGATGAAATCACTTTCCCGTTCAAGCGCTATCAGATTCAGCCCGTGTGGCGTGCCGACCGTCCGCAGAAAGGACGTTATCGCGAATTTTATCAATGCGACGCTGACGTGGTAGGCAGTGATTCATTGCTGAACGAAGTGGAATTGATGCAGATTGTTGACACGGTATTCAGCCGTTTCAATATCCGTGTATGTATTAAGATTAATAACCGTAAGATTCTTTCCGGCATTGCAGAGATTATCGGCGAATCGGATAAGATTGTCGACATCACCGTAGCGATAGACAAACTGGATAAAATCGGACTGGATAATGTGAATGCCGAGTTGAGAGATAAGGGTATCAGTGATGAGGCTATCGCCAAGTTGCAGCCGATAATCCTTCTCAGCGGAACAAATGCGGAGAAGCTCGCGACATTGAAAGAAGTACTGTCAGCCAGTGAAGTAGGGTTGAAGGGAGTGGAAGAAAGCGAATTTATTCTGAATACATTGGAAGCAATGGGATTGAAGAATGAAATCGAACTCGACCTGACGCTGGCTCGCGGACTGAACTATTATACAGGTGCTATTTTTGAAGTAAAAGCACTGGATGTACAAATCGGAAGTATCACAGGTGGCGGTCGTTATGACAACCTGACCGGTGTATTCGGTATGGCAGGAGTTTCGGGTGTCGGCATCTCTTTCGGTGCAGACCGTATCTTCGACGTCTTGAACCAACTCGACCTTTATCCGAAAGAAGCCGTGAACGGAACGGAAATCCTGTTTATCAACTTCGGTGAAAAGGAAGCTGCTTTCTCTATGGGAATTCTGGCTAAAGTGCGCGCTGCCGATATCCGTGCGGAGATTTTCCCGGATGCTGCGAAGATGAAGAAGCAGATGAGCTATGCCAATGCGAAGAATATTCCGTTTGTAGCCATTGTCGGCGAAAACGAGATGAACGAAGGAAAGGTGATGTTGAAGAATATGGAGACAGGAGAACAGAATCTTGTTTCGGCAGAAGAGTTGATTGCTGCTGTGAAGAAATAAGCAGGGACAATTATAGGATAAATTGATAATATAATAAAAGGTGTCGTTGAATGTAGAATCAGCGACACCTTTATTATTTAAGAGATTGTACGTTTCGGAATTTGTAGATGGAAGATGATAACGGAGTTACAATCAGGATTACAGATGACGTTCCGGATATAACTCATTCCACCATTCGGGACGGTCTTGTAGCCAGCGTGCAAACCATGCCATGATAGAATTGTGCCATTTGATACGCTTGTCGTAATCTGAAATGAAATGGTTTTCGCCATCCACTGTGATAAACTCTACGGTCTTGCCTAATATCTTCAGCGCATTGAAAAGCTGGATACTTTCTCCGATGGGTACATTCGTATCCACTGTGCCATGCAGCAATAATAACGGAGTGTTAATCTTGTCGGCATTGAACAGGGAGCCTTGTTTGGTAAACAGTTCCGGGTTATTCCAGGGATAACTGTCGGCAGCCGCAATAGCATTGTATGAATATCCCCAATAACCTTCTCCCCAATAGCTCGTCACGTCACTGATACCAGCATGGGATACGGCAGCAGCGAAAATATCGGTCTGAGTTTGCAGATATTGAGTCATAAATCCACCGTACGAAGCACCGAGGCATCCGATTTTTTTCGCATCCACAAAAGAATGTTCCTTGCAGAACTGTTTCGTTCCTTCGATAATATCATCCGCAGTACGCTTTCCCCAAGCATTGACATGGCGTGCGGAAAACTCCTGTCCGAAGCCGATAGTACCGCTGGGCTGGATGACATATACTACATAATCACGTGATGCGAACAGTTGGGCACAGTACGGGTTTCCGATGCCGCGTGTCGTAGGAGTGGTGCCACCGTAGTAGTAAACGATTAGCGGATACTTCTTGTTGGGGTTGAAGTCAGGGGGAAGACACATCTTTCCGGTGATAACCGTTCCGTCCGAAGCCGTGAAGTTCCAAGGTTCGGTTTTGCCTAATTCAATTTTATCCAGAATCGGTTTCATCGGGTCGGCAAGCAAACGGGAAGTCTTTTTCTTCATATCGTAGAGATAGGCAACTCCCGAATTGGTATCCGACTGGCCGATATAAGCAGCGATAGACGGATTGTATTCCGACAGGGTGAAAGTGCTGACAACATCTACTTCGAGGTTCAACTTTTCGAAATTACCGTTTTTCGGAGAATAACGGTAGATATTCTTGCAGTCGCCGTCATCCGTGTTGAAGTAAATGCAACCGTCTCCGCGATTCCATTGCAATGGGCTGACGGTAGGATTGAAGTCTTTGGTTATCGGTTGAATCTTGCGTGTAGCCAAATCCATGATAAAGGCTTGTGTGTCGAAATCGTTGGCAATGGGTTGATTGCCGCAGTTCTTGCCAATACCGCCGAACGCTTCGGGGCTTGCAGTCAGTAACAACTGTTTTCCGTTCGGTGAATAGCTGGCGCCACCCAGGAATCTTTCGTTATGGAAAAGAGTATCTACCTTCAAAGTCTCCAAGTCTACCAAATAGAGAGAAGACAAAGAGAAAGGACGTTGGGTGATATTTTCTTTGGAAGTGCTGTATACCATATACTTTCCGTCGGGAGAAATATCCTGCAAGTAGGTGCTGTGATTGCCGTAAGTCAGCCGTTCGGAAACTCCGTTGGCAATGTCATACTTAGCCAGGAAACTGCGTCCCCGGGTATTGGGAATCCGGTCTGCCGGACTTACAATGCGGCGGAGAGCCCCTGTCTCATTTTTCCCTTCTTCCCTGGGGTAATAAATAAGGAAATCTTCATTGGGTGACCAGGTGAAACTTTGTTCGGGAATTCCTTTTAAAATAACCTCTTCGCGAAGAGTGGCAGGGTCGAGTGCGATTACGTCGTTTCCGCTTAGGGCAGTGACGGTATAATACAGCTTGTCACTTTTCGGCATCCATCGCATGCCATCCCTTACATTATCCAAAAGAACTTTTCCGGTTTTCAAGTCGCTGAGTTCGCAATAAGTGCGCGAACGTTTGGCGGAATGATTATTCCAGTAGCGGGTTAATAAATACTTTCCGCTGGGAGAGATGGCGACAGAAATCGTCCGGTTGCCATATACGGTATTGTCAAGCGAGAAACGTTGCTTGGCGTCGGGAGCAAGCGTGCAGGCAATCTCTTTGAATTTCCCGTCTTTAATCAGTTCACATTTCAAGGTAGGGGCAACTTTGTCTTCCGAAGCGGAAAGTAGTTTGAAAGTAATCTCATAATCACGTTCAGGCTCCATGCTGATAGCTATTTCACGGGAAGAGGCAGAAGTGATACTGTCTTCGGCAGCATCTTTTGTCTGCTTGGAAACTCCATCGATAAAGACTTCCCAGCGGACGGGAGAAGTGACCTTCAGCTTCCCTTTGAGGAAGCGTTCTGCACGTATTTGCGTTTTCAGCAGGTAGAGTTTATTGTTTTTCTCCGCTTTTTCCAGACTCAGATAACCTGCCGTATCAACAGTCAATGACTGCATTGGCGCATCCGGCAAATCCAGTACTACCGGAGTCTTGAGCAACATTTTCACGGAGTGTTTTTCTCCTTTCGGGTTAATGCTGTCGTTCATAACGGGAGTACGTACTTCGATAGCATTTCTTACTTTGTAGCTCGTCAGTCTCTCTTGTGCCCGGACCTGAAAAGCAGTCCCGGTTGCCAGTAAAATGGCAAAGGCCATTCCTTTCTTTTTCATGTGTTGTAAGTTAATAAAGGGATTAATAATATAGTAAGACAAATGTAAGGAATATGTTCTTAGCATACAACTAAATAACTTCCTTTTTTAATATTCAATTTGTTCAAGTATCCCATTGAGGTAGGCAATGGCCACTCCGTAATTCGTCATGGGGATATGTTGCTTACGTGCACGTTCAATGCGGCTGAGCACATACTTGCGGTTGAACATACATGCTCCGCAATGAATGACTAAAGAATAAGGAGTCAAATCCTGTGGGAAATCCGTTCCGCCTACAATATCAATCTGCAGTTTCTCTCCGATTCTTTTTCGTAACAGGCGTGGGAGTTTCACTCTTCCGATGTCTTCGGAAAGGGGAGCATGTGTACAGGCTTCCGCTATCAGTACGCGCGACGATTCCGTCAGGCTTTCAATGGCGGCAGCACTTTCTACATAATAATGAATATCCCCTTTGTATCCCGCAAAGAGAACAGAGAAAGAAGTCAGTTTACTTTCTTCCGGTTTCTGCTCGTAGACGGTTTTAAAGATTTGTGAATCGGTGATGATTAACTTCGGCGGACGGGCAAGAGCCTGTAAGGTTTCCGGAAATTTATCGGTAGTACAAGTCATTACAAGGCATTTCTTGTCCAGCAGTTCACGGATAGTCTGTACCTGCGGCAGAATGAGCCTGCCTTTAGGAGCCTGAATATCCTGTGGCATGACTAGTAACACGAGGTCATTCTCAGCGACAAGTTCTCCGGTGATACTCTGCAGACCGAAGTCCAAAGGGAGCTTTTTAAGAATCGCCTGTCGGATTTCTTCAATCCCTGTTCCTTCTTTTGCGCTGACAAGCAACGGGCGCTGGTTATATTGTAGCTCAATACGTGCGGCCACCGCCTCAGTGTTTTCGCGTATATCAATTTTGTTCAGTATCAGGATGACAGGGATATTCTTCTCTTTCAGTAGCTTCAACATTTCATCTTCCGGTGACTTCAACTTTTCGTTTTTGCAAGAAGTTGAATCATCTTCACAAAGCAGTAGTGCAATATCCGTCTTCTCAATCGCCTTCAATGTCCGGGCGATACGCATTTCGCCAAGTTCCCCCTCGTCGTCGAATCCCGGAGTATCGGTAAAAAGACAAGCACCGATGCCATGAATTTCCATTGCCTTGGAAACAAGGTCGGTTGTTGTTCCGGGCGTATCCGAGACGATGGCGGTATCCTGTCCTGTCAGCGCATTTACAAGAGAAGACTTGCCGCTGTTTCGTTTGCCGAAAAGGGCTATGTGAAGTCTGTTAGCGTTGGGAGTATCTGTCAAGCTCATGTTTATTAGTGATTAGTTTGTTAGTGATTAGTGATTAACGGGCTGCGCATTAATCACTAAAATCTAAAGTCTCTTTTGCCTTCGGCGATGGCTTTGAGGTTTCGGATGGCTATTTCTCTGATTTTGGGGTTGGGGATTCGTTCCGTTTCATTTAGGATGAGCCTTACCCCTTTTTGGCGAGTATCTTCCGAAGCATAATCTTCCAGGTATTCTTTCAAAGTCATTAATGCGTTCGGTGCGCAGCAATTTGCTATCTGACCGGATTTTACGAGCGCCATAAAGCGATCGCCCGTCCGTCCTTCCCGATAACATGCCGTACAGAAACTGGGGATGTAGCCAAGTTCGAGTAACCAGTTTACTACCTCGTCCAATGTCCTCGTATCACTTACATCAAATTGGGCGGAGTTATTGTCGGGCAGTTCTTTTTCAGCATATCCGCCTACACTGGTACGCGAACCGCCGCTGATTTGTGAAATCCCCAGTTCGAGCACCTTTTTCCGGGATTCCTGCGACTCGCGTGTGGAGATAATCATTCCCGTATAGGGAACCGCAATGCGGATAACTGCTACAATCTTGCTGAATATCTCATCGGAAATGGCGTTCGGGAAATCTCCCGCGTCAATATCATCCGCCGAGCAAATACGCGGCACACTGATAGTATGCGGTCCTACACCGAACCGGGCTTCCAAGTGCTCGGCATGCATCAACAAGCCTGTAAAATCGTACCGGTATGTATTCAAACCGAAAAGTACGCCTATCCCTACATCGTCAATTCCCCCTTCCATGGCGCGGTCCATAGCTTCGGTATGATAAGCGTAGTTGCTTTTCGGGCCGGTAGGGTGGAGCGTTTCGTAGTTTTCCTTATGGTAAGTTTCTTGGAATAAGATATAAGTGCCGATGCCCGCTTCTTTTAAACGGCGGTAGTTTTCTACGGTGGTGGCGGCGATGTTGACATTCACCCGCCTTATCGCGCCGTTCTTATGCTTGATACTGTAAATCGTCCGGATAGATTCGAGGATATACTCTATCGGGTTCAGTGCCGGATGCTCTCCGGCTTCGAGGGCAAGGCGTTTGTGTCCCATATCCTGCAAGGCAATCACTTCCCGTCGGATTTCTTCTTGTGTCAGTTTCTTACGTGCAATCGTTTTGTTCTTGGCGTGGTACGGGCAGTATATACAGCCGTTTACGCAATAATTCGACAGGTAAAGCGGCGCGAACATGACGATGCGGTTGCCGTAGAACTTCTGTTTGATTTCTTTGGCGAGATGAAAGATACGTTCTATCAGGTCAGGTTGGTCGCATTCCAGCAGGACGGCTGCCTCACGGTGGGTCAGTCCCTTGCACAGGGCAGCTTTTTCAATAAGTTGTTCAATCAGTGCACGGTTATCCTTGTTGTTTTGTGCGTATTCCAGTGTATCCAGAATCTCTTCGTGGTGGATAAATTCTTCTGCTTTTGATGAATTTGCTTGGTAGTTCATTTTTTAGTGATTAGTGGTTAGTGATTAATGGGCTTTGTGATGGGTGATGACTGAATTAGTGATTAGCTGAGTTCTATTACTGCATAGCTGTGTTACCACATGGCGTTAATCACTAATCACTATCCTGTTAACCACTGGAAAAGTCTCCTCTTTCGGTGGAAATCCTGTAGCCGATAGCGTTCAACTGCTTTTGCAGCATAGCCAGTCCTTCGGCGGATTCCGCTCCGAGTGAAGCCTTGTCATTGTATAATTCATATTTCTTCCGTTCTTCCCGGGGCGACAGGTTGGGCATTACCACATTCGCGCCTGCCAGTATTCCACGTTCCCTGCCGTCGGGAGCGAGCGTAGCCAGTGCCGTTGTTGCCGGAATTAATGCGGACGGGTGCATCAGGCGGAAGATGGACAGTAGAAGAAGGGTCTGTTCCACCGTACCGCTTGGGTATCCGGCAAAAGGCGTGTCATGGTGGGGCAGGAAAGGGCCGATGCCAATCATTTCCGGACGAAGTTTTTCTATAAACCGGATATCCTCGATGATATGCTCCACCGTTTGCCCAGGACTGCCTACCATGATTCCTGTCCCCGTCTGATAACCGATGTCCTTTAAATCCCGCAAGCATTGCAAACGCTGTTTGCCGGACATCCCTGCCGGATGCAGTTGCCCGTAATGCAGTTCGTTGTAAGTTTCGTGACGAAGCAAATAGCGGTTGGCGCCTGCCCGGAAGAAACGTTCGTACGCTTCGCGCGACTTTTCACCGAGCGACAGTGTGATAGCACAATCCGGATAATTCTGCCGGATGGCGGCGACCGTTTTTTCTATCCAGTCGTCTGTCAGGGCAGGGTCTTCTCCGCCTTGCAGCACGAAAGTACGGAAACCCAGTTCATAGCCTTGCTTGCAGCAGTCCAGGATGCTTTCCTGCGTCAGTCGGTAGCGTTCGATGTTCGGGTTTCCTTTTCGGATGCCGCAGTAATAACAGTTATTCCGGCAGCAATTACTTACCTCAATCAGTCCGCGGATATAAACCTTGTTGCCGAAGTGGAGCAGGCTGACTTCCCGCGCCTGTTCATTGATGGTTCGCAGGGTTTCTGCGTCACATCCGGTCAACAGTTGCCGGAACTCTTCCTGCCGGAGCGTTCTTTCCTGTCGGAGTTTATCTATCCATTGTTTCATAGCTCTCTTTCCGTTTGAGAAGCTCTTGTGCCAGTTGGCGACGTCCTGAAACAATATCATTGTGCGTACTTGGCCCGGTGATACATCCGCCTTCGCAAGCCATCACTTCGATAAACTGTCCGGCAGCTTTTCCTGTCTTGGCGCAAGCACGTAGCAGGGCAATGTTCTTCTTGTTGATGTCCGATACCTGTATCGCATTAATCTTCTCCGCTTCCTCTTTCAGATAAGCTTTGACTGCTCCCATCACACCGCCTGCCTGCGCAAAGCCGTGTGCTTCGCGGACGGAAGTATGCAATACGGAGAATTCCTGCACTTGTTCCAACTGGATATCCAGTCCGTCGAGTATGGAACCTACTTCTTCAAATGTCAGGATGTAATCCACGGCTTCATCGCGGCGTGCCTCTTTACGTTTTGCCACGCAAGGGCCTACGAATACGACTTTTGCGTCGGGATGCTTCTCTTTGGCAATCCGTGCCGCATAATACATTGGCGAACCGGTGGTAGATACATAAGGTTTCATGTCCGGAATATGCTTCTCTACCAATTCTATATAGGAAGGGCAGCAGGAAGTAGTCATAAACTTCTGTCCCTCTCCCAGTTTCTCCAATAATTCGTGGGCTTCGTTGCTGGTAGTCGACATAGCTCCTTCGGCTACTTCAATCACATCGGTGAATCCTATTTCTTTAAAAGCACCGTACACTTGTCCGATGGAAGTTTTGAATTGTCCGAGAATGGACGGAGCGATGATGGCAACCATCTTTTCTCCCTTCCGAATCCGTTGCAGCACATCGAATGTCTGTGAAATCTCGAAAATGGCGCCGAACGGACAAGCATTCATGCACTTCCCGCAATAGATACATTTACTTTCGTCAATATGTTCTATTCCATGTTCATCTTTGCTGATGGCCTTTACCGGACAGGCTTCCTCGCAAGGTACGGGAATATACACAATGGCATGATAAGGACAGCTCTTGTGACAGATACCGCAACTGACACACGTATCGTGGTCAATCATGGCCTGACCGTTTTTCTTGAAGCGTATCGCACCCTTCGGGCAGTTCATATAGCAACTGCGGGCTACGCATCCGCGACAAAGGTTTGTAATCTCATAATTGATTTGTACGCAGGAAGAACATGCTTCGTCAATGACGCACATGATATTCTCCTTGTCCGGTTCGGGACGGCTCAGTGCCATGCGCGCGTAATCGGAAAGCGGAGTTACTTCGTCGTGTTCGTCTGTCATATCCAGTCCCATCAGCGGAAAAGTCTTGTATCTCCACACCGCCCGCTCTTTGTGTATGCAGCAACGTCCTAACGGTTTCGATTTCCGCGGACTCAGCTCGATCGGGAGTCGGTCTATCTTTTCTACTAACTGGTCGTTTTTCCAGAGTCTGACAAGGTCAGCCAGCAATTTGTGCCGGACAATCATAATATTATTCGTAAATGCCATATTGTAATAAAGAGGTTGTTAGTTAGCCGGTGCAAAGATACGAACAGAATTTCAATATTTAAGCCTTTTGTAACATTCTTGTCTTTTTTTTGTAGCCTTCGCGTGTTATCTTTGTGGTGGACATAAAAGAAGAGGAGGCAGAGGTATGAACAGCAGTATTTTTGAACAACGCGGCCGCTTTGCAATGATTGGGGCATTGATGGTAATTATCAGTTTGATGTTTTTATTCTACATGGGAAGTTCTTTGGTTAGTTCGACCAAAAAATATCTGGAACAGATACAGGGAATAGAGATTACTTGTATTGATATTGATGAATAAAAGATAGAAAACTGAAAAAGGTGCGGTATTCCGGTGAAAATCATTATTTTTGTGCGGAAGAAAAACGAAACCTAATGGAAGAAAAGAATAAAGCCTGGAAAACGGTAAGTAGCAAGTATCTATTTCGCCGTCCATGGCTGACTGTACGCTGTGAAGATATGTTGCTTCCCAACGGAAACCATATCCCCGAATATTACATCTTAGAATATCCCGACTGGGTGAATACGATTGCCATCACGAAAGAAGGCAAATTTGTATTTGTCCGCCAGTACCGTCCTGGAATCCAGCGAACCTGTTATGAACTTTGTGCCGGTGTGTGTGAAGCAGAAGATGCTTCGCCATTAGTGTCCGCCCAGCGTGAACTGTGGGAGGAAACGGGCTATGGAAAAGGAAACTGGCAGGAATATATGGTGGTTTCCGCCAATCCGAGCACTCACACCAACCTGACACATTGCTTTCTTGCCACAGATGTGGAATTGATAGACCATCAGCATCTGGAAGATACCGAAGACCTTTCCGTTCATTTGCTCACCTTGGAAGAGGTAAGGAGCCTGCTTGAAAATAATGAAATCATGCAATCGCTGAACGCCGCTCCGCTTTGGAAATATATGGCTGGTTTATAAATTAAAATCATCATATAGCATCTCCCAAAAAAATAATTTTATGATTTTACCCTCATACCCTCATAGATTCACCCAATCCCTTTATTCATCGGTGTTACAGCTATGAGGGCAGGCTATAATAGCACCCTGAGAGTAAAAGTTACTCTCATACCAATTTTACGAATATTCAAGGTACTCACACATGGAACACGTAAGCAATCACTGTGTAGCATCCTTTGCTCGGACTTTTTCATGGCTTGAAACAGTTGGTTTCACGGTGAGAAACACTTTGTTTCTACCCTTGAAACAGTTAGTTTCAAGCCTTTGAAACTAAAGTTTCAAGGGTTGGAAACTAAAGTTTCAAGGCACGAAACTGAAACTTTCCCTTGTTGAAACTTCTGTTTGCACGTGGGCTACAGATTGTCTGCCTGTATAAACAGATATTTCCTGTGTAGATTTGGTCTTATAATGGAATAGATTACAATAACTTCACCTGTACCTATTATCTCGTTCAACCTGTAACTTTAAGTAGCATTACTCCGTTTATCAGTCATTTTACATCACTTTTTATGTGTTAATACCTGGTTTCTCAACTATTAATGGTTGAAGTTTAGGGTGTTAATGCTTGAAGGAATAACTGTTAATACCTTGTGTTTCAGGTATTAGCATCTTGGTATTCGTTCGAATGGGTATGAGGGTAACTTTTACTCTCAGGGTGCTATTATAGCCTGCTCTCATAGCTGTAATACCGATGAATAAAGGGATTGGGTGAATCTATGAGGGTATGAGAGTAAAATCATAAAATTATTTTTTGGGAGATGCTTCTATAAGTTAAAATAGAATTAGCCTATTAATGTACAAAGATTGATTAACCCGAATGCATACGGAAAAAGCTCCAATTATTCCAATACAAAAACAACAGTCTCATTCACGGGCGCCCAGTCATAAATAAACTTGGCGTGCGAAGTTGCATTTCGTACACACATATGCGAGCGTGGGGTTGTTCCTAATGACGGACTGTATTCTATCAGCGTTTTGCGGGGAGCATTGACTGGTACTCCATGAATATAAGCTCCATCCGTGAAACGACTGGCATAAGGTGCATAACCGCCTGTTTCTTTCGAACCGTCTTTGAGAAATACCATTTTGACTTTCTTTTCCTGTAATACAAACATACCTAAAGGAGTCTCCTGCGCATACGGCGGAAGGTGGCGTCCGGTAGTGGATGGATTCATGCTGCGTACTATCCATTCCCCTTTCCCACTACGTTCAAGAGAGGTGATATTCTGATTGTGCCGGTCTACGAAAACAGCTTTGTTGAAAACAATCGTATCTCCGATAACCTTGACATATTTCTTGGGAATCATCCATTCATCTCCCGTAAATATCGGCTCCGCTTTGACAAACTTTTCTCCGTCTTCTATAAAACGGGTCAGTTCACCGTCCTGTCCGTAACGCTCGGGAACGAGTGTGTCCGTCAGTAGATAGAGGGGAACGGATTGGTAGCGTTCTACTCCGAGAGTATCTGCCACCCGTCCGTAAGCATTTCTCTTGAAATTCCTTACAAGGGGAGCTTCCCCGTTCCTGTTCTTATAGTTCTGAAGAATAGCCCATGTGGTGGGTTGTAGCTGTATATTCTCAAGCAAGGCCAGCCGTTCTTTTATTTTATCCCATTGAAACTGCCGGGTAGTATCTTTATAAGGATAGGTGTCATCCAGTGTATATTTGTCATAGAGTAAATCTTTGGTGATATGTATCTGCTCCCCTGTCAGCTTTTCAACGACAGGTTTAGCGGCGGTTTCAGTAATCGTGTCCTGCATTAATGAATCCGATGGCTGGATTTCGGCAGACGAAATCTCTCCTGTACGCGAATTACAGGAGCAGAAGATGCAAGAGGCGATAAATATGCCGGATGCTATTTTATTCATATTATTAGTACAATGCATTAAATGGTCTGTTTACGAATATACGTTATTATAAGGAATAAACCTTTTATTTTGTTTAAAAAGTATAGAACAAATATACTTTTTTGCCATAAGGTATGGGTTGTCAGTCATTTTGTCAGTCAATTTCTGACAAAGAATCATTTATCTACTTTGGCACGCTTTTCGCAATGTCTTTAGCGTTCCGCCTGAAAAAGACGGATAACATCTACCATATAAATGTATAACTAAAATATAAAAAAGTAACTATGAACATTAAACCATTAGCAGACAGAGTGCTTATCCTCCCTGCACCTGCAGAAGAAAAAACAATTGGTGGTATCATTATTCCTGATACAGCAAAAGAAAAACCTTTGAAGGGTGAAGTTGTGGCAGTAGGTCACGGTACGAAAGACGAAGAAATGGTATTGAAAGTAGGCGATACAGTTCTTTATGGCAAATATGCCGGAACAGAACTTGATGTTGAAGGTACTAAATATCTCATCATGCGTCAGAGCGATGTTCTCGCTGTTTTGGGTTAATTAATAATAGTAAATCATAAATCTTAAATAGTAAATAAAGAGATGGCAAAAGAAATATTATTCAATATCGATGCCCGTGACCAATTGAAAAAAGGTGTCGATGCTTTGGCAAATGCAGTAAAGGTAACTCTTGGCCCGAAAGGACGTAACGTTATCATCGAGAAGAAATTCGGTGCTCCACACATCACAAAAGACGGTGTGACAGTGGCAAAAGAAATCGAATTGGCAGATGCTTATCAGAACACCGGTGCACAACTGGTGAAAGAAGTTGCTTCCAAGACTGGTGACGATGCCGGTGACGGTACAACTACTGCAACTGTTCTCGCTCAGGCTATCGTAGCTGAAGGACTGAAGAACGTGACTGCAGGTGCCAGCCCGATGGATATCAAACGTGGTATCGACAAGGCCGTTGCCAAAGTGGTAGAATCAATCAAATCACAGGCTGAGACAGTAGGTGACAACTATGAGAAAATCGAACAGGTTGCTACCATATCTGCAAACAATGACCCGGTAATCGGTAAATTGATTGCTGACGCTATGCGTAAAGTTTCTAAGGACGGTGTTATCACTATCGAGGAAGCGAAAGGAACTGACACTACTATCGGTGTAGTGGAAGGTATGCAGTTCGACCGTGGTTATCTGTCGGCTTACTTCGTGACAAATACGGAAAAGATGGAATGTGAGATGGAGAAACCTTACGTCCTGATTTACGACAAGAAGATTTCCAATTTGAAAGATTTCTTGCCTATCCTCGAACCGGCTGTACAGACTGGTCGTCCTCTGTTGGTAATCGCAGAAGACGTAGATAGCGAAGCGTTGACTACACTGGTAGTAAACCGTCTGCGTTCTCAGTTGAAGATTTGTGCTGTGAAGGCTCCGGGCTTCGGCGACCGTCGTAAAGAAATGCTTGAAGATATCGCTATCCTGACAGGTGGTGTTGTTATCAGCGAAGAAAAAGGTCTGAAACTGGAACAAGCTACTATCGAAATGTTGGGTACTGCCGACAAGGTAACTGTTTCTAAAGATAACACAACTATCGTGAACGGTGCCGGCAACAAAGATAGCATCAAGGAACGTTGCGAGCAAATCAAGGCTCAGATTGTTGCAACCAAGTCTGACTATGACCGTGAGAAATTGCAGGAACGTCTGGCTAAATTGTCAGGTGGGGTAGCTGTTCTTTACGTAGGTGCTGCTTCTGAAGTGGAAATGAAAGAAAAGAAAGACCGCGTAGACGATGCATTGCGTGCAACTCGTGCCGCTATCGAAGAGGGTATCATCCCGGGTGGTGGTGTAGCTTACATCCGTGCTATCGACAGTATCGAAGACTTGAAGGGTGACAATGCTGACGAAACGACAGGTATTGGCATTATCAAACGTGCTATTGAAGAACCGCTTCGCGAAATTGTGGCAAATGCAGGTAAAGAAGGTGCGGTAGTTGTTCAGAAGGTACGTGAAGGCAAAGGTGATTTCGGTTACAACGCACGTACGGACGTTTACGAAAACCTGCACGCTGCCGGTGTAGTAGACCCTGCCAAGGTGGCTCGTGTAGCTTTGGAAAATGCAGCTTCTATCGCTGGTATGTTCCTGACTACCGAATGTGTAATCGTAGAAAAGAAGGAAGACAAACCAGAAATGCCGATGGGCGCTCCCGGAATGGGAGGCATGGGCGGAATGATGTAATTCCGGTTTCCTTTGAATGAATATAAGAGTCGCTTTCGGATTTCCGAAAGCGACTCTTTTTTTATTAACTTCTCCGAAACTTAAATGATTCTACTTTTGTTTGTCCAACGTATTCTTGGTAATGAGAATACGTGTATATTTATCGTCAAATTTATTAATAAAAAGTGAGATGTTGAAAGTATTAACATTTATGAAGCAGGTAGCCGCCGAGCTACAGATGGAGGGAAACTTTGGTACTGCACACGTCTATCGAAGCAGTCTGAATGCCATCATTGCTTATCGTGGGAAAAGAGACTTTGTCTTTAGTGAAGTGACTTCGGAGTGGTTGAAGGGGTTCGAAGTCCATCTTCGTAGTCGTGGATGTAGTTGGAATACGGTTTCCACCTATTTGCGTACTTTCCGTGCAGTGTACAATCGTGCGGTTAATCTTCGAAAAGCTCCTTACGTTCCGTATCTGTTCCGTTCCGTCTACACTGGGACGCGTGCCGACCATAAACGTGCTTTAAGTGATGATGACATGAGAAAGGTGTTTGTTGATTTGCGGGGGACGGGGATATCACTACCTGTACGTCAGGCTCAAGAATTGTTCATTCTGATGTTTTTGCTTCGTGGTATGCCGTTTGTCGATCTGGCTTATTTGCGAAAGAGTGATTTACGTGATAATATGATCACGTATCGCAGACGTAAAACAGGGCGTTCCTTATCGGTGACACTGACCCCGGAAGCTATGATTCTGATAAAAAAGTATATGAACCGTGACTCTTCTTCGCGGCGCATGGTAATAAACCTGTGTTTATGCGTATAGATTGCAAAGGCGGAAGATAAAGAATTTAGTATCGTTGACACCGTGTAGTTTGGCTCTGAATGCCTTTATTTTAGAGTTGATGGACTCGGCGGATGCGTTTGTAGATCGGTTATCAAAGAAGTTTATTATTTCATCGGAGTGTTCGTAAAAGGTAGCAGCGATGGTGTTGAAAGACTTAAAACCTGATTCAGCCACCTTATTATACCAACGAGCAAGATTGAGCCGGGCGGTATCGGGAGTGGATTTCTTGCTAGAAAATATTGCTCTGAGATGCTGAGATAACCAGTATGCCTCTTTAAGATCAGGATAGAGCGAGAACATCAGATCAATGCGCTGCCGTTGGGATTCAGTCCATTTATCAGGGGATTTGAACAATGCATAACGTCCACGGGCAAGTAGCTCCTTGAGAGTGTCGCCATTTGGAAGCCGTTCAGGCACATACTTCTCGCCTGATAATTTTGCTTGTTCACGCGCTTCGGTATCAGCATTTACGGCGTCCCAGCGATGCTTGATGCGTATCTCCTGCACGGCTTCCAGCGCCAGCTTCTGAACATGAAAGCGGTCAATAACGCGCTTTGCCCTAGGGAAAGCATAGCGGCATATACGGTGCATGCTGTCGGCCAGATCAAGAGTTATCTCAATCACCTTGTTGCGCAGACGACTGTTAATCTGTCTTAATGCGTGCAGTACCGTATCAGAGTCAGTTCCAAGTACTATGGCCACTATGGAATGTTTTCGCCCGTGAGCTGCTTTGTTGGTAACAATCGTATATAGTTCGCCATTACTCAATGATGTCTCATCAATACTCAGGTGTTCTCCGATGTTTTCAGGGAAGACACGCCATTGCTCGGCATGTAGTCCCTCTGCGGTGTCTTTCCATTGCCAGTAACCGCTCAGATGGCGTTTGTACTGACGCTCGAACAGGTCTCCGTCAATATCGAAGAACCACTCAAGAGAGCGGCCCGTAATCGGGTATCTGTCCAAGCATACCTTTTAAAAAAGCCGCGAACTCTTTCGAGAAGCGGGTGCCTTCAGCTACTATGTCCCAGCGTTTTGAAACGCTCTTACCTGTCTCAATCTCAACCCAACGGCGACGCTTGACGTGAAAGGTCATCTTCCGGCCTCTGACCGGGTAGTCCCGCACTGTGCTTTCCTCGTAGAACCCGTTGGGACGTAGCTGTCCGGCCTCATAGCCGTCAACTCCATTGTCACGTTCTTCCAGTGTCACATCAAGTGTTTCTTTGGTTTTTTCAACCTTGACCACTTCAAAGTATTCAACCATTTCCTCGGGCAGCAGGCACTCGGCCAGTTCTATATACGGATTCTTTTCCATTGCAGTTCTTTTTACTTCTGCAAAGGTAAAAATTTCATCTCACATACACAGGTTTATTACCATGCGCCTTCTTCGCCTTATCTGTTTTCGTTTTTGAAAAGCTGTGAGGGGACGAAAGAAGCGTACCGGGAATATCAATTAGCATTGCGTAGCTTCAATCAACAGTTGATGCTTCTAGGGGAATTATTAGGACTGGGTGATAAACTAAGCTCATATACCGCCCGGCATACATGGGCTACAACGGCTTATTATTGTGAAATTCATCCGGGTATTATCTCCGAAGCGATGGGACATTCATCTATTACAGTGACTGAGACTTACCTGAAGCCTTTTAGAAGTAAGAAAATAGATGAAGCCAATAAGCAGGTCATTAATTTTGTAAAGCGTGCTGTGTATAGCGTAAATGCTTGAAAATTATCCTGTTACTTCGTAGGTAACGGGAATAAATTCCGGTGCAAATATGAGCATATTTCTTAAAACAACCAAACGAAATCACACATTTTTTCTAATAAACCACACAAAATAAGGATAGGACAGATAAAACACGCGGATTCTTTGTATTAGGGCTTTGTTAACTTCTAAATTTTGCATAAGATTTCCCTCCCCTCTGCCACTTATCAGAAGCAGGGGTAAAAAAGTTTCATCGCATATCGTACATTTTATAGTATTGGCTACTCCAAAAGAGCAGGCACAAAGGTTTTACCGTTACCTACGAAGTAACGGGCTGTCTATTATTGAAACTTAGTGTTTAATAATATATTATTAATGTAATTTTTAAGTAGTTATGAAAAGAAAATTTGTAAAAGTGATGTTCTTCGGGGCGTTGGCACTTTCTACTGTCACCTATGTAGGCTGTAAGGACTACGATGATGACATCGACAATCTGCAAACACAGATTGACGCTGTAAAGGTGTCACTTGAGGAGTTGCAGGTAAAGGTTAACAGCGGTTCCGTTATAACAAATGTTGTGAAAGGGGATAATGGAATAACTGTGATGCTTAGTGATGGCAAAAGCTATGAACTGACTAATGGTACTAATGGCACAAATGGCAAGGATGCTGATGTTTGGACTATTAACAACGAAGATGGTTTTTGGTATAAGAATGATGTAAAGACTAAATTCAAGGCTGTAGGAGTAGACGGTACGAATGGGACAAACGGATCTAATGGTACGAATGGTATAGACGGTAAGTACTATGTACCTAACAAAGAAACCGGAAAATTCGACATTTATCAGGATGGTAAATTTATAGAAGAAACAGATATTAGTTGGAAAGCTGCGTCCGAAGGTGGTATGACTGCTATTCTTGACGGTAATATATTGACTCTGTATGGAGTAGAAGGACAGGAGGAAGGTGTGCCAATCAATATTGCTTCCGGTATCGCTTTGTCTTCTATTGCATTCATCCCCGATGTGGTAAGTACTGACGTTCCTTATGCAACTACTGCCATGCCTTTCTATCATATCAAGAACTACTTAGATGAAGCTAAGTATAACGCTTCTACAGGTAGTTTCAACGTATTGTCTGACTGGGGCAAATCTAATGTAGTAGCAATGAGTTATCGTTTGAATCCGAAAGACGCATTTGTTGGAGAAAATACTGTATTTGGTTTTATTGATCGTAAGATTAAAACTCGTGCCGCCGGTGACAATAAAGTGTTACTGAATGTAGACGAGATGAAAGTAGCTGACGGTGTGGCAGTGATCGGAGCAACGATCAATCCGAACGCTTTGGCTCAAGATCAAGAAAAAAATATCGCTGCTTTGCAGGCATGGTATGGTCAGAACCCGATGACATCGGATTACGTATATGCCACTTCTGAAGAAATCGATCTTGTACTTGCCGACAGCGTGAAAACTACAGCTGGTGATGATGTTGCTACAACGTTCTATAGTCGTACGCAATCTATCAAGAAAAATGGTGGTGAGTCAAGTGACTTTATCAAACAGTTCGTTAAATTGAGTGATGCTGTAAATGCTACATTCAAGTATACGTCTACTATTAATTTGAAAGATTATGTTGGATTGTATTCTGATGATAAGAACGACTGGTTAGCCGAGCTCGGATTCAAAGGAATGAGCTATGAGTTCTCTATTCCTCAGAACTATTTGGCAGCAGATGACGAAAAGACAAATCAGCAGTGGTTTATTGTAAAAGACCCATCGAAAAATGGAGCAAATTCTCTTGAAAATGGTGTTATTATGGTCAATCCGGAAGTGAAAAATGGAACTCCGGCTATCGGACGTACTCCGGTTGTGAGAGTGGATGCTTTCTTGACTAGTAATAATGGAGCAAAAACCTTAGTTGCTTCTTCGTATATCAAGCTGCAAATTACAGAGACGGAAACTGCACCGGATGTGAAACCGGATCCTATCAAGGACGTTATCTCTGCTCCGAAATCAGCTGATTACCACTCATTGGAGGATGGTACAAAAGCATTCACTAACGGATATGCAATGGATAATGCCAATATGGGATACCAGGATATCAACAATAAGATTTATGGTGCTGCAAAACTGACATCTACCACATTCTGGAATTATTATGGGGGTGACGAAAATGAGTACACTGTATTGGTTACTGTAACTTCTAAAAATGGTCAGGAAGAAACAATTATCGAGGAAAGTGCAAAACAAAGTACAGATGTAGTGAAGAATGCTAAAGGTGTTCTTCTTAACATAAACTTGAACAGTGAGAATACTCAGACAGCTTCTATCAAGGTTGGTATCAACGATCAAATCAAGACACAGAATACTTATAAAGATGTTGATGGTAAGGGTGCCAAATATACAGTGAAGATTACTATTCCTGCCGATGATTACTCACATAAAGACGTGATACTTGAACAGGTGTTCTATGTGAAGGAAGAATGTAAGGCTTATAAACACAATGAAAACTATTATTTTGAAGAATATAATGGGCATGAAAATTGTATTGTTGTTAAGGGACAAATAGCTGGTGGACACTGGGTAATGTCTTCTAGAGTTGCTGAACATTTTGAATTACGTGCTGGTCAGAATATCTTTGAGTATTACAATAGTGTTAATAATACAAAAGCTATTTCCTTCGAGTGGGCTGATGCAAACGGAGTGACTCCGGCTGGTCCATTCAGTACAAATGAGGAACTGAAATTATCTGCAGCAATGACTGTACCTGAAATTGAGAAACAAATGAACTATAAGGTGACTTTGAATAATGATGAAACTTGTAACTTTAGTTATAATGTAGTATTTGTTAATCCGTTTGTTGCTGGTGGTGCTAGTTTGGTAACTATTAATGGTAATGCTATTGGAAAGAATACAGGTGAAACTATGCCACAGGTACTTGTAAATGATAATTCTAAACCCGCAAATAAGATTTATTCATATGTGGATGGTAAGTTGGCATTGAGTGATGTAGCTAAGAATACCTATAAACTTACAGAAGATATTGTAAATGTAATATTTGAACCGGTTAAGGACGAAGTCTGGAATCAATTTACATCACAATTGACCTCTGGTTCTACTTTGAGTGTGAATAAAACTACAGGTGAAGTAGTTTGGCAGAACGAGGGTACTGTATTAGCAAAAGACCTTGACTTTAAAGTGAAAGCAACAGTTACATTTACAGATTTGTCTGTTGTATCATGCTATATTAAGGTTAAGTTAGCTAGATAACTGAAATAATACGAAGTAGCCTTTTTATTAATGAAAGTATACTTCAAACAATTTACGGAGGACGTTCTATTGAAATAACGGAACGTCCTCTGTTATCGCTAAGAGGAAACAGAGGAATGGCGATGCTTGTGAAAGTATCTCATTTGAATAACTGTTTCTTGAGAAAAAGGAGATACCTCCCTTATTTCCCACAGGTATCCCTTTTTATAGTTCTTAATAAATCTCCTTTATTATGCTAGTTAAATTTACTAGTCCCTTATTTCCCAAAAGGAGGTGGTTTTAAGAATTCAAAGTCCGGGCTTGCGAAAGTCCGGGCTTTTTAGATTCTATCAATCCGATTGAATATGCTGAAAGTTCTCATCATACAGTCCAATAAGTAAACTTTGTCCTTTATCATCCACTTTTAGCCCACCATACATGGCATTCTGATAAAGGGTATCTTGTCCCTCTTCAAAGAAGAAAGATTCGGCACCGAGGAATATCCGCTTGTTTACTATTTTGTATTTGATAGCTATCTCGTTATCATTCAAAGGTGTTAGAGCATTTTGTAATCGTATAAGTTGACCTGTCTGATTACTGTCCGTTTGGAGTATCGCATAACCGCGCGTGGCAGTCTGCTTATCTATCAGGCCTGACGAAGATGAGTTTATTTCGTAGTTGAGTCTCATGTAGTCCCCTTGCATGAGAGAACGAGGGTCAACGGGAGCTAAGTGTAATAACACTAGCTGTCCATCCTTTAAAGTCTGTTCTTTCTTGAAAACTGACCAGTTGAAGTATCCCAGTAGCAATATAAGATTTGCAATAATCAATATCCGGCTATATTTTTTCATGTCTTATTCTTTTTTGAGTGAAGAAATACCAGGCTGCAATGAATGCGATTCCAATAATGAATAACGTGATAGACTTAATAAGTAAGCTTATATTCAAATCATAGTAGTATTTGGAAACAGCATAGATAAAGAGAAGGAGTGAGGCTGCACACTCTGCTTTATAACCATAATGGAAACATATCAGAATCATCAATAAGCTACCGGATAAATAAGGGGCAAATATAGTGGGCAGACAGATAACGATACAAAGAATATAGATGCCGACTTGATGTACCGGCTTATTCACTTGCATAACTTTCATAATCCGTTGAACCATGATGAGAAGTCCTATCCATATAAATACAGACAGAATGCAGGATATAATCCAATAATTCATATCCTGTGTCAGATAATTGATTGACAGTCCACTCATTAAAACAAGGCAAGAAACGAATAGCCCGTAGTGGAATGGCATATATTTGGAAAAACTATTTCCTGGTCGGGCAAGCAGTTTCACTTCGAAAAGATTGGTAAACAGAAATGCTGCCATAACAGGAACTACTGCAATTTGCAGAGGATAGGAAGAAGAAAAGATATGAGTTATTTCTCCAAAGAAAGATATAATAAACGCAATCACTGAAAGAAAGGGCAGAATGAAACCTTTCGACAGCCTGAAGGTGAGCATACTGATTACTATGAGTACAATGAAAAGTATATTCATATACTCACTAAGTCCAAAGCCGACCAATACGCATCCTGCAATATATAAAGTGATATTCATAGCATCCAGGAAAGACCGGATGACAAGACGGCTGATTGTTAATGTGGCAATAATTAATAAACTCCCAACTAACAGGCACGATATTTCGGAACGTATGATTCGGGCAAGTGCAAGAAATCCGAGAAAGAAGATAGCAGTCAGTATTCCACCGATGATGGATACGACTTGAATTGTAAGATTATGCTTCTGTGCCATACCACTTCTTTTTAAGTTGAAGAATAATGTAGATAAGTAAGGTCGTTCCAGTGATAATCATAATCCCTGAGAAGAAGAATAGATTGACATCTCTTAGATTGCTGTGACATATAAATGCAGTCAATAGAATCATCAATGTCGCAAAAGGAATAACAGCCAGGTAGAACAGATTCTTTTCTTTCCACCCAAACCATAGTCCCGCAGAGAATATAAGAATAGTGCTTACGAGTGAAACGATTATAGCTTTTTCTTCGCAGATGGTTGCTATTGCAAGCGAGTTGGTATCTGATATCGCCAGCATCGTAAGAAAACTGGTGTGCACAATGGTAGCTAATGAAAGCAGGCTGACGAACCAGCGATTCTGTTTGTTCAGACTTCCTTTTATACTCATCCATTCTGTGATGACGGCTGCCGAGGCGCATATCCAGGTTACTGCATTGGCAAGCAAAGTCATTTCCCATGAGCCGCGAGTGGCAATTTGTATATTGTACAGCCATATAGTAGTACAAAGTAATCCGATGAAAGTCAGCCATAATGGCGCAAAGCGGATGGCAACCGCCCAAAGAATGGTGAACAGTGTCCAGCCTAGGAAAAGGTCATAGGCATCAGCTCCCGTCTGATAGATTTGTCCGAAGATGGCAAAGAGTGTACCTATCAGGAAAGTGGCTCCTGTAAGGAGAATCTTTTTGACGAGCATATTCCATCGGGTGAATACGGTGAGCAGGACAGAAGATACTAGCAGTACTTCCACAATTCCCAGCTTTGCAAATTTGGGCAGCTCGTCCCAGTTATAGGCAAAGAAAAAGATAATGCCCGATACTGTAAAACCAATGCCCGCAGCCAGTAAGAAAATGGACAGAAACCGGTTCCATTCCTTTTTATTGGCGTACAGGGATTGTCGTGACGAGGGTGAATAGTCAGACTTTTCCATGTGTTTTTACTTTTTGATGATTGCAAACATAAGAAAATAAAATGATTATCACCCTCTCCGGCAACTTAAAATACTTCCCGTATATGCTTATAGTTCGAATTGATAGTGTCAATAACTTCTTGTGAACGTCCATTGATTAATAGCTTATACATGGATTGGGCAAAGCCTACCATCTGTCCGAATTCGATTTTGGGCGGCATGGCAAGTGCGTTCGGGTCGGTCATGATATTCACCAGTACAGGGCCGTCCAGTTCGAAAGCATTGAATAAGGTAGGTAATACTTCTTCCGGATTGCTGACATTGAAACCTGTCATTCCCATTGCTTCAGCTACCTGTGCGAAATCGGGATTCAGCATATCCGTTTGCCAGTCCGGCAGACCGTCCACTTCCATTTCCAGTTTCACCATTCCCAGCGAACGGTTATTGAATACGATAATCTTAATCGGCAATTTATATTGGACGACAGTCTCCAAATCCCCCAAAGTCATTGACAGTCCTCCGTCTCCGCAAAGTGCAATCACTTGGCGTTCGGGACAAGCTAAAGCTGCACCGATAGCTTGCGGCAGGGCATTTGCCATGGAGCCGTGATTGAAAGAACCCAACATATGCCGTTTGCCTGTTGCTTGCAGATAACGTGCTCCCCACACGCAAGTCATTCCCGTATCTACAGTGAACACGGCATCGTCCGAAGCCAGTTTGTCAATTTCGGACATTACATATTCGGGATGAATCTTATTCACTTCTCCCTTATCTTCCGTATAGGCGGCAAGGTCTTTTTTCACCCCTTCATATCTTTTAAGTTGCTTCACAAGGAATGTATCATCCGTTTTCGGATTCAGCATACGGAGTAAAGCCTGGATACTCATCTTGACATCTCCGCAAAGTCCGATATCCACTTTGGCACGGCGTCCCAGGCGTTCGGGCTTGATATCTATCTGAGCTATCTTAATGTCATCCGGCAAAAATGCAGAATAAGGAAAATCCGTTCCGAGCATGAGAAGCACTTCTGCCTCGTGCATGCTGTAATATCCCGAAGGCATTCCTAAAAGTCCGGTCATACCTACTTCATACGGATTCTCATATTGTACTTCCATCTTTCCCTTGAAAGTATAAACTACCGGAGCATTCAGCTTTTCGGAAAGCGCGATTACTTCCTCATGCGCTCCCCGGCAGCCGATGCCGCAGAAAAGAGTGATACGTTTATGCTTGTTTAATAAGTCGGCCAGTTGTGCCAAATCTTCTTCTGCCGGACAAACTTCCGGTACAACAGGATAGTTCCGTACCGACGAATCGACAGAGACGGCAGAAGCCTTTGCCAAATCTCCCGGTAAGCCTATTACTGATACTCCCTTGCGGGTGATAGCCGTCTGAATGGCGGATTGAAGCATACGTGGAAATTGTGCAGGCGTAGTAGCTACTTCATTATAATAGCTGCAATCATTGAATAATTTGATTGTATTCGTCTCCTGGAAATATTCAGTACCGAACTCTCCGGTAGGGATAGTGGAAGCAATAGCGATCACCGGTGCACCCGAACGATGTGCGTCATACAGGCCGTTGATAAGATGGACATGGCCCGGCCCGCTACTTCCTGCGCAGCATCCCGGACGGCCGGTCAGTTGGGCTTCCGCTGCGGCGGCATATGCTCCGGTTTCTTCATGACGTACATGTATCCATTGTATCTTATTGTTCTTTCTGACAGCTTCGTTTACTTCGTTCAGACTGTCGCCGGTCACAGCGTAAATGCGTTCTACTCCAGACTCTGCTAAAGTATTAATAAGTTGTTCTGCAATTTTCTTTGCCATATTTGAAATTAGTTAAGGGTTGATTTTTAACTAATAACAGTTGCTTACAAAGAAAAGTTCTAATTTAACATATGCTAATAGCGGCTTTGTGTCGGAACACATCATGTTTTTTATGTTAAAAAGAATTTTGTAACAACTTTTTAGTAAGGTAGAATAAACAATTGCAATATCCTTTTGTTTTCTTTATGGGCGAAATCTTAACCTAATGTTTTAAACCTCTTAATAACTGTAGAAAATGAATAGAAGTGAAATCGGTGTGAATGCCGGTAAAGTTTGGCAACTGCTTAGCAATAACGAGAAGTGGGGCTATGGACTTTTGAAAAGAAAATCCGGACTGAAGGACAAAGAGTTGGGCGCTGCTTTGGGATGGTTGTCAAGAGAGAATAAGATAGAGTTCGATCAGTGTGAAGAAGAACTTTACGTGTATCTCTGTGTAAATGTTTACATTGGCTGAAGGAGCTTAGTACCTCGACAAGAACAAAAGAATCTCCGAAGTAACGACAGGATAGTCAATGCTTCGGGGATTTTTGTTTTTATGTCTGTTCCTTTCAGATGATATCTGAAAATAATTCTGTTACTTTGCAATCCAATTTAAAATGTAAGGAAACAATGAGAAGTTTTGCCTCTGATAATAATTCCGGTGTGCATCCGTTGGTGATGGAAGCGCTGAACCGGGCGAATATAGACCATGCGTTAGGTTATGGCGATGATAAATGGACGGAAGAAGCCGTAGCAAAGATTAAGGAAACCTTCACTCCGGACTGCGTTCCTTTATTTGTATTCAATGGAACAGGCAGCAATGTCGTGGCACTGCAATTAATGACCCGCCCGTATCATTCTATCTTTTGTGCGGAAACCGCCCATATCTATGTTGACGAATGTGGTTCGCCCGTGAAAATGACCGGTTGTCAGATTCGTCCGATTGCTACCCCGGACGGCAAACTTACCCCAGAATTGATGCAACCTTATCTTCACGGCTTTGGTGACCAGCATCATTCACAGCCCAAAGCTCTTTATATCTCCCAATGTACCGAACTTGGCACGATTTACACTCCCGAAGAACTGAAACGTCTTACTGACTTTGCCCATCTGAACGGTATGTACGTTCATATGGACGGAGCAAGAATTGCTAATGCCTGTGCCGCTTTAAATCTTTCTTTAAAAGAATTGACCGTAGATTGCGGAGTCGATATTCTTAGTTTCGGAGGAACGAAGAACGGATTGATGATGGGTGAGTGCGTTATCATATTCAATAAGGACTTGCAACCGGAAGCCCGTTTTATCCGTAAGCAATCCGCCCAACTGGCATCGAAGATGCGTTATCTTTCCTGCCAGTTCACGGCTTATCTGACAGATGGGCTTTGGCTGAAGAATGCGAGTCATGCCAATGCAATGGCTGCCAAACTCTACAATGAATTGAAAAAGCTTCCGGAGGTAACCTTCACTCAAAAAGCAGAGAGCAATCAGTTGTTCCTGACGATGCCCCGCCCGATAATCGACCGGATGCTGGAATCTTACTTCTTTTATTTTTGGAACGAGGATAACAACGAGATTCGTCTGGTAACTTCTTTTGATACCACAGAAGAAGATGTTGACGAATTTATACGAGTTTTGAAACGTTAAAAGAGAAATAAGGAACAACAAAATCCTGTGTAACGCTGTTGTAATAAGAAGTTTGAAACTAACTTTGTCCCCGAAGTTTTCAACTTCTTATTATATATGGATACTAGACAGAACAGGCTGATATTACTTGCGCTATTATTATTGACACAAACCTTTATTAGTGCGCAGACGCATTCTATTCAGATAGGAATGCCGGAAGATTCTGTATCTGTTACGGCCATTAATGATTCTGTTCCGCTAAAGCGCAGCTTTTTCAAGAAGTTTCTTGATTACTTCAATGATGCTAATAAGGAAAAAAAGAATAAAAAGTTCGATTTCAGTGTGATAGGAGGCCCTCACTATTCCAGTGATACGAAGTTCGGACTCGGACTGGTGGCGGCAGGTTTATATCGTACGGATTATAATAATACAATTCTTCCGCCTTCAAACGTATCTCTTTACGGAGATGTCTCTACGGTGGGATTCTATTTATTGGGAGTCCGCGGAACTCATCTGTTTCCACAGGATAAATACCGGTTGAACTATAATCTTTATTTTTACTCTTTTCCCAGTCTCTATTGGGGAAGAGGATACGATAACGGAGCAAATTCCGATAATGAAAGTGAATATAAACGTTTCCAAGCACAGGTGAAGGTGGACTTCATGTTCTGTATGGCAAAGAATTTCTATATCGGGCCGATGGCTGTATTCGATTACATCGACGGACGCGATTTTGAAAAGCCGGAGCTATGGGAAGGAATGGCGGCACGGACTACCAACATAAGTCTCGGGCTTTCTCTTCTCTACGACTCACGTGATTTTCTGACAAATGCTTACCGGGGGTACTATCTGCGGCTGGACCAGCGGTTCAGTCCTGCTTTTCTTGGCAATAAATATGCGTTCAGCAGTACCGAACTGACTACCAGTTACTATCACCCCGTATGGAAAGGCGGAGTGCTGGCAGGACAATTCCACACACTGCTGACTTACGGAGATACCCCGTGGGGATTGATGGCAACTTTAGGAAGCTCTTATTCGATGCGTGGGTACTACGAAGGGCGTTATCGCGATAAGTGTGCGATGGATGCGCAAATAGAACTGCGGCAACACGTTTGGAAACGAAATGGAGTGGCCGTATGGGTGGGAGCAGGGACTATCTTTCCGAAGTTCTCCGACTTTGCCCCGAAACATATTCTTCCCAACTATGGTTTCGGCTACCGTTGGGAGTTTAAAAAGAGAGTGAATGTACGTTTGGACTTAGGTTTTGGTAAACACCAGACCGGATTTATCTTTAATATAAATGAAGCTTTTTAAGAATATAAAGAATTGGTTGGAAAATCAGGAACACTTGTTTTATCTGTTTCTGTTTATCCTGATAGTGCCTAACATCGTCCTCTGTTTTACGGAGCCGCTGCCGGTGATGGCAAAAGTAACTAATGTATTGCTGCCTTTAGGAGGCTATTACCTGTTGATGACTTTATCGAGGAACTGTGGCAAAATGCTTTGGATTTTGTTCCTGTTTCTCTTTTTCGGAGCTTTCCAAATCGTATTGCTTTATTTGTTCGGACAGTCTATCATCGCTGTGGATATGTTCTTGAACCTGGTGACTACCAATTCGAGTGAAGCGCTCGAACTACTTGATAACCTGACACCTGCCATTATCGCCGTAGTCATACTGTATGTTCCCGCACTGATATTGGGAACGATTTCAATTATCCACAAGCGGAAACTCTCGATAGAGTTTATCCGCAGAGAACGGAGGAGAGCACTCATCGTTTTGGGAATCTCCCTTCTCAGCCTTGCCGGAGCCTATGTGCAGGATTCAGGATATGAACTGAAATCGGATTTATATCCGCTGAACGTCTGTTATAATGTAGGTCTTGCCTTTCAGCGGACAGCCTTGACACAGAACTATCATCACACGTCGGAAGACTTTACCTTCCATGCCAAAACTACCCGTCCGAAAGAAAAACGGGAAGTATATGTGATGGTAGTAGGGGAGACGTCCCGTGCCCTGAACTGGCAATTATATGGTTATGAACGTGAAACGAATCCGTTGCTGTCTCGGCAAACCGGATTGATTGCTTTTCCGAAGGTACTGACTGAATCAAATACGACACACAAAAGTGTACCTATGCTGATGTCGGACGTCAATGCCTGCAACTACGACTCTATTTATCATCAAAAAGGGATTATCACCGCTTTTAAAGAAGCGGGTTTCCAAACTGCTTTCTTCTCCAATCAGCGTTATAACCATTCGTTTATCGATTTTTTCGGGATGGAAGCCGATACGTATGATTTTATAAAAGAAGATTCTATTGATTACAGTTACAACCCGTCTGACGACGAACTCTTGAAATTAGTGGAACAAGAACTGGAGAAAGGGGCTACGAAACAGTTCATCGTGCTCCATACCTATGGCTCTCATTTTAATTACCGCGAACGTTATCCTTTGGAAAACACGTTCTTCACACCGGATTATCCGGTTGACGCGGAAAGGAAGTACCGGAATAACTTGGTGAACGCTTACGATAATTCTATCCGTTACACGGATGCTTTCCTGTCAAGAATCATCCGTATGCTGGAAAAACAACAGGCAGACGCCGCCATGATTTATACTTCCGACCACGGAGAGGATATTTTCGACGATTCCCGTCATTTGTTCCTTCATGCTTCGCCTGTACCTTCTTACTATCAGCTTCATGTGCCGTTTCTTGTTTGGATGTCCGGCAGTTATCGCGAGACTTACCCTGAACACTGGGAAGCCGCAATGGATAATAGGGATAAGAATGTGTCTTCCAGCAGCTCTTTTTTTCCGACCATACTGGATTTGGGTGGAATAGAAACTCCTTACCGGGATAATTCACAATCCGTAATAGCTTCACTTTATCAAATGAAGCCGAGGGTCTATTTGAATGACCATAACGAACCCCGTCCGTTGGATGATTTGGGTATGAAAAAGCAAGATTTCCAAATGTTGGAGCAAAAGGAAATTGATTATTAGCCGGTTATTATAAATTGTGCTAAATTTTGAATCCAAAAGCGGGATTGGTGTGTTATTTGCCGTATGATGTATGAACGATTAAATTCATAAAACATGGCCTATATAGATTATTACAAGATTCTTGGAGTAGACAAAAGTGCTTCTCAGGACGATATCAAAAAGGCTTTTCGTAAGTTGGCCCGGAAATACCATCCTGACCTGAATCCCAATGACCCGAGTGCAAAGGATAAGTTTCAGGAAATCAACGAAGCCAATGAGGTACTGAGTGACCCTGAGAAACGTAAAAAGTATGATGAGTACGGAGAACATTGGAAGCATGCCGATGAATTCGAAGCACAGAAACGGGCGCAGCAACAAGCCGGTGGCTTTGGCGGTGCAGGAGGTTTCGGCGGATTTGGCGGTGGCGGACAGGGATTCTCTGACGGTAACGGAACATATTGGTACAGTTCCGACGGCGAAGGCTTCTCCGGCGGTAATGCCAGTGGCTTTTCCGATTTCTTCGAATCAATGTTCGGTGGACATCGGGGGGGAAGAGGACAAGGTTCTGCGGGATTCCGCGGACAGGACTTTAATGCCGAACTTCACCTGTCTCTTCGTGATGCTGCTCAGACGCATAAACAGATATTGACTGTCAATGGAAAACAAGTGCGTATCACTATCCCTGCCGGTGTAGCCGACGGACAAGTGATTAAACTGAAAGGCTACGGAGCCGAAGGTATCAACGGCGGACCTGCGGGCGACTTGTATATCACTTTCGTAATAGCCGAAGATCCGGTATTCAAGCGCCTGGGTGACGATTTGTACGTAGACGTGGAAGTAGACCTTTATACAGCCGTACTGGGTGGTGAAAAGGTTGTGGACACGTTGGACGGTAAAGTGAAACTGAAGATAAAACCGGAAACCCAAAACGGTACGAAAGTCCGTCTGAAAGGCAAGGGATTCCCGGTTTATAAGAAGGAAGGACAATTCGGTGACCTGATTGTGACCTATTCTGTCAAGATTCCTACGAACCTGACGGACAGACAGAAAGAGTTGTTCCGCGAGTTACAGAGTATGAACTAAAAAGAATGAGTGCTATGCAGACCGAATTAATTATTGTCAGTGAATACTGTCACAAATGTCATATTGAGCCTTCATTCATAGATATGCTGGAAGAGGGCGGTTTGATTAACGTACATACCGAGGGTAATGAACATTATCTGCTTGTGTCCGAACTTCCGAATGTGGAGCGATATAGCAGGATGTATTATGATTTGTCCATAAACATGGAAGGTATTGATGCCATTCATCATTTATTGGAAAGAATGGAGGAGATGAGGCATGAAATGAACTCACTCCGTAAGCAGCTTACGCTATACCGTGAACGGAAAATAGAAGAGATTGACTGGTAAGAAAAACAGAGCCTCTGTTTACACCAAACTGAGGCTCTATTTATAGCAAACAGAGGCTCTGATTTACCCAATCGGAGCCTCTGTTTTTTTGTATGATAACAGCACGGATGGAGTTATCCGATGTATGTACAGATTTCTTCCAGATAACGTGCGTCAACTGTATCGAAACTATCCGGTGTATCGCTGTCTATATCCAATACTCCGATTACTTCACCTTGTTTTAGTATCGGTACTACTATTTCCGATTTGGAATCCGAACTGCATGCTATATGTCCGGGAAACTGCTCTACATCAGGGACAATCAATGTACGTGCTTCTTTCCAGGCTGTTCCGCAAACTCCTCTGCCGAAACGGATACGTGTGCAAGCGATAGGCCCTTGGAACGGACCTAATACGAGTTCATCTCCTTTCACTATGTAAAAACCTGCCCAAAAGAAACCGAAAGTCTGTTTTAGAGCCGCTGCAACATTGGCAAGGTTGGCTATGAAATCCGTTTCCGTGCTGACTAAAGTATGTAACTGTGGAAGTAACTCACGATATTTCTCTTCTTTGCTTCCTGTACTGATTGATAAATTTTCTGCCATATTGTTCTTATTTGATTTGATTCAGGATACTCGGGTCTTTTATCTTATCGTCTTTTGCGAAGAAGATAATCTTTGTCAATATCTCGGCAGTCTTCGGGTCTTCGTCTACAAAAGGCAGGAACAGGCGTCCGCGGCTCTGCGAATGTATCGGAAGAACTGCAATTTGCGCACCGCCTTCCTGATGAATCACACCACTGCCCAAATGAATGTTATATTTTCCCAGCTTGCCTTCGATATGAGCAAAGTTGCCTGCCACTTTCACATTGTTGAGATGGAATAATGGCATCGTCAGTTCCACCAATGCGCTGCGCATTTCGATGGTAGAGTGACTGGTTTCCGGATCGACACTTCCGGCATGGGCTACACTGACTGCCAAATCCACGTCTCTCATCACTTCGGAGAAGATAACGGGCGGAATCTCTGAAATATTCATCAGTTTGTAGTCCCTGCGGTTGTGGAAGCAGACATATTCCAGTGTCGGGGCTTCAATATCGGCAGGAGAGAACCAGTCTGCCATAGCGTAGATAGTGGCGATAATGTTCTCTTTGTAATATATCTTTTGAAGCCCGTCTTCATAATCGGCTACCCATCGGCGTCCTTTCAGGACGGCAACCGTTTTCTGAGGTTGAATCTGGTTTCCGGCATAGCGGCGGGATTGTGTGGCTTCTTCCTCTTCCGGAGTCGGTAGATACAGTTCGCGGAACACTTGTTTGAAAGGTTGGCGGATGGCTTTGTCGAACAGGAACTTCTGATACGTATGCCACTCGCCGCTCGTGTACAGGTCGGTAGGATGGGCGATGCGTAATTCGTCTTTTGGTTTCAGCGGGAGACAGACGGCATTCGCTGTCACCAGTAATCCATCGGTATAAAAACCTGTTTGTCCGTTACTGATAAAGACAAGATGCTTCAGTAGCGGCCAAATAACAGGATTCTGCATCAACTTGCGGAGCTCGTTTTCTTCAAAGCGCGTACAGTCTTCCATAGCCTGTTCCAGCATGATGCGGGAGCGGGCGTGTTGGTCTTTCAGTTTCTTGTGTACCGCTTTCAGCTCTTCTACATACGGATGCTTCTTCAATTTGGCTGGCATGCTGTTGAGTTCTTTTCCGGCTTTGACTTGTTTCATCTCCGCTTTGCCTTCGTCGTTGATTTGTACATAGACTTCCACACCGTCTATCTCTTTCGGGGACAGGTAGGGGAGAAGTTCTTTAATCAGTTCCGTCTCCATGCTCCAGGTCAGGCGGGTGACGTCACCGTAACCGGAGTTGAGAGCCAGGTTTTGCAAAGCGATAGCCACTGCTTTCTTTTCGCTTTCCTGTCTTTGTGCTCCGAAGTCCTTGCTTTCTTTCAGGAATTTTTGCAGGAATTGGTAGCGTTCCAACAGTTCTTTATCCGCTTTTTTCCCTAATGGGATAAGTCCGTAACTCATTAATAGGTCTTTGTTGCGTTTGGCCGAGATTTCTTTCTTTATATCTTCTGCTTTCACTGCACCGTTGGTGGCGTCGGCAAACTTGCGGGCACGGGTGTGGCTGTTGCTGCATGAGATATATTTGGCGGCATTGTAAACCACTTCAAAACGTTGTTTGCCAATCGTCTTGAAAGCATCTTTGAACCACCCGATGTCGAAAGCGCCTTCCCGAAGGTCTTCTACGTCAATCGGGGTATAACGGGCGATAATTGCCTTTTTCTTGTCATCGCAAGTCTCGTTGGTATGGGCGTGGAAATAGTATGCTGCGCTTGTCAGTCCTTTCCATCCTGTTGCCTGTTCGGTAAGTTCTATCCATTGGGGAGCGAACATGGCGGCTTCCACCAGCCGTTCGTCGCTGATTTCGGCTTGTTTCGCCAGTTTCTTGAGCTGGGCACTTGTGTCTGCCGGCAACGGGTAGCAAACGTGAAGCAGGCTGCTCAATACTTCCCGTTTCGTGTTCCGCCAATTGTAACTGTCGCGTATGAACGTATCTTTGCCGAACGCTTGCAGGATGCGGATGAATGTTTCGGCTCCATAGACGCAGGTCAGTTCTTCCGCCAGGCGGGTAACCTGCGTTTCAGAGTCTCCGCGTGATAGTTCTATATCCAGAATCCGGTCGACAGCCTTTTGCAATAATGGTCGGAATAAAGTGAAGTTGAAGTCTTTGATATAGGCGAACCGCTCTCTGTCCACTTCGTTGGGACGACGGTTTTCATTCAACGCAAGAGTGATATTCTTGATTTGTGTGGGGGAGTTGACACGTCCTGTCAGTTCGCGATATATTTCTTCTGCCGGTATCAGCCCCAGCATCCAGGCACGGGCAAAGTCTGCGGATTGCAGATAGGAATCGGTTTCTTCCAGTTCGGGCGTGTGCTCCATATAGTTGGTGAGCTTATATAGCTGATAGCGCACGGTGAAGTAACGGGTAAACAGGGCATCGTCTATCGGTCTGCAGGGGGTGTCAAGCCAGAATTGCACAAACTTGTTGTTGTGTATCGGATAAACAATGACCTTTTCTCCGTATTCCATTGAATCTCTGAGCCATGTATGCTTGTTTGTATATTGACGGAAGATATTCTCTGTATTGAGCAATGGTATTAGCTGGAGCAGCATATTGGCGGCCATTCGCTGATAAACCGTTTCGTCTCTGTACTCGTATGCCAGTGCATCGATGATGTCTTCCATTTGCTCATAATAGGGCAACTTCCGGAGTACTTTCTGTAATCCGCGGTAACTGAAGCCTGCATACATCTTGTTCACAAGTGGTTCAAAGCTATTGGCGGATTTAATATCGGCTTTTCTGTCTTCTTCATCCCCTTCGTCATAGTCATCGTTTTCTTGGGCGACACCTGTTGATGCAAGCATGAAACTCATCATCAATAGTTTTTCGTAGCTCCCGATTTCCCGTTCGTAGAAATCCATCCAAAGTTCCGGGAGTCCAAGACCGCTCAGTCCACCGTAGTTGCTCCATTTCATCAGTACGCTGTTACCTACCAGGCGTGCTTCTCCGTAGTCGTTTTTAAACTCATCGTTTTTGTGCGCGGCGATGTATTTGCTCAACCTTTCGAAAGTAAGTTTCGCTTTTCCGTAGCTGATAAACTCAAATGCTTTCTTGACATAGAACCCTTTATCCGGTGTGATTTCCGGCAGGCTGACTTCCAATGCAGGATTGTACAGACCGAAACCGTTTTCTTTGGTGTAGTGCTGTGTAGCTTTCTTTTCCGTTCCGTCACCAATCAAAGACGCTATCAATACCTTTTCTTTGGCATTTGGTTTTTGAATCTCTTTGATGGCAGGAAGAAGTTTCTGGTAGATGTCTTGCAGGAATTCTACGTTATGAATTGTCTTCATCATGTCCAGTCCCGCCAGGCGGCGTTCGGCAACCTTGTCTGTAATCAGCCGGCGGATACTGCCTGCCAGTTCTTCTTTCGGTTGCTTCATAAGCAGGTTGATGGCATTAATGCGCATTTCGCTGTATTTGAAACGTAGCAGTTCCTCTACTTTCAGGTTCTGTTCGGGCGATAAGGTCATTTCGGACAATACTTTGTATGCCTCGTTGCGTACGTCCAATGAGCGGTCGCCCAATGATTGGAGGATGTATTCTTCTTGCAGCGGACTGGTAGGCGGATTCAGGGCAATGCCGATATAGCTTGCCCGCATATAGGAATCAAGAGATGCCAGATAGCCGCAAAGGTCATCTTTCATGGCAGAATCATTCAGCATCCAGACGATATATGCCATTTTGAGGATAACTTCCGAACGGGTCAGTTGTGTGCTTTCCCAAGGGAAGATATAGGGAGCATAGGTTTCTTTGGCTGAGATGGAGTGGTAGATTTGTTTTAAATATCCGTAGTGGCGCACAGCTTCTTCCCTGTTCTCAAAGTAATCGGTGAGTTTGGGGTCTTCACGTCCGCCATATCGGCTGAGATAGAAATTTGTGAGATAGAGCGGGAGAATGGCTGCTACGACCGACGGGTCGTTATGCCATTTTTCGAAAGCTTCTTTACTGATGTAATAACTCATGCCGGAGTGTTGCGTACAGAGCAGGAAGTAAAGGAAAGTCTGTACTTGGTGCTTGGCCCCGTTTTTGAGAATTTCAGGTGCAAGTGCTTGGATGTCGTTTGTATTATAGAACCCGATGCTCCATAAGGCCAGGTAGAGTTCGACGGTATCTTTGCTTTGAAGGGCTTTGCGTGCCTGTTGTTGGTTGTTCAGGAAGTGCAGGATTAGTTCTATGTATTTATTGGTGACACGTTCGCTGCTGTCCTGTTCTCCGATGCCTGTACTTACCGCGATACCACGTTTCACGGAAGCAAAACGTTGCAATCCGTTCTCATAAATTACCGTAAGCAGATGAAGATAGCTTTCGGGACATCCTTCGTCCATCGTTTCCACGATAGCTTGTCGGAGTCCTTCTTGTAGTTTTGCTGCCAGCAGCAATTTTCCTTCCAGTTCCAGCAACGGGCGGTATCCGCTCATTGCGATAGCCTTGAGATGTCCCTGGTTGAGGCGGTTGGCGTTATTTTCGCTGGTCAGCACGTTATGCAGGTATTCGATGACTGTTTTGTTGCCTTCTGCTATTTGGGCGGCTATCCAGTTCTCGCAGCTCATGCAGTCTTTGTATGCTTCTATTTCTTCCGGTGTATTTCCACCGTTCAATATGGCTTGTTCTGTAAAGCCGGTGGCGCGCAGTTTCAGGAATTGTGTCAATGCGTCTATGACGTGGTTGAAGTGCAGATAAGGGTTGGCGGCACGTTGTGAACGCCGTGAATAGCCGTGAGTGTACGGGCAATGTACTTTGAGTTTCAGATAGGTGTGGAACAGGCGGGCATATTCATCTCCCAATATGTAACGGAGCAGTTTGCTCAGTTTTCCATCGAAAAGATTGGCTACGCTTTTGATGTTTTCTTCTTTGATGACACTTATAATGCAAGGTTCCAGCTTGTCGTTATAGGTGCCGTACCGGGTATCCATATTAAAGTATAACATGAATATGTCAAACAAGGCGGCTGTCTTTTTGTCCAGGCTGCTTCTCTTTTGGGTCAGTTTCTCCAGATACGGAAGTACCCGTTTGTTTAATGCTTCATTATAAATAAGTCTCATGATTCTATTTGTTTTTAAGTGTTTGGTAGGATATAATAATTACCATAATCTTCCCGACAGCATAGCCAGCCGGATGAAGGTTAATGTGGAGTCTTCTTCCAGCAGGATGGGAGAGGATAAGTCTCCCGCTTCCATGTCATCAATGAAAATCCGGAAAATTCCGTCTTCGTAGGATTGCAGGGCATTGGTGATAGCTTCTGCTTCTGCGGCGGGTTTGCCGTTATAGTTGACTCCGAACCCTACTTTGCCTGAAGCTGCCTTATCTTCCACTTCTTCCTGAGTGAGGTATTTCAGCACTTCGCTCTGCTGTAAGCGTTCGTTGTATTCACTGACTTGCCAACTGACGATGGCTTCAATCAATTCCTGTACATGGGCAGGCGGAACAGGAAAATCAACGGGCATCTTTTCAATGCTGCACTTTCGCTTTCCTAATTGTTTGACTTGGATATAGACTCTCATATTCTCTTTATTTGGTTATTTGTATACTCGATACAATGGCATCTAAATCGGCGGCTGCTTCTTCATCGTAGAGAAGCATGACAATACTATATATTCTTTTATTCTTCTCCTGGAAATATTTAAATGAGATTTGTTGTATATCTTTTCCCGGTTCATCGGGAGCTCCGATATGCAGCGGGTTTGTTGTTTTTGTCATGGGCAGTCCGTTGATGTTGATGTCGTTTTGCTTATAATCTTCCGATGGCTGCCCCTTCTCATTCCGCGGGACAATGAGCGACAGTTTTTTCGTATGCTCAAATTCTTTCTGAGTATCGTAGGCGATGGAAACGACTGTCAGTTGGTTGGCTCCGTTGACAAGCTTGAGCAATGGCGGTGGGGCACTGGGAGTCAATCCTTTTGCTCCTGTTATTTTTCTCCAGTTGGTAGGATATTGGCAACTGAAATTGGTTTCTGCATCATAATAAGAAAGCCAGGTGTCATTATTGCCGATAGGAACATATGAAGGAAACTGCCTGTCGGAAGAGTTGCCGGGAGGGCTCATAACCGGATGATTCTCGTTTTCTTCTTCCAGTTCTCCATTAAGGTAGGCTTCCACGATGCCGCTTTCCCACTCTTGACGTATCTCCTGGTAGAGAGGCGGCACATTCTTGCAAAGCATAATGAAACTGAACAGGAATATGCAGAATATGCCAAGTTCTCCAATGATGGATACGGTTCGCTGCGCGTCAGGGTTCTTGAACTTATTACTGAATACATAAACAATTCCCAATAGGAAGCCGCTCAATAATCCGCCGATGTGTGCGGCATTGTCGATTCCTTCTTTCAGTCCGTAAATCAAATTATAGCCGACGAAAATAAGGATGCTGGTTAATAATGCCTTCCGTTCTTCTTTGGCGATGCCGTGGAACAGGAGGAAGGCGAGGAATATGCCGTAAAGTCCGAAGATTGCTCCGGAAGCTCCGGCACTAATTGTCTCGCCGTGCATATACAGGCTGAATGCTGCCGAGCATAATCCGGTCAGAAAATAAGAAGCGAACATTCGTCGGCTTCCTATTAGCTGCTCCAGGAAAAGACCGACAAACATGAAAGCGTATATATTCATCGCAAGATGGAAACCGCCGATATGAATAAAATTACAGGTTACAGTACGCCACCAGTCACCTGTGAGAGTCAGTGGTCCGAAGTCGGCTCCCCACTTTAATAGTGGTAATGTATCGGGATTCAAGATTCCCACTCCCGAAGCGACCATCAGGATAAATACCAGAATATTGATATCGATAAGGATAGGTGTCGCTATGAATCCTTTGCGTGGTATGAAGAAAGATAGGATAGAGTTTTTTTTCATTTCCTCTTCTATATATGCTTTTTCTTCTTCTGTGAGCGGGCGGTTGAAATCTTCTTCCAGCTCATTTCCTTTTTGGGTCAGTTCTTCCGGGGAAAGGCTGTTTCTTGCCTCTTCCATTGCCTTTTGTAGTTTTTGGATATTCTTTCTGTTTTTGCCGTAATCTACAAATTGTATGGAAGAAGACTGGCTGCGGACGGATACTTCTCCGTCACTTCCCTGTTCTATGGTAAAGGTTATTTCCTCTCCGTGGGAATACATATTGAACGGGACTTGGAACAGGATGCCTTCCGGAGCTATTTTTTCAATCTTCCATTCAAGTTTCTGAGCAGCCTCGAGGGCTAATATTAGAATTTCCGTATTTGATAATCCTGATAAATGTAGTTTGTCGTCATATGAAGGTTTGAGTGGCATATTTCTTTCTCTATATCTGGTTCTTGATTAAAATTTACTTATCTCCTTGACAAATGTATAGAATAATAATGATAAATGACAGAATATGACAAATAAAAAAGCATCCGCTTCAAGAGAAGGGATGCTTTATTCTATTATTGACAGCTAATCTGTTACTTTTTGTAGAAAGCCAGGTCTTCTTTGTCGAAGTTTTCGATGAAACTTGTATGCTTTTCTACTTCTGCTTCCGCATAATTCAAATATACATGGGCAGATTTAGAGAACAGATCAGGAGATTTGCTGGCATCTTGAATCAACAAGTGACACATGATAATGTCAGCAGCCATTTCCATCAGTCTGCGGGCAGTGAAGTCCAGTAATTCCTGGTCTTGTGCTTCTTTTACAGCGTTGGTGCTTGCTTCAAATTTGTCAGCCATCTTCTTCAGACGGGACATCAGCGGTTCCATTTCCGGTGAGCAGGGAATTGTTTCAAACTCGCGGATAGTGGCGATGTAAGAACCATTAGTTACGTAACGGATGGCAGCTACGGTCTGCAACTGAGTCGTTCCTTCGTAGATGCTGGTGATACGTGCATCACGGTAGATACGCTGGCAAGCATATTCCATCATGAAGCCCGAACCGCCGTGAATCTGGATACAGTCGTAAGCATTCTGATTAGCATATTCAGAGTTCATACCTTTGGCGAGCGGAGTGAAGCTGTCGGCCAGTTTTGCGTATTTCTTCTGTTCCTGACGTTCTTCCGGAGTCAGTTTACGTTCGCGGGCGATGTCATCCAATGCTTTGTAGATGTCTACGTAGCGTGCTGTCTGATACAGCAATGCACGTCCGGCATCCAGCTTGCCTTTCATGATAGCCAGCATGTCATATACTGCCGGGAATTCGATAATTGCTTTACCGAACTGCTTGCGGTCTTTGGCGTAAGCCAATCCTTCATTGTAAGCAGCCTGGCTCAAACCTACGGATTGTGCGGCAATACCCAGGCGGGCACCGTTCATCAAAGCCATTACATATTTAATCAAACCGAGTTTGCGGTCACCGCAAAGTTCGGCTTTTGCATTCTTATATACCAATTCGCAAGTAGGTGAACCGTGGATACCGAGTTTGTTCTCGATACGGCGTACGTTCACACCACCCTGACGTTTGTCATAGATGAACATGGAAAGACCACGACCGTCTCTTGTCCCTTCTTCCGAACGTGCCAGTACGAGGTGAATATCGGCATCACCGTTCGTAATGAAACGTTTCACACCGTTCAGCAACCAGCATCCGTCTTTTTCGCTGTAAGTAGCTTTCAGCATAACGGATTGAAGGTCGGAGCCTGCGTCCGGCTCTGTCAAGTCCATAGACATCGTTTCGCCCTGGCATACGCGGGGGATAAAACGGCTGTGCTGGTCGGTTGTACCGAATTCGTACAGAGTTTCGATACAGTCCTGCAAAGACCAGATGTTTCCGAAGCCTGCATCGGCGGCAGCTACGATTTCCGCACACATGGTGTACGGGGTGATCGGGAAGTTCAGACCGCCGAATTTGCGTGGCATGGTCATGCCATTCAAGCCGGCTTTTACCATAGCGTCCAGGTTCTGTTTAGTTCCCGAAGCGTATTCTACACGTCCGTTGGCACAGTGGGGACCTTCTTCGTCCACGCCTTCTGCGTTGGCGGCTATGATTTCTCCGGTGATTTCTCCGGTAATCTCCAATACTTTGTCGTAAGAGTCTACAGCATCTTCGAAGTCCAGCGGAGCATAGTCGAACTCATCTTTATCTCTGTAATTGCGTTCTTTCAGTTCGCAAATACGTTTCATCATCGGATTGTTCAAGTGAAACTTGAGTTCCGGTATGTCTGTATAATAATTAGCCATCTTTCCTTACTTGCTATTTTGTTTATAATACTTAATCATCTTCGGCACAACTTCTTCGATAGTTCCGTTGATTACGTAATCGGCAATCGTGTTGATAGGAGCGTCCGGGTCGTTGTTGATGGAGATGATGATACCACTTTCCTGCATACCGGCGATATGCTGAATCTGTCCGGAAATACCACAAGCGATGTAGAGTTTCGGGCGAACCGTTACCCCCGTCTGGCCGATTTGACGGTCGTGCTCTGCGAAACCTGCGTCAACGGCAGCACGGCTGGCGCCTACTTCTGCGTGAAGTTCTTTAGCGAGGTCAAACAGCAGGTCGAAGTTTTCTTTCGAACCTACACCGTAACCACCGGCTACGATAATTGGAGAACCTTTCAGGTTGTTCTTTGCCTTTTCTACGTGGCGTTCGATTACTTTCACTACATAGTCCGTATCGGCTACATATTTCTTCACGTCGTGACGAATTACTTCTCCCTGATAAGTCGGAGAGAGGATTTCTTTCTTCATCACGCCTTCGCGGACAGTTGCCATTTGCGGGCGGTGTTCGGGGTTTACAATCGTAGCAACGATGTTACCGCCGAATGCCGGACGAATCTGGTACAACAGGTTCTTGTAAGTCTTGCCTTCTTTCTTGTCTTCATGGTCACCGATTTCGAGTGAAGTACAGTCGGCAGTCAGCCCGCTGGTTAAAGCAGAAGAAACGCGCGGACCGAGGTCACGACCGATAACGGTAGCACCCATCAGGCAGATTTGCGGTTGCTCTTCTTTAAAGAGGTTCACCAAAATAGAGGTGTGAGGAAGTGAAGTATAAGGATAGAGTCCTTCACCGTCGAAAACGTGAAGTTTGTCTACTCCGTAAGGAAGAATTTGTTTTTCAATATCTTTGAGGTCGCTTCCGGCAACCACAGCTTCGAGCTGACAGTTCAACTGGTTGGCTAACGAACGACCTTTGGTCAGAAGTTCGAGACTGACGTCTGCAACGTTACCTTCTTCTATTTCGCAATATACAAATAAGTTATTCATGATTATCCGATGGTGTGGTTAGCTAATAGTTCAACAATCAGGTCTTCCACGTCACGGTCGCTGCCGCTGATGGTTTTGCTCTCTTTAGCCTGGAACACGATGTTCTGGATGGCTTTCACTTTTGTCGGCGAACCGGACAGACCGCATTGTGCGAGGTCACCGTTTACGTCAGCTACACTCCATTCTGCTAGATTCAGATAGTCGCGCTTGTCATACAGGTCTGTATAATCAAGATTACCCTGCTGTTTTTCAGTGACAGTCTTGGCATGTTTGTATTTCTGAACCAGTTTCGCGTTGCGCGGACGGCAGGGGGCTGCCGAGCCGTTTACGGTAATCACGATAGGCAACGGACCTTCTACTGTTTCAACGCCGCCATCAATGTGGCGTTTCACTTTGATTTTACCATCGCCCACTTCCAGAATTTCTTCTGCGTATGTAATTTGCGTCAATCCCAGCTTCTCTGCTACTTGAGGACCTACCTGGGCTGTATCACCGTCGATAGCCTGACGACCACCGATAATAATGTCACAGTCACCGATTTTGCGGATGGCGGTAGCCAGTGCGTAAGAAGTAGCCAGTGTATCTGCACCAGCGAAAGCACGGTCGGTCAGCAAGTAACCGTTATCTGCACCACGGAAAAGTCCTTCACGAATAATGTCGGCTGCCCGTCCCGGTCCCATTGTCAGGATGGTTACGGTAGAGCCTGGATGAGCATCTTTCAATCGAAGCGCTTGCTCAAGAGCATTCAGGTCTTCGGGGTTGAAGATGGCGGGAAGTGCCGCACGGTTAATCGTCCCGTCGGCTTTCATGGCATCCTTCCCAACATTACGTGTGTCGGGAACTTGTTTTGCCAATACAACAATTTTCAAACTCATGCTATAAATTTTAGTATTAGTATTTCTACAAGTTAGCAGCCAGTAGTCAAGTAGTAATCTCTTGCTATCCAAACTATCCGGTTAACTATCAGCATGCAAAATTACTCAAACACTTGGTTCTGACAAGAAATCCGAGTAAAAAATGCACAGGTTTAAGAATTTTGAGCAAAAAAGGACGATTTTAGAGGTTTGTCTTTTCTTATATAAATGAATATGTTTCAAGGATATTCTTATTCTTGGCAATTGTTTTTTCTTATTTTGCCTTATTTGATAAAAAACAATATTACTGTTGTTTTTTTGCTGTCAATGTGCTTAATTTGTCCGTTGTTACTTTAACGTATTATGATGGAAAATAATCAAAAACAAATGGAAAAAGACTTCCAGTATTTTTTTATCACTAACTTTCCTAAAGTGAAAAATTTTGCCCGGCGGTTGTTAAAGTCGGATGAAGATGCAGAAGATGTCGCACAAGATGTTTTTTGTAAACTCTGGCAACAACCGGAAATATGGCAACCCCCCAATGATAAATTGGATGGGTATATTTTTGTAGCAACACGGAATATCATTCTTAATATGTTTAAGCATCAGCGTATCGAGCAGGACTATCAGGCAGATTTTGCGGAGAATGCGATACTTTGCGAAATAATAGAAGATGACCAGGCTCTGAAGAATATCTATTATAAAGAGTTGCTTATGATACTCCGGCTTGCTTTGGCGAAGATGCCCGAGCGTCGGAGGGTGATTTTTGAAGCCAGCAGATTCCAAGGATTAAGCTATAAAGATATTGCGGAAAAACTGGGTGTTTCTATTCGTACAGTGGAACATCAAGTCTATTTGGCATTAATAGACCTAAAGAAAATACTTCTTTTTTTAATTTTTTTGTTAGTATCCTTAAGTAGTACATTGTTTTTAGTTGTCTTTAAAGTATAAGGCCGAAATAAAAAAGAAATAATGATGAAGAATTATATTCGACAAGTAATAGAACTGTTTAGTCAAAATGATTATCCGATTTCAGTGCAGAAGCAATTCCGGCACTGGTTGGCAGACGAAGACCATGCTGAGGAGAAGATGGAAGCTCTTAATACTCTTTGGAAGGAAGCCGGTCAGGAGAAAGTTCCCCAAGGAATGAAGCAATCCATACGGTGTATGCAACAAAATATAGGTATCCGGCCTGCCTCATCACAGAAGAAATATATATTACGGGTTTGGCAGGTGGCTGCAGCGCTGTTGTTGGCAGTATCGTCAGTTTCTATCTATTTACTTTTAGAGAAAGGGGATTTTTCCGGTGATTTGATAGAATGTTATATACCAACTGCGGAAATACGTGAATTGACTTTGCCGGATGGCAGTTCTGTAATGCTAAACTCTAAAAGTACCTTGTTCTACCCGGAGAGTTTTAGTGGTGAAACTAGAAGTGTCTACCTGATGGGGGAGGCTTATTTTAAGGTGAAGCCAGATAAAAAACATCCATTTATAGTAAAAGGTGCTGATTTTCAGGTGACAGCCTTAGGTACGGAATTTAATGTAAACTCTTATTCGGAAAATGAAGAAGTACATGCTACTTTGATTTCGGGTAGTGTAAAAGTGGAATATAATAATTTGATTTCAAGTGTTATATTGAAACCCAATGAACAGTTATCTTATAATAAGTTGACGAAGAAAAGTAGTTTGCAACAATCACAAGTTGATGATGTACTGGCTTGGCAACGGGGAGAAACTGTATTTAGTGATGCGCATTTGGAAGACATATTTACGAGACTTGAACGTAAATATCCTTATACTTTTGTATATAGTTTCCATAGTTTGAATAATAACACATACAGTTTCCGTTTTCCCAAACAGGCGACTTTGGATGAAATTATGAAAATTGTATCGCAGGTAACAGGAGATATCCACTATGTGATTAAAGATAATAAATGCTATATAACTGATAAAAAATAATCCCTATTGTCTAATTGTTAACTTAGCACACCATGTAAAAAAATACCCGGAGGGAATGCCAGTTCCTTCCGGATATGAAATCAAAAACTTTCCTGATATTAGCGTTTAATTGACGCAAACTCCTAACGATTAAATAGAAATAATAACCAATTTACTAATACGAGAAAGATGCTACAAAAATATAAAGAAATAGCAGGACGAGTATTCCAAAAGCAAGTTTTTCTTCCTTTTTTAGTATTATTAATGATACCTACGCTTGTTTTGGGACAAAAGGATAGTAAAATCACTATCCAACAGAAAAATATTACTGTGATTGAAGCATTGAAGACTGTGGAAAAACAGACTCAAATGTCAATAAATTATAGTAATTCTCAATTGAGAGGAAAGACAATTGTTAATCTGAACTTGAAAAACGCACTTGTGACTACCGCACTCGATGAAATCTTGAAAGGAACAGGTTTCATTTATCAAATCCATGATAATTATATCATAATAACTGAACAAAAGCCAGTGACGCAACAGATTGCGAAAACAATCAAAGGTAAAGTTGTCGATGAAAGTGGCGAACCGTTAATCGGTGTGAACATCTCTGTTGACGGAAGCTCTACGGGTACCATTACGGATATAGACGGAAACTTTACAATCAAAGCATTCAGCAATTCCAAACTGAAAATATCTTATATAGGATATGCTACTCAAATAGTTGCAGCCTCTAATAAAGAATTTTATCAGATTGTATTGAAACAGGATGCTGAGGTGTTGGATGAAGTTGTTGTTACCGCATTAGGTATCAAGCGTTCGGAAAAGGCTTTGTCATACAACGTACAGCAAGTGAAAGGCGATGAATTGACTACAATCAAAGATGCCAATTTTATTTCTTCTTTGAATGGTAAGGTAGCGGGTGTTACTATCAATTCATCTAATACAACCGGTGGTGCTTCACGTGTCGTTATGCGTGGTGTCAAATCCATCACTTCTTCCAACCTTGCACTTTATGTGATTGACGGTGTGCCGATGTACAATATGTCGAACGGTGGTGGCGGAAGTATTTATTCCGATCAGCCGGGTACAGATGGTGCTGCCGATATCAACCCCGAAGATATTGAATCAATCTCCATGTTGACAGGTCCTTCCGCTGCTGCATTGTACGGTAATGCTGCCGCTGCCGGAGTTGTATTAATTACTACAAAGAAAGGCTCGGTAGACAAGACATCTGTAACCGTTTCCAATAATACCACTTTCTCCAAAGTAGCCATGATGCCTGAAATGCAGAGCAAATATGGAAACGTTGCGGGAAATTTGGATAGTTGGGGACCGATTGTAAACAGTGATTACGATCCGCGTGATTTCTTCCGTACAGGAAGTAATATAATCAATTCGATGTCTTTATCTACCGGTAATAAAAAGAATCAGGCTTATCTGTCTGCTTCTACCACCAATACGACAAATATTCTGCCTAACAGCGGATATAACCGTTATAATTTTACCGTACGCAACACAACCAGTTTTTTGAATGACAAAATGACCTTGGATGCCGGTGCGAGTTATATTCTTCAGAATGATAAAAACATGATGTCCCAGGGATATTACTATAATCCTCTGCCCGGACTTTATCGCTTCCCTCGTTCCGAAAACTTTGAAGATTTGCGTATGTATGAGCGATATAATGAAGGTTTGGATATCATGGAACAATACTGGCCTTATGGAGGAACTTCAAGTGGACTGGCAAATCCATACTGGATACAAAATCGCCAGATACGTGAAAATAAAAAGACCCGTTACATGGTCAACGCTTCTCTCAAATACCAGATATTTGATTGGCTGGATGTAACAGGGCGTGTGAAGGTTGACAATTATGAAAACCGCAGGACATATAAGGCATATGCTTCTACCGGTAGCCTGGTTGCTGGTGACAGAGGTACTTATGCTGATTCTTGGGCACAATCAAAGAGTACATATGCGGATGCTATTGCTACAGTGAATAAGAATATCAATGACTGGTCGGTTAATGTGAACCTGGGCGTATCTTTAAACGACAATCGCTATGAATCTATGGGGTATGAAGGCGGTTTGAAGATTCTTAATTTCTTTGCCGTACATAATATCAACTTCGATGAAGCGTGGAAACCTAAACAGGACGGTTGGCATGACCAGACAAGAGCTATTTTTGCAAATGCTGAACTCGGGTGGAAGTCAATGCTTTATCTGACTGTCACCGGTCGTAATGACTGGGATTCCAGATTGGCATTTTCTGACTATAAGTCATTCTTCTATCCCTCGGTAGGTCTTTCGGCTATTATTTCCAGCATGTTTGATGCGCCGGACTGGTTGTCATTCCTGAAGGTTCGCGGTTCATACACAGAGGTAGGTAACTCTTACGACCGTTTCATGACATCCATTACTTACCCATATGACGAAGCATCGCATAATTGGACCAGTACATCTATTTATCCGAACACTAAATTAAAACCGGAACGCACGAAATCATGGGAAATAGGTGTAGATGCCAAATTCCTGAATGATATTAGCTTCAACTTGACTTATTATCGTTCCAATACTTACAACCAGACATTTTATGCCAGCTTGTCCGAATCTTCCGGATATTCTAAAATTCCGATTCAGAGTGGAAACATTATGAATGAAGGTATCGAAATGGCTTTGGGCTACGATAAGAAATGGGGCGATTTCTCTTTCTCCACTAACTATACATTGACTTGGAACCGTAATAAAATCAAGCAACTAGCCGATGGTGTCTATAACTATGCTACGGGAGAACCGATAGAAATGCCGGAACTTGAAATGATGACTTATGGAAAGACGGATGCTCACTTGGTTCTGCGTGTAGGCGGTTCGATGGGAGATGTATACGGACAGAAAGTGCTGAAACGTGATTTGAACGGATACATCCTCAATGAGGATGGAGTAGGTCTTTCCTTGGAAAATAAAGAAACTCATTTGGGTTCTATTCTGCCTAAGATGAATATGGGATGGAATTTAGGATTCGGATATAAAGGTGTCAACCTGGGTATGACATTTACCGGTCGTTTTGGAGGTATTGTAATAAGTGAAACACAGTCAATTCTTGATGCTGCCGGCGTATCAAAGGTTAGTGCTGATGTACGCGATGCAGGTGGTGTGGTTATTAATCAGGCAAAGGTAGATGCACGCTCTTATTTTCAGACTATCCAGGGGGCTTCCATTTATCATACCTATAGTGCTACTAACGTGCGTTTAGGAGAACTGAGCCTGAGCTATACATTGCCGAAGAAATGGTTTGGTAACAGCATGGGAATGACTGTCGGACTTGTAGGAAAGAACCTGTGGATGATTTATTGTAAAGCTCCTTTCGATCCGGAAATAACGACTTCTGCATCTTCCAATTTTTATCAGGGATTCGATTCATATATGCTTCCGAGTACGAGAAACTTTGGATTTAATGTCAAATTTCAGTTTTAAATAATAATAGGTATGAATAAAATAATAAGAAATATTGGTGCAGGTGTAGCTATGTGTCTGATGATGGTAGGATGTACTACTAATTTTGAGGAATACAATACCAATCCGTACCAACCGGGGAAAGTTCCCGCCAACAGCTTGCTGTCGACTATGTTTAAGGTCTATGCATCTCCTCAACAAAACGACTGCCAGGCTATAAACTGTATGTGGGCTTGTTTTAGCGGGCAGATTACTGCGCCTTACGATTGGGGTAAAGGCAGAAATCTTTTTGCTTATTATAATGCGATGGAAGACCATAACCGTGCTTCATGGGGAACTATTTATGGTCAGATTTATCCGAATTTCTTTCGGATTGAAGAAGCTACGGAGAAGAAAGGCGTTATTTATGCCATGGCACAGTTGACGCGTATTTATGCCATGCAACTGATGGCTTCCTTGCAAGGTCCTATCCCATATTCTAAAGTGACATCAGGCGATATAAAATCTCTTTATGATGATGAACCGACTGCCTGGCGTGCAATGTTTGATGACTTGGATAATGTGATTACCATATTGAAATCAGCTGCAGAATTAGGTATTAATCAGGATTTGGCAACAGTCGACCAGTTCTATGGCGGTGATTGCGCAAAGTGGGTGAAGTTTGCTAATACATTGAAACTGCGGATGGCTATCCGTGTATCGGGAGTAGCGGATTATGCTCAAAGTAAGGCAGAAGAAGCAGTGCTTGGCGGTGTATTGGAGTCTACGTCTGAAAGTGCGTATGACACGACTCACAGCGGCATCGGTGTAAATGGATATTCCATTGTCAGCGGATGGGGCGAGTTGAGAGCTAATGCTTGTATTGTTTCTTATATGAACGGATACAAAGATCCACGTCGAAGTGCTTATTTTACCCAATCGACAAGTGGCTTGTCAGGAGAATATGTCGGAGTCCGTTCCGGTTCCACAGAAATTCCGGTTCCCTCTAATTATAGTATTTATAGCAATCTTATGATAACGACCGGCAGGTCTTTACCGCAACCGGTAATGTATGCTGCCGAAGCTGCTTTCTTACGTGCTGAGGGTGAGCTGAAAGGTTGGGATATGAAGGGTGACGCGGAGACTTTCTATAAACAGGGAGTCCGGTTGTCATTTGCCGAATTTAATGTGTCCGGCGCAGATGAGTATTTGGCGGACAATACTTCTGTTCCAGGAAATTATACAGATAGCTCGCATCCTGCGGATAATTACACTAACCAGTCTTCAATTACTATTCAATGGGATGAAGGAGCCAGTGATGCAGAGAAACTGGAAAGAATTCTTACTCAGAAGTGGATTGCCTGCTATCCCGACCCGATGAACGGATGGGCGGATTACCGCCGTACAGGGTATCCGAGAATTTTTCCGGCAACCAGTTCTGCAAATGCGGATTGTACTGTTGAACGTGGGCAACGCCGTATTCGTTTTGCTGATACCGAATACAATACGAATAAAGAAAATGTGGAAGCGGCTGTAAGTATGCTTAATGGTGGAAAAGACTCCAATGGAACCGACCTTTGGTGGGCTTTGAAGAGTAATGGAAGTTATTAACAGCTAAAATAAAAAAGATTACGATATGAAGAAAATACTATATATCATATTTGTGGCAATGGGTGCACTGATGTTTATTCAGTGTAGCGATTGGACAGAAATGGAACCTAAGTTCACAGAACCGGTGAACATTAATGGTGACGACTATTATAAGGCACTGAGAGAATATAAAAAGTCAGAACATCCTATTTGTTTTGGCTGGTATAGTGATTGGACAGGAGTCGGTACCAATATGAACAATCAGTTGAGAGGTATTCCCGATTCAATGGATATTGTTTCTTTGTGGGGCAGTGCTTTTAATTTGACGGAAGCACAGAAAAGCGACTTAAAAGAAGTCAGAGAAAAGAAAGGCACTCGTATATTGTATTGCCAACATATCACGAACATTGGTCGGTCACATACTCCCGAATCAGTAGAGAATGATTTTATAGTGGATGGTGTGCAATACGAATCTCGTGATGAAGCAATGGCTGCATACTGGGGCTGGTATGGAAATCATGGAGATACTTCGGCAGAAGGTATCGAAAAAGCTATCCGTAAATATGCACAAGTGATTGTTGATTCTATTAATAAATATGATTATGACGGATTTGATATTGACTATGAACCGAATTTCGGTTATGGAGGTAATATTAGTAGTTATTCGGATCGTATGCATATCTTATTAGATGAGTTGTCAAAGTCGTTCGGTCCGAAATCAGGTACAGGGCGTATTCTTATGGTTGACGGCGAACCACAAACTTTGAATATAGAGTCCGGTAAGTTGTTGGACTATTATGTTGTTCAAGCTTATTATAATACAGGTGATGGCAATAAAGATATTTATAATTCACTGGATGAACGTTTTCAAAGATTATTGAATAAATTTGGTTCAATAGAAGATGAGGCTACGATTCTTAGTAAAACCGTATGGTGCGAGGACTTTGAGAAACATAAAGGAGATGGTGGCCCCGTATTTACAACACGTGATGGAATTGTGACATATTCCTTAAAAGGAATGGCTATGTACTACCGTCCGGGTGTAAATGCCCGTATTGGTGGAGTGGGTGCTTACCGTTTTAACCTATGTCGTCCGGTGAATGATTATTTCTTTATGCGTGAGGTTATTCAGGTAATGAATCCGGCTCAGCATTAATTGTATGAACATAATTAAAAAGAAAAAATGAAGATGATTAAATTTTCCAAATATATCGTGATGGGAGCTATTTTAGCGTCAGTCTTTGGATGTGACGATGCTGAGTTGAATCCTATTGATAATGGATTGTATATTCAGGAAGCTGCTCCTTCTGATAAGTTTGACCAACAGATGGAAACGCAATTGGTGGATGAAGATGAGGTAACGAAAACGTTGACAGTCCGTTTGGTGCGTGCAATTGACCAGGATGTGACCGTAACGTTGGATATTGACCAACAGTTGCTTGATGATTATAATCAGAAGAATGAGGCGAACTATCTGGTTCTCCCTGAAGAGTTTCGTAGTTTTGAAAAGACTGTAACAATTTCTGCCGGAAATGTTTCAGCTCCCGTTATCAATCTTACTATAAAGCCATATACTACCCCAAATGGTGAGGCTTATGCTATTCCGCTACGTATTACTTCCGTGGAGGGACCGGTAGAAATGAAGGGAAACGCGAATCGTATGCTTTATCTGTTGACTTCCCCTAATAAGCAAAATTCGATCATACTGAAGAGAGGGAATAAGACGGCAACTACGTTTAACAGTGAGATTCCTGCTGACCAGTGGACTATAGAGTATTGGCTTAAAGTTGATAATATTACAGGTATGGCAACTGGCGATTGGGTTGGGCTTAGTAATAAATGGTTTAGAAACTATATTTATTGTGACGGGTCTGCTCCTATAACTTTTAATGGAATATTACCTCGTTACTGGGCTGACGGAGTTGCACAAATCGCTCCGACGCTACAGTTCCATTTGGATAGCCCCGGATTCGATATGGATAGCAATGAATTCTGGTGGCCTGATACATGGTATCATATAGCATACACTTACGATGGAGAGAAGATTACCTTGTACAAGGATGGTGCAATGGATGTAGAGAAAGTTGATGCGAGAGATTATACATTCTCACGAATAACGCTTGCTGATGGTTCTTTTGGATCTTATATGCAGGTCGAATTTGCCCAGATTCGTCTGTGGAAGAAGTGTTTGACTGCTGGTGCAATTCAGGATGCTATGTCACGTCAGATACCAAGTGATTCTGAAGGACTGATTGGTTATTGGAAGTGTGATGAAGGTACTGGTAATGTGTTAAAAGATAGCAGTCCTAATGGTAACCACATTAATCTTAATGGAACTCCTGCATGGAGTGAACAGAAGTTTAATTTTGCCCATCCTAATAAATAAGGAAGAATAATATTAGTTTGTGATATTAGTGAGGTCATTTCAGAAATGACATGACCTCTTTTTTGACCCAAAAGATATTCAGCCACATTCTCTTTCTTTTCTAGAAAATTGAATGTGGCTAAATATCTTTTATTTTATTGTATGCCGATTTCTGCCAATCCCATCGGTTCTCCGTCATGTATCATCCGCGTTGCTTTCAACTGGACATAGCGGGCTTTGACAGGGGTAAAGTAAACAGATTGCAGAATCGGGTTATTCTTTATATTAGAAAACTCATCTTTGGCTACTACCTGATTGACTGCCTTACTATCCATACCGACAGATATTTCATAGGCTGCAATTACCCCTTTATTATATTCACTCTGATCGGGAAGATAATGGAATGAAGTGATAGTGCGTTCCTCTCCCAAGTCAATCAATACTGTATTCCCATTGATGAAACAGGTCGTTTGGTCGTTCTTATCCATGCATTTCTGTGCTTCTTCTGCGTCTACTCCGTTAAGAGTGAACGGGAAACTCTTCAGTTCTTCCGCTTTTGCGGTGTATGTGTCAGAAGTTTCTCCAGCGTAAAATGCTTCAATGTTATTAATACAAAGACAAGCACGTGAATCAGTGAAACGGACACGAATCTTATCGGTCGTGATTGTTTCGAAACGGAGAAGACGTTTGTAACCAACGGTTGTTGTTTCTTCATTGAGTTTCACGGGAAGCCATTCACCTTCCTGGTTATATTCTACTACGAATGATTTTACACGCTGTCCGAGAGGAATGTATTCCTGCAACATCATACGGTTGATTTTCTCCGGTTGGGGCAAGTTGAATTCGATAGTGGCAGAGGTTACATCGTCATTGGTAGCCCAATAAGTATCGTAATCATTGTCTGTAACAGCCTTTGCAGAGAATGCAGTTCCCCGTTCGTCCGATGCTTTGGGAGAAATCCCTGCCAGCAGATTATTCTTCAGTTGTTCTTGTACGTTCTTGTGGAAATTAACAGCGTTAGCAGAGTCTGTCGGGTGAATTAATCCGTTGCGGTCGACGGGAAAATTCAGCAATAACGTTGCGTTATGTCCTACGCTGCGGTAATATAAGTCAGTCAGGTCATCCACTGTTTTCACACGTTCGTCTTCTTCCGGATGATAGAACCATCCCGGACGGATGGAAACGTCACATTCGGCAGCTACCCATTGGTTGCCGTCGGCGTGACCGTATTGTAATTCGCGATAATTGGCATAGCCCGGATAAACTTCTCCGGCACGAAGGAAAGACCAGTTGGTAGCTCCGGCAAATCCTTTTTCATTACCTACCCAGCGGCAACCCGGACCACCGTCAGAGAAGATGACAGCTTGCGGTTGCAGTTCGTCAATCATTTTGTAAGCTCTTGGATAATCATAATAAGTCTTACGGTCGATCGTGCGGCTGTCTTTTGCGCCACCATACCAACCGTCTCCGCCGTTGGCGCCGTCAAACCAAATTTCAAATACGTCGCCGTAGTTGGTCAGCAGTTCGTTGAGTTGCTTATAGAAGTAGTCTACGTATTCTGGAGAACCGTAATTGGCTTGATGCCTGTCCCAAGGCGACAGATAAACAGCGAACTTGATACCATACTTTTTGCAGGCGTCCGATAGTTCGCGGACAATATCTCCTTTCCCGTCTTTATACGGAGTGTTGCGGATACAGTACTCTGTTAGTTGGGTAGGCCATAGGCAGAATCCGTCGTGATGTTTCGCTGTCAGGATTACTCCTTTCATTCCGGAATTTACAAAAGTCTGTACCCACTGTTCGCAATCCAGTTTGGCAGGATTGAATGTTTTAGGGTCGGAATCTCCGTATCCCCATTCGCGGTCGTTGAATGTGTTAAGTCCGAAGTGCACAAAAGCATACGTTTCCATCTTTTGCCATTCCACCTGCTTGGCTTCAGGGACAGGCAAGATAGCTTCCGGTGCTTTTGCCGGATTGCAGGCACTCAGTAAAAGAACTCCTGCACAGAAAATAAGAGAGTGTTTTTTCATGGGGGTGATTATTAGTAAATTATTAAATAGATAAATTTGCTAGAGTGTGATTCCGAATACAAAATAAACCTGCTCTTCGTAAGGATTGGCTATCAGCTTTCCGAATACAGGTAATGAAAAGCCGGATGTTATTTTGATTTCTTTTGTTGCGGATAGTCCGATGTTGACCACATTGAATTTGTCGGAGTAGAAACTTTCCCAAGGCGTAAAGCCTGCTTCAATACTTAAATCAACGTCTTTCACACAGAACGGATAACTCAGCTCGCAATAGCTCGACCAGGCGCGTTTTCCGTTTTCCCGATAGTCGTTTCCGGCAAATGTAGTGTACCAGCTCACTGATAACGGGAATTTCTCACTGAGCATATATCCGGCTCCTACTTCAAAGGTATGCCCTGTGGAGTGTGAGTTGTAGTTGAAGTATTTGAAAGGTTCATCTTCTGTTTGGGTAAAATAGTTATTGGCGTAAAGAGTCAGGTTTTTATATTCGTACTCCAATGAAAGGTCTATCTCGTTGTTCTTCTCACGAAATTCGGTAGAACCCCATGCATAGACGGTCAGTCCTTTCCAGTTGAGTCCGAGTGAGGGTTGCACACTTGCATTGCCGCTGTCTATACCACGCCAGATATAACTGCTGACAAAATCTGCATTTACAAAAACTTCTTGTGCCTGTGCAAAGGCTGCGCAAAATAGGATTGCAATAAGTACAATATGTTTTTTCATTTTATCGGTTGTATATTTTCTTTTCGGGGGTAAAGATACGCAATATATAGATAAATGTTGGCAGGTAGGGTAAAAAAAGAAAACGGCTGCATAACGCAGCCGTTCCATAATCAAAACTAAATCTTAAGAATTATTTAGAAAGTGACATCCATTTTCAGGACGAAAGTGCGTGGGGCGGCTACTGCCATCGGACGGTAACTGTATTCCTTGTTAAACAGGTTGTTTACCATAAACTGGAATGCCACTTCTTTGGTTGCTTTCACACCGAAACGGAAGTCAACGGTGGCATAGGGCGTGTTATGTTTGTCCCAGTAAGTAGCCAGCGTTTCGCCTTTTGAATAACCGAAGAGGATACCGCGTACGTAATCCATCAAGTCATTTTGCATTTTGGGACGTTCATCCATCATCAGATAATCTACTGCAAGAATCTTGCTCTTCCATGCCACGTTGGCACCTACATTAATACGTTTCCACTGGAAGTCTACCGTGGCTTTGAAACTATGTTTCGGGCGATATTTCAGATACTTTCCGGTGTTTGATTTCTCTTTCATTTGCAATGGGTCGGTATAAAGGCCTTCTACGGCATTGCGTTCCTGATAATCTGCATCGCGGGGTTCAGTATATACATATCCCAAGTTATAGAACAACTTCGTATTCTTATTGAAGTTGTACACGCCGTTTGTCGAGATTTCAACTCCGTAGATTTGAGCTTTCGATACGTTGTGGAATTGGGCACCGATACCGAAACCTTTGCCGTCCGATAACATTTGGATGGCATCACCGATACTGTTAATCATCGTATAATTGGCATTGTTGAACAGTCCGAACTGAAATTCAACCATATCCTTATATTGCGTATAGAATCCGGCAATATCTACAAATCCCTGAAAATTGCCAATCTTATATCCTTGTTTGAATCCAAGTTCAGCATTAAATCCTTTCTCGGGATTGATGTTCAGATTCGGATAAATGCCGACACCGCCAATATCTTTACGCAGGTATTTTTCATTGATGGACGGGTTACGGTAACCTTGTCCGAAGCTGGCGCGGATAAAGCTGTAATCAGCCAACTGATAGTTCAATCCGGCACGGAATACGGGACGGAACGGAACTTTTGTCCCGAATATCTTAGTTTCCGCTTCTCGGTGGTGGTTGTTTACACGATAATATTCGGCACGTACACCGGCAGATACGCTCAGGCGATCCCAGAAGCGTTGGTCGTACTGGAAGAAAGCAGCGATGTTATCGCTTTTGTACACTTCGTCCATAATGGCAGAATCATAGCGGATATGTTCAAGAGTAGCTCCGGTAGTGATTTGTGCACCACAGTCCCATTTCTTGTTGAACTGGTAGTCAAGGTAATAGTCGAAGTTCTTATCAGTCTGAGTTTTCGGATTGTTGCGTGCAGGATTAACGACATTAGACAACCAGGGAACAAGGTCGCTTGGTAATTTTCCGTCTTGCACTAATTTGTCCAGATCGCCGGGGAGTCCGTTGTCCATTGCCCATGAGATAAGATCGCAATAGTCAGCGGTGGTTGCGTTCGGGAAGATGTTGCCCAATGAAGTGAATATTCCGTTCATTGCATCTTCCAGGTTGCCGTTGACAAGTCCTGAGCCGATACCTACCAGTGCGGGATAGAGTGAACTATAATCACCGCCTGCGATATTTTGTATGGTTTGTGCGTCTGTTCCCATATTTCCCAAAATATCAGTAATAGATGCCCCGTCAGTCGGACGTACGATATTGTCGGCACTATAATAGAAACGTCCTTTAATCTTATGTGATGTACCGTTTTCGGGATTCACGTAGTTGATGAACGGGTCGATATGGAAGTTATTCTCTTCACGTCCCATGTTGGTGAAAGGAGAGGGCTTGTATACTTCCGTCGGTGAACGCCAGATGAAGAAGTCGCCATATTGGTTGGAAAGGAAATCTACATTGAAACCATAATTCAGGATTTTCATTCCCATATCCGGTTGGTGGTAAGTCAGACTGCCACCCATGCGGAAACGTTTGTTGTATCCTTGTTGGCGATACCCTTCGTCAGTGAAAAGATTGATACCGCCACTGACGTCAAAATTGCCGATACGGCGGGAGTGGGAGAGGTCGAACCCTTCATAAATCGGATTCCGTACACCGCTGAGAAGGCTTCCGCGCAGAATTGGTTTCACTGCGTATTTATCGTCTTTCCAAAAGCTTTTGTCACTCCATTGATATTCATCATTTTCTGCATCTCCATATATACCGACATAGGCACTGAAACGTGTTTTCGGTGTCAGTCCCGGACGGGCGGTGCGAATGTTGATAATACCGTTCAAAGCTGACGAACCATACAATACGGAAGAGGCTCCTTTGATAACTTCTACTTGCTCTACATTCTCCAAAGGAACGGTGTTCCAGTTAATTTCTCCTGTTTTGGGATTCAGTGTGCTCATGCCGTCTACTAAAATCTGGCTGCGTGCACCTACTCCGTAAGTCCAGCCGCTACCGCCGCGCATAGAAGGTTGCTTGTCTACAATGTCTACACCGGGAAGCGTGCGGAGAGTAGAAGAAATATCCGTTGGTGCCTGACGGGCAATGTCACCCGATTTGACAACGTCCATAGAGACGGTGACATCGCTTAGCTTTTGTTCAAAACGTCCGGCACTGACTACTACTTCTTCCAGCAGCTTGGTGCTTTCCTTCATGTAAACGTCTTTAGTGATTACTTCACGTTTGCCAATAACGATAGGCATCAGTACATCATCATAGCCTACATAACTGAATACGAGGTCTACTCCGCCTTCGGGAAGTTTGATTTCGTATTCTCCGTTGATATTGGATACTACTCCCTGGTTGCCGTGGAGCTTGTAGGTAATGGCTGCTCCCACCAAGGGCTCGTTGGTTTTGGCGTCATATATATGTCCTTTCAGAGTTTGGGCAAAACTTGTCCCAAAACTGATAAGACAAATTAGGATTGTTAGGATATATAGTTTTTTCATTTTATATTTTCTTTTTTAATCATCTTTTTATGTTACTTGTTTGGTACTAAGTCGAGTCCGATATTGAATTTTTCGGAATTTCCCCAATCACCAGCGAACTGATTAAGCAAGGTTTCTAACATCATTTTAGAGAAATCGTCTGTTGATTCTGGTAACATATTTATAATAATCGGGACTAAACTCGGTATCATATCTAAAATAGGTTGCATAGTTACTTTATCCAAATAGAGATGTGTATGTCCATCTGCTTTCTCTATATTCATTGGAATTCCCACTGTGATCCATTCAAAGAAGGTCTTAAAAGTTACATCATCCAGGTTTGTAATGAATTTTATGATGTCATTTTGTAAAGTTCCATTTATTTTAATCAGTATTCCTTTAAGTGCAATTGGATCCATTTTTAAAATTATATCAGTAAGAGAAGCTAATAGATTCTCATCTATCACTTTTCCTTGTCCTTTCATTGCGACTGTAATTATGGCAGGCAAATTAAGTTTAATCCTGATTTGACCATCTTTAGGATACCAATAAACCAAATTTGTTGGCGAAGTATAGTAAGTGCGGTCTTTTATTACAACTGTTACATCATCATTGGTAACTCCCCCTCCCAATAGTTTGGAAAAAATAAACTGCACAATATTCATCATAGCTCCTTCTGCTTCCATATCTGGAACTTTACCATCAATCATAATAGGACCGGTAGAATATTCAGCTTGAATATTTCCATCGGCTTTCAATGTTACGGAATGAAGAAATTGTGGTAGAAAATATGCTAATGTACTTCGTAAAAATACATTATAATCCGAATCGGAGCCTGCTGCCATTTTGGTATCAACAAAACCGGCGCCAGTCACTGGTGTCTCTGCTCCCATATTTTCATTGGATACTTTAGTGATCTCGGAAAATAGATAATTGTTGCTCCATTGTGGACTACCGGCAGTTTGTATATCCGTAAGGTTAAAAATAAGATGCCCTTTTTCTACTTTGCCATCATAATGGAATTGAATATTGGTATTTGTTCCAACTGCATCTCCTGAAAAAGTATATTCATTACTTGTTCCTGTCAAAGATATATTTCTTAGTGAAACAACTTCTTCTCCTGGGAGAATATCGTAAAGAGTGATATTAGCACTTTCTCCTTTCACTGTACTGAAGTCAATACTTTTGCCAAGTAACTCTTCTCCACTATAATTCAAAATTAAATTGGAATGACTAAGATGCTTGTTTGAATAATTCGCTGTTACATCTACGGGATCCGGTCCCGGGTAATCTTCGCTACAAGAGGTTGTCATACCTGTTATGCAAACGAGGCTGCTTATTAATAAAGTTGATATTTTCTTCATTGTCTTTTTTACTGGTTACTTGTTTATTGGGCTGAAACTTGTTGGGTGAGGTCAAGTCCTATATTCATTATATCTATTGTGGCTAACAATCCTAATATATCATCTGCGGACATTCCCAGTTCTTCCAGCTTTTCACCGAGAATAGGAAGGGCGGCTTTCATGATGGGCATTAGTGATTCTTTAGTAAGGTATGCGTAAGTATGTTCTTCATTTTGTTTCATTTCCAACGGTATTCCATCTTTAATCCAGGAGAATATCGTTGTAAAGGTAACGTCATCTACATTTAAGATATAATTGATAACTTCATTGTTTAGAATCAGATTAACCGCACTTAGTGCGGCTTTCAATCGTATAGGGTCTGATTTTAATAGTGCCTCACATATTCCGTTGATTAGTTTCGGGTCTAATTCCTGTCCGCTGTTTTGGGTAATCAATGAAATAACTGCGGGAACATTTAATTGTACTGATAAAGTCTGATTAGCATAACTCCAATAGGCTAACCCTTTGGGTGAAGCGGTATAATTCCGGCTTTGTATCCATTGTTTGAATTTAGCGTCAGTTAGAGTCTGATTTGCTGTGATTTCGTTAAAATCAAAAGGATCTGTTGTGTAGTAGGCACTGACATTGCCATCTTTCTCCAGTTTTATACTTTGCAGAGCGTATGGCAGCATTGTGTCTAACAACGGATATGCAAGTTGTGGCAATATGGCAGCAATAAATGCTCCCATTGGGTCAGATGATTCTATATTGATATAAGATGCCCCGCTTTGGCGAGTTGACGGGCTGGTCGGATCGGTGTATGAACGTTCCGGAAAAATATATGTCCGTGCAACAGAACTGGCATACGCCATCGTCACCTCAAGTGACAACTGCATAGCTTTCGGAGTTATTGTTCCTTCATATTCTACCGTTGCGCCACCCATCGTGGTATTTTTTCCACTGAAGGTATAGGCGTCTTTTTCTCCATTCTCATAAAGTTTGATGCCATTAATGGGAGTAATCGTTTCTCCCGGAATCACACCATTTAGCGTCAACGTCCCCGTCTCGCTATCTTCTGTCTTAAAGCTGACAGTTTTTCCAATTAACTTCTCTCCACTGTAGGTTAGGTCTAACGTATATGGCTTAATATATGAGCCATATTCTTGGCTGATTTCTCTCGGCCAGAATAGCTTGTCATTGTAAGTCTCTTCACATGATGTAAAGAAAAAAACAGCACAAGCTACCCAAAATAGTTTCTCTAAGTTTCTCATTTTGTTTCTTGCTTTTATTGCATATTTAATAAAACTTTGCAAAGTTCGGCTAACAATTCTTGATTAACAAGGTCTATTTTTCTATAATGATGTTCTATTTTTAATTGTTTGCAAGTGAATAGTGGAAAAAATAGTTTTTTAATGTTCTATTTTTAATATGAATTGTTCTTCTTTTAAGATTTGACTCTGGAGGATAAGGATGAGTGTGGGTATATGGAAAGGTTTCTATGGGAACTATCAAATAATAAATTGCTATTTAGTTAATACATAGCATAATATACCTTATTATATTCTCAAACAATTCTCATCGTTATGAGAAAAAATACTCATCGCGATGAGAAAATATTCTCATAGGGATGAGTATTAATTCTTATCATCGTGAGAAAATGTTCTTACTACGATGAGAAAATATTCGATATGAATAACGTTTATTTAATGCCTAACTTTTTGGCAATATCTTTAGGAAGCGCATCTTTGTGTACCAGAATATTCATAGTCTTGTAGGCTACGAATGCTTTGGAAGCATACCAGATACCATTGTATTTGCCAGATTTACCCCAGGAATTCTTCACCATGAAGTACTCTTTTCCGTTCTGGTCTTTAGCGATACCGTAGATAACCATTCCGTGGTCATCTGTTGTTTCCCAGTTGTCGAAAGCAATCTGACGCATTTCCTGGGTGATATCTTTTTCAGGGAAAGGTTTGGTGAACAATTCTCTGCGCTTGTCGGCAGCAGTCAAGCCAGTCCAGCGAGCCATGTCCGAACCGGAAAGTTCAGATTCTTTCGCTGCATCCGGCATAACGGCAATACCGTCACGTGAGAATCCCTGTTCACTAACATCGCTGCCCCATGCAAAAGTATAACCTTTCTTTATTGCGTTGTCCATTACAGCCATCAATTCATCGATGGGCAGGTTGTAAGACAGGCCGTTACGCCAGTTATCCTGAATTTCGATAGCAAATTGAGAATAGAACGGATGGTGGGTATAAGAAGTCAGTGATACGTAATCGTCAGGATTTAGTCCCAGTGATTCGGCAAAAGACTTCGGAGTATATTCCTTTCCTTTATACGTGAAACTTTCCGGGCATTTTCCTAAATAGGTGTCATAAATAGAAGCCAGTCCGTTCTTCCATACCGGAGTCAGTTTGCTCAGTTTACCTTTGGCGATAGCGTTGATATATCCACTGGCAACAGCGTCCAGTTCGTTGTGCACCGGCAGACTGTCACCATACATAATTCCCGGCATTACTTCCTGAGGAACGATACCATAATTCTTGATACAGTACATTACGTCATAGAAACTGCCGCCGGGGGAGAAAGAACTGTCACCGTGATAACGTACATAGTTTATTCCACGGTCTTGCATGGTTTTGTGTACTACGAACATTTCGGCCAGGTCATATTCGCCTTTGCCTAAACGAAGCAATTCTGATTCAACGAATCCGAGGGTTGAGAAACTCCAGCAAGTGCTCGAACGGTTCTGATTCTTGATTGAAGTAATCGGGTTTTCTTTCACTGTCGTGAATACAAATCCCTCTTGGGGTTTTGCGTCTTGTGCCATTGCGCTCAGGCTGAATAAGCCTAAGGCAGCGATAAGGATACTTTTTTTCATTCTTATGACATTCATATTAAATTTGTTTTGGCTACAAATATAAGGATTCCTCTTTTGAAAACCATCTGTTTGGGTTCAAATTGCATAAAAAAAGAATGAATATTACCGTATCCCGGCACGGTTAGTTGGTACAATTATAATACCGCATTGGCATGACTGCGCCAATGGTGCGGTACAGTTGTGCCAATGCGATGGTACAAGGTTAATGTTGTAATGTACAGGACGCAGGTTACTCTCTCTTTTGAGAAGTCACTACATAATCTTCTTTGATGAACTCATCATACACACGTTTCGGATGGTCAAATCGTGCAGTCCCACTCTTTTGTTCATTAAAGTTCTCCCGACGGAATTGCTTCAGCTTCAGGTTTGCTTCAGCGTACTCCCTTAGTTTTTTATGTTCATTTCCATAAAGCGAACTCTCGGTCACGTCCGAATTGAGCAGACCTTCTTTCGGGGTGATGGTCGGCAAGAGCACTTGTTCCAATAATCCACGATAGGCACCGTTATATTCGCACCATATGATGTCGTTGGTTACAAATATACGATAGGAGTACTTGGACCATGCGGTTTTGATTTCGATAGATGTAGCATAGATTTCAATGGTAGCTTCTGAACCATATGCCTGGTCGCGAATCACAACGGTCGTCCGGCCGCTGATTTCTTCCTTCACGGAAGTTTGCCATTTCTCGGAATGCATGATTTCCTCAATGATTTCCGGCAATTTTTCTTTAATCTCAAACTGAATTCTCATGGTGCTTGCCTGCGGGCAGGACTTTTTTATCTTTTTCCTACTAAAACAATTAAGCTAGCCTAAAGTTACGTAGATTGAAGTAAAAAAACAAGGTTTTGTTTGAATATTTACTGTTTTTGCCAAACTTTCTGCCTTTTTCGTTTGTTTTTATTATAATTATGCAACAAATAGTAAAAGCTTGAACTTATGCGGAATAGGGCTCGGAAGAATTATGTCATCTATGTCTTGATGTTACTTTTGTTTGGAGGGTTGATTTATGTTGCTATTGAAGAGGGCGACCGGTTTTCGCATCATGCGGTAGATACGCTGAATGTGGTACAAGGCAGTCCTTTCGCCATGTTTCTCCAGTTCCTGCAAGATAACTTGCATCATCCGCTCACTACATTGCTTATTCAAATTATAGCTGTCTTGTTGATGGTGCGGCTCTTCGGCTACCTGTTCAACCTCATAGGGCAACCGGGAGTGATTGGAGAAATCGTAGCCGGTATCGTGTTGGGGCCTTCCGTGCTCGGACTTTTCTTTCCCGATGCTTTCCATTTTCTTTTTCCCGTCCATTCGCTCACTAATCTCGAACTGTTGAGTCAGGTAGGACTGATACTCTTTATGTTTGTCATTGGCATGGAGCTGGATTTCAGTGTGTTGAAGAATAAAATCAATGAAACGCTCGTTATTAGTCATGCCGGGATTTTAGTGCCTTTCTTCCTCGGTATCCTTTCTTCTTATTGGATTTATGAAGAATATGCCGCTTCCCAAACTCCGTTCCTGCCTTTTGCTCTGTTCATCGGTATATCCATGAGCATCACCGCCTTTCCTGTATTGGCGCGTATTATTCAGGAGAGGAACATGACTAAATCCCCTTTAGGGACACTTACCATTGCTTCCGCTGCCAACGACGATGTGACTGCCTGGTGCCTGTTGGCGGTGGTGATTGCCATCTCGAAAGCAGGGAGTTTTACAAGCGCTCTCTACTCGGTGGGGCTGGCTGTGGTGTATATTGCGATTATGTTTCTGGTAGTCCGCCCGTTCCTCAAGAAAGTGGGAGAGGTCTATGCCAATCAGGAAGCCATTAACAAAACATTCGTAGCGTTTATCCTGCTGATTCTTATTATTTCATCCTGCATTACGGAGATTATCGGCATCCATGCCTTGTTCGGCGCTTTCATGGCAGGAGTGGTGATGCCGTCCAATATCGGTTTTCGTAAAGTAATGATGGAAAAAGTGGAGGACATTTCTTTGGTGTTTTTCCTGCCTCTGTTCTTTGCCTTTACAGGGCTTCGCACGGAGATAGGTTTGATAAACAGTCCGGAATTGTGGCTCGTTTGCCTGTTGTTGGTGACAGTTGCCATAGCCGGAAAACTGGGTGGCTGTGCCATTGCCGCTCGCCTGGTGGGGGAATCGTGGAAAGATAGTCTGACGATAGGCACATTGATGAACACCCGTGGACTGATGGAACTTGTCGCTTTGAATATCGGTTATGAAATGGGAGTTCTTCCGCCATCTATTTTTGTAATATTGGTCATTATGGCGTTAGTTACAACCTTTATGACCACTCCGCTGCTACATTTGGTCGAACGTTTTTTTGTACATCGGGAAGAAAAGCTATCTTTGAAACGCAAATTGATATTTTGCTTCGGGCGTCCGGAATCCGGGAGCAAGTTGCTTTCCATTTACGCTTTGTTGTTTGGAAAACAACTGAAGAAGAATCATCTGATTGCGGCACATTATACAGTAGGTACGGACTTGAATCCGTTGAATGCGGCACATTATGCCAAAGAAAGCTTTGTTTTGCTCAATCAGCGGGCAAAAGAGCTGGATATAGAGGTAGGCAATCATTACCGGGTGACGGATAAACTGGTGCAGGAAATGATTCATTTTGTCCGCGACGAGCATCCCGATATGCTGCTGTTGGGAGCCGGAAGCCATTATCGTTCCGATATGCCGGTGACCGGAACTCCGGGAGCTATCTTATGGCTGCCTTTGTTTCGTGACAAGATTGACGGAATCATGGAGCAGGTGAAGTGTCCTGTCGCTGTATTTGTGAATCGTCAGTACCGGGAAGGGGCTTTGGTCAGTTTCGTTTTGGGCGGTATGATTGACGCATTCATGCTTTCATATCTCGAAATGATGTTGCAGAACGGACATTCCGTACGTCTCTTCGCATTCGATACGGATGATGAAGGTTTCGTGCAACGGATTGACAATTTGATGGCGCATTATCCCGGACAGGTCAGTGTAAACTGGTTTGAGGGAATTGAAGAATTAGTAACTGATGAGAAAGATGGGCTGTTGATAATGAGCCATCTTTCTTATTCTAAATTATCTGAGGATGAATCGGTGATGAAGGAATTATCTTCTCTGTTGGTCATCCGCAGGAATAAAAGTAACGGGAAAAAATGAAGAATTTACATATCGACGAATCCACGGGGTTAGTGTTGGAAGGTGGGGGGATGCGCGGAGTGTTTACTTGTGGCGTACTTGATTATTTGATGGATTGTGACATCCGGTTTCCTTATGTGATAGGGGTATCTGCCGGAGCATGCAACGGATTGTCCTATGCGTCCCGTCAACGGGGACGTGCCAAATACAGTAACATTGACTTGTTGGAAGAATACAATTATATCGGTTTGAAGTATCTGCTCAAGAAGCGGAATATCCTTGACTTCGATTTGCTGTTCAACGAATTTCCGGAACATATTCTTCCGTATGATTATGAAACGTATTTCGCGTCGTCCGAACGTTTCGTCATGGTGACCACGAATTGCCTGACGGGAGAAGCCAACTATTTTGAAGAGAAGAAAGACAAGAACCGGGTGATTGATATCGTCCGTGCTTCCAGCAGCCTGCCTATTGTTTGCCCCATTGCTTATGTGGACGGTGTTCCGATGCTTGATGGGGGAATCGTTGACTCTATTCCTTTGCAGCGTGCCATTGCCGATGGCTACACGCGCAATGTGGTTGTGCTCACCCGCAACCGTGGCTACCGGAAAGATTCGAAAGATATTCGTGTCCCGTCATTCGTATACCGTAAATACCCGAAGCTCCGCGAAGCATTGAGTCATCGCTGTGCCGTGTATAATGAACAGTTGGAAATGGTGGAGCGTATGGAAGACGAAGGAAAGATTATCGTTATCCGTCCGCTGAAACCTGTTACTGTAGACCGTATCGAGAAAGATGTGCAGAAGCTGACAGAGTTTTATCAGGAAGGATATGAGTGTGCAAAAACTTTATTTGGAGAATAAACGGTTCTCCAAACTTTTTTATTGAATGGCGGATAGGATGATTTATCGGCAGTGGCTCCTTTTCATTTTGAATTAGTATATTGTTCGGCAGCTCTTTTTAGTTTTTTGCCCATCAATTCTGTCAATGTCTCCGGATACAGGATTTGTATCCCGTCGGCATATCCGAAGAATACCCGTTCGAGTTCGTGATTGATGACTACTTCAATTTCCAGTATGACGCTTCCGTCAGCGAGTTCTTCCACTAAATGCTGACTGTGATGTATAGGCTTGGTAATAATGTAAGGCGCTTCGTCAGCCGCCACTTTGAAACCGACTTTCTCTGCTTTGCTTCCTGAGTTTTTAGTCACTCCGACCAGATCGTCAAAGAATGTATTCAGGTCGAAGAATGTATTCTTTATATAGGGTTCTTGAGTCAGGACTTCCAATGAATGTATTCTGTCCAAAGCTAAATTCTGCAATATTCGTCCGCTTCTTCTTACTCCGTAGACGAACCATCGGTTCCGGTATTCTTTTAATAGATAAGGATGAAAAATAAATTCGTTTGCCGAGCGTGCTTTGAACGAACGGTATTTGATTCGTATCGGATGCTCGTTTACAATGGCGTGATAGATGGTGTCCAGGTAATCCAGCCCTTTCAGTGATTCATTCTTTTCGAAGTCGATGACCGGAGTTGTTTTCATCCGGGCGGAAGCCACATGGTCTTCCAGGCGGTTGATAATGTCGCTCATTTCCGTGAAATAAGAGAATCCTTTGAACTGCCGCAACACTTCCACTGCTTCCGACATTGTTTTCAAGTCCTGTTCGTTCAGCGGAGTTTGCGTGATACTGTATTCCGGGTCTTCGTATTTATAATATTTATTCTCGTACACAATAATCGGGGCGTTATATCCCAGTTTTTCGCTGCGCATCATCTGGATATCCATTTGTACGGTACGCTTGCTTATTCCTTTGTCAATGCCTTCATATTCATAGAGGGCATCCGAACAGGCGTCCATCAAATCTTCCAACGTCCAGCGTCGGTAAGGATTACGCAGACAGTTATCAATCGTTTTATAGCGTATTAAGGCATTTCTATTGGCCGGCATAGGCAGAGGTCTAAAGATTGGCTTCAAAAGTAGAAAAATAAATTCAGGAAAACAAAGAGGTTGTCTGTCTTTATTTTTGTTACTTCCCAAATAAGGTGTGTATCAAAATTGACATCCTTTGAAACAAAGTTTATAGACGACGGTAAAGATACCCCCTATCTTTGCCTTCGTCTTATTTTTGATTAAAAATTTGTATGAATTAAGAATACTTTGTTGCTATGAGAATACTCCCCTGGATAAAACGATATAAAGGTATACTACTTGTGCTGGTAGTCGTCTGCGGACTAACTTGTTGCCACACAAACGGTACGCTTGATACAACAAATACGGATAAATTCCGTCCTGTCTACCATCATACTCCTCTTTACGGCCGAATGAACGATGTAAACGGATTATCCTATGAAGACGGAGAATATCATATCTATTTTCAATATCACCCCTATGGTTCTAAACAGGAAAATATGTATTGGGGACATTCTGTCAGCAAAGACCTTATACATTGGGAGTGTTTAGTACCGACTACTTCTCGTGATACATTGGAACATATCTTTTCCGATGACTTGGAAGTCTTTAATATTTCCAAAGTTTTTTGGTATGCATCGGAGAATAAATGGGTGATGATTGTGTCTGCCGGTAAGGAAATAAGCTTTTATGATTCCAAAGATAAAAAAGTCTGGAAGTATATGAGCAGCTTTGGAGAAGGATACGGAGTTCAGCCTTGCTTATTTGAATATCCTTATATGGTGGAACTTCCGGTAGATGGAGATATCGGTCGTAAGAAATGGGCTTTGATAGTCAATGTAAATCCAGGCTGTTACTTCGGCGGTAGTGCAACTCAGTATTTTATTGGAAACTTTGACGGGACGAATTTTATTTGTGACAATCAGCCTGATGTCACAAAATGGCTGGATTGGGGAAAAGACCATTCTGTTACAGCTTGTTTCTCAAATACAGGTGAACGGACAATTGTAGTCCCTTGGATGAATAACCGGCAGTATTGCGAATTTGTTCCGTCGGAACAATTCCGCAGTGCCAATGCATTGCCACGTGAATTGGGACTGTACACACAAGACAATGATATTTATCTTTCCGCTGCTCCGGTAGCGGAAGTCAGGACGTTGCGGAAAGAAAGTAAGGAGATTCCTGCTTTTACAGTTACCGGAGATTGTCATATTGATACTTTATTGGCTGAGAATGAAGGTTCTTATGAACTTGTATTGGATATTACTGCCGGAAAAGCGGAGATTATAGGATTCAGCCTCTTTAATGATAAGGGTGAGAAAGTTGACATCTATTTCAATCTTCCTGAGGAAAAACTGGTAATGGATCGTACGAAAAGCGGTATTGTGGATTTCGGTAAGAATAGCGTATCTCATAAACTGGAAGCCCACAACCGTAGAAAAACGATTTCGATTAATTATATGGATGATTTCGCATTGGCTACCTGGGCACCTATAAGGAAAGAGAAAAGATATACTTTGGATATTTTTGTTGATAAATGTTCGGTAGAAGTCTTTCTGAATGGGGGAAAGATAGCAATGACTAATCTCGTCTTTCCGACAGAACCATACAACCGTATGTGTTTTTACAGTAAAGGGGGAGTATTCAATGTTGATTCATTAAAAGTATATAGATTGGGTTTATAAGTTAGGTTTTGTAGATTAGAATTAGGTGTGAGTAGCTGTCGGATGTGAATCCGGCAGCTACTTTTAGTTCGGGCATTGTTTGAATATTGTTGGTTATTCGTCAATTACTCATTTATTTCAATTGTGTATCCCCCTTGGAATATCTCTTCAGGTTGTAAATGCTGCATCCATTCTTTATCTCTGTATTCACCTGTATAGTGTGCACAGTCACAACGTCCGTACCAAGGCTCGATGCATACGAAAGGAGCATTCTTGGCAGGCGGTGACCAAAGTCCTACCACCGGAGCATCAAAGTGCAGGCTTAGATAAGCCTGTTTTTCCTTATTATATAAGGCGACTTTATGAATCTGCTCATTTTCCAATATCAGAGCATCTTTATCGAAAGTATGTATATCAAGTGGCAACAATCCATCCGTCAACTCTAACGCATATTCAGTAGAAGGGTCTGCACATCCCTTTTCAGAGATAAGAATATACTTCAACCCTTCTTTCTTATCGAATCCGAAGAAACCTCTTTCTGAAGTGGCAGCATCAAAATTCGGCCAATAGAAAGCAGGATGTGCGCCAATCTGAAAAGACATTTCTTTTTCACCGGTATTCTTAACTCTCCATATCACTTCAATTTGCTTCCCATGAATACGGTAACCTATTTCCAGACAGAAGGGAAACGGATATTTCTGCAACGTTTCTTCATTGCTGACAAGACGATAACATACTTCGTCCTCTTTCTCAGAAACAAGCGTAAATTCCATATCGCGGGCAAAACCATGTTGGGTAAGTACATAAGGAATACCTTCATTGCGATACTCGTTTTCCCACACACTTCCTACAATGGGGAACAGGACAGGGGAGTGGCGTTTCCAAAATGCAGGGTCGGCTTGCCACAGATATTCTTTTCCATTGGCAAAGATACTGCAAAGTTCGGCTCCATGCGGAGATACTTGAATCGTAAGTTGTTCGTTGGAGATTGTTTTCATATCATTCATTTTTCAGTTGGTTATAATTTGTAACCGACTCTATTTTTAGCTTCTTATCACTATACAAAGGTAGCGTTTTCTGTGATTATAGCGCCCTATGCAACAAAAATAACAGCCTTTGAAACATTTCTTTCATCAGATTGACATAAATCAACCGTAATTTGCATCATCGATAAAGAGAAAATTCGTACTTTTAAATTAATAACATTAAACTAATGCTCAGTATTTATGAAGAACAAAAAACTTCTTAGCAGCGTTTGTTTCCTGTTTGCTTTCATGTCAACCCTTTGGGGGCAAAACATTACAGTGAAAGGAAACGTTACTTCCAAGACGGACGGACAGCCGGTTATCGGTGCCTCTGTCATTGAAACCACAGCCACGGCTAACGGAACAATTACCGACTTTGACGGTAACTTCACTCTTTCCGTTCCCGCCCATTCAACCTTAAAGATTTCGTATATCGGTTATAAACCGGTGACCGTGAAAGCGGCTGCTTCTATTCGTGTACTATTAGAAGAAGATACACAGATGGTGGACGAAGTCGTTGTGACCGGCTATACCACTCAACGCAAAGCCGATTTGACCGGTGCCGTATCCGTCGTTAAGGTAGACGAGATTCAGAAACAAGGTGAGAACAATCCGGTGAAAGCCCTTCAAGGCCGTGTTCCCGGTATGAACATTACAGCCGATGGTAATCCGAGCGGCTCCGCTACCGTCCGTATCCGTGGCATCGGTACGTTGAACAACAACGACCCTCTTTATATCATTGACGGAGTACCATCTAAAGCAGGTATGCACGAACTGAACGGAAACGACATCGAATCCATCCAAGTCCTGAAAGACGCGGCTTCGGCTTCTATCTACGGTTCGCGTGCTGCCAATGGAGTAATCATCATCACCACTAAACAAGGTAAGAAAGGTCAAATCAAGATAAACTTCGATGCCTCGGTATCCGCTTCCATGTACCAGTCTAAACTTGATATGATGAATACCGAACAATACGGCCGTACTTTATGGCAAGCCAACGTAAACAGCGGTAATAATCCGAATGCCAACTCTATCGGCTATCAATACGACTGGGGATACAATGCCGAAGGACGCCCCGTCTTGAACAACATCTACGTCCCCAAATTCATAGATGATGCTCATACAATTGCCACCGGTGATACGGACTGGTTCGATGAAATTACCCGCACCGGCTTTATCCAGCAGTACAACCTCTCACTAAGCAACGGTACGGAACGCGGCAACTACTTCTTTTCTCTGGGATATTATAAGAACGATGGTCTGATAAAGTACACCGACTTCGACCGTATCTCCGCCCGTATCAACAGTGACTATAAAGTAATAGACAATATCTTGACCATCGGCGAACATTTCACCCTCAACCGTACCACCGAAGTGCAAGCTCCCGGCAACATCATGAGTGATGCAATGATTGCCCTTCCTATGATTCCTGTCCGCACGGTAGACGGAACCAACTGGGGTGGTCCCAACAGTACCATGCCCGACCGTCAGAACGTAGCGCGTGTAGTCTACGACAACCGCAACAACCGCTATACCTACTGGCGTCTTTTTGGTGATGCATACGTCAATCTGAACCCCTTGAAAGGACTAAATATCCGTTCTACTTTCGGCTTGGACTACGCACAGAAATACCAGCGTAATTTCACGCTCCCTTACAACACCGGCTTCCTGAACAGCGACAAGGACGCAGTGGAAATGAAACAAGAACACTTCACCAAATGGATGTGGAATGCCGTTGCCACTTACGAACTGGAGATAGGTAAACACCGTGGCGATGTTATGGCAGGTATGGAGTTGAATCGTGAAGACGATATCAACTTTGCCGCTTACCGCGAAGGATTCGCCATCCTGACTCCCGATTATATGTACCCGTCCGCAGGTGTAGGACAGTCACAGGCAAGCGGTGGTGCCGGCGGTTTCTCCCTTGTTTCCTTCTTCGGAAAATTGAACTACTCCTATGCCGACAAATACTTGCTCTCATTTACACTCCGTCGTGACGGCTCTTCCCGTTTCGGTAGCAACAATAAATACGCCACTTTCCCTTCCGTCTCCTTAGGATGGCGTATCAGCGAAGAAGCATTTATGGAAAAGACCAAGAGCGTAATTGATGACCTGAAAATCCGTGCCGCATGGGGACAGACTGGTAATCAGGATATTGAGAACTATGCCCGCTATTCCATCTACGAGTCCAAATACGGCACAGGCAATCCTCCCACTTACGGCACTTCTTATGATATCACCGGTAATAACGGCGGTGGGCTGCTCCCTTCCGGCTTTGTCCGCACTCAGATAGGAAACGACGACATCAAGTGGGAAACAACCACCCAAACCAATGTCGGCATCGACTTCAGCCTGTTCAACCAGACCCTGTACGGATCTGCCGAATACTATTACAAGAAAACGACAGACATCTTGATTAAGCCCTCTTACATCGCCATCCTTGGCGAAGGCGGCGGTCAGTGGCGGAATGCCGGCTCGATGGAGAATAAAGGTTTCGAATTCAACCTGGGCTATCGCAACAAAACCGCCTTCGGATTGAGTTATGACATAAATGCTAATCTCGGATTATATCGCAACAAAATCTTGTTCGTTCCCAGTGAAGTAGCTTCTACCGGAGACTTCGGTGGCGACGGTGTGATGAACATCATCGGTCATTCCATCAATATGAGGGCAGGCTACATTGCTGATGGCATCTTCAAATCTCAGGAAGAAGTAGACAACCATGCCGACCAGACAGGAAAAGGCATCGGACGTATCCGCTACAAAGATCTGGATAATAACGGAGTCATCGACACCAAAGATCAGACATGGATTGGTAACCCGAATCCCGACTTCACCTATGGCTTGAATATCTACTTGGAATACAAGAACCTCGATCTCACCATGTTCTGGCAAGGTGTACAAGGCGTAGATGTCTACAATGAAGTAAAGAAGAACACCGATTTTTGGTCGGTAGGAGACATGAATGCCAACCGCGGAACCCGCCTGCTGGGCGCATGGACACCGGAGAATCCGAACTCGAACATTCCCGCCGTCTGCCTTGAAGACCTGAATAACGAAAAGAGAATCTCAAGCTATTATATCGAAAACGGTTCTTACCTGAAACTCCGTAATCTGCAACTGGGCTATACGCTGCCAACGGAACTTTCAAAGAAAATCAAGATGGAACGCCTGCGATTCTACTTTAGTGCACAGAACCTGCTCACCATCAAGAGTAAGAACTTCACCGGCATGGATCCCGAAAATCCGAACTTCGGTTATCCAATCCCCTTGAACCTGACATTCGGTTTCAACATCGGCTTTTAATTCATTCATCTTTAAACAACAAGAATCATGAAAATCAAGAAACTATATATATCCTCTTTGCTTCTGGCAGCCTCTCTGATAGGTACCACCGGTTGTGATGATTTCCTGAACAGAGATTTACAGGGGAGCTCTGACGAAGGGCAGACCATCAACCCTGAGAATGTAGACAATCTGGTGATTGCCGCCTATGCCCACATGGTTTCCGGCGAGGACATGAACAGTTCTTTCAGCCTTTGGCCCTACGGCAATGTCCGTGCGGACGATGCATATAAAGGCGGAGCGAACTCCGAAGACGGCTCGCATTTCCACTTCCTGGAGATAGCCACAGGCATGACTACCGACAATTGGGCTTTTGATGATATCTGGTATCGCCTCTACTCGGGCGTGGCACGTGCCAACGCTGCCTTGAAATCACTGGACGGAATGGACGAAGCCACCTACCCGAAGAAAAACGAACGTATTGGTGAAATGCGTTTCCTGCGCGGACATTATATGTTCCTGCTGAAAGTAATGTTCAAGCACATCGTATATGTGGATGAAACCATCCCGACCACGGACTATACTAAGATTTCCAACCGCCAGTACACCAACGACCAGCTTTGGCAAAAGATAGCCGATGACTTTAAGTTCGCCTACGACCATTTGCCCGACACCCAAGTGGAGAAAGGCCGTCCTACGCAAGCCGCCGCTTCCGCCTACCTGGCAAAGACCATGCTTTATAAGGCCTATCGCCAAAACGAAAAGAACGAAGTGACCGAAATTAACGAAGACGACCTGAAAGCCGTACTGACTTATACGGACAATGCCACCATGACTGCCGGTGGTTTCGGACTGGAAGAAGATTTCGCCTACAACTTCCTGCCGCAATATGAAAACGGAAAAGAATCCATTTGGGCAGTCCAGTACTCACAGGATGACAATACGATGTATGGTAACCTGAACTTTGGAAACGAACTGACAGCTCCCCAGTTCTTCGGATGCTGTGACTTTCAGAAACCAAGCCAGAATCTTGTCAATGCTTTCCGTACCGAAAGCGGTAAACCGTTGTTTGATAACTATAACACGAAAGACAACTACGATGCTCAAAGTGAATACGACCCTCGTCTGTTCCATACGGTAGCCATCCCCGGATTCCCTTATAAGTATAACGTAAACTATACTTTCGACAAATCATGGACACGCAACGACCAGGAATATTACGGACTCTATTCTTCGCTGAAAGAGAACGTAGATCCCGACTGTTCTTGCCTGAAGAAAGTAAACTCTCCTTTTGTGGCTAACTCGATGAACCGTATCGTGCTGCGCTATGCAGACGTGGTACTGATGCGTGCGGAAGCCCTGATTCAGTTGAACCGACTGTCGGAAGCCCTGCCGCTGGTCAATGAGATACGTAACCGTGCCGCCCGTAGCACGACGCTTGTTTTCGACTACGGAGCAAATTTCAACGTAGCTCCTTATACGTCCGCCGACTGGTCGGATAAAGGTGCTGCAATGAGAGACCTTAAATGGGAACGCCGTCTGGAACTGGCTTTGGAAGGAAGCCGTTTCTTCGACCTGGTTCGTTGGGGAGATGCCGCAACGGTAATGAATCAGTATTACCATTCGGAGGCCGGTCGTCGCTCATACTACTCGAACGCAAACTTCACGGCCGGAAAGAACGAATATCTGCCTATACCGCAGAAGCAGATAAACTATAGCGGTGGTTTGTATCAGCAGAATAATGGTTGGGATAATTAATAAACAGGAAAACGATGAAGACTTTGATTAATAAAATATATATGGTGCTGCTGGTTGCACTGGCTTTTTCTGCAACCGGATGTAGTGACGATGATGATACTTCCTTTGCCTTGAACGGCGATACATGGATTACTTCTTTCCGTATCCAAGGAAACGACCACTTTATCATAGAGCAGGATAATCAGGCGAAGACGATAAAGGTACATGTGACAGATGATACGGACGTAACAAACCTGGTGCCTGTGTTCACTTTGTCCGAAGGTGCTACGGCGAGTCTTGAGAGCGGCAAACCAGTCAACTTCACCATGCCGGTAGTAGTGAAGGTCACCAATGGCAATGTGTTCATGAACTATACAATTTCCGTGGAAACGGACAAACCGCAGATTACCAAGTTCATGATAGGAGAGTCTGCCGGTCGAATCAATGAAACGGACAAGACGATTCTGGTATATGTGCTCGATGATGTAGATGTGACGGCTTTGTCGCCAATCGTGACTGTTCCGGACGGGGCTACGGTAAGTCCGTTGTCCGGCACCACGCTCGACTTCACTACTCCGAAAGAATATACTGTGACGAACCGCCTGAATGTGGCTACCTATACCGTCACGGTAGAGAAAGTGAAATCGGTGGAACCGATGGCATTTGTAGGCTTGGCTGCTACGGTTGCCGAGTTGCCCGAAGAAGAAAAAACGGCGGCTACATGGATGCTGGAGAAATTCCCGGGAGCACGATATGTATCTTATCTTGAAATAAGGGACGGCAATGTGATACTCGCTCCGGAAAACTTCCGGACGGTTTGGTTCCATGACAGCAACGACGGTTGGCCGGACTTGAACTGGGATACTAAAGATAAGATAAGAGACTATTACGCAAATGGTGGAAATCTCTTGCTGACAGGTGAATGTTTGAAATATATCGGTGACCGCTGGATGATTCCGGCAGACGGGAAGGGACCTAACAACACATTCCCTGATTCCAAACCGGATTATACCTCGGATGCTCCGGGCAGCTTCGTAATCGGAGCCGGTCATGAAGACCATGCTATCTTTGAAGGTTTATCAGTCGAAAACGGTTCGTTGGTTAAATTGACGGATATCGGTTATCGTTGCACCAACCGTACATTGCGTTGGTATGTCGGTTCTAACTGGGGCGATTATCAATCAGTAGAAAACTGGAAGAATAACACCGGTGGCATTGATTTGGGCTACGCTGGAACCGAAGGAGATGATAAAGACGGAATTGTCATTGCGGAATTTACTCCGCGCACGGTCGCAGGAAAAACAACTGGTAGAGCCATCTGTATCGGCACTCCTTTCTATGACTGGTACGACGAGAATAATTCCGGCAATCAATATCAGTCCAATGTGACGAGAATGACGGAGAATGCGATTGATTATTTGAGTAAGTGACATCGTTTAATCTAACAGAAAGAAAAGAAAATTATGAAAACTATGATATTAATAGCTTCAATGCTGGGTATGTCAATGTCGTTCACTGCTTGCAGCGACGACAACGCCCCGGTCATAACAGATAAGAACCTGGACGAAACAACGACTTTCTTCAGTTCGACAGAACCTGGTAATTATACCACCTACTATAAACCTTATGTCGGCTATGTGGGCGACCCGATGCCTTTCTTCGACCCCGTGAGCAAGGAGTTCCGCATCCTCTATCTGCAGGACGACCGCGACGGCAACTCTACCATTTACCATCCCATCCACGAATTGGCAACTACGGACGCGGCCAACTACATCTCTTTCCGTGAAGCCATCCCCTGCGGCGCAGCGGTAGAAGACGACCCCGCCATCGGCACAGGAAGTACAATCTATGATGAGGCCGGCAAGACCTATTATACTTTCTATACCGGACACAAATCCGCCGAGCCTCGCGAAGTGATTCTGCTAGCCACTTCCAAAGATTGCAGGACATGGACAAAAGACCGTTCTTTCCGCCTGCCTTCTCCCGTGGAACAGGGATACGACAAGAACGAATTCCGTGACCCGTATGTCTTTTATGATGATGACGCGCAGCTTTACCGGATGTTGGTTTCAACCCTGAAAGACGGCAAAAGTGTGATAGCGCAGTTTACCTCGACCGACCTTCACGACTGGACATTGGCAGCACCTTTCTTTACGAATGTATGGGGACGTTTCTATGAATGTCCCGACGTATTCAAAATGGGCAACTATTGGTACATGATTTACTCCGATAAGGACGTTACCCGCATGGTGCAATATTTCTATGCAAGCACACTGGACGAACTGATGAATCTCTCCGGTGACGGATACCCGTCCACGCTTCCGGATGAAGGAAAACTGGAAGCTACTTCTTTCTATGCGGGTAAAACGGCAAGTGATGGACAGAACCGCTATCTTTGGGGCTGGTGTGCCACCCGAGAAGGTCGGAAAACAACAGGTAACACCGATTGGGCAGGAGCCTTGGTAGCTCATAAACTGGTCCAGAACGAAGACGGCACATTAAGCCTGAACGTTCCGCAGGCTATCTCAGCCAAGTACTCACAACCGGTTGCCTTGACCGAAAAGGCGAGAGTAGGAGAGGTGGCATCTACCGCTTCTTCTTACACCTTGAAGACAAACTCCTTTGTCCGCTTCGCCCGTTTGGGAAACCAGAATAAGATAACAATGACCGTAACCGTCCCCGAAGGAACAGAAGCTGTGTTCGGACTGTCGTTTGTAGATTGCAGCGATAAGGAAGAAAAGGTGCGTATTTTCATTGAGGATAAATACGGCTATCTGAAAATGAAAGAAGTGACAGTAAACGAAAAGACTGGCGAATGGAACGATGCGGTTTCTATCACAGAGCGTGCTATCGTTCCGGCAGCAGACAATGTATATCACATCGAAGCCTACACCGAGCAATCCGTATGTGTAGTCTATGTCAACGGAAAATACGCTTTCACCAACCGTATCTACGATTTGGCTAAGAATCCGTGGTCTGTCTTCTGTACGGATGGCGAAGTCACCGTATCCGATATAAAACTGAGTACTTATTGACCGGAAAGTAACATCTTTTACAGCGTTTGAAACAAATGTGATAGGCGTAATGAAGCAGAGCGCCTATCTTTGCGCTGTAAACAAGAAATGTGATACCATAAAATAAGTAGCAACCTTAATACCATAAAACATGAATGTATTTTTGCCTTTGAGAAAACTTCAGACTCTTCTGATTTGTTTGGTTCTTATGACTGTTTCACTCTCACTCCGAGCGGCTGATTCTTCTTTTTTAATAAAGAATTTAGGAGAAGGACATTGCCTGGTACGTGTCAACACAACTCAGAAATACCTGCTGTTGCCTGTAGAAGACGCGTCTCCTGACGTGCGTATCAGCATGATTGTTGATAATAAGGAAGTGAAGAACTTCGATGTCCGTCTGGCTGTCAATAAAGTGGATTACTTTGTTCCGGTAGACCTCTCTGATTATTCCGGCCAACTGATATCTTTCAAATTCAAACTAAACTCGAACGACCCGGTTCGCGTCAACCTTTCTTCGGACAATACTGCTTGCTGCAAGGAAATGAAGCTGTCCGACACGTTCGATACTTCCAACCGCGAAAAGTTCCGTCCCGCCTATCACTTCTCACCCCTCTATGGATGGATGAACGACCCGAACGGAATGGTATATAAAGATGGTGAATACCACCTGTTTTACCAATACAACCCTTATGGCTCCAAATGGGGGAACATGAACTGGGGGCACGCCATCAGCAAAGACCTGGTTAATTGGGAACACCGTCCGGTTGCCATTGCTCCGGATGCGTTCGGAACCATATTCAGCGGTTCGGCTGTTGTAGACCACAACAATACCGCTGGCTTCGGTGCAGGCGCCATCATTGCCATCTATACGCAGAACGGCGAACGCCAAGTGCAAAGTATCGCTTACAGCACCGACAACGGACGTTCGTTTACCAAATATGAAAACAACCCCGTCCTAGTCTCCGAAGCCCGTGACTTCCGTGACCCGAAAGTCTTTTGGTACGAAGGAACAAAACGCTGGATTATGGTACTTGCCGTAGGACAGGAAATGCAAATATTCTCTTCTCCGAATCTGAAAGAGTGGTCGCTCGAAAGCAGCTTCGGTGAAGGATACGGTGCCCATGGTAATGTATGGGAATGTCCCGATCTCTTCGAACTTCCGGTGGAGGGAACCGATGAAAAGAAATGGGTGCTGCTTTGCAGCCTTGGCGACGGACCTTTCGGCGACTCCGCCACCCAGTATTTTATCGGCAGCTTTGACGGAAAGAAATTTGTCTGCGACAACCAGCCGGAAGCTACCAAATGGATGGACTGGGGAAAAGACCATTATGCCACTGTGACTTGGAGCGATGCTCCCGACAACCGCCGCATCGCTATTGCGTGGATGAGTAACTGGCAATATGCCAACGATGTTCCGACTTCCCAATATCGCAGCCCGAACTCTGTTCCCCGCGACTTGAGCCTGTTTGTCGTAGATGGTGGGATTTATCTCAAATCCGCCCCTTCTCCCGAACTGCTGAAACTGCGCGGCATCTCAAAGAAACGCTCGTTCAAAGTGAACGGGACGCGCACGGTGAAAGAAATGATTCCGGGCAACGAAGGCGCCTACGAAATAGAACTGGCTATCAAGAATCAACATGCAGACGTTATCGGCTTCCGTCTTTACAATGACAAAGGTGAGGAAGTGGATATGCAATATAATATGAAAGAGAACAAATTCTCTATGGACCGTCGTAAAAGCGGAGATGTCGGCTTCAACGAAAACTTCCCGATGCTGACATGGACGGCTGTTGAAAGCGGCAGGGATGAATTGAAACTTCGCCTGTTGGTAGATAAATCAAGTGTGGAAGCATTCGGTGACGGTGGTCGTTTTGCAATGACCAATCAGGTCTTTCCATCAGAACCTTACAGTCACATCGACTTTTATAGCAAAGGCGGAGCCTATAAAGTAGATTCGTTTGTGGTTTACCGGTTGAAGCGATAGCCTTCTTCTGTTTAATCTATGTGCCCTTTTCCTTATTCTCTACGGCAGAGTATAATCTTATTATAGTGGTATGAAGTGTGAATAGGATAAGGGGCAAACAGGTATGCGAAATTTAAGTAACAGATATAACAATGGAAAACAGTAAAAACTCTTCTCTCTCCAAACTTATCCCGGTGATGCTATGTTTCTTCGCTATGGGGTTCGTTGATTTGGTAGGCATTGCCTCCAATTATGTAAAGGCAGACCTTGGCCTGTCGGACTCGCAAGCAAATATTTTCCCCTCACTCGTCTTCTTCTGGTTCTTGATTTTCTCCGTACCGACGGGGATGCTGATGAGCCGTATCGGTCAGAAGAAAACAGTATTGCTCAGTCTGCTGGTGACATTCGCTTCACTGTTGCTGCCGGTTTTCGGTGACAGTTATATGCTGATGTTGATTTCTTTCTCCCTGTTGGGTATCGGAAATGCATTGATGCAGACTTCCCTGAACCCGTTACTTTCCAACATCGTGCGGGGTGACCGCCTGGCGAGTAGCCTGACTTTCGGGCAGTTCGTAAAAGCCATCGCTTCTTTCCTTGCGCCATATATTGCCATGTGGGGAGCGACGCAAGCTATTCCGTCTTTCGACCTGGGTTGGCGGATTCTCTTCCCGATTTATATGATAGTGGCTGTCATCGCCATTCTTTTGCTCAACATTACACAGATTGAAGAAGAAAAGGAAGAGGGCAAACCGTCTACTTTCGGTCAGTGCCTTGCCTTGCTCGGCAAACCGTTTATCCTGCTTTGCTTTATCGGTATCATGTGTCATGTCGGCATTGATGTAGGCACGAACACTACCGCTCCGAAGATTCTGATGGAACGCATCGGCATGGGACTGGATGATGCCGCTTTTGCGACAAGCCTTTATTTTATCTTCCGTACGGCAGGTTGTTTTCTGGGTTCTTTCATTCTGCGCAAGATGTCTCCGAAGTCTTTCTTCGCTATCAGTGTAGTGATGATGCTGGTTGCCATGATTGGTTTGTTCATCTTCCATGAGAAAGCGGTAATCTATGCTTGCATTGCCCTGATTGGTTTTGGTAACTCTAATGTATTCTCCGTCATCTTCTCGCAAGCGTTGCTGTATCTGCCGGGTAAGAAAAACGAAGTTTCCGGCTTGATGATTATGGGGCTTTTCGGTGGAACGGTATTTCCGTTAGCGATGGGAGTGGCTTCGGATACTTCTATGGGACAGAACGGAGCAATTGCCGTTATGACAATCGGTGTGCTTTATCTGCTGTTCTATACGCTCCGTATCAGAAAATAATTTTATATTTGGGAATCAATTAAACTCTGTTTATCATGAATAATATAATAGTAGGAATGGGCGAAGCACTATGGGACGTGCTGCCCGAAGGAAAGAAAATAGGTGGTGCTCCGGCAAACTTTGCTTACCATGTTTCACAATTCGGCTTTGACAGCCGTGTAGTCAGTGCGGTAGGTAATGACGAACTGGGTGACGAGATAATGTCAGTATTTAAAGACAAGAAACTGAACACTCAGATTGAACGGGTAGATTATCCTACCGGTACGGTGCAAGTGACACTGGATGCTGAAGGTGTGCCCTGCTATGAAATCAAGGAGGGTGTTGCCTGGGATAACATTCCTTTCACGGACGAACTGAAACGCTTGGCTCTGAGTACGCGTGCCGTCTGCTTCGGCTCGTTGGCGCAACGCAATGAAGCAAGTCGCACTACTATCAATCGTTTTTTGGATACAATGCCCGATATAGACGGACAACTGAAGATATTTGACATCAATCTCCGCCAAGACTTCTACACCAAGGAAGTGTTGCGCGAATCTTTCCAACGTTGCAATGTCTTGAAGATAAACGATGAAGAACTGGTGACCATCAGCCGTATGTTCGGTTATCCGGGCATCGACTTGCAGGATAAGTGCTGGATTCTGTTGGCTAAATATAATCTGAAGATGTTGATTCTGACTTGCGGCATCAATGGCAGCTATGTATTTACTCCGGGTGTCGTCTCTTTCCAAGAAACACCGAGAGTTCCCGTAGCCGATACGGTAGGAGCAGGCGATTCCTTTACGGCAGCTTTCTGTGCTTCCATATTGAATGGCAAGCCGGTTCCCGAAGCTCATAAATTGGCGGTGGAAGTTTCTGCTTATGTCTGTACGCAGAGCGGGGCGATGCCGGAACTTCCGCAGGTGTTGAAAGACAGGTTATTATAGGCTTTTTGATATTATATGTAGAGGTATGTTTCATTTTATGGAATGTACCTCTATTTTTATGTTTAAATTAAGGTACGGACATAAAAAAAGGAGCAACGCCTTGCTCCAACCTTTGTTAACCTTAAATCTAATACTATGAAAAACACAGTGCAAAGATACGGACTTCTGTGATATCTGCAAATAATCCAAATAAAAAGAGATGTTTTATAACATTGATTAAGCGTTTTATTTAGGCTTTACACTTTTCTTAATAATTCTCCGGTGAATATTTGTATTCATCTTATCTTCTTTCCGGGGGACATTTCCTGTTAGCTGATGTAGAGCAGAATGAAGTTCATTATCGGTATGCTCCGGTCGTTCCTTTTCATGTTTTTCTTTTCAAAGGTGAATATTTTAAAGAGAAAACTGTTATCTTTAGCGAGAAATTGCTGATAGGCACTTATGGATTTAAGATTCCTCTGTTACCGAGATTTACAAGTAAATATACGCTAAATCCTGCGAAAGTGGAATTGATGTACTTCCCGGTAGTGAATGCTAATAACGAAGGGAAAAGAATTTGGATTACAGAAAGAAAAACGAAAGAATGAAAACAATTAAAGCGATGAAATATACGAAGTGGATAGTGCTATTGTTTTGTCTTTTAGGAATGGCTGCCTGTCGGCAGGATGCTCCTCGTTTCCGTATTGGGGTGGCTCAATGCAGTGATGATTCATGGCGGCATAAGATGAATGATGAAATTCTCCGTGAAGCGATGTTCTATGACGGGGTATCGGTCGAAATACGTTCTGCCGGAGATGATAACCGCAAGCAGGCGGAAGATGTCCATTATTTCATAGATAAGGGTGTCGATTTACTGATAATCTCCGCCAATGAAGCAGCTCCCATGACTCCGATAGTAGAAGAAGCCTACCAAAAGGGAATTCCCGTTGTTTTGGTAGACCGGAAGATTCTTTCTGATAAATATACTGCATATATCGGTGCTGATAATTATGAAATAGGTCGCGCGGTGGGAAACTACATTGCATCCAGCCTGAAAGGAAAAGGAAATGTGGTGGAGCTTACCGGCTTAGGTGGTTCGACTCCTGCTATGGAACGGCATCAAGGCTTTATGGCTGCCATCAGTAACTTCCCGGACGTCAAACTGATTGATAAAGCGGATGCTGCCTGGGAGCGTGGTCCGGCAGAAGTGGCAATGGATAGCATGCTCCGTCGTCATCCGAAGATTGATGCCGTATATGCTCATAATGACCGCATAGCTCCGGGAGCGTATCAGGCCGCCAAGAAAGTGGGACGGGATAAGGAAATGATGTTTGTCGGTATCGACGCTCTGCCGGGTAAAGGAAACGGACTTGAACTTGTGCTAGACAGTGTGTTGGACGCCACCTTTATCTATCCTACCAATGGCGACAAGGTATTGCAGTTGGCAATGAACATCCTTGAGAAAAAGCCTTATCCTAGAGAAACTGTGATGAATACCGCTGTTGTAGACCGTACGAACGCACACGTCATGCAACTTCAGACCACTCATATATCAGAACTGGACCAGAAGATAGAAACCTTAAACGGACGTATCGGCGGGTATCTGTCACGTGTAGCTACGCAGCAGGTTGTCATGTATGGTGGTTTGGTCATTCTTTTATTGGTGGCAGGATTATTATTAGTTGTTTATAAGTCTCTTCGCTCTAAAAACAGGCTGAATAAAGAATTGTCGGAACAAAAGAGACAATTGGAAGAGCAACGGGATAAGTTGGAAGAACAACGTGACAAACTGGAAGAACAGCGTGACCAATTAATACAGCTTTCCCATCAACTGGAAGAAGCGACCCATGCCAAACTTGTTTTCTTTACGAACATCTCTCATGATTTCCGTACTCCATTAACTTTGGTTGCCGATCCGGTAGAGCATCTGTTGGCCGATAATACACTAAGTGGTGACCAGCATCGAATGTTGATGCTGATACAACGAAACGTAAATATCCTCTTGCGCTTGGTCAATCAGATTTTGGATTTCCGTAAATACGAAAATGGCAAGATGGAATATACTCCCGTTCCGGTAGATATTCTTTCCTCTTTCGAAGGTTGGAACGAATCTTTCCTGTCGGCAGCCCGCAAAAAGCATATTCATTTTTCTTTTGACAATATGCCGGATACGGATTACCATACATTGGCAGATATAGAGAAACTGGAACGTATTTATTTCAATCTGCTCTCCAATGCCTTTAAGTTTACTCCCGAGAATGGAAAAGTAACAGTCCGCCTGGCTTCGTTGATGAAAGAAAGTAGCCAGTGGATTCGTTTTACGGTAACCAATACCGGTTCGATGATTTCCGCAGAACATATCCGGAGTATTTTTGAACGTTTCTATAAAATAGATATGCACCATGCCGGTTCGGGAATAGGACTTGCATTAGTAAAGGCTTTCGTAGAATTGCACGGCGGAACTATATCAGTGGAAAGTGATGAAAAGCAAGGAACTGTCTTTACGGTAGATTTGCCAGTACAGGCTTGTGCTTATGAGACTTCTTCTTTGGAAGACTCTCCCGCATCTTCTGTTTCCGAAGCTTCTCCCTTGAATGATGCTTTATCCATTGAAGAAGAGGAACTGGAAAAGAACTATGATTCTTCCAAACCTTCCGTACTTATCATTGATGATAATGCGGATATTCGTTCATATATTCATGGATTGCTTCATTCCGACTATACTGTCATTGAAGCAGCAGACGGTTCGGAAGGTATCCGTAAGGCCATGAAATATGTCCCGGACTTGATAATCTCCGATGTAATGATGCCCGGCATTGACGGTATTGAATGTTGTCGCCGTCTGAAAAGTGAATTGCAAACATGTCATATTCCTGTTATCCTATTAACAGCCTGTTCTTTGGATGAACAACGGATTCAAGGCTATGACGGCGGCGCGGACTCTTATATTTCCAAGCCTTTCAGTTCGCAATTACTACTGGCACGTGTCCGCAACCTGATAGATTCACATCGTCGTCTGAAACAATTCTTTGGTGACGGACAGACATTAGCAAAAGAAGATGTCTGTGATATGGACAAGGACTTTGTAGAAAAATTCAAAGCCTTGATTGATGCGAAGATGGGAGATTCCGGTCTGAATGTAGAAGACTTGGGCAAGGATATGGGACTGAGTCGTGTGCAGCTTTATCGGAAGATAAAATCCCTGACTAACTATTCTCCTAATGAATTACTTCGAATTGCCCGCCTGAAGAAAGCCGCGTCTCTGCTTGCTTCATCGGATATGACTGTGGCTGAAATAGGTTATGAAGTCGGCTTCAGTTCTCCTTCTTATTTTACTAAATGCTATAAGGAACAGTTTGGTGAGAGCCCAACGGATTTGTTGAAGAGGAAAGGATAGGGCAGGGAAATCCCTCAATATATAATAAAAAGACTGTCTCCCAATAATGATGAACTTACCATTATTGGGAGACAGTCTTTTTATTTATGCGGATTAATTATGAATCAATAGATTATCATCTGCATTTCCCTGATTATACCAGTTCTGTTCATTCTTTCCACCACTTTGTGCCCATTTGGCAAAACCTTTATAGGCATTTAGGAAATTGCCTCCCTCAATAGCGTGTGCTGCATTGCCCGGTACTCTCAATCCCCAAATCAGACGTTCTTTACTATAATAGTAGTTATCGTCTTCTTCATCTCCGTCTTTATATACTGGATATAGATTCTTGTCATTGAATGGATATTGGTATGCTACCGGTTCAATGCCATTCATGTGTATTTCAGTTCCGCTATCCTTGCGTTTTAAATAGAAGTCAAACTCGTCGTCTTCTAATATTTCTTTTACTTCTTTTCTCTTCTTCAATTCAATCAGAATATGAATTTCCGGTAAATCATCCGTAGCTATTAAAGCATTTCGTTCTGTATTAAAATATTGGCTGCCTGCCGGTTTTGACAGATTTTGAATTAATGGGCTGAGGTTGATAATAAGATGCTCATGCTCTTTAGAGATATGTTCTATTTCATCGAATGCAGAACTTATATTTTTTGACTCATAAACTTCTATACTTTCTACTTCGTCAGTATCTATCTCTTTCAATCTTAAATAAGGAGAGTAGGGGAATATTCCACCGATAGCTCTTAGACGTAATCCTATTTGTATATACTGTGCTGTATATTTTTTATTAATCTTTTTGATGTCTTGGAATTGTACCTTGTAATTGACTACAAAATCATTGAAGTCGTAATCTCCTAATGAGGGAAATTGGTCTTCAAACATGATTGTTCCCCAACCATCCTTCGGATGAAGGATGATTCCTCCTTCTAATTTTGTGTCATCTTCTATATCGTGTCCGCGAGTGATTGTCCGGGTAGTGTTAGCCTTACCATCAGTGATATTCAATAAGAAACTTCCGTCAGCATTTACGGGTATAGCTATCTTCTTTGTACCATTAGTACTCGTCTCGTATTGGGCATACAGCATTTTTGCATAGGTCGGAATACTTAAAGGAAGAGTGGATGCTTCTGCATCTACCGGAATAGTTGCTATTTTTTCTCCTGTACTACATACTTCATCCAGGAAAAGGGAAACTGTAGTAGGTGTGGTAGCTGATACTCTCCCTTCGGTTACTTGAGTTAATTTCCACTGAAAGTCTGCCGGTATCTCCAAGTCTTTTACTTGAATTTCTTTCTCGGGTTGCTTGCTTTCATCGTAAAGGTTCTTCTCACAGGAGCTGAAAGTGAAGGCGCCCGACATACAGATTACGAATAGGATATTTTTCTTTTTCATAACAGAGTAGTTTGCTTTGTTAGTAACTTGGTTGTTTAATCGTTGCAAATCTCGGAATTATTTGTAGATAAAGCAAGTAAAGTTGCAAATATTGTATAATAGAGACTGATTATTTGCAAATTCTCTTCTTTTTATCTAGCTTTGGAGAACAAAATCAGTAAAAAACAGAGCAATGAAAGATTATAAAGTAGATAAAGCGAGTCTTTCAAAAACCTTCTGCCAAGAAGTGTATCAGGTGGTATGTGAGATTCCGGCAGGTAAGGTATCTACTTATGGAAGTATTGCCGGGTTACTGGGAATGCCTCAATGTTCCCGTATGGTAGGGCGTGCTTTGAAGCAACTGCCGGACGATGTTTCCGCACCTTGCCATAGGGTGGTCAATGCATCAGGACGTCTTGTCCCCGGTTGGGAAGAGCAAAAACTATTACTTTTGGAAGAAGGGATTTCTTTCAAACAAAATGGGTGCGTAGACTTGGAAAAGCATCTTTGGAACTACTCCGTTTCTGAATAAAATTTGCATCTTTAATCTATTTTGCCTATCTTTGTGGAAATAATATGCAGAAACAGGCTGTTATTCAGATATAAAAATACCATTTTTACTGCTTATTGAGAGGATAATCTTATCAAATTCTATTCCTTTTAAACTACTCAGTCTGTTTTTTTAATCATTTAGAACTCATCAGTTTGTCATGTTATCCTGTAACGTGACCGAACTAAGCGGCTTTCAACTTGTTTATCATTGTTGAGAATGATAGACACGGCAGTTGAAAGCAAAACAAATATTATAATCTAAACCAATATATTATGAGTAAAATAGAAATAAAGGATTTGTATCTTATCTTTGGTCATGAGAAGCAGAAAGCACTCAAGATGCTGAAAGAAGGTAAGAGTAAAGCGGAGATTCTGAAAGATACCGGGTGCACGGTAGGAGTGAAAGATGCTAATCTTTCAATTAACGAAGGAGAATTTTTTGTGATAATGGGGCTCTCCGGCAGTGGGAAATCGACATTACTGCGTTGTATCAACCGTCTGATACGTCCCACTTCGGGACAAGTGCTTGTGAATGGGGTGGATATTTCCAAGGTTTCTGAAAAAGAACTGTTACAGGTCCGGCGCAAGGAACTGGCGATGGTTTTCCAGAACTTCGGTCTGTTACCCCACCGTTCCGTATTACATAATATAGCATTCGGGCTTGAACTTCAGGGAGTGAAGAAAGAGGAACGCGAAAAGAAAGCCATGGAAAGTATGAAGCTGGTAGGACTGAAAGGTTATGAGAATCAGATGGTAGGCGAGCTTTCCGGCGGGATGCAGCAACGCGTCGGACTGGCCCGTGCCTTGGCCAATAATCCCGAAGTACTGTTAATGGATGAGGCTTTCTCTGCTCTCGACCCCTTGATTCGGGTACAGATGCAGGATGAATTGCTTGCTTTGCAATCGAAGATGAAAAAGACTATTGTCTTTATTACCCACGACTTGAGCGAAGCGATTAAATTGGGCGACCGTATTGCTATCATGAAAGACGGTGAAGTAGTACAAATAGGAACTTCGGAAGAAATTCTGACTGAACCGGCCAACGATTATGTAGCCCGCTTTGTAGAAAACGTTGACAGAAGTAAAATTATCACTGCTTCATCCTTGATGATTGACAAACCATTGGTTGCCCGTCTGAAAAAAGAAGGTCCCGAGGTCTTAATCCGCAAAATGCGCGCGAAGAATATCACAGTATTGCCCGTCATAGATGCCGACGACAAACTGGTAGGCGAAGTACGTCTGAACGACCTGCTTAAGTTACGTGGCAAACAGGAAAAATCCATAGAAGCGATTGTGCGTACGGAAGTCCATTCAGTATTGTGTGATACGGTATTGGAAGACATACTTCCCCTGATGACAAAGAGCAATTCACCTGTTTGGGTAATTGACGAAACCCACGAATTTTTGGGAACCATCCCGCTTTCATCTTTAATTATCGAAGTGACAGGGAAAGATAAAGAAGAAATAAACGAAATAATTCAAAACGCAATAGACTTATGATAAATATAGGACAATATATAGAAAGTGCCATCAACTGGATGATGGTGCATTTCGCCACTTTTTTTGATGCCGTGAATGCAGGTATCGGTAGTTTCATCATCGGATTTCAGCATATACTTTTCGGAATTCCCTTTTATATAACTATCCTGGTGCTTGTCGTAGCAGCATGGATGAAGGCAGGACGCGGGACAGCTATCTTCACTGTATTAGGCTTATTGCTTATCTATGGAATGGGATTTTGGGAGGCAACCATGCAAACGCTTGCTCTCGTTTTGTCATCTACTTGTCTGGCTTTGATTGTTGGCGTGCCTTTAGGAGTATGGACGGCGAACAGTCCGCGTGCAGAGAAAATACTCCGCCCCATTCTCGACTTGATGCAGACGATGCCTGCTTTTGTTTACTTGATTCCTGCCGTCCTTTTCTTCGGTTTGGGAGCGGTGCCCGGAGTTTTTGCGACTATCATTTTCGCCATGCCGCCCGTAGTCCGTCTTACCGGATTGGGAATCCGGCAGGTTCCTAAGAATGTAGTGGAGGCTTCCCGTTCATTTGGAGCTACCCGTTGGCAGTTGCTGTATAAAGTGCAGCTTCCTTTGGCATTACCTACTATCCTGACCGGAGTAAACCAAACGATCATGATGTCGCTCTCCATGGTCGTCATCGCCGCAATGATTGCTGCCGGTGGTCTGGGAGAAATAGTCTTGAAAGGTATTACTCAAATGAAAATCGGACTCGGTTTTGAGGGTGGTATAGCAGTGGTAATCTTAGCCATTATCTTAGACCGTATCACACAAGGTATGGCAGGACGAAAGAATAAGAAGGACTAAAAAATAGAAAGGAACGAAAATGAGAATATATAAATTAGCAGGAATAATACTTTCCGTCCTGCTTTTCCTGGCTTCCTGTACGAATCCGGACGCAGACAAAAAGAAAGTGAAAATAGCCTATGCCAACTGGCTGGAAGGTATTGCCATGAGCCATTTGGCTAAGGTCGTATTAGAAGAACAAGGCTATGAAGTGGAATTGCAAAATGCAGACCTTGCTCCGATTTTCGTGTCTATGTCAGGAAAGAAATCAGATGTCTTTTTGGATGCCTGGCTGCCGATAACAATGAAAGACTATATGGACCAATACGGAGATAGCATTGAATTCCTAGGTGAAGTGTATGGAGAAGCACGTGTCGGACTGGTCGTTCCCCAATACGTCACCGTCAATTCCATAGACGAACTGGTAGCCAATAAAGACCGTTTCTCTTCTGAAATAGTAGGAATCGATGCCGGAGCGGGAATTATGAAAACTACGGATAAAGCTATCTCTGCTTACGGACTTGATGGGTATAATCTCATGACTTCGAGTAGCTCGACCATGCTGGCATCTCTGAAGAAAGTGATGGATAAGGGAGAATGGATTGTCATCACAGGATGGACACCGCATTGGATGTTCGATCAGTATGACTTGAAATTCCTGGACGACCCGAAGAAGGTGTATGGAGACTTGGAAGAAATACATGCCATCGCCTGGAAAGGCTTCAGTGAAAAAGACCCGTTCGCTGCCGAATTTTTTGGTAACATCAAATTAACGACAGAAGAACTCAGCTCTTTTATGACAGCTATGAAAGACGCCCGGATGGACGAAGGGGAGATAGCGCGTAAGTGGAGAGACGAACACCGTGAGCTGGTCGATAGTTGGATTCCGGAATCAAAGGACAAACAGAATCAAGAAAATTGAGCCGGCGCTAACTTTTATTCAGCTCCGGCTCAAACAAAAAATGGGAGTCATGCATTGAGCAGACTCCCATTTTATATGTATCAGAGCGTGATTAATTATTCAGCACCCCAGTTTTCTCTAGCCAGACGTTTGTAGCTGTTGTAACGCCATTTAGCGTTTTCTTCAGCAGCTTTGAACAACTCTTCAGCTTCAGCAGGATATTGTTTCATTACAGAAGCGTAACGAACTTCACCCTTCAAGAAACCTTGGAAATCTTCCCAATTCGGTTCTTTGCTATCCAATTGGAACGGATTCTTGCCTTCTTCTTCCAAAGCCGGGTTGTAACGCCATAAGTGCCAGTAACCGCACTTAACAGCCTTTTCTTCTTCTTCCTGACTCTTACCCATACCGGCTTTCAGACCGTGGTTGATACACGGAGCGTAAGCGATAATCAAAGATGGTCCGGGGTATGCTTCAGCTTCGCGGATAGCTTTCAGAGTCTGAGCCTGATCAGCACCCATAGCAATCTGAGCAACATATACATAACCGTAAGTAGTAGCCATCAGACCGAGGTCTTTCTTACGTACGCGCTTACCTGCAGCAGCGAACTTAGCGATAGCACCTACCGGAGTAGCCTTAGAAGACTGACCACCTGTGTTAGAGTAAACCTCAGTATCCAGAACGAGGATGTTAACGTCCTTACCGGAAGCGATTACATGGTCGAGACCACCGTAACCGATATCGTAAGAAGCACCGTCACCACCGATAATCCACTGGCTGCGTTTAACAAGATATTGTTGCAGTTCAGCAATTTGTTTGCAGTGGTTGCATTTATCCTTATTAGCTTCAACAACCGGAATGATCTTAGCTGCCAATTCTTTTGTCTTGTCAGCATCCAGCATATTGTTAATCCATTCTGCGAACAGTTCTTTCACTTCAGCCGGAGTGCAGTCAGCAGCAATAGCTTCGTTCATAACTTTCACAAGACGTGCACGCATCTTTTCGTTAGCCAGTTCCATACCCAGACCGAATTCACAGAAGTCTTCGAACAGTGAGTTAGCCCAAGCAGGACCGTGTCCGTTTTCGTTTGTAGTATACGGAGTAGAAGGAACAGAACCAGAGTAGATAGAAGAACATCCGGTAGCGTTAGCAACCATTTCACGGTCACCGAACAACTGAGAAATCAGTTTCACGTACGGAGTTTCACCACAACCGGAGCAAGCACCTGAGAACTCGAACAACGGAGTAGCGAACTGAGAGTTCTTCACGTTAGACTTGATGTCAACAAGATGTTGTTTAGTCTTTACGTTTTCAGAACAGTAAGTCCAGTTGTCAGCTTCAGCTAATTGGCTTTCGAGGTGTTTCATTGTCAATGCTTTGCCACCCTTCTTCGGATTACCCGGACAGATGTCGGCACAGTTACCGCAACCCAGACAGTCGAGAACGTCTACCTGAATACGGAATGTCATACCGTCGAATACTTTACCTACAGCTTTCAGTTGTTCGAACTTAGCACCCTTCTGCTCTTCAGCATCGAGTACGAACGGACGGATAGAAGCGTGAGGACAAACGTATGCACACTTGTTACACTGGATACAGTTTTCCGGATTCCATTCGGGAACGAATGCAGCCACACCACGTTTTTCGTATTTAGAAGTACCCTGATACCAAGTACCGTCTTCGATACCTTTGAATGCAGATACCGGCAGCAAGTCACCGTCTTGTGCATTGATCGGACGAACTACTTCGTTGATGAATGCAGGATCGTTGTTTTCAGTTTTCGCGTCATCCGGCAGGTTAGCCCATGCAGGGTCAACAGTCAGTTGTTTGTATTCACCACCGCGGTCAACGGCAGCATAGTTCTTGTTGACAACGTCTTCACCTTTCTTACCGTAAGACTTGACGATGAATTTCTTCATCTGTTCAACAGCCTGGTCTACAGGAATAACGCCTGTGATACGGAAGAATGCAGATTGAAGGATTGTGTTGGTACGGTTACCCAGACCAATTTCCAGTGCAATCTGAGTTGCGTTGATATAATATACAGAAATATTGTTCTGCGCGAAATATTTCTTCACCTTGTTAGGCAGGTTCTTAGCCAAATCTTCACCTTCCCAGATAGTGTTCAGCAAGAAAGAGCCGTTCTTACGCAAACCGCGGGTTACATCGTACATGTGCAGGTAAGCCTGAACGTGACAAGCAACGAAGTTCGGAGTGTTTACCAAGTAAGTAGAACGGATCGGGTTGTCACCGAAACGCAAGTGAGAACAAGTGAAACCACCTGACTTCTTAGAGTCGTAAGAGAAGTAAGCCTGGCAGTGTTTGTCAGTGTTGTCACCGATAATCTTCACAGAGTTCTTGTTAGCACCTACTGTACCGTCAGCACCCAAACCGTAGAATTTAGCTTCGAACATACCTTCACCGCCTAAAGCGATTTCTTCTTTCTGAGGAAGAGAAGTGAAAGTAACATCGTCTACGATACCGATAGTGAAGTGATTCTTCGGCATTGGCATAGCCAGATTTTCGAATACAGAAAGGATTTGAGCAGGAGTAGTGTCCTTAGAACCCAGACCGTAGCGGCCGCCAACGATAACCGGAGCATTTTCTGCACCATAGAAGCAGTCTTTAACGTCAAGGTAAAGAGGTTCGCCGTTAGCACCCGGTTCTTTAGTACGGTCAAGAACTGCGATAGACTTGGCAGTCTTAGGTACGGCAGCCAGAAAGTGCTTAGCAGAGAACGGACGATACAAGTGTACGGCAACCATACCTACTTTTTCACCGTTTGCCACCAAGTGGTCGATAGCTTCGCGGGCAGCTTCTGTTACAGAACCCATAGCGATAATCACGCGTTCTGCATCTTCTGCACCATAGTAATCGAACAAACCGTATTTACGACCTGTCAGTTTAGAAATTTCATTCATGTATTCTTCTACGATAGCAGGAACTGCTTCATAGTAGTTGTTGCATGATTCACGATGTTGGAAGAAGTGGTCGGGGTTTTCAGCCATACCACGGGCAACCGGTTTCATTGGATTCAGTGCGCGGGCACGGAATTCAGCCAAAGCTTCCTGGTCGATCAGCGGAGCCAAGTCTTCGTTTTCCAACATTTCGATCTTCTGGATTTCGTGAGATGTACGGAAACCATCGAAGAAGTTCATGAACGGAACACGTGATTTGATAGTAGCCAAGTGAGCTACACCGGCCAAATCCATAACTTCCTGTACAGAACCTTCAGCCAACATGGCAAAGCCAGTCTGACGAGCTGACATAACGTCCTGGTGGTCACCGAAGATACACAATGCGTGAGAAGCCAATGTACGGGCAGATACATGGAATACGCAAGGCAAGAATTCACCGGCAATTTTGTACATGTTAGGGATCATCAGGAGAAGACCCTGAGAAGCAGTGTAAGTAGTAGTCAACGCACCAGCCTGAAGAGAACCGTGAACTGCACCGGCAGCACCGCCTTCAGATTGCATTTCCTGTACCAATACTGTTTCGCCGAAGATGTTCTTGCGTCCTGCGGCAGCCCATTCGTCTACGTACTCAGCCATAGTCGAAGAAGGAGTGATGGGGTAGATAGCTGCTACTTCAGAGAACATATACGAGATATGTGCTGCAGCCTGGTTACCATCACAAGTGATGAATTTCTTCTGTTTAGTCATAACTAAATTAAATATTTAAGTAAATAAATCTTTTAATATAAAAAGCCGAACATCCAGAGAGGTATCTGGTTGCCCCGACCTATTTCAGCCTTATGCAACGCATATGTCACATTCGGGTTATTCTTTATTTTTGCTCCTTCCTGGCAAATTTTGAACGGCATGACCTCATCTACCATAAAAGAGACGTTTTTATCTCCTTTGTGTATCTTATGGTCTTTCCATAATGAATTTGCGAAAAAAGTATCCAGCACATCCTGTTCTTCCACTTTCACCGGATAGATGGAGTACATCAGGTTGGAGTTGTGCATCATTATCTTGGACGGTTTTTTGGGAAATTCCTCTCCTTTCGGATAAACAAGATTAATGAGTCGTGCGTCTGCCAGATACTTGATATAATTCATCACCGTGGCACGGGATGTCTGTATGTCGCTAGCCAATTGGCTGACATTCGGAGCCTTCGGACCATCGACAGCGAGCAAATATAGTAATTTTTTTATCTTTGAAAGATATTTCAGTTCAATTTGTTTGAGGAGCAGGATATCTACTTCCACCATCATGTTCATCGTCTTCAGCAGATTCTCCGAGAAATTACGCTTCTCGAGGAAGAACGGGTAGAATCCATGATGCAGGTAATCTTGAAAATAATCCAGCGGACGAACCTTGGAAAGTACTCCTTTGGCTATCTGCTCGTGAGTGCTGAGAATCTCTTCGAGACTGTAAGCCCGGAATTTCATGCCTGTCTGCAAGTTCAGGAATTCGCGGAAAGAGAATCCGCGCAGATTATAGCTCTTTGCGATATCACGCAGTTCGAGGTTTTCTTCTTTCAGTCGCATCACTGACGAACCGGTAAAGACAATCTTCAGATTGGGAAAACGGTCGTAACACATACGCAGTTCCTTGCTCCATTCCGGGTGTTTGAACACCTGGTCGATCAGCAATACTTTTCCACCGCGTTTCTGGAACTCGTTGGCAAAATCTACGATACTATGTCCCGAGAAGTAGAAGTTGTTCATGTTGATGAACAGGCATGAACGGTCGGTTCCGAATTTCTCTTTGGCGTATTGGAGCAGGAAAGTGGTTTTTCCTACGCCACGTGTCCCTTTGATACCAATCAAGCGGTCGCTCCAGTCAATCTCGTCCATAAGGTCGCGGCGAACGGGGGCATTAGTGTGCTCAACTAGGTAGGCGTGTGTGCGATAGAATGATTCCATTTCTGTTCTTTGTTTTTCGGGTGGCAAATATAGTGCTTTTTTTAGGATTTGCAAAGTAGAGATGGCAAAATTGTGCTTTTAATTCCAACTTTCTGTTTATAGTGGACTTTCCTGACTATTTCCTGTATATATTTGCAGAATAATGTTTTGAATTCGTTTGTGATGGATAAAAAGACTCTTTATATATTCAATCCGGAGCATGATTTGGCACTTGCCAGTGGTGAAATGAATTATATGGCTCCGGCTTCCGCCAGGCGTATGGCTTCCGAGTTGTCTTTGCTTCCGATGTGGTATGCGGAGGAGGGGAGTGCGGTATTGGCTCCTTCCGCTTATAATCTGGATTATTTGAGGCAAATGCAGGAATTGCTGGATATTCCGGTTCATCTGGTGACAGACCCGGAACTGGCTTCTGAACCGGATTGGGATATTCACCCTTGGGGCTGGGACGCAGCTTTGCGGAAGCGGCTTTCAGTGCTGGGCGTGGATGAAGCCCTGCTTCCTTCCATGGAACAATTAAACGGTTTACGGGAATATTCCCATCGTTCCAAAGCCGTTTCATTGCTTCCGGAATTGCGGTTGAATGAACATTTCTGTGGAGAATCTTATTACTTGAAAACACCGGAAGAATGGAGAACTTTTGTGGAAGAGCGGGAAGGCTGCTTGTTGAAAGCTCCACTTTCGGGAAGTGGCAAGGGATTGAATTGGTGTAAAGGTGTATTTACTCCTTTTATTTCCGGTTGGTGTACGCGTGTGGCTGCTTCGCAAGGTGGAGTTATCGCGGAGCCTATATATAATAAGGTGGAAGATTTTGCCATGGAGTTTTATTCCGACGGTATAGGCGGAGTGACGTTTGAGGGATATTCTCTCTTTCATACCGGTAAGAGCGGAATGTATGAAGGGAACTGTCTGCTTTCTAATGAGGCTATCCGGAAACAACTTTCGCAATATGTCCCTTTAGAAACTTTGACAGACTTGGAGAGCCATTTGAAATGCAAACTTTCTATGCTGATAGGAATTGCCTATAAAGGTTATTTGGGAGTTGATATGATGATTTGCCGGTTTCCGGCGAATGAAAAAACTGTATTCCGGATTCATCCTTGCGTAGAAATTAATCTGCGCATGAATATGGGAGTCACGACACGTCTTCTGTACGACCGTTATATGCATACTGATTCTACAGGACGTTTCGGAATTGACTATAATCCTTCGGAAGGCGAAGCCTTGAAAGAACATGAGCGAATGTCGGCAGCCTATCCGTTGGAAATCAGGGAGGGGAAGGTGTATTCGGGCTATTTACCTTTAGTACCTGTCCATAAGAAAAGCTGTTATCGGGCGTGGGCATTGGTTACTTCTGATAGTTTATAATTTTATCTATTCATACCAGCCAACGACTGATATTGCGTTTCTCCGCACTGAACTCTACGCCGAGTTTTATCACTTCACGTCCATCTGCCTGATATGGTATCAGGTAACCTTTATCGTCAATCTGTTTCAATGCCGCTTCTGCCGTATCATGCAGTTTGAACTCGAAGACGTAGATGTATTTAGGAGTTTTCACTACGGCATCCGCACGACCACGGGCGCTACGTACTTCTGCGTCTGTGAAGTGTCCCATAAGTTTGAAAACAATATAGAAAACCACTTGGTAGTGGCGTTCTGTCTGCTCGTTCAGTTCGTAATTGAAATCGGCAAAGAAAGCTTGCAGGCGGGTGAGGAAAGAATCGTAGTCTCCCGAGCGAAGTTCTTGTACAAACTTACCGATATAAAATCCTTGATCGCTGTTCTTTACTCCGGTGTAAAATGGAACCAGGAAATTTATGAAGCTGTATCGGACTTCGTCATTAGGGAACTGCAGCAGATAGTTGCCAAATTCCTTATCGAAATCCTTTATCGTCAGATAACCGCTTTGGTAAATCAGCGGAATCGGGTTATTGGAATCTACACGATACTCGGAAAACATGGAAGACGGTGCTTCGATGCCATCGAGCAAGGTACGCAGGTCATATTCGGTTTTTTGCAGCATCTCGACTAGAAAGGTTGGGGTACCGGTCTGGAACCAGTAATTGTCGAACACTTTTGATTTTAGAACATTCAGTACACTGAACGGGTTGAAAATGCCTGCTGAGTTGATGCAGAAATGATAGCCGTTATAGAGACGCGTCATTCGTAACACTGCCTCATCATAAGAAATGGAATTATTGGCTGCAAGTATCTTTATTTCCGGTTGGAAGGTATCCAGTAATTCTTGAAGAGTGATGCCGCAAAGAGTGCCGTAATCGGGCCATAAGGTGATGTCCTGCAACTGGTTGAGGTCACTGAATACACTTACTTGTGCGAATTTTGTCACTCCTGTGAGGAAGACAAAACGCAGGTAACGGTCAGTGCTTTTTAATACACCGTAAAAGGCTTTCAGGGTTTTACGGTAGTCATCCAGCAGGGCGTCATTGTCCAAAGCTTGAAGCAGAGGTTTGTCGTATTCGTCTACCAAAACCACAACGCTGTTACCTGTTTGCTCGTAGGCGCGGCGGATGATGCCGGAGAAACGGCCGGAAAGAGTGTTTTCGTCCATTCCTTTGCCATACTGGATTTCCCATAGGGTAAGTTGGCGGCTAAGAATATCATAAAGTCTTTCTGGAGAATCATACTTTTCAGCGTTCAAATCCAAATGCAGCACAGGATGCTTTTCCCATTTCGTTTCCAGCTTTTCGATGGCAAGTCCTTTGAAGAGTTCTTTCTTTCCTTCAAAGTAAGCTTCAAAGGTAGATAGGAGAAGGCTTTTACCGAAACGGCGTGGACGGCTCAGAAAGTAAGGAGTAGATGTATAAGCTATTTTCCATACAAGTTCAGTCTTATCTACGTATAGATAATCACCCTTACGAAGTTTCTCAAAAGTCTGTATCCCGATGGGGAGTTTACGAAGCAGGTCATTCATTGTTATTCTCCTTTTAGTGGTTCAAAGATAATCATTATTTTCGTAATATTTCGCTTTCAATATGTCAAAGAGGGTATTCTAATTTTGTTTAACTGGAAAATTATCATTTAGCTCATTCTTGCACGGTTTTGAATAGATATTAGATGCATCGGAATTTTATTTACTCTAGTAACAAAGAAAAAAACTTAGTAGTAGAGTTCTATCTGACACCCGGGTCTCAGATAGATTGTTTATACAGTGGAGAAAAATCTAAACTATATTATTTAATTTCTTTCCGTGCGGCTCAGTTCGTTTCTGCACCATTATGAATATCTGAAAGCGGACAACTTTTGTACAAAATCAAACATTACTAATATGGAAACGGACATAAAAAAAGAGTTTTGTAAAACCGGTGTCTGTAAGTTAGTCTACCTTTGTTGCTAATATATGGAGAAGTAATAACAGAAATAGATTGAAACAATGAATAGCAAACTTCTAATGGTGGCAACAGGAATTATTTTTCTGGCTGCTTGTAATGTTCCGAAAGAAAATGAGATTAAATGGTTTGACCGTGCGGTGAGTACATCCGGACATCAATTGCTCTATATGGCAGAAAAGTTGAAAAACGAATCGGATACCCTTTGTTTTCCACGTTCCTTGAAAGATGGAAAATATCGCTTGGAAAAACCTTCGGATTGGACTTCCGGTTTTTTTCCGGGCTGCCTGTGGCTGGCGTATGAACTTACAGCTAAGGAAGAATTGGCAAAACAGGCACGTTTGTATACTGACCGTCTGGAAGCGATGCAGTATTATACGAAAAATCACGATTTGGGTTTTATGATGTTTTGTAGTTACGGTCAAGGCATCCGTCTAAAACCGGAACCAGCGGACAGCCTGATTCTCGTTCGCGCTGCCGAAAGCCTTTGTACGCGCTTTGAACCGAAAGTCGGATTGATTCGTTCATGGGACTTTGGCAGTTGGAGTTATCCTGTCATTATTGATAACATGATGAATCTGGAGATGCTTTTCTGGGCATCGGAGCAGACCGGTAATCCGAAGTATCGGGAAATTGCCATAGCACATGCTGACAAAACACTGAAGAATCATTTTCGGGAAGATATGACATCTTATCATGTAGTCAGTTATTTGCCGGAAGATGGTACAGTCGAGTCGAAAGGTACTTACCAAGGATATGATGATGAATCGTCTTGGGCACGTGGTCAGGCTTGGGCCGTATATGGATATACCATGTGTTATCGTTTCACAAAACAACAGGCCTATCTGAAAGCGGCTTATAAGATCGCTGAATTTATAATGAGCCATTGCCCGTCCGAAAAAGATTTTATCCCTTATTGGGATTATAATGCTCCGAACATTCCCAATGAACCTCGCGATGCTTCGGCGGCTGCCATTACAGCTTCTGCATTGTTGGAATTAAGCGGTTATGGGGACAAAAAACAAGGGGGGAAGTATTTCCGTTATGCCGGGCAAATCTTGGAACAGCTTTCTTCAGAAACATACCTGGCAAGGGAAGGAGAGAATCACGGATTTATTCTCATGCATTCGGTGGGTAGCTTCCCTCACAAAAGTGAAGTCGATACTCCATTGATTTATGCCGATTATTATTATCTGGAGGCTTTGAAACGATATAAAGAAATTAAAGCTAACGGGTATATGTGATAAAAGTGGCTGGAAATATATATCTTTGTTTTAGTTAAAATGTTCTTGAACTGTGATTACTTATGAAAAACCGATATATACAAATTTGTTATTTGATTGTTTTAGCCATTTGTTTTCAATTTATTCCGGTGTCTACTTTATTGGCAGATGAGACTCCAGTTCGTTTTAAACGTTTGTCTGTAGATGATGGATTGTCGTACAATACAGTGCTTGCTTTAACTCAAGATCATAACAATAAGATATGGGTAGGCACTACTGAAGGATTGAACTGGCATGATGGCTTCCGTTTTGCAACTTTTTATAAATCTTTGGGCGATACTGCCAGTTTGGGAAATAACTACATCTATTCTCTTTATACTGACCGGAAGGGAACTGTATGGGCAGGGACAATGGTCGGACTTTCCCGGTATAATATTATAGGTAATGATTTTACAAATTACTCATTACCGGGTAATCAGTCGGTTCAGGTGTTTGCGATGGAAGAGCCGGCGGACAGGGAACAGTTGTTGTTAGGAACCAACCGGGGATTAGTGCTTTTTGAGAAAACGGATGGCAAGATGAACATTCTTCCCCAGTTAGAGGGGAAGAATGTTTATTCAGTTTGTGCTATAGGAGACGGAGCATTACTTGGAACTTCAAAAGGCATTTATTTCTATTATTTTCGTAATGGCAATATTGTTCAGTTGCTTCCAGAGCTGAAGAATGAAGTAATCTCCAATATTATTTATGATGATAAAACCCGGAATTGTTGGTTAGCCTCTTTGACAAACGGGGTATATTTGGTAAATGAAAGATTCCAGATTCAAGAGCATTATAGCCGGAAAAACTATCCGAAACAGTTTGTTTCTGATGCTGTCCGGGCTTTGCAACTGGATGACCGGGGAAGATTATGGATTGGAACGGTAGAAGGACTACTGATTCTCCAACCGGATACAAAAAGTATTTCGCAATATCGCTTTTCCTATGAAGACTCTTCTTCTTTGGGGCATAATTCCGTACGTTCTCTTCTAAGGGATCATCAGGGGGGAATGTGGGTAGGTACTTATCACGGAGGGCTTAATTATTATCATGTATTAGCTCCTGATTTTCGTGTCCTGCAACATTCCGTCTACCGTAATTCTTTGAGTGACAATACCGTCAGTTGCATAGCGGAAGCCCCTTTTGATAATAATCTTTGGATTGGTACAAATGATGGAGGGTTGAATCATTATGACAGGACAACCGGGCATTTCACTTGTTATTCTGATAAAGGCAACAAAGCCGGCTCCTTGCGTTCGAATAACATTAAATGTGTGTTTCCCGAGAAAAATGGTTCAGTTTATATCGGTATGCATAACGGCGGGTTGAGCCATTTGAATATCAAGACCGGACATATAAGTAATTATGATATTCCCGATGCCGCATCCTTGGAAAATAGTTGCTATTCGTTGTTGGATGGAGACGATGGTACACTTTGGATTGGTTCGATGGCTGGTTTGTATTGTTTTGATTATCAAACAAGACAAATCTCCTTGCATCCTTTGGCAATCAGATTTCCTCAACTGAAAGATGTGCTTGTCTCTACCTTGTTCCGTGATTCAAGACGGCGTGTCTGGATTGGCACGGAAGAAAGCTTGTACATGTGTGCTGACGGAGAAATGCGAGTGATGGCTGATTCGGCAGGGGCTTATTCTCTTGGCCTGATACAGGCGTTGTGTGTATATGAAGACAGTAGCCATGCCATTTGGGTAGGCACTTCTTCCGGATTGTACCGTTATAAAGAAGGGACTTCTCCTTCATGGGAGCGTTATTCTATGATTGACGGTTTGCCTAATGATTGTATCAGCGGTATTTTGGAAGATAAAAAAGGAAGGTTGTGGCTCACAACAAGCAGGGGGCTTTCCTGTTTTGATTTACATAAAAGGAATTTCTGCAACTATATCAAACAAGATGGTTTGCCGAACAATCAGTTTATGCAGTCGGCAGTATGTAGCTCAAAAGACGGCACTTTCTTTTTAGGAACTTTGAATGGAGTCGTTTTTTTTAATCCCGAACACTTCTCCGGCAGTCCTTTTACGCCTAATGCAGTGATAACCGGATTGTCCATACAGAATCTTCCGATAAGGCAGGCTAAAGACGGAGATGTCGATTTTTATCAGGCTGACAACGGGAAGTTGCTGGGAGTCTCTTTTCCTTCGGAACTCAAGATGTTCAGAATCACTTTTTCTGTAATTAACTATCTGTCAAACAGCCGTAACAGGTTTGCCTATAAGCTGGAAGGTTACGATTCGGATTGGATTTATGCTACATGGGCAGGAAGCCGTGGAGTGAACTATTGGAATTTGTCTCCGGGTAGATATGTTTTTAAAGTAAAGGCATGTAGTGACAGTGGACAATGGGCTGAAACCCCTGCGGAATTTTTTATTGATATTATTCCGATGTGGTATCAGACATGGTGGGCAAAAACGTTGTTTTTCCTCTTTATCATCGGTATTTTAGTTTTTATATTTTATTTCTTTATTGTTCGTGCCAAGATGAGGATGCAGGTACAGATTGAGCATATCGAACGGAATAAGATAGAAGAAATCAGCCAGGAGAAAGTCCGTTTTTATATTAATATGTCTCATGAATTGCGCACACCTTTAAGTCTGATATTAGCTCCGTTAGAGGAATTGCTGGGCGAAAAGAACTCTTTCGAGCCCGCTGTGCAGCAAAAATTGTCTTATGTTTATAAGAATGGACAGAAATTACTGCACATTGTCAATCAACTACTTGACTTCAGGAAGGCAGAGTCGGGAACATTACCTATTAATATAGTTTCAGGGCCGGTTGGGAGCATGACAATGAATGTATTCAATTTATTTAAAGAGAATGCACGGAAACGAAATATTAATTTTCATTTTCGTTCGGATTTGAAAGATGAATTATTTCCTGTCGACAGGATGTATTTGGAAACGATATTGATGAATTTACTTTCCAATGCGTTTAAGTTTACTCCTGACGGTGGAGAAATCTCATTATCATTGTGGAAGAAGGAGGCTGTTTACGGATTTACGATACGTGATAATGGTATAGGTATTCCAGAAGAGAAGCTTTCCCGTATTTTCGAACGCTTTTACCAAGTGGACGATAATCAGAAAGGTTCCGGTATTGGCTTGTCTTTGGTGAAATTGTTGATAGACAAGCATAGGGGTACGATAGAGGTCGCTAGTGAAATCGGGAAATTCACAGAATTCAGGGTGATTTTGCCGGCAGACATCCATGTATTTCCAGCTGAAGAGCAAAAACAGGACACGAAAGCGACCTTCACTTTATCAGAACCTATGTATTCTCCTATGGATGTTTCCTACATGGAAGAGGTTGCAGTTGATTCTACTGACATGGAGAAACCGGATGGTATGGAAGAAGAAGGGAGAGCGACTATCCTGCTGGTGGATGATAATAAGGAAATGGTTGATTATTTGAAAGATAATTTTAAATCGGATTATATCACGTTGATAGCCGGAAACGGGGAAGAAGCACTGGAAATGATGAAGGAACAGAAAGTGGATTTAATTCTTTCTGATGTCATGATGCCGGGGATAGACGGTATTAAGTTATGTGAGATTGTGAAGAAGAACATGCAAACCTGCCATATTCCGGTTATTCTGTTGTCGGCGAAAGGCAGTCTTGAGGCGCAGACTGCGGGTATTCAGGCAGGTGCGGACGATTATATCCCCAAACCTTTCTCTATGTATCTCTTGAAAGGAAAAATCAATAATATCCTGAAAGCCAGGCAGCGTTTGAGATACTATTATTCCAGCACGATTGATATTGATGCGGCAAAAATGACTTCGAATAAACTGGACGAGGAGTTTATTACCAAGGCTATTCAGACTGTGGAAGAAAACATCTCTGATGAAGACTTTACAGCCGATGATCTTGCGGAGAAACTTTTTATGAGCCGTTCGTCACTATACTACAAAATGAATTCCATATCAGGTGAACCGCCGGCAAATTTTATTCGGCGAATACGTTTCAATATGGCGTGCAAATTATTGTTGGACGGACGTTATTCCATATCGGAAGTGAGTGCCATGGTAGGTTTTGCCTCCCGGTCTTATTTCTCTACTAGTTTTAAAAAATATATGGGTTGTATGCCTTCTGATTATGTGAAAAAGCAGAGGAAATAGTGTCCAAGAGGCTCTTTTGAATAAAATCTAAAAAACTTTGATAGTTTTTAGCACTCTTCTGGCAGTTATCGGACAAACAAAAAATGATACAAAACACCCTTTCATTTTAATCCTCATATCTTAGTGGTGGAATTTAAAACCTCTAAAACGACGATAAGTATGAGAAAAATGAAAAACATGAAAGTGGTATTGTCTGCTTTGTTCGGACTCTCTTTTTCCTGGAATGTATGTGCACAGCAAAGTGATATTAAAGATCAGGGGTATGTGCACAAATCATCCACCTCTTATGAATATCCGACAGATCCGGCAGTACTGCAGAAATTAGACCAATGGCGAGACTTGAAATTCGGTGTACTGTTCCACTGGGGACTTTATTCCGTACCGGGTACTTTCGAGTCGTGGCTGTTGTGTTCGGAAGAAAAATTTATTCCGCGCCGCACTAAAATCTTCGGTGATATGCCTTATGATGATTTCAAAAAATGGTATTGGGGATTAAGCGAATCTTTCAATCCCACCAAGTTTGCTCCGGAAGTATGGGCAGACATTATGAAAGATGCCGGCATGAAATATATGATTTTCACTACCAAACATCACGACGGCTTTTGTATGTTTGACACGAAGGAAACTGATTTCTCGATAACTAAAGGGCCATTTAGAAACAATCCTTTAAAAGATGTGACCTATCAAGTGTTTGATGCTTTCCGTCAGAAAGACTTTATGATAGGTGCTTACTTCTCCAAGCCCGATTGGCATTGCAATGATTACTGGAGTAAAGACAGGGCAACGCCCACCCGGAATGTGAATTATGACATCAAGCTGAATCCGGATAAATGGAAACGTTTTCAAGGATATACGGCTAATCAAATCAATGAACTCATGACACGTTATGGTCGGGTAGACCTTCTTTGGCTGGACGGGGGCTGGGTAAGGGCTCCCAAGGAAGACATCAAGATGGATCAAATCATAGATAAGGCACGCGAATACCAACCCGGATTGATAGCGGTAGACCGGACTGTGCCCGGACGGAACGAAAATTACCAAACGCCGGAACTGACTATTCCCAAGCAGCAACTGGATCATCCTTGGGAAAGTTGCATCACACTGACCAATCATTGGGGATGGTGGAAAGACGCTCCTTACAAATCGGCAGCTCAAGTAATCAATATTCTCACGGAGATTGTGGCTAAAGGCGGTTCTTTGGTTTTGGGTGTGGGGCCTACGCCGGAAGGCACTATCGAGGAAGAGGGAATACGGCGCTTGAAAGAGATAGGTCAATGGCTGAAAATAAATGGTGAAGCAATCTACAACACACGCACTACTCCTGTCTATCAAAGTGAGAATGTCTGGTTCACGGCTAATAAAGATGGAAAGACGCTGTATGCTATCTATGCACTACCGGACAATGTGGAATTGCCGCAGGAAATTGTATGGGAAGGAAATGAACCTGCCGGCAAGATGGTATTGCTTCAAACAGGTCGTAGCGTGAAGTATCGGACGAAAGATGGCAAAGTGACAGTAACTCTGCCGAAAGGATTGAAAAATGAATCGCTGGTTTTCAAATTTAAGCAGAAATTATAATGATGCTTTTTGTTTAACTATTTAATATTATCAAAGTATGAAAAACATCTTAACAGGTCGCATGCGGAAGGTTTTATTTATCGCCGTATGTATCAGGTCGTCTTTGTGGGGCGAGATTTGTTATTCCGCAGAGACGAGTAGGATTTGGTCGGGCAGTGACGCCGACAAAGAGTGGGTCAGTTCCGGTTTACAACAGAACAATAGTATAAAAGTAACAGGGGTTGTTACGAGTGAGGGTGGCGAACCTATTATTGGTGCTACTGTACAAGTGAAAGGGACTTCCACAGGAGTTATCACAGATATTGACGGCCGTTATACAATTACGGTACCTGATGGAAATTCAATTTTATCGGTTTCATTTATTGGCTACCAGTCACAAGAAATAAAGGTGAACTCCCGAAGGGGGATTAATGTACGTTTGCAGGAAAATGTACAAAGTCTGGATGAAGTAATGGTTGTTGCATACGGTGTGCAGAAAAAGGCGACATTGACCGGTGCTATATCAAGTGTCGGTACGGAGGCTTTACTGAAATCACCCAGTGCCAGTGTTACCAACTCTTTGGCAGGGCAGTTGTCCGGAGTTTCTTCCATGCAGGCAAGTGGACAACCGGGAGCTGACAATGCGAAAATCTTTGTACGTGGTGTGGGCTCATTGACGGAAGGGGGAGCTGCTCCGCTTATTCTCGTGGATGGCGTGGAGCGTTCTTTTTATCAAATGGATCCTAATGAAATAGAATCTATTAATGTTTTAAAAGATGCTTCGGCTACGGCTGTATTTGGTGTGCGCGGTGCAAACGGAGTCATATTGGTCACTACCCGCCGGGGGGAAGAAGGAAAGGCTAAAATCTCGATTAGTTCGAATGTCGGCATCCAGATGCCTACCCGTATACTAGATGTGGCAGACAGTTATACAACCGCTTCTTTATTCAGAGAGGCACAACGTAATGACGGAGTTGCAGATGACCAGCTAGCTTTCTCGGAGTATGATATGGAACGTTTTCGTTTGGGGGATTCCCCTATTCTATATCCCAATGTGAACTGGTATGATTATTTGATGAATAAGGCTGCTGTTCAAACCCAACATAATGTAAGCATTTCCGGAGGAACAAAAGATATCCGTTATTTTGTATCGTTAGGTTTTTTGTTTCAGAACGGTTTATTTAAACAACTGGATGGGCTTGATTATGATAACAATTACAGCTATACCCGTTATAACTATCGTGCCAACCTTGATGTAAACCTCACACGTACTACTACGTTAAAGTTCGGCATGGGCGGAATTGTAGGCAACCAGCGTGACCCGGGAGGCAGTGGTAATGTATGGAAACAGCTTACGTGGTCGTTGCCATTCTCATCTCCGGGAATTGTCGACGGGAAAAAAGTGGTGACACAGAGTACACGTTTTCCCGGAGTTAAAATGGAGAATCAAGTAATTGATAAGTTTTATGGTTATGGTTATGACCGCAAAGTCTCGAATAATATGACATTCGATTTGAACTTGTCGCAAAATCTGGATTTTATAACCAAGGGGCTTTCTATTGAAGTGAAAGGGGCATATAATACAGATTACTCTTACATTAAAACCGTACGGGGACATGTGGAAACATATATTCCTTTTTATAAATCCGAAATAGACGGATCGGGACTTGATGTCGAAGACTCTGATTTTGATAAGAGCCTTGTGTATCGGATAACGGGGGAAAATATGATGAAAACTTATGGAACCGGTGATAAAAAACGTGCCCGTGACTGGTATGTGGAAGGAAGTATTCGTTATAATCGCAAATTCGGAGAACATAATGTCGGTGCCTTATTACTGTACAACCAAAGTAAAAAGTACTATCCTAATTATCCTGATAAGTTTTGGGATGTCCCGACTGCTTATGTTGGCTTGGTAGGTCGTTTGACTTATGATTATAAGTCGAAATATATAGCAGAATTTAATATTGGCTATAATGGTTCCGAGAACTTTGCGCCGGATAAACGTTTTGGTACATTCCCTGCAGGTTCTATAGGCTATGTTATAACAGAAGAGAAATTCATTCCCAAAAATGATTTCTTAACCTATCTGAAAGTGCGTGCTTCTGTTGGATTGGTCGGTAATGACAACATGTCCAGTAACCGCTTCCTTTATTTGCCTGACTCTTATTCAATAAACAATTCCGATTGGCTTCAAAAAGCCTACCAGGATAAGAACGGGTATATTTTCGGATTGACAAATACAGCCTATCAGACGGCAGCGAAAGAGCTTATGCTGGGAAATTCGAATGTAACCTGGGAAACTGCCTTAAAGCAGAATTACGGTATAGATGCTTATTTCTTCAGCGACCGTTTGAAGTTGACAGTTGATTACTTCCGGGAAAATCGTCGTGATATTCTGATACAGCGTAGTACCGTTCCTTCCTTGATTGCAATGAATGGCATATTACCTGTGGTTAACATGGGTAAAGTAAATAATCAAGGATATGAAGTTGATTTAAAATGGAATGATCGTATTAAGGACTTTTCATATTATATAAATACAAATGTCTCTTATTCTAAAAATAAGATTATTTATCAGGATGAAGTAGAACCGAACGAACCTTATATGTGGCGTACCGGACATGAAGTGGGAGCCCGTTTCGGATATTTGGCACAAGGGTTCTATAATGAGGATGACTTTGATGCGGATGGTAATGTTCGTGCGGATCTGCCTCAACCGCAAGGGAAAAAGTACCCCGGTGATATTAAGTTTGCAGATTTGAACGGTGATAATATAATTGATAATGACGACCAGACCAAGATAGGAACCCCCAAACGCCCGGCTTATACGTTCGGCTTAAATTGGGGTGGAGAATATAAAGGTTTTTTTGCTTCCATGAACTGGACGGGAGTAGCCCAGTGTGATATTGAAATGGCGAATGCTTATAAACGTCCTTTTTATGAGGGGCAAGTACTTTATCAATATATGGCTGACGGGCGTTGGACACCTGAAACGGCAGCAACGGCTGTGTATCCCCGTTTGTCCGTCGCAAGTTCGACTAATCAGGAGACGTCGAGCGTATGGCTGAAAGATGCCTCATACATCAAATTGAAAAATCTGACGATTGGATATAATATTACTCAGCAGAAGATTTTAAAAGCTATCGGTGCCTCTAAGTTGACGGTTCAATTTACAGGCTATAATCTCTTGACATTTGACAAATTGAAAGTTTTTGATCCCGAAGGAGAATTGACACGTGATACGAATACATATCCTATTATGAAAATCTTCAGTTTGGGAGTGAATGTAACTTTTTAAAATGATTATTATGAAAAACAAAAGTTTAATTATTTTGGGCGGATTTTTGGCTAGCTTATTCATTGGATGTGAAGACCTGAAGTTCGGTGATAATTTCTTGGAGAAGCCTAATAGTGACGATGTGTCTATTGATACGGTGTTTTCTTCCAAAAAATATGCGGATCAAGCTATGAACCAGTTTTATAAGAGTTTGTGGGATTTTATGCCTACCTTGAGGGGGTGCCATCCTGAGGGACTTATTTTGGATGGATATACTGATATGGGGTATGCACAAGTAATCTCATGGACACGCGGAGACTTTAATTCTTCTTCCAGTTGTATCAATTTTCCTTATTTCCCTTTTCATTCACAGATTACTGAAGTGACTGGAAATCCCTCTTTTGGTATAAGGAAGGCTTATATCTATATTGAGAATGTAGATAAAGTTCCCGATATGACTGATGACGAAAAGCGTATTCGAAAAGCGGAAGCTAAAGTAGTTATCGCTTTTCACTATACTCAAATGATTCGTTTCTATGGTGGCATGCCTTGGATAGACCACGCGTATGCGGCAGATGAGATTTTCCAGTTTCCTCGTCTGACGTTGGAAGAAACAGTCAATAAAACAGTTGCGTTGTTGGATGAGGCGGCAGCCGATCTGCCTTGGTCTACCACCGCTGAAGAATATGGACATATGACAGCAGCCGCTGCTAAAGCGTTGAAGTTTCGTTTACTCTTGTTTGTCGCCAGTCCACTATTTAACAATAAAGCACCCTATTATGACGGACAAGCGGCTACTGAACTTCTGACTTGGTATGGAAATCAGTCGGATAGTCGTTGGGAGGCTGCTTTGGAGGCAGGAAGGGAGTTCTTACGTTTGAACAAGCAGAATGGTGATTATTATAGGATTGAAAATACCGGGAATCCCAGAGAGGACTATGTAAACGGCTATTTTACGAAAGGCAATCAGGAGGTTGTGATGGCTTCTTTCCGTTGGGGAACCTATGATGGCGTAGATAAACCGTTCCGTATGTATGAATCCGGTTATGGTATCCCGCGTGGAAATTATGCGGACATGTTCCAATGGAAGGATGGTTCTACGTTCGACTGGAATAATCCGACACATCGTGCACATCCGTTTTTTGATGAAAAAGGGCAGCCGAACCGTGACGTACGTTTATATGAAAACTTGCTTGTAAATGGTGATAAATGGCAAGGACGGACAGCAGAAGTTTATAAAGGCGGACGCGAAGGATATGGTTCGGGAAGTTCTGTGCAGAAGAAAACACAGTTTGGCTATGGATTCCGCAAGTTTATTCGTGACAAGAAGAATGAGATGAAAGGCAAGCCTTATTCTTGTCCTATGATTCGTATGCCAGAGATTTATTTAAGTATAGCCGAAGCTATGAACCAATTGGGAAAGGCTAACGTGCCCGATGAATTTGAGAAAACTGCTTATGATTATCTGAACCTCGTGCACGAACGTGCAGGGTTGCCGGCAGTAACTTCCGCTAAAGTGCCGCAAGGTGATGCCTTGCTGAACTATTTATTGGATGAGCGTGCCCGTGAATTCGGACAGGAAGATGTCCGCTACTTTGATATGATACGTCATAAAAAAAGTGCGGAATGGGCTACACGTCCTATGGAAATGCTGGAAACGACGAAGGTCGGAAGTAGTTTCGAGTATGTAGTGAGTACGCGTGACGATATTAAATATTATTGGAATGAATACTGGTATTTATTGCCATTTCCTGTAAGCGAAATCAATAAGAAATATGGATTGATTCAAAATCCCGGCTGGTAATAAGATTAATTAAACGATTTGATTATGAATAAATTATTATTTACGATAGGCTTGTTATTCATCTCTTCGGTAAGTCTGGTGGCGCAGGAGATAATGAATGGCATTGTGAAAGATGGCTCCGGTAAACCTCTTTCGGGTGTAAGGGTATCAAAGGTAGGAGAATACAGAAATAACAATGTCACTGATGAAGACGGTTTGTTTTCACTCCTGTTGAAGAAAGGTGATTATATTGAACTAAATTATGCAGATATAGCAACCAAACGGATTAAAATCACAGAGGATACTCTGAATTTGGTGTTTGATATCAAGAAAGATGCGGTTGTTGATTTGGGATTTCTGAAGCGGACAGAAGGCACTCAAACCCAGTCTGTGACTGCTATTTATGCTGACTTGCTGGAAAAGAACGCGACTTCTCCCGACCGGGTGAATAACGCACTTTTCGGATTGATATCAGGGCTTCATCTGACTCAAACGGTTGGTTGGGATGCTAATGCCGGCATGAATATACGTGGTCGTGGTGGTTTGGGTAGCGGAGCTCCCTTGGTTTTGGTGGATGGATTTGAACGGGGACTGACTAATATGACAATAGAAGAAATAGAATCCGTCCAAGTCTTGAAAGATGGTGCTGCTACGGCTTTGATGGGTGCCAGAGGGGCTAATGGAGTAATCTTGGTGAATACAAAAAGAGGTATTTATAATTCGTTTGATGTAGATGTGAACTATCGTCATGGTTTCGATTTTCCTGTCAATCGGCCGGAAATGGCAGATGCTTATACATACGCTATGGCGCAGAACGAAGCGCTGTATTATGATGGCTTGCCGTTGCAATACACGAAAAGGGATTTGGAACGGTTTAAGGATGGTACAAACCCGAATTTTTATCCAAACGTTAACTGGTATGAAGAGGGTACAAGGAACTTCAGCGAAAACAATCAGTTTAACGTAATGATGCGTGGTGGCGGAAAAAGAGTACGCTATATGGCATTGTTGGATTATAAGAATAAGTTTGGTTTGTTGAATGAAGATTATACTCACTATTCAGACCGTTATAATTCTCAAATACGGACTTATGAGCTAGGGCTGCGTATGAATTTGGATGTGGATATCACTTCCAGCACCCAGATGAAGTTTGGCTTATATGGCATTATTGGAGAAGATAAGCGACCGAATACGGCTATTAATACAATCTTCCAGAATTTTTATAAGGTACCTGCAGCTGCATTTCCGGTGAAGACATTGAATGATAATTGGGGGAGTAACACTCTGTTTAAGATGAATCCGATTGCGGCTATTGCAGATGTGGGATATGTACAGGAAAATCGTCGCATGTTGGAAACGGATATGCGAATTACTCAAGATTTCTCTATGTTCCTGAAAGGGTTGAGTGCGGAAGTGGCTGTCGCTTATGATAATACCGCCACTTTTCAGGATATAGGTAGTAAGACTTATAAGTATGAAGTCGGTTATCTGTCGGAAGAGGGACTCCCGGTAAGTGAAACTTATGGTACGGATAGCAAGGTGCAGATAACCAAGTCTGTATTGTCTGACCAATTGATACGTGCCAGCGTTGAGGCTAAATTGAATTATGACTACACATTCGGTAAGCATCAATTGTCGGCTTCGGCTGTCTATCGGCAGGATATGAAAGAACCGTTAGAAAATAACGCCTCTTACTATCGGCAGAATGTCATGGGATTTGTCGGTTATAATTATGACAACCGTTATATGGTAGATGTTGTCGGCAACTATTATGGTACAAGTGTTCTGTTGAAAGGTGATAAGTTCCGTTTCTATCCGGCTGTTTCTGCCGGTTGGAATTTGGCTAACGAAGATTTCCTGAAAGGGGCTTCTAATCTGGACTTGTTGAAACTTCGGGCTTCATGGGGACGTTCTGCGGTAGATGAACTTGATTATGGATTGGGGAATTATTTCTGGACAGGGGGTACAGGATATCCTTTTGGAGATGGTATGACTGTAGTCAATGGTTTGAAAGAACAAAGGTTACCTGTATATGGCCTGAATCTGGAGACTGCAGACAAATATAATGTGGGGGTAGACCTGCGTTTATGGAAGAACTTCACAGCAACGGTAGAGGTGTACTATGACCATCGTACTAATATTTTAGTTGCTAATAATAATGTGTCCGGCATACTAGGCATCGACCCGTCGAAAGCCTGCATAGGTGAAGTAAAGAGCCGTGGTGTAGAATTGAGTTTGGGATGGAGTGGACAACATAAGGACTTCAATTATTTTGTAAATGCGAATTGGGCATTGAACGATAGTGAGATTGTTGAAAACGGACAGGTCTATCAGCCTTACGACTATTTATATACACGCGGACATAAAGTCGGGCAGTTGTTTGGATTGGAAGCCGTTGGTTATTTCCGTGATGAGGAGGATATTGCCAAGAGTCCGGAACAAACATTTTCGGTGGTTCGTCCGGGAGATGTGAAATATAAAGACCAGAATGGAGATGGAAGGATAGATAGTGAGGATAGGATAGCAATCGGCAAGTCTACAGCGGTGCCTGAAATGGTGTTCGGATTGAATCTGGGTTTTGAATATAAGGGCTTTGGAATAGATATGGTCTTTAATGGAGTGAGTGGACTGACCAAACAATTGAATGTGGCAAATGTACATCAGCCCTTACGTAATGGCAATACCAATATCGCGACTTGGTATTTGAAAGATAAGATTCGTTGGACAGAAGCTATGAAAGATGTCGCCAATGTACCCCGTCTTTCTACATTGTCAAATGAAAATAATTATCAGACTAGTACACAATGGATTGAAGATGGTTCATTCTTGAAATTACGTAATCTGAATGTCTATTATAATCTGCCGCAGAAATGGGTGAAAAAGATAAAATTGGATAAACTTCAGATTTATGCTAAGGCACAGAATGTATTTTCTATAGATAAGATTGATTATTTCAATTGTGAAGATCTGACATTGGGGTATCCGGATTTATTCTCTGTATGTCTGGGTCTGAATATTAACTTTTAAATAAAGATAGTTATGCGAAATATAAAGAACTATGTAGTAGCGGCTTTCGCTCTGTTTTTATTGGACGGATGTGATTTTCTTGATTACGATGAAACTAGCGGGAAAACCAAGGAAGAAGCCTACAGTTATTTTAATAATATGAACTCATCGGTAGCTTATATATACAGTTTCTTGCCGACTGATTTTGGGAGGGTGAGTGATGCGATGATGGAATCTGCTACCGATAACTCTGTTTATACTTGGGAAAATAATAGTATCTATTATATAATCAATGGTATTTGGAGCCCGCTAAAGCGTGTCGATGATGGCTGGAGTTTTTGGAACGGAGTTCGTAGCGCCAATTTATTCCTGGAAAATTTTGATCCGAAAGTGCTTGAACGTTTTCAGTATAATGAAGATTATGATGAAATGATAGACAAGGCTTCTAAATTTTCTTTGGAAGTCCGTTTCTTGCGTGCGTTTTATTTATTCGAACTGGCTAAGCGCTATGGGGATATTCCTTTGATAACACGTACTTATACGCAGGAGGAGATTAATTCTGTACGAAAGACTTCATTTGCGGATGTGATAGATTTCATAGCAAAGGAATGTACGGAGATAACCCGGGAAGGAGAACTGCCGGAAGATGGTGTCAGAGGTGAGACAGGTCGGGTGACCAAAGGCGCGGCACTGGCTTTAAAATCAAGGGCTTTACTGTATGCGGCGAGTGATTTGCACAACCCCGGTCATGATTTGACAAAGTGGGAAGCGGCAGCTAAGGCGGCTTATGAGGTTATAAAAATGAATAAATATCAATTGCCTAAAGTTTCTACTGACCCGTTGTATTCGGATTTTGGGGGGAATGAGGTCTTGAAGTCCAAACAGTTGATTTTTGAGTGTCGTGCCATTGAAACTACCAGTGATTTTGAATCACGCAATGAACCGATGGGATATGAAGGTGCGGAAGGAGGAAATACGCCTACACAGAATTTGGTAGATGCTTATGAAATGAAGGACGGAACTCCTTTTGACTGGAATAATCCTACTCATGTGGCAAATATGTATTATGATGCTTCCAATAAGGAAACACGCGATCTGCGTTTATACAAAAACGTACTGACTAACGGTTCTATATGGCAGAAACAAAAGGTGGAGACTTTCGAAGGTGGCAAAAACAAGATCTTGGATGGTTCAACGAAAACAGGATATTATCTGCGTAAATATATGAATCCGTCCGTATCACTTGACCCGGACAAACCGAATAAACTGTATCATCACTATGTCTTGTTCCGTTATGCCGAGATATTGTTGAATTATGCGGAGGCTATGAATGAGTGGAAAGGTCCGGATGCTACGGCAGAAGGATGTCCATTGACGGCACGTGCAGCCTTGAATCAGGTTCGTGACTGCGCTGATATGAAACATGTGACTGAAAATGGAGCGGACTTTACAGCAAAGGTTCGCAACGAACGCCGTATTGAGCTGGCTTTTGAAGGACATCGCTTCTATGATATTCGCCGTTGGAGGATAGCAGGGTTGGATGAAGTCAGAAATCTTTATGGAGTAAAGATAACAAAGAGCGGCACTTCCCTCTCTTATGAAAAGGTGTTGTTACAGCAAATGTACTGGAATGATAAGATGTATTTATTCCCTTATCCCCAGAATGAAATTTATATGAATCCGGATTTGGGGCAAAACCCGGGATGGAGTAATGGTAATTAATTAAATTTGAAACAATATGAATTCAAAAATATTTAGTTTGCTTTTTTTGCTGGCTCTGTTCATGACTGCCTGCAATGATGATAAGATTATTTTCTTTGAGAATCATGTCAAGGAAGAGGATAATGGTGGAAGTGAAACAACAGTTCCGAGACTTTTTGAAGTAATCAATCTTGATTATCCCGGTTTGGAAAAAGTGAAAGCATATTATGATAAGAAAGATTACGTCTCGGCTACTTCCGAATTGTTGGAATACTACCGGAATAGAGAGGATGTTACCAATCCTAATATAAATCTGGGTCAGACTTCTATTGGCGATTTCAATAAAAATATTGCTGACCAGGCTTTAGAATATCGTTTTTATATAAAAGATAAATATGAGTCTAAAGATGCATCTGGGAAAGAAACGTATGTCCTGTTTAAACAAGATGATGAAATAAACTGGAATTATGTCCCTGAACAGTACAAGGGAGATGCTGAATTTGTTTATCAGTTGCATCGCCATCAGTGGATGATATATCAGGCTAATGCATATACGGTTACTCATGATGAAAAATATGTCAAATCATGGATAGAGGTTTATGGCGATTGGCTGAAAACGTTTCCTTGCCCTGAAGGGAAAGTCGATAAAAACAAAAATGTGGAATGGTATGGACTTCAACCTGCTCATCGAGTACAAGCACAACTTGATATAATGTCTTATTTTATTCAATCGGAGAACTTTACTCCTGAATGGCTTTCTACATTTCTTGTTGCGCTGTCGGATGGAGTGGAATGTATTCGTAAGAATTATTATAAAGAGACTAATATTCTTATTACTCAAGTGGAGAGTGTTGTTTCTGCCGGAATATTAATGCCGGAATTTAAGAAAGCAGGAGAATGGTTGAGTGAAGGTACAGCGAAAATCACTGAACAGGTAGAATCACAATTTTTGGACGATGGGGTACATGTAGAATTAACTCCGGGCTATCATATAGAAGCTGTTTATGCTTGCAATAAGCTCTATAATATGGCACAAGTCAACAACAAAGTCGGATATTTCCCGACCAATTATGTCGGATTATTGAAGAAAGCTGCCCGTTTCGTAATGGATATTACGTATCCCGATTATTCTTTTGATAATTTTAATGATACAGGTGCCAGTTCATGGACTAAAAGTGTACTGTTAGGTAATTTCCGTAGATATATGGCCATGTTCCCTGATGATAAAGAGATAGAATGGATGGCAACTGAAGGAAGACAGGGAAAGCAACCGGAAGAATTAATCCAACTCTATAAGGATGGAGGTTATTATATGTTGCGCAGCAAGTGGACACCGGATGCAACAATGATGGTTTTGAAGAATAACAATAATCCCAAGAACTATGTGCACTGTCAGCCGGATAACGGAACCTTTAGTTTGTATCGTGACGGACGTAATTTCTTACCGGATGCAGGTTTCTTTACTTATGGAGGAGATGCTGCAAGTGATAACTTGCGTAAACAATATCGGGCAACAACCATGCATAATACCATGACTAAAAATGCAGCTACTATAGCGGATGGCTATATGAACGGAAAATTCTTGTTGCAAGAAAGCAAAGACAATATCGATGTGCTTGTAACGGAAAATAAGTCCTATGCTGACTTGACACATCGTCGTGCCGTATTCTTTGTGAACAAGACATTTTTTGTTTTGGTGGATGAGGGGTATGATGTCGGCAAAACTACTCCTACGGTTGATGTGACTTTTAATTTGGGTAATGCGAGTGATGTTGTTATTGATGACAACAGTGCAAACTTCCAATATGGTGCTTATACAAAATTTAAAGATAACAATAATATGTATTTTAAAACTTTTGTTGAAACAACTACCGGATATGCCTATAAATGGAACACTAATTACTCGTCTAGTAAGCAAAATGAGAAAACACTTCAACGCAAATGGTATAGGGTGAGTATAACCAAACCGATGGGAGGTGCGGCACGTTTTATTACAGTAATCCATCCGTTTACGAATGAGTCTGAACGTGCAAACTTGAATATTAGTGCTAAATTTACAGATAATACAGGTGCAGCTTCCGGCACATTCCATGCCGATGGTGCTTCTGTAGAAGTTTCCGTAGGTGGTACAAAGTATGATTTATCTTATAAATTAAAATAGATTTTTTTATTTTGATATTTGTATCATAGGTAAAAGTTTTGATATAGAGATGGATTTATAATTTGGCTCTTTTTTCAGGTAACTGAAATGGTATGGGATTGATTGTTTTTTGATGTCACCCCATACCATTTCTTTTATGGTACGTAAAGTTATTAAAATTTCATTTTTTGTTAATTAAGTATTTTATTTAGTCTATCTTTGTTTATACATATAGCTCAAATAATCATATCATATGAAAACACGAAGAATAAAAACAATCCTTCTTTTTTTATCAACAATGCCATTTATAGGCATTTATGCTCAATCGATATATTACGTTTCTCCTTATGCATCATCCGGTGGAGATGGCAGTCCGGCAACTCCTTTTCATATCATTCATGAAGCAGTGGGAAAAGCTCGAAAGGATAAGAACTGTACTACAATTTATTTGAGGGAAGGAAAATATATTTTAGACAAGCCCTTGGTGCTGACCTCTGATGATGGAAATGATTCAAAAGAATTGATAATAAGGAATTATCCCGGCGAGAAAGCTATAATATCGAGCGGAATTACCTTGGACTTGAAATGGGAAAAGTACAAAAATGGTATCATGCGGGCTGCTGTGAAAGGGAATCCGGTTATGGATATGCTTATCGTAAACGGAGATTTGAGGTCTATGGCGCGTTATCCTGATTATGATAGAACAGCTGTTCGTTTTAATGGTACATCTGCTTTGGCAACAGCCCCGGAACGAGTGAAAAAATGGAAGAATCCGGAAGGAGGTTACCTTCATGCCATGCATAGTCATGATTGGGGTGATTTTCATTATCGTATTACAGGTAAGAATGAAAAGGGAGAGTTGCAACTGGAAGGTGGCTGGCAGAATAACCGTCCAATGGGAATCCATCCTGAAAACAGGATGGTAGAGAATATCTTTGAAGAACTGGATGCTCCGGGAGAATGGTACTATGATAAACAAGAAGGCTGGTTGTATTATTATCCTTTGTCCGATGAAAATATAGACGAGCTGGTGTTTGAAACTCCGCAACTTAAAAACTTGATTGAAATAGCAGGAACTTCATCCCATCCGGTGAAAAACATAACCATTGAAGGAATAGAACTGACGCAAACGATACGGACATTTATGGAACATTATGAGCCTTTGCTCCGTTCGGACTGGACGATATACCGGGGAGGAGCCGTTATTTTCAGGGGAACGGAAAAATGTACCCTGCGTGATTGCTATATCCATCATGTAGGTGGAAACGGTGTCTTTTTTGATAAATATAACCGCAATTCTGCAGTGGCCGGTTCTTACCTGACTTCTATTGGAGCCAGTGCTATCTGCTTTGTCGGAGATAGGGCGGGACTACGTTCACCGAGTTTTAGGTACGGGGAATTTGTTCCTTTGGATAAAATGGATACTGTTAAAGGTTCTCAGAATGACAATCATCCTGCTTATTGTGAGGTCTATGATAATTTGATATGTACTATCGGTTTGTTTGAAAAGCAGATTACAGGAGTGGAACTTTCCATGTGCCGTAACATTACAGTAAGTCATAACAGTATTTACGATACTCCCCGTGCCGGAATTAATATCAGTGAAGGTACTTGGGGAGGACATATTATCGAATACAACGATATTTTTAACACCGTGAAAGAAACGGGCGACCATGGAACTATCAACTCTTGGGGGCGTGACCGTTTTTGGCATCCGAATTATAATGTAATGACGCAAATTACGGATGAAAACCCGGCATTGATTTTGGCAGATGTAATCGAACCTATCATTATCCGTCATAATCGGTTGCGTTGTGATAGAGGATGGGATATCGATTTGGACGATGGTTCCAGTAATTATCAAATTTACAATAATCTTTGTCTGAATGGTGGGATTAAATTGCGTGAAGGTTTTTATCGGACTGTTGAAAATAATATTATCGTTAATAATACGCTTCACCCGCATTTGTGGTTTAAAAATAGCGGAGATGTTTTTTCACGTAATATTGTAATGACCAAATATAAACCTATAAGAGTGTATGGCTGGGGAATGGAAGTAGACTATAATATCTTTACAGACAGTTTGTCGTATCTTGCAGCTCGCCAACTTGGTGGAGATGCTCATTCTATAGTAGCTGCAATCAAGTTTATAGATGCTGCGGAAGGTAATTTTAATGTAGCAGACGATTCTGAAGCGATAATGAAAGGAGGTTTCCGTAATTTTCCGATGAATAATTTTGGAGTGTTGTCTTCTCATTTGAAACAGTTGGCTGAAAGTCCTGTTATGCCCGTTCCGCTTGTGGCAGGTCATGTTACGGATATCAAGACGATGCTTTGGAAAGGAGTAACGTTTAAGAATCTGGATACATTGGAAGAACGCTCCGCTACCGGTATGGATACGGAACGGGGAGTTTATGTCGTTTCAGTAGATGCTTTGGGGAGTCCGGTCAGAGATTTTATTGCTCCGAATGACGCTATTCTTAGTGTAAATGGAAAGCCTGTCAATAATTTAGCTGATATGAAAGAGGCGTTGAAATATGTGGATACACAAAAAGAAGTCAAGTTCGTTATTTTTAGAAATCAGAAGGAACATAAAGTTGTTATTCCTCTTTGATTTTTATCTATGTCTCTTGCTTGATACTGCTATCAATATTACATAATGGTTCTTCGTCAAATTTGGTGGTACTTCTTCTATTGTGAATAAAGAATCTTCGCTCTCAGTAGTTTAATTCCTGCCCTATTGTACATCTGTCTTTTTACTGCTTTAATTTTATTCACTGTCCCCTCCAGTAATCCGTTACTGAAGGGGATATCAATAGCTGCCTGTACTGCCTCCCAATCTTTTTCAATACCATATGCAAAGTTCGTCAGTGCCATATTCCGTGTTGCCTTCGCTTTTTCAATCCACTTTCTAATATCCTTATCATAAGTGTTCCCATTAATCATATCTCTGAAATTCTGACACACGCTTAAGAGTTCTTTAATCTGTGGTGAGGATTTATACAGTTCCGCTAGTTTAGGATTATCCGATTTTCCCTTTAGAATGTATTTGCGTATCTGATTCTGTGAAACTCTCTGTGTTTTACTTCCGTTTTCAATGCTCTCATTATGCTCCTTGACTTCCTTCCTCTTTTGTTGATACATTTTTCGCAAGCTTGATGTTATCCTTCCAATAAGTGCGCCACTGATTTTACTCCCCATTTTTTGTGCCAATATTTTTCGGGTAATACAGCCCGCACTAATGATTGTAGCCAGTTCGGATACATATTTAAGAGCTGTCTTCTGTTGCTCATTCAAGTATGCCCCTATTCTCCTGTTGTGAATGAACTTATAAATGTAGCGACTTTTCTTGCCCAAATGTGTGGCTGTCTGCTCAATGGTCATCCCCTGCATTTTTAAGTTCAGGCTTTCCCTGTATATCTTCAATTTTTCTCTGTGTCGGACATCTCCCATGTTAAATATGTCCTGAAGAATTAACGAAGAAGCCGTGTCTCTGTCAGGATATTCGTACTTGAGCTTTTGCTTGGTCTGACGAATCATTTTCTCTATTTCCGGTATGATCGTGTCCGTCATATTCTTGATTAGATGGAACCGGTCGCAGATTTGTGTAACACCAGGGATTATTCTGTTTATAGCCTCTGTGAAACATCTTCCACGGTCTCTCGTTATATATTGTATTTGAGGATTCCGGATGAGCCAGTTATCAAGTGCTTCTCCGCTTCTATCCTCTAACAAAGCAATAGGTATGTGTGTCATCTGGTCTACGACCACACTCATATAATCCTTACCTTTTTTATAGGCAAAATCATCAATACCTACATAAATACTTTTATTATGCATAGGATTATGTTGCCCGCACTGTTGTAGGATGCGTAAGCAGGAAGAGCTACTGGCCGTTATATGGAACAGTTGCAAAAGAGAAGAGGCCTTTTGGGAAGTAAGTTCCAAGCTTATCGATCTGATGCGTTCCTCAACAAGATAGCTCCGTCTACCATACCGACGAGCCAGAAAAGACAACGGTTCGCAGAATATTTTTTGCGGACAAGAAACATTGTCACAATAATATTTACCAACCTTGATGACTAACTCCAAACTATGACCGTAAACTTCAAGATCCTGAATATGACGGGAGTAGTAACAGTGCAATCGGTGACTGAAATGTCCGCAATAAGGACAGGAAGCCCCCTTGCCAACCGTATGTAAAAAGACCGTCAATGAGCCAACAGCTTCAGAGATACCATCTTGTTGCAGATTATCGTAGCCAAGACTGAAGCTGAAATCATGGAATAATCCCCTATTGGTAGGAGTATTTTCTTTTTTTGATGTATATTTGTACGTTGTAGATATGGCTTGTTGTATTGTAACTCTTAATGATGTGGTGTCTTTAAAGTTACTAAAAAGCAAACATATCTACAATTTTTTTATAGGATTAAGGAAGAAGAAGAGGAAAACCATCGAAATAAAAAAGAGATTACCACCAAATTTGGCGAAGAACCGTTATGTAGTATTACGTATTTTGAACGGTAAAGAAAGTATTCCATCCATGAGCAATATGTAAATCCCTTGAACTTGGAAATGAATATGTATAACAAAGAATTATAATATAGGGCTACTTTTTTTTTAAGTTGAACTTTTTTTAGTCTAATCTTGATTTATTATTCAAAAAAACTAAAGAGTTGTATAATAATTCATATATTTGTATTCTAACGTAGAAACAAAACAAATCATGAATATAAAAAAACTCGTATGATTAAATGGATTTGTTGTTCTGCACTAATTCTATTTGCCAGTCCTTCTTTTTCGAACGTGGCCGGGATGTCCGGTGAGTCTGATAAGACAAACATGAATTTAGTGCATTCTGTAGAACAAAGTAGAGAAGCAGTTTTAGAAGGAAAGGTGACTGACAAGGACGGGATAGAACTTCCGGGAGTTTCGGTTTCATTGGAAGGTACTACGTACGGAACGGTGACAGATGTTGACGGCCGTTATCATTTGAAATTCCAGGGTACTAAAGGACAAAAAATCATTTATTCATTTATCGGGATGAAGACTCAGGTATATCTCTATACCGGTGTCTCTTCTCATAATGTGGTGTTGGAACCGGATGATATTGTCTTGGATGATGTGGTAGTAATAGGCTATGGCAGCAAGAATAAGAAGAGCCTGACAAGCTCGATTGCTTCTATGGATAAAAAAGAGATGGAACGACTTTCGGCCACTTCCGCCACCATGGATAATATGTTGGCGGGTAATATCAAGGGGGTGTTAGTGTCAACTACCAGCGGCGAGCCGGGTGCGGCATTGAAGATTAATGTGCGTGGCATCACTTCCCCATATCCTAATATGGTGACCGGACAAGATAATAATATACCCTTGTATGTCATTGACGGAGTACCCATGTTTATGGAAAACAATTCATTGAATCCTTTGATGAACATTGCCCCCAGCGATATAGAAAGTATTGATGTGCTGAAGGATGCTGCCGCTACGGCAATTTATGGTTCCCGTGGCGCCAATGGAGTTATCATAGTCAAGACCAAAGGCGGGCGGAAAGGCGAGAAGGTTACTGTGGAGGCAGGTTATACTTTCTCTGTCGGCAATCCGGTGAAGAACTATGATCCGTTGAATACTTTTGAGTTCAAGGAGTTGCAGAATACGATTCTGAAAAACACGGTGAATGCGGTAAATATTGGAATGTCCGATGCTAACGAGATTGTGGATTTAATGAATCAGTTTGGTAAAGTAAGAGTACTCCAATATGATAAAAATGACATTCCGTCTTTATTGGCGTATGACGGAATAGATGACTCTAAGTATGGAACAGCCAACACCGACTGGGCACAGGAAGTGAGAAACAAAAATGCAGCGACTCATCAGTATAATGTAGCAGTACGCGGCGGTTCGGAGAAGACCAACTATTCATTCTCTTTTAACGGCTTAAATCAGGAAGGGCTCTTGATAAATGATAATTTGGAACGTTACGCGGCTCGTTTATCTTTGGATACAGAAATTAATAGCTATGTTTCTATGGGAGCTACCTTGAGCTATTCTTATTCTAACCGTAAGAGTGGTTCGCAGGAATCCTTTATGGGAGCCAGTAGCGGTACTTGGCAGACACGCCCTGATGTGTCGGTTTTTGATGAGAATGGTAACTACAATTGGATTAATGTATCAGGAGCCTATGGCTCAGGAGGAGGCGTATATATGTATGACGCTAATCCGGTAGCCCAATTGCAGCGTAAAGCAGAATATGTCAATGACCAGTTCCTGGGAAATGCATATGCAGAAATTACTCCGTTGAAGGGATTGAAGTTCCGGGCGGATATCAATATATCGCGCTATACATTCAAGAGTAGTTATTTCAGTCCGAAAAATACTCAAATGAAAGTAGAGATGCCTGAGTATGATGTGGTGGACTTGTCTCCTTCCTTATTATCGACTTATAATACAGGAATAACCAATACTTCTATTAATTTCCGTGCCGATTATAACCTGAACATAGACAAACATGGCATTACCGTTATGGCTGGATATGGTGCAGACCGTTATTGGATGGATTCCAACAGTAATATGTATCAGGGTTTTCCCAATGATGAAGTGTTGAATAATCCGGGGTCTGCAAGCATGATAACTCAGTATTCTGATTTCTACTCGCGTAGCGGGTTGAATTCGGTTTATGGACGTGCCACTTATGATTATGACAGTCGTTATCTGGTTGAAGCCAGCCTTCGTGCAGACGCTTCTTCCAAATTCGGCCCTGCCAATCAGTGGGGTGTATTCCCTGCCATATCATTGGGCTGGAGAATAAACAATGAGAAGTTTCTGAAAAGTATCACTCAGATAGATGATTTGAAATTGCGCTTTAGTTGGGGTAAGACAGGTTCTACGAATGTAGCTGACTTTTCTTACAAGCAATTCTTTTTGGGGTCAGATAAATATATGGGTAATTCCACTACCACTTTGCAGGATTTGCTTCCCAATACCGGTGTCCGTTGGGAAATGACTACGGAATATAATGTGGGAGTGGATTTCAGTTTTTTCAATAATCGTCTGACCGGTAGTATTGATGTCTATCATCGCTATACGGACGGGGCTTTGGCTCCTGCGCCCCATATACTGGAGTCCGGTTTTAAGAGTTATTACAGCAATATCATTGATATGACCAATAATGGTGTGGAGGTGAATATCGGCGGTGATATCATCCGCAGCAAGAATTTTGTCTGGAATACGAATTTCAATATTGCTGCCAACCGTAATAAGATTAAGCGTCTGAACGGTGCTACCATCAGTGCTGGTATGCAGGATGCTTATATTGAAGGAATGCCTGCCGGAACTTTGAAGGGATATAAGGTGAAGGGTATCTGTCAGGATTTGAGCGAACTGGAAGCATTGAATGCCGCTTCTCCTACCGGGATTTATCAGACCAATACTGGGGTGGGCGACTATATTATGCAGGATATAGACGGTAATGGTATGATTGATGTCAACGACCGTGTAGTAATAGCCAATCCTGAGCCGAAATGTTTTGGTGGATGGCTGAATACATTGACTTATAAAGATTTTGCCCTGTCGTTTCTCTTGCAATACCAGTTTGGTGGCGAGGCTCTTTACGGTAATTTGCAAACAGATATGGTAGGAGCATTGGGACAGAGTGTATTGCGCGAACTTTATGGAAATACGTGGACTACTGAAAACACGAATGTTCGTTATCCCCAGTTGGTATTTATGGGGCGTGAATCCTATAATTTGACGGATAATGACCGTTATGTTTTCAAGACTTCTTACCTGCGTATGAAAAACATAACGCTGTCCTACAAATTGCCTCAGGCGATGACTTCTAAATGGGGAGTGAAGAATGCATCTGTATTTGCTACGGTCACCAATCTGTTTACCATCACCAATTGGCCCGGTTTGGATCCGGAGTCAATCGGAACCATAGTGACGCAAATGAGTTCTTCCAGTGACCCTTATCCCATGAGCCGTACATTCTCTCTAGGAGTGAAGGTACAGTTTTAATGATTTAAAAACAGGAATATATGAAACTAATTTATAAACTTCTCTCCCTGTTGTTTGTCTCGGTTGCGGTTCAATCTTGTGACTTAATGGGGAGCATTGATGACATCAAACCTCAGCACGTGGTGGATGATGAGACTGTAATTGTTGATGCAAGTACTGCACAGATGGCCTTGAGTGGGGTGTATAGCAGTGTACGTAGTTATGATGTATGTATCTTCCGTGCTTGCATGTCTGTCTGGGCAGGCACTTATGGCAAAACGAATACTAGCGGTTCCAAGGATTTTATGGGCGACAGCCAGAATAAGACAGCTATAAAGGTCGAAAACATAGGCGTCGAGAATGCGTACAGAGGTTATTATTATATCATCAATGCAGTAAACTCATTCATTGATAACTTAAACACGAGTAATCCTTCCGATTTGTCCGAAACGCGTAAAAATGAAATGTTGGGTGAAGCCCGTTGTATGCGTGCCTTGATAAATATACATCTGTTGCGCTTGTTTGGCGAATATTATGATAACAATTCAGAATACGGTATCGTTCTTTATGAAAAGCCGGTACGTGATAATGAACCGAAAGCCCGTTCCAAAGTTTCCGATTGTTATAAACTGATACAAGATGATTTGGAGTTCGCTTCTGTCAATGCGCCTGCTTATCAATATGAACATTCTTTGTTTAGTACATTGGTTGCTAAGGCATTGATGGCCCGTGTTTATCTGACAAAGGGTGAATATACGAATGCGGCGGAATGGGCAGGTGAGGTGATAGATGAGGCAGAAGACTGTGGATATGGACTGGAAGAAGATTTCACTACTGTTTTCACTACCCAGTTTAATTCTCCTGAAATGCTGTTTGCTCCGTATGTTAATAAAGCGACTTCCGAATTGGTCAGTTCAAATTGGAGTGCCACAGAAGTAGGACGACTGCTGATTACTTTGGGAAAAACGATGGGAGAAGACGGAAAATTGGATCCTCGTTATCAAGCCACTTATGAGGGCATAAGAAACACGAATAAAACAGCAAAATATCCTTTGATAGTAGATGGTTATTCAGACGTTAATTCCTATTATTTCATGCGTTTGCCCGAGGTTTATTATATAAAGGCGGAAGCGGAGGCACGCTTGGGGCATTATGATGTCGCACGTGAATTAATGCGTCCGCTGTGCGACCGTGCCGGATATGCTGAAGACTACGTAGATCGTATCACAGATGCGGATGTGCTGGGCATGGTCTTGAAAAACAAGCTGATGGAACTCAGCGTTGAGAGCGGGGAAGAGTGGTTCGACTTGGTGCGTTATCATCAGAAAGGTGGATTTGAAAGCTGGACAACAGCCGAGAAAGCCCAACTGCCAGCCTTCAATCAGATCCTTCTTCCTATTCCCAGAACGGCTATGGCCGGAAATACTTTGTTGGTGCAGAATCCCGAATATCAATCTATATAAAATAATTATGAAAAGAGTATTCTTATTAATGCTTTGTGCATTATCTCTGATGGCCTGTCAGGAAAAGAAAGCAGAAGGTTACACTATTACTGGCACGCTGAAAGGTGATGCCGAGGGTGCAAGAGTAATGTTATCGGACGAACAGGCGTTTCCTCCGGTAAAACTGGATAGTGCCATCGTGAAGGATGGTAAATTCTCATTGAAAGGAAAGATAGATGCTCCGGAGATGTATTCTTTGATTATTGACATTAACGAACCGGGTACGGAACAGCCCGATTATCGGAATAAAAAGTTTAAAGTCAATTTTTATTTGGAGAATAGTGACATCACTTTTGATGGAGATGTAGCCACCCTGCCTTCTTATTATTATAATCCGGAACGTAAGGGAAAGCCTGTTATTAAAGGCTCTGCGTCTCAGGATTTATATAATAAACTGAAGGCGTCTACCCAAGAGGCTTCCGAAGAGTTGAGTAAACTAGGGAATCAATATGTAAAAGAATATTTTATACCTGAAAACGAAGGGAAAGATGCAACGGAACGTGGCATTGAAATCGTAAAGGCTGAGAAAGAATTTGCCGGACAAGTAAAAGAAGCTATATGGAAATTTATCAGGGAAAATACTTCTTCGGTAGTTGCTTTTGATGAGGCTTCTTACATAATAAAAGGTTATACTGCTACTCCTACTTCTTCTGAAATAGATGAGTTGCTGGGACTGTTGGAAGGGCCGTGGGCAGGAACCAAGCGGTTGGAAGAACTGAAGGAAGTTGCTGTAACGACCAGGAAGTTGGCTATCGGTGAACCTTATATAGATATTGAACTTCTGAATACGAAGGGAGAAAAGGTGATGCTTTCTTCTTTAGTTCCGAAGGACAAATATGTGATGCTGGAGTTTTGGGCTAGCTGGTGCGGTCCTTGCCGTGGTGAAATTCCTCACTTGGTGAAAGTGCACAATAAATATAAGGACTTCGAAATCATCAGTATTTCTGTGGATGCTAAAGAAAATGACTGGCAAAAGGCTATGAAAGAGGAAGGAATGGTGTGGACTCAACTTCGCAATCCCGGTGGACTGGAAGGTGATGTAAAAGAGAAATATAACATTCTCGGTGTTCCCACTTGTCTGCTGCTTGATAAAGAGGGGAATTTTTATAAATCGAATATGCGTGGTGCTTACCTGGATGAATTTTTGGTAGAGACTTACGGTAAGTAAGCATATTCTTAAAGGGCTATATTACAAATTTGTCATTCGGCTCATGTGAGTTTTAATATAATAAGGGCAACTATCTCATTGGGATTTAGTTGCCTTTTTGTATATTTACTCCTGTACGGGGAGGCTCTCATTTCCGTAACGGTCAACGGCAGTAACCGCAAAATGCTTTTTAGCATTCCAGGGCAGGATAGGGGCATAGATATAACTTGTCTCCCTGATATTCTGCGCAACGATATTTTCCGGTCGGCTGATGTCTACCGGATAGTCATTGGAAGCATAAATAATGTACATCGGTTTGTTGCGTTCGTCATTATCCGTAGCAGCCTGCCATTTTAATTCCGTATATCCATTCTCGATATTCGTTATTTTCAGTTCGGACGGAGCCGTAGGCGGAACATTGTCCAGCCAAGGCATCGGGGGCTGTAAAGCCGGATATGCATAGAAATTTTCCGCCAATTCATCGTAGATGCCTTGTGTGTTCTCCATGAGATATTTCACCCTGTAGTGTGCTTCACCCGCTAATTTATGACTGCGGATGAAGTTCATTTGGCGGTCTATCTCATCACGCGTCCATTTTCCTTCGTCGGGATGAAGGAAATAAATGCCGAGTCCCGGAATCACTTGCCGTCCGTTGCTCTGTTCCTGCCAGTCGAGGGCAAAAGGATAGAAACTGTTTCCCTGAAAATACATCATTGGATATATCTGGTCCATGATACCTTCGCCAAGCCATCCTTGCGGGTCTTGATAAACGGTAAAGAAAGCATTCCATCCGCGGGAAGGATAACGCGAAGTATCCCGGTACTTTCCTACCGGACTGGCACTGAGCTTTACCCACGGCTTCATCGCTTTTACACCTTTATATATATAGCGCACGATTTCCGAAATATTATCCCGCCGCCATTGCTCTACTGTGCGCCCTTTACCATATCGGCGAAAATCGTACTTGTCGGGAAAGAGAGGAGCATTCTCCGGATAACGCAGGTAATCGAAATGCACCCCGTCTATATCATAACGGCTTACGACTTCCCGCACCAGTTTCATCAGATACTCTTTAGTACCCGGATGTCCCGGATTAAGGAAATATTCATTTTTGTAAGGTACGCAAATATCTTTCACCCGTTTGGTGACAGACTGGCTGCTGAGAGAAGCAACGTGTTTTCTGTTTCCCAATGGGATAGTCACCATCCAGGCATGGCACTCCATACCTCGCTTATGACATTCCTCAATGGCAAAAGCGAGCGGGTCATATCCGGGATTTCCACCCGATTTGCCTGTCAGGATAGAGTTGAAAGGTTCGATGGATGAAGGATATAATACATCTCCGCGTGTACGTGTCTGAAACAGGATGGTATTGAAGTTGGCTGCTTTCAACTTATCGAGAATATCCACTAGTTCTTCTTTTTGCTTGCGGATACTTTGAGGACTTAAAGCACGTGTGCGAGGCCAGTCAAGACCATACAAAGCCGTAAGCCATGCGGCACGAACTTCATGTTTAGGCTGCGCAGCCACGAATAAGAAAGGAAACAAAAGTGAAAGAATGAAAATATATCGACGCATATTCTTTGTTTTTTGTTTTAAATCCCTGCAAAGTTAGTAAAAGTGTCGGTAATATTGGGCTGTTTCGTGAGATTATGTTACATTTGCCAAGCTAAAAAAACAACACCCTATGATAACATTTACTCTATGCCTGCTGGCGCTGATAGTAGGCTATTTTACGTATGGACGCCTGATGGAGCGCGTCTTTGGTCCCGACGACCGTAAAACACCGGCACTTACCAAGGCTGATGGAGTGGACTATATCCCTTTGCCAACCTGGAAGATATTCATGATTCAATTTCTTAATATCGCAGGATTAGGTCCGATATTCGGGGCGATAATGGGGGCTAAATTCGGAACTTCCTCTTATCTGTGGATTGTATTGGGAAGTATTTTTGCAGGTGCGGTGCACGATTATTTTGCCGGAATGCTTTCTTTGCGAAATGGCGGGGAAAGTTTGCCGGAGATTATCGGTCGCTATTTGGGGCTTACGACGAAGCAGGTCATGAGAGGATTTACCGTCATCCTGATGATTTTAGTAGGTTCTGTTTTTGTTGCCGGTCCTGCGGGGCTGTTGGCAAAGCTGACGCCGGAAAGCTTGGATGCGACGTTTTGGATAGTTGTTGTGTTTGCCTACTATATTCTGGCTACTTTGTTGCCTGTTGATAAAATCATAGGTAAAATCTATCCGTTGTTTGCGGTTGCCCTGCTGTTTATGGCAGTAGGAATCTTGGTGATGCTTTATGTCAACCATCCTGCTTTGCCGGAATTGTGGGACGGATTGCAGAATACAAATCCGGAAGCGAGTGAGCTTCCTATTTTTCCGATTATGTTTGTGAGCATTGCCTGTGGCGCAATTTCCGGTTTCCATGCTACGCAGAGTCCTTTAATGGCACGTTGCATGACTTCGGAACATCATGGACGCCCGGTGTTCTACGGTGCAATGATTACCGAAGGTATCGTTGCTCTTATTTGGGCTGCCGCTGCTACTTACTTCTTCCATGAGAACGGAATGGAAGAAAGCAATGCTTCCGTTATTGTGGATGCCATTACAAAAGAATGGTTGGGAGCAATCGGTGGGGTGCTTGCAATTTTGGGAGTGATTGCCGCTCCGATTACCTCGGGAGATACGGCTTTCCGTTCCGCCCGTCTGATTGTGGCGGACTTTCTGGGCATGGAACAAAAAAGTATACGCCGTCGTTTATACATCTGCATTCCGATGTTCGTGGTGGCTATCGGTTTGCTTTTATACAGTTTGCGTGATGCGAACGGATTTAATATGATATGGCGTTATTTCGCTTGGGCTAACCAGACTCTGGCTGTGTTTTCCTTGTGGGCTATAACAGTCTTTTTGGCGGTATCCAAGAAACCTTATATCATAACTTTGATACCGGCACTATTTATGACAAGCGTATGTTCAACTTATATATGTATTGCTCCTGAAGGGGTGGGACTTTCGCATGCAGTCTCCTACGGTATCGGCATAGCGTGTGTAGTGATTGCGGCAGCTTGGTTCTATGTTTGGCTGGGCAAGCAGAAAACAAGAAAATTATCAGAATGAAGAAAATAAAGAAATCGACGGGAGTTGCGTTAGCATTCCTTATTTATGTATCAGTAACGGCGGCTTATTTGTTGCCACGTAACACAGAAGTTAGTCTGACAGAGAAAGTTCTGACAGTGGGCGTCTCTTATGTCATTGTCTTTCTTCTTTGGTTAGTGCTCCGTAAAAAGGAACAAATGCGCGAACGCCGCAAAAAAGACGAACAATCTATTCACTTAAAAAAGTAAGTTTATGAAGAAATTAGCTTTAGCTCTTTGCTTATTGGCAGTCTCTTTCACTGCACAGGCACAATTTGAGAAAGGAACTACGATTATTAATCCTTCATTGTCAGGATTGGACTTTTCGTATAGTAAAAATGATAAAGCAAAATTTGGTCTTGGCGCACAGGTCGGTACGTTCTTTGCCGAAGGCATTGCCTTGATGGTAAACGCCGGAGCGGACTGGTCGAAACCGGTAGACGAATACATGCTGGGTACAGGAGTACGCTTCTACTTTAATAAAACCGGTATTTATCTGGGTGGCGGACTTGACTGGAACCGTTTCCGTTGGAGCGGTGGAAAACATCAGACGGATTGGGGATTGGGTATTGAAGCAGGATATGCTTATTTCCTTTCACGTACAGTAACCATCGAACCTGCCGTTTATTATAAGTGGCGTTTCAATGACGGTGATATGTCACGTTTCGGCGTTAAGATAGGATTCGGATTTTACTTGTAAATAAATGGAGAATTAGGTGTGAAGGACGGAGTGGAATGAATGCTTCGCTCATATAAGTCCCCCTTGCTACGGATATGTGTAACAAGGGGGATTCTTGTATTTAGGAGGGGGTATCTTTATGTATTATTTTGTCTTATTTGTGTACTAATTGGGAATGGAGATTTGTCTGTTTTGCTCATTTTTGTAAACGATAAGTGATTGTGTTATGTATATGTGAATATTTTTTTATTCCAATGAATGTTATAATGGCGAAAGTTAATGAATAAACTGTTTTTAAATATAATAGATGTCTTCTTATTGTGTTATGGCGTAATAGTGGGATTTTATTTATATATGGGACAAACTGAATTTATTCATTTTGAATTAGCAAAGTGGATTCTGTTTTTATTGTGCTATGTAATAACGAAAAGAATGCGACAAAAGCAATGGTGTTTGTATGGGATTATTTTGATAGGGGTAGTAGAAGCGGGCATTGCTATTGGGCAGAAAATACATTTAATAAAGAGTTTTCATCATGTTTTTGATGTGACAGGAACGTTTGGCAATCCTGGGCCATTAGGTGGTTATTTAGCTATAGCGATTATTGTACTTATTGGTCTTTATAGGGAATATTGGAGGAATTTTCGACAAAAATGGATTCTGCTTGCTTTTCTAATTTTATTTTTCACCACACTTGTACTGACAGAGTCTCGTGCTGGATGTTTGGCAATGTTTGCAGGTATTGGAAGCTTATATTTATTCAGCAAAAAAGATAGAAAGTGGAAATTCTCCATCTTTCAGAAATTAGGTGCCATTATATTAGTGTTATTACTTATTGTTGCTACATATTATTATAAGAAGGACTCTGCGGATGGACGTTTGCTGATATGGCGTGTTTCATCAGAAATGATTATGGATGCTCCTTTCGCAGGTCATGGTATTGGGACTTTTGAGAAACAATATATGTATTACCAAGCTCAATATTTTAATGCACATCCTAATTCTCAATATGCGAGATTGGCGGATAATATAAGTTATCCTTATAATGAATTTTTGCGTATAGGTGTGGAGTTTGGATTAATAGGGCTGGTTGTGGTTTTGGGACTTATAGTAGCTGTTTTTAAATATGCCTCTGTTCAAGGTCTCAATAAGATTTATTTGGCGACATTTGCTTCGTGGCTCACATTTTCTATGTTTTCATATCCGTCTCATGTGTTATTGTTATGGTTGTTGTTTCCTTTTTTATTAGGAGGAATACAATGCCAGAAAAATAGATGTGTTTCTGTAGGATATAAATTTCAAATAGTGGAGTGTATGATAATCATAGTTTGTCTGTTTTTTATCATACGGTATGGATGTGACTATTATTTATTGAAGAATAATATAAGGAAGCTTTATTTCTCATCGACCAAAACGACAGAAAAAGCAACGGATTATGTAGAACGACATAGATTGGAATTACAATCAGTCCCGCATCTGTTTGATATATATGCACAATATTGCTATAAGAATTATCCTGCGTCCAAAAGAATTATTATTTTAAAACAAGCTGCTACGATTATTCCTACTTCTGATTTGTATTGTGATTTGGGAGATACTTATAAAGAATTAAATCAAATAGATAAGGCGATAGAGAGTTATATTTTGGCTAGTAATATGGTGCCTCATCGTATATTGCCCGATTATAAATTATTTTGTTTGTACCGTGAAGTTGGAGATATGGCTCAAATGCTTAGGGTGGGATTAAAAGTTCTTAATACAGAGGTGAAAGTGGAAAGTACAAAAACTTTGCGTATGAAAGGAGATATAAAAAAAACTTTGAAAAAGTAGTGTTTAATCTGTTTGTTGGATTGTTGGATTTCTACGACTTTTGTGAAACGACAGTATAATTTTTACCATATTGTACGATTTTGGCATATTGTTGTATGATATAGTACTGAGTATATGCTTATTTACCTCGACCTTTGCCAGTGAAAAAATGACACTCAAAACAAATACTTATGAAGCAGACTTTGTTAATACTTATATTCTTTTTCTTATTTAGTTGTACCTCTTCATTTGATAAGACTGCTTGGAAAATAGCGGAACAATCTGTGACAAATAGCGAAGAACTAATCCGTTTTTTGGAGCATTATAAAGGGCAGGAGGATGAGGAAAAGTATAAGGCAGCTTGTTTTTTAATTCAAAATATGCCTAATAAATATTCTCTTAGTGGTAATGAACGAAAACGAATCTATGATATAGATATAGTAAAGTCAGACTCTCTTATATTGTCATTGGAATACTCTTTTCAATTAAAAGCAGAATCTCCTTATTTAAAAGATTATACTTTTGAGCAATTTTGTGAATATGTTTTGCCATATAGGGTTGCTAATGAGCCCTTGCAATATTATTGGAAATGGGATTGTATTAAACGGTTTGGCAATGGAGATAATAGTGATGATATCGTAAAAGCGGCACAAAAAATAAATGCACAAGTAAAAATTGAATTAGCACCGGATTTTTATAAAGATTCATTGAAATCATATACAGAGCTTCTGCAAACAGGTTATGGAAAATGTGATGATAGAAGCGCTTTAGTTGTTATGGCCTTGCGTTCAGCGGGAATCCCTGCTGCATTTGAAATGATACCGTATTGGGGAAGTAGTAATAACGGTCACTCTTTTATCTCAATGATACTGCCAAATGATAGTGTTGTAACCTTTCAGAATGATGATGAAAATGGAGTTAACGCTCTGCCCATACGAAAAATACCTAAGATTTATCGGAAAGTCTATACAATAACGTTTAAACAGCCACATAGTTATTATCCCGTAATGGAATATCCCGACTTATTTGCCAATGGTGATATTTTAGATGTAACAGGAGTACATCAGATAGGAACTCTGCATGTAACCGTTAATTCAGAAAAAGGAAAATCTGTTTATTTGGCTGTTTTCTCACCAGGTGGATGGACTCCGATAGCGTTCTCTGTAGACGGCAATTTTCAGAGTGCAGGGACTGGAACTCGTAAAGGAGTTCAAGATTCAGAGGAAGCATTAGACTTAGGAAATGGAATCCTATATCTGCCTTCTGATTTCACAAATGGGGAAATAACTCCTATTTCAAAGCCTATAATAGTTTCCAAAGATGGCGTTCATCATTTATCTTTTGATACGCTTCATAAGGAAACAGTCACGCTCATTCGCAAATATCCGTTGAATAAGAGGATTGTTGGATTTGCCCGTACCATGGTTGGTGGTCTGTTTGAAGGTGCAAATCGTTCGGATTTTTCTGATGCGGAAAATATTTATGAGATTGTCAAAGTGCCTGAAAGCCGTATGCAAACGGTGAATACATTATCTTGTAAAAAGTTTCGTTACGTGCGTTATAGAAAACCTAAAGGAGTGTTTAGTATTGCGGAATTTTCTTTGTATGATTCCGCAGGTATGCCTCTACAATTCCAACCGATTGCTTGTGAAGCTATCCTGGCAGATAGTATGATGAATACTATTTTTGATAATGTTCCCCTTACATACTATCAGGTGAATGGAGGATTTGATTTGTGGATAGGGGCGGATTTAGGAAAACAGACTGCTATCCCGATAATAGGATTTGCTCCTCGAAATGATGATAACTCTGTTGTTTCAACAGACTCTTATGAATTGTTTTATTGGAATGATAAATGGATTAGTTTGGGAAAGAAAATACCGATAAGAGATAATATTGTTTTTGAAAATGTTCCTAAAGGGGCTTTATTGTGGCTTCGTGATTTGACAAAAGGTAGAGAAGAACGTCCGTTTACTTATGAGAATGGGCGACAAATATGGTGGTAATAAATATTCTTATAACTTTTAATAATAAAAACTTATGAAAATCATTTTCTCTTTGGCTTTACTTCTATTAGGAGGAAGTATTGCCTATTCACAAAGTATTTCAAGCGTAGATATTGGTAAACGCAAGGAATATATGATGAAGATATATAAAATTCATCATTTGAAAGCAGATAAATACGAACTGCAGATTCTTCCATCTTTGGAGCGTGAGAACGAGCAATTGAAAAATAAGAGGATAGGTTCTGTCATGTTTAAAAATGAACAGAAGAAGCTCTACAGAAAGTATGGAGTTATGATTAGTCAGATCTTTAGTAATGGAAGATATAAAACATGGAGTTCTTGTACGCAAGAATTGGAACGTTATCATGTTTTGAGTGAAACAAAGTTCATTCCTCTTGAAAAGATGCGTGCACTGTACAAAGCGGAGAGTATATGGGAAAAAGAACGTGATAAGATGTTGACGGAAACCATTGATGAACAACGGAAAATAGAGAGAATAGAGTTGATGTTGTCGAATCTGAATGGACAAATCCGTCAAATATTAGGTACGGAAAGCGGAAATTGGTATATCGCTTATAAAGAAATGACATTTAGAGCGCTTGATAATATGGATAAGTATGGTGCTACCTACAATGAAGGTTATCGGATAGCGGAAATAGAAGTTGATTGTTCTAGACAGCGTCAAAAAGTGTGGCGGGAACGTCTGAAAAATCGAAATGAAAAATTGCAGGAAATTGAGGATAATAAATTAAATGCGATAAAGAAAGATTTGCCTGTGCAAGTAGCGGAAAAATGGAAAGCGGTCAATAACTCCTATTTGGAGTATATACTTACTAAACGGTATGGATTGAATAAAATGCAGATTGGCCAATTCAAGGATGCATATAATGCATATGCTATTGAAGAATATAAAATAATAAACGAACAAAAAAGGCTTTCAGCTTCAGAGAATACAGAAAAATTGAAAAAAAATAATGAAGAGTTTTGTGAGAAGGTTCGTCCATATTTTAAAGGTAACTCATATAAGAAATGGAAGGGGAAACGGATGTATGATTTTAAGCAAAGAATAGAACAGAAAAATAAAAAATAGAAAATACATTTGATTATGAGGAAAAATATCTATCTTTATATTGGTTGCTTATCTATACTTCTTATGTTCTTTCTAGTTTGGAGTTGTATGGATGATGAATTAATAAAAATGGATTCACGAACCGAAAATAAAAATTTTAGTTTGCAAGAAGCGAAAGCTTTTTTTGAAAAGTCAATGGAGAGTGTAACTACTCGTTCTGAAAAAGAAAAGGCTGATAATTCTATACGTCCAGGAGATTTCTCTCCTCAATGGACGGGTGCTATACCTTCTTCTAAGCATAATTTGGAGTGTTATGATATCCCTATAATATCAACTTTTCAATACAAGGCTTTATATGTAGAATATAAAAATGATAAAGGAATTGCTAAACACACAAATGTGTATCAAAAGTTAGTTATTGTAAAAGATGTAAAGGAGAATAATGTTGGCCAATATATTCTGACACTTATTCCAGCTAAGGAATATGATGCTGTCCATAACAGTCAGGTATGTAAAGACTTTATTAATTGTGTAGATAAAGGAACGTTTACAGGAATTGCAATCTATTCTATGGTTCATTCAAGTATGATAGCTCGTATTAATACATATAAAAATGGTATAAAAGTGAAAGGTGTTTTTTTGTTGAATGCATCTACTCAAGCAGAATTAGAAGAAAAACGTCAGATTGCTAATTTTCAACTTTCCGGACTTGCTTTTGGTAGAAAGAAGAAGATTTCCACTAGAAGTGGGGAGGATGATTTATGGGATGGAGAAGACTAGTCTTGGGATATTGATGGTGGAAGCCTTCCGGAAGTTGTTATTCCAGGGGTAGGAGACATTAATGGTGGAAGCCTTCCAGAGGTAGTTATTACTCCAGATGATTGGCTAACTCCTATACCTCCCCCTGATCCGGATACTATTCCAGATCCAGGAGAGCTCTCAACAGGTAATCCGGACGAAAGCACAGGGAATAGTACAGTAGAAGAAAAAGAGGAGAAAGATCCTGATGTGGATCCATGTGAAAAGGCAAATGAAATGAATGAAAATGATAGCTTGATAGCTAGAGTTGGAAAGATATTTGCTGGAGTCTATTATCGACCGCAGTCAAAAGAGAATGGTTGGATTGCCAATGGTGTATCAATTCATACTCCTAATAAACAAACGCAAGGGAGTATTAAATATGATTGGAGTGCCGTGAAACCGAATAGTGTTACTGAATGGTATCATTCACACCCAGGAGGTGGTCCTATTCCTTCATTTGCAGATTTAGAGATGTTGGCTTTAAAATATAATCAAGGGTATATTGATATAGATAACTTTACTTATGGGATAATTTCGGACTTTGGATGTACTAGCTTGGTTATAGTTTCAGAAGAAGCGTTTCAGAGTTTTGTGGAGAGGTTGCAGAATGATAAGGAAGCGATAATGGGAAATTTTAATGATTTGGTAGATGCTGGAACTCCTGGTGGAGTAGAGGAAAAAATATCCAATTATATTAAATTCCTACAACAATCAGTTTCTGGTTTGCAACTTATTTTTAATAAGTACAGTGAGATTACTCAGAAATGGGAAGGTTGGAAAGCTAGAACTGTAGATAGTGGTGGTCAGTTAGAAAATTTAGATTGTAATAAATAAAAAAGTATAGTTATGGAACGGATATTATTTGTTTTATTAGTCGTTATGTATAGTTGTGTTGCACAGGCACAATATCCAATGGAAAATTATATTGGGACATGGAGATACGAGGAAGGGGATACTGTGTTTACTGTTAAATTAGTAGAAGGAGAAACCCTTAATAAGGGAAAACTGCATACTGTATTGGATATCAGATATTTATTTGGTGGATATTCTTTATCTGTAAAAGGGAAAATACTAGAAAATTACATAGATGATATTCATACACAATGGTTTTTAGGAGGTGGAAAGGGAAGTGAACAGCATATTTACATTCGTGGCGCTTATCGTCCTAAACGTAGGTTTAATGGATTTACTTTTTATGATCAGCGGATGAAACATTTTGACGGGAATGGAATTACTGGAGGTAGTTTGGAACTCATAGCTCCTAATAAATTGCATTGGATTTTAAATGAAAAAATAGGTATTTGGAATGCAACAGAAGGTCTTGAAGATTGGGTAGAAGTAAAGCCTATAGGCTTTTCTGTTCCAACTGATGTCATAATGACTAAAGTTGATGAATAAATCTTTATAAATGATGTTTGTATGGTGATATTTGTTTGTCATCCTGTAAATATTCGTTTGTCGGAAGACTAATTTGTGCTATTTTTTTATAATACTCTTTTATGTGAAATCTAACAATTAGTGAGATGAAAAAGATTATTATTTCTTTTATAATTTTGTTTTTAGGAGTATATACCTATAGTCAGACTGTTCCTTGTGATAACAGGAATGCGGAGAACTCAATGATGATGCTTGATGAAATACCGGATTGGATATTGAAAAATATTCAATTTCCTCAAGAGGCATATAAATATGGAATAGTAGGGACTGAACAGTTGTGTGTCAGTGTATCGTGGGATGGAAAAGTGTTTATTTCTAGTAACTTGAATACTTTAAATCCAGCTTTTGAAGATGAAATCATACGTGTGGTGGGAAAAGCCCCGAGATGTATGTATGCAGGAAAACAGGCTAAGGATGTATATAAATATATGTTGATTGATTTCTGCCGGTATATCCCGGAAGATTCGCTAGTACGGTTTCACAGGATTACTCTGCATACTCCGCCGCGACTGGCGGATATACCTTCAAGTCCTTTCGATAGCAGAGATAAGCTGGCGCAGTGGATACATGGTAAGATTCAGATTCCGTCAGCCTTGAAATATTACGTGGATACGATATTGTATCAATACACGGTTGACAAAGGTGGTAGGATGAGAAATGCATCCGTAATACAATGTAAGAGCGACATTGTAAAGAGCGCTTTGGAGATTGTTTTAAAAGAACCATTGAAATGGAAACCCGCTATCGCTGATAGATGTGTTCCTGTTGAGGTTACTCAGCGCGACAGAGTGATTGTAAAGACGGATGGCGAGGGGCGATTGCTGCCGTTCGAGAAATATCTGAATGATGTGTTCCGTAATGCAAAAACTTTGCCTGTCGATTCGGATATACTTGTTCTTAATCCGGAAATAAAGCCGATTTATCAAGGAAAACATACATTTCTGCATGATATAACTCAAGGAATAAATGTTGATGGAGAAATACAATTGAATGGTTCATTTGTCATAGAGAAGGATGGAACAGTAAGCCATGTTGATATATCAAACAATTCCTGTGTAAAGATAGATAGTATTGTGACGGAAACTATCGACCGGACTAAATGGGTTGCTGCCATACAAGGAGGGAATCCTGTAAGAACGCTATATTCATTCGGTATAAACAAGAAACCTCAGAAGAAATACCGTAAGGATTCTTACTATGACATTTATGGTAAGTATTTTATATATCTCCAAGCTAATCCTGCCAGAACATCCCATGTCTTTATACGACGTGACGGGACAGTTGATAAATATCCATTCAACAATCAAGGTTTGTTTGATTACGACGCTTACTACAAAGGGATGCTGTTTTATTACAAAAATGCTTCTGGAAAAACAGGGAATATCTCCAGGGAGTATTTTAAAAGGCTTTATAAGCTGTATGTGAATGATTAAACTTATCTCAGGGGGCTGTCCTTGATTTTGTATAAATGAGAAAATAGAATTCAGACCTAGGAAGAAATATCTGAATTCTATTTTCTTAATTTGTACAGACTGTTTTATAGTGTCTATTTCAGTTTTTCTTTTAAGAACTGCCCCGTATAGCTTGCTCCGCAAGCGGCTACCTCTTCCGGAGTACCTACCGCTACTATATTTCCACCTTTATCTCCACCTTCCGGTCCGAGGTCGATCACATAATCGGCGCATTTGATAACGTCCATATTGTGCTCAATAATTACAATACTATGTCCCCGACGGATAAGCGCGTCGAAAGCATCCAACAATTTACGGATATCATGGAAGTGCAACCCCGTAGTCGGTTCATCAAAGATAAACATGGTCGGGTCTGCTTTCTCCTGACTCAGATAGAATGCCAGTTTCACACGCTGGTTCTCACCACCGGAAAGGGTGGAAGAGGATTGTCCCAGTTTGATGTATCCTAATCCTACGTCCTGTAAGGGAAGCAACTTCTTCACAATTTTCTTCTGTCCATGTTCATTGAAGAATTCAACAGCTTGGTTCACGGTCATTTCCAATACATCATAGATGCTTTTATCGTGGAATTTCACTTCCAGTGTGTCGGATTTGAAACGTTTTCCGTGGCAGGATTCACATTCGAGCACCAAGTCGGCCATGAACTGCATTTCTACAGTAATGGTTCCGTCACCCTTACACTCTTCGCAACGCCCGCCTTCGCTGTTGAAACTGAAGAATCCGGCTGTGTAACCCATTTGTTTGGCTAAAGGCTGTTCAGACCATAGTTTACGGATTTCGTCATACGCTTTGATATAAGTTACCGGGTTGGAACGCGATGATTTACCAATCGGATTCTGGTCTACAAATTCTACATTCCGTAGGTCGCGCAAGCTGCCACCAATAGAAGAGAACTCTCCCGGTCGCTCACTACATTCGTCCAATTCGCGTTTCAGTGCCCGGAAGAAAATATCCCTTACTAACGTACTTTTTCCGGAACCGGAAACTCCGGTAACGACTGTCATTACATTGAGTGGGAAACGGGCGTCCACCCCTTTCAGATTATTCTCGCGTGCACCTTTCAATTCTATATAGTTATTCCACGGCCGGCGATGTTCGGGAACGGGAATTTCATCTTCTCCCAGAAGATAACGCACTGTGTAACTGTTGCTTCCTTTTTGAAGGTCTTTCATGTCGCCCTGATAAACGACCTCTCCGCCCAAGCGTCCGGCATTGGGGCCTATGTCGATGATGTAATCTGCGGCGCGGATAATTTCTTCGTCATGTTCTACGACTACTACCGTGTTGCCTAACTGTTGTAGTTGGCGTAATACATAAATCAACCGGTCTGTATCACGGCTGTGAAGCCCGATACTTGGTTCGTCAAGAATATAAAGACTACCTACAAGACTGCTACCCAGTGATGTTGCCAGATTGATACGCTGGCTTTCTCCACCGGACAGGGAATTACTGAGACGGTTCAAGGTCAGGTATCCCAAACCTACATCAATCAGGAAGTGGATACGGTTGTTAATTTCAATCAGGATACGGCGGGCTACATCGCTGTCGTGCTCGTTGAGTTCCAGACCGTCAAAGAATTGCTTTAATTCCGTAATGGGTAAATCTACCAGTTCGGAGATATTTTTACCGCCTACCCGTACATATCCGGCTTCCGGTTTCAGACGTGTGCCGTGACATTTCGGACAAAGCGTCTTTCCCCGGTAACGTGCAAGCATCACACGATATTGTATCTTGTATTGGTTCTCTTCCAGCATCTTGAAAAAATCGTTGATACCGTGGAAGTATTGGTTGCCTTCCCAAAGTAGCCGACGTTGTGCATCCGTCAATTCATAATAAGGTGTGAATATCGGGAAATCGAACTTGTCCGCATTGTGGATCAACTCATCTTTCCACTCTCCCATCTTTTCACCACGCCAGCATACAATAGCCCCTTCATAAACCGATAAAGAACGGTTCGGCACAACCAGATGTTCGTCGATACCGATCACCTTACCGAAACCTTCGCAGGTAGGACAAGCGCCGATAGGGGAGTTGAACGAGAACATTTGGTCGTTCGGTTCTTCAAAGACGATACCGTCTGCTTCAAATTTGGTGCTGAAAGTGTGGAGTTTGGTTGTCCCATCCGAAAGATAGAAACGCAGCATACAGGTTCCATCGCCTTCATACATGGCTGTTTCGGCAGAGTCGGTTAACCGGCTGATGGCATCTTTGGTGTTGGTTACTGCCATACGGTCTACCAACAGGTAAACTTCATCGCCTGCCGCGGGTGTATATTCATCTATACGTTTCATTTCACCGTTCACTTCGATACGGTTGAATCCCTGTTTCAGGTCTATTTCCAATTGCTGTTGCAGGGTGCGGTCTTCACGCAGGCGGATAGGTGTCAGCACTGTATACCTTGTACCTTCCGGATACGAAAGCATACAGTTGACGATATCTTCTGTCGAATGCTTCTTCACCTCTTGCCCGCTGACGGGGCTGTATGTTTTCCCTACGCGGGAGTAGAGCAGGCGGAGATATTCGTAAATCTCGGTCGAGGTACCCACGGTAGAACGCGGATTGCGGCTGTTTACTTTCTGTTCGATGGCAATGGCGGGTGGAATACCTTTGATGAAGTCACATTCCGGTTTGCTCATTCGACCCAGGAACTGGCGTGCATAGCTGCTCAGACTTTCTACATATCGGCGTTGCCCCTCGGCATAGAGCGTATCAAAAGCGAGGGAAGATTTTCCGGAACCCGATAATCCGGTGATTACAACAAGTTTGTTGCGTGGTATATCTACATCGATGTTTTTTAGGTTATTTACTCGTGCACCTTTTATCGAAATATAGTTGTTTTCTGACATAAAATACTCCTTGTTTTATGGTAGTCGGCAAAGTTAGCGAATTTATCGGGAGTTTGTATTATCTTTGCGTCACATTATTACGATTTAAGAATATTATGAAGCTGAAAAACTATCTTTTACTTTTAGCTCTTCTTCTTGCGGTAGGAGTGAGGGCGCAGGTGCCAACCGGCAATAAATACCCCAAACGTGAATTTCGTGCGGCATGGATACAGGCTGTCAACGGACAATTCCGCGGTATTCCTACCGAACGGCTGAAACAGACGTTGATTAGCCAGTTGAACTCTCTTCAGGGAGCCGGCATTAATGCGATTATCTTCCAGGTACGCCCTGAAGCGGATGCGCTGTACGCTTCACAACATGAACCGTGGAGTCGTTTCCTGACCGGAACGCAAGGACAGACTCCTTCTCCTATGTGGGACCCGATGCAGTTTATGATTGAAGAGTGCCAGAAGCGGAATATGGAGTTTCATGCCTGGATTAATCCTTACCGTGTGAAGACTTCATTGAAGAGCCAGTTGGCACCGGAGCATATTTACCATCAGCATCCTGAATGGTTCGTTACGTATGGCGACCAGTTATACTTCGACCCGGCACTTCCCGAAAGCCGGGAATACATTTGCAAAATTGTGACTGATATCGTGTCCCGTTATGATGTGGATGCCATCCATATGGATGATTATTTCTATCCTTATCCTGTCAGGGGATTGGATTTCCCGGATGATGCGAGCTTTGCCCGTTATGGCGGCGGATTCACGAATAAGGCAGACTGGCGTCGTAGTAATGTCAATGTGTTGATAAAGAAGCTTCACGAGACTATCCGCGGGATAAAACCGTGGGTGAAATTCGGTATCAGTCCGTTTGGTATTTACCGTAATCAGAAGAGCGACCCGTTGGGAAGTAATACGAACGGTTTGCAGAATTACGATGATTTGTATGCCGATGTCCTGCTTTGGGCACGCGAGGGATGGATTGATTATAATATTCCGCAGATTTATTGGGAAGTCGGGCATAAGGCGGCCGATTACGAGACATTGGTGAAATGGTGGGCTACCCACTCGGAAAACCGTCCGTTGTTTATCGGTCAGTCTGTGCCGAACACTATCCAACATGCCGATCCGCAGAATCCTTCCATCAATCAGCTTCCACGGAAGATGGCTCTGCAACGTGCTTATCAGACGATTGGCGGTAGCTGCCAATGGTATGCGTCGGCTGTTGTCGAGAATCAAGGTAGATACCGTGACGCTTTAGTCAGTGAATATCATAAATATCCCGCTTTGATTCCTGTCTTTGACTTTATGGATGACAAGGCTCCGGGCAAAGTGCGCAAGATGAAGAAAGTATGGACAGAAGATGGTTATGTTCTTTTTTGGACTGCTCCGAAGGCGGATACAGAAATGGATAAAGCTGTCCGATATGTAGTGTACCGCTTCAGCGGAAAAGAAAAGGTGAACCTCGATGATCCTTCACATATTGTAGATATTACCCGCAATCCTTTCTACAAGCTTCCATACGAAACGGGAAAAACCAAACACCGTTATGTAGTAACAGCTTTGGACCGTCTTCATAATGAATCGAAGTCTGTAAGTAAGAAGGTGAAACTATAAAGTGTGAATAATGAGGAATAAGAAATAAAGGATGAAGAACTTTGCTGTGTGGCGGTTCTTCATCCTTTATTTTTTAGTAAAGCAACAATCCTGCAATACCGCAAGCAATAATCATCAGAATCGGATTTGCTTTATATTTTCTCGTTCCGATAAAAGCAATCAGGAAGATAATGATACTGATAACGAATGAATAAGTATCTTCCGTAGGTGATCCGAAGTTCTCTACGTTCATTAATACCAGTGCGGCAGAAGCCAGCAACCCGACAACTGCCGGACGCAATCCGCTGAAAATAGACTCTACTACCGGATGTTTCTGATATTTCAGAAAGAATTTACTAATAGTCAGCATTAAGATAAAAGAGGGTAGGACTACCGCAAAGGTAGCAACGATAGACCCCCATACACTGCCTGTAGAAGTGAATCCTACATAAGTTGCCGCATTGATACCTATTGGTCCCGGTGTCATCTGGCTGATTGCGACAATATCTGTGAACTCTTGCGAACTTACCCATCCATAGCGGGTCACCACCTCACCTTGAATCATGGAAAGCATGGCATAACCACCGCCGAAGCCGAAGAGCCCGATTTTGAAAAACGTATAGAATAACTGTAGATAAATCATATGATTAATAATTTATATAATAATGTTAGGCGCATCCGTGTAATCCTTGCCTTCTCAACTTTACATTTTCAACTCTCAACTTCTTTGACTTTTCTAAATTTTCCCCAAAGAAAGCCACCTACGCCCGCAGCGACGATAATCCAGATAGGAGAGAACCCCAACAGCCAGATTAGCAGTGCCGAAACAACGGGAATCCACAGGTTATAGCGGTTGATTTTCGCCGACCGTCCCATCGTAAAAGTCGGTGCGGCGATGAGTGCTACTACTGCCGGGCGGATTCCTTTGAAGATGCGTTCCACTATCGGATTGTCTTTGAAACTATGGAAGAACAGGGCAATAGCCAATATAATAATGAAAGACGGCAAGATCGTTCCTAATGCCGTGACAATACTCCCCCTAATCCCGCGTAGCTTATATCCTATAAAGATAGAAATATTAACCGCCAGTATGCCGGGGGCAGATTGGGAGATAGCCAGCAAGTCGATAAAGTCTTCCTGTGCTATCCATTTTCGCTTGGTGACGATTTCATTTTCGATTAACGGCACCATTGCGTACCCGCCGCCAATGGTAAAAGCGCCGATTTTAAAAAAAATTCCAAATGATTCGAGATAAATATTCATTCTTCTTTTTCTCCTTCTTTTTTATTTACTGCTTTTTTTTCTTTGAAGTATTGGCTGGGACTTACATTATAATGCTTCTTAAATACTTCACGGAAGTATTTGGCATCACTAAATCCTGTCATTTCCGCTATTTCTGTTATACTATGTATGTCTTCTTTGAGCAACCTTACGGCACGTTTCAGGCGGATCAGCCGGATATAATCTCCCGGCGACTGGTCGGTCAGTGCTCTTAATTTGTTGTAGAAACTGGTGCGGCTCATACCCATCAGGCTGCAAAGCACATCTACTGTGAGAGCCGGATTATCGATGTTATCTTCTATATTCTTCTTCACGTTTGCGATAAATTTCCAGTCAATATCCTGTGAGCAATTGATACACTCTTCATCGTGCTCCTCTTCTTCTTCTTCCAGGCTGGCATACTTGCTGCGCAGAAGCGCGCGGTTAGCCAGCAGATTCGAGATATTTGCTTTTAATATACCGATATTGAACGGTTTCACCACATACTTGTCTGCTCCGGTGTTGAGTCCAGAGAGAATGTCCTTCTCGTTGTTGAGGGCTGTCAACAGAATAACGGGAATATGTGATGTTTCGATATTGTTCTTGATAGCCTTACACAATTCGTCCCCTCGCATTTCCGGCATCATGATGTCGGAGATAACCAGTTCCGGTTTATATTCGGGAATAATTATCAAGGCTTCTTTTCCGTTGGAACAAACCTGGATGGTATAATCATCGGATAATGTTTGTGACAGATAGGTACGTAACTCGTCATTATCTTCCACGATTAAGATTCGTTGGTGGTCTGCATTCTTCTTCTTTTGTACAGTCTCGTAAATCTCGGGTGATGGAGGCGGAACGTCGCTGATAGTCTTGATTTCCTGACGTTGTTGTTTGCCTGGAGTTGCCAAATGTGCCTTACGATAGAGTTTGCTGTTCTTCGGGAAAGTGATTTTAATCACAGAACCCTGGTTCTCTACGCTCGACAGATTAATCTTTCCTTTGTGTAGTCGGACTAGTTTCCATACGAGCATCAGTCCGATACCGCTGCCGGTCACTTTGGAGTTGACGGTGTTACTGCCACGGAAATGAAGTTTGAACAGCTTGTTTTGTTCGCTGGCCGGGATACCGATGCCTGTATCTCTGACTTCCACGCTCCACGAATCGGTTGTTTCTGAGACGAAAATCTGCACGTTTCCATTTTCCGGCGTATATTTCAATGCGTTTGAAATGATATTCTTGAAGATAGACTCCATCTTCTCCTTGTCAAACCAGACATTCATGTATTTGAAATTGCTTTCATAGGTAAAGTTGATATGTTTGATATTGGCATACTGCTGGAACGCATTGAATATTTCATTCATAAACGTATTGATTTCATGTTCCGAGATATATAGTTCGGAAGAATATACGTCCGCCCGTTCAAAGTTGATAAGATTGCTCGTGAGACGTAGCAGGGCATTCACATTACGTAAAGCCGTATTCATATTCGAAATCCCCTCTTTGCTTAATGCTTCCTTTTCGCGAAGCTCTTCCAAGGGAGCTTTGATGAGTGTCAATGGAGTACGGATATCATGTGCCGTATTGATGAAGAAGTGTATTTTCTCATCGGAGACTTTACGCTGTTTTCTTAAAATAAAAATACGCAGTAGAATTGCAGCTATGAGGGATAGTATGCCTGCATATAATAGCATTGCCCAGAATGTCAGCCAGAAAGGCTGGGCAATGATAATATCCAGACTTCTCTCTTCGAGTACGATTCGTTTATCTTCATTGGAGATGGTACGTACTTTCAGTGTATATGCGCCCGGCGCAAGATTGGTGTAACGGATTGTATTTTCGCTGCTGGGTTTGCTCCATTCTGTGTAGAATCCTTCCAGCTTCCAGGAATAAAGAATGTTGGAAGGATAATCATAGTTGATGGAAGAAACCTGCAGGGAGAAAATATTCTGATTGTATTCTAATTTCAGAACTTTGGTATCATTGATACTTTCTTTTAACGGAGAATTTTCATCTCCCGGGTAAACTGTCTGATAGAAAAGTTTGAAGTCGCTGAAAATCATCTTGGATGAATAGTTTCTGGGCAGTTTCATGTCTTTATGAAACTCGACTGCCCCGTCAGAACTGCCAAAGATAAAGTTATTGTTTTTGCGTAGTACGCCTGCCAGTGCATTGAAGTGCGTAGTCATTAATCCCATATCCTCCGTCCAGTTATGGAATTTCTTTTCTTGAGGATAAAAGCTTGTCAATCCGGTTTCTGTCCCCATCAGTATTTCTTCATCCGCATCCGATAATATAGTATAGATATTATTGGATATTAAGGCACAGTTTTCCGAGTGATAATGAGTGAACAGCTTCTTGTTAAAATCATAGATCAAGAGTCCTGAACCACTCGTTCCTATATATAATGAACCGTTTTTTGCCTGATACAGAGAGTAGATATAGGTTGATTCTACCGGTAGCTTGATGCGTTCCCATTTTCCGGATTCTTTGTCCAGCAGATATAAGCCCGTGGCGCTACCTATCCACATACTTTTATCATCTTTCTCGACGATGGCGGTAATGGAATTCAAACCGGGGTAAAGTCGTACGTCCTGTGTTTTCAGATGGATACGTTTCAGGTTGTAAAATCCTCCGGACCAGATGTATCCCTGTGAATCCATGCGGATGTCACGTATGTATTTATCCGGTCGCATACTGGTTTGAGTGTACAGCGGCGGCATGAAATAACTGACGCTAAAGGATTTTTTATCTATTTGGTAAGCGCCGGAAGAATAACCGCCTGCCCAGATAGTTCCGGGAGCTACCTCGCAGAGAGTGAGGAATATATGACTCTTATTTTCCTGCGACTTATCGAAAGAACTGAGTACCGAACGCCACTGTCCGGTCTTTGAATTGAAAAAACTGATACCATTGTTCGTTGCAAACCATAAATCTCCGTCCCGGTCCTCAATGATTGCATTCACTTGGTCATTGATTAGGGACTGCTTGTTGCCTATGGAGTGCTTTATCCATTTATAACTGGAATAGCGGTTGTTCTGTACCGTTACTCCGATGGGATAATTAGCCAGCCAGATCCGTTCTTCGTCATCCACATAAATATCATTGATGCTGTTGCCGTTCATGCTGTTATTGCTGTTGTAGTCTGTGATGATATATGGATCCATCCGGAAGGTTTCGGTATTCATTTTGTGCACACCGCCGCCATCCGTAGCTATCAGTAATTCTTTCTTGTTCAGTGGCTTGAATTTATTAATAGTGATATCATTCAGGTTGTTCTTCGGTTGTACGACCGACTTGAGACTCATGTCGTAGACAAAGATGCCTCGCAGGAAGGTTCCTATGAATAGTTTGCCGGCCTTTCTGTCGAAATGTAAATCGCTGACCTGGAACTTCACATTCTCCAGCTTGTCGCAATTGATAAGCTCCAGGGTGTCATTCTCCAGTTTGGCATAGTGTATCCCCATTTCCGTGCCAATGAAGTAATGTGACTCGTCTATCTGCTCAATGTCAGTGATTTCCTCTTTTATTTCATTCTTGATCGGACATACTTGATCGGTTTCCGTGTTATAAAGAAAGATTGTTTCTTCGTTACACAGCCATATATGGTTGTTTTTGTCGAGCCAGGCAAAACTGACCGGAGCAGGCAAGTCGCGAAAGTTCTCTATCGGCAATTTGTAGACAAGTTCGAAACGGTCGTGCACCTGGTCGTATCGGAATATCTTACCTTTCTTGCCGATTTCCCACAGGACTCCATCCTGGTTGATGTACAGCCAGTTGAGGTTTAACAGAGAATTTACTTCTGTGTCACCATCCATCAACTTATATCGCTTGAAACTTTTTCCGTTGTATCTATCAATACCTTCGTGTGTTAGAAACCACATATAGCCGGTTCTATCTTTTTGAATGCAATAAACTCGCCGGTTGCTTAACCCATCCTCTACTCCTAGATATTGATAGGTCTGAGCGACACAGGTTAAAGGAAACAATAATAATAGAAAAATCCACTTTTTCATACAAATAGGACTTTTAAGGGTTATTGAATCTTGTTTCAGAGGGGGAAAGTTTGACAAAATTAATAAGAATTTCCGATACTGCAAAATTTTATGGCAAGATAACACGGCTCTTAAAGTGAAGCGAATCAGGTATTTTGCCACCATTTGTATAAGCTGTTTATTTATGGAGATTTAGTTGCAAAAAACGGAATTACGGTAGCAAAAAAGAGGAAAAGAAAAGGCCGGTATTTCAAAAAAATACCAGCCTTTCTTGGATGAAATATAAAAGAAGTTTTTATTTCATTTTTTCTTCAACCCATTTACGTGCATTAACAAATGCTTCGATCCAGGGAGTAACCTGATCGCTGTTCTTGCGGTCTGCCGGGTAACAACCGTTCTGCCATGGGAAGATGGAACGTTCCAAGTGAGGCATAATAGCCAGATGGCGTCCGTCTGCACTAGCCAGTGCTGCTATGGAATAATCGGAGCCGTTCGGGTTGGCGGGATATTCATCATAGCTGTACTTCGCTACTACATTATATTTATCTTCGTCATACGGCAGAGAGAACTTTCCTTCTCCGTGAGCCACCCAAATACCCAGCTTGCTGCCGCTCAGAGAGCCGAACATTACACTGCGGTTTGTCGGGATAGTCAGGCCGAGGAAGCGTGATTCGAACTTATGCGAATCGTTATGCAGCATCTTACCCTGCTTTTTCAGTTCCGGGTTGATAAGGTTGAGTTCCATCATCAACTGGCAACCGTTGCAGACGCCTAATGAGAGTGTATCTTCGCGGGCATAATACTTATCCAATGCTTCTTTTGCTTTCGGGTTGAACAGGAATGCGCCTGCCCATCCTTTGGCAGAACCCAGTACGTCGGAGTTGGAGAAACCACCACAGTAAACAATCATGTTTACGTCTTCCAGTGTTTCACGTCCGCTGATAAGGTCGGTCATCGTAACATCTTTTACGTCGAAGCCTGCCAGATAAAGTGAGTATGCCATTTCACGTTCGCCGTTTGTACCTTTCTCACGGATGATAGCCGCACGGATACCGCTCGGCGTACGACGGTTCGGGTCGATACCATATTGAGAGAACTTACCTTTGAATTCGGGCATGAAAGCAAATTCTACAGGTTGCATCTTATAGTTTTCAAAACGCTTCTTGGCGCAGCCGTTCATAGACTGTTTGCGGTCGAGCAGATAAGAAGAAGAGTACCATACATCGCGCATATAGTCGATGCCGAACTGGTAAGTAGCCCCGTCTTTAGATACAAGGATATGGCGTTCGTCAGTCGGTTTACCCAGTTTTATATAACCTACACCTGCATCTTCCAGAATCTTCTTCACTTCTTCTTTGTGCTTGTCGCTGATCTGGATAACGATACCCAGATTTTCGGCAAACAGAATCTTGACGATATCCTGTTCCTTCATCTTGTCAAGGCTGATTTCCATACCACCTTCTACGTTGGAGAAGCACATTTCGAGCAATGTAGTGATAAGACCACCGGCAGAAATATCATGTCCGGCAAGAATCAGTCCTTTGTTTACGAGTTCCTGTACGGCAAGGAAAGCGTCACGGAAGTATTCGGCATCTTGTACGCAAGGTACATCGTCGCCTACTTTACCCAGCGATTGTGCAAAAGCCGAACCGCCGAGTTTCAGTTCGTCAAAACTGAAGTCGATATGATAAAGAGTTGTCTTTTCGTTGTTCACTAATACCGGAGATACTACTTTCTTCACGTCAGAAACTTCACCGCCGGCAGAAACAATCACGGTTCCCGGAGAAATTACTTTTTCACCGTTCGGGTACTTCTGAGTCATTGACAAAGAGTCCTTTCCGGTAGGAACGTTGATTTGCAGGGCACAGCAGAAGTCGCTCAATGCTTTGACTGCTGTGTAAAGGCGGGCATCTTCACCTTCCTGAGAGCGGCAAGGCCACATCCAGTTGGCAGACAAGGAAATGCTGTCCATGCCTTCTGCCATCGGGGCCCAAACGAGGTTGGTCAATGCTTCGGAAACGGAAAGGATAGAACCGGCAGCCGGATCCGCCAATGCTGCTTGCGGAGCGTGTCCGATAGAAGTAGCGATACCTTTCTCGCCGCGGTAGTCGAGTGCTACGACACCGCAATCGCTCAACGGCAACTGAAGTTCACCCTGACATTGCTGACGGGCTACTTTACCTGTTACGGAGCGGTCTACCTTATTTGTCAACCAATCCTTGCAAGCTACTGCTTCAAGCTGCAATACATTCGTCAGATATTCATGGAGTTTGGACAATTCGTACTTCGGCATTTCATAATGACGTTCTACGGTTTTGTCTATCATATAAGTCTTGGGAGAAGAACCGAACATCTGTTCTACGGCAAGGTCGAACGGGCGTACACCGTCAGCCTGCTGGAAAGCGAAGCGATGGTCACCGGTTGTCTCACCGACTACATACATCGGAGCACGTTCGCGTTCGGCAATCTTACGTACATGTTCGATAGCTTCTTCTTTAATCAGCAGCCCCATACGTTCCTGGCTCTCGTTGGCGATGATTTCTTTTGCAGACAATGTCGTGTCACCGATAGGCAACTTGCTCATGTCAATCAAACCGCCACATTCCTCCACCAACTCGGAAAGGCAGTTTACGTGTCCGGCAGAACCGTGGTCATGGATAGAAACCACAGGATTCACGTCTTCTTCGCAAAGTGCGCGTACTACGTTGTTGGCACGCTTCTGCATTTCTGCGTTGGCACGCTGAACGGCATTCAACTCGATACCGCTGCTGTAACGACCTGTATCTACAGAAGATACGGAACCGCCACCCAGTCCGATACGGTAGTTGTCACCGCCGATTACTACGACTTTGTTTCCTGCTTCGGGAGCACCTTTCAGGCAGTCGCGTTGTGTCCCGTAACCTACACCGCCGGCAAGCATGATTACTTTATCGTAACCATACACTTCTTTGTTTTCCGTGTGTTCGAAAGTCAGTACCGAACCGCAGATCAGCGGTTGACCAAACTTGTTTCCGAAGTCGGAAGCACCGTTGGATGCCTTGATAAGAATTTGTTCGGGAGTCTGATACAGCCATTTGCGTACCGGAAGAATTTCTTCCCATTCGCGTCCTTCATCGGTACGTGGGTAAGAAGTCATGTAGACAGCAGTACCTGCAATCGGCCATGAGCCCTTGCCACCACCCATACGGTCGCGGATTTCACCGCCTGTACCGGTAGAAGCACCGTTGAACGGTTCTACGGTAGTGGGGAAGTTATGTGTTTCCGCTTTTAGTGAGATAACGCTCTTGATGTCTTTCACTTGGAAGTAATCAGGCTTGGAGTGGTCTGCCGGAGCAAACTGTTCAACAACCGGACCTTCTGCGAAGGCTACATTATCTTTGTAAGCAGAGATTATTTTATTCGGATTTTCCTGTGTCGTCTTTTTAATCATCTGGAACAGGGAAGATTCCTGCTCTACACCATCGATGATAAACGTTCCACCGAAGATTTTGTGGCGGCAGTGTTCGGAGTTGATTTGTGCGAAACCGAATACTTCGGAGTCAGTCAGTTTACGACCGAGGTCATTTTCAACTTTCTTCAGATAGTCCATTTCTTCTTTAGAAAGTGCCAGACCTTCTTTTTCATTGTACACTTCGAGGTCTTCGATGTAGATGATCGGTTCCGGCTGACGGTTTGTCGTGAATACGTTTTGGTCGAGGCCTTTGTACATACGTTGCAGCATCGGGTCGTAATCAGCGTTTTCATCTTTTACGGGGAAATATTCCTCGATACGGCTGAGACCTTCAAGTCCCATGTTCTGGGTGATTTCTACTGCGTTTGTACTCCAGGGAGTGATCATCTCGCGGCGTGGACCGACGAAATAACCTTTCAGGTTTTCTTCACTTTCCATCACGGCTTCGCCAAAAAGCCAACAGAGTTTATTACTTTCGTCAGGGGTGAGCTGATGGTTGCTCTCTACGGCAATCACGCTCTTGGAAGGGGTTCTGAAAAAAAGAATCATGTTGTATATTTACGATTTTACGATTTTACGATTTTACGATTGAAGTCTCTGCAGGAGAAACTCTTCTCTTTTTCTGTGGCGCAAAGATAAGCAATTTCATTGGTGGTGAGAAAAAAAACGGAAATAAATATCTTTCCGGCTTTTCTTTTTATAGATTAGTTCATTTGGGTACGGAAATGAACTAATCTTAGTTTTTCTAAAATTAGATTGGCAGTATGCAATGATTTAATCCCCGTTATATATAAATTTATTCGTCTGACAGTTGTTGAACTTTCGTCTGACAACTGTTATTCTTCCGTCTGACAACTGTCAGACGAAAAAGCAACAATTGTCAGACGAATAAAATCATGCATCATCAATCATAAATTCATTCAGTATTAACGACAAATTTGCACAAGTTCGAAATTAGTTCATAACCGTACGGAAATGAATTGGATTTTGGGAACAAAAAGAATAATTTGTGCTGCCTGCGTTTTCAAAGTCTTATTTTAAATTTCTCTTACTCTATGAAATAGGGGGTGATTCGTTGGAAAAAACGTTAATATCCTATCCTCATATCATAAAAAAGTGCGATATTTGCGGCATGATTCAGATAGAGACAATATTCGATATATTAGTTAAAGGCTTTATTATTGGCATTGTTGTGTCCGCACCTCTCGGTCCGGTGGGTGTCTTATGTATCCAGAGGACTTTGAACAAAGGGCGTTGGTACGGATTTGTGACAGGTCTGGGAGCCTCTTTGAGCGATATAGCTTATGCTTTGCTTACAGGTTACGGGATGAGTTTTGTATTCGATTATATCAATAAGAATATTTTCTATCTGCAACTGTTGGGGAGTATCATGCTACTCCTTTTTGGTTTATATACCTTTCGCAGCAATCCGGTGAATTCCATTCGTCCGGCTTCGTCCAGCAAGGGGTCTTATTTCCATAATTTTATTACTGCATTTTTCGTCACTCTCTCCAACCCTTTAATCATATTCCTATTTATCGGACTTTTCGCCCGTTTTGCCTTTGTGCAGCAGGGCGTTCTGGTCTTTGAAGAGATAACGGGATATTTTGCTATCGCTGCGGGAGCATTGACTTGGTGGCTCGGAATCACCTACTTCGTAAATAAAGTGCGTACCAAGTTCAATCTGCGTGGCATCTGGATACTGAACCGTGTCATTGGCAGTATTGTGATGCTGGTGTCCGTGGCCGGATTGATTTATACATTATTGGGAGAGTCAATTTATTAGGAGATAGCTTATGAATCAGATTGCACAAAAACTGAAAGAGCAGAATATTGCTGAATACCTTATATATATGTGGCAAGAGGAAGACCTGATCCGCGCCAATCATTGTGAACCGGAAGAGATGGAAGCAAACGTGATTTCCCGCTATCCGGAAGATCGGCAGCCTGCCATGCGGGAATGGTATGGAAACCTGATTACAATGATGAGCGAGGAAGGTGTGCGTGAAACGGGACATTTGCAGATTAATAAGAATGTGATTATCAATCTGACCGAACTGCATAACGCGCTGGCTTCTTCTCCTAAATTTCCTTTTTATAGTGCCGCCTATTTCAAGGCATTGCCGTTTATCGTAGAATTGCGGAATAAAAATGGCAAGAAGAATGAACCGGAATTGGAAACCTGCTTTGAAGCCTTGTATGGAGTGCTTTTGCTCCGGCTTCAGAAAAAAACGATCAGCGAAGGGACAGCGAAAGCAATGGAAGCCATTACTAGCTTCCTGTCTATGTTGGCGAACTATTATGATAAAGACCGCAAAGGTGAATTAAAACTTGATGAATAAATGAGAATTTTGGTAACGGGTGCCAACGGTCAGCTTGGCAACGAAATGCAGGTGCTTGCAAAAGAGAACCCGCAACATACGTATTATTTCACAGATGTACAGGAACTCGACATTTGTAATGAAAGTGCTGTTTGGGCTTATATTGCTGAAAAGCGAATTGAAGTGATTGTAAACTGTGCGGCTTATACGGCAGTGGATAAAGCGGAGGACAATGCGGAACTTGCTTACAAATTGAATTGCGAAGCTGCGAAAACTCTGGCAACCGTTGCACAATTTAATGGTGCGGCAATGATACAGGTTTCTACAGATTATGTGTTTGACGGCACAGCCCATACCCCATATACTGAAGACTGTGATCCTTGTCCGGATTCCGTATACGGTACTACAAAACTGGAAGGAGAATACGATGTGATGAATTACTGCGAAAAAGCAGTCGTCATTCGCACGGCATGGCTCTATTCCACTTTCGGCAATAATTTCGTGAAAACGATGATTCGTCTCGGGAAAGAGCGCGATAGTCTGGGAGTCGTTTTTGACCAGATAGGGACGCCTACTTATGCCAACGACCTGGCACAAGCCATCTATACCATTATAAATAAAGGTATAGTTCGTGGTATCTATCATTTCAGCAATGAAGGGGTCTGCTCTTGGTATGACTTTACTGTGGCTATTCATCGCCTGGCAGGAATCACCTCATGCAAAGTAAGACCTTTGCATACGGCGGAATATCCGGCAAAGGCAAACCGTCCCGCCTATTCCGTACTTGATAAGACAAAGATAAAAACAACGTTCGGCATCGAGATTCCTCATTGGGAGGAAAGTCTGAAACGATGCATTGACACCTTATAATATATATGGCAGATAATACAGAAATTTTGAGACGGCGAACGTTCGCCATTATTGCGCATCCTGATGCCGGTAAGACATCTTTGACGGAAAAACTGTTGCTTTTCGGTGGTCAGATTCAGGTGGCGGGTGCAGTGAAAAGCAATAAGATTAAGAAAACGGCTACATCCGACTGGATGGAAATCGAGAAGCAACGTGGTATCTCGGTGACAACTTCTGTGATGGAATTCGATTATCGCGATTACAAGATTAACATTCTCGACACTCCGGGTCACCAGGACTTTGCCGAAGATACATACCGCACATTGACCGCTGTAGACAGTGTTATCATTGTGGTGGATGGTGCGAAAGGTGTGGAAACACAGACACGCAAGTTGATGGAAGTGTGCCGTATGCGCAAGACTCCAGTAATCATCTTTGTCAACAAGATGGACCGTGAAGGAAAAGACCCGTTCGACTTGCTGGACGAACTGGAGGAGGAACTGATGATTCAGGTTCGTCCCTTGTCCTGGCCGATTGAGCAGGGAGCTCGTTTCAAGGGCGTATATAATATCTATGAACAGAAGCTGGACTTGTATCAGCCGTCCAAACAGATGGTGACGGAAAAAGTGGCAGTCGACATTCATACGGAAGAATTGGATGAACAGATCGGAAAAGCATTGGCAGACAAGTTGCGCGGTGATTTGGAACTGATTGAAGGCGTTTATCCTGAATTTGATGCTGAAACTTATCTGGCAGGTGACTGCGCTCCCGTATTCTTCGGCTCGGCTTTGAATAACTTCGGTGTCCAGGAGTTGCTGAACTGTTTCGTAGAGATAGCCCCGAGCCCTCGTCCTGTGCAGGCTGAAGAACGCGTAGTGAAACCGGAAGAACCTAAATTCACCGGATTCATCTTTAAGATTACTGCCAATATCGACCCGAACCACCGTTCGTGCGTGGCATTCTGCAAGATTTGTTCCGGTAAGTTTGTGCGTAATGCTCCGTATATGCATGTGCGTCACGGAAAGACGATGCGTTTTTCGTCGCCTACCCAGTTTATGGCCCAGCGCAAGACAACGATTGACGAAGCTTATGCCGGAGATATTATCGGTCTGCCGGACAACGGTACTTTCAAGATTGGCGACACGCTGACGGAAGGTGAAATGCTTCACTTCCGCGGATTGCCGAGCTTCTCGCCGGAAATGTTCAAGTATATCGAGAATGCAGACCCGATGAAGCAGAAACAATTGGCAAAAGGTATCGACCAGTTGATGGACGAAGGTGTGGCACAGTTGTTTGTCAATCAGTTCAATGGTCGCAAGATTATCGGTACGGTGGGGCAGTTGCAGTTTGAGGTTATCCAATATCGTTTGTTGAACGAGTACAATGCGTCCTGTCGCTGGGAGCCGGTAAGTCTGTATAAGGCTTGCTGGGTAGAGAGTGACGACCCTGCGGAACTGGATGCTTTCAAAAAGCGTAAATATCAGTATATGGCGAAGGATAGGGAAGGGCGCGATGTGTTCCTGGCCGATTCCGGTTATGTACTTCAGATGGCTCAGATGGACTTCAAGAATATCAGATTCCACTTTACATCAGAATTTTAAGAAATAGTCGATGTATTTTCTTCTAAAAAACAGGTAAAAAAAGAACAAACATATCTCATATAAATGAGCGAAGAGAAATGAAGACACTATCCTGGGATAAAATTCAGCAGGGGGATGAGGATGCATTCAGGCAGCTTTATGACCAATATGCAGATTTGCTTTATGGATATGGCATGAAGATTGCCGGTGATGACAACGTGGTGACAGAGGCGATACAGTCGTTGTTTGTTTACATCTTTGAGAAAAGAGAAACGTGTGCTGCTCCCCAATCCATACCTGCCTATCTATGTGTTTCGTTGAGACACATGATAGTGAACGAGCTGAAGAGGGAGAATAGTGAAACACTCAAATCGCTGGACGAAGTAGGCACCAATGAATATCGGTTTGATTTGGAAATAGACATAGAGACAGCTATTATCCGTTCGGAATTGGAAAAGGAGCAGTTGGCAGCTTTGCAGAAAGAGTTGAATGACTTGACAAAGCAACAGCGGGAAGTATTGTATCTGAAATACTACAAGAAGATGAGTCCGGAAGAAATAGCCCTGGTGATGGGGCTTACTTCCCGTACGGTATATAATACTACTCATATGGCTATAACCAGATTGCGGGAGCGTTTAGGTAAATCTTTATTGTTGGCAGTGATGGCTAATTTGTGGATATTTAATTGAGGTGGGATATGGAAAACTGGACAGAATCTTTAGACAAATACTTGGAAGAAGGAAAACTTCCTCTGATCGGTGAAAAGTTCTCTCGCAAAAAAGAAATCAGCGATAAGCTAAAGTTACAGCGTGAAGAAAGCCATAAGATTGCCTTGAGCCGTAGAAGAAAACAAGGTGCTGGGCGGAGCATTCCCTTCTCTTGGGGGATAGCCGCCATGTTCTTGCTTCTTTTGGGAGTGGGAGGATATTATTTCTCGGAGAAAAAGATAGTGACGGAAACTACGGCTATGGCATATGAATTGCCGGATGGCAGTAATGTGCGGATGATGGAGAACTCCTGTCTGACTTACAACCGGATTACTTGGCTTTGGGAGCGTAAACTGCAACTGTTGGGCAAAGCTTCTTTTGAGGTGACCAAAGGCAAGACATTTACTGTCTGTACCGAAGCCGGTGACGTGACGGTGTTGGGAACAAAGTTCCTGATTGACCAGAAAGGAAAGAAAATGTTCGTGAACTGTGAGGAAGGTAGTGTCAAGGTGGAGACTGCCGTAGGCAACAGGACATTGGTTGCCGGAGAAAGTGTGCGTTGTGATGAAAGTAAGATTGTTCTTGTTCCGAAACAGGATAATCCGGAGTTTCCGGAAGTTCTGGGATATGAAGACGACCCGCTGATAAATGTAGTGGCGGATATTGAACATATATTTAAGGTGAAGGTGGTGGGGCATGAGAAGTGCGACGGACTTACCTATAACGGGACGGTCTTGACGAGAGACTTGAACGCCACTCTCAAAAATGTTTTCGGTTCGTGTGGAATCAGTTACGAACTTCATGGAAAAGAAATATTTTTAAAATAAAAAAAGCCTCTTCTAAGCGTCTGGAAGAGGCTTTTTCGTTTTTCTTCAAATTTTCTTCGTTTTTTCTTGGTAAAAAAGAAACGTTTCTTTCTCTTCCTAATAGATGAGCTATTAATGATATTTGAAAGAAACGATAGAGATTTAATTAGAAGAGAAAATTTTAAGCTCAAAACAAACAATAGACAATTGGCGGTGAATGGTTGTCGGGTATTTAAGCGGGAAACGGCCCCCTCGTTGACAGTGGTGATTGCTCTTTAGGCTCGTTTCCTCCTATCAAACAGACATAGTTGGCTATAAAAGGGTTGACAACCGGACACTATACTTGCTGTACTAATTTGAAAAATGAACGCTGTGACAGCGCATGAGAGGTTTACAAAGAAGGTCGGCCCTTTTGGTGGTTAATAGGTTAAGAAGGTATGAAGCCAAAATGGGAAGCCGAACCTGTTTTTATCATTGAGTATTTTTATTTAATAATTGTTTTATCAGAATGTGAGAAAAGGTTGAGGGGCCTTTTCTCACATTGTTTTTATATATATATGATAACGGGGTAATTTATGGATTTATACTTTATATTCCTTTCTTAATTTATTTTATAACAAAAAAATGGTATTTTCGGACGCATTTTAGATAAACGACTTTAATTACTAATAATTTATTATATGGAAAATATCGAAACAGCGATTCTGCTGATGGTGGTCGGAATGGCTACCGTATTTGTTATTCTGCTGATTGTGATTTATTTAGGTAAATTTTTAATCACTCTGGTCAATAAATATGCTCCCGAAGAAGTGGTTCCTGTGAAGCAGGAAGCAGCGAAAGGTCCTGCGCCTGTTCCGGGAAATATTCTGGCAGCTATTACAGCCGCAGTGAATGTGGTGACATTGGGTAAGGGCAAGGTTACTAAAGTAGAAAAAATATAAATCTATAAAAAGTTATATCACTGAAAGACATGAAAAGAGAAGTAAAGTTTAGTTTGGTTTTCCGAGATATGTGGCAATCTGCCGGAAAATATGTACCTCGTGTAGATCAACTCGTAAAGGTAGCTCCTGCCATTATTGAAATGGGCTGTTTTGCCCGCGTAGAAACAAATGGCGGTGGTTTTGAACAGGTAAATTTATTGTTTGGAGAAAATCCGAATAAGGCTGTGCGTGAATGGACGAAACCATTCCACGAAGCCGGTATTCAAACCCATATGCTCGACCGTGCACTGAACGGACTCCGTATGAGCCCTGTTCCGGCTGATGTCCGTAAATTGTTTTACAAAGTAAAGAAAGCTCAGGGAACAGATATTACCCGTACATTCTGCGGATTGAACGATGTGCGTAATATCGCTCCTTCCATCACCTACGCAAAGGAAGCCGGCATGATTTCACAATGCTCGCTTTGCATCACTCATTCGCCTATCCATACGGTAGAGTACTACACCAATATGGCGCTGGAACTTATCAGACTCGGAGCGGACGAAATTTGCATCAAGGATATGGCGGGTATCGGCCGTCCTGTTTCATTAGGCAAAATCGTAGCGAATATCAAGGCTGCGCATCCTGAAATACCTGTCCAGTATCATAGCCATGCAGGTCCCGGATTCAATATGGCAAGCATCCTCGAAGTGTGCGAAGCCGGTTGCGACTATATAGACGTAGGTATGGAACCTCTTTCATGGGGTACGGGACACGCTGACTTGCTCAGTGTGCAGGCAATGTTGAAGGATGCCGGATACCAGGTTCCTGAAATCAATATGGAAGCCTACATGAAGGTACGTGCGATGATTCAGGAATTTATGGATGACTTCCTTGGATTGTATATCAGCCCGAAAAACCGCTTGATGAACTCCTTGCTGATTGGTCCCGGACTGCCCGGCGGCATGATGGGCAGTTTGATGGCAGACCTCGAATCCAATCTGGAATCTATCAATAAATATAAGGCTAAGCATAATCTGCCGTTTATGACGCAAGACCAACTTCTTATCAAACTGTTTGATGAGGTTGCTTATGTATGGCCTCGTGTTGGGTATCCACCGTTGGTGACTCCGTTCAGTCAGTATGTGAAGAACCTTGCTATGATGAATGTGATGGCAATGGAAAAGGGTAAAGACCGTTGGGGTATGATTGCCGATGACATTTGGGATATGATTTTGGGTAAAGCCGGGCGTCTGCCGGGCAAGCTTGCTCCTGAAATCATTGAAAAGGCGGAACGCGAAGGTCGTAAATTCTTTGAAGGCAATCCGCAGGATAATTATCCGGATAATCTTGACAAGTATCGCAAGTTGATGAAGGAGAACAAATGGGAGGTAGGACAAGACGATGAAGAGCTCTTCGAATATGCTATGCATCCGGCTCAGTATGAGGCTTACAAGAGCGGTAAGGCTAAAGAGGATTTCTTGGAAGATGTTGCCAAGCGTCGTGCCGAAAAAGACAAGTCGCCGGAAGAAGACGCTAAACCGAAGACACTGACTGTACAGGTAGACGGACAGGCATACCGCGTGACTGTTGCTTATGGTGACACCGAACTTCCCGTTGCGCCTGCTGCCGCTGCTCCGGCAGGAGAGGGCCAGGATGTGCTTTCTCCGTTGGAAGGTAAATTCTTCCTGGTGAAGAATGCGCAGGAAACGGCTTTGAAGGTAGGGGATGCCGTGAAAGAAGGCGATGTAATCTGTTATGTGGAAGCGATGAAGACTTACAATGCTATCCGTGCAGAGTTTGGCGGTACGGTAACTGCTATCTGCGTTAATCCGGGAGACACGGTTTCAGAAGATGATGTATTAATGAAAATAGGATAATGAACGAGATATTTGAGAATTTGTACGACATGACTGCGTTCAGCAATATTATTGCCGAGCCGCAGTTTCTGATAATGTATGCCATCGCGTTCGTTCTGCTTTATTTGGGAATCAAGAAACAGTATGAACCGTTGCTGCTTGTACCTATTGCTTTCGGTGTGTTGCTTGCCAACTTCCCCGGTGGAGATATGGGGGTGATTCAGGCCGACGAGAATGGTATGGTAATGATAAACGGAGTAATGAAGAATATTTGGGAAATGCCTTTGCATGACATTGCGCATGAATTGGGACTGATGAACTTCATCTACTATATGTTGATTAAGACGGGGTTCCTGCCGCCGATTATCTTTATGGGTGTCGGTGCGTTGACGGACTTCGGACCGATGTTACGTAACTTGCATCTTTCTATTTTCGGTGCTGCTGCACAGCTTGGTATCTTTACCGTGCTGCTGGTGGCTATTCTGATGGGATTCACTCCGCAAGAAGCGGCTTCTCTCGGTATTATTGGTGGTGCGGACGGGCCTACGGCCATTTTTACTACTATTAAGCTTGCTCCGCATTTGCTGGGCCCGATTGCTATTGCTGCCTACTCTTACATGGCATTGGTGCCGGTAATTATTCCGCTGGTAGTGAAATTGTTCTGTTCAAAGAAAGAGTTGTGCATCAATATGAAGGAACAAGAAAAGAAGTATCCTTCGAAGACGGAAATCAAGAATCTGCGTGTGCTGAAGATTATTTTCCCGATTGTGGTGACTACGGTTGTGGCGCTCTTCGTGCCTAGTGCGGTTCCTTTGATTGGTATGTTGATGTTCGGTAATCTGGTGAAAGAAATCGGAACCAATACATTCCGTTTGTTTGATGCTGCTTCCAACAGCATTATGAATGCCGCCACCATCTTCCTCGGCTTGTCCGTAGGAGCAACGATGACTGCTGAAGCGTTCCTGAACTGGACGACAATCGGCATTGTTGTCGGTGGATTCCTTGCATTCGCACTTTCCATTACCGGCGGTATCTTCTTTGTGAAGTTTGTAAATCTCTTCTCCAAGAAGAAAATCAATCCGCTTATCGGTGCGACCGGACTGAGTGCTGTTCCAATGGCAAGCCGTGTGGCGAACGAGATTGCTTTGAAGTATGATCCGAAGAATCACGTATTGCAATATTGTATGGCAAGTAACATTTCTGGTGTGATCGGTTCTGCCGTAGCTGCGGGTGTGTTGATTTCTTTCCTTGCATAAGTGAAAAACAGACTTTAGAAATAGAAACCGGAGAATGGGCATCTTGGCTTATTCTCCGGTTTTCTTTATATATAGACTTTGTGAATTGTTTTTTCTTATTCACTGATAACTTTTTTGTATTCTGTTATTGCCATCTTTTCAGCTAGATAAGCATTAATCAGATTGGTGTGTGCCTGCGTCCATGATAACTGTGCGGAGAGTACGTCTACCATATTGGCTTTCCCTTCATTATACGAGAAAGTGACCAGGTCGAGGTTCTCATTTGCCAGATTCATTGTTTCTGTCGCAGTCTTTACCTGATATTCTGTTTCCGTCAGTTTGGTCAGTGCGGCGGAGAGTTCTTCATTGATGTTGTCTGTCACATAACTTTGTTGCAGCTTCTGTATGCCTATATATGCTTTCTGCTGACGGTTCGTCTTGAAGCGGGCGCCCCATCGGAAGATGGGAATGTTCAGATTAATACCGACAATGGGATTGAATGAAACATCATATCCGAGGTTGGGAGTAGCTGTTGCCCAACCACCGCTGAAGTACATATTCAACTGGGGATTAAACTGACTAAGCGCAGCTTTACGTTGAACCTGACTTTTCATGATATTGACTTCCGTGCTTTCATAATCGGCACGACGTTGCAATACATTCTCAAGGGACAGAATCTGAACAGGGGCAGAAGGCATATCAATCGTATAAAGGCTGTCTACCGGATTGTTAGGTTCCTCTCCCATTAGAATATTTAGTTTCTGCAGAGCCAGTGTGTAATTTTGGCGGGCCTTGATATATTGAAGTTCCGCTTCTTTCAGCCGGGTAGAGATCATAAGTAAATCCGTACGGCTGATCATTCCATCGTTGAAACGATCTTGAATAATATCGTACTGCTGCTTTATAATGCTCTGGTATTTATCTGCTGCTTTCAGCATTGCCTGCGAGGCGGAAGCGTTCCAATATACAGCATCGCTTTGATAGTGAATCTGGTCTATGGTGAGTTCTTCATTAAGCTGATTCAGCTTTTCGTCTGCTTTGGCTATCTTATGCTGCGCATTGAGCGCACCACCTGTATAGAGAGGTTGCGAGACGACAAATACCCCTTGGTAAGTGTGATTGCGGTATTCGCCCAGTGGCTCGTTCCATGCGCTGAGGTCACTCAGATTGAGTGTACCGTCTGCATTGATATCTATTTTGGGCAAGAATCCTGTATGGGCAATCTTCCGTGCTTCAACACTGGCCAAGGTCTTTAGTTTCTGTTGTTTCAGGATTTGACTGTACGCTTCCACTTTATCCCGGTAGGCTTCCCTGCTGAGATAGGGTTGTTGTGCCTCGGCTGTGAGACCGAGGAACAACAGTGACAGAGTTATAAGTTGAGTTCTCATTTTATTTTTAATAAATAGTAAATTCAAGTTTCATAAGGAAATCATTAAGTACATGATAATATGCCGGATGGAAACCTTGCTCCGGCATTACGCCGGTTTAATCCGCTGAATGGCGCAATAAGCTACCGGGAGTACAAACAATGTCAGTGCTGAAGCTACCAGCAGACCACCCATGATAGTAGCCGCCATTCCGCCGAACATGGCATCGAACAATAATGGTAACATACCTAAAATCGTTGTGCCGGATGCCATCGCCACAGGAACAATACGGCTGGTCGTGGCGCTTATGACTGCATCCAGAGGTTTCTTTCCTGTTGCCGCTTCCAGATCGATTTGCTCAACAAGTACAATCGCATTCTTTATATTCATACCAATCAATCCCAGCAAGCCGAGAATGGAGAAGAAGTCAAATGACTTGCCTAGGACTAATAATCCCAAAACGATTCCGATGAAAATCAACGGTAACATTAATAAAATTACTGTTGGTTTACGATAGGTACGGAACAGGAACAGTAATGTTACAAACATCAGGAAGAAGGTCAGCGGTAAATTCTTAGCCAACGCCTCGTTGGATTCCACTTGGCTCTCTTGTTCACCAAAATACTTCATCGTATATCCTTCAGGAACTTTAATCTCTTTCTGCACTTTTGACCATATTTGATTAAAGGCAGCGATAGCATTTACTCCACGCCGCGGGTCGCACTGAGCCATCATCACCATCTGCCGGTTATAGTCTTTCACATTCGAGAACCGATACTGAAAATCAAAATCAGAAACTACTTGTTCGAGACTGGTCGTTTCGTTGCCGGTTCCGAATACCGGTAATGTGCGCAAATCATTGATGCGGAACGAATTTACCGTATTATCTTTCAGCAAAATCGGAAGCACCTGGTCACCTTGCCGGTATTCGCCCAGTGTCATCCCTGTTGTTCCAATCTGGATACTCTGTGCCATGCCTTGGCGGGATACTCCTAACGGTTGTGCCCGTTCCGGACTATATATCGGTTTCCATACCGGAATCTTGTTTCCCCACGAATTGCGTATGTTAATCAAATCAGGATTCTGATGCATGATATCCAATACCTGGTTTGTGAGTGCTACAAGCGTGTCCGTATTGGGGCCGATAAAACCGATTTCAATAGAGGCATCTACCGGAGGCGACAGTTTGAACAGGCTTGTACGGGTGATCGCATTCGGATAATTGGCTTTCATGTATCCGTCGAAATCCTCTTCATATTCTTTCGTGTATTTACTATCCGTCAACTCCACCAGTATATTGGCAAAGTTAGGTTTCGGACCTACTGAGGTGGAAGCCAGATAATATCTGAGCGGTGTGCTGCCGAAGGTAATTGATACCTTTTTCACTTCCGGCTGTTTTGCCAGATGTTCTTCTACTGATTTCATTTCTTTCACGACATCGTTGATGCTATACCCGTCAGGATAGAATACGTCCGCACGGAAATAAGGTTTGTCCAGGGAAGGGAAGAAGTTTTGCGGCATCGTTCCCATTATAATCAGTGAAATGATGAATAGTGCAACCACAGAGCCTAGCGTCAATGTTTTCCTGCGAATCAACACATGGAGAATTGAAGCGAATTTATGATAGAATGGCTTGTCATACGGGTCTTTGGCACCGTTGTTAGCTTTTGCTTTCAGAATAAAATTACCGAATACGGTCGTTTGTGTGAGAGCAAGTACCCAACTCAATCCCAACGAAATGGCGAGTACGACGAAAAGCGGTTTGACGATTTCCGCCACAGAGGAAGGAGCGAGGTAGAGGGGAAGAAACGAACAGATAGCAATGAAAGTGGCTCCGAGCAATCCCCATTGCGGTCCGGTGGCACCATCTATCAGCGCTTTCCGCCGGTTTACTCCACGGGCTATGGCTATTTGCGCATTGTCTGTCACTACAATGGCGTTGTCCACCAACATTCCCATGGCGATGATGAATCCTGCCAATGAAGTACGGTTCAGTCCGACACCAAAGAAAGACATGATGAGCAGTGTGCCGCCGATGGAGAAAATGAGTGATGAACCGATTAATACTCCTGCACGCAAGCCCATCACTAACATGATAATCACGATTACTATCAAGATGGATTCTATCAGGTTGATGATAAATCCGTTGTTGGCTTCGTTGGCTATTTCGTTCTCCAGATATAAACTTTGCAACTCCAGTCCCACAGGCATGAGCGGTAGCAATTCGTTTAATTTCGCTTTTACATTTTCGCCTGTCTGCACTACGTCCCGTTGCGGGTCGGTAGAGACACCAATGCCGATGGCACGTTTTCCATTCACATGCATGATATTGGAAGGTGGATCCATGTATCCTTTCTCTATAACGGCGATATCACCCAGTTTTACTTGTCCGGCTTTTGTTGTAATCACTTGGTTGCGGATGTCGTCCACGGTGGTGTACATGCCATTGGCAGTCACCCGTAGCTGTTGCTCATCTGCACGGATTTCTCCGGTATTGATAATTTGGTTTTGGGATTGCAGCAGACTGGCGAGCTGCTTCGGATCAATCCCCATTCCCACCAGTTTATTGGTCGAGATAAAGATATTGACTACTTCCGTCTGTACTCCGAATAGGGCGACTTTCATTACTCCGTCCGCAGTGACTACCTGTGTCTTGATTCGCTCTGCCCAGTTGCGCATTTCTTCGTAAGAGAAGCCATCGTCTGCTGTCAGGCCATAATAGATGCCGAATACATCACCGAAATCATCGGAAACGGTCGGTGTGGAAGCACCGCTTGGCAACTGTGGCTGTATATTGAGTACTTTTCGCCGCAACTCATCCCATTTTTGTGGGATGGAACTGGCTGCCAGTGACGGTTGCAGCTCGAATGTGATTTTAGAGAGCCCGTACATAGATTCTGATTTAATCTTGTACACACCGCTCATACTTTGAATCTCGCGGGAGATCGGTTCGGTAATCAATCGCTCCACCTCAGCCGGTTCGGCTCCCGGATAACGGGTCATGATAACCGCTGACTTGATGACGAAGGGAGCATCCTCTTTCTTACCCAACTTACTAAAGGAAGTGATTCCTCCTATTAGTAACACAGCAAGAAAGAAATAGATGATCTTCGTGTTGTCTAATGAATATTTAGCTAAGTTCATTTCTCAATTTCTTTTACAGTTTCTCCTTCTACTAACTGATACACACCTGCAATAACTATTTTCTCTCCGGGTTTTAGTCCTGCGGAGATAAGAGCCTGGGCTTCTCCGGTTGGTGCATTGACGCTAACTTCACGCTTGTGGACTTTGTCGCCTTCTACCACCCATACATACATTTTCTTTCCTTCACTTTCACCGAATACAGCGCTAAGCGGTACAATTGTCCAACTGTCTTGCACGAGCGGGCCCACATCTGCCGTAAAACGGATACTGCACGTAAAGCCCGGTTTTACGGCGTAGAGATCCCGGTCGAAAGACGGGTCGTCAATCGTGATGCTGACTGGAATTCCGGTGCCGTCTGTCGAGATATCAAGATATTCTTCGAGCTTTGCCTGAAACACGTGCCCTTTGAACGTATCGAATTCTACAAGGAAACGCGGCTCTTTGGCACGCAGCAGATAAAGGTAAGCATCCGGAATGGTAAACTTAATGCGCAGATTACGTGTATTGACTAGCTGCACGATGCCTTCACCTGAATTGACACGTTGGTAGTTCTCTACCAAACGCTTTTCTATGGAGCCGTCGAAAGGAGCTGTCAATTTCGTGTCGCGCATATTATTGGCGGATAATTCGTACTCGGACTTCGCTTTCTGATAGTTGGCCAGGCTGATTTCGTATTCTTGTACGGAGATAGCTTGGCGGGAGAGGAGCCGCTTGTTACGTTCTACCTGTGCGGTAGCCGTTTCGTAGGCGGATTTTGTGGCAGCATATTGTAATGCAATGTCTCTGGGGTCAATTGCTGCTATCAGTTGTCCCTTTTTAACTTTTTCTCCCTCGATTACAGGTAATTGGATGATTTGTCCGCTGACGCGGAAAGCCAGTTTCACATACTCCACAGCTTCTACGATTCCCGAAAAATCTTTTCTGATAATCGATCTCGATTCTACAGTTGTTGTTTTTACGGGACGGGCTGTTGTTACTTTCGTCTCTTTTTTCTGTCCGCAGCCGGCTAGCAAGATTACAGCCGCCAGGACTAATTCATATTTCTTCTTCATATACCACACTGATGTTTAGAGTTTTCGCGTTGATTCGTTCTTCTTTTTTTTAGATAATAAACAACTTACGGATATGAATGTTCAAGGTTCGTTCTTTTTTGTGCGATGTGCATGATAAAAGTAATCCCCGGCAATAAAGTTACTGCCGGGGATTGCTTTTATTTGTTTTCTGAAATCTTAGTTTCGTTGTCTTTTGGGTTTTCCGGAAAAGATTGTCAGTTCGAAAATAGTAAATATGATTTCGGTTGTGGAATAACCGTTGAGATCATATTCCAGGTTTTCGTTGTCGGAGTAATATTTGAGATAAACGGTTGGAGTCCCTTTATCGAAATCAAGAAAAAGATAAGAAGTGTAATCGTAGATACCCAGGCCGGCAAACTCATTTAATATGGCAGTATTGAAGAGCGTGCACCATCCTGTTGTCTCTTCCTGTCCCGACATTTCGAATCTGCGATGTTCTTTGCTGAAATCCTCTTCTTTTACATACTTGAGTTGCTTTTTAATTTCCGGACTGAAAGCCAGGCGTTGTCTGATGAATTTGAGGACTTCTTCTTTTGTCATTTGCTTCAATTGGGTTATTTCCATTTTTGGGGGTTATTAAGTTGCCAAAGTTACTTTTTTTATTTGAAAATCAGTAGGAATCGGAACTATTTCTTTAAAAAAAATCTGGTTTGTCTTGCTGTGGCGTTTTAAACGAAAAAGAGGAAATTCTCTAGTGGGAATCTCCTCTTTTTTCATCTTTAAGAAAGATCGAATTATTTCTTCTTACGGTCACCGTAGCGGCTCATGAACTTATCAACACGTCCTGCAGTATCTACCAATGTAGATTTACCTGTATAGAACGGGTGAGAAGTGTTAGAGATTTCAATCTTCAGCAACGGATAAGTTTCACCTTCGAATTCGATGGTTTCTTTTGTTGCTACAGTTGATCTAGACAAAAACATATCACCATTTGACATATCTTTGAATACTACCGGACGGTATGATTCTGGATGAAGGCCTTTTTTCATTTCAGTATCTGTTTTTTTTAATTTATATTCTGTTACTATTTTGGTAAGAAATAGTGTAATGGTCATTTTCAGAGCGCAAAGATAATGCATTTATGTGAAATAGAAAAAGGTTTTGCAGAAAAAAAGAAGATAAAGTGGTTTGGTGCTCTGTGAGATCACTCTAATTACTCACCACCTGACTATTTTATCTTTTAGTCATTTATTTGCAAGGTAGACATTACAATCTAATGCCGGACTAGCTTTCCGGCTGGATTTAGATGGCCGATTTAAACCTTTTTCTACTATATTTTTCTTTCCGATGTTCGTTATTCGATGGATAATGCTTACTTTTGCGTAGAATTTTTATTCACTAACAATAAACTTTAAACAAAATGGTAAATTACAAAGATTTAGGATTGGTAAACACGAAAGAAATGTTTGCTAAGGCTATCAAAGGTGGATATGCTATCCCAGCATTCAACTTCAACAATATGGAACAGATGCAAGCTATCATCAAGGCTGCTGTTGAAACTAAATCTCCTGTGATTCTTCAGGTTTCTAAAGGTGCTCGTCAGTATGCTAACGCTACTTTGTTGCGTTATATGGCTCAGGGTGCTGTAGAATATGCTAAAGAATTAGGCTGCGCACATCCCGAAATCGTTCTTCATCTTGACCACGGAGATACTTTCGAAACTTGTAAGTCTTGTATCGATTCAGGTTTCTCTTCAGTAATGATCGACGGTTCTCATCTCCCTTACGAAGAAAACGTTGCATTGACTAAGAAAGTGGTTGATTACGCTCACCAGTTTGACGTAACAGTTGAAGGCGAACTTGGTGTATTGGCAGGAGTAGAAGATGAAGTTTCTGCTGACCACCACACATATACTGACCCTGAAGAAGTTATTGATTTCGCTACTCGTACAGGTTGCGACTCTTTGGCTATCTCAATCGGTACTTCTCACGGTGCTTATAAATTTACTCCGGAACAATGTCACATCGATCCGGCTACCGGCATGATGGTTCCTCCTCCATTGGCATTCGATGTTTTGGATGCTGTAATGGAAAAACTTCCGGGATTCCCTATCGTTCTTCACGGTTCATCTTCAGTTCCTCAGGAAGAAGTGGCAACTATCAACAAGTTCGGTGGTAACCTGAAAGCTGCTATCGGTATTCCTGAAGAATGGTTGCGTAAAGCTGCTACTTCTGCAGTTTGCAAAATCAACATTGACTCAGACTCTCGTTTGGCTATGACTGCTGCTATCCGTCAGACTTTTGCTGAAAAACCGGCTGAATTCGACCCACGTAAGTATCTTGGTCCGGCTCGTGACAATATGGAAAAATTGTACAAGCACAAAATCATCAACGTACTTGGTTCAGACAACAAATTGGCTCAGTAATCATCAGATTATTCCAATATAATAGGAAAGGCTGCTTCCGGTTGACGGTTGCAGCCTTTTTTATTCTTGTTTGCTACAACAGAACAGATGTAAGATAATAAAAACGCTCCTTTCCCGAAAGAAAGAAGCGTTTTCTTATAAAGGATAGTTGTCTTACGTCTTACATCAAGAATCCCAACAGGATACCGGCAGCGACAGCCGAACCGATTACACCTGCTACATTCGGTCCCATAGCGTGCATCAGCAAGTAATTGGCCGGGTCGTATTCCAGGCCGATAACTTGTGAGATACGTGCCGAGTCAGGAACTGCAGATACGCCTGCGTTCCCAATCAATGGATTGATCTTATTGCCCTTCTTCAGGAAGAGGTTGAATATCTTCACGAAGATTACACCGGACGCAGTTGCAATAACGAACGACAATGCACCGAGGGCGAAAATCTTGATAGAATCGAAAGTAAGGAACTCCGAAGCCTGAGTAGAAGCACCTACTGTCAAACCTAACAGGATAGTGATCGTGTCAATCAACGGACCGCTTGCCGTATTGGCAAGACGACGGGTTACACCGCTTTCTTTCAAGAGGTTACCAAAGAACAGCATACCCAGCAAAGGCAGACCGGAAGGAACCAGAAAACAAGTCAGCAACAAACCGATAATCGGGAAAATCACCTTCTCTGTGTGAGAAACGGCACGCGGCGGTTTCATGCGGATGACACGTTCGTTCTTTGTGGTGAGCAGACGCATGATAGGCGGCTGTATCACCGGAACCAACGCCATATAGGAGTAGGCGGACACCGCAATGGCTCCCATCAGGTTAGGTGCTAGCTTAGAGGACAGGAAGATAGCCGTCGGGCCGTCCGCACCACCGATAATACCGATTGCACCGGCTTGCATAGGGTCGAATCCCATTTCCAATGCGATCATGTATGCACCGAAGATACCGAACTGTGCTGCTGCACCGATCAACATCAATTTCGGGTTGGAGATAAGTGCCGAGAAGTCCGTCATGGCTCCAATGCCCAAGAAGATGAGCGGCGGATACCATCCGGAGGTTACTCCCTGATACAATATATTCAAAACTGAACCTTCTTCGTAAATACCGACTTTCAGTCCGGCATCCATATTAAAAGGTATATTACCGATCAGCATACCGAACCCGATAGGAATCAGCAACATCGGCTCGAACTCTTTGGCAATAGCCAAATAGATGAACACCAAGCCTACAAGAATCATAACCACATGTCCCGCAGTAGCGTTAGCGAAACCCGTGTAGGTCCAGAAGTCGGCAAGGTTGTTTCCTAAAAAGTTTATAAAATCTCCCATATTATTCAATAATTACGAGGTCATTACCTTCAAGAACAGAATCTCCCTTATTTACATTGATGGCAGTAATCTTGCCGTCTTTGTCCGCATTGATATTGTTTTCCATTTTCATGGCTTCCAATATAATGATGGTCTGTCCTTTCTTTACAGTATCACCTACATTCACTTTGATGTCGAGGATAACGCCCGGCAGTGGAGACTTGACACCTGATTTACCGGTAGACGGAGCGGCCGGTTTCACCACTTGGGTAGGAGCGGTAGGCGCATTAGGCATAGGGCGTACTACTACCGGTTGGGCAGCCGCTTTGGGCTGTTTTTCCATTTCTACTTTATAATGTGTACCGTTCACTTCTACATGAGCGATATTGTCTTCAATATCTCCGATGGTTACTTTATATGAGTTACCGTTGATTTTATATTTATATTCTTTCATCGTTTTTACTTTTTATAAGGTGACTTACTTTCTGGGAGGAGTTTCACGCAAAGTATAAATCTTCGAACTCCACGGTGAATAGCTGCGTTTCACACGAGTGATGGTCAGTACGGTTTCTTCTACGTCGTGTACTTCATCCTGCATTTCGTGCAATGCCATAGAGATAGCGGCATAGACTTCACCCGGAGCTTGTGACAATTCTTTAGCTTCGCGTTTGTCGATACCTTTAGATTTCATTGCATTGCGGTTACTCAAGTTCACGGCAACCTTGCCTACAATCTTGAAAGCAATAAAAAGAAGAATCAATCCGCAGAATACCACGCTCATGGCAGAAATGGACATACCGATACCTACCGAGTCATGCTCTTCGAACTTTTCCATCTTGGCATTGCTGTCAAGGGTCTGGTTGTTTGTGCTCGGAGTTACATATTTGTCCTTGCTTCCGCCTTTCACTTCCCAGTCTGCTGCTCCGTCGCTTATACGTGCAAACGATTGGTCGGCCTTCAAAGCACCTGCCGGTACTACAATCTGGTCCATCAGCTTTTTACCGGAGTCAAACAATCCTACCCAGTTGGCTGTTTCGGGATTCAGTTTGAAACTAGTGTGGAAAGTTCCGCGGTTGGGTTGGCCGTCTGCCCAGAATAAGGCGTGTTGGCGTGGTTTCACTACCGTAAGTATATCACCTTTCGGGATAAAGTAAGTGACTGTATCGCCCGGCTGGCTGCTTACTTTCAGCAAGCAAGCTGCTAAATCGGCGCTACCGAATGATTTATTGAATATTTCAATCCATGCACTGTGCAGTCCGTAATCATCCTGAAAGCTGCTTTGGTTATCTATCAGGATTTCGTTCAGAACCAGCTTGTTGTTAGACTTTTTCTCTCCACAAGAAGTCAGCCCAATCAGCAATAGCAAAGAAAGGAATATTCCGATTTTGGTTTTGTTCATAATCGTTCTTGTTTTTAATGTGAAAAGTTGGATTACAACGGAATATTACCATGCTTCTTAGCCGGGTTGGTCAGTTTCTTGGTTTGCAACTGCTGCAAAGCGCGGATGACACGGAAACGTGTGTTACGTGGTTCAATCACATCATCAATGTAACCGTATTTAGCTGCATTATAAGGATTGGCGAACAGTTTCGTGTATTCTGCTTCTTTTTCGGCAAGGAACTGAGCCGGATTTTCCTGATCTTTTGCTTCACGTGCGTACAATACTTCTACTGCACCTGCACCACCCATTACTGCGATTTCAGCCGTCGGCCATGCATAGTTCATATCACCGCGAAGTTGCTTACAACTCATCACGATGTGAGAACCGCCATAAGACTTGCGCAATGTGATAGTTACTTTAGGTACGGTAGCTTCACCGTAAGCATACAGCAACTTGGCGCCGTGAAGAATAACGCCGTTATATTCCTGACCTGTTCCCGGAAGGAATCCCGGTACGTCTACCAATGATACGATAGGAATATTGAATGCGTCGCAGAAACGAACGAAACGTGCACCCTTACGAGATGCGTTGCTGTCAAGCACACCTGCCAGATATTTAGGCTGGTTGGCAACGATACCCACGGATTGTCCGTTGAAGCGTGCAAAACCGATGATAATATTCTTGGCGTAGTCTTTTTGGATTTCCAGGAATTCCCCATTGTCAACAACAGCACCGATTACTTCGTACATATCGTATGGCTTGGTCGGACTGTCAGGGATAATATCGTTCAGAGAATCTTCCAGGCGGTCGATCGGGTCTGTACAATCTACATATGGAGCTTCTTCGAGATTATTCTGAGGAATATAGCTCAACAGTTTGCGGATGAGGGCAAAACCTTCTTCTTCAGTCTTGGCTGTGAAGTGAGTGACGCCTGATTTAGTTGAGTGAACACTTGCACCACCGAGGTTTTCCTGGCTTACATCTTCACCTGTTACGGTCTTTACAACTTTCGGTCCGGTAAGGAACATATAAGAAGTACTTTCCATCATCAGCGTAAAGTCCGTCAAAGCCGGAGAGTAAACGGCACCACCGGCACAAGGACCGAAGATACCTGAAATCTGCGGGATAACACCGGAAGCCAGAATGTTACGCTGGAAGATTTCTGCATAACCAGCCAATGCGTTGATACCTTCCTGGATACGTGCGCCACCCGAGTCGTTGATACCGATACAAGGAGCACCCATCTTCATGGCCTGATCCATGATTTTACAGATCTTCAATGACATCGTTTCCGATAATGAACCGGCGGAAACAGTGAAATCCTGTGCGAAAACATATACCAAACGTCCTTCGATAGTACCGCAACCGGTTACTACACCATCACCCGGATAATGTTTTTTGTCCATGCCGAAGTTCGTGCATCTGTGCTCAACGAACATGTCCATTTCTTCGAAGCTACCTTCGTCCAGCAGCATAGCCAAACGCTCGCGTGCTGTATATTTCCCTTTTTCATGTTGCTTCGCAATTGCTTTTTCGCCGCCCCCGAGACGTGCTACGGCACGGCGTTCAATAAGCTCTTTAATTTTTTCAAGTTGATTACTCATGAGTTCTTGTTAGTTTTTAGAGTTTATGATTAATGTTCGCAGAGTTCTGTCAGCACACCCAGAGTTGATTTCGGGTGAAGGAAAGCGATGTTCAAACCTTCTGCACCCTTGCGCGGAGCTTTGTCGATAAGACGGATTTCCTTGTTTTCCGCTTCCGCCAAAGCATTGGCTACACCGTCTTCTACAGCAAATGCAACGTGGTGAACACCCGCACCTTTGTTTTCAATAAACTTTGCAATGGTACTCTCAGGGCAAGTCGGCTCCAACAGTTCGATTTTTGTTTCGCCTACTTTTAAGAAAGCGGTTCTTACTTTTTGATCTTCCACTGTTTCAATGTTGTAACACTTCAGACCTAATACATTTTCGTAGTAAGGAAGGGCTTCTTCGATGCTTTTTACAGCAATGCCCAGATGTTCAATGTGTGAAATCTTCATAACTATACTTTTTTATTTGGTTTTAATTATGTGCTTATACGGCATAAAACAGCACAAAGAAAGGCATTTCTTACCTAATAAAGAAATATTTCTGCATTTAATTGTTGCGTTATAAAGCATAAAAAATGGCAGGAAAGGAACACAGGAAGTCGTTTTGTAATCTTGAGATTACATTTAGACATAAAATTTGACTAGAAGTTTGTTTAACCAATTCCAACTGACGCGAAACCAACGGCGCGTGCTGCTCTGCTTTCCACCGAAGCGAAGTACGAAATCACGGTAACCGTGTTTGCGGAACGGAAGCCCTACGTCCATAAACTCCATATGCCGGAATCCACGTTCGTGAGCGTCTTCCAGCGCTTTCCAAACAGCGAGCACACCGGGATATTGCAATGCGTATGTTTTTCGCATCCCACCTGAAAACCAGAGGAAAGCGTCTTCGCCGGAATAAATGCAAACCGAACCGCCGATAATCTTCTCCTTATATTTGACAATGAATATTTTTGCCTGTTTCCCTTTGATTAACATACTGTTCATATGCCGGAAGAAATCATTGGCAGGAAAGTATCTGCGTATGCGGGAAGAATATACTTTGTGTAACATTCGTGAAAAGTCGCGTATTTCTTCTACGGTATGTGCTTCTTCTACTCTTGCTCCGTTATTAATTCCTTTTTTTATCTGTCGGATACGTGACGGACTGAACCGGTCTTCAGTCTTTTTCATACTGTGCAGTGAATTACGCACCCGTAACCAGTTGACCGGAAAATAATCATTACTCCGGAAGAATTTGTAACCGAACATGGAATTGTTCAGATTGCGGAATTCAATAAGAAAGCAAGTTCGTGATGCTTCCTGAGTGAGATGTTCGAGCATTTCACCGAAAACTTCTTCCGCTTTTTCCTTATTAGTGGAAAGAGTTTCGTCCAAAGCTTCGCCTTCGCTATATACTACGCAGTGCTTGACCAACGAAGAGGGAAGCCACTTCTTTGCTTTACGGATAGCAGCAAGTAAACGTGCCATCGGTTTGCCGTCTTCTGTCGCTACTATTAATAAAGGTGTATACCCCGGAGTCGCTTCATAAATAAGAAACAGCTCTTTGGAGTGGAATGTATTCTTTCCCGATAAATCGGGAATATCCTTTCCTTTATAATATGTTGTTAGTTTAAGTGGCATCTAGGTACAAATTTACACTTTTTATTCTTCATGCAACAATAAAATGGAGATTTTGTTGGGAATACTTGAATTTATAGGTATTCTAGCTTTACATTTTGAATTGAGAAATGTATTGAAAAAGAGAAATAAGATATTAATGGTGAGTACTTATTGGAATCATAAACGTCTTTTAATTGATTATAATCAACTGTTTTCTTGTAAAACAAGGATAATTAATATTAACTTTAAATTAGAACGAATGAAAGATTATGCATTTGTTGAAGCGTGGAAGACACATTGTAGCCGTACTTCCATGATTTTAGGGCTATCCTTATTGTGTGCCCCTCTATCTTTTTCTGTTTATGCAGGAGATGGAGCCTCTAATGCTATGGTGCAAGTTATCACACAAACGAAAACTGTAAAAGGAACTATTATTGATGAAAATGGTGAACCGCTGATTGGTGTTTCCATTGTTGTGAAAGGTACAAGTACGGGTACGATTACAGATTTTGACGGTCACTTCTCAATTGATCTCCCGGCGGGAAAGAAAGAGCTGGTTATCTCTTATATCGGGTACAAGGAACAGACGGTAACTGTAACTGGCAGTACGCCGGTCAATGTGAAAATGGTGGCGGATACTCAGGCTTTGGATGAAGTAGTGGTGATAGGTTATGGTATGGTGAAGAAGCGCGATTTGACGGGTGCGGTGACTTCCGTTAAAAGTGGCGAAATTACGATGAGCCCGGTTAATAATCCGATGGAAGCATTACAGGGGAAAGTCGCAGGTCTGGATATTATGAAATCTTCAGGAAAGGCAGGTGCGGATGTTGATATTCAATTGCGTGGTACTCGTTCTATTTATGGTTCTAATACTCCCTTGTTTATTATCGACGGAATTCAAGGTAGTTATAATCAAGTGAATCCGGCGGATATTGAATCTATTGAAGTCTTGAAAGATGCTTCTTCAACAGCTATTTATGGCTCGGCAGGAGCCAATGGTGTTGTAATTATTACCACCAAACAGGGTAAAACGGGAAAAGCTACGGTTAACTTTGATGCCTACGTCGGAATCAGTGGCTTTGCCAAATTTCCTCATGGAATGGTTGGCGATGAATATGTTAATTTAAAGAAAGAAGCTTGGCGGACAAAAAATAACGAAGAATATCCGGAATTTATGTCTACAATCTTTGATAAACCAGGGGTACTTGAAGCTTATGAGGCCGGTAAATGGATTGACTGGGTAGACGAAGTAATGGGGAAAAATGGTGTTCAGCAAAACTATAACCTATCAGTGACAGGAGGGACGGAAAAGACAAAGGTTTTTGCTTCTTTGAATTATAATAATGAAGAAGGGTTGATTAAAAACGATGATCGTAAACGTTACAGTATGCGTCTGAATTTGGATCAATCAATTTTCTCTTGGGCAAAAGTCGGTTTCAATACCAATCTGACGTATACCGATAGTAATTCGCGTAACCAAGGTGTGTTTGTGAATGCATTGACTTTCCTGCCATTAGGTGATGTTTATGATGCCGAAGGTAACATAAACTATGAATATTGTAAAGATGGGGGAAAGGTGAATCCGATGGCTGATGAAGCCAAAAATCAATATGTAAACAATACACGTAGCACGTATTTTGCCGGTAATGCTTATCTGGAATTGACTCCATTGAAAGGATTGTCTTTCAAATCGGTACTTGGAACTACATTGAATAATGCCCGCAATGGGGTTTTCTATGGAAAGAAATCGATTGCCAATATAACTTCCGGTTATCAGGCGCCTCTTGCTGAGATATATAACAGCTCTTCTTATGCTTATAGATGGGAGAATGTACTGACTTACAATTTTACATTGGCCAAAGATCATAATTTTGGTATCACAGGGATCACTTCCTGGTCAAAAAAACAGGATGAAGCAAATGAGAGTCATGCGCAGGGACAGGAACTTGCTTCGCAATCATTTCACAATCTGGGAGCTGGTACGGAAAAAGTAGTAGTAAGATCAAGTTTCTCACAGACACAATCAATGTCTTATGCATTTCGTTTCAACTATAATTATCAAGGTAAGTATTTGTTTACTTTCTCTAATCGTTGGGATGGGGTTTCTCATTTAGCTGTCGGACATAAATGGGACTCTTTTCCGGCTGCGGCTATTGCGTGGCGTATTAGTGACGAAGCTTTTATGGAGAAAACACAGAACTGGCTGTCTAATTTTAAGTTTCGTGCAGGCTATGGTGTAACTGGAAATTCCGGCCGTAAAGATGCCGCTTATTCTTCTACTACAGGAAGTTACACCTATACGACCGGGGTCGGTTTCGGGAATAGCGGAGTCGGTCATATTCAGTTTGGAGGAACGTATGGTAATCCTGATGTAGGCTGGGAAAAGTCTTACAATACAAACATTGGTATTGATTTAGGATTGTTTAATGGAAGAGTTAATCTGACTCTCGACTGGTACAATACAGATACGAAAGATTTGTTGTATGCACGTACGATGCCGATCACTTCAGGAGTATCGGGCTGGGGCTCACCGTTAAAAGCATGGCAGAACCTTGGTGAGACAAATAATAAAGGTGTCGAAATCTCGTTAAATACTCAGAATATAGTAAAGAAGAATTTCACATGGTCTTCCAATATAACCTTTACTGCCAATAAGGAAAAGATTGTTTCTTTGCCGGACGGAGACGTGAAAGACGAAAAACTATTTGAAGGAGAAGCAATCAGTGTCTTCTATGACTATAAAAATTTGGGAATCTGGTCGACAGCAGAGGCAGATGAAGCCGCTCGGTATAACTGTAAACCTGGTGATATCAAACTAGCTACAGATGGCTCGTTCAATGATAAAGGTATTCATACGTACAGTAATAAAACAGACTATTTTATCTTGGGTAAGAAGACACCGGACTGGATTCTCGGTTTTCAGAATAACTTCACCTATCGTGATTTTGACTTGAGTTTCTTTATCATGGCTCGTTGGGGATTTATGGTTAACAATGATGTTATTACTCGTTATAACCCGACCACAAGCTGGGATAATTCGCCGACAGGAATTGACTACTGGACACCCGAAAACCAGGGAGCTTATTTACCTCGTCCGGGTCTTCATGAACAAAAAAGTAATTATGTCGGCTTCTCCTCTTTAGCTTATATGGATGGTTCATATGTCAAAGTGAAAAATATCACTTTGGGATATTCTCTTCCCAAAAAGTGCTTGGCTAAGATTCATATGGAAAAACTTCGTGTATATGCTACAGCTTACGATCCGTTTATTTTCGCTAAAGAAGAGTTGATGAGAGACTTGGATCCGGAGCGTAACGGTGCATCGAATTTCCCGTTGACCAAGAGATTTGTATTTGGTGTAAATGTAACATTTTAATTAGTGAGAGTTATGAAAAATAGAAAAATATATAATGTATTGTTAGCTACAGTCTGGATTCTTGGAGGAGTATCCTGTTCTCTGGACGAATACAATCCGGGAGGTTCGGATATTGAATCATTGATGACAACTCAAAATGGTTTTCAGTTGGCAATAAACAATTGTTACTTCGGATTGCAGCGTAGTTTTAATGGCAAGCAGATTTATATTCAACTAGCAGAAGCAGGTACTGATTTGTGGACGGCTAAACAAAATTCGAACACGAATGCTAATTACTTTAAATATGCGGAAGGAGGAGCAATGAACTTGAATATGGCTCAAAGTATCTGGAATTCCGGATATGATGGGATTGGTTCCTGCAATTTGGCACTTGCACAAGCTGATAAAGTTATTGACTGGGAATCGGTAGAAGTGAAAAATGCTACTATTGCAGAAGCGCACTTTTTAAGAGCTTTATATTACTATAATCTGGTAGAAACATTTGGTGGGGTTACTCTTGTTACCGGTAAAGCTGAAAGTGTAAACATGGCTCCGGGCAGGGTTGAGCCTTTGGAGGTTTATAAGAATTGTATCATTCCTGATCTGGAATTTGCTGCCACCTATCTGCCTGTATCCCGTCCGGAAGAAGAGGGGCGTGCCTTACGAAAATCCGCTAAAGCCTATTTGGTGAAAGCTTATCTGACAACTAAAGAATATGGTTGCTCTGATTATTTGCAGGCAGCCAAGAATTTGGCAGACGAGTTGATTCGTGATTGTGAAGCCGGTGGGGCAAACCTGGATACTTATATGTATTCTTCTTATGAAGAAGTATTTGCTGATGCTAACAATCAGAATAATAAGGAGTCTATGTTTTCCATTGCTTGTAGTAGCCAGTATGGTAGTGTCAACAAGTGGCAGAACAACTTGAATTGGATGGAATTTTACTGTAATACTTATTATTTTCCTGCTATTGAAAAGACAGAAGATGGAATTAAACAGTGGGGAGGTAATCCCGAAGGTGAATTTATGCCTTCCAAATATTTATTGGACTTGTATGTAGAGGCTGATAATACACTTGACCCCCGTTATTTCGCTTCTTTCAAGACCGCATGGGTAGCTAATAAAAACTTCACTTGGTCTGAAGATAAAATTACGGAAATGGACAGGACCAATAACATAACAACTGCTACGTCTTTGAAAGCAGGCGATGACGCTATCCGTATAATTCGTCCGGAAGAAGCCGGTTATGAGACTTTGAAGGCTCAGAAACTGAGTGCTCCTTATATGATTGTGGACATTGAAGATTTATATGATGATAATGGAAGAGTGAAAATGAACTATACTCGTCAGAACGACGGTAAAAGCGTTTTGAATCCATTTTATTATTTCTATCCTTCCTTATCCAAGTTTAATACGACAAACGTTACAGTATCTAACTGGAGTAAGGGGCGTTATGGGAGCAATGCTTCAATTATAACGATGCGTATGGCCGAAATTTATTTGTTAGCTGCTGAAGCTGATTTTTATCTGACAGGCGGAACTAATGCGAATAAATATATAAACAAGGTACGTAGCCGGGCTGGTGCCTCTACATATAATGGTACAGTGAATATTCAGTATATTTTAGACGAACGGGCAAGAGAGTTGGCGGGTGAAAGTACCCGATGGTTCGATTTGAAGAGAACCGGTAAATTGTCATCGGAATACCTGAAACAAACCAATCCGGATATCGGTCAGTATTTTCAGGACAATACTCATACCGTGCGCCCTATTCCGCAGTCATTTACGGATGTGATAGAGAATGGCGTGAATTATCAGAATCCGAATTATTAAGAAGCTCTTTTGTAAGTTAAAAAAACAGATGAAGATTAATTTTTAATTTATGGAGGAGGGATATATCGCGATGATATGTCCCTCTTTCTTGTTTTTTCTTTATCTTTGTATGGTTACATATCAAATAAAACAAAAAGTTATGTTAGAAGAAATACTTGCTTACAACAAAAGGTTCGTTGAGAACAAGGGATATGAAGCGTATATTACAAACAAGTATCCCGATAAGAAAATTGCTATTCTCTCCTGTATGGATACACGGCTGACAGCGTTGTTGCCTGCCGCATTAGGTATCAAGAATGGAGATGTAAAAATGATAAAAAATGCGGGTGGGGTTATTTCCCATCCCTTTGGTAGTGTGATTCGTAGTCTGCTCGTTGCTATTTTTGAACTGGGTGTAGAGGAAATTATGGTGATTGCACATTCCGATTGTGGAGCCTGTCATATGCACAGCGAAGAAATGCTTGAGAAAATGAAGGCACGGGGCATCAATCCGGATTATATAGACATGATGCGTTTCTGCGGAGTCGATTTCCATTCGTGGCTCGATGGCTTTGAAGATACGGAGAAGTCGGTGCGAGGAACAGTTGATTTTATTGTGCGCCATCCTCTGATTCCGTCAGACGTGAAGGTTTACGGTTTTATTATTGATTCCACTACCGGAGAGTTGACGAGAATAGTATAATTCGTTTATATTATAGGTAATCCGTTTAAAAAAGGACAAAAAATAAGGCAGCTCTTTGTTGGCTGCCTTTATCTTTTTGCGGTTATATACTTTCTTTGACTGGTGCACCCGTTTGTGACAAATAGGGTGTCCGTACATTTCAATTTCAGCCTCCCGGCTTGCTTTACGATTCGCTTTAATGTAATCGTCCTGCGTAATTCGCTTTTTCATACCATGATATTATTTGTCAGTGCAAAGATACTATTTTATTTCTTATTACGCTTGGTTTGCTTTATCTTTGCATACATTAATCAAATGAAACCGGAAATAATATGGAAAATTTCAGTGAATTGATAAAGAACCGTCGCAGTATGCGCAAGTTTACTGATGAAGAACTGACGCAGGACGAAGTTGTTGCATTGATGAAAGCAGCCTTGATGTCCCCCTCTTCCAAACGCAGTAACAGTTGGCAATTTGTGGTAGTTGATGATAAAGAAATGTTGAAAGAGTTGTCTCATTGTAAAGAACAGGCTTCTTCCTTTATTGCCGATGCCGCTTTGGCAATTGTCGTAATGGCCGATCCGTTGGCGAGTGATGTGTGGATCGAAGATGCTTCTATCGCTTCCATTATGATACAGTTGCAGGCCGAAGACCTTGGCTTGGGTAGTTGCTGGGTGCAGGTACGTGAGCGTTTTACTGCTACCGGAATGCCTTCCGACGAATTTGTCCATGGAATACTGGATATTCCTTTACAGCTTCAGATACTTTCCGTCATTGCTATCGGACATAAAGGGATGGAACGCAAACCTTTCAATGAGGAACATCTTCAGTGGGAGAAAATTCATATCAATAAATTCGGAGGAAAATAACAATGGGAGCTGCCAAAGCAAATAACAGTAAAGATACCTATATGGCTACTGCCGTTACCTTTATGGTAATCGGAGCACTTTATTTGATAGATAAACTGATTCATTTTTCTTCCGTCGGCTTACCCTGGGTGATGAATAAGGATAACATGCTGCTATATGCTTCTATTTGCTTCCTTATTTTCAAGCGTGATAAATCCATCGGCTTCGTATTGCTGGGGCTTTGGCTGGTGATGAATATCGGTCTGGTGATGTCGTTATTGGGCTCACTGTCAGGATATTTGCTGCCGTTGACCTTGCTTATAGTCGGAATAATTCTATTTTGGATTGCAAAACGGTAAAGAGATGATGAACAGAAGTATAGAAGACACCCCGATTGTGTTTATCGGTGCGGGAAACTTGGCCACCAACCTGGCAAAAGCACTCTACCATAAAGGCTTCCGCATAGTGCAGATATATAGCCGGACTGAAGAATCCGCCCGTGCCTTAGCCGGACAGGTGGAAGCAGAATATACCACCGACTTACAGGAAATCTCGAAAGAAGCCAGATTGTATATCGTATCCTTGAAAGATGCTGCTTTTGTAGAGCTATTGCCCCAGATAACGGAGGGCAAACCGAACGCCTTGTTGGTACACACGGCAGGAAGTATCCCGATGAGTATTTGGGAAGGATATACGGAGCGCTACGGAGTGTTCTATCCGATGCAGACATTCAGCAAACAGCGTGAAGTCAAATTTCAAGAGATACCCTTCTTTATTGAAGCCATAAGGCCGGAAGATGCGGAACTTCTGAAAGCTATCGCCGCCACTCTTTCGGAGAATGTTTATGAAGCCACTTCCGAACAGCGTAAGAGCCTTCACCTGGCTGCTGTTTTCATCTGTAACTTCACTAATCATATGTATGCGCTGGCAGCGGAATTGCTTGAGAAATATAACCTGCCTTTCGATGTCATGCTTCCGCTGATTGATGAAACGGCGCGTAAAGTACACGAACTGGCACCTCGTGATGCACAAACCGGGCCGGCTGTACGTTATGATGAAAATGTGATAAGCAATCATCTTGCGATGTTGGCGGACTCTCCGGCATTACAGGAAATATATAAACTAATGAGTAAAAGTATCCATGAGCACCATCAATTATGATTTATCCCGTATCAAGGCATTAGCTTTTGATGTGGACGGAGTATTGAGTTCAACCACAGTTCCGCTGCACCCTTCAGGTGAGCCGATGCGTACTGTGAATATCAAGGACGGATATGCTATCCAACTGGCTGTGAAAAAAGGGCTTTATATTGCCATCATCACCGGTGGGCGGACAGAGGCGGTACGCATCCGTTTTGAAGGCTTGGGAGTGAAGGACTTATATATGGGCTCTGCGGTGAAGATACACGATTATCGTGCCTTCCGTGACAAATACGGATTGGCTGACGATGAAATATTATATATGGGAGATGACGTACCCGATATTGAAGTGATGCGGGAATGTGGGCTTCCCTGCTGTCCGAAGGATGCCGTGCCGGAAGTGAAATCCGTTGCGAAGTACATCTCTTATGCGGACGGTGGCTGTGGCTGTGGGCGTGATGTTGTGGAGCAAGTCTTGAAAGCTCATGGCTTGTGGATGGCACAAGACGCCTTTGGCTGGTGATAAAATTAATGATATGATTGGTATCAACAAACAGTATTTCCAATCATGAATAGTAAATTATCCAATCGTAAATGAAACAATGCTTGATAATCTAAAGAAATATCAGATCATACTGGCCTCCAATTCACCTCGTAGAAAAGAGTTGATGTCGGGCTTGGGAGTAGATTATATAGTCAGGACATTACCTGATGTAGATGAGTCCTATCCCGATACCTTGGCAGGTGCGGAGATACCGGAATTTATCGCCCGTGAAAAAGCTGACGCCTATCGTGCTATGATGCAACCGGGCGAATTGTTGGTGACGGCGGATACCATCGTCTGGTTGGACGGGAAAGTCCTGGGTAAGCCGGAAGGTAGGGAAGGGGCTGTTGAGATGCTTCGTACGCTTTCGGGAAAATCCCATCAGGTCTTCACGGGTGTTTGCCTGACCACTACCGAATGGCAAAAGAGCTTTACCGCCTCTTCCGATGTACAGTTCGATGTCTTGTCCGAAGATGAAATCCAGTATTATGTTGACCGTTACCAGCCTATGGATAAGGCAGGCGCTTATGGTGTTCAGGAATGGATTGGTTATATCGGAGTAAAATCTATTTCCGGCAGCTTCTACAATATAATGGGACTCCCCATACAAAAACTGTACGGGGAGCTAAAGAAATTATAGTTAATAAGTTGATCCCGAACCTCAGGAAGAAATCCTGTATCTCAGGAAAGGCGGAAAACTAGATTAAATCCAGCATCAAAGGGATATCCTCTTCTCGAACACCCTGTTTGAGGAGAGATTCCTCATCTTTATGGAACATTTCAAGGAACCGTTCCCGGTTTCCGCTGGCTGTAATCGCCTTTCCGTAGAAAACAGCCGCCTTCTGGATATCTCCCATCACCCAGGCAACGTGTCCGGCGTTCATATAGTCGATAGCCAATGGCTTCTGTTCGATGATTTTCTCGTAATACTTCATCGCTTGTTCGTATTTTTGGCTGATGAATGAACACCATCCGATGCCACGCCATGCTTTTACACAGTTGTTTTCGATGAAATCCAGTTTGAAGAAATAATTCAGCGCTTCCTCATATTGTCCCATTTCAGCCAGACAGCTACCGATGTGGAAAGTAACATTCACATCTTCCGGTGCAATCTCTTCCACCTTTTTATAATAGGTGAGAGCCGCTTGGTAATTTCTGTTTAACCGATAGCAAATAGCCAAGTGGCGATTGTTCCAGATATTATCCGGCTTCAATGTATCAGCCTTCAGATAGGCTTGGATAGCTTCTGCGTATTTCTTTCTTTTCTGTAGCGCATATCCGAATTTCTGATAATACTCCGCACAGTCTTCTTCAAACTCACCGATAGCCTCCAACTCCTCAAAAATCTCGATAGCCTCATCCCAACGTTCTTTTGACAAATAGAAATCGGCAATAGGGAATAAAACATCTTCCCAAGACAATATATTGTCGAGTGCGGGAACATGATGGAGATCGAGCTTCTCTTTAAAAATATCCCTGAACTCCTTGCGGCGTACACTGAGCTTGAAGAAACGGTAAAGGTCATGCAGATACTGGTTGCTGACTGTCCCCGGACGTTCATTGAACCGCTTCATTGTCTCGGCGTTCGATTTTTCTGCCAATTCAGCCACCTGCTGTTCGTTGAGCTGGCTCAACATCATATCCTGCTGCATCTGTGGCAACTGGTGGATGGTAAAGAACAACGAATATTTGTCACTATTGCTGAAAAATCCCGACTGGAGAATCAAATCCAGTAAGCTGCTTCCCTGGTTTCCCGTTTGTTTCAGTGATTTAAGCACATTAGACTGCTGCTTGCTGAACGGATAAAACCAGTTCTGCACTTCGCGGAAGAACGGATAATTCTTCAAAGCGGCAAACGTGCTCATATATACATCGGCTCCTTCCAACTGGAGCTCGTTCATTTCACGCAATTTATCTCCCAGTCCCGACTTTTCGAAAGCATCTTCCCAATCCGGGTTCTTGTCATCATTCTCTTCGTCATTTTCCTCAAAGCCGAACCTCATATTCTTCATCGAAGAAACATTCTTCAGCATTTCGGGAATAATCTCTTCCCGCATCTTCTTGTCGATTTTCTCCGTCTCCTGACACAGTAGCATCTGGCGATAGATACGTGCGACGTCATCGATGAAGGAAGGGATTTCTTCCATGAGATCCACCCGCTTGATAAGTTCCGGATAGAAAGTGAGCCGGTTTCTGTAAATGTGGAAAATAATCATCGCACCTACTAATGCCCGCTGGCTGACATTGACATTCGGATGGCGGTATGCGTCGAGCAGCCACATGATTTTCCGCATATCGAAACAGTCCATCAAGCTCAATGTGACAGCACTGACGAACAGGCATAAATCGTCCCCCGGAAGTAATTCCGATGCCAGCATGGCTTGTGCTTCTTCTTCGTCCTGTGTAGTCCATGAACTGTTTGTCCATGTTCTTATAAACATAAATTTGAGTGTATCTTCATGTCGTTTCAGAACTTCATCCATCTTTTCGTCAGATAGTAATCCGCTGACTGCCAAGTCGTCATTAAATGACTCCAATATATGAAGTATTGTTTTAATACCGTAGCCCGACAATTCCGGTGATACGGGAGTGCGGCGCACCTCATGGTAATATCTTGATGAAGCGTTATCCAACATGAGCAGCCGCGATTGGTCGGCGATACCCCATGTGTCCGCCACCATTTTCTGAAACAGATTCCACCGTTCCGGGTCGTTTGCGCCTTGTCTCATATAGTCCAGCATGTACTTGTATGAGGTCTGCAATTGCTCCAGGCGGGTACGTAAATCCCAGTCGGGACACTGCCACAACAAGGATTCCAGTTGCATCAAGGCTTCCTTGAGCCTTTTATCTTCAAGTAAGGTACGTATATATGCGTATTGTTCATTAATCGTTTTTTCGTTCATTGTGATTTAATTATTTATTTTTTCCAATCCAGGTCAGGCGTTTCCAAAGACCTTCAAAAGGGCCGTGTTTATGATGGCGGAGCCACCACGAACAGAATACCATTTGTAATAGAACAAAAAGGATGCCAAAAAGGAAACTGTATGTAATTCCTAAATACCGTCCCAGTTCGAATCCCCAATGATAGAACAAAAGCGAACCGAAAATTGATTGTCCGAGATAGTTAGTTAAGCTCATTTTTCCATAAGTTGTGAAACGCATGAAGAAACTACGGTCTTTCACGTGATAGAAAGTCAGCAATAATCCCGTCACCAGCAATACCATAAAGCTGAGGTTGCTGAATGAACTTAGGATAAGCTGCAACGGTACAAGTATGGCACTCCGTTCTATAAACTCCGGCAACATATTGTTGATTCCGTAGATAGGGAAGAAGCAGAGAAGGGAGAAAGCCAGTGCCTTCAGCCATAAGCGTTCGTTCTTTTCGCTGTACAGGAAATATTGGCGGCGCCCTACAAGCATACCGAACAGAAATAATCCCGGTGTTTGCAGGATGCGTCCGTGTTCCAGCGCCCAAGTCATATTGGCTAGCTGCCCTTCCCACATATTCATACGAACCGTTTCGAGGAATGTCCCGTTCTTCTGCACATCGAACGCGATGCCGAAATAATAACGTGCAAGGCTTTCTCCTGCCACATAGTCAGGATTGCATACAGCATAAATCAGTTTCACCCAGTCGATGGGCTGAAGAATAAGCAAGGTGGCGAAGATGAGGACAGTACGGTCGCTCATCCGGCAGAATATCGGCAGGATAATTCCAAGAATGGCATACATCGTCAATATCTCTCCGGTGAAGAAAGCCGCGTTTAACTGTCCGATAATAAACAGAATGAATAATCTCCATAAGAACCGCAGGCGGAAATCCTTTCCTCTCCGCTGCTGGTTATTGTCTTGGATATAGAAGCTAAAACCGAAAAGCAGGGCGAATACCGCATACGCTTTATTGCTGAATGCGAAGAATAATCCTCTCCAGATGGCTTGGTCGGTGAAGTTCATCCATTCAAAAGGAACCTCTTTCGGAAAAGAGTAGAAATTGAAATGTTCGATACTGTGCAAGAGGATAATTCCCATTACTGCTAATCCCCTTAATACGTCGGCAACGTCAACTCGGGCGTTTGGTTCGGCGATTTTGTGTTCCATGATTTTTAGTTTCTGTTATTAATAGGTTTGTATTCTATTTATCTTATCTCCGGTATTACCTCTGATTTAAGCGGTGCTTGGAATAAAAACTGTATTACACGCCTGCAATGTAGTTATTCTGTTTGAAATCGACAGCTTTATTCGGGGTAAGTGGTTGTATTTGATTATGGTTGATACTTATCAAACAAGGGCAACTCTTTTCACAAAGAATTGCCCTTTTATTTCACTATTGTAAAAATTAGCTATAAACTTTCTTATTCTTGAATAGCAGCGATACCCGGAAGAACTTTTCCTTCGATTGCTTCAAGCAATGCGCCGCCACCAGTTGAAACATAAGATACGCCGCTAGCCAGGCCGAACTTGTTGACACAAGCTACGGAGTCGCCGCCACCAACGAGTGAGAATGCACCGTTCTTGGTTGCTTCAACGATAGCTTCTCCTACTGCACGTGAACCGTGAGTGAAGTTTTCAAATTCGAATACGCCTGTAGGACCGTTCCAAAGGATCGTCTTTGATTCTTTGATAACGTTAGCGAATATTTCTTCAGTCTTAGGACCGATGTCAAGACCTTCCCATCCGTCAGGAATTTCGTCAACCGGACAGAATTTTGTATTTGCTTCGTTAGAGAAAGCATCAGCGATTTTAGCGTCGACAGCCAAGACAAGGTTAACGCCTTTTTCTTTCGCTTTCTTGATCAAGTCCAAAGCCAGGTCAAGCTTGTCGTCCTCGCAGATAGAGATACCGATCTTACCGCCCATTGCTTTAGTAAATGTATAAGTCATACCGCCTGCGATAATCAGGTTGTCTACCTTGTTCAACAGGTTTTCGATGATTTCGATTTTGGAAGAAACTTTAGAGCCACCCATGATAGCAGTGAACGGACGTTTGATGTCGTTCAGCACTTTATCGACAGCCTTTACTTCTTTCTCCATCAAGTAACCGAACATCTTGTTGTTTACGTCGAAATATTTAGCGATCAATGCTGTGGAGGCATGAGCACGGTGAGCAGTACCGAATGCATCGTTAACGTAGCAGTCAGCGTAAGAAGCCAATTTCTTGGTGAATTCTTTCTGGCTTTCTTTTACAGCTTTCTTAGCAGCAGCTTTTTCTTCGTCAGTTGCGTCTTCAGCCAGACCTCTTGGCTTGCCTTCTTCTTCAGCGTAGAAGCGAAGATTTTCGAGCAACAGCACTTCGCCCGGTTGCAGAGCAGCAGCCTTTACAGCAGCTTCTTCACCCATGCAGTCATTAGCAAACTGAACTTCAACGCCCAGTAATTCAGACAGGTGCTTGATGATATGCTTCAAGGAGAATTTATCGGCAACGCCTTTCGGACGGCCCAGGTGAGAGCCAATGATGATGCTACCGCCGTCTGCCAGGATCTTCTTCAAAGTAGGAAGAGCTGCACGCATACGAGTGTCATCTGTAATGTTGAAGTTTTCGTCCAGGGGTACATTGAAGTCCACGCGAACAAATGCCTTTTTACCGGCAAAATTGAATTTGTCAATTGTCTGCATAATACTCTATTTTTATTTAAAAGTGTTTTAAAATTCTTCTTTTAGAACGACCGCAAAGTTACTATTTATTTCGGTTCCCTGCTATTAAATCGTTATTTATTCTTGCCTTTTGATGCCTCTTTTGTAACTTTATACGTGTTACAGAAATATTTGCACATCATTTGCAAACCACAGGTGTCACATTTCGGAGTGCGTGCCTGGCAAATATAACGACCGTGCAGGATGAGCCAGTGATGAGCGATCGGTACAAGTTTTTCCGGGATATTCTTCATCAGTTCCTTTTCTACACTGAACGGAGTCGTACAACTGTCCGGCACCAGCCCGATACGGTGGCTGACGCGAAACACATGTGTATCAACCGCCATTGCCGCCTTGTTGAACACCACGGACTGAATGACATTCGCCGTCTTTCTTCCCACACCGGGCAGTTTTATCAAGTCGTCCATATTGTCCGGCACCTGGCTATTGAAGTCATTGACCAGCATCTTTGCCATGCCGACCAGATGTTTCGCCTTATTATTCGGATAAGACACACTCCGTATATATTCAAAAACTACTTCCGGAGTAGTGGCAGCCAATGCTTCCGGAGTCGGAAAATCTCTGTACAGGGGCGGGGTGATCATATTCACCCGCTTGTCTGTACATTGTGCGGAAAGGATTACGGCAATCAATAATTCATACGGATTGTTGTAATGTAATTCTGTTTCGGCCACAGGCACATTTTCCTGAAACCAGGCGATTACTTTCTCATAACGTTCTTTCTTTCTCATCGTAGTTTGTTTTTATGGTAATGAGGCGTTACTTTGATCTTGAAATAGATAGCGGAAACCACCGTCAGGCAGGCTCCGAAAAGATAAGCTTTGTCAAATGTGCTGATTTCTGCGATATACCCTCCGGTCAGCATCCCGATACCGATTCCCACGTCCCAGGAAGTAAGATAGGTAGAAGTCGCCGTACCCCGTTGATTGTTAGGGGCGAGATTCACGAACAACGTATTGAATGCCGGAAACATAATTCCGAACCCAACGCCCATCAGCAATGCGATGCCGAAAAACAAAACCGTGCATACGGTATCATTCCACTTAATCAGATACACGCAGCCCGAAAGCAGGAAAAAGCTGAACACAACCAGATACAATCCGGCAGCTATCACCTGCGTTATTTTCCCCCTGTCTACCAGCTTGCCAGAGAATATCCGTGAGATAGCCATGCCGACCGCCATAAAAGTAAAGAAGAATCCCGTTTGTGCATGGATACCTATCTCATGGGCATACATCGCCACATAATTGGTTGTCATGCCGTAAGGAATGGAAAGAAGCAGCAAGCTAAGTCCCGCCGGCATCCCTTTCAGCAGGATAAAGCGGTCGAGTGAAATCGGTTCCCTTTTCACAGGGGGCTTATAAGGCGTTTTTATCAGACTTGCACATAGAAAACCTAAGATACAAGAACCGAACGCATAGCAGAATATCGTTGCAAAGGAAACTCCTGCATCATGCAGGAATAATCCGAACATCGGCCCGATGGACATCGCCGTATTGTTTGTAAGCCCGTAATAACCTAATCCTTCCCCTCTGCGTGAAGAAGGCATAATGTCGATTACCACTGTATTTCCACCTACCGTGACCATCCCGAAAGAGACACCGTGAATGATTCGGAATATAATAAATAGGGTGAGCGAACCGGCAATAAGATATCCCCCGAACATCATCATAAAAATGAAGTAAGCGAAAAGATAGAGAGGCTTGCGGGCAAAAGTATCGAGCAGATAACCGGAAAAAGGACGGATGCAGAGTGCCGCTACCGTATAGCAGGAAAGCACGATACCGATAGTTGAGTTTCCGGCCTTAAAAAATTCGGATAAATAGAACGGCAAAACAGGAATCAACAACCAAAAGCCGAAGTAGAGCAGGAAGTTGGCTGCCAAGATGAAACAATAACTGGAAGTAATGAGTCTATCCTTTGCCATGTAGTTAGTGATTAACGGAATAGTGATTAGTGATTAATGCCTGCGGTTGTATTGCGCAGCCGGCTAATCGTTAATCACTAACCACTATTCACTTTTATTTAATATGCCGCTTCGAATTCTTTCAGGAAGCGTGTATCGTTTTCAGAGAACATACGGAGGTCTTTCACCTGATATTTCAAGTTCGTGATACGCTCGATACCCATACCGAGAGCATAACCGCTGTACACCTTGCTGTCGATACCGTTGGCGTCGAGCACGTTCGGGTCTACCATACCGCAACCGAGGATTTCCACCCAGCCGGTGTGTTTGCAGAACGGACAACCTTTACCGCCGCAGATATTACAACTGATATCCATTTCGGCGCTGGGCTCGGTGAACGGGAAGTAGGAAGGACGCAAACGTATCTTCGTATCCGCGCCGAACATTTCCTTGGCGAAAAGCAGCAATACCTGTTTCAAATCCGTGAATGATACATTCTTGTCTACGTACAACGCTTCTACCTGATGGAAGAAACAGTGTGCACGATAGCTGATAGCTTCGTTACGATATACACGTCCCGGGCAGATGATGCGGATAGGTGGTTGTGAAACTTCCATCACGCGGCTTTGTACGGAAGAAGTATGCGTACGCAAAACTACGTCCGGGTGAGCTTCGATAAAGAAAGTATCCTGCATGTCGCGTGCCGGATGGTCTTCGGCAAAGTTCAGTGCCGAGAATACATGCCAGTCATCTTCAATTTCAGGACCTTCAGCGATGCTGAATCCCAGACGGGCGAAAATATCAATGACTTCGTTCTTTACAATTGTAAGCGGGTGGCGTGTACCCAGTTCCACGGGATAAGCCGAACGCGTCAAATCCAGTCCGTCGCAACCGTTGTCCTGACTTTCAAACTGCTCTTTCAGCGCGTTGATTTTATCCTGCGCTTTGTTTTTCAGCTCGTTCAGTCTCATGCCGACTTCCTTTTTCTGTTCGGCGGCTACGTTACGGAAATCCGCCATTAAGTCGTTAATGGCTCCCTTCTTGCTAAGGTATTTGATGCGGAGAGCTTCGAGTTCTTCGGCATTGGAGGCGTGCAAGGCTTCCACCTCTTTCAGAAGTTGTTCAATCTTAGCTATCATATTCTTGATATATTGTTATTCAGTTTCTTGGTAAAAACCTTGCAAAGATATAATATTTATTTCAGTTGGTGAAATCTATATAGACGTTTTTGTAGAGCAGTTTACTTTAGGTTCGGATTTAGGATGGCATCCTCGTAGGGATAGGGAACATACATCTTGCTGTCATCCCATGTGCCCGTAACGGGTACTATTTCTTTTCTGAAAATCTTGGAACCTTCAACCACTTCGATTGCCGGGTTTTCCTTGCGATATTCAAAATGGTCTTTGTACCGGTACATTCTGAACATATCTCTTGCCCGGCTTGCAATGCCGCCCCAGTAATATCCGGCCATTTCCCAACCGTGTTCGTTGTAGGCTGCTTCCGCTAGTTCTTCGGGACTCATCGTTTCTTTATAAATATCGGATTCTTTACCATCAGCTCTGTTACGTACCTTATTTAATACTTCAACAGCTTTGGCGTTGGTCTGTCCCGATCGTCCTGTTGCTTCGGCATACCAGCAATATACCTGCGAAAGACGTATCAACTGGAATGTCTTTTCGCCTGCAGCATTGACCAGTCCGGGATTCTTATAATCAAATTCCGTCCCGCGTACGGCTCCTTCCACAGTCTTCATGAAAACGGGCGCGACTACTTCGCGGGAGGGGGGATCGGTATCGTACCACCAGTCATGCAGCTCACCGTCATTCAACATGATTTTGGGAAAATAAGTGGCGTCTTTGCGCGGGCCTTCCGGAAACTCCTTCCAAAACTTGATTTCCCCGTTTGTGTCACCCCATCCGCCTTGTTTCATGTCTTGCAGAAAGTCGGTCAAGGGGGCTGACTGGTTAGTCTGATCCCTATTGTAATAGATACCTAGCAGGAGTTCCGTATTTTTATTATTGTATTCCCATGAATATACTTTGCTGTATTCGTCCAGCAGTTTATAGTCATAAGTGCCATCCTCGGTGCCGTCAATAACTTCTTTTGCTTTGCCGGCGGCCAGTTCATAATATTCCGTACCCTTGTTGAGCGGCCATCCCGCCATACACATATAAACATAAGCCATCGTTGCTTTCACGGCTCCCCGGCTTACGGCGATATTGAATCCGTTTCTTGCATAAGGCTCTTTGGTGTACTTTATGGGGCAGTCGGTTTCTGCAATTTTCAAGTCGGACACGATTAGTTCATATACTTCCTCTTCCGTTTTCAGCGGAGCGTTGTAATTGATTTCCTCTTCCAGCATGATGGGCACTTTTCCCCAAGTTGTCACCAGGTAGAAATAAGAATACGCTCTCCAGTAATGTGCTTGTCCGATGGCTGCCTTGATTTCTTCATCCGACACGTCGGGAGTGCGTCCGGCATTGTTTATGATAAAGTTGGCTGCCTTGATAACTTTGAAACGCTGTTCCCACATGCTGGACAGCCATGAATTGTTATCCTTTACATCAAACTGGTCATGTTCCCTAAGCGGTTGCTTGTTGCTGGAAGGGTGGGTGGAAATATCATCGCCGACTAGAAAGTTTGTGCCGCAAAGGTTGTTGCTGGCTTGCGAACTTGCTATCACGGAGTATAATGCAGTCAGTGAAGCATCGAGGTCTTCTTTGTTGCTGAAGAAATTTTCTGAGGTCAATTGCCCTTTAGGGTCTTCTGTCAGGAAGTCGTTGCACGATGCCAGGCATAAGCCTGCGAAAACGAATGGCAATGTCCTTCTGATATATTTATATGCTGTTTTCATCTTGTTCTTTTTTATTGGTTCAATGGTTAAAATCTGATTTTAGCACCGAAAGTAATTGTCCGGGGGATAGGGTAGGCACCGTAATCCAGACCGTCGTAGCTGGTATAAACTTCGGGATCCATTCCCTTGTAGCGGGTGATTGTAAAGAGATCCTGCGCGCTGACGGACAATTGTATACTCGCAAACTTGGCAACCCGTCTCGGGATACGGTATGAAATGCTGATATTCTTCAATTTGACGAAAGAAGCGTCTTCCAGCCAGAAGTCCGAGTTGGCGTAATTCTTGCTGTCGGTGTTGGTAAGGCTTGGATAGGTTGCTTCCGCCTTGTTGCTTACGTGATCCCAACCTTTGAAGTAAGCGTCCCGCAGGGTGACGAAACGTGAGTTGCCCGTCATGGATGCTGCCGTGTAACGGCTGATGTTCAGACGGTTGTATCCGGTAGCGGCATTGAAGAAGACATTGACAGTCCAGTTTTTCCAACTGATTGTATTGTTCCATCCCAGTGTCCATTTCGGGCTTGCCTGTCCTTTGATTACCAAATCTTCGGAAGTAGGGTTGGTGGTCAGGCTGCCGTCCGCTTTCTGATAGAGGTTGGCGCCTTTGTCATCGAACCCTTTCCATTGATATACGTAGAAAGAACCCATTGGATAGCCGGGTTTCATGATTTGCATCGCGCCGCCCAAGTCACTATAATTGGCTGTCAGGACGAAATCGCTGCCGGCAAGGTCGGTTACTTCATTCTTTACATAAGCGGCATTGAAGCTTGTTTCCCAGGTTACGGTTCCTTTCACCGGGAAGGTGTTGACGGAAAATTCAATTCCCGTATTGTTCAATTCGCCTTGGTTCACCCAATAAGTGCCGCCGCCGTTGTACTTGGGCACTTGTTTTTGGAAGAGCAGGTCTTTGGTCATTTTCTTGAACCAGTCGAATGTAATGTTGAAACCGCCCAGACTCAGGTCTATACCGAGGTCATACTGATAAGTCTTTTCCCAAGTGATGCCGGGTGTCGGGAACTGGTTGCCCCAATATCCGGTGAAAGCGGTAGAGGTTCCCCAGCCATAAGCTGCGCTCGACAACATTCCTAATGTGCTGTAAGCGGCAATGTCCTGATTACCGGTGACACCGAAACTGCCTCTTAGCTTTAGTTGTTCCAGTACGTGCTGGTCGTTCATAAATCCCTCTTTTGCTATGTCCCAGGCTACTGCTGCGGATGGGAAATAGCCCCATTTGTTGCTTCCCTGGAATTTGGAAGAACCGTCGGCTCTCAATGCGGCAGTGATGAAATACCGCTTCTTGTAGTCGTAGTTGGCACGTATGATGCCTGAAGCCAGGGATGCTTCGGTGTACGAGTTGCTCGCGTTCCTTATGGCTGCGTTGGCGATATTCCAGTATCCTACACTCTCGTTATTCAGATTGGAGCCGGTAGCCTGCAAGCCCGTATCCCATGAACGGCTTATTTCCCATACGGCCATTGCTGTGACGCTATGGTCGCCGAATTGTCTTTGCCAGGTCAGGTTGTTGGTGTTTTGCCAGTAATTGTGCGTATTGCTCGTATTGCTCATGCTGTTGATTGCGCCCGGTGCTTCCAGTTTCGACTTGAAAGAATATGAAGGACTGTGGTCGTAATCATAACCGCCCTGCACTGAGAGGGTAAGACCTTTCATGATTTTAAATAAAAGGGTCAGGTTTGCATTGAGGTTATAGCTGTAACTGTCGCTGTAATTCACCATCAACTCTCCATATGGGTTCGAACCGTTGGCGATGTTGTACGGGTCTCTGTTGTATACGCCGGTTTCCGGGTCTTTCATTTCCATTGTAGGTGAGAAATTGGTGATATGAAGCCAGTTGGCGCCATCGTTGTGCTTGTGCAGACTGCTGGCGTTCATCTTCGCCGATATTGTCAGCCACGGTTTTACGTCTGCGTCGATGTTTGCCCGGATACCGTAACGTTTGTAGTCCGTTTCGATGGTGACGGCTTCCTGATCCAATACATTTCCGGAAACAAGATATTTCACTTTGGCATTTCCGCCCGATATGCTTAGCCGGTAATCCTGCGTGACACCGGTGTGGGTGATAAGGTCAGTCCAGTTGATTCCTTTCGTCCCGTTCTTGTAAGCTTCGAGGTCTCCGGCCGGGATGGTGGACGAACCGCGGATATCGTTCAGTGCCGTTGCATACTCGTATGCGTTCAGTAAGTCATATTGTTTTCTTACGGTGGAAAGACCTACGGAAGCATCGAACGTAATGCTGGCTTTTCCCTCGGTGCCACCTTTGGTGGTGATTAATATGACACCGTTTGAACCCCGCGAACCGTAAATGGCGGTGGAAGAAGCGTCTTTCAGCACTTCCATTGACTGGATATCGGAGGGGTTGATGCCGTCCAGACCGCTGGAAGAGATGATTCCGTCTATCACATACAAAGGGTCGCTGCTTTTATTGATAGAAGTAGTACCCCGTACACGCACCTTCATACCCGCTCCCGGCACACCGCTTGTTGCGGTGACTTCCACACCGGGGGTACGGCCTTGGAGTATATTTTCCACCCGTTTCACCGGCTGGTTCTTGAACTGCCTGGTCGATACGCCCGAAACGGAACCTGTCAAGTCTCTTTTCTTAACTGTTCCGTATCCTACTACCACCACTTCGTCAAGTAACTGATTGTCTTCTTTCAGTATGATATTGAGAGTAGTTCTTTTTCTCACTTTTATTTCCTGCGGATGGTATCCGATGTAAGAAATAACAAGGGTCGCTCCTAGTGGGGCTTCCAAAGTAAATTTACCGTCCATATCACTGGTGGTTCCAGTCTCTTCACCTTTTATTAATACAGAGGCTCCGATGATTGTTTCTCCTTGTTCATCATAAATGATTCCTCTTATTTTTCTGTCGTCATCTCCCTGGACTTCCTGTATTTCCGTAGGTTGTACTTCAGGCATACTTGTAGCCTGCGAAAATAGATGAGATGGTAAAAGAAACATAAAAAGAATACTTAATAACCATTCGTCTTTCCTTATTACTTTCATGTTTGATTAAGTTTAGATTTATTATAGGGGTTGAATCCTATTAATATTTAACAAGTAGCATGCCAAAATACAGTATATAATATGTGCTTGAAGTGAAACTTGTTGATTTTTAGTGATATATAATTAAATGGAAACGAGGTAAACATCTTTGAATTATAGAATGGCCTGTTGTGGAATTGTGTAAAAATTCCACAGTGTTATGTGGCGTATTCCACATTCCTGGGATATAAAGCCGGTGATTCGCTCCCTTTTCTTTATTATGTTTGTCACACAGGGTAAATGTTTGAGTAAGATGTTTTTATTCAACTACATTTTTTTTCATGTGTCATCGAAATTATTTGTATCTTTGCCAACGATACGTACCGAAAATCCGGCAACTTATGAAAAAGATTGTTTTCACTTTTCTGCTTTTGACCTTTTCTTTTCGCCTTGCGGCTCAGATAGATTATTTGGAGCCGGTGCGACCTTTTTCTACTTATAAAGGTGAGTTGGGCGAATATTATCGTAGTGTATTTTCTTTACTAAATACGGGCTTTCAAAAACAACCTTATGCGTGTTTTGTGGCTATCCCTTCCTTTTCACCCGAATATGCGATGTCGGTTGAGAAGAAGAACGGACGTTATACTTTGATTTCAAATACCTTGTCGCGCACCTATTGGCAAGCGGAGAAAGGGACGGTGAAAGTGGAAACCAAATCGGTGGTAATCAGTGCATCGCTTTACCAGTCTTTGGGTGCTATTTTCCGTTTAGTCACGGAGCAGATTCAGGATTTGGATGGTTCCAGTGCAGGTTTGGACGGGGTGGTGTATTATTTCTTCTCTACCGATGCGAAAGGGAAGGAGCAGATGGGGCGCAAGTGGTCGCCCGCCAAAGGAACTTTGATGGAACGGCTTGTATTGGTTTGCCAGTCGGCATATATGTTGTCCAAAGGTGAGAATATTTCGGAGCCGACCTTGGCGGAAGAGGCTGCTGCCTTATTGAAAAAGTTGCAGCAACGCAGCAAGGAAGAACCGGATGCATACAAGAAACCGATGTATGTAGGTATTTATCAGGTGGGTCCCCGTTCGCAAACGCTTTCCGGAAAACAAGTGGAAGAGCTGGCTCATTTCCCGGATATGAGTGCGGAAGAATATATTGCCGAGCAGATGATTTATCCGGCAAGTCTTTTGGAAAAGAATGTCTCAGGATATGTGTTGTGTGAATTTACTATTGACAAAGAGGGAGTTATCCTTCGTCCGCATATCCTTCGCTCCACCCATCCGGAATTTGCGGAAGAGGCGCTTCGTATTGTAAAAGGGATGCCGAAATGGTCGCCTGCTTTTGTCGGGGGAAAACCATCGGATAGCAATTATACCCTGTATATTCCTTTCCGACCAAAGAGCTATCGTGCAAAATAAGTATCCTCTACACAAAGTTTGAAAAACATAAAACATCTGCCATCTGCAACAAAATTGGAATAACCGATTGGACTTTAGATGGTTACAGCGTTGCAGATACCTGTTGCAGTTGTGTTGCAGATAAAGTATCTGCAACATTACTTTTTCTGTTAGTTTATAGTAAGTAGTCAATCATTTGTCGTCGTTATAGGGAAGTCATCAGGACATACGGTCTAATCACCCGTTTCCTGCCAGGAAACTCCAGTTCCAACGGTCGAAACTCTAGTTTCTGTGGTAGGAAACTGGAGTTTCCAAGGCTGGATACTTTAGTTTCTAACGCTTGAAACTAAATGTATCAAGGTATGAGACTGTTTGTTTCAAAGCATGAAACAGAAATTGCCCCTAGTATAATAACAATTCCGCTTTCTTCAAAAATCATTAAAACAACAAACTTTTCTTGCTCCTGATTGTCTTATAGCCATAAACTTTTAAAAATGAAAACTTATGGATGATATGATTAACAGACATGATTCGATTGCTGAAGAGAATATCGAACCGAATGGTCGTCCGGCTACGAACGAATTTGAAGAGTGGAGCGGTGAAGTTGCCGACCGTGCCGACAATGTGTTCAAGAATGATACAAAAGACGCTCCTGTCAAGGATCGTAAGAAACGTATAAAGGAAATGGATGAAGTGATAAAAAAAGACCTTGAATAAAGGTCTTTTTTTATCACTTCATAATGATTTCTGTTTGTATATTCTTTGAAATATTATTATCTGATTCTAGTTTAGGAAGCAGTTTACTTACTTTAGCTTTGTTCTTCTCCCATTGATTGGGGTACACTTCACATCCTGTAGATATACGTACTTGTTCGTTTTTGATTCTTACTATGAAGTAAACCATTGTTGGTTTTGTCCCTTTAGGTTTTACTAGGTTATAGTAGGGGGGGATTTCTTGGACAAAACATTGTTTGATTTCATTGTTTGAAACCATTGTTTCAGTTTTCTTAATAGAATCATTGTTTGATGTTTTAGATTACATAATAGGACGTTATTTAAGTATATAGGCATAAAAAAGGCACACAGTTGTTACTGTATGCCTTATTTGTGGAGCGTATCGGACTCGAACCGATCACCTTAACACTGCCAGTGTTACGCTCTAGCCAGATGAGCTAACGCCCCTTTTCAACCTTATATGATAACGTTTGTAAACGAATCTTTTTTGTTGGCGCAAATATAATGCAATATTCTGAAATAATTGCTATGTTTGCGGTAAATAATTGTTTGAAAAAAAAATATGCTGATTTATAATACTACTTTTCAGGTGGACGATGAGGTTCACGATAACTTTTTGATTTGGATAAAAGAATCCTATATCCCTGAAGTACAGAAACACGGAACGCTGAAAACGCCGCGCATTTGCCGGATCCTGAGCCATCGGGAAGATGGAAGTGCTTATTCGTTGCAGTGGGAAGTAGAGAGCAGCGGATTGCTGCATCGCTGGCATTTGGAACAGGGAGTGCGTTTAAATGACGAATTGACAAAGATATTTAAGGATAAGGTAATCGGGTTTCCGACATTAATGGAGATAATAGAGTGATTCAGCCGGTAAAGGAAAAGATAATCCTGGGGATTGACCCTGGTACTACAATCATGGGATATGGAGTTCTGAGAATAAAAGGAACCAAACCGGAGATGATTGCCATGGGGATTATTGACTTGCGCAAATTTGCCAATCACTACTTGAAACTGCGCCATATCCACGAACGGGTATTGGGCATTATTGAAAGTTATCTGCCTGACGAACTGGCTATTGAAGCTCCTTTTTTTGGTAAGAATGTCCAGTCTATGTTGAAACTGGGACGTGCGCAGGGGGTAGCGATGGCGGCAGCGTTGAGCCGTGACATTCCTATCACCGAATATGCTCCCTTGAAAATAAAGATGGCTATTACCGGTAACGGGCAGGCATCGAAAGAGCAGGTAGCGGATATGTTACAGCGGATGCTTCGTCTCTCGAAAGAGGAGATGCCTGTCTTTATGGATGCGACGGACGGTCTGGCTGCTGCCTATTGCCATTTTCTGCAAATGGGACGCCCTGCTGTAGAGAAAGGATACAGCAGTTGGAAGGATTTTATAGCGAAGAATCCGGATAAGGTAAAGTGACCGTACAGGTTAGAAGGTAATCAACAAGCGAAAATCGTTATCACAGGAACAGGAGAGTATAAGATGGGAATTAATTATTCAGCAATAGTAGGGGTGACTACAGTGGCGACAGTTATGAGTTGTTCTTCGGCGAAAAAGGAATATGCTTCCTTCGAGCTATATCCGGTTCGTCCGGGAAGTCTTACGGAAATGGAATATGCGCCGGAGGCTACCAAGTTCACTCTCTGGTCGCCGACAGCGGAAGAAGTGCGCCTGATGCTTTATGATGAAGGCGAAGGCGGACATGCCTACGAAACAGTAAAGATGGAACCCGGTGAAAACGGAATCTGGACGACTGTAGTAGACAAGGATTTGCTCGATAAGTTCTATGCTTTCAACGTGAAAATCAACGATAAATGGCAGGGAGACACACCGGGTATTAACGCTCATGCTGTCGGAGTGAACGGAAAACGCGCCGCTATCATTGACTGGAAAACGACGAACCCCGAAGGGTGGGAGAGCGACCGGCGTCCGCCGTTGAAATCTCCTGCCGACATGATTATCTACGAAATGCACCATCGTGACTTTTCCGTCGATTCTACTTCGGGAATAAAGAACAAAGGAAAATACCTCGCATTGACCGAACACGGCACGATGAATTCGGATAAGCTGCTGACCGGCATCGACCACCTGATTGAGTTAGGAGTGACACATGTGCATCTTCTGCCTTCCTATGACTATGCTTCCGTAGACGAAACAAAACTGGACGAAAACCAGTATAACTGGGGATATGACCCGCTGAACTACAATGTTCCGGACGGTTCGTACGCAACAGACCCTTATCAGCCTGCTACCCGTGTGAAAGAATTCAAGCAGATGGTGCAGGCATTGCACAAAGCCGGTATCCGGGTGATAATGGACGTAGTCTACAATCATACCTTTAATACAGTGGAGAGTAACTTTGAACGTACCGCTCCCGGTTATTTCTACCGTCAGAAAGAAGACGGCACGTTGGCGAACGGTTCGGGATGCGGCAACGAGACGGCAAGCGAACGCCCCATGATGCGTAAATTTATGATAGAATCTGTCCTCTACTGGATGAAGGAATATCATATTGACGGTTTCCGCTTTGACTTGATGGGAGTTCATGACATTGAGACTATGAACGAAATCCGTAAGGCGGTGAATGAAGTAGATCCTACTATCTGTATCTATGGGGAAGGTTGGGCAGCCGAGACTCCCCAATATCCTGCTGATTCGCTGGCAATGAAAGGAAATGTCGCCCATATGCCGGGAATAGCTGTTTTCTCCGATGAATTGCGTGACGGACTCTGCGGGTCGGTTTGGGAGAAGGCGAAAGGAGCTTTTCTTGCCGGAGTTCCGGGGGGAGAAAATAGCGTTAAGTTCGGTATTGTCGGAGCCGTAGAACATCCGCAGGTACGTTATGATTCGGTGAATTACAGTCAGAAGCCGTGGGCGGAACAGCCTGTTCAAATGATTAGCTACGTCTCTTGCCACGATGGATTATGCCTTACAGACCGATTGAAAGCGAGTATGCCGGGGATTACTCCCGAACAGCTTGTCCGTCTTGATAAATTGGCGCAGACGGTAGTCTTTACTTCGCAAGGCATCCCGTTTATCTATGCCGGAGAGGAAGTGATGCGTGACAAACAGGGAGTGGACAACAGCTATAAGAGCCCGGATGCAGTCAACGCCATTGACTGGAGACGCAAGACGACGAATGGAGACGTTTTCATGTATTACAAGCGGTTGATTGATCTTCGTAAATCTCATCCTGCCTTCCGTATGGGAGATGCGGACAAGGTTCGGAAGCATTTGGAGTTTCTTCCCGTAGAGGGCAAGAATTTGATTGCGTTCCATCTGAAAGACCATGCGAACGGGGATCGTTGGGGCGATATTGTTGTAGCCTTTAACTCCCGTACTACTCCCGCCCGTCTTGAAGTGCCTGCCGGCAAATACACAGTCGTGTGCAAAGACGGCGTGATAGACGTCCGCGGACTGGGAACGCAAACCGGACCGGAAGTGATTGTCCCCGGTCAGTCTGCGCTGATTATGTATAAGTAAACCTTACTTCTATGCTGGCTTTGACGAGCCGGCTTTTAATTTCCGCATATACAGGTATGCTGCCTGCACCTGCTTTTTAAGGCCTGTCTTAGCTTGGATGTAATATGATAAAACGTATTTGTAACATTCAGGAGATACCTATCTGCTTTGTTATGCGACACGTACGAGACTGAATGCCTACGTCAAAATTGCCATATAGAGCCGACATTATGTAGTATCCAGCCATCTATTTCATGTTCAGTATTGGCTTGGTTCATTTTCATTCGGTATTGAAAACAAACTTTTAGCACGGTTTTCCTGTAAATAGATAAGAAAAGTGCTTATCCTGTGATAAAATTGTTACCTTTGCGGTCAAAAATAAAACAGAATATAAGAAATATGAGCCAAAATACATTTAGCATGGCGGGGGGCGTTGCACGCAACCCGCTTGTGCGTTTGGATAAACCTGTCACGGCAACTATCGGTGCAGATGAACATATAGCCATTGTAGGCCCCAATGGAGGTGGAAAGAGCCTTTTTGTAGATACATTGACCGGAAAATATCCGCTACGTGAAGGAACACTCCAGTATGACTTTTCCCCTTCCGCTACTCAAACCGTTTATGATAATGTGAAATATATCGCGTTCCGTGATACTTATGGAGCGGCGGATGCCAACTATTACTACCAACAGCGTTGGAACGCACACGATCAGGATGAAGCACCGGACGTCCGCGAAATGTTGGGAGAGATTAAGGACGAGAAACTGAAAAATGAACTGTTCGAACTTTTCCGCATCGAACCTCTTCTCGATAAAAAGATAATCCTTCTTTCGAGCGGTGAACTACGTAAATTCCAGCTCACAAAGACACTGTTGACAGCCCCCCGCGTCCTGATAATGGATAACCCGTTTATCGGACTGGACGCGCCTACCCGCGAACTTCTGTTTTCTTTGCTCGAACGTCTGACAAAGATGTCGTCCGTTCAGATTATCCTGGTGCTTTCTATGATGGATGATATACCTTCCTTTATCACTCACGTTATCCCTGTCGATAAAATGGAAGTGTTTCCCAAGATGGAACGCGAAGCCTACCTGACCGCTTTCCGCAATAGAGACGCAGCTATCTCTTTTGCTGAATTGCAGAAACGAATTATTGATTTGCCTTATGACGGCAACAACTATGATTCGGACGAAGTGGTGAAACTGAATAAGGTAAGTATCCGCTATGACGACCGCACTATTCTGAACGAACTGGACTGGACAGTGCATCGTGGGGAAAAATGGGCGTTGAGCGGAGAGAACGGTGCAGGAAAGTCTACATTATTGAGTTTGGTTTGTGCGGATAATCCACAATCATACGCTTGCGACATCAGCCTTTTCGGACGCAAACGGGGAACCGGGGAAAGTATTTGGGAAATAAAGAAACACATCGGGTATGTAAGTCCCGAGATGCACCGTGCCTACCTCAAGAACTTACCGTCTATCGAGATTGTAGCTAGCGGACTGCATGACAGTATCGGACTGTACAAACGTCCCCAACCGGAGCAGATGGCTGTCTGTGAGTGGTGGATGGATATATTCGGCATTGCCGGTTTGAAAGACAAACCTTTCTTGCAGCTTTCCAGTGGAGAGCAACGTCTGGCTCTGTTGGCACGTGCTTTCGTCAAAGATCCGGAATTGCTGATTTTGGACGAGCCGCTTCATGGATTGGATACTTATAATCGTCGTCGGGTAAAGAAGATTATTGAAGCCTTTTGCCAACGTAAAAATAAAACCATGATTATGGTGACGCATTATGAATCGGAACTTCCGAATACAATTACAAACCGCATCTTTTTGAAAAGAAATGAAACGTCAATATATTAGAATGTAACTCCTAATATTTTTTAATGAATTGATTGTTTTTTGTGTTATTTGGCTATCTTTGTGCTCAATTAAATGCAAAAAGTAATCAGAAAGACATGAATGATAGCCAAAATGCTATAGCTGTAATATACAGGAAACATTGGCGGAAACTCTATATTCATGCATATAATCTGTTGAATGACGGAGAAAGTGCAAAGGATATCGTGAATGATGTCTTTTGCTCTGTGCTTGAAAATAGTAGGCAGTTGACAGAGGAAACTGATTTACTTCCTTTGTTTTATGTCATGGTGAAGAACCGTTGCATTGACCACATACGTCATCAGAATGTGGTTAATCGGAATGCGGAAAGATACTTGGAAGAACTTTATAGCGGTTGGACTGCCAAAGAGTATCGGGACTATGAAGATAAAATAGCCCGGATGCAGGAGAGTATCCGCCAGATGGCGCCGCAAATGCGTATAGTAGTGGAGGAGTTTTTTCTGAATGAAAAGAAATGTGCGGAAATTAGTGAAATATTAAATATCAGTGATAATACAGTCAGAACCCATATTGCCCGGGCTTTAAAAATACTCCGTAAACGATTGAGTGTCTTTTTACTTATTACAGTTTAATGTTGAATCCTGCTCTTCACAGGTTTCACACTTTAGCTGAATGGTTATAAGTCAGATATTTATGGTGAATGGAAGTAGGAAAAACAAAGTAAATAACCCTTCACACCCTTCACGCACTTATATGGATTTGTTGGGCATATATGTTTGACGTGTTGGAGCTATATGTCTGGCATATTGGATCTATATGTCCAATACGCACGGCATATATCTCCTGTAAACAAGGTATTAATACCTGATAATTCAAGAGTTAATACCTTATAGCTCAAGAGTTAATACTTGATAACTCAAAAGTTAATACCCAATGGGTCATTTGCTATAAGCTAATTTGTTTTAGCTTATAGCATATTCTTTTTTGCTTATAGCATATTTACTTTAGCTCATAGCATATGAAAAAAAGAGGTGAAGGATGTGAAGGGTTGTTTGCTTTGTTTTTCTACTTCCCTTCACCATAAATATCTGATTTATAGTTGTTCATCTGAATGGTGAAGCCTGTGAACCGTTGGGAGAGTTCATTTACTTGTTAGGGTTGTTGATTGCTTTATGCTTTTTCAAGTACTTTCTCTATTATATTTAACCGTCTGACAAATTCGTTTTTATACTTCCAACTTTCATGTAAGTTAGCCCAAATTCTCAAACGATTTATAGCCACTTGAACAAAATATTTGTAATCAACTTCTATCAAACCTTCATCCACTAATTGACCTAATGCTGTTGCAATGACAGAGGAGTCAAGAGTGAAAATATATTGTTGGTCGTCAAATTCATCATTATCTATTTGACTTTTTATCTTGAGTTCGTCCACAAGATTTTCTTCGTTGTAGTCATCGTAGTCGTCAAATTCTCCCACACTTTCTATAACCCAGGCAATACAATATCCAACAGATATTTTTTTATTTTTCTTACGCCATTTTCGGAATTCACACAAGGCAGTATGTCCTTCATCTGAACCAAATGGAGATAATTCATCTGAAGCACTCCAAAAAAAATCTTCTGTCAGTAATTCTATTGCTCTTGCGTGAGCGTTATTTTTATCAATTCCTTCAAATTTCATATTCGCATTATATTTATTCGTTTGTTATATGCATTTTCTAACTCACTAAAAATTTGAAAACCTATATATGATTTAGGATTTGGATATTCCTTTCTATAATAACAATTCCAATAGCTAATCATCTGGCTTTTTGTTCTATTATAGAACTCGTTATTTTCAGATATAAAGTAAAGGTAATTTTCAATATTATTATCTATTTGAACTTTTATGTCAGGCAATATATCTTTTACATATTCACCTAATAACCTAAAGCAGAACGGTATTATCCAATACTCTGTACAGAATAACAGATTGCGCAAATGCTTCTGTCTAATAAAACCATCATGATGTTTGGTGAAAATGCAGTCTAAAATATATTTCTGTATAGTAGTCAAATTCCCGGACGCAGGCTCACTAAAGTAAATTCGTTCCGGTATTGTTAAGAGGATATTATTAATTTTGACGTTATATGACCTCTTATGAATATCTCCGTCCTTGATTTTCAAATTATCAATGACTACTTGAACATCCTCTTTCAAATTTAGAGGGAAACACATTATTAGTTCTTCTTTTTTCATCGTCAATAGTGTTCGGAGAATAATCGATCTTTTTTGGGATTTTCATTTATAAATCTTTTGTTGGTGCTTGCAAAATTTCAAATGTTTCATTGAGGCTATTACAATTAGTATTTAAAACAATCCGTATTTTGCAAGGCATATTATATCTCTTATTACTGTTCAATACTTGGATAGATAGAATATTCTCTTTCAATTCAAACTTTACATCTTTATAGTTGGAATACAAACAATTTATTTGGTCATTGTATTCTATATAAGTTTCATCCTCATACGAAAGTCTTGAAATTGAAATGTAGTTATCGCCTTTTATAAATGAAACTTCTATTATTTCTATTCAATATTCTTTCGGATTAATCTCTAATCTATTACACTCAAATATCAGAATTTCAGATTTACTATCAGTAAGCTCTTGCATATTTCTGTTTTTATATTGATTACACTCTCGTTGCTAATGGGTTGTGAATAACTGATCGTTAGGGTGGTTCATTCGCTTGTTAGCAATAACTTATTATAATCCCAAATACCATTCTAAAAAAGAATTGAAGTTTTTCCATTGTGGAGACAGCTTTCCATTCTGAAAATTGATTAGTTTTTCTCCCAATTCAATTTCGAGAACTTCTCCTGTATTACGGTTATAGAAAAAAACGCCTTCCGCCTCAAAACTATCTAAAGGAAGATATTCTTTCGGCAGTTCCAAATTATTCTGCAAAGTTTCTGCTCTTTGAGCATAAGTTGAATATACAAGAAACCAACATATATTATCTATACTACCAACTCGCCCTTTAAAACTTGTTTCCGTTGTATGAAGACAAAAGAATGCAAAATCACTATTTAAATCAATTCCTAAATCTATCAAAGCCTTTTTATATGCTTTATCTTCTTTTTCCGAATATACACCTTGTTTATTCAAATAGTCTATCACTTTATTACTTAGCATGATTTGATGATATTTTATTTGTTTAACTTTATTGCTAACGTTACGCTAACAGCGAAACAATAAACATCCACTGTTATTTTCTTTAATAATATTGTAATAAAAATACGTCATTCTATCTATGCAAGCAACTAAAAAGAGCATTATCTTCGTTCTGTGCTTTGAATATTGTTATATAGCATAAAATATGAGGTTTGCGTTTCTTTTTTGTACCTGTTTTTCCAGTCAATTTGTTCTTTCTGAATTTCCATCAAGAAAAAAAATCTCTCTTAGGTGTCATTAATTTCGGTTGGCTCTACGTATTAAGATAAACAGTTGATTACTATGATGGAAAATCCAGACCAGAATTCAGATTATGCATTGCGTGTGATACAGGAACCGCGACTAAGGGAGACGGAAGAGTTCAACCAGTGGATTAGCGTACCTGAAAACAAGGAGTTATTTCTCGACCTGATGGCTTGCAAGGAAGCTGTGATGCGTGAAAGCCTGGATAGGAGACGCAAGGCAAAAACGAAAACACGTATTTGGGTAGCGGCTTCTGCGGTGGCTGCCGTTTTGGTTTTGGCCTTTCTTATACCTTCTTTACTTCCTTCTTCCTATATAAAAAAAGAGGAACCGGTGCGATTCTTTGCCGCAACTGTCAGTGGAGAACATGTGATGCTGCAAATGGACGGTCATCATGAACAACAACTGTTGGAAGACAGTGTGATGGATATCAAAGAATGGAAAACATTGGCACCGGATACCACCTGTTGCCAAACGTTGACTACACCACGTGGAAAAAGTTTCCTGTTGGTATTGTCCGACGGGACTAAAGTGTGGATAAATGCTGAAAGTAGCCTGCGCTATCCTGTCGCATTCAACGGGAAGGAACGACGGGTAGAGCTGAAAGGTGAAGCCTGTTTTGAAGTGGCAAAGGATGAAAAATGTCCCTTTATCGTAAGTGCCGACGGTATGGATACCCATGTGCTGGGCACTAAATTCAATGTACGTTCATACACAACAGAAGACCGCCACGTGACATTGGTGCAGGGAAAAGTGCAAGTGACCAACACGAGCAGCCTTACGTCCGTAGTGCTTCAACCCGGACAGGACTTGACCTATACGGAAACCGGAGAAGAGAAAATATCGTGTGTCAACATAGCTACTTATACGGCATGGACAGAAGGAATGTTCTATTTTGAAGATTCGTCACTGGAAGAAATTATGAGTTCTCTGGGCAGATGGTACAACGTGAATGTCGATTTTGAACGGGTGGAACTATACAATATCCGCCTGAACTTTTGGGCGAACCGCAACGCCCACCTGGACGAGGCGGTGGAACTGCTGAATAAACTGGAAAAAGTACGTGTAGATTATCAGGACGGAACTATTACGATTAAACATATATAACTTTACAAATACAACTCTTATGAAAAAGCAACAAATTACATTGTCTTACAAAAAGGCAATGAGAAAGGTCGTATGGATGAAAGTCGCTTTCTTATTGCTGATGTTTGTAACTGCCCTGCATGGACGGGCACAAGATACGGACAGCAAATTAATTTCTTTGGAACTAAAGGAAGCGTCACTGGGAGAGGCTTTGAAGCAGTTCAGCAATGTGTCCGGTTATAAGGTGAATTTTCCTAGTGAAGATGTCGGAGCGTACCGGGTAAGCGTAAGCATACGCCAGTTGGCGCCTTTGGCGGCACTTCAGAAAATCTTGGAAGGGAAGCCTTTTGAATATGAAGTGAAACAGCATTTTATCACTGTTCGTAAAGTGAAGCCTGCATCGACTACTCGTAAAGTCAGAAACATTGAGGGGCGGGTAGTGGATGAAAAAGGGGATCCGTTGCCGGGGGCGAATATCCGGGGAATCGACAGCCCGTTTGGAGCTATTTCCGATATCAAAGGAAATTTCACTTGTAAAGTGATGGAGGAAACCCACACATTGGAAGTCTCTTTTGTCGGTATGCAAACTGAAAAGGTATCTATTAAAGGGCGTACTCATGTCAATGTGATTATGCATGAAGATAAACAGCAACTGGGTGATGTCGTCGTGACTGGTTATCAACGCATTAGCCGCGAACGTTCTACTGCCTCTTTCGGCTTTATAGATTCCGAACAATTAACAAGGCAGATGCACACAGACCTGACTTCGTCTCTGGAAGGACAAATAGCCGGCCTGCGTATGGATATCAATCCGAATAACGGTGATATGAGTCCCATCCTTCGTGGTGTAGGTACATTCTCAGATAAGATAGGCACAAAACCGCTAATCGTAGTGGATGACATGCCGACCGACCTGACTTTGAGTGAAATAAATCCTTATAATGTAGAGAGCATTACTGTCTTGAAAGATGCCGCAGCAGCCAGTATTTATGGCGCTTTGGCAGCGAATGGCGTTATCGTGGTAGTTACCAAACAGGCCAAAGAAGAGGGTGCGCATGTGAATATCAATGCTGATTGGTTCATCACCAGCAAACCGAATTTCAACAGTTTGAACCTGGCTTCTACAAGCGACATTATTGATTATCAAACAGCGGTGTTTGATGCGAATGTAGCCGAATCAGGCAGTGCGTCCGGTTTTTTGTCCAGCTATAAGGCTGGCTACTATAATCCGTTGTTCCAACTTTATCTGGATCGGGAGAATGGTACATTAAGTAATAGTGAAGTCGAAGCCACATTGAATCAGTGGCGTAATAATGACTATTATAAAGAATATCGTGACAATGCCTGGCGCACGGCTGTAACTCAGCGTTATAATGTGTCTGTATCGCAGAAAGTCGGAAAAAACAATCACTTCCTTTCGTTCAATTATGAAAATGACAAGGGGCGTACGATAAATGATAAAAGGAATAAATTCTCCTTGTATTATAAGTCGAACTATGCTATCACCAGTTGGTTGAATGTGAATGCCGGGGTGGACGCCCGTCTGGGAAGTAGCGATACACCGAATACCCTGTTTACCAGTTACACTATGCAACAACGTTATGAAAGGATAATGGATGCCGATGGTAACCGTTATAATTCTCCTTATGTAAATGTAAGTGGATATTCGGGTGGAGCTTACAATGGAAGTGTCGTGAACAAGGCGGAAGGTGTTTCACCTTATAAAACATTTGGTTTTAATGTGCTTGATGCATTGGGTGAAGGTGCTGCTAAATCACGTAATGTCAGCATCCGCCCGTTTGTCAGTTTGCAGGCACGATTCCTGAAGATGTTTAAATATAACTTCATGTATCAATATGAATGGAATCATAGCAAGAGTGAAGTGTTTGATGCGGAGGACTCCTATTTGATGCGTATGACGTACAACTCTATGATTGATACGAATGGAAATTCGGCAATGCCGAAAGGCGGACGGTTCTTTCAAGATGAGTTGAGCAGTAACCGTTATACTGTACGTAACCAGATAGACTTTGACAAAAGTTGGAAGAATCATACAGTGACTGCCATTGCCGGACTTGAATTCAGGGAAAATAAGATTCCGAAACCTACACGGCAATTAATGTATGGATACGATCCTCAGACACTGACTTCTGACATTATAGATTGGCAGGCATACCGTGACGGTGTAGGAACCAGTGCACTTTCCGGCAATACGATTACTTTGAGTGGCCTGTCGCCTACGTTGCAAGAATCACGTCATCGTTATGCATCTTTTTATGCCAATGCAAGTTATTCTTATTTGTCCCGTTATAATGTATCCGGAAGTATCCGCTGGGATCAGGCGGACTTGTTCGGACTTGATATCCGTAACCAGCGTCATCCCTTGTGGTCTGTCGGGGCGTCCTGGATTATGTCGGAAGAGTCATTTATGAAAGATATTGTTTGGCTCGACTTCCTGAAAGCACGTATGACCTATGGTATCAACGGTAATGTGGATCAGAGTTCGACTACCTATTTTGTAGTAAAGCAGAAGACCCAGAGCAATCCGATCAAGACGACTTACCTGACTTATGATGATGATGATCTTCCGAACCCGAAACTCCGTTGGGAGAAAACAGCCACTTATAATGTGGGACTGGATTTCCGTCTTTTCAATAATTTGGTCAATGGTAGTTTGGAGTATTACAACCGCCACTCATCTGATTTGCTTGTACGCCGCTACATGGATCCTACATTGGGGGCTAAATCACGTGTAGTGAACAACGGTGAGATGCGCAACCGGGGTATCGAATTTTCTCTTACTGCCAATCTCATCAGGAAGAAGGACTGGAATTTTGCTGTTGATTTCAACTTTGCCCATAACAAGAACAAGATGTTAAAGGTGGATCATAGTGATTCGGACACTTCGACAAGTTTTATTATGAGCCCGCAGAACTACTTTATGGAGGGAACCAGTTATAATACGCTTTGGGCTTACCGTATAGACCGTATTGAAAATGGATATCCGGTAGCGGTGGATAAGGACGGAAACGACCTGGTGACGTTCAACGAGGATGGTACGGTTGCCAATATTACTACCGGATCGTCACTGAAAGGTACTGAGAATCTTGTAAATCTTGGCTCGTTGACTCCGAAATTCAATGGAGCAGTGTCCTTGAGACTTAGCTACAAGGGAATTGCCTTGAATGCTTTCTTTGTATATGCAGGCGGTAACAAACTGCGTAATAGTGTGGTAAGTATGAGTGACCAGGTGGGAAGCCAGACGTTGAAAGACATAACCAACCGTTGGAGTGCGGATGCACCGGATGCAAATGTACGTATGTATATTGATATGCCCACAAAGGTTAAAACTTACGCAAGTACTTTCCAGGATTGGTGGCAATATGGTGATATTAATGTGAAAGATGCCGGTTATGTGAAATTGCGTAGCTTGAGTCTGGGGTATAGTTTGCCGTCTGGTATCTGCCGTCAAATCCGGCTTAATTCATTGAATTTGAAGTTGCAAGTGAACAACCTGTTTACCTGGTGTAAGGCAGGAAGCGACATTGACCCGGAAAGCTACGGATTGAACAGCGGCACACGCGGCATGGTTTCACCCAAGACTTATTCTATCGGATTATCAACAAGTTTCTAATTATTTAAAAAGAATATAGGATATGCGTAAATTACTTTATATATTGCCGGTTCTGCTTATCTTGGGATTTGCGGCTTGCGAGAATTACGTGGATATTACCCCTACAGGAAAGAAGACTGTGGACTCTACTGAGACTTATTATGAATTGGTGGCTTTGCCGAACCGGAGTTATTATCCGTCATCTTTTGCTTTGTTGAGTGATAATGTCTGGTCAAAAGAATCGAATATTATCGGCAAGGAATATCTTTCCTCTGATGGAATCAATATGACTTTTAATGAGGATGCCGATCGTAAAGAATTAAGTGATAATAATCTGTATGCAAACTGTTATCAATACATCTTACGCTCTAACATCGTGATTTCATTGGTAGATCATAGTACAGGTGACAAGGATGTGAAGGAACTGGCTAAAGCGGAAGCAAAAATCATGCGTGCGTGGGATCATTTTATTCTAGTGAATACATTTGCTAAAGCCTATAATCCGGAGACAGCAGCCACTGACGGTGGTATTGCTATTGTCAGCGAATATGACTTGGAAGCGACTCCTACCAAAGCTACTGTTGCCCAAGTCTATGACTTTATCATCAAGGATATCGAGGATGCGTTACCTTATCTGCAGGAAGAACCGGTGAATGTATATCATCCGTCGAAAGCATTCGGCTATGCATTGGCGGCACGCGTTTACTTGTTCCACCGTGACTGGAAAAAAGCTAAGGATGCGGCGGAGGAATCTTTGAAACGGAACAATGCCTTGATAGATTATATAGCTTTGGATGCCGTCGGGGGGCCGACTAAGGTTTCAACTTATGCCAAAGGTGGCAACCCGGAAGTGTTGAATTATGCTTATATGGGTAGCACCTCGGACAATCCTGCTTATACCTATGGTATGATTAGTCCGGAACTGGTACAGCTTTTCGGAGATAATGACGAGCGTTTGAACCTATTCTTCAAAACGACCGGTAATCTTGAGTATTATTTTGACGAGGGTTCCGGAGCTGCTTTATGGAATACTGCCCTTACCTATTCTAAGTTTCAATACATGGCTGTAGGTATGCGTACTGCCGAAGTTTATTTGATTTTGGCAGAAGCTAATGCACGGTTAAACGATTTATCCGGGGCTGTCAAAGTACTGAACTTGTTGCGCGAGAAACGTATCAAGGGGAGTGAAGCAGTACTGCCAGAACCAGCTACACAACGTGAGATGATACAGGAAATCATCAATGAGCGTCGTAAAGAACTGCTCTTCGGATTCAGCCGATTCTGGGATTTGAAACGATTCAATACGGAAGCCGACTATGCGAAGACGATAACCCGCACTTTCCCGTTGGTTACCACAGATGTGGAGCAGAAAACATATACGTTGAAACCGGATTCACGTTTGTATATCATTCCGTTCCCGATGGCTGCCCGTGAAAAGAATCCGAATCTGACACTGAATACTAACGAATAAAATAAATCAGGAAAACAATGCAAAAGATTTTGATGATAATTGTATTGGTGCTTTGGGCGTTGCAAGGAGCCGAAGTACAGGCAAGCGATACCAGTCTGCTGGAATTTAGGAAGAAGGGTCTGGGAGTCCGTGAAGATACAGTTAAGAAAGACACTGTCAAGAAAACTACACCTTATGAAAAACTGCTGAAAGAAGGCGGCAGTGAATGTGAGGGGATGTTTACAGTACGTCATATCAAAGATGACTGGTATTTTGAAGTGCCGGATTCTTTGTTGGGACGGTTATTGTTGGTTGTTACCCGTTTTAAAGCCGTGCCGCAAGGCTTCAAGATGATTAGTGGCGAAGAGGTGAACCGGAGCGTGGTTTATTGGGAACAACATAACGATAAGATTCTCTTTCTGCGTGAGTATGTACAGTCACAGTTTGCCCGTCCGGGTGATAAGATAGCGGAAGCGTTGAAGCAATCGACGGTAGATCCGGTTATTGCTAAATTCGATGTTATCGGTAGAAACCCGGAAACTCAGGCGCAGCTTGTCAATGTGTCCAAGTTTCTTTTGAGCGATAACAAGACGTGTGGCTTTACATCAAGTGACCGTTCCATTCTTAGTATCGGTTCTTTGGTACAGGATCGTACATTTATGGATACCATCAAGACGTATCCTATTAATGTAGAGGTGACAACCTTGCGCACTTACAATGTCACTTCCGGCAAGTTGCCGGCTACTGCAACAGGTTCGGTAACTGTGAAATTGAATACCAGCATGGTAATGTTGCCTAAAGAACCCATGCAGCCACGACTGGCGGACGAACGGGTGGGATTCTTCCAAAATCCGATAACAGAGTTTTCAGATAACCAGCAGGTTACTGTACGCGGAGCTATTGTCCAGCGTTATCGGTTGGAACCGAAAGACCCGGAACGGTATCGTCGGGGACAACTTACTGAGCCGAAACGCCCCATTGTATATTATATAGACCCGGCAACACCGAAGAAATGGATACCTTACCTCAAAGCGGGTGTGAACGACTGGAATGCGGCCTTTGAAGCTGCCGGATTCAAAAATGCCATCATGGCTAAAGAATGGCCGAATGATCCTACTATGAGCTTGGATGATGCACGTTATAGCGTATTGCGTTATCTGCCGTCGGAAAATGAGAATGCTTATGGGCCGCGCATTGTGGATCCTCGTAGCGGAGAAATCATGGAAAGCCACATTTGCTGGTATCACAACGTGATGAACTTACTTAAAAAGTGGTATATGGTGCAGTGCGGACCTTTGGATAAGCGTGCGCAGACAATGACCTTTGATGACGAATTGATGGGTAAGTTGATTCAGTTCGTTTCCTCGCACGAAGTGGGGCATACCCTCGGTCTGCGTCACAACATGGCGGCAAGTTCGGCTACGCCGGTAGAAAAGTTGCGTGACAAGGCTTGGGTGGAAGCCAATGGCCACACGGTGTCAATAATGGATTATGCACGGTTTAATTATGTGGCACAGCCTGAAGACCGGATTTCGGAAAAAGGGCTTTTCCCCCGTATAGGCGACTATGACAAATGGGCAATAAAATGGGGTTACCAATATCGTCCTGAATTTAAAGACCCCTTTAAGGAGAAAACAGTATTACGTGCCGAAGTCACGAAAAAGCTTCAGGGTGACCATCGCCTGTTGTTTATCGGTGACGAAGGGAAAGGTGCTGACCCGCGCAGCCAAAGTGAGGATTTGGGCGATAATAATATGAAGGCGAATGAATATGGTATAAAGAATCTGAAAAGGGTGATGGAAAATATAATGACTTGGACAGCGCAGCCTGACGGTCAGTATGATGACTTGAATACGATTTATAAATCAGTCCGTGCCCAACATCTGAAATATACCCTGCAAGTGCAGAAGAACCTGGGGGGGCGTTATTCTAATAATCTGCCAGGGATGAAACCTTATGATTACCTGCCGCGTAGTGTACAGAAAGAGGCTGTTGAATGGCTGGGACGCAATCTGTTCGAGGCTCCGCTTTGGCTTTATCCCGATAAGGTGGTGAGTTGTACGGGAGTCAAACCTATGGACGAAATTCGTGACCGCCAAAGTTCCTTAGTCGCTCTATTGCTTGCACCGGGGATGTTGTATAATATCTATTCGGCTTCTTTGTGCGGTTCGGAACCGTATCCGCTTGATGAATATCTGAATGATGTGTTCACTGCGATATGGAAACCTTTGAATGCTTCCAATGAGCTGGAAAATAATCTCCGTCGCCAGTTGCAACGGTCTTATCTGACATTTATCGGACGTATGATGAATCCCGAAAGTAAGGATATCGCCAATGCGAATGCGACATTCAACCGCTCTGATATCCTGCTCTTTGTAGAAACGCATTTTGACAAGGTTGAAGAATATGTGGAAAAGCAGCTCGCTGTTTGTAAGGAAGGTGATTTGAATTATCGCCATTATGCGGCTTTGCTACGTGACATCAAGAAGACAAAAGAAGCGTATTATGGTAAAAACGCTGACACGTCTGTTTCTGCAATGGCCTTTTAAGAGAAAACGGAAAATCGGGATAGATTTTCAGGACATATAAATTCTCTCTTTTTCTTGAATAAACTTGCTTTTCCTTTCGGGGAAAGGTGAGTTTATTTTTTATATACATATTCCCTATATTTTACTGATATACTGAAAGAATCATCTTTTCCGGGTATTGATAACTATTCATTCTTTGGTGAACTTTGTAGAGAAGCAAAATGTTCTATATGTAAAAAGAAGAAAGGAGATTTATAAGAATGAAAAAGATAGTATTGCTTCGTCATGGAGAAAGTGCCTGGAACAAGGAAAACCGTTTTACGGGCTGGACGGATGTAGACCTGACCGAAAAAGGAGTTGCCGAAGCGGAGAAAGCCGGTGTGACACTGAAAGAATATGGATTCAATTTCGATAAAGCCTATACCTCTTATCTGAAAAGAGCTGTAAAGACACTGAACTGTGTGCTGGACAAGATGGATCTGGACTGGATTCCCGTAGAGAAAAACTGGCGCTTGAATGAAAAGCATTATGGAGAGTTGCAGGGACTGAATAAAGCGGAAACTGCCGAGAAGTATGGTGAAGAGCAAGTGCTCGTATGGCGTCGTAGCTACGATATAGCTCCTAATCCGCTTGCGGAGAATGATTTGAGAAACCCGCGCTTCGATTATCGTTACCATGAAGTTCCCGATGCCGAACTCCCCCGTACTGAATCATTAAAAGATACCATCGAACGTATTATGCCTTATTGGGAATCGGATATATTTCCCAGTCTGAAAACAGCCCATACCTTACTGGTGGTGGCTCATGGCAATAGTTTGAGGGGTATCATCAAGCATCTGAAACATATTTCGGATGAAGATATTATAAAGCTGAACCTGCCTACTGCCGTGCCTTACGTGTTCGAGTTTGACGAAAACCTGAACGTGGCTAATGATTATTTCCTCGGAAATCCCGAAGAAATAAAGAAGCTGATGGATGCAGTAGCGAATCAGGGGAAGAAAAAATAGAATAGTTATACATTAAAAAAACAAAGTTATGAGTAAAGTAGTTGAATTACTAAGAGATAAAGCCAATTATTATTTGGATCACACTTGCGAAACCATTGATAAGTCATTGATTCATATTCCGTCTCCCAATACAATAGATAAGGTTTGGATTGATTCCGACCGGAACATACGCGTATTGAACAGTTTGCAAACCCTGTTGGGGCACGGACGTCTGGCAAATACAGGGTATGTATCCATACTTCCCGTCGACCAGGATATAGAGCATACTGCCGGTGCTTCCTTTGCTCCGAATCCGATTTATTTCGACCCGGAAAATATCGTGAAACTGGCTATTGAAGGCGGCTGTAATGGAGTAGCTTCCACGTTCGGAATTCTTGGTTCCGTGGCACGTAAATATGCCCATAAAATACCTTTCATCGTGAAACTGAACCACAATGAGTTGCTTTCTTACCCGAACAGCTTCGACCAGGTCTTGTTCGGTACTGTTAAAGAGGCTTGGAATATGGGAGCGGTAGCTGTAGGAGCAACCATCTATTTCGGTTCGGAACAGAGCCGTCGCCAGTTGGTAGAGATTGCCGAGGCTTTTGAATATGCGCACGAACTGGGTATGGCAACCATTCTTTGGTGCTACCTGCGTAACAATGATTTCAAGAAAGGTGCTGTAGACTATCATTCCGCTGCTGACCTTACCGGACAGGCCGACCGTTTGGGAGTCACTATCAAAGCGGATATTGTGAAACAGAAACTTCCTACTAATAATGGTGGTTTTAAAGCTATCGGCTTCGGTAAGATTGATGAGCGTATGTACACCGAACTAAGCTCCGAACACCCGATTGACCTTTGCCGCTATCAGGTAGCCAATGGTTATATGGGACGTGTAGGATTGATTAACTCCGGTGGAGAGTCTCATGGAGAATCTGACTTGCGTGATGCTGTCATTACTGCTGTGGTCAATAAACGTGCCGGTGGTATGGGATTGATTAGCGGACGTAAAGCGTTCCAGAAACCGATGAATGAAGGCGTAGAGTTGTTGAACACCATCCAAGATGTATATCTCGACCCGGAAATAACAATTGCTTAATTCCGGATGAATGGAAATAAATTCTTATCTTTGACTATTAGATAGTTAACCATTAAAAATTAGAAGTATGAAGTTTTTTATTGACACAGCCAATTTGGAGCAGATTCAAGAGGCGTATGACCTCGGAGTACTTGACGGAGTGACTACCAACCCTTCGCTGATGGCGAAAGAAGGTATCAAGGGCACGCAGAATCAGCGTGAACATTATATCAAGATATGTGAGATTGTCAAAGGCGACGTGAGTGCCGAAGTGATTGCAACCGATTATGAAGGTATGATTCGCGAGGGCGAAGAACTGGCTGCTCTTAATCCGCATATCGTAGTGAAAGTGCCTTGCATTGCCGATGGTATCAAAGCTATCAAGTATTTCACGGAGAAAGGAATCCGTACAAACTGCACATTGGTCTTTTCCATAGGACAGGCACTGTTGGCGGCTAAAGCCGGAGCTACCTATGTCTCACCTTTTGTCGGACGTCTGGATGATATTTGTGAAGATGGAGTAGGGCTTGTCGGCGATATTGTACGTATGTATCGCACCTATGATTACAAGACGCAGGTACTGGCTGCATCTATCCGTAATACGAAGCATATCATCGAATGTGTGGAAGTGGGAGCGGACGTTGCTACTTGTCCGTTGAGTGCTATCAAGGGCTTATTGAATCATCCGTTGACGGATTCGGGATTGAAGAAATTCCTGGAAGACTATAAGAAAGTGAATGGTTGAGTAGGCAATGAAACTTGCAATATATTAAAATTATTAGGCACGGATTACACGGAATTTCACGGTTTTAAGAGATTGATTAATCAAAAACCGTGTAATCCGTGTAATCCGTGCCTGAAAAATATGTATTTCCCGTGTAGCTGTTCGTTACTCTTTTTTCCTTTCCTGTTTCTGCTTTTCCTTATACTGTGTCGGCGTTTCTCCCGTATATTGTTTGAAAGCCGTACTGAAATAGCGTGAAGTTGTAAATCCCACCTTCTCGGCGATTTCCGTAAATGACATTTCCGTGCCTATGATTAACGTTATCGCTTTTTCCATCCGGAATTTATTGATATAATCATTGGCTCCCATATCGGTCAGAGCTTTCAGCTTATTATAAAGCGAAGCCCGGCTCATCCCTATCTCCTTACAGATAAATGTAACATCTAAACCACTGCTGTCCAAATTCTCCTGAATGATTTGATTCAGTTTCAACAGGAAAGTCTCGTCTGCCTGGCTGAACGTACTTTCTTCCGCTGCGGGAATTAATCCGGCATTCAGATACCTTTTCTTGGTGGATTCCCGGTTTTTCAAACGGTTGCGGACGATTTCCATCAGCATCTCTATTTCGAAAGGTTTTGTCAGATAGGCATCCGCTCCATTCTTGTAGCCGCTCAACTGACTTTGTTTATCATCCCTTGCCGTCAGCAGGATGATAGGAATGTGGCTGATAGTAATATCTTCTTTAATGTTTTTGCAAAGTTCGTATCCGTTCATTCTCGGCATCATCACATCACTGACTATAATATCCGGGGCATGGCTCTTGATAAGTTGTAGTGCTTCCACACCGTCCGAAGCAATCACTATGCGCTTAAAGTATTCCCCTAATGATTTCTTCAGGAAATCCGTCAGGTCGGGATTATCATCCACTACCAGAATCGTGTAGGAAGTTGTATCGAAATTATTTTCATCCGGTATATTTTCATTCTTGTCGTCACTAATCAGTTCGTTCAGATATGCTTTGGGTTGGCAGATAATTTCTTCGGTTTCCTGTTTCAGTGGCAGTTCAAAGAAGAAAGTAGCACCTGCTTTTTGGTTATTACGGGCACCGATGGAACCGCCGTGCAGCTCAACTAGAATTTTAGAATAAGATAGCCCGATTCCCGTTCCGCTTTGTTCGCCCGTTCCCTGATAGAAGCGGGTAAAGAGCTTCCGGGTATCTACCTGCTGCAATCCGTTTCCCTGGTCGGTAATAGAGACACGTACTCTGCTTTCTTCGGGAAGTAATTCCGAAGTAATTGTAATTTCCGTATTCTCGGGACTATGTTTCAGTGCGTTAATAAGCAGGTTGCTTAAAATAGTCTCGCACTTGTCCTTATCGAAGCTGACGGTTTCAATCCGTGGGTCGAGTTCATAGCGGATTCGTACATTCTTGGCTTCACCCTCGCTGATAAAGTCCTGTGAAATATGCTCAATCCATTGGTTGAATGGATGAGGCTGTATCTGCATTTTACTTTCTCCAACTTCCATTTTACGTACATCAAGCACCATGTTTATCAGGTTCTTCATGCGTTGTGACTGTCTGTAAATAGCCTTCAACGGAAGATATTGACCGTCATCGGAAGAGAGCGATTTCAATATCCTGCTGAGTGGAGCGTGTATCAATGTCAATGGGGTGCGAAGTTCGTGGCTGATATTGATAAGGAAACGTACTTTCTCCTCATACACCTGTTGTTCGTGCTCTTTCATAGCCCACCTTAACTTTTCCTCCTTTCGTCTCAATGTTCTTCGGAAAGTTTCTATAATGACGGCGGTAATGAAAACTGCACAGCTAAGGATGAACCACCATGTACGATACCAGGGCGGAAGAATGGTTAGTTCCAGCACTTCCTGATTAGGAATCCAGCTACCATCTTTAGCAGTGCAGGAAGCCATGATTTTATAACTTCCCGGTGGCAGGGAACGTATAGCCAGTTCGGGGTTGTAAGATTCGATTTGTTGGTCGTTTAGTCCTTCTATCTGGTATTTATATACTTTTTGACGGAAAATATCTTCCTCTTTTGACATGATTCGAATGATAATATTACTGTTCCAGGGGACGGAGATTCCTTTCGGATGGCCGCTTAGTTCATCATTAACGGATTCGCCGTTGATAATGACATCTGACAACTGGAGTTGAGGAAGTTCGGATGTCGTTAAAGGAAGCTTGCTGTTGATATGTAGCAGACCTTTTACTCCACCCATATATACATCTCCTTGCATACTTAACAATTGCGGTTTGGAAAGATATTCGTTCAAAATAACACCGTCCGATTCTCCGAACAGAACAAACTTCTTTTCTTTAATCAACCAGGCGAATAGCATGCTGTCGGCTCCTATCCATACTTTTCCTTGCTGGTCGCATACTATCAAGGTGATTTCACCGAACAGGGAAGTCGGTATCGGCGTCTCTGTCTTTGTACTGGGGCTGTAATGCACCAATCCGTAATTGTTTCCAATCCAGAAATTGCCTTCTTCGTCCCGTGAAACAGAGTTGATAATCATGTCTTTCTGACAAGAGTACAGGGCTTTCAGCCAGTTTGTACGGTTATCCAGTTCATAGATATGTTTTGTATCGCTCAGATAAGTATAATCCTGATAATTGCCGATTGGCAGCAGTGCCCCGATAATATCTTGTCCTTCCTGCTCTGTAGCGATGCTGAAAGTTTGCTCTTTCAGGTTGTACTTATAGACATGCTCCCCTAGAAATAGGATACTATGCGGTGTGTTTTGTAATAAATTCACAGCTTTTCCCCGGTTGCAGAGACGAGCGTTTGTTTCAGCATCGACAATGGTGAAAGGCTGTTTTTCTCCTGTTGCCGGATTGAAAATGAATACTCCCTGCGAGAAAAGGGAAATCAATAATTTGCCGGAAGTAAACGGGCAGATGGAAGCTACCTTATCTTCCCAGGTCGAAGGGTAATGGGTGAACTTTTCCGTGAGTGGGTCGAAACGGTTTATGCCGCCGCCGTCCGTACCTATCCAGATTCGGTTTTCGGATTCCTGGAAAAGGCTAAGAACGGTTGCATTGCTTAGTCCACGGTCGCTGCCGGGTAATACGTCCGTATAGGTCTTCATGGAAACTTCCCGGATGCTGATTAACCCGTTTCGGATACTGCCTGCCCACATATTATTGTTCCGGTCGTTGTAAAGACATAAGATAGAGTTGGCGGGAAGCGAATAGTTATCCCTTCCGGGGATATGTTCCAAAAGAGAAAAACGTCCCGTTTCCGGATCGAGGATATTGATGCCGCCACCGTCTGTTCCAATCCATATTTGCCCTTCCCGTTCGGCGAGACTTAATACAACATTGTTGCTTAGAGATGAATTACAGGTAGTATAGGTTGCCAGCAACTTGCCGTCACGGGTGAAGCAATTCAATCCCCCATTGTAAGGAGCCACCCATATCCTTTTTTGTGAGTCGATAAATACGTTCATAATTTCTTTTCCGCAATCGAAAGGCGGACGGATGCATTTTCCGGTCTTTAAGTCGAGCAGGAGCAAGCCCTGCCATCGGCTGCAACAGAGCAGTGTATGTTCATCCCAAAGACTCAGCAGGGTGACATTGTAATTCGGTTCCAAGTCGAAAGATTGCAGGAGACGAAAAGAGGCATCCTGATAATTGTAGAAGAATATCTTGTTTTTCGAACCAAACAAGACTCCGTCTTTTGTCAGGCAAACAGAATAAACGATGATGTTATTTCCGGTTTCATTTGTCGGTATAAAGAAATCATCGCTCTGCCGTTGATAGCGTGCCACTCCTTTGTCTGTCAGAATCCAGATGTTATTTTGCTTGTCTTCTATCATCTGATAGATTAAATTATGAGGAATGGAGTGAGGATTGTCAGCTTGATAAACGTATTTTTTAAGTTCATGCCCGTCATATCGTCCCAGTCCGGAGCGTGTTCCTATCCACACAAAGCCTTGTTCATCTGTTAGGATACACCGCACGGTGGACGGCAATCCGTCTTTCAGAGAGATTTGTTTATAGTAATAATGTCCGGCTTGAAGGGGGAGAATACCGGCAAACTGTGTGATAAATGCTACGCATAGTAGTATAAAGATTCTTTTTTTCATGGAATCAGGTCAGTTAAACTGAAACAAAGATAATATATTCGGATGAATATTAGTAGAATCGGGACTCTTATTTTTGGTTTTTATCCCTATCTTTGCTCGAAAATATACGACTATGATTACCGAAGAACTACAGAAACTTTATCAGGCATATACGGGCGTTCCCTCTGAAAATATAACAGAATTGCCCTCTTCCGGTTCCAATCGCCGGTATTTCCGGCTGACGGGCGTACAAACATTAATCGGAGTGTATGGAACTTCTGTCGACGAAAATGAAGCCTTTCTTTATATGGCAGGGCATTTCCGCAAAAACGGTCTGCCTATTCCCGAAGTTCATATTGTGTCGGAAGACAAGACCTATTATCTGCAGGAAGATTTAGGTGACACTCTGTTGTTTCATGCTATTGAGAAAGGGCGTGCCACCAGCGTATTTTCCGAAGAAGAGAAAGAGTTGCTTCGCAAAACGATTCGTCTGCTTCCCGCCATTCAGTTTGCCGGAGCCGACGGGTTCGATTTTTCCCGTTGCTATCCCCAGCCGGAGTTCAATCAGCGCTCTATCCTTTGGGATTTGAACTACTTCAAATATTGTTTTCTCAAAGCTACCGGAATGGAGTTTCAGGAAGACAAACTGGAAGATGATTTCCAGAAAATGACTGATGTCCTGCTGCGCAGTTCTTCCGCCACTTTCATGTATCGTGATTTTCAGAGCCGCAATGTGATGATAAAAGACGGGCAGCCTTGGTTTATTGACTTCCAGGGCGGGCGCAAGGGACCGTTCTATTATGATATTGCTTCCTTCTTGTGGCAGGCCAAAGCGAAATATCCCGATAGCCTTCGCAAAGAACTCTTGCAGGAATACATAGAAGCCCTTCGCAAATACCAGCCGATTGACGAGCCTTATTTTTACAGCCAGCTTCGCCACTTTGTTCTTTTCCGTACCTTGCAGGTATTGGGAGCATACGGCTTCCGTGGTTATTTCGAGAAAAAGCCCCATTTTATTCAGAGTGTTCCTTATGCCATCGCAAACCTGCGTGAACTGTTGAAAGAAGACTATCCGGAATATCCGTATCTCTGTAAAGTATTGCGTGAACTCACCGGCCTGAAACAGTTTACGGACGATTTGAAAAAGCGTCAACTGACAGTGAAAGTAATGAGCTTTGCCTATAAAAAAGGAATCCCTGAAGACCCGACAGGCAATGGCGGTGGTTATGTATTCGATTGTCGTGCCGTGAATAATCCCGGCAAATATGAACGCTACAAACCTTTCACCGGATTGGATGAGCCGGTAATTACTTTCCTTGAAGAAGATGGTGAAATACTTCGTTTCCTCGATAATGTCTATGCTTTGGTGGATGCTTCCGTGAAACGTTATATGGAACGCGGATTCAGTAACTTGTCCGTTTGCTTCGGTTGTACCGGCGGGCAGCACCGTTCCGTATATTCGGCACAGCATTTGGCGGAACGCCTGAATCAGAAGTTCGGAGTAAAAGTAGAACTGGTGCACCGCGAACAGAATATAGAGCGCACGTTCGAAGCAACCGTATAAAAGATATCGTATGAAAGCAATGATATTTGCAGCCGGTTTGGGTAGCCGGCTGAAACCACTGACCGATACGATGCCCAAAGCCCTTGTTCCCATAGCCGGACGACCGATGTTGGAGCATGTTATCCTGAAACTGAAAGCATCGGGTTTTACTGAAATAGTGATTAATATCCATCACTTCGGCGAGCAAATACTTGATTTTTTGAAAGCGAATGACAATTTCGGACTTACTATACACATTTCCGATGAGCGTGACCTATTGCTCGATACAGGGGGCGGAGTAAAGAAAGCCCGCACTTTTTTTGAGAACTCCAATGAACCTTTCCTCGTGCACAATGTAGATATTCTTTCGGATACTGACCTGATAGAACTCTACGAATCCCATTTGCAGAATGGTGGTGTCGCTACTTTATTGGCCAGCCGGCGCAAAACTTCCCGTTATCTGCTTTTTGATACCGGGCGGAAACTCTGCGGATGGATTAATAAAGATACGGGACAAGTGAAACCGGAAGGTTTCCAGTATGATGAATCACTTTATCAGGAATATGCATTCAGTGGTATTCATGTTCTTTCTCCTGCCATTTTTCAGTGGATGGATGCCCCTCGTTGGGAAGGCAAGTTCTCTATTATGGATTTTTATCTTGCTACCTGTCGGCAAACGGACTTTTTTGGGTATCTGTCTGAGAAATTGCAACTTATTGATATCGGCAAGCCGGAGACATTGGCCAAAGCGGAAGAATTTGTAAAAGATTTGCGGTTTTAGAATGAGGGCATTACTACCAAAGTGCTCTATAAGGATACCTAAAGGGACTTTCTGACCTCTTTTTTATCGAAGTATAAAAGATTTATGTAAGTTTGCCTGTATAAAACAAACAATATTGTTGAACTACATAAATTTTGTAGCATGAGAAATGAATCTCCCTTAGCTTTAATTAGTGGGGTAGCTGATAGTTTATTGTATAATATCTTTGAGAATCTATCCGTCGGTCTGGAGTTATACGATAAAAGTGGTTTCATGGTTGAAGTTAACCATACAGAATTGCAATCGATGGGGGTAAAAAACAGGGAAGAACTTTTGGGACGTAGCCTGTTCGATATTCCGAGTCTTTCCGGTAAAGACAAACAACAAATAATGAATGGCGAAACCGTACATCTCACAGTAGAGTATGATTTCGATAAGTTACGCAGTTGTTTTCCAACCTATCTGTCCGGCACCAAACATTTTGAAATTACAGTTTCTTCCCTATTCAATGAAGTCGGTAAGATTACGAATTATCTGGTAATCACACAGGATGTTACTGAACGTGTTTTATGGCAGCGTAAGTATGAAAATCTTTACGAAGATGCCATACGTTCGAAAAAGGAGTTAATCGAGAGTGAGCAGAAGATGATAGAGTTGCTTCGTCATAACGAATTGGTGCTGAACAATGCCAATTCCGGACTAGCTTATATTACTAATGATTATATTGTACAGTGGGAAAACGTATCGCTTTGTAGCAGGAGTCTTTCTTATGAGGCTTACAAAAAGGGGGAGTTTTGCTATAAAACTGCTTATAATCGTACTGCTCCTTGTGAGAATTGTGTGATGCAACGTGCCCGTAAATCCGGTCAGGTAGAGACTATTCAGTTCTTTCTCAATAATGAACACACTATCGAAGTATTCGCTACCCCTGTATATAACGATTTAGGGGAGATAGAGGGTGTGGTAATCCGGGTGGATGATGTGACGGAACGTCAACATATGATAGGTGAGCTGGAAAAGGCAAGGAAACAAGCAGAGCAATCTGATAAATTGAAATCCGCCTTTCTTGCGAATATGAGCCATGAGATTCGTACTCCGTTGAATGCGATTGTTGGTTTCTCAGATTTGTTGATGATAACAGATAATCCGTCCGAGAAAGAAGAGTACAGCAAAATCATTAATACGAACAATGATCTGTTATTGAAATTGATTAATGATATATTAGACCTTTCGAAAATAGAAGCCGGGTCGGTAGAATTGAAGTATGAAAAGTTTGATTTGGCTGTTTATTTTGATGAATTGGCAACTTCCATGCAATGGCGTGTTAAAAATTCTCAGGTTCGTTTGGTCTCTATTAATCCTTATACTACCTGTATGGTAAAATTAGACAAGAAACGCTTTACCCAAATCTTCACGAATTATGTGACAAATGCTATTAAATATACCCCGGAAGGAACTATCGAGATGGGATATGAAGAAGTGGAAGAGGGGATACGTATCTATGTACGTGATACAGGTATCGGTATACCGGAAGATAAAAAAGATAAAGTATTCTATCGGTTTGAAAAACTGGATGAGTTTGCTCAGGGAACCGGTCTTGGTTTATCTATCTGCAAAGCTATTGTCGAAGCTTGTGGGGGGAGTCTCGGATTTGAGTCGGAATATGGAAAAGGCTCTTTCTTTTGGGCTATTCTACCATATATAAATGAAGTAGATGAGGATGGGGCGGCTGCTTCTCAACAGAGAAACGGAAGGAAGCTTAGAAAGGATGCTGCAATGGCTGCCAAAGAGGAGGAAGAAGAGCAGAAGACTATTCTGGTAGCAGAAGATATTCAAAGCAATTTTTCTTTAGTGTCTTCACTGTTGAAAAACAGATGTAAATTATTGCATGCGCCAAATGGTCAGAAAGCTGTTGAAATTGTACAAAGCCAGTCGATTGACCTTGTGTTGATGGATATGAAAATGCCGATAATGGACGGACGTACTGCTACTGCTGAGATTCGGAAGTTCAATACCCGTATTCCAATTGTCGCGTTGACTGCCCATGCTTTTGAAGCCGATAGGGTAGCAGCTTTGGAAGTAGGCTGCGATGATTATTTGGTGAAACCCATTAATGGGGCAAAATTGATGCAGGCTTTGAAAGAGTATGGTTGTTGAGAGGTTTGATTAAAAATGTGCTGATCTGAAAAATTGTATATTATATCCTTTCTGTTTTTGATATATCGGTCACTTGTTTGTGATGAGGGAAAAAATGCTCTGCATTTTAGATGAAAGAATGTATGTCTGTTTGTGATATTAGGTAATTCCTGTCTAAAAAATAACTAATTCTCTTATTTGCTATTCATATGTTTACTTATTGTGAGTATATGGCTCGCTTTATTATTTTCTTTCTGTTCGCATATAATGATTAACTAGCCTATAAATAGCCTTTTTCGAGGGCTTTTATGGCTTGGTCGGTGACTATGGAGAGCTTCCTCGGTGAGGAATAGGGCGTTCCTCGGTGAGGAACACTTCCTTTCTCACCGAGGAAAGTCACTTATTTCTTTAAAGAAAGTGCATATTCTTTGGAAATATATACTGTATTGTGTCGGTAATATGCATATATATGTGATAATATGGATGCTTCTGATTCTGGATTACTTTTTTCAGTAGTCCTGTTTTCTTCTTTAATCTGAAAAATAGAACATTATTCTTATTTATTTAGAGGAATTGAAAGAGAATCCCCTTACTATAAAAGGCTATAAATCCGTAAAGATTAGGATGGTTCCTCATATTTATGGATTTAAATAGCTATCTTTGCTATAAAAATAGAATATCATGTCCAAATACGTCAATCCTTTTACTGACATAGGATTTAAAATTATTTTTGGTCAACCGGCCAGTAAGAATTTGCTCATCACTTTGTTGAACGAATTACTTACGGGCGAACATCATATTACAGAACTTACTTTTCTCGATAAGGAAGATCATGCGGACAATGTGAGTGACAAAGGTATCATTTATGATCTTTATTGCCGTACAGCGAGTGGTGAGTATATTATTGTGGAGATGCAGAACCGTTGGCACAGTAATTTTCTAGATCGTACACTTTATTATGTTTGTCGTGCTGTGAGTCGGCAGATAGAATCTCCTTCTTCAAAAGAAGTCCCTGTTCCTGAGGATTCGATGACTGCAAGAGAGCCACTTGTCGCTTATGGGAAACAATATAGATTACCTACTATATATGGAATTTTCCTGATGAATTTCAAAGAGGAAAATTTAGAGGCGAAGTTTCGTACGGATACGGTACTTTCCGACCGTGATACAGGGAAGATTGTTAATCCGCATCTCCGGCAAATTTATTTGCAATTTCCTTATTTCATTAAGGACTTGTCGGACTGCCATACATTATATGATAAATTAATTTATGCACTGAAGAATATGAGCAATTGGAACAGAATGCCGGATGCTTTGAAAGAACAAGTGTTTGAACATCTGGCGAGATTGGCAGCAGTTGCCGATCTTTCGGAAGAAAATCGTATCGCTTATGATAAGGCATTGGACCGGTATAGAGTCAATCAAATCGTAGAAGAGGATGAACGGCGTAAAAATGAAGAGATGCGGAGAAAAGCGGCTGAAGAAGGGATGAAAGAAGGGATGAAAAAAGGAAGGAAAGAAGGAATGGAGAAGGGAGAGCAAAAGAAACAAATTGAAATTGCTCGAAAGATGAGAAAGGACGGAATATCCATTGATATGATTATCAAATACACAGGTCTTCAATCTTCTGATATAGAAAACCTATAATACATCTTCGTTGGAAAATTGTTGTAGTTATATTAGTATAACATATAAAAGAGACGGGAATATTCGGAAACGAATATTCCCGCTTTCTTTTTTTGATTCGTAAGATGTTCAAAGATGTCTGTGATATCTTAATTAATCGATGAAATGGACGATTTTAGACAAATTTGGATATAAATTAGCGATTTTGGAACATTCTATTTTCGTACCCTGTCTATTTTTGTAGCCGAAAGAGTTATTCAGCAAAAAGTCTGATATTCTTTTTCAGACTTAGAATGTTTTGAGATTTATTTTTGTTAGCTAATAAATAAAGTCTTTATTATTAAATGTAATATTATGAAAAGAAAGAAGCTTATGAAAAAACAAAGCTGCTTTGTTGTCCTTCTGTTGCTCCTATTGTTTCCCTTAGGAGCATTTGCACAACAACAAATGATTAAAGGGCAAGTGGTAGATGATAAGGGTGAAACTGTTATCGGTGCTACTGTTATGGTAAAAGGAGGGCAAGAAGGTGCAATAACCGACATTGACGGAAATTTTTCTGTAAGAGGTAAGGTCGGTAGTACGTTGACCATTTCTTATGTAGGTTTTACTCCTCTTGAAGTGAAGGTAACGAAGCTGGAAGGTAACCGTTTCGTTCTGAAAGAAGACTCTAAAGTGCTTGATGAAGTTGTCGTAGTGGGTATGGGCAAGCAGAAGCGTAACACGATTACAGCAGCCGTGGCTACGGTGAAATCCGACGCAATTGTTAATCGTCCGGTTACTGACGTGACAAGTGCGTTGCAAGGTAATGTGGCAGGTTTGAACTTTGCGTCAGACGCGGCGGCAGATGGTGTCGGTGGTGAAACCGGCGCTGAAATCAAGTTTAATATTCGTGGCGTCGGCTCTATCAATGGTGGTGAACCTTATGTGTTGGTGGATGGTGTGGAACAGAGCATGCAAAATGTGAATCCAGCCGATATTGAAACAATCAGTGTCTTGAAGGATGCTTCTGCATCAGCGGTTTATGGTGCCCGTGCTGCTTATGGTGTGGTATTAGTTACTACTAAAAGCGGACGGAAAGAAAAGACTCGTGTCACTTATCGTGGAACGGTTGGTTTCAGTTCTCCTATTAATATGCCGCAAATGATGAATTCATTGGAATATGCTAACTACTGTAATCAGCGCGATGTGAATATGGGACGTACTGCTCAGATTTCCAATACTACCATCGAAAAGATAAAAGGATTCATGGCTAACCCTTATTCTGCTGAGTTCCCGGGCATTGGTCCGAATCAGGCAGGTGACGGTTGGGCGGCAGCAGATAATGTCCAGTACGGTAACACAGATTGGTTTGATTATTATTTCAAAGATCGTGCAGTCCGCCATTCACATAACTTGAGCGTACAGGGTGGTGGAGAAAAAGCCACTTACTATGTAGGTTTAGGATATACTTATCAAGAGGGATTGATGGACAAAGTACAGGATGATTTGAAAAAATATAATATCAATACCAAGTTTACGATTACGGCAACTGACTGGCTAAAATTCCATTTTAATAATAACGCAACGGTGAATATAATCAATCGTCCGATGCCTAATCAGACTATTTTTTATGGTACAATTGCGAATACTTCTCCAACTCGTGTGACTCAATTACCTGTGGAACAAGCTGAGTTTTCAACTCCTACCTGGAATGAACAGCTTTATCTGAACAAAGCGAATTATAATCAAAATCGTATTTCGGATGCACTTTCTTTTTCGGCTATCATCACCCCACTAAAAGGATGGGACATTATGGGAGAGATGAAGGCTCGTTTGGATGTTGAAAATAATAGTTTTAAGTTGAAGAAAAGTCGCTATGCATTGCCTAATGGACAGATAATAGAAACTTCGGGAAACCGTCAGGGGTATCAATATCCGGGAATGAAATGGCAGAACACTCGTTTGGGGTCATTGACGCGGGGCAGTGCGTTTAATTATTACCTGTCTCCCAGTGTATCCAGCACATATATGAATCAATGGGGTGATCATGAAGTCAAAGTGATGGCAGGTTATCAGATGGAGCTTCAAGAGAATTCCAGCGAATATATGTACAAGGATGGAATGCTGAGTGAAGATACATATTCATTCGACAATGCTGATGGGGCCATCTATGCGGGAGAAGCCCGTACTCACTGGGCCACTATGGGATTTTACACTCGTATGAATTGGAATTATCAGAATACTTATTTTCTTGAACTCAGTGGACGTTATGACGGTTCATCCCGTTTTGCGCCAGGACATCGTTGGGGATTCTTTCCGTCTTTCTCTGCTGGTTATGATATTGCCCGCACTAATTATTTTACGAACTTAAATTTGCCTGTGTCACAGCTAAAAGTACGTGTATCTTACGGGCGTTTAGGAAATCAGAATGGTGCCGGATTATATGATTATTTGGGAATGATGACTCTTGACCCGAATAATGTAAATGCATGGTTGCTTCCAGGAGGAGGTGATGCAATAGGTAAAGGAACAATTTCGTTAACTCCGAAAATGATTAGCCCGTACATTACATGGGAAAAAGTAGACACAGCCAATTTTGGTCTGGATCTTATGCTGTTGAAAAACCGTTTATCCGTAACGTTTGATATTTACCAGCGTACAACAAAGGATATGATCGGTCCGGCAGAAGCTATTCCTGCTGTTAGTGGTATTATTCCTGAGGATCGTGCTAAAATAAATAATGCGACTTTGCGTAATCGTGGCTGGGAACTTTCTGTTAATTGGCAGGACAAGTTGAAATGTGGTTTCACTTATGGAGTAGGATTCAATCTATTCAACTACAAGGCTGTTGTTACGAAATATAATAACCCTGAGGGTATTATCTATAACAATCACACAGGTTTGGATCGTAATAAAGGTTACTATGAAGGAATGGATATGGGGGAAATTTGGGGATTTGTGGTTGATGATCTGTTTATGACAAATCAGGAAATTGATTCATATCTGAATAGCAAAGACTTGTCTTTCTTTAAGAACGATAATCTTTGGCAGGTAGGTGACCTGAAATATCTGGATACTAATCGTGATGGTAAAGTGGACCCAGGGAAAGGAACATTGGATGATCACGGCGATTTGAAAGTTATAGGTAATACAACGCCCAAGTATTCGTTTGGTATTAATTTGAATCTGGGATATAAAGGTTTCTCTGTTTCGACCTTATTTCAGGGAGTAGCTAAACGTGATTTCCCCTTAGCCGGAAGTACCTACTTATTTGGCGGAAAGAATTTCTTTAAAGAACATCTTGACTATTTTAGTCCGTCAAATCCTGGAGGATATCTTCCTCGTCTGACAGACCCCAAGACTGTGGATTATAATACAAATATTGGTTATAATACAACTCGTTATATGGTCAACGCCGCCTATATGCGTATGAAAAACCTGACAGTGTCTTATACGTTTGACAAGAAACTCTTGAAAGCCATGAGACTGGAAAATCTGAGAGTATATTTCACATGTGACAACTTGTTTACTATTACTAAGCTGCCTAAAGCTTTTGATCCTGAAACTCTGAATCAGGTAAATACTTGGGCAGGTGGTAGTAATGCAACTGCTCCGGGACTTACTTCTGCTGCTAACGAAAACGGTAACGGTAAAGTATATCCGATGAATAGAAACTTTGTATTTGGTCTTGATTTCACCTTTTAATAAATAACAGAGAAGTATGAAACTATTTTATTTATATATAGTATTGATTGCAGGTCTTGGAACATTCGTCTCTTCTTGTGCCGATTTTCTGAACCGCGAGCCGCTGACTGCTCCGAACAACGAATCGTTTCTGTCGGGTGAAGCACAAGTGCGGGGATATATCAATGGTCTTTATACAGCACTTCCGTCATTGCCAAAATTTGGTATGGGGATACGTGGAGAAGAGAAGAACAGTGACAATATCCTTTCCGAGATTTATAATAAACGCCTGAATGGTGAGGAAACTTTATTTTCCAGCAGTGAAAATTGGGAAACCGGTTATAAGAACTTGCGTAATGTGAATTATTTCTTCCACTATTATCTGGTGCCGGAAGAGATGGAAACCGACGAAGTAAAATCGCTAAAGGGCGAAGCTTATTTTTTGAGAGCTTACTGGCATTTCGTGCAGTTAAAGAAATTTGGTAATATACCTATTATGGATGGCTTTTGGGATGAACATGCCACGATAGCCGGTTTACAGATTCCACAAAAAGATCGTGGAGAGGTTGCCAAGTTTATTTTAGAAGATTTGGACAGGGCGGAAAAATTATTATTCAAAAGAAGTAAATATAGCGGCTTACGTATTTGCAAGGAAGCAGCTATGTTACTTGCTATGCAGGTTGCACTATATGAAGGTTCATGGGAGAAATATCATAAAAATGACGAGTTTGCAGCTGCTACCGATCAATCAACTTACTTCTTTGGAGAAGTATTAAGATGGGGAGATATGCTTTTTGAACAGGGTATAAAATTAAATACTAAAGATACAGATAATGGTGTCATTAATCCGGGAGATGCCTATGGACGTTTATTCAATCAAAAGGATTATTCCAAAGTTCCTGAAGTGCTGTTTTGGAGAAAATATTCGATTACTGACGGTGTATTTCATGCCTTATCCGGATTGCTGGGTGGAGGAATTGTCGACCAGGATGGACCTGCCGGTGTAGCCGGAGATTTGGTGAATACCTATTTAAATGCTGATGGAACACCTATTGACCCCAATAATAGTAAGTTTAAAGATTTCAATGAAACTTTCAAGAATCGGGATTTGCGTCTTACTGAAACCATTATGAGTAGCGGTTATAAGTTCAAGTCTACTTCCAAAGGTTCCCGTCCGATGAAAGTGGGAGATATTTTGGGCGGGGATAAAGCTATTAATCCACCTTTTCTGTCTGGTGATGGTAATGCGAAGAATGTGACAGGATATCATATCCGCCTTGGAGTAGATACTACTTACGTTTCAGGAGATAGTGAAACGGGACTTGTAATGATGCGTTATGCCGATGCTTTGCTAAGCTATGCCGAAGCGGCTGAAGAATTGGGCAAATGTGATGATGGAGTATTGAACAAGACATTGAAACCTTTGCGGGAGCGTGCTGGGGTAACTTATGTGACACCTGTTAAAGACCCGAATTTTACAGATTATGGATATACATTAACTCCTGTCATGCAGGAAATTCGCCGTGAACGTCGCGTAGAATTGGCTTTGCAAGGATATCGTTTAGATGATTTGATGCGTTGGGCTGCCGATAAGGTAATTGTTGGCAAACGTGGCAGAGGGGCATACTTAGGGCATGATGGTATTTTGTATAAATCGTTTGCTGACGACAGGCTGGAAGCATTATCCAAAGTATTGGTAGATGGTAATGGATGGATGGATCCTTTGCAGGAATTGATACCCGGTGGTTATCAGTTCAATCCTAAGAGAGATTATCTGCTACCTATTCCACCGAGTGAACTGGAGCTGAACAAGCAAATGAAACAGAATCCGGGTTGGAAATAATAAGATGTTATAGACTCTATAAAAGAATAGTATATGAAAAAGATTTTAGAATCGACATATTTGTGGATGCTGCTCTTACTGGTGGTAGTAGTGAGTATGTCAGGATGTTCTGAGGATGATGGTATGAGTCCGTTGGCAGAACCTGTACCTTTAAAAATGACCTTGAACAGTACGGATTTGGTAATGGGAGAGGTGCTGGAAATTACCTTTGACGTTACAGGTACGGAAGAAGGGAAGAAAGCGATGAATGAAGATTTGAATATCAAACTGAGTGCTACTACGGATAAAGGGGCGGTGGAACAGTTGATATTCGACGATTTTCCTTCAGTAGTAACTTTAAATAAAGGTGAAACAACTAAAAAAATTCAGATTCCTGTAAAAAAGGAAGGACTCAACAGAGAACGTTCCGTTGAGATATCAGCTTTTGCCCGTGGATATAGAATGACAGGTGCTTTGCAGATTGTGACTGTAAGTGATTACCATTATTCAAAAGTATCTTTAAAAAACAATGCTGATAATACAGTGAAAGAGGGACAGACTTTCATATTGGTTGCTTCCGTTAATACAACCTTGAAGGATGACCTGACAATTACTGTTACACCTAAAGCCGGAGAAGAAGAACGTTACGAAAATCTTCCTTCAGAGTTGGTTATTCCTGCCGGATCGAACTCGATAGAAAGTGCCCCGGTTACTATGAAGAAAGATGTGAATACGACCGAAGATGAAGAACTTACATTGGACCTTGCTACTGTTCCTGTAATGAGTCGCTATCCTTTACAAGCTACTAAACTGGCTATAATGAAGATTGATATTCATAAAAACATGGGTAGTGAAGTGAGAGATGAACGTTGGCTGTATGAGGATGCCGACCAATTATTTGTTTCTCCGAAGAATGAAACTGCAATCAAAGCTTGGGGACAGACTAATTACGTAGTAATGAAAGAGGGAGATCCTCATCCAAATAGTGGTAAAGTGCTTCCGGAAGGTAAGTGGAAATTCTTCCGTGCATATGAGTTCCATAAGATTTCCGGATGTGTAATGTCAAAAGTAAGTAATGATGGAGAATATACTAGTGATGTACACCCTGTTGGACTTGCTGACCAGAATACAGGTGCGGTAGAAACTCAAGGTGCTGTAGATAATGTCAAATTCTCTTGGGTGACAGATGAAGGATATTTGCGTATGATTTCATTGAAAGATAAAGCAAAATCTTCAAATACAGGCAATACTTTCGAATTTGGAACCTCTGCTTTTTATTCTTGTAAATTTCAAAGAGGAAATCCTAATAGCCCTACATGGCCTGCGGCTAATGTTCGTATCTATCCAGGAATGCGTATCGAAACCCGTGCTCGTATTCGTGGTGCTGATTATAGTGGAATGTTACCGGGAATTTGGTTGCAGGGTAACGAACAAGTTGGTGGAAATGCTCAGTGGAATGGATGGCCGGATTTTGGAGAAATAGATGTAATGGAGAATAATACCAAGCATCCTACTCCATCTTATCGGACAGGAGTGGAACAGACTTTCCATTTAGGAGACGTTAAACCTAATACTGGAACAAGTAAAATATCTCCTACCGTTGCCGTTACGGATATTGCTGGAACAATTGGTGATTTTCATATTTATTGGGTAGAATGGGTCGATAATCAGACGGTTCGTATGGGAGTAAATGGAAAACAAACGATTGAACTTACGCAAGCAGATGCGGAACGTCAGGGCGCACGTTGGCCGTTTACTGACCAGGTAAATAGTGAAGGGTTATATTACATCTTAACAATGATGTTCTTACATAAAGCTAAACCCGATTATCCATCTATGGAAATGAGTTATTTGACAGCCAGAAATATGTTGAAGAATAATCCAAATGCACAGATTCCCCGTATGGAGATAGATTGGGTACGCTTCTATATTGACGACACATATTCAGACCATAATATGCCTTGGAGAAGTGACGTAATTCTTTATTGATAAATAGAATAATAAACCTTTTTAATTAGATAATAATATGAAACTAAGAACGATTTTATGTGCAGTATTTGCAGCAACTTTATTAGGTAGTTGTAGTTATGATGATGGTGAATTATGGGATGCTGTAAACGGGCAGGAAGAAAGAATTTCTGCTTTAGAGAAATGGCAGAAAACTGTTGTCGAACAATTGAATTCCTTGCAAGGAATACTGACTGCTACTGACTATATAACAGATGTAGAAAAGGTGACAAAAGATGGAAAAGAAGGGTATAAAATATCTTTCCTTCATGCAGCTCCTATTACATTATATTATAATGCCGATAATGAGGTCAGTGGTACTAGTGATGAAGTTATTGGCGTAGCAAAGGATGAAAACGATAAATGGTATTGGACATTGAATGGGGAACCTTTAGTTGTCGACGGTAAGACTGTATATGTAAATGGTGGAGATGATATCAAGGTGGAAGTAAATGCGGATGGTTCTACAAAACTGACTATTGGCGATAATGAGGTGACAGTACCTGGACCTATAACTCATCCTGTAACGGGAGTAAGTGACAAAGATAATGTAGTTACTATTACATTGAATGGCGGTACAACGGTAGATTTACCGAAATATCTAAATCTGAGTAAGCTTTTGTTGGATGAATATAAGAAGGAGACTGCTGGAGAACAAACGTATGAACTGAATCTTCCAGAAGGTTATATTATAAAATTGATAGATGCAGTTCCTGCGGGTTGGACCATAGAAGTTAACAATTCTGCGCTAAGGGTTGTATATCCAAGTTCTGGAGATGCGGTTGTGACTTTTTTAATTTCTGATGGAAAAACTCAGACTGTGATGAAAACGGTTACATTCAAGGCGGCAGCAGATCCGGGAAGTACATGGATTACTATTGAATATAGTGGTGCGCTCATTGAAATACCTAGTGGAGTTGTGAGCGTAAAAGTTACAACAACTTCAACTGTTACTACAGCTGCACTTAGAGATAATATTTGTAAGCCTTTGAAAGAAACAACAAGTGTGGTGAATATTGATTTATCAGGTGTGCTTCTTTCTACAGCTTTTCCTGCTAATGCATTTTATATGGGTACTCCTTTGGTTCCGGAAACTGATTACAATACTTCTATAAAAACCATTATACTTCCTGAGGGGAATTATCCCAATATATTTGGAACTGCTTTTAAAAATTGTAGTTCTTTGAGAAGTGTAACGATTAATACTACCTCTGTTATACCTGGTCAAAATTCAGCTACTTGGTTTGTTGGTTGCGATGCTTTGGAATCAATCTTTGTACCGGCAGATAAAGTCGAAACTTATAAATCGACTTGGGATGCTAGTTTGACGAACTTTATCAAAGCGATTGAATGAGAGTCCTTATTTAATCTATGCAATTGAAATAGTTGAATGTCGGGAGTTATGTTTTTAATATATACATTACCACTTCCGACATTCTTTTAAATCTTTGTGAATACAGCTTATTTCTTGATGAGTTATGCAGAAATGGAGATTATTGGAAATTAATTGGTAATTAATGGAAGTCGTTTTTTACTATCGTCTCCTATCTTTGCTGCTACAATCTAATATAAAATTGTTTTTATGGAAAAACTGAAACCAAACTTGTTCTTTCCTCTGGCAGGAGTAGCTGCCGTAGCTTCCCTTGCTTCCTGTTCAAACAAGCAAAAGCCTGTGGAGCAACTACCTTTGAATATCGTCTACATCATGACGGACGATCACACAGCGCAGATGATGAGCTGTTACGACACGCGCTACATGGAAACTCCGAATCTCGACCGCATTGCTGCCGACGGCGTACGTTTTACTCAAAGTTTTGTGGCCAATTCATTAAGCGGTCCCAGCCGCGCCTGCATGATAACAGGAAAACATAGCTGTGCTAATAAATTCTACGATAACACCACTTGCGTATTCGACAGTTCGCAACAGACCTTCCCGAAACTGTTGCAGAAAATCGGCTACCAGACAGCGCTGGTGGGTAAATGGCATCTTGAAAGCTTGCCGTCCGGATTTGATTACTGGCAAATTGTCCCCGGACAGGGCGACTACTACAATCCGGATTTCATCACACAAAACAATGACACTATCCAAAAACATGGATACATCACGAACCTTATCACCGATGATGCTATCGACTGGATAGAAAACAAGCGCAACCCGGAGAAACCTTTCTGTCTCCTGATTCACCACAAGGCGATTCACCGCAACTGGTTGGCGGATACTTGCAATCTGGCTTTGTACGAGGATAAAACCTTCCCTCTGCCGGACAATTTCTTTGACGACTACGAAGAGCGTCCCGCCGCTGCCGCACAAGAGATGAGCATTGTAAAGGACATGGACATGATTTATGACCTCAAAATGCTTCGTCCCGATAAAAAGTCCCGTCTGAAATCCTTGTATGAGAAATATATCGGTCGCATGGATGAAGCACAACGAGCCGCCTGGGACAAATTCTACACTCCGATTATAGACGATTTCTATAAACAGAACCTTCAAGGCAAAGACCTTGCCAACTGGAAATTCCAGCGTTACATGCGCGACTACATGAAGACCGTGAAATCACTGGACGACAATGTAGGCCGTGTGCTCGACTACCTGAAAGAGAAAGGACTGCTGGATAACACACTCGTTGTCTACACTTCCGACCAGGGATTCTATATGGGCGAACACGGTTGGTTCGACAAACGCTTCATGTACGAAGAATCCATGCGTACACCGCTTATCATGCGCCTGCCGAAAGGATTCGACCGCAGAGGCGACATCACCGAAATGGTACAGAACATCGACTATGCACCCACCTTCCTCGAATTGGCAGGAGCGGAGATTCCTTCTGATATCCAAGGTGTATCCCTCGTACCCTTGCTGAAAGGCGAACATCCGAAAGACTGGCGGAAAGCTCTCTATTATCATTTCTACGAATATCCCGCCGAGCACATGGTGAAACGTCATTACGGCGTACGCACGGAGCGCTATAAACTGATTCATTTCTATAATGACATCAACTGGTGGGAACTTTACGACCTGCAGGCAGACCCGTCGGAAATGCATAACCTCTATGGACAGCCTGAATATGAATCGGTAGTGAAAGAACTGAAAGAAGAAATGCTGAAACTTCAGGAGCAATACAATGACCCTGTCCGCTTCTCACCGGAGAGAGACAAGGAATAAATCCAACGTACATACGCCATGAAAAGATACATCTTGATCATTCTCGTACTGCTTTCGCCGTTGACAGCGTTTTTGCAGGCTGATAACTTAACATCCCCTTTAATTTCAATAGTTCCACGCCCGACACAGTTTGTGCCGGGCAGTGGCAACTTCACCTTTTCTGCAAAAACGGCATTTGCGGTAGAAAATCAGGAGCAGGCTGCGATTGCCCACAATTTTATCAATCTGTTTACCCATGCTGCCGGAATAACTCCTGCATTGAATGTCGGCAACAAAGAAGGACAAGTCCGTTTTGTGACGGATACTTCTTTAAAAACCGAAGCATATCTGCTGGAGATTACCCCTGAACAGATACTTATTAAAGCTTCGGATACAAAGGGATTTTTCTATGCCCTGCAATCTGTCCGCCAACTCCTGCCTGCTGCCATAGAATCAGAACAACCGGTACAGAATATCGCTTGGAGTGTTCCCGCAATGACAGTTCAGGATGAGCCCCGTTTCGGTTTCAGAGGATTACTTTTGGACCCGGTACGTTGTTTTATTCCTAAGGAGAACGTATTGCGAATCATCGACTGCATGGCGATGCTGAAAATAAACAAGCTTCATTTTCATCTGACGGATGATAACGGCTGGCGGATTGAAATAAAGAAATATCCCCGTTTGACGGAAGTAGGAGCGTGGAGAGTAGACCGTACGGATGTACCTTTCCACTCACGCCGTAACCCGAAGCGTGGAGAGCCTACTCCGATAGGTGGTTTCTATACGCAGGATGAGATTCGGGAGATAGTGGCTTATGCCGCCGACAGGCAGATTGAAGTAATTCCCGAAATAGATGTACCTGCTCACAGTAACTCTGCTTTGGCTGCCTATCCCCAGCTTGCCTGTCCGGTTGTGAAAGACTTTATCGGTGTGCTTCCCGGACTGGGAGGACGGAATTCTGAAATAATCTATTGCGCGGGAAACGACAGTGTCTTTACATTCCTGCAAGATGTCTTTGACGAAATTCTGGCACTTTTCCCTTCCCGTTATATTCATATGGGAGGAGATGAAGCCCGAAAGACGAATTGGGAAAAATGCCCGCTTTGCCAGAAACGGATGAAAAAGCAGCATTTGGCGAATGAAGAAGATTTGCAGGGTTATTTTATGAAACGTATCAGTGATTATCTGCGCAAAAAAGGTCGCGAAGTGATTGGCTGGGATGAGTTGACAAACAGTTCTTTTCTTCCCGAAGAATCCATCATCCTCGGTTGGCAGGGAATGGGGACGGCTGCTCTGAAAGCTGCCGAAAAGGGACATCGTTTTATCATGACTCCGGCGCGCATCATGTATCTGATTCGCTATCAGGGGCCGCAATGGTTTGAACCGGTAACCTATTTCGGAAACAATACACTGAAAGATGTTTTTGATTACGAACCGGTGCAGAAGGATTGGAAACCGGAATACGAGTCTTTGTTAATGGGAGTACAGGCTTGTATGTGGACGGAATTCTGCAATAAGCCGGAAGATGTGGAGTATCTTTTGTTTCCTCGTCTGGCAGCTTTGGCAGAGGTGGCATGGACGCCCGCAGGTACAAAAGACTGGCCCGGATTCTTGAAACGAATGGACGCATACAACGCCCATATTGCAGAAAAAGGGATTATCTACGCCTGCTCAATGTATAACATACAGCAGACGGTGACCCCGGTGGACGGACATCTGGAAGTGAACCTGGAATGTCTCCGCCCGGACGTGGAAATTCACTATACGCTGAATGGCAGTGACCCGGCTATGTCCTCTCATCGTTATGACGGCCCTATCCGTGTGACGAAGACACAAATGGTGAAGGCGGCTACTTTTATGAACGGCAAGCAAATGGGAGAAACCTTAGAATTGCAACTCACATGGAACAAAGCTACGGCAAAACCTTTGCTTGGCAATAAGAAGAACGAAATGTTATTAGTCAACGGATTGCGGGGAAGCTTGAAATATACAGATTTTGAGTGGTGTAACTGGACTCGGAATGATTCTATATCTTTCACGATAGATTTGCTTGATAAGGAAAAACTGAATAAATTTGCCATTGGCTGTATTACGAATTATGGGATGGGAGTACACAAGCCGAAGATGATTCGCGTAGAGGTTTCCGATGATAACCGAGCATACCGTGCCATAGGGGAGTTGAATTTCTCTTTGGAAGAAATCTATCAGGAAGGAACTTACAGAAATGACTACTCGATAGATATGGGCGGAGTATCTGCCCGCTATGTCCGGGTAACGGCAAAAGGAGCAGGGATTTGCCCCGCCGAACACGTCCGTCCCGACCAGGAAGCGAGAGTCTATTTTGATGAGGTGATTATAGAATAGTAGTCAAGCAGTTAAAAATAACAATTATGAACATCAGCTTAAAGAAACGAACTTTTTTAATCTTATTGGCAGGACTGACTGCATCTTTCGCTTCGGCACAGAAGCAAGTATTGCCCGAATGGCAAAGCCAGTATGCGGTAGGACTGAACAAACTCGCCCCTCATACCTACGTATGGCCTTACGCCGACGCTTCCGATATTGAAAAGCCGGGCGGATACGAACAGTCCCCATTTTATATGAGCCTGAACGGGAAATGGAAATTCCATTGGGTGAAGAATCCCGATAACCGTCCGAAAGATTTTTATCAGCCTTCTTATTATACCGGAGGTTGGGCGGACATCAACGTTCCCGGCAACTGGGAACGTCAGGGTTATGGCACAGCTATTTATGTCAACGAGACATATGAATTTGACGACAAAATGTTCAACTTTAAAAAGAATCCGCCACTGGTTCCTTATGCGGAGAATGAAGTCGGTTCCTATCGTCGTACGTTCAAAGTGCCTGCTGACTGGAAAGGTCGCCGTGTAGTGCTTTGCTGTGAAGGTGTGATCTCTTTCTATTACGTATGGGTGAACGGGAAACAGCTCGGATACAACCAGGGTTCGAAAACAAATGCCGAATGGGACATCACCGATGTTTTGAATGACGGAGAGAATGTGGTTGCTTTGGAAGTGTACCGTTGGAGTTCGGGCGCTTATCTGGAATGTCAGGATATGTGGCGTTTGAGCGGTATCGAACGTGATGTGTATCTTTACAGTACTCCCAAACAGTATATTGCCGACTATAAACTGAACGCTTCTTTAGATAAGGATAAATACAAAGATGGTATCTTCGGACTGGAAGTTACCGTGGAAGGCCCTTCCGCTACCGCCAGCTCTATTGCTTACACATTGAAAGATGTTTCGGGCAAGGCAGTCTTGCAGGATGCTATTCAGATAAAATCCCGTGGATTGAGCAATTTCATCGCGTTTGATGAAAAGAAGATTCCGAATGTGAAGGCTTGGGATGCGGAGCATCCTAATCTTTATACATTAGTACTCGAACTGAAAGACGCCCAAGGCAAAGTCACCGAACTGACCGGATGTGAAGTAGGCTTCCGCACTTCGGAAATCAAGGACGGACGTTTTTGTATCAACGGCGTTCCGGTACTGGTGAAAGGAACCAACCGTCATGAACATTCGCAACTCGGACGTACGGTGAGCAAGGAATTAATGGAGCTGGATATCAAACTGATGAAACAGCATAACATCAATTTGGTTCGAAACTCGCATTATCCTACCCATCCTTATTGGTATCAGCTTTGCGACCGTTACGGACTGTATATGATTGATGAAGCAAACATCGAATCCCACGGCATGGGTTACGGTCCCGCTTCCCTCGCCAAAGACAGCACCTGGCTGCCGGCACACATGGACCGTACGCACCGTATGTACGAACGTTCCAAGAATCATCCCGCCATCGTTATCTGGTCGCTTGGAAATGAAGCCGGCAACGGTATCAACTTCGAGCGTACCTACGACTGGCTGAAATCAGTAGAAAAGACCCGCCCCGTACAGTACGAGCGTGCCGAACAGAATTACAATACGGACATTTACTGCCGTATGTACCGCAGTGTGGACGACATCAAAGCATATGTGGCAAAGAAAGACATCTATCGTCCTTTCATCCTTTGTGAATATCTGCACGCAATGGGCAACAGTTGCGGCGGACTGAAAGAATACTGGGATGTCTTTGAAAGTGAACCGATGGCACAAGGCGGTAACGTCTGGGACTGGGTGGACCAGTCTTTCCGTGAAATAGACAAGAACGGAAAATGGTACTGGACTTACGGCGGTGACTATGGTCCGGAAGGAATCCCCAGCTTCGGCAACTTCTGCTGTAATGGTCTGGTAGGTGCCGACCGTGAACCACATCCGCATTTGCTTGAAGTGAAGAAAGTCTATCAAAACATAAAGACTACATTACTTGACCGGCGGAACATGAAACTCCGTATCAAGAACTGGTACGATTTCTCCAATCTGAATGAATATATATTCCATTGGAATGTAACGACAGATAGTGGGGAAAGACTGGCGGAAGGCACAAATGTATTGGATTGTGAGCCGCACGCTACAATAGATATACAGTTGGGTAATGTTATTCTATCAAAAAAAGACCGGGAGGCTTATCTGAATATTAGCTGGACCCGCAAGGAGGCTTCCCCGATGATAGCTGAAGACTGGGAAGTGGCTTATGACCAGTTTGTTCTTGCCGATAATAAGAACTCTACGGCTCATCGTCCGCAAAAAGCAGGTGAGACTACATTCACTGTTGATAAAGAAACGGGCGCATTGACCTCTTTGAATCTGAATGGCAAAGAGCTGTTGTCCACCCCGGTAACACTGAGCCTTTTCCGTCCGGCTACGGATAATGATAATCGTGATAAGAACGGTGCACGCCTGTGGCGTAGAGCAGGACTGGACAATATAACCCAAAAAGTCGTTTCACTGAAAGAAGGCAAGAACTCGACAACCGCCCGTGTGGAAATACTCAACGTAAAAGGACAGAGAGTAGGTACGGCTGATTTTATTTATGCACTTGACAAGAACGGTGCATTGAAAGTAAGCACAACTTTCGAGCCGGATACAGCAATTGTGAAATCAATGGCTCGCCTGGGATTAACGTTCCGTGTAGATGATACGTACGATCAGGTTTCCTATCTGGGACGCGGTGACGATGAAACGTATATCGACCGTGACCAGTCCGGCAGAATCGGGCTGTATCGGACAACTCCCGAACGTATGTTCCATTACTATGTCACTCCGCAGTCAACAGGCAACCGGACAGATGTACGTTGGGCGAAGTTTACGAATCAGTCCGGTGAAGGTATCTTTGTTGAATCCAATCGCACTTTCCAGTTCAGTATGATTCCTTTCTCAGATGTATTATTAGAGAAAGCCCGTCATATCAACGACTTGGAACGTGACGGAATGTTCACTGTACACTTGGATGCAGAGCAGGCAGGTGTGGGAACGGCTACTTGCGGTCCCGGTGTGCTGCCGCAATATTTGGTTCCGTTGAAGAAACAGAGTTTTGAATTTACCCTTTATCCGATAAAATGAGTGTTGAACCAATAGGCTGTTAGATTACATATAATCAGGTGTGGATTTCACGGTTTCTTTGAATATTGTCAGAAATATTCTGCCGGAGTAGTGAAAATCACACCTTTATGTTATCTTTGTGCTATCAGCATTAATTAAATAGTATATTATGAACAAACTCCTAACCACACTATTATTATCCTCTGCCATAACATTGAGCGTACAAGCACAAAAGTCAGATGATTATTACGTGAAGCACGTCGAATTTCCTCAAAATGCAACACTTGAACAGAAGGTAGATTTGGCGGCACGTCTGGTACCTACTCCCCAACAGTTATTGTGGCAGCAAATGGAACTGACTGCTTTTCTCCATTTCGGTATCAACACTTTTACCGGACGCGAATGGGGAGACGGAAAAGAAGACCCCGCACTGTTCAACCCTTCGGAACTGGATGCCGGACAATGGGTACGCAGCCTTAAGGAAGCCGGCTTTAAAATGGTACTTCTTACAGCGAAACATCACGACGGTTTCTGTCTTTGGCCTACGGCTACCACCAAACATTCCGTAGCTTCTTCCCCTTGGAAGAACGGACAGGGAGACGTTGTGAAAGAACTTCGGAAGGCCTGCGATAAATATGGAATGAAATTCGGAGTCTATCTCTCTCCGTGGGACAGAAACGCGGAATGTTACGGAGATTCTCCCCGCTACAATGAGTTTTTTATCCGCCAGTTGACGGAACTGTTGACTAATTACGGTGAAGTGCACGAAGTATGGTTCGACGGAGCGAACGGAGAAGGTCCGAACGGAAAGAAACAAATATATGACTGGGACGCTTTCTATAAAACTATCCAACGTCTGCAACCCAAAGCGGTGATGGCGATTATGGGAGACGATGTCCGCTGGGTAGGAAACGAGAAAGGCTTGGGACGCGAAACAGAATGGAATGCCACTGTACTGACTCCGGGCATTTATGCCCGTTCGGCAGAAAACAACAAACGTCTGGGTGTCTTTAGCAAAGCGGAAGATTTAGGAAGCCGTAAGATGTTGGAGAAAGCTACGGAATTGTTCTGGTATCCCTCGGAAGTGGATGTGTCTATCCGTCCGGGATGGTTCTATCACGAGTCGGAAGACAGTAAAGTAAAATCCCTGAAACATCTATCGGATATTTATTTCCGGTCGGTAGGCTATAATTCCGTGCTCTTATTGAATATTCCTCCCGACCGTAGAGGGCTGATAAATGAAGCAGATGTGAACCGACTGAAAGAATTTGCCTCTTATCGGGAACAGATATTTGCCGACAACCGGGTGAGGAAAGGAAGAAACTACTGGAATGCCACTTCGGGTAGTGAGGCCGTTTATTCCTTGAAGCCGAAGTCGGAAATCAATGTCGTGATGCTTCAGGAAGATATAACGAAAGGGCAGAGGGTAGAGGCTTTTACCGTTGAGGCTCTGACGGATAACGGTTGGAAAGAAGTTGGTAAAGGCACTACAATCGGGTATAAACGTATGCTGCGTTTCCCTGCGGTAAAAGCCAGTCAACTTCGGGTGAAGATAAATGAATGTCGTCTGACTGCTCACATAAATCAGGTTGGTGCTTATTATGCGGCTCCTTTGGAGGAAGCGGCTCAGGGAGAAGACTGGAATAACCTGCCTCGTAGCGGTTGGAAACAAGTAGCTGCTTCTCCGCTTACGATTGATTTGGGTAAAACGGTGACATTGAGCAGTTTTACCTATGCTCCGTTGAAAGCGGAAGCGAAACCGGCCATGGCTTTCCGTTATAAATTCTTTGTCAGCATGGACGGCAAGAACTGGAAGGAAGTTCCCACGAATGGAGAGTTCAGCAATATTATGCACAATCCGTTGCCGCAGACAGTTGCTTTCGGTCAGAAAGTACAGGCGCGTTATATTAAATTAGAGGCTACTACGCCTACCGCGACAACCGCAAAAGTAGAAATGAATGAAATAGGAGTGATGATAACTCCCTGACGGAGTTGGCATCATTGAAAGATATGCTTGGAAAGTATCAGTGAAGACTGGCGGTCTTGATTTTTCGTGAATCAGACGCCGGTCTTTTTTTTCTAAACCAAATGCATATTTAGCTGTTATTAAATAAAAAAGAATATAAGTTATGCTAGTAGTAGATTTAGGAAAATGGATGAACAAAATCCTGATAGATTGGGGAATTGACCCGAAAGTTGCCGACCGTTTTGATGAGACTATTATGGCCATACTGATGATTGCCATTGCCATCGGTCTGAATTATCTTTGCCAGGCGATTCTTATGGGCGGGATGAAGCAGTACACCCGCCGGAAACCACATCTATGGAATACATTGTTGATGAAGCGTAAGGTGTTTCATCACCTGATACATACCATTCCGGCTTTTCTTGTTTATGCTTTGCTGCCAATGGCTTTCATTCGTGGGAAGGAACTGCTGTTGATTTCTCAAAAAGCCTGTGTCGTTTATATTATTTTCTCGTTGCTGCTGGCTGTAAATGGTATCCTGTTGATGATAATGGACATCTATGACGGAAAAGAATCTATGAAAGACCGTCCGATGAAGGGATTTATCCAAGTATTGCAGGTACTCCTTTTTTTTGTGGGCGGAATTGTAATCATCGCTATCATCGTGAACAAATCTCCTGCCAGTTTATTTGCGGGGTTAGGTGCTTCGGCAGCCATCTTGATGTTGGTTTTCAAAGATTCCATATTGGGGTTTGTTGCGGGCATCCAGCTTTCCGCCAATGATATGGTCCGTCCGGGCGACTGGGTTACGCTTCCTTCCGGTGAGGCAAACGGTACGGTGCAGGAGATTACGCTGAATACAGTCAAGATTCAGAATTTCGATAATACCATCTCTACTGTTCCACCATATACCTTGGTCAGCACTCCTTTTCAGAATTGGCGGGGAATGGTGCAGTCGGGAGGACGAAGGGTGATGAAGAATATAACCCTGGACTTGACTACGCTTCAATTCTGCACGCCCGAAATGCTCGACCGTTATCGGAAGGAAATTCCTTTAATGGCGGACTATCAGCCCGAAGAGGGCATAGTGCCTACGAACTCCCAGATTTACAGAGTATATATTGAACGTTATTTGTGTAGTTTGCCTGTGGTAAACCAGGATTTGGACTTGATTATCAGCCAAAAAGAGGCCACGATGTATGGAGTGCCTATTCAGGTTTACTTCTTCTCCCGAAATAAGGTTTGGAAAGAATACGAACGTATCCAGTCGGACATCTTTGACCATTTGCTGGCAATGGTTCCCAAGTTTGACTTGAAGGTTTATCAGTATTCAGATTAAATGTTAAGTAGTACAACAAAATTCGTTTTATAATGTCCGGAATCGTTTGTATTTATGCCTGTTTTCACGTATCTTCGTCTAGTGATTCATAAAAAGCCGATAAAAAGATGAAATATCCTATTGGAATACAGAGCTTTGACCGCATTCGTGAAGACGGTTTTGTTTATGTAGACAAGACTGCCTTAGTTTACAACCTTGTGCAAACGGGTTCAATCTGTTTCTTGAGTCGTCCCCGTCGTTTTGGGAAGAGTTTGCTGGTGAGTACACTTGCCTGTTATTTTCAGGGGCGGAAAGAACTTTTCGACGGACTGGCAATTGCCGATCTTGAAAAAGACTGGTTGCAATATCCTATTTTCCGCATTGACTTTAACGGTGGGCCATATACCCAACCGGGAGTGCTCGAAGCAACTATTGAAGGGTATTTAGGTAATTGGGAAGACATCTATGGCAAAAATCTGAACTACACTACTACAGGTGACCGCTTCAAGGAACTGCTCCGCCGTGCTTATGAACGGACAGGACAGCGTGCGGTAGTACTGATTGATGAATATGACAAACCCATTCTCGATGTGTTGGATACCGGAACTTACATCCGCAACCATGTAGGAGAGAAACTTTTGCTTGAAGACCATCACAGGGAAATTCTGAAATCTTTTTATTCCACCTTCAAAGGAGCTGACGAGTATCTGAAATTCGTATTGTTGACGGGAGTTACGAAATTTTCGCAAGTAAGTGTGTTCAGTGGCTTCAACCAACCAAAAGACATTAGTATGGATGAACGCTACGAATCACTATGCGGAATCACTCAGGAAGAATTGGAGAAATACTTCGCAGAACCCATCTCGCGATTGGCAACTAAATACGAATGTACGGTGGAGGAAATGAAGGACTGGTTGAAACGGCAGTATGATGGTTATCATTTTAGTACGAACATGGCCGCCATTTATAATCCGTTTAGCATACTTAATGCTTTTGATATGAATGAAATCCGTGACTACTGGTTCGCCACTGGTACTCCGACCTATCTGGTACGTTTGTTACAACACAGTCGCGAACAGATGAACGAACTAACAGGAAAATTCTACGACCCAACTATGTTTATAGACTACAAAGCGGATGTGGAACAACCCCTACCAATGATTTTTCAAAGCGGATACCTCACAATCAAGGAATATAATAAGAAAATGGGAACCTATCTGCTCGATTTCCCGAACAACGAAGTACGGAAGGGATTCTTGTCTGTATTAGCAGCCAATTATATGAAGCCGAAGAGTAAAGAAGTGACGAGTTGGATAACAGATGCCGTGATGGACCTTGAACGGGGTGATACAGATGCGTTCCGCCGTTCTCTCACCTCTTTTTTGGCTAGTATTCCCTATGATTCTCACGGCTCGTTGAAAGACATAGATATAACAGAAAAGCATTTTCAATACACTTTTTATCTATTACTTCGACTGATAGGTGTATATTGCATCGCTATCCATTGCGAAGACCGTCAAAGCTACGGACGGGTGGATTGTACACTGGAGATGGAGGATTACATCTATATCTTTGAATTTAAAATGGACGGCACGACACAGGAGGCTTTGGAGCAAATAGAAAAGACTGGCTATGCCAGACCTTATCTTGCAGACAAACGAAAAGTAATTGGTATCGGAGTGAACTTCTCATCCGTCACACGAACAGTAGAAGACTGGGAAGAAGTTTCCATTGCGTGAGAAAAATAGAATTATAATATCCAGTAGGGATATTTAGTAAATGCCCCACTTTAAAATTCAATGAAGAGTAAACTTCATGGAAAAGTGAAATTTACTCTTTATTTTTAATTCCAGTTAATGTAGAATCAGCTCGAAGTCGGTGTAAATAGGCAAATGGTCGCTGACACCGCCTTGATACTTCATCCCCTTATAAGTGCGGAAAGGCTCTTTATCACCGTATTTCTTATCCTCAATTAGTAAAAAGGGGAGCAGGCAGACGTTCGCTTTTTCCTCACTGGTGAAGAACTCACCGGAGCGGTTCAGCAAAGTACCGGATACGATCAAGTGGTCGAGCAATCCCCATTCGCCTTGATATTTGTAAGAACCGAAATCTTTGGATTTGGCTTTTCGGGCGAGTAGATGATAGAGTTTCAATGGAGATAAGGCAGGGGATGGTGCTTCCGCTTCCAGTACTTTCCGGATAGACTTATTGGTCGGATAGTCATTAAAATCTCCCATGATGATAACTTGGGGGTGGAGCCGTTTGTGCAAGATACTATCCGCTTCCGTTCGTAGAATTTGAGCAGCATGAAGCCGATAGGGTTCAGACTCTTTCGCTCCGCCGGAACGGCTTGGAAGATGGCAGACGAATACGTCCAGCGTATCTTCTGTTAGTAACAGCCCGCTGACGTGTAGTAAGTCTCTTGTCGGGCGATGTTGTTTTAAGGGTGGAATAGAAATGGAGCGGGAAGATAATAATTTGAATAAATCCCGTTGATAGAGCAGAGCTACATCAATACCTCTTGAATCGGGAGAATCGGTCATCACATAACGATAATCGAATTCCTTTAAAGGTGAGCGGCGGGTAAGGTCACGCAGTACCGTATCATTTTCTACTTCACAAAGACCTACGAGGGCGGGCGGATTCCATTCGCCAATCGCCGTGATGACACGTGCAATATCAGCCAGCTTCTTTTTGTATCTGCTGTAATTCCAGTGACGCATCGCATCGGGAAGAAATTCGCGGTCATTCTTCAGACTGTCATGGTGAGTGTCGAACAGGTTTTCTATGTTCCAGCTTACGACGCGAAAAGGGACTTTTTCTTGGAAGAGAGAATCTTGCCTGTAATGAAAATCTTGTGCTATACTATGAGAAGGGATAAGAAAGCTGATGCCCAATACGCCCGTAACAAAAAAGAGTATGGTAACAGCTACTCTTTTTTCGCTATTACCATAACCCTCGATTCGCTGATCTGACCGTCTGTTATTTCTTAACTGGAACATGTACCAGAATATCCAGTAAGTGCTTCCAGAACTTATCTACAGTAGGGATAAGCATCCGTTCATCGGGAGAGTGCACACCGGTAAGCGTCGGTCCGAAAGAAATCATATCCAATGTCGGATATTTATCAAGGAACAAACCGCATTCCAATCCGGCATGAATAGCTTTTACTTTGGCATCTACGCCGAATAAACGCTTGTAAGACTCGGCAGCTACTTCGAGGATAGCCGAATGTGGATTCGGTTTCCATCCCGGATAACCTTCGCCGAAGGTGACATCGGCGCCTGCCAGACGGAATACGGCACGTACAGTATTCGCCATATCATTGCGGGCGGACAGAATGGAACTGCGCTGGCTGGTTTCGATACGGATGATATTGTTTGGCTTCATCTTCACGGAAGCAAGATTTGTAGACGTTTCCACCAATCCCGGAATGTCCTGGCTCATGGCATATACACCGTGAGGAGCAGCATACAAAGCCTTCATCAAACGGTTGGCTGTATCCTGGTCGATAGCAGTCTTGCGGGGAGTTTCCGATTCAAGAACCAGTTTCAAGTCCGGTTCTACAACGGACAGTTCATCCTCCATTTCGCTGGCGAAGATATTCAGTTCGGTACGTACATCATGTTTCGCATCCTCGGGGACGGCACAGACGGCATACGCTTCGCGGGGAATGGCGTTGCGCAGATTTCCCCCGTTGATTTCGCAGAGATACAAGTCGTGATTATCAGCTATACGCGTGAGGAAACGATTCAGAATCTTGTTCGCGTTTCCTCTTCCCAAGTGAATATCACCACCGGAATGACCACCTTTCAATCCCTTCACTTCTACCTTGAAGAAGAAATATCCGGCAGGAACTTCTATCTCTTTGTATGTAAATTCTGCGACAGAATCGATGCCACCGGCACATCCGATATAGATTTCGCCTTCGTCCTCAGAGTCAAGGTTCAGGAGAATATCACCACTCATGAAGCCCTCTTTCAGAGCAAATGCACCGGTCAGTCCGGTTTCTTCGTCTACAGTGAACAGACATTCCAGCGGTCCGTGCTCAATGCTGTCATCGGCAAGGATAGCCAGTTCGGTAGCCACACCGATACCGTTGTCGGCTCCGAGGGTGGTTCCTTTGGCTTTCAGCCATTCTCCGTCTATTTCCGTTACGATAGGGTCGGTGAGAAAGTCGTGCTGAACGTCGTTGTTCTTTTCGCACACCATGTCGATATGCGATTGCAGTACGACAGTCTGCAGATTTTCCTTGCCCGGAGTAGCAGGTTTTTTAATCAGTACATTGCCTGCCTCATCTACCTTGGTCTCGAGGTTATGTTTAGCTCCGAATGCCTTCAGATAGGCAATCATTTTCTCTTCCTTCTTTGAAGGGCGCGGCACCTGGCAGATTTCTTCGAAATACTTGAATACGCCAGCCGGCTTTAAGTCTTTTTTTTCCATGTTGTTTTCTTTATTATAATAAGGAATAGAAGGGTGGTTTTGCCCTCTTCTATTGCTAAATATGGTTAATTTGATTGGCTTATCTGAACTCATATCTCATTAAAGCCTATCTTTGCACTCACAAAATTAATAGAAATGGTTGAGACTATACTGATAACTTTGTTAATAGTTGCTATTTCCCTGGCATTATTAGGGGTGAAAGTATTCTTTACGAAAGGTGGAAAGTTCCCTAATGGTCACGTGAGCGGGAACAAAGCGTTGCGTAAGAAAGGAATCGGATGTGTGCAGTCTCAGGACAGAGAAGCACAAAAGAAACCGCGTTTTTCTATTGATGAGTTGGAAAAAGCCTTGAACGATAGTATGAATTAAATATTTAAAAAACAATACTTATTAAATTATGAATAGAATGAACTACCTCATGAACGGTTTGGCTGCTCTTGCGTTTATCGTTTTATTTTCACAATGTGCCGGCAAAGCTGACAATCAAACTACTGCTGCTCCATCTCAGGCTAACGCCGAACTGTCAGGAATGAAAATTGCCTATGTTGAAATAGATTCGCTGTTAGCTAAATACAACTTCTGTATTGACTTGAATGAGGCGATGGTGAAGAAGAGCGAAAACGTTCGTATGACGTTGAACCAGAAAGCTAACGCTCTGAATAAGGAAAAACAAGACTTCCAGAAAAAAGTTGAAAATAATGCATTCCTGTCACAAGACAGAGCTCAGCAGGAATACAACCGTCTGGTGAAGTTGGAACAAGACTTGCAGGATTTGAGCACCAAACTTCAGAATGGTTTGATGGAAGAAAACAATAAGAACAGCTTGCAGTTCCGCGATTCAATCAATGCTTTCCTGAAAGAGTATAACAAAACTCACGGATATAGCTTGATTTTCAGCAACACAGGTTTCGATAATCTGCTTTATGCTGATAGTACATTTAACATCACAAAAGAAATTGTAGATGGACTGAATGCAAGATATTCTCCGGTAAAGAAATAATTAAACAATTATAATTGATCATTGTTAAAATGAAATAATATTCCGTTCTTTGTGGAAAAGGACGGAATATAAAATTAAAATTTTGTTTGTGTTGGTGCCTGTTCAAGACTGTGAAGTTATGAATGGGCTTTTTTATGCCCTTTCCTTTTCTTCTTCCTGCGGAATGCGGAAGGCAGTATAAAGTTCGAGCATAGCGGCGATGGTAAGGCAGGCAATCCATTCGTTGCCACGTGTGGTGAACATGAAAGCTCCAGTCAGTATGAGTGCCAATGCCCCGAATATCTGCTGGATACGCAGGCGTTTCAGAGTTTTGCTTTTTCCTTTGACGGGGGTGTTCACTTGCGCCAATGCGATGAATCCGGCTCCGATGGTGTATATATAGGGAGCATAAAACCATCCGGTAATAAATACGGCGGCTCCGGTAAGAGTCATTATAGCGCCGACAGTAAAAAGAGCGGGTACTAATTGTTTCATTCTTTATTCTTCAAAAACGTAAATATCTTCGTTGGGTTTCTTCATCAGATACTTCTCACGGGCAATCTGTTCGATAGCATCAGGATTGGTGCTTATTTCATTGAGACGTTTTGTATTCTCTTCATAATCCACCCGGTATTTTTCTATTTCTTCTTTCAACTGGCTGATTTCACGCTCATATCCGAGACGGCGAACCAGGCTGTTCTCGTCCAGAAAACCTATGATAACAGCAAATGCGACGACCGTAATGAGATACTTACGCCTGCATATGAAATTCCAGATATTGATTAATTTGCTCATAACTTCTCCTTTTAATCTTCGCAAAGATAAAACTAATAACTTAAAAACTTATCGCTTCGGCTTCAAAACTTCTCTCTCTATCCTTTATTACTTATCACTTTTTTATGTACATTTGCACTGAAAGCGAAAATAGGTTGCATCCGGCATAGTTCAAATAAGCTTGACTCTGCTCTCGTTTGCACTATTTTTGCACGAAAAGCAAAAAAACAGAGAGAATCCCGGATATGGAAAACTATATTGTATCAGCCCGTAAATACCGTCCGTCCACGTTCGAATCAGTGGTAGGTCAGCGGGCGTTGACTACTACGCTGAAAAATGCGATTGCCACCCAAAAACTGGCTCATGCTTATTTGTTTTGCGGACCACGTGGAGTAGGAAAGACTACTTGTGCGCGTATCTTTGCCAAAACCATTAACTGTATGACGCCCACCGCCGATGGCGAGTCCTGTAACCAATGCGAATCCTGTGTGGCGTTCAACGAACAGCGGTCGTACAATATTCACGAACTTGATGCCGCATCCAATAACTCGGTAGACGACATCCGCCAGTTGGTGGAACAGGTACGTATTCCGCCACAGATAGGCAAGTATAAAGTATATATCATCGACGAGGTACATATGCTCTCCGCATCCGCTTTCAATGCGTTTCTGAAAACGCTGGAAGAACCGCCCCGCCATGCCATCTTTATTTTGGCTACGACAGAGAAGCACAAGATTCTTCCGACCATTCTTTCCCGTTGCCAGATTTATGATTTCAACCGGATTAGTGTGGAGGATACGGTGAATCACCTGTCATATGTAGCTTCGAAAGAAGCAATCACAGCAGAACCGGAAGCATTGAACGTGATAGCGATGAAAGCGGATGGTGGTATGCGTGATGCATTATCTATCTTTGACCAGGTGGTGAGTTTTACGGGTGGCAACATCACGTACAAGAGCGTGATTGATAACCTGAATGTACTTGATTACGAATATTATTTCCGTCTGACGGATTGCTTCCTCGAAAATAAGATAAGCGACGCCCTGCTGCTCTTTAATGACATATTGAATAAAGGCTTCGATGGAAGTCACTTTATCACCGGCTTGTCTTCTCATTTCCGTGACTTGCTGGTAGCTAAGGACGCAGTGACATTGCCTTTGCTGGAAGTGGGGGCGAGCATACGCCAACGCTATCAGGAGCAGGCGCAGAAATGTCCGTTGCCTTTTCTGTATCGGGCGATGAAGCTCTGTAATGAATGTGATTTGAATTACCGCATCAGCAAGAACAAGCGTTTGCTGGTAGAACTGACCTTGATACAGGTTGCGCAGCTTACCACCGAGGGGGATGACGGTAGTGGTGGGCGTGGCCCTAAGAAGACTATAAAACCCGTATTCACTCAGCCCGCTGCAGCTCAGCAGCCGCAGGCTGCTTCTGCAACCACTGTTCAGCAGAATCCTGTTCATTCGTCTCCGTCTTCAACTTCAACACAGGCTGTTGGCTACGCTACTGCTGCCCGTCAGCCGCAGATGCCTGCGGCGACGCAGTCCGCATCCGCATCGCCTTCTTCACCGAATGCGGCGGCTTCGTCAGCTCCGTCACCAGGAGCGGGAGTTTCCCAAACGGTAAGGGAAGAACAGCGGAAAGTTCCGGTGATGAAGATGTCCAGCCTGGGCGTGTCTATCAAGAATCCGCAGCGTGGGCAGGAGACTCGGAATACGGCTGCAACTGCCGCTCCTAAGGTGCAGATGCAACCGGAAGAGGATTTGATATTCAACGACCGTGACTTGAACTATTATTGGCAGGAATATGCAGCACAGTTGCCGAAAGAGCAGGATGCGCTAATGAAGCGTATGCAGATGCTTCGTCCGGCATTATTCAAAAACTCGACGACTTTTGAAGTTGTAGTGGATAATGAAATGGCGGCGAAAGACTTTACCGCCTTGATTCCTGAATTGCAGGAGTATCTTCGTGTCCGGTTGAGGAATAGCCAGGTAGCAATGAAAGTGAGGGTCAGTGAAGCGGCGGAAACTATACGGCCGGTGGGGCGTGTAGAGAAGTTCCAGATGATGGCTCAGAAGAACCAGGCTTTGATGCAACTGAAAGAGGAATTCGGACTTGAGTTATATTAGTCTTTTGTGAAGAATCCATATGAAATGAGCCTTGCCCGATTGGTTGTCATTTGACAAAAATCGGGCAAGGCTTTTATTTTTAATGTAATCTGTTGTTCATGCGGTCTATATATCCGTCCGACGGCATTTTTGCCGGCATAACAATCCATAAGATAATATAGATGATTACTCCTGCGAAAGCGGTGAAGAACGTAGCCAGGATATATATTATTCTCAGTAAGGTCGGATCCCAACCGAAATACTCAGCAATTCCGGCACATACCCCCGCAATCATGCGGTTGGAAGAGCGGGTTAGTTTCTTGTTATTTTCCATATATGGTATAAATTTTAGTGCGAATATCGGTACAAATATAAAAAATATATTTGGTCTGTGTGGCAGGTAGGATAATTTATATCCTGTTTTCTGACTGTCTATGCAAAGTTGTAATAGTCAGGGCAACCGCTCAATAATCTCTACATGTTATCTTTTATTCTTCGGGTGGTATAATTCTTTGAATACCGAGTATTTCATCTCTGTATTTCTCATCCCACCCGCATAGTTTTCTTTTTCCTGCTATCCCTATCTTCTTTTTACTTTGCTTTAATAAGATAAGAGCCATTTTGCACATGAGTGAAAAGTTAACTGCTGCATTATCCGTTTTTCTAGTGTAATCTTCTCTAAAGGAAACATCTAATTGCCAATGCAAGTTATTTTCCACCTGCCAATGTGACCTGACCGATTCCAGAATCAATTTCGGGTCTTGTGGCAAAGAAGAAATATAGCATCTTGTTTCTGTTGTTGGTTCTGCATTGCCAACCTGCCTGACACATGTTATTTTCGCTATAGTTTTTATCCCCTTCCAACCGGCATAAAAATGCTCCGGGTAAAAAGCGGCATCACAAACACATTCTCTGTATTCTTTTCTGCCATGACCGTCATTCTGTTGGAAATAGCTTTGCTTATAAGGCAGATAAATCCGGTCTTCTTCTGTGAGCAGAGAGAATATCTGAGCTTTGAGTTTCTTCTGATTGTCTTTAACGCACAGGATATAATCCGCTTCTGCATCTATAATTGTCTCTGTTATTGCTTTTTGACAACCAACAGCATCAATGGTCACAATACACTGTGTCAGGTCAAGAGCCTTTATCAGCTCAGGGATAGCAGTTATTTCATTGGATTTTCCATCCACTTTTTGTTGTCCCAGACAAAGGCCATTGCGTACGGCCCATGCACTGACCATATATAAACGATCTTTCATCCCATGCCCCTTTGAATGGGGAGTTTGGCATACAGCCTTGCCATCTATAGCAACGACACCGGGAAGCTGACTGCAAATATCATTAATCCAAAGGCGGAAAATTTCTTCAAACCATTCAATATCCAACAAAGTGAAAAAACGGTTGAAAGTATCTTCTGAGGGAATACCTGATAAATGAGGAAGACGGTTCTTGAAATATTCTTCATGACTATTACCAAATATTTCTATTTCATTCCAGGTTTCAGCACCACAAAGAACTGAAACCATCGCAATAAATACGATTTCTTCGACCGTATACACTTGATTCTTTTCATTACGAACATCAGGAACATAAGATGAAAACTCTTGTAGGTTCATATGGCGATATAGTTTGAGATTGCAGAACAAATATAGGCATAGAACAACACAGGAAAAAAGGTTTTATAGGTTTTTCAGAGAAAAGCTGAAAAAAGTCAAAACTATGTAGAGATTATTGAGCGGTTGCCCTGTGTAATAGTTAGACATACTGCGGACTTACTAGAAGCGATTTAGCGAAATCATTTCTCATATTCTCATAGGTTATAAAGTAAGTTGTTGTAAGTCAATAAGATAATAGTATGATAAATAAAATTAAAAATGCCATTTCTCATACTATTAAACTGATTTATAACGAAAATATAGCATTTCTCATACCTTTTTGAAGTATTTCTCATAAGCAAAACGATACTTTTGTAATAAAATACCCATGGAGTGTGGTATATTTTGAGGTAGATATAAACTAATGTACCGCTTAGCTGCGTTTTATCAAGCAGTACTTTATAGTTTGTAAAGCAGGTCCGGATATGTTTTCTTACTAAGGATTACACATCTTTCCTTAATTGTTAGTAAGGGCTCACTATAGTGGATAAATAAGCTGACATTTGTGAATAGATATGTCCACATTGGTGAATATATCAGCTCACATTAGTGAGCTCTTTGAAATGATTAAAGGGGAGCAAAAGAAACTCAAAGGATTGATGTGTAATATACAGAAGTTTGCATTTAATATACAGGGGCTAATGTGTTGTATATAGGAGAAAAAAGAATAAAAACATGGATTTGTGATTGGTGCAAGTATAAGGGTGGGGGTATATGAGGTAGATAAAGCCCTGAAAATAGTAATAATAAGCTTGGCTGATTTTATACTATAAATCATTCATTATGTTGATAATGAATATATTATATCTGGAAAGGTAAAAAAAGTGTATGAGGGTAAAAGTTGCTATCAGAGGGGATTTAGGAGTCTCCCTCATAGCTGTAAGCCTGATGGATAAAGGTGTTGGAGCAATTTATGAGGGTATGAGGGTAGGAACATCGCAAACATTTCATGGGAATTAATTTCGTTTAATGTATCAGTATTAATAATCCAATAAAGAACTGTGGCATTAAGACTACTGGCACAATTAGAATTATTCCAAACGTCAATAAAATCTTTAAATTCTCCATACGCATAAATAATAGATTAGTAAATAGTGTATTTAAGGACAAAATGAGGGCTTAACATGAAGTACTATTCATTCACTTATCTTTGTTCATCTTTATATGTAGACATATACAAATCGTTGATAAGTCCGCACATTTAAGAAGTTTAAAAGGTTTGTGGGCTGAATGGCAATTCATGTTATCCTTTCATTTTTCCTAATGATTGGTGAGGGGTGTAGAGTAGTTACACCGCTATAGAGTGCATAACATATACCTCATGCTCACTGTCTGACTAATAATTTCACTTTATCAAAGCATAAAGTCTAAATAGAAACACGACCTAAATCTAAAGGGGCGGGGTATGATTTTAGATACTACCAAATTTGAGTTGAGGTATATAATATAAATAAATCTCATTAAAAGGTAGTACGCTAATACATCTTTATATTGTCAGATTCAAATAGATTGGTTACATTTGCATAAACTCATAATTATATGAATTATGGAATATATTAATGAATTTCACAAGCAATGGATAGAGCGTACCCGCCAATCAATAATCTCTTGGAGCAAGCAACCTGTATCACCGGAAGAAGTAAGGAAGCAACAGGAGAAGTTGAACCAACAGAGGGCTATAAGGGAAGGCAAATTAAAGAACTGATAGTATTTGCCAACGCCAACAACTTATGGATTGACTTGTCACACCTCAATATTACCTACATGGATAAGGGCGGTGAGAATGAAGTATTCCATGACGGTAAATCGTCTGTTATCAAGCTGAATAACTTTGAGTATGCAGGGGATGATTTGGAGAACTTCTTCATTCGCATTAACGCACATAATAAGTTCTTTAGTAATGTACCCTATCAGATGATTGGCTTCTCTTATAACAGCCGTCAAGAGTTCAGTGCAGTTCTCACACAACCTTACATATTGGCAGAACGGGAAGCAACAGAAGATGAAATTGCTGAATATATGGAAGCGCTTGGCTTTGAAATGGATTATATAGACGAGTTCCATAACGACCAATATGAAGTGTTTGATGCCGTTCCCAACAATGTGCTGTACGGTATTGACAAGGACTTGTATTTTATTGATACTCAAATCAGACTAAAGAAGTAATTTGGATATATGTGTAAAGGGAATAAAATCCGTCTTTAAATGCTCCTTGCCTAAATAGCTTATGAAGGAATTGAGGGCAGACTGATAATTCTTCTTTCCTTTGATGTCTGTCGTCTCCAACCACTCCTTACAAAACTGAATAAAGTCTATGGATTGAGTTCGTGTACGTTCTGCTTTTAGATACTCCAATATATCATCTAAAGTGTAATGATTTACTTCCAATTGGAGTTTAGCACACTTCTCTTGGTAAGTCTGAATTAGCTTATCCACCTCTCTCTTTACGGTAGTTCCTTCCTTTAATTTTAAGGATTTAGTTAAATCCTTAGAGGTTACAAAGAAGTTGGTTGATAACCTCTTAAATTTACGCTCAAGTGTAAATCTCACCTTGACGTTGTAAGTTCCGTCACTCTTAATCTCACCCTTCTTAATTTCTTCTCTAATAGTCAGCATATTAGTTCATTTTAAATTAGGAAACTATTAGGAAACAAGAGTGCTGATTAAGCCTAAATTGTGGCTGAGCCCAAACTACACGGTGTCAACGATACTAAATTCTTTATCTTCCGCCTTTGCAATCTATACGCATAAACACAGGTTTATTACCATGCGCCGCATTTAGGGTATCATTTAGAGGAGTAGTGGATATGAGCTTCTTCCTTTTTAGGCTAGCAAAGGTATATGCATGAAGGGAATTAACAAAACTTAATCCCCCAAGAATTACAACTGAGCCCTAAATTGTGGGATAGAAGTACTATCCTATCATAAAGAAGAAAACCCTCATAAGTACTTAACTTACAAGGGCTTTTGTTGGGTGGAAGACCGGACTCGAACCGGCGACATTCAGAACCACAATCTGACGCTCTAACCAACTGAACTTCCTTGTTTCCACCACGTTAAATATCTCTATGCAAGTTCAAAGGTCAACAATAGGTAAACATTGAACTTACTCTGCAAAGTTAACAATTATTCCTCATACCAAGAACTAAATCACTGTTTCTTATTATCCCAAGGGGTAGAATTTTTTATATATGTGTACCTGCTATGCTATATTTAAGACTTTGCTCCATGTATTATGTTCTTCCCCTGCTTCTTAGTATCTTTACTGTAGATAAATCAATTACCAATCTATTCATTTCCATACAAATATGCAAGTAACACCAAAGAGGAATAACACAATTCATTATTTACCACAAGAGATTAGAGAGACTAGATTAACAGAGGTCACATATTTACCTATTACAAGGGAAATGTTAGAACAACTATTCTCAAATTCAGCTAAGAAGGATAAGCATAGATTGGTTAAGAAGAGAAGGAAATGAACTAAAAAGGCAGCAAGTGAATGTTGCTTCAAATGCTGCCTTTTGATACTTTCAAATTATAATTGGATAAATTCTACATCGTCTACTTGAAGTTCCTGCTTACCAAATGTATAGTAACCAAATCCTGTATATTCTAATGGCATATAACGTACTTTCAGAATCTGTACACCATCAACAATGAATGTAAGAACCTGTCCATCGCTTATAAGCTCCCATTCTTGGTCAACCTTTTTTTTATCTTTCCATTTTACACCTTGTTGGATAGCTCCTACCACTATTCCATCCACCCTACGTTCAAATCGTACCATTTCATTATTGAAATTGAAACAATAGAAGTTTCCTCCGTCCCTATAATTAAAAACTAATCCAGTGGTACGGTCATTTGTCAACTTCTGAATATTGACGTGCGTTCTGATTTTGAAAGGTTTTTGTACATCAAGCGGAGCATAACAATGAGTCTCAAAGAATGTATTTGCACCAACTTTAGTAGCTACACCACTTAATGCAGTAAGAGCAATTCCTAATCCTTTATTTTCTCCTTTTGATACGATAGTCATTTTGCCCCCATCTATGACGGCTGTACCATTATTACTTTCAAAAGCACATTCTGTCCATTCAAGAGAATTTGCGTCAAACGTTTCTTTAAAATTTTGGGCATTTGTCTGAGTAAGTAAGATGAATGCCATTCCAGCTGTAAATACTAACTTTTTCATAAATTATAATATTAAATGATTAAAAAATTAAAGGCTACTAACTTTGCCTATACGTGTTTGCAACTCTTCAATCAAGGGCTCTAGCTCTTTAGGAATGCGGTCTACTTCAGTAAACTCCCCATGTCTCGCAGCCATAGTTCCTGCAACTTCTGATGAAACTTTTATTTGAAAAGCAACACGCTTAGGTGTCGAAATATCCCTAATCGTTACTCTATTCCTTATCTGCTTTTCAGATAGACTAAATGTCTTGTATTGCCATGGAGTTTGTAAGTAACCACCATATATATCAGTAGCGGCAATTTCATCAAAGTAGTTCAAAAGTATTTGATGTAGTAATTTCCATGCAGGTGAAGCATTAACTTTATCACCATCCACACGATAATAAAGAGAATCCAAATCAATTGTAAAAAATTTATTTACAATACCGGATGCGGCAGAAGCACGATAAAATCCATCTTGCTGCAATGCGAAAGACAAACTACTCCGTTTATCCCCTCCATAAAATTTAGTTAAAATCGGTTTATATTCACTACATTCACATCGGATGATTATAACTTCATTTTTTTTCTTTGGACGTGTAAATTCTGCATATCCGTAACCTGTTAAAGCATTATTTATATATATGGCAGCATCCTTAGGTTCAACGGTGACCTTTACAATCTTAGGTATTTTCTCTGCGTGACACACGACCACAGACATTGATAGTACTGTTATTAAAAGTAAGATTCTTTTCATAATCATATTACTTACATTATCTAATTTGAGGTTTAACTTGTTGTCCAGAAGAATAACGATAATCCTTAGGAATATTCAATTCAAACAATTGATTTTTCTTTCCTTTGACATAATAATTCCTATTATATATTTCAACACCATTTTCCCTGCATGAAACTTTAATATAATCAGTTCCTTTGGGAACAATATAGTTAACCTGTCCTCGCCCAACATATTCTTCGTCAACATATATTTCTATATGTTGCTCATTACATAAGAGGCTTATTGGAATACTGGTAGCACATGAAATAAAAATAGTAATGGTTATAAATAGTCCAATAAATTTAAATGTTTTCATTTTGATAGATTATTTATCTTTCTATACCCTCAATAGAAAGGGTCAATTACAGAAATAAGTGTGAGGATACGCAATTATATTGCCCACTTGCCAATTGGCGGTAGTTTCAGGTTAGAACTGTCTATTTTGTATAATAAATGTATTATAGTCAGTGTTCCCTACTGACTGTTACATAATAAAAAAAGCGTGGGAACTGTTAATTTCTTATCTGTCTTAGAGGTATCGCCAAACACCCACGGAACAAATAAACAACAGTCCCACGCCACTATGAATATACAATCTAAAAAGGAGTATAAACACAAGGCGTGAGCGTTCTGTTGTATTACATTTGTTCCGCTTTTGAAAATTGGCGATTTTCTAAGACAAAGTAATATCATTAAACGCTCTATGTTAACTAATAAGTCCTTTCAGGCTTAACGCATTAAGTATCTGAAATTGTTGCAAAGTTACTAAAAGCTGTTTAATTTGCAAGAACTATTGTTTATTAAAAGTTGAGAGCTGTCTCTACTCAATAATTCAAGGTTGGTATGAAACTTGCCAAATCCCCATATAAGTAGAAATTCTGGACTTTCATACCAACCCAATTATCAGAAGCTAAGACAGTCATAAGTATTTAATAATTCCTCTTGCCTTAATCCCAAGTATCTTTTAGTAATTGATACACTGGAATGATTGAATAGCTCCATGAGCTTAACAAGTGCAAGCTCTGAATTATCGTTATTCATGTTGTAGACCTGTCTGCCAAAAGTCTTTCTAAGAGAATGACACGAAAAATTGCCTATTTGTAGCCTGTATTTTTTCTTAATCTCTTTCAGCATGACATTGATTCTCTGAACTGTGTACACTGTCCCCTTCTGACTTATTAATACAGGTGCATTTATGCCAACTGGATTTATATGCTCATAACAATCTCTGATATGTTGCTGTAGCTGCATATTAATCCTAATTGTCCTTTGCTTTCCTGTTTTAATCTCTATAATTGTAAATTCTTCTGCATCTAGTATCTGATTCCACCTCAAAGCAAGAATATCAGAAATTCTTAGACCTGTGAAGCAACCCAAAGCGATAAGAAGTGACATCTTATAATTACTATCCCTTGCCAACTTTCTTACTAAGTTCATCGCTTCGCTCCATTGCAAATAATCTGCTGTTGTACTTGAATATTTAAGTGACATAATGTTCTGTTTTATAGTGAAACTAATAAAAGTGAATATTAATTTTGAGTTGGAATATCTAACTTGCTGATTACTAGCTAAACATTCACTAATTATCAAAGTGAATATTATAAAGCAAGGACACTAAGTAAATAATGTCCTTACTTCATTCAACCTATATAAAAGGTAGGTGAGCTTCATCCAACACGCCACTGTCAACTATCCGTTGACAAAGTTCGTGTGATGCCTGATTCCTAAGGTCTGTACCATAGTCCTTACTACCAACCATGCGAATAATCTCTACTATGGTTTTCATTAATTCCTGCTGTAGTGTACGGTGGTAACACTTTGTACTTTCAGCAAACCTTTTAGGATTCCAACTATAATCGTTCAAGGCTCTTTCAAGTTCTTGCGCTGCCTTGTATTCGCGACTGCCTTCTATTACCATATTCCAAATATTTAAGAGGTTTATAAATAGAAAGAGTACCTATATATAGTATATAGATACCCTTATTAGTTCTTCATGTACTACTTCATCGTAATAATCTTGTATATAGTCCAAATAATCATCAAGAAGAATACAACAGGTGAAATTGCACACATAACAAGTAACAAGATAATCCAAGATATAACGACTAGTAACGCTTGTAACATAATCTTTTGAATATTAATAGGTAATGAATAATCAAGGGACACCCTTATTATATGGATGCCCCTTTTAAGTACTCTGTAATACCACTAACTAAGAAACCATTGATACTTGTCATCACCATGTAAAGCGGAACATATACCCGTTGCAAGTTCTGTAGCATTATAGGCTCTATCCAAGAATGAGTCTATATAGCTACTCTTATTTGCACCTGTGAGCAAGTTGTAGAACTTCCACATAGACAAATCATTTCCCAAGCTGCCAAAGTTCTCGTCATTGATATACGCTTTAGCCACATTGTTAACCTGTGTATCAGTAAGCAACATTTTAGGTATATCTTTCTGATAGCCTTGCGGTAATGACTGATAAAGTCTCATTCTACCTAATAGTTGGCAGAACTGATGCTCTGTCATACTGGTATTGCCTAAAGACTGCATCAAATGTATGTGTTTGGCTGCATCGTATTTGTGGAACATCTCCAATACCGCTTGATATAAATCCCTTGTATTGGTAACTTCCAAGCAACTAAGATAACCGTCTGTAGATACACATAGATTTGTGCAAACCTTACAAGTAAAGCCAATAAACACTTTAAACCGCTCCGCGCCTTTCTTTGAATAAAGATTGGTATGGTTGTAAGCTCTGACACCGCCAATAGTAAGTGTTAGCCTGTTACCGTGCACTGTCTCATAGATAGTAGGAACTTCAATAACAAAAGCGCACCTTTCGTAGTAGATAGTCTTGTCACTCTCTAATAACTGGTTGGCTGGCTTATGAATTGCTTCGGGAATCCTACCCTTGATTACATGAGAAACACGAATATCTGGCGATTCAATTTGTTCACCGCTAAAGAATGTATTGGTTGCATCCTGTACCGCTTCAATGAAAGCCACATGAGATAATGTAGCTTCGTTGTCCTTTGCGAATACGGGTATAATACAATCATTCCTTAGATGTTCCAAACTGGCTTCAATCGTATTGGCTTCAATGAATAGAGGTCGCTTCTGCTTAATAACAGGCTCTTCAATTATTACCGCTTCTTCTGCAAATTCACCAAAGTTTCTACTAGTTCTCTGTACTGGCATAATCTGTAATGTTGATTCCATAATCTGTAATTTATTAAGTTAATATTAGAAATTTCTCTGTCTGAAAGCTAACCAAGCCACAATCAGTATTAATAATCCAATAAAGAACTGTGGCATTAAGACTACTGGCACAATTAGAATTATTCCAAACGTCAATAAAATCTTTAAATTCTCCATACGCATAAATAATAGATTAGTAAATAGTGTATTTAAGGACAAAATGAGGGCTTAACATGAAGTTCTTTCTTATCACTTATCTTTGTGCATCTTTATATGTAGACATATACAAATCGTTGATAAGTCCGCACATTTAAGAAGTTCAAAAGGTTTGTGGGCTGAATGGCAATTCATGTTATCCTTTCATTTTTCCTAATGATTGGTATGGGGGTGTTAGTAGTTTCACAGAAGCTTAGCGCACGATATACATCTGATACACTCACTGACAAATCAAATATTTCACTCTATCACTGCATAAACTCCAAATAGAAACACTTCCTCAAGAAAAGGGTCGGGGGTATGAATTTCAAGTACCTATATTTTTGAGTTCGAGGGAATGAGATAGCTGTTGCATGAGAGTGATACCGGAAATGCTCATAAATGAAAAATAACTCCACACCCGATAGGGTAGGAGTCATTTATCTAACTTGTAAAGCGACTTAAAATCAGAATTTGTATTGGTATAAAACTTCGTGAAAGAGGTTATATATGCCCCCTTAAGAGTTTCGTACCAACTCCGATTTAAAACGTAGAAGTTTGTATGAGGGCGGATTATGGCTGTTGTGTAAAGTGAAATCGAAATAATCACCAACTGTGGCTTCGGTAATCTTACACATTGTATCGCTCTCTTTTTTTCCGTCTCCACGAACCTTGAAGGTAATGCCGTTAGCTTCAAATATTCGTCTAAGCCTTTCCATGAAGTCAGACTTGGCTACATAAGATTGACTTCCGACTTCTTCCCGGAAATCTTCTTCTATCTCTGCCAGTATCTTCGGGCTGAAACGCAACTTCTCACCTTGTTGAAGGTTGTATGCTTTCAATTCCTTCTCAATCTTACTCTTTGAGTAGTTGGCTGTTTCAATCGGAGCTTTACCAATCTTCAAGTAGGCATCAATGATAAAGTAGTGTTCACTGTGCATGGTTTCCAGTAGCCGGACTTCCGCATCGAAATCGAAATTGGGAATCCGCAGTTTATTGCGCTCCAGCCGCTCCAACTGACTGGCAAGATACTTCCATACATCTTTAGTTGAAAGCTTCTTCAACGGCAGGTAGTCATCCTCTCCAACTCCCTGACTGTTATCTATTACTTGTAATCTGAAATGCCCGGTTTCATTGTAAGCATTGACTAGTGCTTGTGGAGATTGATAATATCCTTTGACCCGTTCTTCATTGAACGCATGGTCGATTGATTCCTCTGTGAGTTCACCTTCATCATTCAGAAACTCATTAAAGCTAAGCTTCGTCAACTCCTTCTGAAGAACCTTCCTTGTAATCTCATCAACCGAATTATCGTATTTGTCCTTAATGGTGACATAGCTTTCGAGTTTGGTTGTAATCTCCTTTTCGACTTCCTTGTCACTCTTGACTTCCAGTTTGTCGTCAGTGTTGGTGATAAATGTCAGAGAGTTGTATCTTCTGTCTCCGTCCAGCTTGTTGCGGAAGCGTCCTTGTATCTGAACAGCTTCGGTAAACGGGTCAATCATCGTGTGCATGGCTTGCTTGTAGTTGCTAAGTACAAGTATGTCCACCAATTTGTTAATCTTAATATCCACAGCCGAGAAGAAGCGTGCGGTGAATAAGTTAATCTTAGCCAGTGGTAATTCCAAGCGGTCATGTGTATAATGCAGCTCCATTCCCTTCAACTTCTTCACGCTCTTATCCGAACAGAATATTTTGTAATCTTCGTCCTTAATCAGTCCTTCCGCCAATAGTTTCTGTATAATGGCAGCGATACCGTCAGTACTCTTATAAAAGATACAGATACATTTGGACGTAGGCAGCAATCTTCTCAATTTTTCAAACAGGGTTCTGTTGAATGAGCGGGTGACAATCAAAGTTGCTTCCTTCTTGTAATCGTAGTCCGGCACAATTCTCAACCACTTAAAGCCGCCCTCTAGGAACTTCCGATTACGTGTTCCTAATGGTGTAGCCGACACGTATGCCTTGCGTTCGTAATCAAAAAAATCATCAATGCGGATTCCCGGTCTATACCCTGTGTCTTGTACCAATTTCTCACATTCATCATACAGGCAGAAGTAATCCTTATGCCAGTCGATTTTCAACTTCTCAAATGTAGGTATTAACTTCGCCTTATACCCTTCGGGGGTAGTGACCAGCTTCTTGGGCGCATATTTATCGTTCAGTAGGTAGCTTTCTATCATCTGCTTGGTAGTCTTCTCATATATTCCCAGGTAGTCAGTGCCTTCCGTCTTACCTATAATTACAGGCACAGCAGGTTCGGTAATAACAGAATTGCGTTTACATTCCAATTCGGCATAGGTAGCACCGATACCCGGCTCGACCTTCTCAATAATACGATTGGTTGGAGTGCCGTTATCGGGATAGCCTTCCCGTTTATAAAGGTCTAGGAGTGTTTCTCCTTTACTGATTGTCAATTCTTCACGTTCGAGGTTGATTATATTGAATATCAATTCCATAACCATTTAATTTTAAAGGTTTGAAAGTCTTCAAATGTTACTTATATAGACACTTGAAGAGTTTTATACCAACCGGAATTATCCGACTACAATACTACTTCAAGTGCTTATTTGGAGAAAAGGAAGAGGCGCAATACCTCTCCCTAATCATTTGAGACTTCTAAATAAATTCCTTCCTGTTTATGAATCCCTTCTCGGTTAAGAACTTATCAATACTCTCGTTTCGTGGAATGCTGAACTTCACTACTCCCCGGAAGAATTTGTAATATCCTCGGAAGTAGGTCACTCCGTCCTTTGTTACGGCTGGCTTCTTGTAAAAACACTTCCTCTCGTTCATCATGCGTTCAAGTAATTTCTGCACAAAGGCTTCATCCTTGACTACGGGATGTTCGGTCGCAAGGTAGTCCGGAGTCTCCCATTTCCCTTGAAGAAGGTTGAAGACTACCTCTACCGTATCTTCATCGACATACGTACCGTCCTCTTCCGTACAACCGTTCGGGAATTTTGCCACAAAGTAATAGTAGGGCATACCTTGCGTTACATAAGGAACTACAGTGAGTTCAGCGAAATTCAATACTGCATTTACTGCCCATTTTATTACTCTTAAGTCAACAGAGTTGCTCTGCCTTGACTTACTTATCCGGAGAGTATTATCTTCTTGGATAAGATTTAATTCATTGTTTTTCATGTTTCATGAATTAATGGATTAATAAATAAATTAAGTGCGGGCATAAGAAACGGCTTCCACAGCTAAGTTCATTGCTTACAATAGAATACACTTCACCCATGATTAAACTTAAGTGATATGTCATTCTAAGTTAAGACTTCCGGAATGAACCGGATAACTTAGTTGCAGAAGCCGCTACGTATTGTAGATAGATTTTACTCTAATTGCTGACTAGCTTCTTATAGAGGTTATACCTCGGTGTGAGCTCTTATAATATGGAACATATATGTTCATTGGCTCTTAATTAAATTGTGTGGAAGACTGATTCCACCTGCACAGAACTCAAATCTCTTTTTGAATTCCGCCGCAAAGGTAACAACTTAATCGTAAATTCCAAACAAATTCCATACAATATTTACGGTTTATCCCCAAATACGTACTTCACGACCTTAGCATTAGCCCTGTTCTCGTTGACGAAATCCCGTTCAATGTAGATGTCCGTTACCCTCATTGTTTCATCAACATGATTTAACGCTGCATGGACTGTATATTTGTCAATTCCCACTTTATTGAGAGCTATGGTAGCCCATGAGTGGCGGGCTGCATAGAACTCCAAATCATCTACTTGCAGTATCTTGCCAATCTGTTTCAATCCAAGGTTAATGGCTCTGTTGAAGTTGTTGGCGGTATTGTACATCTGATAGAATCTGAACACCCGTCTGCCTGTATAATCCTTGTACTTCTCTATGAGGGAAGACAGGACAGGAAGGATGACGACCTTCATCTTCGCTTTGTCAAGCCTTCTACCCGTCGTCTTGCTTCTGTAATAGGTGATAGCATTGTCTTCAATCTCATCACAACTGTGCAAATCAACGGAGTTCATTCCCATTAAACAGAAGGACAGAATAAAACAGTCCTTGGCTAAATTGAACGGGCAGATTCTTTCCTTGCCATTGGCGTTACGGATATAGGGCAGCTTCAATATCTGATTAATTGTTTCTGCCGATAATGCCCGTTTACGTGTGGCTTCCTGTTTGGGAACTTCGACATGCTCAAATGGAGAGTGGGGTATCAGAATGATATTCTTATCATAATCGTTGTACTTCTTCTTAGCTTCATTGAAGAGATGCCTTATACTTCCCAAATAGAGTGAAACTGTCCTGTTGGAAGGTATTCGTTTACCCTGCTTCTGTAATTGAAGCACCAGTTTTTCTCTTTTGAGGTTGAGGTGAGCTTTGAAGCCATTTAGAAGTTGAGAGGTCACTTCATCCGTCTTTAAATGCTCCTTGCCTAAATAGCTTATGAAGGAATTGAGGGCAGACTGATAATTCTTCTTTCCTTTGATGTCTGTCGTTTCCAACCACTCCTTACAATATTGAATGAAGTCTATGGACTGCGTCTGCTCCCGTTCCGATTTGAGGAAGGAAAAAATATCATCCAAGGTGTAGTGATTTACCTCTAATTGAAGTTTGGCGCATTTCTCTTGGTAAGTCTGAATTAGCTTATCCACTTCTCTCTTTACGGTAGTACCTTCCTTGAAATTGAAGGACTTGGTTAAATCCTTAGAGGCTACAAACAGACTGCTCGATAGCCTTTTAACCTTTCTGTCCTGTGTAAATCTCACCTTGACGTTGTAAGTACCGTCACTCCTTTGTTTGTCCCGTTGGACTTCTGCTTTGATTGTCAGCATCTTAATCTATTAATTTGGGGTCAACAATAGGTCAACAACAAGGAAGATTAAGCAATATTTAGCATGATTTCGGTCTCCAAATAACCACTACCCACAAAAAGAAAACCCTCATAAGTACTTAACTTACAAGGGCTTTTGTTGGGTGGAAGACCGGACTCGAACCGGCGACATTCAGAACCACAATCTGACGCTCTAACCAACTGAACTACATCCACCATGTTTGCATTTCTCTAACGCGGTGCAAAGATAGATATTATCTTTTAATCTCCAAAATATTCTGCTATTTTTTTTTGTAAAAAGTATATTCTTTTATTCCCCGATTGTGCTTGCTGAAAAGGGTTCGCGCATCATTCGTAAAGATTTTCAGAGAGTTACGTGCTTGTAAAGGAATTGAATCAGCCGGGAGGTTGACGGGGAGTAATTGATGATTTTTTTTTCCCGATTGCATCGGACGGGCTGTCCATACCAGACTGTACTCGCAATTGTTGAGACGAGTGGTACTATCTTTTACCAGTTCCATTCTTACCATAAGTCCACCGTCCGTGCGGCGGGCGGACATATTGGAAATATAATTTCCTAGTGAATAGACGACAAGATGCTTGTCGTTTGTCAAGCTATCCGTGCGGACTTCGATAGGTTGTACGACGTGCGGATGCGAACCGATTACATGGTCGACACCTTTTTGAAGTAGCCAGTCGGTCAGGAACTTCTGTTCTTTGTCCGGCAAGGATTGATATTCTATCCCCCAATGCATGCAGGCGATGATTGCGTCCGGTTTCAGGGCTTTGCCGGTTTCTATATCTTTTGCGATAATCGTTGTGTCGATATAGTTCACGATGTTGGGCGGGGTAACAGGAATTCCGTTTGTACCATATGTGTAATTGAGCAGAGCGATGCGGAATCCGTTTTTCTCCAATAGGAGAGGATACTGTTTTTCACGTGCTTCGGAGTTGACATACGTTCCGGCATGAGGAATCCTCAATGTGTCGATTAGTTGGATGGTACGTTCCAATCCGGCTCTGCCACGGTCGAGACTGTGGTTGTTGGCAGTCACGAGGACGTTGAATCCGGCATCATGAATCGCGGTCAGAAACTCATCCGGCGCACTGAAAGCCGGATAACCTTTATAGGGCTTTCCACCCAATGTAACTTCCAGGTTGGCGATGGCGAGATCGGCTCTGCCTATTTCTTCCTTGACATATTCAAAACAAGTGGAATAATCATAGCCTTTTACAGTTCGTGCGGCATTAATTTGTCCTTGATGTTGCATCAAGTCTCCTACGAAAAGGAGCCGGAGCGTATCGGCTGGTATAATACTGTCAACTGCGGAGAGGCTGTCTGTTGAGGCATTATTAATAGAATCTCTCCTTGCCTGCGACCGTGAGGTGCAGGACAGGGAGAGAAGCGTGATTATCAGAAACAATGTGTGTCTCATTGATAAATGGCTTTCTTGCCGGCTAGGAGTGTATTTTTCATTAGTGATACAATCGTCATCGGACCGACACCGCCCGGTACGGGAGTGATGTATGAGCACTTCGGAGCCACTTCATCAAACTTCACGTCACCGGTCAGTTTGAATCCGGATTTCTTCGTTGCGTCCGGCACGCGGGTAGTACCTACGTCGATAACTACTGCGCCTTCTTTTACCATTTCAGCTTTCACGAAGTTGGGCTGTCCCAAAGCGGCGATAATGATATCGGCTTCCTGACATTCTTTTACCAGGTCTTTGCTGCGGCTGTGGCATACGGTTACGGTGGCATCACCCGGATAAGCCTTTTGCATCATTAATGCAGCCATCGGTTTGCCGACTATGTTGCTGCGTCCGAGTACGACGCACTTCTTGCCTGAAGTTTCTATCTCGTAGCGTTTCAGCAGTTCGAGGATACCGTTGGGAGTGGCCGACACATAGCAGGGAAGCCCGATGGACATACGCCCTACGTTTATCGGATGGAAACCGTCTACATCTTTACGGTAATCGATTGTCTCAATTACTTTCTGTTCAGAGATATGTTTCGGTAACGGGAGTTGCACGATGAAGCCGTCCACATCGCTGTCTTCATTCAATTCGCGTACTTTGGCTAGCAGCTCTTCCTCGGTCACGTCACTTTCGTAACGGATAAGTGAGGATTTGAATCCGCAAACTTCGCAGGCTTTTACTTTCGCAGCTACATATGTTTCGCTGCCTCCATCGTGTCCCACAAGGATGGCCGCCAGATGCGGACGTTTTCCGCCACGAGCCACTATTTCGGCCACTTCGGCCGCAATCTCTTGTTTCACTTGTTCGGAAATGGCTTTTCCGTCTATCAGAGTCATATTTTCAGAGTATTTATTGGTGATGGGCAAAAGTAAAATAAATAACTGAACTGTCCAAAAAGATTGGAGCATAAAAAAGAAGATGCCGGATATAGCATCTTCTTTTTGAACGGAGAGAATATTCTCTTGTTGTTTAAATTATATTCTTATTGGTCAGTAACTTGCCTTTGTATTCTCCTGTCAGTGTACGAAGGAAACCGACGATTTTGTCTACTTCCGGTTGCGGCAAGTCAATGCCTAGCTGATACTTGGCCATAGCGCGGACGGCATCGTCCATGGTAGCCATGCTGCCATCGTGGAAGTAAGGAGCGGTAAGTTCGATGTTTCTCAGTCCGGGGACTTTGAAACGGTGACGGTCGCGTTCTGTCTGTGTCTGCTTGAACCGTCCGTTGTCTTCTTCGGTCATTTCTGCCTGTCGTTCGGCAAAATAATCACCTTTTACACCGATTAGTTCGTAAGACTGTCCACCCAGGATTTCCCCTACGTGGCAAGTGGCGCAATCGTATTTCTTGAAAAGCTCGTATCCGGCGATTTCATCTGTGGAGATAGCTTCTTTTTCACCTTTCAGATAACGGTCGAAGCGTGAGTTGGGAGTCAGCAATGTCTTTTCAAATTCCTCGATTGCGTTTGTGATATTCTTTTCGCTGAGTCCGTCGGGATATACTTCGGTGAATGCCAGGACAAAGTTCTTGTCTTCTGCCAGTTTGTCGATAATCTGATTGAAAGACTCGCAAGCCATTTCTACCGGGTTCAACGGGGGGCCGGCAGCTTGTTCGGCAAGTGTTCCGGCACGTCCGTCCCAGAATTGGACGAAGTTGTAGGCTGCATTGTAGACTGTCGGGGCATTCACACCGCCAAACTGACCGCCTACGCCTTCGGAATATTGCTTGTTGTCTACACCACCGGTATCCAGTCCGTGACAACTGGCACAGGATACGGTATTGTCGGCCGACAGGCGGGTGTCGTGGTACAACAATTCGCCAAGTACTACTTTGCGGACGTCTACTGCGATAGAGTCGGCGATGGGGCGAACCGGTTCGTTAATAAAGTCGGATGCGACTGCCAGGTCTGTGTATAGTCCCATGCGGTGGTTTTTCACCCAACTGAGTGCCACTTCTTTTTTGGCATCGTTGAAAGAAGAGCCCCAGTGTACGAGATAATACTTTGCTTGCGGCATTTTTCCGTCAAGGATTACTTTCTCTACTTTTGCCAGGTCTACCGGATTGATAGGACGGCCTTCTTTCAAATCTTTCTCCATCTGAGTCATGTCGAAAGCACGGTAAGCGTCGCTCACATCTTCCATCACGATTTTTCCGGCTACGGGCATACTTGCGTAAAACGGTAAATCGGGAGTCGATGTATGACATCTCAGGCATCCTGCATCCGTAATGATTTGCTGCATCTGGGCGTTTGCTTCCAAATCACTGGAAGGCACCCGGTGCATAAGCCGGTAGGTGACTGCCAGTGCTGCCACTACGACCAACAGTGCTACAATTAGTTTTGTACCTTTTTTCATTTCACATTTGATTTTAATTAGTTGTTATTACGATTATATAAATGCACGCTTTGTTGGGCGGCCGGCAAGTAGTTCACTCCATACCAGCACATTTGCAGAGCCAGGAAGGAGATGATGAGCAAGGCATACAGACATTTCCGTCCGGTTTTTCTGAAAAGACGGAGATGTATATAGAGCAGGTATCCCATCCAGGTGATAGCTGCCCAGGTTTCTTTCGGGTCCCAGCTCCAGTAGTTTCCCCAGGCTTCTTTTGCCCATAGAGAACCGAGAAGCATTCCGATGGAAAGAAAGGCTACTCCGGCATAGACAAGATTGTCCGCCGTATGCAGGTATTCTTCCTTGTGGCGGAATAATCCGGTCAGTGCAATGATAAAGGCGCATCCCAGTACCGAGTAGGAAAACATATATACCGTGACGTGCGGGATAAACCATATGCTTTGCAACGCCGGCATCAGTGACTGGTCATGTATCTCGGGTTTCATCAGGTTGATGATGACGAATACGGTGGAGAGGAGTGTCGAGAAAGACAGAATCCAACGGTATTTCCATCTTATATAAGTAAGCAGTCCTGTCACTCCCATGAAGAAAGAGTACCATAGCCGGGTTTCTCCCATGGTGCGCAAAGGCGGGCGTTGAAGAAATATCCACAATCCGGCAATGAAGATGCCCAAAACAATGATGCCGGATGATGTAAAGGCTATTGCCGTCTTGCTCTTCGTTGACGAACGAAGGGCGGATACAGCTCCTGCCAACCACAAGCAGACGGATATTGCTGCAAATACATAGAAATTATCCCAGTTTATCATACTTTTTCTGGTCCTTTAATGAATAATAGAATCGCTCCTGCCAGCATCATCAGGATGCCTGCCACTATCACATATTTCCAGGGTTGCTTTACTACTTGCAAGATGCAATATTCACTGCCGTTGCCTTTCATCACATCATAGCCGGTGAGGTATATATCTTCTCCCAACCGACAGGCGTAAGGGTGATTCACTTCGAGCACTACTTTTTCATCTCCCAGACGTACATTTGCCGCAAAGCGGGAAGGATGTCCGTTCGGGTAATATTCTACGGCAAAGGAGTCAAGCTCTATTTCATAATCCAGATAATGCGGCGCGCCGTTCATATCGAACGCTTCGCGTGCCGGTTCACCTTTATATACAGGTATGCGTAGTGTCCGGGTATCACTGCTTCCGAAGAATCCGGCAAATAGGGCGAGCCATAGTCCGGCGTGGTTCAGCACGAAGCGCCACCGTGCTTGTTTGCGGTGTTGGAAGGCGTGGATGGTAATCATGCCGAGATTACTTAACAATAGGAGAAGTATGGCTATAAAAATCCAGCCGGTCATGAAATTATAACACCCCAGCAGGGCAGGAATACCTTCGCGCGCCTTTGCCGCTGTGTCCGATAGTTGGGGGAGAAGACCTATCACCAGGCAGCCGCCGATAAATAATCCAATGGATAGCGCACTGGTCTGAGGTGAGCAAAGAAAGCGGGTGAAGCCTGAATTTTTGTATTCCTTATATAATGTCCGGAGTATGAGGAACCATATTGCCGCAAAGATGATGTTGAGCGGAAAGGCAAGGAAGGAAACGGGGAAGTTTCCTGTAAATAGCTGTATGGCAACTGCTAATAATATATATCCTGTCGTATAGATGTAACGCATACTTGTGTTTTTGTTTGTAATCTTTTGCAAAGTAATGAAATAAAAACGAATAAACACCTAAAATCTTTATAAAATTGTAATCGTTACAATCAAATAGTGATGGGACGCCCCGAAAATTAGAGAAAGGCTATGTCTGTTATAATAAAAAGAGGAAGCCACGCTCGCCACGGCTTCCTCTTTTTTATTTAGAATTAAAATGGATGCTTCTTATTTTCTCATCTTCGGCATCATCTTGCCCATTTTACTGCTGGTTACCATCTTCATCATCTTACGGGTCTGGTCAAATTGTTTCAGCAGGCGGTTTACTTCCTGAATCGTTGTTCCGCTACCTTTGGCAATACGGGTGCGGCGTGAACCGTTCAGAATTTCCGGATTGGAGCGTTCTGCCGGAGTCATGGAGTAGATGATGGCTTCGATGCTCTTGAAAGCATTGTCGTCGATATCAATATCCTTGATGGCTTTGCCTACTCCCGGAATCATGGAAGCAAGGTCTTTCAGGTTACCCATCTTCTTGATTTGAGCTATCTGGCCGAGGAAGTCATTGAAGTCGAACTGGTTTTTGGCAATCTTCTTCTGTAAGCGTTTGGCTTCTTCTTCGTCATATTGTTCCTGAGCACGTTCTACCAGTGAAACGATGTCACCCATACCGAGGATACGGTCGGCCATACGGGCAGGATGGAACTGGTCGATTGCTTCCAGTTTTTCTCCTGTACCTACAAACTTGATTGGCTTGTTGACTACCGAACGGATAGAAAGGGCCGCACCACCACGGGTGTCACCATCCAATTTTGTCAGTACCACACCGTTGAAGTCAAGGCGTTCATTAAATTCTTTGGCTGTGTTTACGGCATCCTGTCCGGTCATGGAGTCTACCACGAACAGGATTTCGTCCGGGCGAATCGCTTCTTTGATGGCGGCGATTTCGTTCATCATCTGTTCGTCTACCGCCAGACGTCCGGCTGTATCGACAATGACGAGGTCATATCCTTTGGCCTTTGCTTCCTGGATGGCGTGCTGTGCGATTTCTACCGGATTTTTGCTATCCAGTTCGCAGTACATCGGAACTCCGATTTGTTCTGCCAGTACACGCAACTGTTCGATAGCTGCCGGACGGTAAACGTCACAGGCTACCAGTAACGGTTTGCGATTCTTCTTGCTTTTCAGCATTTGTGCCAACTTACCGGAGAAAGTAGTCTTACCCGAACCTTGCAAACCTGACATCAGGATGACTGCCGGACGGGATTCGATATTGATTTCGGCTGTCTCTCCACCCATCAACTGGGTAAGCTCGTCGTGCACAATCTTCACCATCAACTGGCTCGGTTTTACAGCCGTAAGTACGTTCTGACCAAGAGCTTTCTCTTTCACCGTATCGGTGAAATTCTTTGCAACCTTGTAGTTTACGTCGGCATCAAGAAGTGCCTTGCGTACGTCTTTCAGCGTCTCCGCCACGTTGATTTCGGTGATTTTGCCTTCACCTTTCAGAATCTTGAATGACCGTTCCAGTCTTTCACTTAAATTATCGAACATAGTTGTTTAATTACTGATTAATATTTGAGCCTGCAAATGTACAAAAATCTCTCGGATTTATATCTTTTTATTCTGCCATTTTGCTTTTTTGAGGTAAATATAACTTGTAATCAACAGCAAGGTATAATACACTATCTCAATCGTAAAGCAGATTTCAATGGGGGCTTTCAGCCACATTCCGATGAATATGATGTATGAACCGTAGATGATGATTGTAATTGTTTCGAGTAATAAGGCGGCCTGCGTGTTTCCTGTGCCGGAGATGCCGTTGAATACGACGTTGGCTACCGACGCGATGAGCATGGCGATGCAAATCACATAGACTGAGGGGACGGACTCTGTGATAAGCGCAACCTCGCTGGTGTAGATTGAAAGCAGGAACTGCGGAAACAGTGCCGACAGTGCAACGAGTCCCAGCATAATGAAGAACGAGAACCGGGCGATTTTATTGATAAGCGGCATCACGAACCGGATTCCTCCTGCGCCGATAGCGTTGCTCACCAGGCTGTTGGCGGTGGTTGCCAGTGCATTGACCGGAATCAGCAGCACGACGTAGATGCTTCGGACGATATTGGCAATTGCCAGTTCGCGTTGTCCCAGTCGCTCTACGGCTACAAAGAACACGAACCAGGTAGCCATCGACAGGAAATATTGCAGCATCGTGAAACAGGAAATGCTGAGAATCCGCATCAGCAGCGCGGGGTCGAACGAGCGCAGACGATTCAGGCCATATTTTTTCAAATCGACTGTAATGTACGTGTAAATCAGGAAGAAGAGAATTGAAGAGGCTTCGGCCAGTACGGATGCGATGGCGGCTCCCTTGATACCCATTTCCGGCATGCCGAACTTTCCGAAGATTAACACATAGTCCAGTGCCACATTTGTCAATGCCATGACGACGGCGTTGATTGTGAGTACTTTGGTGCGGGTGATGCCGATGTATAATGCCCGGAACATTACGTTGATGAAGGAGAAGAAGAAGCCGTAGATACGCCAGTCGAGAAATTCCATTGTTCCCTCGTAGATGGATTCTGAAGAGACGAGCAGTCGCATGATGTTTCCTCCGAAGGCTTTGGTGAAGCCGAACAGTATCAGTGCCATGGCAAACAGGAACATGATTCCTTGAATCATGACCGGGCCTACATCCGTATAGCGTCCCTCGCCATTGCGTCTTGCAATGACTATCTGCGAACCGGTGCTGAATCCGAATGCGATGGTGAATATGCATATATAGAATAACCCGCCCATGGCAGAAGCTCCGAGGGCTACTTCACTCACGTGTCCAAGGAATGCCGTGTCGGTGACATTGATAACATTTTGTGCCAGCAAGCTCAGTAGTATCGGATAACTGACACTCCAAATCTGTTTGTTGGTATACATAATTAAGCGTTTAAGTTTACACTTTGCAAAGATAGCGCTTTATTTCGATTCGGAAGTAATGGGGTAGATGAAAACTATTTCCGGTTCTTCGGAAGTTTTATTATCAGCGAGGTAGTCGCCGCCGAAATGTTTCAGCAATAATCGGTTGATGTCATGCCGGATGATGGTTTCCTGTGATACAAAAGCACGTTCCGCTAAAGGGGAGTTGGATATACGGAAGTGAATCATATTTCCGCTACGGCTTACTGTAAAACGGATGATTCGCTCTTGTTGCTGTTCTTTTCCCTGCGGATAAACCAGTGTGCTAAGCAATGCCTGTGTCAGCCGTGCCGTATCGGTACGGACTATTTGAGAATCCGTATCGGCGGAGAACTGAACCTTGATGCCTGTTTGCTCATTCTTTATATGTGCCATGTAGCATACTTCCTTGCATAATTCGATAATGTCATAATCTTGTAGCTGGAATTTCATCATTTGAGCTTCCAGACGGGACAGGTCGAGGACATCATTGACGAGCCTCATCAGTACTTCCGTACTTCTGTGGATGATATTGGAGTATTCCTGTCTCGTTTCCTTGTCTATATCAGGTTCGCAGGCGATGAGTTGTGAGAAGCCTACTACATTATTGAGCGGAGTGCGGATATTATAACTCATGTTCGAAAGGAAGCGGTTCTTTATTTCATTTGTTTTCCGTACGTTTTCTGTTGCTTTCCGTATTTCGTTTTCCGAGTGCTTCAATGCTTTTCGCACTGTGAAAAGCCGTGCCATGAAGATAAATAGCAAAATCAGAATAACAAAAATAAAAATCAGATAGCTTAGTTGGGTTTTGTTGTTTTGCTTTTCTTGTTCCAGTTCTGTCCTTTCTGTATGGTATTTGTTTTTTATCTGTTCCATTTGGGTGTTGGAGAGTACGGTTGCGGCCGAGTCTTTAATGGCCAGTGCCTGCTCGTACAAAGGGATGGCTTTCTCACTTTGCTCCGCCTGTTTCCAGATTCTTGCCTTTTCGAGCAGTTGTTCGGCGTAGTCACTGGTGAAATCCTTTTTCAGCATCGTCAATGTCGTGTCGATATAATCTGATGCTTGCATATATTCTCCTATTTCCTGATAATATTTGGCATGGGTATCGAAATAAAGTACTTTGTACATGAAATAGGTGTCCTCGTTCAAGTATTTTCCGGATTTTTGCAGATGGGGGTAAGCTCGTTTGGGCTGATGGATATTCAGATAATAATAGGTGTAGAAAAGCTCATTGAAAAGATATACATCGGCAAACCCTTCTTTTAAAGACGGATTTTTACTGATGTGTTTATCTAGTACATTCTCCAGTTCCTGCAAGTATTTGAGCATTTTTTTGTTGTCTTTCTTTTCTTTGGTGACGGATACCAACTGTGACAGTACCGAGATACGAACCACCGGATTCTCTTGGACGGTAAGCATCTGGTAGGCGTTTTCTAACGATTCGATACCTTTGTCCCAGCGCTGGCTGCCGATATAGGCATTGCTCAGACATTGGTAAGCGGCTATGACTCCCCGGCTGCAATTCTGTTTGTCGGCTTGCTGCTTCATCTTTTTTGCTTCGCTGATAGCCAGTTCGTATTGTTCATTGTAGGTGTACAGGTCTATTTGGAAGCGTTTGGCGTCAAAGAAAAAGCCCCAAATCTTAGATTTCCGGATATAGGGTTCCATAGTGGTAATCCATTTGGCTACACTGTCCTGTTTGCTGTGATTGTAATAATACAGGACGTGATAATATGCTGCCATGCCGGCGTATTTGTCATTTTCCAGCCGTAGCGCTTCTTTCAGTAATGTATCTGAGTATTGGATACATTGGTGGTTGTTCTGTTCTATTCTGATAATTTGGTTCAGGACATTCAGACGCATGGTATCACGAGGTAAGGTTTGCAATACTTTCAGCAGGCTGTCTGATTCGGATACTGCTCCGGTACCGGCCTTTCCGGTCAGGGTACAACATAATAAGGCTATCAGGAGTATGGTCTGTTTCATTCTGCTTTCTCCTTTTCTGGTTGCTTGTGGCGATGGATGGGGTGTGTAAACAGGAAACGCGCGCCTTTATCGTAATCCGGGTCAATCCATATCCGGCCTCCCAGTTGCTCGATGATAAGTTGGCAGATAGACAGGCCGAGCCCTGTGCCTTGTGCGTTTTCGTTCAATTTTTCAAAACGGTTGAAGATTTTTTCCTGATTGTCTTTGGTGATTCCGCAGCCTGTATCGGTCACGGAAAACAAGGCTATATCTTCTGTTTGCTTCTCCAATTCCATGATAATGGAGCCTTGCGGGGTGAATTTAGTGGAGTTGATGAGCAGGTTGATTAATAATTGTTGCAATCGGGCATTGTCCGTTGTCAATTCCAATTTCCGGAGTGAGGTGGAGAAGCGGACATCCGCATTGGTCTGTTTTATCTTTTCGACCATGTCGATTACGTTTCTGCATATAGCTACTGCGTCACATTGCTCATATTTGAATGTCATTTTACCGACTTCAAGGCTGGACAGGTCGATAACGTCGTTAATTAGCTTGAGCAGCAGTTCGGAATTCTGCTGAATAATATCACTGCATTGCTGCCGGGTTTCATTGTCGATGGACTCTTCCGTCAGGATAGAGGAAAAACCGGACAGCGCGTTGAGTGGCGTGCGGATTTCATGGCTCATATTAGACAGGAACAGGCTTTTCGTCCAGATGGAGTTTTCTTCCTGTTTTTTGGCTTTTCCCAGTTTTAATTGCGATTGCCGCAGCCTTTTATTGCTGCGCTTTATCAGGAAGATGAAAAATATGATTAGCGTGACTATGGACAGGATTGTAAACCAACTCCAATAGAGGATTGTTTTCTGCCTGTTCAGGCTGTCTAACTCCTTTTTGTCAATTTGGTAAAGTGTATGCAGTTCATTGATTTGGCGGATGTAATTCAAGGTTTCCAAAGAGTCTTTGATGGCATTCAATGATTCATAAGTTTCGCAGGCTTCCTCGTTTTTGCCCATCAGTGCCAGTATTTGTGCGCGTTCTTGCTGGATAGGAATGGAATTGTATGAAGCTGCAGTGCTTATGTGCAAAGGTGTTTCGTCAAATATCTTTAATGCCTGAATATAATCTTCGGATTCGGTATAGTAGCGGGAATACAGATACTTAGTCATCAGGAGATAGTAGGAATTGGCGGAATGCTGATTGATTGAGTCGGCTTGTTGCAGATAAGTTAATGCTTCCGGAAGATGGCGCGTCTGTATGTTGTAGAATGCTTGGCAATAGGCCAGGTAAAAGGCGTCCTGACGATTTTTGCTTTTGTCGGAGAGGGATTTGAGTTGCCGGATATAATTTCCTATATCTGTCAGTTGGCGATATTTGAGCTTGGTCAGAATGAGTTGGGATAGGATTGTTTTTGTGTATGGGGTTGCGTTAGGAATTTTGCGTGCAGCTTCCAGTGCTTCTTCGTAAGATTCGATGGCTGCGACGGCGGCTGACGAGCTTTGATAAGTGTTTCCAATGGCCTGCAGTGAGAGTGCTGTTCCCGGCGCGTAATTCATGTCCTTAGCTTTTTGGTACATCAGGTTGGCTTTATCTATGGCCAGACTGATATTGCCTTTTGTAATTAATGCCTGGACGGTCAGGTGTTTTAGTTGGAATAGAAGTGAGTATTGTTGCTGTTGTTCCAGTTCGGGTTCCAGTATCTTTTCCCATTTGATGATGCTGTCTATCGGTACTTCAGTGCTGAATGGTACGTTGTAGTCGAGCAATGACTGCAATAGAGCGATGCGTTCTGCATTGCTGTACGCTGCATGCAGAGTTGTCGGTATAAGCATGGCTGCAACGATTGCAATAGTATGATATCTGTGTTTATTCACTTGATATTAAGTTGTTTGTTTGTCAGATGATGTGCAAAAGAAATAAAAAGAGCGAAGATTACAAAGAAATCTCCGCTCTTTTTATTATTTTATTTTTTTTTGAGAATCTCACGTGCTCCGGGGCCTTCGTGATTTGGATAACCCGGGGTGTGATTTCTGCATCGTGGGTCGGCGTCTACTTTCAGGCTGCGATAGTCGTCTTTTGTCCGGGCGATGTAGTCATCGAGCATTGCACGGTGTTCTGCCAGGACCTTGGTGTATTTAGGGTCTTTGGCGAGATTCTTGCGTTCTCCCGGATCTTTTTTCATGTCGTACAACTCTTCTCCGTTGCCTTCCAGATAGTGGGTGTATTTGTATCTTGGCCCGCGTACCATGCGTCCGGGTGTTGTCACATACTCATATTCACTATGCCATTCGGAGACGACATACGGGTGGGTGTTCGTTTGTTTTTCTCCTTTTAGGGTAGGGGCAAGGCTGATTCCTTCTTTCTCTGCCGGAACGGAAATTCCTGCCAGGTCGCAAAGAGTAGGCAGAAGGTCGAGCGTGGGCTGTGCGAGCAGGTGGTCTACCGGCTTTTTCTGTTGTTTGATGCCGGGACCTGCAAAGATGAACGGAACGTTTGTCATTTCGTCGTAGAAACTGATGTGCTTGGTCACCATGCGGTGCGAAGCCATTCCGTCACCGTGGTCGGCTAAGATGACTACGATGGTATTTTTTCCGGCAGGCGTAGAGTAAAGTGCTTTCAGCACGCTGTCTACTTGTTTGGATACCATCTTCGTGTAGTGTTGGAAAGCTGCGATGTAGTGGCGGTAGTTTTCTTCGCTCCAATGGGAAGCCTGTGTCATTCGGCGGTGGCTGCAACAAATATACTGTACCGGAGTGGGGATGTTGCTCCAGTCCTCGACATCAAAATTGGCAGGCAGTTCGGGAAGAGTGCCGCTGATGGGGCGATCTGTATGCACGCCTTCATTAGCTCCTACAAATCCGCAGATATTGTGAGGGTTCTGAAAATCGGCTATGCAGATGAAAGGTTCCTGGGGCGGGTTGCTCAGATAGGCTACTGCGTCCTCGCAGGTTCCCACATCCAGAAAGCTGTCGTTGTTGACAGGAAATTCAGGATCGGTAAATGGTTTTGCTACCGGTTCTTTATGTTTGAATCCTCTGAGTGACCCCATGTCATGGGTCTTTCCGAAATGTACGGCTTCGTAACCGTTCTCGGAGAAAAGACTACCTAAAGTCGGTACGCTTTCCGGTATGCGTGGATTGACCGGTTCGCTGGAATTGGAACGCACATTGGTTTGATGAGGCATCATGCCGCTCCATAAAGCCGCACGTGAAGGTTGGCTGAGAGGACAGCCTACATAAGCATTGGAGAAGATAACTCCTCTCGAAGCAACTTCGTCAATGGGAAGGGTGCAACCTTGTGTATGGCCGTAGGCACCTACGACACGTTGCGTCAAATGGTCGCATTGGATAATAAGGAAATTCGGCTTTTCTTGTGCCTGGGCTGTTATGCCGCATAGGGCCAAACCCATGAAAGGATAAATCGTTTTCATTCTTGGTTAGAATTAAGTAATATTGATTTTGGAACAAAAGTAGAAAAAAAGGAAATGTAAAAAAGGGTAGAGGGGTGGTTTTGGACATAAATGAAAGGATTTTGTACAAAAGTGGAATTTTGAAAAAAAGAGAAGAGGGGGGCGCAAATAAAATTTAATATATAAATAAAGTACGGATTATATGGAAATCGCGGTTTTGGTAAAATAAGAACTGCGCTATCCGTATAATCCGTGCCTGAATAATAGTGGTTAGGATGTTTTTTATGTCCTGGTCACTATTTATCGTTTTCCGTTGATTAGCTATTCATGCTCATCAGGAACTCGTCGTTGTCTCTGGTTTTTTCCAAACGGTCTTTTACGAAATCCATTGCTTCGATCGGATTCATGTCGGCAAGATATTTGCGTAAGATCCACATACGGTCAAGCGTTGTCTTGTCAAGCAGCAGGTCGTCGCGACGAGTGCTGGATGCGGTAATGTTGACAGCAGGGAAGATACGTTTGTTGGACAGGTTGCGGTCGAGCTGCAACTCCATGTTACCTGTACCCTTGAACTCTTCGAAGATAACTTCGTCCATCTTGGAGCCGGTGTCGATTAGGGCGGTAGCGATGATGGTCAGTGAGCCGCCGTTCTCTATATTACGTGCAGCGCCGAAGAAACGTTTGGGCTTGTGCAGTGCATTAGCGTCAACACCACCGGAAAGCACTTTGCCGGATGCCGGAGAAACTGTATTGTATGCACGTGCCAGGCGGGTAATAGAATCGAGGAAGATAACTACATCGTGACCGCACTCTACCAGGCGTTTTGCTTTTTCCAGTACGATACCTGCGATTTTCACGTGGCGTTCTGCCGGTTCGTCGAAAGTGGAGGCGATAACTTCCGCATTGACGCTGCGTGCCATGTCGGTTACTTCTTCAGGACGTTCGTCAATCAACAGCATAATCATGTACACTTCCGGATGGTTGGCTGCGATTGCGTTGGCGATATCTTTCATCAAGATAGTCTTACCGGTCTTTGGCTGGGCTACGATCAATGCACGCTGGCCTTTACCGATCGGAGCGAAAAGGTCTACGACACGGGCTGACATGGAGTCTGAATAACCGCCTTTGCAAAGTTTGAACTTTTCATCCGGGAAGAGAGGTGTCAGGTGTTCGAAAGGAACGCGGTCGCGAACAAAAGCTGCGTCACGTCCGTTGATTTTCGATACTTTGACCAGCGGGAAATATTTTTCTCCTTCTTTGGGCGGGCGGATAACGCCTTCTACTACGTCACCGGTCTTCAGACCGAACAGTTTGATTTGTGACTGTGATACGTAGATGTCGTCCGGAGAAGAAAGATAGTTGTAATCGGAAGAACGCAGGAATCCGTATCCGTCCTGCATGATTTCCAAAACGCCTACTCCATTGAGGATATCGTCAAATTCGTAAGGTTTTTCGCGTTCAATAACTTTGCGCTCCTGCGGTTGTTGTGCCGGAAGGTGTTCGTTTGCATTGTTCTGCTGAGTGGCACGCGGCATAGGCAGGCGCTGTTGGTTCTGATTCTGGTTATTGTTACGCTGGAAATTATTGTTGTTGGTAGCGTTATTGTTATTATTGTTGTTGTCACGCGGGCGAACAATGCGCGGACGTTGCTGCTGCGATTGCTGCTGTTGTTGGGATTGCTGCTGCTGGGAATGAGACGGTTGTTCGGGTGCAACCTGTATCGGTTCTGTCTTGGTAGCCTCGAATTTACCGAACAATTCGGTAGGGAGCTCTATTTTTTCAGAAGGCAGATCTTCGATTGGAATGAAATCATCATCGTCTGCACTGGACAGGATATTGCTTTCTTCGTCAATAACAGGTGCAACTTTTTTTTGTGGTTTTGCTATTACTTTCTTCTCGGCATCAGGCTTGTTTGCTTCTGCAACCGGCTTATTGGTTGTCTCCTTCTTTTCAGCAGGTTGTTGTGCCGGAACTGCTTTCTGTGCAGTCTCAGCAGGTTTTGCTGCTGCGACAACAGGTTTAGCTTCCGCTTCTTTGACAGCTACTGCCGGCTTAACATTCTCTACTTCTTTTTTCTCAGTAGTGTCAGCATTCTTGCGTGGACGGCCTACTTTACGTTTGGGAGCGGCAGCATTTTCAGCTTTGGCTTCAACGGCAGGAGTTTCTTTTTCTTTGTTTGTACCAGCCTCTTTGGAAGGTTGTGCCTTAGCAGGAGTAGTCTCTTTGGCTTTTGTAATTTCTCCGCCCTTGGTTGCGGAAGCCGCCTTGTCTTCTTTCTTGGCAGGAGTTACACGCGGTGAACGTTTTTTCTTATCGTCTTTGCGCTCTTCTTTGAGCTTGTCTGCGGCCACTTTCTTGGTAGCTCCTACAATTGCCTGTTCATCGAGTATTTTATAAACAAGGTCTTCTTTTTTGAATGAGTCTGCTTTTTTTATGCCTAAATCTTTGGCAATAATTTGAAGCTCCGACAGATCTTTGTCGTTTAATTGGATAATGTTATACATATAGTATGGTAAGTTATTAATATTTCTTTTAGCTGAATTACGGACAGCATTACTACAGCTTATAGCTACAGATATGCAAGCATACGTTTTGTTTTTTATTATGAATTAGGGATGTATGTGTTGAATCGTAGAATGTTTCAACGGGGCAAAGATAATAATTTTTTTTGGTTTCATGAACAATCAACCATTTTTTTCCACGTAAAAGTGTATCTTTGCTAGATAAAAGAAAATAGTATGACAGTAAATGAAGCTTATTTAATTTATTTTTCGCCTACACATACATCAAAACAAATAGCTGAGGCGATTGTTCACGGAGCAGGCATAAAAAATATTCTTCCCATAAATGTCACTCAACAGGCTACTGAGGAAATTGTAATTCCTGCGTCTGCATTGGCTATTATTGTGGTTCCTGTGTATGGGGGGCATGTGGCTCCTTTGGCAATGGAACGTTTGCAGGGTATCCGCGGTCTGGATACTCCCACCGTTCTTGTAGTGGTTTATGGAAACCGCGCTTACGAAAAAGCTTTAATGGAGTTGGATGCTTTTGCCGTACCGCATGGTATGAAGGTGATTGCCGGGGCGACTTTTATCGGAGAACATTCGTATAGTACCGATGAACACCCGATTGCTGTCGGACGTCCTAATGACTCTGATCTGGCTTTTGCTGCGGAATTTGGGAAAAAGATTATGGAGAAAATAAACGCGGCCGGTAATATGGATACTCTTTATCCGGTAGATGTACGCGCTATTAAACGTCCGGGACAACCTTTCTTTCCTTTGTTCCGTTTTCTGAGAAAGGTCATTAAATTGCGTAAAAGCGGTACACCGCTTCCCCGCACTCCTTGGGTGGAAGATGAAAACTTATGTACTCATTGCGGATTATGCGTGGTTCGTTGTCCGGCAGGAGCTATTACCAAGGGTGACGAGTTGCATACGGATGAGGCCAAATGTATTAAATGTTGTGCTTGCGTAAAGGCTTGCACAAAAAAGGCCAGAGTATATGATACTCCTTTTGCTGCCTTGCTGTCTGATTGTTTTAAGAAACAGAAATTACCTCAGACTATTTTATAGATAACGACACGTTTGGTCGTTTCATCAATACGGAAGCGGTTATCTGTCCGTTCACCTATCAGCCACGCAATGCGTTCTCCGCAACAGAGTACCCACTGGCGTTCTTTCTGTCTGATAGAAAATTTGCGGTCGGTCAGATAATCGCTTATTTTTTTCTTTCCTTTCATTCCGAAAGGGATAAAAGTATCTCCTGTCTGCCATTTCCGGTAAGAAATTTCTTCATTCAGCTTGTCTGCATCAAAACAGGCAATTCCTTTTTCTCGTGGAATTTGAAAGTCTGATGTATATTCTTTTTCCTCTTTGATGATTTGGAAAGGGAGTCCCTCTCTGTTTCCCGGCCGGATGCTTTCTAATAAAAGGAGTTCCCTGTCTTTGATTACTCTCCATTCTTTGCTGTTGAACTGCTTTCCCGGTTGTCCGTGAAGTGAGTTGGCAATATCTCTGATTTGTGCGGAGTTGAAGCCCAGAGGATGCAGGAGTTCAAACAAAAGAGCTTCGGGTGCCGGCTCTTTTAATAATTCGTGGATTCGGATGCCTTCTGTCGTGACTATCCTTGCTTTGGCTTCTTCTGTATACCTATTATATATAACAGATATGTCATTCAGATAATTACTTGTTTCTATCAGGCTGTTTTTTACCGATGGATTCATGGTCTGCATGAGAGGAAGGAGGTTGAGCCGGATTTTATTACGGGTGTATTCGTCTTCCAGATTGGTGCTGTCTGTCACATAATCCTGCCCGATGCTTTGCAGGTAATGCAGGATTTCTTCCCGGTTGATACAAAGTAAAGGGCGCACGATTACTCCATTGCGGGGACGTATTCCTAATAATCCGGTAATTCCTGTTCCACGGATTAGATTCAGCAATATCGTTTCCACGCTATCGTCTTGATGGTGGGCAACGGCTATGACATCGGCCTGGCATTCGTTTCTTATTTCTTCGAACCAGTTGTAACGTAATTCTCGGGCGGCCATTTCGATGGAAATATGTTTTTCGGCTGCATATCGGGTAGTGTCAAAATCAACAGTGTGCAGGCGGATTTCATATTTTCTGCATAGTTGGCGGACAAATTGCTCGTCGCGGTTCGATTCTTCACCGCGCAAATGGAAGTTGCAATGTGCAGCTTCGCAATGATAGCCTGCTGCATGAAGGATGCATAACAATGCTACCGAGTCGGCACCGCCGCTCAATGCTACCAGAATCTTACTGTCGGAAGAAAATAAATCTTCTTTATCTATATACTGTATAATTCGTTGTTGTATCATATGCTGCAAAGATAATAGTTTATTAAAGTATCTCAAGTGAATGGGCATTGTTTTTAGTTGCAGGCAGTGGGTTTTAGAAATTGAAAATACCTGTTATTTAAAAACAATCTAAATAATTTGCGTGCTCCGAAGTTATGAATTATCTTTGCCGAAAATTTTGAGTGTTATGCGTTTGTCCGAATTGAAAACAGGCGAAAAAGGTGTCATCGTTAAGGTATTGGGGCACGGTGGTTTTCGTAAACGTATTGTGGAGATGGGTTTTATTAAAGGTAAGACAGTTGAAGTGCTGTTGAACGCTCCACTGAAGGATCCCATTAAATATAAAGTTCTGGGTTATGAAATATCTCTTCGTCGTCAGGAAGCTGAGATGATTGAAGTGGTCAGTGAAGAGGAAGCTAAAAAACTGGCTGAAGAGACTATTTACCATGAAGGGCTGCCTGAAGATATATCTGTAAAAGAAGAAGAGATGAAACGGTTGGCGTTAGGTAAACGTCGTACCATCAATGTGGCGTTGGTCGGAAATCCGAACAGTGGCAAGACTTCTTTGTTTAACCTGGCTTCCGGTGCGCATGAGCATGTCGGCAATTATAGTGGTGTGACGGTAGATGCCAAAGAGGGGTATTTCGACTTTGAAGGTTATCATTTCCGCATTGTCGATTTGCCGGGAACTTATTCTTTGTCTGCATATACACCGGAAGAGATTTATGTCCGCCGTCATATTATCGACGAAACTCCGGATGTCATTATTAATGTGGTAGACTCTTCCAATCTGGAAAGGAATTTATATCTGACTACTCAACTGATCGACATGAATGTCCGTATGGTGGTAGCTCTGAATATTTATGATGAACTGGAAGCCAGTGGAAATACATTGGATTATCATTTGTTGAGCAAATTGTTCGGAGTTCCGATGCTACCTACGGTAAGTAAGAGAAATCGCGGACTGGATACGCTGTTCCATGTTGTCATCAATCTCTATGAAGGGGTGGATTTCTTTGACAAACAGGGAAATATGAATCCGGAAGTGCTTAAAGACCTGACCGAATGGCATGATTCCCTGGAAGACCGGAAAAAACATGAAGAAGAGCATTTGGAAGATTATGTGCGGGAACATAAGAAAACCGGACGTGTATTCCGGCATATTCACATCAATCATGGTCCCGATTTGGAGAAAGCGATTGATGCTGTAAAAGAAGAGGTTTCCAAGAACGAGTTTATCCGCCATAAATATTCCACTCGTTTTCTGTCTATTAAGCTGTTGGAGAACGATCCGGACATAGAGAGTTTCGTGCGTACTTTGCCGAATGCGGAAGCTATTCTCAGTATTCGTGATAAAATGGCTAAACGTATTCAGAGCACGATGAATGAAGATTGTGAATCGGCTATTACGGATGCAAAATATGGTTTTATCAGCGGTGCTCTGAAAGAGACGTTTACTGACAACCACTTGGAACAGGCGCAGACAACAAAAGTACTGGATGCTATTGTCACTCATCGTATTTGGGGGTACCCTATCTTTTTCCTTTTCATGTATCTGATGTTCGAGGGTACGTTTGTGCTTGGAGAGTATCCGATGATGGGAATTGAGTGGCTGGTGGAGCAGATTGGCGATTTGATTCGCAATAATATGTCTGAAGGACCGCTGAAAGATATGCTGGTTGACGGTATTGTCGGTGGAGTAGGGGGCGTTATTGTCTTCTTGCCGAATATTCTTATTCTGTATTTTTGCATTTCGTTGATGGAAGATTCGGGATATATGGCACGTGCCGCATTTATTATGGATAAGATTATGCATAAGATGGGATTGCACGGGAAGTCGTTTATTCCGTTGATTATGGGATTCGGATGTAATGTGCCTGCTATTATGGCTTCGCGTACGATTGAGAATCGGAAAAGTCGCCTTATTACGATGCTGGTGAATCCGTTGATGTCTTGCAGTGCTCGCCTGCCTATCTATTTGTTGTTGGTAGGGGCTTTCTTCCCGAACAATGCCAGTCTGGTGTTGTTAAGTATTTATGCGATTGGGATATTTCTGGCTGTGCTATTGGCGCGTTTGTTCAGCAAGTTTTTGGTGAAGGGTGACGATACTCCGTTTGTGATGGAGCTTCCGCCCTATCGGATGCCGACAGCTAAATCAATCTTTCGTCATACATGGGAGAAAGGAGCCCAGTATTTGAAGAAGATGGGAGGAATTATTATGATTGCTTCTATTATCATTTGGTTCTTAGGGTATTATCCGAATCATGACGCATATGAGACGGTAGCCGAACAGCAGGAAAATTCTTATATAGGTCAGCTTGGCCGTGCGATAGAGCCGGTGATTGCGCCTATGGGGTTTGACTGGAAACTGGGTATCGGCTTGATTTCGGGAGTAGGAGCGAAAGAGTTGGTTGTAAGTACGTTGGGAGTTTTGTATGTAGACGATCCGGAAGCCGATGAAGCCAGTTTGGCGGAGCGGATACCGATAACTCCACTGGTTGCTTTCTGTTATATGTTGTTTGTGCTGATTTACTTTCCGTGTATTGCGGCATTGGCGGCTATCAAGCAGGAGTCCGGTAGTTGGAAGTGGGCACTCTTTGCTGCTGGTTACACAACGGCATTAGCTTGGCTTATTTCATTCGCGGTTTATCAGATTGGAGGACTATTTGTATGAATAATTGGCAGGAATGGGTGGTCGGAGTACTGATTGTACTCTGTATTGCCCGGGTCATATACGGGATTTATATTTTTTTTCGTCGCACGCGCGAAAGCGCTAATCCTTGCGATAGCTGTGTAAGTGGCTGTGAATTAAAGGATATGATGGAGAAGAAGAGACATGAATGTGGTGTAAAGAAAAAAAGTACAAAGAAAAATTGCTGCGGATAGTTGGTAATTTCAAAATTTGTACTACCTTTGCAACCGCAAACGAGAAATTACGGTTCCTTGGATGAGTGGCTTAGTCAGCGGTCTGCAAAACCGTGTACGGCGGTTCGAATCCGCCAGGAACCTCTGTAACCAGTGAAGGGGGTGTGTCAAAACTAAGGCACATCTCCTTTTTTATCTTAAAATAGTCGTTCCTCTTTTTTTTGTCTATGCGACTATTTTTTCAGTAATTAGGTAATAAGGCTTAATATTCGTCGTATGTTGAGTCACAGGTGGTCTGATAAAGATAAATATAGTGTGTTCACTCCTTCTCTTTCCTGCTTTTAGTAGTTTTGTACACATCTTTTTGATATTAAAAGCTATAGCAAAGAAGGCAACGTCCATTGTAACCTTGTCTTCTCCCACATGCCGGAACCTTCTGTATGCCATGTTGTGTTTCATTTGTCCAAAAACTGCTTCCGGTTCTATACATCGCCTTCCCCTATGCCTGATGCCTTCTTCCGAGAGTAACCTTTCCCGTGCCTGCCGTTTGTATTGGTTTAACCGGTGATTAACTTCTATAATACGGTTCCCCCGGGCTTTAAAGCAACTGCCACGTAAAGGACACCCTTCGCATCTTTGTGGGCGCATGGTAATAAACCTGTGTATGTGAGATGAAATTTTTACCTTTGCAGAAGTAAAAAGAACTGCAATGGAAAAGAATCCGTATATAGAACTGGCCGAGTGCCTGCTGCCCGAGGAAATGGTTGAATACTTTGAAGTGGTCAAGGTTGAAAAAACCAAAGAAACACTTGATGTGACACTGGAAGAACGTGACAATGGAGTTGACGGCTATGAGGCCGGACAGCTACGTCCCAACGGGTTCTACGAGGAAAGCACAGTGCGGGACTACCCGGTCAGAGGCCGGAAGATGACCTTTCACGTCAAGCGTCGCCGTTGGGTTGAGATTGAGACAGGTAAGAGCGTTTCAAAACGCTGGGACATAGTAGCTGAAGGCACCCGCTTCTCGAAAGAGTTCGCGGCTTTTTTAAAAGGTATGCTTGGACAGATACCCGATTACGGGCCGCTCTCTTGAGTGGTTCTTCGATATTGACGGAGACCTGTTCGAGCGTCAGTACAAACGCCATCTGAGCGGTTACTGGCAATGGAAAGACACCGCAGAGGGACTACATGCCGAGCAATGGCGTGTCTTCCCTGAAAACATCGGAGAACACCTGAGTATTGATGAGACATCATTGAGTAATGGCGAACTATATACGATTGTTACCAACAAAGCAGCTCACGGGCGAAAACATTCCATAGTGGCCATAGTACTTGGAACTGACTCTGATACGGTACTGCACGCATTAAGACAGATTAACAGTCGTCTGCGCAACAAGGTGATTGAGATAACTCTTGATCTGGCCGACAGCATGCACCGTATATGCCGCTATGCTTTCCCTAGGGCAAAGCGCGTTATTGACCGCTTTCATGTTCAGAAGCTGGCGCTGGAAGCCGTGCAGGAGATACGCATCAAGCATCGCTGGGACGCCGTAAATGCTGATACCGAAGCGCGTGAACAAGCAAAATTATCAGGCGAGAAGTATGTGCCTGAACGGCTTCCAAATGGCGACACTCTCAAGGAGCTACTTGCCCGTGGACGTTATGCATTGTTCAAATCCCCTGATAAATGGACTGAATCCCAACGGCAGCGCATTGATCTGATGTTCTCGCTCTATCCTGATCTTAAAGAGGCATACTGGTTATCTCAGCATCTCAGAGCAATATTTTCTAGCAAGAAATCCACTCCCGATACCGCCCGGCTCAATCTTGCTCGTTGGTATAATAAGGTGGCTGAATCAGGTTTTAAGTCTTTCAACACCATCGCTGCTACCTTTTACGAACACTCCGATGAAATAATAAACTTCTTTGATAACCGATCTACAAACGCATCCGCCGAGTCCATCAACTCTAAAATAAAGGCATTCAGAGCCAAACTACACGGTGTCAACGATACTAAATTCTTTATCTTCCGCCTTTGCAATCTATACGCATAAACACAGGTTTATTACCATGCGCCTCTTTGTGCTTTATAGCGGGCACTTTCGGTGATGTATCCGCTAGCTGTTTTGTCACGTCTGGTTCCTATACGGTTCATGTGCTGCCCCATAGGACAAACGTAATAATCCTCCTCCGCATTGTAATGGAGACTCTCCGTATGGAATGGATTGGGAGTATAACGGGGACGCTGTTCTTTATGGAAGTAGTTGTACTTGACAAAGGCTTCTATCCCATTATCTTGCATGAACCGGTAATTTTCTTCCGAGCCGTAACCGGAATCTGCCACACCCACAGTTGGTAAGCGGTTATAGCGTTGCTCAAAGGAGTGGAAGAAAGGCATGAGGGTCAGTGTATCGGTTGGGTTGGGAAACAGTCGGAAGTCTATGAGGAATTGGTTCTGGGTGCCTATTTGCAGATTATATCCGGGCTTGGTCTGCCCGTTTCTCATGGCGTCTTCTTTCATGCGCATGAAGGTGGCATCAGGATCGGTCTTGGAATAGGAGTTGCGTTCTCCAAGAGTGTCAAGATGGTTGTCGTATTCCATCAACTTGTCACGGTACTCCTCTAGTTCCCGGACTTGTTTCTTCTTTTCCCGGATGACTTTCTTTTGTTCCTTGTCCTTTGTTACAGGCTGGTGTTCCAGCACCTCTTTAAGTTCATTCACTATATCTGAGAGCATGGCGGGTGTGAACTCTACGGGAGTGTCTTTGGCGGAGTTCTCTTGGGCTATGGCTTCATCCACCTGCTCCAGGAGAATGCGGATCTTATCCATCAGCTTTGTACGGTTCTTTTCGACTGTCTTGCGCCAGACAAAAGTATATTTGTTGGCTCTGGACTCAATCTTGGTACCGTCGATATACTCTACGTCAAGGCTGATGAAACCTTTGTCGGCAAGGACAAGAACCAACTGCGTAAATACATTATTTATCTCTTCTTTTACACGATTACGGAAACGGTTGATGGTAATAAAATCCGGATGTTCATTACCGGAAAGCCAGATATAATGAATGTCACGCAGGAGAAGCTTCTCTATTTTGCGGCACGAATAGATATTGTTCATATAGGCATAGATAATCACTTTAAGCATCATTTTAGGATGATAAGGACAACGACCGGTTGCTTTATAAAGCTTCTTGAAATTGTCAAGATTGAGATTATCAACAACAGTATTAACTATGCGAACCGGATCGTTCGCTGCTATGTTTTCATCAATTCTTCCGGGAAAAAGAACTGTTTGGTTGGGAATGTAAGGACGAAAATGTAACTTTGCCATAACGAAAACTTTATGCCTAAAGATACAAAAACTTTGGGTAATAACAAAGCCCGGGCTTGTGAAAGTCTGGGCTTTGTGCATAAAAAAGGTTGTGCCAACGTTTTGACACAACCTCTTTTGTTTTTCAACTACTTACGTTCTCTGTGGTGGATAACATTATATCTGTTTATTATATACGCCAACTAACACTTCATCTATTTCTCTATTGCATAAATCTGTATTCTTATGCTGCCAATTTTCATATCCATCTTGATTAATACTATAAGTCTTCTCTACATTCTATTCAGGAGGCTTTGGTAACTTCTTATCCAATACTCTTTCCATTATCTTTTCGATTGCGGATTCCGTAGTTACAATTACTGTTTCCATACTTCTACTTTTTGAATAAGCAAGTGGAACGAATTAAAGAAATAGAATAACCATGAATGAAGATATAAATGTTATGCTGAAAGAGGTAGATGTTCTTAAAGAACAGCTACCGGCTTTACGTCCATTGCCCGAAGAAGCCTTGAAAAAGATTCAGGATGCTTTGGATATTGAATACACCTACGAAAGTAATCGTATAGAAGGCAACACGCTCACTTTACAGGAAACACCCTTGTAGTGAATGAAGGCGTTACTATTTCGGGGAAATCCATGCGTGAACATTTGGAGGCAATCAATCATGCGGAAGCTATCAGCTATATATAATTCAAATCATTCTATTTATATGTTCTTACATTATTTGTTCCCTATCCAAGTCCATTTATGCCATATTGTCTCCAACGGCCCTTGTTTATGTTTGGACAGCCACCATTTACAGAATTGAACCTGCAATATGCAAAGAACAATGCCAATAACCAGGCTTAGAGTATATCCGCAATAAGGAGCCAGATAGAATCCGAATGGGAAATAGATAATGGCGCCCAGGATAGATTGGGAAATATAGTTTGTCAGACTCATCTTACCGTAGAAGCGCAGGTTGGAGGCGGCTTTTTGAAACTTGGTTTTCTGATAAAGCAAGATGAAAGAAGAAATTAATACGATAGTGAACGCGAATTTCTGCCACATATCAAAAGCGGTACCTACTGTCTGTTGAATCAGGCTGCTGTCACTCTGCATGATTTGCTCTTTCAAAGAGTAAAGAGGAGCGAAGCTGATAGCAGCGATGATGAGCGCTTTCACCCAGAATTTCAGATGAGATTCGGTGGTGACGAACAACTGTTTGCGTCCGATATACAGACCGAACAGGAAAAGTCCGGCAGTCTGTAAGAAACGTCCGGCGCCAATAGCCCAGAATAGGCTGGCTTTCTGCCCCAAAGTGACATTACCTATCAGGAACTCCCAGAAGTTTCCGTCTTTGGTGTAGGCAGCCACTTCGGCATACATCGCTCCGACGTTTAAGTCGGGCAGGGTATAGGCAGGGTTGAAAAGGCTCATAATGTAGTGGAACCATTCAATAGGTTGCAGCGAGAACAGGATAGCAGTGATTAAAATAGCCTTATCGCTCCATTTGCGTACGATAAACAGTACGATGCCGACTACAACAAACAAAAGCAGGACATCACCTGCCGGGAAAAAGGCAGCGTTAAGAGTGGCAAAGCCTGCCAGCAATACCATTCTCCATAAAAAACGGTAGCCGAAGTCTTTTCCTTTCAATTGCTGGTTGTGCGACTGGATATAGAAGGTGAATCCGAAAAGCAGGGCGAAGATGGCATAAGATTTTCCTGCAAACAGTGAGAATATTGCGTTAAATACCCCGGCATCCAAAATGGTGAGCCATTCGGGAGAACTTTCCGGATAGACGGGAAAAATGAAATGCTCCAGGTTATGTACCAAGAGGATAGCCATGACGGCAAAGCCTCTGAGAGCGTCTACTACTTCAATTCGCGGTGTTTTTGTTGATAATTCCATGAGGTTGTTTTATGATTGTTTTTTCCGATTCCATGTGGCCGAAAGTTCTTCCTGCGACTTGTCGGATACCGGATAATATTGTCGGATACCTTTGATAATGTTTTCCATACCTGCTTATTTGTTAGGACATTCCAGCCACCAGTCAATCATCTTCCGTGCAAGGCTCAGCTTTCGGGGAAGTTCCGGCAGGTTGTCCCGTGTGTAGAAATCTCCGGAGCTTAACTCTTCCTCTTGCAGTTTGATTTCTCCACCGGCGTAATCTGCGATAAAGCCGACCATCAGTCCGCTGGGATACGGCCATGCCTGATTGCCGAAATAAGTAATATTCTTCACGTCCAGTCCTGTTTCCTCTTTCACCTCACGTGCTACACATTCCTCTAATGTCTCTCCGGTTTCCAGGAATCCGGCAACGAGACTGTTGAATGTTCCTTTGAAGTTACGGGCATGGACAAGGAGCAAAGAATCTTCTTTTCTCACTAAGACGAGCACTGCGGTTGAAATGGAAGGATATACTTCCCGACCGCACTTCGGACAACGTTTCATGATGTCCTCTTTCTGTTCCATAGGAGTGCCGCAGGCAGAGCAAAAACGACTGTTTCTGTCCCAGTGCAGAATCTCGTGCGCTTTTCCCGCCGCCTGATAATGAGCCGGCGGGAGGTACTCATAAGAGGCACGAAGCCCTATCATTGCATATTGTGCTGATTCTTCAATGGGTGAAGAGAGGGAAAAAGATTTGCAGTTCTTTCCCTCTAGTGTCGTTATAGTATGTACCGTAGTTTCTTCTTTAATAACGATAGGCGGAATCTCTCCATAGGGAAGGGCAAATATACCCTTCCCTTTCTTTTCAAGTAATAGCTGGTCTTTATAAAAGACAAACCACCATGATTGTGCTGTTTGACTCATTTTATTTTTTTCTTTTGTTTTGCGCTGCGAAGGTATAAAAAACTGTATTGATATTTGAGACTTTATCGGATAAAATATCAATGGATTAACTTAATACAATACGTTGGTCGATACCGATTTCCCGAATGAAATAATTATCGTGTGAAATGGCTATGACAGTACCTGCATAATTCTTGATAGTCGCAGTGATGATTTCAATGCTCTGTATATCCAGATTATTGGTCGGTTCGTCCAGGATAAACATATCGGGTGTATTATTGCTAATCATCAGGCAGCAGAAAGCGAGCCGCATCTTCTCACCGCCGCTTAGTTTCCGGCAGGATTTATCCCATTCGGATGCGGGAAACAGGTAACGGTTCAGAATAATCTTTATTTCGTGCTCCGGCAGGTTCCGGCTGTTGAAAGCGTAAGCCTGTTCGAGGATACTATTCCGGTCGTCGATGATAGAGTATTCCTGATTCAGATAAACGTAAGAGAAATCTGCCCGTGTGAGCGTTCCTTCCTGTGGCTCGAGTTGTCCGGTGATGATTTTCAGAAGAGTGGTTTTTCCGCTGCCGTTGGTTCCTTCTATGCGGAGACGGTCGCCGCTCTTTAGTTGAAAACTGATGGGAGCTTGCCAAAGCAGTTGCGCTGGCAGGTTGCTGCTGTTGCTGCTGTCGAAGGTATTATTTTCACTTGGATTATCATTCTCGTTTTGACTATCATTGTCGTTCTGGTTAGGATAATAACCGAAATTAATGTTTTTCGCTGTAACTAACGTTTTCCCGTTGTGCAGGGAAGAACTGTTGAAATCAGTTTTTAGCGCAGCCGTTGGAGAGAGTGAACCTCGAAGTTGGTTGCGTTCATCAGTCAGCTTTTCGGCTTTCTCCTGATGGACGCCGTTTAGTTTGCTGGTGCTTTTCTCTGATTTTCCCTGCAACGCATTTAGTACGATGCGTGGAACGCCTTTTTTAATATTGGCTTTTTCGCCACGCACATTTTGTTTATCCCTTCGCTCTGCCGTTTCACGGGCTACCTTGCGGGCTGCCCGCAGCGCTTTTTCTTTTTCATCGATACGTTGCTGCAAGGCTTCCTGCATCAGGGCTTTCTGTTCTTTGTAAAATTCGTAATTCCCACCGTAATACGTGATTTGATGTTTCTCCAGTTCGCAAATTTCGGGAAGAAGATTGAGTAAGGTACGGTCATGGCTCACTACCAGCAATGTTGAGCGCCATTTCTCTACCCAATCATACAAACGTTGCCTGCCCGAAGAATCGAGATGATTCGTAGGTTCATCCATGAGGATGACAGATGGGGTGTGAATATCCATACCCGCTAAAAAGACACGGGTCTTTTCTCCGCCACTGAGCAGATGCAGCGGGTAGGATAGGGGAAACTGCCCTATCTCCCACGAATCGAGGGCGGCGATGGAACGTTCCTCGATATTCCAGTCATCATCCAGTAGTGTGAAATTCTCTGTTGAGGCATCTCCTTCCAGAATAGCGTGTAGGGCTTTTTGCTTGCTGTCTATATGTAAGGCTTGGGCGATAGTTAATGAATTATATTGTCCAAAATGTTGTGGAATGTAATAAAGGTCGTCCGGTCGGACAATGACACCGGAAGACGGTGATAATTGTCCGGCAATAATTTGCATCAGGGTCGATTTACCACAGCCGTTGTTGCCGACTAATCCCAGTTTTTGCCCTTTACTGATGGCAAAGTTGAGGTCACTGAATAATACTTCTTTATCCGGATGGATATAGCTGATTTGTTGAATACTTATAGGCATGGTTGTCTATTGGGTTTGAAGTGAAAGAAATAGTGAAAGATAATCACGGGGAAGGGGGCGACAAACACAATACTGGCTAAACAACACGGATTTCGTGATGCTTAACGATAAGTCAAAAGCATAAATGAAAAGTGATGTTTACTTAGAAGTGTTGTCTTACTTGGAAATTCTCATTGTAGTAAGTATATAGTTTAACTTGGCCGCAAAGATAACACTTTCCGGTAAAATCCGATGCAGTTTCGGCAGAAATGTTTTTTTAGAAGTTCTGTTTACTCAAATCAGAGCCTCTATTTACTTAATTCAGAGGCTCTATTTGCTTAATTTAGAACCTCTGTTTGCTTGGTTTACAGATTCTATTTGTTCGTTTTGCAGACTTTATGGCTTACACGAAGCTGGTAATTCTTCTATTCCTACTATTGTAGCTTTTCAAACTAGCCGTAAATCATGTACAGAACATTAAGAGAAAAGTTGCTTTCCATTAATAAGAAAGTTCCGGTTATTAGGAAGTAAAGTTGTTTTGTACTAATAACAAACTATAAATGAAACTTGCATTTATAAAAACAAAGCTTTCATTTATAAAAATAGAACTTGCATTTATAAAAACAAAAGCTTTGTTTATAGTTTGAGATTAGTGCATAAAAAGTTTAGTACTAATCCAAAACAAGTTTGCTGGTAAGCTATATGAAGTTTGTTACTAATTGATTGGCTCATACGCTATACCTTTCCATACAGAAAGAAGGCTTTCAACGATATCGCTGAAAGCCTTTATCCTTTTGCTCCCTTTTGCTACGTCTTTATACATCAAATAATTGATTCAATCCTTCGCTCATGCTGGGATGAGTGAAGATAAAATCGCGTAGAAAAGCAGTCTCTTGCCCTGTCTTCATAGCCAAAGCTACGATATTTATTATTTCCGGGGCATCGGCACAAAACAGCGTGCATCCCATAATCTTTCCGCTGTGACTGTTCACAATAGCTTTCAGCATACCGTCCGTCTGTTGCAATGTGCGCGAGCGGACTACGGAAGTAGCCGGTAAACGGGAAATCTTGAAAGAATAACCTCTTTTCAGGGCTTCTTCTTCGGTGAGACCGATGTGAGCCAGCGGCGGGTCGATAAATACTGCATACTGCACAGGATTACGGTCGCCGATGTCCCGTTTTTTATCTCCGAAGAGTTGGTCGCGGATAATCCGGAAGTCATCCAGTGAAAGATAAGTAAATTGCGATCCGCCCTTCACGTCGCCCATTGCCCATACATGAGGAACAGTGGTACGCAACTGATCGTTTACTACGATAGCTCCGTGTGCATCCACTTCCACTCCTGCCGCTTGCAGGTTCAAGCCTTCAATCATAGGTTTTCGTCCGGTGGCGATGAGGATAGCGTCACCGTCCACAAAGTAAGGAGTGCTGTCGGACACGTCCGAATAAGTCAGCGTCACACCGTCATTGGTATCATGGATGGACTGTGCACGGGCATTGAGATGAATTTCTATTCCTTTCCTTTCCATCACTTCTCTGACGCTTTGGGCAATATCCTGGTCGTTGCGGGGCATGAATCGGTCGCCACTTTCGAGGATAGTTACTTTACTGCCGAATCCGGTATACATCGACGCAAATTCCAGTCCGATATATCCGCCGCCAACGATAATCAAATGTTTGGGCAGGACATTCATATCCAAAAGAGTGGCGCTGGTGTACACATGTCGGCTTTCTTTGAGTCCGTCGATTGCCGGAATAATAGGAGTAGAGCCGGTATTGATGAAGATCTCTTTCCCTTGCAGTTCTATATCCCCGTCGGGGAGTGCCACTTTCAGGGTATTGGCAGATATAAAAGAAGCTGTTCCTGTGTAGACAGTCACGTTCGGGCGTTGGCTTAACTTTTTGTAATTACTCTCCCTGAGAAAAGAGGTCAGGCGGTTTTTGCGGGCAATAGCCTGTTTATACATGTTTGCCTGTTTCGGAAAATCTTCGTAATACAGCAGGGAAGAAATCTCCGCTTCATGTATCAGGGTTTTTGTCGGGATACAAGCAATGTTCGGACAAGAGCCCCCATACATCATATCGGAGCGTTCGATGACGGCAACCTGCCATCCTCGGTTTGAAAGTTCGGCAGCCAGAGTTTTCCCTGCCTTGCCGAACCCTATAATAATTGCATCATATTGTTTCATAACTTCTTTGTTTAACGATTTGTATTAGACTATATAACAGTCTGAAATACGATTTGTTCCGTGTCCCAAAGAAGTCAGAACTCTCTACAGTAGTATGATTAGTCTTTTTTAAGTGTTTTGAGTACGCGTTGTGACGAATCGGACAGAAGTACTACGGCGCTGGCTAGTATAACAATATCCTTAATCACCAATCGTCCCGCGCCGGACAGTAACGGGAAGCCGAACTCTTCGCCTCCCAGGTTGGGAACCCATACTTCGGGAGTTGTGACGAGGAAGGAGAGGGTGCCGAGCGTCATGATAATAGCCAGAGTATCGCCTATCAGCCCTGCTTTCGAGGAGAAGATTCCCAGGAATACCAGGATACCTATACTCATGATGAGAGCTCCCAGTCCATAAGAGAAAGTGTATGTATTGTTTGCTTCATGCCATGCGCGATTTTCCGGTACAAAAGCGCCTTCCGCATTTTTGTGTTCCTTGTATTCGGGAGCTCCTTTGGCATAGAAGAAACTCATGAACGGACTGTTGGCCACAAACGGAACAATCCCGTCGGCTTCATAATGGAAATACTTCAATCCGCCTATCCATACGAATACCACCAGGATAGCTACTCGGATAAACTTGATACCGAAACTTTTCAGACTTGAAGTGAAGGTCAGTAAAGCGATAAATTTCTCTCTCATTTTGTAGGGTTTTAATTGGTTTAACTTACACCGCAAAGGTCGTGCTTTTCCGATACCCCCAAAATGGCAATACTTCCGTATCCCTTATCAATTCTTCCCTTCTTGCGTATTTCTGAACTGTCCGGCACTCTGTCCGGTCATATTTTTAAAGAAACGGCTGAAGGAAGCCTGGTCTTCGAATCCTAGAATATCAGCAATTTCCTTGGCGCTTTTGTTACTGTAAAGCAAGAGACGTTTGGCTTCCGCTTCCACTCGTTCGTGAATCACGCGGAGCGGAGAGGGCAGTTTGCAAGTCGAAAAGATATTTGATAGTGTCTTGGGTGATTTGTGTAGCATATCGGCATAATCCTGTACCTGCTTCTTTGTCCGATAATGTTCGTCAACCAGGTTATAGTATTGGCGTACAATCTCGAAACCGGATTCTTTTTCGCGGGTAATATTCATGCGATGGCGTGCAATCCGGGTACACTGGATGATGAACCGCTTCAGCAATATGCGCAGCATTTCTTCTTGCAAACTGTCGGAAACGGTGAACTCGTTTTCTAATGCTGCTGCGATGGTATCCAGTTCGATGCGCTCTGTCTCGTTCAGCGTGAAACGGATAAGATGGGACGAACCATTGAAGAGGAAACCGCTGCATGATACTTCATGGTCGTTTCCGTAGATACAGTAGAAATTACTGTTGAACAGCAAAGTCAGGTATTCTCCGTCAATTGATTTAAATTCGAGATGTTGCAGGTGGGTCAGTGAAATTACTTCATCTTTGGCAAGCACCATCTCCTGATGGTCTATCTCGACCGTGATGCTTCCGTTGCGTACCCATATGAACTTATATAGCCCTTTTTCTTTTTGCAATGCTTTCTCTGTCAGATAAGAATCTGTAAGCGCGAGTGTTCCTTTTAGTTTTGTGTGATATTGTTGTAGCATAGTTAGTCCTCCATTGCTGATGCATCAAATGATAGTGGCAGTAAATCGCCTATACTTTTTATTTCGTAAATACATTCCTTGCCGTAAAGCAAGATACGGATAGGCTGTCCGTATCGTTGTTCTGTTTCCAGAATCACTTGACGGCAAGCACCGCAGGGGGGAATCGGCTTGTCAATAAAATCCTTTTCCGTTCTTGCGGCAATGGCAAGAGTAACGACCGGCTGTTCGGGATACCGGGAATTGGCGTAGAACAGAGTTGTGCGTTCTGCACAAAGTCCCGACGGATAGGCGGCATTTTCCTGATTCGTTCCTGTCACAACGGTTCCGTTGCCTAATAGCGCGGCGGCACCCACCGAGAAATGAGAATAAGGAGCATAGCTGCGTGCTGTTGCATCCATGGCTGTTTTCATAAGTGCCTGGTCGGCCTCATTCAACTCATTATATTGATATACTTTGATAACTGCGGTAATTATGAGGTCTTTCATATGCGTTGAGGTATTTGTTTCTACAATTAATGTTACAAAGTTAGGAAAGAGATTGATAATCCCAATTATTTTTCAGATTTTTGTGTCCTATAATCCTCATCCGAATGAAAATGGAGAATAAATTGCATAGGCTTGTCTTTTTGACTGTCGTATTCTTTTTTGCCGCAGGAGTGCAAGCACAGAAACGGAATGCCCGTTATACCGAATATATAAATAAGTATAGTGACTTGGCTGTCGAACAAATGAAACTTCATAAGATTCCCGCCAGTATCACGTTGGCGCAGGGACTGCTGGAAAGCGGTGCCGGATATAGCCAGTTGGCACGAAAGAGCAACAACCATTTCGGCATCAAATGTGGCAGTAGCTGGCGGGGACGTACGGTGCGTCACGACGATGACGCGCGCAACGAATGTTTCCGTGCCTATAAACATCCACGTGACTCTTACGAAGACCATTCCGATTTTCTCAAAAGAGGTGCCCGTTATGCTTTTCTTTTCAAATTGGATATAACCGACTATAAAGGCTGGGCGCGTGGACTGAAAAAAGCAGGTTATGCCACCGATCCTTCCTATGCCAATCGTCTGATTACGATTATTGAAGACTACGACTTGTATAAATATGACCGCAAGGGTGTTTATTCAGAACGTAAACTGAGAAAGAATCCCTGGCTGATGAATCCGCATCAGATTTACATTGCCAATGACATAGCTTATGTCGTTGCCCGTAGTGGGGACACTTTCCAGGACTTGGGCAAGGAACTGGATATTAGCTGGAAAAAGCTCGTGAAGTACAACGACTTGCATCGCGAATATACCTTAATGGAAGGAGATGTCATCTACCTGAAAGCCAAAAAGAAGAAAGCGTCCAAACCTCATACTGTATATATTGTGAGAGACGGTGATTCCATGCACGGCATCTCTCAGAAATATGGTATCCGCCTTAAGAACTTGTATAAGATGAACCGCAAGGACGGTGACTATGTCCCTGAGGTGGGAGACAGGTTACGTCTGCGATAAGCCGCTTCTTGATAAAAGTTGGATACCGCAAAAACTTAATGGCTCATCCGCGTGTTATTATTTAGATAAAACATGATTGGAATATGAGTCTGAACATTGCAAAAAGTGATAAGAAACGTGTCGTCATAGTAGGCGGTGGTTTCGGTGGTCTGAAGTTGGCTAACAAGCTGAGAAAGTCAGACTTCCAAGTCGTATTGATAGATAAGAACAACTATCATCAGTTTCCCCCTTTGATATATCAGGTGGCTTCGGCGGGTATGGAACCTACTTCTATTTCCTTCCCTTTCCGCAAAATCTTCCAGCACCGGAAAGATTTCTATTTCCGTATGGCGGAAGTACGTGCCATTTTTCCGGAAAAGAATATAATCCAGACTTCCATAGGGAAAGTTGAATACGACTATCTGGTTCTGGCGGCAGGCACTACTACCAATTTCTTTGGTAACAAGCATATCGAGGAGGAAGCCATGCCGATGAAGAACGTTTCGGAAGCAATGGGACTGCGGAATGCTCTTTTGGCGAATTTGGAACGTGCGCTTACCTGTTCCACTAAACAGGAACAACAGGAATTATTGAATATTGTTATTGTAGGCGGTGGCGCCACCGGCATAGAAGTGGCGGGAATACTTTCTGAAATGAAGAGGTTTGTATTGCCGAATGATTATCCGGATATGCCCAGTAGCCTGATGCACATCTATCTGATTGAAGCAGGACCGAGATTGCTGGCCGGAATGTCGGAAGACTCTTCAGCCCATGTGGAGAAGTTTCTCCGTGAAATGGGTGTGAATATACTGCTGAACAAGCGTGTGACCGATTATCGTGACCACAAAGTCATACTTGAGGATGGTACTGAGATTGCCACGCGTACTTTTATATGGGTGAGTGGTGTCACCGGAGTGACTATTGGAAATATGGATGCTTCGTTGATAGGGCGTGGCGGACGTATCAAGGTCGATTCGTTCAACCGTGTGGAAGGAATGAATAATGTGTTTGCTATCGGCGACCAATGCATCCAGTCATCCGACGAAAGTTATCCGAACGGGCATCCCCAACTGGCACAAGTCGCTATCCAGCAAGGCGAATTGCTGGCGAAAAACTTGATACGCCTTGAAAAAGGACAGGAGATGAAGCCTTTCCATTATCGTAATCTGGGTTCGATGGCAACAGTGGGACGTAACCGTGCCGTTGCGGAATTTAGTAAGGTGAAGATGCAAGGGTGGTTTGCCTGGGTAATGTGGCTGGTCGTTCATTTGCGTTCTATTCTTGGAGTACGTAATAAGGTAGTAGTTCTTCTCAACTGGATATGGAATTATTTCACTTACGACCAGTCCATGCGTATGATTGTCTATGCCCGTAAGGCAAAGGAAATCCGTGACAGGGAGGCGGTTGAGGCAACTACCCACTTGGGGCAAGACTTGATACAAAAGAAGGAAACTCCTCAACAGGAAAAGAAACTGTAACAATGATATCAACTGGTTCTGAACGGTAAATCCGTACAGGGTGTTCGATTTCGGACACCCTTTCTTTTTGTCTATGGGCTCTTATTCAGAGATTTACGATTCTGGCACAGATTTGGTATATGAAATATCGGATTAATGCATGATAAAATCGTAAACGATAAGATATGGACAGAGAAATTCCCAAAGAGGTGCGTAAGAAGGAACGTAATAAAAAGATAATTCGTTATTCATCCATAGGGGTGGCAGGGATTATTGTCATTAGTGTGCTTATATCTGTATTGAGGACAGGGGTGGAGAAGAAAGAGCTGGTTCTTTCTACGGTCGATAAAGGAGTGGTCGAGGTAAGTGTCAGCGCTTCGGGAAGGGTAGTCCCCGCATTTGAAGAGATTATCAATTCTCCTATCAATTCCCGTATCCTCGAAATCTACAAAAAGGGGGGCGATAGTGTGGACGTAGGCACTCCGATTCTGAAACTTGACCTTCAAAGTACGGAAACACAGTATCAGAAACTTCTGGATGAAGAGAAAATGCGTCAGTATAAGCTCGACCAGCTCCGTGTCAACAGCCAGACCAAACTTTCCGATATGGCAATGCAGATTAAAGTTTCCGCCATGAAACTGAGCCGGATGAAAGTGGAACTGAGGAATGAACACTATCTGGACAGCCTTGGAGCGGGAACGACGGATAAAGTCCGTCAGGCGGAACTAAGTTATAATGTCGCGCAGCTCGAATACGAACAACTCCGACAGCAATATAAGAATGAACAGGAAGTGGCTGCCGCCGAACTGAAAGTGCAGGAACTAGACTTCAATATCTTCCGCAAGAGTCTGGCGGAGATGAAGCGTACCTTTGAAGATGCACAAATACGCTCTCCCCGCAAAGCCATTCTTACCTATATTAATAATCAGATTGGCGCGCAGATTTCGCAAGGCGAGCAGGTGGCTGTTATCTCTGATTTGAGTCACTTCAAAGTAGAAGGTGAGATTGCCGATACGTATGGTGACCGCGTGTCGGCAGGCGGAAAAGCAGTTGTGAAGATAGGCAGTGACAAACTGGAAGGAACCGTGAGCAGTGTGACACCGCTTTCCAAGAATGGAGTTATCTCCTTCACTGTTCAGTTGACGGAAGACAATCACCGTCGTTTGCGTTCGGGATTGAAGACAGATGTCTATGTGATGAATGCTGTGAAGGAAGACGTGATGCGCATTTCTAATGGCTCTTATTATGTGGGACGTGGTGAATACGAACTTTTTGTCTGTACATCCGAGAAAGAGATGGTCAAGCGTAAAGTACAGTTAGGAGATTCCAATTTTGAATATGTAGAAGTGACAGGCGGTTTGCAGCCGGGTGATAAGGTGGTTGTCAACGATATGAGTGCATATAAGAACAAGAATAAACTGAAGATTAAATAAATCGGATACAGGAAGTTATGATTGGGGAATTATCCGTTTTCTTATCACATTCGGTATCACTTATTTCCTGATGGATTTGATGATATTGTCCGATGCTTGTTTTCCAGTCCGCCAGGCAATCCGTAGACAGCCGGCAGAAGCATTGCGGAAGGAATAAAAATTCAAGGCTATTTGCATTGTTTTCAATATAATAACTTATCTTTGTGCGCATAATACTGAAAACTATGCAGGTTTTTGCTTATGAATAGACGATATTACTGCTTGTTTGTAGTTCTCTTTTTAGCTGTCCTCGTCCGGGCGGCAGCTTCGGAAAGTACATTCAATATACTCTTTATCCAGTCTTATACTTCCCAGACTCCTTGGCACAGTGACCTTAATCAAGGTTTGGTGAAAGGATTCAGAGAGAGTGGGGTGAAGGTGAATATTACGACAGAATATCTGGATGCTGATTTTTGGGCATTTAATTCAGAGAAAGTAATCATGCGACGTTTCTGTGAGCGTGCCCGTGAGCGTCGGACGGATTTGATTGTAACGGCGAGTGATGAGGCTTTCTATACGCTTTTCGCATGCGGGGACTCGTTGCCTTTGCAGATTCCGGTTGTCTTTTTCGGCATCAAGTATCCTGACAACAGGCTGCTTGCTACCCATCCCAATGTCTGCGGATTCACGGCAAACCCCGATTTTGATGTCATCTTGCGTCATGCGCAAAAGATATTTCCCCGGCGGAAAGAAGTTATTTGCGTGATAGACAATAGCTTTCTGAGTAATAAAGGTCGTGACGACTTTGAAGAAGAGTGGAAAACTTTCCAACAGGACAACCCTGATTATGAGATGAAAGTCTATAATACTCAGAATTATACCACCAGTCACATTATTGCTGCGATTTGTTATCCGCGCAATAGCTACGGTCGTATTGTGATAGTTCCCAAATGGTCTCCTTTCCTCTCGTTCGTAGGCAAGAACTCCAAAGCTCCGGTCTTTTCAAGCCAGAATGTAGGGTTGACCAACGGGGTGTTTTGCGCCTATGACAGTGATGCCTATGCTTCTGCGTTACTGGCAGGTCAAAGAGCTTCACAAGTATTGAAGGGCACATCCCCCCTGCATATCGGAGTAACGGAAGCCCCACAGGGATTTATATACGACTACAAGCAACTGGAATTTTTCCACGTCAATCCTGATAAAGCGACTGCCATCGGCGGAACCATTGTCAACGAACCCTATTGGGAGAAATACAAATTCCTCTTTATCCTTCTTTATCCGTCCATCCTGGCCTTGCTGATAGCATCTGTCGTATGGCTGATGCGTGCCAACCGTCGCGAATCCAAACGACGTGTGCAAGCACAGACCCGCCTGCTGGTACAGAACAAACTGGTAGAACAGCGCAATGAATTTGATAATGTCTTCCACTCCATCCGTGATGGCGTGATAACGTATGATACTGACTTGCATATCCATTTCACGAACCGTTCTTTATTGAGAATGCTCCATCTGCCGTACGAATCGGGCGGACGTTTTTATGAAGGTATGATGGCAGGCAGTATTTTCAATATTTATAATGAAGGGCAGGACATTCTTCATGAAATGTTGAAACGGGTAGCCCGTACGGGAGAAAGCGTGCAGATACCCCAAGGTTCTTTTATGAAAGAGGTGCACGGTGATAATTACTTCCCGGTATCCGGTGAGATAGTCCCGATTCTTTCGAAAGTGGGCATTACGGGTATGGCTCTTTCTGCGCGTAATATCTCGGATGAAGAAATGCAGAAGCGTTTCTTTGATATGGCATTGGACGGGAGTTCCATATACCCCTGGCAGTTTGATATGAAAGCCAATTGTTTTATTTTCCCGCAAGGTTTCCTTGTACGGATGGGATATGACGAATCAGTCACTACTATCACTCGTGAGGAGATGAACCGTACTATCCATCCGGATGATTTGAAGGAAATCATTCCGCAGTTTGATAAAGCATTGGCAGGGGGCAACAGTAATCCTCGTCTGAGTTTCCGCCAGCTTAATGCGAATGGCGAATATGAGTGGTGGGAATACCGTTCTTCCGCTATCAGTGGTCTGACGCAGGATTCACTGTACAGCATATTGGGGGTATGCCAAAGCATCCAGCGGTATAAGACGGCCGAACAGGAAATGCGGGAAGCGCGCGACAAAGCTCTTCAAGCAGACAAGTTGAAATCCGCTTTCCTGGCCAATATGAGCCACGAGATTCGCACCCCGTTGAATGCCATCGTAGGCTTCTCCGATTTATTGAGTGACACAAGCAGTTTCACGGAAGAAGAAGTCTCCCAGTTTATCGCGACTATTAATAAGAACTGCGGTTTGCTGCTGGCATTGATTAACGATATTCTTGACCTGTCCCGTATCGAGTCCGGAACGATGGAATTTGTGTTTGCAGAGCACAACCTGCCTTTACTTTTAAAGACTGTCCACGATTCGCAACGGCTGAATATGCCATCGGGCGTAGAACTGGTATTGCGTATGCCCGAAAGCGACAAGAAATATCTGAAAACGGATAATGTCCGCCTGCAGCAGGTAGTCAATAACCTGATTAATAACGCTGCTAAATTTACGAGCAGCGGATTTATCACCTTCGGCTACGAAGAAGACGAAGAACCCGGATATACCCGTATCTTTGTCGAAGATACCGGAGTCGGCATCTCGGAAGAAGGTATCCGGCATATCTTCGAACGGTTCTATAAAGTCGATAACTTTACACAAGGTGCAGGACTGGGATTGAGTATCTGCCAGACTATTGTCGAACGCTTGAAAGGCTCTATCTCCGTGACTTCCGAAGTGGGTAAAGGTACCCGCTTCACAGTGCGTCTTCCCAACTATTGCGAATAAACCCGAACGTCCGTTTTTGTGTATAGTGTTCGAAAATGAACACTATATTTATTTTATAATCGGTTGAAAATAAATAGCTTATTCTTTTGGCACATCGTTTGATTCTCCTTTAGTGGAAAATACTGTGCATAATGAAAAAGAAAAGTATATTAGTAGCCCTTGCCGCAGCTTGCCTTCCATTGGCATTGTCGGCACAGAAAGAAGGACAGACAGAAAGGGAGATAACCTTAAATGAAGCCATCGCAATGGCACGTTCGCAATCCGTTGATGCGGCTGTTGCCCTGAATGAACTGAAAACCGCCTATTGGGAATACCGTACCTTCCGTGCCGACCTTCTGCCGGAAGTCAACCTTACCGGCACTTTGCCCAATTACAACAAGTCATACAGCTCCTACCAGAACTCCAACGGTTCCTACAGCTTCGTCCGCAACAGTGCGCTGGGGCTTTCCGGTGAACTTTCCATCGACCAGAACATCTGGCTGACGGGTGGTAAACTCTCCCTGACTTCCTCTCTCGACTATATGAAGCAGCTCGGTTCCGACGGCGACCGCCAGTTCATGTCCGTCCCCGTAACCCTGAAACTTACCCAACCCATCTTCGGAGTGAACAACATCAAGTGGGACAGGCGCATCGAACCGGTGCGTTATGCCGAAGCGAAAGCCGCTTTCATCACCGCTACCGAAGAAGTGACGATGCGCGCCATCACCTATTACTTCAATCTCCTGCTGGCACGCGAGAACCTGAGCACCGCCCAACAGAACCGGAAGAATGCCGACCACCTCTACGAAGTAGCCCTTGCCAAACGGAAGATGGGGCAGATTTCCGAAAACGAACTCCTGCAACTCAAGCTTTCCGCCCTGAACGCGAAAGCTGCTTTGACGGAAGCGGAGAGCGACCTTAATGCCAAGATGTTCCAGCTCCGTGCTTTCCTGGGAGTAGGAGAGGATGAGATACTCCGCCCCGTCATTCCCGAAGCCGTAGACGGCTCAAAGATGGAATATAATACGGTATTGAACAAAGCGCTCGAACGTAACTCATTCGCGCAGAATATCCGTCGCCGCCAGTTGGAAGCCGACTATGAAGTGGCTACGGCACGCGGCAACCTGCGCAGCGTCGACCTCTTTGCCAGCATAGGATATACCGGAGAAAACCGTAACTTCCCCACCGTCTATAAAAACCTGCAAGATAACCAGATAGTGCAGGTAGGTGTCAAAATACCTATCCTGGATTGGGGAAAACGCCGCGGCAAAGTTCGTGTAGCCAAGAGCAACCGTGACGTGGTCCTTTCAAAGATTCGCCAGGAACAGATAAACTTCAATCAGGATATTTTCCTGCTGGTGGAACATTTTAATAACCAGGCGCAACAGTTGACTATCGCCAAAGAAGCCGACGCCATCGCCCGGCAACGCTACAAGACCAGTATCGAAACCTTCCTGATAGGCAAGATTAATACCCTCGACCTGAACGACGCGCAGAACTCCAAAGACCAGGCGAGACAAAAACATATTTCCGAACTTTATTATTATTGGTATTATTTCTATCAAATCCGCAGCCTGACGCTTTGGGATTTCCGTACCAACACTGAACTGGAAGCTGATTTTGATGAAATCATCCGGCAATAAAAAGTGAAAAGCATGAAAATGGTTGGTTATTTTTTGTAGATTTGCAGTATTGTAAAACACAAGAATGCTTCCTTTGATAAATAAAGAACATGAATCATGATTCTGATAATTGACGATGACAGTGTAGTGCGCTCTTCACTCAACTTTATGCTGAAACGGGCGGGATATGAAGCGCAGGCAGTTCCCTCTCCCCGGGAAGCCATGGACGTGGTGCGTTCCGCAACTCCCGATTTAATCCTGATGGATATGAATTTCACCCTTTCCACGACAGGCGAAGAAGGATTGACGCTGCTCAAACAAGTAAAGATATTCCGCCCCGAAACCCCGGTGATATTGATGACCGCCTGGGGAAGCATCCAACTTGCCGTGCAGGGAATGCAGGCAGGCGCCTTCGACTTCATCACAAAACCCTGGAACAACGCCGCCCTGTTGCGACGTATCGAAACCGCCCTGGAACTCTCGGCGACTTCCAAAGAAGCTACGCAGGAACAAAGCGACTCCTTCGACCGCAGCCACATCATCGGGCGCAGCCAGGGGCTGACGGACGTACTGAACACTATCGCCCGCATCGCAAAGACCAACGCTTCCGTACTAATCACGGGCGAGAGCGGCACAGGTAAGGAACTCATAGCCGAAGCTATCCATATCAACAGCCAGCGTGCTAAGCACCCGTTTGTGAAAGTCAATCTGGGCGGTATCTCTCAAAGCCTGTTCGAGAGCGAAATGTTCGGTCATAAGAAAGGAGCTTTCACCGATGCTTCCGCTGACCGTATCGGACGTTTCGAGATGGCGGACAAAGGCACCATCTTCCTGGATGAAATCGGTGACCTCGACCCTTCCTGCCAGGTGAAACTGCTGCGTGTATTGCAAGACCAGACCTTTGAGGTGCTCGGCGACAGTCGCCCCCGCAAGACCGACATCCGTGTAGTCTCCGCCACCAACGCCGAGTTGCATAAGATGGTGGGCGAACGTTCTTTCCGTGAAGACCTGTTCTACCGCATTAACCTGATAACAGTAAAACTGCCCGCCTTGCGTGAACGTCGTGAAGATATCCCGCTGCTGGCACGTCACTTTGCCGACCGCCAAGCCGCAGCCAACGGACTGCCTCACACGGACTTCTCCGCCGACGCCATGCAATTCCTGAGCCGTTTGCCTTTCCCCGGAAATATCCGTGAACTCAAGAATCTGGTAGAACGAACCATACTGGTAAGCGGCAAACCGCTTCTCGACGCTTCCGACTTCGACGCCCAGTACATTCGCCACGATGACGTAAAAGCAGCCGAAAGCGCATCTCTGGCAGGTATGACATTGGACGAGATAGAACGCCAGACCATTCTTCAGGCGTTGGAACGTTACAAAGGAAATTTGAGCCAGGTAGCTACGGCATTAGGCATCAGCCGTGCCGCACTCTACCGTCGTCTCGAAAAATATAATATTACTGTATAGGATTAACCATTAACCACAGATAAGCGTGCGTATAAAAGGACTATTTTTCATCCTCGTCTTCTTGTTGCTGGCACTGGGCGGCATATTGCTGTTCCTTTCCAGCCAACAGAACACGCTCTTCTTCTACATAGGTGAGGGACTGGTACTCTTCATCCTCATTTATCTGGCATTCTTCTATCGGAAGCTCATAAAACCTTTAAATACCATCGAAAGCGGCATGGACTTGCTGCGTGAGCAGGATTTCAGCAGCCGCCTGAGCCCGGTGGGACAATACGAAGCCGACCGTGTCGTGAATGTCTTCAACCGTATGATGGAGCAACTCAAGAACGAACGTCTCCGCCTGCGCGAACAGAATCATTTCCTCGACTTACTGATTAACGCTTCCCCGATGGGCGTCATTATCACCACCCTTGACGACGACCTCTCGCAACTCAACCCGATGGCATTGAAAATGCTGGGTGTCCGCCCGGAAGACGTGCAAGGCAAGAAGATGAACGAGATAGACTCCCCGCTAGCCATGGAACTTGCCAACGTTCCGAAAGGCGCGACAACCACCGTCCGCCTGAACGACTCCAATATCTACCGTTGCACTCACTCTTCCTTTATCGACCATGGATTCCAACACCCTTTCTTCCTCGTCGAAAGCCTGACGGACGAAGTGATGAAAGCCGAAAAGAAAGCCTACGAGAAGGTAATCCGCATGATAGCCCATGAAGTGAACAACACGACTGCCGGCATCACTTCCACGCTGGACACCGTAGAACAAGCCCTCTCCACCGAAGAAGGTATGGACGACATCTGCGACGTGATGCGTGTATGCACCGAACGCTGCTTCTCCATGAGCCGTTTCATCACCCGCTTTGCCGACGTTGTGAAGATACCCGAACCCACCGTCTCGCCCGTCAACCTGAACGATCTGGCTTTTACCTGCAAACGCTTCATGGAAGGTATGTGCAACGACTGCCGTATCAAGCTCCGTCTGAAAATAGACGAAGACCTGAAAGATGTCATGCTGGACGCCGCCCTTTTCGAGCAAGTACTTGTGAACATCATCAAGAACGCCGCCGAAAGCATCGAAACAGACGGCGAAATCATCATCCGTACCCTGTCTCCCGCCACTATCGAAATCACAGACAACGGCAAAGGCATCAGCAAAGAAACGGAAGCGAAACTGTTCAGCCCATTCTTCTCCACCAAACCGAACGGTCAGGGCATCGGCCTTATCTTTATCCGCGAAGTACTGATGCGCCATGGATGCACCTTCTCCTTGCGGACTTATGCCGACGGATTGACCAGATTCCGGATTGTTTTTCCTTAATTGTGTCAAATAAGAACAGTTCCTCCGCCAAACAGACCTTTTGGGGGAGTTTAAATACCCGTATCTTTCCCGTCAATGCCAACCTTTCCTATACCATCCGGTAGAATCTTACTCATTGATGAACACAATGGGGTTTATGAACGATGAGTACTTCTCATGGGATGTTACCTATTTCCTCAACGGGTGGTTGTTCGACCGCGTGCCGTTGTTGAGAAAACTGAAATGGCGTGAAATAGTTTCCTGTCGTGGGCTGTACGGACATTTGAGCGACAAGAACAATCCCGCTTTCAGTGATGATTTGTTCGCTTTTCCGATTGCGGATACCCGTACAATGGGAAAAACGCCTTACGTAGAAGCCGGGATAGGTATTGAAAACATTTTTAAGGTATTACGTTTGGAATACGTGTGGCGGCTTACTTACCGCGATTCTCCGGGAATCGACAAGTCCGGTTTGAGAATAAGTCTCCACATGACCTTTTAAAAGTTAAATCCTGCTAATTGCAATGTTTATATAGCAAACAAAGCTCGTTTTAGTAATTAATTAATCTTATTTTTGCATCAATTTTAGTTTAATTTTAATAGAATAGAAATGAAACAAGAAATTAAACCCGCTACCGGACGTCTCGGTGTGTTGGTAGTTGGAGTCGGCGGTGCAGTTGCCACCACAATGATTGTAGGTACACTAGCCTCTCGCAAGGGACTGGCAAAACCGATAGGATCTATTACCCAGTTAGCCACAATGCGCATGGAAAACAACGAAGAAAAACTCATCAAGGACGTTGTGCCTTTGACGGATTTGAACGACATTGTTTTCGGCGGATGGGACATTTTCCCGGACAACGCATACGAAGCTGCTATGTACGCTGAGGTCTTGAAAGAAAAAGACCTGAACGGAGTGAAAGACGAATTGGAAGCCATCAAACCGATGCCGGCTGCTTTCGACCACAACTGGGCAAAACGTCTGAACGGAACACATATCAAGAAAGCTGCTACCCGCTGGGAAATGGTGGAACAACTTCGCCAGGATATCCGCGACTTCAAGGCTGCCAACAACTGCGAACGCGTCGTTGTGCTTTGGGCTGCAAGTACTGAAATCTACATTCCATTGTCTGACGAGCACATGTCACTCGCTGCTTTGGAAAAAGCAATGAAGGAAAACAATACCGAAGTGATTTCTCCGAGTATGTGTTATGCATATGCCGCTATCGCAGAAGATGCTCCGTTCGTAATGGGTGCTCCCAACTTGTGCGTAGATACTCCTGCCATGTGGGAATTTTCCAAGCAAAAGCAAGTGCCTATCTCAGGCAAGGACTTCAAGAGCGGTCAGACATTGATGAAAACCGTATTGGCTCCGATGTTCAAAACCCGTATGCTGGGTGTGAACGGCTGGTTCTCTACCAATATCCTCGGCAACCGCGACGGTGAAGTGCTCGACGATCCGGACAACTTCAAGACAAAAGAAGTCAGCAAGCTGTCTGTTATCGACACTATCTTCGAACCCGAAAAATATCCTGATCTCTACGGAGACGTTTACCATAAAGTACGTATCAACTACTATCCGCCCCGCAAGGACAACAAAGAGGCATGGGACAATATCGACATCTTCGGATGGATGGGTTACCCGATGGAAATCAAGGTGAACTTCCTTTGCCGCGACTCTATCCTTGCCGCTCCTATCGCACTCGACCTCGTATTGTTCAGTGACCTGGCAATGCGTGCAGGTATGTGTGGCATCCAGACCTGGCTGTCATTCTTCTGCAAGAGCCCGATGCACGATTTCGAGCACCAGCCGGAACACGACTTGTTCACTCAATGGAGAATGGTAAAACAGACATTGCGTAACATGATCGGTGAAAAAGAACCTGATTATTTGGCTTAATTCGGGAAGATGTTCCTGAAAAATATATAAACTTTCCCCTTCTTCAGCAAGGGGAAAGTTTTGTTATTCTTATACACTCTATTGCAAATAATGAAACGACCTTCCTTTCTACCTGTTTTTATAGGCACGGGCTTTGGCTCCGGTTTTTCTCCTTTTGCTCCCGGCACGGCTGGGGCGTTGTTGGCTTCTATCATTTGGATTGCACTTTATTTCCTGTTTCCCTTTACTACCGTTTTATGGATTACCGCCGTTTTGGTGATTGTATTTACATTCGCCGGCATCTGGGCTGCGGACAAGTTGGAGCCTTATTGGGGGGAAGACCCTTCGCGCGTGGTAGTAGACGAGATGGTGGGAGTGTGGATACCGTTGCTGGCTGTACCGAATGATGAGAACTGGTTTTGGTACGTCATCGCGGCTTTTGTCCTGTTCCGTGCATTTGATATTGCCAAACCGCTTGGCGTCCGCAAGATGGAGAGCCTGAAAGGTGGAGTAGGGGTTATGATGGACGATATTTTGGCGGGAGTGTATAGTTTTATTTTGTTAGTGGGAGCGAGATGGGTGATTGGCTGAAAAAGATTGCGCGGATGATTTCCCAGAAAGGCGGCTTCTTCATGTTTTTGAGGGCACAGCTTTCTGCTCAGATGGCAACCATTGCAGACTTTCTCGTAACGATTCTTCTGGTAAGGCTGTTCGATGTCTACTATGTATATGCTACCTTGGCGGGTGCCATCTACGGGGGAATTGTCAATTGCATCATTAATTATAAATGGACATTTAAGTCGAAAGGCAAAAAAACGAATGTGGCTGCCAAGTTTGTCATTGTGTGGCTTTGCAGCGTTTGGCTGAACACATGGGGGACATATGCGCTGACGGAGTCTTTGGCGAAGATTCCCTGGGTGCGGGATACGCTCAGTCTCTATTTCGGTGATTTTTTCATTATACCCAAGGTGGTAGTGGCGGTAATCGTCGCGCTGTTCTGGAATTATAATATGCAGCGTCTCTTTGTTTACCGTAATATAGACATAAGGAGCTTGTTCGGAAGAAGAGACTGAAGAAATTGAAGAACTTGAAATAAACAGAAGATTTAGATATAAACAGATTTAGACACATGAATTACAGAGATTATTTACAACAGCTGATTTATAAGATTATCAATCCTTTGATACACGGGATGATTAAAATAGGAATCACTCCCAACTTCATCACCACTACCGGATTTATCCTGAATGTGGTAGCGGCGGGTATGTTCGTTTATGCCGGAATCTATGGTGGAGAAAACGACCTTGCCATCATCGGATGGGCAGGCGGTGTGATTCTGTTTGCCGGACTGTTCGATATGATGGACGGACGTGTAGCCCGCCTGGGTAACATGAGTTCCAAATTCGGCGCGCTTTACGACTCGGTGCTCGACCGTTACAGCGAACTGATGACTTTCTTCGGTATCTGCTACTACCTGTCAATGAAAGATTATTTCCTTTATGCACTTATCGCTTTCGTGGCGCTTATCGGTTCATTGATGGTAAGTTACGTCCGTGCACGTGCCGAAGGCTTGGGGATAGAATGTAAGGTAGGATTCATGCAACGCCCCGAACGCGTGGTGCTGACCAGTCTCGGTGCTTTATTTTGTGGCGTATTTAAAGACATCACCGCTTTCGAACCGATTCTGATATTAATCGTTCCTCTGACTTTAGTTGCTGTATTAGCCAATATCACAGCCTTTGCGCGTGTGAGACATTGCTACAAAGCAATGAAAGAATAATTATTCAATATGCCGATAAGTTGGTACGCCAGTCAGGAAAAGACCGGCATATTTTCTGATTGGCACATAAACGCAATCTTATAATGATAAAGAACATTCAAAAGCCATCGAAGAGAGAAGCCCTTACCGTCCTGGTCATCATGGCCCTCTTTCTTTTATTGACGAGCATTTTCATCGGACTTCGTTCCGAGCACTTGCTGATGGCGATACTCTACCTGGTCTTATTCTTTGCCGGACTGCCTACCCGCAAACTGGCAGTAGCCCTGTTGCCTTTCGCTATTTTCGGAATCTCATATGACTGGATGCGTATCTGTCCCAACTACGAAGTGAACCCGATTGACGTGGCAGGACTTTACAACCTGGAGAAATCCCTCTTCGGCGTGATGGACAACGGCATCCTCGTCACTCCCTGCGAATACTTTGCCGCGCACAACTGGGCGATAGCCGACGTCTTTGCCGGAATCTTCTACCTCTGCTGGGTTCCCGTCCCCATTTTGTTCGGCCTTTGCCTGTACTTCAAGAAGGAGAGAAAAACGTACCTTCGCTTTGCCATGGTATTCCTTTTCGTCAACTTAATCGGTTTCGCCGGTTATTATATCCACCCTGCCGCTCCCCCTTGGTACGCCATCAACTACGGCTTCGAACCGATACTGAACACTCCGGGCAATGTAGCGGGCTTGGGACGCTTCGACGCTTTCTTCGGAGTATCAATCTTCGATTCTATCTACGGGCGCAATGCGAATGTTTTTGCCGCGGTACCTTCATTGCATGCGGCCTATATGGTCGTAGCCCTGGTATATGCCATCATCGGCAAATGCAAATGGTATGTCATTACCCTCTTCTCTATCATTATGGCAGGCATCTGGGGAACAGCCGTTTATTCCTGCCATCACTATATTATCGACGTATTGCTTGGCATCTCATGCGCATTGGCAGGCTGGCTGATATTCGAATATGTATTGATGAAAATCCCGGCATTCCGAAGATTCTTCGACAGATACTATACATATATAAAGTAGTAGTATCTGCAATTATATTTTAGATATTCTATAATGGAAAATTCGGCAGTTGCGACTGCCGATGTGTAAACAAGTGTATAAGTGAAGAACAAATACCGCAATATATTCCTCGCCTTCGGCATCATCGCCGTCCTGATAATGATATTCACTTTTGACATGGATTATCAGGAACTTTGGGCGAACTTGAAGCGTGCGGGAATATATTTACCCTTGATTTTACTACTATGGCTATTCGTCTACCTTATTAATACCACCTCGTGGTATATCATCATCCGTAGTGGTGGCAAGACCGGTTTCTCATTTGCCCGGCTCTACAAATTTACCGTCACGGGCTTCGCGCTCAATTATGTGACCCCCGTCGGACTGATGGGCGGTGAGCCGTATCGTATCATGGAACTGAAACCTTACGTCGGCATAGAAAGAGCCACATCTTCCGTGATTCTCTATGTGATGATGCATATCTTTTCCCACTTTTGCTTTTGGCTAAGTTCCGTGCTGCTCTACGTCTGCCTGTATCCGGTAGGGTGGGTGATGGGCATTATCTTAGCAGCTATCACCCTATTCTGCCTGCTGATTACCATCCTTTTTATAAAAGGTTATCGCCACGGAATGGCAGTAGCCTGTGTCCGCATGGGCAGCCATATCCCTTTCTTGAAAAAGAAAGTGCTCCGCTTTGCCGAAACTCACCGGGAAAAACTTGAAAATATAGATACACAAATCGCCCTTCTCCACCAGCAAAAGAAACGTACCTTTTACGCAGCCCTCTTTCTCGAATATACAGCCCGTGTCGTTAGCTGCCTTGAAATATGGCTGATACTGAACGTATTGACAACGAACGTCAGCTTTGCCGACTGCTGCCTGATTGCCGCTTTCTCCTCTTTGCTCGCTAATCTTTTATTCTTCTTGCCGATGCAGTTAGGCGGACGTGAAGGCGGATTCGCCCTCGCCGTAGGCGGTCTTTCCCTCTCCGGCGCTTACGGAGTCTATGCTGCATTGATTACCCGCGTGCGCGAAATGGTCTGGATTGTCATCGGACTTGCTCTGATGAAAGTTGGCAATAAGAAGAAAAACGAGTAACTTTTTTAGTGTCTACTTTATAGAGCTGCTGCAACAATTTGAGTACAACAGTCTATCTTGCCCCCTTTTTGGAACAAAATCGAACCACTTTTGCCCCATTTTTGAAACAAAAAAGGATATGTTTTGCCCCATTTTTGGAATATTTTCATAACTTTGTTATTGAAAATCAATAAGTTTATAACTCATGTTTAAAAGAGATATATTATTCCATTTGGAAAGATGGAAAGAAGACACCCATAGAAAGCCTTTAATCTTGCGTGGAGCAAGACAAGTCGGTAAAACGACGGTAGTAAATGAATTCGGAAAACAGTTTGAGAATTACCTTTCTTTGAATTTGGAGAAACGGGAAGCAGCGGGTTTGTTTGAACTAGCCGTGCCGTTAAAAGATTTGATGCCCCTGTTTTTTGCACATTGTGGCAAAACGAAGAAAGAGGGAAATACATTGCTTTTTATTGATGAGATTCAAAACTCGGCAAGGGCGGTGGCATTGCTACGTTATTTCTATGAAGAACTGCCGGATATCTATGTCATTGCTGCCGGTTCATTATTAGAAAATCTGGTAGATGTACATATCTCATTTCCTGTAGGGAGAGTGCAATACATGGCACTACGTCCTTGTTCGTTTCGCGAGTTTTTAGGGGCTATTGGCGAAGAATCCTTGTTGCCGGTTTTGGATAAGCCTGAAATAACCCTTGCTTTCCATGACCGTCTGATGCTGCTGTTCAATGTATATACCCTTATCGGGGGAATGCCGGAAGTGGTTCAACTTTATGCAGAGCGCAGAGATATTTTATCTTTGGAGTCCACTTATGAAACACTTCTTCAAGGGTATCGGGATGATGTGGAAAAGTATGCTCAGGGCAGGAAACTTCCCGAAGTCATTCGTTTTATACTAAAGGAAGGATGGCATAAAGCGGGACAAGCTGTAACTTTAGGCGGATTTGCCGGTTCGTCCTATAATGCCCGTGAAGTAGGAGAGGCTTTTCGTTTATTAGAAAAAGCGATGCTGCTGGAGCTGGTCTATCCTACTACGGCTACTGAGGTTCCCGCAACTCCGGAAATAAAGCGCATGCCGAAACTGGTTTGGCTGGATACGGGATTGGTCAATTATGCGGCACAGGTGCAGAAAGAAGTTTTGGGGGCAAAAGATATCATGGATGCCTGGCGTGGTATGATAGCAGAGCAGGTTGTAGCGCAGGAGTTGTTGACACTGACAGATAAAGTCAGCCAGAAACGTTGTTTCTGGGTGCGCAATAAGAGCGGTTCTAATGCGGAAGTCGACTTTGTCTGGGTACAGGATTCTATGATTTATCCTATTGAAGTCAAGTCCGGTCATAATGCTCATTTGCGTTCTTTGCATTCATTCATGAATCTTTCTTCGCAGACTCTTGCCGTCAGGGTATGGTCACAACCTTACTCCGTAGATGAAGTAAAGACAACGGACGGAAAAAATTTCAAATTGATAAATATTCCTTTCTATCTTGTCGGAAAACTAGACAACATCTTGCGCCAATATTGAACAGGAAAAGAAATAATTTATGTCGCTTTGTAAAAATAAGATAGTATGATTTGGATAGCTCACATGAATAGTTAACTTTGCAGTTACTAACATCTTAAAAATAAAAGCATGAGAAAACTAACTACCCTTTTGTTGCTCCTGGCAATGTTGATTCCGACAGCCGGAGCACAGTCTACCGACCTCTTTAAGAAGAAGAAAAAAAAGAAAAGTGCTACCGAAATGGCTGCCGACAAAGCTAAAGCCGACTCCATAGCCAAAGTCAAAAAATCCCCTTTCCAACCTTACGCAAGTGTAATCACCAATAAAGCCAAGACGATGAATGGCTTCTTCAAAGTGCATTGCATAGAAGGAAAATACTTCTTCGAGATACCTGATTCACTGTTCGGACGCGACATACTGATTGTGAACCGTATTGTAAAAGCCCCGGTAGACAAGCAGAAGCGCAAAGCCGGTTACCCCGGCGACCATATCAGCGACGAAGTAATCCGCTTCGAACTGGGACGTGACAACAAACTGTTTATCCGCCAAATCTCCTATCTGGAACATTCTACCGATACACTGGGAATGTATCAGGCAGTATTGAACTCCAACGTCCAGCCCATCGTCGCCACCTTCCCGCTGAAGACAATGCGCAAAGACAGCCTGACGAAAAATTACGTAATCGAAATGACCGACTTTATCCGCAAGGACGGCGATATGTTCTCTTTCTCCAACTTTGCGAAAGACAATATCGGCGCAACCTCAATGATACCCGACGCCAGCTACATCGACACACTGAAAGCCTTCCCTCAAAATATCGAAGTCCGCACCGTGCGCACCTTCCAGCGCAAACCGCCCATGGGCAGCCCTATGGAGAAAATGATGGCTCAATATTACAATTCCACCGGCCCTATGACCTACGAATTGAACAGCTCCATGCTGCTTCTTCCCAAAGAACCGATGAAACCGAGACTGTTCGATGCCCGCGTAGGCTACTTCGCAGTCGGTTACAAAGACTTTGACGGCAACCCGCATGGTATGAAATACAAAGCGAACATCACCCGCTGGCGTCTCGAACCGAAAGACGAGGACAAGGAAAAATACCTGAGAGGCGAACTTGTAGAACCCAAGAAACCAATTGTCATCTACATCGACCCCGCCACTCCTAAAAAGTGGGTTCCCTACCTGATTCAAGGAGTCAACGACTGGCAGAAAGCCTTTGAAAAAGCCGGCTTCAAGAACGCCATCATCGGCAAAGAAGCCCCCACGGACGACCCGACATGGAGCCTGGAAGACGCCCGCCACTCGGCTATCGTCTATAAACCATCCGACATTCCTAACGCAAGCGGCCCTCACGTACACGACCCCCGCAGCGGTGAAATCCTCGAAACGCACATCAACTGGTATCACAACGTAATGCTCCTGCTCTACAACTGGTATATCGTACAAGCCGGAGCCATCGACCCGGGAGCACGCAAACCCCAGTTTGACGATGAACTGATGGGTGAACTGATTCGTTTCGTATCTTCCCATGAGGTAGGTCACACACTGGGCTTGCGTCATAACTTCGGCTCTTCCGCCACCGTCCCGGTAGAAAAACTGCGAGACAAAGCATGGGTAGAAGCCAACGGCCACACCCCGTCCATCATGGACTACGCACGTTTCAACTACATCGCCCAGCCGGAAGACAATATCTCACGTGCCGGAATCTTCCCCCGCATCGGTATCTACGACGACTGGTCTATCGAATGGGGCTACCGCTGGATGCCTGAATTTGAGACGGCAGAAGCTGAACTCCCCTATATGAACAAGTGGATTATCAGCAAACTGAAGGAAGACAAACGTTACACCTTCGGCACGGAAACCGACCGTGACGACCCCCGCAACCAGAACGAGGACTTGGGAGACGACGCAGTGCTGGCAGGCACATACGGCATCAAGAATCTGAAACGTATCATGCCCGAAGTCATCAACTGGACATACGAACCGAACGAGGGCTACCAAAAGGCAAGCACCTTATACAGCAACGTAGCCGGACAATTCTCCCTGTATATGGGACATGTAGCAACCAATGTCGCCGGTATTTACAGCACCCCGATTTCGGTAGAACAGACCGACGTGAAAGCAGTAGAATTTGTGCCGAAGGATATGCAGAAGAAAGCTGTGACATTCTTGAACAAAGAATTATTCACCACGCCCACCTGGTTGATGGACGACAAACTGACAGAAAAGGCCGGAGTCAATACCTTCAATTATATCTTCCGCGTGCAGAGTAACATATTGAAGCGCTTGCTTAGCAGCCGCACGCTGGACAAAATGACAACCAACGAACTGATGAACGGCAATAAAGCCTATACTTCCAATGAAATGTTCCAAGACCTGAAGAAAGGTATCTGGAGCGACCTCAGAGGTGGCAAGAAGCCCGACTTCAATCAGCGTGCTTTGCAAAAAGTCTATGTGAACGCCTTGATTGCCATGCTCGACAAGCCGAAAAATAACTCTAATCCGATGAGTTATTCCCCGGATTCCCCTTCGGAAGCGCCTGCCATTGCCCGCGGACAACTGGTAAGTCTTAGAAGTGAACTGAACAGTGCGGCAAGTGCTTCAAGTGGCATATACAAGAGCCATTATCAGAACTTGAAAGCATTGATTGATACAGCATTTGATGCTAAGTAAAAGGATTATAAATAACAAAAAGCGGCTCGTATAGCAACGAGCCGCTTTCTTTTTTGGGGGGATTACACTTTTCCCCAGCCAGTCTCAGCATCAAAGCAAGGGCAAGCCTTAATCCATTCTTCCGGCTCAATCTCCCCATTCCCGTTCAAGTCCGGGCTCAAATCCCGATGCCCGCATACCCGGCAACCCGGATAATCCTTCAGCAGAGTAAGAATCAACACCCGCAGAGAATGTTTCTGCCACTCGGTACGCGTATCCTTCGGCCGTCCTTTACTGTCAAGTCCGCCCTCATAACAAATACCGATACTCTCACTATTGAAACCTTTCGCATGCGCTCCGATTTTCTCTATCGCCCGGGTAGACTTGATATCCCCATTCTTCCGGATATAGAAATGATACCCCGCTCCGTTGAATCCCCGTCTGCGATGGCAGACATCCAAGTCATATTCCGTAAAGTCCCTGTCCTCACGTGTAGCGGAACAGTGGACTACTATCAGGTTTATAGGTCGCATCACTTCCGTCGTCAAGCTTCTTTCAAAGCCATACCTGCACTACCTGCATTACCCGCATTACCTGCATTACTGCGCTGCACACACTCTTTATTGACACACTGCAAAGCCGCAGCCTGAGCCAACTGTCCCCGCAACGAGAAAATCTCCGTATGCATCTCCTTCACCCTCGAACTAAGGTCGAAATAATCCTTCAACACCTTCTCCAACTGCTGCATCAGAAAAGAATACTGACCTTTCACCAGTTCACTGAACTCCTTGACCTCTTGCGCCATAACCTTGCGCTTCTTACGGTTACTGCCCAAAAAGGGTAGAATCGTCATGATAATCTCTATAATTTTATCTAGCATTTTAATAAATTGAGAATTGAAAAATGAAACATGAAAATGGGAGAGAAAACATGAACCACATGCCGGGGATAAAATAACTACTCCCCGGCAATCATGTGGAACTGTTCATTAATAAGGTTTACCTCAAGGAAAGGGACAGCCTTTATGCTGCCGGGTCCGGAGTTTCCCCGTCATCCCCTTCGCCGGAACCGCCACCGTTTCCACCATCGGCGCCGCCCCCTTCGGAACCACCCTTAGCATCACCCTTTCCCGCCAGGACGAAATCCACATTATTCTCACTTCGGGTAGTGGTATGACTCGTATTCACCAGATGTAGCGCTTTATCAGCCACAAACCGTACATTCACCTTGCGGATACAACGCACCGTGCAATCCTTCTCCTTCTCCGTGCCCTCGCTGCTCAGCGTGATATGGAAAGTCCCCAATCCATCAATCTTCACCTTATCGCCTTGCGTAAGCGACAGGCGCAACTGCTCCACAAAAGCCTCGATAGCATGCTTCACATCTCCCGCCGTAAGCGAGGAATTTGCTTCGATGGCATCCGCCAGCTTGTTGACGTCCATCACCCTTACAGTACCCGATTTCTGGCGTACATAATACAATACCTGCGAGTCTTCCTCGCTCACATTCTTTCTGCGCTGATAGCGCTCTACTAATACGTTCATAATTTGAAAAAGTTAAGGTTTAAGTAATAATTATTTTCTGTCCTTCCGACTATACAAAGATACAAAACCACGAAAGGGAAGTCAAGTATTTTATAAAATATTTCCAAGCAAAAAACAACCGTTTTGAACCCCCTAAAACAAATCTATAATGTAATGAAAAATAAACCGCAAAAACAACCGTTTTCCCCATCCTTATCTGGCATGTTTCTGAAGATATTCCAATGGCGGAACATAGTCCGTAATCTTCGTCATTTCCGGATTATGGCTGAAATAAACGTTTCCCGTCTCCCCGTTGCGTTGCTTGGCGATGATGGCCACACCCAGGTCTTTGGTCGGATATCCGCTTTCCCTATCCGTAGTGACCCGTGCCAACGCCGGGCGATACAGCAACATCACCATATCCGCATCCTGCTCGATGGCCCCGCTTTCGCGGAGCTGGCTCAGTTCCGGGCGCCTGTCTATCTGCCCTTCCGACAAACGGTTCAACTGGCTCAGCAACACCACCGGTACATTCAGCTCCTTGGCGAGCAACTTCGCCTTCCGCGCAGCCTGTGCCACTTCCTGTTCGCGATTCCTGTTGTTCTGCCCGCTGCTCATGTCGCAAAGTTGCAGGTAATCAATGATAATCATGCCACACTCATTCCGGCTTTGCAGCAACCGTGCGCTGGAACGCACATGCTCCATACTGACCACCGTACTGTCATCCACATGAATCGGCAACCGTGCCAGTCCGGCAGCCACGGCGCGCGCTTCCGCCATCTCCTGCGCGCTCACCGTCCCCCCGCGCCAATGACCGGCACTGACATTGCTCGCCCCCGTCAGCCACCGGTCTGCCAACCTTTCGCCCTGCATCTCAAGACTGTAGACCGCTACGGCATGCCCCGCCATTGCCGCGTTTCGTGCTAGATGCAGCGCGAATCCCGTCTTTCCCACACCGGGACGCGCAGCGATAACCACCAGTTCTCCGTTCTGCAGCCCCGACGTCATGCGGTCCAAATCCGTCAGCCCCGTAGGAATCCCCGTCACGCCATCCACGCTCCGGGCGATACGCCCCTCGGCTTCCGTCATGGCATCCGCCATCAGCGTATCCATGTCGCGCATATTGCTATGGTGTCCGGATTCCCCTTCCAGGCGGTCGAGCAGGTCGTGCGCGTCCACCAGCGTGTCACCGATGTCTATGGTTTCGTCCAGCGAGCAGGCGAGCAACTTGTTCAATCCCAGAATCATCTCCCGCCGCAGGAACTTCTCGTGCACTATCTGCGCATGATACTCGATGTGTGCGGAACTGGCCACCTTACTGCTCAACTGCGTGATGCCGTAGGGGCCGCCCGCATCCTCAAGCTTTCCCTGCCGGGCAAGCTCCTCTTTCACGGTGAGGATATCAATCTTCGTGCCCGTCCGGTGCATGGCAAGCAAAGCGTTGAAAATCAACTGGTGACGTGTCACGTAAAACATCTCCGGGCGTAACTTCCCCGCTATCAGCGGTAAGGCGTCCTGCTCGATAAGGCAGGCGCCTATGATAGCCTCTTCCACTTCGGGCGCTTGTGGCGAAACCCGGTTCTCAGTATTCATTAAGAAAAGCTTTATTAGATAAGTAACTGCCTGCATGCAGGACATATTTGGAATTTGTCTGATGGAAATAATATTCCTCGATTTTGTCGATGGCGAGTTGCTGCTCTTTGCTGCTGAGTTTTTTCCATTCGCGCTGCACTTTGGCTATGTTCTCTTTGGGAAGTTGCGTAATGGCGTGATACTCGTCCCAGAAGTAGAAAAACTTCTCGTTGACGGCTTTCTTCTTTTTCATCGCTTCGGGATTCCCCACCCATTTGTCATATTCCACCACGCGGATATGCAAGGACTTGTCTTCATGCGGGATGATTTCAATCACTCCTGCGGTTTCCAGGTCATGAATCAGGCGGAAAGTCCGGCAGATACTCCAGTTAAAAATCCGGCTCCAGTCGCGGTAGCTGTGCATGCTTTCGCCCCGCCGGCACACGAACTCCTTATTTTGATATCCGGTATATTGCGTCTCCGAATAGTTGACCTTCATAAGCATGATTAAGAGTGCCTCTGTATCCCCTTCGCAACCATGTCCGTTGTCAATCTGCTGTTGCAGCAAAGATTTGGGGATAATCAGGAATCCGCGCGCCGTCATGGACTGGAAATTAAATTTCTTCATAAGTCGATTGTTTTTAATTTCCGGCAAATATATACCAGTTTTCATGGGTATGCAATAAGCCATGTTCAGTACGGTTCGCAGGGGTTGACAGGTGGAGAACAGAGCTAAAAAAATCCTTTTTCGTCCCGGGATGCGGTTCATTGGGTGCGAAATGAAACAGACGCTCCGTTGGGGGGAAACGGAGCGTCTGTTTGGAGTGAACATAGCCTTCGTTCGGGTGAATCAGAGGCTCTGTTTGAGAGCAGAAAAACGGATGCTTGTGCAGAACGCTTGTCAGAACACCTTTTTCTTCGTGTAAGTTGCTGTATCATTGATTGTTATGTGTGTAAAGAAAAATGACTCAGAACGCTTGTCAGAACACATTATAAACAATAAATAATAAACTATATATTTAAAAATATATAGTTCGATTTTCCTTTTATTTCTTGTCTGCGTTTACACTTTCGATTGCAGTTTTGTTAGTTGGCGGTATCTTGATGACGGGTGCCCCCAGAAATTCGATGAGGATGAGTTGCATCTTCGGACTGACGTTGTTTGTTTTCTTTGTGTAGCCTGCTGCGGTCATTTGAGCGCACAACTCTTTGTGGCTTCTGATACTGTTGCGCAATTTTCTGCTGGCCGAACTGGGAGTGGACAAATCCGGGAAATACTCTACCGCTAAGTCAGAGAAATGCTTGAAACCGTTAATACAGTTGCCGTCGTTGGCTGATTCATGAGTTTTCATGATTCTTAAAATTTTAAATTAAACGAAATAGGGCTTTTGACCCTGAAAATTGTGCAAATGTAAGCAAATATATTCTAAGGCTAAACTTGAAGTTACGACTTTTTATTTGACTGTTTTTATGTATGTAAAATTTAATATTCATATTTTTGTAGTTACTGAAAGTAATTTTTTATAAATGTAAATATTAATAATTGAGATTTTTTTATGAAGAAAGAAAATTTGTAAAAGTGATGTTCTTGAAGTACTTGTCGCAGATTTGTCAAATCCGAATAATAATACTATTCAGCAAGCAAATGATTGGACCGAAGCTGCAGTTAAGGATATTCTCGTCGTAGTAGTGCTAAAGCAGAAAGTGGCAGTGAAACTTTTATTGTAGGTGAAATGTTTTTCTTTTAACTTGCTATAGCAGAGAAATCTACTAAAATCAGTATCTTTGCAATAAGAAAGCGCATTTTTTATAAAAGCAGAGAGTATGAGCAATAAAATATATCCTATCGGTATTCAGAATTTTGAAAAGATTCGTAATGACGGTTATTTCTATATTGATAAAACTGCATTGATATATCAAATGGTCAAGACCGGAAGTTATTACTTTTTGAGTCGTCCGCGCCGTTTCGGAAAGAGTCTGCTCATCTCTACCTTAGAGGCTTACTTTCAAGGAAAGAAGGAGCTGTTTGAAGGACTGGCAGTAGAAAAGTTGGAAAAAGACTGGATTAAATATCCTATATTGCATCTCGACCTTAATATTGAAAAGTATGACACACTGGAAAGTCTGAATAATATACTTGATAAATCGCTGACAGCGTGGGAGAAACTTTATGGTGCCGAGCCGTCCGAACGTTCGTTTTCCTTGCGTTTCGCCGGTATCATAGAGCGTGCCTGTAAATTGGCAGGGCAACGTGTGGTCATCTTGGTCGACGAATATGACAAACCTATGTTACAAGCCATTGGTAATGAGGAACTTCAAAAACAATTCCGAAATACCTTGAAACCGTTCTACGGAGCGCTCAAAACAATGGACGGCTGCATTAAGTTTGCATTCCTTACTGGCGTGACAAAGTTTGGCAAAGTCAGTGTATTCAGTGACTTGAACAATCTGGATGATATTTCAATGTGGAATGAGTACATCGAAATATGCGGTGTCAGCGAGCGTGAAATTCACGAAAATCTGGAAACAGAACTCCATGAATTTGCAGTAGCGCGCGGTATAACGTATGACAAGCTTTGTGAAGAACTGAGAGAGTGCTATGACGGCTATCATTTTACTCACAATTCAATCGGCATGTACAATCCGTTCAGTCTGCTTAACGCTTTCAAACGCAAGGAATTCGGCAGCTATTGGTTTGAGACGGGTACGCCTACCTGTTTAGTGAAGTTGCTAAAAAAACATCATTATGACCTGGAACGGATGGCACACGAGGAAACCGACGCCCAGGTCTTGAACAGCATAGACTCTGAATCCACCAATCCCATTCCGGTGATTTATCAGAGCGGATACCTCACCATCAAGGGGTATGATGAAGAATTTGGAATGTATCGTTTAGGTTTCCCAAATCGTGAAGTGGAAGAGGGATTTATCCGTTTCCTACTTCCTTTTTATGCGAATGTGAATAAGGTAGAATCCCCTTTTGAGATTCAAAAGTTTGTTCGTGAGGTGCGTTCCGGTGATTATGATTCTTTCTTCCACCGCTTGCAAAGTTTCTTTGCGGACACTACCTACGAAGTGATTCGTGACCAGGAACTGCATTACGAAAACGTGCTTTTCATTGTCTTTAAACTGGTCGGCTTCTACGTCAACGTGGAATATAACACGAACGATGGACGCATCGACCTCGTCTTGCAGACTGATAAATTCATTTATATAATGGAATTTAAGCTGAACGGCACGGCCGAAGAGGCTTTGCAGCAAATTAATGACAAGCATTACGCCCTTCCTTTCGAAATGGACGGACGGAAGCTCTTTAAAATCGGCATAAACTTCAGCGCGGAAACCCGCAATATTGAAAAGTGGATAGTGGAAGAGAAATAGATAATTTAAACTTCCTCACACACTACCATCTTCATTCCCTGATAGACAACTACGATTTTGTGCAGAGTCGTTGTACCGATTGCTTTCTGTACCGTTTCACTGGCAGCATAGCGGTTGGCTTGCGCGATAGCTTCCTGTCGGAGTTGTTCTATCTTCTCATCGCTGTCCTTTCCTTTGGCATACTTCAATTCAATAATGTAGGAATGAAGCATATCTTGGTAGATTTCCAATAGGGGAGACATGAAAATATCGGCATACCCTTCCTGATTATCCTGTTCGGAGATAGGGCGATAGAAACGATTTTGGGCGGTCATAGCTAATGTGAATCCATGTACGTATGCTTCACCCTTCTGCTTGTCACGCTGGGAAGAGTATCGGTGCAGGCATTCGGCAATATAGTCGAAATAGGCTTTCCAGTCACCACGATAAGCCATGGCAGAGGACAGTTTCCCTTTTTCCCAATTATCAAAGCGGAGCTCTGCTTCGTTATAGGTATCCAATAAATAACTGTACAGTTGTTCGCGAACTACTTGATTGGGAATAGTCAATTTCGTTTCTCCTTCTATCGTTCCGCTGATAGTCAACATTCCGAAGTAGAACAATAGGCTGACAAAGTTGTCCGGTTCTGCTACCGATTCGGCAGGAAATCCGGTTTTCAGTTCACCGGTGATATATCCTTGTTGTACCAATGTCTGAATGGTCGAGGCATCGTGAGCAAATTCCTTGTCTTTGCGGATAAGCATCCGTAGTTTGTTGTAATCTACACGGATGTTTTCTTCTACCATATTACGGGGCATTTCTCCACCGTTACGAATATAATTATCTACGAAGTAGAGTACCATATTTGAGTTGTACATTGTTGTCCTGCCATAACTGTTTTCCGAAAAACAGTAGTTGTCATACCACGGTTTCATTGTTTCTATCAACTCGTCGGTAGAATGATGGAACTCGCTGGTAGTGGCATAATAATCAAGCATTGCCCGTACTTCTTCTTCGGTGAATCCAGTCATTTCGTTAAATTCAGAAGAGAGGGAATAATTGGTACCGATATTGAACCCACTGGTCAAGTCGTCCATAGTGACGGGACTGACACCTGTCACGAAGCAACGTTTGATAGTGGAATAGGTTCCGGCTTTCACTGTATCGAAAAAGCTGCGCAGGTAGCCGGTTCCATGTGTTTCGCTTTTGTAGTCTTCCAGACAGGAAGGCTCGGATAGAATTTTGTTTGTAAAGTGATCGTATTCGTCAATGAATAAATAAATCTGCTGATTGGTTTTGACACATTCTTTATATAAATAATCCAGTTGCTCTACGGCTCCTTTTTTTTTGTTCATTTCTTCTTTTATTCCTTTAGGAAGGTATTGGGCATAGATGTCGCAGAAGAAATTGAATTCTGTATTGCAATGTGCGTCCAATGACTGCCGGTAGCTCTTCAGTTCAGCGTTAACTACGGCAAAGTTCAAGTAAATGATAAGATATGAATTTCGTTCGGGAGTGGGATGTTTGCCTATATAGAGGTCGCCATACCATTTCTCAAACTTGTCTGCTTCCAATATATTATAGTAATGGTGAAGCATGGAAAGAGTAAGGCTCTTGCCGAATCTGCGCGGACGAATGTAAAAGAAATACTTGTTCGCATTCTCAATAAGAGGGATATATCGTGTCTTGTCCACATAATAACAGTCATCTTCGCGGACGTCGATAAAGTTCATCATTCCGTACGGAATACGTTTACGCTTTGCAGGTAGGTTCATAACTCTTTCATTTTCCTACAAAAATAAGAATAAAAAATGAAATTTCCGGTGATTATGTGATACAAAAAGGCGACCCGTTGCAACGAGCCGCCTTTTCTGTCTATTTGATTTCGAATTCTTCCTTCATATCGATTTCCTCTCCATGTGTATCATAGAACACATATTGCAGGAATGCGAGTTTCTGACTTGGAATAATCTTGATACCGAATCCGTATTTCATCTGCCACTTCCGTTTCAGGGAAACAAGTCCCTGGTTGATGTAAGCGGCCACATACGGGTGGACGTGTAACGAGAATTTCTTAACCTTCAGTTTATTGACCAGATAATCAATTTTACTCTCCAAAGTGTCCGTAAAGAGAATGGACGATTTGATAGTGCCTTTGCCGAAACAGGTAGGGCAGGTCTCGGTCGTGTTGACGTCCATTGCCGGACGCACACGCTGGCGTGTAATCTGCATCAGCCCGAATTTGCTGAGCGGCAGAATATTATGCCGTGCCCTGTCTTTCTGCATATTGGCACACATACGTTCGTAAAGTTTCTGACGGTTTTCGGCTTCATTCATGTCGATGAAGTCCACGACGATGATACCACCCATATCCCTTAATCGCAGTTGGCGCGCCAGTTCATCGGCGGCTCCCAGATTTACTTCGAGTGCGTTACCTTCCTGTCCGTTGGCATTCTTGGTGCGGTTACCGCTGTTCACGTCTACTACGTGAAGCGCCTCAGTGTGCTCAATAATCAGATAGGCACCACTCTTGTAAGAGATGGTTTTACCAAACGAGGATTTAATCTGCTTGGTGATACCGAAATTGTCGTAAATGGGAAGCTGGCCTTTGTACAGTTTCACGATATTGGCCCGGTCGGGCGCAATCAGTGATACGTAGTCTTTGATTTCATTGTACACAGCCTCGTCGTTGACGTGAATATTCTCAAAAGAAGGGTTGAAGAGGTCGCGCAACAAACCTACGGCACGACTGGTCTCTTCATAAATCAACGTCGGAAACTTGGTGGCTTTCTGTACTTTTGCCATCGCATCTTCCCAATGCTTGATCAGGACTTTAAGCTCTCCGTCGAGTTCGGCTACGCGTTTGCCTTCGGCTACCGTGCGGACGATGACGCCGAAGTTTTTCGGCTTGATGCTCATCAGCAGTTGTTTCAGGCGGGCGCGTTCTTCGCTCGATTTAATTTTTTGTGATACGGAAACCTTGTCATTGAAAGGGATGAGTACGAGATAGCGTCCGGCAAACGAAATTTCGGACGTCAGTCGCGGTCCCTTCGTGGAGATAGGTTCCTTTACGATTTGCACCACTACTTCTTGTCCCACCTTGAGTGTGTTGGATACAGTTCCATCCTTGTCGAGGTCGGGAAGCAGGGTTGCTTTGCTGATGGAGGTCAGCTTCTTTTTGTCGCTTAAAGTCTGCTTTACAAACTTTTCGAGTGAGTTAAATTGAGGACCCAGGTCAAGATAATGAAGGAAAGCGTCTTTCTCGTAACCGACGTCTACAAAGCATGCATTCAGTCCGGGCATCAATTTCTTGATACGTCCCAAATACATATTGCCCACGGAAAAGGAGATGTTCCTTCCTTCGCTTTGAAGTTCCACCAGGCTCTTGTCTTCGAGAAGGGCGATGGATACCTCTTTGGGCTGTACGTCAACTACTAGTTCACTTGTCACTGTTTTGTTTCCTTATTATTGATTGAATCTCATTTATATGAACAACTTTTTTGACAAATTGTTCGTTTTGGGTTAGCTACTTAAACAAAGAACAAACTTGAAAGACATCGAGCTTCGCAAGTTTGTTCTTTATTTCTGTGTGATCCAGACCTAAAAATTATTTTTTGCTTTTATGTCTGTTCTTTCTTAGTCTTTTTTTACGCTTGTGCGTAGACATTTTATGTCTTTTTTTCTTCTTTCCGCTTGGCATAGCTTCACATTTTATGGGTTAATACTCTTGTTTATTATTTCTTTACTGAAATTGTAAATGTCTTAGCCGGTTTGAAAGCCGGAATGTTGTGCTCAGGGATGATAATAGTAGTGTTCTTAGAAATATTACGAGCGGTTTTCTGTGCTCTTTTCTTTACTACGAAACTACCGAATCCGCGTAAATACACGTTCTCATCGTTAGACAATGAATCTTTAACAGCCTCCATGAATGCTTCAACTGTTGTAAGAACTGTCTGCTTGTCAATTCCAGTTTTCTTTGTAATCTCGTTTACAATATCTGCTTTAGTCATTTTTCCTTAAAAAAAATATTATTACTATGTTATTGCTAATTTTTTGGACTGCAAATATATAGCTTTTTAAGCTCCTAAAAAAATATATTATGCACATTTTTCTAAAAAAATGGTGGCGTTGGGTTTTCTTAGAACCAAAAGAGTTACTTTTGTGTGGCTTTTGAATAGTATATGCAAGATAAATGTTAGATGATACATGAAGACCGGTCTTATAAATGAGTTTACTGAAGCGATTATAAAGTGGTATGAGGAGAATAAACGTGAATTGCCCTGGCGGGAGTCTTCCGATCCGTATCTGATATGGATTTCGGAGATTATCCTTCAGCAGACGCGTGTGGTGCAGGGGTATGATTATTTTCTTCGTTTCGTCAAGCGTTTTCCCGACGTGCAGACGTTGGCGGATGCAGATGAGGATGAGGTGATGAAATATTGGCAGGGGTTGGGTTATTATTCACGTGCCCGGAATCTTCATGCTGCCGCTAAAAGCATGAACGGGGTTTTCCCGAAAACGTATGCGGAAGTGCTGGCTTTGAAGGGAGTGGGGGAGTACACGGCTGCGGCTGTCTGCTCGTTTGCTTATGGCATGCCTTATGCGGTGGTGGACGGAAATGTGTATCGTGTACTTTCACGTTATTTCGGTATCGACACGCCGATTGATTCGACAGAGGGGAAGAAGCTCTTTGCGGCTTTGGCGGATGAGATGCTGGACAGGAAGCGGCCGGCTCTTTACAATCAGGGGATTATGGATTTCGGGGCGATTCAGTGTACTCCGCAGTCGCCTGATTGCTTGTTTTGCCCGTTGGCGGACAGTTGTTCGGCTCTTGCGAAAGGGTTGGTCGGTAAACTGCCGGTGAAGCAGCATAAGACGAAAACGACAAACCGTTATTTCAATTATATTTATGTACGTGCGGGCGCGCATACCTTTATTAATAAACGGACGGAAGATGATATCTGGAAGAATCTGTTTGAGTTGCCTTTGATAGAGACTCCGGTGGCTTTGTCGGAAGAAGAGTTTTTGGCTTTGCCTGAGTTCCGGGCATTCTTTGCGCAGGGAGAGCAGCCGGTAGTCCGTTCGGTTTGCAGAGAGGTGAAGCATGTGTTGTCCCACCGGGTGATTTATGCTGATTTCTATGAAGTGACGTTGCCCGAAGAGACGGCTTCTTTCAGTAAGTTTCAGAAAATAAAGGCGGAAGAATTGGAGCAATATGCTGTTTCCAGGTTAGTGCACGCTTTTATTGAGAAGTATATTGCTCCGAAATAAAAGTTATAACAATTCTTGCATCCTATTGTTATTCTGTTTAATTTTGGCAGCGGATTTGAAACTAAGAATTATAAACTTGATATATATATGTCAGTAAATAAAGTGATATTGATAGGAAACGTGGGACAAGATCCGCGGGTGAAATACTTTGATACAGGCTCGGCAGTAGCAACTTTTCCGTTAGCTACGACAGATCGTGGCTATACATTGCAAAATGGAACCCAGATTCCTGAAAGGACGGAGTGGCATAATATCGTTGCATCCAACCGTTTGGCTGAGATTGTAGACAAGTATGTGCACAAAGGTGACAAACTGTATCTGGAAGGAAAGATCAGAACACGTTCTTACAGTGACCAGTCGGGAGCTATGCGTTATATCACTGAGATTTATGTGGATAATATGGAAATGCTGTCTCCGAAAGGGGCTAATCCGGGTGTGGGAGTTTCTGCACAGCAACCTGGTGTCGGTCAGCCACAGCAGTCGCAACAGCCACAGCAATCCCAACAAATGCAGCAGCCGCAGCAAATGCAGCAGTCGCAACCTGTACAAAATAATCCGGCAGACGACTTGCCGTTCTAAATAATGTGATAGTGTGCCGATAGGTTTTCGCAGGCAGATTGGCACATTATCTTTTGTTAAACTAAAATATATACTCTTTGGACTCAGATGGTTATTTAAGCCAATTGGCTGATATTTTCAACGGTATTACCGTAAACACTCCTTCTATCTCTGCTATTATCGCCATAGTACTGGCAGGTGTGCTCCTGCTTGCTTCCGGTTTTGCTTCGGCTTCTGAAATCGCTTTTTTCTCGCTTTCTCCTTCAGACCGGAATGATATTGACGAACGCAATCATCCTTCCGATGATAAAATAAGTGCCCTTCTTGGTGACTCTGAACGTCTTCTGGCAACGATATTGATTACTAACAATTTTGTGAATGTAACCATTATCATGCTCTGCAACTTCTTCTTTATGAATGTTTTTGTTTTTCATTCTCCGTTGGCAGAGTTCTTGATACTGACCGTAATACTTACTTTTCTGTTGCTTCTGTTCGGCGAGATTATGCCGAAGATTTATTCGGCACAGAAGACCTTGACTTTTTGCCGTTTCTCCGCACCGGGTATTTATTATCTGGAAAAAATATTTCATCCGATAGCTACTGTCCTGGTACGTTCTACAACTTTTCTGAACAAGCATTTTGCCAAGAAGAACCATAATATTTCTGTTGACGAACTGTCTCACGCGCTGGAACTGACGGATAAGGCGGAACTTTCTGAAGAGAATAATATCCTGGAAGGAATTATCCGTTTCGGTGGAGAGACTGTGAAGGAAGTTATGACATCACGTCTGGATATGGTCGATTTGGATATCCGTACACCTTTCAAGGAAGTGATGCAGTGTATCATCGAAAATGCTTATTCGCGTATTCCTATTTATACCGGTTCGCGGGATAATATCAAGGGGGTATTGTATATCAAGGATCTTCTTCCTCATGTGAACAAAGGGGATAATTTTCGTTGGCAGTCATTGATTCGTCCGGCTTATTTTGTGCCGGAAACGAAGATGATTGATGATTTGCTTCGTGATTTCCAGGCAAATAAGATTCATATTGCCATCGTTGTAGATGAGTTCGGGGGAACTTCCGGACTGGTGACGATGGAAGATATTATCGAAGAGATAGTAGGGGAAATCCATGATGAGTATGACGATGAAGAACGTACATACGTTGTGTTGAATGACCACACTTGGATATTTGAAGCAAAAACGCAGTTGACAGATTTTTATAAGATTGCGAAAGTAGATGAGGATGAGTTTGAAAAAGTGGTGGGGGATGCCGATACTTTGGCAGGTATGTTGCTCGAGATTAAAGGTGAGTTTCCGGCATTGCACGAGAAAGTGACTTATCACAATTACGAGTTTGAGGTATTGGAGATGGATAGCCGCCGTATTTTGAAAGTCAAGTTCACGATTCTGCCCAAGGATACGGAAGGGGCGGAAGAGAAAGAATAATCCTTGAAAGTAGAATTACGAAAGTCGAATTACGAAAATAGAATCACGAAAGTATAATCAGGCAAACGTAAGATGGCGTTATTTCTGCAACATAAGACGGACGATATACAGTGGGCTGTCTGGAAGATGGAAGAGTCTTTGGATGCATTATTGGCTCTTTTGCCCGATGCGCGAAGAATCTTCTGCGAACAGGAACTGAACCGCTTTGTCTCCGAACGTCGTAAGATGGAATGGCTGTCCGTTCGTGTTTTGCTGTATTCTATGTTACGGGAGGATAAGGAAATTGGTTATTCTTCCGAGGGAAAGCCTTATCTGGCGGATCGTTCTTTCTTTATCAGTATTTCTCATACCAAAGGATATGTGGCTGTGATGCTTGGTTCCCGGATTGCTGTCGGCATTGATATTGAGCAATATGGTCAACGTGTCCATCGGGTATCCGACCGCTATGTCCGTTCTGACGAACAGGCGGAAACTTATCAGGGAGATACAACTTGGAGCCTGTTATTGCATTGGTCTGCAAAGGAAGCGGTTTTTAAACGTATGGAGGATGCTGACGCCGATCTCCGCAAGTTTCGTCTGACGCATTTTGTTCCTCAGGAAGAGGGCACGTTTCAAGTTCAAGAGTTTGTGACGGAATTGCATGAACTTTATACAGTTGGTTATCGTATCCATCCGGATTTTGTGTTGACATGGACGCTCAACTGAATAGAAAGAGAAAATCGGGAAACGGCGAATAATAAGTGGGGAATCCGGTTGTTATTCACCGTTTCTTGATTTGATTACTTATCTTGTTTTTTAGATAGATAGTTTTTCCAATTGGACGGTGAAGTGTCGCATCAGCGGGGCTTCCCAAGCGATACGTACTCCGCGGGTAATGCTTTCTCTGCGTTCATATACATTCTTGAGGGCGGCGGCTATCACGTTCATATGATTGTCTGTGTACACCCTGCGGGGGATGGCAAGACGCAGTAAATCGAGTCCGTTGAACCGGTTCTCGTGAGTAACCGGGTCGCGGTCGGCAAGGATATAGCCGATTTCGCATCCGCGGATACCGGCTTCCAGATAGAGTTCGATAGTCAGTGTCTGTGCCGGAAATTCTTCCTTGGGTACGTGTGTCAGCACTTTGGGCGCATCAATGAAAATGGCATGACCGCCGGCAGGACGCTGATAGGGGATTCCGTATTCATCCAGTTTCTTTGCCAAGTATTCTACTTGCTTGATGCGTGTTTCGAGATTATCGAATTCTGTGTTTTCATCCAGTCCGATGGCGAGTGCGTTCATGTCCCGTCCGTTCATTCCGCCGTAAGTGAGATACCCTTCGTATTGCACGCAGAAACCTTTTGCACCTTCATACCAGTCTTCACGGCGTGTGGCTATGAAGCCGCCCATGTTGACGATTCCGTCTTTTTTGGCACTCATTGTCATGCCGTCGGCAAGGGCGAACATCTCTTTCGTAATTTCTTTGATGGATTTATCTTGGTAACCTTCTTCGCGCATTTTGATAAAGTAAGCGTTTTCTGCGAAGCGTGCGGAGTCGAAAAGTACCGGCTTGCCGTATTTGTCGGCGATGGCTCTTACTTCACGCAGGTTTTGCATGGATACAGGTTGTCCGCCGGCTGTGTTGTTGGTGATGGTTACGATGATAAAGGGGATACGTTCTGCATGTTCGGTCAGGGCTTTTTGCAGTTTGTCAGGGTCTACATTTCCTTTGAACGGGAGTTCTAGTTGTGTCTGTTTGGCTGCATCAATGGTGCAGTCTAATGCGATGGCACGGCGTCCTTCGATGTGTCCTTTGGTGGTGTCGAAGTGTGAATTGCCGGGTATGATGTCTCCTTCGTGTACCAAATAGGAGAAAAGTACATTTTCTGCGGCACGTCCTTGGTGCGTCGGGATGATATACTCAAATCCGGTCAGTTTCGTAATCATCTCTTTCAGTTTGAAGAAAGAGGTTGCTCCGGCATAGCTTTCATCACCGAGCATCATTCCGGCCCATTGGCGGTCGCTCATGGCTCCTGTTCCTGAGTCGGTTATGAGGTCTATATAAACTTGTTCTGATTTGAGTTGGAAGACGTTGTAATGTGCTTCTTTAATCCATTGCTCACGTTCTTCACGAGTACTTTTACGGATGGGTTCTACCATCTTTATTTTCCATGATTCGGCAAAAGGTAATTCCATTGTAGTATATTTAAGCGTTTTACTCGACGAATGTAGCTAAAGTTTGTGTAATTAACAAGTATTGAATGACTTTTTGTTAGTCTGTGATGCGTTTGCAGTGTTTCTCTATGGATAGAAAGCATATAGAAGTAAAAAGAGAAATATGAAAAAAGCCAGGCTTCTGAATAGAAAGTCTGGCTTTTTTTATTGTGTGGTTGTTTTTACTTCTCGATGAGAGTAATACCGTCAAGACAGAAATATGCTGGAGTGTTCATTCCAATGCTCGGATCAGGATTATTATCGCTAGAGCTCATTTCGAATGTTATGTATTCGGCATCCTTGATGCTACTCCAATCAAACCATTTCCAATTATTTATTACTTCTTTTTTACCGTTGCGATAGTCTGCTAAATAGAAGTCTATACTCCCAATTACGCTTCCGTCTGCATTATGCCCTACGGCTGTTACTTTAAACCAATCACCATCTTCGAATTTGGTTTTATTCTCATAGCCGTCGTTTCCATCTTTTACTGCTAAATATGCATATGTAGAGTTAGTAACCCATGTTCCTTTAAATGCGTATTTACCTTGATTAAGATTTATAACTTTTGCTGTATTATAGCTATTGGTATATACTGTGAGATAAGTTGTTCCGTTTTTACCTTTTGCGGTAATAGAGCTATTATTACCAAAGCCAGGAGTAGTGATATCTGTTTTATTAGTATAAGTAAATCCACCTGCGAACCCCCATGATGCATAATAGTGGTTGCATTCAATTAGGCTTTGATTGTCTTTAATATTTGTTTCAAAAACGTCATAACCTGTTGGTTGGTCACCTGTTGGAGTGAACTCACTATCAATGTTGGTTAACAGGTTTTCAAAGCTAACAACAACCTCGTTTTTTACATCGTCATCGTCACCACAACTACAAAATACAAATACTGATAGTAGTAATAATAAAGATAATTTCTTCATGTTCTTTTCTGATTTTTAGTTATTAATTATTTAATTCTTCTTTAAGTGCAAGTTCTCAACGGTTATGACTTCCGTAGATATTTCTCCCATCTGTCCGGCATCCTGATTGATGGAAGTCGTAATTTTCACAAAGTCGATACAATCCAAAACAACTGATTCGCCATTGCTGTCTACTGCCCAGTCTATTTTGAAATTGCTGTCTTCCTTATCATTGCGATGATTGTCTGCATATCCCCATGGATAACAATAACCTACCCATAGTCCATTTTCTACTATGGCATTATCTTTCAGGCGTGTTCCTTGGAATGTTATTTTATCTTCTTCAATCCATAACGGATAATAAGACGTTTGTGCATGAAAACTATTGCGGAAAATTACTCCTTTATTACCTTGATTGTCTTCCCAAGGAATATCTAAGTTTGCAGGCTCCGGTCGGGAATAAGTAATTTCATATCCGCGGGTTTCTGTATCTTTTCCATATTCGCTTCCCGCTAATTCATACCATTCATCATCAGGTTTTCCATTACCGTTTACATCTTTGGACACAAATACAATGCCAGGTTCGGCGCTTCCACCCAATTTCCCTGTTCCTGTCTTTAAATTATAATAAGCATTTCCTTTTACTTTGAAATCGTATTCTCCTTTTATATTGGGAATTGATTGAGGAAATCCTAAAACGATATATCCGCCGAATCCGCCCAATGATATAATTGATTTCTGTTGTATCCTTCGGGTAGCTTCTTTTAATACATCTTCATAAGTATATCCATCTTTGTAAGCCGACGTACTCGTATTGATAAACTGTCCGGGAGCCGGCTTATATTCCCATACTTTATCGGCGAAAGCCAATGAATTTTCAGTTTCTTCGGTATTATCATCAATGTCGCTTTGTGAAGCCTTGTCGCTGAATACAATCGTGTTCGGATTCAGTCCGATATTATTCAGGCGGAATTGCAGTTGCCCTTGTTGGTTGAAACAGAGCAAATCTCCGTATATGGTGTAATCATAAGCATTTGTGATATACACGTTGCCACTATAAGGATTCACATTGATTCCATAAGGAGTATCGATATTTGTTCCGTCCGTAATGAAATTCTCACGAACGGTTTTTCCTGTTTTCAGATTGAATGTCTTGATAGAAGATGTTTGCGTACTATAATTGTAATTGTATAGATAGGCAATCTCTCCGTCAATGGCAAAGTTCTGTACTTTCTCATTGTAATGAGTCACTCCATTTGTCAGACAGTCTATTTTTGCAAAGTTATAATTTCCTGCTTCTACATCTTCTCCACGGGTTGCTACATAAACGGTTGTTCCATCCGTACCGGCTACAATCTTGCCCGGATTCGGTCCTACTGTAATTTTATTGATTTCTTTGAATGTGGCGATATCAACCACGGATACAGTATTGTCTACTCCCAGACCGGATGCATAATCCAGTCCGCCGGAATTGGAAACATATAACTTCTCGTTTTGTACACAGATTCCGTCGGGATTACGTCCCACGGAGGTGACACCGTCTATGGCGAGGGAAGTTGTATCAATACGTGTCACTGTTCCGTCATAAGAACATACATACGCTTTTTCTTTATGAAAGGCGATGTATCGCGGTTCACGTGAACTTCCGTTTTCGGTCAGCATTTGAATTTGCTTCAAGGAGTTTCCTGTACGGAAGTCTATTACTTCCACTGTACTGGAAACATTGACAATGACATATATCTTGTCGCCATAAATGGCTAAATCATTTGCCGTATCTCCCAATCCCCGATGATTGATTGTATTAAAATAGTTGCGCACCATTCTCTGGTTGCCGAAAGAGAAACGCATCAATGAACTGTTATTCTGATTGAATAGTCCTTCACATAACGCATAGAGCTCGGCTGTATCTGTTTCAGTCGGGTCACCTGCAATGTCCGAAGTGAAAGGCTTATCTTCCATATCATCACAAGCCGTGAATAATAATAGGATGGGCAGGCAGAACCAAAATATATATGTCAATTTCCTTTTCATATCAGTATCCTGCTTTTAATATGTTATTTTTAGCGTTGCTCTTACCGAACGTCCCGGCATTGGGAAGTATCGTACAATCTCGTAATTTTTATCCATCAGGTTCAGTACTTCCACGCTGAGCGAACTTGTAACTTTTCTTATCCGGAAGTCGCGGCTCGCCGAAATACTGTGGTCACTGTAACTATCCAGTCGGTTGGCTGCGATATTCTGTCCCACTGTATAGCGTTTTCCCGAATAAAGGAATGAGTAAGACATATTTATCCATGGAGTCTCGATGCCTGCTTGTCCTGAGGCAGAAACACGGGGAGTATAGGCTATCTGATGTTTATAAGTCGATTTATCCTTACTCAAATCAGGGTTGGTGACGTCCAATGCCCGTTGATACGTATAATTACCGGACAGGTTGATGCGGATTTTCTCCCAAGGCTGAAGAGATAAGTTTCCTGTGATGTCAATACCTTTGATATCTACACTTCCCAAGTTTCTCATGCTCCATATAGCAAGATTCTTGGTAGGATAAGCAATGATTTTATCCGTTACTTTGTTATAGTATGCATCAACGGTTGCCGAAAGATAAGGAATGAATGCACATACATTCTTGCTGTATGTCAGACCGATATTATATTGCTTTGCATTTTCCGGTTTCAGTTTGGTGTTTCCTACTTCCTGGTAATACAGGTCATTGAAACTTGGCAGACGGAAGATGTCCTTATAGAAGAAACGGATACGAAACTCTTCGTTACGGAAAGGTTTGAATGAAGCGCTGACATAAGGCGTTAATTTGCGGTGATTGCCGGCGCTGCCGCCTTCCTTGACATCTTCGTTGATGATAGTCGCCAAAGCGGATGCGGAGATTGTCAGCCAGTCATTCACGTATTTTCCTGCAAAAGCCGTCAGCCATGAATAGCGGGTGGGTTGCGCAAAATTAGTAAGATTAGTATCCATTGTATTGATACTCCCATCCGTCGAAAGGGAAAATGAAAGATTGCTCAATAATCTGTATAATACCGATGCGGAGAGATAGTATTCCTGTTGGTAATAGCTGTTTTCCGTTTTTCCTAAAGAGTTTTTGGTGTCGGGGTCCAGATAACGCTGATAGCTCCAGTTCCATTTGGCGGAAGTCTGGAATACCCATTGTTGGCTGAACTCTTTCTTGTATTGGCTTTGTACAAATGTATTCTTGTCCCACAGGTGCTGTGAGGAATAGTCGTTATAAAGTGTAGTGGCTTTCGGCAATCCCCGCGAAGATTGAAAGTAATAGGCTTTCAATCGCCATTGCTCTTTATCGGAGAAGTTGCCGTAAAGTCCGGCTTCGGCACGAAAAGTTTGTACGTCGGTATTCTTTCTTTTCTCCCGTGAAGTCAGGTCGCCCTCTGTATTTCCGTAGTGCAGGGTATATGGATATTGTCCGTCCGATGACATCCATTCGCCATTGGCTGTGACTGTCCACTTAGAACTGAGTTGTTGCTCTAACAGAACGGATGGATTGACAAGCCCCCATGAACCCGTCTTGAAAGCCGCGCTGATATTCGTACGTTTCCCTTTTTTGAAACGGGGAGTAAGTGTCTGTATATTCAGTATTCCTGCCGAAGCGAAGAAACGTGCCGGCTGGAAGATATTATCGCTCTGACCGTTGCTAAGTGATAACTGGTCTACATTATCGAGCGAGAAACGACCGATGTCAATCTGTCCCGTCTGGCAGTCGGTTACGGTGATTCCGTCATAACCTACGGCTGTGTGCTGTGCACCCAAGCTGCGTATGGATACGGTTTTCAGTCCGCCGATGCCACCGTAATCTTTCACGGTCACTCCGGCAAAATGCTTCACGGCATCAGAAACTTGCAGGGCATGCAGGTTCTTTAGCGCATCTTTGGAAAGTACTTGTAGCGGAGCGGTAGAACGTACCTCTCGTGTTTGATAAATATCGGAAACAGTAATTTCGGGGATGGAGTATGTATGCGTTGTATCCACTTTTTGCTGTTGCGCAAAAAGTGTCGGGAGTAAAAGTTGGCAGTAGAGTACTGCACAGATACTTTTGTATAGCCTTGTATGTCTCATCCTTATCCTACTACTGGTCTGTTTTTTCACTTTTAAAAGTGTCCGGGCGAAATCCCTTCGACCGGACACGCATAAATAAACTTGGCAGAGTTTATTAATTAAAACACACTTTCTCTGAATCAGAGTGATGAATGAAATGATAGACGGATTGTCCGGTTCATTAGACTCAACGCTTTTTCCTCGAAAGCAGTGAAATTGGGTGCACGGCAGGTCTTCTGACTCGTTCCTGTTGCGGGCGCCTTCCCAGAAGTTTCTTTCCAGTGGCTAAAAGTAGGTTGCTCGCAACACATTTATAGAACTTACAGCAGCGGGACTGTTCAGGATTTACACCTGATTCCCTTTTAATCGCTTTCCTCGTATATTTTGAGGGCTGCGAACCAATGCGCGACAAAGATAGATAGTTTATTTGTTTTTTGCAAGGTTTATTGATGTAATAAAAGATATTCTTCAATAGCTTGCGCGGTGGCGTCTTTCAGAAGAACGGTTTTATCCTTATTCAGGAGATAAAGGGTAGGGATGGCTTTCAAGTCATACAGTTGTTGTTCCTTGATAGCGAAGGTCTTATCATATCCGTTAATCCATTCTTTCGGGAATTCATTCAGATGTTTCCGCCATTCGTCCAGTTCTTCGTCGGGGTAGATAGAGAGGACGGTTAGCTTCTTTTGTGCTAGAAGCTGATTGATGACAGGCGCATTTTTCAATGCTTCGATTGTTTCCGTGCAGGCGTGGCATCCCGGGTTATTGATAAATAGTAAGGTATAGTCCGATTTCTGTTGATAAAGGGAACCTTGTGCGCCGGAAGCCAATGTATAGTTAAAGTTCAATGCTTTGGTTCCGATACGGTTTTTCTGAGCCAGTTCGCGACGGGCTTTGGGACGTACCTTTTCTATTTCTTCCAGTACGGGAGAAGCCATCATGGCATCCAGTACAGGGATATAAAACTCTTCGTTACGCATAGGGGAGTTAGGGTCGTATAAATATTTGTCTGCCAAATCGGTGATGTAAGTGAATACTTTCTTATCCACGTTTGTCCGTTCGATAGTTTTCCGCATAGCTTGCTGTGCTGTTTCCAATGGAACATGGTTCAATATATCGCAATAGTCCGCCCAAGCCTGTTCGGTCACTTCGGGGTGATGGATATAATTGGTATCGGCAAAGTTTACGTTATCCCAATAGTGCTTGACAAGGAAATCCGCCCGTTGTTCCGGCGCCGTCATCATTGTCGGGATGGTGGGTAATGTGAAAGTCTTGATAGTATCCTGTGCTACTTCGGTTTTGTTTAAGCCGGAAGCATTGCCGTTTTTGCAGGCACAAAGACAAAGAATACATACAATCGAAAGAATATTTAGATTCGTTTTCATAATTGGCTGTTATTATATTGAACTTCTATGAATTACATAGAAGACAAAGATAATGCCTTTTCATTTTATACAAAGAATTTTTCTTCCTTTTCTTCTCTGTCTTCTTTTTTAAGAACTTTGCTTCTTGAAGAATCTTACTTCTCCTTTGCCAATGTAAAGACAAACTCCAACCCGCCACCCTGATTGTTCTTGGCAGAGATGATGCCGCCATGAATAATCACTGCATTCTTCACAATAGCCAGTCCCAGTCCCGTTCCGCCTAACTTCCGCGAACGGCCTTTGTCTACCCGGTAGAAACGTTCGAAGAGACGGTTCAGATGTTCGGGGGATACGCCTATACCCGTATCGGCAAAACTGAAATAATAGAAACTTTCGTCTTCACGGAAACAATTGATATTAATCTGAATATTCGTTCCGGCGTATGCGATGGCGTTATCCATCAGATTACGGAAGATGGAGTAAATCAGGGAATAATTACCTTTGACTTGTATGCTCTTCTTTAAAGAATTAACCACCGTGATATGTTTCTCGTCCAGTTCCAGTGAAACCTCGTTGATGATATTTCCTACCAGTACACTGATATCCACCCGTTCCATGTCAATCATGTTGGCAGCCTCGTCCATGCGGGTAAGTACGGAAATGTCACGCAGCAACCGGCTCAACCGGTTACTTTGCGCATAGCAGCGTTCGAGAAACACATTAATCTTCTCGCGCGGTATGTTTTCATTATTGACGATAGTCTCCAAATACCCTTGAATACTGCTGACAGGCGTTTTCAGCTCATGCGCGATATTCTGTGTCAACTGCCGTTTCAGATTCACCTGTTCTTCTTCCTGGGTGACATCATTGATTGAAATCTCAAAGCTTGCGTCTTGGAAGATGATACACTCAACGATGAACGTGCGTCCGTTCTTGTTGATGGTGATAGACATTCGCTTTTCGTCTTTACTTCTCGAACGTTGTTGCTGGTTCTTGTTGATGAAATGTATAATCTCTTTCAGTTCGTTGATGGCAAAGACTTCTTCCGTAGTTTCCAGGTTAGAGTCCGAAATCAGGTTGCTGTATTGGGTGAAGAGATTGTTGACAAGAATCTCCTTTTTGTCTTTCGTAAATACTCCCAGTCCTTCGTGCGAAATCTGAAGATGGGTAATCAACTTCTCGCGTTCGATGTAGAGAGCCTCTTTCGTTTCGTGCAGCCGTTTGTAGATTTGGATGATATGCTGCGATATTTCTCCCAGTTCATTGTGTGGGAAAGCCGATTGCATCGCCATCTCGATAGGCTCGTTCCGGTCGGCACGCATGGCAAACTCGCGGAGCTGGCTGATAGAAGTCCCCAGTTTGTTCGTGAATTTGTAGAAGATAATCATCAGCAGCAAAGTCACGATTACGGTAAACCATAAGTAATGCGGGTCTGCCTGCAGGTTGTTGATAAGGCTGACATTATAAGGTAATGCCGAGCGGAGAATATAATCCTTATAACGTGTAGCCGAATAAAAATAAGGAACTCCTGTCGTTTCCGAAGTACGGCGCACGTCATATCCGTTTCCGTGTTTCAGCGCCTTTTGTACTTCCGGACGGTTCAGATGGTTTTCCATCTGCTCGTCGTGGTTCGGATAACTGTCGTAAACCACATTCCCATCCAGGTCGATAAGCGTAACGCGCAAGTCTTCCAGAATATGATTATTGATATAATCGTTGATAATTCTGTTATCAAGCGGTTGCTCATCCAGCCGCTCGTAGAGCCGGCTGTTGTAATCCTGCAATTTGGTATTCAGCAGTTCTACTTTATATTCCCGTTCGCGTTGGTACTGGTACGCGATGAAACAGACGGCGAATACCAGGAACAACGAAATGACCGAAAGGAAAAGCTTCCGGCTGAAAGAAAGAAAATGTCTTTGAGTTACAGGCAGGTTCATGATAAATAGTTATTCAGCTTCAAAACAGTATCCGTATCCGAGACGTGTGACAATGCATTTGCCGTATATGCCTATCTTTTTGCGCAAACGGGTGATGTTTACGTCGATAGTACGGTCCAGTACATACACTTCGTCGCTCCAGATACGTGCCAGAATATCTTCACGTGAGAATACGCGTCCTTTATTCTGTACCAGTAGAAGCAGGATTTCAAATTCTTTTTTGGTCAATGACACTTCTTCGTCGTCGATACTCGCTTTCTTTTTAGTGATGTCGATGACAAGCGTCTGGTAAGTAAGCCGTTCGGGCGCTCTTTCCGTTTCCGTCGTCGCCGTACGTCTCAATACGGCTTTCACACGGGCGATGACTTCGCGCAGGGAGAAAGGCTTCGAGATATAATCGTCCGCGCCCAGGTTGAATCCTGTCACGGTATCGTTTTCGGTATCTTTTGCCGTGATGAAGATGATAGGCACTTTGGCTGTTTTCTTGTCTTTTTTCAACATGTTCGCCATTTTGAATCCGGAGATTTCTCCCATCATCACATCGAGGAGGATTAAATGGTAGCTACTGATGTCCATCTTCAGTGCTTCTTCGGCAGAGTTTGCGGTATCTACCTCATAACCTTCGTTCTCAAGATTGAATTTCAGAATCTCGCAGAGGTCTTCTTCATCGTCGACAACTAAAATACGGGTTTCGTTCATAAGATGTATTTATTAATGTGATATGACAAAGTTACGTTTTTATTTTATTTTGATGCAAAGATGAGGAGACTTTGTTACGGTCAGATGAAACAGATGTTACAATCACGTTACATTCTTTGATTTATGGGAATTTGATACCGAATATGGAAGTTTTTGTCGGTTGCAAGAGGAAAAAACGTTTGCTATTTGTTATCTTTGTTAGCGAGATAGGATAGAAATGTTTGATAATAGAAACTACAAACGATGATAAAAATTGACTTGAAACGGCATAAGCGCGAAGTGATAGGTGCGGTTATCGTACTGCTGCTCCTGCTTGGCGGTGTGTCTGTCTTTAAATATACCTCTTTCAATACCGGCTTTGAGATAGCCGACGATTTGGGCGGAAACATCTTCCCTTCGGCCATTCTGTCCGTAGCCACTACTGATGCGCAAGTTATCATACCTTCGGATTCCACTTATCTGGGAAACCCGAAATCATGTATTGCCATCCGGCTGAAATCAAAGACCGCATACAGCCGTGTACGTATTGAAGTGGCCGAAACTCCTTTCTTCTCCCGTTCCGTATCGGAGTTCGTATTGAACAAGCCGCGAACGGAATATACGATTTACCCGGATATTATATGGAATTACGAAGCATTGAAAAATAACGCGCAAGCCGAGCCGGTGAGCGTTGCCGTGACCGTCGAGATGAACGGGAAAGACTTGGGGCAACGGGTACGTACCTTCTCTGTCCGCAGTATCAACGAATGTCTGTTGGGATATGTGGCGAACGGAACCAAGTTCCATGACACAAGTATTTTCTTTGCCGCCTACGTCAATGAAGAGAACCCGATGATTGACCAGTTGCTCCGCGAAGCATTGAATACCCGTATCGTCAATCGTTTCCTCGGCTATCAGAGCAAGGCTAAAGGAGCGGTAGACAAGCAGGTGTATGCCCTTTGGAATATTTTGCAGAAACGCAAATTCCGTTACAGCTCTGTTTCCAATACCAGCCTTTCGAGCAATGTCGTATTCTCGCAACGTGTCCGTACGTTTGATGATGCGTTGGAATCTTCGCAAATCAACTGCGTGGACGGTAGTGTATTGTTCGCTTCGTTGCTTCGTGCCATCAATATCGACCCTATCCTTGTGCGTACACCGGGACATATGTTTGTGGGCTATTATACCGACAATTCGCATACCGACAAGAACTTCCTGGAAACAACGATGATTGGCGACGTCGACCTGGACGACTTCTTCCCCGACGAACAACTGGATTCCACAATGGTAGGCAAGTCGCAGAACGAAATGTCACTGCTCACCTTCGAGAAATCCAAACAATACGCCAATAAGAAGTACAAAGAGAATGAGGAAGGCATCCATTCCGGCAAGCTGAACTATATGTTTTTGGAAATTTCCAAAGAGGTGCGCAGGAAAATACAGCCGATAGGTAAATAGTTTCTTATCTAATCTTCATGCAATTTCCCTATTTTATTGTATTTTTGCCAAGTAATCATTTAATGAAAAAGGATGCAAGGCAAGAAATTTATCTCTCCCGGAGCATGGTTTTCCATGAACTATCCATCGGACTGGAATGAGTTTGAAGATGGCGAAGGCTCTTTTCTTTTCTATAATCCCGATGTATGGTCGGGCAACTTCCGTATTTCCGCATTTAAAGGCAAGGCCGGTTATGGCAAAGATGCCATCCGCCAGGAACTGAGTGAGAACGATTCGGCTTCATTGGTAAAAGTCGGAACGTTGGAATGTGCGTACAGCAAAGAAATGTTCCAGGAAGAAGGAACCTATTATACTTCCCATGTATGGATTACAGGCATTGACGATATTGCTTTCGAATGCTCTTTCACTGTCCCCAAAGGCGGAATTGTGAAAGAAGCCGAAGACGTAATCGCCACTTTGGAAATACGTAGGGAAGGAGAGAAGTATCCCGCCGAACTGATTCCCGTACGCCTTTCAGAAATCTACCAGATTAATGAAGGATATGAATGGGTGGTATCTACCGTGAAACAAGAACTGAAGAAAGACTTTCAAGGAATCGAAGAAGACCTCGAAAAACTTCAGCAAGTGATTGACAGCGGCAAGATTGGTTCGAAGAAGAAAGACGAATGGCTGGCTGTCGGTATCACGGTCTGCGCGATTCTTGCCAACGAAGTGGACGGCATGGAATGGAAGACATTGATTGACGGCAACCGTGAAGCCCCTGTGCTCCAATATAATGACCGCATCATCGACCCGATGAAACTGGCATGGAGCAAGATAAAGGCAGGAGAGCCTTGCAACGTCATTGAAGAGTATAAATCCGTGATTATTAATCACTAATCACTAACCGACTAATCACTAAATTACGTGGCAGTACCTTATTTACAGATAGACAACCTGACCAAGTCCTTCGGCGACTTGGTTCTTTTTGAAAATATATCTTTTGGCATTGCCGAAGGTCAGCGTGTAGGACTGATAGCGAAGAACGGCAGTGGAAAAACCACCTTACTGAATATCATCGCCGGAAAAGAAGGCTATGATAGCGGTAACATTGTCTTCCGTCGCGACCTTCGTGTGGATTACCTGGAACAAGACCCGCAATACCCCGAAGAGTTGACTGTACTCGAAGCCTGTTTCCATCACGGCAACAGCACCGTAGAACTCATCAAAGAGTACGAGCGTTGCATGGAAACCGAAGGGCATCCGGGACTGGAAAACCTTTTGGCACGTATGGACCAGGAGAAAGCCTGGGAATACGAACAGAAAGCCAAGCAAATCCTTTCGCAACTCAAAATCCGTAACTTCGACCAGAAGGTGAAACAACTCTCCGGCGGACAGTTGAAACGTGTCGCTCTCGCCAACGCTCTGATAACCGAACCGGAACTCCTGATTCTCGACGAGCCTACCAACCACCTCGACCTTGATATGACCGAATGGCTCGAAGACTACCTGCGCCGTACCAACCTCAGCCTGCTGATGGTGACCCACGACCGCTACTTCCTCGACCGTGTCTGTTCGGAAATCATCGAAATAGATAATCAGCAAGTCTATCAATATAAAGGTAATTATAGTTATTACCTCGAAAAACGCCAGGAACGTATCGAAGCTAAAAGCGTAGAAATAGAACGTGCCAACAACCTCTACCGTACGGAACTTGACTGGATGCGCCGTATGCCACAGGCACGCGGACACAAAGCCCGTTACCGTGAAGACGCTTTCTACGAACTGGAAAAGGTGGCAAAGCAACGTTTCAATAACGATAACGTAAAACTGGAAGTAAAAGCATCCTATATCGGCAGCAAGATATTCGAAGCCGACCATCTGTACAAGAGTTACGGCGACCTGAAAATCCTGGAAGACTTCTCCTATATCTTCTCCCGCTACGAAAAGATGGGAATCGTAGGAAACAACGGAACCGGAAAATCGACTTTCATCAAGATACTAATGGGGCAAGTACAACCCGATAGCGGCACGGTGGACATCGGCGAAACAGTCCGTTTCGGCTACTACTCGCAAGACGGACTCCAGTTTGACGAACAAATGAAAGTGATTGACGTCATTCAGGATATTGCCGAAGTCATCGAACTGGGCAACGGAAAGAAACTGACCGCCTCACAATTCCTGCAACATTTCCTATTCACCCCCGAAACCCAGCATAGCTATGTCTACAAACTGAGTGGGGGCGAGCGCCGCCGTCTTTACCTGTGTACCATCCTGATGCGTAACCCTAACTTTCTCGTACTGGACGAGCCTACCAACGACCTTGATATTATCACATTGAATGTGCTCGAAGAATATCTTCAGAACTTCAAAGGCTGTGTCATTGTCGTTTCCCACGACCGTTACTTTATGGACAAGGTAGTAGACCACCTGATGGTATTCAACGGACAGGGAGACATCCGCGACTTCCCCGGAAATTACAGCGACTACCGCGACTGGAAAGACGCGAAAGCCCAAAAGGAGAAAGAAGCCGAAAAACCGCAGGAAGAAAAGACCGCCCGTGTCCGCCTGAACGACAAGCGGAAGATGAGCTTCAAGGAAAAACGCGAATTCGAACAACTGGAAAAGGAGATAGCCGACCTGGAAGCGGAAAAAGCCCGGATTGAGGAACTCCTTTGCAGCGGTACGCTTTCCGTTGACGAACTGACCGAGAAATCGAAACGCCTGCCCGAAGTGAACGACTTGATTGACGAGAAAACAATGCGCTGGTTGGAACTCAGCGAAATAGAAGGCTGACTTGTTCCGCTGTAACCCCGATAACATAACCTGGTATGACAAACCTTACTAACTATCATAGCCACTGTCTTTATTGCGACGGACGAGCTAACATGGAAGATTTTATCCGTTTTGCTATCAGCGAAGGCTTTACTTCCTATGGCATCTCTTCCCATGCCCCGTTGCCGTTTCCTACTGCATGGACAATGGAATGGGACAGAATGGAAGATTACCTTTCCGAATTTTCCCGTCTCAAAAAGAAATATGCGGATAAGATAGAGCTTGCCATCGGCCTTGAAATAGATTACCTGAATGAAGACAGCAACCCCGCTTCACTCCGTTTCCAGGAACTGCCGCTCGATTACCGGATAGGTTCCGTGCATATGCTGTATTCCCCGGAAGGGAATATCGTAGATATTGATACTCCGGCAGATACTTTCCGCCAGTTAATAGACAAGCATTTCGACGGTGACCTGGATTCCGTTGTCCGCCTTTATTATAGGAACCTGCTTCGTATGGTCGAACTGGGTGGATTCGATATTGTCGGTCATGCGGACAAGATGCATTACAATGCTTCCTGCTACCGTCCCGGATTACTGGACGAACCGTGGTATGATACTTTAGTCCGCGATTATTTCGCAGAGATAGCCCGTCGTGGATATATTGTCGAAATCAACACCAAGGCTTATCACGAATTAGGCACGTTCTATCCCAATGAACGTTATTTCACTTTCTTGAAGGCCTTGGGTATCCGCGTGCAAGTGAACAGTGACGCCCACTATCCCGAAAGAATAAACAATGCCCGTCTCGAAGGCTTGGCAGCTTTGAAGAAAGCAGGTTTCACGTCGGTGGTGGAGTGGCATGGCGGAAAGTGGGAAGATAGAGAGATATTGTAAATAACATATGACAAAAACAGAGCAGCCGTTTCGGGTAATAACTTGAAACGGCTGCTCTGTTTTTATATCTGCCGTTCATGGGCGTACATTGTGTGCAGATAGCTCCATTTGAGGTACAATACCCCGCCTATAATCCAAATACAGCGTTATTTGTATTGTATGTGTACGTTGAAAGTACGTAAAGTGCATACTGATATTGATTGCTTGTCGCATCTTTGCAATGTCGAGATGAAAGAATATTTATGAAATCTAAGTAATATATGAAGGTAGTGTATTTTTTACAGATGATTGTTTTTGCAGGATTACTTTGTTCCTGTAAGTTAGGAACGGTGGAAACCGAATCATCCCCCTTTTATTATAACCTCGCTTTCGATAAGCTTCCGGAAGTATGGGATGAGGCTATTCCGCTGGGAAATGGATTGACCGGTGCTTTAATCTGGCAAAAGGAAGGGCGGTTGCGTATTGCAATCGACCGTGCGGACTTATGGGATTTGCGTCCGGTCGAGGAGTTCGACACTCCCGATTATACGTATCGGTTCATTTGCGACCAGGTGATTGCCAAAAAGAATATAACCCCTGTTCATGAACTGATTGACGAGCGGACACGACACGACTCCGCACCGACAAAGATACCTGCCGGAGCTATTGAATTAAATACGGCTTCTTTGGGAAAAGTAACGAATGTAAAACTCGACCTGGTTTCGGCTGTCTGTACCATAGAATGGGAGAAAGGAGCGAAAGCCCGTATTTTTGTTCCTGCCAACGAAAAAGGCGGGCGTTTCTTATTTGAAAATTTGCCCGATGCGCTGACGGTACGACTGCTGACACCGCAATATGAAGAAAATGAAGCCGCATTGGATTATCAGCCGGGTGTGAATAAATTGACTTCTTTAGGTTATAAACTGGGGGAAGTGAAACAAATTGCCCCTACCACCTTGCTCTATCATCAACAAGGCTGGGGAGACGCCTCCTACGAAATAGCCGTGAACTGGAATTCACTTCCCAGTAAAAAATTGGAAGGAAAGTATTGTGTGACTTCCGCCGGTACATGGTATTCCGAAAAGGAAGGAGCGTTGAATCACATATCCCAATCCATGAATGATGATTTTGAAAGCAGCTTGGACAAGCACAAAGAATGGTGGAAAGCGTATTGGAAGAAGTCAAGCATACATATACCGGACACTCTGTTGGAAAAGCAATGGCACCTTGAAATGTATAAGTTTGCCTCTGCTTCCCGCAAAGGAGCGCCTCCCATCTGCCTGCAAGCTGTGTGGACTGCCGATAACGGGCAAACCCCGCCATGGCGCGGAGATTTCCATAATGACTTGAACACCCAGTTAAGTTATTGGCCGGGCTACTCCTCCAATCATCTGGAAGAATCATCCGTTTTCACTGACTGGCTATGGCAGATAAAAGAAAACTCCGGGAAGTTTACCCGCAAGTTCTATGGTGTGGAAGGGATGAACGTAGCTTGCATTGCCACGTTGACAGGAGAACCTATCGGCGGATGGAGCCAGTACGCCAATTCGCCTACTGCTGCCGGATGGCTTGCACATCATTTCTATATGCAATGGAAGTATAGCATGGATACGGAGTTTCTGTCTCAGAGAGCCTATCCATGGGTAAAAGAGGTAGCCCGTTATTTCGAGAACATTTCCGTCAGGGATAAGAAAGGCTGGAGAAAGTTACCGCTTTCCTCATCACCGGAAATCAATGACAACCGGATAGATGCCTGGTTTCAGGAAACCACCAACTACGACCTGGCTAATATCCGCCTTACCTATATAGTAGCGGAAGAGATGGCGGATACGTTGGGATTGACAGACGAAGCTGCCCACTGGAAGAGACAATTAACCGAGTGGCCCGACTTCGCGAAGAATGAAAGCGGCCTGCTGATTGCTCCGGGGACTCCCTTGACCGAATCTCACCGTCACTTCTCCCATTTGCTGGCTTTTCATCCTTTCGGTATCATTGATGCCAGCCGGGGTAACGGAGACATCGACTTGATTCTCCGTTCCATTAAGAATATCGAGCAGTTGGGACCGGACTGGTGGACAGGATATACTTACGCATGGCTTGCCAACTTGAAAGCCCGTGTATTCGACGGAGACGAAGCCTTGCGCAACCTGCACATCTTTATCAAAGCCTTTTGCGGCCCGAACAGTTTCCATCTGAATGGCGACCAGTTGAAAGCAGGCTTCTCACAATTTACTTATCGTCCGTTCACATTGGAAGGCAACTTCGCCTGTGCCGCTGCCATTCAGGAAATGTTGCTGCAAAGCCATACCGGAGTGATTAAGGTATTCCCGGCCATGCCGACCAAATGGCAGGATGCATCCTACTGTAACCTGCGGGCGATGGGGGCATTCCTGGTGACTGCCTCTTACGAAAAAGGCAAGGTAAGTTCCATCATCATCGAATCGGAAAAAGGAGGAGTGATGAAACTGCTCAATCCTTTCTTGGGAAAGATAACGGAGAAACAGATGAAACCAGGCGAAAAGATACAGTTTACAATAAACTCTCCTATGGGGAAGAAAGTATAATCAGAATGAAAAACATGAAAAAACATTTTAGTACTATTATCCTGACAGCAGCATTGTCTGCAAGTACATTATCCTGTTTTGCGCAGAAACAGCCGGAATCGGAAACCGGGTTGTCGGCAATGGTGCCCGATAAAGAGCAACTTGATAAAAGAATGCAATGGTTCGACAATGCCCGCTTCGGTATGTTCATTCATTGGGGAGTCTACTCCCCGTTAGCCTGTTCATGGAACGGGAAGCGTTATAACGGATACGGAGAACACATACAGCGTATGGCACGGATTCCTGTCGAAGTATATAAGAAAGAAGTGGTGGCCGGATTCAATCCCGAAGAGTTCGATGCGGAAGAATGGATACGTATAGCCAAGGAGACGGGTATGGGATACTTCATCATTACGTCCAAGCATCACGACGGCTTTGCCATGTACGACTCGAAAGTGAGTGATTACAATATCGTCAAAGCAACCCCATTCGGTCGTGACCCGATGAAGGAACTCCGGGAAGCCTGCCGCAAAGCCGGAATCAAATTTGGCTTTTATTATTCTCACGCGTTCGACTGGGGCGAGAAGAACGGAGTGGGCAACGACTGGGACTATGACAATCCGGGCGGGGATAAACTGCTGGGCGGGCGCGACTGGTGGGAAACCCGTAAGGAATTTCTTCCCGTTGCCCGTAAATATGTAGATGAGAAAGCGATTCCGCAGATACGCGAACTAATCGCTAATTACGACCCCGATATCATGTGGTATGATACTCCCCATAAGCTTCCGGTGGAAGAATGTATCCGTATAGTGAAAGCTACCCGTGAGGCAAGTCCCGATATTATTATCAACGGCCGTGCTATCGCCGGATTCGACCGTTATGACTATTACAATACCAACGACTGCCCCTACGAATTCAGCAACTATGGAGACAGCTATTGGGAAGGTATCCCTACGACCAACAACTCATATGCCTACAATGAGAATGACAATGACTACAAGCCCGCTTCTTTCTTTATAAAGTTGCTTGTCAAAGCGGCGGCCCGTAACGGCAACATCCTGATGAATATCGGCCCGATGGGGAACGGGAAGTTCAGCACACCGGACAGGACGATTCTGAAAGGAATAGCCGACTGGTGGAAAGTAAACGGCGAAGCTTCTATCAGAGGAACCAAAGCCACCCCGCTTGCAGTTCAGTCGTGGGGAGAAACGACCCGGAAAGGCAACAAACTCTATCTGCACGTGTTCGACTGGCCGGAAGACGGAAAGTTATGTGTCGGCGGACTGCTTACGGACGTGAAGCGTGCCTATCTCTTGAGTAATCCCCAAAAGAGCCTGAAATATGTCCGTTCCGGAAAAGACGTATGGGTGGACGTCCCGTTGAATTGTCCGGATGCTGTCAATACAGTCGTTGTACTGGAATGTACATCGGAACTCAAAGCGGACTCCCGCCGTCGTCTCTCTACCACTCAACCGGTGGATTATCTGCGTACGTTTGATTCCCGTCTGGAAGGGAATGCCCGTTATGGCGGTGAAGAAGTCGAGGCACAGTGTGTACAGAATATGACACAGAAAGGGGATGCGGTAGTATGGTCTGTCCGTCTGGACAAACCGATGACTTATGAAGTCGGTATCGCCTATGTCGCTCCTGCACCTAAATATGAGGATGAATTGGTAGAAGGTGATGCCGGAAAAGAAGTGCGTAAAGCAAGCAAGGGAGCAGCGGGAGTATATTCGGTTACATTAGGTGGCAAGAGACTGACAAAGAAAGTCAGCAATGGAGCCGATATCATCGAAGCGGTAGGCACGGTGACATTACCTGCCGGAGAGTACGATATACGTATCGAACCGGAATCCGTTACTGCCGTAGAATTATTCCGTCCCCGTTATATCTCATTGAAACCATTGAAAAACTGACAGTAACCGGTAATAGAAAACAGATGAAACACTATATCAACTATCCGCTGCTATCATTCGTATTGTTTTTGTGCTCTTTTTCTGATGCGAGCGGACAAGCGTATCCTTATAAAAATGCGTCTTTGCCAATCAATGAAAGAGTGGAAGACCTGTTGCGACGGATGACGCTCGAAGAGAAAATAGCCCAAATCCGCCATTTACATTCCTGGAATATATTTGACGGACAGGTGCTGGATGAAAAGAAACTATCCGCTTTTGCCGGGAATATCGGCTGGGGATTTGTAGAAGGTTTCCCGTTGACGGGGGAGAATTGCAGCAAGAATATGCGTGCTGTCCAGCAGTATATGACAGAGCGTACCCGGTTGGGAATTCCTGTATTTACCGTAGCGGAGTCCCTGCATGGTTCCGCACACGAAGGTTCCACCATTTATCCTCAGAATATAGCGTTGGGAAGTACTTTCAATCCGGCGCTGGCTTATCAGAAAGCCGCCTGTACCTCCCGTGACCTGCATGCGCAGGGAATGCGTCAGGTCTTGGCTCCCTGCATTGACGTGGTCCGTGATTTGCGTTGGGGACGGGTGGAAGAATCCTATGGAGAAGACCCTTTCCTTTGCGGGATATTCGCCCGTGCGGAAACGGTCGGTTATCTGGATAATGGCATTTCTCCGATGTTGAAACATTTCGGTCCTCATGGCAATCCGCTGGGCGGGCTGAACCTTGCATCCGTAGAATGCGGAGTAAGAGATTTGCACGATGTATATCTGAAACCGTTTGAGATGGTAGTCACCCGGTTGCCCGTGATGGCCGTGATGTCCACTTACAACTCATGGAACCGTGTTCCCAATTCCGCTTCCCGCTATCTGCTGACTGATATTCTGCGGAAGCAATGGGGCTTTAAGGGATATGTCTATTCCGACTGGGGAGCCATTGATATGTTGCAGAACTTTCATCACACAGCCGGCAGCCCGGCAGAATGTGCCGTGCAGTCCATCAGTGCGGGGCTCGATGTAGAGGCTTCCAGCGAATGTTATCCGTATCTGAAAGAACTGGTCGAAAAGGGACAGATGGACATAAGCGTGATTGATGAGTCTGTACGCCGCGTACTCACTGCCAAATTTGCGGCAGGCTTGTTTGAAGACCCGTATGGGGAGAAGTTCGGCAAACAGGAAATGCATGATGCGGAAAGCATCGCCCTGTCTCGTAAGATTGCGGATGAATCTACCGTGTTGTTGAAAAATGAAGGCGGATTGCTACCGTTGAATATCGGCCGGATACGTTCGATTGCCGTCATCGGGCCGAATGCCGCGCAAGTACAGTTCGGTGATTACACTTGGAGCCGGGATAATAAGGATGGTGTCACTCCGTTGGAAGGGATAAAGCGCTTGGTGGGAGACAAGGCTATCGTCCGGTATGCGCGTGGATGCAGTCTGATGTCCCAGGATACCTCTGCTATTTCCGAAGCGGTGGAGATTGCTTCCCGGAGCGATGTCGCTTTGCTCTTTTGCGGTAGCTCCAGCGCATCGCTGGCACGCGATTATAGCCAGGTGAATTGCGGAGAAGGCTTTGACCTGCACGACCTTCAACTGACGGGAGCGCAAAGCGACCTGATCCGGGCAATCTATAAAACCGGAAAACCGGTAGTGCTTGTGCTTGTGTCGGGAAAACCGTTTTGTATACCTTGGGAGAAAGAACATATTCCTGCCATTCTTGCGCAATGGTACGCAGGAGAACAGGCTGGCAACTCCATAGCCGATATTCTTTTCGGTAAGGTGAACCCTTCGGGAAAGCTGACCTTCTCCTTTCCCCAAAGTGTAGGGCATCTGCCGGCTTACTACAATCATTTGCCTTCCGACAAGGGATTTTATAAAAAGCCGGGCAGTTATGAAGCCCCCGGCAGGGATTACGTCTTCTCGTCTCCCGCATCTTTATGGACGTTCGGGCATGGATTGAGCTACACCACTTTCTCTTTGGAGAAGATGACGGTCACTTTGGAACATGATTCCGTCCAAGTAAAGACGCAACTTCGAAATACAGGAAATAAAACAGGGAAAGAGGTTGTTCAACTTTATGTGCGCGACCAAGTAAGTTCAGTTGTCACCCCCATAAAGCAACTGCGCGCATTTATGAAAGTTGAATTGCAACCGGGAGAGAGCAGGGAAGTCGTCCTCAGCTTCCCGGTTGCCGACCTTGCCCTTACATTAGAGGACGGGCGGCGATTGATAGAACCCGGTGCATTTGAACTGCAATTGGGAACCGCTTCCGACCGTATTTTATTAAGGCAAACTATTCATATCGGAGCGGACAGACAGCTCCTTGGAGCAGACGGGCAACCCGTTTCTGCCCCGGACAATCTTCCGTCGTCTTCCGTAACCAAATCCGCGGCAAGCGGAAAAGAGATAACCGTAAGCGGCACTGTCAGAGATGTGCAGGCTACATTGATAGATGGTGTTTCCATCCGTTCGAAGGTATCCGGGCGTGAAGTAGGGCGAACCGATTCAAAAGGGAAATACAAGGTACGTGTATCCGCAGGCGACATCCTGGTCTTTGAAAAGAAAGGATACCTGAAACAGGAAGTACCCGTAAATAACCATACTTCCCTGAATGTGAAAATGACTTATGGCGAGAATGCTATGTAAAATAACGAATAAAGATGAGAAAACTTTTATTAAATAGTTGGTTAATAGCGGTACTTTGCGTGTTGTCGTTAGAAGTGTCCGCAGCCGGTCAGAGTGAGAAAGAAGTTTCTGTCATTCCTTACCCCAAACATATCCGGATGAAGCAGGGAGTATTTGAACTCACTTCCCAAACAGCCTTTGTTGCCGGTACGGAAGAGGTGAAACGCATTGCCGGGTATTTTAGGGAGCAGATGAAACGTTCCACCGGATACCCGTTCCCAATCAGGAATAATGGTAAAGAAAGCAACACGCAGGGAAACAAAGCGTACGAAAACAGCATAACATTGAAGATAGACACCACCTTGCCCTTAAACGAAGAAGGTTATCGGCTGGATGTAGCCAATCATAAAATCGACGTGACAGGCAAGAGCCTGCGCGGACTCTTTTATGGGATGCAGACCTTGATGCAACTCTTTCCGCCTGCCATCCAGAATCCCCATAAAGTAGAAAATATACATTGGGGTCTTCCCTGCGTTTCCATAGAAGACGAACCGCGTTTTGCTTATCGCGGCATGATGCTTGATGTCTGCCGTTATTTTATGGATGTGGGTTTCATCAAGAAGCAACTCGACTTGATGGCAATGTTCAAGATGAACTATTTCCATTGGCATCTGACGGACGACCACTTGTGGACGATTGAAGTGAAAAAATATCCTTTGCTGACAGAGGTAGGCTCCGTTCGTCATAATGTAGACGGAAGTATCTGCCGGGGCTTTTACACCCAGGAACAAATAAAAGAAGTGGTGGCATATGCCGCCGCCCGTCAAATCACCGTTATTCCGGAGATAGAACTTCCCGGTCATGCACTTGCCGCAATTACGGCGTATCCCGAACTATCCTGTATAGAGGGACCTTTCCGGCTTCGCAACCAGTGGGGAGTGGAAGACAACGTATATTGTGCGGGAAACGACCGTGTCTTCGACTTTCTGGAAGATGTGATTGATGAGGTTGTCCCTCTTTTTCCCGGTAAGTATTTCCATATCGGGGGAGACGAATGCCCCAAGACTCATTGGAAACGCTGCCGGAAATGTCAGAAACGGATGCGGGACGAACATCTGAAAAATGAGCACGAACTGCAAAGTTACTTTGTGCACCGTGCGGAAGCGATGCTTCTGAAACATGGAAAGGCAATGATTGGCTGGGACGAGATATTGGAAGGCGGGCTGGCTTCCACAGCCACCGTCATGTCATGGACAGGAGAAGAGGGGGGGATTACGGCTGCCAATATGGGACACGATGTCATTATGACTCCCCTGCAATACGCCTACTATGATTATAACGGGCAGGGTGCGCCGGAAGTGGAGCCTGTGGCTATCGGTTATGGCATTTCTCTCGAAAAGGCGTACCACTATGAGCCTGTGGCAGCTAGAATATCTCCTGACAAGCAGCATCACATACTTGGTGCGCAAGCTAACCTTTGGACGGAGTATTCGCCTACTCCGGAACATACGGAATACTTGCTGTACCCCCGTCTGCTCGCAATGGCAGAGCTGACATGGACGCAAAAGTCCCGCAAGGATTTCACTTCTTTTGTCCGTCGCCTTGATAACCAGCACCCTCGTTTGGATGCGTACAATGTCAATTATCACATACCTTTGCCCGAAGGACCTCAGTCGGACTATGTAGCGGTGATAGACAAAACATCTCTCTCATTTCGTAACAGCCGCAATCTGGACATGGTATATACGCTTGATGGAAGTACGCCTACTGCGCAATCTGCGCTCTACACGGCTCCACTATCGTTCACAAACGATGCCGTCCTGAAAATAGCGACCCGTCTTCCTTCCGGTAAGTTGAGTCGTACACGGACAATAACTGTCAGAAAAGAAACAGTGCGTCCTGCATTGACTGATACTAAGAAATTGCTTCCCGGTGCAGAACTATTACGCGTTTCCGGCAAGTATTACTACGTCACAGACCTACTGGATGCAGGTTGGGGCAATCCGGAGATTGTTTCTGACTTCAACTTGGATATTGCTCCCGAAGCGAACGGTGCTTTTCTCTATCGGGGATATTTCAAAGTTCCCGCTGATGGTGTGTATTATATGACCACAGAGATGGACGAACTGAAAATAGACGGTGAATTGCTGATTAGCAATAGCGGCAAACTAATCCGCCATTCGGTAAGTCGTAAATCAATCGCCTTGGAGAAAGGCGTGCATTCATTTGAATTAATCTATATCAATAGCAATATAGGCGGTTTTCATCGTTACTGGAACAACCGCGGTTTTCGCTTAATCAATGAAAAGGGAGAATTATCGTATCCGCAACTATATCATGCCGAAGAAGATTATTTTGTAAAACATCTCTGGTTTCCGGCAGACGCCACCTTGGAACAGAAAGTGGATATGGCAGCCCGTCTGGTTCCCACTCCGGAGCAGTTGAACTGGCAGCAACTGGAGCTGACTGCTTTCCTGCACTTCGGCATTAACACTTTCACGGGTAATGAATGGGGAGACGGCAAAGAAGACCTCGCCCTTTTCAATCCTTCCGGGTTGGATGCCGAACAATGGGTCCGGACGTTGAAAGATGCAGGATTCAAAATGGTAATCCTCACTGCCAAGCATCACGACGGTTTTTGCCTGTGGCCTACGAAAACGACTCTTCATTCTGTTGCTTCCTCTCCTTGGAAACAGGGGAAAGGGGATGTTGTGAAAGAACTTCGTCAGGCGTGCGACAAATACGGTATGAAGTTCGGCGTTTATCTTTCTCCGTGGGACAGGAATGCTGCTTGTTATGGGGATTCTCCGAAATACAACGCTTTCTTTGTCCGCCAGCTTACTGAGTTGCTGACTAATTATGGGGAAGTGCACGAAGTATGGTTCGACGGAGCCAACGGCGAAGGGCCTAACGGCAAGAAGCAGGTCTACGACTGGGATACTTATTATAAAACCATCCGCCGCCTGCAACCCAAAGCTGTTGCGGCTATCATGGGCGATGATGTGCGTTGGGTAGGCAACGAGAAAGGTATTGGCCGTGAAACCGAATGGGGAGCTACGGTACGTACTCCGAGTATTTACAGCCGTGCTGCCGAAAACAACAAATATCTCGGAATCTCCAGCACCACCAATGATTTGGGCAGTCGCAGGATATTGGCGAAAGCCCGTGAGTTGTTCTGGTATCCGTCGGAAGTGGACGTATCTATCCGTCCGGGGTGGTTTTACCATAAAGAACAGGATGCACAAGTGAAAACACTGAAACACTTGATGGAAATCTATTATCAATCCGTGGGCTACAACTCTGTTCTTCTGCTCAATATCCCGCCGGATAAACGGGGACTTATCAGCGAAGCGGACGCCGCCCGGCTGAAAGAATTTGCCGAATGCAGAAATCATATATTCGCATCGGACAAGATAAAAGACGGAATGAACCTATGGTGTGCCGCACCGCAAGACAGCCGGATTTATCAGTTGGAACAGGAAACTTCTGTCAACGTAATAATGTTGCAGGAAGACATCGCTAAAGGACAGCGGGTGGAGAAGTTCACAGTAGAGGCGCTGACGCCCGAAGGATGGCAAATCGTAGGACAGGGAACCACAATTGGCTATAAACGATTGCTGCGTATCCCTACCGTGAAAGCCAATAAAATCCGGGTGACTATCGACGAATGTCGCTTGACAGCCAACGTATCCCGGATAGCAGCCTACTATGCCGCTCCGCTGCAAGACGAATCACCGCAGGCAGCACAAGAAAGTATGTCCAAAGATGCTTGGCGTCTGTTGTCATCATCTCCTGTCACGATTGACTTGGGAGAGCAGACTGTTATTGCAGGATTTACATACGCTCCCGCAGGAGCCGAAGCAAAGCCGACCACTGCTTTCCGCTATAAATTTCAGATAAGTAACGATGGGAAGACATGGACAGAAGTACTGACCAATGGCGAGTTCAGTAATATCATCAACAACCCCGTTCCGCAAACGGTGCAATTCAAAGATAAAGTATCTACTCGCTTCATCCGTTTGGATGCCACCTCTTTGAATGGCAATCCGGCACAGGTTTCGATAGAAGAATTGTCGGTGCGATAAGACATACAATTAATAAGCTGATGTTTGCTCAACAAAGGGTAAACATCAGTATGAAATAAAAAAACATGCAAATAAAACATTTTGTCTATGCAGGCATCATTGCCCTGTATGGATGCACTTCTAACAACTATGAGAGTCGAGCTTGGGAGACAGCAAAGAGTTCGACAAGTAACCAAACAGAGCTTACCTCTTTCTTGGAACACTATAAACTTTCCGGCGACAGTGAAAAGTATGAAGCTGCTTGTTTCCTGGTTAGTAATATGCCAGGCAAGCATTCGGCAGGAGAGAATATCGTTTATGATATTGACGTTGTAAAGTCCGATTCTTTGATTTCTTCTTTAGAGGAATCGTTCCTGTTGAAAGAAGAATCTTCTTTTCTGAAAGATTATAGCTTTGAGCAATTCTTAGAATACATTCTTCCCTATAGAATAGTAGACGAGCCTCTGGAATATTACTGGAAGCAGGATTGTAAACGGCATTTTAGGTCTGCGAATATGGTTGATATCATTCAAGCAGCAAAAGATATCAATTCTCAAGTGAAGTTAAACCTTTCTCCGGCAAATAATGGAGAACTTCCACAATCTTATTCTTCTCTTATTCGCAACGGATATGGTAAATGTGACGATCGATCCGCGTTATTAGTCATGGCTTTGAGGGCATCCGGGATACCATGTTCCTATGAGTTTGTTCCTTATTGGGGGAGCAGTAATAATGGACATTCCTTTGTTTCGGTTATCTTGCCTGACGGGAAAATCTATCCGTTGCCAAATACAGATAAAGTGACAAACGATGCTTATTTGTCACGAAAGACACCTAAAATATATCGTAAAGTCTACAGTGTACAGACAACGGAAGGAAGAACTTCTGATGTTCCCGATTTATTCCTATATAATGATATTGTCGATGTCACGGAATTACATCAGATAGGTTCGCGCAATGTACAAATATCAGTAGACAAATCCAAGACAACAGATACTAACTATTTATCCGTCTTTTCACCTGCCGGTTGGATACCGGTTGCTTCTTCCACTTCTACTACATTCTCGTATGTGGGGACAGGAGTAAAGGTGACTGATGATGGTAAGAAAGAAGCAATTGACCTTGGTGACGGGATAGTCTATCTGCCTGTTCAATGGAAAAAAGGAGAGCTTTTTCCTGTAGCCAATCCGGTGGTAGTAACCGGAAATTCGGTTCGGGAAATATCGTTGGATACCTTTCGTTGTGAGAAGGTGGTGTTGAAACGTAAGTTTCCCTTGAATATGCGTATTGTCGATTTTGCCAAGACAATGGTGATGGGGAGATTTGAAGGAGCCAATCAATCCGACTTCTCGGATGCAGAAGAAATTTATAGAATAACGGAGATACCGGAAAGCAAGATACAAAAAGTAAATATAAGCACGGATAAGGCTTTTCGATATGTGCGTTATTTAAGACCTAAAGGAACATTCAGTATAGCCGAATTTTCTGTTTATCATTCAGATGGAACACCTGTATCGTTTCGTCCTATAGCTTGTGAAGCCATTCAGGATGATAGTGCAATGATGAATGTCTTTGATGGAAATCCCCTCACTTATTATCAGGTTGGTGGCGGTGTGGATATGTGGGTCGGGGTTGATTTGTATAAATCAGTTCGGATAGGGGCACTTGGCTTTGCCCCACGTAATGATGATAATGCTATCATTTCTACAGATACTTACGAACTGTTTTACTGGAACGGCGAATGGAAAAGTTTGGGGCGGAAAAAAACTGAAGGAGATAGCCTTATTTATGATAAAGTTCCTGAAAATGCCCTGTTATGGCTTCGAAATCTAACAAAGGGACGTGAAGAACGTCCTTTCACATACGAAAATGGCCGCCAGATATGGTGGTAAATATATTCTAACTTTTAATTATTAACTTATGAGAAAAATTATTTTTTCCCTGGCTTTGCTTCTGACAGGAGGTATAGGCTATGCACAAACAAGAAATGTGCAGAACACAGATGTAGGTAAGCACAAAGAGTATGTAATGAAGACGTATGGGGTGGATGCTGAAAAGGCGGATGCTTACGAAGAAATTCTAACGTCTTTAAATCAGGAGAATGATGGGTTGAAGAGTCGGAAGATGACTTCTCAACAGTTCCGAACAGAGCAAAGCAAATTGTACAAGAGGTACGGAACAATCATTAATCAGACCTTTTATGGCGGTAAATATCGTACTTGGAGTTACTGTACCCAAGATGGGGAACGTTACCAGATGTTGAGTGACAATCGTCTCATTCCTTACAATAAGATGCGTACATTGTATGAAATGGAGAGAGAGCAATTTAAAGAACATAATGCGTTATGGAAAGGGACGGATGAAGAGTCCGTGAAGTATGAAAAAGAGAATGAGATGAATAGAAAGCATAAAGAGCGCATTGTTCAATTGCTGGGAGAAGAAGACGCTGACTGGTATTTTACTTATAGAGCGTTGGAGACACGAACATTTATCAATATGGACAGATATGGGATTTCTTATAAGGATGCAATGGATATTGCCGGATTTGAAGAAGAACACAAAAGGATGCGTGAAAAGGCATATCGTTCAGGTAAACCGTATGGGGAAATAGAAATCGATTTATTAAATCTTGAAGAGAAGTTGGAACAAAACGTAACGAAAACGCTCCCCAATATTCAAACACGTTGGAACGCAATAAATCATGCCAAGTTGGATTATGACATGAAGTCTCGGTTCGGACTGAATTCAGTGCAGATAAAAGAATTCAAGACAGCTTATGGCAAGTATGCGATAGAGGAATATAGGATTATGGGACAAGCTGGAATCTCCGGTTCAGAGAAGTATAGCCGGTTATCCCGTTTAAGTGAAGAATTCTGCAAAAAGGTAGAACCTCTGTTTCAGCCGGACAACTATAAAAAATGGTTTGGATGGTGGGATTATAAATTTCAACTAAAAATGAAAGGAAAAGGATTAAAATGATATGGATATGAAGAAAAGGACTTATATTTACGCTGTGCTGTGCGTGATGGCGATTCTCATTGTTACGGTCAATTGTACGGATGAAGAATTGGTAAAATCCCCCTCACTGTCACAAACAGATATGAAAGGCTTTACTTTGCAGGAAGCCAAAGACTTTTTTGAAAAGAAGATGATGCAAGGTAGCACAAATACTCGTACAGGTGGAAAAATGAGTAAGACATCTCTGTCTCCGCAGGATTTTGCTCCAAAGTGGGATAATGTAGTTGGTTCTGCTCAAAGGAATTTAGCGGGTTATGACATTTCAATAGAGACAAACACCCGATATCAGGTTACATCTTATGATTTTAAAGGAGGAGTAGCACGTGTCAGTGTAGTGCCTGTTTCTCAAAAACTTATTATAGTGAAAGATGTTGAGACGGAAGCCTTGGGGCAATACATCCTCACTCTTATACCTACTAAAGATTGCTATGTAAAACACAAAAAGAATATTTGTGACTTGTTTATCAATTGCAGTGATAAAGCTTGTTTCTCTGGTGTAGCTATCTATACGAATCCTCTGAATGGTCGTCTTGTGAGGGTTAATCGCTATATCGACGGTGTGAAAATGCAGGGCGTTTTTATACCGGGTGATATGGAAACCCTTGGACAGCGAGTAAAGGTTTTGCGTTCAATATTAGAAGGAATGACTTTCAGACGTATGGCTGTTGCCACTACCCGTTTTGGCGAATGGGATTATGGAGATGGATATCCTTCTTTACCCCCTTTGCCTGATAATGACGACTGGAACTATGGATTAGGCAATTATACAGATTTGGGAGACGGTTACTTTTGGGATGAAGATAATAATGAGATTTTGTATGATTCCGATGGGGACGGAAAACCGGATAGCGTATGGATTCCTCCAGTGGATATTACGCCTGATACCCCTGGTGGAACTGGTCAACCGGAGCAACCCGGCGTGCCTGGTGGAACTGGCGGCGAGACTGTACCGCCTATTGGTCCTGGTGAACCTTTCGAACCAGGCGAAGGGACTGATCCGGTATTTCCAGTTGACCCGGACCCAATACCTGATGTTTGTCCACTTTGTGGTAGTATAGGTTGTGGTGGAAGTTGTGTTGGAGATTTATCTCAACCGACTCCGCCTGTGGTAGATGAACCTGTAGCTCCAGCGGTTTCTGATACAATAGCTAAGAAGTTATTTCGAAATTCCAAGATGACAGAAGCTAATTGGAAAACTCTCAATCGTATGCTTAGAAAAATAATGAATAATTGTATGGGGGAAGCATTGGTTAATGGTTTGCTTAAAGCTCTTAATGGAAAGACATTGTCTATTCAAATTAATAATGAAGGCTATTCGGCATTTATTTTTGGTGAAGGAAGTGCTGCTGGGATTTCATTGGGTATGAGTATGGAAAGTAATGCCCTTTTTCATGAGATGTGGCATGCTTATCAATCTTATCAAGAAGCATCACAAAGCTCTTATGTAAATGCGGTGGTAAATTTGGAAATTGAGGCTCATTATGCGCAATATCAATATTTACAATCGTTATCTGAATATAAGTTAGGGAGTAAATGGCAAATTATGTATGTTAAAGATGATAGGATGATGTCAATATCTGATTTTGACGTTTACTTTGATACTAAAGGTAATTTATTACCGCATTCTACTATAGATGGTGCTCAGAAGTGTATGAATAATGCTGTGAAAGCTTTTAAAAACGACAAAGCTTATAAGGATTATTTGTATGATAAAAATCGCTCTCTTCTCTCTACATTTTCAAATTTGCGTAAACTAACAAAAGATTGTTAATATGAAATCAATAATTACAATTATTATTGCTATATGTGCATTAAAAATTTCTGCACAAGAGAACTATTATAAATCAACGAAGACATTTCATGAAAATGGTTATACATACCAGTGTGATGTGCAAGATGATTCAGATTTTATAACTCTTTATAATAAAGACAACAAGTTGACTTATGTTGATAAAATATTCAAAAGTACTGGTGAACAGGTTTCTATGCTAGATAATAACGTTGAATTTGAAGAAGAGAATTGGACAAGACCTAAATGTTTCTCAATCGTTAATAACGCTTTTTCTGATATTGAGAAACGAAAGCTAAAAGGTGCAAGGTTTGCAATAGTGATGTATATTGATCCGAATTCAGGAAAAGTATCAGAAGTGAAATTTAGGTTTGCATCTTTTCAACCTTATGCTACGATTCCAGTATCGGTATATCGTACAATAGAAATAGAATTGAAAAAGAATATTTGGTTTACACCTACAGAATATGGTAAAAAATTGAATTATATTTATATCGGTTGGAAACAACAACCTGAATAAATTTCATACTCTATATTTTTTATTTTTGAGTTAAGAAGAAATAGTGGAAGTTGGTAAGGATATATAGTTACTCCAATGAATAAATGATGTTTTTCTATCATATTCTTCATTCCACTATTTCTATATTTCAGGATTTAGTGAACCAATAAAAATAACAGATGTATAAAGAATATCGTAGAAGTATATTCAAGCATAATATAGTTTGGGCTTGTTTTATTCCCATTGCAACTTTTTTTACTTATCGGAGATTTGTAGATGGTCCTTTTAATATTTATGTCAAAGGCATGGTTCTCTTTTACACAATTATTTTTTTAATAGCTGCTACTGGATTTAATTATGTAATCTTTAAATCAGACAGTATCACATTTAAAAATTCGTTCTACAATTTCTGGAATAAGACATTTATGTATAAGAAGATACGAAAAATCATGTTTAAAAATGCTGCTTATGGCAATGTTTATCTGCACATTATAACTCATAATAATAAATCGCATCGATATGTCATAAGTTGCGTAGATTATAGTGATTTGAAAAAGATTGCAAGTGATTTAAAAGAAAATAATATTGAACTAGAAATAGCTCCTGGTATTAAAAGGAACTATTTTCATTAACTAATTAAGCTATGAAACAGTACATTAAATTTTTGATAATATTAGTTCTGGCATTGTCTATTGACCATATTCATGCCCAATCCCTGGATTATGTGATATTACCACGTACTCGTAGTGAAGTGCAAGGCAAATGGGAAAGGAATAATCTGAGAAATTTGGACTTGAATGGTTCTTCGTCAAATTTGGTGGTAATCTCTTTTTTATTTCGATGGTTTTCCTCTTCTTCTTCCTTAATCCTATAAAAAGTTGTAGATATGTTTGCTTTTTAGTAACTTTAAAGACACCACATCATTAAGAGTTACCATGCAACAAGCCATATCTACAACGTACAAATATACATCAAAAAAAGAAAATACTCCTACAAATAGGGGATTATTCCATGATTTCAGATTCAGTCTTGGCTACGATAATCTGCAACAAGATGGTATCTCTGAAGCTGTTGGCTCATTGACGGTCTTTTTACATACGGCTGGCAAGGGGGCTTCCTGTCCTTATTGCGGACATTTCAGTCACCGGTTGCACAGTTACTACTCCCGTCATATTCAGGATCTTGAAGTTTACGGTCATAGTTTGGAGTTAGTCATCAAGGTTGGTAAATATTATTGTGACAATGTTTCTTGTCCGCAAAAAATATTCTGCGAACCGTTGTCTTTTCTGGCTCGTCGGTATGGTAGACGGAGCTATCTTGTTGAGGAACGCATCAGATCGATAAGCTTGGAACTTACTTCCCGAAAGGCCTCTTCTCTTTTGCAACTGTTCCATATAACGGCCAGTAGCTCTTCCTGCTTACGCATCCTACAACAGTACGGGCAACATAATCCTATGCATAATAAAAGTATTTATGTAGGTATTGATGATTTTGCCTATAAAAAAGGTAAGGATTATATGAGTGTGGTCGTAGACCAGATGACACACATGCCTATTGCTTTGTTAGAGGATAGAAGCGGAGAAGCGCTTGATAACTGGCTCACCCGGAATCCTCAGATACAATATATAACGAGAGACCGTGGAAGATGTTTCACAGAGGCTATAAACAGAATAATCCCTGGTGTTACACAAATCTGCGACCGGTTCCATCTAATCAAGAATATGACGGACACGATGATACCGGAAATAGAGAAAATGATTCGTCAGACCAAGAAAAAGCTCAAGTACGAATATCCTGACAGAGACACGGCTTCTTCGTTAATTCTTCAGGACATATTTAACATGGGAGATGTCCGACACAGAGAAAAATTGAAGATATACAGGGAAAGCCTGAACTTAAAAATGCAGGGGATGACCATTGAGCAGACAGCCACACATTTGGGCAAGAAAAGTCGCTACATTTATAAGCTCATTCACAACAGGAGAATAGGGGCATACTTGAATGAGCAACAGAAGACAGCTCTTAAATATGTATCCGAACTGGCTACAATCATTAGTGCGGGCTGTATTACCCGAAAAATATTGGCACAAAAAATGGGGAGTAAAATCAGTGGCGCACTTATTGGAAGGATAACATCCAGCTTGCGAAAAATGTATCAACAAAAGAGGAAGGAAGTCAAGGAGCATAATGAGAGCATTGAAAACGGAAGTAAAACACAAAGAGTTTCACAGAATCAGATACGCAAATACATTCTAAAGGGAAAATCGGATAATCCTAAACTAGCGGAACTGTATAAATCCTCACCACAGATTAAAGAACTCTTAAGCGTGTGTCAGAATTTCAGAGATATGATTAATGGGAATACTTATGATAAGGATATTAGAAAGTGGATTGAAAAAGCGAAGGCAACACGGAATATGGCACTGACGAACTTTGCATATGGTATTGAAAAAGACTGGGAGGCAGTACAGGCAGCTATTGATATCCCCTTCAGTAACGGATTATTGGAGGGGACAGTGAATAAAATTAAAGCGGTAAAAAGACAGATGTACAATAGGGCAGGAAGTAAACTACTGAGAGCCAAGATTCTTTATTCACAATAGAAGAAGTACCACCAAATTTGACGAAGAACCCTTGAATTATTACAATGAGGATTTTTGCGATTACTATTTGTATCGCGAAATGGATGAGTCTTATAACCTGTCTCCGGGAAAGAATACGGTATATACTAAAGATTTTGAATCGAAAGTAGACAATTCGTTTAAAGAGTGGGGTTACTATTATATTTGTCGTGGCAAATTCCCTGACAAATTTAAGATTACTACTCCTTATGCGTTACCCGTGAAAAGTGGTAAAAAGATTAATTGGGAAACTGACATGAGGGAATCACGAAAGACTATGAGGTTTCGTTTGAACGAACGAGATACAATTTATGCAACAAGGGGTGGGGTTGTTTGCAGAATACATCATCCCGACCATTTGCTCATATACCATGCCGACAATACTTTTTCCATATATATTTTCATGGCTGAAATTCTTGTTCAGCCGGGAGAGGCTATACTGACCGGACAGCCTATAGGATTGGCCGGTAGTAACGGCATATCAATTTCTTTTTTCTTCCTGGACAAAAATAAATTCACAGGAGAGAAGTTTAACGGCTATCCTTATTCTCATTTCATTCCGATGTTCCGTACGGTTGAAGGAGACGTGAAGCTTAAGGAAAGGTCTTATTATCAGGCATTGACTGATGATGAACTTATCATGCAGGACATGGATAAGCGCGAAAAGAAAAAATATTTGAAACAGAAATCTACGAAATGACATTATGCGTATATCATTAATTCTTTTGTCACTGTTTATTTTTTGTGTTCAACTCTGCGGACAGGTATTGCAGATTGAATATAACGGTGACCCTCTGTCTGAAGAGGAGCGTGGAAAAATAGAAAAGATGTTTGTGCACGAAGCTGAATTTTATTCGCAATTCGGATTGCCCGATACTCTGACTATTGTTCACCTCTATATGTTTGAGAAGAAGGAAGCGGCTAAGATATTTCTAAAAAGTATTGGTGTAACAACATGGGAAAAAGTGGCCGGCTTGTATGTGACAGCTCAGAATAAGATTGTAATATTGGGAGCGGAAAATGGACGTAAAAGAACTCTTTCCATTATTTATCACGAGCTTAGTCATCATTTCGCTAGACATATAATAGGGGTACATATTCCTAAATGGTTTAATGAAGGTTTGGCCAGATATTTTGAGAATAGCGTGATAACAAAGAAAGGAGTCCGGCATTCACTTACGGATTATGAATTTGGTAGAATCCGCTCAATGTATATGTTGGGAGAAATTAATCTTCTTGAGTTTATAAATGGTCTGCGAGATGAATTTATGATTGAAGAATTTACTAATGAGGGGTATTCTTACACGCTCTCACATGCGCTTGTCGCGTTTTGGATTGAAGAACTACCTGGAGATATGCTGAAAAGGTTTGTGTACTCTCTGAAAGATGTGGATGATTCATCAACAATTTCTGAACGAATAGACAAAATCTATTCAGGAGGATTCAAGCAGTTTGAAAAAGACTTTGCAGATTTTATCCATAATGATGATTGAGTAGAGTTACTTTTGTAGTGATGAATTGATATTTTAAAACTAGTATGCATAAGATTAGCCTTTTCGGAAAAGAGACAGTAAAACTAAACTGTATAGATTGCTTGTTAGTATGTTATGTCATCATACTCATAATAAGTTTATGTATTCATCCGGAAGGTTTCAATTTGTTTGTTCTGTCAAAAGGAGCGATAGGTTGTTTTTGCTATATTGTTGCCCGGAGTTTACGTCAGAAACTGTATATATCATGGATTATTATAATTATCAGTGTTTACGAATCTTTTTTATCAGTTTGCCAGCAATTACATTGGGCAGAAAGTCTTCATCGAACTTTTGAAATAACCGGAACATTCGGTAACCCCGGACAATTGGGAATATTCATGAGTTTGGCCATTACGGTAGCATTTGGGATATTTCAAATGCAAGTCTTACATAATAAATTATTGAAACTCGGTTTGTCGGGGCTGATTTTGTTGTTTGCATACGTTCTTGTCCTGTCGGATTCTCGTGCCGGCTGGCTGCAATGATTGGTTGCGGATTTATTTGGTATAAATATAGAGGATATTTGAAAATACGGCTATGGGTGCGTTGTATATTATTGTTGATTGGAGTTCTTCTCATTATAGGTGCTTATTACTATAAACAAGATTCTGCAAATGGTCGCTTATTAATTTGGAGAATCACAGCCGACATGATAGCCGATTCTCCGATAGCGGGGCATGGTATCGGAAGTTTTCCTAAAGAATATATGTACTATCAAGCCCATTATTTTCAGAAAAATCCGGATTCGCAATACAAGATATTGGCAGATAATATAATTTATCCTTATAATGAATTCTTTCTAATAGCGGTTGAACTGGGGATATTAGGGTTATTCATTGCACTTGCTATCTGCATAGTGGTGTTATTGAATGCTCTCCAAAAGGATAATCTTATATTGGGAGGTGCATTTATTGCATTTGTCATATTTTCGATGTTTTCATATCCGAGCCATACATTTTTATTATGGATAATGACTCCTTTTTTGTTGGGAGGAATGAATGTCTGGCAGGAAATCGTATGCAAATTGCCTTTGAAAAAATTTATTATATATGGTGTAAGTATTGTCTGTTTGTGCTTCTTCTCTTATGGATGTTATCGATATTACATATTAGATTCTTCTATAAAAGAGTTTTATAGAAATCCGTTCGGAGAATCGGTTAGTGAATCGGAACTGTATTTCAACCGCCATAAGAAAGAGTTGGCGGCATTTCCTCATTTACTGGATATTTATGCTCAATATAGTTTCCGATATTACCCGACTTCCAAGAGTTTGGATATTATGAGATTTTCGGCAACTGTTATTCCAACTTCTGAATTGTGGTGTGACATAGGTGATTTGTATGTTGCGTGTAACTGTCTTGATGAGGCAATAAAGGCTTATCAATTGAGTGCGGACATGATTCCTTGCCGCGTAACTCCGAGATATAAATTAGCTATGCTCTACTATGAAATGGGAGATATGTTGCGTTTCCGGCTGATGGGCGAATACATCTTGAATATGGAAGTAAAAGTCGAGAGTACGGGAGTCTTGAAAATGATAGCGGAAATTAAACAGCGACTTCTGGAGAAATAAATTACTATTCTTCTATTCATCTCTTTCACACGAAGATAACTGTCATTATATAAATTGAATACTGTGAACATACAAGGGGGAAATGTTTGCTTCACAATCTTCACAGCCTTCACTGCTGAGGGAAATATATCAAGAGAGATGGACACAAAGTCTAATTCTTGTTTGCTCAATCATCCAATCCGCACATAAGCCGACTGAAGTCGGCTATCTGGTCAACTTTAGTCAGCCAATCAGACGGCTATAGTTGTCTAAGTGGACAACTGGAGTTGGCTGATATTGAAAAGACTGCTGGCTACCTGAATTATACCATAATCGGTCCTCCTTCCTTTATGTACTATGTGTCATTTTATTGCTGATATGAGTCGGAAGAATGCAAATCCTATGAGGGACGTGAAGGCGTGAAGATTGGTGAATACTGTATTTTTTGTCGTTTCTTCACCGGAACTGTCTATGAATGAGTACCTAAGGAAACCGTGATGAATGTGAATAAGAGATTTTATAATTAAGTATAACTATACTTGTTTTTTTAGTATCTTTGTTCCGTTTCTATAATACAGAATATTTATGAGATACACACATTTATACTCTTTAAATGCGCTTTTGCGGTTATGCCTTTGGTTGATAGCCGTTTTAGGAACCACCACTCTTTTTGCCCAAGACATTTCTTTCAATTACTTATCTACCGAAAACGGACTTTCTCAGTTTTCCGTCTATGCTCTGCATAAGGACGAACTCGGACGGATATGGATGGGTACGCGTGACGGGCTTAACGTGTATGACGGCAACCGGATACAATACTATAAGCATGATAAGGAAGACCAGAGTTCCCTTGTGGGTAATCTTGTGAGAGCTATTTGTGGAAACGATAAAGGAACGCTGTACATACAGACTTCGGAAGGATTATGTGAGTTTGATATGCATTCGGAAAAGTTTCATACCATCCAGAAAGGCGGAGTATATAATATTACCTATGGAGCCGATACGCTGTTTACGGGTGGAGACTGGCAGGTGAATTATTACGACCCGCAATCGCGGCAGTTGAAACCTTATTGTTCTTTGGATGTCCATCTGCTGATTGTGTCTCTGTTGAAAGACAGGGACGGTAATCTGTGGATTGGGACACGTAAAGGATTGTATTGCCTCAAAAAAGGACACAGTGTGCCGGAATGTGTATTGCCTCAGGTCTATATTTATAATCTGTATCAGGATACGTCCGGGGATATATGGATATCTGCTTGGGAGGACGGACTTTTCCACCTGTCGGACAGTGGAATAGTCAATTATACGGATGGCAGGAAAAACGGGCGGAAAGAACTTTCGTCCAATTCGGTAAGAGACTGTTGCGAAGATAATCAGGGGAATATGTGGATTGCCACCTTCAACGGCCTGAACAAGTTTGATAAGAAAACACGGAAGTTTACCTGCTATGCGCCTTCGGATATGGCGGGCAGCTTGAGTAATTCATCCGTCTATTGTATTATTAATGACCATCAAGGTACGCTGTGGGTGGGAACTTACTTCGGCGGAGTGAACTACTTTAATCCCGAATATGAAATTTATACTTATTATCGTCCCGGTATTCATGAAAGTGAAGGGCTGAACTATCCCGTCATCGGATGCATGGCGGAAGACAGGCTGGGGAATCTGTGGATTGCCACCGAAGGGGGTGGACTGAACTATTATGACCGCAGGAAGAAATGTTTCAAGTGGTATAAGCATAAAGAAGGAGCAAGCAATTCGCTGTCTCATAATAATATAAAGTCTTTGTACTATGATGCGCAGGACGATGTGCTTTGGATTGGCACTCATCAGGAAGGGATGAACAAGCTGGATATGAAAACCGACCGGATTACACAATACAGGATGCCTGAAATGGCGGGTGAAATGACATCGAATGTCGTATTGGATATTATTCCTTATGGTAGGGAACTTTTAATAGCTTCATATGACGGAGTATATCGCTTCAATCCGAAAACGGAGAAGTTTACCCTGTTGCTCGACTTGTTCTGCCACCGTTTGTTCATTGACTCACAAGGAATCCTGTGGATTGCGGTGGAAGGTAAGGGAGTGTTTTCCTATCGGTTTGATACCGGGCAACTGGTGAATTACAAATATACTCCCGAAGCGGAGAATACGATTAGCGACAATATTATTACCAGTATTATCGAAGACCGGCATCATAACCTGTGGTTCTCTACGGTCAGCTCGGGCATAGATGTCTATTACCGTGAGACGGGTAAGTTCGAGAACTTCAACGCACGCAACAACGGGCTTGGGAGCGACTGTGTTTATTCCATCACAGAATCCCAAAACGGAAAACTGTTGCTGACTACCAACCAGGGCTTTACCATCTTTGACTATTACACCAAGCTATTCTACAATCATAATAGCGAAAACGGCTTTCCTTTTACTACGCTCAACGAGAACTCACTGTATCAGTGTAAGGACGGAGAAATATTCCTGGGTGGAGTGAAAGGCATGATTTCTTTCTATGAGAAAGATTTGGATATTCCTCTCAAACCTTATAATATTATACCTGTGAGGTTATGGGTAAACGGCAATGAAGTCGGCATCAATGATGAAACCGGCATACTGAAATCTTCTCTCTATGATGCTTCTTCCATAACTTTGAAAAGCAACCATTCCGTATTGAGCATTGAATTTGCGATGACTAATTATATTGCAGCGAACAAGAACGAGCTTATTTACAAACTGGAAGGTTTCTCGGATGAGTGGGCGCAAACTCACGGGCAGAAGATGATTACCTACACCAATCTTCCCGCGGGAGATTATACGCTGATTGTCAAGGCTGCGGGTGCGAATCACGTGTACCAGTCGGAGTGCCGCCTGGCGATAACCGTCCTGCCGCCGTTCTATAAGACCGGTTGGGCTTATCTGCTATATGTCATTGTCACAGGTATTATCCTGTTCTATCTCATAAAGGCATATCGTGACCGCATCCGGTTGCAGGAGTCTTTGAAATACGAGCAGCAGCATATCCGTGATGTAGAGGAACTGAACCAGTCGAAGCTCCGTTTCTTTACCAATATTTCGCATGAGTTCCGCACTCCGCTGACCATCATCATCGGGCAGATAGAAATGCTGTTGCAAGGGCAGTCTTTCTCGCCTGCGGCTTACAATAAGTTGCTGAACATCTATAAGAATGGTTTGCAGCTACGCGAGTTGATTAGCGAGTTGCTCGATTTCCGCAAGCAGGAGCAGGGGCATATGAAGATAAAGGTGAGCAGGCATGAACTGGTTGATTTTCTGTATGAGAATTATCTTCTTTATGTGGAGTATGCCGCTACTTGCAACGTACATTTCCGGTTCGACAAGGGAGAGGAGAAACTGGAAGTGTGGTATGACTCGCGACAGTTGCAGAAAGTGATAAACAACCTGTTGTCCAATGCATTCAAATATACGCCGAAAGGGGGGACTATCTCTTTGAATGTATATAAGAAAGGAGAAGAAGCGGTGATTGAAGTCCGTGATAGCGGTGCAGGCATCAGTCCGGAAGAGATAGAAAAGATCTTTGAACGTTTCTATCAGGTGGGCAGCGATTCGGTCGGTACACAGGGAACGGGCATCGGCCTGGCTTTGAGCAAGGGTATTATCGAACTGCATAAAGGGCGCATTGAGGTCAGCAGCCATTTGGATAAAGGTACTACCTTTACCATCTACCTGAAACTGGGAAAAGAACACTTCCTGAAAGAGCAGATTGATACGGAACCTGTAAAGGAAGAACCTTTGAGTATGCCTGCCGAACCGCAGTTGCAACTAGAACAGCAAGTAATGGACGAAGATGTACAGAACAGAATCAAAGGGGCCAAAATGCTGATTGTAGAAGACAATGCTTCTTTGAGGGAGATGCTGGCAGGCTTATTCGAACCTTATTATGAGGTTATTACCGCTCCTGATGGAGAGGAGGGATTGCAAAAGGCGCAGGAAGTGATGCCGGACATTATTATAAGTGATATTATGATGCCCAAGATGACGGGGATAGAGCTTTGCAGGCAGATAAAGGCGAACTTTGAGACGTGCCATATCCCTGTCGTACTGTTGACGGCGCGTACTGCCATCGAGCATACTATCGAAGGATTGCGGATTGGCGCGGATGATTATATCACCAAACCTTTCAATGTGAGCCTGCTGATTTCAAGATGTAATAATCTGGTGAACAGCCGCAGGGTATTGCAGGAGAAGTTCAGCAGACAGCCGCAGACACAGGTGCAGATGTTGGCTACTAATCCGATGGATAAGGATTTGCTGGATCGCACGGTTGCCATTATCGAAAAGAACCTGGATAACTCGGAGTATTCGTTGTCCGATTTGATTAAGGAGTTATATATCTCCCGTACTAACTTCTTCACCAAGATAAAGGCTATCACAGGGCAGACACCGAATGAGTTCATTTTGACTATACGTTTGAAGAAGGCCGCCTGGATGTTGAAACATGAGCTGTACCTGTCCGTTACCGAAGTTTCGGAACGTACAGGATTCAGCTCCCAGCGTTATTTCAGCCGTTGTTTCAAAGATATGTATGGTATCAGTCCGCTGTATTACCGGACGGGGAATAAGGAAGAGGAAGACAGTCGGGAGTAAACTCTATTGCAGATAATCAATGTCCGGCAAATATCCCAGCCGGCATTGTAACTGTGCTTCATAGAGAGACTTCGGATTAACTTTTTGGCCGTAACTCTCCATAAGTTTCACTTGTGATACTTCAAAATCAACATTTTCTCCATGAAAACCTACGATAACCGGCGGAAGAAATTTCCAGCCGCGTTCGTCACTCCACCATATCCAGTTGGTGGCTTCATTGGAGAGCACGCGGGTGGCGCAGAAATTCCAAAGCACCAAGTCGTCCAGATGATTGGGCAACTGGTTCGTGTCCCCACCTTGGTGGGACTGGAGAAAACCACCCGTACAGCCATCCAGCAAAGTCGCCCTGGGCTGTGTGGCGTGTGATTCGAAATTAGTGTCATTTCCCCAGGTGCAGTCCTTGATGACGGTGCCCAATGATTGCTTGCTGACGCCTACTGTGTGCCATTGTCCTGCATTTGCCATAGCTGTTGATTTTGCTTCGTCCCTTACGTCCGCTATCAACACCCGCGATGAGCCGGAAGTATGTACGGAGCAGTGTCCACGGTTTCCGCCGATGCGGATATCGTAGGCGGATATATTGGCGCACAAGGTGAAAGTGGCTGCCTCGCTGACACTGTAGAAGTCTACCCGGCGTACCCAGCCATTGACTATCTGCTGAAAGCTGAGTGGCTTGTAGGCTGAATTTTCATACCATTGACTGTGAATGAAGTTCTCTCCTGCCTGTCCTTTGAAAGACAAGTCTTCCACTCCCACGTTCTCGTAGCAGTCGTAGTGGCATACTGTCCAGTTCCAGCGGGGATTTACTTCATGCATGATAGGTTCGACGAAGGTGATGCGGTTGCCGCTGACGGATTTCACCTCGTGGAAGTCGTACACCTGCACGCCTTGCGTCTGTAACTGTGTCATGGAGCTCATCCATTGGTAAGGATGCAACTCTTCGGCAATCAGTTCGGGAGAGTTGTCTTCCAGTTTCAGACAGACGCGGTCGCCCGGTCGGATACTTCCCGTAGAAGCCACTTCTACGGAGAAACTACCCTTTGGAGAACTTCCCGTTACGTTTGCAAGCAAGTTCGAGAATCCGTTCCAGTTCTTGATGTCGAACATGGACCCCGCCCATTCCACGTTGGGCAGGGGCGGGTAGGGGGCTGCCATGGTGATGGTGGTCTTGTCTCGTCCGGCTCCTTTCAGTATGAAGTTTCCGGCACGTATCTGCATTCTCACGTCATTGTCTGCGTCTCCCCGGTCGCTTTCATCATAGAGGATGAATTCACCTTCGGGAAAGTAAATCAGGGCGTTGGCTTTGCGGTTGCCGTTGATACCTATTTTATCGAGAATCTTCAGTAAGGCTTCCCGGTCGGATTTACCGTCGTCGGGGATAGCTCCGTAGTCGGTGACGTCATAAACAGTATATCCCAATGTCCATACATCGGGTGGTGCTGTTTCTCCGTGTCCGTATCCGGCATAGGAGAAATCAAGAAGTACATTCGCTTCGTTGCCTGCCATAAAATCTGTCCATGCTTTGCAATCGGGAGTTCCCGGTTCAGGCTCCGGTTCCGGTTCTGGTATAACAGGCAAAGGGCCTGCCTCTTCCGGCTTTTCGTCGGAATGGCAGGCCGCTGTCACCAGTAAACAAAGCAGGTAGAAGATACTCTTCCCCAGCATGTTTCCCGATAGTTTCATTGGCAGGTAGCGGTTAAGGTGTTGATACTGTTGGCTTGCAGTGTCAGCGGACTGCCGGCTGTGTACCTGTATGATGCGCCGTTGTCACCGATGATTAGGATACACTTTTCGCTTAATTCCTGTGCGGGGACTACACCGCGGAAGGTATCGTCGTTGAGTTTCATCAGGGTGATTTCGGATATAGCAACATCTGTTTTTACAGTTGCGGCCTGTCCCTTGAGGTCTACTGAAGCGGTGGTGTGGGCTTTCAGTGTCACTTTGTCTGCTTTTACTCCTGCGGGCAGGGAGACTTTTACTTCCAGTAGTGCCAGAGCGTGGGTAAACGAAAGCGTAACTGCGTCGTCGTTCGCTTCCGATGTCTCGTTCTTAGCCAGCAGCAGGTCACTGTGGTTCAAGCCGTTGGTGGCCTGGTCTGTATCTACGGTAAAGTCGAAAGTGGTTGCCGTGTTTCCTTCTGCGTACGGGTAGTAAGCGTAGAAGTTGACATCGCTCCCGTCGAGTGGGAAAGTGATAGGAGCTTCGGAGTTCCATGCGTTTTCTTTATACAGATAATCCAGGTTGGTGTGAAGAGATGTGGAAGTGGACCGGTTGAGGACGAAGACCCCTATGTGGTCTTCGTCTACAAACACAGTCTTCCGATCGGTGGTCTGCGTGCGTGTCTGCATGATGGTGGTGCTGAAAACAATCTCTTTACCCGTTTCCCGGGGGGATATATCGTCCATCACATCCTGACTGCACGAGCCGAGAAGGATTGCCAGTAATGACATCATTCCCAATCGTATGTATTGTGTTCTCATGATTATTTGTTGTTAGGGGAATAGTGTTACTTTTTCAGTTCAAGTTTCACGTCGTCCAGTACGAATTTGGTGAATTCGCTGTTCGGAGAGAACATGATGAAGAAATTAGTCAGCACTTCGTCCGATGTTTCTCCCAGTTCGCCGTTGCCGTCAGGATACGGATAAGGAGCTTTCACTTTCTGTGAGAAGTCGAAATCGAGCGCATACTCGGTGTAATCCTTCTTCAAGCTGATTTGTCTGTATCCTGAAGGTGTTTCGGATTCGTTGTTGCGTGCTGCAATGACGCATTCCTTACCGTTGTTGCCGATGATGATAACTTTCATGTTGTTGCCCGAAGTGCCTTTTGCCTTGAAGGTGAGACGGTACACTTTGCGTTGCATTTCCTGGTTCTTGGTACGATAACACAAGTAAGTGCCATACCAGCTCTTCTGCTGATAGAAGTCACAACGGATTACGTTGTGCTTCAACGCTTTGTCGAGTTCTACTTTCACGTCTCCCGTTTCCAGTTCTCCTGCCACGCGGTAAAGCCATATGTCTGTCTCTTCGGGATTGGCTTTATCGTCTTGTACCGGGGCTATACTTCCCACGGGCAGACTGGCGATAGCTTTAATCTCCACTTTGTCTTTTTGCTTGTCGGCGTTGTTGTCAGATGCTTTTGCGTTCACTGAAGTCAGAAGGGCAGCAGCCAATAAGGATGCCAATCCCAGTTTAAAATTCATTGTTTTCATACTTTTTGTTTTTTAGAGTTGTTATCAATTAGTTTTTTTTGAGTTCAAGTACTACGTCATACAGATAGAATTCGGTATCGTTGCTCGCAGGTGAGAACTGGAGAAACAGATTGTCCAGAACTTCATCGGTTGTTGCTGTATATTCTGTGACGGTATCATAGATGCTTAAAACTTGTTTGGAGAAATCGAAGTCTATCCGGTATTCCTTATACTCATCTGTAAGGTTGAATATGTAAGCTCCTTGATATTTATTGTCAGCAGCGTTGATAGCTATAATCTTTTTATCTTCTCTCAAGCTGAAACATCTTACCGACTTGTTGGCAGTACCTTTCATTTTGAACTTGAGAGTATATACTTCCCGTTTCGGAGACTGCATTCTGTGAGCGATATAAGTCTTATACCAGGTATTGTTATCGTTTATTTTGCAATGTATCACATTATGTCCCAAAGACGGATCGTTGACTACTGCTGCCGCTCCGGCCTGACTGACGTCCTTTGCTACAAATATCCAGTCACCGATTTCGTATTGCCAGGGTTTGTCATTTGCTGTCTCTGCTTTTATGTCTCCTGCCGGTAAATCGTCGATTGTTCTCAGTATCCAGTTTTCCTGCAGATTTCCCGTAATTTGATTGCCGTCTGCCCAGTCTGCAATCGGTTCTTCCGTTGTTTCAACGGTAATCTTATCCAAAGAGATCGTAGCAGTACATATGTAACGGTAACCCTGTCTCAGTTCGGCCAACTTCTCCGATAATTCCCAAGTATATTCACGGTTCATTTTCGGGAATGAAACGTAAAGCTGGTATCCTTCAATCGAAGATGCCGGAATCACTTGTGCCGTGTCGCTGTTGGCTGTTGCACTGGCTTTCATCGTGATGTCCTTCTTTGCTTCGAGATTCTCGAACTGACCGGACAGAAGATTGAACTGTGCTTTGGTATCTATCCCTTTCAGCATGGCAGTCGCTTCTTCCAGGTATTCTTTCGTCACTCCGTCACCGGGGACAAGGTCGAGTACGACTTGCGCCAATACCGGCCGAAGCTCCATAGCTACCTTATTATTGTCTTTGCCCACTCCTTTGCAATTGGTGGAATAAAGGAAATTGAAAGGCGATGCACTGTTTTGATTGGATATATCCATTGATATGCGGTTCTCCGTCAGATTTTCCGAATAGGGGAAATAGGCGATGAGATTCGTCTTGCTGCCGTCTTGCGGAAAATAAATAGGATTGTCTCCTACAGGCGGGGCGAAATATCCCGCAGGTACTTCAAGGGATTTATACAATACATTCTCATAAATGTTTTCTCCATTCTCCGTTGTCAGGAATACACCGATATTTTTTCCGTTTTTCCACTCTCCACCTGTAGCCTTCGGGTCGAAGCTGTAAGTCTTTCCGGTTAATACAAGAGGCGTATCGGTGAGCTGTATTTCGTCTTCCTGCTCACTGTCATTGTCGCATCCGTAGAATGAGAGTGATGCAGCGGTCATCAATAATGCCGTATAAAATAATTTATTCTTCATGTGAGTTTAATTATGTTATTTGTTTGATAATATATCATCGACTGTTATTCCACCACTTTGATTTTGATTTCTCTTACCTGTTCCGTGAAATTCCATGCGTTGGCGTTGCGTGCCACGAAAGTGGCTGTATATTCTCCCGGTTCATTGTAAATATGTGTGTAGCTGGGTAAGGCGGCGGAATAGTTCTTGATGGAAAGCCCTTCGTCGGCACTGACTTTTGCCGCATCTATTGGTAAACTGATTGCCCATACATATGTGCCGTTTTTTCCGTTACGCCCGTTGATGGAGACTTTCGAGTCGTCCACTGCGGTAACGGTCGGATTGTCACTCGAAGTATCGTTCGATTTGATTCTTACGAAGTTAAAGCCAAAATCAGCTTTGGGAGATGTCTTCTGCGTCATCTTTCCATCTATGGTCTGATTCAACTTCGGATAGAAGTAGACATCGGGATGAACATACTTTTGCTCTTTTTCTTCATCGTTCAAGGCAGGCAGGTTATATTCAATTGCCAGATAGAAGTTTTTGTATTTGTAGTCGGACAAATCAACCTGTACGTCGCTGACGGTGCCGTGTGCATAACCTTCATATTCCGATTCTATAACAGGTACTTGCAATTGTCCGTTCATATCGCTCCAAGTGGCCTTATTGATGTTTTCTTCGTCATAAATCCCGTTGAAGTCTTCTGAAATCAGTACCCGTATTCCGTTTCTGAATCTTTTGGTTGCATGTTTTAATTCCAGATTGTATGTTAGGCTTAAGTCTTGCACGTCAGCCGTTGTCCGGTTACGATTGGCATATTTCTTGCCGTATTCTCCTGAATAGAAGAGCAGATAATCGGGGTCTCCGTACAGATTGAAAGTGACAGGGTCGCCTGCTTTAAAGGTTTCTTGCGGATTGTTCAGACCTATGCTGAAATCGAGGTCGTCAATGCCGTTGTTGTCGCAGGAACCGAATGTACCTGCAAATAGCAGGAACATTCCGTATAGTATTGTATTTTTGTACTTCATAAAGCGTTGTTCTTTTTATCGTTTATAAAATTACCATCCCTCGTTTTGTCCGCATATCGGATTGGTATTCAGTTCTGTTTCCGGAATGGGGAAATAGATATGTTTGGGTTGCAGTTCGATGCCGGGTTGTGCCTTGATATTGACACCTGCATAAGAACCACTCACTATGATGGGATAACCAATCATATCGCCGTCATATTCTCCGCCTACGATGATGTTCTGGTCTGCCAGCATCTTGATGCGTTTCTCAAAATAATCTTTGCCCCAACGGCGGAGATCCATTTTGCGGTTGCCTTCGTAGCACAGTTCACGGGCACGTTCGTCACGGACAAGTTCGCGGAAACTTTCAAAATCATAGTCACTCAGCTTGATTTCGCTGGCTTTGGCTCTTTTTCTTACTTCATTGATAGCGTCTACCGCTTCTTGGGTAGGAGCCTGGTTCACTTCGTTGGCAGCTTCGGCAATCATCAGCAATACATCCGCATAACGCATGATAGGGACGTTGATGGAAGTGGTGTATTGTGTCAGCGGGCGTACAACTTCATATTCCCTGCGGTATTTGGCAGCATCTCCGTCGCGCATGGATTTCAGTTCGGATTCCGTCTTGTATTTGCGGGTTACCTTTTCCGTATTTTCGTTTATCTTTTCCGTCTGGAAACCATAGTTGGAGAAGTTCCACCATTTGCGCTTGTCATTTTCTTCATACATACGGAACAGAATACGTGTACCGTTGTAGAAACCGTAACAGAAACCGTTGTCGGGATCGAGGGCCGAACCTTGTGTGATTCCGATAGAGAGGCCGATAGAACCGGATTCGCGGGTGATGTTCAGGTCGTTGCCATACATTTCCGCTTCAAACATATTTTCTTTCCAGTTATATTTGTCGGAGCACAAGTCGATGAAGAGCGCTTCATAACCGTTCAGTTCACCCCGTTCCTGAACCAGTTCGTGCAGTTCGCTGTCCCTTACCTTGCGGGCGTAGGTCAGTGCTTCATTCCATTTGTCGGCATATACCGGATAGCCGGACATCCACATATATGCCCTTGCCATAAGTGCTTGTGCGGTAGTTACCGATATATGGCCTGCTTCTGCCAGTTCATCAGCGGTGAGACAACCCTGTTCGGCGGCTTCGAGGTCTGAAATGATTTGCTTGTAGATGTCGATTTGCGGGCTGCGCGCCAGTTTCTGCGAGTTCAAGTCGCGGGTGCCCGTCAGGCGTAAGGGGACTTCTCCCCAAAAACTTACCAGGTTCATGTAGTACAGGGCACGCAGGCCTTTGGCTTCTGCCAGCAGGCGTTGTTTGGTGCGTTCATCTTTGCATACGTCCGCCGGTTTGTCGGTGATGGCTTCGATGTAGGTATTGGCGCGGTTGATACCTCTGTACAGTTCCGTCCATGTCTCTTTCAGTTCCTTGTCTACGGAAGTATAGTTGTTGAGATAGAGCTTTGTCATTCCGATACTATACTGCTTGTTGTACACCATGATGTCCGAACCGGCATCACAGGTCGTGATAAGGTGGCCGCCGTAGAGTTTTGAATTGCTCATCGGGTCGTAGATTCCTGCCAGTCCCGCTTCGCAACTCTCCAGATTGTTGTACACATTGTTTTCCGACAGCTCATCGTAAGTATCTGTTTCCAGAAAGTCACAAGCCGACAGGCAGGCTGTCAATCCGATATATATCAATAGTTTCTTCATTTTTCTTTCGTTTTATCAAGTTATTACAAACTCATTTTCACACCGAATGTATAGGTTGCCGAGCGTGGATATGCCGAGTAGTCGAAGCCTCTCGTCATGGACGAGTTGCGGGTGGATACTTCGGGGTCGTAGCCGGAATAATTTGTCCATGTTATCAAGTCCTGTCCGGTGACGTAGAGCCGCAGCGATTTGATTTTGCCCTTTTTCAGCCATTTGGCGGGGAAGTTATATCCCAGTTGTATTGTTTTCAAGCGAAGTACCGATGCATCTTCCACTTCACGGTCGGTATTGAAGCCCGGCTCGTAGAAACCTCTGGTGGGAGCCCAAAGGTAATTGGTGTAGTTCCCCGGAGTGATGGAACCGTCTGCGTTGACCGTGCGGGGCGTCCAGTGGTTTACTGCTGTTGCCAGTTGGTTGGTATGCGCACTCTTGAGTTCTTCCAGCAGTTTGCGGTTGTAGTTAATCAGGTCGTTACCGTAAGACCATTGCAGGAAGATGCTTAAATCGAATCCTCTGTATTCGAACCGGTTGGTAAAACCGCCGATATGTATCGGAAGTCCGTGACCGATGATGGTACGGTCGTCCGTCGTAATCTTGCCGTCGCCGTTGATGTCTTTCAGTTTCGGGTCGCCCGGACGAATTTCACTTCTCTTGCGTCCGTTGTCGGGGATACCGTCTTTCAGCACGAAGTTGTTCGGTGATACTTCGTTGAAGTCTTCGTATTGGTACACTCCGTCAAATACATATCCGTACATTTCGGAAAGCGGATGGCCTACCTTGGCGATGTACATATCCGGAATTTCAGGGTAGCGGATTCCCACTACGCGGCTTGTCTGTCCGTCGGACAATGCGGTGATTTCGTTCTTGTTGAACGAGATATTGAATGAACTTGTCCATTTCAGCTTATTGTTTCCACCTTTCAGGTTGACTGTATTGATGGCGAACTCAAAACCGGAGTTGCGTACGCTGCCGATATTCTGCTGCACTTGTTCGAATCCGATGGATGGGGGAGTGTCGGCATATAACAACAGGTCTTTGGTATGCTTGTTGTAATAGTCGATGACAGCATTGATGCGGTTGCCGAAGAATCCGAGATCCAGTCCGATATTAGTCTGATAGGTGGATTCCCATTTCAAATCCTTGTTTGCCATCTGACGGATGTAAATAGCGGGATACATTGTATTGTTGAATGCGTAATTCTCATTACCTGCATAAAGCAGATGTGACGGATAGTTCTCCTGTGTACGGTTGTTTCCCGTGATACCCCAGCCTGCTCTTAGTTTCAGGTTGGACATCCACTTCCGGACAGGTTTCATGAATTTTTCTTCCGATACTCTCCAGGCTCCGGATGCAGAGGGAAAGTATCCCCATTTGTTGTATATCAGGCGTGAAGAACCGTCGGCGCGGATTGTTCCGGTGAGCAGATAGCGGGATTTCCAGTCATAGTTGGCACGTGCGAAGAAGGACATCATGTGTTGTTCTGTCTTCTCGGCATAAATCTTTTTGGGAGTTCCCTGGTCTATTCCCCAAAGTCCGAGTTCTTCCCAGGGAACCAGTGATGCCTGACCGCCCAGACGTTGGTATTGGTTGCTGGAAATTGATGCTCCCAACATACCTAAGATATTATGGTTCTTCACTTTGGTGCGGTAGGTCAGCGTATAATCATTCGACCAGTTGTTGTACTCCGTATAGTTGAAACTACCGTTCTGTTTGTCGGGCTGGTAGCGTGCGTCGCCCCAATAAGTCTCTGAATTATTAAATGAAGTACTTCTGACGATATTCGAACTCAGGGCACCTGTCACTTTGAATTCCAGTTTCTTGGTGATTTTCCAGGTCAGGTAAGCGTTCATGTTCAGTTGGCGGCTTAAATTGCCGGAATCTTCATTCTGAACGGTTTTCACCGGATTATACCGATAGTCGGTGGCGCTGTTGATGTTCGGGTCAAAAGGCTGGTTCAGTATATCCTCGTCCAACTTGTAAGCCAATGGGCGGTATCCTAATATGGAATAGAACAGGTAATGACTTGATGTCCATCCGCCATGACTCTCGGACGGGTTGGCGCCATGTGTCCTGTTGTTGGCGTAGTTCACGGTAAATCCTACGGTAACATTGGATGTAACCTGCTGGTCGAGGGTCAGACGTGTGCGGAAGCTGTTGTATTCGGAACCGGTCAATGTACCTTTCTGGTGGAAATATGAGGCGCTTGCGCTATATTTGGTACGTTGTGTTCCACCGTTGAGCGAAACATGATGGCTGGTGAACGGCGCACCGTCCAGCACGATGTCCTGCCAGTTGTATGCTTTTCTGTTGCGGTAATCTTCCAGTGTTTGATGACGACCCAACTTTTCGTCATAACTCAGGTAGGTTCTGTCCAAGTATTGTTCGCTGTATTGGTTCAGTTCCGTCTGTAGCTTCACGAAATCGTAAGCTCCCATCATTTTGAGGAACTGCGGCTCTGTCTGCCAGGAGAAGTAACCGTCGTAAGTCACGGTAGGGGGAGCTTCCTTTCCTCTTTTCGTCTGTATGATGATGACACCGTTGGCGCCGCGGGCTCCGTAGATAGCGGTAGCCGATGCGTCCTTCAACACGTCGATGGATTCGATATCATTCGGGTTGTAGGCAGCCAAGTTGGGGTCTTCCATCGGAAATCCGTCGATTACATAAAGAGGAGAGCCGTCGGAACTGTCGGAGATGGTGTTACTGCCTCGAATGACAATGTTGGAGGTGGCTCCCGGCCGGCCGTCGGTAGCAACTACCTGTACACCTGCGATACGTCCTGCCAGTGCCTGGTCAATGGAAGCAACCGCCGCTTTTGTCAGGTCTCCCATATCGGCCTTGCTGACAGCACCCGTCAGGTCGCTTTTCTTCACCGAGCCGTATCCGATTGCCACTACTTCGTCCAGCATCTTGGCGTCTTCCTTCATTTCTACGTTGATTTGTTTCTTGTTGCCTACCGTAACCTCTTTTACTGCATATCCTAAAAAAGAAAAGGTAAGTACGGATGAACCTTTCGGCATTGATATGCGGTAGCGTCCGTTGGCATCGGTGACGGTTCCCGTTTTTGTCCCTTTAACAATGACGCTTACACCGGGCATCGGTTCTTTGGTTTCGTCTGTCACCACTCCGGTTATGGCAACCTGTGCGAAGACGGTGGAAATAGAGAAGAGCAGTATCCAAAAGAAGGACTGACTTCTTTTCGAAAATAAGATTCGATTCTTTTTCATGTTCTTAAATTAAGATTAGACATTTCTGTTTTTTAAAACTGATACGGCAAATGTCGGAACTATGGCAATTTACTACCTGCATCATCAGTACAAACGACGGACACAATGCGTACAAATCGTGGCTGTACTGTATTGGGACGGTGATTTGTACGTAGAGTTAACCTGCATTGTACGCTATGTGCCCCTGAAGACTTTTGGTATGTCCTACTTTTGTAGCGAAGACTAATATCAAAAAATCTAATATCAAAAAAGTGATTATGAGTAAAAGTTGGTTGGTGCTTGTCGCAGGTTTGTTATTCTTCAGTTGCGTCAAGCGAAATCCCGAAAAAGAAAAAGATCTTCTTCCCCGGACACAGAAGGAGAGGGTCAAGTGGTTTGAAGAAGCACGTCTCGGCATTATGATTCATTGGTCATTGTGTACTCCGGCATCCGGTCGTTTTTATGGCGAGAAAGTCCGTAACTCGGAATATGCCGAATGGATACGTTGCCATAATAAGGTACAAAAGGCAGACTGGGATCAGATGGCTAAACGTATGCCGATTTCCGAGAAGGAGATAGAAGATTGGGTGATTGCTACGAAAGAAGGGGGATTCAAATATCTCACTTTTGTGACGAAGCATCATGACGGAGTTGCATTCTGGAACTCGAAAGTCAGTGACTATACTTATGGAAAACTGTCGGGAACCAATTTTGACGTATTGAAATGCCTGAAAGAAAAATGTGAGAAACACGGTATTATACTTTGTGCTTATTATTCACATTGGCTGGATTGGGGGCATCCGAACGGACGTAACAACGACTGGGACTATGCGGATGAACAGAAACCGGGCTTTGACCGCGTTGCGGCAGGACGCGGAGACATATCGGCGCCTTACCGCCGGTTGCCGACAGAGGAAGAATATGATAAATACTGGCGTGAGAAGGCAATGCCGCAGGTAGCCGAACTGATAAAGGACTATGGCGTGAAACTGTTCTGGTTCGACTGTTGGCGTGAAGACCCTGTTGCCGAAGGGCAGATGACCGAAAAACAGATGCGTGATATGCTTGCCATGATTCGCGAACTTGATCCTGCCGTATTGGTAAATACGCGCCTTGGGATTCACGAGGTGGGTGATAACGGCGTTGACTTTCAGACGATGGGTGATAACGAATTTCCCGACCGGCCTCTTGGCCATACCTGGGAGACGGCAGCTACTTTCAATCATACTTGGGGCTATAACCGAGATGACCAGAATTGGCGCTCTACCACGTACTTCGTACGCGAAATCGTGAAGGGGATATATAAAGGTGGCAATGTGATGTTGAATATCGGCCCTCGTGCAGATGGTTCCATCCCGCCCGAAATCAAAACCCGTATATCTGAAATCGGTAAGATGATACATCAGAATAAGGTGGGCTTCCACGGTACATATCCTTCTCCTTTTGCCGAGGAGTCACAGGACTGGGGACTTATCACACAACGTGCTGAAGACGGCAAGACAAAAGTGTATCTGCACGTCTTCGAGTGGCCTTCGGATGGTGTCATACGTGTCAATGGCTTGAAAAATAAGGTATTGACTGCTCGTATCCCTTCTTTGAATAATGAAAATGTGGAATTTGTACAGAAAGGCTTACTTTTGCATGTACGGGGCCCGATAAGCGAACCGGTATTTTATGATTCGGTCATCGAACTGGAAGTGGAGGGAGAATTGCAGGCGGAAAACGGTTTCTGTGGCGAAATCAACTTCGGTGGTATTGCGATGGGACAGGCGAAGGCATCCCTGGCAGGCGGACTGGAACGTGCGAAAGGGATAGATGTCACCGGAGTGGGCTATATATCTCCTACCAGTATCCGCGGATGGGGGGCGGCTGATGATGTCGTTTTCTGGAAAGTGTATATTCCTGAAGCAGGGGAGAGGGAATTGTCAATCTGCTATGCTTGTGATTCGGTTTCTGCCGGACAGCCTTATTGTGTGGAAGTGGAAGGTGTGGATTCTGTGAAGGCTGTGACGTTGGCTGGGCCTAAAGGATTCGGTGAATTCTACACCCGACATTTGGGTAAGGTTAAATTTCCGGAAGCCGGGATATATACTGTGAAGGTGCGTCCTGAAGGTACTCCGAAGAAGGAGCTGTTCGGATTGAACTGGCTGTTTATTGAATAAAATTTTAAATCGGTAAAATATGAAAAATAAAAGAGATTTTTGCCTGTCGTTTTTGTTGCTGATAGGTTTCGTGACTGTTTTTGCACAGTCGGATAAAGAAAACGCGATACATAAGTTGCGCGAGTATTATTCAAAGAATATGAGTACTTATCCTATCCGTATGAAAATAAACAATGCGGATACTTACCTGAAACAGTTGAATGAGGAGGGGCAGTTTGAAGATTTGATAGCTTATGAAAAGGAGATTCACGACCGTAACTGGCTGAAATCCGTCTCTTTTCAAGACCAGCAGAATATGGGACTTTACCTTGCCGACGCAACTGAACGCCTGTGGGTGATAGCCAACAACTTTCGGAGAGCAAAGGTAGATACGATTCCCGAACGTTTTTGGAAGGCTGTGTTGAGATATGGGGATATTGAAACCCGCCGTCAGCCGAACGATCGTTTCCATGCTTCTTGCTTCGCTATTCCGAAAGCGGCTTGCGGGGTTTATTACGCTTTGTTCAATCAGATGGATATTCCGGGAGATACGGTGGTTGTTCGTAAATCTGCCTGTGATATGCTGAAAAAACTGGCGATGCAGTCGTGGACGCAACCCAAACGTAATGATGATACGGAAAAGAATGTGGTAAGTGTGGAAAGGTTCCGCCATCATGTTTCATGGGTGGGTGGAAATGCGCTTGCCTATCGTCCGCTGTTGGAGACGGCTGTATTGATGGATTCCATTCCGATGGTAGATGTAGTGGCGGAAGTAGCGAAAGGTAGCTTGAGCAGTGTGTCGCAGCCTACTTATCAGGATGCTTTTTGGAATGAGGGGTTCACCGCAGATGGAGCCGGTTGGGGACATGGTCTGCAGTGTCTCGTATGGGGATATCCTATTCACGGAGCACAGAGTGCACAGAATTTGTTATGGACGCTCCGTGGGACTCCCTGGGCGGAAACTTTGACCCGTGAGAATGCGGATGCATTGCTTAATTTCTATCGCGGCAGCACATTCTATTATTACAAAGGATTTATCCCCCCTTGCCTGGATCGTTATTCAATGGTGTATTATGAAGGGAAGTCGGCTCATATCCCTTATTATGAAATGATGAAAGCTTCTGTCACCCGTTGGCCTAACTCTTTCACGGATGATGAAGTCCGCGAATTGAAACAGTTGATTGTGGAAGCGGGAAAAGATAATATCCGTATGGACGGTTATCCGGCAGGGCACTATAACGGTACGCGCTGGTTTTACAATAATGATGATCTGATTAAGCGTAATGCTGATTATTATATGCTGGTGAATATGGCTTCCAACCGTTGTGACGGTTTGGAAAGTGCCAACAACTTTGCAGATGAGTATAATATCTATACGAATGACGGACTTACTTATTTCCAGCGTAAAGGGGATGAATACCGGAAAGTGATAGGAGCTATGGACTTGACGGCTCTGCCCGGAATTACAGCCCGTGAAGGACAGGAAAAACTGAAACCGTTTACCAATTGGAGAGGATTTACCAGTAAGCACAACTTTGCAGGTGGAGCGACAGATGGTGGACAGAATGCGGTGGCAGGCTTTATCTTCGAGAAAGTGGACGCTATGACCAGGGAAAGAAAGGATGTGAACATCATCAATCCGGTGGCTTTCGGGGTAAAGGCTTATAAGTCATATTTCATGCTGGGCGATTATATGATTGCTCTTGGAGCCGGCGTCACCAATCTGGAACCGGAGCAGGAAGGTACGATACGCACTACTATGGAGCAGACTGCTCATCAAGGGAAAGTCACTCTGTATGACGGAAAGAAGCAGCTTGAACCGTCGTCCGGTGTCAACTCGTTGATAAATAAAGGTAAGTCGTTGTGGGTAATGCAAGAGGGCGGCTTCGCTTATATGCCTTTGCCGGAATTTACATCAAAGGCATTCTTCTGTTGCGAAACTCGCCCCAACGAATGGTTGAAGAGAAACCTGTCGAACAAAGGTAAGAAGAATCTGCCGGAAACGGCTGATATTCTCCGTGTTTGGGTAGACCACGGCCGGGAAGTCAAGGATGATACATATGGTTATGCTGTGTATGCAGGCGAAGGACTTCCGGCGAAGAAGAATCCGTTTGCAGTGCTTAGAAATGATACATTGGTACAAGCTGTCCAGTCAACTGATAAGAAAGTACTGGAAGCTGTGTTCTATTCAGCCGGCGAAACGTTGAGATGGCAGGGAATCCCAGTGAAAGTTTCCGCTCCTTGTGTGTTGCTTATCGAGAAAGAGGGAAAAGGCTACAAAATTTCAGTAACAGACCCGACGATGAACACACAACTGAAAGAAATGAAAGTGGAAATTGGAAAGACTTCTGCTACGATTGCTTTGCCGACAGGGAAAGATTGTGGAAAGAGTGTGACAAAGGTCGTATAATTTGACTTCTGATAAAATTGGGTAGACGGACGATTAGTTGGTTTTAATAAGAACCGTCCGGGTTTGTTTTTCAATAAGGGGTATCTAGAGCTGAGGATTCTGATGGAATCCGGCTTTTGATACCCCTTTTCTTGTGTGTTTATATTTTACATGTCTTCCAATGATTTCGACATAAATATCACAGATTCTTGTTTTTGAAATACACAGTTCTTCCAGTGTGTCAATGTACTCTGCTGTGATACCTCTTTTACATTTATCTATGAATTCTTGGAAACTTTTCTCGTCAATGGCAGGAGTATCCTCTTCATATGATATGGGAAATCTTTTCATTTCCGCCCAGAGCTGGATGATTGCTTTGTTATATCCATACTTTACCGCTGCTTCGTTTATGTTTATCCATTTCGACATGATGCTTCTTTTTAAGGTGTTCCACAATAGTGGGTGATATATATTTTGTTGATGTGGTACAACATGCATCCAGTCTTTTGTATGTCGGATGGTGGGCGTATGATTTAAGGTTATTATGGGGATTTTGATAACCGACCGGATACAAAAAAGGCATGGATGCTGTTGAATACCAACATCTCTGACTAAGGTCCTAGCAAAACCCTTCAACAAGATGATGATAACAACAGACATCCACGCCAATCTTTTATATATAACACATCTCTTACGGATATGCTGATATACAGTTAGTATGTAAGGGCAGATTTGTGCAGTTCTACTATTCTTCGCACCGATACGCTGTGTTTTGCTTACCGTCATTCGGCTCTACCATAAATAATTTTGCAAACAAAAAAGTAGAGTTATGAGCAGAAGCACTTTCAGAGTATTATTCTATCTCAAACGCAATGTCCCGAAAAAAATCGGGCTTGTGCCGGTGATGTGCCGTATCGCCGTAAACGGCAAGATTTCCCAATTCAGTTGCAAATTGGATGTGGAAGAAAAGTTGTGGAGTCAAGTTCATCTTGAAAGCATTCCCATGCCATTAAATCCTCATGCCAACTTTCAAATTCTCCTAAATCATCCATAAGCTTTTACTCTATAATTTGCCAATAACCTTGTTTTCTACCTCCTACACGCTCCAATAATCCAAGTTCTTGAAGGCGTGAAAGATTATACTTAACACCATCTTCTGTGATGTTGAGAAGACTTTCACTTATCTCTTTTCGGGTCGCTTCGGGATGCTCTTTTAAGAAAGATAGCATAGCCTGCTGTTGTTCCGTCAGGTTTTGGGTAGTCTTTTGGGTAGTCTTTTGGGTAGTCTTTTGGGTAGTTGCTCTTTCCGGATACTCAAACTTGAATACCGTCCAAATACCTGAAACATCGTAACGGAATTCCGGTGTGGAAAATCCGTCATTCTTACAAGCTATAATGATACGCTCAATACCACGTCCCCACGCTTCAATCTCTCCTGAACGAAAGAATGTATTGGCGATATCGGGGTTGTAAGGGAAACTACGATGAGAAGATAGTAGTGTTTCCACTGTCCAGCCGTCTGGTAAAACACCACCATTTACAATTTCCAGTTTATTTTCATATACGCGAATTTGTATGGGAGAAGGTTCTGCATAATCCTTGTTAATGCAGGCGTTCAATAACGCCTCGCGCAAAGCCTCCCTCGGTATAGGCAATGTTTCTATTCGATGGATACCTTCGTAAGTTATGATGGCTTTCATGTATTTAGTACATAGTAAGTCCATTAGTTTCACAATTTGCTGAAACAGATTGCCATGTACTTCATCTTGATATACTAAATCCATTCCTTCACGGAAAAAACCAACCTTTACAAAAGCTCCGGTCACGTAGCGTTCCGGGTCAGGATGAAACAACAAAGCAGCAGCGCGTTTTAGATAATCGCCCTCATAAAGCCGAAGTTTTTCTAACAGACCGTGATTGTTGTCCATTAAATCAGCATCTTCCATGCGTTCACTTCGTTTGGCATATTTGCGAAATAAGTCGAAAGTAGCGTTGTCTAAATCCTCAGTTTTCAAATAAGGTACAGGTACGCTGTCCCAGGTCTTTCCTTGTTTGCGAAGCATGAAACGGTCAAGTGCCGCACCTTTCAACTCTTGATTGGTTGCACCGCTCCGCTGGTAATACTTGCCACGAAAACTGATCGGATAAGGATATGCCTCTGTTGCAATTTCCAAATATTGCTTTTCATCCTTCTCTTTCAGATTAACATCTACCAGAATGCCGAGCATATCACGAGTTTTGTTGGGGATATCTTCCATCAACTTCTTAGTGTCTGGTATACCGCATACGTCGCCATTGTCTTTTACACCGATGTAAAGAAGACCTCCTTGCGCATTGGCGAATCCGCATATCCATTTCAGATATTCATCGCGCCAGGATTCTTTGAATTCTATGTTTTGGGATTCGGTTTGCATATATATTATTCCAATGGTATATTACATTTATTGCAATGTTAACTTCTTACATTTAGGATAAAAATCGCATTTCCCATCATCTATAGAATTACGAATATACTCTATAATACTTTGATATTCTGTAATATTTTGTTTTATTTGGTTATTCATATGTATAATTATTCTCCTCCTTTAATCCTATTACAATTTCTACAAAGGCTTCATTCTTGTTACTTCCATAAGCTTTAGGAAACTCCATTTAATGTATATAAGTTGACTCTATTTGCAAATATAACGATAAAATTTGGAAGCGTATTATAGAGGCCGATTTTTTATTCTGTATATTTAGTGTCATTTTTACTAGCATGGGAGGTTAATCTCCCTAAGTATCCCTCAAGTGGAATCGCTCATTCAAAAAATGGAAGATTCTTACCGTTATTTTCGGTTATGAAAGGTTTATGAGCAACGAAATTCCCCTTTTTTGTATGAATAATATAAGTTCCCGGTTCTGATATAGCTATCGGATTCTGACCTTCTATTAATATTTGAGTAGGATGATAAACACTTGCGTAACATAAATCTTTGATAACAACTGCTTGCGCTTCTTTGTCATTACGGATAATACGGATAGAGTTACTGTCGAAATTGCGAACTTTTTGTTGCGTGGTGGCTGGAAGTGTCAGATATATATAAGATGCAGGCATATCTTTGCGATGTTTCAAATAAATGGAGAATAGTTCATTTTTTAAGACCTCGGGTCTGTACATTCCCATGAAGTCTTTCCATTGTCCTTCTTTATTCTCGGTCAGAGCGATGCAAGTGTCCGCTTGTAATATAATATATCCTGTATTATTATGGAAGAAACGTTTGTTGCCATCAGACCATACTTTGCCTTTACTGAATCGTTGGTCGATGGACGTCATAATAGTAGCTGTGCTGTCCGCATGAATGTCACTTCCCATACATAGTACGTAATCATCCGTGAATACCCATGCCTTATTAGCTTCCAATTTATTGCGTTTCAGTTGCATGGCAGTGATACCTGTGTTCTCGTAAGTCACTCCGCCGACGCAAGAACTGTGATTTCGGGAATCAGTTTTGTTGGGATTTGGAATAGGGGCATTGCTTTCATAAGTGGTAATTCCCGGAATCCTTCTCCAATCCCAGAAAGGAAAAATGTTATGGTATTCGTCTCCGCGTACATAAGTGTATAGCGCGCCGTCAGCCATGTAATATCCTTTCAGATTATCTTCGTTCACCAGTTCTGTACCAATTACTCGTTCGGAAGCCATACGTACGGAAGCCATCCATCGGGGAGTACGGTGAATTGTATAATCCGATTCCCAAAAATGTTTGTTTCCGGTAAACGTTTCGGGAATTTTTGAAGAGATGGAATTCCGGTTGATCATTTCTTGTATTTTTCCTGAAACTTCCGGTTCGCTGCTTTTCATCAGAGAATATGCAGCAAAAAGCAACTTGAATCCTTTGTCGATATCCGCATTCCGGAATAGTTGCCGGTTCAATCCGTTTACGTCCCAATATCCTCTCCATACAATCCATTGATAACCTTCGAGTAGGAGAGAAGTGAGAATTTTCTGTTGTTCTTTAGAAAAAGCAAGGGAAGTCCCGGCAAACATTTCCGCATAGAAACTCATATTGCATATAAAGGACAATCCGTAATTACCGAATTGTTGTTGTGAACCATGTTGGTGGAAGCTCCAGTCTGCTTTGATTCCTTCTTTTTGACCAAGTAATATTTCAGAACTTATGTTTCTTTGTGCTTCTTTAACCAGTTCCCAATCATTTTGCAGGATAGCTCTGATTAATACATTGCCTGCCAGCCAGACTTTATTCTGCCCTGTCATTCCGAAAGCGGAGTTCATCATGACTTTGACGGCTGCCTGCTTTTCTTCTTCATTCATTTCCTTTTCGAATAGTAAGAAAGCCGGTCCGAGTGTGCGTGGTATGCCGATTTGATTATACCACCAATTGGGACATACCAGCTCATGTTTGAACCAGAAATTCATTGCCTGGTGGATTGTGTTAGCCAGTCGGGATATTTGGGCAGGTTTCAGTTGTTGCTGTTTCTGATAATAATATTTGGTAAGCTTCAAGATTCGTTCTGCATGAATTTTGGGCTCCCAGCCGGAACGTTTAGTATCTTTGTAATTGATGTCTTTCCATGATCCGTCCGCACAAAGAGTATTTGTGAGATACTTGATTTCTTTGGAAGAAATAGGATATAGCTGTTGTAACTCAATCACATTCTGATCGGATACTTCTTGCTCCCGGGGAATGGTTGCAAGCTGTTTGAGAAGAACTCTCTTCCCTTCATCTTCACCAAGAGTTGCATGTATATAATTCCTCTTGATTAGTGTTATCGAATCGCTGAAAGACTTTTGTGCATGAGCTGTACAGCACGTGATAAGAAGAAATAGTAATAGTTGCTTTCTCATTCAGAGTTTATTTGCGATATTAGTACTAAAAAGACCTTTTATCCCTTACTTCAAAGGAATTACCATATTCCATGATTTTGTGGCGTTCTCAAATCCGCCGGGACCATCCATTGTTGCAAAGAAGGCATGTGTGGCTTTTCCATTCTCAAAGAGAAGGAACGGGCGTTCCAGTTGTCCTTGCATTTCAACTTTTCCATCTTCCCATTCTACGGTGCGTGAATAGGCTTTCGGGTCTTTATCTACAGTCCAATGGATGCCGTCGGCCGAGTGAGCCATGACTCCGCCACCTCTTTCGCCTGTATATTTGGCTACGTGATCTTTGAAAATGGCGTGATACCCTTTAGAGTCTTTCCACAAAAACGGATCTTCGGCTTCTCCTTGACCGTCTACCTGGAAGATGGGCTGGTCATTGTTCAATACCGTGTAAGGCCCTTCAATGTTGGGAGCATAAGCGATTCCTAATGCCATGTCCGAGTATTTGCCGTTTTCAGTATGAGCCCTTCCTTTGAAAATCATCATCACCGAGCCGTCTTCTTGGATAACAGGCGAAGGGTTGGATGCTAAATAGCTATAGAAAGTATTGGCTTTTGTCTTTAATATCGGTTCGTCGAAACGTTTCCAAGGACCGTAAGGAGAATCTGCAACAGCCAATCCGATGCGTTTATTGACACGTCCGACGATGCACCATGGGCTGCTTAATGTCAGTTCATCATAAGTCGGTTCACCGAATGGGTGGGTAGAACCCATGTATATAAGGTAATATTTGTTCTTGTACTTCAGGATACGCGGATTGTGGGTGGAGCGTCCGTCCCAATATTGCGCACCACGTGCCGGCAGGGCAATGTCGCAGAATTGGTAAGGACCTTCAGGTGCATCGGATACAGCATGTACAATCTCCGAGGCAATCATCCATCCCGGATGGAAAGGCAGTGACTTAGGGAAGCGGGAAACAAACATATGATATTTTCCGTCTTCTCCTTTGATAACGGAACTTCCCCAACTCCAATATCCTTCACATTCAAAAGCCGGAGTGCGGGGAGCTTTGCCCAATCGATGAAACAACTCATTCTGTGATTGTTGTTTCATGACTAGTAAGTTTTCTAGTTTTTGAGCATGAGTATGCATCGCATATAGCACAAAGATTAGGGATAAAAGAGTCGGATAATAAGTTTTCATAGCCATTGCTTTAATTTTTAATTAGTTTTCGGAAGCAAAGAAAGTGACTTTTCTTCTAAAGAAAGTGGTATTAAAGTCCCAAATAGGTGCTTCCTGAATCCAAAAACTGTTTTAAACCGCCTTTTCGTCACTTTCTCCTTTTCGATATGCTTGCGGCACTACCTGATATTTTTCTTTGAAACTCTTGCTGAACTGCCGTGGAGACGAAAAACCTAGTTTGTCGGATATCTCCGATATATTCAGTTCCGGATGCTCTTTCAACAAGATTGCCGCCCGTTTTAAACGGATGGTTACAATGAAGTCATACGGAGTTTTGCCGGTGATATCTTTCAGCTTGGTGAATAGCTTGCTTCGTGCGATTCCTATTTCACGGGCAAGCATATCTACATTGAATTCCATGTTGTCTATATGCTGGTCTATAATTTTCATGGCTTTGTCTATAAACTCCTTGTCCATCGGATTGGTAGCTATAATTTGCGGGGTTTCCTGCGGGTGCTTGCTGAATTTCTCCTGTAACATGATTCGGTTGTTAATCAGATTGTTGCAACGGGATAACAGGATGTTGACATTGAATGGTTTGGTTATGTAGTCATCGGCACCCAGGCGCAGCCCTTCCATACTATGTTCGATAGACGTTCTTGCCGTGAGGAGTACCACCGGAATGTGGCAGGTTTCTAAATTCTCCTTGACTAGCTTGCATAAGTCAGTTCCCGACATTTTGGGCATTACAACATCGCTTAGTATAAGATGAGGATGCTCCGATTGCACTTTCTCCCATCCTTCTTCTCCGTCGCAAGCGGTGAACACCTGGTAGAATGGGGCGAATATGCCGGCGAGCATTTCCCGGAGAGATTCGTTATCTTCCACAATGACAATTTTTATATCCCGTTTTTTCTCGGCATAGGAGTCGGAGTTTAAGGTTTCTTGTTCGCTCAGAAGATTTTGGGCAAAGTCCGGGAGCAGGTTTCCTTCAATAGGGGAGTCTTCTTCGGATTCGCAGATTTGTTCGGGTGTAAAATGTTCCTTGCCCGTTTGGAGATGTACACTGAAGGTCGCTCCCTCGCCCGGTTCGCTATATACTTCTATACTTCCGTGATGCAGCTCGATAATACCTTTGGTCAGTGCCAATCCGATTCCTGTTCCCATATAAGATGGGGAAGTTGATTGTTCGGTCTGATAAAAACGGTCAAAGATCTTGTTCAAGTCTTTCTGGGTGATGCCGGAACCGTTGTCGGTAACTTCAATCACTATTTCCTTGTTGCCTTTACGCACGGAAACTGTGATTTTTCCTCCCTCTTTGGTGTGCTTGAATGCATTGGATATCAGGTTGTTCATCACCTTTTGAAGTTGTTTTTTATCATACCAGACCGGAATTACGTCCTGTGCCTTGTTAAATCTGAATGTGATTTGCCGTTGCGCGGCATATTCTTGAAACAACAGATAGCTTTCGTATACAAAGTCTACCAGGTTGTGTTCGCTCACTTTGATTGTCATATATCCTTGCTCCTGTTTGCGGAAGTCGAGCAGTTCGGTAATCAGCTCACGCATTTGCAGGCAGTTTTTATATACACCCAGAATCCGGTTGTAAATGGAAGGCGCGAAGGAACGTGCCTGTAACAGCATTTCCATCTGCCCGATGATGAGTGTCAATGGAGTGCGGAACTCATGGGAGATATTCGTAAAGAAACGGAGCTTTGTCTGGTTGAGCTGTTCGATATCTTCCGCGTGTTTTTGTTCGTATCTCAGAGACTCCTGAAGTTTGATACGATTCTTGTAAGTGCGGACGATGAAATAGAGGATAACACCGATGCAAAGCGTATAAAGTAAGTAAGCCCAGACAGTGCGGTAGAACGGTGGTAATATTTTAATATCGAGATGACTTTCGGGAATGAGCTGATTGTTTTTGGCACGTACTATTAATGTGTATTTTCCCGGATTCAGGTTGGTATAGGTGATAGTGTGCTGTCCGTACAGGCCGGTCCAGTTTTTGGAGAAACCTTCCAGAAAGTATTCAAGGTCATCCCTGTTGGAAGGAATATAATTGGATATGGCATATTCGATACTGAACATGGACTGGTCGGCCTTCAATGTGATTTGAGAGCTGTTGGCAAGAGAGTGTTGCAGAATCCCGTTGTCATCGTTGACTTGTACGGCTTGCCCGTTGACAGACAAGCTGAAAGGATGGATTTGATAGCTTTGGGGGACATAGTTGATATGTTCTTCCCGAAAAGAAATCATACCGTCCGTTCCTCCGATATAGATGTCTCCGTTGGATGCTTTAAAAACAGAACGTTCATTAATGGCAGATAGGGGAAGTCCGTTCTCTTTCGTATAGTTTGTGAATTTGCGGCTGGGATAGTCCAGAATAGAGAACCCGATATCGGTGGTGAATAAAATCTTATTCGGAGAAAGCTCGCATACATCATATACGCAGTTGCTTCCCAAGCCATTCTTTTGTTCGTCGAAGTTCTCGAAGTCGTTCGTTTCGTGCTTATATAAATCAACACCGCTTTCGGAAGTACAGAACCATAGTCTTTTCTGGCTGTCTTCGTAGATGCGTCCGATATGATTGCTGCTGATACTATGTTCTAACGCATGGTTATGTTTATAGTTTTCTGTTTTCTTTGTATCGTCCCGATAGGCATAGACACCTTCTCCGTTTCCGCTGATCCAAAGCGTTCCCTGATAATCTACATGAACCGATACGGTACCGCTAATAGGACTATCCTGAAATAAAAGAACCGCTTTTTCAGTTTTGGGATTAAACTGGCAGACTCCTTTGTGAGTGGCAAGAAGAAGATTGTCTTTGTAAGGAACAATTTCCCGGATAATATTTGAAGGGAGAGAACCCTTGTCGCTATTTGTATGATAACGGGTGAATTTGTTACTGCGAAGATCCAGCTTGTTCAATCCTCCCATATGGGTACCTATCCATAAGATTTTGTTAGGATGATCGTAATAGATGGTTTTTACATTATTGTGTGAAAGACTATTGGGATTGCTGCTGTGTTTGTACCATTGAAATGTATTTGTTTGAGGATTATATTTAGTGATTCCTCCGCCTTCGGTACCTATCCATACATTGTGCAGGCTATCTTCCGTGATGCATCCTACTATGGGAGCACTTAGGCCGTTATTTTCCGTTTTTGCAGCTTGGAAGTGCCGGTATATCTGGCTTTTGGGGTTGAAATAGTTGACTCCTCCGAAATAGGTTCCCGCCCAGATCGTTCCTTGTCTGTCGCATAGCAGGCTCCAGATGGACGAATTGGTCAGACTTTTGTCCGTCTCTTGTTTCTGGTAGTGGGTAAAGGTATTGTTGGAGGCATTGAACTTATTTAAACCGTTGAAGGTGCCTATCCATATATTCCCATCCTTGTCTTCGCAGAAGTTCCGCGCGAAATTAGAACTGATACTTGTCGGGTCATTCTCGTTGTGTTTGAAATTGGAGATTGAGGCACCGTTGATGATATAAACTCCCTGTTCCCAAGTGCCTATCCATACTTTCCCTGTAGAATCCTTGAAGATATTGGTAATATTCCCTTGTGGAAGGAGATGAACGGCTTCTTGTTTGTTATCGAGCCGGAACAGCCCGTGTTCTTCCGTTCCTATCCAAGTATATTCATCTTCTATATATAAGGCGTTGATATTGACAGAAGGGGAGTCCTTCAATTCATAAAAAGGCACAAAACGTTTGTTTTCATATCGATAGATTTTATTCTTTTGTGAAATATACAATTGTTTATGGTAGCACATGGTTCCTGTTGTACCCTGCAATAACGTTTTAAATTGATTTCGGGCTGTGTTAAATGCAGAAATACCTTGGGCGGTTATGATATAAATCTCGTCTTTTCCGTCACCGGTAATGTGTAATACTTTGTTGTCTATCAGACTATTGGGATTGTTTTTACTAAATTTGTAGGTGATGAATCTGTTGCCGTTATAGAGATTTACACCATTTCGGGTACCAAACCACATAAAGCCTTTTCCATCCTGATAGATAGCCATGACCGAATTGTTGGAAAGGCCATCGTTCGTAGTCAGGTGGTTGAAGGATATTTCCTGCGCCGTACATTTCAGGGCGGACAGCAAGAAGATATACATATAAAATAAAAATTTGCCGAAATTCATTTTATAATAGATTGTTGGTTAGACTGCAAATATAAGTCTTTTTGTTTGAATGTGCTTTTTTTGCAATGGATTTGTGGCAAATAAGAGGTACGTTCTGAGTCTAAAAATACTACGCTTAGAGTCCCCAATGTATGTTGGGAAGGGGTGTAGACGCATGATGTATTCTTTATGGATTCAGGATTCGGTGCTTTTTCCGGGTGGCTGCTATCTTTGCGGTGTGAATAACAAAACTAATATTTATTATATGAGAAACTCTTTCTTAACTCTGGCAGGAATATCTGTTTTATTCTTCATTGGATGCAAATCGAAAGTGGTTGCAACCGGCGAACTTATTCCGGATAATGTGAATAATGCCGTTGAACAGTACTCTCTGATGACCAACCAAATAGAGGCAAGCGGGCAAGTATTGAATCCGCGTACATTGGATAAGGACGGAAAAACAGTTTATGTTCCGTATCGGGACTGGACGAGCGGATTCTTTCCGGGAAGTATGTGGTATTTGTATCATCTTACACAAGATAAAAAATGGGAAACACTGGCTGTGAAATATACGGAAGCGCTCGATTCGGTGCAATACCTCACTTGGCATCATGATGTGGGCTTTATGGCAGGATGCAGTTTCCTGAACGGGATGCGCCTGGGAAATAAGGACTATCGTTCAGTCATTGTCCGGACAGCGAAATCGTTATCAACCCGTTTTCGTCCGAATGCAGGAGTGATTCAATCGTGGGACGTGAACAATAGCTGGCAGGCGGAGAGGGGATGGAAATGTCCTGTGATTATTGATAACATGATGAATCTGGAATTACTTTTCGAAGCGACACGTCTTTCCGGAGATTCCACCTATTATAATATGGCAGTCAGCCATGCCGATCAAACGTTGAAAAATCATTTTCGTACTGATAACAGTTGCTATCATGTAGTAGATTATGACCCGGAAACCGGAGAGGTGCGCAAAAAACAGACGGCACAGGGATATGCGGATGAATCTTCTTGGGCGAGAGGGCAGGCATGGGCACTTTACGGATATACGATGTGTTACCGGTATACCCGCAATCCTGCTTATTTGACGCAAGCATGCAATATATACAATTTCATCTTTACGAATCAGAAACTTCCTTCCGACTTGATTCCGTATTGGGATTATGATGCCTTGAATATTCCCAATGAACCGCGGGATGTATCGGCGGCTGCCATTACAGCTTCCGCTTTGTACGAACTGAGCGGTTATGCGCCGGATATGAAATATAAAGGAACGGCGGATAAAATCATGGAAAGCCTGAGTACACCCGCTTATCGGGCGGAGATTGGAACGAACGGATGTTTTATTCTGAAACATTCGGTAGGAAGTATTCCTCATGGAGTGGAGATTGACGTTCCGCTGAATTATGCGGACTATTATTTTTTGGAAGCATTAAAACGTAAAAAGGATATAGGTAAATAGACTGGTTTTCAGGATAACAATTGAAACAAAAAACGAATTTGCATTAATTAGAACAATCGTATTATGAAAAATCGACAAAGTATGAAACGTGTCAGTTTATTATTATTGGCGCTTTGTTCCTTTACCTTCTCTTTTGCACAGATTTCGGTCAGTGGAAAGGTAATGGACGAATCGAACGAACCCATTATCGGGGCTAATGTAACTGTAAAAGGAGGAAAAACGGGAACGATAACAGACCTGAACGGAAATTTCAAGGTATCTGTCCCTAAACAATCTTCCGTGCTGGTGTTCTCTTTTATCGGATATGCTACTAAGGAAGTGACTGTCGGAAACAAGAAAACGCTGACTGTGGTGATGAAAGAAGACGGAGTACAACTGGATGAGGTGGTTGCCGTGGGATATGCAACGGTGAAGAAAAGTGATTTGACCGGTTCGGTAGCCAAAGTTGATATGGGGGATCTGAACAAGAGCCAGGTGCTTTCTTTCGACCAGGCTTTGGGTGGCCGTATTGCCGGAGTACAGGTAGTTACAGGTGACGGGCAACCCGGTTCGCAGGCTAATATTGTCATTCGTGGCAGTAATAGCATTTCCGAAACGTCGGATGGCAGTCCTTTGTATGTGATTGACGGTTTTGCTACGGAAGATGCCAATCCGGCTGCAATGAATCCGAATGATATTGAATCTATCGACGTATTGAAGGATGCGTCCGCAACGGCTATTTATGGTGCTCGCGGTGCTAATGGCGTTATTATCATCACTACCAAACGCGGTATGGAAAGTGCGCCGCGTGTCACATACGACGGATATATCACTTTTCAGGCTAAACCGAAATTCTTGAAGTTGCTGGAAGGACAGGATTATGTAGCTTTTCAGGAAGAAGCGCAGACTGCTTCGGAGATGGCAAGAACTTTTTATCGGTACGATGAAGCTTTGGGACGTAACCGGGTATTGGAAGATTACGCAAATATTCCTTCCATCAACTGGCAGGATAAAGTGTTCCGTTCCGCACCGATGACCAATCATCACATTGCTTTGAGCGGCGGTACCAAAAGTACCAAGTATAGTTCGAGTATCTCTTATTATAATCAACAGGGAATTATTGTCAACTCATCTTATGAGAGCCTGAAAGCTCGTGCTACACTCGACCAGCAGATTTCGAAGAAAGTGAAAGCGGGTCTTACTTTTAATTTTTCGAATAATACTTCCAAAGGGTCGGCTCCTTCACAAGGCGGAGGTGGGGCCACACAATATTTTCTTTATCAGGTATTGGCCTATCAACCGGTATATTATACCGATCCGGATAAGGTGCAGGACGATTTGATGCAACAAGACCCGAACTATCCTTATAATCCGGTGAAAACGATTGAGAATATGTATTCGAAGACATTAAGCCGGCAACTGAGCATGAATGCTTATTTGAATTGGGATATTGCCAAAAACCTGGTGTTTAGGGCTACTTTTGCCTACAACTGGCGTACAGATCGCAGTGAGGCTTATAATAATGCGGATACTTATTGGGGAGATCCCAAATATTCCGCCAAACATTCGAATGGAAACTTTTCGTATAAAGAATGGACGGGATGGTCGAATGAATATACATTGACTTATCGGAAAAAAGTGAAAGGTCATAATATATCGGCTATGTTGGGCGGTTCTTTGAATAGTAAAAACGTATCGGTACTGGGTGCCAGCTCTTCTATGGTGCCGTGGGATGCACTCGGATTCTGGGGAATATCTAACGGTACGCCGGATAAATTGACTTCCACAAATTTCGATGACCGGATTGCTTCTTATTTCGCCCGTTTCAATTATGACTGGAAATCGCGTTATTTACTGACAGCGACCGTGCGTGCTGACGGAACTTCCCGCTTTCCTTATCACAAATGGGGATATTTCCCTTCCGGTTCTTTCGGATGGCGTATTTCGGAAGAGAAGTTTATGAAAGGAACCCGTACCTGGCTGTCGAACCTGAAACTGAGAGCCGGCTGGGGAGCTACCGGTAACTGTAATACGTATAAGAACTATCCGTCCCAATTGTTATTCCTGGGCGATCAGAATTATGCTTTCGGCAATAATATAGACAATCCTGCCATTTATATTTCACAAATGGCTAATAAGAACATGAAGTGGGAGACTACTTATCAAACGAATATCGGATTGGACTTCGGATTCCTTAATAATCGCATTACCGGTCAGGTCGATATTTATAATAAAGAAACCAAAGATCTTTTGTTGGATGCGGAAGTTCCTTTATCATTGGGTTTCAGCAAGGTGCAGCAGAATATTGGCAGTATTCGCAACCGCGGACTGGAATTTGCTTTCAATACCGTAAACTTTGTTGGCGGAAAGGGACGCTTCAAATGGACGACAGGTTTCAATATCTCTTTCAACAAGAGTAAGATAACAGGGCTTTCCGGTGATCAGGATTTTTGGGTATCCAATATTCAATATCCTACCATTCAGAATCTCTATATTGCCCGTGTCGGTCATCCGATTTCAGAAATGTATGGATATGTGTATGACGGGGTTTATCAATATTCGGACTTCAATGAGGTATCTCCGGGAGTGTTCGTGTTGAAAGATGGTATTCCTAACAATACGAAGGACCGTAATAATATTCAGCCGGGTGACATGAAGTTGCGTGATGTGAACGGAGACGGAAAAGTGACACCGGAAGACCAGACGGTGATCGGACACGGACTCCCGGTACATATCGGCGGTTTTACTAACAACTTTGAATATAAGGGATTTGACTTAAGTGTTTTCTTCCAATGGTCGTATGGTAATGATGTGATTAATTACAACCGTTATAAGTTGGAAAACATGACGTCCAGAAATGCAAACCTGTTGGCGTCGGCCAAAGACCATTGGACACCGCGTATTGATAATGGTGACGGTACATATACGGAAGGTAATTATACGAATTATCTGTGCCGGGTGAAAGGGGATATCGGCAATATCAATACAAGCAGAGTAGTGGAAGATGCTTCATTCCTTCGTTTGAAGAATGTGCAACTGGGATATAATTTCCCCGTAAAATTGATTAAACGTTTGGGAATCTCTTCTTTACGACTCTACGTGAGCGGACAGAACTTGTGGACATGGACGAAATACACCGGTTATGATCCGGAAGTCTCTACCCGCAACTCTGCATTGACGCGCGGATTCGATTATTCGGCTTATCCCAAAACTACTTCATATACTTTTGGTGTGAAATTAGGATTATAACTAGTTATAAACAGGAGAATATCATGAAAAAAATAATATATATAGCAATAGCAGCTTTAGCTTTCTCGTCTTGCAATTTTCTGGATACAGAGGTGTATGGAAGTCTGGATGAAAACAACCTCTACCATGATGAAACAACCTGTATGGCAGGGCTTACAGGAGTCTATGACAAATTGGGAGCAGTGGGAACTTACGGACAAAACCTGTGGGGTGACTTGGATGCTGGTACTGATATCTGTGTCTATAATCGTTCGTATGGAATAGATAATGTCCAGGTTTCCACTTATAATTACAATAATACGGATGCTAGCATCGAGACTACATGGAAGGATTTATACGAGGGCATCAACCGGGCGAATGACTACATTCCCGCAATTGAGTCCCGTACCGAAGAAGAGTGCGGTGGCAAACAGAAAAAAGCGATGTTTATCGGAGAGGCGAAAGCATTGCGTGCTCTCTATTATATGAATCTCGTTGCATTCTGGGGAGAAGTACCTTTACGTCTGGAAGTGGTGCGCGATCTTTCTCAGCAACAACTGAAAAAATCTCCGCAATCTGCAATCTATGAACAGATTATTCAGGATTTGCTGGATGCGGAACAGGCTTGTCGTCCGGCGGACGAACTGAATGCTCCGGGGCGTATTTCAAAGACAACGGTGCAGGCGTTATTGGCTCGTGCATATATGTGGGAAGCCGGTTATCCGGTAGAAGCGGACACATGGGGAGAAGCATTGAAATGGGCACGTGAAGTGAAGAAGAGCAGGCTTCATGAGCTTTATCCCGAAACGGACGGTGTGAACGGATATCGTGCCATGTTTATAAATATGTGTTCCAATCAGTACGATTTAATTCACCGGGAGAGTATGTTTGAGGTGGAATTCTATGGAAATGGAATGGATAAGACTAATGAAAGCGGTAAGGTGGGATTATATCTTGGTATCAGCCAGGGGCTTCAGACCGATCCGGACACTCCTTTTGCTTATGCCTGGTATGATGGAACGCGTATCCTTTTCAAGATGTATGAAGAAGAAGATGCACGTAAATGGTGGAATTTTGGAGATTATACCTATCAGACGAACAACAATAAAGCCGTAAAGACTCCTCTTACTGATGCGGAAAAAGCTAAAAAGGAAGATGGAAATCCGGGTAAATGGAGAGCGGAATATGATCCGGTACGCCCGTGGGCACGTAACAACTCTTCAATTAATTTTCCGGTAATGCGCTATGCCGACGTATTGCTTATGATAGCCGAATGTGCCAATGAAGTAAATGGCGGGCCTACTCAGGAAGCTGTCGATGCAGTGAATGATGTGCGCAGACGTGCTGGAGCAACTTTGGTTTCTTTAAGTGATTTTAGCGGAGCAGAAGATTTCCGGGAGTTTGTGCGTGAAGAGCGTGCACGGGAATTATGCTTCGAAGTGCCACGCCATATGGAACTGCGCCGGTATGGGAAAGATTATTTCTTTAACCGGATACGGTTGCTGAAAGAACAGGCAACTGATGAAAATGGAAGCAGGATAGGGTATGATTTGACAAATGTAAAAGCTGTTCCGGCTATTAATCTGGAAGAGAAACATTTGTATCTTCCTATTCCCCAAGCCGAATTGAACACGAACCCGACGTGTGGACAAAATGAAAACTGGTAATTCTTAAAAGTAACATTATGAAAAAGATAAATATATATGTAGGATTATTGCTTGTGGGCGGTTTCTTTGCCTCTTGTGATGCCGATAGTGTGGATAGTATTGATTTTGGCGTGAATCTTCGCAATGAACAGCAGGAGATTTACGTCGGGGATGAAGTGACATTCGATTTTGATGGAAATCCGGATTATATCGTGTTTTATTCGGGTGAAGACGGTCATAAATATGCCAATAAAGACCGGTTGAAGGTGGATGTGGAGTCTATGAGTTTGTCGTATACGATGAAACAGGTATATACAAAGCCTTCTTATCAGAATCGTGCCAATATGCATATTTATGTATCGGAAGACTTTAAAGGACTTTGTACTGCCCAGGGAATTGAAGAAGCCACATGGACGGAACTTTCAGGGGCAGGTGGCTGGAAAGTTCCTACATGTCCTAACGTAACTACCGAAACGGTTACGGATAACGGGGATTTATCCGGCTATATGGATAAAAAGTTTTATTTGGCTTTTCAGTATGAGACTCCGGCTTCGGAAGAGTATCAGCCCCGTTTCGATATTGAACCTTTGACGTTGACTAAAATGGTGGAAGGACAAGAAATCAAGATGACCAATCCTGAAAAGGAATTTGGGTTTACGTATGTATTTCCGAAAGGAAAGCCGGCAGGTAATTATAATCCGAGTGCGACGAGACTTCTGTTTCAACCCTCGTCAGATAACACCGGGTTGCCGGCTGAAATATGGGCTATCAGTCAGCAGCTTGATCCTTCGGCTGTGTCTCCCGATGAAGGAACTCCCATCAAATCGTTAGATACGACCGCTCCCTCATACACATATAAATATATGGCTCCGGGTGAATATGTCGTGACGTTTGTAGCGCGTAACGCCAATATGTGGAATGTGGAAAGTGCAGTAAGAGAGATAAAAATAACAGTTAAGGAAAGATGAGGACTATGGTAAGGTTGAAATATTTATATGTAGTGGCTGCTTTTTCAGCCGTTTCGCTGGTGTCTGCGCAGAATGCGGAAAGGCAATTGGCTTTCGATAATTATCACCGCTATTTTGAAGAAGCGCAGCGGACTCCGCTGGATGCGGAAAAGGAGAAAGGACTAAAGCATTTCCGTGATTTTTATGCTGTCACTCCTTACCGCGGTCATGAGTTGAAGCGTGTTATGCCATTGCCGGACATTCTTGCTCACTGGCAGGATGACGGTCATTTCGCTGACCTGGAAGAAAGAGAACAACAAGTGATGGCGGGCAATGACCAGGGAGCTGTCGGAGAGCTTCTGTCTGATGCATTCTTTCGTATCTGGAAGGTGGCGGAAGAGTTCCGTACCGACCGTATGGGATACTCTTTGGATAAGAAGGTGTTTAAAAAGTGTCAGAAAGCAATTCTTCATTATGGCAATCTGGAAGTGAGCCGCAGCAATAGGGTACATCGTTTTCATGCTTCCTGTTTTGCCATTCCTACGGCGGCGGTTAATACCTATTTCTGTTTTCTGAAGCAGATGGATAAGGTAGAAGCCGGAAAGAATAAAGACCGGGAATTGACGGAGGTTTGCGATATGCTGAAAGTATTGGGATTGCAGGCGTGGACACAACCTCTCCGGCAGGACGAGACGGATAAGAATGTAGTGCAGATTGAACGTTTTCGTCAGCATGTCTGGTGGGTAGGTGGCAATGCATTGGCATACCGTTCGTTGCTTCCGGTAGCGGTGATGTATCAGTCGGTACCGATGATTGAACTGCTGAGTGAAGTGGCAAAGCGGGGAATCGGACGTACGGCACAACCTGTCTATGATGAGGCTTTTTGGACGGAAGGTTGTACCGCAGACGGAGCTGGCTGGGGACATGGAATGCAATGCCTGATTTGGGGATATCCTATTGACGGTACATTGAGTGCGCTTGGTATGCTGACTTCTTTAAAGAACACTCTTTGGGAAACTAAACTGGATAAGGATAATGTAGAAACGTTGTTCAACTATATCGAGGGTAGCAACTGGTTCTATTATAAAGGGTATCCGTTGCCGTATTTAGATAGGAGTACCGCCCAATATAATCCTGATAAAAGGGATATCCGTTCTTTGGGCATAGCGAGACAGTTGTTGAAGGACTGGTCGGACTCTTTTGATACCCGGCAGCAGAATGAACTGAACAGTTTCAAAAAAGAAGCGGAACAGCGGAATATTAATATGAACGGCTGTCCTGCCGGATTATATAGCGGAACGCGCTGGTTCTTTAATAATGATAAGTTGATAAAGAAAAATGATCGTTACCATATCTTTGTGAATATGGCATCCGTTCGTTGCGACGGTCTTGAAAGTGCTCCCGGATTCGCTGATGCCTATAATTTCTATCCTACGGATGGCATGACTTTGTTTCAGAAACGTGGAAATGAGTATGCTCAGGTAATCGGTGCCTGGGATGTGACCGCCACACCGGGAGTCACGGCTAGAGAAGGAATGGACAGGCTGGTGCCGGTTACTAACTGGCGAGGGTATTGCAGCAAGCATAATTTCGCTGCTGCGGCTACGAATGGCGGAGAGAATGCCGTTGCAGGTTATCTCTTTGAGAAGATGAACGCTTCGGAAAAGGAGGGTGTGAATGATAAAGGAAATAATGTTCGGAAAAACGAAGTTCTTTATGGTGTAAAGGCTTACAAATCCTATTTCATGCTGGGAGATTATATGATAGCTTTGGGAGCCGGAATCACTAACCTGAATCCGCAAATGGAGGGAACGATTCGCACTACGATTGATCAGACGTTACATGAAAGTGATGTGTTGGCGATGCAGGATGGCAGGCAAATACCGGTAGGGAAGGGAGTATGGTCATTCTTTGTGGGCGACAAGCCTGTGTGGGTGATGCAGAAAGGTAAATTCTCTTATACTATATTGCCCGAATATACCCGAAACGCTTCTTTTGTTTACGAAACCAAAAAAACGGACTGGGTGGGACGGAATGGTGCCAACAAAGGGAAAAAGGACTTGCCCGGACAAGTAGATATCCTTCGTCTGTGGATAGACCATTCCCGGACTCCGGTGGATGATACTTATGGCTATGTAGTGTATGCCGGCGATGAAATGCCTGCGGACAAACTGCCATTTCAGGTATTGCGCAATGATACGCTGGTACAGGCTGTTGAGAATAATAACGGTGAAGTGGTGGAAGCGGTCTTTTATAAAGAGGGAACTCGCTTGAAGGCTTCTCGCGGAGAATTGTCCGTATCGGCTCCTTGCGCAGTGCTGATAGATAAAGACAAATTGTCTGTTGCGGATGCGACGATGAATCCGGATTGCAAAGAAATCATAGTGGATTATGGCGGTAAACGGATAACAGTAGCCATGCCGCAAGGGATGTTGTGCGGCAAATCTGTGACGGTGAATTTATAGACAACGAATGAAAAACTTTTAAATGAATACCAATATGAAAAATAAGTTATTCAATATAATTACAGGAATGTTCATTGCATCCTTTTTCTGCGGATGTGAGAATAGCGATACGGAAGACAGCCGATTGGAGCAGATTCCGGCTGTATTGTCCGGTAAAGCTTATACTTTTGATCCGGAAACTGAAGGAGAAATCTGGAAAGCCGGTAAATTTGTCGGGATGTATATGCTGAAAGAGAATACGGCGGAGTGTGTGGCATCTTATCAGAATGTGCAATACCAGACCACTGTGGAGCCGCTGGGTTATTTTACTCCGACCGCCAAGGAGGATGTGCTTTATTATCCGCAGGATGGAAGTAAAGTGGATATCATTGCTTATTATCCATGGAAAGAGGATTTGACGGATGACAGGTATCCGTTGAATGTAAGCAATCAGGCAACTGCTGCTAATTTTAGCTTTTTATATGCCGGCAATGGTAAGGGGTTAAGTAAGGATAATAATAGGGTGACTTTTGAACTTCGTCCTGTATTGTCGGAAGTTATATTCAAGTTGATTGCGGGGGATGGGGTCACAGATCAATATCTGGAAGAATCGGCTATCACTGTTGCCGGAATGAATACAAAAGCGGATTTTAATTTAGTATCGGGACAGTTTGAGGCGGTTACAGAGGTAAAAGATATTAGTTTTGTAGCTTTAGAAGATGCCAATGGAGCTTCCGGGCAGGTATTTCCTACGGTTATTGATGATAGCCATGTTGCCAGTATCAGATTATCAAAGATGAACCGGGAATATCAGTGGAGCTTGACTGAAGAGATAAGTGAACTGAAACCGGGAATGCGATATACTTGCAGTGTCACTGTGGGACTTAATAAAATAGAGGTCGTTACCGATGAAGAACCGATTGCTGATTGGGGGAATGGCAGTAATAATGAAGTGGCCGGAAGTGAGAACTTAATCGGAACCTTGATTGAAGATTTACCGTTGGGAACAATGGTATATGGCTTGAATGACCCGTTAGGCAAAATAACAGAAGGTACATGGTTCTATACAAGAAATAATGCAACTCCGGACGAAAGTCAGTTGAAATCTGTCGTAGAAAAAGATGAGACAATAGGACACAATGTCATTCGTACTACTTTTATCAGCAAGGGGTCATGGTTTGCTGGCTATACAGGCTATCGTATGAAAAATGCCGGAAAGACAAAATACAGAATTACGCTGAAAGCTAAAGGGACAAATGGGACGAATCTCCGGTGTTTTATTCAGAATGCCAATGGAACAGACTTGAAAACTGCTGTCTTTGTCGCTTCAGGAAACTACAATGGATATCTACAAGTAAATCTGAAAGATACGTATCAGGAATACACGCTGGATTTCGACTTTTCCAAAGTGGTAGTGGATCCGTATGGGCATGCGGAAGCGGACTCCCGCGAAGCGACCGAACAGGCGTTGGCTGACTACTTTATCGCTTTCGGCCATCCCAGTGTTGCTAATTTGGATTTCTATATAGCGGAAATTTCCATGACAGAGTTGAAATAGTAATCTTTTAAATACGAACGAATATGAATAAACAAAATATACTGATGGGAATAATAATGGCATCCGGTCTTTTATTCTCTTGTGAACAGGCGGAGATGGAGCATACTCTTGTTGCATCCAATGCAGGAAAAGAAGTATCTTTTCAGATAGGTATTTCTTCGTTGACCCGCACTGCCACTACCGGCAATAAAACTGTTTTTGTAGCAAATGACGAGTTGGGGCTTTTTGCGGTCAATCGTAGTAGCTTGAATGTGATAGACGGTCAGGGAAATCTGAAATATGTCTATCAGGGCAATCACTTGGATGCAGAGAAGGCCATCACTTTCCCGATAGATGGAAGTTCGGTGAATTTTTATAGTTATTATCCTTATTCAGCTTCTGTCACAACTACTACATTTGAACATCAGGTGGCAAAAGACCAGTCTGTAGGAGATGCCTATGACCAAAGTGATCTTCTTCTGGCGGGTCATACCACTTCTACTGCGGACGATACTTCCATTACCCTTTCTTTTGCTCACAAGTTGGCATTGGTGGAAGTCATTTTGCCTTCGGACAAAGTGGGTGTTTCTGCCGAAATGAAGGCAAAACGTACGGTAACCGTGGATTTGTTGAAGCAAACCGCCACGCTGAAAGACGCTGAAACTGAAGAATGGATTATTATGAAAAAAGTATCGGATACTGTATTTCGTGCCGTTGTTCCTGCGCAAACTTTAGGTGCGGGACATCTGATCCGCATAAAATTAGATAGTGGAGGATATTATCATTATAGTATAGCTTCCGGAGTGACATTGGCTGCTAATGAAATCAATACTTTCAGTATGCCTGATAATAATGATTGATGATACTATTATAAAAAGATACGGAAGAAACAATTAAATGCTTGCATTGAATGTTTCTTCCGTATCTAAGATATAAATATCTAACTTCGCTGTTGATTTGGATGAATAATAGGAAGATTTAGTAAGTTCTTCCTAGTCTATTAATCTTTTCTGCCGTTCTATTAATCAATTCATCTAAATGAATTATCCGGTTGCACTTGTGTAACTGGAGTGATACACAAGAGTAACCGCATTGTTGCACTTGTCTGTCCAGGCAGTTGCATAAGTGTAATTAGATACTTGCCTGTTGGATATGAAGATAATAGATGAATGTTATAGTAATCTTTTGATTATTAGTGCGATATAGGAAAAGTGCAGTTTCCCTTCAGAAAAAGGCAAAAACATCCTATTGTTTTTTGTAAACTTATCTTAAAAATAGGACGTTTTTAGACTTAACTGTTTGATTATTAGCTCTGCCACATTTTTGTATTTCCCCCCTATAATACTTAAGAATAATACAAAAATGTGGCACGGGTTTATTCAGTTCGTTTGCAAGCATTTGCCAAGAAGAACTCGTTTAATGCATCTTCATAGTTTCCATGAACCAGGATATGATGATTGCCCAATGGATTCTTCAGGAAGTATTCAGCCGGAGTATTCATGCGGATGCGTACTTGTGTACGGCACATATTGATATAATTCGTATTTTCGGATAGTGTTCCCGTAGACAGGTAATATTCGTCCAGACATTCGCCGCCGCACTTTATGATAGTCACGTCTCCCGTCGGGAGCAGTCCCTGGATGGCAATTCCTTTTTCTGTCTCGAAATGATTACGGATAATATACCTTTCCGTTTGTTTGAGCCCGATGGTACAGTGGGCTAATATAAGTTCGTTGGTACGTGCATTAATCATGGAAGGGTTTGCCATGAATCCGTCTTTTCCGGTTAGAGACTTTACGGCGAGCAGGGTGAATATGGATTGAAGGTCACCTTCGCAGCCTGCCATTATTCCATCATCGTTCAGCAAGGACAATGCCAGACAGCCGGTAGTGTCGATTTGCTCAATCAGTTTGAAGCAGCTCAATGTCAATGCTTCCAGTTTCTCTTCCTCGCATACTTTCTTGATAGCCCGATATAGCCGCATCGCTTTGATAATATCTTCGGGAGTTCCCTCGCGGCAGGCGAGAGCTTGCGAGGCGACTGCGGCACAGGAAGCACCCACCTGTTCATCTGTGATTTGTTGAAAATGTTCATAGACACGTTCCAGCGGAATGTCTATGTATTCGATGCCCCAACGGCGTTTTGCCAGCAGATAGTCAACATTACTGGCAACCAGCCAGGAAGAAGGAGTTCCGATGACTCCGATACGTTTGCCGAATAAAGAACGTTGTGCCCGGAAATTATTATAAAGTATATGTACACGTTGTATAATGGACGGCAATTCACCGTGAAGGATTTCGCTTTTCATTCCCCTTCCGCGAAGCCATGTAGATATCTCCAGGGCGGCTGCAAGTGAGTTCTGCATGCCATCCGCCAGTAAGATGGCAGGGCGGGGAAGGCGTTCGAAATGTTGGATGACCAGTCTTTCCACTCCGCCGGTAGCGATAAAAATAATCTTGAAATCATCACTTGTCAACTTATCCATATCTTGATAATCGACAAGCTTGACAGTATAATATTTTTCGAGTTCGCTTAAAATCCCTTCATGCGAACTGCGCAGCGTGGCTTGTTTATGAAGGATTGACGCGAATGAGATAAGGTGTATGGTCATTATGATATTGTTTTAAGTTTTCCGTATGACAAATGTATAGCTTTATTTTCAAAATCCCATAACGTTTTTAACCTTGCTAAGGTTTTTAAAGTTTTTATGTCTCTGTATTCAAATTATTGCGTACATTTGCAACTCCAAGTAGAAAAAGTAAATAGTAATTAAGTAATTTGTAGTTAAAATTATGCCAACCATATCCATTCGCGGAAATGAGATGCCTGCATCTCCTATCAGAAAACTGGCTCCTTTGGCAGACGCTGCCAAGCAACGCGGAGTCCATGTATTTCACCTGAACATCGGACAGCCTGACCTGCCCACTCCTCAGGCCGCGATTGACGCGATACGCAACATTGACCGCAAAGTGCTGGAATACAGTCCCAGCGCAGGTTACCGTAGCTATCGCGAGAAACTGGTAGGATATTATGCAAAGTTCAATATCAACCTGACGGCAGACGATATAATCATTACATCGGGTGGTTCGGAAGCGGTATTGTTTTCTTTCCTTTCCTGCCTGAATCCGGGGGACGAGATTATTGTTCCGGAACCGGCTTATGCCAATTATATGGCATTCGCCATCTCTGCCGGAGCGAAAATTCGCACCATTGCCACGACTATCGAAGAAGGTTTCTCGCTTCCGAAAGTGGAGAAATTTGAAGAGCTGATAAATGAACGCACCAAAGCGATACTGATTTGTAATCCGAATAACCCGACCGGTTATCTGTACACCCGTCGCGAGATGAATCAGATTCGTGACCTGGTGAAGAAATATGATTTGTTCCTCTTCTCCGACGAAGTTTATCGTGAATTTATCTATACCGGTTCTCCTTATATCTCTGCCTGCCATTTGGAAGGCATCGAGAATAATGTGGTACTGATTGACTCCGTTTCGAAACGTTATTCGGAATGTGGAATCCGTATCGGTGCGCTGATTACCAAGAACAAAGAGATACGTGACGCTGTTATGAAGTTCTGCCAGGCTCGTTTGAGTCCCCCTTTGATTGGACAGATTGCTGCTGAGGCTTCACTGGATGCTCCGGAAGAATACTATCGCGAGACGTATGACGAATACGTGGAACGTCGTAAATGCCTGATTGACGGCTTGAACCGTATTCCGGGTGTTTATTCTCCGATTCCGATGGGGGCTTTCTATACGGTGGCAAAACTTCCGGTAGATGATTCGGACAAGTTCTGTGCCTGGTGTCTTTCGGACTTCGAATACGAAGGACAGACGGTATTCATGGCTCCGGCTTCCGGTTTTTATACAACTCCGGGTTCCGGTATCAACGAAGTCCGTATTGCCTATGTGTTGAAGAAAGAAGATTTAACCCGCGCGCTTTTTGTCTTGCAGAAGGCTTTGGAAGCGTATCCGGGAAGAGTGGATTAATCATTAATCACTAACCGTTAATCACTGAAAATTGTCTCTATCACTTTTCATAGCCCGGCGTATCTATCGTGAAAGCGATGGCGGAAAGCAGGTGTCACGTCCTGCGGTCCTCATTGCCATGGCGGGTATTGCTATCGGGCTGGCTGTGATGATTATTGCCGTGGCGGTGGTTATCGGGTTTAAAGGTGAAGTGCGGAATAAAGTCATAGGATTCGGTTCGCATATCCAGATTACCAATCTGGATGCGGCGAGTTCTTATGAGACTCATCCGATTATGGTAGGGGATAGCATGATGGCAGCCCTTGCCGCCTATCCTGAAATAAGCCATGTACAGCGTTTCTCTACCAAACCGGGCATGATAAAGACGGATGATGCTTTTCAGGGAATGGTGCTGAAAGGTGTCGGGCCGGAGTTTGACCCTCGTTTCATGCAAGAGTATCTGTTGGAAGGCGAGATTCCCGTTTTCAGTGATTCGGTTTCCAGCAATCAAGTGCTTATTTCCAAGGCTTTGGCTACGAAGATGAAGTTGAAGCTGGGGGATAAAATATATACCTATTATATACAGGACGATGTCCGTGCGCGTCGGTTGACTATTGCCGGGATTTATCAGACGAACTTTTCCGAATACGATAATCTCTTTTTATTGACTGACCTGAACCTGGTGAACCGCTTAAATGGTTGGCAGCCGGAGCAGGTGACCGGGGTGGAACTTCAAGTGAAAGATTATGATAAGCTCGAAGATACGACGTATGAAATAGCGGTCGACACTGACAACCAACAGGATGAACTGGGCGGCGTGTATTATGTGCGTAACATCGAACAGTTGAATCCCCAGATATTTGCATGGCTTGATTTGTTGGACTTGAATGTGTGGGTGATTTTGATTCTGATGGTAGGCGTTGCCGGTTTTACCATGATTTCCGGGTTGCTGATTATCATTATCGAACGTACGAATATGATTGGTATCCTGAAGGCTTTGGGAGCTACCAATTTTACGATTCGTAAGACCTTCCTCTGGTTTGCTGTTTTCCTGATTGGCAAAGGTATGCTTTGGGGAAATGCTATCGGGCTGGCGTTCTGTATCCTTCAATCCCGGTTCGGTATTTTCAGGCTCGATCCGGAGACCTATTATGTGGATACCGTTCCGGTTTCTTTCAATATCCTGCTTTTCCTTCTGATTAATATCGGCACATTGCTGGCTGCCGTCCTGATGTTGATAGGCCCTTCGTTCCTGATTACTAAAATCAATCCGGCAAGTTCTATGAGATATGAGTAAATCCCTTTTCTCTTCTATATATAAGTGAACGAGTTTGTCACCTTCTCATAAAGTCTCCCTTACCCCGGAAGAAGCGGCAGAGTTTGAAATTTAATGATTGTATCGGTTGCAGGATATCGAATACAGGCAGTGAGAAATAATATTTCCTGTTGCCGCCCATTTCTTTGGCAGTCTGATTGATGATAACGGCTTGCACGGTGTAGCGAATCAGCCAGAGTAATAACGCAATGCCTGCTGCTACCCAGTGGAAGCTAAGGATGCCGAATACGATACCGGCGATGCAGGCAACGTAAAATAACAGGCGTGATAAGGTTTCAAAACCTAATAAGTAGCGTTGTGCTCCGCGGTAAAAGCGTGAGGTGGCTATATAGCTGACTTTTTCTTCTTTCCAGTCTTTATAACGGTAAACGGGTTGTATCCGCATGGTCGCGTTGAAGTCCGTTTCCACACGGGTATTGGTGTTGTTTGCCATCTGGTTGACGAACAGGTCGTCTTCTCCGCGTTGCAGGTTCAGATATTTGGAATATCCTTTTTGCTTGAAGAATAATTCTTTGCGGTAAGCCATATTGCGCCCGATGCCCATGTATGGTTTTCCTGCCAGGGCGAAGCCCAGGTAGCGTAATGACTGGAATAAGGTGTCGAATGCGACACGTTTGTGCAGCCAGCCTTTGGTGCGGTCGTATCCGCTGTATCCCAGTACGATTTGAGTTTGCGAGGTGAAGTTGCGTGCCATCAGTTTCAGCCATTGGTTGCTTGCGGGCAGGCAGTTCGTTTCCGTGAATACAAGCCAGTCGTGTTTGCTGGCTTTGATGCCTAAGGTCAGAGCCAGTTTCTTGTGGCTGATATAGCGGGCGCTGTCCGGTGTAAAGCTATGATAGAGATGGGGATATTTCTCTTCCATATATCCCAGCACATCTTCTGTCTCGTCGGTGGAAGCGTCGTTGATGACAATGACTTCAAACTGTGGGTAATCCTGTTCCAGGATAGCTGGAAGGAATTTACGCAGGTTATCAGCTTCGTTGCGCGCGCAGATGATGACGGAAAGTGGCGGCAATTCCCGTGTGAAGTGAACTTCCTCTTTGCGCACTGCTCTGTTACGTACGTATATCCGGTTGTACAAACCGAAATAGTAAATAAGCTGAATGATAAAAAGAATACCTGCCGCCGATAAAAGAATCAGCTCGACAGTATTGAATGTAAATGCTTCCATTGAATTATAGTGTCGTTTTTACGACCGCAAAAGTACGCATTTTTTCGGTAGTCCCTCATCTCGAAGGCAGGTTATTTCGTAAATCCAGATATTCTTTCTTGAACATATCGACAAAAAGAAAGAATAGCGAGAGTAATAGCGGGCCGAAGATAACTCCCATAAATCCGAATATCGGTAAACCGATGACTACTCCGAAGATGGTAATCAGCGGATGGGTGTCTGCCATTTTCTTTTGAAGGATAAAACGAATCAGGTTGTCGGACTGTGAGACGACAATAGCTCCATATGCAGTGAGTCCGACGGCATTGAACCAGTCCCCGCTGATGGCAAGGTAGGCGGCTACGGGAAACCATACCAAGGCAGTGCCCACCATCGGAATGATGGTAGCGAAACAGGTGAGGAAACCTAATAGTAAAATATTGGGCGCTCCGAAGATAAGATAGCCTATCATGGCAACACATCCCTGGATGATAGCCAGCAGAGGGATACCGATAGCGTTGGAACGTACAATCATATTGATTTCGTGAATCACTTCCTGCGTGTTTGACTCATTGAACGGGAGAATGGCATTGACATATGCTTCCATCTTTTTCCCGCCTATCAACATGAAGTAAAGTACAAATACCATGACGAACAGATTGATGGCAAGGCTGCTGACACTTTCCATGATTATCTGTCCGATGCGGGGGAGAATGGAGACGATGAATGACAATGTATCTTTGCCCAGTACATCATATCCTGTCTTTTCCTTGATAAACTCCGCTACTTGCTGGATAGGCTCGATGAGAGTCTGCGGGGCCAGATTGATGTCCTGAAGTTTGTTCACTACCAGCCATATTGTCAATCCGAGAGGGACAAGAAACACTAATATGGTTTCTCCCGTAATCAGTAGCGCACTGACGCTGCGTTTCATTTTCCGCTTTTCCGTCAGGTGGTTCATTTGCGTACGTACCAGTATATAGATGGTAAGTGCTCCCAGCAATCCCCCTAGAAAGGGAGTGATTTGCCGGAAGATGATAACTCCCATAAACAGGATAATGACAATGAGGGAATATTTCCAGTATTGTTCTTTGATGCTCATATCGTGTAAGTAATTCGTTTACACAATAAACACTCAAAGAGGTGGAAAGGTTTGTTTTATAATGGCATATCAATATGAAAAACTGTTTTGCCGGGTTTGCTTTCCTGAATGGTGAGATGCCCGCCGTGAAGGCGGACGATTTGTTTGCATAGATTTAATCCGATGCCGCTGCCTTCTGATTTGGTAGTAAAAAAAGGAATAAATATCTTTTCTTGTAACTCGGGTGAAATCCCTGAGCCGTTGTCTTCAATGTCAATGGATATGCGTTCGTCTTGCTGTGCGCGGATACTGATTCTTCCTTCTTTCTTTCCTTCCAGCGCTTGCATGGCGTTTTTCAGAAGGTTGAGCAGGACTTGGGAGAGTTGGTTCTCATCGCCTTTCATATAAATTGTTTCGGGACGGCAGGTCAGTGTGAAGGCGATATTGTTTTCTTTGAAGTCGCCGGACAGGAGTTCCCGGAGATTTTGCAGGGTTGCCGAAAGTGAGAAAAGTCTCTTTTCGGGTTGGGGCAGGTAGGAGAGGTGACGGAATGATTCGGTAAATTGTAACAGGCGTTCGCTTTGCGCCTGAATGATGCGGAGCCCGCGAACCGCTTTTTCGTTGATGTCCGGATAGGCGGATAGTGTTTGCGACAGGGAGATAATGGGAGCAATGGTGTTCATTATTTCATGGGTGAGCACGTGGCTTAGTTTGTTCCATGATTCACTTTCCTTGTCGCTAAGTTCGTCGCCGATATCCTTGATAGATAAGAGGGTGATTGTCTCATCTTGTAGTTTCATCCGGCTTTCCGAAAGGCTGAGATGTTCCTTTCTCCCTTTTTCTTGCAACAGGGACTCCAATTGCCGGTATCGGGTTAATTGCTGGCAGTCTAACAAGGAGAGGGCGGCACTGTTTGCCATGATTATCTTTCCGGTAGAATCCCATGCCAATACCCCGCTGGGCACTTCTTCCAGGAGTGAGCGGTAGAAGTGTTCCTGTCTGGAATATTCAGATTGGGTTTTGGCGAGCAGTAGATTGATGCGGTTGAGAGAACGGTTCAGCTTTTCCTGTTCCTTGCTGACGTGGTGTTCGGGGAAGTAGAGCATATTGTCTTTATCTTCTATGGCATCGAAAAAGATACGCAACTTTTGATTGAATGAATTTAGCTTGTTCACCAGTCCGCTGATTTGGAAGAGGGAACAGACAATCAATAATGTGCCTGTTACAAATCCGCGTTGTGAGATGATAAGCCAGGCACCTGTTCCCGAGGTGACGAGAATGAGCATGACGTGTAGCAATATAATCCAATAGATGTGTCGGCTGAATATCATGTGTTGTTCAGGGTTTGAAGCGTTTTAGTTTGTTATAGAGTGTCTGACGGCTGATTCCCAGTTGCTCGGCAGCGGCAGTCAGGTTTCCGTTATTTTGCAGAATAGCTGTTTCAATGGCCTGTCTTTCCACTTCTTCCAGATTGGGGACAGTGCTGGTGGTCAGCGGTTTCCAGGTTTGTTTTACCAGAATATCTTTGGGACGTATCACGTTGCCTTCACATAATATAACGGCTTTCTCGATAGTGTGCTGTAATTCCCGGATATTGCCCGGCCAGTGGTAGGAGCGTAGTTTCTCAATCGTTTGCTCATGCATCCGCATTTCCGGACGTTGGTATTTTGATGCGAAACGGTGGAGAAAAGTTTCGATGAACAGGAGTATGTCGTCTCCCCGTTCCCGTAATGGAGGGATTTCCAGGTGGATGGTGTTGATACGGTAGAACAGGTCTTCGCGGAATATTCCTTGTTTCACCATTTCCGGAATGTCTTTATTGGTGGCGGAAATGAGCCGGATATCAACGGGGATGACTTTGTTGCTTCCGATTCGGGTGATATTCCTGTTTTGCAGTACGGTCAGTAGTTTGGCCTGCAATGCAAGGGGAAGATTCCCAATCTCATCCATAAAAAGCGAACTGCCGCTGGCTGCTTCGAACTTTCCCGGACGGCTTTCATAAGCGTCCGTAAAAGCTCCGCGCTCGTGACCGAAAAGTTCGCTTTCGAAGAGGGATTCGCTGATGGCTCCCATATCAATACTTGACATGGAGCGGGTATTGCGTGGAGACAGGCGGTGTATCTCCCTTGCCAGCATTTCCTTTCCGGTTCCGTTTTCTCCGGTTATCAAGACGTTGGCATCGGTCTTGGCTACTTTATTGACCACCTTTATTAATTGTAGCATGGCAGGAGAATGTCCTATCAGCATTTCCGGTTTGTTCGGATTACCGGAGCCGGTGGTTGGGTTCTTTGGTTTTGGGGAGCTTTTCCCGTTCGATTTATGATTGTATGCTTCCTTTATTTTCTGAACCAGTGTCCGGTTATCCCAGGGTTTGAGAAGAAAATCGGTGGCTCCGTTCTTCAAGGCTTTTACGGCCAGTTCCACATCTCCGTAGGCAGTCAGCATCACCACAGGGAGGGTAGGGCGGATTTCGTGAATACGCTTCAGCCAGTACAATCCTTCGTTGCCGTTATTGATACCTGCCGAGAAATTCATGTCAAGGATTACAATATCAATGGAAGTGGTAGTGAGCAGTGTCGTTATTTGATTCGGATTGGCAGCAGTACGGACGGTGCTGAACTCATTTTCGAGTAATAGCTCCAGAGAAGTCAACACACTTTTATTATCATCTACTATTAAAATAGTTCCGGTTTCCATATATGTAAGATTGGGGGTATCTGTCTGGGTTGAATGATTCTTTAAGTTTTCGGGTAAAGATATTCGTTTTTGCTTTTCCCTGCAAGGGAGTGTCCAATAATTAGACGTTTTATGATACATTTCCTGAAACATGGCTTTATTCTATGTCCTGTCTGTGGAAGACTTATGGCCTGAACGCTGAATAATTGTTGTTTGTATGCAGGTTATGGTGGCTCTTTATTGATAACGTCCAATTTTTAGACGTTATGGTGTGTAATAATTGGACGGGAACGAGAGTGCGGTGTGTGTCATCTGTCTTGTAATCAGTAGTTTAAATATTGTGGCATTATGTTTGCTTTTTTATTCGTATAGAACACAATCGCATATATACTGAAGAATGAGAAACATTTTCTTTTTATTGTTTTTATTACCCGCAATTGCGTATGCTCAACCTGCAATGAGTTTGGACGAATGTATCCGCCTGGCGTGGAAACAGAATCCCTCTGTACGGAATAGTGCTATCGGCATAAAGGAAGCACGAACGGATTATACCGCCGCTATCGGTACATTCCTTCCCCGCATAGTAGCCAATGCAGAAACAGGAAAGCGTTTCGGGCGTTCGATAGACCCGGATACCAATGGTTATACGGAAAAGACTTTTGAAGAGGGAACAGTAGGTCTTGATATGACTTTATCTTTGTTTGAAGGCTTCTCACGTATCAATCAGGTACGTTTTCGGAAAATAAACCGGGAGCGTAGCGAATGGGAACTGAAAGACAGGCAGAATGAACTCGCTTATCAAGTGACGGATGCTTACTACAAGCTGGTTTTGGAAAGAAAACTTCTGAATCTTGCTTTGGAGCAAAGCCGGTTGAGCGAACGATATATGAAACAAACCGAGGCATTTGTGGAACTGGGTTTGAAATCCGTCTCCGACTTGCAAGAGGTGAAAGCCCGTAGGGAAGGCGATATATATCGTTACCAATCCCGTGCCAATAGTTGCCGGTTGGCATTGCTGCATCTGGAACAGTTGATGAGCTTTCGGCGGGGCGATACACTTGTCATTCAGGATACGATTGCCGAATTGAATAAACTCCCGTTGTTTTCACTCCCCTCTACGGAAACATTGTATGGGCAATCGTTGGAAACACTTCCTGCCATGCGTATGATTGACTTGAAGCAGAAAGCCGCCCGTAAAGAATATGCGATGGCGGGCGGAGCTTTTTCTCCTTCTGTTTATGCTCGCTTTACGGTCGGTTCCAATTTCTACAACACAGCATTTTCTGCCAGGCAATTGCGGGATAATATAGGAAAATATATCGGCATCGGTATCTCTTTCCCTTTGTTGAGCGGTTTTGAACGTCTGACGAATCAGAGGAAGCTGAAGCTGAACTTGTATCGCCTGAAGAATGAAGAAGAACTGGAGAAGCAACAATTATATACCGACATTGAACAGACCCTTCTTTCCCTGCGTGCCGGCTATATGGAACATCAGCAGGCATTGCAGCAATTGAGTGCGGAAACTCTGGTCTTGAAAGAATCCGAACGAAAGTGGGAAGAAGGACTTATCTCTGTCTTTCAGTTAATGGAAGCCCGCAATCGTTTTATCTCTGCTAAAGCTGAACTGGTTCGTGTACGCTTGCAGGTAGAAATGATGATGAGACTGGAGAAATATTATCGGGAAGGAACTTTCTTATAAGTTTCTTATAAGGGCAGAATTAATATGTCTTGAATAACAGAGTTGATGCTTCCCGAATAACAGGATAATGGTTTTCCGAATAACTAATTTATAATAACCCTATTTTTGATTGATTCCTTATGGATACACCTATTGAACGCAAACCCGGCATTACCCGCAAACACCTATATATAATAGGTGGCATAGCCTTTGTCATTGCCGTTATTTTATATTTCATTTTCAGGGATACTGCCTCTACCATGGCTGTGGAGAAAGAACGTCTGACGATTGCTACCGTTGACCGTGGTGAGTTTAACGACTATATTCGTGTCATCGGGCAGGTAATGCCTAATCGCATTATTTATATGGACGCTGTGGAAGGCGGACGTGTGGAAGAACGTCTGAAAGAAGAAGGTGCCATGGTGAAGGCAGGCGATGTGATTCTGCGTCTCAGCAATCCGTTACTAAACATCGGTATTATGCAGAGCGAAGCGGATTTGGCTTATCAGGAGAACGAACTCCGTAATACCCGTATCAGCATGGAGCAGGAACGCCTGCGTTTGAAACAAGAGCGTATCGGGCTGAATAAAGACAGGATAGTGAAACAGCGCCGTTACGAGCAATACAGTCGCTTGATAAAAGAGCAACTCATTGCAAAAGAGGATTACCTCCTTGCCAAGGAAGAGTATGATGCGGCTCAAGAACAGTTGGATGTCATTGACGAGCGGATTCGTCAGGATAACATTTTTCGTGAAAGTCAGGTAAGCAGCTTGGACGAGAACATACGTAATATGAAGCGGAGTCTTGCACTGGTGCGCGAACGGATTGAGAACCTGAAGGTGAAAGCGCCTATTGACGGGCAGGTGGGCAACCTTGACGCACAGATAGGGCAATCAATAGCTGCGGGCGAGCATATCGGTCAGATAATCACTTCTGATTTGAAGGTGCAGGCACAGATTGACGAACATTACGTGGAGCGTGTTGTGCCCGGACTGCCGGCTGATTTTACACGTGACGGTGCCAGCTATGAACTGGAGGTGACAAAGCCCTATCCGGAAGTAAAAGACGGGCAGTTCCGTACCGACTTGCGGTTTACAGCCGGACGACCGGAGAATATACGTGCAGGGCAAACCTATCATATCAATCTGCAGTTGGGCGATCCTACACAGGCTATTTTGGTACCACGTGGCGGATTTTTTCAAATAAGCGGCGGACGATGGATGTATGTTGTCGATGAAAGTGGTAAATTTGCTATTCGCCGCCCCATTCGCATCGGACGACAAAATCCGCAGTACTATGAGGTTACCGAAGGACTGAAGCCTGGCGACCGGGTGATTGTGTCGGGATATGAATTGTTTGGCGATAATGAGAAACTGATATTGAAATAAGTCTGTAATATGATAAATTACTTTTCACAAGTGATACGTAGTCAGCGGGTTAAGAAATCTCTGACACTGATAAATATAGCGGGGCTGTCTGTCTGCATTGCAACAGCACTGCTCATCATACTTTATGTTTGGTCGGAATTGAGTTACGATTCATTCCACGACACCGGGCGTGTATATCGTGTCGAAAGCCGGTTGTATGAGGGTGAGACGCTGACAGATAACTGGGCGACTACAGCTTACGGACATGCGCCCACTATGAGCCGTGAAATTGCCGGCATTGAGAAATATGTCCGTTTGACGGCACAAGACCGCGAACAAGTGGTGAATTACTTCGAAAAGAGGTTTGCCGAAGAGCATTACTGCTACACCGAACCTGCTTTTTTTGAGATATTCAATTTCCCGATAATTAAAGGAGATAAGAGCGGGCAACTGGTGCGTCCTAATACGGTGGTGCTGACCGAAAGTGCGGCAAACCGTTATTTTGATGAAGAAGACCCGATAGGCAAGATACTGACTTTCAGTACGTCTTCATCGCAGCAAAACTTTGAAGTAACCGGCGTGATAGCAGATATGCCCGTTCGCTCTCATCTGCAATATGATTTCTTACTTTCATATAATACGATTCCTAAAGAGCGGCAGGATATTTGGTACATTCACGGGGTTTACACCTATGTCCGCCTGATGTCCGGAAAGTCTCCGGCAGAGATTGAAGCGGCTTTTCTCAATATATCCGATAAGTATAAGACCGATGCATTGAAACATAAGACTTGGGCGGTAGAGTTGATACCGCTGAAAGATATTCACCTCACTCCGCAAAAAGCCTACGAGAAAGAGATAAAAGGCAGCCGGACAGCGGTTCTTATACTGTTGGTGATGTCCGTTTCCCTGCTATTGATAGGTTGGGCAAATGCCTTGAATCTTACCGTAGCGCGTTTCCTGGAACGCGGACGTGAGTTCGGGTTGCGCAAGATTTTTGGTGCTTCGCGCCGTCAGATTATTATCCAGGGACTTCTCGAGTCTGGCTTCATGAATCTGCTGGCTACGCTGATAGCTCTTGGTTGGCTGGAACTCCTTTTACCCCTTGTTTATCGCTGGGCAGGGCAAAGTTTCGGGACGGATATACTTATGTTACCGGCTTTCTGGGGAGTTGTAGCCGGAGTGGTTGTTATCGGTACGTTTGTCGTAGGGCTCTATCCCTCCTGGCTGATGGTTACTATACGTCCGTCGGAAATTATGAGGGGGAAACTGTTGCACGGTAAACGCGGCAACCGCATAAGGAAAGTGCTGATTGTGGTTCAGTTTCTGGCTTCTTTTGTCTTGATTGTTGGTACGTTCACAGTGGTTCGGCAGGTATGCTATATGCAAAGTGAGGCTTCCGTCGATTCTCATTCACGTATGTTGGTCATTAAATATCCTTCATTTACCGAGGGGTTGGCATTGCGTATGGAAAGTTTCACCAAGCGTCTGAAGCAGCGGGCGGACGTAAGCCATGTAACAGTTTCGGGAGCTGTTCCCGGGGTGGAGGTAGCCAATTATTTCACCAACCGTCCCTATGGAAGCGACCCTTCACAAGTGAAGTTGATACAAATGTTTGCCGTAGATTATGATTATCTATCTGCCTATATGCCTGCTATGATTTGTGGGCGATGTTTCTCAGAGGATTTTGGCGGTGACCTCAACCGGATAGTGCTTAACGAGGAAGCTGTCAGGCTGTTAGGCTACGAGTCGCCCGAAGCCGCATTGGGACAGCAGGTTAAGATGGAGGTGGTAGGCGAGCCGCTCGAAATTATCGGGGTGGTGAAAAACTATCACCAGCAGTCACTTTCCGTGGCTTACAAACCTATTATCTTCTTTATGAAAGAACGGGTACCGTTTATTGCGACCCCTTATATTTCAGTCCGCCTGACAGACGGAGAAGGAGATAGCACTTTGACGGAGATTGAGCAGATGTATCGTGAATACTTTCCGACTTCTTTATTTTCTTACTTCTTTTTGAATGATTTGAATACTTTCCTATATAAGTCAGACCGTAATTTTGGTTGGATATTTGCCAGTGCTTCTTTGCTTGCTGTGTTTGTAGCATGTCTTGGATTGTGGATTGTAACACTATTTTCAACCTTGTCGCGCTTGAAAGAAGTGGGGATTCGGAAAGTGCTCGGTGCAAATAAAAGAAGTCTGTTCTTTATTTTGACTAAGGAACTGATGCTGCTCACTGTATTGGCTTCTGCAATCGGCATCCCCGTGTCGGCAGTGTTGATGAACGGTTGGTTGGAAACGTATGCTTTCCACGTTTCGTTGCCTTGGTGGATATATGCAACTGCTTTCGTGCTGCTGATGCTGATTGCGTTTCTTACCGTCTTTCAACAAGTGTGGCGCATTATCTGCCTGAAACCGATGTGTATCTTAAAATATGAATAACTAATAAATATTGAACTGATTATGATTAAAACTGAAAAACTGACAAAACTCTTCACAACCGAAGAAGTGCAGACAAAGGCATTGAACGAAGTCACCTTACAGGTGGAACAAGGGGAATTCGTTGCCATAATGGGCCCTTCGGGATGCGGTAAGTCAACGTTGCTGAATATTTTGGGTACACTCGATTCTCCTACTTCCGGCTTTTATTTCTTTGAAGGGAAACAGGTGGATAAAATGAACGAGAACCAACTGACTGTTCTCCGAAAAGGCAATCTTGGCTTTATCTTCCAGAGTTTCAACCTGATTGACGAACTGACCGTATATGAGAATGTGGAATTACCCCTTGTCTATATGGGTGTCAAAGCCGACAAGCGTAAAGAAAGAGTGAATAAAGTGCTCGAAAAAGTGAACCTGCAGCATCGTGCCAACCATTATCCCCAACAACTGTCCGGCGGGCAGCAACAGCGTGTAGCCATTGCCCGTGCCGTAGTGACGGATTGTAAGTTGCTTCTTGCCGATGAACCTACCGGAAACCTGGACTCGGTGAACGGTATAGAAGTAATGGAACTGTTAAGCGAACTGAACCGTCAGGGAACTACCATCATCACCGTCACCCACTCCCAACGGGATGCAATGTACGCACATCGCGTCATCCAATTGCTGGACGGACAAATTGTAGCCGAAAACATCAACCGCCCGCTGGAAAGGAATACGCCGGCTAAAAACGAAACCATATGATAGGAAACTACTGGAATAGTGCCTGGCGGAATCTGATGAAACGGAAAAGATTCAGCTTCATCAATATATTCGGACTGGCGATTGGCATGGCGTCGGCACTGCTGATTCTTACCTATGTGACCTTTGAATTCAGCTTTGATAAAATGCACACGAAGTACGATCGTATCTACCGTGTACAAAGTACGTTCCACGAGGGGGAAGTGCTGACCGACTACTGGGCAAGCAGCTCTTTCGGATATGGTTCGGCAATGAAAGAGAATCTTGCCGGAATAGAGGACTATACCCGAATCGGCTCCCTGCTCCAACCGGAACAAATAGTGAAATACGGTGAACTGACCTTGCGGGAGAATCAGATAGCCTATGCCGAACCCGGCTTTTTCCGCCTTTTCGATTTCGAACTTCTGAAAGGCGATAAGAAAACCTGTCTCTCCATGCCGGGACAAGTCGTAATCACCGAACGCATCGCCCGTAAATATTTCAAGGATGAAGACCCTATCGGAAAGATATTCATCTTTACCGGAGCATACGACAAGATATCGTGTGAAGTGACCGGAGTGATGAAAGAAATGCCTTCCAACTCGCATATACATTACAGTTTTCTGATTTCATACAAATCTCTTCCTGAATATATGCAGGAATATTGGTACAAGCACGAGGCCTATACCTACGTCCTGCTTGACTCTCCCGAAAGGAAAGCGGAAATTGAGAAAGGATTTCCCGTAATGGCGGAAAAGTACAAGACGGATGAAGCACTGAAAAACAAGATATGGGGAGTCTCTTTAGTCCCTCTGGCGGATATACATCTCACTCCGCAAGTAGGATACGAAGCGGAGACAAAGGGAAACCGTTCTTCTATGCTTGCCTTGATTTTCGCTGCCATTGCTATATTGGCTATTGCCTGGATAAACTATATAAACCTCACTGTAGCCCGTTCGATGGAGCGTGCCAAAGAAGTGGGAGTACGGCGGGTAGTGGGAGCTTTCCGTAAGCAGTTGATTCACCAGTTCCTGTTTGAGGCATTGGTGATGAATTTGATAGCTTTTGTACTGGCGGTAGGATTGATAGAACTGGTTCTTCCGTATTTTAACCAACTGGTAGGCCGTACCGTTACTTTCTCCGTTTGGCTGATGGATTATTGGTGGATTTTGCTGGTTCTTGTTTTCTTTGCCGGGATATTCCTTTCCGGATATTATCCGGCACTGGCTTTGCTGAACCGGAAACCGATTACGTTATTGAAAGGAAAATTCCTGCATGGCAAATCCGGCGAACGGATACGGAAAGTATTGGTTATCATTCAATATACAGCTTCGATGATATTGCTTTGCGGCACATTGATTGTCTTTACGCAGTTGAACTTTATGCGCAGCCAGTCTTTGGGGGTTAAGACCAATCAGACATTAGTGGTCAAGTTCCCCGGACATACCGAGGGACTGAATACGAAACTGGAAGCGATGAAAAAAGCAATAGCACGTCTCCTGTTGGTACATCGGGTCACCTTTTCCGGTGCTGTGCCGGGCGAGGAAGTGGCGACCTTCCTTTCCAACCGCCGCACCAATGATGCTTTGAAGCAAAACCGTTTGTATGAGATGCTTGCTTGTGCCCCCGATTATGTGGATGCCTATGGATTGCAAGTCATAGCCGGAAGAAGTTTCTCGGAAGATTATGGAGACGATGTAGATAAACTGGTGATTAACGAAACGGCTGTACGTAACCTGGGTTTCACATCTAATGATGAGGCGATAGGGGAGTTGGTGACTGTTGAATGTACCGATGCTCCGATGCAGATTATCGGAGTAGTGAAAGATTATCATCAACAGGCATTGAGCAAGAATTACACACCTATCATGCTGATTCATAAAGACAAGATTGGCTGGTTGCCACAACGTTATGTCTCTATCGTGATGACTTCCGGCGACCCTCGCGAATTGGTATCGCAGGTGCATGAGATTTGGAACCAATATTTTGTGGATTCCAGTTTCGACTACTTCTTCCTCGACCGGTTCTTCGACCACCAGTATCGCCAGGATGAAGTATTCGGTGTGATGATTGGATCTTTCACCGGACTGGCAATTTTCATTTCCTGTCTGGGACTTTGGGTATTGGTCATGTTTTCATGTTCCACACGTACCAAAGAAATGGGAATACGGAAAGTCCTCGGAGCTTCCCGTTGGACACTCTTCTATCAGTTGGTCAAGGGATTCTTCCAGTTGATTCTGATAGCGGTTGTCATTGCCCTGCCGATAGCTTGGTTTAGTATGAATGCCTGGTTGAGCCATTATGCTTTCCGTACGGATTTGAAAGCATGGTTCTTTATTGTGCCTGTATTGCTGATGCTGTTTATCTCATTCGTAACGGTAGCTTTCCAGACCATGAAGATAATTATGAGCAAACCTGCCCGTTCTTTACGTTATGAATAATCTCTGAATCACTCCATCGGGTATTCGTTAATATCCGATATATTTATGTTAAATGTTAACGAGTCTATTGCTTTTATTAAACCATGTTATAAGATATGCCTCTTTACTCCGAAAATTTGGAGATATGCGGAGAGTCCGTATCTTTGCAGTGTGTTTTTCATAGTATTAGATTTAAGGTTAACAAAAAGGATTGGCTGTCTGGGATAGATAGCCTTTTTTTATGCCCTTTCTTTTCATTCTATTTCTCACAAGTATATCTCATTTCCTGATTCTTCTCCGTTCATATCCTAAAGTATGTTTTTCAACATATATGCTTATTTTTCTATTATTATCTTCTTGTATTCTAAAAAAAATCCCTTAATATTGCATTTGTATTATTTGTCTGACAAATAATACAAATAACAAAAGCCTAATGATATGAAGATAGAAATCAATCAAACAACGTTAATCGACCAGGTAGAAGACAGTCTGCTTACCTACTTCAAAAAGAATGATTTAGGACGTGGAGACTCTATTCCTAATGAGAATAGTCTGGCGGCGGAACTGGGAGTTGCAAGGAGTGTTGTCAGAGAGGCATTGAGCCGTCTGAAAATGATGGGGTTGATTCATGCGCGTCCCCGCAAGGGAATGGTTCTGACTGAACCTTCCATTTTGGGGGGAATGAAAAGAGTGATAGACCCCCGTGTCTTGAGTGAAGAAACAATTTTGGACTTGTTGGATTTCAGAATTGCACTTGAAATAGGAATATCAACTGACATTTTCCGTAAGATAACTCCTAAGGACATCGAGGAACTGAGCGAAATCGTAAAAATGGGTATCGTTTTTGAGAATAACGAATATGCATTGATTAGTGAATCGGCTTTTCATACGAAACTGTATAAAATCACCGGAAATAAAATCATATCTGAATTTCAGGAAATCATTCATCCTATACTTGTCTATGTGAAAGAGAAATTCAAGGATTACTTGAAACCCATAAATATAGAAATGAGCAAAAGCGGTCGGATAGCTACTCATGCCGATTTGCTGGACTTTATCAAGAAGGGGGATGAGAAAGGCTACCGGGATGCTATCGAAAGACATTTTGAAGTCTATAAGATTTTCAAGGTAAACCGTAGCCAGGAATTGATGGCGGAGAAAGAAGAAAGTGAAAAGATAGAAGGTATATGAAAAAGCGGCATCTGATAATTTCATGTTTATCCTTAATTTTATTGTCTATGAATACATCTTGTTTTAGAAAAGGAGGAAAAGGGATAGAGGTACAATGGGAAAATACATTGCTGCTCCCAGGATGCATCGGTATGTCGGAGAATGTTGGATTAGCAGGTGCATATTCCGGGATAGTGGAAGGTAAGTTGCTTGTGCTGGGTGGTGCCAACTTTCCTGACAAATATCCTTGGGAGGGTGGTGTTAAGACTTGGTGGGCTGCTTTGTATAGTTACGACTTGGATACAAAGGAATGGACTGTGTATGATGATTTCCTCGACCGTCCGCTTGCTTATGGGGTTTCAATAAGTTTGCCGGAAGGTTTATTGTGTATCGGAGGATGCGACCGTGCGCAGTGTAGTGATAAAGTATTTCTGATAAAAAAAGAAGGAGATTCGTTTGTGATAGATTCTGTCAGTTATCCGTCTTTGCCGGTTCCGTTGGCTAATGCAGCGGGAGCAATTTGTGATAATTGTATTTATATTGCTGGGGGGCAGGAGTCTATGTTAAATGAACGGTCGACTCATCATTTTTATATGCTTGATTTACTTCATAAAGAGAAAGGATGGCAGGAAATGCCGGGGTGGGACGGCCCTTCCCTTTCTTATGCGGTAGGTGTGGCTCAACGAGGACGGTTTTACCTCTTCAGTGGAAGAAGTTATGCACCGGATGAGGCGATGGTGGAATATACGGAGGGGTACGTATTTGAACCGGACACTAAGAAATGGAATAAAATGACCGGTTCTTTTCCGGTAATGGCGGGTACTGCCCTACCTTATGGAGAAGACAAGATTCTGCTATTGGGAGGAGTGGAAGAGATTTTGCCTACATCTTCCGGACATCCGGGATTCAGCCGTAAACTGCGGGTGGTCAGTACGGATACGGATTCTCTGGTCGATTCGTTCGACTGTCCTTATCCTGTCCCTGTTACTACAAATGCTGTTTCTATTGGAAACCAAGTGTTTGTAGTAAGCGGTGAGGTACAGCCCGGCATACGGACACCGTTAATATTGAAAGGAACTTTCCGAAAGTTGAAATAAAATAATAATCTAATTAAATGCACTATGAACAATTATGAAAGACTGGAAGGTATGGTTGCGGCCACCTTCACTCCAATGGATGAAAATGGGGATGTGAATTTATCTGTTATTGATAAGTATGCCGACTGGATAGCATCCACCCCCGTGAAAGGGGTATTTGTGTGCGGTACAACCGGTGAATTTTCTTCGTTGACGATTGACGAGCGTAAGGCAATTCTTGAAAAATGGGTAGCTTCTGCCGCCAAGCGTTTCAAGGTGATTGCACATGTCGGTTCAAACTGTCAGCGGAATGCCATGGAACTGGCACGTCATGCCGCACAAACGGGAGCTGATGCTATCGCTTCAATTGCCCCTTCTTTTTTCAAGCCGGGGACAGTAGATGAACTGGTCGATTTCTTTACGCCGATTTGTCAGGTTGCCAGTGAGTTGCCTTTCTATTATTATAATATGCCGTCAATCACAGGAGTTAACTTGTCGGTAGATAAATTTTTGGTAGAGGGTAAGAAGAAAATGCCCAACTTGGTAGGTACGAAATTTACTCATAATAACCTGATGGAGATGGGGGCTTGCATCGACTTGGAGCAGCATAAATTTGAAGTATTGCATGGCTTTGACGAGATTCTGATTGCAGGTTTGTCTATGGGAGCAGTGGCAGGTGTGGGAAGTACATACAATTATATCCCTAATGTCTACCATGCCATTTTTGAGTCTATGAAGAAAAATGAGGTGGAAACGGCACGTGCCTGGCAGATGAAGTCGATACGTACAGTGGAAGTTATTATAAAATATGGTGGAGGTGTACGTGGCGGTAAAGCTATCATGAAACTGATAGGTATTGATTGCGGCAGTTGCCGGTTGCCGATAAAAACTTTTTCAGCGGAAGAGTATGAAAAACTAAAAAGTGATTTGGATGCGATAAAATTCTTTGAGTTCTAGTGATAAGAAAGAGGAGATGACAGTAAAAGTGTATTGCTGGGGTTAGCTACTTTACTTCCTGTCTATCTCCCCCTAATCTAGTTAAATGCGTTCAAAATTACCTAAAATAAAGATACTATGAAAGTAAGTAAGAAAATATTTATCATATTTTCGATGATTTTGCTATGGATACCGGATATATCTTTGGGTAAAGATATAAGGTTCGAACTGGAAAGGCCTGTCATCCCTGTTTTGGTCAAGAAGCAGATTAATCCGACTATTAAGGCAACTTTGATTCAAACAGGCAGCCGTCCTTACACTATCCGGCAGATTGATGTCGATTTGCAAGGAAGTACGGACTTGTCTGATATCCTTTCTGTTGCGGTATATGGAACTCATAAAAACGGGCTGATAGATGAATCCCGTCTGATATGTAAACCGATGCCCGCTGCACGGAAGATATCTTTTACAGATAATATACAAGTGAAAGATGATTCCTTGTCGTTTTGGATAGCAGTGACATTGAAGGATACGGTTCCATTGACACACCGCATTAGTGTGAATTGCAGCCGGATAAAAACCAGTCGGGGAGAACTGAAAGTCTCGAATAAGGAGGCTATCCCCCTAAGAGTGGGAGTGGCACTAAGACAGAAAGGACAGGATGGTATTGTTTCTTCACGTATTCCGGGATTGGCTACCAGTAACAACGGAACTCTGCTGGCTATATTTGATGCCCGTTATGATTTGACTCGCGATTTGCAGGGAAACATAGATATCGCTCTTCATCGTAGCTTTGACAAAGGACTGACATGGCAACCCATCCAGACGGTGTTGGATATGGGAGAATGGGGAGGACTGCCGCAAAAGTTTAATGGAGTGAGTGATGCGTGCATCCTTGTGGATAAACACACAAATGATATTTATATAGCCGGATTGTGGATGCACGGTGCATTGGATGATAATGGCAAGTGGATAGAGGGCTTGAATGAAAACAGTACTTACTGGATACACCAGTGGCGAAAGAAAGGCTCGCAACCCGGAACTGGTCTGAAAGAGACCTGTCAGTTCCTGATAACTAAAAGCACGGATGACGGACTGACATGGAGCTTCCCCGATAATATAACAGGTAAGACCAAACGCCCAGAATGGTGGTTGTTTGCTCCGGCTCCCGGACAAGGAATAACACTGGCGGATGGTACTCTGGTCTTTCCTACACAAGGACGTGATGATAAAGGAGCAGCATTCTCCAATATTACATATAGTAAAGACCACGGAAAGACATGGACAACCAGCAATCCGGCTTATTCGAATGTGACGGAATGTAATGCAGCCCAATTAAGTGACGGTACTGTAATGCTGAATATGCGCGATAACAGAAATCGGGGTAATAAAGAAGTGAATGGCCGGAGAATCTGTACGACGACAGACTTGGGCGAAACATGGACAGAGCATCCCACGTCACGGAAAGCATTGGTGGAACCGACGTGTATGGCAAGTTTACATCGCCATGATTATACTGTGGATGGAGAAAAGAAAAGCATACTATTATTTGCCAATCCCAGTGATTATAAGACACGGGATAAATTGACTTTGAAAGTTAGTTTTGACGACGGACTGACATGGCCTGAGAAATACTGGATTCTGTTTGACCAATATCGTAGTGCCGGTTATTCCAGTATCACTTCAATAGATGAAAATTCAATAGGGATATTATATGAAAGCAGCCAGGCAAATATGGCTTTTATTAAAATTGATTTGACGGAAATTCTAAACAGGTAGGTCATGAACAGTAAAACTTCAAATATATATCCTTGGGTGGTAGTCGGATTGTTATGGGGAGTTGCTTTACTCAACTATATGGACAGGCAGATGCTCTCTACCATGCGGATTCCTATGATGACAGATGTCCGTGAACTGGAATCGGCAGCCAATTTCGGCAGATTGATGGCGGTCTTCCTGTGGATATACGGACTGATGAGTCCCATTTCCGGGATTATCGGCGACCGTATGAGCCGTAAATGGTTGATTGTAGGCAGTTTGTGTATATGGTCCGGAGTTACTTACCTGATGGGGTATGCCACTACTTTTGACCAGCTTTACTGGCTTCGTGGAATTATGGGAGTGAGTGAAGCGCTATACTTGCCCGCCGCACTGTCTCTGATAGCTGATTTTCATCAGGACAAGACACGTTCGCTGGCAGTGGGAATACATATGACGGGACTTTATGTCGGGCAGGCAATAGGTGGTTTCGGAGCTACTTTTGCCGCCATGTATTCCTGGCATAGTACATTCCACTGGTTTGGTATTATTGGTATAGGATATGGCGTCATTCTGGCTTTTTTCTTACGGGATAAGGAAAGGGGAACTGTCTCTGCCATACAAGAGAAAGTGAAAAAGATACCGGTTCTGAAAAGCTTGGGTATGTTGTTCTCCAATGTCTTTTTCTGGATTATCTTGTTTTACTTCTGCGTGCCGGGCACTCCGGGATGGGCGGCAAAAAACTGGTTGCCGACTCTCTTTTCTGAGAGCCTGTCTATTGATATTTCCGTGGCAGGACCGATGTCTACCATCTCCATCGCTTTATCTTCACTGTTCGGAGTTTTAGCCGGTGGATATATATCTGACCGATGGGTGCTCAAAAATGTGCGTGGAAGAGTATATACGGGAGCTTTGGGATTGGCTTTTATTATCCCCTCTTTATTGTTCATCGGATTCGGTCATTCCATTTTCGCATTGGTGATGGGAACAGTTTTGTTCGGAGTGGGATTCGGAATGTTCGACGCAAATAATATGCCGATTCTTTGCCAGTTTGTTTCAGCCCGTTACAGGGCGACGGCTTATGGTATTATGAATATGTGCGGAGTATTTGCGGGAGCGGCAATAACCGGTATCTTGGGAGAATCTACGGATGCCGGACATTTGGGACGCGATTTCGCGCTTCTGGCGATATTCGTATTGATTATGCTGGTCATTTTGGTCACATGTCTGCGGCCTAAGACCATTGATATGAAAGATTAATCATTTAAAACTATAAATCATGAAAAAGGTACTATGCATAATTGCCGGTATGCTTTGTCTTTTACCTTTGGTAGCAAAGGTAAAGCTACCGGCAATAATAGGGAATGATATGGTATTGCAGCAGAATACCAATGCTAATCTGTGGGGATGGGCTGCCCGTTCCCGAAAAATCACAGTTAAAACATCTTGGGATAATAAAACCTATACAACCACTTCCGCATCGGACGGTACATGGAAGCTACAGGTACAGACGCCTTCTGCCGGCGGCCCTTATACTATTACCATATCCGACGGGGAACCGGTGGCACTAACCAATGTCCTGATAGGAGAAGTATGGTTATGTTCGGGACAGTCGAATATGGAAATGCCTGTAAAGGGATTCAGGGGACAATCGGTAAAAGGCTCATGTGACGTAATTGCAACAGCTTCGCCATCTGATAATATCCGTATGGTTACGCTTAAAATAAATAGTAGCCAGACATTGCTGGATGATTGTATGGCAACTTCCTGGATGGAATCTACTCCGGCTAATGTTGCGGATTTCAGTGCCACTGCCTATTTCTTTGCAAGTTATCTGCGTAAAATTTTGAATGTGCCGGTAGGCGTCATTTGTTCCAGTTGGGGCGGTTCCAAGATTGAGTCGTGGATTAATAAAGAGGTATATACGGAAAAGTTTCCGGAAATATCTTTATCAGTACTGACCAAAGACCCTAAAGACATTGCCAGACCGAAAGATGAACCTACGTTACTATACAATGCGATGATTCATCCGATAAAGCAATTCACCATTAAAGGTACTATCTGGTATCAGGGCGAAAGTAACTTAAATAATCCTCAGGTATATAAACGGTTGTTTCCGGCGATGGTAGAGTCTTGGCGGAAAGAATGGAACCAGGGCGAATTTCCTTTTTATTATGTGCAGATAGCCCCCTATGATTACGGGCGGAAAAATGCGGATAAGACGGATGCTGCTGAAATCCGGCAAGTACAATTGGAATGTTTGAAGGAGATTCCCAATGCAGGTATGGTTGTCACGGTGGATATTGGAAATCGTACCTGTGTACATCCCTCTGACAAGGAGAGTGTAGGGAAACGGCTTGCCCTGTGGGCATTGGCAAAAACTTACCAGCGTAGCGGAACACCTTATAGCGGTCCTCTTTACAAGTCTTTTGCAATAGATAAAGAAAAAATAATTGTGGAGTTCGATTACGCGGAAATGGGGATGACATCGTATGACCGGGAAATTGTCGGATTTGAGATTGCCGGAAAAGATGGTGTTTATTATCCGGCGAAGGCTGTTCTTTTTGATAATAAAACCAAAGTGGTGCTGACTAGCGAACAAGTTCCCGAACCGGTAGGGGTTAAGTACGGGTTCAGGAATTATCAGCCGTTGAATTTATTTTCAAACTTCGGATTGCCGGCTTCTCCTTTTGTTGCCAAATAATTTTATAATATATGAGACGAGAAAATAGAAAAACCTAAAATTAGAGTTATTAACTTGTAATCTACAATTTATGTTAAATGCATTTTTATTAAAGAGTAAGCTATTCCGCATGCCGAGTATCTTACTGGTTATCCTCTCTTTCTACATGCCTGCATTTTCGGCTTCACTCGAAGCTTCGGGTATAGAACAAAAGAAGGTAACTGTGAACGGAGTTGTTTTGGACGATACACGCGAACCGTTAATAGGGGTTTCGGTTCTGGTGAAAGGTTCTCAACAAGGAACAGTAACAGATTTGGATGGGAAATATTCCATCATTGCTCCGGCAGATGGTATTCTGGTATTTTCATTTGTAGGAATGGAAAAACTGGAAATACCGGTGAAGGGGCGGAGCAACATCCTGGTGACGATGAAAAGCAGTTCGGTTGCCTTGTCGGATGTTGTTGTTATCGGGTATGGTAAACAGTCTAAGACAGCATTGACGAGTGCCATCACTAAGGTGGATTCAAAAGATATGGCAATTTCACCGACAGGAAATCCGATGTCAATGTTGCAGGGTAAAGTACCGGGAATGGAAATCCGTGTAAATTCCGGCCAGCCGGGATCCGATCCTCAGATTATAGTACGCGGCGGAACGACTACCGCACCTGAAAGTGATTCTCCTATGGTAATCATTGATGGTGTGATTCGTACTATGAAGGATATTAATTATGCGGATATAGAAACGATACAAGTACTGAAAGACGCAGCTTCGACAGCTATTTATGGTTCAAAGGCTTCCCGTGGTATCGTTATGATTACGACCAAACAGGGAAAAGCAGGTAAAGGAAGCATCTCTTTCAGCTATGGATTGTCTGTAGACCACCAGCCGAAAAGAATGCCGTTGTCCGGTGCCCGTGAGTATCTTACCGCAACCCGTACGGCTGCGCTACATACAACCGACCCGGATAAATATCTGTCAGGCACGTTTGCAATGAGCACTGCCAACAAACGGAATGCTTTGAATACGACCGCTTTTCTGGATGACTATATAACTAATTATGGTCAGGGGTATGTAGAGGATCTGTTGTATAACCAGGGGTGGGAGATGATGGAAGACCCTGCCAATCCCGGCAAGATGTTGATTTTTAAGGAAACGGACTTTCAGGATAATCTCTTCCAGACACCGGTCAATCATGATTTTAATATAAACTTCAGCGGGGGTAACGAGAAAGCGACTTACTATATGAGTTTGGGTTATCTTACTCAAGACGGTATTGTTGTAGGTACTAATTACAATCGTTGGAGTTTTCTGACAAATGCTTCGTACAAGATTCGCAAGAACCTTACAGTAAGAGGTATGGTAAACTACTCCATGAGAACAACAGCGGGCATTAACGAGAACAATGTAATGTCGCGGGCTGCCAAGATGCCACCTACGGTACGCCAATATTATGAAGACGGAACTCCGGCTCCGGGTGAGCTGACAAGCTCATTCCGTACTCGTCTGCATGAAGTTTATTATCAGGAAAAGGAAAACAGGGTGAGCCGAATCAATCTTTCTGCCGAACTGGATTGGGAAATTATTCCGGGACTGCATCTCAAACCCATGTTCTCGTACACCAATAATGAAGGTAAAGACCATAATTTCGAAAGATACAATGAAGTGGTGAAGAACAGACCGGTGTCCGAAGCGCATAATATGGACCTGCATTATCAGTATGACCTTATTTTGAACTATACGAAGACAATAAAGGATAAGCATAATTTGGATTTGATGGCCGGTGGCAACTATATTTATGATAACTGGTATCGTTTCAGCGGCTCCGGTTATGGCGGTACATCGGATTATATTGAAACACTGAACGGTATTGCGGCTGAATCAGCCAAGACTACTTCCACTTTTGAGGAGAAGAAGATGAACAGTTACTTTGGACGTGTCAATTACAATTATGATATGAAATACCTGTTTTCTGCAAGTATCCGTTATGACGGTTCTTCCCACTTTGCGGCCAATCACAAGTTTGCAGCTTTTCCGGGTGTATCTGCCGGATGGAACATGCATCGTGAAGCTTTCTTTGAACCTTTGTCGAAAGTAGTCAGCAATTTGAAACTTAGAGCCAGTTGGGGAAAAACAGGATATGACAATCTTGCGCTCGAAAATACGGAAGGCTCTTATGAAGCCGGTAAGAACTATGCAGGCGAAGCAGGTATCTTGAATACGGTGCTTATGAACCGTAATCTGTTATGGGAAGAAACAACCTCAACCGATTTGGGGCTTGAAGCCGGTTTCCTGAATAACCGCATCAATCTGTCTTTCGATGCCTATTATAAAAAGACAACAAACCGTTTGTTGAACGAGAACTTATGGTCGGAAACGGGATTTGCTTCCATCAAGTCCAATTTCGGTTCTTTGAACACGAAAGGGGTGGAAATCGCTATCAATGCGATTCCGATACAAACTCATGATTTCCGTTGGAATATAGATGCCAACTTCTCGATTTGGAGAACAACAATCGGTAAATTGCCCAATAATGGTGCAGATAAGAATCGTACCGGTGGCGGAATCATTTTCGACCCGAAGTTGGGAAAATATGTTGAGGTTGGCGGATTTGCGGAAGGAGAGCGCTTCGGTTCCCGCTTTGCTTATCAGTTGGACGGAGTTTATTCTACGGATGAGGATGCGGCCAATGCTCCATATGATGAAGGAGTATCTTCCGGATGGCTGGGTAAAGGAAAATGTGCCGGTGATGCAATCTGGCGTGATGTGGATGGAAATGGTATCATCAACTCCAAAGACATGGTGTTCGTAGGTTATATTCATCCAGATAAGATGGGGTCTTTCAATAATACTTTCACTTACAAGAATTTTACTTTACGGATTGCTACGGACTTTTCGTTAGGTAATGTGATTGATAACCATTTCAGGGCACAGGCGAACGCAAATTCACGGAATAACTTTGCAACGATTCATGATGTAGCCAGTAGCAAGATGTGGCACAAGCCGGGTGATATAGCTTCTATTCCCCGTTATGATGTGGAGTCCGACTGGGACAATGGAAAGCGTAACCATGGTCGTCCAAGCAGCTCGACAATTGGTTTTAGCGGTGGTAGTGCCAATACTTTATATATAAAGAAAGGTGACTATCTGGCATTTCGTGAAGTCTCCCTGTCGTATCCGTTACGTACCAAGTGGTTGCGTGCCGCTAAGATTGAAACGTTGGACTTGACGGCTGCTGTCTATAATTTAGGATATTGGACTGCCTATGACGGACTTACTCCTGAGGTAATTGGTGCTGATGCCGGTAAATATTCCCGCCCGCGCCAGTTTATATTCTCTGTAAAATTTACAATGTAACATTAAAGTAAACGATGATGAGAACTAAATTAATAATGTTTAGTATAATGGCTGCCTGCAGTTTGGGTAGTTGTGAATCTATTTTGGAGATAGAGCCTATTTCTGAAATAACTATGGCAAATTATTGGAAAGCGGAATCTGACGTGAAAGGTTACCTGAATGGTCTTTATTCGGATTATAGAGGAATGACTAGTACTACTCTGTATGGAGAAGACCGTGGAGATGCTATGGTATCGGGAGTGATTGGCGGCGTTTCGCGTTCGCATCAGCATGAGTTGAATGAAGAATATGGATTGGACTGGCGTACTTTCTATGAGAACATTCATCATTGTAATATGATAATCAAATATGCTCCGGGAATTGACTTTACATTGGAAAATGAGAAGAAACGTATTTTGGCGCAGGCATATACTTTCAGGGCAAAGGCTTACCTCACTTTAACTCAGATGTGGGGAGACGTGCCTATTGTTTTAAATCCGACGGAATCCTATGATAAGGAATCACGTCCGGCGCGTAATGCGGCTTCTGAAGTGATGACGCAAATTCTTTCAGACGTCCGGACTGCAATCGACTTGTTCCCGGAAACGAATATTCTGGATAAGAACCGGATTTCAAGACCTGCTGCATTATGTCTGAAAGCAGAAGCGTTGGCATGGAAATATACAGTTCAGAAGAGTAATGACAAGAATGACTTGACGGATGCAATTTCCGCATTGGAAGAAGTGGAAAAGTGTGGAGTGAGTATGATGGATAAATATGCGGATATTTTCGATGTGGCAAACAAGAAGAACAGCGAAATCATTTTCTCTATTTATCTGAAGAAAGATGAATATAACAATATGTATATGTCTACGTTGTCCATGTCTGCCGCAGCCGGACTGCTGACTAACGATATCGTGAACAAAGAAGACATTCCGTATACTAATTCCACAATAGCCCGCCATGTGTATGCTCCGTCTCCTCGTCTGATTTCACTTTTTAGTGATAAGGACAACCGGGCTTCGTCAGCGTACATCAATGCCATAAATTCAAAAGGGGCGGTAGTCTTTACTTCACAGAACAAATTTCGGGGGACAGCTTATACTGACGACCGTTATTATGATAATGATATCGTAGTCTATCGTTTGGGCGAAGTCAAATTGCTGAAAGCGGAATTGTTATGTTACCTGGGTGGTGACAATGTACAAAAGGCTATTGATGCCATGTTCTCTACCCGTAATCGTGCCGGAATCGGAGCTTATACCGGAAGCATGGATCAGAAAGTAGTGCAGAAAGAAATATTGGACGAACGGGGCAGGGAATTATGTTTTGAGTTGAAACGTTGGCCTGACTTGATGCGGGCGCACCATGCGGGTACTATTGATATTTATAGTTATATACCTAATCTGGTTGGTAAATCCACTCCATTGTATTTCCCGATTTTGAAGAAGATGATTGACTTGAATCCTAATTTGGAACAAACTGACGGTTATTAAAAAGTAGAAGCAATGAAGAATTTAAACTTAATATTTGTATGGGTGTGCCTGTTGTTTATATCGACAGCATGCAATGATGTGGAGCCGAGCATATCTTCTTTACCGGTTCCCACAAGCAAGCCTTATTCTATCAATAGGGAAGGATATGCTTATTTCAGAATTCCCACTATGGTGATTACTAATAGTGGCACGATATTGGCATTTGCCGAGGGACGTCGTAATGGACCTGAAGATGAAGGGGATATCGACATCGTATTAAAGCGTTCTACAGATAAAGGGAAGACTTGGGGACCGTTGATAACGGTCAAGGATGATGGCGAAAATCGTTGCCGTAATCAAGTGCCTATTTATCTTCCGGATATCAATCGCGTCATTTTATTATCTTGCTGGAATCCGGGAGCAACGGGGACTAATTCCATATTTATGACTTATTCGGATGATGAGGGATTGACATGGGCAAAAGAAAAAGACATAACCGCTTCCGTCACCCCTGACAAATACAGATGGTATGCTACGGGACCTTGTCATGGAATAGTAAAACAGTTTGAACCTCATAAGGGGAGAATTGTGGTTCCGTGTAATCACAATACCACTACTTCCGGTGCGGGGCGTTCTCATGTGATATACTCGGATGATAAAGGGGAAACCTGGCATTTGGGTGGTATCATGGACGTGGACTATACGAATGAAAGTACCGTAACCGAATTAAGTAACGGTGATTTAATGCTGAATATGCGTAAGCAGTCCAATACAGAGAAATATAGAATGGTTTCCACCAGTACGGATGGTGGACTGACATGGAGTCCGTGTAAGTACACTACATTGAAAGAGCCGATATGTCAGGGTTCCATACTCTTTTACGGTTTGGGAGATGATGGTAAAGGAATTATTTTGTTCTCGAATCCGGATAGCCAGACCAATCGCAATAATAATACGTTGAAGATGAGCGAGGACGACGGCGTAACCTGGAAGAAGCAATATTCCTATACAGGCAGTGATTATGGAGGATATTCTGATATTGCCCGTTATCCTGACGGTACGATTGGAGTGTTATATGAATATGGATTCAAGAATATCGGCGGTATTGCTTTTCAGAATGTTGAGTTGTCACAGTTGCAATAAAACAATGCATAGAATTAAAAAATAGATTGATATGAAAAAGATAATATATTTCTTGCTCGTATGTGTAGGGGGCTTTTATGCCTGCAAAGACGAAGAACAAGTACTGTTGAATGCAGATTTTATTTCAGACAAGCAAACCATATCTGCCGGGGAGAAGGTCTGTTTTATGGATAAGTCTGCCGGAGAGCCTGTACGATGGGACTGGGCTTTTGAGGGTGGTGAACCCAGTGTGTCTAACTTGTTCAGCCCGGAAATTGTATATAATTATCCGGGAACTTATACCGTGAAATTAAGAGTAGGCCGGGGGACTGACAATGCAGAAACAGAGATACAGCAATATATAACTGTTGTCTATCCTGATGAAATTACTGTAGCTTTTAAATCCAATAAAACCCAGGCATTGAGTGATGAGACTATTGGTTTCACGGATTTGTCCATAGGCTTCCCGTCTACCTGGTTGTGGGAATTTATTCCTACAGAAGGTCGTACCGTTACATCGACAGAACAGAATCCGAGTCTGGTATTTGAACCGGGAGTCTACTCTGTGAAGTTGACCGTTACTAATCCCAAGACGACGGCTACGCTTACAAAAGAGAACTATCTGAATATTATTGATAAGAACTCAGTAGCGGCAGACGTCACGGCAGACCGGTGTATGGTTATAGAAGGTGAAACCGTATCATTCAAAGATGCCAGCTTGGGACGTCCTACTCACTGGAACTGGACATTTGAAGGTGGAACGCCCTCTACTTCCAATGAGCAGAATCCGACTGTCGCTTATTCAACTGCCGGTAGGTATAAAGTTACTTTAGTCGCTTCTAATGATATGAATACTTCTACAGCCGAGCAGGAAGGATATATCACTGTATTGCCTGGTAAAGATATTGTTCTTTTCTATCCGTTTGAGGGTGACAGTAAAGATATGGGTCCTAATGGCATTCATCCGGAAGTTCTTAAACTGGGAGATAATATGGATGTCAACTTTAATGCACCTGCCCGTAAGGAAGGATTTACTTGTGCCGAGTTCAGAAGTAAGGATAATCAGAATTATGCTTTCTTGTCGTTGCCGGATAATGATGCATTAGACTTCCAGGCCACTCCGGTGACTACCTCTTTCTGGGTGAAAACATCGAATAAGACAGCTACTAATATAGGTGTATTCCAGCATGGATCTGGTCCTAATGCCAGTGCAGATGGAAAGAATAAGCAGACTTGGTTCAGGTTTCAGAAGTCCAATCCGTTCATAAGATACGTCATTGAGTATACAGGTCTTTCCGGAAACTGGACCGATTATAAGACAAAAGCTATGACGGATGGAGAGTGGCATCATTATGTATGTGTGCATGCCAATGGAAGCACTTATTTGTATATTGACGGGGTAAAAGAAGCGGAAGCACTCAATAAAGGCTTGAAACCTATTGACCGGAAACCTTATTTTATCGGTGCAATGTATAGAGGAGCAGAGGGTTCTCGTTCTTATGAAAACTTTATGGATGGCTATATAGATGATTATCTGGTGTATAACCGTGCATTCACGGCAGCGGAAGCAAAAGCACTTTATGATAGTATGAAATAAGAAATATAATACTTCTGCAATTTTTAATTAAAGGCAACTACTTCAAATTATGGATTAGTTGCCTTTTCTATGTCTTGTCTTTCTGCTTAATGTCCTTTACTGTTATAAAAGAATAATAATCAGAAGTTTGTCGTATTTCCGGGAATTAATACCGTAACTTGCAAGAAAGGAAATCCCGTCTATTTTATCCCCGAATATAAACTATCCTAAAAAAGAAATGAATTATGAAAGGTCAAGAGAAAAAAAGAGAAGCAAAGAAAGGAAAATCGGACAAGAAGATTAAAGTACTGACTGATTATCAGAGAGAAAAGCAGAGTAAGAGTGACAAAGGAATGAGCATAATACCCAAGGCATAATGGTGCGAGTAAAAAGAGAAGGTATTATTTTGGAAGGTACTTCACTTGAGTTTGAAAACGAAGGTGTGATGAATCCGGCGGTGATTGCCGAAGGAAATACGGTGCATATGTTTTATCGTGCAGTAAAAAAAGGAAATTATTCATCCATCGGTTATTGCCGGCTTGAAGGCCCTTTGACTGTAGTAGAGAGGGATACGGTTCCCCTGTTGGCTTCCGAGTTTGATTATGAGTGCCAAGGAGTGGAAGACCCCCGAATTGTGAAAATAGAAGACCTCTATTATCTCACTTATACAGCCTATGATGGATATAGTGCTGTGGGAGCCTTGGCAGTTTCTTCCGATTTGAGGCATTTCGAGAAAAAGGGCATTATTACTTCCCAGATAACCTATCCGCAATTCCGGGAAATGCTTCGTACCCAACAGGCTATCATCAGCAAGTATTTCCGTTCCGGCAATAAGCGGGAAGCGACAAATGAGAAAGGACATCCGCTTTATATGATGGATAAGAATGTAGTATTCTTTCCCCGTAAAATCAATGGGAAGTTTTACTTTATGCATCGTATCCGTCCTGATATCCAGTATGTGGCGGTAGAACGTCTTGATATGCTGACGAAAGAGTTCTGGAAAAGATACTATCAGAATTTTGCCAAACGTATCCTGCTGGCTCCCTATCACGACCATGAGTCGAGTTACATCGGAGCCGGATGTCCCCCGATAGAGACGGGCGTGGGGTGGCTGCTGATTTATCACAGTGTGTATGATACTCCTTCCGGTTATGTTTATTCCGCTTGCGCGGCTTTGTTGGATATAGACAATCCGGCTATTGAAATATCCCGTTTGCCTTATCCGTTGTTCACGCCTGCGACAGAATATGAACTGTCCGGCGTAGTCAACAGAGTTTGTTTCCCCACGGGCACTGCCTTGTTTGGCGACACTCTCTACATCTATTATGGAGCAGCCGACAAATATGTGGCTTGCGTGTCAGTACAACTGACAGAGTTATTGGATGAATTAATAAAACAAATCAAATGAGAAAAATAATATGTATTACTACTTATCCTCCTCGTGAATGTGGCATAGCCACTTTTGCCCAGGACTTAATCCGGGCTATCCTGTCAAAGTTTGGAGATTCTTACTCTATAAAGATATGTGCGGTGGAGTCCGACACGGAACAACACACGTATACGGAAGATGTGGAATACGTTCTTAATACTTCGGATGTTTCTGCCTATGCTGCTTTGACCAGGCAATTGAATGAAAATTCTGAAGTTAAAATGGTGCTTGTACAGCACGAATTCGGGCTATATGCAGCGCAGGAAGAAGCCTTTCTGCAAATGTTGCAGCAACTTCTCAAACCTGTGATTCTTGTCTTTCATACGGTACTATCGCAACCTTCCCCCGCCCTGTACCGGAGTGTGGGAAGAATGATGGCAGCTTGTGCCAATCTGGTAGTGATGACGCAAAACTCCCGCGAGATTCTCCTGCGGGATTATCAGGTGGATGAAGATAAAATCACGGTGATTCCTCACGGAACCCATTTAGTGTCGTTCAGAGACAAGAGCAAACTAAAAGATTTCTATCAACTGTCGGGCAGACGCGTGCTTTCCACTTTTGGCCTGCTTAGTCCCGGCAAAAGTATTGAGACCACTTTGGATGCCTTACCGGCTATTGTGGAAGCCAATCCTTCCGTGATATTTCTTATTATCGGCAAAACGCATCCGGGAGTGCTGAAACAGGAAGGAGAGAAGTATCGTAACTTCCTGGAAGCGAAAATAAAGGAGTTGCATCTGGAAGAATATGTGCTCTTTATCAATCAATATCTTGAACTTCCTGTCTTATTGGAATATTTGCAGTTGACGGATGTGTATCTTTTTACTTCAAGCGACCCGAATCAGGCCGTGAGCGGTACATTTGTATATGCGCTGAGTTGCGGATGTCCGATTATAGCTACTCCTATTCCTCATGCGTTGGAATTGTTGAGTGATGATTCCGGTATTATCTTCGACTTTAAGAATTCTGCGCAATTGTCCGAAGCTGCCAATCATCTGCTTGCCGATGAAAAGCTGCGGACTAAGATGAAACTTGTCGGCTTGCAGAAGACAGCAGCTACAGCTTGGGAGAATGTGGCTATTGCCTATGCCTGTCTTTTCCAGAAAACAGGTAGGGTCGAAGACGAACTGATTTACTCCCTGCCTCCCATAGACACCTATCATATCCGGCGCATGAGCCGGCAGTGGGGTATTATCCAGTTTTCGAAGGGAAATCGTCCGGACAGTTCCACCGGATATACATTGGATGATACGGCACGTGCGTTAATGGCGATGTGTCAGATGGTTGCTACGGGACAGGGAAAAGTGAAAGAACGATATGTCAAGACCTATCTGAACTTTATCCGTTACTGTCAGCAGCCGGACGGTTCTTTTCTGAATTATGTAGATAAAGATGGAATATTCACCTCACAAAATCAGGAAGTGGGGCTGGATGATAGTAATGGACGTGCTGTTTGTGCTTTGGGATATTTTATTTCTTGTGCCGGACATTTTCCCGCCCCGTGGAAGGAAGAGGCTGAAGCTGTTCTCAAACGTACCTTCCAACGGTTCGACCGGATAGAGTCTCCCCGCAGTATCGCTTTTATGCTTAAAGGCTTCTATTATTATAGCCGCGAATGTCCTTCGGCGCAGACTGATGCGTGCATTTGGCTGTTGGCTAACAAACTGGCTCAGATATATCGTCGGACGGCGGAAGCTCATTGGCGATGGTTTGAGACGTATCTCACTTATGATAACGCTATCTTGCCGGAAGCTATGTTATTGGCTCATTTGGCTATCGGCAGGGAAGAGTATAAAGAAATAGCTCATGAATCTTTCGAGTTCCTGTTGAAGAAAGTATTTGTAGGGAATCGTATTCAGGTGGTTTCCAATCAGGGATGGATGCATAAAGGGAAGAGCAGCCATGGATTTGGCGAACAGCCCGTGGATGTGGCGGGGATGGTGATTGCTTTGAAAACGTTTTATCAGGTTTTTAAGGAAGAAAAATATCTTCGTATGCAAAGAGATGCTTTCAACTGGTTTCTGGGAAATAATCATTTGCACCAGATTGTTTACAATCCGGCTACCGGTGGATGTTATGACGGACTGGAAGAAAATAATATCAATTTGAACCAGGGAGCGGAATCCACCGTTTGCTATTTGATGGCGCGACTTTCTCTTTTATCTGACTAATTCCGTATATTTGCAGAGTTAATACTGCAATATCATGAAATCTGTATTTATTAAGGTACTTCGTGTACTGATGCTTTTTATAGTTATTATTTCGTGTGCCGTCGGCTATATTGTTTATGAAGATACGTTGGCCGATTGGTGGATACCTGTCGGAGTGGCTTTGATGATAGCTGCTCTTACAATTCCCCTTTATAAAAAGTGGGCATGGCTGACGGCGGGGGAAGATAAAATACTCAATCTGCTTTCTCATGTGATTTGTGTGGGGGCTGTCAGTTATGCACTGTTCCTTGTGGGCAATTATTGCCTGGCGGATCCTGCTTCGACGCAGGAAGAAAAAGTTATTGTGCAGAAGAAGTATCAGGAGACGCATAAGAAAACACGCAGGGTAGGTAGACGGCGTTATGTGTCGGATGGTGTGCGTAAGGAATACTATCTGCAAGTGGCTTTTGAGAATGGGACGGTGGAAACGTTGCACGTATCACTTTCTACTTATAATAAGACACGGACAGGCAAAACAAAGACACTGACTTTACAGAAAGGCTTCTTCGGACTTCCGGTGATAACAAAGGGACTTTAAGAAAACGCCATGACATATATGGAAAATAAAAAATTGAGTGAAAGAATGCTTTCAGGAGAAATGTATAATGATTTGTCTGCGGAACTGGTTCAGAGAAGGGAGCAGGCAGTCTTTCTGACTAATGAATACAATGCTACATATGGGAAACCTAAAGAAATCCGTGAAGCGTTATTGGGAAAACTGTTGAAACATATCGGCGATAGTGTTCACTTTGAACCCAACTTCCGGTGTGAATTCGGATTTAATATAAGTATCGGGAATAATTTCTTCGCTAATTTTGATTGTATCATGTTGGACGGGAATCATATTACGATAGGCGATAATGTGTTGTTTGGTCCACGAGTAGGGCTGTACACGGCAAATCATGCACTCGACCCGCAGGAACGTGTCATGGGCGGATGTTATGCCCGTCCGATAACTATTGGAGATAATGTATGGATTGGTGCTGGAGTTCATATTATGGGTGGCGTTACTATCGGACAGAATTCGGTGATTGGTGCAGGGAGTGTGATAACCAAGGATATTCCGGAAAATGTAATTGCCGCAGGAGTCCCTTGTAAGGTAATTCGGGAAATAACCGATAAAGACAAAACCGGATTTTTTCCTTAACGGTTAAGCCTGCTTGGGGAGATATATTGTAAAGTAGAGATGAATACTGCAAGTTATGAATAAAAGAAGTGCTTCATTTATTTGTGCCGGACTTATAGCAATAAGCTGCGTGTCCTCACTCTGTTTTTATGATTACTTCGTAACCGATAGAATCACGGAAAATCCAATATCTTGGATTTTCTACTTTTTTCAACTTTCCATACTGGTGGGACAAATTCGAATGGGTATTTATGCAATAAATGCACTTCTGCGGCAGAAAAAGGAAGTTGTACCTTCTTTGAGTTATTTTGCCGCTCATGTCTTTTTGCAAAACATTACTCCTTTGCTTCAGACATGGGCAGTATCTTCTATACCGGAATATCCGGTATGGTTGCTGATAAGCCAGGTCATTTTTAGTCTTGTACTTTTCCTTTCTTTGTTGGTCAGTCAGGCTTCATCCTTATTCAAGAATCCGGAATATATCCCCCGGTTATTAATGGTTGCCTTTTATATCAACTGTGTATATACGGCATTGACTGTCATAGGATTGATTGTCGTATTGTAGTCTTTTTGAAGATAATTTTGTATAGCCAACTAAAAAAGGATTTTTTTTGACCTATATATCGAAATCTGTTTTGTTGCGATTACTCTGGTTTTATAGTAGGAAATGAGTGGATTTGTAGAGTAAATAGTAATCATTTATCGTTTATATTTCTCATTTGGATAGGCTAATTATGAATTATTGCTTATTCTGTTATGTTTTTCTTATTCAATATCCATGATAAACCAAGAAGAAAATGAGTTTGTTCTTTGTCGCGGAATTGTGAAAATGCAGGGGAATGAGAGAAGAAACAAAAGTTGTTTTATCTTTAATAATCAGTAGAGGTAAACCGAAGGTATCAAATTAATTACTGATTCACATAAGTATAACATGAACTTTTGACTTATAAATTCCACCTGTTTCACCTTATCTCTGAAACATCGATGAATAAGCAGATAGCGGGTGAAAGCGTAGAGAAAATTAAGGTGAAATCTCCCGTTATTGCTTTCACCTTTCAAATTTATTTATACCGATTGCTGGACATATAGAGCCACCGTGCTGAATATATAGATTCAATGCGGTAAGTATATAGATTCAATGTGTTGGATATATAGATCCTGATGGATTATCTATTAATACCTGACAGCGGATTTGCTATTAGCATATTTCGATTAGCTATAAGCATATCCGGATTAGCTATAATGATATTTGTTTTAGCTCAAGGGATATTTTGAAAAGACAGGGTGAAACCGCTGATGTTCAGTTTTACTTGAATTTACCACTTGCTTTCACCCGCTATCTCCTTATTCATCGGTATTTCGACAATCAGGTGAAATCGATGAACGGCAATGATCTCATAGTGGCATTTATAAATGCTGAGAATAGGAGACTGATCATTGTATAGTTATGAATTATGTAACAGATCATTGTGCAATTGCCAGTCAAGAGAGACTATTTTATAGGATAGAGGAAAAAACTAACAGCTTTTTTGTGGGTGATGAAATAAAACCGTATTTTAGGGACGTTATACCGATATTGATGAGTTATCAGAATGTATGTGATGAAAATCAGAATAGAGAATAGAAGGAAATAGCGTAAATTTGCCCAATATTGTCATTAAGTAGATAAGAAAATGAATTAACATAATGCTGAATTTAAAACCGGATGATATAAACATTTCCTGTTCACTGATACATGTGCGACAGGGAAAGGGGAAGGGGAAGAAAGACCGATATACGCTGCTATCCAAACCGTTTATCAATAAACTGGAAGAATATAGGATAGCATATCAGTCGGAAAAGTGGCTTTTTGAACGTGAAGCCGGAGTACAATTCTCTGAAAGTATCGTTTCCAAAAAACTGAAAGAGATAGCCCATGAAGCAGGTATAACAAAAAGAGTATATCCCCACTTGTTCCGCCATTCGTTCGCTACACATTTAATAGAACAAGGAACGGACTTGAAAATCATAAAAGAACTGTTGGGGCATGAAAATATTAAGACAACAGAGATGTACGTCCATATTGCAGACACTTACAAAAGCAAAATTAAAAGTCCGTTGGACGATATTTTAGAAGAAGAGATTTAATAAAATACTTAGAAAAAATAACAGCGAAACATTAAATGACCGCTGTTAGCATAACGTTATTCGCAAAGGAAAGAAAATGACTAAAACAATAAATAACATATCAAGTTTTAATCCCCAATTTTGGAGAATTGGAGAACTTGGATTATATGAAACCGAACATTCAATTAACATAAATTCTTTGGACGGGGATTTTGTTGCGTGGTTTGATGTCGGGGATGAAAATTCTCCTACAGAAAAACAACTTGCCGCATGGGAAGAGTTTTGTAAAATCAACCCAATGAATATAAAAGAGATGATTATCGAGGGACTTGTAAAGCTATCAAGGCAAATGAACTTATTGCCTGCTGATATCAACCCCCAATATGGTCCAGGTTACAATCCAAAGGTGGTATCAAGAAACGCAAAGAAAGCTATTGAAGCAATGAGTAAAAACAACAAGTCCATAGGTAAACAAGCTAAATCGGTTTTTCAATGCAATTCTATTGTGATTCCAAAGCAAGAGAAATCCCCTGTTCGGTTTATAGTTATGAACTTTGAAATTGGTCGTCGCCCTTATGAAATGGAAGCTGTTTTTTGTAATGAAAGGATGCTTATGGTCGGTGAAAACTCTGGCATTTGGACTCGCCTTGATTGGATTTATGAATTTAACATCCCGAATTTCAAAGCTGAAACAGCTTTGCACCCATATTGGCAACAGGAATAATATGCGAATAACAAGTGAATGAACTGCCCTAATGGTCAGCTATTCACAAACCATTATCGGCTTAATAAAATGTTTAATTTTTAATAGGAAGAAAAATGAATACTAAAACGAATGATTTAAAGGAAATTATCAAAAAATGGATTGTCAATATTGATAAAACAGAAGAATTGCCTTCTGATATTGTGGCTTTGAGCTTTAATCTTTATGAACCTTATGGCATAGAAATGGTCGGCTCTACTTGGTTTGATGAAAAGGATGAAGATTGGGCATGTGATGAAAGTTTTGAACCAACTCAAAGGAGTTGTCCTGATTTTGAAATCTCAGGCAATCTAAAATGGGAAGAAGTGTTAGAAATTGTTGCACCTATCCTCAAAGATTTAATCAAGGATCTTACTGATTTAAAACTTTTTAAAGTAGAACATATCGCAGTGGGATTTGTAGATGGAGATTTGACTATCATTAAATAATCAATATGCCGATAACATGTGGCTAATCGTACTGAAAGCGATTAGCTGCAAACCATTAGCAACCAATAAAAATAAAAGATATGAAAACATATTGTACAGTACTTTATGAAGGATGGCAGATGCAATGTTGCGGTCAACCATTCAGCATAGGCGATATGGTTAAATGGGATGTTTTTGCTTTTAATAAAACATTAACTGACATCACCCAAACAATAGAATATATCTACGATGCGCATTATGAAACAAGTGACGGACTACTTACTCTACAAGGAACAGTCCATCAAATAAATGCGATTTATACAAAGTATAAATCATCGACCGACAATCCTCAATTATTAGTTCCAGTTTCAAGCCTTCTTAAAAGTCTTGTTAAGGCTGACGGAGATGAAGAAGAAGTGAATGGAATGACCTTCAACTCTTATATTGTAGTGTTGGGAGACGTTAGTATTAAAGAGGTTGCTAACAAACAGCACACCGCTTAAAGCGGCACGCTGCCAAACATTATCAGTCAAAAAAGAAATAAAATGGAAACAAAAGAAATACTAAATCAATTTGGAAAAGATTTCGTCAAAAGCGTAAGGGATAATAGCTTATTTGTTTTTGAAGGAACTGTTTCAGGGCACATGAAAAGTACATCTGACCGGAAACTACATGAAGCCATAAATAACCTTAAAAATGAAGATGTAGAACTCATAAGGCAAATAGTCTATAAAATGGTGGATTCCACAATTCATAATACTCTGTTCTTTTTTGAACAAGATATTGATGATTGGAAGATTTCTAATTCAGAAAAAGATGTGACATCTTTGGCTGACATATCTGATGGATTGTGTGGTGAATTATATTCTCAAGAGGGATGGATTGAGAAATATAGTAAATATAAAAGCTCTGAATAAAAATATGACTGATAACAAACGGCTTAACTTCTGAAAAGTCAGTTAGCCGCTGGACATTAGCAACAATGGTGCGACAAGCAAGTCGCCTCTCTTAATTGTTCAGCACCCATTTCACGGGTTGAAAACAGGCTGTCTGAACCTACTGTTCCGTCAGCAGTAGCTTGGAACACATGCATCACCAGCAATGACGTTGTGTGGAGCTGTTCGACAACGAACCCGCCACAAGGGAAGATAGAACCGCGAGGGGAATCAACTGCCGCCAGCATCAGGTGGCTAAGGGGCTAAGCTGGACGGTATGGGTAAATTAATTGAACTGTCGGGAACTGTCGTGACTAATGAAAGGCTCAAGATGCTGGCGAGCCTTGACCAAAATGGTAAACGGTCGGATAACCTTTCTTGTTGTGAGGGTTACACGGACAAAGCACCGCCGTCAGATGGACGGGCTCTAACCCGGGCGATAGTTGGAGGGCGAAACTTGGTAAGCCCGTATATCTCCTGCCATGAACAGCAGGTAAGCCGAACGCAAGTAAAGCCGAACGGTATGCGGGTATGAGAGGATGGAGAAAGCGAACGCCACCCTTGTAATGAGGGAGGATAGGAATTGAGCGTAGCCATACATAATATAAAATAGCGAAGCGACATCATTCCACTGTGAAAACAGGCAGACTTCCGTCTGGTGTTTCTTTACAAAACGAATGAAGAACTTTTAAATGAAGAAAGGCAAATGAACGAAGTGAAAACACAGTGTGCATCTTCACGCAGGGGCAGACCGAAAGGAGCTTGGAACAGTATGGACTGGGACAAGCTACAAGCTGTTGTGCGAAAGCTTCAGGTACGGATTGTAAAGGCTCAAAAGGAAAAGAGATACAACAAGGTAAAATCCTTGCAACGTATCTTGACTACCTCGTTTGCTGCGAAAGCGCTGGCAGTCAAACGTGTCACTTCCAATAAAGGGAAACGAACCGCAGGGGTGGACAATATAAAATGGACTACCCAAGCGCAAAAGCTCGAAGCAGTAACTTCGTTAAAACGGAGAGGCTATAAGCCACTTCCACTGAAAAGGGTGTACATCGCCAAGAGCAATGGCAAGAAACGCCCGTTGGGCATACCCACCATGAAAGACAGGGCAATGCAGGCATTATATCTGATGGCTCTCGAACCTGTGACGGAAACGACCGCAGACCCGAATTCATACGGGTTTAGAAGATACAGAAGCACAGCGGACGCCATAGATGCGCTGCATATAATGTTCAGCCACCAGCCTAACCCGCCACAATGGGTACTGGAGGGAGACATTAAAGGGTGCTTTGACAACATCAGCCACGAGTGGCTTGTGGATAATGTACAAATCGACAAGCAGATATTAAAGAAGTGGCTGAAATGCGGAGCGGTCTTCAACAAGTTACTCTCCCCCACAACGGCAGGGACACCGCAAGGTGGCATTATATCGCCGACGTTGGCGAACGCCACGTTGGACGGAATGGAAAAGATGTTGCTAAAGAAGTACAGGGAAAGATACGTGAACGGAAAACGATATCGCCCCAAAGTCCATTTGGTACGTTATGCGGATGACTTTGTCGTATCAGCTGACACAAGGGAACTGCTGGAACAAGTCAAAGAGGACTTGAAACACTTCTTAGCCGTCAGGGGGCTGGAACTATCGGAGGAGAAAACGCTGATTACACATATCACCGAGGGCTTTGACTTTTTGGGTTACAATATACGCCGATACAAAAAGAACATATTGATAAAACCCGCAAAGAAGAGCGTGAAAAGATTTGTGGAAAAGACTCACGAGGTTATATTCGGGAACAAGACCGCCAAACAGGGGGATTTGATTATGCAGCTCAATCCCGTACTGAGAGGATGGGGAAACTACTTTAGGTTTGTATCTGCCAAGAAGACGTTCAGCAATCTGGACTCCATCTTGGTAAGGCAACTCAAGAGATGGGCAAGCAGAAGACATCCCAAGAAAAGCCGCCGATGGGTGAAACAGAGATATTTCAAAACGGAAGGGCGTAGAAACTGGGGCTTTGCCGCAGACTCTAAGAAAGCCGATAAAAAAGAAAGGATAAGGTTGGAACAATTAGCCGACATCCCTATTTTAAGGTATAGGAAAGTTAAAGCAGAAATGAACCCGTTCGCCCCCGAATGGCAGGAATATATGATGTGGAAACTCCGTGCTAAATGAGAACTGACTAAGAGAAAGACCTCAAGGAAAGCGAGTTGAGCCGGTTTAATTTATGAGAATTAAATTTAGAAATGCTTGAGCCGTATGATGGGAAACTATCAAGTACGGTTCTTAGGGGGGGGAAAGGGGCAGCAATGCCTCCGACCTATCCGATAAATAAAATGAAAGATATAATTGAGTTATTACAAAAAGAACGAATAAAAACTGTTGATGCTTTGAAGCATGGCAATCAACAGGAACTTCCCTATCTTCAACAAATAGATAAGGCTTTAGGATGGTTAAAACGGATTGAAGAAAAAGGATTGGAAGGTGTTGGATGTTATGACATACATAGTCTGCCGGACTTACCTCAAGAAAATTTCGGTCTTTACTCCTTTTATCATATAATGATGGATTATGAAAGTCCCGACATTGAAGATTGGAAGGAATATAGACCAAACGGTCAGTCTTTGCTATTAAGTTTTGATGATATTGTAATAACTCGAAAAAGCAGGTAACAAGCGGCTTAACCTCCCCGTAAAGGTCGGTTAGCTACCATTACCAATAAACAAATAATTGAAATGTTAGATTTTAGCAATACAATGAATAATCATCACTTCGCTTTGAATGATGTTGAATTGAGAATATTACAACCCGTCTTCTTGCAGTTTCATGTAAAGACAGGATTGAGTATTGATGAATATGGAGATACAAGATTGATACCTCAAAATCTTGAATTACTTATTAATTTGGCAAATGATTATATAAAGACGTCGGATAAACAATCAATGAAAATTATAATAGAGTTCGTTAAGAATTTGCGTCCTATGATAATAGATAAAAACACAATTTGGGTAAGTGGAGATTGAAATATTGGTAACAAGCGAATGAACTGCCTTAACGGTCAGTTATTCACAAACCTATTATAAGCAACAGAAAAACGGAAACAATATGATAAAATACATTTCGGGAGATATATTGCAAAGCAAAGATGAGTACATAGCGCAAGGTGTGGCTGTTGGCTCACAAGAAGGATTAGGAACTGGGCTTGCCTTTAAGCTATCAAGTCAATTCCCTGAAATCCAAAAACTCTTTAAGAAGTACACACGAAACACCAAGTTTCAAGCAGGTGATATGTTTATAGGAGAAATCAAAGGTTTCTCTCCGGGTATAATCTACATCGCTACACAACCGGATATGTATCATGCAGAACTTACATATCTGAATAAAGGCTTGAAACGCTTGAAAAAAGTATGCGAAAGCAGAGGTATTAAAACTGTGTCGCTCCCGAAAATAGGTGCAGGTTTGGGTAAGTTGGATTGGAATAGTGAGGTCAAACCTTTGCTTGAAAGTATTTTATCTGATTGTGAAACTGTATTCAATGTATATGAAGATTACAAGATTGAATACGAAAATTAGCTTATAACAAGCACCTGTGCCACCTAACAGCGGCAAGCTGCATCCCATTAGCAATCACTAAACAAATTATGAATGAAAGTAAAACAACAGATAATAAACTTCTATCAGATACTTAAAGAGTTACCTGATAATGAAGAATATAATGTAGAAGGTATTAGAAATAGAATTTCGATGAAAGCTGATAATCTATTATTTGCTTTGGATAACAAGGATAATCAAGGTATAGATATAGATGCAGAAATATTCTCTTTCTTATCTTTTGTAAAAGGCTATGATATGCCAAGATTTGAGGACAATTATTACCTATTCACAAAAGAAGATTTGGACAGGGAATATAAAGCATTAGGAGATATAGAATTATTAAACGGAAATGAATTAGATTGCTAACAAACAGATAAAGTACCTTAATAGTCGATTATCTGCCGGACATTATGTGCAACTTAAAAATGGAAAAATATGAATGATGTAGAATTTGTCAATTCATTAAAAAAAGAAATAATGGATAACTTAAGTCGATATTTCAACACTCTAAATACTCCATCAATAGAAGGTGGTTATGAGCCTTGGAATGATAGTAAAGAGTTATATAGCCAGTTGAATGAAAAACAGCGAAAAGAGCTAAAAACTTTCGTGCGTTTAGTTATGACAGATACCCTATCTAATGTTTTTGCCAAACTGGATAATGTATCATCCTTTGCCGAACAAGAAGGATTTTTTGAATTAACTCTAAACGGTAAAATAATAAGTGGCGATTTGCAAGAAATATTTCTTATGAAAATAGAAGAGGAGAACAATAAGGCACATAACAATCACCTAAACAGCTAAACGCAGTTAGCTGAAACACATTAGTGTTTAATATGATGAATGAAAAATTAAAAGATAAAGTCGTTGCTATTGAATTGGCAGGAAATAATATATTGATAGCTAATAATAATGACAATTTTAAGAATGAACTTATCAGTCTTGGATTTGAAAAAGTAGAACCATACTATTCTATTTCTATGCCTACTGATGATGTTGAAAAGCGTGCAGTTCTTTTTCAAAAGTTAATAGAAATCGGAACATTATTTTCCAATGGCAAGGATTGGTCGCCCTCTGAAATAGTTAGATATTACCGTGATAAAGGTTTAATAAGAGGTGATTATCTTAGGATAGCATGGAGAAATAAACAAGATTTTGATATTACTACTGAATAGATTCTTAAAATTGCAAGGAATAAACACAACATGCACCTCAATCGCCTTAAAATGGCGATTAGCTGCAACCCATTAGCAACTGAGGTGCGACAAGCAAGTCGCCTCTCTTAATTGTTCAGCACCCATTTCACGGGTTGAAAACAGGCTGTCTGAACCTGCTGTTCCGTCAGCAGTAGCTTGGAACACATGCATCACCAGCAATGACGTTGTGTGAAGCTGTTCGACAACGAACCCGCCGCAAGGGAAGACAGAACCGTGAGGGGAATCAACTGCCGCCAGCATCAGGCGACTAAGGGGCTAAGCTGGACGGTATGGGTAAATTAATTGAACTGTCGGGAACTGTCGTGACTAATGAAAGGCTCAAGATGCTGGCGAGCCTTGACCAAAATGGTAAACGGTCGGATAACCTTTCTTTTGGTGAGGGTTACACGGACAAAGCACCGTCGGCAGATGGACAGACCCTAATCCGTCCGTAAGTTGGAGGGCGAAACTTGGTAAGCCCGTATATCTCCTGCCATGAATGACAGGTAAGCCGAACGTAAGTAAAGCCGAATGGTATGCGGGTATGAGATGGTGGAAAAAGCGAATGCCACCCTTGTAATGAGGGAGGATACGGGATTGAGCCAATGCCTGCGTGACAAGCAAGGTGACATTATCCCGCTGCGAAAGCAGGCTGACTTCTGCCTGGTGTTTCTTTACAAAATGAAGGAAGAACTTTTAAATGGAGAAAAGCAAATGGACGGAGTGAAAACAAAGTGTGCGTCTTCACACAGGAGCAGACCCAAAGGGGCTTGGAACAGCATAGACTGGAACAAGCTTCAAACCGCTGTGCGGAAGCTTCAAGCTCGGATTGTAAAGGCTCAAAAGGAAAAGAGATACGCAAAGGTGAAAGCCTTGCAGCGTATCCTGACTACCTCGTTTGCCGCAAAAGCGCTGGCGGTAAAACGGGTTACTTCCAACAAAGGAAAAAGAACCGCTTGGGTAGACCAAATCAAATGGACTACCCAAGCGCATAAACTCGAAGCGGTTGCTTCGTTGAGACGGAGGGGCTACAAGCCACTTCCACTGAAAAGGGTGTACATTGCCAAAAGCAACGGCAAGAAACGCCCGCTGGGCATACCCACCATGAAAGATAGGGCAATGCAGGCGTTATATCTAATGGCACTCGAACCGGTAATGGAAACAATGGCTGACCCGAACTCATACGGGTTCAGAAGATACAGGAGTACGGCAGATGCCATAGATGCGATACACATATTGTTCAGCCACCAACCTAACCCACCGATGTGGGTATTGGAGGGAGACATCAAAGGATGCTTCGACAATATCAGCCATGAATGGCTTGTAGATAATGTACCAATCGACAAGCAGATACTAAGAAAGTGGTTGAAATGTGGAGCTATCTTTAACAAGTTGCTCACTCCTACAACGGCTGGAACACCGCAAGGCGGTATTATATCGCCAACACTTGCAAACGCCACACTGGATGGAATGGAAAAGATGTTGCTAATGAAGTACAGAGAAAGGTACGTGAACGGTAAACGTTACCGTACCAAAGTTCATCTCATACGTTATGCGGATGATTTTGTTGTCTCAGCGGACACAAAGGAACTGCTAGAACAGATAAGGGAGGACTTAAAAGACTTTTTAGCCGTCAGGGGACTGGAACTCTCGCAGGAGAAGACGTTGATAACCCATATCACTAAAGGGTTCGACTTCTTGGGATATAACATACGAAGATATAAAAGGAACGTATTGATTAAACCCTCAAAGAAGAGTATCAAGAGGTTTGTGGAGAAAACGCATGAAGTGGTCTTCAAGAATAAAGTCGCTAAACAGGAGGACTTGATCGGGAAACTAAATCCGGTACTCAGAGGTTGGGGCAACTACTTTAGATTTGTATCCGCCAAGAAGACGTTCAGCGATCTGGACACCATACTGGTGAAACAACTCAAAAGGTGGGCACACAGAAGACATGACAAGAAAACTTGGCGATGGGTAAAGGAGAGATATTTTAAAATGGAAGGGAAGAGAAACTGGGTGTTCGCCACAGACTTCAAGAAAGCCGATAACAAAGAAAGGATAAGGTTGGAACAATTAGCCGACATCCCTATTTTAAGGTATAGAAAGGTCAAAGCAAAACTCAATCCGTTTGACCCGCAATGGCAGGAATATCTTACGTGGAAACTCTGTGCGAAACGAGAACTGACTAATGGGAAAACTTTTAGGAAAGTAAGTTGAGCCGGTTTAATTTATGAAAATTAAATTTAGAAATGCTTGAGCCGTATGATGGGAAACTATCAAGTACGGTTCTTAGAGGGGAAAGCCCCCGAAAGAGGGCTGACCTACTCGATAAAATAATATGATACGAAAATTCATTTCCTATATAAAAGAACAGATTAATAATCAGTCATGTACATACACAATACATGAAAATACGGATTATGTACATAGTATGTATGTTGATATAGATAATGATACTAATTTAGGTCGTGTAACACTATGGGATGATAATTCTTGTGTTATGGAAATCCTTAGTATCGAAACAGGGAATTGTTTATTCTCCGAAAGATATGAGTTCGCATCTTTTAATGAACTGATCGGGAAATTTGATAATTTCTATTCAATATTATCACAAACAGGGTTACATGATAAGTTAGGAACGGTCTAACAAACAACTAAATACTGAAAACAATTAGCTGAAAACAATTAGTAGCGAATTTAAAAAACAAAATAGTATGGAAGAAGTAGTAAAGAAATATGTAGATGAATGCTTGGGCTTTGTGAAAGAACATAGAGAATATCTTATGTATGTTCCTTTTTACGAGAAACCCATAGAACCTGAAATGCAGGCTTCGTTAGATAATAGCATACTTCAAGGGAAATCGGTTAAGATATATGTCACTCAACCGGAACATACTAATTATATGGTGAACATTATTACGGACAAAGACCATGTATGGAAAGTGATAGATAATCAAATTTCAGACGAGGATATTTCCAAATTAGAAAGTAAATTAAATGTTATCCTTCCGCTTTCATACAAGACCTACTTGAAATATAAACACTTTTATGAAATGTTTTGGGATTTAGATGTTCGTCTATATCCAAAGCCCATTCATTCATGGAATAAAATCCTAATTGAAAATAATAAGGAACTGCAAGAGGAAATTCTTGATAAAGGGTATTTTGCGATAGGTCAATATTCTGATTATGGCGTGATAGCTCTTAAATTGACAGATAATGAGAATAAAGAAGGTGCAATTGTCCTCTTTGATTACGAAACACCTGCAACGGAAGTATTAGCACCTAACTTTATAGAATTTCTAAATCAGATATTGCAAAATCCTAAACCTGTTCTTCAAGAATTAAAAGGTTGGGAGAAAAAAATGTATAAAATGGAATGATGCTACTAACAAGCACTTGTTCCGCCTAATGGCGGAAAGCTGCAACCCATTATCGTCAATATGAATAAAATATGAAAGATGAAGTAAAACAATATATGGATGACTACATTATTGGAAATCCAGACATTGACTTAAACAATTTGTCTGTATTCACACAACCTGATGAACTACACTATCTTGCAAATGTGGTGAATTGGGATATTCACATACCAATGTTTCCCCGATGTGTGTCTTATAATCGTTTTGTGGAACTGGAAAAAGAAATACTTCTCCCTCTGACCATTTTCATCAAAAAGGTTCTGCTAGGCAGTTGTACCGGTATCAGTTTTGTCGATTCCACTCCCTTCCGTGTCTGCCGTAACCAACGAATATTGATTCACAAGACTTTCGAAGGACTTGCCGAGCGTGGAAGATGCTCTATGGGATGGTTCTTCGGATTCAAGCTGCATCTGATAATCAATGATAAAGGAGAGATTCTCAATTTTATGTTTACTCCCGGCAATGTGGATGACAGGGAACCATTGAAACAAGGAAAGTTTCTGGAAAACATAAAGGGAAAATTGTGTGCGGACAAGGGATATATCGGTCAGACTTTGTTCGAGAACCTCTTTCTTAATGGTATACAGACGATTACTAAGGTCAAGAATAATATGAAGAACTCCTTGATGAGTATCGCTGATAAGATATTGCTTAGGAAGAGAGCTCTGATTGAAACTGTCAATGACGAATTGAAGAACATTGCACAGATTGAACACTCCAGACATCGTTCATTTAATAACTTCATAGCAAATGCATTGTCAGCAATAGCAGCCTATTGTTTCTTTGAAAAGAAACCCGCCATTGAGGTGAAATTTGTAAATGACGGGCAACTGGCTATGTTCTGATTATATCGAACTCACGTTAATTTATACAGTTTATTCTGTATTTCATTCTTTTTAGAGCAACTGCTTTTTACTGTAATCTTAAATATAGAACATTTGGATTGAAAAGGTTTGGCTATTGGTGCCGTGAAGAGATAAATAAAAAGGCTTCCATAGGTTTGGAAGCCAATTAAACAATTCATTCAAATGTACTAAAATACTTTTATAGTAAGTGTATCATGCTCATATCTTTAATAAATCCCCGTAGTGCGTTTTCAATCTTTTCCACTTGTGCTCTCCGTGGTTTTTTAAGCCCTGAGGCATAATGACCTAATTGTTTTTGATTAATACCTGTAATTCTTTCCAAAGCAGCTTTGGTAAAGATGCCGCTATAATACTGCAAGAAAGATTGTACATCAAAAAACCACTCTATATCCATATCACCTTGCAACTCCGCAGGAATCTCATCATTATACTTTTTGTATAATTCAACGGCTGCCAAAATATTATCTTTAGTTTCTTGTACGGTATTGCCTTCGCCGTAAATGCCTGGAATATTTTCAGCCCATGCACCGAATAAGTCAGCGCCTTTTTCAATAGTAACCTTTATTTTTCCCATGTTAGCAAAATTTATAACATCAAAATCAATATATGGTAGAAAATGAGAGAGCTTTATTCAAGCTCCATATCCTTAATAATCTTCTTTCTTAATCCTTCTCCTATCTCTTTAGTGCCCTGCCGATGAAATTCGGATGACTTTACCATATCAATTATTTTTCAACACAACAAAGGTAGTAAAAGTTCTACTATTTGCAAGGGGTTGGTAGATTTTTTGCTACCTTTTATAATTATACCGTAATTTTATTGTTTCACAAGTAGGTCTGAATCCCATATCTTGTCTACAAACAAAGCCCGTTCGTCTCATTTGAAAAACGTGCACTGTCCTGTCCCTTATCTTCGTGTCGAAATAAAAAAACAGAATAAGTCATGAAGATGAATAAAACTATGTTGTTGGAGAAGATAGCAACCCGTTCGGGAGTATCAGTAGATGAATGTGGGGTAGTGCTTAAAACGTTGGAAAGAGTGTTGAGCGAAGAACTCACACGGAAGATGTATCGTTATGGAGGGTGGATACTCTTATTAATTGCTTTATTGGTGTCCGTAGCTGCTTTCGGGCAGACATCGGAACGGAAAAGCCGCCCCGTTCAGACGATTCGCGGGATTGTAGTCGACGGAGACTCGAAGTATCCTATACCGTATGCTACGGTGAAGTTGGCAGGCACAGAAGGAATGGGGACGACAACGGACAGTCTCGGACATTTCGCCATCCGGCAAGTCCCTGTCGGACGGCATACGGTAGAGGCAGCCTTTATGGGATATGAAACCGGTGTTTTCAGGGAAATATTGGTGACTTCCGCCAAAGAAATCTACTTGGAGATACCTCTGAAAGAGAGTGTGAACGAACTGAACGAAGTAGTAGTCCGTGCCCGGACAAACAAAGAAGAGGCGATGAACAAAATGGCTACCACCGGAGCACGCATGTTGAGTGTGGAAGAGGCAAGCCGTTATGCAGGCGGATTTGACGACCCTGCACGCCTGGTTTCCGCTTTTGCCGGAGTAGCTCCCAGTGTTTCCTCGAATGGGATTTCCATTCACGGCAATGCTCCCCATCTGTTGCAATGGAGACTGGAAGACGTAGAAATCCCTAACCCGAATCATTTTGCGGATATTGCCACCTTAGGCGGGGGAATCCTTTCTTCCCTTAGCTCACAGGTACTCGGAAATTCCGATTTCTTCACCGGAGCTTTCCCGGCGGAATATGGAAATGCCGTATCCGGCGTGTTCGACATGAAGCTGCGCAATGGAAACAACCAAAAGAATGAAAATACCATCCAGGTAGGAATCATGGGCATTGACGTCGCTTCCGAAGGCCCTTTGAGCAAGAAACATAAAGCATCGTATATCTTCAACTACCGTTACTCCACCACTGGACTGCTCAATCTTGACGGAGGAACAATGGACTATCAGGACTTGAACTTCAAACTTAACTTCCCGACGCAGAAAGCCGGAACTTTCTCCATTTGGGGAACCAGCCTGATAGACAAATTTAAAAGCGACATGGAGAAGAATACTGAGAAATGGGAGTATCTTGGCGACCGCAGCGAGTCACGCGACAAGCAATATATGGCAGCCGGCGGAATCAGCCACCGCTATTTCTTCAATAGCGACGCATCACTGAAAACAACCGTTGCCGCCACCTACTCGCAACTGGACGGCGGGGCATCCATGTTCAACCATGCTTTGGAATCCACTCCCTATATGGACTTGGAATCGAAACATACCAACCTGATACTGACCAGTACCTTCAACCGCAAATTCAGCAATCGGTTCACCAATAAGACAGGCTTCACCTACAACGCCATGTTCTATAATATGAACCTCGCCATCGCCCCTTATGAAGCTCATTTATTGGAAACCGTCTCCCAAGGCGACGGCAATACGAGCCTGATTTCCGCCTACAACAGTTCCTCTGTCGGACTGGGCGACCGCTGGACTCTCAACGCCGGCATCTACGGACAATTTCTGACCCTGAACAATAAATGGTCTGTCGAACCCCGTGCCGGTCTGAAATGGCAAGCCACCCCGAAAGCTACTTTTGCCATCGCTTATGGAATGTACAGCCGCATGGAAAAAATGGACGTCTATTTTGTAAAGACGAAAAACACAGGCGACAAGTCTGTCAACAAAGACCTCGACTTCACAAAAGCCCAGCACATTATGTTATCTTTCGGCTACAAGATTTCCGACCGGATGAATCTGAAAATAGAACCGTATATCCAGTTCCTGCACGACGTCCCTGTCATGGCGGACAGCTCTTATTCCGTGCTCAACCGCTCTGACTTCTATGTGGAAGACGCTCTCGTCAACAAAGGAAAAGGCCGTAATATCGGAATCGACATCACCCTCGAACGCTTCTTGGAGAAAGGATTCTATTACATGATTTCCGGCTCCCTGTTCGATTCCCGCTACCGTGGTGGAGACGGAAAATGGTACAACACGAAGTTCAACCGGAACTATGTCATCAACGGACTTGTCGGCAAAGAATGGATGTTGGGACGCAACAAGCAGAATATCCTTAGCATCAATCTGAAGCTGACCTTACAAGGCGGCGACCGCTATTCTCCGATTAACGTGGAAGCGACGATGAACCACCCCGACAAAGAAGTGCAGTATGACGAAACAAGAGCATTCTCCAAACAATATTCCCCCATGTTTATCGGCAACTACACCGTCAGCTATCGCATCAACAAGAAGAAAGTATCCCATGAATTTGCCGTGAAAGGACTCAACTTTACCGGAGCGAAAGAACACTACGGACATGAATATAACGTGAAAACCGGAAAGATAGATGTCAGCGACGGTTCCACGATACTGACAAATGTGAGTTATAAACTTGAATTTTAGCCAAATGGTATAGAAACCTTACCGGAAAAAGCTTTATCTTCGTGCCCGGGAAGCCGTGTACGCTGGGAATAGCTGATTCCGGTAACAATGTATTCCTTAATAAATCCCTCAATAAAGCGTATGGCAACCGAATCAATGGCAGCAGGCAATATCGCAACAAGCAATATCGCAACAGGTAATGACTCTGCCTTTTTATATAAATTACTCGTCAGTCCGGAATTCCGGTGGGTACGGTATCTGGTGCTCATTATGGTGCTGGGCACTATTTCCTTCAATCAGGTCTTTATTCTTTTTATGGACTACCGGGAGATATTGGGCGCCTGGATTTATATATTTACTTTCATCTATCTGCTCACCTATGTCGCTGTCGTTTGTCTGAACCTCTTTTGGCTGTTCCCGAAATTCCTGCTGAAAAGGCGTTACCTCGCCTATTCATTCTTACTCTCTGCTGCAATGATAATTGCGCTGTTGATACAGATGATAGTAGAATATCTGGCTTATTCTCACTGGCCGGAACTCCATGCACGGGGGGCCTACTTTTCAGTTCCGATGATAATGGACTATATCTCTTCTTTTATACTGTCGACGCTTTGCATGATAGGCGGAACGATGACCGTGCTCCTGAAAGAATGGATGATAGACCATCAGCGCGTCTCGCAAATGGAGAAAGCCCACGTGCTTTCCGAAGTGGAGCAACTGAAAGAACAAGTCAGTCCGGAACTCCTTTTCAAGACCTTGCATCATTCGGGAGAACTGACATTAAGCGAGCCGGATAAGGCGTCGAAAATGCTGATGAAGTTGAGCCAGTTGCTTCGTTACCAACTCTATGATTGTAGCCGGCAGAAAGTGCTTCTTAGCAGTGAAATCGCTTTCCTCACCAATTATCTGACATTGGAACAGGGTTCATCGGCGAGATTGAACTATGAACTTACCTCGGAAGGAGAAGTGAACAGAATGTTGGTTCCGCCTTTGCTTTTCATCCCTTTTGTGCAGTATGTCGTGAAGTTGCTGCACGAATGGCAACTATCAGCTTCCGTTTCCTTAAAAATCCATTTACAAGCGGAGAGGGGCACGGTTATATTCACTTGCATTTGTCCGGAACTTGACCTCTCTGCGGGCAAAGGACTGGAGCGAATCAGGCAAAGACTGAACTTGCTGTATGGCAACCGTTACGAACTGTTATTGACAACGAAGTGCATACGGCTGGAACTGAAAGGGGGGGAAGCATGACAATCAATTCTTTTCTGTTAAGTCCTCATTGCAGGATACACAGGCATCTCCTGTTGCAATCGGCTGTCCTGCTGATTACAATCAATGTATTTTGGTACGAGCCTTTGCAAATCGTCTCTTTTTGGAAACGGTTGGTCGGATGCCTGGTCTACTTTTTGTCTATGGATGCGGTGATATATGCGAACTTGTATTTATTAGTACCCCGTTTCTTGTTGAAGAATCGTTTCGGCAGTTATATCGGGGCTGCCATATTAACGAATCTAGTGGTAATCACTTTTCTTTCGATTACCCAGGGGGCACTTTTTGAAGTGATTCTGCCCGTCAGGAATCCCGATGGATTTGCTACATTTATCAATGCCTTCTCGGGGATACTTACGATGGGCTTCGTTACGGCAGGCTCGGCAGCCATATCACTGTTCACCCATTGGCTGCGCTACAACCTGCGCATTGACGAACTGGAATCCACCACCTTGCAATCCGAACTGACGTTTCTCAAAAATCAGATTAACCCGCATTTCCTTTTCAATATGCTGAATAACGCCAATGTCCTGATAAAGAGAAACCCGGAAGAGGCTTCCAAAGTCCTGTTCAAACTCGAAGATTTGCTACGCTATCAAATCAATGACAGTTCGCGCGAAAGAGTCTCGTTAGCTTCGGATATCCGTTTCCTGAACGATTATCTGAACCTCGAAAAGATACGCCGTGATAATTTCCGGTTCACAATGGAGCAAGAGGGGGATATTGAATCTATTTGGATTCAGCCGTTGTTGTTTATCCCTTTTGTAGAGAATGCAGTAAAACATAGTTTCGATAGCGAGTACCCTTCGTCTGTTCGTATCTCTTTCAAAGTAGACGATAACCGGTTGGAGTTTCATTGCGAGAACTCCAAACCGTCCGTTGCCGTCAGCAAAGGCAAGGTGGGCGGAATCGGCCTTGCGAATATTCAGCGCAGGTTAGGGCTGTTATATCCCGACTGCTACCAACTGGAGCTAAAAGAAGATGAAACCCGTTATTCCGTAATTTTAAGTATAACATTATGAATTGTATAATAGTAGATGATGAACCGTTGGCACGCGAAGCCATGAAATTATTGATAGAAGAGACAGGCAATCTTCAGTTGGCAGGCAGCTTTAACAGTGCCGCTACTGCTTCCGAATATATGGAGCAGCACGGAGTCGATTTAGTCTTCCTGGATATTCAGATGCCGGGGATTACGGGAATTGAATTTGCACGGACGATTTCAAAGCGGACATTGGTTATCTTCACCACTGCCTATACGGAGTATGCACTGGACAGCTACGAAGTGGATGCCATAGACTATCTGATAAAACCTGTCGAAGCGGAACGTTTTCAAAAAGCAGTGGACAAAGCATTGGCCTATCACTCCCTGTTATTGAAAGAAGAAAAGGAAGCCATCGAAACAATCGTCGCCGCCGAATATTTCTTCGTAAAGGCTGAACGCCGGTATTTCAAAGTCAGCTTCTCCGATATTCTCTTTATCGAAGGACTGAAAGATTATGTCATTATCCAACTGGGCGACCAGCGCATCATCACCCGTATGAGCCTGAAAGCCATATTCGACTTATTACCTAAAGCCACTTTTCTGCGGGTAAACAAGTCATATATAGTCAATACCGCTCACATTGAATCGTTTGATAATAATGATATATTCATAAAATCGTATGAAATTGCTATCGGCAACAGCTATCGTGATGACTTTTTCGAGGGCTTTGTAATGCGGCAAAGATTGTGATAATTCATTTTTTTTTGGTTAAATAATTTTCAAATGGTATATTTGTAACCAAAAGAAAGGATATACGTGATTCGCACAACTGAAAACATAAGCATTAGACTGACTGATGAAGCGCAGTTCCGCTTTATATTTGACAAATATTACATAGCCCTATGTATGTTTGCTAATCAGTATGTTGAAGATGATGCGCTGGCCGCTGATATTGTTCAGGAATGTTTTGTCAAGTTGTGGCAGTTGCGGGACGATTTTATGTATGTCCATCAGATTAAATCTTTCCTTTATACTTCAGTACGTAATAAGTCCCTGAATGAGTTGGAGCATACCAAAGTCATGAACGAGTATGCCCAAAAAGTAATGGAAATGGGCAAAGACTCTTTCTTTCAGGATAAAGTTATCGCCGAAGAAAGCTACCGTATATTGGTGGATGCTATCGACAAGCTGCCGCCCCAGATGAAAAGCATTATGCGGCTGGCTCTTGAAGGAAAAACCAACCCGGAGATTGCGGAAGCTTTGAATATTTCGGGAGAGACGGTACACTCTCAAAAGAAGATAGCCTATCGTAAATTGCGCGGATATTTGAAGGATTATTATTACCTGCTTTTCTACTTTTTATAGTTTCTTTTAAAAAAAATCATTTTTAATACACCCTGCTTTTCAATTCACCTGTTTTAGTATAAACAACGATTAAAACATGTGAATTATGATAAACCAATATTTCTATATCGCAAGGCTTATTGCCAAGTACTTGTCCGAAGAAATAGGAGAGGAAGAATTGGCGGAACTGACGCAGTGGAGAAACGAATCTGCCGGAAACGAACGGCTCTTTCAGGAAATCTGCCGTGAAGAGAACATAAAACTGAATATGCAGAAAAGGCAGGCTTTCAGTACGGAAAACGGTTGGATAGGGGTACAGAGGAAAATACAACATCATCGTTTCAGATACCGTCTGTTGAACGTATGCAAATATGCCGCCATCCTTATTCTTCCGTTGGCTATCGCTACTTTCGCAATTTATAAGAGTAACACTTACGATGCCCCTCATTCGGTAGCTCATGCAACGGAGCAAATCATTCCGGGCGGCAAGAAAGCCACCCTTATGCTGGATAACGGGGAGACAATCGACCTGAAATCCACTTCGGGGGTAGAGCTGAAAGAAAAAGACGGGACAGTTATCCGAGTGGACTCCACCGCATTGAATTACCGGCAGGTTCCTGACCGTTCATCCGATAAACTTGCTTATAATAAGGTAAACGTTCCTCGCGGCGGCGAATACCAGTTGACGTTGAGCGACGGAAGTAAGGTGCACTTGAACTCTATGAGTTCTATCCGCTTTCCGGTTCAGTTTGCGAAAGACTGCCGCCAGGTGGAACTGGAAGGAGAGGCCTATTTTGAAGTAAGCAAAACGGGGCATCCCTTTATTGTAAAAACCAAAGGGATGGATATCGAGGTATTGGGAACTACCTTTAATATATCCGCTTACGCAGATGAGGAATATCAGACAACGCTTGTCAGCGGCTCAGTAAGGGTACAGACAGAAAATGGAAGCAACCGGATTCTGAAACCGTCCGAACAGGCTTGCATCACTCCGGGCAGTAATCAGATAAATGTCCGCAATGTAGACACCGCATTCTACACTTCATGGATACATGGAAAGATTAACTTCAAAGACCGTCGACTGGAAGATATTATGAAAACACTCGCCCGTTGGTATGATATGAACGTAGTCTATGGCGATGAGGCTACAAAGGAATTGCGCTTCGGCTGCTATATCAACCGCTATAATGAGATAACTCCGCTTGTGGAATTACTGGAACAGACGGGCAGGGTTTCTGTCGACGTGGAAGGAAAAACTATTAAAATATTTACTAATCATTAATCCCTGTTTTATGGAAAAACTACGTAATGTTAACCGACTGGGGAAATATGGAAGACGTCTTTGCATGACATTCCTCTTTCTCTGTATTACGACTTCAGGGCTTATGCAGGCATCAGTGTTTGCACAGGCTACCGTTACAGCCAAATTTAGAAATGTGACACTGAATGAAGTGCTTTGGGAAATTCAGAAACAAACAGACTTTACATTTATTTACAGCACAAGTGATGCGAAGAAAGTCCGGGTGGAAAACCTGAATGTGAAGAATGAACTGATTTCCGAGGTGCTCAACAAATGCCTGCAAAATAGCGGGCTGACCTATACGGTGCATGATGGAGTGATTGCCATCCGTAAGGCTGAACCGGCAAAGGGGCAAGTCGCTGCTGTACAGGAAAAGAGTTATACGATTACAGGTAAGGTGACCGAAGATAATGGCGAACCGATTATCGGAGCCAACGTGATTGTAAAAGGTACGACGAATGGTATGATGACCGACTTGAATGGTAATTTTCATTTGGAAGTAACGGATAAGAAAGTTACTTTGGTGGTTTCTTATATCGGTTACACTTCGCAGGAAGTGGTTGTCACTCCCGGCAAGGCGGTTCATGTAGTTTTGAAAGTGGATAATAACCTGTTGGAAGAGGTGATAGTAACAGGATATGGTACTTTTAAGAAATCGGCTTATGCAGGTTCCGCCAGTATTGTAAAGACGGAAGCGGTGAAAGATGTTCCTAACGTATCATTCCAGCAGATGTTGGAGGGAGCGGCTCCCGGTGTCAGTGTGAATAGCGGTTCGGGCATACCGGGTTCGTCCACGTCTATCCGTATCCGTGGTATGGGTTCGTTCAATGCTTCCAACTCTCCGCTTTATGTAGTGGACGGTGTTCCTGTATTGTCCGGCAACATCGGTGCATCCGGCAGTGATTCCGGTTTGGACGTGATGTCTACCTTAAATACGTCTGATATCGAGAGCATTACTGTTATCAAAGATGCTGCTGCCGCTTCGCTCTACGGTTCGCGTGCAGCAAACGGGGTGGTTATCATCACTACCAAACAGGGAAAGTCGGGCAAGCCGGTCTTCTCACTGAAATCCGACTGGGGATTTTCTAACTTCGCCATGCCTTTCCGCGAGATAATGGGCGGACAGGAACGGCGGAATATGATTCACGAAGGTTTGCGCAATTACGCGTTATCCTACACCGGCAAAGTGGATGAGGATGCCATGGAAGAAGGGCTGCATCCGGGCATGACCGAGAATGAGGCTTGGGCGTATGCGGATGCGAACGTCGACCAATATGCACCGATACCTTGGTGCGGCTTTACGGATTGGGACGATTATCTGTTCCGCAACGGTAGTCATCAGAATTATGAGTTTTCTGCTTCCGGCGGACAGGAGAAGATTAAGTATTACACCTCTATCGGCTACATGAAGCAGGAAGGTGTTACTATTAACTCCGGACTGGAACGTGTTTCCGCCCGTTTGAACGTGGACTACCAAATGGCTAAATGGATGAATATAGGCGCCAAAATACAATTCTCAAGAGTAAACCAGGATACTTACTCGGAAGGTACTACCTACACTTCTCCTATCTACGGTACACGCAACGGTGCTACTCCTTCCGACCCCGTATGGAACGAGGACGGCACATGGAACCGTGAACTTATCAAGTTGGACGACCGCAATCCTATGTTATCCAATTCCTTCAACTTCAAGAAAGAATATGTAACCCGCTCTTTCAATACTGTCTATGCGACTTTCGACATTTGGAAAGGCATCAAGTTTACATCGACATACAGTTATGACTTTGTGATGAACAAGTCGCGTGCATGGAAAGATCCGCGTACCAGTGACGGTGACGACGACAACGGACGTTTCAGCAAGGACTATAATGATATTACGAATATGACATGGTCTAATATCCTGACCTATCAGACCAAGTTTAAGAAGAAACACAACCTGGATTTGTTGGCAGGTTATGAAATCAACAGCAAGGAATCGGACGGATTGGGCGCTACCATTTCCAACTTCGCACGCTGGGATAAGCCGGAGATAAACAATGGTGTGGTCTATCAAAGTATGGGCGGTTCCAACAAGGCGACCCGCATTGTCTCTTATATCACACGTGCCAACTACGATTACGATAATAAATATTATTTGGGCGCCAGTTGGAGAACGGACGGAAGTTCACGTTTGGCAAGAGAGAACCGTTGGGGAAACTTCTGGTCGGTATCGGGAGCATGGAGAGTCAGTTCCGAGAACTTTATGAAACCTGTTCAGGATTGGTTGAGCGATTTGAAACTCAGGGTGTCTTATGGTGTGAACGGAACGTTGCCTTCTTCCTACTACGGCTATTTGGGATTGAGCAGCCTCACCAGCAACTACAATAATAATCCGGGCATATCGCAGTCGCAACTGGAGAACAAGGAACTGACCTGGGAAACTAACTATAACTTCAACTCCGGCATTGACTTGGGATTTTTCGACAACAGACTGAATGTTACATTTGAATATTATGTCCGTACCACAAAGAATCTGCTTTATAGCCGTCCATTGTCTTTGTCTACCGGCTTCTCCAGTTACCTTTCCAATATCGGTAAATTGCAGAATAAGGGTTACGAACTGGAAATCCGTTCAACGAATATCGAAACAAAGAATTTCCGTTGGAGCAGCAGCCTGAATCTGGGACACAACTCCAATAAGATATTGAAGCTGGACGGTGACTTGAAGCAAGTGACTAGCGGAACGACTATACATAAGGTGGGCTTGCCTTATTCTACCTATTATATGATTGAATTTGCAGGCATCGATCCGGCAGACGGTGAGCCGATGTTCTATAAAAATTCGACAGACGAGAACGGAAAACTGAACAAGGAGACCACCAAAGACCCGCGTAAGGCGGAAAAAGTAATTTTGCAATGTGCAGATCCTACTATTACCGGTGGCTTTGGCAACAGCCTTTCCTACAAATGGTTTGACTTGAACTTCAACCTGAATTTCTCTTTCGGTGCATGGAATTATGACGGTGCGGCAGGTAAGTTGGAACATGGTGGTGACGGTACACTGAATATTCCTACTTATTACCGGAAACGTTGGCAGAAAGAAGGCGACGAGACTAATATCGAACGTTTTGTAATCGGTCGTTCCATATCTATGAAAGACTATGCCACAAGCCGTCGTCTGTACAGCGGTGATTACGTCCGCCTGAAGAATCTGACTTTCGGCTTTACCCTACCGAAAACATGGACACGGAAAGTCGGTATTGACAATGTACGCTTATATGCGTCGGGCAATAATCTGTTGACTTGGGCAGCGTATGATTACATTGACCCGGAATCGGGTTCGTCTCCAAGTTGGGATACTCCACCGATGAGAACATATACTTTCGGCTTGGAAGTTAAATTCTAAATGCATTAACCTATTAAATGAGTAAGTATGAAAAAGATAAAATATATAGCTTTAGGTGTCTTTGCAACTTTGTTAAGCGGTTGTGGAAATGACTGGCTGGATTTGCAATCTTCCACGGCTATTGAAACCGAAGGTTCGCTGACTGAATTAAGAGATTTTGAGTTTGTGCTGAATGGTGCATATAGCAGTATGCAGTCGTCCAATTATTACGGCGCCGATATGGTGTGCTACGGTGATTTGACGGGGGATGACATGAAATCTTATAAATCTTCCAGCACCAATGTGAACTACTATACATTCAAGTATAACAAAACGAACGGCCCTAGCGGTTTTTGGGGAATGTATTACGGAGTAGCCAAGAATCTGAATATCCTGTTGCGGGATATTGAAAAGATAGCGTTGGTTCCCGACAGGGAAATAACGACTCCGAAACTGGAAAAGCTGACCGAACAGGTGTATCACGACGATCTGAAAGGGGAGGCTTTGGCAATCCGTGCCCTGCTGTTGTTTGACGTGACGCGTCTTTACGGCTATCCTTATCTCAAAGATAACGGTGCGTCATTGGCTGCACCTATCATTGATAAGGTGGTGGAAGACAAGAACTTCAAACCGTCCCGCAATACGACTGCACAATGCTACAAGGCAATCACTGACGATTTGATTGAAGCGGTGAAGCTGCTGCGTCCGGTGAAGAAAGAGGGGAAAATCAATAAATGGGCGGCAATGACTTTGTTGAGCCGTGTCTATCTCTACATGGGAAATAACGGTGAAGCCTACAATGTAGCCATCGAAGCTATCAAAGGGGCGGAGAAGCAAGGTTATAAACTATGGACGAATGACGAATATGCTAAAATATGGGCGACTCCGTTCAACAGTGAATTGTTGTTCGAGATTGTAAACCTGACAACCGACAGTCCGGGTAAATCGTCAATCGGTTATCTCTGTACCAAATATAACCTGATAGCCACGGAAAAGTACTGGAAGAAGTACATGAAAGAGAAATCCGATGATGTCCGCAGCCAAATGGTTTCTACGGCAAGTAGCAGCAAACCTTTTTGTTTGAAATATCCGGCACAAGGAGATAAAAGTTATGAGGACGCCAATATTCCGATTTTCCGCTTGTCCGAACTTTACCTGAATGCAGCCGAAGCCGCAGTGAAGAAGGATGATATAACGAATACCCGCAAATATTTGAAACCGATTTATGCACGTACAGGAGAGAGTCTGGATGATTTGCCGGACGATGCTATTACTTTGGACTTGGTGCTTGAACAACGTCGTATCGAATTTTGGGGAGAGGGGCAGCGTTTCTTCGACTTAATCAGAAACAATAAGAAGGTGGAACGCACGGACTATTTGAGCGAAGTCCCCGAAGAAGCGCGTTCCTTCGACTGGAACTATTATAAGATAGTACTTCCTGTTCCTAATCACGAAATGGAATACAATGAGAATATGGTTCAGAACCCGGAATATGAATTGCATTGATTAACCGCATTAACGTATAGAAATTATGAAAAAGATATATAGCATTTATTTCCTTTTAGGCTTGTTTGTCACCGCTCTTTATTCCTGCGGTGAAGATTTGGCTCCCGTAGGGCCGGATATAACGGAAGCTACACACTTCCGCAATGACGGGCCTTACCTTTTCTATGAAAACGGTAAGCTTAAAATACTGGAAGTCACGAAAGATAATACGCTTAGCATCCGTGAGGAGTCCGGCCTGCCCGCCGGTCTGAAACTGGATGTGTATTCGGATGATAATAAATTCCTCTTCCAAGTGCCGATTGACAAGATTGAGAACTTTGAGCGTCCGGCATGGAATGACCCTACTGTGTATGGAAAAACCTTTGCCGTCTCCGACCTTCACGGACGTTTCGACTTGTTTGCCGCTATCCTGAAAACAGGACAGGTGATTAACGACCAATATGAATGGATATATGGCAACAATCATCTCGTTATTGACGGTGACATCTTCGACCGTGGTGCGGACGTGCTTCCTATCTTATGGCTTATCTATAAACTGGAATTTGAAGCGCAGGCTGCGGGCGGCAGAGTAACGACCATATTGGGCGACCATGAAGAAATGGTGATGCGTGACAATCTGAAATATACGTTTGCCAAATACAACAACCTCTCACAAAAGGCAATGAATATGACCTACGGAAAGATGTGGGGACTAACGAATGTAATGGGGAACTGGCTGCGTTCTAAAAATACTATTCAGATTGTAGGTGATAACCTATATGTACACGCAGGATTGAGCAAGGCTTTCATGGAACGTACGGAGACTATTCCCGAAATTAACGAACTGGTGGGCAAGAGCATCTACCTCACGAAAGAAGAACGGAAGAAGCAATTCCCGGATATAGCTGATTTTCTTTATGATGATGACTATGACGGGCCATTATGGTATCGTGGAATGGTGAAAACCAGTAGTAGTTATAATCCAATAAAAGAAGCGGATGTCACTAAGTTATTGGGCGATTATAATATTAAGCGCATAATTGTCGGGCATACGGAAAATAGCCGTATAAAGTTTAACTATGGCGGGAAAGTCTGTGACATTTGTGTCAACCACCCTGACGCTTTTGAAGATGAGGAAACCCGTGCTGTGCTCATTGAAGGAGAAAGCATTATGGCTATGAATGATGAAGGGGAATTGAAGAAGATTAAATAGTTGTAATCACAATAGTTATCAGAAAGAGAAAAGAATATGAAGACTCGTTTTTTAAGATTATTCCTTTCTACACTTGTACTCGTATTAATAAGTTCCGGCATAAGTGCCGGAACTTATCATTCGGGGGATAAGAAGAAAGACCACAAAGAGAAGAAAGAACAGAAGGATAAATTGTCCGGTGACGGGCCTTACATACTTTATCAGCCTGACGGCAGTGCGCGTGTTATCAGCGTTAATAAGAAAGGAAAGATTACCGACAAGACTTATGCTGTATTACCCAAAGATTTCAGTTTTCGTGTCACAGACCACAAAGGAAACTATCCGTTCGATGTAAAACTTCATCCGTTGAAACGACCGGATTGGAAATATACCCGTCCGGAAAAGGTATTTGTGATGTCAGACCCTCACGGAAGGTTGAATTGCGTTATCAGCCTGTTGCAGGGAAACGGGGTCATCAATGATAAATATCAGTGGAGTTTCGGCAAAAATCACTTGATTATCATTGGAGATGTTTTCGACCGGGGTAAAGACGTACTGCAAATCTTTTGGTTATTCTATAAACTGGAAGACGAAGCAGCTAAAGCCGGCGGGCACGTCTCTTTCCTTTTAGGCAACCATGAAGCCCTTGTTTTGTCTAACGACCTTCGCTATACAAAAGATAAATACAAGCAACTGGCGCAAAAGCTGGGGAAGGAATATCCTCAACTGTTCGGTTCTGATACGGAACTGGGGCGTTGGCTTGCAACCCGCAATACGATGCAGATTATAGGTACGGACTTATATGTACATGCCGGATTGGGTAAGTTGTTTTATGATAAGGATTTAAGTATTCCTACGGTGAATAGGGAAATGAGCAAGGCACTCTTTATGAGTAAAAAGGAGCGTAAGGCACTTTCTCCACTCACTGAGTTTCTGTATGGTAATGACGGGCCCATATGGTATCGCGGACTGGTGAGGACAGACGAAAAGTATAAACCTTTAGAAAATAAAGACCTGCAAGAAATCCTGAAGCGTTATAAAGTAGGGCACATCATAGTGGGACATACTATTTTTAAAGATATTTCCACTTTCTACAATGGGCAGGTTATCGGTGTTAACGTTGATAATAAGGAAAACCGGGAGAAGAAACGTGGTCGTGCCGTGTTGATAGAAGGTAATACCTATTATGTAGTAGGCGATGCAGGCATCCAGCGAAAGTTATATTAGGCTGGGGATTCCGGGTAGCATCCGGAATTTTCGCTACACAGTGATTTCTTGCATAGCATTTCCGCTATAATATAATGCCCTCTGCCAATCTTCAAAAGACTGACAGAGGGCAGTTTCCATGACGAGAAAAAATCGAAGTTTATTGCTTGGCTTCGTTATCTTGTTTCAACAGAAATTCATCAATAGCTTTCTTTAGCTGCTCCTTGGGCATGGCATCTTGCATAATTCTCGGTTCTTCCTTCATCGGAATCAGCAGCAGGGTGGGGATGCTGCGGATGCCGAATGCAGCAACTAAATCCTGCTCTTTATCTACGTTAATCTGATAGATATCCACTTTACCGATATACTCTTTTCTTTATTTATTTTCTCTGATGCAAAGATAGGGGGATTACAGTTCCTGCGAAATGGCAATTTGCCCGGAACACTTGGCGAAATTTCCTTTCGACAGTTAGTTAATGCTAAAAAATGTCTTTTATTCTTTGGAAGAGAAGAAAATAAGCATTACTTTTGCCGCGATAAAATGAGTATTCACCCTTTAAAACAGTTGGAAAGGGTATAAATTATGCTGGAACAATAATATTTTCAATTTAGGACTAAGTTGTCTCGTCGGGAGGATGAGGCTTTGCAACTTTTTGTTTTCTTACGCTTACCGCAATTCTACTATTACGCGGTAATGGTTGATTAGTCCTGCAATCACATTTTTTATTTTTAAAATAATTCACTTCAATGCTGTGAATGGATGTTTTGTATCCGTTTCCGAAGCATTGGTTATACCGTGTATTACATTGTCTGCCGCCTGTGGGGTGGTCAGGGAATGCTGTATGCGAACAGAAAAAAAGTATGGGAATACGATTAAAAGATTTAAGTAAACTGGGATACCGGGATAATGTAGCTCGTAGTCTGGTAGTGGATATTGTAAGCAAACATTGCAAACATGCCACCAAAGAACAGATTGAAAAGACATTGGGTGATATACTCGAACATCCCGAATCTTATAAAAACAACGAAATTTGGAATAAGCTCGCCGAACGCCTTTCGCCCACTGTGATAGCGAAGGACTTCAGGACTTATGATTTATCGGACGAGCCGCTGATGTATAAAACCTACGGGGGAAAATTCATCGAGACGCTCGCCAAACAGCAAATGAACCTGGCAATGCGCCTGCCCGTGACGGTAGCCGGAGCACTGATGCCCGATGCCCATGCCGGCTACGGGTTGCCTATCGGCGGAGTGCTTGCCACCGACAATGCGGTGATTCCGTATGCCGTGGGAGTTGACATCGGCTGCCGGATGAGCCTGACGGTATTTGATGCCGGTGCGGATTTCCTGAAACGGTATTCGTATCAGATAAAAGAAGCCTTGAAGGATTTCACCCATTTCGGTATGGACGGCGGATTAGGCTTTGAGCAGGAACATGAGGTGCTGGACAGGGAAGAATTCCGTCTGACTCCTTTATTGAGGGATTTGCAGGGAAAGGCGGTACGCCAGCTTGGAAGTTCCGGTGGTGGAAACCATTTTGTGGAGTTTGGAGAAATAACTTTGCAAGAACATAATGTGCTGAATCTTCCCGAAGGGAGTTATGTGGCTTTATTGTCACATTCCGGTTCGCGCGGACTGGGAGCTGCCATTGCCAAACATTACAGCTTGTTGGCGCGTGAAGTATGCCGGCTTCCCCGTGAAGCGCAGCATTTTGCCTGGCTGGATTTGGATTCCGAAGCAGGGCAGGAGTATTGGATGAGCATGAACCTGGCAGGAGACTATGCCCGTGCCTGCCACGAACGGATTCATCTGAACCTGGCGAAAGCACTGGGATTGAAGCCGCTTGCCAATGTCAACAATCATCACAACTTTGCCTGGAAGGAAGAGATTGCTCCGGGACGTATGGCAATCGTGCATCGCAAAGGGGCTACTCCGGCACAAGAAGGACAACCGGGATTGATTCCCGGCAGCATGGCTACGGCAGGATACCTCGTTTGTGGCAAGGGGGTGGAAGACGCTTTGAACTCTGCTTCTCACGGAGCGGGCAGAGCCATGTCCCGCCAAAAGGCGAAGGACAGCTTTACGCAATCGGCTTTGAAAAAGATGTTGTCGCACGCCGGAGTGACCTTGATTGGCGGAAGTGTGGAAGAAATGCCGTTGGCATACAAGGACATCGACCGGGTGATGCATACGCAGGAGACGCTGGTGGAAGTACAAGGTAGATTTATGCCCCGTATCGTACGAATGAATAAGGAGTGATGCGATGAAAGAGAAAGTCTATTTGCAGATAACTTCCGGCAGGGGACCTGCGGAGTGTTGCCGGGTGGTGGCATTGGTGCTTGAACGAATAGTGAGACAGGCACAGGCAAAAGGATTGAAAGTAGAGATGATAGAACGGGAAACAGGTCCGGTGAACCGGACGCTGCTTTCGGCTACAATCTCTCTTCAAGGCGCAGCTAGCGGTGAATTGGTTGATGAATGGGAAGGAACGGTGCAATGGATTGCCCAAAGCCCGTACCGCATTTATCATAAGCGTAAGAATTGGTTTGTCGGCGTACATTCCTTTGTCCTGTCCGAAAGTCAGGAGGCAACGGAACATGATTTCCGTTATGAAACCCTGCGGGCTTCCGGTCCGGGCGGGCAACACGTCAATAAAACTGAGTCTGCTGTCCGTGCAGTGCATATCCCGACAGGGATGAGTGTGGTAGCTTCCGACCAACGCTCGCAATGGCAGAATAAGAAATTGGCTACGGAACGCTTGCTGGTGAAGCTCTCGTCCTGGACAATGGAACAAGCCATGATTCAGGCACAGGAGAATTGGAGCAACCATAATCATCTTCAACGGGGAAATCCGGTGAAGGTGATTCAAGAGTCGCTCATCTAGCTGTGTGATTTAAGAATTTAGTAATTAATTAAAAAAGAAGAAGAAAATGATATCAGAGAAATATGGTCGTACCTATCACTATCCGTTCTCTCCCGGAACGACTAGTGATGACCGGATTAATCATACGTATTGGGAGGACATCCAACGGATTGGGACATTGGTACATACCGAAAAGTTGGACGGAGAGAATAATTGTTTGAGCCAGTGGGGTGTCTTTGCCCGTTCGCATGCTGCGCCGACCACTTCACCGTGGACGAGGCAACTGCGTGAGCGTTGGGAACTGATAAAGAATGATTTAGGTGATATAGAAATCTTCGGAGAGAATCTGTATGCCGTACATTCTATTGAATATCAGCGGTTGGAAACGCATTTTTATGTGTTTGCGGTTCGTTGCATGGACCAGTGGCTGTCATGGGAAGAAGTGAAGTTCTATGCGGCTTTATTTGATTTTCCTACTGTTCCGGAGTTGAAAATAGAGCCTGTTTCCGGTTTGACGCCGGAGCTTCTGAAACAGGAAATCATCCATATGGCACAAGAACCGTCGGTCTTCGGTTCTTGCGACCCGTGGACAAAAGAGGCTTGTACCCGTGAAGGGGTAGTCAGCCGTAATATCGAAGAGTATCCGGTAAGCGGATTTGCGCAGAATGTATTTAAGTATGTGCGGAAAGGGCACGTCAAGACAGACGAGCATTGGACGCGTAACTGGAAGCGTGCCCGGCTTACCTGGGAATTTGCTAATGAAAAGGAGGAATAAGTTATGGATTGGAAATTGATAGAAGATAAATCGTGGAGCTCACTCGAACAACAGTTCGGGTGGGTGCGCGAAATGAATACCGTTCCGCAGGATACTCGTTATCATGCGGAAGGGAATGTAGCGGTACACACCCGTATGGTGCTGGAAGCATTGCAGCAATCTGCTGCTTATCAGTCTCTTTCTGCTTTGGAGAAAGAAATAGTATGGTCAGCCGCATTGTTGCATGATGTGGAGAAACGTTCGACCTCTGTGGATGAGGGAGAGGGGAGAGTGTCTGCCAAAGGACATGCCCGCAAAGGGGAATACACTGCCCGTACTATTTTATATCGGGATTGTCCCGCCCCCTTCCGTATCCGGGAACAGATTGCGTCTTTAGTCCGTTATCATGGGTTACCCATTTGGCTGATGGAAAAGCCGGACTCTGTAAAAAAGCTCTGCGAGGCTTCTTTGCGGGTAGATGCATTATTATTGAAGATACTGTCCGAAGCCGATGTCAGGGGACGTGTCTGTGACGATAAAAAAGAGTTGTTGGAAGCTGTGGAACTATTTGAGATTTTCTGCCGCGAACAGGATTGTTGGAACAAACCGAGAGGGTTTGCCACTGATTATGCACGCTTTCATTACTTCCATACAGCGGGCAGTTATATTGATTATGTCCCCCACGAACAGTTTAAATGTGAAGTCACGATGTTGTCAGGGCTTCCGGGAATGGGGAAAGATTATTATATCCAATCTTCCGGCATGGATATGCCGGTGGTGAGCCTGGACGCCATTCGTCGAAAGTACAAATTGAGCCCTACGGACAAATCAGCGAACGGGTGGGTAGTGCAAACGGCAAAGGAAGAAGCACGAACGTATCTTCGCAAAGGGCAGGATTTTGTTTGGAATGCAACAAACATTACCCGTCAGATGCGGGCACAACTGATAGACTTGTTTGTGGATTATGGCGCAAAAGTGAAGATTGTCTATCTGGAACAACCGTATCACACTTGGCGTCAACAGAATAAGAGCAGGGAATATGCACTTCCCGAATCCGTACTGGATAAGATGTTGGATAAACTGGAGATTCCTTTGTTGACGGAAGCGCATGAAGTGGTGTATCATGTGGTATAATCAAGGAGTATTATACTCCGGCTTTTCAAACTATTTGCAAATCAATTTGCAGGATATTAGGAGAAAAGCCGGAGCTATCATTTATTTCTTGAGTATTCTCTTTAAATAGTCGATACTCGTTAAGTTCACTGTTTCGAAAACACCTTTATAAAACACAGCGAAGTTATTGAAGACACAAGGCAACTCCTTTGCTTTTTCTAGCGTATCCACTTGGATGAAAGATACAGGAACGTCATTTGTTTCACAATACTGTTTTATTCTGTCAATGTATTGAGAGATATAAGGGCATTGCATATCATGATAAATCGTCAACTCTTTGTTTTCAATTTCTAGCTTCTTGGCGTTTGGCGCAAACTTGGGTGTTGTTCCGTCAAAAGAGAGAGCAAGCAATTCATATCCATTATCAGTAGTATCGACAACCTCAAAGCCGAACTTCCTGGCAAATGCCTGGTCGGAAAGCCAGCTCTTTTGTTTTTTTGCCCCAAGCATACACACACCGGATTTACCTTTCTCTTTCGCATCAGCCAGACAATACTCCATGAGTGATTTTCCATACCCTTTTCCTTTGGGACTACCCAGTACCCATAAGCAATACAGATAATAATAGTTGTCGCCGACGATAGGAACCCAAGCTGTTTCAAGAGGGGCATATTCGATAAAAACCGTAGCCTTTGCATTTAATTTTCTAAAGACATGACCTTCGTTGAGCCGGTCGGAAAGCCATTGGCGTTTGGCATCAATACCCGGATGAGACTTCTTACTGCGGATAATGCAACATAAATGCTCGTCGGCAAGGTTTTCATTCGTCAGGTTTATAAAATCAGTATTCATGTGTACGTTTGTTTTAAGTTTGGACATTATCAATTAGTAAGATGTAATTGAGCCTATCTACTATCATTGTTGATTGATTATGAATACAAATGTAGCGAATTTATGTGATAGTATACTTTCCTCGGAAGCTTTTTGTGCAAAACAGAAAAGTAAGAATCGCTATATGATATTCAGATGTAATTTGCAATATTGCAAATTAATTTATATATTTGCAATGACAAAACAAGATTTAAGTTGATACTATCTAATAAGTTGTTATTAAGTGATTTTGTTAGAAAGCATTCGCAGGCGGTTAAACCGTTGAATGCTTGGGTTGAGAAGGTATCGGAAGCTATCTGGCAGAGTCACAATGATGTAAAAGCCACATTTCCCTCGGCAGACTATGTAAAAAACGGTAGATATGTGTTCAATATAGGAGGGAACAAATATAGGATTGTGGCTGTTGTATTATTCGTCGGTGGAGTGATGGAACTGAGGTTTGTAGGTACTCACGAGGAATATGATAAAATAGATTGTTCAGAGATTTAATTTTTTGAGCAGTTAGTTGAATTGGGCTAACCAACTTAATAAAAATAATTATGGCAGACAAAAGCATCAACTGCATCACAACACGGGAACAGTATGATGAAATACGTTCTCGTATGGATGTATTAATTAAAGAAGCAACGAAAAAAGGATTGCTGGAGCCGGGAGAGGATAACGAATATGTTCGTGAAATATCCCGTCTTGCTAAACTAAGTGCAGAATATGAAGATAGTTTTTTGAATATTCTGCCTTTGAGAGTGAAAAATCCGCTTATTCAATGTATGGAAGACTATTTTTATAGTCGGAATTTAAAGCGTAAGGATGCGGCGGAATTATTGGGGGTAAATGAGTCTGTATTTAGTCAGATAATGAATGGAAAAAGAAAAATTTCCGTCTCGTTGGCTAAAAAGTTATATACAGATCTTAATATCAATGCAGATTTGATAATTCAAAATTTGTAATAAGTAGAATAATTCAATAAAGGGTAGGCTTATCAAGTCTACCCTTTTTATCTATTATTCAGAAAGAATTTGTTTGGAATCGCATGGACTTGAATAAAATATTCTACATAATGAAAAAAAGTTCTATCATACTATCATTCATTTTTATATTATCTTAATTATCAGAAGAATAAGTATGATAGATGATTTTACAAGAAGGTATCTATCATACTTACACCACCAAAAACAGGGTATCTATCATCAATAAAACAGCCGAATAAAGGTCGAACAGGCGTAAGATAGCTTGTTTTTGTTGCAATGAATCCGTATAAATCCGACTATCATGGCTTAATAATCCATTAGGAATAGCGGTCTTTTTATAGCCCACATATGTGTGATATACAGCCCTCATGCGTGGGCTGTACGGTTTACATATGCGGGCTATACAGCCTACATATGTGGGCTATAAAAAGACTGCTATTCCTAATGGATTATTAAGCTGTCAAATACGGGTTATCATCCTATAAAGTGGGTATCTTTATGCCTTTATATGGGTATTTTCACCTGATACTACACTAAAATAGATACAGTATTGGTATGATAGATACCAACTTTTTGCGATAAAAGTATGATAGATACATTTCCAAAAAGGTATCTATCATACTTATTCTTCTGATAATTAACATAATATAAAAATGAATGATAGTATGATAGATGTTTTTTTTATTATGTAATGATTACTGAGTTCTAATCTGTATGGAAATTATCCAACCCAAATGCCGAAGAAGCACCCTCATCTGTTAAAAACTAAATTTATGCAAAAAAAGATGTCTATAATCAAAAATAAACGGTTATATTTGCAACGTCACAGTAATGTGGCAGACATATTAGAAATTTAGAATACACGAAAGTGTTTAACTGATTCTCGAAACAAAAGTCTGGAAAACTTAGAAGGAGATAGGTTAGCATCTCTCGCGTCATAATATATGGCGTGGGAGACTGTTGCTTATTTTGCTTCGACGGCATTCCAGACGCCTTGTTTCCAAAATAAGTTAATAGTCCCCACGCCTTCGTATTTTAAGGATTCTTCTTCGGGGCTGAGAAGAGAACTTATCATCACACAAATGAAAGAGACACGGTTTATGTCAGTGTTTAGTGTTACTGCACTCCTGATTGCCTGCTTCAGCATCTCGACTCCCTCTTTTGGGCAGGTTTCTTCCTCATCTGGTTGGCACAAAATGTACAAAGACACCTTGCAGGGAGTCAGATCGGACGAAGCGCTCCTTTTCTTACAAGCAAAGAAAATCAAACCCGTAAAGTCATTGGTCGTCGGCATTATTGATTCCGGTATAGACACCACCATTGTCGACCTTCAACCTGCTCTTTGGAGGAATCCTAAAGAAAAGGCGGATGGAAGAGATAATGACAAGAATGGGTATATTGACGACCTGCACGGTTGGAACTTCTTGGGAACTAAGGATAAAAGTTTTAATATGACCAGTGCCGGTACAGAAGAATATCGTGAATTCAAACGGCTTTTTCCTAAATATAAAGGTATAGATTCGACGTCAGCGAAAGACACTGCGGAATACGCTTATTATGAAAAGATGAAAAAGAAAGCGGGCATTGTCAATTATATCAAGTTCTTCGGATATAATGCAATGAAAGATGCAGCCTATCAACTGATAGATTCCGTCTTGAAAACGACTCCCGAAGTTGATATGGATACATTGACTATCAATGGACTTACGCATTTATCCGTAGAAAGTGAAAAGTGGAACGACGCGTGCCAGACACTGTTTGTCGATATGTATAAAGGCGGCAAGGATGCACTTTGGAAAGAGGTGAGAAATACGCACCGGATACAATTTGACTTGATGAAAAAACGTATTGACGGCATAGAGAATGATGCGGATAAACGGTTGTTGATGGGAGATGACTTGAAGAATCCGAAAGATTGTTTCTACGGAAATCCGGTTTTGCAAGTGGAAGGCTGTGACCATGGCACTTTTGTAGCCGGAGTGATTGCGGGACAGGGAATCGGTGATGCTCGGGCGACGGGGATTTATCCACAGGCTAAGTTGATGATTATCCGTGCTGTGCCGGATGGCGATGAATATGACAAGGATGTAGCCAGTGCCATTCGTTATGCAGTGGATAATGGTGCCAAAGTCATTAATATGAGCTTAGGCAAATATACATCTCCTGATGCCGGCATGGTAAATGATGCTATTGCCTATGCGGCAAAAAAAGATGTTTTATTAGTTCAGGCGGCAGGCAATAATAAGAAGAATATTGATAGGGTAGCCTATTTCCCTTCGGCAAAAGACAAATCGGGAAATGCTTTCGCAAATTATATGAGGGTCGGCGCATCGGATAAACAAGGAAAACCCTGTTCTTTTTCCAATTATGGAAAGAATGAGGTGGATGTTTTTGCGCCGGGTACGGAAATAATATCAGTCACTGTAGGAAATGAATATACCGAATCACAGGGAACGAGTATCGCAGCTCCTGTGGTCACGGCTGTAGCAGCAATGATACGCGCTTACTTTCCTAAGTTGAAAGCTTCGCAGGTGAAAGAGATATTAATAGAAAGCGTGCGTCCGATGCAGGTAAAAGGACTTTGTGTGAGCGGAGGCATTATAGACGCATTGCAGGCGGTCAAACTAGCTGTGGAGTATAAGAAATGAAAAGGCTGGTTATTGCATTCCTGTCAGGCCTTTTCTTTATATCCGCTCTGGCGCAGGATGCTAATTGGACAAAAGCGGAAAGATTCTCCGCTGATTCGCTGGAGCAATATATAAAAGGGAAGTCCCTTTATCCCAATTGGATAAAAGGCAGTCATAACTTTACTTATGATGTAAGACGTGAAAGTGGGCACCAATATTATCTGGTGAATGCAAAAAACGGTAAGAAGCGGAACTTGATAAAAGACAATGAACGGTTTGTCCTTCAATATGCCCGGATTACCGGAGATACGTTGGATGCAAAAAATATCAGGTTATATGGATTCCGGTTTGAAAACAATGATTTCAGCCGTTTTCACCTGGACAAGAAAGGCAAATCAATGGTTTATAATATGAATGACGGTCAATTGTCCGAGGTGCCTTTGATAAAGAAGAGGATTGAAAGGCCGGATTACAAACAATCCTGCCATTCTGCCGATTCATTGTATTCTATGCTTGGATGCGGTTATGACTTGTTTGTTCGTGATAATCGGTCCGGAAGAGTAAAAAGAATCACTTTCGACGGAAAAGAGGATGCCGCTTATACATATCATAATTCGAAAGATACGCTATCTGCCAATTCCAGAGGATTCTGGTTGGGACACCGGTATATTTATATGATGCAAGATATGAGCGAAGTGAAGGAAGTAAGCCTGATTCATTCGCTCGGTCATTCGCGACCTGTCACGAATACATTCAAGATGCCTATGCCGGGAGATGCCGGAGTACGCCAATATCGGATATACTGGTATGATGCCGATCATGGAGAAGGGAGGTTATTACCAATTGAAAAATATCCTGATCAACTGGTGGCGATGGACTTTTTCCGTTCATCTACCGCTCTTTATATAACACGGAGAAGCCGTAAGGCTGATAAGGTAGACCTTTGCCGGATTAATGTGGAAGATGGAACAGTGACCGAACTGATCTCGGAAGAATGTATCCCTCATATCAATTTAACTTTGTTCAATTACAAAATACTGGAACAGGGTAAGTATTTCATTTGGTGGTCGGAACGTACGGGGAAAGGGAATTACTATCTTTACAATGCTAATGGAGAATTGTTGAACCGGATTACAACGGGTGAAAATCTTGTAGCAGGCAGTATCGCCAGTGTCGATACGCTGAGAAAAGAAATTATTTTTGCCGGATATGGAAATGAGGAAAATATAAATCCTTATTATACATTCTTTTATAAGGCACGCTTGGATGGTAAAAAGCAGGTTTTGTTGACGCCCGGTAATGGTAATCATGAATTATCTCTATCAGAAGACAAGAAATATGCAATAGACAAATATTCCCGTATAGATTTGTTGCCGGTGATGAATGTGTTGTCCATAGAAAATCCGGGAAAGAATTATAAGGTAGAGCAAATGGATGGCAGCGATTTGCAGCAAGCCGGATGGCAACCGCCCACTTTGCTGAAAGTGAAAGCCGCTGACGGGAAAACGGACTTATACGGATTGATGTATCTTCCTTTCAATTTGGACGAAAGCAGGAAATATCCGATAATCAGCAATGTATATCCGGGACCGCAAGACGATCAGATTCCGCAGTCTTTTGTACTCGATGATAATGGGAACCAGTCTTTGGCGGAACTGGGTTTTATTGTGATTAATGTGGCACCCAGAGGCAGTTCTCCACTGCGTGGACATGATTTTTATTGTTTCAGTTATGGTAATCTACGCGACTATCCGCTGGCAGATGATAAATATGTAATCGAACAGTTGGCTCGGAAATATCCGTATATAGATTTGAACAGGGTAGGCATTTACGGACATTCCGGAGGAGCTTTTCAAACGGTAGCAGCTATGTTGACTTACCCCGATTTTTATAAAGTGGCAGTAGCTGCTTCCGGCAATCACGATAACAATATTTATATTCAATGGTGGGGAGAGACATTTCATGGATTGGATGAAAAAGCAGACCCGAAGACGGGAAAAACGGCTTTCTCCGTGAACATCCCGACCAATATGGAATTGGCAAATAACTTGAAAGGAAAGCTGATGCTAATCACGGGGGATGTAGACAAGAATGTCCCGCCTTCTTCCACTTACCGGTTGGCGGATGCCTTGATTAAGGCAAATAAGCGGTTTGACATGTTTATCCTTCCGGGAAAAGATCATGGCGTGATGTGCCCTTATTATCAGAATCTGATCCGTTACTATTTTGTAGAAAATCTTCTTCATGAATCGCATAGACATATAGATATTATTAATCATAAATAGAAACAAACTTATGAAGCATCTGGAAATTTTCAAAGCATGTTTGTTTGGTTGCTTCTGTTGTATTGCTGTAGGTCTGTTTGCTCAGTCGCCGAAAGGTGCTGCCACTATCTTGGTCAAGGTGATAGTAGTGGATGCGGACAGGAACCCGTTGCCGGGAGCTACGGTAATAGTTTCAGGGAAAGCACAGGGAGTTGTCGCCGATGATCGCGGCGAAGTTTCTTTATGGGTGGACAGGAATACTCAAATTGAGTTTAGGTATGTGGGGATGAAATCCTTGTTTATGAAAGTGACAAAGCCTGTTTCGGGGTATATCACTTTGGTGGATGATATGTCGGAATTGGATCAGGTGGTGGTCACCGGTTACCAGCGTACGACAAAACGCCGTACTACTGGTTCATTGGTGACATTGACGGCAAAAGACCTGAAAGGTGCCCCTACCGCCAATCTGGATATGTTGATGCAGGGAAAGGTTGCCGGTATGGATGTGAAAGCCGTTTCCGGACGTCCGGGAGAATCAGCAAAGATTCGTATTCGTGGCACGAATACGATTACAGGTAATGCCGAACCATTGTGGGTAGTGGACGGAGTACCTTTACAACGGGACATACCGAGTATTGAGACTAGCAGGATCAAGGCGGGAGATTTTAATGACATATACTCTAGTGGCATTGCCGGTATCAACCCGAACGATATTGAGTCTATCACTGTATTGAAAGATGCTTCCGCTGCGGCTATTTATGGTTCACGTGCAGCAGGCGGGGTTATTGTGGTAACAACGAAACGAGGTAGAGAGGGTAAGATGCAAATCAATTACTCAACGAATGTTTCTATTGTTACTGCTCCCCCTCATGATGCTAATCTGATGGATTCTAAAGAAAAATTGGCTTGGGAACAAGAGTTGTGGGATGAGTTTTCCGCCAAGGGGTTTGCGGAAGGTGGCCATTATCCGGTAATAGGTGTCGTTGGTATGATTCGTTTGGGGTATGAGCGATATGCGGGTATGACGAAAGAGCAACAAGATGCGGAAATTGCAGCATTGGGAGAACATTCCACGGACTGGTTCAAGGAGTTGTTTCGGAATTCTATATCACAAAGCCATTACTTATCTTTGTCAGGTGGTTCGGAGAAAAATTCCTATTATGTCTCTTTTGGCTATTCACAAAATAACGGATTAGTGAGAAAGACAGGTTATGACCGTTACAATGTGAGTGCTAAGATTGATATGAAACCTAATAAAAGGGTAAAACTTGCTTTTACTGCCGATATGGCTATGCAACACTCCAGCTCTCCTTCACTGAATGTAGATCCGTTCAAATACGCTTATTTCGCCAATCCTTATGAAAAAGTCTATAATGAAGACGGTTCTTACTCGGCGGATAATACCTATTATTCGATAGCTAACGCCAACGGACAGTACAAATGGAAATTGCCCGAAGGAGGATATAATATTATTCGGGAAATAGATGAGACATCTTGCAAAACAAAAAATATTTCGGCTTCATTGATTGCTAATCTGAGTGTGAATATCCTTGATAATTTGAGCTTTGAAGGACTTGCTTCGTATGGCTATGTTGCGGATATGTCCGATAATATTAATGGGAAGAATACTTATGCAGCATGGATAGACCGCCCTTTTAACGATAGTAACACTAATCGTGTATATGGCTCTATTACACAATCATCAGCATACAATACAAATTACAACCTGCGGGGACAGTTACATTATTTCAACACTTTTGCTGACGACCATTACATCAGTGCCTTGTTGGGAAGCGAAATCCGGGGACAATACGCCAAGAGTATTTATGAAAAGCGGTATGGGTATGATCCTGTCACGGGTAATTCTGCCATGCCTACTTATCCGTCGGATACTAAGTTGGAATATTCCGACCTATTGTCCTATGCTGCTATCATGGATGGGCTATTGGGACAAAGTATTACGGAAGACGCCTTTGCTTCATTCTATTTTTCCTTCGATTATGTGTTTAAGCAACGTTATATTCTTAGCCTTACCGGACGTACCGACGGGTCTAATAATTTCGGTAGCAAAGAGCAGTTTAACCCTACCGGCTCACTGGGATTATCATGGAATGTAGACCAGGAAAGGTTTATGCAATCGTTAAAGCCTATAATCAGTAGTCTGTCCTTTCGTGCGGCATTCGGATATACAGGAAACATAAACAAAAGTGTCTATCCGCAACTGGTAATGGACTATGATACGTCATTCCGCCGGACTGATACTGATTATTATCGTATCGGCATGATAAAAAATGCTCCAAACCCTCACCTGCGTTGGGAAAAGACACGTGATATGAAGGTGTCAATGGACATAGGCTTTTTCGACGAACGCTTTCATTTGCAGGCTGAATTGTATGACCGCCGTACACGTGATGCTGTAACTTCTGTTGATGTACCTTATACGACTGGATTTTCTACACAATCATTTAATACTTCAGAGCTATTGAACCAAGGAGTTGAAGTTACCTTGAATGCTCATATGGTCAAGACTAAAGATTGGGATATGACAGTTTCTGCCAATATTGCTTATAACCGAAACAAATTATTAAAATATAATGGGAATAAATCTTTTTGGGGAACTAATTATGTAGGTTACCCTTTGGGAGCAATTATCAGTGGAAAAGTACAGGGAATTGACAAAAAAACGGGTGTTTATACTTATGAAACCCGTCCTGATGCTGTACTTCAAACTGCTGCCGACCGTAATGATAAAAATAATTATGCATTTTACTTGGGAACGAGTACGGCTCCTACGAACGGTGGATATTCAATATCTGTTTCATATAAACAGTTGCATTTAAACATAGGGGGAACTTATTCTTTAGGCGGAAAAATCCTCAATAATATAACATGTCCGGTAGGTTATAGTTCAATGGAAGCCCATGTCGTAGAAACTCCTTTTACACAAGAAAATGATTTGTATGTAAATTATTTAAATGTGCGAAAAGACGCTGTGAATCGTTGGACACCTGATAATCCGATTACTAATGCTCATCCGCGCATCATTGACGCTCGGGGTGATTATCTGGGATTGTCTGATTATGTGGTAAACTCAGATGCTATCAACAAAGCTTCCATGTTGGAAAATGTTTCCTACTTTAAACTTGGCTCAATCATGTTGGGGTACAATTTCGTCGGAAAGTGGATGCAGAAAGTGCATATCAATTCATTGGCATTATCCTTCAGCATGAGTAACTTATTTACAATTACAAACTATTCCGGCATTGACCCCGAGACTCCGGGAGCAGTTTACCCTACTCCTCGTACGTTCTCAATGGGACTATCCGTCGGATTTTAATAAAGGAAGACTATGAGAGGAAAAATTAGTTTATGTATATACGGACTTGTGGTCTTATGCTTCATGTCTTGCAGCAATTATTTGGATATCAAACCTTATGGAAAAACAATTCCCAAAACTGCTGAAGAGTTCTCTGCCTTAATGCATAACCATTTGGATGAGATCGATAGGGGTGAAGATAAGGTGTTACTGGGAAATTCATCCAGTCTGATAAATCTGGATGCAGCATATGGAGATGATTTTGAAGTCTGCCTGACATCACAGAGTGGGCGTGCTTTGCAAATTTATATAGGAACTTGGCTTAATGTAGCGAGTGTTTCTGAGTATTACTGGATGCCATATCAGATAATACGTGACTGCAACATAGTCTTGAACGAAATGAAGGAGAGTGGAACCGCCGAAGCTAATGAAGTACGTGCTACCGCTTATGCTATGCGTGCTGTCGCCTATTATCAATTGCTTCGGCTTTATTGCGAAATGCCACAGACCGGCAATTTGAACAACCAACAAGGCGTGCCTTTGGTAATGACATTTGATATGGAAGAAAGACCGCTTCGTAGTACGATGCAGGAAACAATCGATTTAATAGAGTCTGATTTAAATCATTCTCTGTCTTATCATATCTCCGATGATCTTTATCGTTTTACAGAAGATGTGGTCAAGGGGTATCTGGCTCGTCTTTACTTTTGGACAAAGCAGTGGGAGAAAGTTCTGCCATTGGTACAGGAACTACTGGCAAAGTACACTTTATTGGAAGGTGAAGCTTATAAAAAGATGATGACCACCAATTACGACCTTGCAGGTAACCAGTTATTGAAGGCTTACCGAAGTATGTCAAGTTCTATGGAAATTACAGCTTCCAAAACTCATCTTCAGTATCGCCCGGTAAGCCGCAGATTTCTGGATACATTTACGGAAGAAGAGAAAATAAGCGATATCCGTTATGCTCTTTGGGTGGATAATAAAAGAATAGCTATAAAAACGTTTTTTTGTGGCATGCGGGCGGCCGAATTTAAACTCATGGAAGCAGAATGTTATTATCATATCGGTAAACAGGAACTGGCATTGCGTTCAGTCAATGAACTTCGTTCACACCGTATCAGTGATTACAAGGATCTGACAATGAATAATCTGCCACCAATCCAAGATATGGAGGTTATCAGGACTGACGCAGAAGGCAATGCTTTAACGCCATTGATGGGGCTGATTTTACGTGAACGGCGAAAGGAACTCTTTTTAGAAGGTGATCGTTTCTTTGAACAAAAGAGAAACGGAATGCCGGAATACTGGACGGCATATAACGGACGGAAGTATGTGACAAAAAAATATATGTATACGCTTCCAATTCCCGCACGGGAAATAGACTTGGTGGACGGGTTGGTACAAAATCCGGGATATACGGAATTAATTGAGAAATAAAAAGGAGAACGATTATGATAAAGAATATGAGGCATAAATGGGTTTTGATTACATGTCTGTTATTGATTGGCAATGTTTATTCCGCTTGTGAGGATATAGATGAGGTGCCGCCACGTATAGAATCTGTTGGAGCGGGTGATTATTATAAACTTCCTGATCCCGTAGTGCTGAATGCAGATGAAATAGCAGTGATAGACGCCATCAAAGAGGAATATAATCAACATATAGTCCAATAATTATTAATTTAAAATCATAGATTATGAAGAAGATGTTGTTTTGTTTAATTACAGTGTGTTCACTTGTAATGGTTTCTTGTTCGTCCGATGATGATGACCCGGTAACGGTGTCGGAACTTAATTTTGCTCAGGCGCGCTATTCTATGGCAAAAGGAGAAGTAGAGTTAAAGGTTATTGCTGACAAAGCTGCTGCTACAACAATCTCTATCCCTGTTTCTTTCTCAGGAACAGCTGTGGAGGGAACAGATTTTACTGTTGCAGAAAAAGCATTTACGTTGAAAGCTGGTGAAACAGAAGCTGTACTCTCGGTGAAACGTATTCCGGAAAACATTGGGGATGATGTGAAAGAGTTAGTTGTAAATTTAGGTACAGTTCCTAATGGCTTTAAAATTGGACTTATGAGTTATACGACTGTTGAGTTGCTTAGTAATAAAGCGATTCTTATGTCATTTAATACCGATAAGGGGATTTTAAGTGAAAGTACTTCCTATGGCGTCACTCTTGAAACATTGGAAGGTAAACCTTATAAAGTCCCACAAGAAACGAAATTGGATATTGAGGTCGATCCTTTGTCTACTGCAATTGAAGGTACGCATTTTGAGTTTGTAGGAGGAAAGTATGCAACAGTACTTAACAACAAGAATAGCGGTGTAGTAGCACTTAAATTTTTGAAAAAGGAAGAAGGAAAGGACAAGCTGGTTCTACGCTTGGCGGAAAGAGATGGATATGCACATGGTGATAATGCTACCATTACAATTGTTATTAATGGGCCATATTTGCTTACAGGTACTTGGGCATTCGATAAGATTTCTAATACAGAATTTTATGAAACAATGTGGGGACAGGACACGAGTACATTTCCAACAGGAAATTCTTCAGATAAGATTAAGTTTGAAGGTAATTCTCACGAAGAATACACTTTTACTCCTACTTTAAATAGTGATTTGAAAAATTATTTCGGAACTTCGTCTTGTGTGATAACTTATAAAGAGGAAGTCGAAAAAACTATCGAAGAAGAAAGTGCACCACTATCGCAGGTAATTGCTAAGATTGCCGTATTGCAGTTTCCCTCACTTAATGTAAACTTTTCGGCTACTAATACAAAATTACGTTCAGCGGTTGTCGGCTTTCGTATTATCCAGTCTGGTGAAGGAGATATATTGGAATGTACGATTGATGACTTTGAACCTACGGATTTCATGAAAGACATTTATGACATGTACAAGGATTTTGGAGAAAACCCTGTCATGAAATCAGCTCCACTGAGATTGCATTTTACGCGAGTAAAATAAAATTTTTAATATTAAAAGTCCGAACTTTCGCAAGCTCGGACTTTCTTTTTTTCAAAGAATTAGTATCTTTAAGTTGCAACATTTTACTATGTCAAACTTACTTTCGGGGAATTAACTGAAAATATAGACGATAATTCCGGTAATTACCACATAAGCTAATGCGTACGGAATAGCTGCTTTCAGGATTTCACCCTCTTTGCCCTGCTGGTTTCCGGCGGAAGTGGCGATGGCGATACTTTGCGGGGAGATAATCTTACCGCCCGTAGCGCCTACCGTATTTGCGGCGGAAAGCCAATCGGGGCTGACATGAATTTGTCCCGCTACACTTGCTTGCAGTTTGCCGAAAAGGATATTGGATGAGGTGTCGCTTCCGGTTATAAACGTACCCAGGCAACCGATGACCGGCGCGAATAGCGGATATAAACTTCCCGTAGCGGTGGCGAGTGCCGTGGCAATAACGGCAATCATTCCCGAAGCGTCCATAATGGTGGATAATCCGACCAGGCAGATAACCGTGACGAAAGTCTTTTTCAACTGTTTCACCGTATTCCAAAGTACGATAAACAAGTCCTTTACTTTTGCTCCCTGTATCAATCCGCCGATGAAAGTACCCACGAAAAGCAATACTCCCGCATGAGTCAGCCATGAAATAGTGTAATTTACGGTGGAAGCATTGATAGGCAGACTGATTCTCGTAATCCAGTTATTCTCCAATGTGTGGCGCAATCCCGGAAATAGCGGGCTTGTGAGAATAATAAGGAATAGAATAAGCAGATAAATGCTCCATGCATTCAGAATATCTTTCGTCTTCAACGAACTTTTCCGTGCCTTTTCTTCTTTGGATGCAGTCAGTTTGCCATAGAGAACGATGACGATGATAGACAGGATACTTCCGATGATAGCCGGAGATTCCGCTCCCATATATCTGGCAGCGAGGTATTGGCTGGCTAAAGAAACACTGCCTACCAATAAAGCCAGAAACAGATTCTTGGGGAGTGATTTCAATTTGGGGTCGGTAAGGAAAAGCAGTACAAGCGGAATAAGGAACATGAGGACTGATAATTGCAGTACGACATTGGTACTAAGATTCAGAACATCCAGGTTTGTCTCCTTTGCCAGTACGAGTACCGGAGTTCCGATAGCTCCGAAAGCGGTAGCTACACTATTCGCTATCAGGCTGACCGTAGCCGAGAATATCGGCTTGAATCCCAAACTGATAAGAATAGCTGCCGGAATGGCAACTGCCGTCCCGAATCCTGCCATCGCTTCCAGTAATCCGCCGAATCCCCAAGTCAATAGCAATACCTGAATACTCTTATCGGTGGAAATGGAAGCGAACTGCTGCTTTATAATCTCCATTTTTTCTGTTTTCAGCAATACGTTGTAGCTGAAAATTGCCATTAATATGATGATTAAAATAGGGGAGACTGCTTTTAACGCTCCATATAAAAAGGCATAGAACAGATTGTCGGCAGAAAAGGCAAAGCCGAAGAGCGCAATCAGCATGGTTACGACTAAGGAAATGATACTACTTTTGTCGCCCGGCATTTTGAAGAATGCCATTAATATGATTAATAACAATACCGGAATGATGGCAAGAATCAAGGTCATAGTGGTCTGGTTTTAAAAAGTGAGACGTTCATTTGTTATGAGTATAACAAACAAACGTCTCACTTGGGTCGATGCGGCAAATAGATTTTTTCTATTTATTTCATCTTACACTTTACTATTTCATCTTACACTTTACTATTTCATCTTCACACTTAATATTTGCTGTAACTGTTTCAGGTTCGCTTGAGCTGCTTCGTTACCTAATCGGGCAGCTTGCTCGAAGGCTGCCATAGCCCGGCTGATGTCTCCGTTCAGGAAATTGTAGACTCCGGTATTGTTTATAAATTCGGCGGTCGTATGGTCTGCTTTTTCCATATATTTCACTGCTCTGTCCAAGTCTTTCTGTGACAGGGCGACTGCTCCTGCATTCAGGTTGGCTACTGCATCCGCAGGATACATACGTACGGCGATGTCGAATACATTGACGAAGTCCTTGCTGCCTTTCGGATAACTGTTGGCTACCTGATACATTTCATTCAAGCTCAGATATTTCGGATTTTCTATAATGATGACGCGTCCTTGTTCCACATCGAAATTGACAACGGTATAGTCAATCTTGCAATTCACTTTGCGCAGTCCCGGATAGATTTCTTTCAGCATGGTACGATAAGGGACTCCACCGCCTACGCGCATGATTTCCTGTTTCCGTTTGGCGTCGTCGGTCGTATTTCTGATAATTTTCAGGAACGTATCTTTATCCTTCATGGATGAAGATTCGAGAGCTTTCACCAGTCCGTCCCAGTTTTCGCCGCCGAAAGTCACTTTATAAAGTTTGGAAGACGCTTTTTCGTTTTTCACCAAATAGTCTTTCAGAGCTTCCGCACGCTTCTTGGACAGTTGTTCGTTGAACGCCAGCGGACCTTCGGGAGAGGCAAAACCTTCAATTCCGATACCTTTTATAGTCAGATTCTTATCATTCTGAATCTTGTCGAACATGGAATGGATATTTACCAGTTCGGCATGATTGTTCATAAAGTCGGTAAGGATGGCAAACTTGTTGACCGGGAAATCGAGATGCGCTTCGTATTGTTCGCTACGATTCTTTACCACTTCCACCGTAGGCTGGATATAGGCTACGATGGGGGACATGGCACTCAGCCGTTTGGCTTCGGTCGATACGTCGTTGGTAATCAGCTCTTGAGCGTTCATTTCCTGATAATTACCGCATCCGCACAGGTTCTCTACAAGTTGCAGGGACGCATTCGCCATCCACGGTTTATAGGGGATGACTTGTGTATAATTGAATGTTTCCCGCTTGTTGTAAGGAACGATGATGGCGGTAGGCTCCTGTTTGGTCATAGCCAGTCCGCGGATATATGCTTTTTCACGTCTTTTCCCGTTGACGATGATTTCTTGCAGGGGGACATTATGCTGTCCGTCTGTCAATAACGGAGTGAGGCTCAGGCTTCGTGCCGAACCTATGGTAAGGTTCTTCATGTCGAAGGTCATGCCGACATAGAGGGAATTTCCCTGCTGCCACAATGATACATTGGAGAGGGTGAGTGCATCGTTCAGGAATTTCTGGGCGTGTGCCGGTAACAGGGTGGCGACGAGTGCTATAAATAGATAAATAACTTTTCTTTTCATCCTTGTGAGTTTTAGAGAGTTCGATTATTTGATGATATAAATGAAGCTGAGGCCGACTTTGGTCGGACCGAAGTAATTGCGGTTTTTGTGACCGAGTTTTTCACATTTGTTGTTGCTGGCATATTTGTCATATTTCAGATGAGCATATCCCACACCAATCGTTGCTTCCATGCTCCAGCGCTTACTGATCAGCCATTGATAACCATAAGAGATACCGGCTCCGTAGAAGTTACCCTCATAGCGGTCGTGTCCCAGTCCGAGGAAATTCAGATTGCTGACATTCATTTCTCCGTAATGTCCGTGCAGTCCGAAGAAACTTCCGTTGAAGCGTTCGCAGAGCCAGTAGCGTAGTTCCGGTTGGACAAGCCAGTGTTTTAACTGACGGTCGTTTCCGAATTCCCACGGATTGTAATTGCCGGACACATCGAGGGTGAGTTTCTTCGCCAGTCCTACTTCGAAGCCAAGGTTGGGAGTGGTGGTTGCCCAATAGAGGGCATTGGTCTTGATTGCAAATTTGGGTAAGTAAGTTTCATTCTGCTGCACTTGAGCGCGAATACTTGTGCCGAGTGCGAGCAGGAAACAGGCTGCTAATAGAAATTTAACTGTTCTCATTTTCGTTAGGGTCTAGGTTTTATTAAAATGATGAATGCTAAACAAGCAAAGGTGGGTGATTGTTGACGTCGCCCGTAAAAAAGAGTTTTTGCCGATAAATTATGTTTAAAGACATAAACGCTAACATTTTCGGAATATCGTACGTTTATTATATAAAAGTGCCTTTGTGTAATTTAAATAAATAGAGCCTATGAAAGAGCTTATCAAGAATCTGGAAGAACTGAACAGAAAAGCAGAAAAAGGCGGCGGAGACGCCCGCATTGAAAAACAACATTCCGTGGGCAAGCTGACCGCCCGTGAACGTATCGATTTACTGTTGGAGAAAGGTTCGTTTATCGAACTGGACAAGTTGGTAACTCATCGCTGTACCGATTTCGGCATGGAGAAGCAGAAATTTGCGGGTGATGGCGTGGTGACGGGATATGGCATGATTGGCAAACGGCTAGTCTATGTCTTTGCGCAGGACTTCACAGTCTTCGGCGGCGCCTTGTCCGAGACGCATGCCAAGAAAATCTGCAAAGTGATGGACATGGCGATGCAGATGGGAGCTCCTATCATCGGGCTGAATGATTCCGGCGGTGCACGTATTCAAGAGGGAGTCCGTTCTTTGGCGGGATATGCCGAGATATTTCTCCGCAACTCGATGGCTTCGGGCGTCATCCCGCAGATTAGCGCCATTATGGGCCCTTGCGCGGGTGGCGCTGTTTATTCTCCTGCACTGACCGATTTTATCCTGATGGTGAAGAATTCGGGATATATGTTTATTACCGGCCCCGATGTCGTGAAAAGTGTGACGCAGGAAGAGGTGAGCAAGGACGACCTTGGCGGAGTAGGCGTTCATATGACCAAGTCCGGCGTAGCCCATCTTTCTGCCGAGAATGATATTGAATGTATCAACTATATCCGCGAACTGATTTCCTATCTTCCCGGAAATAATATGGAAGAACCCCCGTTTGTTGCTACCAGCGATTCGCCGACCCGCCTGACGCCGGAACTCTCCAACCTTATTCCCACCAATCCGAACCAACCTTATAATATAAAGGAGATGATTGAAGCTGTAGCCGATGATAATAATTTCTTCGAATTGCAGTCGGAATTTGCCCCGAACATCGTCACGGATATATTCGTCTGAACGGAAAGACAGTGGGAGTGGTTGCCAATCAGCCGTTGGTGCTGGCTGGTACGTTGGATATTAACGCTTCTGTCAAAGCAGCCCGTTTTGTCCGCTTCTGCGATGCTTTCAATATTCCTTTGCTGACGTTGGTCGATGTGCCGGGATTCATGCCGGGAGTAGACCAGGAATATGGCGGTATTATCCGTAATGGCGCGAAATTACTTTATGCCTATTGTGAAGCTACCGTGCCCAAAGTTACGGTGATTACCCGCAAGGCATACGGCGGCGCTTATGATGTAATGAGCTCCAAGCATATCCGCGGTGATGTGAACCTGGCTTTCCCTACTGCCGAGATTGCCGTTATGGGGCCGGACGGTGCGGTGAATATCCTGTTCAGGAAAGAGATAGAGAAGTCGCAGACACCCGACGAGAAACGGAAAGAACTTCAAGACGATTATCGCGAGAAGTTTGCCAATCCTTATCGTGCGGCGGAGCTGGGCTATGTGGATGAAGTGATTGACCCGGCGGTAACCCGCCTGCGCCTGATTCGCAGTTTCGAGATGCTTGCCAACAAGCGGCAGTCCAATCCGCCCAAGAAACATTCTAATATTCCGCTTTAATAAATTGAGAGTGGAGAGCTGAGAATGAAGAGTGTTCATTAAAAAGAAAAAGATTATGATAAAGAAAATATTAGTAGCCAACCGGGGGGAAATAGCGATGCGTATCTTCCGTACATGCCGGGTGATGAATATCTCGACGGTGGCTGTTTATACACACGTTGACCGCGGAGCTTTGCACGTCCGCTATGCGGAAGAGGCTTATTGCATCTCCGAATCGCCCGAAGATACTTCTTATCTGAAACCGGAACTGATATTGGCTATCGCCAAAAAGACCGGGGCGGCCATTCATCCGGGATATGGTTTCCTGTCGGAAAATGCGGACTTTGCCCGTCGCTGTGAAGAGGAAGGGGTGATTTTTATCGGGCCGAGTGCGGATATTATCGCCAGAATGGGAATCAAGACGGAAGCGCGTAAGATTATGCGTGAAGCCGGACTGCCGATTGTTCCCGGAACGGAGACGCCTGTACAGGGAATTGATGAAGTGAAGAAAGTTGCCAATGAAGTAGGTTATCCCATTATGCTGAAAGCACTTGCCGGCGGCGGGGGAAAGGGGATGCGCCTGGTGCGTTCCGAAGAGGAAGCGGAAACGGCTCTCCGGCTCTCCCAGTCCGAAGCGGGGACATCGTTTGGCAATGATGCTGTCTATATCGAAAAGTATATAGAGAATCCGCACCATATCGAAGTGCAGATTATGGGCGATAAATATGGAAATGTGGTTCATTTGGGTGAACGTGAATGTTCTATTCAACGACGTAATCAGAAGGTGATTGAAGAATCTCCGTCTCCTTTTGTAAAGGAAGAGACTCGGAAGAAGATGCTGAAAGTGGCAGTGGAAGCCTGTAAGAGAATCGGTTATTATAGTGCCGGAACCCTGGAGTTTATGATGGATAAGGAGCAGAATTTCTACTTTCTTGAAATGAATACTCGTTTGCAGGTGGAACATCCGGTGACGGAAGAATGTACCGGTGTCGACTTGGTACGTGATATGATAACGGTGGCTGCGGGTAATCCTCTACCTTACAAACAGGATGATATAAAGTTTAGCGGGGCTGCTATTGAATGTCGTATTTATGCGGAGGATCCGGAGAATAACTTTATGCCTTCTCCCGGTGTGATTACGGTTCGTGAAGCTCCCGAAGGGCGTAACCTGCGTCTGGATAGTGCGGCTTATGCCGGATTTGAGGTCTCGCTGCATTATGACCCGATGATTGCAAAACTCTGCTGTTGGGGACGTACCCGCGAATCGGCCATCTCGAATATGGCTCGTGCCTTGCGTGAGTATAAGATTCTGGGAATCAAGACCACTATTCCTTTCCATCAGCGTGTGTTGAAGAATGTCGCTTTCCTGAAAGGCGAATATGATACGACGTTTATTGATACGCGCTTTGATAAGGAAGACTTGAAACGCCGCCAGAATACCGACCCGACGGTAGCTGTCATTGCGGCCGCGGTGCGGCACTACGAACGGGAGAAGGAAGCGGCTTCGCGTGCCACGACTCTGCCGGTGGTGGGGGAATCGCTTTGGAAGTATTACGGTAAGTTGCAGATGACAGCCAATAATTATTAAATTGAGAATCTTATTAAATTGAGAATTGAGAATTAAAAATTAAAAAATAATAGTGCAGGTTATGGGTACAACATTAGCTACATATTATGCCAGACTTCAGGATATGCCGGACAGTGAATATAAGGTGGAAATCTTGGAAGACGGGCCAATCAAGAAGATTGCGGTCAATGGTAAAGTATATGAGGTCGATTATAATATGGGGGGTGACTCCATTCATTCGATTATTATCGACCATCATTCGCATGGGGTGCAGATTTCTCCTTCTTCCAACAATTCTTATACGATAATGAATAAGGGGGAATTGTATCAGATTGAATTACAAGGAGAGATGGAGAAGATACACAATGCACGTTCTGCTGCCGAGTCGGTAGGACGGCAGGTAGTGCAGGCTCCTATGCCGGGAGTCATACTGAAAACGTATGTGAAGAAAGGGAACAGCGTGAAACGCGGTGATCCGCTTTGTGTATTGGTGGCTATGAAGATGGAGAACGAGATACGTTCGGTGACGGACGGTGTTGTAAAAGAAGTGTTCGTGGAAGACGGCATGAAAGTGGGATTAAATGACCGAATCATGGTGATTGAATGATTCTTGGAAAATAAATGGGATTTTACGTGCTTATCTCCAAATAAATATTTACTTTTGGCAGATAAGTACGTATTTATCCGTTATACCATGAACAGTCAACAAACAAGGGAAGCATTAGCAGAGCAATTAGAGGCACTCAGAAAAGAGAATGAGCAACTCAGGAAGGAGCTTCTGTCCCTCAAACAAGAGAAAGAGGAGGATAACTCCATTAGTTTCAAGGAAAAATATGCTGTAAAGATACTGGATTCTCTGCCGGATATGCTGACAGTCTTTAATCACAAGGAAGTGGGGATTGAAGTCGTGTCCAACGAAGAAACCAATCACGTCGGAGTGACAAACAAGGATTTTGTGGGAATGCACATGTGTGATATGGTGCCCCCGGAAGCCTATCAGAATATACATTCCAATATGCATCATGCGATTACTACAGGAACCGTTTCGGCTGCGCACCATGAACTGGATTTTAATGGCAGGCATCATTATTACGAAAACCGTATTTTCCCGTTGGATAAGGAATATGTGTTGATTATGTGCCGTGATATAACGGAAGGGGTGGCTACGCAAAGGCAACTGGAAGTATTCAAGAGTGTACTCGATAAAGTGAGCGACAGTATTCTTGCCGTGGCAGAAGATGGGACGCTGGTGTATGCCAATAAGCAATTTATAGAAGAATACGGAGTAACCGGAGAGATGGGTACGCAAAAGGTGTATGACTTGCCTGTCTCCATGAAAACGAAAGAGGCGTGGGGAAAGCGGCTTCAGGAAATACGTGACAACGATGGTAGTTTTGCTTACCGTGCCGCGTATGTGCGTGTGGGGGACGATAAGAAAAGGATTCATCAAGTGTCTACTTTCCTGATTCATGAGAATGACCAGGAGCTTGTTTGGTTCTTTACCCAGGATATTACGGATGTGATAAAGAAGCGGGATGAGCTTCGCGAACTGAATCAGTTATTGGATGGTATTTTGAATAATATCCCTGTTTACCTGTTTGTGAAAGACCCGGAAGATGAACTTAGATATTTGTATTGGAACAAGGCTTTTGCCGACCATTCCGGTATCCCTGCTTCCAAAGCGATAGGGCATACGGACTTTGAGATATTCTCCTTGCATGAGGATGCGGAAAAGTTCCGTAAGGATGATTTGGAACTGCTTCGCACTCATAAGCGCATTGATATGCAGGAAACTTATCTGACGGTTTCGGGAGAAGCACGTATCGTGCAGACGTTGAAAGCGCTTGTCCCGATGGAAGGGCGTGAACCGTTATTGATTGGTATCTCCTGGGATGTCACCAATCTTCAGAATATTGAGCAGGAACTTATCAAAGCGCGGATTAAAGCCGAACAGTCTGACCGGCTGAAGAGTGCTTTCCTGGCCAATATGAGCCATGAGATACGGACACCGCTCAATGCGATTGTCGGATTCTCTCAATTGCTGCCTGCCGCCAATACTGCCGAGGAAAAGAAACTTTATTCGGATATTATCAATCAGAATTCGGATATTCTGTTGCAGCTAATTAATGATATATTGGATTTATCGAAGATAGAAGCGGGTACATTGGAGTATGTGAAACGTCCGATGAATCTCGGTGAAGCGTGCCGAACGATTTATACGGTTCATAAGGAACGTGTGAAAGAAGGGGTGAATCTTATCTTTGATAATGGAGAAGAAGACCTACTAATGGAAGGTGACCCGAATCGCATCATGCAGGTGATAACGAATTTTATCACCAACGCAAGTAAGTTCACTTATACGGGTGAGATTCGCTTTGGCTTTGAGCGAATGGAACAAAAGATTCGCGTATATGTGAAAGATACGGGAATCGGAATAGAACCGGAAAAGGTAGACCATATTTTCGACCGTTTTGTCAAACTGAACAGTTTTGCGCAAGGCACAGGTTTGGGACTTTCTATCTGCCGGATGATTATTGAAAAGATTGGTGGAGAAATAGGCGTGAATTCCGAACTGGGTAAAGGTTCGACTTTCTATTTTACAATCCCCTGTGAGGAAGTGGGAGAATCGGGAACGCTTTTCAAGGTAACGAGAACGGAACCTAAAAGCAATCCGGTAAGTCGTTCGCAACAAGTGAAGAGGATTCTGGTTGCCGAAGATGTAGAAAGTAACTTTATCCTGCTAAAGAATATGATAGGAAAGGATTATACTTTACTTTGGGCTAAAGATGGATTTGAAGCCGTAGAAATGTACAAACAGTATTGTCCGGACTTGATTCTGATGGATATAAAAATGCCGCGCATGAATGGTTTGGAAGCTACTCATATCATCCGTTCTTATTCCAAAGATATTCCTATTATCGCTCTGACAGCATATGCTTTTGAAGCGGATAAGGAACTGGCTTTAGAAGCCGGCTGCAATGATTTTGTGACGAAACCGATTTCGGATAAGATATTGAGAAGGGCGTTGGAGAAGTGGTCTTTCTGTTTATATGAAGATTAGAGGGAGTTTATTCTATTTTCTTCCTTCATCTCCGTCTCTATCTCCTTTTCTATCACCGGGCTGATGTGTGTGAGATGAATAGGAACGGGATTTTTGTACTGTAAGAGGTTGATATATAATTTGTTACTACTGCCTGTTTTGGTTTAAAACCAAGGCGCTGTTCCTTTAAAAGGAAGACTCCGTTCCTCACCGAGGAAATAGTCGTTTCGACGTATCGCGGCGGCAGGCGTCGAAGTCTTGTCGCAATCCACCCCTTTGCAAGCATTGAATTTTTTGGCAGATGTACAGAATGAATTGCGGAACAGAATCTTTTAACCCTCTACGAATAAAGAGTTCTATTAAAAATATATATCTTTGCAAGACAGGTATTGATTTATAAAAGCAGAGAGTATGAGCAATAAAATTTATCCTATCGGTATTCAGAATTTTGAAAGCCTTCGTCAGGATGGCTATTTCTATATTGATAAAACGGCATTGATATATCAAATGGTAAAGACTGGGCGTTATTACTTTTTGAGTCGTCCGCGCCGTTTCGGAAAGAGTCTGCTCATCTCTACCTTAGAGGCTTACTTTCAAGGAAAGAAGGAGCTGTTTGAAGGACTGGCAGTAGAAAAGTTGGAAAAAGACTGGATTAAATATCCTATATTGCATCTCGACCTTAATATTGAAAAGTATGACACACTGGAAAGTCTGAATAATATACTTGATAAATCGCTGACAGCGTGGGAGAAACTTTACGGTGCCGAGCCGTCCGAACGTTCGTTTTCCTTGCGTTTCGCCGGTATCATAGAGCGTGCCTGTAAATTGGCAGGGCAACGTGTGGTCATTTTGGTTGACGAATATGATAAACCTATGTTGCAGGCCATTGGTAATGAGGAACTTCAAGAACAATTCCGAAATACCTTGAAACCGTTCTATGGAGCGCTCAAAACAATGGACGGCTGCATTAAGTTTGCATTCCTTACCGGTGTGACAAAGTTTGGCAAAGTCAGTGTATTCAGTGACTTGAACAATCTGGATGATATTTCAATGTGGAATGAGTATATCGAAATATGCGGTGTCAGCGAGCGTGAAATTCACGAAAATCTGGAAACAGAACTCCATGAATTTGCAGCAGCGCAAGGTATAACGTATGACAAACTCTGTGAAGAACTGAGAGAGTGTTATGACGGTTATCATTTTACGCACAATTCAATCGGCATGTACAACCCATTCAGTCTGCTTAACGCTTTCAAACGCAAGGAGTTCGGCAGTTATTGGTTTGAAACGGGTACGCCTACCTATTTGGTGAAGTTACTGAAAAAACATCATTATGACCTGGAACGGATGGCACATGAAGAAACCGATGTGCAAGTGCTGAACAGCATTGACTCTGAATCTACCAATCCTATTCCGGTGATTTATCAAAGTGGATACCTCACTATCAAGGGGTATGATGAACGTTTTGGTATGTATCGTTTGGGTTTTCCCAACCGTGAAGTGGAAGAAGGATTTGTTCGTTTTTTGCTTCCTTTTTATGCAAATGTTAATAAAGTAGAGTCTCCGTTTGAAATTCAGAAGTTTGTTCGTGAGGTGGAATCGGGAGATTATAACTCTTTCTTCCGCCGCTTGCAGAGTTTCTTTGCGGATACTACCTACGAAGTGATTCGTGACCAGGAATTGCATTACGAGAATGTATTATTCATTGTTTTTAAACTGGTCGGCTTCTACGTCAACGTGGAATATAATACGAGTGACGGGCGCATTGACCTTGTCTTGCGGACTGATAAATTCATCTATATAATGGAGTTTAAACTGAATGGCACAGCCGAAGAGGCTTTGCAGCAAATTAACGACAAGCGTTACGCTCTTCCTTTCGAAATGGATGAACGTAAACTCTTTAAGATAGGGGTGAATTTCAGTGCGGAAACCCGTAATATTGAGAAGTGGATTGTAGAAACAAAAAACTAGCCCGGTAAATAGTGAGGTTAGTCTTTTGAAGTCAGAAGTCTTTTATTCTTTTATTTCCGGAACCAATATAAACTTCGTATCCGGGAAATATTTCTTCAACCAGTTTTGAATGAAGTTCATCGTATCATTCTGAATCGTTTTATCTTTTACGGTAGGATACATATTATAAAGTACTGTATCCAGTACAATACCGCGCTTTTGTATGGCTTCAAGACTAAGCAGGGTATGATTGATGCTTCCCAATTTGCCGGAAGTGACAAAGATAAGCGGATAGTTCTCTTGGGCGATATAGTCTATTGTCAGAAGTTCAGTGGTTAATGGAACCATTAGTCCGCCTGCGCCTTCGAGCAGGACAGAGTCATAGCGTTCACTCAGTTCTTCAGTGGCACGTTTGATTTTATCGAAGTCGATAGGGCGGTTATCCAGTTGGGAAGCAAGATGCGGAGAAGCGGGATAGGAGAAAATCTCTGGCATAGTGAGTTTTTCTTCATCTTCTTTAGTGAAGGGAATTCCCATAATACGACGATGCAAATCGATGTCTTCGGAATGACCGACGTTTCCTGTCTGGATGAATTTTTGAGTGATGGTACGCTGTCCGTTCTTGTTCCATTCACGGGCTAGGAATCCGGTGGCGTAGCTCTTGCCGGCATCGGTGTCGATACCGCTTACGAAATATACATTTTGTTTCATACTTTCTTCTTTTTTGCGATGATATAAATAGGATGATAGGTCAGGGACACTGAAGTGCCTTGGGTAAATTCTTGTGTGTAACGTTCACTGAATAACTGCAAGTCACGACGTGTTCGCAGTTGTTGGGAAGGTGAGCCGGATATGCCGGTTACTCCTGTCTGTTTCAAATGATAAAGCACTTTTAGTGGGTTATCGAACGAAAGAGGAATAAGTTCTTCTTCCGAATAGAGTATGTCAAAGTGGGGCGACAAGGCTGTTACAAGTTCTTCTCGTGAACGATAAGGAAGACCGCTTCCTGTTAGTTTACGTATCTCCTTCATATTCTCTTTCCCGAAAGTGCTGAAAGCAAAATAGCCTTGCTTATTGAGTAAAGCATTGCATCTTTTGAAAAAGTTTTCAGGAGATTCGAACCATTGCAGAGCTGAACAGGAAGTTATCAATGTGCTTTCAGCAGGGAAAGGAACTGTTTCTGCATCTCCCGGAAGAAAGGAAACCTGTTCCTTTCTTAATATATCCTCACAGCAATACTTCATTTCCGGGCAAAGGTCGTTTAGCAATAATTCTTCCGGTCGTAGAGCCTGGAGCAGCATACGGGAGTAAATTCCTGTGCCGCATCCGAACTCAATTACTTTAGAACAGGGAAAGGATATGTGTTCTGTAAGCAGGTGAATCATTTTATCTGCAATCTGCCGCTGTACGTTTGCTTCCTGCGGATAGGTGGGAATGGCTTTAGAGAAACGTTCGGCAATTAGTTGTTTATCCATAAATCAATAATTAGTTGATTTGCATGATTACGTTATGAAAGAGTTCTTGTTGATAGTGGGCGGCTTCTGCATATTCAAGGGAATCCACTTTATTTCTCCATGCCAGCCATTGGTTATCCGGCAGGAAGATACGGTCGTTCTTTCCTATGATGGCTCTTTGCCATGTAAAGTCCGACGGTGGCAATGATAAGTATTGCTTTTGTATGGCAGCAAGCTCTTCTTTAAGTTCTTCAACGGGACGTTGGGGAGCTACTGTCTGAAAAACCTTGTAATCGGCTATTGAGCCACACATGCGTCTTTGAAACTTTTGCAGGGATTGTTCGTTCAATCCTTGCAGGGTTCCTTCGAAAATGGAAGGGGTAATCCCTTTCGTTTCGTGTATAGGATAAAGAGTGCCGTTGATAGCGATACTTTGGAAGAGGGGCAGGGATGGATATTGTTTCATTATCTGAGAAGCTGCCCATACTCCCATTGACCAGGCGATGAGGGTGATTTCGGAATACTCCTGTAAGATGCCGGCATCGAACTCCAATGAACGATAATCATAGCAAATCATCCAATCCTTATCGGTCGGTCGGATTTGCAAAAATGGAGTTTCATCCATTCCCCAGCCTGCGAAGAAAAGCAGTAGATGCTTTTGATTGTTCTTTATGATAAAATGTTGTTTCATCCGTTTATCAGTTTTATGAGTTGGTCGATTTCATGTTCGGTGATGTCCGCTGTCAATGAGAAGCGGATACGTGATGTCCCTTCGGGAACCGTAGGCGGACGTACAGGCAATGCGTAGAATCCTTTGCGTTGGATTTCTTCTGCTTTGCATATAGTATTTTCACTTGCTCCGACAATCATAGGGACAATATGGCTTACCGAAGGGCAGTTATATCCTTTGTCGGCAAGCGCAGTCTTTAGTTTGTTGCTGATTCGCAGCAAATGAGTTCTCTTCTGTTGGAGAGCGGGCAGATGTTTTAATATCCACGAAGTCCATTGAATATTTATAGGCGGAAGGGCTGTTGTGAATATAAACGTGCGCATCTTGTTGATTAGATATTCCCGGATAACTTGTCGGCAGACAATGTAAGCGCCTGCTGAGGCTATCGCTTTCCCGAATGTTCCTACCAGAAAGTCTATATCGTTGATACAGTCCTGTTCTTCAGCGCATCCTAATCCGTTGTCTCCCCGTACGCCGAAAGCATGTGCTTCGTCCACATAAAGAAGAATATTGGAATAGTCCTTTTTTAATTGGACAAGAGCGCGAAGGTCAGCTTCGTCTCCGTCCATACTGAATATGCTTTCGGTAACAATAATGATTTGCTCATATGCGTTGTGATTCTCAGAAATCAGTCGTTGCAATTGGGATAAGTCATTGTGGCGATACCGGATACATTTTGCGGATGACAATCTGATTCCGTCTATCAGACTGGCATGTACCAGTTTATCCGCAAGAATCAATGTCTGCGCATTGCTGACGGCAGGAAGAATCCCTGTATTGGCATGATAACCACTATTGAATATAAGTGCGCTTTCTGTTCCGAACATAGCTGTCAGTTGTTGCTCCAACGCTTGATAATCGGAAAAGTTACCTGTCAGCAACCGGGAAGAAGAGGAACTAGGTAGAAAGGTTTCGGGAGTAATCGTCTTTAAGAACTCCTCTCTTAATGATACATCATTAGCCAGTCCGAGATAATCGTTGGAAGACAGATTCAACATTCGTTGTCCGTTCAGAATAACATCCCGTCCATCGTGGATAAGTGGTGGGAGAGAGCGATAGTTCTTCTTCTCTTTTAGAACAAGAAGCTCCTGATTTATAAAGTCTAATGTCATTATTTATGATTTTTGATAACTGGTATTGATTATAGGATGAATAGAAAACATAATTTATTGTTTATGAGATACTTATTGTATCTACGAAATACCCTGTAAGTTCCTCACCGATGAAGGCAGTCTTCCTCACCGGGGAACGACCCTTTCCTCACCGAGGAACAGCCCTTTGCTCACCGAGGAACGAACTTTAGGGAGAAGATGAGAAAATCTTGCCTTTGTATGTCATCTTTTTTGAATAACTTTGAGTAATCCGGAAGTCAATTTACTTAGTTGTTTGGGAGTAATCATGAAAGGCGGCATCAGATAAACCAGTTTGCCGAATGGACGTACCCAAATTCCTTCTTCCACAAAGCGTTGTTGCATATATGCCATATTCACCGGACGCTTCATTTCAATGACTCCGATTGCCCCTAGTATCCTTACATCAGCTACTTGTGGCAACTCCCGTGCAGGTGCCAATTCTTCTTTTAATTGGGCTTCGATTCGTTTTACATTCTCCTGCCAACCGGATTCAATCAGCAAGCGGACTGATGCGCAAGCCACCGCACAAGCGAGTGGATTTCCCATAAAGGTAGGCCCGTGCATAAAGGCCCCCGGCGCATGGTTGGAGATGGTATCTGCCACCTGATTACTTGCCAAAACCGCAGAAAGCGTCATATATCCGCCGGTCAATGCTTTTCCGATACACATAATATCCGGTTCTACTCCGGCGTGTTCCCAGGCGAAAAGTTTGCCTGTCCGTCCGAATCCCGTTGCTATTTCATCGAAGATGAGAAGAAGTCCGTGTTCCCGGCAGAGCTTTTCCGCTTCGCGCAGGTATTGCGGATGATAAAACCACATACCGCCTGCTCCCTGCACAATCGGTTCAAGAATCAGTGCCGCTAATTCTTCCGAATGTTTTTCAATCGTCTCCCGCAAAGGGATAATATCTTCAGGATTCCACTCCCCGTCAAATCGGGAAGTCGGAGCCGGAACAAAATGACGGACGGGAAGTGCCGAGCCGAAGAGGCTATGCATTCCCGTCACCGGGTCGCATATGGACATGGCATTCCAGGTATCACCATGATAGCCGGAGCGGATAGTTACAAAATTATTCTTATCCGGCTTTCCTGCTGCATACCAGTATTGTACAGCCATCTTCAAGGCAACTTCAACGGCTACCGAACCGGAGTCTGCATAGAATATCTTCTGCATGGATGGCGGAACCAATGGTAATAGTAATTTCCCCAATTTAATAGCGGGTTCATGTGTCAATCCACCGAACATCACATGAGACATTTTATCCAGTTGGTCTTTTGCCGCCTGGTTCAATACCGGATGATTGTATCCATGCACGGCACACCACCAGGATGACATTCCTTCAATAAGTGTCCGTCCGTCTTCAAGGGTAATGGTAGCACCATCCGCCCGTTTCACTTTATAAACCGGAAGCGGGTCGGTAGTAGAAGTATAGGGATGCCATATATGTTCGCGGTCGAACTGTGAACTTGCGAAATGATACCCTTCTTCCTGGATCATCTTCTTGTCTTCCGAAACTTTAGAACCTAGCGTCGTCAGCAGGTCACCCACAATAGCGGAATTGATGCCGATATACAATGCCTTGCGCATAGCTTCAGAAGAGAGTTGAGAACGTCCGCCGGCAAAACGCAGAAAGGCCGTCGGATTGATGAAACGGAACAAGGCAATCGTCCTGAGAATCTCTTCTTCACTTAGAGGCTTTTCGTTTTCCAACGGCGTTCCGGGTATCGGACTTAGCAGGTTGATAGGAATGGACTGGACATTCAGTTCTTCCAGAGTGAAAGCGAATTCAATCCGTTGTTCCATCGTTTCTCCCATACCGATGATACCACCACAGCAAATATCCATTCCTACACGGCGTGCAGCGTCGAGAGTAGCAAGTTTCTGTTCCTGTGTATGAGTGGAGCAGAGCGTTGAAAAGTAGGAAGGAGCAGTTTCCAGATTACAGTGATAGCGGGTTATGCCTGCTTCATGCAGAGAACGCAGTTCTTCTTCGTCGAGCAAGCCTAGCGAAGCGCAAAGCTGAATTGACGAGTGCCGCCGCATGTGGCGAACTGTATCACAAAGTTGGCTAATCTGTTTGGGAGAGGGCTTCCGTCCGCTGGTGACGAGGGAGAAACGGTTGACGTCTTGGGCTTCATTATATTTTGCCTGTCGGAGACATTCTTCGGCGGGAAGGAGGTCGTAGACCTCGGCTTGCGTCTTGTAGTGAGAGGATTGTGCGCACCATTTACAGTTCTCCGGACATCTGCCGGACTTGGCGTTGATGATGGAACACATGTCGAATTCGTGCGAAGCACGTGCGACGGTTATCTCATGCGCGGCGGCATAAAGCGCCTCGCTGTCGGCCATGTTGGCCAGCCAAGCGGCTTGGTCGGGCGATATGTCTATGCCTGCCAACACTTGGTCTTTGATTTCTTGAAGTGTCATAAATGTATGATAAGGGATAGTTTGTGCAGCATTCTGCTTGCGAAGGGCAACGTCCACCACATTGATATGCAGATGACCAATTTGGAATTCACGTCCCATGCTCGCGAAAGCGGCATAATTCTTTCTGCCCCAGTAGCGGAAGCGGGAAAGAAAGGTGCGTGTGGTCTGTATATGACGTTGTTTTTTCATTTAGTTCTTGTTTTTAAAGAAAAGAACGGGGCAAATGTACAAAGATTCTTTGGATAAGCAAGCAAGTTTGCGCTTTCTGATGTATGCATTTTTATTTCTTCTTCCTGTATTCCTTGCGCAAATGGAAGTTGAATCCTGCATATATCTGAAGTGTACCGAATCCGTTGTCCAATGAGAAATTGTTCCGGTGGTAATTATAGTTTTTCCCTACAAAAGACGAGCCGACAAAATATTTCCCGTTATTGTAGACAATGCCTGCACGAATCAGAAAATCGAGATTGAACTTGCTGTACCATTGTTTTCCTTCGTGGGTTTCCGCGTCTACGTCGGAAGCCTTATAGGCAATGGCGGGGGTGAGAGAGAGACATGCCAGGCAATTGCGTGCGAATACCCAGTTGTAGGCATAGCCGAAACTGATATTGGCATTGGTATATTTTATCTTGTTGACTTTCATTCCGGGATTCATCCTCTCCTGTATATATTCCGGCAGTTGCTGATAATCAAAGTCAAGATTATGTTTGGAGATAGAGAAACCTGCGATGAATGTTCCTGCATTACGCCGTTGGTTGGTCGACTGGCTGAAAGCGGCAGGATAAGAGAACTTCCGGTTATTGAATATATAATATAAATTCAGTCCTTTGATATCCACTTTCAGTCCGTTGAAGTTTTCGGAATAATTGGAAGGAATCTCGTCATAGAATCCCCTGATTTTATGAATCTTATAATTGTTACCTGTACGGCGGTAGAAGATGTCTACGCCCAACTTGGAACTGTAAAGGCTTAAATCAAACTCTGTCCCTTTATTCTTGCGGTTTGTCTTACGATAAATATCATCGACATCGACAGACCATCCCAGAAAAATCCATCTCCAACCGAAGTATAGTCCTATCTTGTTATGTGGATTAGGAGAAAAACTGAGTTTCTGTGGCTGAGGCAACTCACTGGTGACCGAATAATACTCGAAGTTGCTGAAATGCGTAGTCATTAATGCATAATTGTAGCGGTTGGGACTGATGTAAAGCGTATCAAAATCACTGAAATTCATGAATTTCTTGATAGCTCTTTTGAAAGCGTTTGGTTTGGCGATACTTACAGAATCTTCCTGCACGCTGTCGGTTACAGAAATATTCTCCTTTTCAGGTTGTGCCTGTAAGGAGAGTGACAATAACAGAGAAATATATAAAATAATCTGTCTTACCATACACTTTTTCGTAGCCGTTATAGATGTTTTTGGTTTTACGAAAGTACTACCTTTCGCTGATTTATGCTAACAATCATCTAAAAAATGTTTCGTTTCCTAAACAAAAAACTTCTATATACTGTTAGTTACAGCAAGCAAATAAATCTTAAGCCACAAAATTATGAGAATCTATTTACGTTTATTAGTAGCGTTTCTGCTGCTTTTCGCAGGAAATGTGTATGCGGAAGCGCAGCAGGAAAAACGCGTGACGGGCACAGTCAGTTCCGAAGGGGAACCTCTGCCCGGTGTTTCCGTACAACTGAAAGGAGCTTCTTCCGGCACCATTACCGATATTGACGGGAATTACTCTATCGAAGCTCCCGTTAACGGTACATTAGTTTTCCGCTTTGTAGGAATGAGGACAGTGGAACAACCGGTCAATAACCGGAATGTGATTAATGTTACGCTGGAATCTGAAAGCAAGGAACTGGAAGAGGTGATGGTAGTAGCTTATGCTACCGCCAAGAAATATAGCTTTACCGGGGCTGCTTCGACAATGAAGGCAGGAGAGATTGAGAAGTTGCAGACTTCCAGTGTGTCGCGTGTACTCGAAGGTACGGTGTCCGGGGTACAGGCGAGTGCTGCAAGCGGTCAGCCAGGTACAGATGCGGAAATCCGTATTCGTGGTATCGGCTCTATCAATGCTTCCAGTGCTCCGTTGTATGTGGTGGACGGGGTTCCGTTCGACGGTAGCGTCAACTCTATCAATCCCGATGATATATCTTCGATGACTGTTTTGAAAGATGCCGCTTCGGCTGCCTTATATGGTTCACGTGGTGCGAATGGAGTGATTATCATCACTACCAAGCAGGGACAACAGGACTCAAAGGCAACGGTGAAAGTGAAAGCGTCTTTAGGAGGTTCCAATCGCGCTGTCCGTGATTATGACCGTGTCAGCACGAACCAGTACTTTGAACTGTATTGGGAAGCATTGCGCAATCAGTATGCCAAAAGCTCGGATTATACTCCCGCAACTGCTGCCGCACAGGCTTCCAAGGAATTGGTAACGAAATTGATGGGTGGAGGTCCCAATCCTTATGGACCGCAATATGCACAACCGGTCGGTACAGATGGTAAACTGGTGGCGGGTGCCCGTCCGTTATGGAATTCCGACTGGAGTGACGCTATGGAACAGCAGGCACTTCGCACAGAATTGAATCTAAGTGTTTCCGGTGGCGGTAAAGCCAATCAGTATTTCTTTTCTGCCGGATACCTGAATGACAAAGGTATTGCACTCGAATCCGGTTACCAGCGTTTTAATCTTCGTTCGAATATCACCAGCGAAATGACTTCTTGGTTGAAGGGAGGAGTCAATCTGAGTTTTGCACATTCCATGCAGAATTATCCGGTTTCTTCCGACTCCAAAACCAGTAATGTGATTACCGCAGGACGTACCATGCCGGGATTTTATCCGATTTATGAAATGAATATCGACGGTAGTTACAAATTGGATGAGAATGGAGACCGCATTTATGATTTCGGTTCCTATCGTCCTTCCGGTTCGATGGCAAACTGGAATCTGCCGGCTACTTTACCTTTGGATAAATCAGAGCGAATGAAGGATGAAGTTTCCGGCCGTACTTTCCTGGAAGCTACGATTATAGAAGGATTGAAATTCAAGACAAGTTTTAATTTCGATTTAATAAACTACAATACGTTGGATTATACAAATCCAAAGTTAGGCCCTGCCAAGGAAAACGGGGGTGGCTCCAGCCGAATGAACACCCGTACTTTCTCCTGGACTTGGAACAATATCGCCACGTATGACAAAACAATCGGTGAACATCATTTCAATGTCCTTGCCGGTGTGGAGGCTTATTCTTACCGCTACGATGAACTGACGGCATCACGTTCCAAAATGGCGCAGCCTGATATGCCGGAGCTGGTAGTCGGTTCACAGTTGACCGGAGGTTCGGGATATCGCATTGATTATGCGTTGGTGGGTTATCTGACCCAAGCATTATACGATTATCAAAATAAATACTTCTTCTCGGCATCCTATCGTCGTGACGGCTCTTCACGTTTTGCGCCGGAGACTCGCTGGGGAAATTTCTGGTCGCTGGGTACTTCCTGGCGTATCGACCGGGAAGAGTTTATGGCAAGTACTTCCGACTGGTTGTCTGCCTTGACTCTGAAGATGAGTTACGGTGCGCAGGGAAATGACAACCTCGGTACTTACTATGCAAGTAAGGGACTTTATGCCATTGTTTCCAACTTGGGAGAAAATGCGTTAGTGTCCGACCGTATGGCAACCCCGAATCTGAAATGGGAAACGAACCTGAACTTTAATGTCGGCATCGATTTTTCTCTGTTTAACAACCGTTTTTCCGGTTCGTTCGACTTCTTTACCCGTCGTTCGAAAGATTTGCTTTATTCGCGTCCGATAGCTCCTTCCTTGGGATATGGCTCTATTGACGAAAATGTAGGAGCGTTAAAAAATACGGGTATTGAAATGGTTCTTAATGGAACAATTATCAATCAGAACGGTTGGGTATGGAAGTTGGGAATGAACCTGACGCATTATAAGAATAAGGTGACGGATCTTCCTTTGAAGGATATGCCGAGAAGTGGCGTGAACAAGTTGCAGGTAGGTCGTTCTGTCTACGATTTCTATATGATAGAGTGGGCAGGAGTAGATCCGGAAAACGGAGATCCGCTGTGGTATATGGATGAGAAAGATGCAAATAAGAATCCGACCGGAAGACGTGTCACAACAAACGATTATGGTTCGGCCGACTATTATTATGTCAATAAATCGTCTCTTCCGAAGGTGTATGGCGGATTCAATACGTCTCTTTCCTGGAAAGGATTCGATCTTTCGGCGATCTTCGCTTATAGTATCGGTGGATATATCTACAATCGTGATATTACGATGATTCTGCACAATGGTAGTTTGGAAGGACGCGACTGGTCGACGGAGATTCTAAGAAGATGGACTCCCGACAATCGCTATACAGATGTTCCTGCATTGAGTACTACCTCTAATAACTGGAACTCGGCTTCTACCCGTTTCTTGCAGAATAATTCGTATATGCGATTGAAAAACCTGACGCTTTCTTATAACTTGCCCAAACAATGGATTAGTAAGTTGTCATTGAGCAGTGTGCAGGTATATGTACAAGGAGATAATCTGTTTACCATTCATCGGAATCAGGGACTGGATCCTGAACAGGGAATTACCGGTATCACTTATTACCGTTATCCGGCTATGCGAACCATTTCCGGCGGTATCAACGTTTCTTTCTAAATTCAGACTAAATTATGAGAAAAATAAAAATTCAATCCATTCTTGCAGCAGTCGCCGGCCTTTTTCTGGCAACGAGCTGTAGCAGTAGCTTTTTGGATACAGATCCCACAGATGCGGTAAGTTCGGACAAGGTATCTGTACCCGAAAATGCGGAGGCACTTGTAAATGGTGCCTGGTATAATCTGTTCGATTATTCAAGTACCTATGCCAATATTGGCTATCGGGCGCTTCAGTGTCTGGATGATATGATGGCAAGTGATGTTGTTTCCCGTCCGAAATATGGTTTCAACTCTTCGTATCAGTTTAATGATATAGCACTTTCTTCGAACGGTAGAACTGAGTTTGCCTGGTATCTGATATATAAAACGATAGATAATTGTAATACTGCCATTTCTATCAAGGGGGATTCGGAAGAACTCCGACAGGTACAGGGACAAGCATTGGCATTGCGTGCTTTTTGCTATTTGCATCTGGTACAGCATTATCAATTTACCTATTTGAAGGATAAGGATGCACCTTGTGTTCCTATTTATACCGAACCGAGTAATAGTGCAACAGTACCGAAAGGAAAATCGACAGTGGCACAGGTTTACCAGCGTGTTTTTGATGATTTGAACTTGGCGCAGGATTATTTGAAAAACTATGTTCGCAGTGGTGATAACCAGAAGTTCAAACCGAATGTAGCAGTCGTCAACGGTCTTCTGGCTCGTGCCTATTTGCTGACCGGACAGTGGGAAGAAGCTGCAAAAGCTGCCGAAGCCGCCCGTGCAGGATATACATTGATGACAACTACTGCCGAGTATGAAGGTTTTAATAATATTGCCAATAAAGAATGGATATGGGGATTCCCTCAAATTCCTTCCCAGTCGGACGCCAGCTATAATTTCTATTATTTGGATGCCACATACGTCGGAGCTTATAGCAGTTTTATGGCTGATCCTCATTTAAAAGACACATTTACCGAAGGTGATATTCGTTTGCCTTTGTTTCAGTGGATGCGTGAAGGATATTTGGGATATAAGAAATTCCATATGCGTGCAGATGATACGGCTGACTTGGTCTTGATGCGTGCCGCTGAAATGTATTTGATTGAAGCTGAAGCAAAAGTACGTGATGGCGTGGCGTTGGCACAGGCAGTAGCACCCTTGAATATGTTGCGTAATGCCCGTGGAGTAGGGGATTATGAGGTAACAGGAAAATCTCAGGAAGATGTAATCAATGAGATTCTGATGGAACGTCGCCGCGAACTTTGGGGAGAAGGATTTGGTATTACAGATGTACTTCGTACGCAAAAAGCTGTGGAGCGTATAGCCTTGTCGGAAGATGAACAAAAAATGGAAGTAGACTGTTGGCAGGAAGGTGGCAGCTTTGCCAAGCGGAATCCATTGGGACATTGGTTCCTTAACTTCCCGAACGGAAAGCCGTTTATAGCAAACAGTACTTATTATTTATATGCTATCCCGCAAAAAGAAATTAACGCTAATCCTAACCTATAAATAGCTCTCTTAATTTTTTGACTTTGACCTTAACTTGTGAGTCGGCATGCATCGTGAGGATGCGTGCCGACTATTTTCTATATTGAGGATCTTATCTTATATTTTCTGTTTTTTCAAATTAGGCAGAAAGAACGTGACCAGTCCCAGCAACGGCATATAAGCACATATATTATAAACATACTCAATACTCGTCTTGTCCGCCAAGTTGCCAAGCACAGCCGATGCAACACCGGCAACTCCGAAAGCAAATCCAAAGAACAGTCCTGATATTAGTCCAAGTTTGGTAGGAAGCAGTTCTTGCGCATAAAGTAATATGGCAGGGAAAGCGGAAGAAAGCATCAATCCCACACAGAAACTAAGGATAATAGTCCATACCAAATTAGCGTGAGGCATTAATAAACTGAATGGGGCAGCTCCCAGAATTGAAGCCCAAATAACATACTTCCGCCCCACGCGGTCGCCCACAGGTCCGCCAACCAATGTTCCGATAGCCGTAGCAACCAAGAATATAAATAAATATAGCTGTGATTCCTGTACTGTAACATTGAATTTATGAATCAGATAAAACGTATAGTAACTGGTCAAACTTGCCATATAGATATATTTCGAGAAAATCAATATCAATAATATCCCGATAGAGATAGCCGTTTTGTCCATAGGCAAAGGGAGATGAACCGGCTTTCTGACACTGACAGTCTGAGCCTTCATCCGATTGAGATAAGCCTTGTACCATTTGCATATCGGATACATGACAGCAATAGCCGCCAACGCGACAAATGCGAATATAAGAAGATGTTGTCTTCCATAAGGGGCTACCAGCAGAGCTACCAGTAGAGGACCTAATGAACCGCCGAAATTGCCGCCTACCTGAAAGAGTGACTGTGCCAACCCGCGTTTCCCGCCCGAAGCAAGGAATGTGATACGCGAGGCTTCCGGATGCAATACGGAAGAACCGATTCCGATTAAAAAGACAGATATTAATATCCAATGAAGAGTATCGGAAAGGGCTAAGTTTATCAAACCTATCATTGTAAAACTCATTCCTATAGGTAACGACCATGCAACGGGATATTTATCAAAAATGATTCCGGTAATTGGTTGAAAGACTGATGCCGAAAGTTGATAAACCAATGTGATAAGACCGATTTGGGCAAAACTCAGTCCTAAATCATCTTTGAATAGTGGATAAGCTGCTGAAACTACGGATTGTAAAAGGTCGTTGAGGCAGTGTGAAAGACTCAATGCGATTAAAATGGAGAATGTTATTTTTCCTACGGGTTGTTCCTGATTCTGTACCATAATACCTGTTCTTTAGAGATGTTCCTGAAAAAATTGGCTGCAAAGGTACGTAAACTTCCTGTTTCTTAATATATTTACTACGATTAATTCTATATGATATGAAGAAAGTCTTTGTAATATCTCCCCTAAAACTAAGGATTGTAAATTGTCGTTAATTCATTTTTGACTGACTGAACTATTCGTCACACCTGCTGTTGTTAAATAAAAAAGGAGGATGATATGGGCTTTATTTGGTATATTATTATTGGTATTGTGGCCGGATTCCTTGCAGGCAAAATTATGCGCGGCGGAGGTTTTGGTCTTGTCATAAATTTGTTACTTGGTATTCTTGGAGGTGTGTTAGGTGGTTGGGTATTCGCCCTTTTCGGACTTGCAGCTTCGGGATTGATCGGAAGTTTGATAACTTCTACTGTAGGGGCTATTCTTGTATTATGGATTGCTTCTTTATTTTCAAAAGCTAAGTAAGAAATCTATATATTATTTTTTAATCTAAAAACTGAACTTAATTATGGAATGTAAACATGGAAATTTCTGGATTGGACTTGGAATCGGGTCAATCCTCGGTGCAGTTGCTTATCGTCTTTCACGCACAGCAAAAGCAAAGCAGTTGGAAAGTGATATTTATGATGCTATCCACCGCATTGGTCGTGATGCTGAAGCGGCAGCGGCTTGTGCAGAAAAAAAGGCAATGAATCTCGGACTTAAAGCTGTGGAAACCGGTGCTGAAATTGCTGATAAAGTAGCAGAAGAAGCTGATAAAGTGGCTGGAAAAGCAAAAGAAAAGTTAGGGAAATAATATTCCCGGAATTGGTAGTCAGTTAATATCTAATTGATTACCAATTTCTTTTCCATTCCATTCGTTTTTTATCTGTATTGAATATTCTTGTGTGTCCGTACACACATTGTTGTTTTTTCTCTTCTTTTTTATTCTTTTTCGGAATGAAAAGTCTTTCTTTTCTCTTCTTTACTCCCTTTCGGGACTACTTTTTCTTGCTGCTTTTATACTTTTTCTTATGTTTAACAACATATGTGTTTAAACTCGTTTTGATGTAATTAGTTGATAATTAGTATAATAATTGGTGTTGTGTTATCATGTGTGTGCGCACACACTGTTGCTTAATTCAATAATTCATTTTACTTTTGTCAGCGAAAAACAAGATACTTATTAAGAATGGACAAAGAATTCTCAAATATTCGTATTGTGGACATTGCTAAAATGGCAGGTGTCTCCGTCGGTACAGTGGATAGGGTTATTCATAATCGTGGACGGGTATCTGAGGAAAACAGGAAAAAGGTGCAGACTATTTTGGAGATGGTTCATTATCAGCCGAATCTCATGGCACGTTCATTAGCGTCCAAAAAGCAGTATCACTTTGTTGCAATTACCCCGTCTTTTGTTCAGGGAGAGTATTGGGAAGCCATTTCAGAAGGTATTGATAAGGCAGCTTCTGAGATGGAGTCTTATAATATAACGATTACTAAACTCTTCTTTGACCAGTATAACAATAAGACTTTTGATGACATAGTCCGTAATCTGTTGGATGAAAAGGTGGACGGAGTGTTGATTGCTACGTTATTTACCGATTCCGTTATCCGGCTTTCGCGGGAACTTGACCGATACGAGATTCCCTATATTTATGTCGATTCCAACATTGAGGGACAGCATCAGTTAGCCTATTTCGGTACGGAATCTTATGATGCCGGAGTTATTGCCGCCAGACTGCTGACAGACAGGATTTCTCCTGCTTCCGATATTCTCATGGCACGAATTATCCATAGCGGAAAGAATGACTCTAATCAGGGGAAAAACCGTAGGGAAGGATTTTGCCGTTATCTGAAAGATATAGGCTTCACTGGGAATCTGCATGAAGTGGAGTTGAAAATCAATGACTCGGTGTACAATTTCACTAAACTGGATGAAATCTTTGAAGCAAATCCCAACATCGAAGGAGCTGTTATTTTCAATTCTACCTGCTATATTTTGGGGAATTATCTGAAAGCAAGAACCATGCAATCGGTGAAACTGGTAGGTTATGACCTTATCGAGAGAAATACACAATTACTTTCGGAAGGTGTCATTACCGCATTGGTTGCACAGCGTCCCGAACGACAGGGGTATGAAGGAATCAAGTCTTTATGTAGTCATTTGCTATTCAAGCAACATTCGGAAAAAGTAAACCTGATGCCGATAGATATTCTCCTCAAGGAGAACTTGAAATATTATCTGAACAATAAACTGTAAACATATAAATTTTAGAAACCATGAATGAATTATTTAACGTAAAGGACAAAGTCGTTGTTATCACCGGTGGAGCCGGAATTTTAGGTAAAGGAATTGCTGCATACCTCGCTAAGGAAGGTGCAAAAGTTGTTGTACTCGACAGAAGCGAAGAAGCGGGAAAAGCGTTGGTAGAGAGCATCAAGGCTGAAGGAAACGAAGCTATGTTCCTTTATACTGATGTAATGGACAAGGAAGTACTGGAAGGTAACAAGGTAGAAATCATGAAAGCCTATGGCCGTATTGATGTACTGTTGAACGCTGCAGGCGGTAATATGGCAGGTGCAACAATTGCACCGGACAAAACTTTCTTCGACTTGCAGATTGACGCATTCAAAAAGGTAGTAGACTTGAACTTGTTCGGTACAGTATTACCTACAATGGTATTTGCTGAAATCATGGTAGAACAGAAGAAGGGTTCTATCGTAAACTTCTGCTCGGAATCGGCACTTCGTCCGTTGACTCGTGTAGTTGGTTACGGTGCGGCAAAAGCAGCTATCGCTAACTTTACTAAATATATGGCAGGCGAACTGGCTCTGAAATTCGGTAATGGCTTGCGTGTAAATGCTATCGCTCCGGGATTCTTCCTGACTGAGCAGAACCGTACATTATTGACTAACCCTGACGGCTCTTTGACCGACCGCTCAAAGACAATTCTTGCTCATACTCCATTCAACCGCTTTGGCGAACCGGAAGACCTTTATGGAACAATCCACTATCTGATTAGTGATGCTTCTAACTTCGTGACAGGTACAGTAGCTGTTATCGACGGTGGTTTTGACGCATTCTCTATCTAAAATAATCATAATCAGTAATCTGTAAATAGGAATTATATATGTATTTATGTGAACAAACTTGGCGCTGGTATGGGCCTAACGATCCGGTGAGCTTGTGGGATATTAAGCAGGCAGGTGCTACCGGCATAGTAAACGCACTTCATCACATTCCGAATGGTGAAGTATGGACAGTGGAAGAAATCATGAAGCGTAAGCAAATGATTGAAGAAGTAGGTCTGACATGGTCTGTGGTAGAAAGTGTACCTGTACACGAACATATCAAGACGCAGACTGGTGACTTCATGAAATATATCGAAAACTACAAGGAAAGCATCCGTAACCTGGCGAAGTGTGGCGTAATGGTAGTTACCTACAACTTCATGCCTGTATTGGACTGGACACGTACTGACCTTGCTTATACAATGCCCGACGGTTCTAAAGCGCTCCGCTTTGAGAAAGCAGCTTTTGTAGCTTTCGACCTTTTTATCCTGAAACGTCCGAATGCGGAAAAAGACTATACTCCTGAAGAAATAGCTAAAGCAAAAGCTCGTTTCGAACAGATGAGCGAAGACGATAAGAAACTGTTGGTTCGCAATATGATTGCCGGACTTCCGGGTTCTGAAGAAAGCTTCACAGTAGAGCAATTCCAGGAAGCACTCGACCGTTACAATGACATTGACGCTGAAAAACTTCGTTCCAACTTGATTTTCTTCTTGAAGGAAATTGCTCCCGTAGCCGATGAAGTAGGAGTGAAGTTGGTGATTCACCCGGACGACCCCCCTTACACAATCTTAGGCCTGCCGCGTATCTTGAGTACGGAAGAGGATTTCAAGAAATTGATTGAAGCCGTACCTAACGAATCCAACGGTCTTTGCCTGTGTACAGGTTCTTTCGGCGTACGTGCCGATAATGACCTTGCCGGTATGATGGAACGTTTCGGTGACCGTGTGAACTTCGTACATTTGCGCAGTACACAACGTGACGAAGAAGGTAACTTCTATGAAGCTAACCATTTGGAAGGAAATGTAGATATGTACAGCGTAATGAAGGCTCTTATCCTTCTGCAACAACGTCGTAAATGCTCTATCGCTATGCGTCCCGACCACGGACATCAGATGATTGACGACTTGAAGAAGAAAACAAACCCCGGATATTCCTGTTTAGGCCGCCTTCGTGGATTGGCGGAACTTCGCGGTTTGGAAATGGGTATCGCTAAGTCTATCCTCTAATCGGAGTACATAATTAGCACTTTATCATAGAAACACTACGGCTATTATTGATTGAAATAATAGTTGTAGTGTTTTTTATTTGTCCTTTTTTGTCGTCACCGATTGAAAGATAATTGAATCAATCAAATAAATCTCTGACGTGCGTATCTTTATCAGCCTTTTTTGCCGGTTTCGCTTTCTTTGGTTCGGGAATAATAAGTAATGCAATTTTGGCACAGGCCTCGGCATCAGCAAGTGCGTGGTGATGATTCTCCAAGTTATATCCACATCGTTCCGCTACCGTATGTAACTGATGATTGGGCAGCTCTTTTCCGAATACTTTCCTCGAAGTACGGCAAGTACAATAAAACTTATAGTCAGGATAAGTCATATCATATAATTCGTGAACCGCACGGAGACAACCTTCGTCAAAAGGGCTGTTGTGCGCTACAAGCGGCAGCCCTTCTATCAGCGGCTTGATTTCAGCCCATACATCGGGGAAATCTTCGGCTTCTATTGTATCGTCATAAGTTAGTCCGTGAACAGCCGTTGTCCATTGCGTGTAATAATTAGGAGCAGGACGAATCAGCCGATAGATTTTATTCACAATCTTACCGTCCCTCACAATGACAACACCGACACTGCATACGCTGGTACGTTTGCCATTGGCTGTTTCAAAGTCGATCGCTGCAAAATTTTTCATTGCTTCTTTTGTTTTTTCCATGGCAAAGATAGTATAAAAAATGAGGTTGGAAAAATATAATAACAGGATTGGTAAACAGAGAGTTTTGGTTAAAAAATGAACTAAAACAGGCATAAGGAAAAATATTTCTCCAAAAAATCTCTCTATTACGGAATTTGTCGTATTTTTGCTCTACATAAACAAAGGACATGAGCAAAACATACTTTAAATCTACATACCTTTTAATTTTCATTCTTTCCTTGTTCGTTTTTATAAGTGGACTAAACTACAAACATTGGTATGCCACTAATAATTTGTCTTCCAAGCGTATTTCCCTAATCTATTCCATGTCTATAAATGATATCGGTAATAAAAACATGGAGAAGCTGTTGTGCCAGGAGTTCCGGCAACAAGGAATAGAGCCCATATTTGATACGTTTTATCTTGATTGCAATAAATTTAATGAGAAAGAGGAAGTGGAGCATACAAGGAAATATTTGGAACTGCTTGAAAGTAAATCCACAGATCTTATTCTGACTATTGGCGACCATGCAATCTATTCTCTTTTATCCACTCGTCATCGGTTGTTATCTTCCATTCCTGTGGTAGCTTGTAATGTACATTTTCCAAATGAAGAATTGATAGAAGAATACGATTCGCAGAAAGTGTATGTATTGCGTGACAGTCCTGACCTGAAACGTAATATTGATTTTATAAAAACATTGTATCCCCATACCGATATGGAGATTATTTATAACATAGACCTTACTTTCCTCGGGCATAAATCTTTTGCTAAACTTTCCAGAGTGGTTGACAGGAAAAATGTAAGAGTGCTGGGTTACCAGCAAGCATATGTACAAGAATGCGATTATAAGCATTTGACGGAGATGATTGAATATTTCAATCTGACACCCGGCTTGGCAAATGATAGTATTAAAAGGAGTGGACTGACCATAAGTCTCTGTCCCTTTCGCTATATAAAAGGAGCCGCTCTGCTGGTCATGCTGGAACATTCAAATAGAGAGCAGGAAAAACAAGCGTTTTTGCTGGACAAGTTGGATATGATGTCAATTCCGATAGTAACCGCTTTGAATATTCCTTCGTTTAGTTGTATTCGTGAAGGTTTTGGTGAAAATGCCAAAATAGTAGGCGGCTATATGGCTACGGAAGAGATTTCGGCAAGGGCTACTGTCGGTCTTGCTATGCACCTTTTGAAGAAAGAGAAGATCGGAATGCCTAAAATAAGGGAGCTGGAAAAAGAATATGTGCTGGACTGGATGTATTTTTCCGAATATGCAGGCAATGTTAGTAATGTTCCGAAAAATGTTCGTATGATTAATTATCCGTTTTATGACCGCTACCGGAAAGAATTTTATATCCTGGGCGGGGTATTCGTACTCTCTTTTATTTTGGTTACCATCAGTCTGCTGCGTACACATCGGCGTTCGTTGATGGAACGGCGGAATCTTCAAATATTGGAAGAAGTCCACAAGCGACTGACGCTTTCTATGGATGGGGGTAAAATCTCACTTTGGAATATTCAGGAAGGTGTTCTTGAGTTTGATGACAATTATGTACAGTTGGTCGGGCTTGCACAGCGTAGATTCACAAAGGAGGATATGATGAAATATACTCATCCTGACGATGTACAGTTGCTGAGTTCATTTTATGAGACGTCTCATAAATCTTCCGGTATGCAAATACAACGAATACGTTTTAGCTTTGAAACGAAAGGAACGGATTACAAATGGTATGAGTTTCGGTGCAGTAGTTTGAAAGATGCGAAAGGAGAGGTTATGTTGGCAGGCATCATGCAGAACATACAGAAACTGGTAGAACATGAACAACAGTTAATCCTTGCGAAACAGATAGCGGAAAAAGCCGAATTGAAACAATCATTCCTGAATAACATGAGTCATGAAATCCGTACACCGCTTAATGCCATTGTCGGTTTCACCAATCTGCTGGTAGGCGAAGGATCGGACGAGATAGAACCGGAAGAAAGAGCAGCCATGCTTGAAATAGTCAATAATAACAATGATTTGCTTTTAAAACTGGTGAATGATGTATTAGAGATATCCCGTCTGGATTCGGGAAGTTTGTCCTTTGAGATTAAGGAGTGTGATATTACAAAAACAGTGAAAGAGATTTATATGACCTATCAAACGCTGATCCAGCCTTCATTGCAATTTCTTCTCGAACTGGATGAAACGGTTTCTTTGCCTGTTAACATCGACAACTTCCGTTTTACGCAGGTCATTTCCAACTTTCTGAATAATGCAAACAAGTTTACCAAAACGGGAATGATTACCTTGGGATGTAAAATGAATAAAGAACAACAGGAAATTTGCGTCTATGTAAAAGATACCGGCAAGGGCATTGACGATAAAGAACTTATGATGATTTTTGACCGCTTCTACAAGACGGATGAGTTTGAACAAGGGAGTGGGTTGGGGCTTTCCATTTGCAAAGTGATTATCGAGCGACTGGCAGGTCGTATAGAGGTACAGTCGGAAGTGGGCAAGGGCAGTTGCTTCTCCGTTATTCTATCTTTGGCAAATACAATTTAATACAATAAACAGCGTTACACCTAAAAGGAAAAACAAACAATGAAAGATAAACTGAAACCCTGGCAGGGATGGTTACTGTTCGGCTTTGCAATGGCTGTTATTTTTGCATCGGGAGTAATTATTTCACTCTTGATGGAACACAGGTCGGAAGTTGTAAACGATACGGTTTATAACAAGAAGGTTGAGATAACCGGAATAGAATCACGCAGCTCCGTTTTCTCCCAAAACTACCTGCGTGAATATAAAACGTGGGTTGATACGACATCGACCGATTTGCGCAGCGACCTGAATGGAAGAATATCTGTTGATATTTTGGCGCAACGTCCCGAGATGGTCGTTTTATGGGCTGGCTATACTTTTTCTAAGGATTATTCCACACCGCGCGGACACATGTATGCTCTGCAGGATGTCACTCGTTCTCTTCGTACCGGTGCCCCTGTGAGTGCTGTTGACGGCCCTCAGCCAGCGAGTTGCTGGATGTGTAAAAGTCCGGATACACCTCGCATGATAGCAGCTATCGGAGTGGATTCCTTTTATAATAATAAGTGGGCTGCATGGGGAGTCGAAATTGTAAATCCTGTGGGATGTGCCGATTGTCATGAACCTAAGAATATGGATTTGCACATCAGCCGTTCGTCTCTTGTAGAAGCATTCCGGCGTCAGGGTAGGGACATCACACAGGCTAGTCCGCAGGAGATGCGTTCGTTGGTATGCGCACAGTGCCATTCAGAATATTATTTCAAAGGCGATATAAAGTATCCGACTTATCCTTGGGATAAAGGTTTCACGGTCGAAGATATAGAAGAGTATTATGATGAAATCGGATTTACCGATTATATCCATCAGTTGAGTCGTGCCCCTATACTGAAGGCGCAGCATCCCGATTATGAGATTTTCCAAATGGGCATTCACGGTCAGCGTGGTGTGTCATGTGCCGACTGCCATATGCCTTACAATGATGAAGGCGGTGTAAAATATAGCGACCATCATATTCAGAATCCGTTGGCTGTGATTGAACGTACTTGTCAGACTTGCCATCGTGGGAGTAAGGAGACACTCTGTAAAAATGTATATGAACGTCAGCGGAAAGCGAACGAACTGCGTGTCCTGTTAGAAAAAGAACTGACCAAAGCCCATATCGAGGCCAAGTTCGCCTGGGACAGAGGAGCTGCAGAAAACGAAATGAAAGAAGTGTTGCTGTTGATTCGCCGGGCACAGTGGAGATGGGATTTTGGTGTAGCGTCGCATGGCGGTTCTTTTCATGCACCACAGGAGACAATGCGTATTTTGGGACATGGGTTGAATAAAGCATTCCAAGCCCGTATGGCTATCAGCAAAATCCTGGTGTCGCACGGGTATACGGGTAATGTTCCACTTCCGGATATTTCGACAAAAGAGAAGGCACAACAATATATCGGTTTGGATATGGCTGCTGAAAGGGCAGCCAAAGATAAATTCCTGAAAGAAGTGGTTCCAGAGTGGCTTCGGAAAGCAAAGGCAAACGGACGTATCGTTGATTAGAATTTATTTTCGTTATATTTGCGTGCAAAATAGATAAATGTACACAGAATATCAGCCTTCTCATCTGCTTGCTCCCTATATTGATAATTATTGGGAATTTAAAGGCAATCCGGAATATGGTATGCGCATCCATATCCTGCCGGATGGTTGCACCGATTTTATTTTTACGTTGGGGGAGGTGGCTACTGCTGTGGAAGAGGAAAGCCTGATTATGCAACCTTACCGTTCCTATTTTGTAGGGCCGATGACAAAGTATTCCGAACTTGTCACTTATGCTGAATCCATTCATATGTTTGGCGTTCGTTTTTTACCTTCCGGGTTATCTTGTTTCACCAACTTATCTCTGCATGAGTTTGTAAACAGCAGAATCAGTACCAATGAGATGAAAGCTGTTTTTGATGATACCTTTATTGAAAGATTAAGTGAACAAAAGTCTGTCGCAGATCGAATACGAGTAGTGGAGGAATATTTATTAATGTATTTGACCCGGCATTATCAGCCTGCCGATTCTCGTGTGGTTATGGCGGTGAATATGATTAATCATTCCGGAGGAAAGCGTTCAGTCCGCAGTCTGATGGATGAAGTCTGTTTGTGCCAGCGTCATTTTGAGCGAAAATTCAAGCATTACACCGGCTTCACCCCCAAAGAATATAGCCGTATTGTCAAATTCAAAAATGCTGTAGAGTTGTTGAGAAATACAACATCTGTGAACTTGCTGACTACGGCAGTTGATGCGGGATATTATGATTTAGCGCATTTCTCGAAAGAAATTAAGTCAATGTCAGGCAATACACCTGCATCATTTCTTTCACTTACAGTTCCGGAAGATACAACGCTTACTTATGTTGAGCCACGAAAGTAGATTGGTAAAAGTCGATTTTTTACAATAAAGCGGAATGATATACCGTTACCTTTGCAAGGTAATAAAAAACAATCAGATTATGACCGCTAAAACAATGAAAGAGAAAGCAGTAGAACTGTTGCAGAGATGTGAGGTTGTTACCCTTGCTTCCGTAAATAAAGAAGGTTATCCCCGTCCTGTACCAATGAGTAAAATCTCCGCGGAAGGCATTTCCACCATTTGGATGTCTACTGGAGCAGATTCATTGAAAACACTTGATTTCTTATCAAACCCGAAAGCCGGATTATGCTTTCAGGATAAGGGAGACAGTGTAGCGTTAACAGGAACAGTGGAAGTAGTAACCGATGAGAAGATGAAAAAGGAACTTTGGCAGGACTGGTTTATCGAACATTTTCCGGGAGGTCCTGCTGACCCGGGCTATGTGCTGTTGAAATTTGAATCGAATTACGCAACTTATTGGATTGAAGGGACATTTATCCATAAGAATCTGGGCTGATTCTAGTTGGGAAGATAGAAATACCGGACTTAACGAGACAGTTTGAAAAGTTTCTAAAACAACAAATTCCCCTTATTACAGCAGCTTGTAATAAGGGGAATTTTATGAATTCAAGGCTTTTTGGACAACCTTGCAGTTCATTTAGAATTCAAACTTCTCCAGTTTCATTTCAGCTAATCCCTGAATGATACCTACATACTTGCCGAAATGAGGAGATTTCTCGTGAGCTGCCAATACTTCGGCATTCTGCCATGTTTCGCAAATCATGAAAACATCGTGACGGGTACTGCTTTCAAAAGTATCATAAGCAATACATCCTTTTTCTTTCAAAGAACAGGCAGTCAGCTCCTTGGCTGCTTTAATCGCTTCTTCGCGGTTTGTTTCGTTAACACGGACAAAAACATTTAATCTGATCATAGTCTTTTTATTTATATGATTAAAAGAATCACTTTCGCACAGTAATTAGCGGAAAGCCGAAGGCAAAGATACTATTTTAATTGATAGAAAACACTTACTTGGTTTGTTCTGACGACAAAGATGATAATAACATATTCCAAGCCTTTGTTCCCATAAGATAAGGAAATTCTTGTGTTCGGATGATTTTTGCATTAACTTCCGGCAGTACGCAGTTGCCAATCCGGACATTAAGCAGACGTATAGTGAGGCTGTCATTCTCTATATTCTCCTGTAGTTTCCATACTGTTTCCTCTCCGCCTATTTCTTCAGTTGTCAGCACTCCCGTCTCATGCCATGTCAATACACCTTGTGGAGAAACTGTGAACTCACTATCTTCATCAGATAGTTGAAAACCTGTTTTATTGCCGTTCACTATGACAGAAACAAGTTTTCCTTTGTCGGTAATTTCCATAGGAAGTTCAAGTGTTTTATTTTTGCCTTGAATGGTATATACAGGGTGTTTGTCCGATTCAATAGCCTGGATTTCTGACATAACTTTTGCCGCTTCTCTTTTTTCCCGGTGCTCTCTTATACGTTCGCCACGAGATTTGCATCTGAAGAGTAGTAATAGGCAGAGAAATAAAATGAATATTAGCGCAGAAACTAAGTACTCTTTACACTTTTCTCGGATTCTATTTGCGGTGGAAGAAGTTTTTCTCATTTTTGAATGTTTTTTAAAACATTCAAAAATACAAAAACTATCGGCTAACCAATCTTTCTCTGTCTGTTTTTTCAATTGTTTCAACAAAATAAATTGCTTAATCTTTTTTATTATTATCTTTATCTTTCCTTTCGTTTGCTCTCGGATGATTCCTTTCGGGAGTAATTCTTGTGTCTTTATAATTTCAATGTCCGCAGGGTAGAACGTTTTATGGCTCAGATATTAGAAGAAAATATCAGTTCCGTGTTGGTACTCAATAAAGCCGATTTGAATTTTGACAGGCAGAGTGTTGAAAAGCAAATAAAGCATATCGCCTGTCAGATACCCGTCTTTTTTACAAGTATCCGTCAACCGGAGACTATTCTCCGGCTATGCGAATCCATATCAGAAGGTGAAACGGTTGTATTTGTCGGTTCTTCGGGTGTGGGGAAAAGCTCTTTGGTGAATGCGCTTTGTGAAAAGTCGGTATTGCTCACATCTGATATAAGCCTGTCCACAGGAAAAGGCCGTCATACTTCGACCCGTCGTGAAATGGTATTGATGAACGGTTCGGGTGTTTTAATCGACACTCCGGGCGTCCGTGAATTTGGCTTGGCTATTGACAATCCCGATTCTCTTGCCGAAGTACTGGAAATCTCCGACTATGCAGAGTCGTGCCGTTTCAAGGATTGCAAACATATCAACGAACCGGGCTGTGCTGTTATAGAAGCAGTCAATAGTGGCGCATTGGATTCAAAAGTTTATGAGAGCTATCTGAAACTTCGTCGGGAAGCGTGGCATTTCTCCGCTTCCGAACATGAGAAACGTAAAAAGGAGAAATCCTTTACCAAACTTGTGGAAGAAGTGAAGAACCGCAAGGATGCAAGCCGCTGATTTCTACTCAAAATGTGATGCAGGTATCACTGGATGCCTGCATCGTTTTACGCTCATTTATAGACATCAAACACACTTGGATTTTAATATATAATTCCTCTTTCTCCATTTTTTTTATTGATAGTGATTTATGTTTTGTACTGATTTATAAAAGAGCCTTTTTGTTACTTATTGTCATATCTGCCTGTAAAAAGCTGTTTCCCTTCCTGTGTGTATTGTTTTATGAAATCCCCCTTGTAGAAAGTGTACATATTCCTGTCATGCTCATATTGTTTCCACAAACCAAGTTTAGGTCGTTCATATTCTTTGGCAATGGCAGCATTTGTTTGAAGATAATCTCTGAAATATAATTCGTCATTATCTCCCTCATAACACAAATGCAGATGAAATACCCGTTCGGCAAATCCTTGTAAAGTGTAACCTTTATTGAAATCAATGCGACTGTTGTTCTCTGCCATGCAGATATAGCCGCATCTTTCAATTGTGCCTTTCAAATCGGTGATTTTTTCTTCTCTCGGAATTTCCACAAGTATATCTATGATAGGCTTTGCCCAAATTCCTTTAATTGCTGTACTGCCTATATGGCTAATACGCTCAATGCAGGGAAGTCTCTCTTTCAGCAACTCTGCTTCTTCCTTATACCAGTCTGTCCAGCAGTCTTGGTGTGCAGTCAGGGTTATGGGGAATAATTGCCAAAGTTCGTCTAATGATAATTCAGTTAATTTCTTTTGTTCCATGTCATGAGCTAATTGTTACTAACCTTACTTGCAACCTTCTTCATACCATTTCAAGAACTCATCAATTAAAGGTCGGGGATTTCCTTTGGTCGTCCACCCGATTGGCAGGTCGTAGTATTCCAATTCGTGAATAATAATAGGAATTTCTTTCCCTAACTTTTCTTTTATCACACCTTTTTTATGGATTTCTTGAGCAACAGAAATGATTATATTCATAAATGCTGATTGCATTTGCTCGTCTTTTTCTTCTAATTGTTTATAAGCAGTATCATCGCCTTCTTCTTCAAGTTGTTCTGCTTTCGACAAATCTCGTTGGGTATAGAACCAACCTTCCTCTTTGAATAATTGACGAAGATTTTTGTCATTGCCACCTATCGTTGCAACATCTTCTTGCAGCCAATAAGCAAAATTCCATTTGGCTTCCATTGTGCTACTGGCATCCGCTTTTTCCGATTTCACTTGCGAGGTGGTATTATAACTAATTGTTATTGTCGGGCATCTTGGGTCATCTTCGTCATTGTCTTTCCAGAAAGAAATGGCATAAATATCCTTAATACCTTGTTTACTGATTTTCTCTATCGCTTTTGTTGCTTTTGTGTAAAAGCATTCAAATATAGTGTTCTTATCCATATTATATTGTTTTAATTAGTTGTAAATGTTCAGTGGATAATCGGTTGTTAGGGTGATTTATCTGTTTATTATTGATGAAAGTTCATTCTCTTTTGTTATACCAAGCCAAGAAATCTAAAGATACTTCCTTCAAATCTTCTTCATCCTCATTATGCGGGATAAGGTTGGCATATTCCTGTATAATAGGAAGTAGCGTCAATAGGCTTTCTTTGGGAAATTGAATTAAAAGTTGACTAATAATCCAATATTTCCAAATGATGTCATTTTCCCGATTTAACAGTATTGGCTCAATACTTGGTAAAAGTTCTTTGTGAAACTTGGGTAAGACATGAATAATCTCTAATGCTACAGGCCAATTCATGTCAGCAATCCATTCCAAAAGAGGGGTTGCCACAGCCGATACTTGTTCAGGGGTAGCCAATGACAGGCGCTTGGCTGCATCTAAATCAAATTTATCTTTAGGTATCAATTTTTGTTCATTCATATTCATCAATGGCTGTCGGCTAACTAACCGTTTAGGAAGTTAATCCGTTTGTTATGAACATTTATTGCAAATAAGATTCTTCTATATCCTCTTTACTCATATCTTCCTCTATACTGACCCAAATATCTTGTAGATAACCGTTCATTTTGTTCTCATTAATCTTTAACTCGGCATCATCAGTCTGCCCGGTAAGCAGATAATTTCCATCTAACCATGAAAACAGATCAGACATCGTGTCCCATATCACTGTTCTTATTAAAAAAAGAATATGCTCTTTCTCTTTTTCAGATAAAGTTTGAAAAGTCTTTATTGCTTCAGAGTAATCATCTGAGCCATCGACGGGCTTGTTGTAAGCGTCTTTATATAAGTTTATGGCATTATCATATAACCTGCTCTTTAAAGCATAAACTAATTCTACTGTATTCATTTATTCTACTTTTAATTTCGTTTAATTGTTCATAATGTATTAATAACCACACCTCATAGTGTAGTTCCTAACCTCTATCTCATATATTTTCTACCTGTCAGTCTCATATTATCAATCCTTTCTGATAGGAAATGAAAGCAAGTCATCAATCATTCTGTTTTGAATCTCGGACAAATCATTTTCCCAAAGCAAGGCTAGTCTTTTGATAGCCTTTACTCCCCGTTCCTGTAATTCGGGTGAGAGACGACCAGTGATTTTTATTTGTCCAAAGGCGGTAGCGTAAGTCACCATGTCGCTTTGCGTCATGTCCATTTCTTTTTTCGAAGCCAGTTTTTTTATTGATTCCGGGTCGAGAGTTTCAACAGGAATATATTCCATGCCCCAGTCATGTTCTATTAAATATTGGGGATAATCCGTGAAGTTGAGATTAGGATTTTTTCTGATAGCTTCTTCAAGCGAATCCAAAGTATCACTTCCCTCATCGCTGCCGAACGGTGCTTCTTCGTCTATACAGTCGTAGTAGAATTCTTCCGTAAAGTGTTCGGTAAATTGGGGGTGGGAAGTTTTGGGGTGCAATCCATATTCTTCGGAATCGATATAGATTCTGTTCATAAAGTCAAATCCGGTGTCTTCCACATATCCTTTTTTCTCTTTCGAGCGAATAAGTTTCTCAGCTTGTTTCAGACATTCCTCTTCCGTTTCAAATTCCTTGATTTCAAACTTGCCGATGCTGCCGGACTTGCCGTAATTTACGGAGAAATCACAGCCACTATAATCAATACACCAGAATTTGTGAGATTTCTCGTCTTTATAGATAAATGCTCTTTTCATAATATGATGTGTTTATTGTTGGTAGGGAGATTAATGATTAATATCTCTGCTATACGCAAAAGTATGAAAACTGTTGAGTTATCACCTATGTGTCTTTGCTTTTCTTCTGTATTCTTGCAAAATAAGTCCCGTTCATTCGTTTTTTACTATTTTTTTCGAGAAAACAGCAAAAAAGTTTGAGTTACGCAAAAAGGCTGCGCATCGCTGCGCCTATCTTTGTCGATTCAACACTGCAGGAATGCTCCATTGATTCACAGTCTTCCGATTACCTTACTTAAAACACAATGTATGAAAAAAGATTAGTTGAAAGTACCTATCAGTCTAATTGTTGATCTCTATTGAAACGATACAGGTATCTCCGGATGCTTGCTTTGCAGATTGAAGTGCTGTTTGTTATTGTTATCAATATCGTATATCCGTGTGTTTATTATCTTTTCTTGATTTAAATTTGCCTTTTTCCTGTCATATCCGTAACTTTGTAAACTAAAGAATCCGATATGAATCAGGAGTTATTAGTAACAAAGCCGATACAATTCTATTCTCCGTAGATGCGCTTCTGGTGGTAAGAATTAGGATAGCCGGAAACGAATTGTCAGGCTATTGAGAAAGAATGTACGATTAAGAATACAAACTAAAAATAGTGGCATAAATGATAACTTCCTGTATAGCAATAATAATAGGCTTCCGCTTTTTCGGCAGAGGATTGCATGAAATCTCCGGGGAAGAAATGGCGATTGTTGCATTTTTCATGTTGTTTCTGTTTGTTCCGTGCCTGTGGCTTGTCAGGTATTTAAAAGATGACGAAATAGATTCAAACAGACAGGATAAGCTAGTGGAGATACATATTGCCCTGACCATCGTTCTGACTGTTGCGGGTGGTGTCTTTTCCCGGATGTCCGTACTTGTCAATAAGTGGATAGACGAACAACCGTTCATTGTTGCAGTTTACATAGCGTTGGCACTTAGTGTTTTTGGTGTCGTTATCGGCAAAGCTATTGATTTTTTGGTATATTATTTGAAGAAAAGAATATTCTAAAACAGTATGATAGAGTACATGAATATTCCGGTTTTGGTTTGTGTCTCCCTGTTAGGGGTGGGGGCTTTTGTTATGATAGTAGGCTCGCTATTGAAAAAGCAGTGGGCTACGGATGGGAAAAAGACTTCGTTATCCATTTACCTTTTATATCTTTTCGCAATGTCAGGTTCCGGCTGGACATGGTATAATAGCATACATAAAGCCCGTGCGTTGGCAGAAGGTAACCGATACACTTTAGCCACTTATGAAAAAGTGTCGGGTGTCATTAAAGGGGGACATAAAGTACGCCAGTTCGGTTTTTATGTGGATGGGGTGAAATATAATACTACAACGACATATCCCAAATTTTTGGGTGTCAGCAATCCTTTGCGTATCGTAGTGAGGTATGCCGTCAGCAACCCTGAATACAATAAGGCTTTGGGGGACGAGTTTGTCCCCACATGGGTACTGTCCCCACCGGAAAAAGGTTGGAAACAATACCCGCCTGCTATTCATTGGGAAGGTGCTGTTCTGGATTCTGTTTATATGCAATCATTACAGGGTAATAATTAATCCTATGACGGTAAGCCGTACATACGCAGTTGATATAAGATGCTTTTCCAATGCAATATACACTTCTTTTCGATAACTGACCAAAATAGTTTTATCTGTTCGGGACGAATCTTTCTATATCTGGTACAGGTTTTATATTTTGAGTCCTTAGCCAAAGAATACCCGTAGTACACAATAGACTAATACATAATATTTCAAACCATATTTTCAATAAGAGTTTGATTATATAGTATTTCTGTTTCATTTTTCGTTTATTAATTTACAAATAAAGTTCGGTGTCAGCATTTTAATTCAAGCTATCTTTCATCATTATTCGTAGTTGTTTTTGTGTAGGTAATGTTTTCCATCCTTTATCTGGTGCTTTTAGAGTAAACCAGGATGGTACGCTGTCTAATATAAGATGTCGGTCGGGGGCTTTTGCTAAGAATTTTACAAAGTAACGGGTTCCGATTGGAGTGTTTTTACTCTCGGCAAATGATATAAAAAAACTTCCTTTATATAAAGTCTTATTATATACAAATTCATATTTTGCACTTTGCCCTTTATAAGCAGAACCGTATTTAACAAGAGTTACTATAGAATATATGCCATCCTTTCTTACATTATTGTTTCTAATTGTTGAGACAGCATACAATAGAATGAATACTACAATAGGGATTATAAATTTAAAAATCTTGGTTTGCTTAATCATATTTATTGCTATTCTATAATGCTTTCATTTTTTTCTCTGTTGATAATGGTTTGCGGATAGCTGACCGTTAGGGCAGTTCATTCGCTTGTTATCAATATTTTAATCTGCTCTAATGTATGCGAATAATGTTTCTTGTTTGGTGTGAAGTACACTTCTTTCAATATAGGGTTTGCCAACAAGGGAGATAAATCTCCATTTTTGCAATTCCAAAACTTGAATGATGACAAGGATTTCATGTTTTTAATAAATTCCAAATCGTCCAAATCCGAAATGAAAAGATTATGAATATTCCGGTTATTCGTCAGCATAGAATAATCATGTAGTCTGCTATTCTTTTCAAATGAAACTTCTCCGGCATAATCCAAAAGGTTGATACAGCCAATATCGGTTAGCTTTCTATTATGCCCAAAAACTAAGGTATCAATCCGAACCAAATCTTCTATGCCTCGTAAACATTCTATTTGTGATTGATAGATATGTAATGTTTTTATAGATTTCCAACCGGAAAACAACATATCTTTCCCTGCAAATTTGCTGATAACGGCAGGAAGATTAATTCGTTAATATCTCCGCTATACGCAAAAGTATGAAAACTGTTGAGTTATCACCTATATGTCTTCGTTTTTCTTCTGTAATCTTGCAAAATAAGTCCCGTTCATTCATTTTTTACTGTTTTTTTTGAGAAAACAGCAAAAAAGTTTGAGTTACGCAAAAAGGCTGCGCATCACTGCGTCTATCTTTGTCGAAGAAACAAGAAAACAGGTCAAGTACGGGTTACTTCAACACACTCTTTAAGGTAGAACATTACCAGTACGATTATCCGTTTTCCAGTTTCGCAAAGGAGCAATAGCTCAGTGGGTAGAGACGGTCACCGGTTCGACTCCGGTCTGCTCCACAAAAAAACAAATATAGAGGTAGGACAGTAGCTTCGGGATTATCTGAAATGAGGTCAACCGGGGCTTACTTCTTAAAAGTGGTTATTGCTGGTTCAACTCCGGCCTGTTCTACCTCTTTTTTTTATAAACTAAGGTCAAGGAAGGCTTACTTCAAAAACCGCAGGAATGCACCATTGATTCACAGTCTCCCGATTACCTTACTTAAAAAATACAACGTATGAAAAAAGATTTATTGAAAGTAACTATCAGGCAAAATGCAATTTATTTGCCTTTGATAGAAGGAGCGGAAAAGCGGGAAGCATTGACTTCGACTACTGTAACATTGGTTGCTCAACTTCGAAAAGTGGGATATAGCTTATCCGAAGAGTTGCTCCATGCTGTCAATCAGTTGTATCCGGCGCAGCAGGTGGAGATTCTTCAGGTGATGAAAGAAATATTGGGCGTGACGCTCAACTGGGCTCCATTGGTGAAAGGCTGGGATACACCTACCGGAGAAACAGGATTAGACCATTTGATAACATGGATTGCCAACATCTTCAATAGCAAGAAAGGCGTGAAGCTGCCCTGCGGACACGTGGTTCCCGATAATACTTTCCCTTTGGAACGATACAACGGCTGCCCGTTCTGCGGAACTCCGTTTGAAACGGCCGCTACGGAATACTTCGGACAGGGAAGCAAGCTGAAAGTCCTTGAACTTTGGCGGGAAGAGGATTTGAATGGTTTCTTCCGTGACCTGCTTGAATCGCGTACGGCTCTTGATGCCACACAAGTGGACAGCTTGAAGAGTTTGCTTGGCGAACTTCCGTTGCCGGCAGTCGGAATCAAGATGAAAGAAACTTTGATGCTGGTGATAGATACATTGGTGGAACAGGACAGGGCACAGGAAGCGCAAATCTATTTCTCCACTCCGAACGATATATTGCGTTATCTGTGGTACAAGAAAACCGGATTCCTGCAAATCATCGAACCTAAGACTATCATCCGTAAGGCGGGTAGAAACAATGCGCATATAACCGCTGTTTTGGATAAAAGCCGTTCGGCTGCTCAGGCGAAGCGTGAGGAACTGAAGTTGAAATACGTCCGCCGTGAATGTAAAATGGTAGCTCTCTGGCTGAATAATCTGGAGATGAACGCGGAGAAGGCTTGCGAAATCATGCATCCGAAAAGAGAGATGTGGGTACGTATGATACGTGCGTTGCGTTTGGCGGAATATGCCCGTAAGCCGGGATTCGGGAATTTGAAGGAGTTGATGGATATATTCTACTGTCAGGCATATACGGTTTGGCAGGGAGAGGTGGACTGTTACCGTTTGAAGGCGGATGCTGCACGGACATTCGCCTTGTTGAAGCAACGACCGGGTATGTTCGCACGTTCCTTGTTTGCCAATATGCTTTGGTTCGGGCCGGAAGAGACATTGGCTGCATTCAAGGAAGTCGTTCATTTGTTGCCGGCTCGTCTGGTGGTTACTTTGGGCATGTATGCGGAAAACTACTTTGAGCAAGGACGTAAGAGAATGGTGAAACCTTTGGGCGGCAATGCTCATTTGATAGAACCTCACTATTTGGTGAGTCTTTATATGGAAGACCAGCTTAAAGCAATGGTGAAAGATGTGCAGGACTTGTGTAAGGAAGTCGTGGCTGCCCGTTTTGCCAATGCGGCGGTTGAGGGGGAGAACAAAAGCATATATATCGACCCTATGTTGTTCCATATCCCGTTGTCTATCGGCGACCGTAGCGAGACGGTTCAGGATACTTCCTGTGCCTTGCAGGGAACACGTTTCCCGGTAGAAGGGGATAAGGTGCGCCTGTTCATGCAGTGGGGAAAAGGGCTTCCGGCACAGCATTTGGATATGGACTTGAGTTGTCACATCACTTTGCCGTCAACGACGGAAGTTTGCTCTTATTTCAAATTGCAGGCTATCGGCGCCAAACATAGCGGAGATATCCGAAGCATCCCCGACAAGAAAGGTACTGCCGAGTATATCGAACTCGATTTGAATGAACTGAACCGTGTAGGTGCGCAGTATGTGGTTTTCACTTGCAATGCGTATAGTAATGGTGAAATCTCTCCAAATTTGGTAGTCGGTTGGATGAACTCTGCTTATCCGATGAAGATATCAGAGAAGACCGGAGTGGCTTACGACCCTTCTTGCGTTCAGCATCAGGTACGTGTTTCCCAAAGTTTGCAGAAAGGACTTGTTTTCGGGGTATTGAAAGTGAAAGAAAGAGAAATCGTCTGGCTGGAAATACCTTTCGGCGGACAGACCATTCTTTCTTTGGATACACAAGCTGTCGAGAAGTACCTGGATAAACTGGATGCGAAAACCACCGTTGGCGAACTGTTGGCTGTCAAAGCACAGGCACAGGGATTGAAGTTGGTTGATGCACCGGAAGCGGACGAAGTATATACCCGTGAATGGGCGTTGAATACTGCTGCTGTGACTAAGTTGCTGTTGGGGGATTAATTTTTTAGGAAGAACTGGCTTTTTCTTCCTAAGATTTAAAGGTCGCATTACATAAAGTTGTACCTTTGTATGCGATAAGCTATTCGTCTGACAGCTGTTGAACTTTCGTCTGACAACTGTTCTCTTTTCGTCTAACAACTGTCAGACGCAAAAGAAACAGTTGTCAGACGATTATTTTTATACTAAACGGAGCGTAAAGCTCAGGGAAGGGAGAGGCAAATGTCAGCGAATAAGGTATTAAATGTATAAACAACTAATAAATGATATCCTTATGAGTGCATATTATGATTTGTATGAAACACCTGACCCTAATAGTACAGGAGAGAAACAACCTCTTCATGCCCGCATCGTCCCAAGTGGAACTTATTCGAAAAAAGAATTTTTAGAACGTGTATCCCGCCATCAGCCTTTTCCCCATAATATTATTGAAGGAGTGCTTGGTGCTGTCGTTGATGAACTTGCTGAAGTTTTGGCAGACGGATATATTGTAGAACTGGGTGAACTCGGGCATTTCAGCATTTCATTGAAATGTACACATAAAGTAATGAATAAGAAGGAAATCCGTGCCGAGTCTATCCGCTTCGATAATGTTCATCTACGCACTTCCAAAGGATTTAAAAAGAAAATACATCGGGAAATAGAACTCGAACGGGTGGAGAATTCCGGCGGGACTACTTCCAAAACGGAGATACCTATCGGACGACGTCTCCAAATGTTACAGGAGTTCCTAAAGAGAAATGGTGGAATTACCCGCATGGAATACAGCAGGCTGACAGGAGTAGCCCGGCTGAAAGCTGTTGATGATTTGAATACTTTTATCCAAGAGGGGAAACTGCGTAAAAGAGGTTCGGGACGAACTGTGTTTTATGTATGGAAACAGGAAGAATGAGATAATCGATTTCTCAAAGAGGCTTGATAACCAAAAAGTTTTTGATATGAGTTCGTTTAATCTAACCATTCCGTTCCAGCCTTGCTCCCAGACCGCCGATGTTAGCAGCCATTGGCTTTCCCTCACGGTTCAGCCTGCACCTTTCGGTTGGGTTACGTTGTCCGGCAGCACAATACAGGGGAAATCCGCACCTGTCGTAGGCTTCCATTGACGGAACAATGGGGTCAATCATACATTCCAAGCTCGTGGAATAGTACCTTGAACATTCATTTATATGACATCATGTCGCACAGGTGCGTGTTACCAATATTTTCTAAAATTAATTGATGGATTTTTACTGCCAAATCCCATTGTTGATCGGCAAACTCTTGTTTCATTGGTAGATCAGAGAACGAACCCATGCCTGAAAGTGAAGCATCAACTTCATGAAGGTTTTGATAAAAGGATGCGCTGCCTTCTTCACTTTCTTTTATTAGTTTCAACTTATTCTCATACCAAACCGCTTGTTTATGCCAACCTGTCTGATGTAATAATTCTATCATTTTCTCCAATTCATCAATTAATTTATTTTTTATTTTTATTTTCATTATTAGTAATGGCTGTCGGCTAACTAACCGTTTAGGAAGTTAATCCGTTTGTTATGAACATTTATTGCAAATAAGATTCTTCTATATCCTCTTTACTCATATCTTCCTCTATACTGACCCAAATATCTTGTAGATTACCGTTCATTTTGTTCTCATTAATCTTTAACTCGGCATCATCAGTCTGCCCGGTAAGCAGATAATTTCCATCTAACCATGAAAACAGATCAGACATCGTGTCCCATATCACTGTTCTTATTAAAAAAAGAATATGCGTAATGTTCTATTGTTATAGTTTTGTAATCTTTATTTGGACATTGAAAGAGATGCAGTATCTAGTTTAAAAACAGGTTCCTAAATAGATAGTATTTTTTCTCCATTTTTCAGATATTCTGTTAGTGGAGCTCCCATGTATTTAACGGTAATACCTAAATTGATAATAATTGAAGTTACTCCAAAATTGTTGCAACAATCCTGGCATGCTTCAATTGTTATTCCTGATTGTAGCATTTCCAATACTTCTGTCTGAACTTGTGTATCGTTTGCCACTAATCTTACCGATGCTCCCCAAAGGATTACATTTATATGTTTCCACCAACCTCTGTTTTTAGAGTTTATTGCGTACATTGACAACATATTAAAGATTGTATCTTTATTGTCGGTTGTCCACAGGATATTTAACTTGTCGTTTTCATTCATTGTTTTAAATTTAAAATGTTCAATACAACAAAAGTAGTGAATTAAATTTGAAATTCGTTTGTTATAGATTCTTTTAATAACACATATTAAGCCTGATAATTTGTCCGTTCACTTTCATACGCCTATATTTGCTCCCGCTATTCTATATAATAAATAGGTGAGAATGTATCATAAGAGAAAAGCAAGAGCATACATAGCGTGGATGTTATTCATGACATTCATTCCTTTCTTTGCAGTGAAGACCTTTCACTATCATGGAAGCGAGGATGAAAAGTCATGTTCTCATGCAGAGCATTCCCGGAATCATGCAGATGATTGTGCGATATGCAAATACTCTCTTTCCCTTTTCACGGAACCTCAACCAATAGAATTTCATAGCATACTGACGCTCATTCCTTATGAGCTGATTGTTACCCAGGATAAGGTCGTTTGCAAATGGACTTATTCGCATCAACTGCGTGCACCCCCTGTCGCATAATTACATATTCAAATTTACTAAGAAGACAGATTCACTGTAACCTGTCCTCATACTCATTTTACACATTAAATAAAAATTGTAATTGATGCGTATCGGAATTATTTCGGGCGTACTGGGGCTGATTGTAGCCTTACCCGTCCACGCACAGAAGTCCGATTCAATCAAGAGTATGCTTTTACCTGATGTTGTGGTGACGGAAACGTACCAGCAACGTCAAGCCAAGAAGTCTGCGCTCACGGTTGAAGTGGTAAATCAGGATTTTCTGCGCAAACATTTTACAGGAAACTTCATGCAGGCGATGGAGAACATCCCCGGCGTGCAAGCGATGGATATAGGCTCCGGCTTCTCCAAACCGATGATTCGTGGAATGGGATTCAACCGGATTGCCGTATTGGAGAATGGCGTCAAGCAGGAAGGGCAACAATGGGGAGCCGACCACGGCTTGGAACTCGATGCTTTCAATATCGAAGCGGTCAATGTCCTGAAAGGTCCTGCTTCCTTACTGTACGGCAGCGACGCGATGGGCGGAGTGATTGATATAACCCCGCCACCCGTCCCTGCTGACAACAGTGTCTTTGGAGACGTTACTCTTCTAGGCAAATCTGTCAATGGAACGATTGGCGGCTCACTGATGCTGGGAATAAAGAAGAATGCCTGGTACTCCCATATCCGCTACTCGGAACAGTATTTCGGAGATTATCGTATCCCTACGGATACCATCGTTTATCTCACGCAGAAAATGCCCGTCTACGGACGTAAGTTAAAGAACACGGCAGGTATCGAACGCAACGTCGGATTCTTCACCCAATATCAAAGAAAAGGATATAAGGCGAACTACTCCGTAAGCAATGTATATCAAAAGACCGGTTTCTTTCCGGGAGCGCACGGCGTGCCCGACGCGTCCCGCGTAGAAGATGACGGAGACAGCCGCAATATTGAATTGCCATATAGCAAGGTGAATCATCTGAAAGTGACTACCCATCAGCAATACGCGTGGGAGAAACTAATCCTGTCGGGTGATTTGGGCTTCCAGAACAACCATCGTGAAGAATGGAGTGCCTTCCATACCCACTACGGTTCGCAACCCGCACCGGAGAAAGACCCGGACAAAGAACTGGCTTTTAACCTGAATACTTACAGTGCTTCGGTGAAAGCCCGCTTTGTCGGTTCTTCCTCGTGGGAGCATACGCTGGGTTGGGACGGACAACATCAACGAAACGGCATCTCCGGCTATTCGTTCTTACTGCCCGAATACCACCGTTCCACCACCGGATTGCTTTGGCTCACCACCTATCGACCTAACAATCTCCTCTCCATTAGCGGCGGAGCACGATATGACTACGGACATATCAACATCTCTGCCCATGAAGACGCCTATCTTGCCGATTATCTTCGGAAACAAGGATATGAACAAGAACAGATAGACCTCTATAAGTGGAACAGCCACGCAGTGAAGGAACACTTCGGTGATTACTCCTTTTCTTTAGGGCTTGTGTGGACGCCCTCGGCCGCTCATATGATAAAGCTGAATGTAGGACGCAGCTTCCGCCTGCCCGGTGCGAACGAACTTGCCGCCAACGGTGTGCATCACGGCACTTTCCGCCATGAGCAGGGAGACGCGACGCTGAAGTCCGAACAAGGCTGGCAACTGGACGCCTCTTATAACCTGAACTACCGGGGAATCTCTTTTTCCGTTTCCCCCTTTGTCAGTTGGTTCAGCAATTATATCTTCCTGCGTCCTACCGGCGAATGGTCTGTATTGCCCCATGCCGGACAAATCTATCGCTACACCGGAGCAGAAGCATTATTCGCGGGAACGGAAGCCACGATAGATGTTCGTTTTCTACGCAACTTCAATTATCGTATCTCCGCCGAATATGTCTACACCTATAATTGTGACGAACATATCCCGTTGAGCTTCTCTCCACCGCCCGGTATGCGGAATACATTGACTTGGCAGCATAAACGCTATATGCTTTATGCCGAATGGCAAAGTATCGCCCGTCAGAACCGTGTCGACCGTAACGAAGACCGTACGTCCGGGGCAAACCTTTTCCATTTGGGCGGCTCATTAAACATTCCGACAGGTGGAAACAGTGAAATAGAAATCACCCTGACCGCCCGTAATATCTTCAATACCCGATATTACAATCATCTTAGTTTTTACAGGAAAGTTGAAATCCCCGAACCGGGACGTAACTTCCAGTTATTAATCAAAATCCCATTTAAAAAAATCCTAAAATGAAAAATAAATTTTATCTCCCGATAATTGCCTTTTTGGCTATGTCCGCTTTTGTATTTGTCTCTTGTGATAACGACGACTCCAGTGATACTACCAAACCGCTGATTGAACTTCACGAACCGGAAGAAGGGCAAGCCCTTGAAATAGGAAATGAACACGGGGTTCATTTGGAAATGGACTTATCGGACGACGTTATGCTGAAATCTTATAAGATTGAGATACACAGCAACTTTGACCACCATTCGCATGGCGGCAATAGCAGGGCTGCCGGGGCAACCGTAGATTTCAGTTTCAACAAATCCTATGATATTTCGGGACAGAAAACGGCGCATATTCATCATCACGACATTGTGATACCCGCTGATGCGACTCCGGGAGACTATCACCTGATGGTTTATTGTACGGATGCCGCAGGTAATGAGTCTTATGTCGCCCGCAATATCAAGTTGAGCAACGAAGTGGAAGATGAAGACCATCATCACGACGAATAAGATAAATCGTTCTCCGTAGATGGAAAAACGGAAGATTTCCAGTCTGCGGAACAACGGATTCTTCCTTTTTGCATAAAGAGTATTTTTTCTTTTGAAAGGTGTAATAGATATTACACCTTTTTTGTTTCAAAACCTTTACTTTTGTAAAAAATACTTTTTCATATGATGAAGTTACCAATAATAAATCGACTATTTCCTTCGTATAAATGGAAGGTAGCGGCTGTCATCATTGGCGGTGTTATTGTGGGCGGGGGAGCGCTCTTCATGTATATGCTCCGTGCGCATACTTATCTGGGAGACGACCCGGCTGCATGTGTGAATTGCCATATCATGACGCCTTACTACGCGACATGGTTCCATAGTTCGCACGCCCGTGACGCCACTTGCAATGACTGTCATGTGCCGCATGAAAATGCCGTGAAGAAATGGACTTTTAAAGGTATAGACGGTATGAAGCACGTCGCCGCCTTTCTCACGAAAAGCGAACCGCAGGTTATCCAGGCTCACGAAGCCAGTTCCGAAGTGATAATGAATAACTGTATCCGCTGTCATACACAGCTCAATACCGAGTTTGTGAAGACGGGAAAGATTGACTATATGCTGTCGCAAGTAGGAGAGGGGAAGGCTTGCTGGGATTGTCACCGCGATGTTCCTCACGGCGGAAAGAACTCCTTGTCCGGCACTCCGGGAGCTATCGTTCCCCTTCCCGAATCGCCCGTCCCCGAATGGCTCCGGAAGATGGTGAATAATAAAGATTAACAGGAAATGAAATACGTAATAAAATAATAAAACCGATATACAATGGAAAAGAAATTAAAATCATGGCAAGGATGGCTGTTGTTCGGAGGTTCAATGGTCGTTGTATTTGTTTTGGGATTATGCGTTTCTGCGTTGATGGAGCGCAGGGCGGAAGTCGCCAGCATCTTCAATAACCGCAAGAACGTCATCAAGGGGATTGAAGCACGGAATGAACTCTTCAAGGATGATTTCCCCCGTGAATATCAGACTTGGACGGAAACGGCAAAGACTGATTTTGAAAGCGAGTTCAATGGAAACATTGCAGTCGACGCACTGGAGAAACGCCCCGAAATGGTTGTCCTCTGGGCCGGATATGCTTTCTCTAAAGACTATTCCACTCCGCGCGGACACATGCATGCTATTGAAGACATTACCGCTTCACTGCGTACCGGAGCACCCGTGAATCCGACCGATGGTCCTCAGCCGTCAACTTGTTGGACTTGCAAGAGCCCGGATGTTCCCCGCATGATGGAAGCCATAGGCGTAGATTCTTTCTATAATAATAAATGGGGAGCCATGGGCGCCGAAATCGTAAATCCGATTGGCTGTTCCGATTGCCACGACCCGGAGACGATGAATCTTCATATCAGCCGTCCGGCTCTGATTGAGGCTTTCCAACGTCAGGGAAAAGACATCACCAAAGCTACTCCGCAAGAAATGCGTTCACTGGTATGTGCGCAATGCCACGTAGAATATTACTTCAAGGGCGATGGCAAATACCTTACTTTCCCTTGGGATAAAGGGTTCACGGTGGAAGATATGGAAGCCTATTATGATGAGGCCGGTTTCTACGATTATATCCATAAACTGAGCCGCACGCCGATTCTGAAAGCACAGCATCCTGATTATGAAATTTGTCAGATGGGTATTCACGGTCAGAGAGGTGTCTCCTGTGCCGATTGCCACATGCCTTATAAGAGTGAAGGCGGCGTGAAATTCAGTGACCACCATATCCAAAGCCCGTTGGCTATGATTGACCGCACTTGCCAGGTTTGTCATCGTGAGAGCGAAGAGACATTGCGCAATAACGTCTACGAACGCCAACGCAAAGCGAACGAAATCCGCAACCGCTTGGAGCAAGAACTGGCGAAAGCACATATCGAAGCTAAATTCGCCTGGGACAACGGAGCAACAGAAGCTCAAATGAAAGATGTTCTTGCATTGATTCGTCAGGCACAGTGGCGTTGGGACTTCGGAGTGGCTTCACACGGCGGTTCTTTCCACGCACCGCAGGAAATTCAGAGAATCCTTTCCCACGGGCTCGACCGCGCTATGCAAGCCCGTCTTGCCGTATCCAAAGTATTGGCGAAGAATGGATATACAGGCGACGTTCCGATGCCGGACATCTCGACGAAGGCAAAGGCACAGGAATATATCGGCCTGGATATGGACGCTGAAAGAGCTGCGAAAGAGAAGTTCTTGAAAACAACCGTTCCTGCCTGGTTGGAGAAAGCGAAAGAAAACGGACGTTTGGCGCAGATATAAAACAAATATAAGATAGACATATATGTGGAGCAAACCGTGGAGTTATAAAGAAGGGCTGACGATTGGCGCAGGATTACTGATAATAGGCATATTGCTGCAAATGACAGTGGGTGCTATTAACTGGGATTTGTTTGCCTGTCCGGTCAATGTGATTGTGTCAGTGGTTTATATCATTGCCCTGATAGCCATGCACCTTCTTCGTAAACGTGTTTATTTATTCGGATGGTTTAGTCATTATTCTGCTGCTGTTTCCGCTCTGTTGTGGGTGGTCGGCATGACGGTGGTAATGGGACTTATCCGGCAAGCTCCTTCCGGTCATGCTTCAAATGCTTCAACGGATTTGCTGGGATTCTCACAAATGATTGCGTCCTGGCCTTTCGTTCTGCTTTACTTTTGGATGGTTACTGCATTGGGACTGACGATACTTCGTGCCAGCTTTCCTTTTAAGTGGAGACGTCTTTCGTTCCTTCTCAATCATATCGGATTGTTTGTTGCATTGATAGCGGCCACTTTAGGAAACGCCGATATGCAACGGTTGAAAATGACAACCCGCATGGGCAATGCCGAATGGCGGGCTACCAACGATAAAGGACAGTTGGTAGAGCTTCCATTGGCTATCGAACTGAAGGATTTCACTATCGACGAATATCCCCCGAAACTGATGTTGATTGACAATGAGACAGGCCGCACGCTTCCTGAAAAATCTCCGGTACATTTGCTGCTGGAAGAAGGCGTGTCAAACGGTAACTTGCAGGATTGGCAACTTACCATTGAGCAGTCTATCCCAATGGCGGCTTCCGTAGCTACCGAAGATACCTTGAAGTTCACAGAATTTCATTCGATGGGGGCAACGTATGCCGTGTATCTGAAAGCTGTCAATCAGAAGAATCAACTGACCAAAGAGGGCTGGGTGAGCTGCGGTAGTTTTCTTTTTCCGTACAGGGCAATGCGTCTGGACTCTTTGACCAGCCTTGTGATGCCGGAACGGGAACCGCAACGGTTTGCGTCGGAAGTGAAGATTTACATGCAGGAAGGAACGATAACCGAAGGTACAATCGAAGTCAACCGCCCGATGGAAGTGGCAGGATGGGAAATTTATCAGCTTAGTTATGACGAGACAAAAGGACGATGGAGCGATGTCAGCGTTTTCGAACTGGTGCGCGACCCTTGGTTGCCGGTAGTTTACGCAGGGATTATAATGATGATGGCAGGAGCTCTCTGCCTGTTCGTGAATGCACAAAAGAGGAAAGAGGAGGATAAAGCATGAGTTGGGACTATTTTGTACTGTTTGCCATAGCCGCACTGGTTTGTTGGGTTATCGGAGCTTTTGCGGCCTGGAAGGGAACGAAACCGGGCTGGGCTTACGGATTTACTCTGTTGGGACTGGCTATTTTCTTCAGCTTTATGATTGGAATGTGGATTTCTCTTGAACGCCCGCCCATGCGGACGATGGGAGAGACGCGTTTATGGTATTCTTTCTTCCTTCCGTTGGCAGGATTGATTACCTATGTGCGTTGGAAGTACAAATGGATTCTTAGTTTCAGTTGTATCCTCTCGCTGGTATTTATCTGTATCAATATCTTCAAACCGGAGATTCACAACAAGACATTAATGCCTGCTTTGCAAAGCCCGTGGTTTGCGCCTCATGTCATCGTGTACATGTTCGCCTATGCCATGTTGGGAGCGGCGACGGTGATGGCTGTCTATCTGCTTTGGTTCAAAAAGAAGGATATAGAACGAAAAGAGATGGATTTATGCGACAACCTCACCTATGTAGGTTTGGCATTTATGACATTGGGAATGCTTACGGGGGCTATCTGGGCGAAAGAAGCCTGGGGACATTACTGGGCTTGGGACCCGAAAGAAACATGGGCGGCGGCAACTTGGTTTGCCTATCTGGTATATATCCATTTCCGATTGGGCAAACCGTTGAAAGCGCGTCCGGCATTAGTTATTTTGTTAGTATCGTTTGTTTTATTACAGATGTGTTGGTATGGAATCAATTATCTTCCGTCGGCACAAGGAGTCAGTGTACACACTTATAATTTGAATTGAAATATCAAATCATTTAAATTGGAATACAATGAAGACATTTTATTGGTCATTAGTGCTTATGATGCTATTGCCAAGCATGGCATACACACAAAACACGGAGAAGGAAAATGAGTTCTCGATGTCGATGCAAATCAGACCTCGGGCGGAATATCGGAACGGAGCCTGGTTTCCTCGTAATGAAGGGGTGAAAGCCGCATCGTCTATCAACAACCGTGCCCGTTTGTCGATTGACTACAAGCGTTCGGACTTGGAAATAAAGATGTCGGCACAGCACGTCGGAGTTTGGGGGCAAGACCCGCAGATTGACAAGAACGGGCGTTTTGTCCTGAACGAAGCATGGGCAAAACTTGATTTCGGACACGGCCTTTTTGCCCAGTTAGGTCGTCAGGCATTGGTTTATGACGATGAGCGTATCTTGGGCGGACTGGACTGGAATGTGGCGGGACGTTATCATGACGCATTGAAACTGGGATATGCGAATAAGAATAACGAAGTGCACCTTATTCTTGCCTTCAACCAGAATGACGAGAAGAAGATAGGCGGTACTTATTATGCTTCCGGCGCACAGCCTTATAAGAATATGCAGACAGTATGGTATCACTATAAAGCGGATGCAATCCCATTCGGCGCTTCTCTGCTGTTTATGAACCTGGGATTGGAAACCGGGGACGCGGCTACGCAGGATTCGCATACCCGTTATCTGCAAACAATGGGAACGTATCTTACCTATAAGCCCGGTAGCTGGAACCTGGACGGTGCTTTCTACTATCAAACAGGTAAGAATAAAGGTGCTGAGAAAGTGTCGGCATTAATGGGAAGCGTGCAGGCTGCTTATGCTTTTGACAAGACATGGGGAGCGGTGGTAAGATTCGATTATCTGAGCGGTGATAAGGGAAACAGCGACAAGTTTAAAGCGTTCGACCCTCTCTACGGAACACATCATAAGTTCTACGGAAGCATGGATTATTTCTATGCGAATCTATTTGTGGACGGTTATGCGCCGGGTTTAATGGACAGCCGTATCGGTGGCCGTTTCCGTGCGTCGGACAAGGTGGATATGGAATTGAATTATCACTATTTCACTACGGCGGTTAAATTGCCGGACTTGAAGAAGTCCTTAGGTTCGGAAGTTGATTATCAGATTAACTGGTCGGTGATGAAAGATGTGAAACTCTCCGCCGGCTATTCTTTCATGCGTGGCACAAAGACGATGGATGCGGTGAAAGGCGGCAACCATAAGAGTTGGCAAGACTGGGGATGGGTATCGTTGAATATCAATCCGAGAGTGTTTTTCACAAAATGGTAATTAAATAGGGATGATATTCTGATAAGTATGGCGCAGCATAAAACCGAAAGTTTAAGCTGCGTTACATTTTTATTATATGAATTTCTCTAAAGCTACTTTGTTCAGAATTTCCACCCGTTTCCCTTCCATGGTCATAAGCCCTTCCTTGATTATCTTATTTATTTCTTTCGACAAAGCAGGGCGCGATACATTGAGGTATTCGGCAAGTTGGGATTGCGTATGTGTAATCTCTACTATCAGGGAATCTTTCTTCTTATGCTCGAACAGATAAACGATGAATCTTTCCCGGACAGTCTTGCGGGAGAGCGGTTTCAGCCGTGATACGGTACAAATGTTGCAATTACCCGCAATGCAGAGAAAATTGTGCAACACTTGCGGGTCTTGGCTGATAACTTTAAACGTAGAATCTTTGGTTGCCATAAGCACTACGCTGTCCTCAAGGGCAGTGAAAGTAGCCGGCAAAGTATTGTTCGAGTTGAAAAGGTGCGGAGTGGCGAAAGTGCGTGGCGCAATGATATATTCAATCATCACTTCGTTTCCCAGTCCGTCGATAATATCCGTGCGTAATTTCCCTTCCAACAACACATACAGTTTGTTACAAGGCGTTCCTTGTGTGACAACTATCTCTTTTTTGTCTGCTGCATAGACTACGAAATCCAGTTTTTCTAATAAAGATTCTTTTATATTCAAAGGCAAATCCCGGAAAAGAGGGATTTGAAACAGCTTTTCTTTATGTATGTCGGTCAGTTGTATTTTTTTCATTGCAGCATGTTGTTCGTATCGTGGACAAAGATATAAATTAAATATCGGTAGAAAAAATCTTTTGTTATGTTTGAATCAGTAATTAGGGTATATATCTCTGTAATTTATATACATCTGCTACGCTATAAATTGTCTATTTTTGCAGAGTGAAAAGACTGAATCATTCTAAAGATAAAACTAATAAAGTAAAGTTATGGCTAAAAAAGTTCTGATAATTTCGTCCAGTCCGCGCAAAGGCGGCAATTCTGATTTGCTTTGTGATGAATTTATGAAAGGTGCTCTCGAAGCGGGCAATGAAGTGGAAAAGATTGTGTTGAAAGACAAAACGGTTCATCCTTGTACGGGGTGTAGTGTTTGCAGTATGTACGGCAAGCCTTGTCCGCAGAAGGATGACGCGGCGGAAATCGTGGAGAAGATGATTGCTACCGATGTTATCGTAATGGCAACTCCTGTTTATTTCTATACGATGTGCGGACAGATGAAGATAATGATTGACCGTTGCTGCGCGCGCTATACGGAGATAACGAACAAGGAATTTTATTTCATTATTGCAGCGGCAGAGGATAACAAAGCAATAATGGAGCGCACAATCGACGGTTTCCGTGGCTTCCTCGATTGCTTGGAAGGGCCACAGGAAAAAGGAACGGTTTATGGAATCGGCGCCTGGAAGGTAGGGGAGATTAAAGATACTCCTTATATGCAGGAAGCCTATGACATGGGAAAAATGGTATAACTGTCCTGTCTCATTATAGTGACGCTATGCTTGCAGGATAGTGACGCTATGACGACCGGATAGTGACGCTATCTTATGTTACCTTTTAAAGCATGAAAATGATATTTCAATCGAATAGATTGAAAAGTCAAGAATTTTAATTGACTGGATTGCTTGTTCTGCCACAGAATTATTATAATTTTGTGGCAGAACTTTTTATTTTGTATGATTCGTTTAATAACTAAGCATCATGGGCTATACAATAACGACTCTTGTGGAGAATTGTGTCTATGGACGTAAATTACAGGCAGAACACGGTCTTTCTCTATATATCGAGACATCGGGACATAGATTACTCTTCGATACGGGAGCGTCCGATTTGTTTATCCGTAACGCACGCCTGCTGCATATTGACTTGCAAAAAGTCGATTATCTGATATTATCCCACGGACATAGCGACCACACGGGAGGTCTGCGTCATTTTCTTGAATTGAACAAACAGGCTGTAATTATCTGCAAACGCGAAACCTTCTCACCTAAATTCAAGGATGAACGCGAAAATGGAATGAAGCATACGCAGGCTTTCGACCTTTCCCGTTTCCGTTTTATCGAAGAACAGACCGAACTGTTTCCCGGCGTATTTCTTTTTCCCTCTATTGATGTTATCGACCGTGAAGATACCCATTTCGAACGTTTCAGGGTTCAGAAAGAAGACGGTTGCCATATACCGGATACTTTTCAGGATGAATTGGCGGTAGTGCTGGTAGAACCGGATGGGCTTTCCGTATTGAGCGCCTGTTCTCATCGGGGAATAACAAATATCCTGCGAACAGTCCGTGCAGCATTCCCCGAATCTCCCTGTAATTTGCTTTTGGGAGGATTTCATATTCATAACGCTGAAGAACGGAAATATCAGGTCATTGCGGATTATCTGAAAGAATATCTTCCACGTCAGATTGGCGTCTGCCATTGTACGGGAGTAGATAAATATGCTTTCTTCTACAAAGACTTTGGCGACAGGATATTCTATAATCACACGGGAAAACTAATTCAATCCGATTTGTCGGAATAAAATATATATATAATAATTTGATATGAAGAAACTAATAACTTCTTTGGCACTGGCATTGACCGCATTGTCCGGCTATGCCATTACTCCTTTGTGGATGCGTGACGCACGTATTTCACCGAATGGAACGGAGATTGTCTTTTGTTATAAAGGCGATATCTACAAAGTCCCCGCACAAGGTGGGACAGCCGTTCAGTTAACAACACAAGCATCTTATGAAGCCAACCCCGTTTGGTCGCCCGACGGAAAACAAATTGCATTTGCCAGCGACCGGAATGGGAATTTCGACCTCTTTATCATGCCTGCCGACGGCGGAACCGCCCAAAGGCTGACTTATCATTCCGCTTCGGAGATTCCTTCGGCTTTTACTCCGGACGGAAAGTATGTACTTTTCTCTGCATCTATTCAAGACCCGGCAGGCAGTGCTTTGTTCCCTACCGGAGCAATGACGGAATTATATAAAGTACCTGTTAGTGGAGGACGTACCGAGCAAGTACTCGCTACCCCTGCCGAATGGGTTTGCTTTGATAAATCGGGGAAAAACTTTCTTTATCAAGACCGTAAAGGCTTCGAAGATGAATGGAGAAAACACCATACTTCTTCTATAACCAGAGATATATGGCTGTATAACACGCAATCGGGAAAACATACCAATCTGACGAATCGGGAAGGGGAAGACCGCAATCCAGTATATGCGCCCGACGGCAATTCTGTCTATTTTCTTAGCGAGCGCAACGGTGGCTCATTCAATGTCTATAACTTCTCACTGAATACTCCGCAAACGTCGAATGTCCCTCAAGAGGTAAAAGCGGTAACTACCTTCCGTACGCACCCGGTACGTTTCTTGTCAATCAGTGACAAAGGTACATTGTGCTATACCTATGACGGAGAACTTTATACACAGGAAGCAAATGCCCGTCCGAAGAAAGTAAGCGTCGAACTTGTTCGGGATGACGAAAAAGAGATTGCTTCCCTCAAGTTCTCTCAAGGTGCTACTTCCGCTTCTGTATCTCCGGACGGCAAACAGGTTGCTTTCATAGTACGTGGCGATGTCTTTGTCACCTCAACGGATTACACTACAACAAAGCAAATCACGAACACACCGGCTAAAGAAGCCGCAGTGTCCTTTGCCCCGGATAACCGGACATTGGTTTATGCCAGCGAACGGACGGGTAACTGGCAACTCTACACCGCCAAAATATCCCGTAAAGAGGAAGCCAACTTCCCCAATGCAACTCTTATCGAGGAAGAAGTACTGCTTCCTTCCAAAACGGTAGAACGTGCTTATCCGCAATATTCCCCGGACGGCAAGGAACTGGCTTTCATTGAAGACCGTAACCGCTTAATGGTACTTGACTTAAAAACGAAGAAAGTTCGTCAAGTGACGGACGGCTCCACATGGTATAATACCGGAGGTGGATTTGATTACGAATGGTCACCGGACGGCAAATGGTTTACTCTTGAGTTTATAGGTAATCGTCACGACCCTTATTCGGATATAGGTATTGTCAGCGCACAGGGCGGTGCTATCACCAATCTGACTAACAGCGGATATATTAGCGGTTCTCCGCGTTGGGTACTGGACGGAAATGCCATTCTTTTTCAGACTGAACGCTACGGTATGCGTGCGCATGCTTCCTGGGGGTCGCAACAGGATGTCATGCTGGTATTCCTCAATCAGGATGCTTATGACCGCTATCGTCTGAGTAAAGAAGATTTCGAACTGCTCAAAGAATTAGAAAAGGAACAGAAGAAAGCGAAAGAAAAAGACGACGACAAGAAGAAAGACGGAAATAAGTCCAAAAAGGATAAGTCTGATAAATCTCCAAAAGCAAAGGCTGATAAAGAAAAAAGTAAGTCGGATAAAGATAAAGACAGCGACAAGGATGAGGCTGACGAGGATAAAGCATCCGAAGATAAAGCAGACAAGAAAGATATAATAGTAGAGCTTAACGGCATTGAAGACCGCATCGTCCGTCTGACTCCCAACTCTTCCGACTTAGGTTGTGCTATACTTTCAAAAGACGGAGAGAATCTTTATTATTTCTCAGCTTTCGAAGGTGGATATGACCTTTGGAAAATGAACCTTCGTGAAAAAGATACGAAGCGTCTGCACAAACTCAATACCGGTTGGGCATCATTGATGTTGGATAAGAAAGGGGATATTTTCTTATTGGGTAGTAGAAATATGCAGAAAATGGATGCGAAGTCGGATGCATTGAAATCAATCGGTTATCAGGCTGAAATGAAAATGGATTTGGCTGCCGAACGTGAAGCGATGTTCGCCCATGTGTACAAGCAACATCAAAAACGTTTCTATAATCTCACTATGCATGGAGTTGATTGGGATGCTATGACGGCTGCCTATCGCAAATTCCTGCCTCATATTGATAACAACTACGATTTTGCGGAACTATTGAGCGAATGGTTGGGCGAACTGAATGTTTCGCATACGGGAGGACGTTATTCTCCGAGAGGTGGGGGAGATGTGACCTCTAATCTGGGCTTATTGTTCGATTGGGAGTACCAGGAAAAAGGAATGAAAATCGCTGAGGTAATCGAGAAAGGGCCGTTCGACCATTCCCGTACCAAAGTAAAAGCCGGCTGCATTATCGAAAAGATAAACGGTGAAGAACTGGCACCCGATAATGACATTACTTACTTGCTGAATAACAAAGCCGGAAAGAAAACCTTGATTTCACTTTATAATCCGCAAAGCAAAGAACGTTGGGAAGAAGTGGTGATGCCTATCACAAGCGGACAACTGAACGGATTGCTATACAAACGTTGGGTAAAACAACGTGCCGCCGATGTTGAGAAATGGTCTAACGGACGCCTTGGGTATGTTCATATTCAATCTATGGGCGACGGTAGTTTCCGTACTGTTTACTCTGATATTTTGGGTAAATACAACAACTGTGACGGAATTGTAATTGATACCCGTTTCAACGGTGGCGGTCGTCTGCACGAAGATATCGAAATACTGTTCAGTGGTCAGAAATACTTTACGCAGGTAGTGCGCGGACGCGAAGCCTGTGATATGCCGAGCCGTCGCTGGAATAAACCTTCTATCATGTTGCAATGCGAAGCCAACTACTCGAATGCGCATGGCACTCCCTGGGTATACAAGCATCAGAAGATAGGCAAGCTGGTCGGTATGCCTGTGCCGGGAACAATGACAAGTGTATCTTGGGAAACATTGCAAGACCCTTCACTGGTATTCGGTATTCCTATTATCGGTTATCGTCTGCCGGATGGAAGCTATCTGGAAAATAGCCAGTTGGAACCTGATATTAAAGTTGCCAATGCCCCCGAAACAGTGGTGAAAGGAGAGGATACGCAACTGAAAACGGCTGTTGGCGAATTGCTTAAAGAAATAGACAGTCAGAATAGATAGTAAATATCGAAGAGAAATATAAAAGCCGTTTCTTTGGGAGATTTAAAGTTCTCTTTCCGAAGAAACGGCTTTTATTATGTTTTATTTCAAAACGGGCAAGAGCTTGTAGAGTGTCTTCCTCGTCATTATCTTCTGATTTAGGAAACTGACAATATATCCTGTGATACAGGCAGCGATAAGAGAGCCTTCGCGTACTCCTTCAATGCATTGGGAGAGGAGAAGGGAAAGTAGTACCGCAAATGTGACTAGCGTAACATCGAAATAGACCTTGAATTTCCCAAACTCTTTGTTGTAGCGGCGGGAAGCATATTTCACAAAAGCTTCCGCACTCATCATAGTGACTTTGGGTTTCAACTCCAGTACCACGCCGATAGATTGCACCATACATCCTGTAAGCAATAACGCTATTGACATTCCATAACTCTCGGGATGCAGGTTATTGGTAATTGTCATATTGAAATCAATGAATGCCGAGAAGATAAAGGAGAAGGGCAATTGAAGAAGAATCTCGATAATATCCTGCCGGGTTCTGTTCTTTCGGATTAACCAAAACTGCCCCAAGATAAGTACCATATTGATAAAAAAGGTGCAAGTGCCTAATGATAAAGGACTATTCAGGCTTAATACATAGTTTACGCTGGATATAGGGGTGGTTCCCAATGCCGAACGTATGATTAATACTATTCCGGCAGCCAGAAAATACAATCCTATAATAAACACCAAATATCTTTTGCAAACGTCTTTCATTCTCATATCTTCAAAACTTTTTAATTGATTCCTTCTTATGAATTGAAAAGGATATGCAAAGTTCCTGCTTTTTTGCTGGAAATGAATTATCTAATTCCACACAGTTTTTGTCATATCCGAAACAAATCGTATTTTTACATCGAAAAGAAGGAGGCATAAATGGTGAAATCACGAATTTTCGATAATAAGCAGTTGTTGAAGGAACATCCTGAAATTCCTCATTACGAAGAGGACGTCGTTTGTTTCATGAGTGAATACAAAGATAGGAGTTATCCCGAAAATGAACGCTATTTTAACCGGGAACTGTATATGATACTTGTGCTCGAAGGTCGTTCGGAGATTTTGCTGAATGGAGAATTTATTGCGATAGAGCCCAATATGCTGCTTATTCATGGAGCAAATTATCTCACCGACCATTTATATTCAAGTCCCGATATAAAGTTTATCACTCTTTCCATTTCCGAATCCATGCGGACGGATGATTCTTATCTGACTCAAATAACCGCTATCTTGTTGGCGACGATGAGGCAGAACAAGCAATATACCATACAACTGACTGCATACGAAGCTCAAATCATCCGTCGTGAACTGGAAGTGCTTATGCGTTTGTTGAATATAAAACACCAGTTTCTTTTCCGGAGAATACAGGCGGCGTGCAATGCTTTGTTTCTGGATATAGCCGATTTCCTTTCTCGAAAGACAATTATTAAAAAGCAGGTTAGCCATAAAGACCATGTACTGCAAGAGTTTCACGCGCTTGTCACCCGGAATTTCAGGGAAGAGCATTTCGTCGCTTTCTATGCGGATAAGTTGGCTATCAGCGAACAATATCTTGCCCGCATCGTCCGTGCAGGAACAGGAAAGAGTGTAAACAGCATTATTAATGAACTACTGATAATGGAAGCCCGTACATTGCTGAGTTCAACCAAATCCACGATAGGAGACATCGCTTCCGAACTGGGCTTTAGTGATGCTGCCGGATTCTGCAAATTCTTTAAGAGAAATACCGGGCAAACTCCATTGAATTATCGGAAAGGACTACGGATTTGACTGGAAATAAAAGTAGGTTGATGCATATCTCCCGTTACGGAAGTGCATCAACCTACATATGAATATATAATGAACTGGTTAGGACTTCTTTAGCCGATAATCTTTCTGATATCTTCTACAATCAGTTCATCTGTCAGATGATTGGCACGAAGTAACTCTTGCACATCGTACCGGTCTACGAATTCTTTCTTCGCTCCGTAATTAAGTACTTTCATATCGCTGGCGCCATAATAGCGGGCAATCTTTTCACCGAAACCACCGTCCAACACACCGTCTTCCAATGTAATCACTAGTTGGTGGTCGGCTTTCAGCTCTTCCATTAACTCATTGTCAATACCGGTAATATATCGGGGACTGATAAGCGTAGCGTCAATACCTGCCTTTTCTTTCAGCAGTGACAGCACCGACTGTCCTAATCCGAAGAACGAACCTAACGCCACGATAGCCACCTTCGAGCCACGATGAGCGACTTTATAACGATTGAGAACGCTATAATCGGATTCCACAGACTCGCCACAGCTAATCACATCTGTTGCAGGCACACGGATAGCAACCGGATGCTCATTCTGACGGATACCCCATTCCAACATGGCAAGATATTCCTCTTTGCAGGTTGGTGCCAAATAGACCATATTCGGGATATTGCTGATAAGAGGAATGTCGAAGAAACAGAGATGAGTTACATCATTCATACCGGATAATGTTCCCCAGAATACCAAGAGGACTGCCGGATTATTATTGATGCAGAGGTCTTGCGAGAGCTGGTCGTAAGAGCGTTGGATAAATGTGCTATATACTCCATAGACAGGTTTTCCCCCATTAGCCGCAATACCGGAAGCAAGTGCCACCGCGTGTTCTTCGGCAATACCGACATCTACAAACTGCTTGCCTGCTTCCTGACGACGGTCGGGAGTAAATCCGAGAACGGCAGGAGTGCCCGAAGTGATTGTTACCACCCGCTTGTCTTCTTTCATCTTTTTCAGCAGATATTGGGCTGTCACTTCGCTGTAATCTTCCGCAGTTTCGTCAAACTTTGATTCTCCGGTTTCTATATTGAACGGAGTACGCCAGTGATAAGTCTCTTTGTCCTGTTCTGCACGTTCATACCCTTTGCCTTTCAGAGTATTGATGTGTACTACTATCGGATGCTGAATATCTTTCACCTTAGAGAATGCCTCAACCAATGCATCCACATTGTTGCCGTCGTTCACGTACATATAATCCAATCCCATAGCCTTGAAGAAATTACATTCACACTGACCGTTACTGTCACGCAAATCTTTCAGGTTCTTGTACAGACCACCGTGATTCTCGGCAATAGACATCTGATTGTCATTGACAATAATAATCATATTTGTACCAAGCTCCGCTACATAATCCAATCCTTCAAATGCTTCGCCGCCACTTAAAGAGCCGTCGCCTATCACGGCTATGATATTCTCATTGCCGCCGGTCAGGTCGCGTCCTTTCGCCAATCCGCTAGCCAGGCTGACGGAAGTGGAAGTATGACCGATAACGAAGAAATCATGCTTGCTTTCTTGCGGTTCGGAATAACCGGATACATTGTCATACTCAGCCGGGTAGAGGAAAGCGTCTTTCCGTCCGGTCAGCATTTTATGCACATAACTTTGATGCGATACATCAAAAACAATCTTGTCTTCCGGTGAGTTGAATACATAATGTAAAGCAATAGTCGCTTCCACCATTCCGAAATTAGGGCCGAAATGCCCGCCGTGTTCACTCAACTTTTGCAGGAGTGACGCACGGATTTCATTACTTAAATCATTGAGTTCCTGAAACGATAACTTCTTTACGTCTGCGGGAGAGTAAATATTTTCTAAATACAGGTTCTTCGTCAAATTTGGTGGTAATCTCTTTTTTATTTCAACGGTCTTCTTCTTTCTTAATCCTATAAAAAGTTGTAGATATGTTTGCTTTTTAGTAACTTTAAAGACACCACATCATTAAAAGTTACCATGCAACAAGCCATATCTACAACGTACAAATATACATCAAAAAAAGAAAACACTCCTACAAATAGGGGATTATTCCATGATTTCAGCTTCAGTCTTGGCTACGATAATCTGCAACAAGATGGTATCTCTGAAGCTGTTGGCTCATTGAGGGTCTTTTTACATACGGCTGGCAAGGGGGCTTCCTGTCCTTATTGTGGACATTTCAGTCACCGGTTGCACAGTTACTACTCCCGTCATATTCAGGATCTTGAAGTTTACGATCATGCTTTGGAGTTAGTCATAAAGGTTGGCAAATATTATTGTGACAATGTTTCTTGTCCGCAAAAAATATTCTGCGAACCGTTGTCTTTTCTGGCTCGTCGGTATGGTAGACGGAGCTATCTTGTTGAGGAACGCATCAGATCGATAAGCTTGGAACTTACTTCTCGAAAGGCCTCTTCTCTTTTGCAACTGTTCCATATAACGGCCAGTAGCTCTTCCTGCTTACGCATCCTACAACAGTGCGGGCAACATAATCCTATGCATAATAAAAGTATTTATGTAGGTATTGATGATTTTGCCTATAAAAAAGGTAAGGATTATATGAGTGTGGTCGTAGACCAGATGACACACATGCCTATTGCTTTGTTAGAGGATAGAAGCGGAGAAGCGCTTGATAACTGGCTTATCCGGAATCCTCAAATACAATATATAACGAGAGACCGTGGAAGATGTTTCACAGAGGCTATAAACAGAATAATCCCTGGTGTTACACAAATCTGCGACCGGTTCCATCTAACCAAGAATATGACGGACACGATGATACCGGAAATAGAGAAAATGATTCGTCAGACCAAGAAAAAGCTCAAGTACGAATATCCTGACAGAGACACGGCTTCTTCGTTAATTCTTCAGGACATATTTAACATGGGAGATGTCCGACACAGAGAAAAATTGAAGATATACAGGGAAAGCCTGAACTTAAAAATGCAGGGGATGACCATTGAGCAGACAGCCACACATTTGGGCAAGAAAAGTCGCTACATTTATAAGCTCATTCACAACAGGAGAATAGGGGCATACTTGAATGAGCAACAGAAGACAGCTCTTAAATATGTATCCGAACTGGCTACAATCATTAGTGCGGGCTGTATTACCCGAAAAATATTGGCACAAAAAATGGGGAGTAAAATCAGTGGCGCACTTATTGGAAGGATAACATCAAGCTTGCGAAAAATGTATCAACAAAAGAGGAAGGAAGTCAAGGAGCATAATGAGAGCATTGAAAACGGAAGTAAAACACAGAGAGTTTCACAGAATCAGATACGCAAATACATTCTAAAGGGAAAATCGGATAATCCTAAACTAGCGGAACTGTATAAATCCTCACCACAGATTAAAGAACTCTTAAGCGTGTGTCAGAATTTCAGAGATATGATTAATGGGAATACTTATGATAAGGATATTAGAAAGTGGATTGAAAAAGCGAAGGCAACACGGAATATGGCACTGACGAACTTTGCATATGGTATTGAAAAAGACTGGGAGGCAGTACAGGCAGCTATTGATATCCCCTTCAGTAACGGATTATTGGAGGGGACAGTGAATAAAATTAAAGCGGTAAAAAGACAGATGTACAATAGGGCAGGAACTAAACTACTGAGAGCCAAGATTCTTTATTCACAATAGAAGAAGTACCACCAAATTTGACGAAGAACCTAAATACATATCAATTTGTTTTTTTACGTTTATACCTGTTGTTTTTATCACACTGCAAAGATACTGCTGATTTTAGATTCGGTTTGTATATAGATTACGGATTATTTTACCTATATTACCGACCTTGGAAAATGTGACTGAGATGATAAACCTAAAAATAGTAGATAATAGACATTGGAGGACGACATATATGAATAGTGATTATAAAGTGGGTGATTTAATTTATGATGCCAATATTTATGATGCGATGAATACCAATCTGGATGATTTGTACTTTTATAAGCGGTGGCTGCCTAAAAACAAGGATGCGCAGATACTTGAACTTTGTTGTGGTACAGGCAGACTTACTCTTCCCATTGCAAAGGAAGGATATGATATTACTGGAGTTGATTACACCCCTTCAATGCTTGCCCAGGCAAAGGTGAAAGCTTCCGAAGCAGGATTAGAAATAAGTTTTATCGAGGCAGATATCAGAACTTTGAATTTGTCGGGAAAATACGACTTTATCTTTATTCCATTTAATTCGATTCATCATTTATATAAGAATGAAGATTTATTTAAGGTATTTAATGTAGTTAAGAATCATCTCAAAGACGACGGTTTATTTATGTTTGATTGTTTTAATCCGAATATCCAATATATAGTTGAAGGTGAAAAAGAGCAGAGGGAAATTGCTGCGTATACAACGGACGACGGAAGGAAAGTCTTGATAAAGCAGACTATGCGATATGAGAATAAGACTCAGATTAATCGCATAGAATGGCATTATTTTATCAATGGCAAGTTTGATTCTATTCAAAATCTGGATATGAGAATGTTTTTCCCTCAAGAATTAGACTCATATTTGGAATGGAATGGCTTTCATATTATTCATAAGTATGGAGGATTTGAAGAAGAAGTGTTTGATGATAATTCGGCAAAACAGATATTTGTTTGTCAATGCCAGTTCGGATATTGAGGCTCTATTGACTCTAATCTCAATATTTTTTCTTTCATGTAAAATTTGGTTTTCAAGTATAAAGATTGTCTTTACTGCAAATATTTTCTGTCTCCACAGGAAACATATGTATTTATTTCCTGTCTTTTTAGAATTTCCTATTAATCTGTAATTGGGGTTATTATCTCTGTAATTTATCTACAATCACTTCACTTTATTCTCCCGACCTTTGTAACGTCAAATAGAACTCTGTACCTCAGCGTGTATGGAGTTGATTTAATAGAGAATATGAAATCATTTATCGGCAGGCTTTACGCCATTTCTGTTGATGATAAATATCCTCAAAAAGATTCGTCTTCTCAACCGGGCGCTGGGTTGGAATGAGGTGGGCTGTATTGTGCCGGTGGTTGTACCGGATGCGAGAAACTGGCGAGGCAGATTGATAAAGAATATCTTGAAAACGCCTATAAACTGGCGTTGGAATTATAAATTACATATAATAGTTATGGAACAAAAGAATAAACTAAAACTCAGTTCGGGCGGTTTGCTCGTCTTTATCCTTACGGTCGGTGTGTTTGGAATTATAAATACCGAAATGGGAGTAGTGGGTATCCTGCCCTTGATAGCTGAAACGTTCAACGTCTCCGTACCACAGGCTGGCTGGACGGTAAGTGTTTTCGCGTTGGTGGTGGCTGTGTCGGCCCCTATGACTCCTTTATTGTTTTCGGGGATGAACCGGAAGAAAGTGATGTTGCTGGCATTGGGATTGTTTACAGTAAGCAATATAATCTCCATGCTTACTTCTAACTTCACCATATTACTGATTGCCCGGATACTTCCCGCTTTCCTGCATCCGGTCTATGTCTCGATGGCTTTTACGGTAGCCGCGGCGTCTGTCGGCAAGGAACAGGCTCCCAAGGCTGTTTCTAAAGTTTTTGTTGGTGTGTCCGCCGGTATGGTACTGGGCGTTCCGGTGACTAGTTTCATTGCCAGCGAAGTTTCGTTCTCTATGGCGATGTTGTTTTTCACAGTTGTGAATGTATTGGTGTTTGTGGCTACCATTCTATTTATACCCTCCATGCCTGTGAAAGAAAAAGTATCTTATGGTGCACAGCTTAGCGTATTGAAGAAAACGGCGATGTGGTATTCAATCATTGCCGTAACCTTAATTAATGGAGCCATGTTCGGATTCTTCAGCTATATGTCGGATTACTTGAAAACAGTGACGGAAGTTTCCTATAGTGTAATCAGTACCGTACTGCTTGTATATGGTCTGGCAAATATTGTGGGGAATGTGATAGCGGGGAAACTACTTTCTGTAAACGCCAAGTGTTCAATTATCATCATGCCTTTTGCACTCTTAGTCTCATATATCTGTCTCTTCTTCGTTGGAAAATGGATTACGGCTATGGTGATAATCATCTTGATTTTAGGTGTATTGGCAGGTATAGCTAGTAATAATATGCAGTATATGATTACGGATTCCGCTCCCGAAGCTCCTGATTTTGCCAACGGAATGTTTTTGACTTCCGCCAATTTGGGTACGACGATTGGCACGGCTATATGCGGAGCTTTCATTACGGAAATGGGCACGCGCTATTCCGTTTTCGGTGCACTGCTTTTTCTGATTGCAAGTATGGTATTTGTTTATTTACGTGTTTGTGTGCCCCATTCCCGTAAACAGGTTAAAATGGATATTATAGCAGGATGATGAAAAAAATATAATCTGTAATTTGGGTAATAATGTCAGTAATTCATCTACAGGCAGTCTCTTTATTTTACCGTATTTTTGCAAAGTAAAAAGTAGATAATCAATTCTTTAATTACTAAAACACTAGAGATATGAAACGGATTTTATTATTAACAACTGTATTTATTATGATGTTCGGAACTGGTTTTTCTTCTGCACAGACAGATGCGGATAACTTTTATAAAAGTGATTTGGTAAGTGTGGAGAAAGTCTTTTTTTCCAACCAGTATAAAATGAAGGTAGCCGGAAATTTGTTTCTGCCAAAGAATATGAAAGAAGGGGATAAATACCCTGCAATCATTGTCGGGCATCCTATGGGAGCTCTCAAGGAACAGAGTGCGAATCTTTACGCAACGAAAATGGCGGAACGGGGTTTTGTGACACTTTCCATAGATCTGTCTTTTTGGGGTGGGAGTGAAGGCGAACCGCGCAATGCCGTTCTACCGGAAGTCTATGCGGAAGACTTTAGTGCCGCGGTAGATTTTCTGGGTACACGTCCGTTTGTCGATCGAAATCTTATCGGTGTAATTGGCATTTGCGGCAGTGGAAGTTTCGCTATCAGTGCGGCAAAAATAGATCCTCGTCTTAAAGCCATTGCAACAATCAGTATGTATAATATGGGGACAGCCAGCCGCAACGGACTGAAACACACATTGACCCTGGAACAGAGAAAGCAGATTATGGCAGAAGCCGCCGAACAGCGTTATGCGGAATTCTTGGGGGAAGAGACGAAATACACCGGTGGCACAGTGCATGAACTGACCGAGAAGTCCACTCCGATAGAACGCGAATTTTATGAGTTCTACCGGACACAGAGAGGAGAATTCACTCCCGAAGGAGCAACTTCTCTGACTACGACTCATCCAACCTTTTCAAGCAACGTGAAATTTCTGAATTTCTATCCCTTCGCAGATATTGAAACGATTTCACCCCGCCCTATGCTTTTCATTACCGGAGAGAACGCCCACTCGCGCGAATTCAGTGAGGATGCCTATCGACTGGCTGGCGAACCAAAAGAACTGTATATAGTGCCCGGTGCAGGACACGTAGACCTTTACGACCGTGTGAGCCTTATACCGTTTAATAAACTGGAATCTTTCTTCAAGGAGTATCTGAAGAAATAAATATGAATCATAATGAGATACTATATAATAGCAATCTGTGTCCTGTTGGCATTATCTGTTGGTTCCGTATCATGTGGCGAGGGGGAACCATTACAGGGGAGAGGGCAGCAGCTTCTCCCGGATAATGAAAATAGCAACTCTAGTAATAATAACAATAATAATGAAGACGTCCCTGTGAGCAATAACCTTAAAATAACAATTGGTTCTGTTTCGTTCAATGCTACTTTGGAGAGTAATGAAACAACTAAAGAATTCAAGAAATAACTGCCACTGACAGTAAAGATGTCCGAATTGAATGGCAATGAAAAACTGTTTTATCTGCAAAACAGTTTGCCGACAGCTTCTTTCAATCCAAGAACCATTCAAACGGGAGATTTGATGCTTTACAGCTCTACTTGTGTGGTATTGTTTTATGAGAGTTTTTCAACTCCATATACTTACACCCGACTGGGAGGTATAACGAATCCTTCGGGATTGGCTTCTGCCGTCGGTACAGGAAGTGTAAATGTGACTTTTGAAATAACAGACTAAAAAATAAACTAATGGAACGAAAGAATATGGAGGTGAACGTCCTCTATTTGCAACTCACGACCTTCAACCGGAAGATGTGACCCTAAAATGGGAACTATTCGTTCCAGTACTGCAAGAATGTGGAAATACGTAATGCGGTTGTCAATTCCAAAGATGCATTTTGGAATACGGAGAATGTAACTGTCTATGATTCCGAACTGAACGGCGAATACTTGGGTTGGCATTCTTCGAAGAATATCTGCCTGAATTTCCGGTGGTGATGTTGGAAGGTACTTATTTGGTTTGGGTGGATTGTGCAGTGCTACTCCAGTCGTCGGACGAGATTGTGAAGAACTTGTTGGAGAAAGAAAAATTATGGGTGAACGAAGGGGGGGATGGAGAAGCTGGTGAAGGTTTTATCCATATCAATATCGCGTGTCCGCGATAGCGGTTGATAGAAGGACTAAACAGGTTGAGGCGGGTATTGAAATAATAAATACGGGTAGTAAGTCCGCCTAAGGATTCCATCAAACTTTCGGACGTGCATGCGGCATGACTTTATCTGTACGCCTGATGAAGAAGTATCCGCCCACTGTACGGACACTATTAGGAAAGAGTTGGAAGATTCTGTGGCAGCCATTCCGGTTGTCGGCGACCGTTATAATGCGGAACAGCAGAAACAGGTGGGAACTTAAATTTGCTACCAGTCCTGTGAATCAGTAATTTTGGTTCTTATATCTGTAATTTGTATCATAAAGAGTTGGTATAGAACAGCTAACTTTGCACTACTAGAAAATAATAATAAAAAAACATAGAGATTATGAAGTACAGGAAATTAGGAAAAAGCGGCCTTGAAGTATCTGCTATCAGTTTGGGATGTATGGGGATGAGCCATGGTTATGGTGCTGCATCTGATACGAATGAAATGATAAATCTTATTCGTAAGGCATACGAGCTTGGTGTCACTTTTTTTGATACGGCCGAAGTTTACGGTCCTTATATCAATGAAGAATTGGTGGGGGAAGCATTGAAACCTCTCCGTGATAAAGTGGTTATTGCAACGAAATTTGGGATTCAGATGAAAGACGGGAAACAATTGCTGGACAGTCATCCCGAAACAATCCGTCGTTCTGTGGAGGGGTCATTAAAACGTTTGCGGACAGACCACATTGATTTGTACTATCAGCATCGTGTTGATGAAAATGTTCCCATAGAGGAAATGGCGGTCATTAATAAAAAATTGTCAGAAATCGTTCTTGCGGGAGAACGCTATCCGGAAGAATTGGCTAAACGGGTGGGACGTTGAGTTACTATTTGTTTATCAGAGAGTTTGTGAATAATAACCCATGTATATCATATGAGAAGATTATTTTTTATTTTTGTAACAGTCGTCGGGATGATACACATTCCGATGCAATCTATAAGTGCACAGAATATGAAAAAAGAAGAAGTTCCTCAAAACATCAGCGCATTTCCGATAGGAAAGGAGAATGCAGGATTTGAACAATATTTCACGGGAAAATCTTGGTTGGCACCGCTGACTGCTAATGAAGACTTGAATGTACCCATGTTTAATGTTACTTTTGAACCCGGTTGCCGGAATAACTGGCATAGCCATACAGGAGGACAAATCCTGATTGCTGTCGGAGGTGTGGGCTATTATCAGGAACGTGGTAAAGCGGCACGTCGTTTGCTTCCCGGTGATGTGGTTGAAATCGCTTCGAACATAGAACATTGGCACGGTGCAGCCCCCGATAGCTGGTTCTCGCATCTGGCTATCGAATGTAATCCGCAGACTAACAAGAATACGTGGCTGGAACGTGTAGACGACCGGCAATATGCCGAAGCAACGAAAGACAACGTGGCAACCGGATTAAAAGCCACCGACCCCGAGTTGGACGGAATATTTAGTAATTTTACAAAAGAGGTGCAGGGATATGGTGACTTGGACACTAAAACCCGCCTTATGGTAACTTTGGCATCCAATATTGCTTCGCAAGGACAGTCTGAATACCGTATTACACTCGAAAACGCCCTTAATGAAGGCATTGCTCCGATAGAAGTGAAGGAAATCCTTTATCAGGCAGTGGCTTATGCAGGCATGGCTAAGGTGCGGGATTTTATTGGTATCACCAATGATATATTACTTGCCCGTGGCGTGCGTCTTCCTTTAGAGGGACAGTCGGTTGTATCACTTGAAACCCGTTTCGACAAAGGGCTGGAGTTACAGAAATCCATTTTTGGTGAACGGATAGAACAGATGCATAAGAACGCTCCCGAAAATCAGAAGCATATCCAGCGTTATCTCTCCGCCAACTGCTTCGGAGACTATCAGACTCGTAGAGGATTGAATGTAAAGACACGCGAGTTGATAACGTTTTCAATACTTGTTTCCTTAGGAGGTTGTGAGTCGCAAGTTAAGGGACACATACAGGGAAATGTCAACGTGGGTAATAATAAAGATACGTTGCTGGCTGTCGTCACACAATTATTGCCATTCATCGGCTATCCGCGTACACTCAATGCCATAGCTTGTCTGAATGAGGTGATCCCGGAAAGATAGTTGATTTTAATGAGATTAGTGTACCAAATGTGAATTGGAAAATGTTATTTTTAGTGATTTGTATATTTTAATATTGTCCTATTTTTAATATTTACTTATAATAATATAGTCGTTCTTTTGAATGGGAAAAGGCATAATTATGAATTTGAATAAATAAATATGCCTTTTCTGTCTTTTTCTATTGATTATTTATACAATTTAATTATTAGTACAATAGTTACTCTGTTTAAAGATTAGCTATTCCTTTATGAGGTATGAATAGTATATATAATTGCCTTTTTATCCTTATAACTATATGAAATAATATGATTGTCGCTGATATTTACTTTCTATTACTTAGTGACTAATAATATATTCCTTCATTTATCTGATTTTGATTTATTTTTATAGACCTTTTTAATAAATATGCATATTTGTTTTGCTTTTCAATAAATGGTGTATTCTTTCGATTTGGGAAAGACAAATATTTGTTAATGTGAAATACATATTACGAACTAATTTTTTTTAGGATATGTTGTTTTCGTGTAGATGATAAACAAGACGTCACATTAAATTATATTCGATTATGAAAAAGTCTATTATTTTATTAGCTTGTGTATTGGGGGCATTTTCAGCGAAGGCCCAAACAGTTATTGAAAGTACTAAATTTATGGATAATTGGTCGGTGGGAATAAATGCTGGTGCAGTGACTCCTCTTACTCATAGTGCTTTCTTTAAAAGTATGCGTCCTGCTTTTGGAGTAGGGTTCTCGAAACAGTTGACTCCTAATTTCGGCTTGGGATTCCAGGGAATGGGGTATGTGAATACTACCCAAAGTAAAACTACTTTTGATGCTTCTGATGTTAGTTTATTGGGTAAAGTGAATTTGATGAATCTTTTCGGCACTTATCTCGGTTCTCCGCGTGTATTCGAAATTGAAGCAGTGGCCGGTGTAGGGTGGTTGCACAATTATGCGAGCGGTGACGGTGACGAAAATTCATGGTCTACCCGTTTCGGAATGAACTTTAATTTCAATATGGGTGAATCCAAAGCATGGACCATTGGTATCAGACCTGCTATCGTGTATGATATGCAGGGAGATTATAATCAGGTAAAAAGCCGTTTCAATGCTAATAATGCTGCTTTCGAAATCACTGCGGGATTGACATATCACTTTGCGATGAGCAATGGAACACATTACTTCAATAAGGTGAGGGTCTACAATCAGGCTGAAATTGACGACTTAAATTTTTCTATAAATGCGCTTCGAGGGCAAGTGAACACTAGAGATAGTGAGTTGAATACTGCTAACCAAAGAATCAGTGGACTACAACAGGAACTGAATGACTGTCGTACAAAAGTGGTTCCGGTAGAAACAGTGGTCAAGACAGCCCGCATTCCGGAATCAATCATTACCTTCAGACAAGGTAAGTCATCCGTTGACGCTTCGCAACTTCCGAATGTGGAACGTGTAGCTTCTTATATGAATAAGCATCCGGAAACGAAAGTAGTAATAAAAGGATATGCTTCTCCGGAAGGTAGTATCGAACTCAATGCTAGACTGGCTGCAGCACGTGCAGAGGCTGTCAAGACAATTTTGGTTAAGAGATATAGGATAGCAGCAAACCGTGTTACTGCCGAAGGACAGGGCGTGGGTGATATGTTTACCGAACCTGACTGGAATCGTGTAAGTATCTGTACTATTGAAGAATAGTAAGGAAGCCAGAGTTTTGTTTTAGATGAAATATATTATTAATTAAATCCCTTGATTATGAAAAAGTTTTTATTATTGATTTTGGTCGTAATGACCGCTTTCGGAGTGAATGCTCAAACTAGAAAAGGTGAAGGTTCTTTAATGGGAAGCCTTGGTTACCAGACTAATTACGAAAGATTCGGTTTGCAAGCGCAGGGGCGCTATGTAATAGCCAATAATCTTAGAATAGCTCCTGATCTCACATTCTTTTTCCCTAAAGACAAAGTGACGGGGCTGGATGTGAATATAAACTTCCATTATGTGTTCAATTTCAATAAGGATGGACAAGGATTTTCTGTTTATCCTCTTGCGGGAATTGGTATGCAGAATAACTTTTATGGAAAGCAGGATGTTGAGGTCAATGGGGTGACTGCTCAGGTGGATAGAAGTAACTCGACTAAGTTTGCTTTTAATCTTGGAGGTGGTATTACATTACCTTTGTCAGAACGTAGCTTTTTAAATGCCGAAGCGAAATTTATGTTTGCCGAGAATGACAATGTCGTTATCATGTTAGGTTATGGTTATAAATTCTGATTCTTGTTGTATGCCGGATGGAGTTTATGCTATCCGGCAAATTTTTTCTGACGACGTCGCATTAGAAGAATGTGTGAACATATAAAATAACATGTTATAAATATAGATGTACATCTTAATCAACCTGAATTATTAACTTAAAAAAATTGATTATGTTTTATCATGTAAAAGATTTGCAATTCAATGCCCGCGTTTCCAGACCGGACCCACGTTTCGCACGCATATTGCTGGAGGCATTCGGTGGTGCCAATGGAGAACTTACTTCAGCCATGCAATATTTTGTACAGGCTTTCAGTTGTCATAACCCGTTCCCGGATAAGTATGATATGCTTATGGACATTGCCACGGAAGAGCTGGCACATCTTGAAATAGTGGGGGCTACTATTCAGATGCTTCTCGGACCGGTAAATGGTGAAATGAAGGATGCTGCAGAGACGATGGATATTCGCAAACTAATGGATGGTAAGTCTGCTAAGGAAGAGTTTATCCAGCAGGCGTTTACAAATCCGCAGTGTGTGGTGGTTGCCCCCGGTAGTCCTATGTTGACAGATAGTAACGGAAATCCATGGTGTGGAAGTTATGTATCTGCCAATGCGGAACTTACGGTGGATCTCCAGTCCAATATGGCGAATGAATGTCGTGCCAAGATTGGTTATGAAAATCTTTTGAAGTTTACTGAAGATCCTTCAGTAAGAGAAACCCTTATTTTCCTTATGACTCGTGAAGTTACTCACTTCCAGCAGTTTGAGGCCGCTTTGAATACTATTCAACCGAACTTCCCGCCCGCAGTGTTGCAAACTTCGCCAAAATATAGCAACCTTTACTTTAATCTGTCAAAAGGTGAAGAGTTTCGTGGTCCATGGAATGAAGGTGAGAGTTCACGACTGAAAGAAGAGTGGCAGTATATCGACGATCCGCTGGAAGAGGTGAGAAGGACAAACGGGCTGGTGGACAGAAAACCGGAAGGGACGGAACGTACCGAAAAACAGATTGCTCAAATGGACAAACAGTTGTCTGACGAACGCAGTAATGAAGTGCTTACCGCAACTCCTGAAAAGGAACTGATGTGGTGTAATTATCAGAAATCAGAAAAAGGCAGCCCCCAATAAACGGTTGCGTATAATCTATTTTAAAACTTTTAATTTTTGTGTTATGAATAAGAAAACTGAAAAAAAACAGGAGGCAAAGAGTGCCAAAAGGGAAACTCTGGCTAAAGAAAGCAAATCTGCAACTTCCGGCAAGAAGTCAGATAAGAAGTAATGCTTTAGATTCTTGAATCAAGTTCATGTTTTTATTTCCGGCGAAAGAAGCTCGGAAAACTTTCGCCGGAATTCCTGATTTTATTTTGTAAACCAATTAATTTGAGAGAAAATGAAAATGAGAAAATTTATGTTTGCGGCTTTGGCGTTGATGTGCGCTGCATCATTGTCTATGACCTCTTGCAGGGATAAAATAACGCAGAATAAGGTTAACAACCGGATGGAGAATGCGAAGGAATCTGCTAACAGGGCACTTGATAAAGCTTCTGATAAAATGGAAGCGGGAGCGGATAGTGTGAAGGAAGTTTGGAAGGAAACTAAAGAGCAGGTCAAGGAGGGAGCCGATAAAGCTAAGAAGGAAATGAAGGAAGGTTATAATAATGCCAAAAAAGAAGTGAAAAAGGCGCTTGATTGAACTTTGTTAAAATATGTTTTATGCATCCGAAACATAATATGTCATTATTTACTTTCAGAAAGGACAGTATATATCCTGTCCTTTCATTTATCAGTTTCCAGTTTATATAATTCTAATTTGTATTGATTCAGATACCAGCAATTTCCGTCACATATTTTCTTGGTCAACGTTCCGAAGAAGGAGCGGGTCATGCATCTGTTACCAAACAGATTGTTACAACGTAATCTGTAGGCTTCGATAGCCAGTGCTCTTTCTGCCATACGTCCTTTGGCGTATGCGTCTGAACACATCTTATGTATGTCGTCATACTCGGTTTGGCCTGTAAGAAATAAATTATCGCAATGTTTCATATTCCGTTTTTTAATGTTTCATATTTAGTAAAACATATTGTGGAATGTGGAGGTTTAACTTGAGTTTTTAATTATTCTTAATATTGCTCAGAATGTTGCTGAAATAGGATGAATGTAAAATAAGAGTTAAAATATATGACTTGATTGGAACTAAATAATACTAAATGGCGTTTTTTTTATACGTGATAATCTTGTTGTAACTGGGAAAAACAATAACCTTTTTTGAAATTTATATATAAACCTAAATTCTTTAATTATGAGTGTGATTTGGTACATTATCATTGGAATTGTTGCCGGTTTTTTGGCAGGGAAGATTATGAGAGGAGGAGGTTTCGGCCTTTTGATTAATCTAGTTGTAGGTATTATCGGCGGTCTTTTGGGCGGCTGGGTATTCGGTTTACTAGGTATCGCTGCTGGTGGTATTCTAGGTAGTCTTATAACTTCGGTTGTGGGTGCTGTGTTGCTATTATGGATTTTGTCCTTGTTTAGAAAACACCCTAGAAGCGAAGAACTCTGATTTATTAACTTTTAAAACTTAAACTTCATTATGGAAAGAGGAAAATCTAATTTTCTTATCGGACTGGGAGTCGGTTCGGTAATTGGTGTGCTGGTCTATCGTTTCTGGCATTCACCTAAAGGGAAATGTGTGAAAGAAAAAGTAAATCATGCATTTCAGAAAGTAACCGGAGATAGTGTTGATTTGATCAACACGGTGAATGATAAAGTATTGGATGCCGGATTAAAAGTAGCTGACAAAGTAGCTGACGGAACTTTTTATGTTGCCGAAAAAGCGGATGATGTAAGAGATAAAGTCCATGCTATGGCGGATAAAGCTAAAAAATAGTTAGAGTATTGTTGTTCTGCAATGGGAGGATAGTGTGAGTGAAAGCTATTCTCCCCTTTTACTATTTATCGGTTAGAGAACAATTATGGTGATAACTAAGGATATTCTGAATGATTAACCATTAAAACAAATTGATTATGAAAGCTAATAGTTTCAATTTATGGCTTCGGTTGACAGTGGGCTCAGTTATTGGTGCAATTGTATATCATTTTTCATCAGGTCGGAAGATTGAGAAATTGAGAAAAATGGTACGTATGAGAAACCAGATAAAAGAAAGTGAGAATAAAGGCGAGATTTATACACTCTCGGCCGATGCTAGAAGATAAGTTGCTTGTTTGCCTCACCAGTTTCAGATAGATAACAAATGCTACTGAAACTGGTACTTGGAGTTAAGTAATGGGTTTGTTTTCTTCACGTATTTCAATAACTTTGGTTGCCACGGCATATTCGTCCGGAAAAATCTTTCCGCCTAACTTATTCGCCCATGCTTTCGTAAATTCTGCCCCTGTATATATGATAATGGCTGAGTAATAAATCCATGTGATGAAAATAGCCATAAACGCTGCCGCTCCATATACAGTTTCAATATTTGCAAATCCGATATAAAGGGATATTCCCCATTGTCCGATTAGTAATAATACGGTAGTGACAAGTGCTCCTACAAATACATCTTTGTTTTTGATTTTTGCATCCGGCAAAATTTTGAATATGAGAGTGAATATTACAGTGGTTACACCTATATTAATAATTATTCCTATTGTTTTCACCAAGGATTCTGTCACATCCGGATTGTTGGTGATGAATTTATTACTTATTTCTGTGATGAGATTGGTAATAGTAAAAGTAATCAGCAGTATAAAAGCGAAAGCAAGGATAACGGAGAAAGATAGCAATCGGTTTTTGATATATTTAAGCCAACTTTTCTTGGGGACGGCTTTTATTCCCCAAATGGTATTTAGGGAACTTTGTATTTCCGCGAAAACTGTCGTTGCACCGAAAATGGTGACACCTATGCTGATAATAGTGGCAAATGAAAATGATTCGGTTTTCTCTGCATTTTCCATAATTGCTTGAAGTGCGTCAATCACTTTGGAGCCGACAATGGGTTCCAGTTGGGCATATAACTGATTTGTGAAATCTATATTGAGTATTACTCCGATAGTAATAAGAAGTGAGAGCAGGGGGATGATTGAGAACAAGGTTGCGTAAGCCAGCGATGCGCTTAATCTCATGACGTTGTCATCAATAAATCCTTGAAAAGTATCTCTTATTATTTTGATAGAAACAGATAACTTTTTCTTGCTTTGAGTTAAGATTTTCATTTGGTATTTTCTTTATTCTAACGAACATAATAATTTGTTTGTTCGGGTATTATATAAAAAATCTATCAATCGGATTTGCATTTTTGATTTTTTTGTTAAAAGACAAATCTTTAGAAACCAACATATGCTTTTGTTGTTTATATATTGAAATGTGATTTTTAAATTAATATTAATGAATTTGTATTGTTATGGTTGGATTTGTAATTTGGGTGGTTGGCTTAGTACTGACTATTAAGGCAGCTTTGGAAATAGGACGCCTTTATGCACCTTGGGAAAAGAAACTGTTGGCTATTGTATTAATTCTTCTTACTAGTTGGATAGGGCTGTTTTTCTATTATTTCTATGCAAGGAATCGGATTACAGGCTGGTTGAGTGAATAGTTGTTAATTAGCTTACAAGCATGTGAACTAATTTTTTATACGATATGTTGTTTAGTGTGAATAACAAACTTAATTATGAACTAAAAAGTTAGACATGGAACACATAAAAACATTTCTAATTATTTAGCATGCAAAACATTACAGTTTTAAAAAAAATGATTATGAAAAAGTCTATTATTTTATTAGCTTTTGTATTGGGTGCATTTACTGCAAATGCCCAATCAGTAGTAGAAGGTACGAAGTTTACAGACAACTGGTCTGTTGAAGTAAATGCAGGAGCAATCACTCCTCTCACTCACAGCGCTTTCTTTAAGAGTATGCGTCCTGCTTTCGGAGTTGGATTCTCAAAACAATTAACTCCTATTTTCGGCTTGGGATTCCAGGGAATGGGATATATCAATACTACTCCGAGTAAAACGGCTTTCGATGCTTCGGATGTCAGCTTGTTGGGTAAAGTCAATTTGATGAACTTGTTCGCAAGTTATCAAGGTCAGCCTCGTTTGTTTGAGGTAGAGGCGGTAGCCGGAATGGGGTGGTTGCATTATTATGTAAATGGTGACGGTGACGAAAATTCATGGTCTACCCGTTTTGGATTGAATTTCAATTTCAATCTTGGTGAGTCGAAAGCATGGACATTGGGAATCAAACCAGCTATTGTATATGATATGCAAGGTGATTATAACGATGCGAAGAGCCGTTTCAATGCCAATAATGCAGCTTTCGAGTTGACAGCAGGATTGACTTACCACTTTAAGACAAGTAACGGAACTCACCATTTTGCTAAAGTGAAAGTTTACAATCAGGCAGAAATCGACGGTCTGAACTCTTCAATCAATGCTCTTCGTTCTGAAGTGAACAATAAGGATGGCGAATTGAACACTGCCAACCGGCAAATCAACGGCTTGCAGAAAGATCTGGAAGAATGTCGTACAAAGGTAGTTCCTGTTGAAACAGTAGTCAAGACTGCCCGCGTTCCGGAATCTATCATTACTTTCAGACAAGGGCGTTCATCTGTGGATGCATCACAGTTGCCGAATGTGGAACGTGTAGCTTCTTACATGAAGAAATATCCTGATGCAAAAGTGATTATCAAGGGATACGCTTCTCCGGAAGGTAGTGTGGAAGTCAACGCTAGAATAGCTGCCGCACGTGCAGAAGCTGTCAAGACTATCTTGGTCAACAAATACAAGATTAATGCTTCCCGTATCACTGCTGAAGGTCAGGGTGTAGGGGACATGTTTACTGAACCGGATTGGAACCGTGTAAGTATATGTACTATTGAAGATTAATACAGAAGTATAAAAACAGAATAAGCAAGGGCTGCTCCGAAAAAACGGGGTAGCCCTTCTTATGTTTATTTATTCTTATGTTTATTTGTCTGTTTTGAAAGTTTAGTATGCGATTGCTTTGTACGTGGCGGAAAATAATTATTTTTGCAGATGTCATTTATGCGTTGTGGCACTTTGAATGGGCAAATATCAACTATTAAAAACTGTATTATGAAAAGAGTATTCGTATTTCAAGACTTTAAGTCACAGAAATTTTGGAGTATAGATGTAGCCGGAACAGACGTAACCGTTAATTATGGCAAACTGGGAACAGACGGCCAGACACAAGTAAAAAACTACTCGACCGCTGAAGAAGCTGAAAAAGCTGCCAATAAACTTATTGCGGAGAAAACAAAGAAAGGCTATGTGGAAACAGCAGAAGAAACTGCACGTGAGATGAAAGTTGAAGCCAAAAAATATACTTTGAGTTATGATGAATACGAAAACGATGTTCATCTATTGGATAAAATCCTGAAAGACAAACATCTGCCTGAGTATAAGCAAATCACTATCGGTTGCTGGGACTATGAAGGTGAAGATTGTTCCGCTTTACTAAAGGGAATACTCGAGAATAAAGATAAGTTTGCACAAATCGAAGGCTTGTTTTGGGGGGATATCGACCAGGAAGAACAGGAGATATCCTGGATTGAACAGGCAGACCTCAGCCCGTTGCTCGATGCTATGCCCAAATTGAAAGACTTGAAAATAAAAGGAACGAATAACCTGCGCCTGGGACAAACTTCACGTCCAAAGTTGCGTTCACTGGAGATTATCAGTGGCGGTCTTCCTACGGAAGTTGTAGAGGATATAATAGCGTCCGATTTTCCGAATTTGGAAAAACTGGTTCTGTATGTCGGTGTGGAAGATTACGGCTTTGAAGCTGATATTGAGATATTCCGCCCGCTTTTCTCCAAGGCGCGTTTTCCGAAACTGACTTATCTGGGTATTGTTAACTCGGAAGAACAAGATGAGATTGTAAGAATGTTCTTGGAGTCGGATATCCTTCCTCAGTTGGAGACAATGGATATTTCGGCAGGCGTCCTCAAAGATGAAGGTGCCCAACTCTTGCTGGACAATATGGATAAGATTGCCCATTTGAAGTTCATCAATATGCGTTATAATTATTTGAGCAAGGGTATGAAGAAGAAATTGCAGGAACTTCCCATGAAAATAGATATTGCCGAAACGGAGGAAGCTGATGAGTACGACGGTGAACTGTGGTATTGCCCGATGATTACGGAGTAGGGGGGATGCAGATAATTGTTGTCAGCAACTCTCCGTCCAAACGTGTCGAATACTTTGTCGAAGCCGGCAAGGGCTTACAGACGGAAGTCCGCTTTATGACTTATGAAGAATTGTTCAACTGTCTGTCATCATTGCGGCAGGCAGTTGTCAAACTGGAACCATGGGTAAGCTGCGAAACGGATTTTCTGAAATATGCCTTGTTGAATGAAGAATACAAAGCTGTATTACAACGGCTGGACAAGATAACATTGCCTGATGATGTGCATTTTTTTAATCCGCCTCATGCATTATTGCAGGCTCTTGATAAAAAGGAAACCAAACAGATTTTATCAGCCAATGATCTGAGTGTGACTCCGATGCTGGCTGTTCCACATTCTTTCGATGAACTGCTGCAAACACTTTCTGATTTCGGCAGGGGGTGTTTTTTAAAACCCCGTTATGGTTCGGGAGCAGGCGGCATTATGGCAATCCGTTATCAGCCGTGCCAGAAGAAATGGGTGGTTTATACTACCTTGCAGGAGGTGGACGGAATTATCCATAATACAAAACGTATTCATCGTCTGACTAAGGAGAAAGATATTCTTCCATTAGCAGAAGCGGTGATGTATACCGGGGCTATTTTGGAAGAATGGATACCTAAAGAGCAGTTGCAGGGAGAAAATTATGATCTTCGGGTAGTATGCGGAGAGGCAGAGGTTGATTATGTGGTAGTCAGATGTAGCAAAGGGAGTATCACCAATCTGCACCTGAACAACAACGCACGCCTATGGAGCGAACTTTCTTTGCCGGAAGATGTCCGGCAACGGATTTACCTCTTATGCAGGAAAACCGTCCGAACACTGGATTTGCAGTATGCCGGAGTGGATGTATTGATAGAAAGAGGTACGGACACTCCTTACATCATTGAAGCCAACGGACAAGGCGACCACATTTATCAGGATATGTACACTCACAATTCTATTTATACCCGACAGATAAGAACAATAAAAAAGAAATATGACCATGCAGATAGATGAACTACCGGCCGGAGAACAAAACCAGTATCCCGATATGGATATGAACCGGATGGTAGGGACACATGATATACTTATGCTTTGCTTTGATACATTGCGCTACGATGTGAGTAAAGCGGAAGAAGCCGCTGGAGGGACACCGGTTCTGAACAGTCACGGCGGTTTGTGGGAGAAAAGGCACGCACCGGGAAATTTTACTTATCCCTCTCATTTTGCAATTTTTGCAGGCTTTCTTCCTTCACCGGCAGAGCCTCATTCCTTGCGTAGCCGTAAATGGCTGTTTTTTCCCGTGCAGGCAGGGACGGGGCGTATCCCACCAAAAGGCAGTTATCCGTTTACGGAAGCTACTTTCGTGCAGAGCCTTGCCAATACGGGATATGAGACAATCTGCATAGGCGGCGTGAATTTCTTCAGCAAACGCAATGAACTGGGACGTGTGTTTCCCGGTTATTTTACGAAAAGCTACTGGCTGCCGACCTTTGGCTGCACGGCTCCTGACAGTACGGAGAAGCAAATTGATTTTGTATTGAAGAAACTGGAGAATTACTCTGCGGACAAACGTATCTTCATGTATATCAACTTTTCCGCTATCCATTACCCGAACTGTCACTATGTGAAAGGCAAAACGAAAGACGATAAGGAATCCCACGCGGCGGCATTGAGGTATATCGACAGCCAGTTGCCCCGCTTGTTTGAGGCTTTTCAGAAACGTGCCGACACGCTGGTGATTGCCCTTTCCGACCACGGAACCTGCTACGGTGAAGACGGCTACGAATATCATTGCATATCCCACGAAACGGTCTACACGGTTCCTTATAAACATTTTATCCTGACGAAACAATGAATCAACCGCTATCACGATATGTAGACTATATGTATAGCTATCCGCATAAAACGGCGTATCGCCCTTTTCCTGCTCCGGTTTCACTGCTCCCATATCTGGAACGATTGGAGGGCAGAAAGGCGGCGCTCTATTTTCATATTCCTTTCTGCAGCCATAAATGCGGATATTGCAACTTATTCTCTCTGCAAACGAACCGTACCGAATATATCGCCACTTATCTGGACGCCCTTCACAAACAGGCGCAACAACTTTCACCATTCACTGGCGGACTGGCGTTCAATAGCTTTGCCATTGGCGGCGGTACTCCGTTGCTGCTGACTGTCCCGCAACTGGAACAGCTAATGGCTACTGCCGCTTTGTTCGGCGTGAATCCGTCTCATGCCTTTACTTCCGTAGAGACTTCACCGGAATACGCAGACCGTTCGCGGCTCAATGTTTTGAGGCAGGCGGGAGTAGCTCGCGTAAGTATCGGCATACAGAGTTTTCAAAATGAAGAACTGAAAGCTATCAAAAGGCGTCCCCGGCAAAACGCTATTTATCAAGCGTTGGAAAGCATTCGTCAAATGGATTTTCCCTATTTCAATATCGACTTGATTTATGGCATTAAGGGACAGACGGTAGAAAGTTTCCTCTATTCACTGGAAGAAGCGCTCCGGTTCCAGCCGAACGAACTGTTTATTTATCCGCTATATGTGCGTCAGGGTACGGGCATTACCGAACGGGAACCGGATGATGTTTGTTTTCGAATGTATCGTGCCGCCTGCGAGTTATTGCAAGCAAAAGGCTTCTTGCAAACATCCATGCGGCGTTTTATTCACCATCCGTCCACTGACGCGGAAGTTTCATGTGGTGATGAAGTAATGCTTTCGTGCGGTTCGGGCGGACGCAGTTATTTGGGAGATTTGCACTATGCCACCCGATATACAGTCTGCCAACAATGTATTGCCCGCGAAATAGACGAATATATGGCAACCTTTGATTTCACCGTAGCTCGGAACGGATTTATCCTTTCCGTAAAGGAACAACAACAGCGTTTCATCATCAAGAACCTGATGTACTATATGGGGATTGACAAGACTGAATATACTCGGCGTTTTGGGGAACCGCTTGACAGGATTCCGTTGTTCCACCAACTGGCGAAACGGCACTGGATAGAGGAAACCCCTGAACGTATCTGGCTGACTTCCGAAGGGCTAGGCTATTCTGATTATATCGGTCAGCTATTTATCACTCCGGGAATCAGGCAGCTAATGGATACTTATTCCTACTGAATGAAGATCGAGTGAAATTAGAATGAAATGGCAATGGCAAACGAAGGCTCTTTATTTTCCGTCCGACGTATATACTATCGAGGCAAACTGAATAGTTGTAACTATGCTTGTTCTTATTGCCCCTTCGGCAAGAAGTCTCATCCTGCATCTACGATGCAGGACAAGCAGGCATGGAACCGTTTTATTACCGCTATTGAACAATGGGAAGGAGAGTCTTTGCAACTATTTATCATTCCCTACGGGGAAGCACTCATACATCGCTATTACAGGGAAGGAATAATGCGGCTTGCCGCATTGCCGCAAGTTGCTGGAATTTCTTGTCAGACTAACCTGTCTTTTCCTGCCGACGAATGGCTGGACGAACTCCAGGCAACTCCGTCGTTGAGGGGTAAGATAAAGGTTTGGGCTAGCTTTCATCCGGAAATGACTTCGGTAGAGAGATTTGTCCGGCAACTTCATATACTCCATAATGTGGGAATACAGGTCTGTGCCGGAGCTGTCGGCAATCCGTCGGCAAAAAAACTACTTGCTGATTTGCGAAATGCCCTTTTACCGGATATTTATCTGTTTATTAACGCCATGCAGGGACTGAAATCCCCGTTGAGTGATGAAGATATTCGTTTTTTTACTCAATTGGATAATCTTTTCGAGTATGATTTGCGAAACGCTCCGGCTCAATGGGAGAAATGTTCAGGGGGAAGAAGTGCTTGCTTCATCGACTGGAAAGGGGATATCTTTGCCTGTCCTAGGAGTAAGGTGAAGATAGGCAATTTTTATCAGAGTCAAAAGCTGGATACCTCACTTTCTTGTCAGAGGAAAGTTTGTGATTGTTACATTGCTTTCAGTAATCTGACTAATCATCCTTTGCATAACATAATGGGCGAAAGTGCCTTTTGGCGGATACCGGATAAGCCTTTGATTACTGCCATATTTTTTGATGTAGACGGAACATTGACCGATGCACAAGGGAAAGTCCCGGAAAGTTATGCCAATGTCTTACGCTATATGGCGCAATCTGTCCCATTATATCTGGCTACTTCTTTATCAGTGGAACAGGCGCGGAGAAAATTAGGTAAGACTCTTTTCTGTTTGTTCAAAGGTGGGGTATTTGCAGACGGCGGATTATTGTTGTATGACGAGCAGAGCCGATGTTTACCGGTTGAATTACTACTGGATGTAAACGGGGAATCCGTAAAGATGACGGCGCATAGCTATGAAGGCCAAGTCTATAAGTATAGCATGCTGGTTTATGAAAAAGAACAGAGGGAGAACATTCTTTCCCGATTAAAAGCAAAACCTTATCAGGTATTTTATAAGCCACCCCTTATCACAGTTGTACATAAGGAAGCCGGCAAAAAGAAAGGAGTACTCCATATATGTAAAGTTTTAGCTTTCCCTCTGGAGCAAGTATTGATTGTTGGCAACTCGCAGAAAGATTGGGAAATGATGTCGGCAGTAACCCATTCTTGTGCAGTGATGAATTCCGAACCGTTTTTGAAAGACCATGCCCGCTACACGTTGAATCCCGATCGCCTGCCTGCTTTTTTCCGCTTTAGGAAATAGAAAAGCGGATAAAGTATACCAATTTAAATAAAAGAATCTATGGATATGGACATCTATGACATCATTGACAATATCTATAAACTGCCGCTTACATCCAAGGAAACCTTGCTGAATGAAGTGACGGAAGTAACCTATCCTAAAGGGTTTCACCTGTCTCTGGCAAACCGTAAAAATTCCAAATTCTATCTTCTTCTTTAAAGAACCTGCAAGTGCGGGGCGGTTGTTCTTTTTCTTCACACTGATTTGCTCCATTAACGGGTTGAAATTGGTATCACATTGATATCCGATTGTATCATAAAAACAATAAAATTCAGCTATAATTTGGTAGTTATGAAAACAAAGCCCATATTTGCAGCCCGAAAATAGGGACAGGCATAAAAATCCTCATCGGAGGGTGCTATAATAGATAATTATAGTGCTGGATAAGATGAATGGTGTAAATCATTCGCTTGTCCGGCACTTTTTTTATTGTAACAATTTAAGATAAGAGGTAAAGTATCGAAGAAACTATGAAAGAGTTGAATTTGACACAGGGGAGTGTTCCGAAAGTATTGCTGCAATTTGCAGTACCTTTCCTTATTGCCAACGTGCTTCAGGCACTTTATGGCGGGGCGGACTTGTTTGTAGTGGGGCAATATGATGATTCTGCCAGTGTGGCGGCTGTGGCTATCGGTAGCCAAGTGATGCAGACGATTACAGGCATCATTCTTGGCATTACGACGGGGACAACCGTGCTGATTGCTATTGCCACCGGAGCAAAAGATAACCGGAAGGTAGCGTTTACAATCGGTTCTTCTGTATGGCTGTTTTCAATCGTAGGAGTGTTGCTGACTTTGGTCATGGTCGTGTTTCACGGGCAGATAGCCGAACTGATGCATACCCCTACGGAAGCAATGGCCGATACGAAAAGTTATATCCTGGTATGCTCGGCTGGTATTTTATTCATTATAGGATATAATGTTGTATGTGGCATCCTGCGTGGATTGGGCGACTCCAAGACGCCACTTTATTTTGTAGGATTGGCGTGTGTGATTAATATTGTCCTCGACTTTATCTTGGTCGGTTATTTCCATTTGGGGGCTACGGGAGCCGCATTGGCTACCATATCTGCCCAGGGAGGTAGCTTTGTCATCGCGTTGGGGTTCTTACATCGGCATGGATTCCATTTCGAGTTTACACGGAAAGATATCCGGTTGAACAAGAACTTGTCCAAAAAGATAATGGCACTGGGAGCGCCTATTGCATTACAGGATGCGTTAATCAATATTTCATTCTTGATTATAACGGTCATTGTCAATCAAATGGGAGTTATCGCGTCAGCGTCTTTAGGTGTTGTAGAGAAAATCATCGTCTTTGCGATGCTTCCGCCAATGGCCATATCATCGGCAGTGGCGACCATGACGGCACAGAATTACGGTGCGGGACTGATACAGCGGATGAATAAATGCTTGGTTTCGGGCATTGGAATTGCCCTTGTTTTCGGTGTATCGGTTTGTGTGTATTCGCAATTCCTGCCGGAGACGCTTACCGCATTCTTCTCCAAGGATGCGGCGGTGGTAACAATGGCGGCGGATTATTTGCGGGGGTATAGTATCGACTGTATCATTGTAAGTTTTGTGTTCTGTATCAATTCTTACTTCAGCGGACAGGGAAATTCATTGTTCCCGATGATTCACAGTCTGATAGCGACCTTCCTGTTCCGTATTCCGTTGTCGTACTGCTTCAGCCGGATAGACAGTTCCTCGCTGTTCCTCATGGGCTTTGCTCCGCCCTTGTCGACGGTGGTTTCGTTGCTGATTTGTATTTGGTATTTGCGATATAACCAAAAGAGAATGTCCTAGAGATATTTCTTATCAAATAGTCTATTGTTGTTTTCGTTTCTCTCTAAAGTGGAAAAGCTTTGGAATATTTGATAAGGAATATTATTTTTGTACTCCATAATGAAGAACTCGATTCCCCGATATACTTTCCATAAGAATAAATATGGCAGTGAACTTTTGATTGATGTCGTAGAACTGAAATATGTGAAGAAGTTCTTGGCAGCAAGTCCTGTTCATACGCTGACTTATTATGATATTACTTTTATAACGGAAGGAGAGGGGAGCTTTTCTATTGACAACCGTACTTATGAGGCTTTTCCTCAAGATGTGTTTTTCTCTAAAGCGGGAGAGATTCGGAACTGGGATACACATCATATATCAAACGGATACGCCTTGATTTTTGAAGATGAGTTTTTATCGTCTCTCTTTAGAGATTCCATGTTTGTCCGGCATCTTGCGTTTTTCAAACCGGGAAAATCAGCCAAGTTGCATCTCTCGGACGAACTTTATACACGTGTCCTTCAAGTCTTGCACAATATTAAAATGGAGATTGACTCTTACAAACAGAATGATGTGCATGTTTTGAGGGCATTGCTTTATGAAGTTCTGATGCTGTTGGAACGGGCTTATCAGAAAGCTGTTTTGAATGAGGAAATCACCACAGATAAAGAAATCAATAATATCCATATAGACAGATTCATCCATTTGGTCGGAGCTCATTTGAAGGAACAACATTCTGTTCAGTTTTACGCGGATAAACTTTGTATCACTCCCAATTACCTGAATGAAATCATTACTTCGGTAATGGGACTTAGTGCGAAGCGATACATCCAGAATCAAGTGATAGATGAGGCAAAGAAATTGCTGGCCTATACAGACGTTCCGATATCGGATATTGCGTTTGAACTTCATTTCTCAACGGTTTCTTATTTTATCCGCTGCTTCCGGCAACATACGGGGGAAACACCTTTACTCTTCCGTAAGAAGTATAAACCGTGAAAAGTACTATTTCTCCCTTTCTTTTTATTGCACCGGCTCTACTCAATATCCTTACTTTTGCATCATTAATAACCAATTAAACTGTAAAAAGATGAGAGACGCAGAAAAAACGGTAGGAAACATGATTGATAAGCAGAAAACAGCTTTTATCGGTTCCATAGACAGCGAAGGATTTCCCAATATTAAAGCTATGTTGCAACCTCGTAAACGGGAAGGGATAAAAACGATTTATCTGACTACGAATACTTCATCAATGCGTGTTACGCAATACCGGAAAAACAGTCATGCCTGCATTTATTTTTGTGATAACCGCTTCTTCAGGGGAGTCATGTTGTGCGGCACCATGGAAGTGCTGACCGACAGTGGCAGTAAAGAAATGATTTGGCAGGAAGGCGATACAATGTATTATCCCGAAGGAGTCGCCGACCCCGACTATTGTGTATTGAAATTTACGGCAACTTCCGGAAGGTTTTATAGTAACTTCAAGTCTGAAAGTTTTGTTGTAGAATAGAACTTATAATATATAGAATAGAGATACTTACTTGCACAGATAGAGGAAGAAATTCTCTTCCTCTATCCGACTTGCTGCCGGTATTCATTGGGAGTTGTGCCTACTACCTTTTTAAATATTCTGCTCAGATGATGCGGATACTTGAAACCGAGTTCGTAGGCGATTTCACTGACTGTTTTGTTGTTTTCCGCTAACAGTTCTTTTACTCTCTCCATGACAGACAACTGGATATACTCTTGAGCGGACTTGCCGGTTTCCTTTTTTATCAAATCTCCGAAATAATTGGGTGAGAGGTGCATCTGCTCAGCACAATATCCGACGGACGGTAAGCCAATCGTCTGTGGTTTGTCTGACGCATAATATGAGTTTAGTATGCGTTCGAAATTGCCGAGCAAATCCCGGTTGACTGTTTCTCGGGTGATAAACTGACGTTCATAGAAGCGGACGCAATGATTGAGTAAAGTTTCTATGTTCGAAGCTACGATTTGTTTGGTATGTTTGTCGATGGCGTGTTCCAGTTCTTCTTGAATCTCACTAAAACAGTTGAGGATGATTTGGCGTTCACGCTCGGACATATGCAGGGCTTCATTGGATTCGTAAGAGAAGAATGTATAGTCCTTCATTCTTCGGGCAAGCGGGGTTCCATATAACAAGTCCGGATGAAACATCAGTGCGAGCCCTTTGGGATTGACTGTTTCTCCCCCGTCGTCCACGCCTGCCACTTGATTAGGGGAGATGAACACTAATGTTCCGTCTTGATAGTCATATTTATTGCGGCCATATTGTAATGTACCACATGTAAGTTCTTTATAGAATACACAGTAAAAACCGAAGTTTTTCCGGCAATGCCGGATTGATTTTAGTTTAGAAAAGTCCGTTATACTAATAAGGGGATGTAGCGTTTCTACTCCTAGCAATGTGTTGTATTCCTGAATTGTCTCTAACTTTATTATATTTCCCATAATCTTCTTATGATTTGCTTTGTTACAAAGTTAATGATTTTATGTGATAAATAAGCATGGTATGTCTTAGAAACTGTAATTCAGGTTGGTTAATCCGTAATCTGTGTTAGTCGTCTGATAGATAGCTTTATACAATCAGTAAAATGTGTTAGCATATCAGTAATCCGTCTATTGCCTTGTCCGGAAAATCTTCCCAACTTTGCATTATCGAAAATTAATATTCAGACTAAAAGAAACCATTATGAAGAAATATTTAACTCTCAATTTTGTTGTTATGATGATACTAACTCAAGGTATTGCGGCTCTCTCCGCACAGAACAATTCTTTCGGGCTGGTTTATGAGAATGCACTCAAAGAAAATATCGAAGGTAAGGTGAATATCCATCCTGTCACTTATCAATTACATGAAATAGATATCGCAGCGAATGTATATGTGCCTGCTGATTATAATCCTGCAAAGAAATATGCGGCAATAGTTGTGGCGCATCCCAATGGAGGAGTAAAGGAACAGGTTGCCGGTCTTTATGCGCAGCGTTTGGCAGAGAATGGATATATCACCCTGGTGGCGGATGCTTCTTTTCAGGGAGCAAGTGGCGGAGAACCGCGCAATACGGATAAGCCTGCCTGCCGTATTGAAGATATTCATGGCATGATTGATTATATTACTCATTATCTGGGTGTTGATACGGAGCGGGTCGGTATTCTCGGAATCTGTGGCGGTGGCGGATACACTTTAAAAGCCGCTCAATCAGACAAGCGTTTAAAGGCGGTAGCTACTTTGAGTATGTTTAATTCCGGCAAAGTCAGAAGAGAAGGTTTTATGGGTTCTCAGATTTCTACCATTCAGGAAAGGCTGAAACAGGCAACAGACGCCCGTGCGCAAGAAATGCTAGGTGGTAAAATTTTATATACAGGAGAATCCAACTTAACCGATGAACAAATAGCCCAACTGCCGTTCGATTTATACCGTGAAGGATTTATCTATTATGGCAAAACTCATGCTCATCCAAATTCCACTTTCAGATATACGGTCAGCAGCTTGCTTGACTTGATGACATGGGACGCTACTTCTAACGTTGACTTGATAAACCAGCCATTGCTCATGTTGGCAGGCAGCAAAGCCGATACTTTCTATATGACTGATGAAGCCTTCCAAAAAGCAACCGGAACTGCGGACAAGGAATTATTCCTGATACCCGGGGCTACTCATATCCAGACTTACTATGTTCCCGAATATGTAGAGATGGCAGTGAATAAATTGGTGGATTTTTTTGGAAAAAGACTGTAGTCGCTTTATCGGGACAATGGCTTGAAGATCAGTTTGATGTCGTGATATTCAATGTAGTATTTCTTATCCTTAATAATATTCAGATAATGAGAAAAATTTATTTATCATTCGTAACTTTAGCAGCGCTGGCTTGTGGCTTTGTTGTTTATGCTAACGCAATAGCAGTTAATCATTTGGCGGAAATGCCTGAAGTAGAGTCAACAACAGTCAATGCAAGTATAGCACCGACTAAAGGCAAGGTGCTTGTTGTTTACTTCACTTCGCCCGAAACAGATGGCGTAGATACCTCATCCGGTGCCAGCCGTCTCGTATCGAACGGTAAACTTTATGGCAATACCGAATATATAGCTACCCTCATCAGCGAAGAGACGGGCGGAGACCTATTTCAGATTAAGACCGCGCATGCTTATCCGGGTACACATAAGGAATTAATAGATGCTGCCAAAAAGGAAGTTGACTCGAAAGCCCGTCCGAAATTGGCAACACACATCAAGAATCTTGCCGACTATGATATTGTATTTATAGGCTTTCCGAATTGGTGGTATGATATGCCAATGGCACTCTATTCGTTCTTCGATGAATATGACTTTACTGGTAAAACCCTTATACCATTCTGTACACATGGTGGAAGCCGTTTTTCACAAGCGGAAAAGACCATTGCTTCATTGGAAAAGGGAGCCAAAATGCAGAAAGGGCTTGCTATTTCCCGTAATAATGTTTCCGACTCCGGAGAGTCCGTTTTGAAATGGTTGCGGGGTATGGGTATGACAAGTAAATGATATGTATAAGTAAAAGGCTTTGAATCCGGAACTCAAAGCCTTTTATTTGTAAATCTGTTCTTATTGGTTTTATCTGAACTTACTTTTTTCGTAGTTATACGGAATACTTGTACCTACAACCACATCTTCGATTTTTTCAAGAATCAACCAATCATCCATATTTCCTTGGTGTTCAAAGTCAAATGCCGGCTCAATCTTTTCCACATTGGAGAATCCTATCAGTATTAAACATTTCTTATGCCAACGTTCCTTCTGCTTATCTGTCAGATTAAGTTTTGGCTGGTTATGAGCAAGGATAGTGATAATCTCTTCTTCTGTCAGTTTCTGATAGTTTTCGACATGAGTTACCGTAGCTTTGGCTGAAATTTTCTTCGAGCCTTTCTGCATAAAATAGAGGATTTCACCTTCATTTACCCGACTGTGCGGGATTTTTCGTCCGGCAGCACCGCGAACCACCATTGTTTTACTGCCATCAAGTATTTTCTCCAATACTTTCGTTTTATCATCACAATATACCAAGTGCACCATGTTTAATTCTTTTAGATTAATTCTATTGTTCCGGACAGAATCCGTTTTTATAAAACAGATAACTTTCTTCTATCGCATCGGCTGTGTCGGCTTCTAATGCATATAATATTTCCCTGCAAAACTCCAATTGCCCGGTTCCGTTGGCAGTTACGATATTTCCGTCTCTTACAGCTTGTTTGTTGATGTAGTTGGAATCACCTGTATATTTATCTCCAGCATATTGTTTAAGATATCCGATTGTATTGCTGGTGTGTTTTACTTTATTAAGAAAACCATGCATACCAAGAAAAACGGAAGCATTGCATATTCCGGCAACTAATTTTTTCTCTTTGACGGCTTTTTCTACTAGTGGAACTATCAACTCAGCTTCAGGTGAGAACCAGCTCATGCCACCGACTAATACCAAACCGGCATAATCTTCCGGCATATCTTTTAGTCCGTAGTCGGGCAGCACTTTGAATCCGCCTATTGAACTAACGGGCTCTTTGGTTATCGATAAGGTTTTTACTTTATAAGTAATGGGGTTTCCGGGCTTGACTCCCTGATTTAGACAAGTAGCTATAAATGCACCTTCCCAATCGGCGAACTCATTTAAGATTACGAATATTACCTCTTTCATGATTTTGTTTTTTTTCGTGTACAAAGATAGTGTAATTCGGCTAATCCGCACCTAAAATGTCAATATTCTACATGGCAACTGCTCTTTTTGAAATATGAGAAAATAAAAAGGCTCTGTAATATTGGATTACAAAGCCTTTTATTTTTCTTAAGAAGCGGTGCGTACGGGACTCGAACCCGTGACCCCATGCGTGACAGGCATGTATTCTAACCAACTGAACTAACGCACCAAATTTTATTTAGACTAACTCTTTTTATTCTTTCCGCCTCTTCATTAAGAAGCGGTGCGTACGGGACTCGAACCCGTGACCCCATGCGTGACAGGCATGTATTCTAACCAACTGAACTAACGCACCAGAATTTCATTTTATTAATCTGCATCTCTCTCGATTGCGGGTGCAAAGGTAGTTGTTTTTTGTAAATCTGCAAGCGTTTTAGGAAAAGTTTTTTTCAAGAAAAAACAAGAAAAACGCTTAGTGTCTCATTTTGAGTACTTTTGTAATGAAAAAAAATATTGTTTTTTCTTCTATCAGGATAGTGACGCTATCCGGTTATCATAGTGACGCCATTATAATGAGATAGTGACGCTATCCAAAGACGATAGCGTCACTATCCTGAAGTTTGTCATCCTCTTCATAGAAAAGAACTCTCGAAATCTTTCTATCTGTAAGAAATCACCGTTTTTATATCAACTTTCTGCTTGAATAATTCGTAATTTTGCAATAAATCGTTATTTTTGCGGACTAAAATAAGAAAGGTGGAAAAGGTTCTGCCTGGAATCGTAAATTAGTAAAAAGAATGATGACAACAGCCAAACTGTTATTGCACTGTCCCGACAAACCGGGAATCCTTGCGGAAGTGACAGACTTTATTACGGTAAACAAAGGAAATATTATCTATTTGGACCAGTATGTAGACCATGTAGAAAACATATTCTTCATGCGTATTGAATGGGAGTTGAAAGATTTTCTGGTTCCCCAGGAAAAGATTGAAGATTATTTCAGAACACTTTATGGTCAAAAATACGAAATGGATTTCCGTCTTTATTTTTCGGATGTAAAACCGCGTATGGCTATTTTTGTTTCTAAGCTGTCACACTGTCTTTTCGATATGCTGGCTCGTTACACAGCCGGAGAGTGGAATGTGGAGATACCTCTTATTATAAGCAACCACCCCGATTTGCAACATGTGGCCGAACGTTTCGGCATTCCTTTCTATTTGTTCCCTATTACCAAAGAAACAAAAGAAGAACAAGAACGCAAGGAGATGGAACTGCTTGCCAAGCATAAAATCACATTTATCGTACTGGCACGCTATATGCAAGTGATTTCCGAGCAGATGATAAACGCTTATCCGAATAAGATTATCAATATCCATCACTCTTTCCTTCCTGCGTTCGTAGGTGCGAAGCCATATCACGCTGCCTTCCAAAGAGGTGTGAAGATTATCGGTGCAACCAGCCATTACGTGACGACAGAACTGGATGCAGGTCCGATTATCGAACAGGACGTAGTGCGTATCACTCATAAAGACGCTATCGAAGACCTTGTAAACAAAGGAAAGGACTTGGAGAAAATCGTTCTCTCACGTGCGGTACAGAAGCACATTGAACGTAAAATTTTGGCTTATAAAAATAAAACAGTAATATTTAGTTGATGAAAGTAGCAGTCGTAAAATACAATGCCGGTAATATCCGTTCTGTGGATTATGCTTTGAAGCGGTTGGGAGTGGAAGCGGTGATTACTGCCGATAAAGAAGAACTCCAGTCAGCCGATAAGGTAATTTTCCCCGGAGTAGGAGAGGCGGAAACTACCATGAACCATCTGAAAGCGACAGGATTGGACGAGCTGATAAAGAACCTGCGCCAGCCTGTATTCGGGATTTGTCTCGGTATGCAGTTGATGTGCCGTTATTCCGAAGAAGGGGGAGTGGACTGTTTGAATATCTTTGATGTAGACGTGAAGCGTTTTGTTCCGCAGAAGCACGAAGACAAAGTACCTCATATGGGTTGGAACACAATCGGAGAAACGAACAGTAAACTCTTTGAAGGATTTACCGACGAAGAATTTGTTTACTTCGTGCATAGTTTTTATGTGCCGACTTGCGACTTTACCGCTGCTACGACTGATTATATTCATCCGTTTAGTGCCGCCTTGCATAAAGATAACTTTTATGCCACCCAGTTTCATCCGGAGAAAAGCGGTAAGACGGGAGAGAAGATTCTGACGAACTTTTTGAATCTATAATAAACTATGTTGCCGTTTATAATAAACTCCACCATAGTTTATAATAAACTCGTTCATCGTTTATAATAAACTTTTAGCAAATAGATAATAGATGATAGAAATTATTCCAGCCATTGATATTATTGACGGAAAGTGCGTACGTCTTTCCCAGGGAGATTACGACAGTAAGAAAGTATATAACGAAAATCCGGTGGAAGTTGCCAAGGAGTTTGAAGCCAATGGTATCCGCAGACTTCATGTGGTGGACTTGGACGGAGCTGCTTCTCATCATGTAGTCAATTATCGGGTGTTGGAGCAAATCGCTACCCGTACTTCCTTGATAATAGATTTTGGCGGCGGAGTAAAGAGTGATGAAGACTTGAAAATCGCTTTCGAAAGCGGTGCGCAAATGGTGACGGGCGGCAGCATTGCCGTGAAAGATCCCGGATTGTTCTGTCATTGGCTGGAAGTGTACGGAAGTGATAAAATAATCCTGGGGGCGGACGTAAAAGAGCATAAGATAGCCGTAAACGGCTGGAAGGACGAAAGCGCCTGTGAACTTTTTCCGTTTCTCGAAGACTATATAGATAAAGGTGTCCGAAAAGTAATCTGCACGGATATCAGTTGTGATGGGATGTTGAAAGGGCCTTCCATTCACTTGTACAAGGAAATGTTGGAAAAATTCCCCGACCTTTATCTAATGGCCAGCGGTGGAGTAAGTAATGTCGATGACATTATTGCCTTGAACGAAGCCGGAGTGCCAGGAGTGATCTTTGGAAAAGCACTGTATGAAGGGCGGCTCACTCTGAAAGACTTGAAAATCTTTTTGGATTGAGACCTTTGATTGTCTGATTTTAAATTGTCAAACAGTAAATAAAAATAGGATTGTGTTAGCAAAAAGAATAGTACCTTGTCTGGATATCAAAGACGGACAAACCGTGAAAGGAACGAATTTCGTTAATTTGCGTCAAGCAGGTGACCCGGTAGAGTTGGGACGGGCTTATAGTGAACAAGGAGCCGATGAACTTGTTTTCCTTGACATTACCGCCAGTCATGAGGGGCGTAAGACATTCACGGACTTGGTGAAACGTATTGCTGCCAATATCAATATTCCGTTTACCGTAGGCGGCGGAATCAACGAACTGAGTGACGTGGACCGTCTGCTGAATGCCGGAGCCGACAAAATATCTATCAACTCCTCCGCTATCCGCAATCCGCAACTGATTGATGAGATTGCCAAGAATTTCGGCTCGCAGGTCTGTGTATTGGCAGTAGACGCCAAGCAAACGGAAAAAGGTTGGAAGTGCTACCTGAACGGAGGACGTATCGAAACCGACAAAGACCTGTTTGAATGGACAAAAGAAGCACAGGAACGTGGAGCGGGCGAAATCCTTTTTACGAGCATGAATCATGACGGAGTAAAGACCGGGTATGCGAATGAAGCACTTGCCGCATTGGCGGGGCAACTCTCTGTCCCCGTGATTGCTTCGGGTGGTGCAGGCTGCAAAGAACACTTCCGTGATGTCTTTTTGCAAGGAAAAGCAGATGCGGCGCTGGCAGCCAGCGTTTTTCACTTCGGAGAAATTAAAATTCCCGAATTAAAATCGTATCTTTGCGGCGAAGGAATTACCATCAGGTAATTACTGCGTTGCAAAAATTAGCCTTCAGGCTGCGGCGAAGGAATTACCATCAGGTAATTACCGTGGTGCAAAAATTAGCCTTCAGGCTGCGGCGAAGGAATTACCATCAGGTAATTACCGTGGTGCAAAAATTAGCCTTCAGGCTGCGGCGAAGGTATTGTTATGCGTAAATAGTAAATTAAGATATTAAATAAAATGGAATTGGATTTTGATAAAATGAACGGACTTGTTCCGGCTATCATACAGGACAACGAAACACGTAAAGTCTTGATGCTGGGCTTCATGAATAAAGAAGCCTATGATAAAACGGTAGAAACCGGAAAAGTAACTTTCTTCAGCCGTACAAAGAACCGTCTTTGGACGAAAGGAGAAGAAAGCGGTAACTTCCTTCACGTAGTTTCTATCAAAGCCGATTGTGACAATGACACCCTGCTGATACAAGTGAATCCGGTAGGTCCGATTTGCCATACAGGTACGGATACTTGCTGGGGGGAGAAGAACGAAGAACCTGTAATGTTCTTGAAAGCATTGCAAGACTTCATCGACAAACGTCACGAAGAAATGCCCGAAGGCTCCTACACGACGAGTCTATTTGAGTCCGGCATCAATAAGATGGCGCAGAAAGTAGGTGAAGAAGCAGTAGAGACAGTCATCGAAGCAACCAATGGAACAGACGAGCGCCTGATTTACGAAGGAGCCGACCTGATTTATCACATGATTGTATTACTCACTTCAAAAGGCTATCGCATCGAAGACCTTGCACGCGAATTGCAGGAAAGACATAGCAGTACATGGAAGAAGCATTAATTCAATATAAGAACGTAGAAATCCATCAACAGGAACTCTGTGTGCTGAATGATGTCAATCTTGAACTGCACAAAGGCGAGTTTGTCTATCTGATAGGAAAAGTCGGCTCCGGCAAAACGAGCCTGCTCAAAACCTTGTATGGCGAACTGGATGTAATCGACGGTGAAGCGGAAGTGCTGGGCTATAATATGCGTTCCATCAAACGCAAGCACATCCCGCAGTTACGCCGGAGGTTAGGCATTGTGTTTCAGGATTTCCAACTGCTGACGGACCGTACCGTTTACAACAACCTTGAGTTTGTGCTCCGCGCCACAGGCTGGAAAAACAAACAAGAGATAAAGGAACGTATTGAAGAAGTGCTCGATTTGGTCGGAATGTCCAACAAAGGTTACAAACTGCCTAATGAGCTTTCCGGCGGCGAACAGCAACGCATCGTAATAGCGCGTGCCGTGCTCAATTCCCCGGACATCATTCTGGCGGATGAACCAACCGGAAATCTGGACGTAGAAACAGGGAAGTCCATTGTCGAGCTATTGCACGATATTTGTAAGACCGGTTCATCCGTAGTGATGACGACGCACAACCTGCAATTGCTGAAAGAATACCCCGGCAGGGTATACCGTTGTGCCGACCATCAGATAGTAGATGTCACCAACGAATACATGCCCCGGCAGAGAACAATAGAAATAGATTTAAATATAGATAACTAAAACAGTAACGAAAATGAAAGTTTTAAAGTTTGGAGGAACTTCCGTAGGTTCTGCTCAGCGCATGAAGGAAGTAGCCAAATTGATTACCGATGGTGAACAGAAGATTGTTGTCCTTTCAGCTATGTCAGGTACGACAAACACATTGGTGGAAATTTCGGACTATCTGTATAAGAAGAATCCGGAGGGTGCCAACGAGATTATCAATAAGCTGGAAGCTAAATATAAACAGCACGTTGATGAGCTTTTTGCAACTCAGGAATATAAACAGAAAGGCTTGGAAGTCATCAAATCTCACTTCGACTACATCCGCTCCTACACGAAAGACCTTTTCACTTTGTTTGAAGAGAAAGTGGTTTTGGCACAGGGCGAGCTTATCTCTACGGCTATGGTAAACTTCTACCTGCAGGAATGTGGCGCGAAGTCCGTATTGCTTCCGGCTTTGGAATTCATGCGTACTGACAAAAACGCAGAGCCGGATCCTGTATATATTAAGGAGAAGTTGCAGGCGCAACTCGACCTCTATCCGGACGTGGAAATCTACATTACGCAAGGCTTCATCTGTCGCAACGCTTACGGTGAGATAGATAATCTCCAACGTGGTGGTAGCGATTACACCGCGTCCCTGATTGGCGCAGCCGTGAATGCTTCCGAAATTCAGATATGGACAGACATCGATGGTATGCACAACAACGACCCGCGTATTGTTGACAAGACAGCCCCGGTTCGTCAGCTTCACTTTGAAGAAGCAGCCGAGCTGGCCTACTTCGGTGCGAAAATCCTGCATCCGACCTGTATCCAGCCTGCCAAATATGCCAATATCCCCGTACGCCTGTTGAACACAATGGATCCGGAAGCTCCCGGCACATTGATATCCAACGACACGGAAAAAGGTAAAATCAAGGCGGTAGCTGCCAAAGACAACATTACAGCCATCAAGATTAAATCCAGCCGTATGTTGTTGGCTCACGGTTTCCTGCGTAAAGTATTTGAAATCTTCGAAAGCTACCAGACATCCATCGACATGATTTGTACTTCGGAAGTAGGTGTATCTGTCACCATCGACAACACCAAGCATCTGAACGAAATCCTCGATGACCTGAAAAAATACGGAACAGTGACTGTTGACAAAGAAATGTGTATCATCTGCGTTGTAGGTGACCTGGAATGGGAAAACGTCGGTTTCGAAGCAAAAGCGCTCGATGCGATGCGCGACATACCAGTGCGAATGATTTCTTTCGGTGGAAGTAACTACAACATCTCTTTCCTCATTCGGGAATGCGACAAGAAGGTAGCGTTACAGTCGCTGAGCAATATGCTTTTCAACAACAAATAATTCCACAAATAACACGAGCGCTTTTACCAATCTGATAAAAGCGCTCTTTTTAACTAACTAAACAAGTTTTCCGAATTATGAAAGGAATATTTCCAATCGATAAGTTCCGCACTTTGCAGACCCCTTTTTATTACTACGATACCAAGGTGCTGCGTGATACATTGTCGGCTATAAACCACGAGGTTGCCAAATATCCTAATTATTCAGTGCATTATGCTGTCAAAGCAAATGCCAACCCGAAAGTACTTACCATCATCCGTGAGAGCGGAATGGGAGCCGATTGTGTAAGCGGTGGAGAAATCCGTGCCGCTATCCGTGCCGGATTTCCTGCCAACAAAGTCGTTTTTGCCGGAGTGGGCAAAGCCGATTGGGAAATCAACCTCGGACTGGAATACGGCATCTTCTGCTTCAACGTAGAATCCATCCCCGAACTGGAAGTAATCAACGAACTGGCTGCCGCTCAAAATAAGATAGCCAATGTTGCTTTCCGTATCAACCCCGATGTCGGCGCGCATACTCACGCCAATATCACTACCGGACTGGCTGAAAACAAATTCGGCATCAGTATGCAGGATATGGACAAAGTGATTGACGTAGCCCAGGAAATGAAGAACATCAAATTCATCGGGCTTCACTTTCATATCGGTTCGCAGATTCTCGATATGGGCGACTTTATCGCCCTCTGCAACCGTGTCAACGAACTGCAGGACAAACTGGAGGCCCGTCGTATCCTGGTGGAACACATCAACGTAGGCGGTGGTCTCGGCATTGACTACGGACATCCCAACCGCCAGGCAATCCCGAACTTCAAAGACTACTTTGCCACTTATGCCGGGCAACTGAAATTGCGTCCCTACCAGACTTTGCATTTCGAACTCGGTCGTGCGGTTGTTGGTCAGTGCGGTACGTTAATATCCAAAGTTCTGTATGTAAAACAGGGAGCGAAGAAGAAATTTGCCATCCTTGATGCAGGTATGACCGACCTGATTCGTCCGGCTCTATATCAAGCCTACCATAAAATGGAAAATATTACATCCGAAGAACCGGTAGAAGCTTACGATGTAGTAGGGCCAATTTGCGAGTCGTCCGATGTTTTCGGTAAGGCAATCGACCTGAACAAAGTGAAGCGTGGCGACCTGATAGCCCTTCGTTCGGCAGGTGCATACGGTGAAATCATGGCATCCGGCTACAACTGCCGTGAACTGCCGAAGGGATATACTTCCGACGAGCTGGTGTAATTAAAAAATAAGTATCCACGCCTGAAGTGTGAATGTAGTTTAAAAATGCGGGAAGCATGGAACAATTTTGACTGAAATCTTGTTATTTTTGTAATGAGTTCAATAAGAAACTACATTAACAACTTAATAAAGAATACGATTATGATTTCAGAAAAATTACAAAAGGCAATCAATGAACAGATTACGGCTGAGATGTGGTCTGCTAATCTCTACTTGGCAATGTCCTTCTACTTTGAGAAAGAAGGTTTCAGTGGATTTGCACATTGGATGAAAAAGCAGTCTCAAGAAGAAATGGGACACGCTTATGCAATGGCCGACTATATCATCAAACGTGGTGGAACTGCCACCGTTGACAAAATAGATGTAGTACCTAACGGTTGGGGCACTCCGCTGGAAGTGTTTGAGCACGTTTACCAACACGAATGCCATGTCTCTGCATTGATAGACAAGCTGGTTGACGTAGCTGCTGCTGAAAAAGATAAAGCAACCCAAGACTTCCTGTGGGGATTCGTTCGCGAACAAGTAGAAGAAGAAGCTACTGCACAAGGAATCGTTGATAAAATCAAGAAAGCCGGTGATACTGGTATCTTCTTTGTTGACTCACAACTGGGACAACGTTGATAATAGTCTGAGAATATATTTATACTATATGATGAGAAAGCTGTCCGGATTTGTTCCGGGCGGCTTTTTTTATTTTTTATTTTTCCCTTTCTCCATTGTTCCCAGATAAATCTCCAGTGAACGGGTAGAAATCTGTATCTCCCGAAAAGATACGCCGAGAGAAGCGATGAGTAGCAACAAAGCCACCCCGAATACATAGGCAGAGAGCTGTTGCAATCCGATATAGATGAAAAACATACTGACCACGCAAAGGAACAAGCTGGCAATCCCCAGCCCCTGCATGGTGCGGGTAAGGTTCAGACGTTTCCGTAAATTCTCGATTTGCGCTACGGTAATATCCGTGGGATTCTCCATGTAACGGTCGCGCAGTTGGCGTACGAGCTGTGCATACGATAAGAAACGATTGGTATAAGCCAATAAAATCAGTGAGACTGCCGAGAAAAGCAGGGTAGGAGTGGTGAGAGTCAGTTCTTCCATATATAAATTAAAAATCTTCCGTTGTTATTGCCGCAATCTTATGCTTGCTATAATAACAACGGAAGAAAAGAAAATGTTTTATTTAAGTACACCGAGTTCTTTACCTACTTTGATAAAGGCAGCGATACACTTGTCGAGATGCTCCTTCTCGTGTCCTGCGGAAATCTGTACACGGATACGTGCCTGGTCTTTCGGAACCACCGGATAATAGAATCCGGTCACATAGATACCCTCTTCCTGCATGCGTGCTGCATAAATCTGAGACAATTTCGCGTCATACAGCATCACAGCGCAGATAGCACTCTGGGTCGGTTTGATATCAAATCCCGCAGCCGTCATCTTGTCGCGGAAATAATTAACATTCTCAACGAGCTTGTCGTGCAGCGTATTGCTCTCTTTCAGCATCTTGAATACCTCAAGGCTTGCACCGATAATGCCCGGAGCCAGTGAGTTGGAGAACAGATACGGACGGCTCCGCTGGCGCAGCAGATCGATAATCTCCTTGCGGCCGGTGGTGAATCCGCCCAGCGCACCGCCGAAGGCCTTGCCCAGAGTGCCTGTATATATATCCACACGTCCGTGCGTCTTATATAGTTCGCTTACGCCATGTCCCGTAGCACCTACCACACCCGCAGAGTGAGACTCGTCTACCATAACCAGTGCATCATACTTCTCGGCAAGGTCGCAAATCTGGTCCATCGGAGCGACGTTGCCATCCATGGAGAATACCCCGTCGGTAACGATAATGCGGAAACGTTGAGCTTGTGCTTCTTGCAGACATTTTTCCAGTTCGTTCATGTCAGCGTTGGCATAGCGGTAACGTTTGGCTTTGCAAAGGCGTACACCATCGATAATAGAAGCATGGTTCAAAGAATCCGAGATGATGGCATCCTGATCCGAGAAAAGTGGTTCGAATACACCACCGTTTGCATCGAAGCAGGCAGCATATAGAATCGTGTCTTCTGTTTGAAAATAGTCAGAGATAGCGGCTTCCAGTTCCTTGTGTATATCTTGTGTTCCACAGATGAAGCGTACGGACGACATACCGTATCCGCGTTGGTTCATCATTTCCTGGGAAGCTTTAATCAGTCGGGGGTGATTGGATAGTCCCAGGTAGTTGTTGGCGCAGAAGTTCAGCACTTCTTTACCTTTTACAGTGATGGCAGCTTGCTGCGCACTTTCGATCAGTCGTTCTTCTTTATAAAGACCGGCTTCCTTGATTTCAGCCAATGTCTGGCTGAGGAAATCTTTCATTTTACCGTACATAGTGTTTGAGTAATTAAGTTCGATTACAAAGGACACAATTTTTCTTGGAATAACAATGTCTTTTTGATTAAAATCTGAAAAAAAAGTGCTTACTTTGTGCGCTATTTAGCTTAATAATTTAAGTACGAAGAAAAAATGAAACACATTTTGATTATTGGAGCCACCGGACAGATTGGCTCCGAACTAACGATGGAGCTACGTAAACGTTACGGAAATGCAAATGTAGTAGCTGGTTACATCCCGGGTGCAGAACCTAAAGGAGAGTTGAAAGAGTCAGGCCCGTCAGCTATTGCAGATGTGACGGATGCAGAAGCGATAGCTTCTGTGGTGAAGGAGTATCAGATTGATACGATTTATAATCTTGCCGCGCTGTTGTCGGTCGTGGCAGAGTCGAAGCCCAAGTTGGCTTGGAAAATAGGTATCGACGGATTGTGGAACGTATTGGAAGTGGCACGCGAACAAGGATGCGCAGTGTTTACTCCCAGTTCTATCGGCTCGTTCGGTGCAACTACGCCGCACACACAAACACCGCAGGATACTATCCAGCGTCCTCGTACGATGTATGGAGTCACCAAAGTAACCACCGAGTTGCTGAGCGACTATTATTTTAACAAATATGGTGTCGACACGCGCGCAGTCCGTTTTCCGGGCATTATCTCGAACGTGACACCTCCGGGTGGCGGAACCACTGACTATGCTGTCGACATTTATTATTCGGCAGTGAAAGGAGAAAAATTCGTGTGCCCCATCAAACAAGGCACCCTGATGGATATGATGTATATGCCGGACGCGCTGAACGCAGCCATTACGCTGATGGAAGCCGACCCGGCAAAATTGATACATCGCAATGCTTTCAATATCGCCTCTATGAGTTTCGACCCGGAGACGATTTATCAGGCAATCAAGAAGCACGTGCCGCAATTCGAGATGGTTTATGACATAGACCCCTTGAAGCAGCGCATCGCTGATAGCTGGCCCGATAGCCTGGACGACACTTGTGCTCGTGAAGAGTGGGGGTGGAAGCCGGCCTACAATTTGGAAAGCATGACGGTGGATATGCTTGAAAAGTTAAGAGAGAAATTGAAATAATGAAAAAACTAATTGCAGGGGTCATATTGCTCAGTATGCTGAGTTCTTGTAACAACAAGAAATCCAAGATTGACCCCTTCGCATCTATTACTCAAGAAGTGGATTCAATCCGTCATCAGACTGATTCTATCCCCGAAGATAAATTGCCGGAAGATCCGCAGCCTATACAGGCTGACGAATCTTTCGACGATTTTGTCTATAATTTTGCTTCCGATGATGCCTTGCAGCGTCAGCGTGTGAAATTTCCGTTGCCCTACTACAATGGAGACGAGAAGTCGAATATCGACGAACGCCACTGGAAGCATGAAAACTTATTCACCAAACAGCACTATTATACGCTCCTGTTTGATAGAGAAGAAGATATGGACTTGGTAGGAGACACCTCGCTCACATCCGTACAGGTAGAATGGATATTCGTCAAGACACGGATGATGAAGAGGTATTATTTTGAGCGTATCAAAGGAGCGTGGATACTGGAAGCAATCAATCTGCGTCCTATCGAACGGAATGACAAGGAGAACTTTGTAGAGTTCTTCGGGCGTTTTGCCACCGACAGTCTCTTTCAGAGTCAGCGTGTGAGCGACCCGTTGGCTTTCGTCACCAGTGACCCCGATGATGACTTTTCCATTCTGGAGACGAGCCTCGATGTCAACCAGTGGTTCGCCTTCAAGCCCGAACTGCCTTCCGAGCGTCTCTCCAATATCAATTACGGACAGCGGAATGATGACAATTCCAATATGAAAATCCTTGCCTTGAAAGGTATAGGCAACGGCTTCTCCAACATCCTTTATTTCCGCCGGAAAGCCGGAGAATGGGAGCTGTATAAGTTTGAAGATACAAGTATATAACCCTAAAACAGTATAGATGATGTATTCTCTTTTGTCTTACAATACATTCGGCATTGATGTCAGTGCCGCCCGTTTTTTAGAATATACTTCAGTAGAAGAATTGCAACAACAGATTGCTCAAGGTGCCGTTACGACACCTTTTTTGCATATAGGTGGCGGCAGTAACCTGCTGTTTACCAAAGACTATGACGGGTTGATACTCCATTCTCGCATCGAAGGAATCGAAGTGACGGAAGAAGATTCGCGCTTCGTGTCCGTGCGGGTGGGTGCAGGCGTTGTATGGGATGACTTTGTGGCATACTGCGTGGCACACGGATGGTACGGCGCGGAAAATCTCTCCTTGATTCCCGGTGAAGTGGGAGCAAGTGCCGTGCAGAACATCGGAGCCTACGGTGTCGAGGCGAAAGACCTGATAACCGCTGTGGAGACAGTGAACATTCGGGGTGAGGAGCGCGTTTATTCCGTAGAAGAATGTCGGTACGCCTATCGCGACAGTATCTTCAAGCGCCCTGAGAATAAGTCGGTCTTTGTCACCCACGTGCGTTTCCGGCTTGGCAAAGAGGAACATTACACACTCGACTACGGAACCATCCGTCAGGAGCTTGACAAATACCCTGCACTGACGTTGCCGGTAGTCCGGAAAGTAATCATTGACATCCGCGAAAGCAAGTTGCCCGACCCGAAGGTAATGGGAAATGCAGGCAGCTTCTTTATGAACCCCATCGTCCCTAAAGAAAAACTGCTGGCCTTGCAACAGGAATATCCGAGGATGCCCTATTATGAACTGCCTGACGGGCGGGTGAAAATCCCCGCGGGATGGATGATAGACCAATGCGGATGGAAAGGAAAAGCCTTGGGCCCCGCGGCAGTGCACGATAAGCAGGCGCTTGTCCTGGTGAACCGGGGTGGGGCGGAAGGCAGTGACATTATTGCGCTTTCGGATGCTGTGAGGGCTGCCGTGCGTGAGAAGTTCGGCATAGACATTCATCCTGAAGTAAATTTTGTGTGACAAGAGAAATGAAAGTAATAATTTTAGGAAGTGGAACATCGACAGGAGTGCCCCAGATTGGCTGTACGTGTGCGGTCTGTACTTCTGCCGCCCCGAAAGATAATCGCTTGCGTACGTCTGCTATCGTAGAGACAGACGACGCACGGATACTGATAGACTGCGGTCCCGATTTCCGGGAACAAGTATTGCATCTCCCTTACGAACGGATAGACGGCGTGCTCATCACGCATGAGCACTACGACCACGTAGGCGGACTGGATGATTTGCGTCCCTTCTGCCGCTTCGGTTCCGTGCCGATTTATGCCGAAGAATATGTAGCGGAAGCATTGCGCCTGCGCATGCCCTACTGTTTCGTAGACCACCGTTATCCCGGCGTGCCCGACATCCCTTTGCAGGAAATAGAGCCGGGACAGAGCTTTTTTATTAACCATACGGAAATACTTCCCCTGCGCGTCATGCACGGACGCTTGCCGATTCTAGGCTACCGCATCGGGAAACTGGGCTATATCACCGATATGCTGACCATGCCCGAAGAATCTTTTGAACAATTGGCGGGGATAGATGTTTTGATAGTGAATGCACTACGGATTGCCCCGCATCCCACGCATCAGAGTTTGGAGGAAGCGTTGGCAGTCGCGCGGCGTATTCAGGCAAAGAAAACCTACTTTATACATATGAGCCATGACATGGGCTTGCATGCCGAGGTTGAACGGGAGCTCCCGGAGGATATTCACCTGGCATATGACGGATTGGAAATTCATCTCTGATTGTCGGTGAAATATTTAGCAAAAGTTTTGTTTTCTTTGTAGAATTTATTATTTTTGCACCTAACCGATAAACAGCGAATATTATGAAACTTCGTACGATAGTGAAAATAGCGGTCACTTCTTCTGTTGTACTCTTGTGCGCAGGTTTCGCCCTATACTCTTTTTTCAGACTGTCGGCAGCCGAAGGGCAGAAGGATTTCAACCTCTACGAACTGGTGCCGACCACCGCTTCCGCAGTATTTGCAACTGATGACGTGCTCGAGTTTGTCACCGAGATAGACGGTTTGACGTGTAGCAAGAATCACCAATACCTACACGTCTCCAAACTTTTCTCTTACCTGAAACAGTCGCTCTATGCGCTTTCGGAAGACAGTCCCCACGGCTTGAGCCGGCAAATGAATCAAATGTTGATTAGCTTCCACGAACCGGATAATGACCGTAATCAAGTGCTTTATTGCCGTTTGGGAAATGGAGACAGGGAATTGATTGACAGATTCACGCAGAAATACATCTCGTCGCTCTATCCACCGAAGAAATTCGACTACAAAGGAGAGGAAATAATGATTTACCCTCTGTCGGACGGCGATTTCCTTGCCTGCTACCTGACACCCGATTTCATGGCGTTGAGTTTCCAAAAGAAATTGGTGGAAGACGTTATTGATGTCTATAAGAAAGGCGGTTCGCTGGCGGACGACCCTACGTTCACGGGAGTGCTTGCTCCGAAGAAAAGTACGGCTGCCGCCACTATATACACCCGTGTGAACGGCATGATGGGATGGACGGAGTTCGATATGAAGATGAAGGACGATTTTATCTATTTTACAGGAGTCAGCCATGACGCGGATACCTGCTTTAACTTTATCAACCTGCTCCGCCAACAGGAATCCGTGAAAGGATTTCCGGGTGAAGTATTGCCTTCTACCGCTTTTTATTTCAGCAGACAAAGCATCACGGACTGGACGTCCTTGCTCTCTTACGGAGACATGCAGGCATATGCGACCGCAGGCCGTACTGCCGAGATGCAGGAAGGAAACCGGGAATTGTCGCGCTATCTGATGGAGAATACCGGACACGATTTGGTGGCCTGTCTGTTTCAGCGTGAAGACACGTTGCAGGGTGCGGCGGCTGTTCTGAGTCTGTCTGTGCTGGACGTGACGGAAGCAGAACGGATGCTGCGCTCACTTGTCAACACTGCTCCTGCCGAAGAAGGGGCGAAGACGCCCCGTATAACTTTTTGTTATACTGCCAATAAGGCATATCCCGTCTACCGCTTGCCTCAAACAACGTTGTTTACGCAACTAACTACCTTTGTGAAACCGACACCGCATATGTATGCCGTATTCTATGGCGGGCGTCTATTGCTGGCTCCCGATGAAGACAGCCTGTCGCGCTACATACGCCAGTTGGATAAAGGCGACGTACTTGATGGAGCGATAGCGTACCGGGCAGGAATGGATAGCCTCTCCGATTCTTATCATTTCATGCTGATGGCAGACTTCGACCACCTGTTTCATCAGGCGGAAAAACAAGTCCATTTCGTGCCGGATTTCTTCCTGCGCAACTCCGGTTTTTTTCGCAATTTTATACTTTTTGCCCAGTTCACCTGTGCTGATGGAGTGGTGTATCCCAATATCGTTTTGCGGTATAAAACCGAGTAAAATCCTGCTCGGAAATCTCATTCGACAGTCTTTTTTCTATGTGGAAGAAGGGGGCGTTTCAACTAAGAATTACCGGATTTGAAAAGTAGAAAACCCAATGAAACCCCAATGGAATATCTACGGAAAACCTACAAAAAACTAGTCGAAAAGTATGCCTCTTTTTTTGCATCAAAAAAACTTCTGAAACGCCTTCTGGCAGGGCGTAAAAACCCAACCATAACCCAAGAGAAGAGAAGAGAGTAGAAAAGAATATAAAAAACAGAAAGAAAAAGAAAGAGAAAAAGCTGCTGCTGTTGCTGATGGGATTCTGAGAAAAGGAGAAGTGCTGTGGTTGATGTTGCCTGGTTCCTTCCGTAACCCGTGGGCAGATTTTTCCCGTCCCGCAGCAGACTGCCGTTCATCCCTGGGATGAAGCCTGTTTAGCCCGTGGCGGAATCTTTACAAAGTGTGGGCGTAAAAAAACTCCCGGCAAGAATCATTCTCACCGGGAGTTTTTTTATCTGTATCGTTAAGCGGAATACTTTTCGGCTTAGATTAGAATGGCAGGTCGTCTTTTGCATCGCCCGGTGTGAAGTCCGGAGTAGCTGACGGAGCCGGCGGTGGAACGGGAGCACCCGGAGCCATCGGAGCACCTGCGCCGACACGTTCAACTTTCCATGCACGGATACTGTTGAACCAACGGTCTTGCCACTGGCGGGCATCAACGTCGAACGATACGGTCAGTTCTTCGCCCATCTGAATGTTGAACTGCTCGATTTTGTCCGCACCGAATACATCGAAGCACATTTTGCGCGGATATTGGTCGTGGTTTTCGATAACGAACTCTTGTGATTTCCACTCGTTGCCGCTAGTCTTTGAAACTCCGCCTCTCGGGGGGAGTATAGCGATAATTTTTCCTGTAAATTCCATTGCGATTAATTTAAATTCTGCGGCGAAGTTACGATTTTTTAGGAATATCCCTCACACAAACTCTGTTTTTTCTTTTGTTTTGTTGGGTGGCACGAATCTTTTTTCGTAACTTTGTGCGATAGAACATTTAAAACTTAAATACACGAAAATATATGAAATTTATCGTTTCAAGTACTGCTCTTTCCAGCCATTTACAGGCCATCAGCCGTGTGATTAATTCAAAAAATGCGCTGCCAATTCTCGATTGTTTCCTCTTCGAACTGGAAGACGGAACATTGTCTGTGACTGTATCCGACAGCGAAACAACGATGGTGACTACCGTTGAAGTGAATGGCGATACAAACGGGCGTTTTGCCGTAGTAGCGAAAACATTGCTTGATGCACTGAAAGAAATACCGGAACAACCGTTGACATTTGACATCAATCCGGAGAATTACGAAATCACAGTGCAGTACCAGAACGGAAAATACAGCCTGATGGGGCAGAACGCGGATGAATTTCCGCAGTCGGCCACGCTGGGCGACAATGCAGTCCGCGTAGAAATGGATGCGGAGGTATTGCTGGGTGGTATCAACCGTTCCGTATTTGCCACTGCCGACGACGAACTTCGTCCCGTGATGAACGGTATTTATTTCGATATTACAACAGAAGACATCACCATGGTGGCTTCGGACGGTCATAAACTGGTGCGTTGCAAGACGTTGGCAGCCAAAGGCAACGAACGCGCAGCCTTCATCCTGCCGAAGAAACCAGCTACACTGTTGAAGAACCTGCTGCCGAAAGAACAGGGAACCGTGATTATTGAGTTTGACGAACGCAACGCCGTATTCATGCTTGAACAATACCGCATGGTGTGCCGTCTCATCGAAGGGCGTTATCCGAACTACAACTCGGTAATCCCTCAAAACAACCCTCACAAGGTGACCGTAGACCGCCAGCAGTTGGTAGGTGCCCTACGCCGTGTATCTATTTTCTCGTCGCAAGCGAGCAGTTTGATTAAGCTCCGTATGCAGGAAAACCAGATTGTGATTTCCGCACAGGACATCGACTTCTCCACTTCTGCCGAAGAAACGCAGGTATGCCAGTATGCAGGTACCCCAATGAGCATCGGTTTCAAGTCTACTTTCCTGATTGATATCCTGAATAATATCTCGGCTGACGAGGTGGTTATCGAATTGGCAGACCCGTCACGTGCCGGAGTTATCATCCCTGTCGAACAGGAAGAGAACGAAGACCTGTTGATGCTACTGATGCCTATGATGCTGAACGATTAATTAAATTTTACTATACGGTTGGACAGATTCACACAGATGAGATTTTCCTTGAGAGAATTTGAGTCTGTGTGAATCTGTTTAATCTGAGGTGATTATAAAATAACAAGAAATGAAATTAAACCTGAAAAACCCCATCGTCTTTTTCGATCTTGAGACGACCGGAACCAATATCAACACAGACCGCATTGTTGAAATCTGTTATTTGAAAGTGTACCCGAACGGGAACGAGGAGGCGAAAACGCTGCGTATCAATCCCGAAATGCACATACCGGAAGCGTCTTCCGCCGTGCATGGCATTTATGATGCGGATGTAGCCGACTGTCCTACTTTCAAAGAAGTGGCAAAGAACATTGCCCGTGATATCGAGGGCTGTGACTTGGCTGGATTCAACTCCAACCGTTTTGATATTCCGGTTTTGGCGGAAGAGTTTCTGCGTGCCGGAGTAGATATCGACATGACGAAGCGGAAATTTGTAGACGTACAGGTGATTTTCCACAAAATGGAGCAACGTACCCTGTCTGCCGCCTACAAGTTCTATTGCGAAAAGAATTTGGAGGATGCGCATACCGCAGAAGCGGATACACGGGCTACCTACGAAGTGTTGAAGGCGCAACTTGACCGTTATCCCGACCTTGAGAATGATATTGCATATCTGGCAGATTACTCCAGTTACAGTAAGAATGTGGACTTTGCAGGACGCATGGTGTATGATGATAATGGGGTGGAAGTGTTTAACTTCGGAAAATACAAAGGAATGTCCGTAGCCGAGGTTCTGAAGAAAGATCCCGGATATTACAGTTGGATTTTGAACAGCGATTTCACGCTGAACACTAAGGCGGTATTGACCAAAATCCGTCTGCGTGAAATGAGTAATTTGATTACAAAATAATGCTAAAAGGAAAAAAGATAATTCTTGGAATTACCGGCAGTATTGCCGCGTACAAGGCTTGCTATATTATCCGCGGACTCATTAAGCAAGGGGCGGAAGTGCAAGTCGTAATTACTCCGGCGGGAAAAGAATTTATTACTCCCATCACTCTTTCGGCTTTGACCAGCAAACCGGTCATCAGCGAGTTTTTTGCCCAGCGTGACGGTACGTGGAACAGTCATGTTGACCTCGGCTTGTGGGCGGATGCCATGCTGATTGCGCCCGCCACCGCTTCTACCATCGGCAAGATGGCGAACGGAATAGCCGACAATATGCTGATAACCACTTATCTTTCGGCGAAAGCTCCCGTATTCGTAGCTCCTGCCATGGACTTGGATATGTATGCCCATCCTTCCACTCAGAAGAACTTGGATATACTGCGCTCGTTCGGCAATCATATTATCGAACCGGGAACGGGAGAGCTTGCCAGCCATCTGGTAGGGAAGGGACGTATGGAGGAGCCGGAAGTCATTATCCGCACATTAGACGAGTTTTTCTCGGCAAGCGGTGAGTTGCAAGGACGAAAGATTATGATAACAGCCGGACCGACTTACGAAAAGATAGACCCTGTCCGTTTTATCGGTAATTACTCTTCGGGAAAGATGGGATTTGCCCTGGCGGAAGAATGTGCCCGCCGTGGTGCGGAAGTTACGCTGATTGCGGGGCCTGTGCAACTGGAGACGAAACACTCCCGTATCTGCCGTGTCGATGTGGAATCTGCGGAGGAAATGTATGCCACTTCGCAAGCCTGTTTTGCTGATGCCGACGCAGCAATTCTCTGTGCGGCAGTAGCTGATTATCGTCCGGAGACAGTGGCCGGCAGGAAGATAAAGCGGGAGAAGGAAGAAGAACTGACACTGCATCTTCGGGCAACGAAGGACATTGCAGCCGCTCTGGGAGCCACGAAAAGAAAAGGACAGGTGTTGGTAGGCTTCGCCCTCGAAACCAATGACGAGCAGCAGAATGCCGAAGGCAAGCTGGAACGCAAGAACTTCGACTTTATCGTGCTCAATTCATTGAATGACGCAGGGGCCGGTTTCCGCTACGATACCAATAAAATCAGTATCATCGACCGGAAAGGCCGGACGGATTATCCGCTGAAACCGAAAACGGAAGTGGCGCAAGATATTGTCGACCGTCTGGCTGATGGATTGGAACTCTCAACTCTCAACTCTTAACTCTCAATTTATTCCAATGTTACGTTCGCTATACATTCAGAATTACGCATTGATAGAGAAGCTGGATATCGGTTTCGAGACAGGCTTCTCTGTTATAACAGGTGAAACGGGAGCCGGAAAATCAATCATTCTGGGAGCTATCGGACTGCTGCTGGGGCAGCGTGCTGATGTGAAGGCCATTCGTCGTGGAGCTTCCAAATGTATAATAGAGGCTCGTTTTGATATATCGGGCTACGGTATGCGCCCATTTTTTGAAGATAATGAACTGGAGTATGACGAGGAGTGCATTTTGCGTCGCGAAGTGCATGCGTCCGGTAAGAGCCGGGCATTCATCAATGATACTCCCGCTTCGCTGGCACAGGTTAAGGAACTGGGCGAACTGTTGATTGACGTACATTCACAGCATCAGAATCTGTTGCTCAATAAAGAAGGTTTCCAGTTGAATGTGCTTGATATCTTGGCACATAATGATGCTGCGTTGGAGAAATACCATGCCCGTTATGCCGAATGGAAGCAGACTGAGCGCGAATTGGCGGAGTTGGTGGCATTGGCGGAGAAAAGCCGTGCGGATGAAGACTATATCCGTTTCCAACTGGAGCAGCTCGAAGAAGCAGACCTTTCCGAAGGCGAGCAGGAAGAGCTGGAACAGGAAGCCGAAATGCTGAGTCATGCGGAAGAAATCAAGGCGGGGCTTTATCGGGTGGAACAGTCTTTTGTTTCCGATGAAGGTGGTTTACTTTCTTATTTGAAGGATAGCCTGAACACGCTGAACAGTCTGCAAAGGGTGTATCAGCCTGCCAAGGAACTTACTGAACGGATGGAAAGTGCTTATATCGAATTGAAAGATATTTCGCACGAGGTCTCTTCGCAAAGCGATTCCGTAGAGTTCAACCCTATGCGGCTCGATGAAGTAAATGAGCGGTTGAACCTGATTTATTCCCTGCAGCAGAAACATCGCGTGCAGACACTCGACGAACTGATAGCGTTGACGGAAGAGTATCGTAACAAACTATCCGCTATCACTTCTTATGATGACCGTATTGCCGAATTGACCGGTTGCAAGGAAGAGCTGTACAAACAAGTGAAACAGCAGGCGGAACTGCTCACCAAAGCCCGTACGAAGGCTGCCCGTGAGGTGGAAAAGCAACTGGCTGCCCGACTGGTTCCGCTGGGAATGCCGAACGTTCGTTTTCAGGTGGAAATGGGACTCAAGAAAGAACCGGGATTGCAAGGGGAAGATACGGTCAATTTCCTGTTCTCCGCCAATAAGAACGGTATGTTGCAGAGTATATCTTCCGTGGCTTCGGGCGGTGAAATAGCCCGCGTCATGCTTTCCATCAAAGCGATGATTGCCGGAGCCGTGAAGTTGCCGACTATCGTATTTGATGAAATTGATACCGGAGTATCCGGTGAGATAGCCGACCGCATGGCGGACATGATGCAGGAGATGGGCGAGCAGAACCGCCAGGTTATCAGCATCACCCACTTGCCGCAAATCGCTGCCCGCGGACGTGCGCATTATAAAGTATATAAGAAAGACAGTGATACGGAAACGAATAGCCATATCCGCCGTCTCACCGATGAAGAACGGGTAGAGGAAATTGCTCATATGTTGAGCGGCGCTACGCTGACCGAAGCCGCTCTCAGTAACGCCAAAGCTCTGTTAAACAGCAAGTAGCGATTAGGGGCAGACAAATAGTTAACTGGTAAATAGTAAAATAGTAAATAACCGCGATGTTAGATAAAAGTGAAATGATTTTCGGCGTTCGTGCCGTGATAGAAGCCATTCAGGCTGGAAAAGAGATTGATAAAATTCTGGTAAAGAAAGACATTCAGAGTGAACTTTCCAAGGAACTTTTTGCAGCTTTGAAAGGTCTGCTGATTCCTGTTCAGCGTGTTCCGGTGGAGCGTATCAACCGTATCACACGGAAGAATCATCAAGGTGTGATTGCTTTCATTTCTTCGGTGACTTATCAGAAGACGGAAGATCTTGTCCCTTTCTTGTTCGAACAGGGTAAGAATCCGTTTTTTGTGATGCTGGACGGGGTGACGGATGTACGTAATTTTGGTGCGATTGCCCGTACTTGCGAGTGTGCCGCCGTAGATGCTGTGATTATTCCTGCCCGTGGCAGTGCGTCGGTGAACGCGGATGCCGTGAAGACTTCCGCAGGGGCGTTGCATACGCTTCCGGTATGTCGTGAACAGAATTTGCGTTCGACGCTGCAATACTTGAAAGACAGCGGTTTCCGTATTGTGGCTGCCACCGAGAAGGGGGATTATGAGTATACGAAAGCGGATTATACAGGACCTTTATGCATCATCATGGGTGCGGAAGATACGGGGGTGTCTTATGAGAACCTGGCGCTCTGCGACGAATGGGTGAAGATACCGATGTTGGGGACAATCGAGTCTCTGAATGTTTCCGTTGCTGCCGGTATCCTGATTTATGAAGCTGTGAAACAAAGAAACAACGACTGATATGAAGAAGATTTTAATCCTGCCTTTGCTGTTTGTCTTTCTGGCACAGGGAAGCATGGCACAAACTCCTAAATGGGTAGAGAAGGCGAAACGCGCTGTCTTCTCTGTGGTGACTTACGACAAGAATGATAAGATGCTGAATACCGGAAACGGATTTTTTGTATCCGAAGACGGGCTGGCTCTGTCCGATTATTCTCTTTTTAAAGGTGCCGAGCGTGCGGTGGTTATCACGGCCGAGGGCAAGCAAATGCCTGTCAGTACCATACTGGGGGCGAATGATATGTATGATGTTATCAAGTTTCGTGTAGCTATTACCGAAAAGAAAGTTCCTGCATTGGTGGTGGCAAAAACAGCGCCGGCAGTGGGGGCTGATGCGTGGATGCTTCCTTATTCTACGCAGAAAAGTATTGCTTGTGTATCGGGGAAGGTGAAAGAGGTTGCCAAGGTGGCTGGCGAATATCATTACTATACGTTGAGCATGCAGATGAAAGACAAGATGGTGAGCTGTCCGGTGATGAACGTGGAAGGTCAGGTGTTCGGTATCGCGCAGAAGTCGTCCGGACTTGACACGGTGACTACCTGCTATGCTGCCGGAGCTGCCTTTGCCATGTCCCAGAAGATTAGCGCTCTTTCTTTGGGGGATGCGGCACTGAAAAGTATCGGTATCCGGAAGGGGTTGCCCGATACGGAAGATCAAGCATTGGTGTACTTGTTCATGGCTTCTTCCAGCCTGTCGGGAGAGGATTACGGTATGTTGCTGGATGATTTTATCCGCCAGTTTCCTGCTAATGTAGATGGGTATCTGCGCCGTGCGAATTATTACATAGCTAAAGGTAAGGACGATCAATCCTGGTTCGATAAAGCCGTTGCCGACTTTAATCAGGCTCTGAAAATAGCGCAGAAGAAGGATGATGTATATTATAATATAGGTAAGCTGATGTATGCTTATCAACTATCGAAACCGGAGAAAACGTATAAAGACTGGACGTATGATACTGCTTTGAAGAATGTCCGTCAGGCGATTGCTATCGACCCGCTGCCTATCTACGTGCAACTGGAAGGGGATATTTTATTTGCCCGGCAGGATTATGCCGGAGCTTTGGCGGCTTATGAAAAAGTAAATGCCAGCAATATGGCTTCTGCTGCCACGTTTTTCAGTACTGCCAAGACGAAGGAGCTGATGAAAGCCAAACCGAAAGAAGTTCTGGCATTGATGGATAGCTGCATCGCCCGTTGCCCGCAACCGATTACCGCCGACTTTGCCCCTTATTTGCTGGAACGTGCACAGATAAATATGAATGCCGGAGAACCGCGAAATGCGATGCTTGATTATGATGCTTATTTTAAAGCTGTCAACGGTCAGGTGAATGATGTATTCTATTATTATCGCGAACAGGCTGCTTTGAAAGCACGCCAATATCAACGTGCATTGGATGATATTGCGAAGGCTGTCGAGTTGAATCCGGCAGACCTGACTTATCAGGCTGAGCATGCTGTGGTAAATCTGCGCGTAGGACGCTATGAAGAGGCTATTCAAATTTTGAATGGTATCCTGAAGGCAGATCCGAAGTATGGTGAAGCCTACCGTTTGCTGGGACTTTGCCAGATACAGTTGAAGAAGACGGACGAGGCTTGCGGAAACTTTAAGAAAGCGAAGGAACTGGGCGACCCGAACGTGGACGAACTGATTAAGAAATACTGCAAGTAGAAGAGGGGAGTATCGGTGGGGTGCGTTGGTTGTCACTCTGAACTCTGCTGCCACTCTGAGCTCTGCCATCATTGACTCTGTCATTATTAAATTCTGAATAAAACCCCTGCTGACCGTGAAGTTAGCAGGGGGTTCTCATTTGGGGACGTTAATAAAACTCTCTCTCTCTTTCCTATTTTTTCCCCACTTGTCAAGCTTAGGTTTTAGGTCTTATGATATAGGTCTGATTATCTTTTTTATTTCTTGTCTTTGTAAGGTAAATGCAGAAATTCCCGGAATACTGCATCATCGCGATTCTTTTTTTAGAAAATATTCGAATTTTAATGGGAAACAGTGAGTATTCCTAAAATAGTGACCTATTTTACCTGTAATCTTGTTATATTCAATCCGTCATTTGATGGCTAACCAGATGAGTAATTATTTATTTATGAAGAAAAATCAGTTTACTAATTGTGCAAACGATTACATTGAGCGTTTGCGGAAGGAGGGCCGTTATTCAACGGCGCATGTGTACAAACATGCTATCCGTTCTTTCTCGAAATTTTGCGGGAATCAAAACCTTACTTTCGGTAAGGTGACCCGTGATACGTTGAAGGCGTATAGCAACTATTTGGTGGCTTTGCGTTTGAAGCCTAATACGATTTCTACATATATGCGTATGCTGCGTTGTATCTACAACCGTGGTGTCGACAGTAGGCAGGCTCCTTATATACCAGGCTTGTTCCGGGATGTGTTTACAGGTGTCGATACCCGGCAGAAAAAGGCGATTCCGATACACGAGCTTCATACGCTGCTGAATGAAGATCCGAAGACGGAGAAACTTCGCCATACGCAGGCTGTCGCCAATCTGTTATTCCAGTTCTGCGGTATGCCTTTTGTGGATTTCGCCCATTTGGAAAAGTCTAATATGGAGCAGGGACTTTTGAAGTACAACCGTATGAAAACCGGTACGCCTATGAGCATCGAAATTCTGGATTCGGCGCAGGATGCCATTGCCCGTTTGTGCAATGAATATAGTGTGGCTAATTCCGGCAAAAACGACTATCTTTTCCGAATATTGAGCGGTGAATATAAGAAAACTGAGGAAAAGGCGTATCGCGAGTATCAGTCGGCTTTGAGACGTTTTAACAATGATTTGAAGTGCCTGTCGAGGCAGTTGAGGATACGCTCGTCCGTAACGTCTTATACGTTACGTCATTCTTGGGCCACCACTGCGAAGTACAGAGGGGTTCCTATCGAAATGATAAGCGAATCGCTGGGGCATAAATCAATCAAGACAACACAAATCTATTTAAAAGGCTTTGAACTGGAAGAGAGAACAAAAGTAAATAAGTTGAATTATTCTTACGTGAAGAGTTTTAAATAAGCTCGGAATGATGTAGCTAAAGTATTAGGGTTTAGGGACTTCATAGTTCCGTTACTTCTTAGGTAACGGATGATATACGGCCAGAACGCATACAAATACAATAAAAAGGAAAAAAGGCAACATGAGGGAAGAAAGGAAATGGATACCTAATCTTCAAAACAAACGTTTTTTGAAGTTAGGAAACAGAAAGTCACAGAGCATGAAGGGATTATTCCCCATGTTCAGAAACTTTTATGTGGTTATATTTAAGAGAAAAAGGAAAAAAAGAAGTTTTTGCTTGTTTCCTATTATTATTTTTATCTATCTTTGTAGCAAATAAAAATCCGTTACCTAAGAAGTAACGGATAAACATGGGGTAAAAAAATATGATTTTCACAAAGGAAAAGTCTATTAGCACCGTGCCCGGTTGTGGGACAGGGGAAGGCGTAGCGCACTCAAAACGCTGGTATGTAGCATTGGTTCGTATGCATCACGAGAAGAAAGTAGCCGAGCGTTTGTTTAAGATGGGAATCGAAACTTTCGTTCCTGTCCAGCAAGAGGTGCATCAATGGAGCGACCGTCGTAAAGTTGTCAATACTGTACTGCTTCCGATGATGGTATTCGTTCATGCCGATCCTAAAGAACGTATGGAAGTCCTTTCATTTTCTACGGTCAGCCGTTATATGGTGATGCGTGGGGAAAGCACTCCGGCAGTTATTCCCGATGAGCAGATGGCACGTTTCCGTTTCATGCTCGATTATTCCGATGAAGCAGTTTGTATGAACGATTCTCCTTTGGCGCGTGGCGAGAAAGTCCGTGTCATCAAAGGTCCTCTGAGCGGACTTGTTGGCGAACTTGTCACGATAGGAGGCAAGAGTAAAATTGCAGTTCGCTTGAATATGCTTGGTTGTGCTTGCGTGGATATGCCGATCGGTTATGTAGAATCTACAAGAATTACCAATGACAATACAAAAAAACTTTAGTACATTTCTGTTTATTCTGATTCTGGGAGTTTCTTCTCCTTTGATGGCTCAGGGCATGAGCGACCCTCAAGTCCTTGAATATGTAAAAGACGGCATCAGACAAGGGAAAGAACAAAAGCAATTGGCCTCGGAACTGGCGCGTAAAGGTGTGACCAAGGAGCAGGCGATGCGTGTGAAGCAGCTATATGAACGTCAGAATAATGTAAATACTTCCAATGCCACCGGCACTGACGTTAATGAATCGCGTCTGCGTGAAGAAATGAAAGAAAATACTTCCGATATGCTGGAAGACCGTCCGGGTATACAAGACCTCGCACGTGGAAACCAGGTCTTCGGAAGAAATATATTCAATACCCGAAACTTGACTTTTGAACCTAGTGTTAACCTTGCTACTCCTTCAAACTACCGTCTTGGTCCGGGTGACGAGGTGATTATTGATATTTGGGGAGCCAGCCAGAACACCATTCGTCAGCAGATTTCTCCTGACGGTACTATCAATATTCAGAAAATCGGCCCCGTCAATTTGAACGGGCTGACGATTACGGAAGCCAATAATTATCTCAAGAAAACATTAAATAAGATATATAATGGTCTTAATAATACGGTCGACCCGACTTCAGATATTCGTCTGACACTGGGCAACATACGTACGATTCAGATCAATGTGATGGGTGAAGTTGTTCAGCCCGGCACTTATGCTTTGTCATCCTTTTCTACTGTGTTTCATGCGCTCTATCGGGCAGGGGGAGTCAGTGATATAGGAAGCCTTCGCAATGTCCAGTTGGTAAGGGGCGGTAAGAACATCGCTGCGATTGATGTCTACCAATTCATAATGAAGGGAAATGTTCAAGATGACATTCGTCTTCAGGAAGGTGATGTGGTCATTGTTCCCGCTTATGAAGTTTTGGTAAAGATTGATGGAAAAGTAAAGCGTTCGATGCGTTTCGAAATGAAGCAGGGCGAATCGTTATCTACTCTTCTCGGTTATGCCGGTGGATTTGAGGCGGATGCCTATACCCGTTCTTTGCGGGTAGTGCGTCAGAACGGGCAAGAGTATGAAGTAAATACAGTCAAGGATTTAGATTACAGTGTTTATAAAATGAGAAACGGTGATGTTGTGACAGCCGAAGCTATCCTCAACCGTTTTGTCAACAAGCTTGAAATCCGTGGTGCAGTCTACCGTCCGGGAATTTATGAATTGAACGGCAAACTGAATACCGTTCGCGAGCTTGTTTGCGAGTCACAAGGTCTTACAGGGGATGCTTTCCTGAACCGTGCTGTTCTTTACCGTCAACGGGAAGACCTCACAACGGAAGTTGTTCCGGTGGATATCAAAGCAATCATGGACGGTACTTCCCCAAATATTATCTTAATGAAAAACGACATTCTTTATATTCCTAGTATTCATGATTTGGAGGATAAAGGAAATGTTGTCATCCACGGCGAAGTGGCCCAGCCGGACTCTTATCCCTATGCGGATAATATGACGCTCGAAGACCTTGTCATTCAGGCTGGTGGTTTGCGTGAAGCAGCTTCCATTGTCCGTGTGGATGTATCGCGCAGAATCAAAAATCCCCGAAGCATCGTAGACAACGATACAATCGGTCAGATATATACATTTTCCCTGAAAGAGGGGTTTGTGGTGGATGGGAAGCCGGGATTTGTACTTCAACCTTATGACGAGGTTTATGTACGTCGAAGTCCCGGCTATCAACCCCAACAGAATGTAGTGGTAGAGGGGGAAATCCTTTTTGGCGGTTCTTATGCTATGACCAGCCGTGAGGAACGTCTTTCTGATTTAATTAGCAAAGCCGGAGGTGTAACGAACTACGCCTATTTGCGTGGTGCAAAACTGACTCGTGTAGCCAATGCCGGCGAGAAGAAACGTATGGGGGATGTGATTCGTTTGATGAGTCGCCAATTGGGAGAAGCTATGCTTGATTCTTTGGGTGTCCGTGTTGAAGATACTTTTACTGTTGGTATCGATTTGGAAAAAGCACTGGATAAACCGGGAAGTTCTGCCGATATTGTGTTGCGTGAAGGTGATGTAATTTCAATTCCTAAAAATAATAATACGGTTACTATTAACGGTGCTGTGATGGTTCCAAATACAGTTTCTTATATTAGCGGTAAGAGTGTGGACTATTATTTGAATCAAGCAGGCGGGTATTCTGATAATGCGAAGAAAAGCAAGAAGTTCATCGTTTATATGAATGGTCAGGTAACGAAGGTGAAAGGTAGTGGTAAAAAGCAGGTAGAACCGGGATGTGAGATTATTGTACCTGGCAAGACTAAGAAGAATGCGAATATCGGCAATATTCTAGGGTATGCTACTTCATTCAGTTCATTGGGAATGATGATTGCTTCTATTGCTAATCTGATAAAGAAATGATAATTATGTCAGAGCAATCATTGCAGGAGGAATCGAAAGAGTTGGAGATTGATATACTGGATATCATTCGTAAAATAATAGCTATTCGTAAGAAACTTTATAAAGCAGTTATTATCGGTTTAGTGATTGGTATTATTGTGGGATTAAGCATTCCTAAAGAATATACGGTAAGAGTTACACTTTCACCGGAGATGGGAGGTGAGAAAGGAAATAGTGGAATAGCTGGGGTAGCCGCCTCTTTTTTGGGAGGGGGGACTGGTATAAAGAGTGGTACTGATGCTTTAAATGCATCCTTATCATCTGATATCGTATCTTCTACTCCTTTTTTGTTGGAGTTACTGAATATGGAGGTCGTTGACAACGAAGGTGAACCAAAAATGCTTTCTGCCTATTTGATGACAGAGTCATCACCTTGGTGGAACTATGTAATAGGTTTGCCGGGAATCATTAATAGTCTGGTAAAGTCTTGGTTTATTCAAGAAGAAATATCTTCTAAGGAGAAACTACAAGGCAGATTAATAATCTTAACAAAGGACGAAAATGCTCAAATTGGTGCGTTAAAGAAAAAGATTACGGCTACAGTTGATAAGAAAACAGCTATCACTAGTGTGAATGTTACTTTACAAGATCCTAAAGTAGCTGCGATTGTTGCAGATTCCGTAGTTCATCGTTTGCAAGAATATATTATTTCATACCGGACTTCAAAAGCAAAAGAAGATTGTGTTTATTTGGAAAAGCTATTTGAAGAGCGAAAGCAAGAGTATTATGTAGCTCAAAAAAAATATGCAGATTATGTGGATGCACATGATAATTTAATTCTTCAAAGTGTACGTGCGGAACAGGAGCGGTTACAAAATGATATGAACTTGTTTTATCAAGTTTATAGTCAAGTAGCTAATCAATTGCAGGTAGCTAGAGCTAAAGTACAAGAGGGGAAGCCCGTTTTTGCGATAGTGGAACCAGCGGTTGTACCTATTGAATCTTCAAGTATGAGGAGGAGTATTTATATATTTCTATTTGTATTTCTATCTATTTTCGGTACCATCGGTTGGTTCTTATTAGGTAAGGCGTTTATGAGTGCTTTCAAGAATGAAGTTAAGATGTAAAGATTATATTTTATTATTGTTCTTATATAATACAGTATAATGATATCAGTCATATCCGAAAACAATAAGCGAATAGCAAAAAATACAGCCTTACTTTATATAAGAATGCTCTTGATTATGACTGTAACTCTCTATACTTCGCGTGTCGTGTTACAAGTTTTGGGCGTTGAAGATTTTGGCATTTATAATGTGGTCGGCGGAATTGTTGCTATGTTTTCTTTTCTTAATGCATCAATGAGTGGAGCTACAGCACGTTTTTTGATGTATGAAATGGGGGAGAATAATAAGGATAAATTGAGAATCACTTTCAATTCTGCATTATTAATCCATATAACTATTGCATTATTAATAATTCTGATAGCCGAAACTATTGGACTTTGGTTTCTGAAAACACAACTTGTGATACCAGCCGACAGAATGAATGCAGCAATGTGGGTATATCAGTTCTCCATACTTTCCGCTGTTGTATCAGTCACACAAGTACCTTATAATGCATGTATAATAGCTCATGAGAAGATGGATGTATATGCTTATGTAGAAATACTGAATGTCATACTTAAATTGTTGATAGTTTTTTTATTGGTTGCAGGAGACTTTGATAAATTGATTTTTTACGCATTACTAATCTTTCTAGTTTCGACCATAGTTGCATATATTTACCGCTTATATTGTGTTCGTCACTTTGACGAAAGTAAGTTACTCTATCAATGGCATTTTGAAAACGTTAAGCCTATACTTTCCTTTTCTGGATGGGATTTATATGGTAATATGTCGACAGTAGCCCGTACGCAAGGTGTAAATATGTTGCTTAATACATTTTTCGGACCACTATTGAATGCAGCAAGTGGTATAGCCGGTCAAGTACAGGGAGCTGTAATGAGTTTTGCCGGAAATATTGTTATAGCTGTAAAGCCGCAAATAATAAAAAGTTATGCTACCGGAGAATACTCACGTATGGTTAGTTTGGTAATGAATGCTTCAAAATTGACATTTCTATTATTGTTACTGTTATCATTGCCTTTAATTGCAGAAATGCATTTTGTTTTATCATTATGGTTGAAGACTGTACCTGAATATACTGTGCAATTCTGTGTGTGTACACTGTTATTCAATTTTTTTGCAACAATGTCTGTTGTAGTTGTAACTGCAGCCCATGCAACTGGAAAAATCAAGCGGCCAAGTTTGATTAACGGCACTTTATACTTATCAGTAATCCCTGTCTCTTATATAGGTTTTAAATTAGGGTTATCTCCTGTGACATCTTATCTGTTTAATATAATAGCAGTAATGATTGGACTCTTGTCAAATGTATGGACAATACATAAATATATACCTGCATTCTCTTTTAAGAATTATATATATACCGTTTTTATACGCTGTATGGTCGTTCTTTTAGCTTCATCGGGTTTAGTATGGTGGGTGAAAGGATTCATTCATGAAGAAGGTTTCTGTCGTTTCATTATTATATCCATTGCTTCAACGATAGCTGTTATTTTATTGGGCTTTTATGTCGCATTGAATAAATCGATGAGAATCATGACTGTTCAATATATCAAAAATAAAATATGCAAGAAGGTTTAGTCAGTGTTATAACCCCCTGTTACAATACCGGAGAGATTATTCATCGTCTGTTAGATTCCATACTCAAGCAAGATTATCCTTCTGTAGAAATGCTTGTGGTAGATGATGGCTCCACAGATAATTCAAAAAAAGTGATACTGTCCTATATCCCCCTATTTGAGAAACGTGGATACAGCCTCGAATACACTTATCAAAGTAATCAAGGACAATCGGCAGCTATAAATAATGCTTTGAAATGGGTAAAAGGAGAATTTCTGGCTTGGCCTGATAGTGATGATTTTTATAATAGATCGGATGCCATTTCTTCTTTTGTCCGTAAATTTAGAGAACTGAGTAATGACTATGGTGCTGTAAGATGCTTGCCTACTTATGTACATGAAAAGAATATGAAAGGTTATGTTCAAACTAAGGGTATTAATCTTGATTGTAACCAATTTTATAATTGCTTATATAGTACGAGCTTTATATGGCCTCCAGGAAATTATGTGATTAAGTTATGTGCCTTAGACAGAGTAAATCCATCCCGCGAAATTTACGTCAGTAAGGATGCTGGTCAGAACTGGCAGATGTTATTGCCGCTACTCTTCTCTTTCAAATGCTATACATTAGCAGATTCTTATTTCAGTGTATTAGAGCGTTCAGACTCTCATTCACGTGGACAATACAGAAGATATAATCAGGAGATATCGAAAATATCTTCTTACGAAAATACAATTCTATATACTTTAGACAAGATAAATGATTTGTGTGATTCCGAAAAAGAAAGATTAAAAGAGACTATACGTATTAAGTACTTACGCGAGAGATTGAAAGTAAGTCTTAAATATTGTAATCAAAAGGATGTTGAACTTTTTAGTAAAAAACTAACTATTTCTGACAAGTTAACCTTTAAAGAATATTTGCTGAAAGTAGTAATCAAAATTCCTTGGTTGTATTTGATTTTGAGAAATCTAGTTTTGAAAGTAAAACATATGTTGAAATGATAGTTTTAACTAAAAAAGAAGATTGTTGTGGATGCAATGCGTGTGTTCAGGTTTGTTCTAAGAAATGTATTGCAATGCGAGAGGATCAAGAAGGATTCTTGTACCCTCACATTGATCAATGTATTTGCATAAATTGTGGATTATGCGAAAAAGTATGTCCTGTCATTAACCAGGGGGAATTGAGACAGCCACTTGTGGTTTTGGCTGCAAAGAATTCTAATGAAAAAGTACGTTTGTTAAGTTCTTCAGGAGGGATTTTTTCATTGCTTTCAGAATATATATTGGAAAAAAATGGAGTTGTTTTTGGAGCACGTTTTAATGATAAATGGCAGGTAGTGCATGATTATACAGAGACGAAAGAAGGATTGAGTGCATTTCGTGGAAGTAAATATGTTCAAAGTCATATCGGCAATAGTTATGCACAGGTAAAGCTATTTTTAAAACAGGGGCGTTTAGTCTTATTTTCCGGTACTCCTTGTCAGATAGCCGGACTAAAAAGATATCTATTTAAAGATTATAAAAATCTTGTGACGTTAGATATTATTTGTCATGGTGTTCCGAGTCCGAAGGTCTGGCAAAATTACTTAGACGAGAAAGTGGCGAGTGAGGGTAGAAAGAAAATATTGTTTGCTAATGATATTTACGGTAAAAAACACATAAGTAATATTTTCTTTAGAGATAAACGCTCAGGCTGGAAAAAATTCAGTTTTGTCCTAGCTATAACTTTAACTGATTCCAATGAAAAGAAAAAACAAATTCTACTTTCGGATGTCTTCTCTGAAAATATTTATATGAAAGGTTTTCTTAGTGACTTATATTTACGGCCATCTTGCTATGACTGTCCTAGTAAGTGTGGCAAGAGCGAGTCTGATATAACATTGGGTGATTTTTGGGAAATACAAAAAATATTACCGTATTATGATGACGATAAGGGGGTTAGTGCAGTATTGATTTATAATCCGGAGCTTTTGGAAAAGGTAAAAGGAATTTTATTTGAAAATTCTCATAAGGTAACTTATCAAGAAGTGTTTATTGGAAATTCACCATTGGAAAAATCTCCACATACACATCCTAATAGAGATTATTTCTTTTCATTGTTGGAAAAATATAGTGTAAGTAGAGCTATAAATAAAGCATTGAGAAAAGGATGGTGGAATAGACTGATGCATAGAGTGAGTGGTAAGATGCAAAAACTGATGAAGAAATTAAATTAGAGATGTACTTTGATAAAGGAATATAGAAAATACAATTTGGCATGATGAGAATTTGTATATTGACCCAACCTCTTCATACTAATTATGGTGGATTGCTTCAGGCTTATGCATTACAAACAGTATTGAAGCGAATGGGACATGAGGTATGGACAGAGGATAGAAAATGGAAACGTCCTTTAATAGTTAAAGTGAAACAGTTGATTGCACGTCTGATAAAGTATAAAGGGCTTTATTATCCTACAGACAAACAAGAACAGAGTATTGCTCAGAAAACTATTCCGTTTATTCGTAAATATATAACGACTACGGAACCCATTTCATCAAATACAAAAGAAGAATTTCACAAGTATCATTTTGATGCTTATATAGTAGGTAGCGATCAAGTTTGGCGTCCTATATATTCTTATTGCTTGTCTAATTACTTTTTGGATTTTGCAGTTGGTCAGTGTGTGAAACGTATAGCTTATGCAGCTTCTTTTGGAACTTCGGATTGGGAGTTTTCTAGGAAGCAGACGAGGCGATGTGCTGCTTTAGCTAAGCAATTTGATGCAATTTCCGTTCGTGAAGATTGTGGAGTTGCATTGTGCAAAAAGTATTTAGGTGTTGATGCGGTCCATTTGTTAGATCCGACGATGCTTTTGAATAAAGAAGATTATATTTATTTGGTAGAGCAAGAGCAGACTTCTGCTTCTGGGAATAAATTAATGACGTATGTGTTGGATCAGTCGGAAAAGAAGCAAGCTATTGTTCGAAAAGTCTCTCAAACTTTAGGTTTGTCTCCAAATGTTGTGATGCCAGAAATGAATTTTAGTCAAGTAGGAAAGAAATATATTAATCAATGTGTTTTTCCTCCTGTAACAGATTGGCTGCGTGGATTTATGGATGCAGAATATGTTATTACGGATTCTTTTCATGGCACAGTTTTCTCGATTCTTTTTAATAAGCCTTTTGTCGTGATGGCGAATAGAGAGCGTGGCATGGCGCGGCTTACTTCCTTGCTGAAGAAATTTAAGTTGGAAGAACGTTGGGTGCATTCATTGGAAGATGTAACAGATAAAATGTTGTATGCCCCGGTAGATTTTGCGAAAGTGAATCAAATGTTGGATATAGAGAGGGAGAAGGCGAAAATATTTCTAATGGAATCATTGAATATATAGACCAAGTTTTATTTATGGATAGACCGATAAGTGTTATTGTTCCTGTTTATAATGTTGCTCCTTTCTTAAAAAAATGTATTGATTCTATAATAGTACAGTCTTTTGCGGATTTTGAGTTATTGTTGATAGATGATGGTAGCCAGGATGAAAGTGCGAATATTTGTGATGAATATGCTTTAAAGGATAATCGCATAAAAGTAGTTCACCAGATTAATGCAGGAGTTACTGCTGCGAGACGAAAGGGAGTAGAAGTAGCAAGAAGCAACTGGCTTTGTTTTGTAGATGGCGATGATATGCTGCCTAAAGATGCTTTATTAGATTTGTATAATAATAGAGCAGCGGGGGTGGATATCGTTATAGGAAGTCAAATCTATATGGTAGATGAACAGGGGAAAATAGTTCGTAAAATCTGTACACAGGCATCTTCGAATGATTGGAATAATATAGAGTTCTTAAAAGCTTTGTTGGAAGGTAGAACTCCTTTGTCTGTATGTGGAAAACTTTATCGTAGAGATTTATTTGATTCTTTAGTATTTGACTTACCAAAATCAATGCCTTATGGTGAAGATTATATAATGAATGTCCGATTGGCAGTCAAGGTACAAAAGGTGAGAGCTATAGATAAGCATATGTATAATTATGTGCAACATGGAAATAGTTGTATGCATACTTTTCAGAACACTTGGGAATATGCCAAAAGTATGAATGATTTTATTTTACATCCAATTAAGGCGCATGGTTTAGAAGAAGTCTGTAAGAAAAGTATTTTTTATGCACGTATTCATATGTTATTGGAAGTTTTGATTGATAATGATCCCGGATTATCTAAGGAAGACCCTTTTTTCATAGAGATAAAAGAGTATGCTAAAACAATCAATGTGAGTTTGAGAGAATGCTTGATTTTGAAAATAGTCGCTTGCCCTTTTCATTTGAGGTGTTATATTATAGATACAGCGAGAAAAGTAAGTCAATTGTTCCGTAATCTGCTTTGGTGGCGTAACTGATGTGTGGTGTATGATTAGTAATGCCGTTCCATTCATATTATTTATATTGTTTTTCTATGTCTTGTCATACATTGACACCTTTTCGCTTAAGATGAATAATGATATTAAAAGTTTATTTCTCCTTTTTTCATTATGTTTGCTTGTTATATTTGCCGGAGGAAGATGGAGTTCTCTAGAAGTGGGATACGATGTAGGTATTTTCGATTACGGTACTTATAAAAATATATATAACGCTCCATTGAATATTGTTAGTTTTTTCTCGGATTATAAAGATTCAAGTTGGGAAATTAGAGGACAAGAAATAGGTTATGTGTTTTATTCATCATTATGCTATTACTTATTTGGAAATAATTTTAATCTCTATTTGTTGTTTACTAATTTTCTGTTAGTAGTATTGTTTTATAAAAGTATGAAACAAAATGAAATAAGAACAGGCCTTTTTTTTATTTTGTTTTTTTTCGCAGCACGTCTATATTTACAATATAATTTTATTCTTCTACGACAAGCTATAGCTATGACTATAATATGGATGTGGGCATTTCCTTTTCTTTTGAGAAAAGAAAAAATAAAATTCTGCTTGTTTATTTGTTTGGCTGCGGCCTTTCATTACACAGCATTAATTGCATTGCTGGCATTAGTAATGAATCGCAATCTGAATGTAAAATATATAATAATTGCTATTTGCTTTTTCTTTATTTTAAGTATAACTAAAATCGTAGATAAAATCCTTTTATCAGTAATAGAAAAGTGTTTGTCTGTATTGGGTTCATCTGAGGGGATTGGAGAGAAATTATCTAAATATTTGTTGGAGAGTGAGAATGGTGAATTTAGAGGTTTGAATATATTGACATTTATTGAAGCTATTCCTTTTATATATATTGTTAGGAGATATAAAAGTCTTCTTTATAGTTCATCTATGGGACGGTTTTATTCTAATATGTTCTATATTTTTATTCTTTTATTAGCTCTTACAATGAATTTCGGCTTTTTGACAAGAATGTGTCAATATTTTATTCTCTCTTATTTCTTTTTATTCTCGTTTTTTATTAAAAACGCGAAGTCTGTTTCTGAGAGGCGAACAATGTTGTTTGTTTTTTCTAATTATCTGTTGATATATTCTATACGTTATATTTTTATTTGGTTTTATTCCACTGAGTATTCATTTTTCTTATTCAACTCATAAATGAAAATCGCCTATATCCTTCCGTCTTTGAGAAATCAGGGGCCAATAATAGTAGTAAAAAATATAGTTGATTATTTAGTGGAGCAGGGGATTGAAATAGATGTCTTTTACTTTGATGATTTTCCATCTGCTATGTATTTCAACTGCCCTGTTGAAAAAATAACAATGAAAGCTCCTATTGATTTTGAGAAGTACGATATTATTCATAGCCATTGTTTGCGTCCTGATATGTATGTTGCTAAATGGAAGAAAAAAATAAAAAGGGCAAAAACGGTATCTACTCTCCATCAAGACACTTATCGTAGTTTTCGGTATCAATACAATTTTATTCTATCGTATTTGTTTACGAAATACTGGTGTTTTATACAGTCTGGATTTGATGCGGTAGTGAGTATATCTGAGCAGTTAAAAAGTATGTATGAAGGATATATAAAAGCTCCAATAACTACTATTTATAATGGCTGTGTAATTAGTATGGATGGAGAAGGAGATAAAGAGATTGTAAGAAGAATATTAGAAGTGAGAAAAAAATATAAGATATTAGGTACATATGCCTTTGTTACTCCGCGAAAAGGTCTGGACCAGATAATTAGAACACTACAATATTTGCAGGAATATGTATTTATTATAATTGGTGAAGGGCCCAATATAAAAGAATTGAAGTCATTGTCTCAAAAATTACGTATATCAGATAGGGTTATATTTTTTTCTTATCAGAAGAATCCGTGTAATTATCTACCTTATTTTGATGTGTATGTGATGCCCTCATACTCAGAAGGATTTGGATTAGCAATGGTAGAAGCCGCTTTGGCTAAAAGGGCTATTGTTTGTTCGGATATACCTTCTTTCCATGAGATATTTCGGGATAATGAGGTATGTTACTTTAAATTAAAAGATGTAGAGTCTTTGCAAAAGGCTATTATCAGCGCCTATGAAAATAGAAATGCCATGGGAAAACTGGCCTATGAAAGAGCTTGTAATAATTTTACTACTCAAAGAATGGCAGAGAATCATTTGGCTTATTATCAAGAACTTTTAAGAATATAAATGATTTTATTCCCATCTGGAATTAGAATATGGAGGCTCTTTCTTCTTTTACACAATGTGTCTGTAGAGAGGTATTTATACTTTAGGTTCTCTGTATACATCTATTGATATATTCAAGTCTGTTAGATTGTTTTGTGGTTGGACATATAATTATTTAAAGAATATAATATTTAGTAGTAGATGATTACAGCTTCAATAGTTTCTTATCATCATCGTTCAAGTGAGATAAGGAAAATTATGGACTGCGTTTTGGCGGCTCCAGTTGATAAACTTTTTATTATTGATCATTCGTCAGATGATCGGTTACGTGAGTTGGAAGAAGTGTCGGGAAGAGTACGTTATATTCACAGCATCAATCGTGGATATGGTGCCGGACACAATATTGCTATTCGTGAAGCGATAGAATTAGGAGCAACCTATCATGTAGTGGTGAATCCTGATGTATATTTTGAGAATGGAGTATTGGAAAGATTAGTTGAGTATATGGATGAGAATGAAGATGTTGGACAGATTATGCCTAAGGTATATTATCCAAATGGTGATTTACAGTGTTTATGTAAATTGATACCTACTCCTTTGGATTTGCTTTTTAAACGTTTTTTGCCAGACTTCATAATAAAAAAACGAATCTATAAGTTTCAATTGCGTTTTACCGGCTATGATAAAATAATGAATGTGCCATATCTATCGGGATGTTTTATGTTTTTTAGAATATCTGTTTTACAAGAAATTGGTTTGTTTGATGAGCGTTTCTTCATGTATCCGGAAGATATAGATATAACTCGTCGAATTCATGAAAAGTATAAAACTATTTTTTTCCCAGGTGTATTTATTATTCATGCTCATGCAGCAGCTTCAAAGACGAGTTTTAAAATGCTAAAGGTTCATATTCTAAATATGATTAAGTATTTCAATAAATGGGGATGGTGCTTTGATTCAAAAAGAAAGAGAATCAATAAACAAGTTTTGAAAGATTTGGAAAATATGAATGGTAATCATAGCAATTCATAAGTTACTTGGAACAGCAAACAAATATTAATAATCGAATTCTTTAATAATAATTATGGGGTATAGTGAGGAATTCATTCCGGATGGAATGAATGCTTTTGAACGCAATGTAAAGCGGATTGGGGATTGTATGGTTGCGATAGTTTTAATGATTGTTTTTTCTCCGTTATTCTTAATCTGCTATATAGCAGTGAAACGTGAAGATGGTGGACCGGCCATATTCAAGCAAGAACGTATCGGGCGTTTCGGACGACCGTTTGATATTTATAAGTTCCGCAGTATGCGGTTGGATGCGGAGTCTGCCGGGCCTCGGCTTTATACCGGCGGGAAAGATGTTCGGTTGACTAAAATCGGCAGATTCCTGCGGGAACATCATTTGGATGAACTTCCGCAGTTATGGAATGTTTTCTGTGGAGACATGGCTTTTATAGGCCCTCGGCCGGAACGGAAGTTCTATATAGATCAAATAATAAAGTACGATCCACGTTATCAATACTTGTATCAGATTCGTCCGGGAGTAACCTCTTATGCTACTTTGTATAATGGTTATACGGATACAATGGATAAGATGCTACGTCGCCTGCGTTATGACTTGTTCTATCTGCAACACCGTTCCTGGTGGTTCGATTTTAAGATATTGGTAAAGACTTTTTTGAACATCTGCTTTGGCAAGAAGTTCTAAGATGTACAGGACAATTTTGGAAAATAAAAGTGGTATAAAATAAAATGTTGAGATGTAATTAAACTAAGAGTGTTTGTATGTGAGATGAAAAAATGTAGGTCCCTAGCTTCATGCTGTAAAAAGCATGATTCTCCTACATTGTGAATTGGAAAGGTACGACGGTATATTTCTAATTCGCGCCCTGTCATCGGAGGTTAAAGCCGATGTGAATTTCCCACTATATCAACGGTCTGTGAAGATAGTTGATATATTTTTTAGCTGTGCTGGTTGCTTCTGTTGTGCTGTATTCCTATCGTAGGTTGGATTTTTGCATTGTACATGTTGTTTGCCGATGGTACAGTAGGGCCTAACCAATACGGTGAAGATCCTAAAAACCGCATGCCGTATCATCCACAACCGACATCTGTAAATGTGACTGTAAACGTTTCGAGAGAAGAGGTGAAAGTGGCGGAACCTGCTGAAACTCCGGCTGAAGAGAAAGTTTAATAATCTTTTTAAGAAGAAATAGTGAAGCCTCTTGCGAAATTCATTTTGTGGGAGGCTTTTTTTTTACTACTTTTGAAAGTTAGTAAAAACAAAAACAGGAATAAATATGAAAAAAGTAATTTGCAGTGAGAAAGCACCCGGAGCTATCGGACCTTACAGTCAGGCGATAGAAGCTAATGGAATGGTATTTATATCTGGTCAGTTGCCTATTGATGCCGCTACAGGAGAGATGGCGGAAGGGATAGAAGGACAGGCACGCCAGTCGTTGGAGAATATCAGACACATCCTTGAAGAAGCAGGATTGACAATGGCTGACATTGTCAAAACTACTGTATTTCTTCAGGATATGTCTCTCTTTGCAGGGATGAATGGCGTGTATGCCACCTATTTCGATGGAGCCTTTCCTGCACGCTCGGCGGTTGCTGTAAAAGCTCTGCCAAAGGATGCGTTAGTAGAGATTGAGTGTATCGCGGTTCGCTAACAAATCGGCGACAATGAAACTGCTGCCTCCCACGAAGATAAGGTCTTTTGGGGGGCAGTTCTTTTTTGCTGCCTGTACGGCATCTACCACAGTAGGGTAGGCAGTTCCTTTCAATCCGGCCTTTTCTGCCAGTTCCATCAACTCATTTTCCGGCAGCGCACGCTTCACACTCGCTTTGGTGAAGTAGTAGGTAGCATCTTTCGGCAATACTTGCAGGACACCCTTGATGTCTTTGTCATTGACCATGCCGAATACGAAATGAATCTCCTGACCGGAAGTTTTTCGGATAGAGTTGAGTTGTACGTGGATATATTCGATTCCATCGACATTATGTCCCGTATCACAGATAATATCCGGATAGCTGTGTACTTTCTGCCAACGCCCCATCAGACCGGTGAGTTGACATACGTTTGCAAAACCATCGAAATAGTTTTGGGGCTTGATGTTATAGTTCAGACGGGTCAGTGCTGCAAGAGCTTTCAGAATGGTGAACATATTTTCGAATTGGTAGGCTCCGCTCAACTCTGTGAAAAGTCCGAAAGGAAACATTTCATTATTGATTCTGATAGCGTCTTTTCTTTTGTCGAGTATTTGGTCTATCGCATGTATACTGTTTGATATGTCTAACATGAGTAATGCTTGCCGCATTTGATTTCCCTGCTCTTCTGACTGTGCGTCTATTGCTTCGATTATTTGGTATATGGTCTGAATGACTTCGTCCATTTCCGTCCTTATTTTCTGTAATTTCGGATAAGTAAGTATTTCCATGTTCCATTCGCGGGAATTTTCACGGGCATATTCGATGGGCGCATTCATTTCTTTAGCTTTCATGGTAAACACGCGTTTCACCGCCCCTTCGGCTCGGCCGATGACTACTGGGACTTCTTCCTTGATGATGCCGGCTTTCTCTTTGGCAATCTTCGTCAGCGTGTCGCCCAAATATTGGGTGTGGTCGAGGCCGATATTGGTGATAACGCATAAATCAGGATGGATGATATTTGTACAGTCCAGCCGTCCGCCCATGCCTACCTCGATAACTGCTACATCTACTTTTTGGTCGGCAAAATAACGGAATGCCATGGCAGTGGTCAGTTCGAAGAAAGAGGGGTGTAGCGGTTCGAAGAACGCGCGGTGTTCTTCCACGAAATTGACTACATACTCTTCCGGTATCATCTCACCGTTGATGCGGATGCGTTCGCGAAAATCAATCAGGTGGGGAGAGGTGAATAATCCGACCCGGTAGCCGGCACACTGTAATACCGCCGCGATAGTATGTGAGCAGGAACCCTTTCCGTTTGTGCCTGCGATATGTATCGTTTTGAATTGTTGATGAGGATGCCCGAAATATTCGTCCAATTTGTGTGTAGTCTCTAATCCCGGCTTATATGCTTTGCTTCCTATTTGCTGAAACATAGGCACACTTTCATATAAGTACTTTAAAGTGTTCTGATAGTCCATGTTTTATAAAATTTAACTCCGGGCAATCCTTTTTGCCCGTTAATTTGTTTATCTTTAGAACCGTCAATCCAACCGGAAATGCAGGGTTGACGATTTGAGATTGCAAATATCAACATTTAAATCTAAGAAATCATGGGAATTAAGAAAAATTTTGTGTTGGACACAAATGTTATTCTTCACGACTACAATTGCCTGAAGAATTTCCAGGAAAATGATATTTATCTCCCTCTTGTCGTGCTCGAAGAGCTGGACAAGTTCAAGAAAGGAAACGAGCAGATAAACTTCAATGCCCGTGAGTTTGTACGCGAACTGGATGTGCTGACCAGCGATGAGCTTTTCACTGAAGGAGTGAAACTGGGTGAAGGATTGGGACGTCTGTTCGTAGTGACCGGTAAGGTGGACGCCCCCAAGGTGTGGGACTCTTTTCCTATCAGGAAACCCGACCATTTGATTCTGGCGGCAACCGAGTATCTGACTGCCAAATATCCGAAAATGAAATCCATCCTGGTGACCAAGGATGTGAACCTACGCATGAAAGCCCGTTCCATCGGTCTGCTTTGCGAAGATTATATCACGGATAAGGTAGTAAATGCGGATGTGTTCGAGAAATCCAATGAAATCTTTGAAAATGTGGATCCGGCGTTGATAGACCGTATCTATTCTTCTAAAGAAGGAATTGACCTGGGTGAGTTCGACTTTAAGGATTTGGTTCATCCTAATGAATGTTTTGTGTTGAAAAGTGACCGCAATAGTGTATTGGCGCGTTACAATCCTTTCACTCACTCCATCTGCCGTGTGATGAAAGGTAAGAATTATGGAATCGAACCTCGTAATGCCGAACAGAGTTTCGCTTTTGAGATTTTGAACGACCCGAATATAAAACTGGTGGCACTGACCGGAAAGGCAGGAACTGGCAAGACGTTGCTGGCTTTGGCAGCCGCTTTAGGGAAACTGACGGATTACAAACAGATTCTGCTGGCACGCCCTGTGGTGGCTCTTTCTAATAAGGACATCGGTTTTCTTCCGGGAGATGCACAGGAGAAAGTGGCTCCTTATATGCAGCCGTTGTTTGACAATCTGAACGTGATAAAGCGTCAGTTTGCCGCTAATTCTACGGAAGTGAAGCGTATTGAGGATATGCAGAAAAGCGAGCAACTGGTGATTGAAGCTCTGGCATTTATTCGCGGGCGTAGCTTGAGTGAAATGTATTGCATCATCGACGAAGCCCAGAACCTGACTCCGAATGAGATAAAAACAATTATTACTCGTGCGGGCGAAGGTACGAAGATGGTCTTTACGGGAGATATACAACAGATTGACCAGCCGTATCTGGATAGTCAGTCTAATGGTCTGGTGTATATGATTGACCGTATGAAGGATCAGAACCTCTTTGCACACGTCAACCTGCTGAAGGGTGAACGAAGTGAGTTGAGTGAGTTGGCTAGTAATTTGATGTAAAGACGATTTACGATTAGACGATTTACTATTGAAATTACTTTTGAAAGTATATAAGCATATATTCATACTAATTACTTAATACTAACTTCAATCGTAAATTGTAAATCGTCTAATCGTAAATTTAATTATTCTTTCTTTCCGAAATATTTCAAGAATTGCGTACGTTCAAAGGTATTGATACCTTTCACATCCTTCGTATTCAGTTTGCCTTTGAACTGGGCGATGCTGTTAAATCCTTTGCGTGCCATCCATGTAGAAAGGAAGCGTGTCGCTTCTCCGATGAATGCGTTGGTATTCTGATAAACCGCACTGCAAACCTCTACTGCTGACGCACCGGCAAGAATCGCTTTTACTACCGCTTCCGCATTGGCAACGCCACCGGATGCTGCATAGTCGATTTTGTCTACTGCGGCAGACGCGATTCCAATCCAGCGGAGTGGAGTAGCGAGGTCGGAAGCATTGCTGAACACTTCGCCTGAGATGTGCTCCAGTTTCTCGATATTGATGTCCGGCTGGTAGAAACGGTTGAAGAGGACAACCGCTGCGGCACCGTTAGCGTAGAGCTGGTCGATCAACGCTACGGGATTGGTCAGGTTGTCGCCCAATTTCATGATAACCGGAATACTGATTGTTTTTTTTACGTGACTGAGAATGTCGATATGGCGTTGTTCGAAAGAACCATATGTATATTGTACGTCCGATTGTAGTGCCAGAATATTGATTTCCAATGCGTCGGCACCGGCTTCTTCGATTTGTTTGGCAAAGTCTACCCATTCGGAGTCAGAGTAGCAGTTGATGCTGGCAATGATAGGAATAGGACAGACTTTCTTGCTTTCTTTAATCAAAGTCAGGTATTCGGACAACTTGTGCTCACGGATATATTCTTCCAGATAATCGCTGCCTTCGGGAGAGAAGGCCGGATCTTTCAGTTGTTCTGCTTCCAGCATAATCTGCTCTTCGAACAGTGATTTCAGAACGATAGCTCCGGCACCCTCTTCGGCCAGCTTTTTATTTTTGCCGACACTGTTGGTCAGTCCTGAGCTACTGATGATGATAGGGTTTCTAAGAGAAAGCCCTGCGAAAGTAGTTTTTAAATCGGTCATGGTCATGATGATTGGTTAAATATTATAATTGCGTTCTCCGAAAATCTTGCTTCCCACCCGTACCAGGGTACTTCCTGCGGCGATAGCCTCGTGATAGTCATGTGACATTCCCATCGACAACTCCCGGAAGTCGTCCGAGCCGGCGAACCAAGTTTCTTTGAGCTCATTAAAGAGCCTATCAAGTAAACAGAATTCCCGGTTGATTTGTTCTATGTTGTCGGTGTTACTGGCCATTCCCATCAATCCGCAGATGCGCACGTTGGTGAGTGCTTTCCATTCTCCGGTGTCCAGCATCTCCCGGCATTCTTCAGGGCTGAAACCGAATTTGGTTTCTTCCTGCGCCACGTGTATCTGCAACAGGCAGTTGGCGGTGCGTCCCGCTTTGACAGCTTGTTTGTTGACTTCCGCGAGTAGTTTATAAGTATCAATCCCATGTATCATCGCTACGTATGGTATCATGTACTTGATCTTGTTACTTTGCAGGTGTCCGATAAAATGCCATTCGATGTCTTTGGGCAAACTTTCGTATTTAGCTGTCATTTCCTGCACCTTGCTTTCTCCAAAAATACGCTGTCCCGCCCGATATGCTTCTTCTATCGCTTCGTTGGGATGGAATTTTGAGACAGCAACTAGCCGGACTCCTTGCGGGAGTTCGGCCAGCACTTGCTTTAAATTGTCAGCAATACTCATTGTCACTTATGCTTTTGACGGATCAAACTCCGGTTTGTCATTCGGGCCGGCACTGTAAGGATATACATCCATCAACGGTGTTTCGGATACCATACCGATTTGATAATCCGCCATTGTTCCTTTCATTCCTTCGTCCAGTTTCTTCACTGCGTCACGCAAGTCGGCAGCTTGTACCAGCACTTGTGTGGAAGTCTTTTTCTCCGCACCGCTTTTTTCATCCAGCGTGATGAAAATAAGTTTGCATTTGAACCAGCGGTCGGCACTTTCTTCGTCACTGGGGAAAAGTTCGCTATAGTTAGCACGTTTGATGTCAGAAACGGTAAACTCTCCTGAAATAAACGGAGTCATTTCTTCGATGATTCGTGCTTCGGCTTCTGTAAAGCTAAGCGCGTCAACGAGATAGGGTTCGGTTACTTTTTTCTGCATTCCGTTCTCCATTACTTTCTCATAACGGATTTTACATTCAAACCATGTATGCATTGCCATAATTTTCTTCCTTTTTAATTAATTGATATATGTAAATTGCCTACAAAGATAAACAAAATACCAAAGTAAGTGCCGAAAGCTTTTTATTTTCTTTTATGCAGATTTTTGAGTTCGAATGAAAGCATGATACGGAAAAGTCCGATAATGAGGAAAGTAAAAGAAATCATGTACACCGCGTAGAGTGCTCCGATGGCAGGCTGCCATAATATCAGTAGTGAGCAGAGGATGGCAAGGATGCCGAAAGCCATATACCAGCCCCAGTCGCGGGTTCCGTAACGTTTCAGGTCGATGGAGTAACCGGTAGAGGAGAAGCCGCGGAACATAAGCCAGAAGGCGATGATGAACGGAATGACTTCCATACTGACTATCGGATAGGCTACGAGATAAACACCCAGTACGAGGTCTATCAGCCCGCCTACTACATACCATCCCCAACTGGGCACGCCTTTTTTATTGCTGATGGCAAAGATGATTTCCAGAATGCCGCTTATCAGCATGGATACACTGAAAACGATGCTTAACGCTACGTAACTGCTCAGCGGAGAGAACATGAGCCAAAGGGCTACAATTATATACACGACACCTAAAAGAAGGGAAGTCCACCAGTTTTTTACTGAATGTTGAATCTCATTGAATACTGTTTCCATACATTTTATATTTTAAATTGAATACTAGAGTGATTTCGTTGTGGAATAACAATTTGAATTTAGAAAAGTTTTTTCGTGAACATATTTTGGGTAATAGTTGTTTTCTATATAAAGTAAATTTTAAATATAAATGCATTATGGCAACAACAAATTTCAAAGGACAACCGGTGAAACTGATCGGTGAATTTATACAAGTAGGTAAAGTCGCTCCTGACTTCGAACTGGTGAAAACGGATTTATCTTCTTTCTCGTTGAAGGACTTGAACGGTAAGAATATGATTCTGAATATTTTTCCTAGTCTGGATACAAGCGTGTGTGCTACGTCTGTACGTAAGTTTAACAAGATGGCTGCCGGGATGAAGGATACAGTCGTGCTGGCTATCTCTAAAGACCTCCCGTTCGCACACGCACGTTTCTGCACGACAGAAGGTATCGAGAATGTGATTCCATTGTCAGACTTCCGCTTCTCTGATTTTGACGAAAGCTACGGGGTGCGTATGGCGGACGGTCCATTGGCAGGGCTTCTGGCACGTGCGGTAGTCGTAATCGGCAAAGACGGTAAAATAGCTTATACAGAGCTTGTTCCTGAGATTACACAGGAGCCGGATTATGACAAGGCACTGGCAGCCATAAAATAATATAAGTATAAAGTAGTATTTGCGGCTGAAAATGCCTGCGGCTGATACTTATCTAAAGATTTTGACCTAATGAGAACTGGTAATGAGTTTGGTATCTCGCCAAACTTATGTTCTTGTTAGGTTGTGTTTTTTCTACACTAAACCTCAACGATTATCATGAACAAGATGAAAACTCTATTCATCGCCCTGTCATGTATGGGCGCTGGAACTCTTTCGGCTCAGACTGCCGATAGTACACAAACTTCTCCCTGGACAAAAGAAGGATTTGCCGGACTGAAACTAACGCAGGTCAGCCTTACCAACTGGGCTGCCGGTGGTGATAATTCCGTAGCTTTTGACTTACAAGGTACTTACCAAATTAATTATAAGAAAGGAAAGCATCTGTGGAACAACCGTATCGAGCTGGCTTATGGATTGAACAAGACGGGTGAGGACGGGACAAGAAAGGCGAATGATAAAATCTACTTGAATACGAATTATGGTTACGCCATTGCCAAGAACTGGTATGCGAGTGCGTTTGCCACTTTTCAGACCCAGTTCTCTCCGGGATATGACTATTCGGTCAATAAGGATGTTTCTATTTCTGAATTTATGTCTCCGGGTTATCTGACTACGGGTTTGGGCTTCACGTATGACCCTGGCAAGATATTTACGGTCGTATTGTCTCCTGCTTCCTGGCGCGGTACATTTGTCCTGAATGACCGTCTCTCTGATGAAGGAGCTTACGGAGTGGCTCCCGGCAGGCATTTGCTGTCCAGCTTCGGTGCCAACCTGAAGGGGGAAGTGAAATATGAATTTCTGAAAAATATGACTGTATATTCACGTCTGGACTTATATTCCGATTATTTGCATAAGCCGCTGAATATAGACGTCAACTGGGAAGTGCAGGTGAATATGATTATCAATAAGTGGTTCTCGACTACACTTACTACCAATCTGATGTATGACGATGATGTGAAGATTGCGCAGAAAGACGGGACGAAAGGTGCCCGTGTGCAGTTTAAGGAGATATTGGGAGTAGGGGTGCAGTTCAATTTCTAAAATTAAAGAGAAAATTCAGGCACGGATTTATCTTTGAAATCCGTGCCTGAAATATATTATTTTTTCTTCATCCCTTTATAAATCAGGAATGCAACGATAAATATACCGATGGCAATAAATCCGTAGCCTATTTCATGGCTGTATTCCGTCACTTTGGCTATAAGCTGTGCCTCACTTTCAATGCCGGGAACTTTAGCCAAATGATAACCGATGATTGCCAGGATAGTATTCCATAATCCGGCTCCCAAAGTAGTATAGAGCAGGAAGGTATGCAATTTCATCTGAGCCAGTCCGGCAGGAATTGAAATCAGTTGCCGGACAGCGGGAATCAAACGGCCGATAAAGGTGGAAAGTGCGCCGTGTTTGTCGAAATAGACTTCGGCGTTGCGTACTTTGGCTTCATCAATGAGGCACATATGTCCGATACGGCTGTTGGCAAACTTGTAAATGATGGGGCGTCCCAACCATTTTGCCAGATAATAGTTGATTAACGCTCCGATATTAGCCCCGATAGTAGCGAACAGAACCACCAGATAAATATTAAGCTCGTCGTTGACTGCTGCTTTGTAGGCAGCCGGCGGGATGACCACTTCCGAAGGGAAAGGTATAAAAGAACTTTCGATGGTCATTAATAAGGTGATAGTCCAATAATTCAAATGATCCAGACACCACTGGATAAAAGCTACTGATTCCATGTCTTTTAGGGATAGAGTTTATTAAATTGATTATTTATCTTTTTTTTTGCTCTCTTTTTTCATGCGCTTTAATACCTCTTTAAGAGTCTTCTCGTCTTCCTTCCTATGATTGGGGTTGGCAAGCAAGTCCAGAATGACATCTGAGTCGAGCGGATTCTTACATTCATTGTTGTATTTGAAGAAATCCTCTATTTCGTTGCTCATCAGGCTGAGAACGCTCAGTTTTTCCGTTACCAATTCATACTTCGGGTCGAGCTGGTATGCCATCTCGTAGTATTCTTTGGCTTCATACAGATAATCATTGTCCGAATAAGTGGAAGCTACCATATAGCACATATCTACGCCGGGATTAATTTCCATTGCTTTTTTGAATGATTTTTCCGCCTGATCTTCCTTTTCTTCCATCAGATATACTTTTCCATCCGTCAGATAGCTAAGTCCTTCGTTCGGACCTAGTTTTTTGGCCTTATCGCAGAGCAGGTGAGCTTCTTCATATCTCTCCAGATGGGCGATGGCATAAGCCTTGCTGGTATATGTGTCTATCAATAAGATAGAGTCACTGTCTCCTTCTTTTTCAAAAGAGTCGATTACTTTCGTATAATATTCGTCTGCCTTCTGCCAGTCTTCTTTATTGGCGTATGACAGTCCTATGAACATATAGCCCAATTCGGGTGGAATTGCCTTATACTCAATAGCCTTTTGATAATTCTCGATGGCTTCGTCCGCATTGTTCAGGTAGAAAAAGCTATGTGCTTTGTAAGCATAGGCTTCTCCGCATTTCTCGTCGGCTGCCAGTGCGAAATCGCAAGCTTCGATCGTCTTGTCTACTTTCTCTTCGATGAAATGGCATTTTGCCAGTCCTACCCAGTAAGAGGCATTATATGGAGCTATGTCGATCAGCTTGTTGTAGGTTTCGACGGCAGCTTCATTCTGTTGTGTGGCAAGCAGGTAATCAGCCGTAAGAGCCAGATAGTCCTGATTTCCGGCATACCGGGATTTACCTCTGTCTAACCATTCCTTGGCATTCTCAGGATAGCCCAAGTCCAGGAAGAGATATACAATGTCGGTGAGGCTAACGAATTCGCCGGCATCCTCTATCGAATTTAAAAGTTCTTCTGCTTCTTCCAGCTTACCTTCGTTGAGCAGGAGTTCGGCTTTCAGCATTTTCACATTAGGTTCATACTCTTCGGTGATTGTAGCGGCTACTTTTTGGGCTTTTTGTAGTTTTTGAGTGTCCAGATAAAGATAGGCCTGCTCTATCAGTAAGTCAGTGTTTCCCGGATGCAGATGAAGTCCGTATGTGATGGCTTCCTGTGCTTCGTTGAATTTTCGTTCGGTGGCATACCAGTCAGCGATGTCAGCCAGTTGATCTCCGTCCAGATAGATTTGTTGTTCTTTAGCTTTTGCAGCTTCGTAGTTTGTGATTAGTTCGACAAGTTCCTTTCTTGCGGACGGTGAATTTTTTCTACCCATTTTAATTTTATCGTTTTTTGATTGCTAAGATGGGGCTGTTGCAAAAGCGTCATACTTTCTTTTGTCACAGCCCCATTTTATAAAGTTAAGCCGATTGGCTTTGTTATTTATTAATCTTGCCCCAAGTGTCTTTCAAGCCTACTGTGCGGTTGAACACTAGTTTTTCCGGGGTTGAATCCTTATCTATGTTGAAGTAACCGATTCGTTGGAACTGCAGGTAGGAGAGTTGTGGCAGGGTTGCTGCGAACTTCTCTATGTAACAGTTGGTCAATACCTTCAATGAATCAGGATTTATAATTTCCTTCATGGCTTCCAGAGCGTCGCAGTTTTTAGCTTCGCGGATAGCCGCCAGTTCGTCACGTGGATTTTCTACTTTCCACAGGCGGTCGTACAAACGCACTTCTGCCTGCATACAGTGGTTGCAGCTTACCCAGTGCAATGTACCTTTCACTTTGCGGTTGGCATCGGGCATACCGCTGCGGGTATTGGCGTCGTATTCGCAATAAACCTCTGTAATCACGCCGTTCTCGTCTTTCTTACAACCGGTGCATTTCACGATATAGGCATTTTTGAGACGTACTTCCTGTCCCGGCGTCATACGGAAATATTTCTTGGGAGCATCTTCCATGAAGTCCTCGCGTTCTATCCACAGTTCGCGGCTGAACTCGATGAGGTGGCTTCCTGCTTCCAGGTCTTCCGGGTTGTTGATGGCTTCCAGTTCTTCCACTTGTCCTTCCGGATAGTTCGTGATAATGAGTTTCACGGGATTGACAACTGCGGATACACGGATAGCGCGGCTGTTCAGGTCATCTCGAAGGGAGCTTTCCAGCAAGGCGATGTCATTCAATGCATCATAAGTAGTGTAACCGATTTTGTCGATAAACTTATGGATGGATTCCGGAGAATAACCGCGACGGCGGAAACCGCAGATTGTCGGCATACGGGGGTCGTCCCATCCGTTCACCAACCCTTCTTTTACCAGAGTCAGCAGGTTGCGTTTGCTCATCAGCGTATAGCTCAGGTTCAGCTTGTTGAACTCGGTCTGGCGGGGGCGGTTGTCGTTCAGGTCTTTTCCTTCTTTCAGCCAGTCGATGAAGAGGTCGTAGAGCGGACGGTGTACCACAAATTCGAGGGTACACAATGAATGGGTCACTCCTTCGAAGAAGTCACTCTGTCCGTGGGCGAAGTCGTACATCGGATAGGCTTTCCATGTAGTGCCCGTACGGTGGTGCGGATGCTTCACTACACGATAGATAATCGGGTCGCGGAAGTGCATGTTCGGGTTGGCCATGTCAATCTTGGCACGGAGTACCATGGCACCTTCTTCAATCTCGCCGCTGTTCATTTTCTTGAAAAGCTCCAGGCTTTCTTCGATAGGACGGTTTCGGTAAGGGCTTTCCACACCCGGCTGGGTAGGAGTGCCTTTTTGCTGCGCAATCAGTTCGGAACTCTGTTCGTCGATATATGCTTTTCCTTCTTCTATCAGGCGGATAGCGAAGTCCCATAACTGCTGGAAATAATCGGAAGCGTAGTATTCATTTCCCCAATGGTAGCCTAACCACTGGATATCCTCTTTGATGGCTTCTACATATTCCACATCTTCCTTGGTAGGGTTTGTGTCGTCGAAACGAAGGTTGCATACACCGCCATGTTTTTCTGCGATGCCGAAATCAAGGCAAATTGCTTTGGCATGGCCGATGTGAAGGTATCCGTTAGGTTCGGGCGGGAAACGTGTCTGCACTTTTCCACCGTTTTTACCCTCTTTCAAGTCTTTTTCTACTGCCTGCTCTATAAAGTTCAGGCTTTTCTTTTCACCTGCTACTTCTTCGTTTTTAATATCTGTCATAACGATTTATGTTAATACATGATTCAGGCTACAAAAGTAGGACATTTTTTTTATTTAACCGGAATATAACCGCTCTTTTTTATAATGTCCTGTCCGTCGGGTGAAAGAATATATTGAATCAGGGGATCGACTTGTTCCTTGTTCTTTACATTGTAATAATAATAAAGCGGGCGCACGATGGGGTAGGTCTTGTTGGTAGCGTTTTCTACTGTGGGCGTGGCGTAGTGGCTTCCGTCATAAGATACGGAGAGTGTTTTGACGCGGGGGGATACGTATGCCAGTCCGACGTATCCGATAGCTCCCTTTGTCTGGCTGACGGATTGGATGATGGCGCCCGTTGCCGGCATGGAAAGGCTGCTCGCCATATAGTTTTTATTTTTCAGGACACTCTCTTTGAAAAACTCGTAAGTACCGGAAGAGGTTTCGCGGGAGTAAACCACTATCTTGCGGTCGTCTCCGCCTACTTGCTTCCAGTTGGTTATCTTTCCGCGGAAAATATCTTCCAGTTGTTGGCGGGTGAGCTGTTTTATCGGGTTTGAAGGGTGTACCACTACGGCAAGGGCATCGTAGGCCACAATTACTTCGTCCACTTCTTCTCCGGCTGCTTTGATTTTCATCTTTTCGCTGAATTTTATCGGCCGGGAGGCCATTGCGATGTCCGTAGTGTTGTCCATCAGGGCGGAGATGCCGACACCGGTTCCACCGCCGGTCACGGTGACGCGGGCATCGGGATACCGGTTCATAAACCGTTCTGCTGTCTGTTGCGCGACGGGTAATACCGTGTCGCTACCTTTGATGCGTTGTGCACTGGCACTGAGCGAGAGCAGGGAAAGGGCTATTAGTAAGTTTCTTCTTATTTTCATGATGATTCTTTGTTTATTGCTGATGCAAATAAAGCAATCGGATATTACATTTCCGTTTCATGTGGCGGGGAAATGATACTTGTAATACAAATGTAACAGGATTGAAACATTTCCTTCAAACGTTAGTCACACCGCCTTAATAAAGAGATGCTTTCTTTGCATCAGAAATCAACAGGTATGAAGAAGGTTTTAGAAAAGATTATAGAAGGAGTGTTGACTTGTAGCGGCTTCGTAACAAGTATTACTATTTTGCTGATTGTGCTCTTCCTGTTTACGGAGGCCTTCGGGCTGTTCAAGAGTAAGGTGATTGAGGAAGGATATGTGCTGGCACTGAACAAGACGAATAAGGTAAGCGTACTGAGCCCTGCTCAGATAAAGAATGTTTTTGACGAGGAGATAACGAACTGGAAAGAACTCGGTGGGGAAGACCTTCCTATCCGGGTCTTCCGTTTAGAGGATATCACACAGTATTATACGGAAGAAGAGCTTGGTCCTGCTTATGAGTATGCAGGCGACAAGATTACGGAGCTGGTAGAGAAAACGCCCGGTATTGTGGCGTTTGTGCCGCAGAAGTTTATTATTCATCCGGACGCGGTGCATTTCATAGAAGACAACACGATTTCCGTGAAAGATGTGTTTGCGGGTGCCGAATGGTTTCCTACGGCTACTCCTGCCGCACAGTTCGGTATTCTGCCATTGATTGCCGGTACGTTGTGGGTGAGTCTGTTTGCCATTCTTTTCGCTTTGCCGTTCGGGCTGTCGGTTTCTATCTATATGTCCGAGGTGGCGGATCCGAAAGTACGGAACTGGCTGAAGCCCATTATCGAATTGCTGAGCGGTATTCCTTCCGTTGTCTATGGCTTTTTCGGACTGATTGTCATTGTCCCGATGATCCAGAAAATGTTTGATCTTCCGGTAGGGGAGAGCGGACTGGCAGGCAGTATCGTGCTGGCTATAATGGCATTGCCTACCATTATAACGGTGACGGAAGATGCGATGAGGAATTGTCCGCGTGCTATGCGGGAGGCGAGTCTGGCATTGGGGGCTACGCAGTGGCAGACTATATATAAGGTGGTGATTCCGTATTCCATATCGGGTATTACTTCGGGGGTGGTGCTTGGCATCGGGCGGGCTATCGGAGAGACGATGGCGGTACTGATGGTGACAGGCAATGCAGCCGTGATTCCGACGACGATTCTTGAACCGCTGCGTACCATACCGGCTACTATTGCGGCAGAACTGGGAGAAGCACCCGCCGGCGGGCCGCACTATCAGGCTTTGTTCCTGCTGGGTGTCGTTTTGTTCTTCATTACATTGATTATCAACTTTAGCGTGGAGTACATTTCCTCTAAAGGATTAAAACGTAGTAAATGACATGGAAATAAAGAGTAATAATAAGGCCAAACACCGTTCGCAGAAGATTGCTTTCGGAATATTCCGGTTGTTGAGCCTTTGCATCGTGCTGATATTGTTTGCGATTTTGGGCTTCATCATTTATAAGGGGAGCGGCGCTATCAGTTGGGGGTTCCTCACGTCGTCTCCTACGGACGGAATGACAGGGGGCGGCATTTGGCCGGCTATTGTCGGAACCTTCTATCTGATGGCGGGCAGTGCGTTGTTTGCTTTCCCGATAGGGGTGATGAGCGGAATTTATATGAATGAATATGCCCCGAAAGGTAAGCTGGTGCGTTTTATACAGGTGATGACCAACAATCTGAGCGGTATTCCTTCTATCGTGTTCGGCTTGTTCGGTATGGCGTTATTTGTCAATTATATGGGTTTTGGGGATAGCATACTTGCCGGTTCATTGACGTTAGGTTTGCTTTGTGTGCCTTTGGTTATCCGGACAACGGAAGAAGCGTTGAAAGCGATTCCCGACAGTATGCGTGAAGGCAGCCGGGCGTTGGGAGCGACGAAGTTGCAGACCATTTGGCACGTCATTCTGCCACTGGGGATGCCGAATATTATTACGGGGTTGATTTTAGCGTTGGGACGTGTCTCGGGTGAGACGGCACCGATCCTGTTCACTTGTGCCGCATATTTCCTGCCGCAGTTGCCGACGGGTATTTTGGATCAGTGCATGGCACTGCCTTATCATTTGTATGTGATTTCTACGAGCGGAACGGATATGGAAGCACAGTTGCCGTTGGCTTACGGCACGGCTTTGGTGTTGATTGTGATTATTCTGCTGGTGAACCTACTGGCAAATGCATTGAGAAAGTATTTTGAAAGAAGAGTAAAAACGAACTAAATTAGTATATGGATACAGTGAAAATAGATACGCGTGACGTGAACTTCTGGTATGGTGATTTCCATGCATTGAAAGGTATCAGCATGCAGATTGAGGAGAAGTCGGTCGTTGCCTTTATTGGGCCTTCGGGCTGTGGGAAGTCTACCTTTCTCCGGCTTTTCAACCGAATGAACGATTTGATTCCCGCTACCCGCCTGGAAGGAGAAATCCGTATCGACGGGCAGAATATCTATGCGAAAGGTGTGGAAGTGGACGAGTTGCGCAAGAATGTGGGAATGGTGTTTCAGCGTCCCAATCCTTTCCCGAAAAGCATCTTCGAGAATGTGGCTTACGGGCTTCGGGTGAATGGGATAAAAGATAGCGCTTTCATCCGCCAGCGGGTGGAAGAGACGCTGAAAGGAGCGGCGCTTTGGGATGAAGTGAAAGATAAGTTGAAGGAGTCGGCTTATGCATTGTCCGGCGGGCAGCAACAGCGTCTTTGCATTGCCCGCGCGATGGCGGTGTCTCCTTCGGTACTGTTGATGGACGAGCCGGCGTCTGCGCTCGACCCTATCTCTACGGCAAAAGTAGAGGAACTGATTCATGAACTGAAAAAGGACTATACGATTGTTATCGTCACGCATAATATGCAGCAGGCGGCTCGCGTGAGCGACAAGACTGCTTTCTTTTATCTGGGCGAAATGGTGGAGTTCGACCAGACGAAAAAGATATTCACCAATCCGGAGAGAGAGGCTACTCAGAATTATATAACGGGCCGCTTCGGCTAATGCATCCATGCCTGGAATGCAGTTAACAGAATATTAATCATTTATATATAATAGATTATGGTAAAGTTTATAGAATCGGAACTCATCCTGTTGAAGAAGGAAATTGATGAAATGTGGACGTTGGTGTATAATCAGCTTGACCGTGCCGGAGAGGCTGTCTTGACACTTGACAAGGAACTGGCTCAACAAGTTATGGTTCGTGAGCGCAGGGTGAATGCTTTCGAGTTGAAGATAGACAGCGATGTGGAAGATATTATCGCATTATACAATCCGGTGGCAATCGACCTTCGTTTTGTTTTGGCGATGCTGAAAATCAATACTAATCTGGAGCGTTTGGGTGATTTTGCAGAGGGAATCGCGCGTTTTGTGATTCGTTGCAAGGAGCCGGTACTTGACGCGGAACTGTTGAATCGCCTTCGTATGGCGGAAATGCAGGCAGAGGTATTGTCTATGCTGGAACTGGCGAAACGTGCCTTGAACGAAGAGAGCATCGAACTGGCAGCGGGGATATTTTCTAAAGATAATTTATTGGATGAAATCAATGCGGAAGCTACCGGAATTTTGGCGAATTATATCATTGAACACCCGGAAGCAGCACTTACTTGCGTCGATTTGGTCAGTGTATTCCGTAAGCTGGAACGCTCCGGCGACCACATTACCAATATCGCCGAAGAAATCGTCTTTTTCATTGATGCAAAGGTCTTAAAGCACCGTGGAAAGACAGAAGAGCACTATCCCGGGAAATAAATATTTGCATATTTTTAAACAGAAATTAGGGCTCCTTAAAAAATTGTCTTATATTTGTCAACTGTAACGGACAAGTTACGGGTGTTCTTGCTTCAAATGATAATAAATCCAAAGATTTTTCAAAAAGATGTTATATGACATGTTTTATAATTTGGATAGTATCGGTAAAAGCACCTATATTTGCACCGTTATCCTGAAAACAATCTTTTTACCTTAAAAAAAACTAATACCTATTGAAAACTGAAAAAGGAGCTTTGTGAAAAGCCCCTTTTTTTATGCTCTTATTTTTCTTTCCTGCCAGCTTATTTGTATCTTTGGACCCTATAAAAAGAGTATTTTAAATCGTAAAATCGTAAATAACATTATGTTTTCCGGAATCGTAGAAGAATATGCTACTTTGGTAGCGCTGGTGAAAGACCAGGAGAATATACACTTTACATTTAAGTGTTCGTTTGTGAATGAGTTGAAAATCGACCAGAGTATTTCTCATAACGGCGTATGTCTGACGGTGGTGAGTATGACGGACGAGACATACACTGTAACTGCCATGAAAGAGACACTGGAACGTTCTAACCTCGGTTTGCTGAAAGTGGGAGATAAGGTGAATGTGGAACGCAGCATGATGATGAATGGCCGTCTGGACGGTCATATCGTGCAGGGACATGTAGATCAGACTGCAACCTGCGTTGACATAAAGGATGCGGAAGGAAGTTGGTATTTCACTTTCCGGTATGCGTTTGACAAGGAAATGGCGAAACGGGGATATATCACTGTGGACAAAGGTTCGGTAACTGTGAATGGTGTCAGCCTGACGGTATGTAACCCTACGGATGACACTTTCCAGGTAGCTATCATTCCTTATACTTATGAGCATACTAATTTCCATACATTTGAGATTGGAAGTGTGGTGAATATCGAGTTTGATATTATAGGCAAGTATATCAGTCGGATGATTCAATATAAGTGAGATGGAAGATAGTGAATTTCTGCAATTAGTGCTTTCCCGTCAGAGCGACCGCGCGTATGATAAAGAACGCCCGGTGGAAGTGGAGAAGCTGGAACGGATTATTGAGGCGGGGCGTATGGCTCCTTCTGCCTGCAATGCGCAGCCGTGGAAGTTTGTGGTGATAACCGACCGCGAATTGGCTTTGAAGATTGGCAAAGCGGCGGCAGGGCTGGGAATGAATAAGTTTGCCAAGGATGCTCCCGTGCATATACTGATTGTGGAAGAATCGGCTAATATCACTTCTTTACTCGGCGGGAAAGTGAAGGATAAGCATTTTCCGCTGATTGATATCGGTATTGCTGCTGCTCATATCACATTGGCTGCTGAAAGTGAAGGGCTGGGATCGTGTATCCTGGGCTGGTTTGATGAAAAGGAAATGAAGCGGCTGACGGGGATTCCTGCTTCCCGACGTGTATTGCTGGATATTGCGATAGGGTATCCGGTGAAAGAGAAGCGTAAGAAGATGAGGAAGCCGAAAGAGAAAGTGGTTTCGTATAATCGCTACTGATTGAAAAATAGATTCTCAGATTAAAAAAGAGAGGGCTGTGATCGAAAGTTTTTTCATCACAGCCCTTTATTGTTTATTTTTTCTTTGATAATTCTTTCAGCAGATGGTCTACTGCTGCTTTCAACTGGGCGTCTTCCCCTTTCAGACTGGCTTCCGGTTCATTGTAGACTAGGATGTCGGGTTGTAAAGTCTGGTTCTCAAGATATTTTCCTTGCATATTCATACAACCTACCTGCGGGATGCCGAATACGATAGACGGGTCGATTTGCCGTTCCCACCATACGGCAGTCATGGTTCCCGCGACAGGAGTACCTATTAATTTACCAATGCCTAATGTCTTATATACGTATGGGGTACCGTGCGCGTTACTGTAATTGTCTTCACAAGTCAACATGCATGACGGTTTCAACCATTTGTTAAATGGGTCGCTGCCGATGTATTGTCCGCGTGGAACGAAACGCTGGTATTCTTTTCCGTTGAGCAGCGTTACTACATCATCGTGCAGCCATCCGCCGCCATTATGGCGAGTATCCACGATAACTGCTTCTTTATTGCGGTAACGTCCCAACAGTTCGGAATACATCTTACGGAAGCTCGGGCTATCCATTCCTTTGATGTGTACGTAGGCGATACGTCCGCCGGATAGTTCTTCTACTTTTTGTGCACAGCGTTTTACCCAACGTTTGTAGAGCAGTTCGCTTTGAGCCCCGTAACTGATGGCTTTCACTGTCTCTTCAAAACGTTTCTTGGTAGCGGGGTCATATACGGTAAGTATGACTTTGCGTCCTACTTTTCCTTCAAATAACGGGAAATAATCTGCGTTGGCTTCAATTACCTTTCCATCCACTTTTTCGATGATGCATCCTTCTTTTACATCTGTCTTTTTCTGAGTGAAAGGACTCTGAGCCATAATCTCTTTGATTTTCAGTCCGGCGCCATCGTATGATTCGTCATAGAATACACCTAAAGCAGCGGTAGGTAGCGCACTGCTTCCTGCTCCATAGCGGGCTCCGGTATGTGAAGCGTTCAGTTCTCCGAGCATTTCGCTCAGCATTTCGGCGAAGTCATAATTGTTATTGATATGAGGCAGGAAGCGTTGGTATGCTTCTTTGTATCCTTTCCAGTCGGTACCTTGAAGGTCGGCAACATAGAATTTGTCGTTTACTTGCTGGTAGACGTGGTCGAAGATATAGGCACGTTCCTCATAAGGACGGTAATCGAAGAAAGCCTCAAAGCTAATCGGGGTGATTTTGCTGCCGGCAATTTCGATTTTCTTCAGCTGTCCGCCTGTGCACATAAAGATGTTCTTTCCTTCTTTGTCGGGTATCAATGCGCCACCGCCAACTCCTTTCAATAATATTTTAGTACTGTTCTCTTTCAGTTTATGTTCCCATAAATCATAGCCGCCTTCAAATGCTGCAAGATAATAGAGTGCGTCACCTTTCGGAGTAAGTACGGCATCGCCGAGCCGGGAGGAATTTACAGTCAGGCGGACGATACGGTCAAAGCGGTTTTCGAGGTCGAAAGTCAGCGGTTTTACTTCTTCTTCTTTCTCTTTCTTGTCCGAATCTTCTTTCTTATCTTCCGTCTTGGTTCCTTTTTTATCTTTCTTCTTGTCGGCCTTCTCTTTCTCCGCCTTTTCCTTTTTGTCTTTCTCCGCTTTCTCGGCTTTTTCCGCTTCTTCAAGTAAAGCGAGGTCTTCCTTGCTCATCATAAAACGGTTGTAGGCATCTACGTCGAAGAACATGATATAAGCATCGCTTTCGCTTCCCCAGCTACCATGGCTGCGGTATCCGGCACGGTCGCTGTTCCATATCATTGCTTTTCCGCCGAGTACCCATTTGGCATTGCTGTCGCCATATCCGCTTTCGGTCAGGTTGACCATTTCACCTTTACCGTCAGCTTTCAGCAACACGACATCTTTATTGTTCCAGCCGCCTATACCAATGAAGTCCGAAAGAATCCATTTACTGTCGGGGCTCCATTGGAACCATTGGTCGCCGTCTGCATAGGAATACTGGTATTTGGCATCCATCACGGTGCGTACAGCCTTGCTTTTCAGGTTGATGACACGGATAGCGGTGCGGTTTTCCAGGAATGCTATTTCCTTGCCGTCAGGGCTGAATTGTGGTTCGAAAGAAGCAACATTGGATTTTGTCAGGCGTTCCTCTTTCAGTTCGGTAGCATAAGTGAATTGTTTTTCGTCTTTACGCACGATGGTTGAAGTATAGAGTTGCCAAAGTCCGTTGCGTTCAGAAGAATAGACTAGCGTCCGTCCGTCGGGAGAGAAGCTCAGGTTGCGTTCCTGGTCGGGAGTATTCGTGATTTGTTTCGTTGTCTTGTAATCGATTGAAGTAACGTAAACGTCGCCGCGCATGATGAATGCCACCTCTTTTCCTTTAGGGGATACGGCAATGTCGGTAGCGCCGTTCGATCTGATTTGGCGGATGATGTCTTTGTCGTTCTTGTCCGACAGGATAGTAACGTTTACTTTCTGCGGTTTTCCACCCGGAGCGAGCGTATAGATTTCACCGTTATAACCGTAGCAGAGTTTGCCGTCGGCAGCTACGCTTAAAAAGCGGACGGGATGCTTGGTGTGGAAAGTTATCTGTTTGGCGGTAGCGGCTCCGGGAGTACGTTGGAATACATTGAAAGAGCCTTTTTCTTCACTCAAGTAATAGAATGACTGTCCGTCGGGAGCCCATACCGGTTCGCGGTCTTCACCACCGAAAGTGGTTTGTTTCTGATAAACGGGTGTCTTTCCCGGAGTATACATCCAGACATCACGGGCGATAGGGGACACCTGATGCTTGCGCCAGTAGTCCTCGTATCCTTTCTTATCCTGATAGAGCAATCTTCCGTCTTTATTGATAGAGATACATTCCATCGGCATGGATGAGAACATAACAGGGCGTCCGCCTGTTACGCCTACTTCATATACCTGCTGGAACTGGCCGGAAGGAAATCCGGCATCTTCAGTAGAGGGCGTGATATTAGCAGTGAATAAGATATGCTTATTGTCTTTGTAAGCAATGGGTTTCTCACTGCCGGAATGGGTAGTCAGTCGTTGGGGGACTCCGCCGTCTTTGGATACAACGAAAACATCGAGACTTCCCATACGGTCGGATGCAAAGGCGATCTGCTTGCCATCGGGACTCCATACCGGTTCTGTGTCAAAAGCCGGATTAGTGGTGATTTGTGTTGCACGTCCGCCCGTAGCCGGCACGGTGTAGATGTCTCCTTTGTAAGTAAAGGCAATGGTAGTACCGTCCGGAGAAAGCGTGCAATGACGCATCCATAGCGGAGATTCTTGTGCCGTGATTGCTCCTGCAAAGCATAGGGCAATAGCACTGAGTAGTAGTTTCTTCATTTTTTTTTAATATAATTGTGTTTAAGTTCATTTCCATGATTTAAGGCATCACTTTTTTATAAGTCCTTCAGTAATACCTTACTTGCCTTTTTATAATATTCCTCTCTGGATTCGGTCAGCACTTTCCATTCGTCGCTGAATTCTTCGTCTTTATCAATCTTGAAGTTCTCCGAACCATAGGTGTCCAGACGGTCGAGCAGAATAGCTACGTTCAGTTGATTGATATCCATTGACGGCTGATAGCCGATTTCCTCACTTTTGGTGTCTGTGACGACTTCATGAATCAAAGCTATCTCCTGCAATTGATAAAGCACTTGATTGGTGAGCCGGATCGGTATCTTATGTTCTTCCGATATTTCCGAAGCTGTATAGGGCGGCTCGTTCTTTTCGAATCGTTTGGCTATAAGAGACATAATCAGGATAGAGATAAAGTCGCGGTAACGGCGGCTGATATTTCTCGTATCCTGGTCGAAGCTGAAACTTTGGATATTCTGTCCCGCATATGTCAGTTCCGCCCCGAACAGGCAGATAGTCCAGGATATTTGCAACCAGAGAAGGAACAAAGGTAAGGCGGCGAAACTACCGTAGATGGCATTGTACTTCGATACTCCCAACTGGCTGCTGATATATAGGTACTGAAAAACCTGATAGGCGGTTCCCGCCAGGACTCCTGCGATAAATGCATGTTTGAATTTCACTTTTGTGTTCGGCATAAAGATATACAGCCCTGTGAACATCAGCCAGGTTAGGACGAAAGGGATGAGGCGTATCGCAAATTTCATGATAGGGGCCAGCAGCACGAAGTCGTCCATCTGCTTGAGCATGGTACCTACGAAAATGGAAAGACCGCCGGAGACTACAATCAGAATCGGCATCAACAGGAACATGGAGAAATAATCCGTAATCTTGCGGTACATGGAACGCGCTTTCTTCACTTCCCAGATACGGTTGAATGTGATTTCTATATTGCTGACCAGATTGATAACCGTCCATAGCAACATCACCAAACCGATTCCGATGAACAGACCACCTTTGGTCTGTGAAAGATATGAATCTACAAAGGAGAGGATGGCTTCCGTGGTTTCTATGTTTCCCCCGAACCCGTTGCGCAATTGATGTTCCATCAAACTGTCGAACCCGAATCCGCGTGCGATGGCGAACAGGATAGCGAGTATCGGGACAATGGCAAGCAGGGTACTGTATGTCAGAGCCGATGCCTTATTTGCCATCCGGTCTTTCGTAAAACGGTTGATACAGAGATAAATGGTCTTAATGATATTGTAGAGCGAGAACTTAGTCCTGGTCACTTCACCTTCCGTAATGCGCCAGATGTCATACGTAAGGAATTTCCATATATCAGTGATTTTCTTCTTCATGGCTCAGAGTTTAAAAAAAGAAAAAGCAGTCAGCCTGTAAGCCGAGTTCTGTACCTTATTATAAATAAGGTGCCTGTCATTTATCTGAGTGGCGTGTCACCACGACACTTTAGCGGTCTACCCTCCGACATGGAGCGAGCAACTCTCATAACGCCGGTTTACATGACCTTACAACTCCTAAGACGTACAGCCCGACATGTCACCATGCGGCTGGTGGGCTCTTACCCCACCTTCTCACCCTTACCTCTCCCCAAAAGGAGCGGCGGTTATTTTCTTCTACGTTACTCTACCCTCGCGGACAGCTTTCTGTTAGGAAGTAGGATGCTCTGTGTTGCCCGGACTTTCCTCCTGCACGAAACGTGCACGCGACAGACCGGCCAACTGCTTTAGACTGCAAAAGTACGTCATTTATTTTGTTTTCGCCAAAGAAAGTGTCACAAATAGAAATAATTTCTACCTTTGCTATCTATAAAACGTGATTCGATGAAGAAAAATATCCTCTTTTTCTGCTGTTTTCTGGTGATGGCCGCAATGGGGCTGAAAGCTCAGGAAATACGTCCCATGCCTGCTGATTCCGCTTATGGGGTAGTACATATTTCTGTTTGCAATATGCGCGAAGAAGGTAAGTTTACCTCCGGCATGAGTACGCAGGCATTATTAGGAATGCCGGTCAAGGTGCTTCAATATACCGGTTGGTACGAGATTCAGACACCGGACGATTATACCGGATGGGTACACCGTATGGTAATCACCCCCATGTCTAAAGAACAATATAATGAATGGAACCGTGCCGAAAAGATTGTGGTCACTTCGCATCATGGATTCACTTACGAGAAACCGGACGGGAAATCGCAGACAGTCTCCGATGTGGTAGCAGGCAATCGCTTGAAGTGGGAAGGAAATAAAGGGCATTTCTATAAAGTGTCTTATCCGGACGGCCGGCAAGCCTATATCCCCAAATCTATCTCGCAACCTGAAAGCAAATGGAGAGCGTCACTGAAACAGGACGTTGAAAGTATTATTGGGACGGCATATACTATGATGGGATTCCCTTATCTTTGGGCGGGTACTTCTTCGAAAGGGGTGGATTGCAGCGGCTTGGTTCGGACAGTGCTTTTTATGCACGATATTATCATTCCGAGAGATGCATCGCAACAAGCATATGTGGGGGAGCGTATCGAGATAGCGTCCGATTTCTCCAATGTGCAGCGCGGAGATTTGGTGTTTTTCGGTCGGAAAGCAACTGCCGGGCGAAAGGAGGGAATTTCTCATGTGGGCATCTATCTCGGAGACAAGCGGTTTATTCATGCTTTGGGTGATGTGCATATCAGCAGTTTCGAGCCTGCCGATAAGAATTACGATGAATTTAATACGGGACGCCTGCTTTTTGCTGTCCGCTTCTTACCATATATAAATAAGGAGAAAGGTATGAATACTACGGAACGTAATCCTTATTATCTGCCGCAATAATCCTTTTATCGTCTTACCATAACTATGAAAACATGCAAAACAGAAGAGATTTTTCCCGTATGAACTGAAGTTGAGGCATTCTGCCGACATGGACGGCAACCTGCTTATCTCTAACGACCGCTTTAGAGGGGTAGAGGTAGTGAAGGGAAAAATCACCCTGAATGATTTACCCGGAATAGGTGTCATGAAAATATAGTCTTACTGAATGAATGTCAGAGTGTTAATGACAACTGACATACAACGAATGTAAATTTGTCAGTTGTTGTCGTTAATCGCTGTTAAGCCCTAAATATTCTCTGTTAAAAGAGGACAAAAAAGTGTGACAAGTAGAATAAGTGAACGATATTTGTTATTATTTTAACGTCGTAAAAGTTAAAACAATGTCGAATATTAACATTTTAAAGAATTATAAATCATGAAACAGACAACAAAGAACATTCTGGGAGTAGGAGCTATTGTCCTTCTTAGCTCAGGAGTTGCAGGATTGACAACTTACAAATTGTTGCAATCTAACGAAGCTGCTACAGAGACATCTTTTAATGAGATGTTCAAGCAGAATCCCAATGTCAAATTGGCTGCTTTTGACGCGGTAAACGCCCAACCTGTCGATTTGACTCAAGCTGCGGAAAATTCGCTTCATGCTGTTGTACATATAAGGTCTACTCAAGAAGCTAAAACAAGAACGGTTCAGCAAGCGCCGGACATTTTTGATTTCTTCTTTGGTGATGGACGCGGACAGCAGCGTCAGGTACAATCTCAGCCCCGTGTTGGTTTTGGTTCGGGAGTGATTATCTCAAAAGATGGTTATATCGTAACGAACAACCACGTAATCGAAGGTGCGGATGAAATCAGTGTGAAGCTGAATGACAACCGTGAATTTAAAGGACGTGTGATTGGTACCGACCCCAGCACTGACCTTGCATTGGTGAAAATTGAAGGGGATGATTTCCCGACTATTCCGGTCGGAGACTCCGAAGCGTTGAAAGTAGGAGAGTGGGTATTGGCAGTAGGTAACCCGTTCAATCTGAATTCTACTGTAACTGCCGGTATCGTAAGTGCAAAAGCCCGTTCGTTGGGAGTATATAATGGTGGTATAGAGTCTTTCATCCAGACGGATGCTGCTATCAACCAGGGTAACAGTGGTGGCGCATTGGTCAATGCCAGAGGTGAACTGGTAGGTATCAACTCTGTGCTTTCTTCTCCGACAGGGGCATATGCAGGGTATGGTTTTGCTATCCCGACCAGCATTATGACGAAAGTCATTGCCGACTTGAAACAATATGGAACTGTACAGCGTGCGTTGCTCGGTATCCGTGGTGGCTCTATCGGTAGCAGTTTGATGGACGACCGTCAACCGATTGATAAATCCGGTAAGACACTGGCAGATAAAGCTAAAGAACTGGGTGTTGTAGAAGGAGTATGGGTTTCTGAAATCGTAGAGAATGGTTCTGCTGCAGGAGCTGATATCAAAGTGGATGACGTAATTATCGGTGTGGATAATAAGAAAGTATCTAATATGGCTGACTTGCAGGAAGCACTCGCTAAACATCGTCCCGGTGACAAAGTGAAAGTCAAACTGATGCGTGACAAGAAGGAAAAGACCGTTGAAGTAACGTTGAAGAACGAACAGGGTACTACCAAGATTGTGAAGGACGCAGGTATGGAAATCCTGGGAGCTGCTTTCAAAGAGTTGCCGGATGATTTGAAAAAACAATTGAATTTGGGCTACGGTCTGCAAGTGACGGGAGTTTCCTCCGGTAAGATGTCGGATGCAGGCGTTCGCAAAGGATTCATCATCCTGAAAGCTAACGACCAGCCGATGCGTAAAGTCAGCGACCTTGAAGAAGTAATGAAAGCTGCCGTTAAGTCACCCAATCAGGTATTGTTCCTGACAGGTGTATTCCCTTCCGGTAAACGTGGATACTTTGCAGTTGATTTGACTCAGGAATAAGGTATAAAATAAGGTAACAAGATACGGGATAAGCTAATGAATTAGAAAAAGGATGCCGATAGACAACTTGTCGGCATCTCTTTTTGTTTTATTAGTAGAAAAATTTAGTGTAAAAGTTACTTAATTTTGTATGTTAACAAATTATTTGTCGTAACTTTGCACTCCAAATCTGTTTTTAAAGAATGAGACAACTAAAGATTACCAAAAGTATCACTAACAGAGAGAGCGCTTCTCTTGACAAGTATTTGCAGGAAATCGGCCGTGAAGACCTGATTACTGTCGAGGAAGAAGTAGAACTCGCTCAACGCATTCGTAAGGGTGACCGTGTGGCATTGGAAAAACTGACACGTGCCAATCTTCGTTTCGTCGTATCTGTGGCCAAACAGTACCAGAACCAGGGTTTGAGTTTGCCTGACTTGATTAACGAAGGCAATTTAGGACTGATAAAGGCTGCCGAAAAGTTTGATGAAACACGTGGATTCAAGTTTATCAGCTACGCTGTATGGTGGATTCGTCAGTCTATTCTGCAAGCATTGGCAGAGCAGTCGCGTATTGTTCGTCTCCCGTTGAACCAGGTAGGTTCGCTGAATAAAATCAGCAAAGCCTTCTCGAAGTTCGAACAGGAAAACGAGCGGCGTCCGTCTCCCGAGGAGTTGGCAGACGAACTGGAAATCCCTGTTGATAAAATCTCTGATACACTGAAGGTATCCGGCCGTCATATTTCGGTGGATGCGCCTTTTGTGGAAGGAGAAGACAACAGCCTGCTGGATGTGTTGGTGAACGATGATTCGCCTATGGCGGACCGTTCTCTGGTTAATGAGTCTCTTGCGAGGGAAATTGATAGAGCTCTTTCTACGTTAACCGATAGAGAAAAAGAAATCATTCAGATGTTTTTCGGTATCGGACAACAGGAAATGACGTTAGAGGAAATCGGCGATAAGTTTGGTCTCACACGTGAGCGCGTTCGCCAGATTAAAGAAAAAGCAATTAGAAGACTTAGACAAAGTAATCGTAGTAAATTGCTCAAATCTTACTTGGGATAAGTAAGAAATATCAGTTTCTGAAAGAAAAAGAATTTGAGTCGCATAAGTCGCACTTTTCATTATGGAAGAATGTACTTATGCGACTTTTTATTTGATAACCGTCCGCTGTTGGTTCTATCTTAATACTATGCTGGTTATATGAAGAAGTTTATTTTAATCCTGTCTGTTTTTATTCTCCTGGGAGTGGGGTGGATGGCGTACGGGAGATGTACTGTCTCCAAAACTGCCGTACCTGCTGAAACCGAACAGCGCTTGCGTGAAAAAGCGCAGGCGGCAAAGGCTTATTGTTCGAAAAACGGATATAATACGAACTACTGCTTCCTGGTAGATTTCAGCCTGCATTCGGGAAGAAGGCGGTTCTTTGTATGGGATATGAAGGGGGATTCTATCAAATATGCCAGTCTGTGTGCGCATGGATACGGTAAGAACAGTACGGTTTCCAAACCTGTTTTCAGCAATGTGGAAGGGAGTTACTGCTCTTCTTTGGGGAAGTATAAAGTAGGGATACGTTCGTACAGCAAGTGGGGGATCAATGTACATTACAAGTTGCATGGATTGGAAGCGACAAATGATAATGCTTTCAAGCGTACTGTTGTCCTGCATTCTTATTCTCCTATGCCTGAAACGGAAGTTTATCCGATGCATCTTCCGTTGGGCATCAGTCAGGGATGTCCTGTAATCTCCGATGAAGTGATGAAAGAGGTGGATATATTGCTCAAGGCAGCAAAGAAGCCCGTCCTGTTATGGATCTATGACTAAGAAATGCTATTTCTTCAAGATAAATAGAGGTTGTTTCCTCTTTTTTGTTACCTTTGCCACAATTAAAATTATATGATATGAAATACGTAAAAATACTATTTGCCATCGCACTTGTATTTACCATGTGCTCCGCTTTTTCCTTGAAAAAAGACCATTCTAAACCTGTTTATGCTTTTGGAATCTCTGCTTCATTCACTGATTCAGTAGTCTATTTTACGGACATTCAGATATTGGACAGCGCAAAAGTTAGCAAGGAAGGATTCTTGGCTCATCGTGAATTATATAGTTATCAGTTGAAGAATTTCTTAGAAGATAATCAATTGCAGCAGAATAGTACTTGTATGATTTACTTCTCCGAAAACAAAAAGAAGCTGGAGAAGGAAGCAACGAAAATCCTGAATAAATATAAGCGGAGCAATAGAATAACGGTATCGCGGATTGATGGTGAAAAGTTCCGCTTTACGAAACCGGAAGAATAATAACTGATTTGTTAATATGATAAGAGATGCAGTTTGGCATCTCTTATTTTTTTATCTTTGTCACGTTAAACATGAAGATATTATGAAAAATATTAAAATATTATCGCTGTTGTTCTGTTTGGCTATGTTGGCGGCAGCCTGCCATGAGGAAGAGGAAGGCCCCGTGGTTCCTCAGCCGCGTGAGCAGGTAGGACGTACCGTATTGGTGTATATTGTAGGGGATAATGGTGTAAATGAATTATCCGACCTCTTTAAGGCTAATTTTAGAGATATGAAAAAGGGAATGGAAGAGGTTGACTATTCAAAATGCAATTTAGTGGTTTATAGCGAAATGGTTGATGATGTTCCTCATCTTATTTCGCTGAAAAAACAGAATGGTAAGGTGGTAGCAGATACCCTTTTTACTTATCCGGAACAAAACCCTTTAGATAAGAACGTGATGTCTAGTGTTATTTCTCAGACAGTCAGTTATTTTCCTGCCGATAGTTATGGTTTTGTTTTTCTATCTCATAGTTCTTCATGGGTGCCGGCTTCTACAGATGTCAATTCTCGTTCAATCGGGTATTACCGTCGGACTCAAATGAATATTCCGGATTTTCATGATGTGTTATTATCTTCTTTTCCTAAACCTTTGAAATTTATTTTATTTGATTCGTGCTCTATGCAAGCTGTTGAGGTAGCTTACGAACTACGTGATTGCGCAGAGTATTTTATTGGTTCACCGACTGAGATACCTGGTCCTGGGGCTCCTTACGGTGCGGTTGTTCCGGAGATGTTTACAGAAAATGATTTGCCAATAAATATAGCAAATGCCTATTTCGGTTATTATGAAAAGTATTATACAGGTACTATACCAAGTTCATATGGCAATTGGACAGGTGGAGTTGCTACTTCTGTGATTAATAGTGCCACTTTGGATAATTTGGCCACGATTACTAAAACTATTATTCCCAAGTATATTCAAGATAAAGAAGAGGTGAAACGTAGTGGTATATTACTTTATGATTTTAGTCGTGAACGTGCAAACTATGATTTTGATAATTTGATACAAGACTTGACAGGTGGAAAAGATAATGAGGATTATCAATCGTGGCGCAGAGCTTTTGATGAGGCTGTTATATTTTGGAAGACTACTCCTGAGAATTATTCAGGAATAACTGGGAATATGTTTTCTATGGAAAAAGCAGAAGGCTTTTCGACCTATATACCTTATGGAGAGTCTAGTTCTACAATGAATAAATTTTATCGTACTTTGCAATGGTACTCCGCTGCCGGATGGAATGAAACAGGTTGGTAACTGAATTGAAGACTATATTACAATGAATACACAAAATCTTACTCCTTTGACACCGCAAAAAGACATGCAAGTTCATGGCTGGCTTTCATTTTTTCTTTTTGTTGTAGGTTTCGGTGCAGCAATAACTGTTGTTGTTTCGATTGCTAGTTTTTCTTTAGATGCTTATGATACGGGGCTAGGGGCTTTCTTTACCTACTTTATAGCATTAATTGATATTGCTTACACTTTGGGAATTGCCGGATTGGCTATTTATACTATACTAGCTTTTCTTCATAAACGTTCGAATGCGGTTTTCTTAGGGAAAAGTTATCTGGTCGTGATTTTCCTTTCCAATGTATTACAATTGTTAGGGGGTGATTATGATGATTATGGCTTAGGAAGTCTTTCACAGATTGTACGAGCTTTGATTTTGGGGGTTATTTGGTTTGTCTATCTTTGTTTGTCAGAACAAGTTTCGGATTTGTTTCCCAAAGAAGAACGGAAAATTTTAGGCAGAGATAAGTATATAGTCGGCTCTTTAGTATTAACTCCTGTAATTCTATGGGGAATTTTATTGTTGGTTTATTTGGGTAGCGTCTCTACACCGCTGGATGTATCTTTGGAATATGGTGAGTATAGTGATGGTACTGTTGTTTTCCGTGCACCTGAAAATGCCCTTTGTGAAAAGACGGATACGCTTGATAATGTGTATCATACTTTTGCAATTGGTGATAGCATATGGGGAACCGTGATTGGGGTTTATGATACTAATACGGGTGAAGAATATTTCAAAGAGTGTGTTGAGTCATGGCGCGATGCAGAATTGGATGGTTACGATTTCTCAGTTCTTGATACACATAAAGAAGTGGTAAATGGAAGCATTATGCGTATGCAATCTGTGAAATATGAAACTCGTCCATCGTTAATCTGGCAGTTCTCTATATTGTTCAGCCCTGAAACGGGTAAGGCATGCATTGCTTCTTTGTATTCCACAGCAGAGGAAACTGGAAATATAATGAATGTTCTTATGTCTTCCGTGCGTTTTAAATAGACATATTTGAACAAGCAACTGTTTGGCTTATAACTTGAATTTAGTGTTTCCCGAAAAAAAGTTTTGTTGAGTTTTGCCCTCATACCCTCATAAATATCTTGAATCCCTTTGTTCATCGTTGTTTCCTCTATGGTGTCAGGTCGTTTTATCCCCCTGATAGTAACTTTTGCCCTCATACTGATTTTTTTACTTTTAATAAGTAATGTGCTTGTAATCAGCGTGATATGTGTTTCCTTGTGCTAAGTCTATATACTCCATGCCGGCTGCTTTTTGTGCCTGATTTGCTTCATATTGCCTCTAATCTTATGCCTGTTTCGGTTGCAAGTACCCGTTTTTCTTCTTTTTCTCCTATATATCATACGTAAAGCCCTTATATATTATATGTCGGTTCCTTATATGTCATACGTAACCTCCTTATATATTATATGTCATTCTTTGTATGTTGTATGTCAATCCTTTATTCTAATGTTTTCCCTTCATCATGTGTAGGGGCTCACAATTGTGGGCTTTTTTGTTCATATATGTGGTCGTATCTATCTACGGCTGTTAGCTTATTTGTTTACAGAAGTGAGCCCTTTCACATGGCTAAGGGAGGATGTACAGATGGCTAAGGAAAGATGTCCGGACAATAGTGGGATGACATCCGGGAGTCTGCTTCGTGTGTTGTAAAGTACCGCTTGATGATATGAAATAAAGCGGTACATTCCTTCATGTTTACCTTGAAAGATGTTGCTGTTTAATGATTCTTCTGCTTCGGAAGTGTTGCTTTCCTTATGAGAAATGATTGATAAACGTATGAGAAATACACTGTTTTTAGGCTAAAGTGGTGGAAAACGTATGAGAAATACCGTTTTTTGATTTTATTTCTCATAGCGCTATCTTGTTGATTTATATGCAATTACGGTGTATGCTATGAGAATATGAGAAATGTTTTCTTTTTCTTTGCAGAGGGGCTGAGCAGCGTAACTCCATCGCCCGTTGATTTTAACTCATGAATGCGTTGTCTTTAAGCCGAAAATGCTAATTGGAGGGGGATTTGAAAGTCGCCTACGTATAACCAAAATAATTTCATGTCTCATAGTCATTTCCTTGTCAATATTGTTTGCTTGCTAAATATAAATTGCTACTTTTGTCATAGTTTACTTTCTAGCGAAGAAAGTAAGTTTTTGATAGTTTTATTGAGAACGGTTATTTGTTACATTCATATATGAAAATCGGCTAATTTTTATTCGCGAATTGTAATAAGTGACGGGTCTCACGCATCTTTTGTATATATAATCTTGTTATATACCCAATTGAGCGTGGGGCTATCACTTATGTTCGCGAGGGGTCTTAGCCGATACCTATATATGACATGAGTAGATAGTTTCCACGCTCTCTTTTTTATATATAAACCCTCGCACCACCGGGAACTGATGCGGCAAACAAGACAATAACGATGAGCAGCGATTTTAAAGAGAACATCATCCGTTTGATGCAGCACCCTATTATGCACAAGCCCATAAGTGAGTTAACGAGTTCTGAACAAAGCCAGGCTTATGAAATCCTGGATAATTTGGTTGAGGCTTCTATGGATGACTCCTGTACCCAAGTAGACTATGTCCAAATCTCGCGTCTTCGTTATGCCCTTGGTGAGCTGACCTATGTCATGTGTGATAATCCTGAGCGTATTATAAAATATTTCCTTTCCTCTCTGCATTCCTTGGAAAAAGGCGGCATTGACTTGAGCCTGAACAAATGGGCGGAACTGGTTAGTTTGCGTCAATCTTCGGAGTGATGAAGTCCGTTTTCGTAATCCTTCCCCGGATTTATGACGGAGGTCGCGAACCGGCAGATAGCTTGTGAAAGTCGTCTTTTTGGTTTGTCTCCTAGAGAGGGTGTCCATTTTCCCCATACGGACATCCTCTTGCTTTTTTCTGAATATCCCTTTTATCTATAATAAATCTTACCGCCATCTTTTTTTCTTCTGTAATTTCCATTTTGTTTTTCTCCTGTAATTTCCATTCTGTTTTCTCCTGTAATTTCCATTTTTTTTCTTCTCGGTCTTTAATCCCTTCGCGCGCATAACGTACGCACGTATACACGCACGTGAATATAATAAGGTGTCCCCTTGTTCCCTTTGCCGCCCCCGCCTTCTCGTATTCTAAAAAATATGTTCTACAACATCATTATCAATCAGCGAGTTATCATCACCATTCAAAAATAATTAGAAAAAAGAGTGTGATATATTTGGAGTATATACTAAAAGGGAGTACTTTTGCACCCGCTTTCCAAGAGAAGAAAGCCTTGCAATAATGACTTAGTGATAAAGCGAGCTCCGGCTTAAAAATAAGAACAAAAAAACTTCCAGAAAAGTTTGGATAATAGAAATAAAAGTTCTTATCTTTGCAGTCCGAATCGCAAAGAAAACGGTTTTAGTCCTTCTTTTTTAATTATTCTTTCCCTTTCGCAAGAGAGCCTGAGAAATGAGTTTAAAAAGAAAAAACAAAAAAACTTCCGAAAAAGTTTGGTAGTTAAAATAAAACCTCTTACCTTTGCACCCGCTTTTGAAACGAAAGCGACAAGTTCTTTGAAATATTGATAAACAATACAAGTAGTACAAGTTAAAAAATAGAACCGTCAATGCTTGTTTCCAACTATAGAAATATAAGTGAGACACAGGTATTTGAAATAGAGTCAATAAATTGTACGGCATCCTGAACAGAGCAAAAAACAGCAGTAATGCTGATTAATAATACTTTTACAATGAAGAGTTTGATCCTGGCTCAGGATGAACGCTAGCTACAGGCTTAACACATGCAAGTCGAGGGGCAGCATTTCAGTTTGCTTGCAAACTGGAGATGGCGACCGGCGCACGGGTGAGTAACACGTATCCAACCTGCCGATAACTCGGGGATAGCCTTTCGAAAGAAAGATTAATATCCGATGGTATATTTCTCCCGCATGAGAGAGATATTAAAGAATTTCGGTTATCGATGGGGATGCGTTCCATTAGTTTGTTGGCGGGGTAACGGCCCACCAAGACAACGATGGATAGGGGTTCTGAGAGGAAGGTCCCCCACATTGGAACTGAGACACGGTCCAAACTCCTACGGGAGGCAGCAGTGAGGAATATTGGTCAATGGACGAGAGTCTGAACCAGCCAAGTAGCGTGAAGGATGACTGCCCTATGGGTTGTAAACTTCTTTTATATGGGAATAAAATGTTCCACGTGTGGGATTTTGTATGTACCATATGAATAAGGATCGGCTAACTCCGTGCCAGCAGCCGCGGTAATACGGAGGATCCGAGCGTTATCCGGATTTATTGGGTTTAAAGGGAGCGTAGGTGGATTGTTAAGTCAGTTGTGAAAGTTTGCGGCTCAACCGTAAAATTGCAGTTGAAACTGGCAGTCTTGAGTACAGTAGAGGTGGGCGGAATTCGTGGTGTAGCGGTGAAATGCTTAGATATCACGAAGAACTCCGATTGCGAAGGCAGCTCACTAGACTGGTCACTGACACTGAGGCTCGAAAGTGTGGGTATCAAACAGGATTAGATACCCTGGTAGTCCACACAGTAAACGATGAATACTCGCTGTTTGCGATATACAGCAAGCGGCCAAGCGAAAGCATTAAGTATTCCACCTGGGGAGTACGCCGGCAACGGTGAAACTCAAAGGAATTGACGGGGGCCCGCACAAGCGGAGGAACATGTGGTTTAATTCGATGATACGCGAGGAACCTTACCCGGGCTTAAATTGCATTTGAATATAGTGGAAACATTATAGCCGCAAGGCAAATGTGAAGGTGCTGCATGGTTGTCGTCAGCTCGTGCCGTGAGGTGTCGGCTTAAGTGCCATAACGAGCGCAACCCTTATCTTCAGTTACTAACAGGTCATGCTGAGGACTCTGGAGAGACTGCCGTCGTAAGATGTGAGGAAGGTGGGGATGACGTCAAATCAGCACGGCCCTTACGTCCGGGGCTACACACGTGTTACAATGGGGGGTACAGAAGGCCGCTACCTGGTGACAGGATGCCAATCCCAAAAACCTCTCTCAGTTCGGATCGAAGTCTGCAACCCGACTTCGTGAAGCTGGATTCGCTAGTAATCGCGCATCAGCCATGGCGCGGTGAATACGTTCCCGGGCCTTGTACACACCGCCCGTCAAGCCATGAAAGCCGGGGGTACCTGAAGTACGTAACCGCAAGGAGCGTCCTAGGGTAAAACTGGTAATTGGGGCTAAGTCGTAACAAGGTAGCCGTACCGGAAGGTGCGGCTGGAACACCTCCTTTCTGGAGCGATGTCGTAACAAATGACTTTATTGAGGTTCTGTTTTTTGTACTACTGGTACTTGTTTATTTATAGAATATAGATCAACCATCTATAGAATTATAGATAGAGATAAACAAGAGAAAAAAGAAGCCGAGTCTAACATCAGGTAGACAAGGTTGAACTAGTCCTATAGCTCAGTTGGTTAGAGCGCTACACTGATAATGTAGAGGTCGGCAGTTCAACTCTGCCTGGGACTACCAAGCTCAAGAAGGAGGAAAAGCGAAAGCCAAAAACCAGATTCTTGATAACCTCTTGGGGGATTAGCTCAGCTGGCTAGAGCATCTGCCTTGCACGCAGAGGGTCAACGGTTCGAATCCGTTATTCTCCACTCTCTCTGAAAAGAGAAAACGATCTTTGACATGATGATAACAAAAAGTAAAATTTTAGTAAAGAGCTAAAAGTATATATCGAACCGTACGTTCTTTCCTCATCAACATTGCCCAGGCAGTGCCAAGTTGGAAAGAAGTCAGTTTGAAAGAAAGTAAGCAAGGGCGCATGGCGGATGCCTTGGCTCTCGGAGGCGATGAAGGACGTGATAAGCTGCGATAAGCTTCGGGTAGGTGCAAATAACCTTTGATCCGGAGATTTCCGAATGGGATAACCCGTCATTCTGAAGGAATGACATCTTGCATAGCAAGAGGCTAACACAGGGAACTGAAACATCTTAGTACCTGTAGGAAAAGAAAATAATAATGATTCCCCTAGTAGTGGCGAGCGAACGGGGATTAGCCCAAACCATGTATGTTACGGCATATATGGGGTTGTAGGACCACGTTGTCGCAAGACATTTAGTGAGAAGAATTCTTTGGAAAATGAAACCATAGACGGTGATAGTCCGGTATTCGAAGCTAAACGAAGCGTAGTGGTATCCTGAGTAGCGCGGGACACGAGGAATCTTGCGTGAATCCGCCGGGACCATCCGGTAAGGCTAAATACTCCCGAGAGACCGATAGCGAACCAGTACTGTGAAGGAAAGGTGAAAAGAACTTCGAACAGAAGAGTGAAATAGTCCCTGAAACCATGCGCCTACAAGCGGTCGGAGCTTCGTAAGAAGTGACGGCGTGCCTTTTGCATAATGAACCTACGAGTTACTTTTTCCGGCAAGGTTAAGCATTTTAAAATGTGTAGCCGAAGCGAAAGCGAGTCTGAACAGGGCGATTAGTCGGAAGGAGTAGACGCGAAACCAAGTGATCTACCCTTGGTCAGGTTGAAGGTTAGGTAACACTAACTGGAGGACCGAACCGATAAGCGTTGAAAAGCTTCCGGATGAACTGAGGGTGGGGGTGAAAGGCTAATCAAACTTGGAGATAGCTCGTACTCCCCGAAATGCATTTAGGTGCAGCCTTGGGAATTACTACTGTGAGGTAGAGCGACTGATAAGATGCGAGGGCTTCACCGCCTATCAAGTCTTGATAAACTCCGAATGCGCAGTAGTTCGATCCCAGGAGTGAGGGCATGGGTGCTAAGGTCCATGTCCTAAAGGAGAAGAATCCAGACCATCAGCTAAGGTCCCGAAATAATTGCTAAGTTGAACTAACGAAGTCAGATTGCTAAGACAGCTAGGATGTTGGCTTGGAAGCAGCCATTCATTTAAAGAGTGCGTAACAGCTCACTAGTCGAGGAGTTTGGCGTGGATAATAATCGGGCATCAAGCAATTTACCGAAGCTATGGGATCAGTAATGATCGGTAGGGGAGCATTCCACTCTGCGTCGAAGGTGAAGCGTGAGCTTTGCTGGAGCGTGTGGAAAAGCAAATGTAGGTATAAGTAACGATAAAGGGGGTGAGAAACCCCCTCGCCGAAAGACTAAGGTTTCCTGATCAACGCTAATCGGATCAGGGTTAGTCGGGTCCTAAGGCTCAGCCGAACGGTGATGCCGATGGCAGAACAGGTTAATATTCCTGTACTACCTTAAGGAGTGACGTGGAGACGGAGCAGTGACAGCGCCGCGGACTGACGGAATAGTCCGTTGAAGGGTGTAGATGTTGATTGTGGCAGGCAAATCCACCGCAAGAGTCGAACCTGATAGTATGGAACGTTCTTCGGAACAATCCAATAGTGCGTGTAAACATACTTCCAAGAAAATCCGCTAAACTTAATCTTTAAGGTACCCGTACCGCAAACGGACACACGTAGTCGGGTTGAATATACTAAGGCGCTTGAGTGATTCACGGTTAAGGAACTAGGCAAATTGACCCTGTAACTTCGGGATAAAGGGTCCCAACGAGAGTTGGGCGCAGAGAATAGGTCCAGGCAACTGTTTAACAAAAACACAGGGCTGTGCAAAATTGAAAGATTACGTATACAGCCTGACACCTGCCCGGTGCTGGAAGGTTAAGAGGAGATGTCATCGCAAGAGAAGCATTGAATTGAAGCCCCAGTAAACGGCGGCCGTAACTATAACGGTCCTAAGGTAGCGAAATTCCTTGTCGGGTAAGTTCCGACCTGCACGAATGGTGTAATGATCTGGACACTGTCTCAACCGTGAGCTCAGTGAAATTGTAGTATCGGTGAAGATGCCGATTACCCGCGATGGGACGAAAAGACCCCGTGAACCTTTACTATAGCTTAACATTGAATTTGGGTAATTGATGTGTAGGATAGGCCGGAGACTTTGAAGCGCAGACGCCAGTTTGTGTGGAGTCGCTGTTGAAATACGGCCCTTTGATTATTTGAGTTCTAACTCCTAAAAAGGAGGACACTGTTTGGTGGGTAGTTTGACTGGGGTGGTCGCCTCCAAAAGTGTAACGGAGGCTTCTAAAGGTGCCCTCAGGACGATTGGTAACCGTCCGTAGAGTGTAATGGCATAAGGGCGCTTGACTGGGAGACATACAAGTCGATCAGGTAGGAAACTAGAGCATAGTGATCCGGTGTTTCCGCATGGAAGGGACATCGCTCAAAGGATAAAAGGTACTCCGGGGATAACAGGCTGATCCCTCCCAAGAGCTCATATCGACGGAGGGGTTTGGCACCTCGATGTCGGCTCGTCACATCCTGGGGCTGGAGAAGGTCCCAAGGGTTGGGCTGTTCGCCCATTAAAGTGGCACGCGAGCTGGGTTCAGAACGTCGTGAGACAGTTCGGTCTCTATCTATCGTGGGCGTATGAAATTTGCGTGGCTCTGACACTAGTACGAGAGGACCGTGTTGGACTGACCGCTGGTTTACCAGTTGTGCCGCCAGGTGCATCGCTGGGTATCTAAGTCGGGATTGGATAAGTGCTGAAAGCATCTAAGTACGAAGCCAGCCACAAGATTAGATTTCTTAGGGTCGTCAAAGACGATGACGTTGATAGGATGCAGGTGTAAAGGTGGTAACATCATAGCCGAGCATTACTAATTGCCCGTTCACTTTCTTTCGGACCTGTACGGGTCGCGATATATACGTTTAGCTATTGCTAATTTTACTTTTTCATCATGTCATAACCTTATTCAGGTGGTTATAGCACGAGGGTTCCACCTCTTCCCATTCCGAACAGAGAAGTTAAGCCTCGTCACGCCGATGGTACTGCGTAACAGTGGGAGAGTAGGTAGCCGCCGTTTTTGAAGAGTCCCCTTGATTCATTAAGAGTCAAGGGGATTTCTGTTTTTTGGTAGTCTGAGAAAATTTAGCTATATTTGTCACCGACAATTATTTTATTAAACGTTTAAAGCAAATTTGAAAGCTTTACTATCCGAATAACCTTCTTTTGTTATTTAATCTTTAATATACCTCTTTTAGTATCCCATTTTCCGTTTCCAGTATTTATCCGTTTTCAAATGTCTTTTAGATTCCTTATATTTGCTTTCTCACCTGATAAAATCAGAAAAGTGTCATTTCGTTATAAAAAAGGGGAAAAAACGGAATAAAAACAGTGTATAACTGTAATTTTTTCGCAAGGGAATCTTTTTCTTTTCATCTTTCTCTTTTTTATCAAATTGATTTTTGTAAATTTGGCGAGAATCTAAGAAAGGTACACAATTAATATAGTAATAATACTAAATAACTCCTGTTGATATGGAAAACAAAATTCAAGAGTTGACCGATAAGATTTATCGTGAAGGCGTGGAAAAAGGAAACGAAGAAGCGCAGAGACTTATCGCGAATGCTCAGGAAGAAGCAAAAAAAATCATTGAGGATGCTCGTAAAGAAGCAGAATCAATTGTAAATTCCTCTCGTAAATCTGCCGACGAATTGGTGGAAAATACAAAATCAGAATTAAAACTGTTTGCCGGTCAGGCTGTAAATGCACTCAAATCTGAGGTCGCTACTATGGTAACTGACAAGTTAGTAACTACTTCTGTGAAAGATTTCGCACAAGATAAAGATTATCTGAATGCGTTTATCGTTGCACTGGCTTCCAAATGGAGTGTTGACGAACCTATCGTTATCTCGACAGCCGATGCCGAATCACTGAGAAAGTATTTCGCAGCTCATGCGAAAGCTTTATTGGATAAGGGAGTGACTATACAGCAAGTAAACGGTATCAAGACTTTGTTCACCGTTTCTCCTGCGGACGGTTCCTATAAGGTGAACTTCGGAGAAGAAGAATTCATGAATTACTTCAAAGCGTTCTTGCGTCCTCAATTAGTAGAAATGCTATTTTAAAAGAAGCGACTATGAGTAGTAAGTACTATTACTTGGTAGCGGGTTTGCCGGAACTTTCGCTGGAAGACAGCAAACTGAGCTATACAGTAGCCGATTTTAAAACTGAAATCTATAACGGATTGTCTGCTTCGGACCAGAAGTTGATTGACTTGTTTTATCTGAAGTTTGATAATGCGAATGTGCTGAAACTTCTCAAAGATAAGGAAGCGGAAATCGACAAACGGGGAAACTACTCTGCTGCGGAACTCACCGAATACATTTCTATTCTAAGAGAAGGCGGAGAAATCAGTCCCAAAGAATTTCCGGCTTATCTTTCTACATTTATCATCGATTATTTGAATACACCGGCTGAAAGCACGGTATTGCACGAAGACCATCTGGCTGCATTGTATTATGAATATGCCATGAAATGTGGGAATAAGTTTGTTTCTGCCTGGTTTGAATTCAATCTCAACATTAATAATATCCTTGTCGCGTTTACGAGCCGTAAATTCAAATGGGATATTGCTTCCAATGTCGTAGGAAACACGGAGGTATGCGAAGCTTTGCGTACGTCGAGTGCCCGCGACTTCGGATTGTCCGGCGAGGTGGATGTTTTTGAATCGTTGGTGAAAATCAGTGAGATTACGGAACTGGTGGAGCGTGAGAAAAAACTCGACGCTTTGCGGTGGAACTGGATGGAAGATGCCATCTTCTTTGATTATTTTACCATTGAACGTATTTTCGCTTTCTTGTTGAAGTTGGAAATGATTGAACGGTGGATTTCATTGGATAAGGAGAGAGGTAATCAGTTGTTCAGAAGCATCATCGAATCGCTGAAGAACGAAGTGCAGATCCCTGCAGAATTCAGATAATAAATTATTAAAAATATATGGCAACAAAAGGAACTGTTAGTGGCGTTATTGCCAACATGGTGACCCTCGTCGTTGACGGACCGGTAGCTCAGAATGAGATTTGTTATATCTCGACCGGTGGCGATAAGTTGATGGCGGAGGTGATTAAGGTTGTAGGTTCACATGTATATGTCCAGGTGTTTGAAAGCACCCGTGGACTGAAGGTGGGAGCCGAAGCCGAATTTACAGGACACATGCTCGAAGTGACATTAGGTCCGGGTATGTTATCAAAAAACTACGATGGTCTGCAAAATGACCTCGACAAGATGGACGGAGTTTTCCTGAAAAGAGGACAATATACGTATCCGTTGGATAAAGAGCGTGTATGGCATTTCGTTCCATTGGTAAGTGTCGGTGACAAAGTGCAGGCTTCTGCATGGTTGGGACAGGTGGACGAAAACTTCCAGCCGTTGAAAATTATGGCTCCGTTCACTATGGAGGGAACGGCTACCGTTAAGACCATTATGCCGGAAGGTGACTATAAGATAGAGGATACGATTGCTATCCTGACAGATGAAGAAGGAAACGATATCCCTGTGACTATGATTCAGAAATGGCCGGTAAAACGTGCTATGACGAACTACAAGGAAAAACCGCGTCCTTTCAAATTGCTGGAAACCGGTGTGCGTGTAATTGATACGTTGAATCCGATTGTGGAAGGTGGTACAGGCTTTATCCCCGGTCCGTTCGGTACAGGTAAGACAGTGCTTCAGCACGCTATCTCCAAACAGGCGGAAGCGGATATCGTTATTATCGCCGCTTGCGGTGAACGTGCGAATGAGGTTGTGGAAATCTTTACGGAGTTCCCCGAATTGGTTGACCCGCACACAGGGCGTAAGCTGATGGAGCGTACCATCATCATCGCCAATACTTCCAACATGCCGGTAGCTGCCCGTGAAGCATCTGTATATACAGCGATGTCACTGGCGGAATATTACCGTTCAATGGGATTGAAGGTTCTGTTGATGGCGGACTCTACTTCCCGTTGGGCGCAGGCTTTGCGTGAGATGTCCAACCGTATGGAAGAGTTGCCCGGACCGGATGCATTCCCGATGGATATTTCGGCTATCATCTCCAACTTCTACGGCCGTGCGGGATATGTGAAACTCGGCAATGGTGAAACTGGTTCCATTACATTCATCGGTACGGTATCTCCTGCCGGTGGTAACTTGAAAGAACCGGTAACTGAGAATACGAAGAAGGTGGCCCGTTGTTTCTATGCCTTGGAACAGGATCGTGCCGATAAGAAACGTTATCCGGCTGTGAACCCGATTGATTCTTATTCCAAATATATCGAATATCCGGAATTTGAAGAATATATCAAGAACCATATCAACGGTGAATGGATTGGCAAGGTAAATGAACTCAAGACCCGTCTCCAACGCGGTAAGGAAATCGCCGAACAGATTAATATCCTCGGTGACGACGGTGTACCGGTGGAATATCATGTTACTTTCTGGAAGTCGGAATTGATTGACTTCGTTATCCTGCAACAGGATGCTTTCGACGAAATCGACGCGGTAACTCCGATGGAACGCCAGGAAGATATTCTGAATATGGTGATTGACATCTGCCATACGGAATTCGAGTTTGATAACTTCAACGAAGTAATGGATTATTTCAAGAAGATGATTAATATCTGCAAGCAGATGAACTACTCGAAGTTTAAATCAGAGCAGTATGAAGGATTCCAACAGCAACTGAAGGAATTGATTGCCGAAAGAAGTATCAAATAGTAAATAGTAACTAGCTAAATAGTAAATATATAGATGGCAACAAAAGCTTTTCAAAAGATATATACCAAGATTACTCAGATTACCAAAGCTACCTGTTCGTTGAAAGCGACGGGGGTAGGGTATGACGAGCTTGCCACTGTGAACGGTAAACTGGCACAGGTGGTTAAGATTGCCGGTGACGATGTCACTTTGCAGGTATTTGAAGGTACGGAGGGTATTCCTACCAATGCCGAGGTGGTGTTCCTTGGCAAATCGCCTACATTGAAAGTAAGCGAGCAGTTGGCAGGACGTTTCTTCAACGCTTTCGGTGACCCGATTGACGGCGGTCCGGAGATTGAGGGACAGGAAGTGGAAATCGGCGGACCTTCCGTGAATCCGGTTCGACGTAAACAACCGTCGGAACTGATTGCAACGGGTATTGCCGGTATCGACTTGAACAATACGCTGGTATCCGGTCAGAAGATCCCGTTCTTTGCCGACCCCGACCAGCCTTTCAACCAGGTAATGGCAAACGTGGCGCTGCGTGCCGAAACGGATAAGATTATCCTGGGCGGTATGGGTATGACGAATGACGACTACCTGTACTTTAAGAATGTATTCTCCAATGCAGGTGCGCTCGACCGTATCGTGAGCTTCATGAACACGACCGAGAATCCGCCGGTAGAACGTCTGTTGATTCCGGACATGGCACTGACTGCCGCCGAATATTTTGCAGTAAACAACAACGAGAAAGTTCTGGTACTGTTGACGGATATGACCAGCTACGCCGATGCGTTGGCAATCGTGTCCAACCGTATGGACCAGATTCCTTCGAAAGACTCTATGCCGGGTTCGCTTTATTCGGATTTGGCGAAGATTTACGAGAAGGCGGTACAGTTCCCTTCAGGCGGTTCGATTACGATTATTGCGGTGACTACTTTGTCCGGTGGCGATATTACGCACGCTGTGCCTGATAATACGGGTTATATCACGGAAGGTCAGTTGTTCCTGCGTCGTGACAGCGATATCGGTAAGGTTATTGTCGACCCGTTCCGTTCGTTGTCCCGTCTGAAACAGTTGGTTACCGGTAAGAAGACACGTAAAGACCATCCGCAGGTGATGAATGCTGCCGTACGTCTGTATGCCGATGCCGCTAACGCCAAGACGAAGATGGAAAACGGTTTCGACCTGACGAACTACGACGAACGTACGTTGGCTTTCGCGAAGGATTATTCGAATCAGTTGTTGGCTATCGATGTCAATCTGGATACTACTGAAATGTTGGATGTAGCCTGGGGCTTGTTTGGCAGATACTTCCGTCCGGAAGAAGTGAATATCAAGAAAGAACTGGTAGATCAATACTGGCCAAAAGGCGAATAATAATAAACTTGTAATTAATAATTTATAATTAGTAATTAACAACGTGGCTATAAAGTTTCAATATAACAAAACCTCTCTTCAGCAGCTTGAAAAGCAACTGAAAGTGCGGGTGCGTACGCTTCCTATCATTAAGAACAAGGAAAGTGCTCTCCGCATGGAAGTGAAACGCTGCAAAACGGAAGCGGCTGATTTGGAGGATAGGCTCGAACAACAGATTCAAGCCTATGAAGCCATGTTCGCCCTTTGGAATGAGTTTGACGCTTCATTAATAAAGGTAAATGATGTTCATCTTGGCGTGAAGAAAATTGCAGGTGTACGTGTGCCGTTGCTCGAAAATGTAGAATTCGAGATACGTCCGTACAGTATGTTTAACGCTCCCAAGTGGTATGCCGACGGTATCCACCTTTTGGAGGAGCTTGCTCATACGGCAATTGAACGTGAATTTATGCTCGCCAAGCTGAATTTGTTAGAACATGCAAGGAAAAAGACCACTCAGAAAGTAAATCTTTTTGAGAAGGTGCAGATACCGGGCTATCAGGATGCATTGCGAAAGATCAAGCGATTTATGGAAGATGAAGAAAACCTGTCGAAGTCTTCGCAAAAGATCATGAAGTCCCATCAAGAAAAAAGGAAGGAGGTAGAGGCATGATTACAAAAATGAAGAAACTCACATTCCTGGTTTATCACAAGGAGTACGAAGGATTCCTGAACAGCCTGCGTGAACTTGGTGTGGTTCACATTGTGGAGAAGCAGCAAGGCGCTGCCGATAACACGGAGCTGCAAGAGAATATTCGCTTGTCCAACCGCTTGGCGGCTACTTTGAAGTTGCTTCAGAATCAGAAGCATGAAAAGAATGCTGTGATTGCTGCGGAAGGTGGAACGGCTGCCCGCGGTATGCAAGTACTGGACGAGGTGGACGCCCTGCAGACGGAACACGGAAAGTTGTCCCAGCAGTTACAAAGCTATGCGAAAGAGAAAGAAGCGCTGGAAGCTTGGGGTAACTTTGAACCGGACGGTATTCAGAAACTGAAAGATGCCGGTTATGTGATCGGTTTCTATAGCTGTTCGGAAGGAAACTACAAAGAAGAGTGGGAAACGGAGTACAATGCAATGATTGTAAACCGCATTTCTTCCAAAGTATTTTTCGTGACCGTAACGAAAGCCGGACAAGAGGTGGACTTGGATGTGGAGCAGGCGAAACTGCCCGCATACTCTCTGTCGCGTCTTGAAGCGCTTTATGATACGACCGAACAGGCGATTGAAGAGAATGAAAAGAAGCTCGTCGCACTTTCCGAGACGGATATTCCTTCTTTGAAGGCAGCTATAAAGGAATTGCAAAGTCAGATTGAATTTTCTAAAGTCGTATTGAGTTCCGAACAGACTGCCGGTGACAAACTGATGCTGATTGAAGGATGGGCTCCTGCTTACAGCAAAGTGGAGATAGAGGCTTATCTGAATGACGCGCATGTATATTATGAGATTACAGATCCGATGCCGGGTGATGATGTGCCTATCCGACTGAATAATAAGGGATTCTTTGCCTGGTTCGAGCCGATTTGCAAGCTGTATATGCTTCCGAAGTATAATGAACTGGACTTGACCCCGTTCTTTGCCCCGTTCTTTATGATCTTCTTCGGACTTTGTCTGGGAGACTCGGGCTACGGTTTGTTCTTGTTCCTGGGAGCTACGGCATATCGCTTACTGGCAAAGAAGGTAACTCCGTCAGCGAAGTCGATTATTTCGCTGATACAGGTCTTGGCTGTTTCAACTTTCTTCTGCGGTCTGCTGACGGGTACATTCTTCGGAGCGAATATCTATGATTTGGACTGGCCTATTGTTCAGCGTCTGAAACATGCTGTCCTGATGGACAACAATGATATGTTCCAGTTGTCGTTGATTTTGGGTGTTATTCAGATTCTGTTCGGTATGGTACTGAAAGCTGTGAATCAGACGATTCAGTTTGGGTTCAAATATGCAGTAGCAACGATTGGATGGATTATCCTGCTGGTTTCAACAGCCGTTTCGTTTTTATTCTCTTCTTCGGAGATGTTGCCGAGCGTGTTGTGGATAGGAGGTACGGCATATAAGGTTGTTCTGTGTATCTCCGGTGCTATGATATTCCTTTTCAATAGTCCGGGAAAGAACATATTTATGAATATCGGACTCGGTTTGTGGGATTCATACAACATGGTTACCGGCTTACTTGGAGACGTTTTGTCCTACGTTCGTTTGTTTGCCCTCGGACTCTCCGGTGGTATCCTGGCGGGAGTATTCAATAGTCTGGCAGTAGGTATGAGTCCGGATAATGTAATAGCAGGCCCTATCGTGATGGTGCTGATTTTCGTTATCGGTCATGCAATCAATATCTTTATGAATGTGCTCGGTGCAATGGTTCACCCGATGCGTCTGACATTCGTTGAGTTCTTCAAGAACTCCGGATACGAAGGCGGTGGCAAGGAGTACAAGCCGTTCAGAAACTAAAAACTGAAAATTAAAAATTAGAAATCGAGAATTAATATTTTAAGAATTAAACAATAAAAAATAGAATAAGATTATGGAAATGAATTTGTTTATCGCCTACATTGGCATCGCGGTTATGGTTGGTTTGTCAGGCATCGGTAGTGCTTACGGAGTAACTATTGCAGGTAACGCTGCTATCGGAGCTTTGAAGAAGAATGATAGTGCATTCGGTAACTTCCTTGTATTGACTGCTCTTCCGGGTACGCAAGGTCTTTACGGTTTTGCCGGCTACTTCATGTTTCAGACTATCTTTGGTATTTTGACTCCTGAAATTACAGCGATTCAGGCATCTGCAGTTCTTGGTGCAGGTATTGCTTTGGGACTGGTTGCCTTATTCTCTGCTATCCGTCAGGGACAGGTTTGTGCAAACGGTATCGCAGCTATCGGACAGGGACACAATGTATTTAGTAATACTTTGATTCTTGCCGTATTCCCCGAGCTTTATGCAATCGTTGCTTTGGCTGCAACCTTCTTGATCGGTAGTGCACTCGTTGCATAATTTTAGCAGGAATATTTCCTATAAAAGACTTTCAATCCCCTTGTGCATGCTGCTTTGCATGTGCAAGGGGATCTTCTTTTTTCTTTGTATGACAACGTTTCTTTCTTCTTCTTAACTCATATTTTTCGCATAAAGTATTATTTTTCAAAGAATAATGTGTACTTTTGCACTCGCATACTAAAAAGAGTTTTAATATATTATATGGTAAAAGATTTATTAACCCCCGATTATATCTTCGAGTCCAGCTGGGAAGTATGTAATAAAGTGGGAGGGATATACACTGTCTTGTCTACACGGGCAAATACGTTGCAGGAGAAGTTCCGTGACAGAGTTTTTTTTATAGGTCCTGATGTGTGGCAAGGAAAAGAGAACCCTCTATTCATCGAGTCGGATAATCTATGTGCTGCCTGGAAAAAGCACGCACTTGAAAATGACGAACTTTCTGTCCGTATAGGAAGATGGAATATCCCCGGTGAACCCATAGTCATTCTAGTCGATTTCCAACCTTTTTTTGAGAAAAAAAACGATATATACACAGAAATGTGGAATCGTTATCAAGTAGATTCGTTGCACGCTTATGGCGATTACGACGAAGCTTCTATGTTTTCGTATGCTGCGGGCAGAGTAGTGGAGAGTTTCTATCACTACAACCTGACAGAAACGGACAAGGTGGTATATCAGGCGCATGAATGGATGACGGGAATGGGAGCACTTTATGTACAGGAAGCTGTGCCCGAGGTGGCTACTATCTTTACGACCCATGCTACTTCTATCGGTCGTTCTATCGCTGGTAACAACAAACCGTTGTACGACTATCTCTTTGCCTACAATGGCGACCAGATGGCCGAGGAACTGAATATGCAATCGAAACATTCGATTGAAAAACAGACCGCGCACTATGTGGACTGCTTTACTACGGTTAGCGAAATCACCAACAACGAGTGTAAGGAACTGCTGGACAAACCGGCGGATGTAGTCCTTATGAACGGTTTCGAGGATGATTTTGTGCCGAAAGGAAGTACATTCACCGGAAAGCGTAAGCGTGCGCGTGCCTTGATGCTGAATGTGGCGAATAAGTTACTGGGAACAAATCTGGATGACGATACGTTAATTATCGGAACCAGTGGGCGATATGAGTTCAAAAACAAAGGAATTGATGTATTCCTGGAATCGTTGAACCGCTTGAACAGAGATAAGAACCTGCATAAGAATGTATTGGCATTTATCAATGTTCCCGGTTGGGTAGGCGATCCCCGCGAGGATTTGCAGGAACGCCTGAAGAGCAAGAAAAAGTTCGATACTCCGCTTGAAGTGCCGTTCATTACTCATTGGCTGCATAATATGACACATGACCAGGTACTGGATATGCTGAAATATATGGGAATGGGAAATCGTCCGGAAGATAAGGTTAAGGTTATTTTCGTGCCTTGTTATCTGGACGGTCGCGACGGTATCATGAATAAAGAGTATTATGATTTATTGCTCGGACAGGATTTGAGCGTGTATGCTTCTTATTATGAACCTTGGGGATATACCCCGTTGGAAAGCGTAGCATTCCATGTGCCGACAATCACTACCGATCTGGCGGGATTCGGACTTTGGGTGAACAGCCTGAAAAACCAGCATGGCATTAATGATGGGGTGGAAGTGTTGCATCGCTCGGACTATAACTATTCGGAAGTAGCGGATGGTATCAAGGATACGATTACGCTGTTTGCCGATAAGACGGAAAAAGAGGTGAAGGAAATCCGCAAGCGTGCCGCTGAAGTGGCGGAACAGGCTTTGTGGAAACACTTTATACAATATTATTATGAGGCTTACGACATTGCTTTGCGCAATGCTATGAAGCGTCAACTGAGTTAAAGGAAAAATTTATTCATCAATAAGTAAACAAAAACATTATGAAAATTAAAGTTAGTAATGTGAATACTCCCAACTGGAAAGAGGTTACTGTAAAATCACGTATCCCGGTAGAGTTGGAGAAGTTGTCTGAAATCGCACGCAACATTTGGTGGGCATGGAATTTTGAAGCGACTGAACTGTTTAGAGATCTAGATCCGGAACTTTGGAAAGAATGTGGACAGAACCCGGTGCTGCTGTTGGAACGTATGAGCTATGAAAAGCTGGAAACTCTGGCAAAAGACAAGGTGATTCTGAGAAGAATGAATGAAGTTTATACGAAATTCAGAGATTACTTGGATGTGAAGCCGGATGAAAAGCGTCCGTCCGTTGCCTATTTCAGTATGGAATATGGCTTGAGCAGCGTCCTGAAAATATATTCCGGTGGTCTGGGTGTATTGGCCGGTGACTACTTGAAAGAAGCTTCCGACAGCAATGTGGATTTGTGTGCGGTAGGTTTCTTGTATCGTTACGGTTACTTTACTCAAACATTGTCCATGGACGGACAGCAGATTGCTAACTACGAAGCGCAAAACTTCGGTCAGCTTCCTATCGACCGCGTAATGGATGCGGAAGGCAAGCCGTTGGTAGTGGATGTTCCTTACCTGGATTATTATGTTCATGCTAACGTATGGCGTGTTAATGTAGGACGTGTCTCTTTGTATCTGTTGGATACGGATAATGAAATGAACAGTGAGTTCGACCGTCCTATCACTCACCAGCTTTATGGTGGCGACTGGGAAAACCGTCTGAAACAGGAAATCCTGTTGGGTATCGGTGGTATCCTGACACTGAAAGCATTGGGTATCAAGAAAGATATTTATCATTGTAATGAAGGACATGCTGCTTTGATTAATGTTCAGCGTATCTGTGATTACGTAGCTACCGGATTGACTTTCGATCAGGCTATCGAGTTGGTTCGCGCTTCTTCTCTTTATACGGTTCATACGCCGGTTCCCGCAGGTCACGACTATTTTGACGAAGGCTTGTTTGGTAAATATATGGGTGGTTATCCTGCCAGAATGGGTATCACTTGGGACGACTTGATGGATCTCGGACGTAACAATCCGGGTGACAAGGGCGAACGTTTCTGTATGTCTGTCTTTGCTTGCAACACTTCCCAGGAAGTGAACGGTGTGAGCTGGCTGCACGGAAAGGTTTCTCAGGAGATGTTCTCTTCTATCTGGAAAGGTTACTTCCCCGAAGAAAGCCATGTAGGATATGTGACGAACGGTGTTCACTTCCCGACTTGGAGCGCAACGGAATGGAAAGAACTGTACTTTAAATATTTCAACGAAAACTTCTGGTTCGACCAGTCTAATCCTAAGATTTGGGAAGCTATCTACAATGTGCCCGATGAAGAGATCTGGAAGACCCGTATGACGATGAAGAATAAGTTGGTTGACTATATCCGCAAGTCATTCCGCGATACTTGGTTGAAGAACCAGGGCGATCCTTCACGTATCGTTTCGCTGATGGATAAAATTAATCCGAATGCATTGCTGATTGGTTTCGGCCGTCGTTTCGCTACTTACAAACGTGCACACTTGCTGTTTACCGACTTGGAGCGTCTTTCTAAGATTGTGAACAATCCTGACTATCCGGTACAGTTCCTGTTTACAGGTAAGGCTCACCCGCACGATGGAGCAGGACAGGGCTTGATTAAGCGTATTATCGAGATTTCCCGTCGTCCCGAATTCCTGGGCAAGATTATCTTCCTCGAAAACTACGATATGCAGTTGGCCCGTCGTCTGGTTTCCGGTGTTGATATCTGGTTGAATACTCCGACCCGTCCGTTGGAAGCATCCGGTACATCCGGCGAAAAGGCATTGATGAACGGTGTTGTCAACTTCTCCGTATTAGACGGATGGTGGCTGGAAGGTTACCGCGAAGGTGCAGGTTGGGCGTTGACTGAGAAACGTACTTACCAGAATCAGGAACATCAGGATCAATTGGATGCTGCTACTATTTACAGCATTCTTGAAACTGAAATTATGCCGTTGTATTATGCACGCAACAAGAAGGGATATTCTGAAGGCTGGATCAAGGTAGTGAAGAATTCTATCGCTCAGATTGCTCCTCACTATACAATGAAACGCCAGTTGGATGATTACTTCAGTAAGTTCTATTGCAAGCAAGCTAAACGTTTCGCTGCTTTGTCTGCTGATAACAATGCGAAAGCAAAAGAAATTGCAGCTTGGAAAGAAGAAGTGGTTGCTAAATGGGATTCTATCGAAATCGTATCTTCAGATACAGTAGAAGAACTGAAGAAAGGCGACATCGAAAGCGGAAAAGAATATACTATCACTTACGTGATTGATGAAAAAGGCTTGAATGATGCAATAGGACTCGAACTGGTGACGACTTATACGACTGCTGACGGTAAGCAACACGTTTACTCGGTAGAACCGTTCAACGTAATCAAGAAAGAGGGTAACTTGTATACATTCCAAGTTAAGCATAGCTTGTCGAATGCCGGTAGCTTCAAGGTGTCTTACCGTATGTTCCCGAAGAACCCGGAACTTCCACATCGTCAGGACTTCTGCTACGTACGTTGGTTTGTCTAATTAAAAGTAAAGTAGGGGAGAGTGAATCTCCCTGCTACTTTTATATATAAAATCAGCCCCTGCATTCTCAAAGATTGCAGGGGCTGACTTTTTTCAATCAAGAGACTGTTTCAATGCATGACAGTCTTTTTTTATTTTACAACTTCTGCAATTTTAGCTTGCAGCTCTTCTCCGTGCAGACCGCGGGCGATAATTGTACCGTCACCGTCGATCAATACTGTATGAGGAATACTGTTTATAGCGTAGAGTTGTGCACCTTTACTTTGCCAGAACTTCAGGTCGGACATTTGCGGCCAAGTCATGTTCAGTTTCTTGATGGATTCTTTCCAGGCAGCACCGTCCTGATCGAGAGATACGCCTACGATTTCAAAGTTTTTGCCTTTGTATTTAGCGTAAGCTTCTACGAGGTTAGGCATTTCGCGGCGGCAAGGCCCACACCAGCTTGCCCAGAAGTCAACCAATACAACTTTGCCTTTGCCTACATAATCAGACAGTTTCACTGCTTTTCCATCCGGTGTTTCCATTTCGAAATCAATGAACTTGGTACCTACGGCAGTTTTTTTCTGTGTTTCGGTCAGTTCTTTGATTCTTACGATTGTTTCATCGTTCTGGAAGTTAGCCGGAACCTGTTGCAGTAATGCTTCGTTTTCGGCAGTAGAGTTATTGTAGAAAGTCTGTTTGAACAAGAATACGCCAACCGGGTTGGTGATGTTCTTCTGTACAGCTTCCTTGATTGCGTTCTCGTACTGTTCCTGCAACTCGGTACCTTCTTTTTGCTTGGCTTCTTTTTGCTCGTCGCTCAAAGTGGAGTCTCCCATTGATTCGTAGATGGCATTCAGCTTCTTGCTGATGTCATTGATTTTGCTTCTGAGTTCCTGGTAAGCATCGTTGTTTGCAGTACCGGTGGCAGAGTCATTACCTTTGGTCAGTGCAACGTTGATTTTCCCGTTTTCGAGGAAGAAATCAACCATCAAAGGTGTTCCGTTTACTTCACAAGTGACATAACGGCTGACAACGGAATCTTGTGTACCTTTGAAGGTGAAAGTTCCTTTGGAGATTACAGCAGTATCGAGTTTTGTTAAGTTTCTACCTGTAGCTTCCTGGAGATAAACGGTGTCACCATCGGCTGCGCCCTCTACTGTACCTGTAACAACATAGCCGGCTTTGTTTCCACCGGTACAAGCCACCATACCCAGGGCTGCTGTTGCAATAACTAAATAAGTTAATTTTTTCATGCTTTTGTAAGATTAGTGAATAAATATTTATGCAAAGATAGATTATTTTTCTCTCGGACATCGAAAAACACTGTTATATTAGATTAACACGTAGGTGAAAACGACAGAAATGTGTACCTTTGCAACCCAAACTTTAGTATGAATATGCAAGAAGATAAATCCATCATTGAGGTGAGCCATGTCTCGAAGTATTTTGGTGAGAAAACAGCATTGGATGATGTGACTCTGAACGTGAAAAAAGGCGAGTTTGTCACGATACTCGGCCCTTCCGGTTGCGGGAAAACCACGTTGTTGCGTCTCATTGCCGGTTTTCAGACAGCTTCGGAAGGCGAAATCCGAATTTCGGGGATGGAAATAACACAAACTCCGCCCCATAAGCGTCCGGTGAACACGGTATTCCAGAAATATGCCCTGTTCCCGCATTTGAATGTTTACGACAATATTGCTTTCGGCCTGAAACTGAAAAAGACGCCGAAGCAGACTATCGAGAAGAAAGTGAAAGCCGCCTTGAAAATGGTAGGCATGACGGATTATGAATATCGCGATGTCGATTCTCTTTCCGGTGGTCAGCAGCAGCGTGTTGCCATCGCCCGTGCCATTGTCAACGAGCCGGAAGTGCTGTTACTTGATGAACCGCTGGCAGCGCTCGACCTGAAAATGCGTAAGGATATGCAGATGGAACTCAAGGAAATGCATAAATCTTTGGGAATCACGTTTGTTTACGTCACTCACGACCAGGAAGAGGCTCTTACGCTGAGCGATACGATTGTCGTGATGAGTGAAGGAAAGATTCAGCAGATCGGTACGCCGATTGATATTTATAATGAGCCTATCAATTCGTTTGTTGCGGACTTTATCGGAGAAAGTAACATTTTGAACGGTACGATGATTCATGACAAGCTGGTACGTTTCTGCGGTACGGAGTTTGAATGTGTGGACGAAGGATTCGGTGAGAATGTTCCGGTAGATGTGGTTATCCGCCCGGAAGACCTTTATATCTTCCCCGTTTCGGACATGGCACAGTTGACAGGAGTGGTGCAGACTTCCATATTCAAGGGGGTGCATTATGAAATGACGGTGCTTTGCGGCGGCTATGAATTCCTTGTGCAGGATTACCATCATTTTGAGGTGGGGGCGGAAGTCGGCCTGCTGGTGAAGCCTTTCGATATTCATATCATGAAGAAAGAGCGTATCTGCAATACTTTTGAAGGAAAGTTGCTGGATGCCACTCATGTGGAATTCCTCGGTTGCAGCTTTGAGTGTGCTTCGGTAGCGGGTATAGAACCCGACACGAATGTCAAAGTGGAAGTGGACTTCGACAAGGTGATTCTTCAGGATAATGAAGAAGACGGAACGCTGACGGGAGAGGTGAAATTCATCCTTTATAAGGGTGACCATTATCATCTGACGGTGTTTTCCGACTGGGACGAGAATGTGTTTGTAGATACGAATGATGTATGGGACGACGGTGACCGCGTGGGTATTACCATCCCCCCGGATGCCATTCGTGTAATTAAAATAACCGATTAACAGGAAAGGAAGTGAATAAGAGGTTTTTAGTCTTTTTGTCATCACGTAAGAGTTGGACTCTCCCTTACATTATTTTTTCGGCGATCTTTGTGGTCATACCGTTGTTCTTGATTGTCGTGTATGCGTTTACCGACGATAACGGTCATTTGACTCTCGCCAATTTTCAGAAGTTCTTCGAACATCCTGAAGCGATCAATACCTTTGTCTATTCGATAGGTATTGCTATCATCACCACCCTTGTTTGTCTTTTGCTGGGTTATCCTGCTGCCTGGATACTGAGCAACAGCAAGCTGAACCGTTCCAAAACGATGGTTGTCCTGTTCATCCTGCCGATGTGGGTGAATATCCTGGTGCGTACCCTGGCTACGGTTGCCCTATTCGACTTTTTCAGCGTGCCGCTGGGTGAAGGAGCTTTGATATTCGGTATGGTGTACAACTTTATCCCCTTTATGATTTATCCTATCTATAACACGTTGCAGAAGATGGATCATAGTTATATCGAAGCTGCGCAGGACTTGGGCGCCAATCCCGTACAAGTCTTTCTGAAAGCGGTTCTTCCGCTTTCCATGCCGGGGGTGATGAGTGGTATCATGATGGTGTTCATGCCGACTATCTCGACTTTCGCCATTGCCGAGCTGCTGACGATGAACAACATCAAACTCTTCGGTACGACGATTCAGGAAAATATCAATAACAGTATGTGGAATTATGGAGCAGCGCTTTCACTTATCATGCTGTTGCTGATTGCGGCTACTTCCTTGTTCAGTACCGATGATAAGGACAATTCTAACGAAGGGGGGGGGCTATGGTAAAGAAAATATTTGCGCAGGCTTACTTGTGGATATTGCTGTTGCTGCTTTATTCTCCTATCGTGATTATCGTCATCTATTCCTTCACCGAAGCGAAAGTGCTGGGCAACTGGACCGGTTTCTCTACCAAACTTTATACTTCGCTTTTCACCACGGGCACGCATCATTCTTTGATGAATGCATTGGTTAATACGATTACTATCGCCTTGCTGGCTGCAACGGCATCTACCCTGCTGGGTAGTGTGGCTGCTATCGGCATCTTTAATCTGAAATCCCGTTCGCGCAAAGCGATTAGTTTTGTGAATAGCATTCCTATTCTGAACGGAGATATCATCACCGGTATTTCGCTTTTCCTTTTGTTTGTTTCTTTGGGAATCACGCAAGGATATACCACCGTGGTGCTTGCACATATCACTTTCTGCACGCCTTACGTTGTGTTGAGCGTTCTGCCCCGCTTGAAGCAGATGAATCCGAATATTTATGAAGCTGCCCTCGATTTGGGGGCGACTCCCATGCAAGCCCTGTGGAAAGTCATTGTGCCGGAGATTCGTCCGGGAATGATTAGTGGCTTTATGCTTGCGTTGACACTGTCTATTGATGATTTTGCCGTAACAGTGTTTACCATCGGCAACCAGGGCTTGGAGACGCTTTCTACTTATATTTATGCTGATGCCCGCAAAGGTGGTCTGACACCGGAGCTTCGCCCGCTTTCCGCTATTATTTTTGTGGTGGTGTTGGCGTTGCTTATTGTAATCAATTACCGGGCAGGGAAAGCGAAGAAAAAATAGTTATTCAATATGCCAATGCGCTGATATGCTAATTGCATGGCAGCACGTTTTCAGTATTGGCATATTTGCACATTGTAAAATTATTAATTATGAAAAGAATAATTCCTGCTATCCTGTTGTTGCTGAGTTTGACGGGATGTTATAATTCCGGCGAGCCTCGCGAACGGGTTCTCAAAATCTATAACTGGGCGGATTATATCGGGGAAGGTGTTCTCGAGGATTTTCAGGCATATTATAAGGAACAGACTGGTGAAAATATCCGCATCGTTTATCAGACATTCGACATTAATGAGATAATGTTGACCAAGATTGAGAAAGGTCATGAGGATTTCGACGTGGTTTGTCCTTCGGAATACATTATTGAGCGTATGTTGAAGAAGCACCTGCTTCTGCCTATCGACACGAACTTTGCCCATTCTCCCAACTATATGAGAAATGTGTCTCCGTTCATACGGGAGCAGATTAATAAACTGAGCCAGCCGGGTGAAGAAGCCAGCCGTTATGCAGTATGCTATATGTGGGGGACTGCGGGAATCCTTTATAACCGGGCTTATGTTCCTGATTCGGTCGCAGCATCCTGGGATTGTCTTTGGGATAAGAAATATGCCGGCAAAATACTGATGAAGGATAGTTACCGTGACGCTTACGGTACGGCCATTATCTATGCGCATGCCAAGGAACTGGAAGAGGGGACTGTGACGGTGGAAGAACTGATGAACGACTATTCTCCGCAGGCTATGGAACTTGCGGAAAAATACCTGAAAGCCCTGAAACCGAATATAGCTGGCTGGGAAGCCGATTTCGGCAAGGAGATGATGACGAAGAACAAGGCTTGGCTGAATATGACCTGGAGCGGTGACGCTATATGGGCGATTGAAGAAGCCGATGCGGTAGGTGTGGACTTGGATTACGAGGTTCCGAAGGAAGGAAGTAATATATGGTATGACGGTTGGGTGATTCCGAAATATGCGAGGAATCCGGAAGCAGCCAGTTATTTTATCAACTTCATGTGCCGTCCGGACATTGCTCTGAGAAATATGGATTTCTGCGGATATGTAAGTTCGATTGCTACTCAGGAGATTCTGGAAGAGAAGATAGACACGACACTTACCTATTTTGCTGATTTGAGTTATTTCTTCGGACCGGGTGCCGATAGCATACAGATTGACAAGATTCAATATCCCGACCACAAGGTAGTGGAACGATGCGCTATGATTCGTGACTTCGGTGATAAGACGAAAGAAGTTCTTGATATCTGGTCACGTATTAAGGGGGATAATTTAGGAGTAGGTATCACCATTCTCATCTTTGTCGTTGTTGCTTTGATGAGCGGCTGGATGATATATAAAAGATGGCAACGTTACAGTCGCCGGAAACAACAAAGGCGAAGAAGCAGAAGAAAAAAGGTAAAGAGGAATTAACGTTGGTTTTTTGGTACATATTAGCAATAAGACTCGGTAAGCAGAATGTTTGCCGAGTCTTATTTTTATGGTGTCATTATCGCCGTTTCATATTGCGGAGTACGTCTTTTGTTTCCTTGTCTACACGGAGAGACTCGATAGTTTTCTGTAATGCTTTATTGTAAGTCCAGTTGTCCAGTTTGCTCTGTTTCAAGTATTCCATTGTCTTTTCTGGGAATTTGATGAAGCAGATGGATAGCATCCAGGCCATAGCCATTCGTGCATAATAGGCATCATGGTTGAAAGTGTCTGCGTATGCCAGCAATGCATCAATATGTCCTTCATCTATATAATGGAAAAGCATCACAATCCCGAAGCGGATTTCGAACTCTTTGGGAGATGCGAGGTAAGGCTGAATAAACTGCCATACTGTTTCTTTTCCTTTCTTCACGGCTGTTTTCAGTTCACCGCAAAAAATGTCGCATACCGCCCAGTTGTCGATACGTGGAACGAACATGCTTACGTATCTCATCCGTTCGTCCAGCTCCATTTTGGCCAGTCCGATAATCATTCCCTGAAGCATTGTTTCTTCATAATACTTGGTATCGTTTGCTTCCACGAATATGCGCCAGTCTTCTCTCTTTGTGATTTCTTTAGCCAGTGTCCGTAACTGCGGGATACGTATGCCGAGGATATTTTCCACTCCGGGGACTAGGGCAGAATGAAATTCCTGATACTTGGAATCTACTAAATCCTGCAATTCTTTTCGAATGTTTTCTGTTGTTGTCATTTTGTACAGTTGGTTATATTTCACAAATATATAGAAAAAGAGCATGCCTTGCGCGCAGACATGCTCCATTTTAGTTTTTTCTTCCAGCGAAGGTTTATATTACTTCTTGACCATGCTGAAAGTGAATGTTGTAATAGGGAAATCGAGATAATTATCTTCTCCGATTTTTACTTCTGTTGCTTTGATAATGAACGCAAGTTTTTTGCCTTCATAAGTGTAAGCACCGTTCTTTTCTGCTTGAATCGTTACTGTTATAAGAATTTTAGCAGGTTCTTCACCCTCTTCCTGTGCTTGCACCGGTGCAATGAACTCTATTTTTAGTGGTTCAGGTTTTAGTTGAAGTAAGATGTTGTTTTTATTTTCATCGAAAGTCGGCGTATAGGAGATATTGTAGTTGATTTCACCAAGATTAGCAATGATGTCTTCTGCCACTTCATCGTTATCAATAATGCTTTTAATCAGGTCGTCAACCGGAAGTTTCTTAATCATAATCTGATTGTCTTTTACTTCGGCGGTAACTTCGGCGCCTGCCGGTTTCTCTCCCTCTTTTGCATTTTCCGGTGAATTGACAGGCTCGGATTCCGTCAGCATTGTGCCGGAATAAGTACCATCAACATCTTTTAGGGAATATACGGGAATGTTTGAATCATCGTCATCACTGCTACATGCTGTAAAAGAAGAAACTATGCTCAGTGCCATTGCAAACAAGACAAAGCGATTAAAACAACAAACTTTTTTCATTTTAGTTAAAGTTTTCATACTGTTTAAAAAATTAGATTATTAATTCTCAAAATTAAGGTGTACGTACATAGTGTAAATGCTACGGCTAATAGAATACTGCATGAAAGAATAAAAAAAGAAAGAATTTTTTGTATGAGTATTGTTATGAAGATCCCTGTTAATGGGATCTTCGGCTATATAACTCAGTATTTGCTTTATTGTTTTTTCGTGATAGACTCGCTCGGCGTTATCCCAAAATACTCTTTGTATTTATGGCGGAAGTTCTTAAGGCTCTTCAACCCGATCATTTCCGGAAGAACGCTGACGGAGTATTTCCCGCTTTCCAATAGCTCACGTGCTTTTTCCATGCGAATCCGGTAAATCAGGTATTTGGGTGCTTCTCCTGTCAGTGCTTTCCATTTATTAAAGAAAGCGGTTCTGCTCATATATAATTCAGAAGCGATTTCATCTATCGTCAGATTTTCTTTATCTATATTTCTTAGAATAAATTCTTTAACCTGATTGATGAGGTCGTAATTGCCCTCATCTAAGATTTCCTTTTCCTCAACCTCCAGAAATTGCTTTCCGAATATTTTTTGCAGGAATGATTTTCTGAGGAAACGGTTGTTTTTGATAAGGACATTCATTTCAATTTTTAAATCTTCGATATGGAAAGGCATACATAAGAATATGTCGGCGAGGGAACTTTCTCTTTTGCTGCGTTGTCCTATGTCTATGCGTGAACCGTAAAGAATGATTGGAATAACAGAGGTTTCTCTCGATGTTTTTAGCCTCGATGATAGTTCGTTGCCATACATTCCATGAAGCATGATGTCGCAAATCACTAAATCCGGGTATTCCTCTTTTATACATTCTAAAGCATCCGTGCCGTTTCCGAAGCCTTTTACAATAAAATCCTTTGATAGACGTTCTTCCAGGTATAATCTGAATTCTTTGTTGCTGTCAGCAAGAACGACCAACGGTTTGGCGGAATTTCTCTTTTGTGAGTCCTTGCCGAACAAGGTATCTATTTTTTCTTCTACCGGATTTGACGCAATTTGTATGGCAGCATGTTTGGAGGCACTTTCCGGTGAATCTTTTGAAGGGAATACCAGAGTAATGGAGCGGTTGGAGTGATTAATCATAATCTTTCCATTGCATAATTTTATCAGCTTTTTGCAGAATATATTTTTCGCGAAATTGTATTCGAGTTCTTCTTTTCGTTTAGGCAGTTGCCAGTTTTTGCATTTGTAGCATTGGACTAGTTTCTTGTTTTCGAAATCAGCTATTTTTATTTGCCAGTTTTTGGAATTTGAGGTGATTAACAGGGTAATCGTTTTTTTTTGATCGGTATGGTCTATGGCATTTTTTATGAATTTGTCGATGACCGGTGATATTTTACTTTGGTCGAACCAGACGCTGGTATAACTGAAGTCTGTTTTTATATTCAGTTCTACCAGATTGTTGGCAGCATGTGTCTGTAAAGAATCAATTCTGTTTTTAATGAATATCCCCAATTCGTATTCTGAGGAATCCAGCTTTTCAGAATTTATGAACAATTGCTTCAAATCCATTAATCTGGTTAAATGTACATTGAGGTAAGCTATGTTTTGGATGGCTAATGATAACTCTTGTCTGATATTTTCGGTGCATATGTCATCATACGCTGTTTTTAGTGGCGTATGGATTAATGTAAGTGGCGTACGGATATTCTCAAAAGAGTCTATGAAATATTGGCTGCTTTCTTTCAGAAGATTTTTCTCTTTCTGTATCGTAATAATGTGGGCTATAATCCAATAGATTGTGATTCCTCCTGCCAGGAGTATTGAGGTGAAGTTGAGTTGATAAAGAATGAGTACCGCTATGCCGCCGGAAACGAGGGATGACGTTTGTATTAAGTATTTCATGTTAATTTGTTTTTTTAGTGACGTCACTCAGATGAAATAGCCCCATTTCTTTCGTTGAGAAAAAAAGAGGAAATTCACTATCCTAATATTTTACATCATTTTTTGAGAAATGGTGAATATCCTCTAAGTAACAATTATTAATCAGTTCTATTTGTTGAACACTTTGTTTACTGTATAAAATTGATACGTTGGAGAGCGTATTGTGTATTGGGTATTATTGAGGAATAACTCAATAAATACCATTCTGTATTTTCCCATATATATAAACTGAACAGATAATGCAGGTCAGGTTTTTATAAAAAGGTATGATTGGTCTGTTTCTACGAAGTAAAAATAATGATAAGTTCTAATAAGTAGATGCTACTGTTAGTCTTGAATGTTGAATAGTCGTGTTTTGGTATTAAAAATACGATAAAAGGTATGGTTTAATTACGTTCTGTTGGTAGAATATCGTTTGATAGCCTGCAAAATAGCAAAAGAGATGTACCATTTTTCCATTAGGATGTACAAGTGCAACTCTATTGTTGTTTTATTACTTGGTAAGTTGTGCTATAAAAATGCAGTTTTCTTCTGATAAAAAGTGAAAAGACTATAGATGATTTTTGTAAACTTATAGAAAATAAGGGGCTAATGACTTAAAATGTTGATTATTAGCGCTGCCACATTTTTGTTCTTCCCCGTATAATACTTAAGATAAGAACAAAAATGTGGCAGTGTTTAAAGGTGAAAAATCTTCGGTTGCTACTACTCTTATTTGGGGCTCGAAACTTTCCCACCAGTTAATCATATGAGCGTTGGAAGAGTTAGTAGCTTCCGAAGGATGATTATTCTTTATTTTTCTGTGTCACTTCGATACCTGCAGGCCATAGTACTGCTTTGTTGTAGGCTTTCGCATCATTTCCGTGACCGGAGTAATCTTTGGCTATGTCGCCTTCGCCTTCGTTAAACTTCCAGTAGGCGCAGAGACCGGGAGCGTTCTCGGGATCTTCTACGTTGTACATATTCTTGTAGATTTCCTGTTGTGTGCGGGCTGTGTTCCATATGCGTACTTCACAGATTTCACCATCGAGCTGTCGGCTCATGTCATCGGGTTCGCCGTAGGAGTGACCTATTTTGAACATGAACTGTTTGCCGCGTTCCTGCAGGCCGAGGTTGATGGCTTCGCCACTTCCGTAGTCTTCGGCGTGGCTTTGTTCACGTCCGTCAACGTAGATGGAGGCGGTGCGCGCTTCGGTGTCGTAAACTACGGCTACGTGATACCATTCATTGGGGAGCAGCAATTTGCTGTTGTCGGCATTGGGAATTTTGTTTTCCTGGGCGGCGAATTGTAATTGCTGCAAGGGGAATCCGGCATCACCGAGGCGCAATAGGCAGTATTGCTCGATGCCCATGATGGTACAGATGTTTTTCGTTTCGGAACCGTATTTGAAGTCGTTCACACGGATGATGGCTTCAAAGGTGAGTTGTTTCAGACCGTTCACGATGCCGGCAGTGGGACTGTTTTTGTCGAATCCGGGCACTTCGAAATAGTTATCCTTCAGGTTGACGGCAGTGGTGATGGCGCTGGAACGTCGGATGATGTAACAAATGGTTTTCGAGCCGTCGAGAATACCGATTCCCCCTGTTGCCTGACTGATGGTGACGGGCAGCAAGTAGCCGTCGTCGATGGTGAGTTCAGTGAGGGCGGCGAAGTCGATGGTGATGGGAGCAGAGGTGGTTTTACCTTGCGGGATGATGGCTTGCTCGGTGGAGAGAGTGTAATATTTGGAGTCGAGCAAGGTGTAGTCTGTTTCCAGACGGGCGTTGTAGGAACTTACCAAGGTGGGGTCTACTTTGAAGCTGACGTTGACATCGCTACCCGTTGGCTGCGAGAGTTGGGCGGCGATTGTTTGTTGTCCGGTTTCAATGAGACGGTTGAAGGTGAAGTTTGCCACGTCCTTCTGTTGGGCGACGTCGAGATAGACTACGTTGTCGAAAGGAGTGGCGTTGCTGTAGTCTTTGTTGTCGCAGGCGGCTACGGATAGTAGCATAGCTGCTGCAAGGCTTGCGAAGGAGGCGTTAGTTAGGATGCCTCGGAGGGTTCTTGTTGTTTTCATGGCATTTGAATTTTTGTTTTTTTACGGGGATTGATAAATATATGTCGTTTCGAATTTCTTCGTTGGGTTTTCTGTTTTTGTTAATGTCCGTCTGTCGGGTGTTGCCGATGGGTGGACGGGATGTTGTTGATGCTTTCTCTTACGGTGAAGTATTGTTATGAGAATTAGCTTTGTTCATAGCTGTTGGCTTTGGTCTCGAAATGAAAAAACGGGAGTGCTACCAGTGAAAGTATAGCTTTATGGCAGTGTACTTTGGGACAGACACTCCCAGTTTTTTCTTTGCTTCATTTAATGCGAGACCTGTTTTTGTAAAGTCTTGCAGAAACTTACGTCAAATAGGTTCACGCAAATCTGCTAGTAATTCTTTGGATAAGAAGTACCAGACCAACTAACTGTCTTTCCGCCCCATACATTAGGTGCGAAATAATTCATTGTTCCGGATGCGTCATAATTGCGTACGTTGAACATCATGATAGCTCCATAACCGCTATAGGATTTCGATGCAGATTGGATTTGACCTGCACCAGGAGTTCCTTGGGTATATTGTATTGACATTTTTGCCCATTTGCTGTTTGCAAATCCGGAAGGAGCATTCCTTATACCGAAGTTAGGCCACATATAATCGAGAGCATCTTTAGCAGTCTGATTGAAACTGGTTGCATAACCATAATGGAATGCTGTAATTAGTTTGCCGGCCATTTTCGAATGTGCACGCAAAGCTGTAATCAGTGCACTGAAGTTAGTGCCGCTAGGAGACGGAGTACCTGAAATTTTTCCATATTCGGCGTATTCATCATCAAAATCTACACCGTCTAGTCCGTTGGCTTCAATACAATCTGCAACTTGGTTTGCAAATGAAGTGATTTGACTTTCTGTCAGATTAGCAAACCCAACACCTGTATGGTCACCCAACAAACCGAGTAATACCTTGATTCCCTTGTCCTGCAATGGTTTTACCAACGTATTTCTATTGTTCAGAATGTAAGTCTGATTCGGGTTATGATACAACTCTACAGTTGAAACCGTGCCGCGAATATTCGATGCGAACAATATCACATGATCCACTACTTGCTCATCCGTACCGGCGAATGTGTATTCACCCATATTCAACGGATTAATGTCGTTCGTTTCAATGTAAGTGGTCAACTTAGGAGTTTTCACACCTACACTGCGAGTTGCGTTTGTACCTTGAGCATCTTGAGATGCTACCGTCATGTCATCACTGTTGCTACAACTTGTAGCGAACACTGCCATAATTGCTATGGCTGCAAATAATAACTTTTTCATACGTATTTTTTTTAATTTATTAATAAGCCTCAGTTTTCGGTTGGACGATACGTACATCTATGTTCATAAGAGCCCTCCTTTCTTTGTTTTAATGATTAAACTTAACGTAATTCCTACCGCCACTGATGGTTGTTTTTATTCTTTTCTTCTTGTTCTAATCAGGTTTTCTGATTAATTCGTATTACCAGTCTTTTCTGTAAGTGTTCAGATCAGGACCTGCGTTTAAAGTATTATCCAGAAAGATTCCCATATACGATGTGTCTCCCCATGTGAAATCGTCCATATCAAAGTCCCAGCCATTGCCGTTATCCATGAATTGAAAAAGAGATACGTCACCGACCATAGTCTCAATGGCACCTTCATAACCACCGTATTCTGTGCCGATAAGGTCACTTCCGTAAACTATAATATTATTTTTTTTATTTCCACTAGATCTCCATTGGGCTATGGCTTTTGATGCAATATTTCGAATCTCAGGATTATTGTCATTATAACAAGGTACGTTCACGTTTCCATAATGGGCTTCATCTAATCCGGCAATGGGCTTACGTGTATATTTGCTATAAGCCTGTGCGCTACCTTCCGCGTTGGGATTGATGATTTGCAAGTCTTCCGTCGGCGAAACATAACCGTGCCATGCGTAATCAATGTATTTGCCCACTTCAATGCCTCCACACTGGGCGACATCGTAGAAATATTCCGTAGCGTTTCCTTTATCTACCACTGTCAGCAACTTTTCGGGCATAGCATCGCTAAGGGCTTTTATCAGTTTGGGGTATGAAGTGGTATTCATTGCCGGCATTCCTGATTTGCCGTATTTGCTGTCGTCATCCCATAGGTTCACACCGTCCAGTTGATAACGCTCTACCGCGTTTTTCACCTGACGGACGAAATCAATTATTTGCGTTGTATTCATGTTGCAGAAACCTATGCCCTGACTGCCATTCTCAATGCAGAGGCATACTTTTCGGTCATTTTCCTGAAGATGGCGAATATATTTGTCTTTGTGTTCCAGTACATAAGAAAGGTCACTACCCAGTTGGAGCAAAGTGTGTCCACTGCTGGCATCGTAGTCTATCGTCGCTTTTTTGAGGTTTACAATGTTTCCCAAACTGAAAAACTGCCAGTAGTCAACCCATACACCCACTACACCGGCAATCAAAGGCTGGTAGGTTTCAGTGTTTACATAGAACACAGAAGTTAGGTCAGGCATTAGCGGCGGAATTTCTATGGGGTCATATTCAGGCATGCATGTTGTTATCTTTTCCCGGAAGATTATTCTATAATAAACCACTTGTTTAGCAGCTTGCACATCTATTCCTGCAAAGTCCCGTTCCAAAGTGATTGCCAGCAGGTAGAGTGTTCCTGTTTCCAGTCCTTCTGGCGAAAGGGTGATACTAATATTTTCGGATATTTTCTTTCCGGTGGATACGGTGAGTGAACCGCCGTTCTCAAAGGTCACATTCTCAATAGGAAATTCTTTCATTTCGGTGCTGTTGTCACTGTTGTATTTTGCTACGAGTTCCGGAGATGGAACGGCTTTTATCGTAACGGGCGTTGTGGCAGGTTTTGTCAGCGTATAAATTATTTCTTCGGTAGCTGGTCCGTCGTCTTGGTACATACCGACGGTAATCATGTTGGAGAAAGTCTTTCCACTATGCAACTGTCCTCCCACGCTGTTCATCGGCGTTTCGTCGGGAAGTGTGCCTCCAGCTTGTACGATATCGTCTGCGGTGCATCCCGTCATTGCTACCAGCAATAGGAAGAGAGCGAAGTATTTGAATGAGTTATTCATAAGATTGAATTTATAGTATTTATACATTGTTTTTTTGTCATTAGTTTCGGTTTCCGGCAAACTAATATTTCATCATTACCATCCTCTTACTTTCATCTTACATGGACGGATTCATCGTCTGTATAGCCGTCCGGCAAGTATGGTAATTCCTTTCAGGTTGATAATAATCTTCACCTATGGAGTATATTGCCATTCCTCCCAAAGGACCCAAGCCGACTACGCGATTGGGCATTTCGAGCACGGCGTTATGCCATTTCCCGTCTTCGTCCGCTAATTTGCCGTTCATCTTGGTGGCGAGTATCAGTTGTGCTTTCAATAGCGTTTGATGGGCTTCCAGTGTATTTGCCACAAGCAGTTTCAAAGCCACAGCTCTCTCTATATCGGCAGTCTTGAGCACTACGTAGTCCAGCTTTTCCATGTCGGCGGCATCCACAAAGCTAGGATCTCCTTCAAATACGAGCGCTTTTCCGGTAGCGGATAGTTTAGAGACAATCAGCCGTGCAGATGCCTTGCGGGCAGCCTGTTCGTCATCCGTTCCGCCGTAAAGAGGTAATCCGCTGAAAGCGAAACCATCCATTTTTAGTTCTGCAACAGTGGCTACCGCTTTGTCCAGCCATGCGCCCAGAGTAGCGTCATCGGGGAGTTCCGCCATCTTCTTGGCGTAATCTACGTGGTAAAGCACGCGGGTGCTTTTCTCTTGTAGTCTGGGAATGTCCTCACGGTCGGAAGCAGTGATGTTCTCTGAGTTTGCCAACGTGACAAAGTCCAGCGAATCGGGCAGTGAACGGAGATATTCGCCTTCGTTCTTTGAAGGCTCAACGCCGTTGTTGAAGTTGGCGTAGGTGATGTAGTGCGGACGTTCGAGCTTGTAGACGCGCAGTGATTCCGTATAGCGTGCCCAAAGTTCGGGATTTTGCTTACTTGGGTCCTGAATGGTGTAGTCCACTTCTTCCGGGTCTGTCCAGTCTTCGCAAGACGTAAACAGGAATCCTCCGGCTATTGCGACTGTCAGGAGACAAGCCATCAAATTGGATTTCAAATATCTGTGTTTCATATCTTTTTGTTTTTCAAGGTTTTACTTTCAATTAATTGTTCGGTTTGCAATCCCACCAGAGACGGATGTTTATTCTGTCTCCCCCCAACATATCTACGGCTTCTTCTACGTGTCCCCCGTTAAGGCTGTATTCACTGCCAGGGTATTGCAGGCGACGTATACCGATGTCGGTAAGTTCGGAATATGAGCTCTTATTGTCGACGATGGGCAGCATTTTAGGATAACCCGTGCGGCGGCGTTCGCTCCATGCTTCGATGCCCAGCGGGTAGATGGCAATCCACTTCTGCGTGATGATGCGTTCGAGATTCTCTTCGAAATGATCTGCTTTGGTGTCTGTGTTCCACGCGATTTTGATGTTGGACGGGGCACTGGTGTCGTATTTGCCCAGTGGGTCGGCGTAGGCTGCGGGCACCATGCTGTTGTCGGCAGCATAAACTTCAGCTCCCGATGCTCCGTGTTGGGCAAAGGAGAGGGCGATGCCTTGCTCGTAGAGGTCTTTGGCTTTTCCACCCATTGCCCATCCCCGCAACGCGCCTTCGGCACGGAGGAATGCCACTTCGGCGGCAGTCATCCAGGTGTAAGGGTCGGTGGCGGTCATGAGGCGGTTGGAGTAGACGCTCTTCAGTTGGTCGTCGGTCACGCCTGTCGGCAGTGTGCCGATGCGGATGCCGTAGTAGCCCTCCTTGCTGCCGGCGGTGCCGTCTGTCTTGCCGTTGCCTTTGCCCATGGTGAAGTACTTTTCGCGGCGGGAATCCTGATAGCCGTTCATATAGCATAGGATGTCGGCGCCAATCCGATAGTCGTTCCAAGTATTGAAACAGAGGGCAGAACGGTTTTCGGCTACGTGAAACAGGGCGTTGTCGGCATTGTCCGTAATTACGCCCGCCGTCACTGCCGCTTCGGCTATCCGTTGCACTTCTTCTTTCATCTCAGGCACGTAGCAGAGGCGCATTGCCATGCGGAGTTGCAGAGAATGAAGGTATTTGCGCCATTTCTCCACGTCTCCGTAATAAACGTCGTCAAGCTTCTTCAGGGCATCGGGGGCGAGTGTGAGGTTGTCCTCAAATGCTTGGTCGGCCTCATCCAATTCCTTGAACATCTGCTTGTAGATAACATCCTGCGAGTCGTAGGGAGAACTCAACGCGGCGGCTTCTCCCTCCACCACTATCTTGCTGTAGGGGATGGGACCGAACATGTCAGTAGTGCGTTGCATGATGGCCACACGCAGTACTTTGGCGATGGCTTGCGGAACGGGCACGTCACTCAGCTTCATCAGATTGCGATAGTTGGGGTAGGTGTTGGTGAAGATGGTGGAAAAGGCTCCTTCCAACCAATCCGACTTGGGATTGTATGTTGAGAATTTTTCAATCCATCCGGTGTGCGTATCACTGAAATATCCGCCATAAGCGCCACCACACATGGCTTCCATGAATTGATACAAATGTTCCTGTGTAGGGATGACCTGTCCTTCAAGAGTTTTGAGCTTGGAACCTACATTATAGTTGTCCCGCCCCATCTCTTCCTGAGTGGTTTCAAAAGGGTTGCGGTTGATATCACTGTCCATGCAACTACCTGCAATAAGTAGTGTGACGAGTGACATCACTGTCAGATTGAACTGTTTTATGTATTTCATGCTATTCATCGTTTTAGAAGTTAAGCTTAATGTTAAACCCGATGTTACGGCTGCTAGGCATCATGAAGTAGTCGATACCCTGGTAGAAGTTGCCGGTAGTGGCCACGCTTTCGGGATCGAACGGCGCTTTATTGTATATCATCCAAAGATTGCGGCCTACAAGCGATACATTGATGTCGCATACATTGCCTATCCAGCGACGGGGGATGGTATAGCCGATGCGCGCTTCCTGAAGGCGGACGTTCGTCGCGCTATACGTATAGTATTGGGGCAAGCCGCTGGAACCGGCAATGACCTCAAACCATTTTTGTGCATCTACTATGGTGCGTCCGTTGACGAGTACTCCACCGGCATCGCGGGCGGCGGCAGTTCTTTCGGAAACTCCGTACTCGTCCATGGCAGCTTGTGTAGCTGAATATACAATACCTCCGATGCGGGCGGAAATCAGGAATCCTACGTTGATACCTTTGTAAGAGAAGGAGTTGTTCCATGCCAGATTGGCTTTCGGGAATACGCTTCCCAGTTTGATGTCGTTCAGATTGCCCACTTTGGAGACGTTGCCGGTGGCGTCTATCTGGACTTTTCCCTTGTCATCGCGCACCACATCGGAGCGGGTGTAAAGGTCGCCCAGTGAACCGCCTTCTTTCAATATAAACTCAGCCTGTGCCAATCCGCGTCCGTCAGATGTTTTCAGCGGAAGCCGGTCTTTATTGATGATTTCTCCGGTTTCGGGATGCACATAGTTTCTTACCAATTCGGTCAGTGTGTTCTGGTTGCTGGAAATGGTGAAGCTGGTGTTCCAGTTGAAACCGCTCCAAGTATGCCCGTAGCCTAACATACCTTCCACGCCCACGTTGCGCACGGAGCCTGTCTGCACATACAACTTCTCGTAACCGGAAGAGACCGAAAGCTGCGGGTCGAATGTCTGGTTGTGTGTATTGGCGTAATAGAAGGAAGCGCTTACTTTGAAGTCGCGGAACAGCGTTGCGTCTACGCCCACTTCCCAAGAGTTGGTACGTTCGGGATAGAGCGTGCCGATAGGGTAGATGGATTTCTCTTTCCATTGTTGCGAGGTAGCATCGTATGGGAAAGTCGGTATAGTCAGATAACGGGGGTAGGGAGAACCTACGGAACTGTACGAACCGCGCACTTTCAGGTAATCTACCCATTGGGGCAATTTTACCATTTCGGTGATTACTGCCGACAGACCTACCGACGGATAAAAGAAGGAAGGATCTGTAGTGCCGTGAATTTGTGAAGCCCAGTCGTTACGTCCCGTCAAGGTGAGGTAGAGCATGCTCTTCCAGCCTACTTCTACGTTGGCGAAGATGGAATACGTCACGTCTTGCCATGCTTCTTGGACGGCACGCTTCTTCACATTGTCGAGGTCGAACACGTTGAATAAGTTGGGGATTCCGTTTTCTTGTATCGGTCCACCGTAACTAAAGGTACTGCTGATATTGTTGCTCAAACTCGTACCGATATTGGCTACAAGGGTGAAGTCTTTGATGCGTTTGTTGATGTTCACCAGGAAGTCGGCATACGTTTGGCTGGTTTCATTCTTGGCAATCGTGTAGTGTCCCTGATTACCGTCGGTGAGCGTGGCGATGGTTCCGGCATAGAGTTTCTGCTCGTACGTGTTGTTGGAGTTGTCGATGCGAATACGTCCCGACAGGTTCAACCAGTCCAGTACATCGTAAGTTAGCCCGATGGACATCATGTAACGCTTCTTGTCATTCTCGTGGAGATTACGGTACGAAATCCAATAAGGGTTCTGCATGCGGAGATTACCTTCGCCCTGAGGCCAATATGGTAAGTTGATCTTGCGCGCATCGCTCCAGCGTTCAAAGACTTTCACCAATGAGAAGTCGTCGCTTCGAGGGAACAGGTAAGTCGATACCAGCGGGTTAGAATATACACCCTGATTGACCATATTACGGTCGTTCTGAATGATATAGCTAGCTCCGACATCGAGCTTCATCTTGTCGTTGAGGAGACTGGTCGTGTTGCGGAAAGTGAAATTATATCTGTTATACCTGTTGTTGGGAACCATTCCGTCGGAATTGGTCGCTGCTGCGGAGAAGAAAGTCTGGTTCTTTTCCGAACCGGCAGACAAGCTGACGGAATTGGAGTACACTGCCCCCGTTTCAAAAAAATCAGTGGGTTCGTATCCCGTACGGCTCGCGTTGTTCAGCTTCGGTCCCCAACTGAGGGTTGTAGAACCGTTTGCTTTGCCATAGCTTCCTGTTCCGTAGCGATTCTGGAATTTGGGCATTACGAATGGATTCATCCAGTCGATGCCGGTGGATACGCTTGCCTGTAGCTTTCCTACTTTTCCCTTTTTGGTGGTGACAACAATAGCTCCATTGGCTGCGTTGCTACCGTAGAGGGCGGCCGCTGCTGCGCCTGTCAGCACGGAAATGCTTTCGATGTCTTCAGGATTGATGTCGGCAATGCTTTCTGTAGCACCTTTTGAATCGAATTCCGTGCCACCACCGCCACCGAAATTGAACATCGGTATGCCGTCGATAACATACAGCGCGTTACTGCTCTGCTCAATGGACTTCGTTCCGCGCATCACTACTTTACTGGCGCCACCTACACCGGATGAACTTGAATTGATCGTGACACCCGCTACTTTACCGTTCAGGCTATTAACGAAGTTTGCGTCCTTGATTTGAGTCAGTTCGTCCGATTTTACTTGCTGTACATTATAACTTAACGCCTTTTGTTCGCGTTTGATACCGAGGGCTGTCACTACTACTTCATTCAATTGCTTAGTGTCACTTTGCAATTTTACTTCATAGGTGTTCCTGTCTGTTATTCTCATAGTTTGGGGCGTGTATCCTACATACGTAAAACTTAATGCATTGCCCGGAGAAGCGGTAATTGTGAAATTGCCATCCATATCGGTGATAGCTCCTTCAGAGCTTCCTTCTACCTTGATATTTACTCCAATTAAAGGTTCATTGCTTTCGTCAACTACCTTTCCCGTCACTTTTTTGACAGGAGTCTCTTTAGGCTTGTTGTCTGGAATAATCATGATGTATTTCCCTTTGAACTGATAGGCGAACCCGCTACCTTTGAGTATTTGTACAAGGGCGTTTTCTAATGTTACGGCTCTTAGGTCAAGATTTAAAACAGGCTTGTTTTTTAATTGGGAATCGTTGAAACCGACAGAGAAGTCGGATTGTCTTTCTACTTCTTTAAGTGCCTCTATTACAGATATATTTTTCTTTTGAATAGTAATCTTGGCACTGTTTTGCGCAAAGGTGGGTGCTTGCATCAATAACAAACAGAAAAAAAGTAAAAAACTTCTTTCCTTTGCAGACTGGTTTACTATAAATTCATAAATTTGTAGCATTTTCTTAGTATTAGATTATTAACTAATTTATTTCACGGTAATTAAGAGTAAAACTCTAATATTGAGAATTTTGATTTCATATCCGGGATAGAGTTCGGGCTCTGTTCCGGATACTTTTTTGCATGTCTGTAAAGGGTTAAAAAGGTTACTGGTATTGTTGTTCGTTTTTACTGTGATTTTGATTTCTGGATTATTTAGGAATCAGGTAACAGCGGTCCTCTTTTATTTTATAGTCTATCTGACCTACTACATTAACTATCACATCCATTACTTCCGATAGTGTTGCCCGGTCTTTAAAACGGAAACTGTATTTATCTTCTTTCAGATTCTTCAGGCGATACTCGAAAGTATATGGATATTTACGTTCTAATATGGTTATAATCTCTTTTATACTCATCTCTCTGAATACCAGCTCGCCACGTTGCCAGGCTGTGACATCATTCATATCGGGAGTGTCCAGATGGTGCTGGCGGGTGTATTTATGATAGGCCAACTGTTCGTTAGGATTTAAAATAACTTGAGATTTTAAATCATCATATTCCACGAGCACACTTCCCGAAATCAAGGTTGCCGCTACTATCGGATTCTCAGGGTATGCAGCTACATTAAATTCAGTTCCGAGTGCTGTTACCTGAAAATCATTCGACTTGACGATAAACGGGTGCTTCTTATCCGGCTTCACTTTGAAATTGGCTTCACCGATCAGAAATACGCTACGGTCTTTGCCTGTGAATTCCTTCGGATATAAAAGGGTGCTTTGTGAGTTCAGTTGTACTTTGGTCCCGTCGGGCAAGGTGAGAGTCCGTGCTTCTGCTGTCGGGATATATTGCTGTAATAAATTAGGCTCTGTCTTTTTTCCTATGGTAGAAAGGTAGATGGAAGAAGCAGCTACTATAAAGAATACGGCTGCGGCTGCCTGCCAAATGTGGATCGGACGGATTCTCCGTTCTTCCCGTACGGAAGGAATACCCGCATTCTTTCTTAATTGTTCGTATGATTGATGTATATTGGGAGCTTTCCCTTGCTTGTATCCTTCTTCCCACAGATATTGCAATGCTTCGTCTTTCTCGGACACATATTCTTCGTCTACCAACCATTGGTAGAATTCCTGTCGGGTGGCTTCCGGGTAGTCATTCCCGGTAAATAAGGCTAGTATTTTTTGAAAATAGTTCTTCATTTTGAGATATTAATTAGAGCTGTTACATTAATATCTCAATTAACTAAGGCGGACTACTTAAAGAAAAGTGCGAAAAAAAGTAAAAAAGATATTTTTTTCATTTCAAGAAGGGTTAGATAGATGTGATGTTCTACCGTCCGGACTGAAATGTTCAGCTTTTCGGCAATTTCATTATTGCTCATAGTTTCAAATCTACTCATTTCAAAAACTTTTCTGCGCTGTTCGGGAAGACGGCTGAGGGTTAGTTTGATGATTAGTTGAATTTCTTTGTAGTATATGTCGTTAAGAGGATCTTCTGTTTGGGAAAGTTCTTCTACTAAGCTTTTCTCTATTACTTTTTCCTGATAGGCTGATTCTATTCTTTTATGTTTGATAAAATTGAGAGTCGTACTTTTGGTAAGAGTATAGACATAAGGTTTCAAATTGGGAACTTTTGTCCATATCTCGGGTTGAGTCCATAATTTTGTGAAAACATCTTGGGCAATGTCTTCTGCATCTTCTTCGGATTTAAGCAACATAAAGGCGAAATATTTTACTACTGAATAATACTCAGCGAATATTATTCCGAATTGTTTTGCTAGTAATATGTTGTCTTGTTTTGTGGGCATTGAATTTATAAATTATTGGGAATCAAAAGCAAATGTAGACAAATAAAATTAAGATACGAAGAAAAAGCAAATTGTTTATGAAAAAAGGTAAATAAAAATAGTGACGCTATCCCTTGCGGATGGCGTCACTATACGAGTGGGATAGTGACGGCATCACGATGGGATAGCGTCACTATTTTTAAGTATGTTTTCTACCAGTTCCTTTTCACTGTGCGGTAGCCATAACAGGTGATTACAAGAAAGCAGATGAACGGGAGAATGAATGACACATTGACTGCCGGTAACCAGCCGATTTCTTTCATGTCGATGATGCTTGCCTGCAATGGAGGAAGGATAGAGCCACCGAGGATAGCCATTATAAGACCGGCTGCTCCGAATTTGGCATCATCTCCAAGACCTTTCAAGGCAATGCCGTAAATAGTGGGGAACATCAGAGACATACAGGCTGAAACGGCTATCAGGCAATATAATCCGTAGATATTCTGAAGAAAGATAGTGCCTAAAGTGAAAATTCCACCGAAAATAGCCAGAATCATCAATAATTTACCCGCATTCAGATAACGCAGAATAAAGGTACAGATGAAACGGCTGATACAGAAAATAACCATTGCGATGATGTTGTATTGCTGCGAGAGTACTTCCGCACTCTTTTCATCCATACCGAATTCCGGTGACATAAACAGACGGGTACCATATTGGATGACAAATGTCCAGCACATGATTTGTGCACCTACGTAGAAGAATTGGGCAATCACACCTTCGCGATAACGTGTTTGGGTAAAAATACGTTTTAATGTCGGGAAGAAATCTATTTTGTGGTTCTGATCCCCGTTCTTCGGCATTTTTACGAAGCGTATCAGAAGCAGCATCGCTACGATAACCAGCCCGATGATAAGATAAGGGGCGATTAGAACAGCAAGGTCGCTTTCTTTGATGGCCTGAAATTCATTTTCATTGAGCAGGGCGCGGTCTTCAGTACCCATCGGGTGTAATTGGGCTTGAATGAATTGCATGGCTACATACATTCCAAGCAGAGAACCCATAGGGTTGAAAGACTGGGCAAGATTCAAACGTCTTGTGGATGTTTCTTCCGTTCCCATGGAAAGGATGTATGGGTTACAGCTTGTTTCCAGAAATGAGAGTCCGCAAGTCAGGATGAAATAGGCAATCAGGAACGGGTAATATTCTCCTGTCATTTTAGCGGGGAAGAATAGGAACGCACCGAAAGCGTATAAACCGAGACCTAGCAGAACGCCTGCTTTATAAGAATATTTACGGATGAACATTGCTGCCGGAAAAGCCATGGCAAAGTAACCGCCATAGAAGGCTACTTGTACCAGTGCTCCATCAGTAGCACTCATCCGGAAGATTTTAGAAAATGCTTTCACCATCGGATTGGTAATATCATTTGCAAATCCCCATAACGCAAAACAAGAGGTAATGAGAATAAAAGGGATAAGGTAACTGACGCCATCTTTGGATAGGATGGACTGTTTGATGTGTTTCATGGTTCTTTCTGCTTATTTTATTAGGTATTATATAGATGGAACATTCTTTCCATTGGTTTCCATTTTTCCGCGGAACTCATTCCGGGAGCGGCTTGTTGGAAGATAGCCATGTATTCTTCCCATTCCTGTTGACGGGGAAGTGTGTTCAGGCGTGCCATTGCTGTGTCCCAGTCGAAGTCGACAGGGGTCTCGACAATCATAAACAAACGCGTGCCGAGAATATAGATTTCCATTTCGAGGATGCCTACTTCCCGGATACCTGCAAGGATTTCAGGCCATGCTTCCGCTTCACTATGTCTTTTACGATATTCGGCAATCAATTCCGGCGAATCGCGTAAGTCAAGAGTCTGGCAATATCTTTTGACGGGGACGTTGTAAGATTGAACTTGATAACCGGTTTTGGGTGTTTCCATATACTTTTATTTTTTAGGGTAATATACTTGTGGTGTAACGCTTCGGCTTACAATCTCCCTTAGCTCCTGCAGGTTGCTGATTTCTCCCTTGGCCATTGCCTGTGTCAGGATATTGCCTATGGCTGTGGCTTCTACGGGACCGGCATAAACAGGGATATTGAGTGCGTCGGCTGTAAGTTGGTTGAGTAATTTATTCTGCGAACCTCCTCCAATGATGTTTAACTGGCGAATCGGAGAGGGGAGACAACGGTTGAGCTTTTCTACCGCCTGCTGATATTTGGATGCTAATGACTGGAGCACGCATTTAACAATTTCCGCTTTATTCTGGGGAATCGGGAGAGCGTGGTTTCTGCAATAATTCAAAAGGGCAGTCTCCATGTTCTCCGGGTTCATAAATTCCGGATCATCGACAGGGATGATTGTATTAATCTCTACTTCGGCGGCTTGTGGGATGATTGCATCATAACTTTGTTCTTCTCCGCGTGCTTTCCATTCACTCATCAGGCGTTGTAGAATCCACAGTCCCGTAATATTTTGCAGGAACCGGATGCGACCTCCTACGCCCCCCTCATTAGTGAACTCGGCTTTCCGTGCTTCTTCTGTCAGTATAGGCTCATCCGTTTCAACGCCCAGGAGCGACCAAGTGCCGGAACTTAAAAAGGCGATAGGAGCTTCTGTTGCCGGAACGGCTGCAACGGCGCTGGCTGTGTCATGTGAACCTACGGCAATCACATCTACTGCACCTAGTCCGGTTTCCCGTGCGATGTCTTCTTTTAACGTTCCCCGGATAGTGCCCGGTTGGATGATTTCACCAAACAGATGTTCGGGAAGTTCCAGTGCGTGAATTGTGTCTTGCGACCAGTCCCGACGTTTTGCGTCAAGCAGTTCCGAAGTGGAAGCGATGCAGTATTCATTATTAGCTGTTCCGGTCAGGTAATAACTGAAAAGGTCGGGCATGAAGAGAAGTTGGCGGGCAACTTCCAGTTGCGGGTCCCGGTTCCGTTTCATGCTATACAGTTGGAATAGTGTATTGATAGCCATGACTTGTATTCCGGTGGCAGCATAATGTTTCTGTTCGTCCAGGATTTTGAAAACCTCTGCCGGCATTCCGTCTGTTCTTGCATCCCGATAACAGATAGGGTTACCTAGTAGATTTCCGTTCTTGTCAATCAATCCGAAATCCACTCCCCAAGTGTCGATGCCAATTCCTTTGACGGTATATCCCTTTTGTGCGGCTAATTTTAGTCCAGTTTTCATGTCTTCAAACAGGGCAGGGAAGTCCCAGTAAACATGATTCCCCAGTTTAACCTGGCGGTTGGAGAAGCGGTGAATTTCTTCCAATTCCAGCTTACCGTGGAGAAGGAAGCCGGCGATAACCCGACCGCTTCCTCCTCCAAAGTCTGCTGCTAAATATATGTTTTTGTTGGTATCTTTCATGGTATGGTATGTACGGATATTATTTTGTCTTCTTTCCTAATACATAGATTTCCAAATCTTCAATTTCTGCCGGTGTCAATACTGAATAATCACCGCCGGACTGAACAATGATGCGGCACGCCATTTCGAAGAAGGTAGCGCGTTCGTACACTTGGTCGAAGTCTTTTCCGCAGACCACTTGTCCGTGGTTGGTCAGTAAGACAGAGTTGTGTTCGAGCATGGCTTCCACTACTGCTTTGGCCAGTTCCGGTGAACCGGGGCGATAGTAAGGAATCACGGGAATCTCTGAGCCTACGTGGCAGGGGATTTCTGCTGTTACATTAAAATTGGTCGGTTTGTTTTTCATGCAGGAGATGGCTGTGGCATACTCCGACTGGAAATGAAGCACTACATTGACATCCGGGCGTTCGCGGAGAATACCCAGGTGGAAAGTACTTTCCATTGAAGGTTTTACACCGTTAGTAGGTGTTCCACTTGCGATATTGCAAATAGAAACTTTCTCTTTTCTGAGGGTAGGAACCCAGGAGCCTGTGCCGGAAATAAGTGCTTCCTCACCGATTCGCCAAGAGAGGTTTCCGCTGCTGCAAAGCATTAGTTTAGCGTCTCCGTAACGATGCGCTTGTTCTATGAATTGTTCGATATGTTCATTAGTAATCATAGTGTAATTTATTAAAGCCGTTTGTAGGGACAGAGGTAATCCGTCCCTATACATACGGCAAAGTTAATTTATTAATTGATATGGGGCGACTACTTTTTATTTATTTGTAGATAGGACCGTAAGTGGTACAAGCTCTGTAATCTGCTCCCTCTTTATCCATGCCGAATGCATTCCATGCTGCCGGACGGAATATTTCGTTATCTTCTACATTGTGCATGCATACCGGGATGCGAAGCATAGAAGCAAGAGTGATTAAGTCCTGACCGATGTGTCCGTAGCTGATAGCTCCGTGATTAGCTCCCCAGTTATTCATTACTGAATATACATCTTTGAAAGCAGGTTTGTCACACAGACGGGGAACAAACCAGGTAGTAGGCCATGTCGGGTCTGTACGCATATTCAGTTTCTGGTGGATTTCAGGGTCAATCTCAACTGTCCATCCTTCTGCGATTTGCAGGACAGGGCCAAGGCCTTTAATCAGGTTCAGACGCATCATAGTAACGGGCATACCGCCTTTTGACAGGAAGTTGGACGAGAAGCCTCCTCCACGGAAGTAGTCACGGTCTGCCGGATACCAAGTGGTCGCTTTCAGACAGTTTTCTACGTCTGCGTCAGTCAGGTTCCACGGTTCTTTCATTACCGGGTTGCCTTCTGCATCCAATGACTGGCCGGAACCGTCGAGAGTCGTTGCACCGGAATTGATAAGATGGATGATACCGTTTGCTGCCAGACCGGTCAATTCTTTGCCGGTTACACGTTTCACGGCTTCAGGGCTCCAGTAAGTACGTACATCAGAGAATATTTGAGCACGGTTGGTCAGCAAGTGTCCGAACAGCATAGCTACACCGTTGCAGGCATCGTTTTCAGTAGCAACGACAAATGCTTCGCGGATACCGTTCCAGTCGAAAGAGGTATTAAGCAGGGCTTCGGGATAGTCACCGTTCGGATAGAAGTCTGTCCATTGGCGTTGTCCCTGGAAACCGGCTGCGATAGCGTTGTGTCCTAAAGCCTCTTCTTTGAATCCCAGCTCTTTCAGTTTGGGGTTGCCGGTCATCAGGTCGCGCATGATGATTGTCATTTTCACGATAAATTCCCAGTCAGCGTCTTTCTGTTCACGGGTTTTGCGTTTTTCGGGACGGTTTTTGAAGTCATCCCCTTCATTTACCTTGCAGTTCTTTTCTGTCCATGCCATTGCTTTCGCATATTCTTCATGGTCGTAGATACCTTCGTCCATACGGCGGATGATTTCTGTAAGGTCGATGGACTCATTACGCATACCCAAATATTCCTGGAAGAAATCAGGATTAACGATTGAACCGGCAATACCCATAGATACACTACCCATAGACAGGTAAGATTTACCTCTCATTGTAGCTACTGCCTGTGCGGCGCGGGCAAAGCGAAGAATCTTTTCCGCAACATCTTCCGGAATTGTATTATCATCCAAATCCTGAACGTCATGTCCGTAGATGCCGAATGCAGGAAGACCTTTTTGTGCGTGTCCTGCCAATACGGCTGCCAAATATACAGCACCCGGACGTTCTGTTCCGTTGAATCCCCAGACTGCTTTCGGATAATGAGGGTTCATATCCATTGTTTCAGCACCATAGCACCAGCAGGAAGTTACAGTGATAGTAGAACCTACACCTTCTCTTTCGAACTTGTCTGCACAAGCTGCGCTTTCGGCAACACGACCGATAGTGCTGTCGGCAATAACACATTCCACAGGACTTCCGTCACCGTTTCTCAGATTGCTGCTGATTAATTCGGCTACTGCCTTAGCCAGATTCATTGTCTTTTCTTCAAGGCTTTCACGAACGCCACCTTGGCGACCGTCGATGGTGGGACGAATCCCGATTTTCGGATACTTTTTCATGGTTTCTTTTTTTTTATTATATAGTTAATTAATTAATACCTGTGCTGAACTGTGCTGATAGTGTGGCAAAAAAAATTAGAGTGACTTTCGAAGCCTGACTTCAGTAGAAAGATACTTCTGTATAGGCGCATCGTTGAGGACGAAATTTGCCGCTTCGTTCCCCATCATTTCCCAGTCAATACTCAATGAAGTAATTCCTTCATCGATAACTTCGTAAGAAGGAATATCATTGTATGCCAGCAGACCGAAATCTTTTCCGCATTTCAGTCCTTCCAGCCTTCCTTGTTTCACTACCTTTACTACATCTTGTTGCTTGATAGCAATATAGGCTGTTTCTTTTCGTACCACCAGGTTTTCAATATCTTCCTGTATTTCATACGAGAATCCCTGCTCTTCGCAAAAACGGATAAAATATTCTTTGCTGCTTTGCGGGTGTTTCAGTCCTTTAGAGAACAGGAAAACGATTTGGCGGTATTTGTGCATTTTTTCTTTCAGTGACAATAATGCCTGATAGAATGACTCGTCAAAGTCCTGACAGATATAGAAATACTTCTTTTTTTCGAATTTGCCGAAGTCAAGTAGCAGTAACCTGGCAGGATTAATCTTGTTTAGGGCGGTGCTGAATTTCTCGTTATCGAAATTCATCACTATATATTTATTGTATTTTCCTACGGATTCACGGATGATGGTATTGAACAGTCGTTCGTTGTATTGATGAAACAATAAGTCTACCTTATAATTAATAGGCAGATGCTTGACGAAACTGTTGTATAGTGCTTCTTTAAAAGGAGTGTATTGGTCGAGGAGCAGTAAAACGTTTGTTACCAGACTCGTTACATAGTATCCTTTTCCGGGAGTGGAGTCAATCAATCCCCGTTCGCGTAAATCAAGGAAGGCTTTAAATACCGTATCACGCGATACTCCGTATTGTGCACTCAACTGATTGATAGAAGGCAAAGAATCTCCTTCAAGGAATTCTTTCCTGGAAATAGCCTGACTAAGAGTATCTGCTAATTGCGTGACCTTACTCGACTGTTGTCCGAATGTTGCTTTTCTATCAGTTCGTTTCATATTAATTTTATAAAAGATAACTGTGCTGAACTATGCTGATGCAAAGAAAGGCATTTTATTCTAAAAAGGACTAATTATTTATTATGTTTTATAGCATAAAATGAAATAAAAAAATCCCCTCCGGCGAACCGGAGAGGATTTATAGCTTTTTCCTGATTTCTTATTCGGAATCTGCCGAAAATTATTCAGCAGCAGCTTCTGTTGCAGGAGCCTCTTCAGCCGGAGCTGCGGCTTCTTCTGCAGGTGCTTCAGCAGCAGCTTTTTCAGCAGCCTCAGCAGCTTTCTTTTCAGCGAGTGCTTTTGCTTTCACTTCGTTGATTTTCTTTTCTGCTTCCAGACGTGCTTTTGCTTCAGCTTTCTTAGCTTCGTCTTGTTTAGCCTTCAAAGCAGCCAGACCTGACTGTTTGTTGTTTTTCCAAGCTTCGAATTTAGCTTCTGCTTCTGCTTCTCCGAATGCGCCTTTTGCTACACCGCCCAGAAGATGTTTCTTCATGTAAACTCCTTCACGAGAAAGGATGTTACGTACAGTGTCGCTTGGTTGTGCACCTTTCAGTACCCATGCCAATGCAGCGTCGAAATTCAAATCTACTGTAGCAGGATCGGTATTAGGGTTGTAAGTACCAATCTTCTCAATAAATTTACCATCACGTGGTGCTCTGCTGTCTGCAATTACAATTGAATAGAACGCGTAACTTTTACGTCCGTGTCTCTGCAATCTGATTCTAGTTGCCATTTTAAATAATTGTTTTTAATGATTGATTTGAATTATGCTATTATCTCGTAATAGCGGGCGCAAAGATACGGCTTTTCTTTTGATTGACAAACATTTTGCCTCTTTTTTACGAATATCGTTTCGGATATCGGAACAGGATAGCGAGTAATGCGCAGGTTCCCATCGTGAAAGGATAGTAGAGATTGCCGATGATACTGATAGGGGAGATATTGGCGAGTCCCGCCGCAATCAGCATTTGCGCTCCATAAGGGATAATCCCTTGTATCAGGCAGGAGAACGTATCGAGAATACTGGCGGTCTTTCTCCGGTCGAGATGGAACTTTTGGGCAATATCCCTGGCTATCGGTCCTGTGGTGATGATGGCGATGGTGTTGTTGGCGGTACACAGGTTGGCGATACTTACCAAGGCGGCGATGCTCAATTCTGCGCCCCGCTTGCCGTTGACGTGGCGGGTCAGTTTCCGGATAATAAAGTCAATGCCGCCGTTATAGCGGATAGTTTCCAGCATACCGCCTGCCAACAGGGTGATGATGATGAGTTCCCCCATTCCTGTTATTCCGGTTCCCATAGCTTCGAACCAGTCGAAGACTCCGAAGCTTCCGGTAGCGATGCCGATGATTCCGGTCGTCAATATACCTATAATTAATACGAGCATTACATTCATGCCGGCAACGGCTGTTCCTAATACTATTATATATGGTATAACCTTTATCCATTCGATAGTCTGTATCTGGACGGGTGCGGTGATGGATAATCCCTGGAAGATGTAAATGCCCAATACGATGATGGCTGCCGGAACCACTATCATGGAGTTTACCCGGAATTTGTCACGCATCACACATTCCTGTGTTTTCGTTGAGGCGATGGTTGTATCTGAAATAAACGACAGGTTATCTCCGAAAAAAGAACCGCCGACCACGACAGCTACCATAAAAGGAAGGGCTATTTCTGTCTTTTCCGCCAGTCCGACAGCAACGGGGGTGAGGGCGACAATGGTGCCTACGCTGGTTCCGATGGACAGGGAGATGAAGCAGGCGGCGATAAATATTCCTGCCAGCAACAGGTTATCGGGGAGAATATGCAGCGTCAGGTTGACGGTCGCGTCGATGGCTCCCATCTGCTTGGCGCTCTGCGCGAAGGCTCCGGCAAGGATAAATATCCATATCATCAAGAGAATATTCTTATTGGCAGCTCCCACGGAGAACTGATAGATGCGTTGGTCCAGTTTCAATCCCTTGGTAATGGCGATGGCGTAGCAGGAAGAAACGAGGAAAGCAACCGTGATAGGTACTTTATAGAAGTCGTTGACAAGGATAGAAGTCACGAGATAAAGGCATAAGAATACGAGCAACGGACTTAGTGCCCACCAGCTTCCGGTACGGTCTTTATGTATTTTTTCTTCAGTCATAAATTAGCATTATAGTACTTAATATTGTTTCAAAATTGAAATAGCGGTGCAAAAGTAGTGTTATTTAATTGGTTTCGTTATCTTTGTAGTACAGAAAATTAAAGGAAGAAAGGAGATTGTAATGGAAATGATGAATCTAAATTCGGAATTCTTTCGTCAGTTGAGTTATATAGCTGATGATGAAAATTATATGAAAAAAGCCTTGAAGAGCATTAAGAAATTGGTGGCAGAAAAGGAAAAAGCATCTACTTTGGCTAATAAAGAGGAAATTGGCGATACAGAGATGACAAAGTCTGAAATTCTGGCAGGATTTGATTTGGCTTGTAAGGATATCAAGTTGAGGATGGAGGGACGTTTAGAGGGAAGAGCTGCGGAGGACTTACTGGATGAATTATAAAGTTAAGATTTATCCACAGTTTGAACGGGAAATTAAAAGATTATCTAAGAAATACCGCTCTATTAAAGAAGATTATGCTAATTTGCTTGAATCTTTAAAAGAGAATCCGATGCAAGGTGCCGATTTAGGAAAGGGCATTCGTAAAGTTCGTATGGCGATTTCTTCGAAAGGAAAAGGTAAAAGTGGTGGTGCCAGAGTTATAACATTGATATTGGTGTTATCTGACGAAGATATGGAAATAGGTTTGCACTTTATTTATGATAAGTCCGAACGTATTAGTATCTCTGATAAAGAATTACTTGAAATTTTGAAAAAGAATGGTTTTCTTTAGTTGACGACTTCTAGTAGAATATAGCATGTCCTGTCTCACAATATTAAGTGAGACAGGATTTTTTTTACCTTCTTTCATCTTTTCTTTTTCCGTTTCATCTCCTTCTTTTTCCGTCTCGGAAATTAAAAAACGGATACTCTTTCCCTTTTTCTCTATTTTCGCGCCGTTGATAACATAACTTATTTAGAATAGAATGACAACGACTAAATTCTCAGTATGTATTTTTTGCCTTTGCCTGTTTGCTTCCTGTGGGGGAGAGAAAAAGGCGGATGAACCTGTACGGGTGAAGGTAGCGGAAGCGGAAACCCTGATGCCCTCATCGGAACGTGAGTTCTCGTTTATATCAAAACCATTCAAGGAAACAGAACTCTCTTTCAGGGTAGGCGGCCCGATTGACCGCTTCGAGGTGTATGCCGGAAATTTCTATCATCGTGGGGATATTATTGCTGAAATAGACTCCCGTGATTTCCGTATTCGCAAAGAGCGTGCGGAAGCTGTCTACAATCAGGCAAAAGCGGAGTTTGAGCGGATAAAAGTGCTGTATGAGAAAGACAATTTATCAGCTAGTGCCTATGAAAAGGCACGTGCCGATTATACTTCTGCCAAAACTGCTTTTGAAACGGCAACGAATGAACTGAATGATACCCGGCTGGTTGCTCCTTTCGGCGGATATGTCGGAGAGGTGTATATCGAGAAGTTCCAGGATGTAAAAGCGACTCAACCTGTCGTTTCTTTTATTGATATCACTCAACTGAAGATAGAGGCGTATATCACGCAAGATATAGCGTTTCAAGCAGAAAAAATAAAAGAAGTAGGCGTCCGTTTTGATGTTCGCCCGGATGCCGTATATCCGGCAAAAGTAGTGGAAGTCTCCAAAAGCACTACGCGGAACAATCTTTCTTTTCTGTTGACTGCGTTGCTGCCTAATAAACAGGGAGAATGGCGCGCAGGTATTTCCGGGAAGATGCTGCTTGAACTTCCGTCTCCATCATCGGCTCCGATGGTGACTGTGCCGCAAACGGCTCTCAGCCATCGCCCTAGTGAGGGAGATTATGTCTGGACGGTAGATGATGCGACAGGAAAAGTCTCAAGGAAAAAAGTGGTGTTGGGTGAATTGCTTCCGGATGGAAAAGTGGAAGTGAAAGGTGGATTGCAGGCAGGAGAAACGGTGGCTGTCAGCAAACTGCGTTTTCTGTCGGAAGGAACGTCGGTAGAAGTCATGAATAAGAAACAGGAAAAACCGGTAACTGCTCAAAAGTAAGTGGAAAAGTATGAAATTCGTTAAATATTTCTTGCAGAAAAAGTCGGTGACTATTCTGCTGTTACTGCTCGTATTGGGCGGCGGACTGCTTTCCTATGTGAAAATGGGAAAGCTGGAAGATGCTCCCTTTACAATCAAACAGGCATTGGTGCTGACTCCTTATCCGGGAGCTTCTCCTTCCGAAGTGCAGTCGCAGGTGACAGATGTTTTGGAAGAGTCTATACAGTCATTGGGGGAATTATACTACCTCAAGACGGAAAACCGTGCAGGGCTTTCTAAGATAACGGTTTACGTAAAGAAAGAAATCCGTGCGGACGAGATGCAGCAGCTATGGGACAAGCTTCGCCGGAAAGTCAATGATGTGCAAACGAAACTTCCTGCCGGGGCAGGCCCGTCAGTAGTAAACGATGATTTTGGTGACGTATTGGGTGTTTTCTATGGATTGACCGGTGAAGGACATTCTTACCGGGAACTTGAAGACCAGGCAAAGCTTATCAAGAATGAGTTGCTCAAAGTGAAAGACGTAGCGAAGATAGAAATCTATGGTGTACAGTCTCCTACGATTGATGTTATCCTCAGTCCGTCTGTGATGGCGCGGAGCGGCATTACTACGGCGGATATTTCCCGTGCTTTCGATGCGCAGAACCGGGTGGTGGATGCCGGTGGTATTGATGCCGGAGTGAACAGGATACGTATCGAATCAACCGGGAATTTCTATTCTTTGGACGATATACGGAATCTGACTATCGTATCTCGTACAGGAGAACATTTCCGGCTGGCGGATATTGCCGAAATAAAAGAAAGCTATCAAACACCGCCCGCCAATAAAATGCGGATTGACGGAAAACCGGCGGTCGGAATTGCCATCTCTACCGTTCCCACTGGAAATGTGGTCGATATGGCGGAAGCTGTTAAAGTAAAGATAGACCAATTCTCGGAGACGATGCCCGAAGGGTTTGAGTTGCAGACGATTTACGACCAGGGATATGAATCGGCCGTGGCAAATCAGGGATTTATCTTAAACCTGATTATTTCTGTTGTAACGGTGGTTGCTATTCTGCTTTTCTTTATAGGATTCAAGAACGGCATCCTGGTTGGCAGCGGATTGGTCTTTTCTATTTTTGCCACATTGATAGTCATGCTGACACAGGGAATAGCCTTGCAGCGTATGTCACTTGCCGCTATTATCATTGCTATGGGAATGTTGGTGGATAATGCCATCGTGGTTTCCGATTCGGCATTGGTCAATATGCAGCGGGGAATGCGTAAGCGGGTGGCTATCATGAGGGCTTGTTCTGCGACGGCATTACCGTTATTAGCGGCAACAATCATTGCTATTTTAACTTTTTTACCTATATATTATTCGCCGCACATTACCGGCGAGTTGTTGTCATCCTTAGTTGTAGTTATCGGCGTTTCGCTGATGTTCAGTTGGGTCTTTGCGCTGACGCAGACTCCTTTCTTTATTCAGGAGTTTGTCCGTCGGCCAAGACCCGATGAACTTAAGGCTGCTCTTTTTGCAGGTAAATATTATGATAAGTTCCGTTCGGCTCTGGGGTGGGTGATTAATCACCGGTATGCCACCGTAGGATGCATGGTCGTGATGCTAGTATTGGCTGCCTGGAGCTTTAAGTTTATTCCGAAAGTGTTTGTGCCCGCATTGGACAAACAATATTTCACGCTGGATATGTGGCTGCCCGAAGGGACACGGATAGAAGAGACGGATAAGATGGCAATGGAGATGGCGGATTTTATTCGCGGACAAGAGGAGACGGAGATGGTGTCTACGTATGCCGGAAGGACACCGCCGCGTTATTATCTGTCTAATGTATCTTTCGGTCCTCAGTCCAATTATGCGCAGATACTGGTAAAATGTAAGACGTCGAAACTTTCTCGCGAGTTGCATGCCCGTTTGCAGGATTCGATTTCAATCAAGTTCCCGGAACCGCTGATTAAAGTAAATAAGTTCGAACTGAGCCCGTTGACGGAAGCGGTTATCGAAGCCCGCTTCCTAGGGCCGGACCCTGCCGTGCTCGATTCGTTGGTCGGACAGGCGATAGAAGTGATGCGGCGTAATCCGAAAGTTGCGGATGCCCGTAATGAGTGGGGTAATATGTCGATGGTTATCCGCCCGGTGTACGACCCGGTGAAAGCCGGAGCGTTAGGTATCACCAAGGCTTCTATGATGGAATCAGTGAAGTCTATTAATGACGGATTGCCCGTTGGCATCTACCGGGATGATGAAAAGAAAGTACCCGTACTTTTGAAATCGGGCAATGTAGATATAACCGACACCGGCTCCTTAGGCGATTTCTCTATCTGGAACGGAGAAAGGTCGGCTCCGCTTTCACAAGTGACGGAACGGATAGAGACAACTTGGGAATTTCCACAGGTTCGAACCTATAACCGCCAACTTTCAATGGCTGCCATGTGCGGTGTGAAACCGGGATATACGATGGCAGAAGTACATGGGGAAATCCGGCAGGAAATCGAGAATATGCAACTTCCCGAAGGTTATACTTTCTTCTGGGACGCACAGTATAAAGACCAGGGAGAAGCAATGCAGGCTATCGCAAAATATTTTCCATTAGCATTTCTGGCATTGATTGTTATTTTGGTCGCTTTGTTCGGCAACTTCCGCGAACCGGTTATTATCATTTGCATCCTGCCTCTCTCGCTGATAGGCATCGCTGTCGGCATGTTGCTGACAGGCTTTGATTTCGGTTTCTTCCCGATAGCCGGTTGGCTGGGATTGCTCGGAATGATTATCAAGAATGTAATCGTACTGATTGATGAGATTAACGTGCAGCACCGGAGCGGGATTGACTTGTACACTTCCATCGTTGAGGCTACGGTTTCCCGAACCCGTCCGGTATTGATGGCGGCTACGACAACCATTTTCGGTATGGTTCCTCTGTTGTTTGATGTAGCGTTCGGCGGCATGGCCGCTACCATTATCTTCGGACTGACGTTTGCTACGGGGCTGACCCTGTTTGTCACTCCTGCACTGTATTCTATGTTCTATAAAGTAAAAGGAAAGTAAAAATGAAGAAAAGAATATTTTATCCGTTTTTTTACTGTTGCGCTTTTCTGGCTTTACCCGCCATGGCGCAGCAAAGCCCCTTATTGGAGAAATACCGGATGATGGCATTGGATTATAATCACGACCTGAAAGCGGCAGAAAAAAATATTGCCGCCAGCGTAGAAATAGAGAAGTCCGCACGCGCGGATTTGAAACCGAAACTTTCGGGAGCCGCCAACTTCCAGTACACAGGCAATCCGTTGGAACTGACCTTGGATGTCCCTTCCCTGGGATTGTCGAAGACAGTGGAAGGAAAGAACTTGAATTATGGAACTTCTCTTTCCATCCTGCAACCGGTCTATACAGGCGGGCGTGTACTGGAATCTATCCGTATGGCGCAACATCAGCAGTCGTTTGCAAGCAACCAGGCGAACGTGCTGAATGATGCAGTCTGTTATCAGACGGATATGCAATACTGGAGTGCCGTAGCCCGGCAGGAGATTGTGTCCGTTGCCGAAGACTTCCGTAATTCGATAGCCTCTCTGGTAAAGACAATTAAGGAAAGGGTGGAAGTCGGGCTTGTAGACCCGCAGGACTTATTGATGGCGGAAGTGAAACTGAATGAAGCGGAATATCAACTGCTCCAGGCACAAAGTAATTTTGAAACGGGCAGGATGGCATTGAACTCTATGATTGGGGTTCAACTGGAAAATACGACAGAGCTGGATTTCCAAATACCATTGGTGGCAATGAACGATTCTCTATGGCTTTCCACCGGAATGACACGTCCTGAAATCCGGATGGCTTATGACCGTATCCGCATAGCCGAGAGTTCTAAAAAGTTGAACGATTCGCAATTCAAACCTCAATTCTATGTAGGAGTAGATGGCAGTTACTCGTCTCCCGGTTATAATTTCAAGAAAGACTTAGACCCTAACTATGCCGTTTACGCCAAAGTATCCGTTCCTATTTTTGAATGGGGAAAACGGAAAAGCGAGAAACGTGCTTCTTCCTTACGCATCGGAATGGCGGAAGATAATCTGAACAAAGTCGTAGACCAGGTGGAACTGGAAGTGGGTGTAGCGCGCAAGGCATTGTCACAAGCCATCGAACGAGTCCGTTTGAGTGAAAGTTCGTTGGCAAAAGCGGAAGAAAACGAGGCGAAAGCAGTGGAGCGTTACAATGAAGGAAAGGTGTCTGTGGTGGAAGTTATCGATGCGCAGACCTACCGGCAGACTTCCCAGGTAAACTATGTGCAAGCGAAAGCGGCGGCACAAGGACATTACTCGGAATTAATAAAAGCGCTCCATGGCTGTGATTATCGCTAAAAAATAGTAATTTTGTATGAGAAGAATCGGTTGTGATATGAATATGAAGTTGAATACCTTATTATATGTAGCGTTATTTTCAGGACTGGGAGTATTCTCTTTTCTGTTATTGATTAATTATGCTACCTTTCCCGACGAGGTTGCCGATGTATTTCATTCTGCCGGCACACTGACTTTCTTCATACTGGCATTTAATGTATTGGGATATGCGACGATGCGATTGAGTACATGGATGGATAATCAGTACGCGCTGAACCTGCACCGTCGTTGGAAATTAATATCCGTCTATATGGTCGTAATGGGAATGTTTTTCTTATTGAACTACGGCTTGCTGATAACAGCCAAACTGTTGGCGGGAGCGGCCCGTCCGTTTGTGTTTCCCAATGGCGGATGGCGGATTCTGATTACCGTGTGGCTGGTGGAACTGGTCATTTTGGGATTGCTGTTAGCCAATCGTTCCATGCGGAATGCATTGAAGCTGCAACGGGAAGCGACCGCCCTGCAAAAAGAAAACAATACGGCACGTTATACTGCATTGCAAAACCAGTTGAATCCCCATTTCCTGTTTAATAGCCTGAATACATTGATTTCTGAAATCCGTTACAACCCTGCCAATGCGGAACTGTTCACCCAGCATCTTTCTGACGTGTATCGCTATACGCTTCAGTGCCAGAATCAACGGCTGACAACTTTGCGGGAAGAACTGGATTTTCTGAATTCTTATATTTTCCTGCACCGGGTGCGGCTGGGAGACTGTATCCATATTGATAACCGCCTGCCGGAAGTCTGTCTGGACTCTCAGATTCCACCGCTCACTATCCAACTGCTGGCGGAAAATGTGATAAAACACAATGTTATCCATATGGGAAAGCCGATGACCATTGAACTTTTTTATCTCGAAAAGGAGAAAGAACTGGTGGTCAGAAACCGGATACAGGCTAAGAAGAGTGCGACCGCTTTCGGTACAGGATTAAAGAATCTTTCCGCCCGCTATAAATTGCTGTGTAATCGTGATATTGTGATAGAGAATAATTTGCAAGAGTTTACAGTCAAAATACCTTTGCTCCATGAGTAAGATAAAAGCTGCTATAATAGAGGATGAGATTCCGGCTGCCCGTTTGCTTCGTGACACTTTGTCGGCTTTGCGTCCCGATTGGGAAGTACAGTTATTGCCGGGGAATATCGAAGAGGCAGTGGAGTGGTTCGCCCGGCATCCCCATCCTGACATTCTTTTTCTGGATATTCAGTTGACCGACGGTAATTCGTTCCTTTTTATAGAACAAGCCCGTCCTGAAAGCATGATTGTGTTTACCACTGCTTATGATGAATATGCCGTGCGTGCTTTTACGGTGAACAGCATCGATTATCTTTTGAAGCCGATTCATGAGGAACGGCTGTTGCAGGCTATCCGGCGTTTTGAGGGACTGAGCAAAAACTATATCCATGATTTCAAATCTGAAAGCAGGATGATGGAAGTCTTGCAGCAGCTTGCTGTTGCGCAGGAGTCTTCTTCGTCTGCGCATAAAAAGTACCGCACACGTTTTTTGATTTCCAGTGGCGAGAAACTGCTTACTCTGCAAGTCAGTGACATTGCTTATTTTTATTCAGAGAATAAATTGACATTTGCCGTGACGCACAAGAACCGGGAATATCTTATTGATTTGGCTTTGGACAGATTGTGTGAGCAACTGGATCCCGACCGGTTCTTTCGCACGAACCGTCAGACGCTGGTCTGTATTGATGCCATCCAACGTATCGAATCCTACTTCCTGGGGAAATCAGTCGTCCATGTATTGCCGCCTTTCAAGGATAAAATCATCGTCAGCAAAGACAAAATGGCTTCTTTCAGAATGTGGCTGAATTATTAGACGACTGCTTGCCTTACAGCAGGATAATACGTTTCTGCATGATGTCGACAAGTTGTGCTTTCAACAAGCGGGCATTGATAGGCTTGGGCATATAACCGTCAAATCCGCTTTCCATCACCCGTTGTTCGTCCGAAGCAAAAGCAAAGGCTGTGATGGCTATAATCGGCACCTTGGCCGAATATTTTCGTATCTCCTTGGTAGCTTCATATCCATCCATGACCGGCATGTTGATGTCCATCAATACGATTTGCGGATTGTACTCCTTAAACAGATTGACAGCTTCCAGCCCGTCCCAGGCATGTATCAGGTGATATTCATATTTTAGAATAGACTCGAACAGTTTGTAATTGCTTTCGTTGTCTTCGGCAATCAGAATCACCAGTTTGTCTTTCTCGATGCTGGTGGTTTGCATTTCTTTTTGCGGAGCTTTTACTACCGCCTCCGCCTGCTTGTAGGGCAATGTGAACCAAAACGTGGAACCGTTTCCCACCTCTGATTCCACACCGATTTTACCACCCATATTATCAACGAGAGTCCGGCAGATTGAAAGTCCCAGCCCTGTGCCTTGCGCAAACGAGTTCAGCTTGACAAAACGCCCGAAAATACTGTCCTGTTTGTCCTGTGGGATACCACAACCGGTATCCGTGACATAAAAGTATAATTCATCATTTTGCCGTTTATAGCCGAAACGAATGCTGCCCCGGTCGGTGAACTTTATCGCGTTTGTTATGAGATTGATGATTAACTGGGATAATCTGTTCTTCTCTATATGTGCGCAACAAGGCTTTTCTGGAACTATAAATTCCAGTTTTACCTTATTCGACTTGAGCTTTAGCTGGCAACTGCTTTCCAAATCGCTCATTAAATCATTAATCTCGACATTGGAATAATTAAAGTCCAGTGTCCCTGCCTCTATCTTGGATAAATCCAGGATATCGCTGATAAGTTGCAGCAACAAAGTGTTATTGCTTTCAATGATACTCACGTATTCTTGTTTTTCCTCTTCCTCTTCGGTAGAGGCCAATATGCCTGAGAAACCGACGATGGCGTTGAGAGGAGTGCGTATCTCATGACTCATGTTTGCCAGGAAAGCAGATTTCAGACGATTTGATTCTTCCGCACGGTTTTTGGCATTCACCAACTCCTGTTCCATCTTCTTGCGTTCGGTTATAATCAGCGAAGAACCTACCAAAGTCAACGGATCTCCTTTTTCGTCCCGGGTTTCAACAGCAGCCTGGGCTTCTACCCAGTCTATCCTGTGAAGCCCCTTGTGGACGTTGACTATGCGGTATTCTTCCTTCACCTTATTCGAACGCCCTTCTATCAAGTCTTTGTAGGCTTGTTCTACCCGCATGCGGTCTTCTTTGAATATCTTGGAGAAATATTGATTGTCGGGCACTGCCAGTTGTTCCTCGGATATATCTCTCCCGAATGTGCTAAGTTCTATCGGTTTGTTGATGTCGCACAAAATCGTGCGGCTTTGCAAGTCCCATTTCCACGGCACGATATTGGCCACTTCGAGGGACATGGAAAGTTTATTGTTGATAGTACTTAGCTTTTGTTGTGCTCTGTGCAATTCCGTACTGTCCAGACAGAATATGTCGATGATATTGCTATGTTGTGTCCCTTTGAGTATTACGTCATAGAAAGTATCTATTTTCTTGAAGTAATAGGGGAAAGTTACCGCCTTGTTTTCGTCGAGTGCTTTCTTGATGAAATGCAGAAATTCCGGCATCGACTCCGGGAAAATCTCACTTGCTTTCTTTCCGATTACTTTTTCTTGGGGAAGGAAGTTCTTCTCGAAATGGGCATTGACTTTTCGATAAATCAGTTCGACAGGCATGCCTTTTTCATCCGTAACCAGTTCTTCCTGCATATACAGGATAGGCATATTGTTTATCAGGTTTTTGTAATTAGCCATGGCATCTATCTCCTTTTGTTGCATTTTCTTTATGATATTCAGGCTATGGATACGATAGAAGAAAAACAAGGCAAGTATAAAGATAAAAGATAAAGAGCCTATGATGAAGTATTGGTTTTGTTCCCAAAATGAAAGTGGCTTATGTAGAAAGCGTGTGTTCGAAGGACACATGGAAGGGGAGAACCCTTTGCGCAGTAATGCTGTATAATTGATGATAGGACCGCCGTCCGACGGTATGTAGAAAGGAAGTTCCCTCGCTTGTTTTCCCTGGAGAATGGATGAAATGGCATGGACTAATTCCTGATTGTATTTCTTTTGGTTGTAGGTATAGCCGCCTATCATTCCCCCGTTTTCTTCGGTAATATCTGTCATGTTCAGCGTAAAGAGAGGTGCGGTCGTTGTCACGATAAGTTTGTGGTCATTAGCTACTAATGATAAATTACCGGCAAATATCGTTTTATAAAACCAGGACGCGAATAATACGCCTGTCGTTTTGCTGTCGATACGATATAGGGAGTCGAGCAATTGATTGGTCGTCATTTTCTTGGGTGTTATAAACTGATATTCGATATGTGGATGGGACGTTTTTAATTCGTCCTCTATATCCAAGTTGTTACTTAGATTGATTTCCCGTTCGTCGCCGATAAATATAAATTTCTTGAGATTGGGATTTATGTGATTGATTAGCTGTACATTTTCACGAAGATAGAGATTGGAATACAGGAAGACCATATTATACGGATCAGCGAACTGAGCGATTGGAATACGGTCAGCCGATGCAATTGCCTGTTTTTTAAAATAAGATTTCTGTGGTCCTTGAAAGTCTTCTTCCGAACAGAGAACAATAGGTATATCTCCCCAGAATTTTCTGTATTCATCTCTCAGTGTGAATGCAGGACTTCCCAATAACACCAATAACCGGGGGCGTGGCTGTGAGTATTTTTGAGAAATCATATTCCTGAAATCCTCCAAAATGGAATCGTTGTCCGTCATCAGTGTGTTCATATGTTCCGCATACATTGCCAGTTGAGAGTCCTTTTGGACATATTCCGATATGGTAGAAATCATGCGGCTACTCCATGGTGCAGATTCTGCATAAGAATTAATACATAAGATGTAATTCGGAATATCTATGTAGTTTCTTTGGGCTAAAAGGGATGGCGTAGACAAGAAGCATAGAAAAAAGAGCCATAGGCATTTTTTTATATCCATGAGAAATGTTTGTTTGTGGGATCTTTATTTTATAGTTTTTATTATAGCAGTACAAATGTAGTGAAAAAACGGATTGAAAAACTATTTCTATGATTAATTTTGCCGGAATGCCTGTTTTAGTAGTTACTTTAAGCCTTTTGATATTTTTTAGGACAGAATTTACATTCCCCTTTCTTGTCGGTATAAAGTGCTTCCATGCACTTCTTTTTTCTGAAGTATAGAATTTTAAGTGTTTGAATATTAGTGAAATATATCTATGGGTTTTCTTTTAAAACCAACAGGCCGTTCATTTAAAAGGAACGACCTGTTGCACACTGAGGAAAGTACTTCCTCATAGGAAGAGTTTGTGAAATACTTATTTATTTTTCTGCCTTGCTTTTACTTTGTCCGGCATTATTTCAATACTTCGATAACTTGAGGCAGTATTGTCCAAATCGTATTCTCATCCTGTGTGGTAAAGAAATTACCGTCTATCTCTGATTGTTCATCAGTAACTGTTCCGTTTTGGATAGCCGGTTTCGCTAATGGATGAACTGCCACTTTTTTACCTTTCGTTACGCCTGCGAAGTCAAACATCATTGCACCGGCACAGTGTCCGACCATTATTTTCCCCTTATCTCCAAAGGCTTTGATTACCTCCATTAAATCTATATTATAAGGTTTGTCCGCATTCTGTTGAAATACAGGTACGGCATCGCCACAAGAGAAAACGAGTGCATCGAATTCATCTTCGTGACCTTTCAAATTAGCAATCACATCGTCTACTGTCAGACTGATTCCTGAATTTGTTTTAATATCCTTCGTATCCGATACGGCAAATACTTTATACGAAATGCCATTCTCGAAAAATGCTTCCAAGTATTGGAATAATCCACAACCATTTACCGGATTTACTGCTAAAACTGCTACTTTCTTTGCCATAATCATAATTATTTAAATGAAACAATAGTTATTATTAGTAAGTTTATTACTTTTGTGATGCAAATGTATCTTCCTTTGTGGAGAAAAGCAAGAACGCACCTATAAATAAGGAAGTTACATGGGAGTAACTATTGTTGTAACTCAACTAAATACAAAACGTTAAAAGATGAAAAACTTTCACCCGACAGGAAATTGTCCCGTAAGAGATGTGCTCAGCCGCTTGGGAGACAAGTGGTCGATGCTGGTGCTTATTACCTTGAACGCAAACGGCACTATGCGTTTCAGCGATATTCATAAAACAATAGAAGATGTTTCTCAGAGAATGCTGACGGTTACTCTCCGCACTCTTGAAGCTGACGGCTTGGTGGAACGGAAAGTATATGCGGAAGTCCCTCCTCGTGTGGAATATAACTTGACGGAGGTAGGAGGGACTTTGATTCCTCATATTGAAGGTTTAGTTGGGTGGGCTTTGGAGAATATGAATACTATTTTAGATAATAGGAAAATCAATCAATAGTGTTATCCTTTTACTCCCATAAATTTGAAAGGGACTGCTGTTTTAAACTCCTTGGATGTATTCCCATGATATGTCTCTCCGTTAGCGATAGATAATTTAAGTACCGGAGCTCCTTCCGATAAATCCAAATCCCGAAGATTTACCCAAAAGGTATTAGGAGTCAGACTTGATTCGAAAAAATATCTTAGGTTCTTGCTTTCTGAAACTGTTCGCCATTGTGTGGTGGAGATTTCAGGACTTTCGGGAGTTGAAATTCCATAAGGAACGGAAGCATTGCGCACGACACTGAAGACACTGGCAACGGCAATTCTTTCGTCATCGGTCTTAGGGACTGCGTTAATGTAGAAGCTGGCTCTGGCAAAACGGTCGGCGGCACGATTCGTTCCGGGGAGAAAGCTCAATCCACCTATTGATTTCCAGTATTCGCTAAGGGCTAACTGTTTGTCGTAGGTGGGGGAGTTGGTCATAACTTTATATTCTTTGCTATGATATACAGTCAGTTTTCCGCCTACATACTCAAAAATAGCACAGTCGCTTGTAGCGTCCGAGATAGACAAATGTAAAGTTGCCAAACGGGAACCGTCCGGCATCATATCCGAAACGACCTGAAAGGTGTCTTCGTCAATATAAGCAACAGCTTCTTCCACGGTTGCAAAATTATCCAGCATATATTGCACCCATGCTGTAATGGCAAGTCCCGGTTTATTTTTATCTCTTACCGGATACTCGGTTTCGGGTAGCCAAAGCAGATTGGCGACTAGTCCCTTCTCATTCATCCCGTCCGTACTGGCTATCTCGAAAGCAGAAGTCACTACGCTACCGTATTTGGAAGTCCATTCCAGCGAGTTCTCTCCAGTTTCTCCATTACGTTTCATTCCTCTGGGAAATACCCAAAGATTACTATGCATGTCTGTTTTCCAATCCATAGAACGACCGGTGGCTACCATACTATTGGTTCCTGCGTAAACGACTCTAGTGCACATAATTTTAATTTTTAGTTATAGGTTTATTATTGGTTATTATACCTTGCGGTGACAAGTTAACAAGAATGTGCTTTTAAAGTTCATTTTAGAAAAATTGTTTGCAAGATGAATTTTCATATCTTTGCAAGGAGCTATTTTAAGGGTTTGGACGCAAAAATAAAGCGGACTGACAAATGACTTCTGAACCATTCAATATTTAAAAACATGGAAATAAAAAAAGTAATTTCAGATAAGAAAGAATTCCTCGAACTGTTACTCTTGGCTGATGAACAAGAGGATATGATAGACCGGTATTTGGAACGTGGCGATATGTTCGTTCTGTATGACAATGGATTAAAAGCTGCTTGTGTAGTAACTCGTGAAGGGGAAGGTATTTATGAAATCAAGAATATTGCTACTGTTCCTTTTTTCCAACGTCAGGGATACGGGAAACGTTTAATTGAATTTCTATTCGAGTATTATCAGGACAAATGTACTGAAATGTTGGTGGGAACGGGAGATGCGCTTTCTACCATATCTTTCTACGAGCATTGCGGTTTCACAATTTCCCATCGTATAGAGAATTTCTTTACTGACAATTATGACCACCCGATTTATGAAGAAGGCAAGCTATTGACGGATATGGTATATCTGAAAAGAACTTTTTGATACTATCATAAAAAAACAGGTTTGAACTATCCGTATATTTAGGGGAAAAGAAAAATGTGTTTGCTTATATTACCATATAGGCGGGCGTACTTATCAATGCACTCCTATTTAGCAGAATTAGGTTCTTCTATTCTTACAACAGAATGTTCCGTTATTAATAAACCTGATTTCTGTTTATAATAAACTTTGGGATTTTCCAATTCCAATAACGTCAAAATCCGCATAGACTAAAACAACTACATATCAATAAGTTAATTGGTGTTTGGGGTAACGGATAAACTCCGGTCCCACCCGAATGCGGTGGATTGTTCTATTCTTATGTAGGTTTCCATGTAGGGAACCGGCAGGAATACATGAGCCACTAAAAAATTAACGATATGTATTGTTCGATCACATTCAAAGGCCGCAAGGACCCCCAGGACCCCAAGATGGTCAAACTGGAAATGATTTTCTACAAGACCGGTTACACCCGCATTCCGCGAGTGGTCAGCATCACCGGAGCTTACAAATGCTGGAACAACGAAACCCAGAGTTTTGAATCCGCCTCCAGCGAGTACCTCAAGAAAAACCAGCTGCTCCTCGAACTCAAAGAGAAGTACATGTCCGTCGCCGAACGGTGGGAAAAGGAAGACCGCAACTTCTCCGTACTGCAATGGGCCGATTGCTTCAAACCCAAAGAAGAGGAAAAAGCAAAGCAGGAATCGAAAGTGCTGACCGTTCTCCAGCTCATCGACACCAGAATCGAATACTTCGAGAACCACGAGAAATTCAAGAACGGCAAACTCGTCAAGAGTGTCGGCACCGCCAGCATGTACAAGCAGTTCCGTACTTCACTTTCGGCCTTTACCCAGAAACAGTACAACAAAGACCTGTCCCGCTTTTACTTCACCGACATTACCCAGAAACTCTTACTGGAATACATCGTCTATCTGGAACGGCGCGGCATCGAAAACGGGAATCGTGCCGGCTTGCGCCAATTCCTTCGCATCTTCCGGGCATTGGTGAACCACGCCAAAGACGAACTGCACATGTACGGAGCCAATCCCGCAATCTTCGAGGCGGCTGCGGAAAAGATGGCATGGGGACAATTCGAGTCCAAAGCCGTCAATCCGAACATCATCCGCCGGATGGAATTCATGGACCGCAGCCTCTTCTCCGAGCAGGAGCAGCTCTGCCTCGACCTCTTCCTCTTCAGCTTTTACAGCGGCGGTATGGCCAACGTCGATGTCGTCAATCTGACGTGGGACATGATTAACGAAAAGGAGGGCATGATTGTCTATGAGCGCACGAAATTCCCCAAGTTGGCCAAACCCCTGCTCATCGACCGCCTGATGGTAATTCTGGAAAAATACAGAGGCAAAGGCATCGGCAACTACGTTTTCCCGGTCTATACCGAGAAACACGTGACCGACAAACAGAAGATGGGGCGCCGTGGCAGCTTCTCAACCCTCGTCAGCGAAACGCTGGACAAGGTTTGCGAGATTCTGGGTATCGACGAGAAGATGACGTGGTACACGGCACGAGGCACATTCATTTCCAGCGAACTCGATGCGGGCACTCCAATCACCCACGTCGCCGAGATGGCCGGCAACAGCGCCCGAACCATCGAGAAGCACTACTACAAAAACACTAAGCAGGAAGAACTGCGTCAGCGGATGAATGCTCGTTACGGTAGCTGGGGACAGCAAGCCATATAAGAAAATGCCGCTCTGCGAAGGGCGGCATTTTTTATTTCAGGATGATTCCACTTTTCCATCCGTTCATAATCGCAACAGCTGGAACTTGATACCTATGGAGAAATAGACGATTTCGGAGAGATCGAGCGACCGGTTTCCGCACTTGGCGATGATATCGAGGTCGTTAGCGCTCAGTTCGTAATAGAGCGTGATATTGCGCAGCAGACCATTGTTTTTCAAGTAGTAGGTAAACCGCTGCCCGACGTAGAGATGCGTCCGCAGCCGCGAGGTGAATCCGTAATAGCTGTCGCCGGGATACTTGTCGGATTCCCGTACCCAATAATCCTCGCCCGTAATCAGGTTGAGATAGATACCGCACGACAGCGGCTCGATCGCGAAACGGTCGCAGCACCGGATGCTCCACGGGATGTAATTCTGCTTGAGCGTGAACGTCGTGTGCGTCCGGTCGGACCAGGCTTTGGGGAGAATGCCGACCAGCACGTCGGTCTCCCAGCGGCATTTGCGTCCGTAATCCCAACCGCAGCCTACCGACAGGAATCCCATGCCGCCGGCGTATTGTGCCTTGACATGCGTGGGAAGCACCCGTTCCCATCCTTCATAACCCCGATGCTCCCGAAAATCGAGGCGTTTGCTGTTGTCGAGTTGAATGTTGGCGAGCGGCACGAACGACGGTTCCTGGGCCATCGTAGGCAACAGCCATAGACAACAGGCCGATACGGCGATCAGCCGCTTAAAACTCCACCCGTTCATAGTCGTACCCCTCCTCGGTAATGGTAAAGAGCAGATAATTCTCTTTTCCGATATTGTCGCATTCGTAATAGATTACCCCGTCGTCGAACAGATCTTCGGCGGCGAAATTGTGCCCGTGGCCGTTCAGGCAGAATTGCAGCGCGGGAAATTGCCGTATCATCCGCTGGAATATCTTGGCCAAATTGTTGTCGAACTGCTCCGAATAGGGTTTGGCGTGCATGGCCACAACGCTCTTTTCGGCTCCGGCGGGGAAATCCGCTATTTGCCGTTCGATAAAATCGAAGTTCGGGACGGGCGTGTCGTGGTCGAACTCCAGCGCATTGGTATTCAGGCAGACGAAGCGCACGTTCCCGGCCGTAAACGCGAAATCGACCGCTCCGAAAATCTTGGTGAAAATCCGTTCGCCGGTGGCCAGACAGTCGTGGTTGCCCAGCAGCACGACATACGGCACCTGCAATTTGTCGAGAATATCCCGTTGCCGCTCGAACTCGTCGCGCAGGCCGAAATCGGCCATGTCGCCCGTGTGGATCACGAAGTCGATGTCGTCGCGGGCATTGATGGCTTTCACGGCATCTTCGGTCTCGTCGTACCAGCGCTGCGTGTCGCTGATCTGCGCGAAGCGGATCGTCCGCTTCCCTTCGCATGCCGCCTCGATGCGGGCGATGTTGCGGGCATTGATACCCGTCTGGCCGTCGATGCGGGTATCGTAAGGATGGTATTCGACCTGACAGGCAGTCAGAAATACGGCGACGGTCGAAAAAACGATACTGCGTTTCATAAGCGGCCGGGAATAGGTGTGGTATATACGTCTTCGTATTCTGTCCGCGGCAGGGATCTGCTCCGACGGAATATGCCTTTGATTTTTCCTTTCGTGCGCTGCCGCCACTCGAACGCCAGACGGCAAACGACCCCTTTGAACTGTACGCCGTCGGCATCGGTGCGCAACGCCTCCGCATAGCGGTGCAGGATGTAGAGATAGGCCGGAGCGCTGCACGACAGACGGCGCATGTTGCGCAGCCGACGGCGCATGGACAAGCGTTTGCGGAATGACATCCGGTTGGTGTCGATGACCTGAAAACCATAACCGCCACCCCTGCTTCCGCTCTCTTTTTTATAGAGAATATTCCCGACGTTCAGATCCTTGTGCTCCACGCCGGCCCAGTGCAGGCGGACCAGAAATCCGGCCACGCCGTCGAGTACGCTTTTCGCCTCCTCCCGCTGCATGAACAGCTCGGTCGCGGGCCGGATCGATTCGTAGTCGGTGTACAGCGACACGAAATAGCATTGCCGCATCATGCCCCGCCGGCGTATCTCCACCACGGCCACCTCCTCGGGCGTGTCGATGCCCAGACGGCGCAGCCGGTCGGCATACAGGTAGGCACGCATGGCCTTGCTCTTGCGAAGCGTGCCGTACAGCATGCGGTTGCACGCGGACAACCGGACATAACTCTTGACCGCCAGCCGCACGCCATCGACCTCGAAGAGCTTGACCACGTTGCGTCCGTCATGAAGCGTCTTTCCGTGTCGGGCGAAAAAGAGCGGACGGGAAAGTTGTTCGACGAACGGGCGGAAACGTTCGTATGCGGGATTGATGAGGATTTTCATGACTTATAATGAATCATTCGTTAGGTGTAATGTCGGCCAACTCATCTGTAATAGCTTGTTGGCGGCGTTTGTTGTAGGTTAATGACAAATCGTCGAGCAGTTCCTTCGCATTGTCCGTCGCCGTCTGCATGGCGACGGTACGTGCCGCCTGCTCGGCTGTGGCACTGTCGAGCAGCACCGAATAGAGCCGTGAGCGAAGCGTATGGGGCAGCAGTGCCGCGAGAAGCGTTTCCGCTCTGGGTTCGCAGATGTATTCCGGGGCGCAGTCGAACCACTCTTCTCCTGTCATCATCGTCATCGGCAGAAAGACATCCTGCACGGGAGCCTGATGCCCCATAGAGAAAAAATGGTTGTAAACCAATACCGTTTTGTCCGTCTTACCGGCAGCATATTCCTCCATCAGCAGGTCGGCCAATGCGGCGACACCTTCGAAGGTCGGTTTTGCTACGAACGACCGAAAACGCTCGTCCGTATCGTACCCCGCCTTGAGGGCTGCCTGTGCGATTTTCTCCCCGACGGGAATTACCGTCACGCGGTCGAATCCCTCGGCCCGGAGCATCTCGACCTGCTGCGTCAGAGCCTTGACGGCATTGGCGTTGAAAGACCCGCATAGCGAACCGTCGGACGAGAACGCCACGACGACGGCTCGTTCGCGCTTGTCGTGCGGCGACATCAACGGCGACTCGACTTTCCAGTCCGGGGCAGCGCATAATGCCCGTGCGATATCAGACAGCCCTCTCTCGTATTTGGCCAACGCCAGAGCCGTCGCCTGCACACGGTGCAACTTGGCCGACGCGACCATCTTCATCGCCGAGGTAATCTTCAGCGTACTTTGGACCGAAGCCATGCGGGCTTTTATCTCTTTGAGTGCTGCCATACGCCTATATTTTCAGATTGGATGATACCCGTTCGGCCGCAGCCTCGATGGCGGTTCCGGTCACTTCATCGATTACGCCGCCGTGCAGGGTCGGAAACACCTCCGAGCCTTCCAGTTCACGGAGCAGCTCCCGCTCGAAGTCGGCAACGCGGTCGAGCGGAACATCTCGCATCAGTCCGTGCGTACCGCAGTACAGGACGGCGATTTGCCGTTCGACCGGCATCGGGCTGTACTGAGGCTGCACGAGCAGGCGCGTATTCTTGCGTCCCTTGTCCAGCACGGCGGTCGTCACCGCATCCATGTCGCTGCTGAACTTGGAGAAAGACTCCAACTCGCGGTACTGCGCCTGATCGATTTTCAGGGTTCCGGCCACCTTCTTCATCGCCTTGATCTGGGCGTTGCCGCCTACACGCGACACGGAGATACCCACATCGATGGCCGGGCGGTTGCCTTGATTGAAAAGATTGGCATCGAGGAAAATCTGACCGTCCGTAATCGAAATGACGTTCGTCGGAATATAGGCCGACACGTCGCCCGCCTGCGTCTCGATGATAGGCAGTGCCGTGAGCGAACCTCCGCCGCGCACCTTGCCTTTCATGGTTTCGGGCAGATCGTTCATCTGCTCGGCCACCTCCTGCTGGTCGATAATCTTGGCGGCACGCTCCAAAAGGCGCGAGTGGAGGTAGAAGATGTCCCCCGGGTAGGCTTCGCGGCCCGAAGGGCGGCGCAGCACGAGCGACACCTCGCGATAGGCCACGGCCTGCTTGGAAAGGTCGTCATACACGACCAGCGCATGGCGTCCCGTATCGCGGAAATACTCGCCGATAGCGGCTCCGGCGAAAGGTGCGAAATACTGCATGGCTGCCGAATCGGCGGCCGTGGCGGCCACGACGACCGTGTAGTCCATCGCCCCGTGGCGGCGCAACGTTTCTACGAGTGCGGCCACGGTAGATGCTTTTTGACCGATGGCCACATAGATGCAGTAAATCGGTTCGCCGGCCTCGAAATTACGGCGCTGGTTGATGATGGTATCGATGGCGATGGCGGTCTTGCCCGTCTGTCGGTCACCGATAATCAACTCACGCTGCCCGCGGCCGATGGGAATCATCGCATCGACGGCTTTCAGGCCCGTTTGCAGCGGCTGGTTCACCGGTTGCCGGAAGATGACACCCGGCGCCTTGCGTTCAAGCGGCATTTCCACCTGTTCGCCTTCGATAGCACCGTTGCCGTCGAGCGGACTGCCCAGCGGGTCTATCACACGCCCCAACATGCGTTCGCTCACGCAGATCGAAGCCGTGCGGCCCGTGCGGCGCACGAGGTCGCCCTCCTCGATTCGGTCGGTGGGACCGAGCAGCACGGCGCCCACGTTGTCCTCTTCGAGATTCATTACTACGGCTTTCATGCCGTTATCAAACTCTAAAAGTTCGTTCGCTTCGGCGTTCCGCAATCCGAAAATACGCACCACGCCGTCGCTGACCTGCAACACCGTACCTACCTCGGCACATTGTGCCGCGAGACTGATGCCTTGCAATTCGGAAAGCAGTATATCCGAAACTTCCGATGGTTTTATCTGTTCTGTGTTCATGATTTCATACGATTCTGTTCTGTTTATGTCCAAATCGTCGATGCAGCACATTCAGCTGATGCGCGAGGCTCGCATCGACCAGAAGATCATCGAGCCGGAATATGAAACCGCCGATGAGCGACGGATCCACTTTGCGGCAGAGCCGCACCTCCCGGCTGCGGGTCCGCATCTGCGCCAGTCCGGCAATCCGCTCCGCCTCCTGATCGCTTACGGGAACGGCTGTGGTCAGCTTGGCATCGAGGATGTCGTGTCGTTGCTTGTACAGGGAGATGTAGGAGTGCAACATGAAACACAGGAACTTCTCTCGACGACGGCGCAGGACCAACGCGATGAATCCGTTCAACGTGCGGCTTATTCTGCCGTCCGACACCTGCCAGAACAGCGCTTGCTTGGCCGTAGCCGGCAATACGGGTGAAAAGAGGGCTTCCCGTATCGACGGGTCGGTTTCATAGACGGCAATCAGATGCAGCACCTCGTCGTAAACCTTCCGCTCCTCACCGTTTGCAGCGGCGAAGTCGGCCAATGCCCTGGCATAACGCGTAGCTATCAGTCCGGTGTACATGTCGTTCCGTATTTCGAGTGTTCGATTTCATCGAGCAGTTGCCCCGCCAGCGCAGCCTGTGCGGTTCTGTCCTGCAATTCTCGCCGCAGCATCTTTTCCGTAACGGCCACGGCGAGCAGGGCTACCTGTTGCCGGGCATCGCGCAGGATTGCTTCACGCTCCGCTTCGGCCTCGGCGCGGGCATCTGCCACCAGACGGGCACGCTCCTTGGCGGCTTGTTCCCGGGCCTCGGACAACAGGCGTTCCTGTTCCCCGGCTGCCGCGCGGAGAATACCCGCGCGTTCGGCTTCCGCTTCCATGAGCATCATTCGTTTCTCCGTTTCGACTTCGGATAGTTGCTGACGGGCTTTCCGTGCTGCGACAAGCGAAGAATCGATATAATGCTTACGGTCGTCGATAGCCTTGACGATGACCGGAAAACCGAACTTCGCCACGAGGAAAAACACCGTACCGAACGCAAGCGTCATCCAGAACAGCAATCCCGATTCGGGTTGTAACAGTCCCATGGTTGCTGTCTTTAAGGATTACAACGCCATGAAACATACGGCCACGGCGAACAGGGCCACACCCTCGATAAGCGCTGCGACGATAATCATATTCGTGCGGATCTTGTCTGCCGCTTCGGGCTGGCGGCCGATGGCCTCCATCGCCGACGAACCGATTTTGCCGATACCGAAAGCCGCACCGATGACGGCCAAAGCTGCACCGATGGCAGCACCGAAAATTCCTAAAGTTTCCATAATTCAACTTAATTTGAAGTTTGACTTGTTTGTTATTTTATTTCTGCATTTTGTTCTGTACGGGGCGTCTCCTGCGCCAGTCCGATGAACACGGCCGAGAGCATCGTGAAGACGTAGGCTTGCAGGAAGGCCACTAACAGTTCGAGACAGTTCATGAAGACGCTGAGCAGTACCGACACCACCGTCATCGAACCGTTTACCGCCGCGCCCATTTTCGCCGTGACGAAAACGATGCACGTGAGAATCAGGATCACCGAATGGCCGGCCATGATGTTGGCGAACAGACGGATCATCAGAGCGAACGGCTTGGTCAGGATGCCGACGAACTCAATCAATGGCATGATCGGAATCGGCACCTTGAGCCACGTCGGCACGTCGGGCCAGAAGATATCCTTCCAGTAGTGTTTCGTTCCGAAGAGGTTGATGGCCAGAAATGTGGCCATAGCCAGCACCAACGTCACAGCGATATTGCCCGTCACATTGGCACCTGCCGGGAAAACAGGTATCAGTCCCATCAGGTTGTTCACGAGGATGAAAAAGAACACCGTGAGCAGATAGGGTGCGAACTTGCGCCACCGTTCGCCGACGCAGGGACGGATGATGCCGTCCAGGAGCGACGAGCAGAGCATTTCGAACAGTCCGACCAGTCCGCGCGGTGCCTCCTCGGTCGCCCTGTGCCGGCGATACCAGCGTGCGACACCCAGCACGAGCAGCACGAACAGCGTGCTGTTTATCAGCAGCCCCGCCGTTGTCCGGGTAATCGACAAGTCCAGCGGCCGCAGGTCCGTGCCGTCGGCCTGCCGTTCGACGATCTTGCCGGCATAGGGGCCCTCGTCGGCAATGCGCAACCCCCGGTATTCGGTACCGTGGTGCAGCCGCGACGAAGAGAAGCAGTGCCATCCGGTCGTATTGCTGCGGACGATAACGGGCAGCGATACGGCAATCTCGTGGTCGCCGACAGTCGTGATGTGCCATTCGTAGCTGTCGCCGATATGTTCCATGACCACACCGATGACATCGGGTTCCGACTGTTCCGCATTCGCGTGGAACGGAAGCGACAGCCAGGCGAGAAAAAACAATATTTTATATCTCCATTGCATGATATTTATTTTTGGGAACAGGGCTCGGAAAGTTCGACATTGGCTACCACCGTGTCTCGCTCTATTCTGACGAAGCCTCGTTTAATTTCCCGTTCGTATTCTTCTGTTCCGGTTGCATAGCGGATTTTACCCGCTGTCAGTTGGGCGATCAACGGCGCGTGGCCGGGTAAAACGGTAAAAGTTCCTAACGATCCGGGGAAGGTGACTTTCTCGACGCTCGTGTGGCATAAAATGCCGCTCGGAGCCACAATAGTAAGCTGCATATCAACATGTTTTTTAGTTCCTTAATTACGATTTGCGCAACAGCTCCTCGCCCTTGCGAATGGCATCGTCGATGGTGCCCACATTCAGAAACGCCTGCTCGGGCAGATGGTCCACCTCGCCGTCGAGAATCATCCGGAAGCCTCGGATCGTCTCGGCAATGGGTGTCATGACACCCGGAACGCCCGTGAACTGTTCCGCTACGGAGAAGGGCTGTGAGAGGAATCGCTGAACGCGGCGAGCGCGATTCACGGTCAAGCGGTCTTCGTCCGATAGCTCATCCATGCCCAGGATGGCGATGATATCCTGCAACTCCTTGTTGCGTTGCAGGATCTGTTTCACCCGCTGGGCTGTTTCGTAATGCTCCGTCCCGACGATGTTCGGGTCGAGGATACGCGATGTGGATTCCAACGGATCGACGGCGGGATAGATGCCCAGCTCGGCGATTTTGCGGCTCAGCACGGTCGTGGCGTCGAGGTGTGTGAAGGTCGTGGCGGGAGCCGGGTCCGTGAGGTCGTCGGCCGGTACGTAAACCGCCTGCACCGAGGTGATGGACCCGTGCTTGGTAGAGGTGATGCGCTCCTGCATCTGCCCCATCTCCGTAGCCAGCGTGGGCTGGTAGCCTACGGCCGAGGGCATGCGCCCCAGCAGGGCCGAAACCTCCGAACCGGCCTGCGTGAAACGGAAAATGTTGTCGATGAAGAAGAGAATGTCTTTCGAGGCTCCTTCTTCGCCGCTGTCGCGGAACGATTCGGCGACCGTCAGCCCCGACAAAGCCACCGATTTGCGGGCTCCGGGAGGCTCGTTCATCTGACCGAACACCAGCGTGGCCTGCGACTTGGCCACCTCGTCATAATCGACCTTCGAGAGGTCCCAGTGACCCTCTTCCATGCTCTTTTTGAACTCTTCGCCGTAGCGGATCACGCCCGATTCGATCATCTCGCGCAACAGGTCGTTGCCCTCGCGGGTACGCTCGCCCACGCCGGCGAAGACCGAAAAACCGTTATGCCCCTTGGCGATGTTGTTGATGAGTTCCATGATGAGCACCGTCTTGCCGACGCCGGCACCGCCGAACAGACCGATCTTGCCGCCCTTGACATAGGGTTCCAAAAGGTCGATAACCTTGATGCCCGTGTAAAGCACCTCCTGCGAGGTGGCCAGCTCGTCGAACTTCGGCGGCTCGCGGTGAATAGAAGCCTTGGATGTCCGGTCCAACTCGCGCATGCCGTCGATACTTTGACCCGTAACGTTCATCAGGCGGCCCTTGATCTGCTCGCCCACAGGCATGGAAATAGCGCTGCCCAGCGGAATCGCTTTCATGTGGCGCCGCAGGCCGTCTGTCGAATCCATCGCCACCGTGCGCACCGTATGTTCGCCGATATGCTGCTGGACCTCGACAATCAACTCCGTGCCGTTATCCCTGCGGATTGCGAGAGCCTCGTTGATGGCCGGCAACTGCCGTTTCTCTGCCGTATTCGGGAAATGGACATCCACGACCGGACCGATGATTTGAGAAATGTATCCTTCCATTTGTTTTGTCTTGTTTATTTCGTACAGCAAAGCAACTAATTATGCGCGACGCGGCGGTTATCTTTTCGGCTCATAGATTGTCCGATATATACCGTCCGTTCCGTAAAACAACATATCGAACACTCATAAGTCCGAAACGGATATGGGAGAAGACGACCCGGCACATGGTCGTCTCCTGTTTCGTACAAAAAAACACCCCTCCGTTTATTGGCGGAGGGGGTGTAACCGTATTCGTAGAAACTTACTTGCGGAGGTATCGGTTCGCGATCAGTCTGATTTGCTTGCGGTAAATCAGACAGGCGATGACAAAATAGACTCCTGTCTGGATCCACAGCCCCCGCAACTCGAAAGCGACATCCGAAAGCGTCGCGCCCATCGACTGAATACGGACATATCCGTTCATGCCGAAAGTCGAAGGGAAGAGACAGGCCACCCATTTCCAGAAGGCGGGAACGTCAGGCCACGGCCACGACACGCCGGAGATGAAGAGCAGCGGCACGGAAAGACATACGAACAGCAGGATGCAGTCCTCGCGCCGCCATACGAGCGACGAAAGTACCATCGCCAGAAAGATGCACGCGAGCAGGAACGGCGTAACGAATACCGTAAGCGTAGCAAGGTCGCCCAGTTGCGGCAGCGAGAATCCGTGCGTGACAACCGTAAAGGCGTAAACCGACATCACGAAATAAATGCCGAAATAGGCCGCAGCCTTTCCCAGTACGATGTGTACGGGATTCTTATAGTCGCGGTGGAACGGGATGAGCGACCCGCGAAAGCGTTCGCGCGTGCGACCGGCCGACATGCCGACACCGAGCAGCAGTGTCTGCTGGAGAATCAGCATCAGCACAGGGGGTATGAGAAACGCCGCAAAACCGCTTTGCGGATTGTACAACGCGACATAATCGTACTCGATGGGCGTATGTTGTATCTCGTCCTGACGGTCGGTCGTGCCCGGCATGTGACCGACCTTGATGTCGGCATTCATTTCCAGGGATACCTTGGTCGTCGCCAACAGCAGAGCCTTGTAGTAAAGCATGCTGCTCATGTCACTGTAGATACCGACGAAGGTCTGGTCACCGTGCCAGATATCTTTCGTGAAACTCTCGGGAATGCGGATGATGCCGAATGCCTCGCGACGCCGCAACAACTCCTCGGCCTCGGCGACCGTCGTACAATGCGCCACGATTTCGACGTCGGGCGTAGCGTCCACCATGCGGATGAACGCACGGCTTTGCGCCGTGCGGCTGTCGTCGATGACAACAGCCGGCACCTCGCGCACAACTTCGTTGGTATAGACCCACGAATAGAGAAGCGGATAGGCCAGCGGAACGAAGATGATGAATATCAGGATGCCTTTGTCCTTGACCAGGTCTGCCAACTCATCGTACCAGATGCGGAAAATATTGCGTATCGATTTCATGGCTTATAATGATATTTGAGGAACGCGGCACGGTAACGGCCGTTGACCGTTAGCGGCAGCATGATGAAAAGCAGCAAAGCGACGACCGAGGGCCATGCGTAGGCAATCGGATAGCCGTTCAGCGCTTGGTTGACATAGAGCAGATAGTAATGACGCAGCGGGAACAATGCCGCCAGATGCTCCAGCACGGGAGCCATCGCGGTCGTCGGATAGGTAAATCCCGCCAGCGAGAACGAAAGAATCCCCCACAGCGACGACAGACACATCGCAAGGCGCATCTGGCCGCTGAAAACACCGAACAGGAAGACGCCGAACGCCTGTGCGGCCAGTACGGTCAGGACACCGATGCCCATCATCGTCGCAATGCCGCAGTTACACGGGAATCCCATGAACCGGTACAGATAGACGTCGTAAAAGACGATCATCAGTGTATATAGCACCGTCTGCGGCAACAGTTTGCCGACCAGAGCCGTCGTTACGGAGTAATCGGCCATGCGGAACCATGTACGCTGCGTCCGCTGCTTCCATTCCAGTCCGATCGTGTAGGTCGTCGAGAGCATGATGAGCAGAATCAGAATGCCCGGCAGCACGATATTCGAGAGATAGACGGAATAATCCAGCGTCGGATTGTTGAGCGGATGCGCCTCGGTGACGATGGGACGGATCACGGCCATCGCCTCGTCTTCGTTATACCCTTTGGCGTAAAGCGTCTCGCGGGTCAGTGCCAGCGAAAGAATCTCGGAGGTCGTCATCATATCCTTCATCAGCAAGGTTCCCGGAACGAAGTAGGCTTCGTTGGTGTAGAACGACACTCGGGGTTGCTTGCTGGCCATCGCCTGCTCGGTCGTGCCCTTCGGGATGTAGAAGAATCCGTAGATCTCACCCCGCTGCACCGCCTCGCGGGCTTCGGTGAACGAGTCGTACTGGTCCGTGAATTCCGAGGCTTCGAACGCCTCCATCGTGCGTGCGAGAATACGCGTGATGTGCGTGCGGTCCTGATCGACCAGTCCCATCGGAAGCCCGGTCGGCAAACCGGCCCGCATCAGCGACGTGAAGAAAATTACGCATACTACCGGCATGACGAGCATGCAGGACAGGAAGATGGGCCGGCGGGAGAAGATACCCAACTCCCGCCGGAAAATAGCCTTCAGTCTTCCTGTAATTCCACGATATTTCATTCGATTTCGCTTTTACGGAGAACAACCGACATGCCTGGATGAAGCCCCTCGAAAGGCAATACGGGACGGGCACGCACCTCGAACGTCTTCAGGTCGAAACGGTCGAGGGCTTTCGTCGCCTTCCATACAGCGAAACTGCCCACGTCCTTCATGCGCGTGATACGCACGGGGACAGCGATGTCGAGAGCCGGAAGGTAAGCCGTAAGCTCCTTGCCGACGGTGATGCCCGGCAGCAGGTCCTCGCGGATGTTGAAGGTGAACCACACATCGTCCATACGGGATACGTTCATGATCGGAGCTCCCGTGCCGACCAACTCGCCGACTTCGGGGAAAATCTCGGTCACAAGACCGTCGTCCGAGGCCGTGAGAATCGTCTCGTTCATATAGGAGGTCACCTCGGCAATGGCGCCTTGCGCCCGTGTCACCTGCGCTTCGGCGGCCAGCTTGTCCTCATGGCGGGCTCCATTCACGGCCATGTCGTATTGCGCCTTGGCCGCGCGTTCCGTAGCGACGGAGGCGTCGTATTTGGCCTGCGCCTCATCGAACTTCTGGGCCGCGATAACCCCCTCGCCGTGCAGCCGCTCTATACGGCGGAAGGTCTTTTCGGCCACCGCCAAACCTGCCACCGCCTGCTGCCACACCTCGTATGCGGCTTGTATCTGCTCCTGACGGGAACCGTTGCGGGCTTTCATCTCCAATGCTTCGGCAGCCGAACGGGCGGCCTCGGCCTGTGCCAGCTTGGCGGCCATGTCGGGAGCCTCCATGATGGCGAGCGTGTCGCCTTTCTGCACGCGGTCGCCCTCGACGACACGGATTTGCAGCACACGCGAGGGCACTTTGCACGAAACGCGGTAATCCGTCGTTTCGACCTCACCCTGAATATACTCCTCCTTTTCGGGCAGCGAAAGCCCGATGATGATGACGACTGCGATTGCCGCAAGCATCGCTACGGCCGTCAAAAGAATCCCTTTTTGCTGATTGTTCGTTTTCATATACTCTGTTATTTAATTATTTCAATGTACCCAAAGCCTTGCGTAAATAGAGATCTGCGAGCATCACATCGATGCGGGCGGTAAGTTGTTCCGAATGCGCGGACAGCCATGCCGTCTGTGCCTCCAGCACGTTGCTGACGGGAATGACACCCTCCTGCATGCCGATGGTAGCGCAACGCAGATTTTCATCGGCTTCCGCTTGGCTGCGCGAGGCGGCCGCATAGCGTTCGGTCGCTTCCTGCATTTTCTGGCGGCTTTGCGTCACTTGCAACTCGATCTTCTCAGTCGCCTCGTCGAACTGATACGTGGCGATAGCGGCTTCGCGGCGGGCAACCTGCACCTTGTGGTGGCGTTCGCCCCAGGTTAGAATGGGCACCTTCACCACTACGCCGACATTCCATATACCGTTGAATTTTTTCTGGAATCCGTTGGTCAGCGAAGGATTGCTCGCCAGATAACCGCCGGTAAGCGCCACATTGGGCATGAACTCGGAGCGGGCGATCGTCACCTTGTGTTTGCCGATCTGTTGTGCCATGTCGAGACTGCGCAGTTCCGGCCGGTTCTCCAGTGCGGTCTCCAGGTCCGCAACGGTCAGCAGCGTCGTCTCGGGCAACGTCTCCGCCGCTTCATCCCGCAACCGGACTTCCGTTGTCATCTCCAGACCGCACAACTGGCAAAGCAACATCTTGGACAGTGCCAGACCGTTATCGATCTGGATGAGTGTCACCTCCGCTTCATTGACTTTCACCTTGATGCTCAAGCCGTCAGCCTTAGTGGCCATTCCCGCCTCAATCAGGTGCTCGACATCGCCGTCGAGCTTCCGCACCAGTTCGAGATAACTCTCGGCCAGCCGCTTCTTCGACTGCAAAGAGACAATCTGCCAATAGGTGCGGTCTACTTCGAGAATCACCTCTTGCAGCTGCTGGTCGTGCTGGCTGTGGGCGATTTGCTCCGCAAAACGGGTAATCTTGTTATAGGCTACGATCTTGCCGCCCATATAGACAGGCTGGGTCAGCATCACAGACGCCACCGTCATGTTCCGCGTATCGGTACGCAAGGCATCCACCAATCCCGCTCCGGCCGCATCGAGCCCGCCGGCAAGCGCGCCGAGATGCTCGCCCAGCGACGGATACTGCTGGACTACACCCTGCAACTGCTGTCCGGCATTGGTGCCGAGATGGCTCAACGCATCTTTCTGCCCGTCGCTGATGAGCGACAGTTCGTCCGATGTGCGCATATAGGCTCCTGCCGCCGAGACCTTGGGCAAATAATTCGTAAAAGCGGCTTTGCGCCGGTGATAAGCCGCCTGCTCTTTCTCGCTCGCGATGCGTAGCTCCTTGTTGTTCTGAATGGCCAGCGTCCGGCACTCTTCAATCGAAAGCTCCATCGTTTGAGCTTGCACCGTGAATGCCGAAACGAGCAGCCACCCCGTTAAAATTCGTGTCTTCATATTTCTGCTTTTGTTTCGGCTGCAAAAATGGCCTATTCGCCAGAATATGCGGTTATCCATCCGTATGCTAAGATAGCCGATATTCTACACCATACGGGTGTTGGTAAATATCGAACACTCAATAAGAGTTTTCGACTACCTGCCGTATCCGAAAAGAACATATTTTTGTATCCTGAAATAATTTCTAAAAACCGAATCACATGCAACTCGAATCCAATAATGAAGAATCTTTCAGATTCCTGTCGGAACATTTCGTCATCTTCGAAAACGCCAAGGATTTCGTCCGATTCGACGAAAACAAAGGTTGGCGCATGCTGCTTTTTTGTCTCGACGGGCGTTTCCAGATAGAGGTAAACGGCACGCCCTATACGATAGAGCCGAACGACATAGCATTCTGCACGCCGGATAAGATAGCAGCCCACACGATGATGAGTCCCGATTTCAAGGGATATCTGGCCTGCTGTTCGGCGAACTTCTCCAAACGGATATTTCCGAATTCGGCGGATCTCTGGAACAAGGTGTTCTATATGAACCGCAATTTCAAGATTCACCTCTCCGATAAAGAAGCCGCAGAACTGCTCGAAGATTATCATTTCCTCAAACGGAAAATAGTACACATCGACCATCTCTACTACGACGAGGTCATGCGCTGCCTGTTGCAGGCATTCCTTTATCAGACGGCGCACGTGCTCAGCAATCACATAGCGGCGGAAACGGCTCCGGCCGAAGAACCGCTTCAGTCCCGCCACCAGATTTGCCAGGCGTTCATCGACCTGCTCTCCTCGACCAAGCCCGTGCCGCGCTCGGTACAATGGTATGCGGACCGCCTCTGCAAAACACCGCGTTATCTCTCTACGGCGGTCAAACGGGCCAGCGGCAAGACCGCCTCGGAATGGATACACGAAGCATTGACGCGCGAAGTGGCCGACGCACTGAAAAATTCCGCGAAGAGCATCAAGGAAATTTCCGACGAGCTCGAATTTCCCAATCTTTCGTTTTTCGGACGGTATTGCCGGCAGCGATTGGGATGCTCGCCGTCCGAATTCAGACAACAGAAAAACAAAGGATAAATTCAAGACAGGATGAACAAAGATAAATGCTTCATTAGATGTTTGTTTTGCCTCCTGTTGCTCTTGCCCGGCTGGAACGGCTCCGATGCGTATGCGCAGGAACGTCGTAAAGTAGGACTGGTGCTCGGAGGCGGTGGAGCCAAGGGCGCCGCAGAAATCGGAGTGCTGAAAGTCCTGGAAGAGGCGGAAATACCGATAGACTATATCGCCGGGACGAGCATCGGGGCAATCGTGGGAGGATTGTATGCCATCGGTTACGATGCCGCCGCCCTCGACAGTATGTATCGCAATCAGGATTGGTTATTCCTGATCAAGGACCAGGTGAAAAGGGAGTCGAAAGCGTTTCTGTCCAAAGAAGAAAAAGAGAAATATCAGCTGCATATTCCGCTCTCTAAGGAGAAAAAAGTCGCATTTACATCCGGAGGATACGTTGCCGGGCAAAATATATTGAACCTGTTTTCCAAACTCACCGTAGGATATCATAGCGTGGACCGCTTTTCCGATCTGCCGATTCCGTTCCGGTGCGTGGCCGTCGATATAGTCGAAGGAAAGGAAGTCGTGTTGGATTCCGGCTCCCTGCCGCTTGCCATGCGCGCCAGCATGTCCATCCCGGGTGTTTTCGCTCCGGTGGAATGGAACGGGATGTTGCTGGTCGATGGCGGTGCACTGAATAATCTGCCGGTGGATGTCGTGAAAAAGATGGGGGCCGAGGTGGTCATCTGTATCGATTTGAGTACGGGATGGCGGAGCAAAGAAGAACTGAAATCGGCCTCTACCGTGCTCGACCAATTGGTCGGAATCATGGGGCAACCGAAATACCGCAGCAATAAAGAACAGGCCGACCTCTATATCAATCCGGCACTGAAAGGATACAACGCCGCCAGTTTCCAGACCGAAGCCATCGATACGATGCTGTTGCGCGGCGAACAGGCTGCGCGGGACAGATGGGACGACCTGCTTGCCCTGCGTCGATACATATACCATGACAACGCTCCCGACTTTTCGCCCGAAAAGACGACAAGGCCCTGTTTGGCCGGAACATATTCGATAGGCAAAATCGAAATAGAGGGCATCGGAGGGAAAGAGAAGGAATGGGTGCGCAGAAAAATCGGATTACAGGAATATTCGGAAATATCGCAGGAAGAGATCGACCGTGCATTAGTCAAATTGCAGGGCTTCGACATCTTTTCACGGGTGGAGTACCGTTTGGGGAATACGGACCCGCACGATCTGGTATTTCTGCTGGAAATGAAAGATTATCGCAAAATCAATATCGGAGTCCGTTTCGACACGGAAGAGTTGGCGGGCATATTGGTCAATCTCTCCAACAACCAGCAACTGGCGACCAAACATCACTATTCCGTTACGGGGCGCATATCGAAAAACCCCTATCTGGAAGCAGGGTACGCTTTCGGGCATCTGTTCGGAGCCAAATTCGGCGCGTCCTATCGGCTGGGGTATCACGATTTCGACCTTTACGCCGGCAAACACGATGTCGGAACAATGAAGTTCGCATCCCATGCGTTGGCCGGATACTATACACGCGACATCGCTAATTTCCGCATGAAAATCGGGGCGCAATTCGAATACTTCGACTATCGTTCCGAATTGTTCGAACGGCAGGGAACGCCACATGAAATCCACTCCGATGCTTTTCTGAACTATTTCGCGGACTTTACAATGGACACGTATGACAGGGTATATTATCCCACGCATGGAAGCAGGATACAGATACGCGGCACCCTATACACGGACGACGGCATTTCATACGATGGCGAAGCTCCGTCCGGGGCACTGGATTTTCACGCCGGAACCGCGATCCGGCTCGGCTCGCGCCTGTGCCTCCTGCCATCGGTACAGGGACGCTTCCTCTTCAGCGATGACCTGCCGTATATCTACCGGAACTATGTGGGAGGAATCGTCGATGCCGACTATCTGCCGTGGCAGAAAGCGTGGGAAAGCGTCCAGAACGTACATATCGTCGAACGGAATTTCGCCGCCGCGAAACTGGCGCTCCGATACCGCATCCACAAAAAAATATACGCAACAGCCTTGGGGGAATACGGAAAAGAAAACCGCAAAATCGAAGATATGTTTAGCGGCGGCGATTTGTGGGGATGTGCTCTTCGGGTTTCGTATGATTTCCTGCTGGGACCCATTGCCATTCAGGCCAATTATTCCAATCTGTACAAAAACGTAGGGGTCTATATGAGTGCCGGCTTCAAATTCTGAGCCTCCTTTCTTTTTCTTGTAACGTCCCGAATTTCACCGGAATTCGGGACGTCGTGTTCCATACGCGACCATCTGTGTCCGATTCGTTTGCGCTGTAAGGTTTGGACTATTCGCGGGTAAAAAACGGACACCGAAACTATTCCGGACTCCTGTAATTTTACATGCGAAAGAATCGGCAACCATAATAAAATTTAATAGAATGATGGAATACCTGAATTGTAAAACGAACACTCCGGCATGGCATGAAGTCACAGTGGCCTCCCATGTGCCGCAGAAACTGGAGAAACTCTCCGAAATGGCGCGCAACCTATGGTGGACGTGGCACGACGACGCTACCGCGCTCTATGCCGACCTCGACCCCGAATTGTGGGAAAAGGCGGGACACAACCCCATCGTATTGTTGGAGATGATAGGCTACGAGCGGATGGAAACACTCTCCGCCGACCCGTCGTTCATCGCCCGCATGGACGATATCTATACCCGTTTCCGCGAATACATGGACGAAAAACCCGATGTCCGGCGTCCTTCGGTGGCCTACTTCAGCATGGAATACGGATTGAACAAGATCCTGAAAATTTATTCGGGAGGACTGGGCGTGCTGGCCGGCGACTATCTCAAAGAGGCATCGGACAGCAATGTCGATCTCTGCGCCGTGGGCTTGCTCTACAGGCATGGATATTTCGACCAGAGCATCACGATGAACGGCGAACAATGCGAGGTTTTCGAGGCGCAGCACTTCGGCAAACTACCCATCGAGAAGGTGCTGGACCAGGAAGGGCAACAACTGGTCGTTCATGTCCCTTATACCGATTACTTCACCGTACACGCCAAAGTCTGGCGGGTCAATGTCGGCAGGGTTTCGCTCTTCCTGCTCGACACGGACCACAGCATGAACAGCGAATACGACCGGTTCATCACTCATCACCTCTACGGAGGAGACAACGAGAACCGGCTCAAACAAGAGATTCTGCTCGGAATAGGCGGCATGATGGCACTCAAGGCATTGGGCATCCGAAAAGAGGTGTACCACTGCAACGAAGGACATGCCGCACTGATCAACATTCAGCGACTGTGCGATTACATCGGCGAGGGGCTGACTTTCGCCCAGGCGATGGAGCTCGTGCGTGCATCGTCGCTCTATACGGTACATACTCCCGTTCCGGCAGGACACGACTATTTCGACGAGCCGTTGTTCCGGAAGTACATGGAGCAATACGCCTCCAGGCTCGGCATTGCGTGGGATACGCTCATGGGGATGGGACGGAACGAACCCGATGACAGGGAGGAGAAGTTCTGCATGTCCGTGTTCGCCTGCCGCACCTGTCAGGAGGTCAACGGCGTGAGCAAGTTGCACGGCGCCGTTTCGCAGGAGATGTTCGCGCCCCTGTGGAAAGGCTATCTCCCCGAAGAAACCCACGTGGGATACGTCACCAACGGCGTGCATCTGCCGACGTGGTGCGCGGCTCGGTGGAAAGAACTCTACGCGGAATATTTCGGCGAAGCGTTTTTCAAGAACCAGTCCGACGAAAAACGGTGGCAGGCGATTTACGACGTGCCTGACGAGCGCATCTGGGAGATACGCATGCGGATGAAATACGACCTGATGGAATACCTCAAACGCAAGTGCAAGGCCGATTGGCAGAAGAGCCAGCTCGATCCGTCGATTATCGGACCCATCGTAGAAAAGTTCAATCCCCATGCCTTGCTGGTCGGCTTCGGCCGCCGTTTCGCCACCTACAAGCGGGCGCACCTGCTCTTCTCCGATACGGAACGGCTGGCGAAAATCGTGAATAACCCCGAACGCCCCGTGCAGTTCATTTTTACGGGTAAGGCACATCCGGCCGACGGCGCAGGGAAAGGGCTTATCAAACAGATCATCGAACTTTCGCATCGCCCGGAGTTCCTCGGCAAAATCGTCTTTCTCGAAAACTACGACATGGAACTGGCAAGCCGGCTCGTGGCCGGTGTCGATGTATGGCTCAATACGCCGACCCGTCTGGCCGAAGCATCGGGAACATCGGGAGAAAAGGCTGCGATGAACGGCGTGCTGAACTTTTCGGTGCTCGACGGCTGGTGGGCGGAAGGCTACCGCAAAGGTGCCGGATGGATGCTCCCGGCGGAGGCCTCCTACGATAATCCGCTGTTCCAAAACCAATTGGATGCCACGGCCATCTATTATGTGCTGGAACACATGATTCTGCCGCTCTATTACAAGCGCACGGACAAGGAATACTCCGAAGGGTGGGTTCGGTACATTAAAAACTCGCTGGCACAGATCACTCCGCACTATACGATGAAGCGACAGCTGGACGACTACTACGACAAGTTCTACGGCAAACTGGCTGCCCGTTTCCGGAGCCTGGCCGCCGACGGATATGCCGAAGCGAAATCGCTGGCTGCATGGAAAGCGACAGTGGCGGACCGCTGGGATTCTATCGAAATCAAGTCATTGGAGGTAGGCGACGGACTGAACGCTACCATCGAAGCAGGACGCGACTACGAGGTCTCCGTCGTCGTGGATGAGAAAGGTCTGGACGATGCCATCGGCGTGGAATTCGTGACCGTTCACAACGAGAATGGCAAGGAGCGTATCTATTCTGTCACTCCGTTCGAAATGACGCATCGCGAAGGCTCGCTTCATACCTTCCGCGCGAAAATCGGGGTGTCGAATGCCGGCAGCTTCAAACTGGCGTTCCGCATGTACCCCAAGAACGGTAAATTGCCGCACAGACAGGACTTCTGTTACGTGCGCTGGTTCTGACATTAAAACGATAAAATCATGGATAAACACAGTATCGGGCTCAATGCCGGTATTATTTGGCAGATATTGAGCGACAACGTTCAAAGAACGTATGACGAATTGAAAAAAGAGTGCGGTCTTTCGGATTGCGACCTGAATGCCGCCATCGGGTGGTTGGCGCGCGAGGATAAGATTGAATTCGAACCGCTGCCCCAGAAAAACGAAATCGCGTTCATCGTTCACTTCAACAACTATTTTTAGACATGGAACAGATAAAATGTATAGGCGTGCTGACATCGGGAGGAGACGCTCCCGGCATGAACGCCGCAATCCGGGCCGTGACACGCACGGCCATCTACCACGGGTTTTCGGTAAAAGGGATCAAACACGGATACCGGGGACTGGTGACAAATAAAATCATCGACCTGAAATCGCAGAACGTCAGCAACATTATTCAGCAGGGCGGCACGATCCTCAAGACAGCCCGCTGCAAAGAGTTCACCACGCCCGAAGGCCGCCGGCAAGCCTACGACAACATGGTCGCCGCCGGCATCGACGCGCTGGTGGTCATTGGCGGCGACGGCACGATTGCCGGTGCTCGGGACATCGCAGTCGAATACGACATTCCGGTTATTGCACTGCCGGGAACCATCGACAACGACCTCAGCGGCACGGATGCCACGATCGGCTACGACACGGCACTCAATACCATCATGGAGGCTGTCGATCGCCTGCGCGATACGGCGACCAGCCATGAACGCCTGTTCTTCGTGGAAGTCATGGGACACAGGGCCGGCTATCTCGCGCTCAACGGAGCCATCGCATCGGGAGCCGAAGCGGCAATTATCCCCGAAATGGAAACAGAAGTCGACCAGCTGGCCGAACTCATCAACAACGGATTCCGCAAAAGTAAAAACTCGGCAATCGTATTGGTGGCGGAGAATCCGCAGACAGGCGGAGCATTCGGACTGGCCGAACGGGTCAAGAAGGAGTTCCCGCAATACGATGCCCGAGTGACGATTCTGGGACATCTCCAACGGGGCGGATCGCCGACATCGTTGGACCGGATTCTTGCATCGCGCCTGGGAGAATCCGCCGTCAAAGCGCTGATGGAGGGACAACGCAACGTGATGATTGGCGTGAGAAACAGCCAAATAGTCTATGTGCCTTTCTCAAAGGCTATTAAACACGACAAAGGCATCAATCGCGATTATATCGAACTGGTACGCATGCTCTCGATATGACCGTTAAACTCGATGTGAGATGGCTTGTCCATAAGATAGAAATTGCAAAATGAGATAATATGAATAAGAAAGAACTGATCCGAGCTATATCCTACGAACTCGACCCGCCCATATCGCAAGATAAAATCACGCTGATACTCGACAAAGCCGTCGAGATAACCAAACGCACTCTCGCGACCGGCGAACCTGTGAAATGGGCGGAATTCGGTTCTTTTGTGTTGAAGGACGTTCCGCCCCGACGCTACTATTCGGCAAAACTCAAGAAGTACACCGTCTCCAAAGGGACAAAACGAATCACATTCGTCCCGACGAGAATAAAATAACGTACAATCTATTCTTGAACAGGAAAGCTATCGGAAATTTTCCGATAGCTTTCTTTATTATATTCCCTGTTTTTTCAGGCAGAATCCCTATCTTTGCAGAAGATTTAAGATATTAAAAGCGTTAGCTTTTGTTCTTGCACCGAAATCTGGCAGTTTCAAACCCGCAAGACAGACAGTGGACGCCTGCGCGTAGCGTGGGCTTAACTTGTTTGCGGGTGGGCTTGCCAGAGCCTCGGTGCGGGCGGGTTCTGTCCCACGCTTTTCGCATGTATAACCGACCTGAGAGGGACATAAGGTCTCAACATTCAGGTCAATGGAAAAATCGCTCTTGGAACAGCTTATGACGCTGCCCGCCGATGCCACCACCGCAACCGTACAAGGTGTCGCCATGCAGGTAATCGACGAAACCGCCCGGCAATCCCTTCTTCAATCCGACCCCGAAGATACGCACATCCACGAATGCACCCTCTCCAACGGAACATTCATCGCCGATATGCAAAACGGCCGGCTGATTGCCTTGTACAAAGTCCGGTAATATATATAGTTTTCGGACATCGGAAACCCAGCCGTAAGAACTGATAAATGAGGTATTTTCATAAGTTCTTACGGCTTCATTATGCAAACACGGCAAATAATCGCTATCTTTGCGGTGTTTTAAGAAAAATATTGGAAAGCGTTTGGCTTTTATCCCGTAAATCGGAATCTGGTAAATTCACTACACATGGGATAACAAGACTGAATGCTCACGTTATGCGTGGGCGTTACTTGTTATGTGTAGGGTTTACCAGAACCTCGATTACGGCAAGCTGATGTCCCACGCTTTTCGTATATGAACATAACCGGTCTGTAGGGGCAGCAGCCACCCTTGCAAGACAATGGACAAGAATCAGAATCACCCGTCCGCTCCGCAGCCGGCCTCTGCCACCAGCGATAGCTCCTCTCGTGAGCAGCAAGCCCGGGAAATCATGCAACAACTCGTCACCGAAGGCATCTTCTCTCCGGATGAAGCCGCCGAAGTCACCTTCTCCGACACGGCATTCATCTGCATCCCGGATACAGGACAAGAGCCTGCCGATAAAAAAGGCGTGAAATGAATCTCATCCCACGCCTTTCGTCTATTCCGATTTCCGCTTGCACAGCTCGTCATACTGCGAGACGGTCAGCGTAAAATCCGTAATATCGAATCCGAGCACCTTCCACCAGTATCGGAACGAATAGCCCGTCTCCGACGACACCCGTTTGGTTTTGCAGAGCCGGTCGATAGCTTTCTCCCGCAGGTTACTCAACCTCGCCACATCCTTCAGAGAGCGTGTCACGGCTTCCAGTTTTCCCTCTTCATCGAATACCAGCACCTTGCGCTCTCTGGGACCCGATTTTCCGCCGCGCCGTTTAGGTCCGACCTCTTCCACGTGTTCGACGTCCGGGACAAGTTGGTCCGCCTGCTGTTTCAGCAACGGCTTCGGTTGCAATCCGGACAACCAGTACACCTGTTCTCCGCTGACCCGAAAAGTAACACCGCGCCGTCCGGCAAGCAGTTCCGGCTCGAACAGACACCGGTACGCCAAATCATTTGCTTTGTCTATGACAATCTCGACGAGCAAGGAATCGCCCTCTGCCAGCTCCTTGATGTCGATTCGGTGCGGCATCTTATCGCCGCTGCGGCGACCTTTCCGGAGGATAATCCGCTCTCTGACTACGGCCATCGGTCTTGCTATTTAGCGTCCCTCACGGCAGCCAGGAATGTCTTGGCCGGCTTGAACGCGGGAATGTTATGGGCGGGAATCGTAATCGTCGTGTTCTTCGAGATGTTGCGGGCGACCTTCTCGGCTCTTTTCTTGATGATGAAGCTGCCGAATCCGCGCAGGAACACCTCATTGCCTGCAATCATCGAACTCTTCACGCTTTCCATAAACGCCTCCACGACATTCATTGCTACCGTTTTCTCCACTCCCGTCTGCTTCGCAATCTCTGCTACAATTTCAGCTTTTGTCATAATGCTCGATATTTTTTAGTGATATATTCGTTTTACGAACGCAAAGATAATTAAAATTAGTGTAATAAACCGCTGATAATTAGCACTTCCTGTAAAATGATCGTCAATTAGAATATAGAGCAATCATTTGGAATGAGCAACATACGTCGATGATTACAAATCACTTACAAACTATCATACAAGCAGTTCCCCAAACAGAGCAAAAAATTATTCCAACCTTGTGCGTTTCTTTTTGCCTGATTCCTTGAATACTATTTTCCAACCACCTTTCGTCATGATATATTTCCCCAGTTTGGGAGAATAAAGTTTTTGGGGAAAGACTTCTTTGATAACCAATGACCCGAATCCCGACCATTTCACCGATTCTCCCGTTTCAAGTGTCCGGTTGGTTATTTCAATGGCCTTATCAAGAACCATCGTGACTTTTTCTTGAGATATAGGCAATTCAAGTTCCCGAGAAATAAGACGTATCAATTGTTTTTTATTCATATTAGGATATTCTCGTATAGCATGTGAAAACCTACCTCAAGATAGAAACGTTGAAATAAATATGCGACGCAGAGAAAGACAGCTACGACAGCGATAATCATTGTCGTATAATGCCTTTCTTTCGCCATTAAATGCTAATATCCCAGTTTGTTAACCCATTCGCGAATGGTTTTCTCATCGGCACGATTGAGAAGACGCCCCTCTTTCCAATTCAGAGCAGGATAATCTTTCTTCAATGTCGCCGCACTGTTGTTGATTGTACTTCCTCCTGAAGTAGCGAACGGAATGACTGCCTTACCTTTCAAGTCGTGACTTTCGATGAACGTATCGACGACCCGCGGGGCGAGATCCCACCAAATGGGATAACCGATGAAGACGACATCGTAATCTGTGATGTTTTCCTTTTTGCTCTTGATTGCCGGCCGCGACTTCGGGTCGTTCATCTCTACCGAACTGCGCGACTGCTTGTCGTTCCAGTCAAGGTCGGCACTCGTGTAAGATTTGGCTGGCGTAATCGTGTAAAGCTCTCCGCCCGTAACATTCGCCAGTTTTTCGGCAGCTCGTGCCGTCGTTCCCGTCGCCGAAAAATAGGCTACCAGTATTTTGCTGTTTGATTTTCCTTTGCTCATATCCTGTCTTTGTTGTGCGTCGGTGGCGGTCGCCATGCCGACCACCGACAGTAATATCAATAAGAACCTATACATGATGTTTATTATTTGAGTTTGTCATATTCTTCGTCGGTGACCGGTTCCAGCCATTCATTGGAAGTGTTCTCACCTGAGACCTCGAATGCAAGGTGAGCGAACCAGCTGTCGGCCGCCGCACCGTGCCAGTGTTTCACGTTTGCCGGAATGTGGATGACTGTACCGGGCAGGATCTCCACGGCGGGTTTGCCCTCCTCTTGGTACCAGCCGCGACCCGCTACGCCGATAAGCATCTGTCCGCCGCCTTTCGTTGCACGGTGGATATGCCAGTTGTTGCGGCAGCGAGGCTCGAAAGTCACGTTGGAAATGCTTACCTGCTCACGCGAAACCGGTGCGAGGTAACTGTTGCCGGTGAAATATTTGGCATACGCCGTGTTGGGTTCGCCGATGGGGAAAATCATTTCACGTTGGAATACTGCCCTGGCATCCTCGCCGGTCGTGTCTTCCGCCCATACGTCTTTCGCCAGACGGAATGCTGCCCATGCTTTCGGCCAACCGGCATAGAAGCCGATATGGGTGATGATTTCGGCTATCTCGGTGCGGGTGATGCCGTTGTTCTTCGCCGACTGCAAATGATATGTCAGCGAGTTGTCCGTAATACCTTGACTGATAAGAGAGGTAATCGTTACTAAACTGCGGTCACGAAGACCGAGCTTGTCGGTGCGGCTCCATACCTCGCCGAAAAGAACATCGTCGTTGAGTTGGGCGAACTTGGGTGCGAACTCGCCTAACTGGTCGCGTCCGGCGGTCTGTACTATCTTTTCCTGTGCCATAACATTAAATGTTAAAACGGTAAATACTGTAATTAAAATAATTCGGTTCATGATTCATTATTGAATGAAGTTATTGATTCGGTTCGCAGGGTTGAGCGGCGTCTGGTCGGACAGCACCAGCGACTTGACCATGTGCAGCGTTCCCTGCTTGTATTTCTGGAAATGCTCCGAGGCGATATGCTTTTCGTATGCTTCACGGCTTGCGTATGTTTCGAGAATGGTTATCTCGTATGGATTCTCCTTTTCGCCGACGGCGTACATGGTCAGCACGCCCGGTTCGGTGCGCAGCGAGATTTCTCCTACTTCCGTCGCATATTTCATATACTCGTCGAGGTGCTGTGGGTAAACTTCGATTTTCGACAGGCGCACGATACCGTCGGCGGCCATCGGCTCCTTGGCGCACATTCCCGGCTGCTTGTCCAAGTTCAAACACTTGCCGATAATCTCTCCGGTGGCGATGTAGGAATAGGTCGGGAACTCGAACAGTACAGGTTTCAACCGTGTATAGTCGAGTTTCCTGTCAGCGTCAAGTACATCGGGAGCAGCGTAAGTGTTGGCGATGGAGCAGATGAAGTTGTCGAAGCCATCGGTTTCGTAGATGTCCACCACGGCGCACTCCATCGTCAATGGTGAGGCGTCGATTACGGGCGTACCGTTCTCTCCCCAATGGTATTCGAATACGTTTGATTTATCAACCGATGTGCCGCTCACACTGCCCACGTAGTCGGCTTTCGGCAGCATTTCACGACTCACGAGGTTAATCGAGAGCTTCTTTGACTTCCTTATCCCTTGATTGGTATAATGGCTTTTGCTCATGCTAACGAGAATCCGGTCGTGACCAATGATACCCGTATGGCCCACAACAAGCCAGTTTACCTTGCCATCGACCTCCGCACCGACAACAGTCATTGGTTTGGGATAGAGAGCAAGCAGGTTTCCGATATTCTTCTTTTCTGTTTCCATGATATTGGGGTGATTCATTTTATTTTTCTCTGTCGTGCTGCATGATAACAGCCCGAACAGAAACACTACACTTAATAAAATTCGCATCATATTCTTTCGTTATTCCAGATTGACTTGATAAACTTTGCCGGAACACCGCCCACGACCGTATTTTCCGCAACGTCTTTTGTTACAACGGCTCCCGCCGCAACGACAGCGTTGTCTCCGATAGTCACGCCTTGCAGGATAGTCGCATTGGAGCCGATCCAAACGTTCTTACCCAGCACGATGGGAGCCGGGTAAGTGGTTTTCCGCTTTTCGGGCGAAAGTCCATGATTGAGCGTAGCAAACACTACGTTGTGTCCAATCTGGCATCCGTCGCCTATCGTCACGCCGCCGTGATCCTGAAAGTGGCAGCAGGCGTTGATGAAAACTTCTTCGCCTATGGCGATATTCTTTCCGAAGTCCGTGTAGAACGGAGAAAAGACGCGAAGCGACTGCGGTACTTCACAGCCGAACAATTCGGAAAGCAGTCCGCGTACTTCATCCGGCGTATGATAAGTCGTATTCAGACGGAAAGTAACGCGACGTGCCTCGTTGCTCATCTCGTCCATAAAACGGTGTATTTCCTCCGTGTCGAGAGCTTGTCCCGTCTTTGCATACTCTTTGAAATCGGCTGTCGTCATATTATTCCCTTTCGATTTTTACCGTTATATCTCCTGTGACGGTCAGAGCCTCGATGTCATTGCCGTCGATACGACCGATTTTTATCAGTTCGTTGCTATGCGACCAACTCTTGCAGAAAATCGCTACGTTGCCCCACGGCGCATAAATCGTGATGTCGCCGGGCGTGGGAGCACAACCGCGTGCTACGCCTTCGGTCGTCAGAGCTGGATCGGGATAAAAGATTTTCTCAGTCGTGTTATTGTAATCATTCAGTGTAACCTCCAACGGCAGACGGGAAAGAAAATCCCTGCCTGCCGCATTGTCCTCCATCGTAGCGGTAATCGTGCGGTCGCCGACCGAAATTTTCACTTTCATAGATGTTTCTCCTGGTGTTTCTGGTTCTTCCCTGCTCGCTCCGATTTCCTCCAGCCATGCAGTAACACGGGTGGCCATTTGGGAAAGCCCTGAAGAGGTCAGCAACAAGGTTCGGTCGATTATCGTTGCATCCGGACAAAGGCTGCGGGCTTCATCGACCGAAGTGGAAATTCCGCTGCTACCGCTTGTGGCGAACAGGGCGATTCGTTTCCCGGCAAGTTTCGAGGCATGGGAGTGCAGGAACGCCTGCATCGGCGTCGCCATACTTCCGTACCAGATCGGATAACCGACGAACACGATGTCGTAACCGTCGAAACTTTCCATCGATGTCTTGACGGACGGATAATTGCCACGACGGATAGCGGCCAGTTCTTCCTGCGCGCGTTCCAACATGGCATTGTAGTCGCTGTCATAGTCTACCTCCGGTTCTACTTCGAGAATGTCGCAGTCGAGTGTCGTCCGAATCAGTTGCGCCACACGTTCGGTATTGCTCGTGCGGGAAGCATAAAGGACGAGGTAACGACCGTTCCCGCCGGGAGTAGGCGTGTCGGGGTTATCATCGGAACCATCACCGCCACCCGGATTTTCCGGTTGTTCGGACTGTTCGGGAGTGAACGGCTCTTCCGAACCGTCTCCGCAAGCCGCCATAGAAAAGACGGCGAACAATAAGAGCGGAATCAATAAAATCTTTTTCATAATTTATACTCTTTATTTGTCGATTTGGCTTTCAGTAAACGGGTCGGCACGGTGGCCCATAAGGTCGATTCGTGCGTATTCTTTGTCGAACTCCTCCATTTCGTAGGGAGTGAGACGAACAGTAGCTGCACCGAGGAAATCATCTAAATGGTCGGGACTGGTCGTGCCGGGTATCGGAGTGATCCACGCCTTGCGCGAAAGCATCCACACGAGGGCGAACTGCGCCGGAGTAATACCTTTGCGCTCCGCCCATTTGCGGACAAGAGCAACAAGCGGCATATTGTGCCGCAGAGCTTCGGGCGTGAATTGCGGCAGATTCCACCTACGGTCTCCCTGTTTGAAGCGGCTATTCTCGTCGATTGCGCCCGTAAGAAAAGCACGCCCCAACGGGCAGTAGGGAACGAATCCGATGCCCAGCTCTTCGAGCGTCGGGAATATCTTCGTTTCGGGTTCGCGCCACCAGATGGCATACTCGCTCTGCACGGCCGACACAGGGCATACCGCATGGGCGCGGCGGATGGAACGTGCGCTCGCCTCCGACAATCCCCAATGCAAAACTTTTCCTTCTTGCATCAGCTCTTTGACCGTGCCGGCGACCTCTTCCATCGACATGTTCGGATCGACACGGTGCTGGTACAGGAGGTCGATATGGTCTGTACGCAGTCGCCGGAGCGACCCTTCCACTGCACGGCGGATATGGTCGGGACGGCTGTTGAGTGCAGTCGGCTTGCCTTCCTCCACACCGAAGCCGAATTTCGTCCCTATCTTCACTTTGTCGCGCACGGGTTGCAAGGCTTCGCCCACCCATTCCTCACTGGTGTACGGTCCATACACCTCCGCCGTATCGAAAAAGGTCACGCCTTTGTCATAAGCACGTCGGATAAGGGCAATCATATCCCTTTTTTCATACTTCCCGCCATAATAACCGACCATCGGCAGGCAGCCCAGACCGATGGCCGACACGTCCAGTCCTCCGAGTTTTCTGTATTCCATGTTTTCTGACGAATTATTTCCGTTTGAATAACTGTTTTTCGCTTGTGAAGAAGACTGAGCGAAAAGTTTCGACATGCCCGTCCATTCTCCGGCAGCTAACAAAGCCGTCATCGATGCTGTTTTCAAGAAGTCTCTTCTGTCCATAATTCCTATATGATTATGAATGATAAACGGCAATCATATCCCGAAGAATCGCCATTTCATTTTCCTCCAACCGGAAAGTGCCGGGTGTCGTTTCTGCTTCCGAGACAGGACTGTCCTGCTCTACAAAACGTTGCATAACTTTTCGTGGCGTGACGTGATAACGGTCGGCGAAAAAACACACGACTTCATCGTCATACATCTCTTCCGGAACATCTGTTTGTCGGTTCATCATCCTTGTTATTTTTTATAATGCAAAATTATGAATGCCTATAAAGCCGGGCTTAACGATAAGTGGGGAGTTCGTATCATTTTTACGGATTTCAGGGCATATAATCGTTATTTTCATCAAAAGCGAGTATCTTTGTTGTTGAATAGCAAAACGATATGTCCTATGAGCAAAATATTGAAGGTCAGAAATCCAAATGATTATAGCCGCTATCTCGGACAAGCGGAACAGCATCCGCTGATCTGCATAATCGATTACGAGAAAGTATCGCCCATTCGCCATAGTTTGAATAACTACAATGTGTACGGATTGTTCCTCCGAGACGATGCAACGGTCGATTTGGATTACGGGTGCGGTAAGTACGATTATAAGAAAGGGACGCTCATGTGTGTTGCTCCCGGACAGATTGGAGGAAAAGAAGACAATGGTGAACGGGTGTCAATAACAGGCTGGGCATTGCTGTTCCATCCGGATCTGCTGCACAATACTCACTTGGAAAAAAACATCAAAAACTACTCCTTCTTCGATTACCGTGTGAACGAAGCGCTGCACATGACGGAAGAAGAACATGATCTGTTCGTTTCGCTGATGAGACAAATTCAGGATGAACTTCAAAAACACCACGATGATATTCAAGATAAAATCATCGTAGGGTATATCGAGTTGATGCTGAACTTCTGTCTGCGTTTTCATAACAGACAATTCATTACCAGAAAATTGGAGAACTCGGATATATTGATGAAATTCGACGCCTTGCTTTCCTCTTATTTTGAACAGGGACAACAATTATCACTCGGACTGCCTACCGTACAATACTGTGCGGACAAACTCTGCATGTCCTCGAATTATTTCGGGGATGTAATCCGCAAAACGACAGGCGATATGGCAAGCAACTATATCCGGCAATATATTATCCAACAAGTAAAAAACGAATTGTCAAGCGGAGAAACGATTGCACAAGCCGCCTACAAACTCGGATTTGAATATCCGCAGCATCTCAGCCGCATGTTCAAAAAACAGACAGGAATGACGCCATCGGAATATTGCGCAAGTGTTCGGAAAGTGTAATCCGGATTCAATAGTTCTGTCTGCATTCGGATATGTACCCGACAGCATTTCTCTTGGTTACACAGTTGCAATAAAACCGTTCTGGAATGCAACTGCGTATCGGATATGTCACGTCATCCACGGATTTTTCCACGGGTCGTAGTCCGTCTGGAACGTAGCGAGCTGCCAGTCCGTCACGGGCTTGTTGTCCTCGGCCACTTTCCGGGGAATCTGCGGATTCAACCGCAGCTTCGCCGCATCCGCAAGCCACTTCATCGAATCTTCATAATCGCGCATCCTGACCACGCTCACGTTGTTCGGGGCGATGAGTTTCGTCAGCTCGTACAACGCCAGCCGTACCATGTGTTTTTTGAGGTTGTAGTTGCGCGGATCATGCGGCGTGAGGTTCACTCCCCGCTGTGGCAGGTCGGCATTGACATCCGTTCCGGGATAGAATACACGCCCCTCGTACACCACATATTCGTGCTCTGAAAATTCATATTCGTTATAGGCGGAATCGTAGTCCGCGATGGCTCCCCAGCAGTCGGATTCCATCGGTGTGACGTTGTTGTCGAACCCGTCCGATGTCATCAGCGTATAGAATGCTCCCTCGAACTCCACCACATCCCACAGAAGGTAGTTTATCGGCTGCCACAAGGTATATTCCGCCTCCAACCAGCCCTCCACCATCGGAATGCGGATCTCGCCGAACTTATACCCGTTCTCGGCCGTACAGATGTACACCGCATCGTTGTACAGTACGAGGTCATTCGGGTGATAGGTGCCGAACTGCGAATAACGTTCGATGGTCGCCGTGTCCAGATTGACATCCACATGCTCCTGCCAGAAGGTCTTTACCGCCGGAATTTTGTAGCCGCTCATGGAGCGGATGACCTCGCAAATCGTCCCCTCATGGTAGATATGCGCTCCCACGGGAAACGTAATCCGGCGGTCGTATTCCGCGATGTATTTCCCCTTGCCGAGTTCCCGCTCGATTTCGTAGTTCTCCGACAGATGCTCCACAATGCTCATCTCGGCCGACTCCTCCGCCTGGATAAACCGGTCGCTGTTCCCTCTGGTCATCTGCGAAAGAGCCTCTTGCGTGATGATGCCCAAATAGTCCTCGTTGTTAAGAAATCTTCTGTACATGTATTGTCTTTTTCTTTAATAGTTGAATCCTTCCTGAAGCAATGCTGTCGATACCACCTGGTAGTTTCCCGCATTGCCGTTTTTGTACTTGTGCCAGCTATCCCGCAGGTAGTAGCAGAGCAGGTAATCCAAACAGTCGGACAGGTGGCCGTATTTCTCGTATTTCACACCGGTCTTCGGGTCGGTTACCTTCTGCTTGGATTTGGTGCCGTCCTCGTTTTTTGTCTGGTATATCAGGTCTTCCGTCAGTTTGCGGCAGCGCAGGTCGATGCGCAGTTCCCAGCCGTTGTAACCGTCGAGCACTTCATTGACGAACTCGCACCGCGTAATCTGGGGCGGCTGTTTTTTGAGCAGTTTCACACGGGGACGCAGGACACCCTGTCCCAATGTTTCCGTGATGACCGTAAAGTTGTTGATGCCGTCCTCGGAGGCTGTGGAGCGTTGCAGACCGGCCGGGTCGCCAGTCACGTCCACGCCGCCGATCTGTTTGTCCAGAAGCAGTTTCTTTTTCATCCGGCGGGCCAATGCCGGCGTGTTGTTTTCTTTGGCGGCAGCCGTGCCCAGCACCTCTTCCAGAATATAGACTTTCCGCTTGTCGTAGTCGATCTGGGCAAGCAGCACACTCATGTGCGGAGCCACATTGAAATCCCATACGGTAATCAGCGGTCGCGTGGGGTCGTACACCCGCTCTTTCAGACCCGTGACTAAATGCACGGTTCCGTCGAAACGGTTGTAGATCGCCATGTCGTTGGCCTCCACAAAGTCCCAGTTGCCGTAAAGCAACCGTTCTTTCGTCGCCTGGTCGCTGATTTTGTTCAGAGCGGCTTCGTAGGTCTGGCGGAAAGCAATGTCGGGATTGTCGAACACCGAGAACGGCACGTAGGCTTCGCCCTCGCGGGGCGTCACCCGGTCGCCGTTATCGTCCTGCACGAAGCGTCCCCGTATCCAGTTGGTCGTGGGGTTCGTCGTGAGCAGCATTTTCGAGACTTTGAAGGTTTCGTGCGTCTTCCAGCGCAGACGCGAGAACAGCACCTCGATGGCCTTCTGGGTGACCTCCGACACCTCGTCGCAGGCGGCAATCGTCGCCTCCATCGAACCGAACCGCTCGAAGTTGGGGTCGGACGGCTGGTCGGCCAGATCGAGCATGATGATGACCGAATCGTTCCAGAACCGCAGTGTACCGGCCACGTTGTTGATGTGGTAGTGTTCGTCTTCCACCAGTCCCCACTGCTTGATGACCATGCGGATGGTGTTCCACGTCGATTCTTTCAGGCTTTTCAGCGTCTTTCGGGCCACTACGGCACGGATATCCGGAAAGCGGATGCAACTGCTCACCAGCCACACGCTGGATACGAACGACTTGCCGCCGCCGGCAGCTCCGCCGCCCAGAACCAACTGCGGGATGTTCTGGTTGTTGCAGCGCTTGCAATAAGGCTTGTAGCGGGGATTGCGGTTGGCGTCATACCCGATAAGCATTTGCTCCACCTCACCGCCGCACAACGGGCATTCGGGCTGGAGCAGTTTCCAGAGCTCGTATTGCTTCGGGGACGGACAGAAGTCGATTTTCAGACTTTCGGGAGCCTTCAGTTTCTTCAGCGCCATGCTTCCACAATCTCGATTTCAATGTCAGGAACATTGGCAAGCCGGGCATTCAGAGCGTCCGAGGTCTTGCGCGATTCGGTGACCTTGCCCTTGACCGTGTTTTTCCCCACGATGATGCACCCGGCGGAATCTTCTTCCGTATTGCCGCTGTGAATCAGAATCCCCAAAAAATGCGGCACGTCATGCAGGTACGGCAGCACCCGCTTGAACCGTGCACTGTATTCCATCGTCACCTTGTAGGTGCCGGCCGGAATCGCCGTGCGGGCATACACTTTCTCCTTGCAGCGGCACGAGCGCCCCGACGGCGTGTCGGGGCACCGGGCAGGCAATTCACGGACTTTGTCTTCGATGGTATGACAGAAAAAGCGACCGTCGATCGACAGGTCGCCGATGGTATAGTTTTCCGCCTTGTATTTGCGTCTGAGAAGCAGTTTCATTCTTTGATGCTGTTAGAGTTACATCAAAGAATAGCGGTACGGAAGCCGGAAACGGTTATAATAAAATATCCCGATACCTACTGTACCGGGACATGACGATGCTGTACATCTTTCTTCTAATTTATTTTGATAGCCGTATATATTCCGAATACCGTATCTCCGCATACGGGTTGTCGCTCGAAATGGTCTGATGCACGGCCTTCACTCGCCGCCAGAACCACCAGCCCCTATATTCCACCCACACTGCCTGGTGTAGCGTCACCGGCACCCGTATCTCACCCCTCAGCCGGTTGTCCTCGATGATTCCCGTAAGCTGGATGTGCGGTGTAATCATCTCCACTCTCTGACGCAGAATCGGCACCGTATCCCGGACAACCACCGTGTCCCGTATCACGGCATCTATCGGTCCGGCCACCTCAACCTCATGCCGCGCAGCCGCTTCGAGGTTTTTGATTTTCACCCCGAGCCGCCTGATTTTCTCGGCATCCTCGGCACGCAGCCGTTTGTATTCGTCCACCCGCAACCGCAGCGCATTCACATCCACCGCCATCGTCGTCGAATCCACACGGATGCGTTTCATATCCGACAGCAACGCTTCGGTATTGCTCCGGTGGCGGTTGCGTTCCTCCTTGAGATAGCCGTTGCGCTGCCACAGGACTGCGACAGCCCCACCGAGCAACAGCACGGCGAGGCTTAGATACAAGGTACTCCTACGCATGGCAGACCGATTCCGTGGGGATGAACCACTCGTATTCCTCCTGGTACGGGTCTTTGAGGAACACCATATATCCCTTGCATCCGCGACGTTCGGGACCCGTGAGGTCTTCCGACACGACACCCGTTTTCCCGACCAGTTCTTCCAGCATCATCTCCGTAAGCTGGGACGATGCCACTATCTTCACTTTTGAGTTTCTTTCGATCATAGCGCTTTTTATTTGATGAATAGTAATTTGAATTCTTCTTCCCGCCGCCTCCGGATGGAGGGCACGGCTTTCCCCCTGTAATGGCAGAATGCCACATACTCGGAATGAATGTCCCGGTCTCCGGCTTCGAGTTTGCACACCAGTCGGCTTTTCGGCCGTGTTCCGTAACCCAACAACCGGTATTCCCCGACATTGTAGGCCAGTACGCCGAGCAACAGGGAGTCCGCCCCGAAACGGCGGAATACGGCGCACTTCTTTCTCAGGTCGGCACGCAATAACGAGTCCGCAAGTTTCTCGTCCATCACCGGGAATGATTCGCCCGGCAGGAGTTTGTGCCCGTAACCGACATACGGGAGATGGCGGTGGTCGTGCATGCCTTCGTAGCGTTTGATGCAGGCCACGGCCGACTCGAAGCGTGCGTCTTGCGCCCGGACAGGCCCGGCGGACAGGAGGAGCGCAACAGACAAGATCCATCTGCTCATCGGTTGTTGTGCTTCAAGAGTTCCTTGATGTCTTCCCGCATCTCCCGGATGTCGGTCTGCAAGGAGGTGAACTGGGTCATGGTGGCCTCGAAGACGGCCTTGTCGAGCTTGATGGCGTCGATACGTTCGTACTGGTCCTGCACTTTCAGCTCTAACGTCTGGCAGCGGCGTGTCAGTTCGTTGATATGCTCGGTGTTGCTGACGTGCTGCACATAGAGGGTCACGACGAACGAGACGATGATGATAATCGTCCGGAAGTTGTCGCTGATGAAGTTTCTTACCTGTGTCATGATGGATTTTGTATTAAGATGGAAAAAGCGTTCGTAATGGCCTCCATAAGCCGGGCGGCGACCTCGGAATCCCTGAACAGTCCGTATAGCAGCAGTACAAGGATAACGAGGATGTAAAGCAACCGCTCTGCCGTGCGGCGGCTGAGTTTCGGGCGGTTTTTATTTTCACTCATGGGGTGTGGGTTGCGGGACGATGACGTTGAAGACTACGCCGCCTTCGCCTCCGTCGATACGGAGTTTGGTCTCCTGCGAGCACTTGATGGGATACAGCTCCATGAGGGCTTTGGCGGCATTGACGGCTACGGCGCGCAACGGTGCCGGAGAGAGGGGTACGCCGAATTTGTCGGTGTACTCGGCCGAGGAGGTTTCGCTCATCACCGCTTTGAGGGTCTCGGCCACCTGCAACCGGGTGGCGATGGTCTCGACGTCGAACTGTACGCTGTCGATCATCTCCCGGATGCGGGCCGAGATATGCGGACGTCCCAGCAGCAGACGGCTGGCGATGGGTACGTTCTTGCCCTTGCCGAACACCTCCTCGTAACATTTGCGGTGGTTGCCGGCATAGAGCGGACCGCCGGAGACGTACAGCTCGCAGAACTTGTCCTCCTCTTCGGTCAGCGGCTTGTCCGCCAAAGGGACAGGCACCGCCGGCAACACCTCGTTCGTCTTATCGTTATCTTTCTTTTTCATCACATTGTCGTTTGAAAAAGAATAGAGAATTACGGCTTCGGCGGTTGAATAAAATCCGCCTTTCTGGAAATAAGCTGCTCCATCAGTGTCTGGTAAAACACATCGGCCAGTGCGTCGGCACATGCCTCGGCATCCGCCAGCGAGTTGATGAGCCGCATGTTGAACACCACATTCAGGTCATACCCCGTAATGGCGGCCATTAGCTCATTGCCGTCGTAGTTCAACACCCCGTAGGTCATGCGGTCTTCCACCTGGAACGTGACCCGTTCTATCTTGTCTTCTTTCTTCTCTTCCATAGCTTCAGATTTTGAAATGGTCTCTTGTCTTCGGTGTCCGCTGCTGCGAAACGTCCATTTCCCCGTTCTGCCGCAGACGGCGGCTGCACAGGGCGGCCATCTCGCGTGTGGCCGTCACGTCGGCATCGGCGTCGTGTGCATCGTCCAGCTCGATGCCGAGACGTTCGGCGACCAGCTCCAGTTTGTAGGACGTGACCTGCGGATCAGCGGCTAAACAGAGTCGTGCCAGGTCGATGGTGTCGAGGTAATGGGGCTGGAAGTTCCCGTAGAAATCCGTCGTGCCGGCGAATACCTGCGCGAACTCTTTCTGCAATCCGGCATAAGCCATCATCTGTTGCAGGAAGCCCACGTCGAACGGGATGTTCTGCCCGATAAGCACGGGCTTGTAACGGACACCCTTGCTCAGGGTATGCTTGCGGGCGAAGTCGATGACCTCCGCTGCCACCTGCTTCAAGGGAATGCCCCGTGTCCGCAGCAGCTCCATCGTGATGTCGGTGTAGTTCAGTGCCGCAGCTTCATAATCCATCGGCTCGGAGGCGTTCTCTTGCTCGATCTCCCGACGTGTTTTGAGCACTTTGCGTTTGGGAGCCCCGCCCAAAGGCTGCCTGTCGTAAGGGGCGATGTAGTTCGTATAGCGTCCCAGCACCTCGAAGGTGTCGAGCCGCACGGCCTGCATGGCGATCTGCGTGCAGGCGCAGCGCGTACAGTCCAGACCGCCGGTCTCGAAGTCGAGCACGACGGCCGTATAGATTCCTTGTTCTGTCTTGGGTGTTGCCATATTATCCGAATAGGTTGGTTCTCATACGATATGAATGATTGTCGATTTGGTGCTTTGCAGGTTGTTCGTGCCGGAATAGTCGCTGTACTTGATCGTCCCCGACACGATGACGATACGGTCTTTCAGGGCGGAGATTTTCTCCCGATGGGCTTCGCAGGTCTCGCTCCAGCAGACCATCTCCGCCACGTCGTTATTCTGCTGGAGTGTCATCCTGACGAACCGCTTGCGCTCGCCGCTCGCCCGGTCTTTGTACGTGTGCTCGGACAGCTCCGTGACGGAGGCGCATACGGCGGCACGCCGTCCGTCGCTGGCAGGGTCGAGCACGTCGCGCAGGCTCAGGTAGGAGGCTTTGCCTTTCACGAGCGCACGGGCTTCGGATGCCTCGAAGATGCGGCGGTAGTCCACCGAGCCGATGCCCGACACGGCAATCTGCCGGCGGCTCCAGAAGTAATGCCGCCCGACCAGCTCTTCGGGGAAGTCTTTCTCCGAAAGCATGAAGCCCAGTTCAGCCGCAGCACGGGCAAGCAGGCCGTAACGCTCCGTCACCGCTCCGATACCTTCCACCTTGTCGAAGCATCCGGCCAGAATCATGTTCCGCACATGCCGGGCATTGACCGGCACCCGCACGGATTCTTCAGCGTTGTCGGGATCGTCCCAGTAAGCGTATTTCTTCAATTTGTACCGGAATATCCGGTGGATGAAGTGCTCGATGGAGGTGTAAGGACCGTTTTTCTCGCGCTCCCCGACGATGCAGGCGACGGCTTTGGCCCCGAGCTGTTTGATGCGGCCGAGCGACCAGAAGATTTCGTCCGTGCCGTAGTCGGTGAAGAATACCTGCCGGGAGGTGTTGATCTCGGGCGGCACGATGCGGGCTTTCGAACAGAGTTCCATCTCGGACATCAGCAGCGGGATTTCCTTGTCGTCGGCCCACTGCAACGCCACGGTGTAGAAGGCTGTCGGATAGTTGGCTTTGAGGTAGGCTCCCACGTAGCTGGTGACGGCGTAGGCGGTGGCATGGCTGGCGTTGAACAGGTAACCGCCGCCGGCCTCGATCATTTCCCAGATGTGTTCCGCATCTTCTTTGGGGCATCCTTTGGCGGCAGCTCCCGTCATAAATTTTTCCTTCATGGCGCGGATGACGTCGATTTTCTTTTTGGAGATGAGTTTCAGCAGCCGCACGCCCTCGGCCAGCGAGAAGCCTCCGACTTCACGGGCCATCTGGGCGAGCTGTTCCTGGAAGACCAGCACGCCGTAGGTGTTTTTCAGGGCATCGTAGGTTCCCCACAGGTAAACGGGCGCTACTTCCTCACGGCGGCAGAGCAGGTATTTTTCCGCCGAACCGGAATCGAGCGTCGCCGGACGGTACAACGCTCCGGCGGCAATCAGGTCGCCGATGCACTGCGGCCGCATGTCTTGCAGGAAGCGGGTCATGCCCGGCGAGGAGAACTGGAAGACGTTCTGCGTGTAGCCCTCCGACAGGATGCGGAAGGTCTTCTCGTCATCCAAACCGCTGCGCACGATGCCCTCGAAGGAGAGCCCCGCACCGTATTCCCGGTTGCAGATGTCGATGACCGCCTGTATTTTCGACAGCTCCTTGATACCCAGGCAGTCATTTTTCAGCAACCCGACCTCGTCGATGGAGTATCCGTCCAGCTCGGAGATGAGCAGGTCGTCCACTTTCTTGATGGGCGTGTAGTCGAAGCACTCCATCGGCTCGCCGTCCTGCTGTTTGGGCGTGATGATGATGGCCGAGGCATGGACGGAACCGGAACGCGGCTGACCCATAAGCGGGCGGATGTCCTCGATGACCCTCGGGTACCGTAGGATGAAATCCCGGACTTTCTTGTTGGTGGCGGCCAGCTTGAACAGGTCGGTCCAGGTCATGTTGTCGTCCCCGAAGATGGCCGTGATGTAGTTCACCACACCGACCGGCACCCGGTGTACGCGGCTGACGTCTTTCAACACGGCTTTCATTTTGAGGGTCGTGAGCGTACCGGCGGAGAAGACCTGCTGCCGTCCGTCGGTGTTGTACCGCCGCTCCAGATACTCCTTGACCTCCTGCCGACGATCGGACTGGAAGTCGATGTCCACGTCGGGAAGCTGTCCGCCGGGACCTTGCCGATAACCGTCACCCGCAAAGCTGTCCGCTAACGGTATGCGATCCGGAAGTTTTTCCTGCCGGATGTGTACGATTTTCATAGGAGGTCGCTTTGCAGGTTGAACAACAGGTCGCGGTTATCGAAAAGCACGTCATCCGTTTCCCGGAGCTGGTCGGCATAGACTGTGAGGCGCTTCCCGTCACGGACAATCACTAACTCGGCATCCCGGTCGAGCCGCAGGGTCACGCCGTTGTCGAAGCGGATGCGGACGGCACGGTCCGACAGCACGCGGTCGGTCAGGAGGGTTACCCGTTCGGGATAGAGCCCGGCACGCTCGGGCAGCAGAAAACGCTCGAAGAGCAGGTTGTACCGGATGGGGTCGATGAGCGTGATGCCTAACAGATACAGCACGAGCGAACCGCCGGCGGAACCGCGCCCGCAACCCACGAGAATGCCGTTGCGGCGTGCCCAGTTCACGGTATCGTACTGCACGAGCATGTAGTCGATGTTGTCGGTCGATTCGAGGATATAGACCTCTTTCTCCAACCGCTTGCGGTACTCCTCCGCACGCTCTCGGGGCACGAGCCGCCGGAAGCCGTCCTCCAACAGGTATCGGAACATGGCGTAACGGTCGCCGTAACGCTGCCGCTCCTCCGCCGTCATGTCATAGCGGGGCATGTAGTTCCGCTCGGTCTGGTAACGGGCTTCGGCACCCTCGGCGATCTCTACCGTGTGGCGGCACATCCGCTCGAAGAGCACGTCCGTGTCCCACCGCTCGCCGTCGAAGAGCGCACACACGGCGGCATAGTGTTCGTCGATGTCTTTGAAGTATTGGTCGTCGCTCTGGGCATGGGCGGCACCCGTGGCGATTTTGTTGAGCGCGATTTTCGTGCGGGCCTCGTCCTTGTCCGGATAGTAGCAGTCGGCGATAAGTATCGGCTCCACCAGGAAGCTGTCGTTCCGCACGTCGTAGAAGGTGTGGAAGAAATGGGCGGTCGCTTTCAGCACCTCGGCATCCAACCGCTCGGCCTTGTACTCCGACAGGTCCACCTGGTAGAACACGTTGTCGAAAGTCTCCCGCAGGGCGTTTACCGCATGCAGGTTCTTTTCCATCCAGAAGGGCGAGAGTTTGCCGAACACCAGTATGTTCCCTTCGCCCCGGCGGAGCAGTTCGGGAAGCGGGACGGTCGCGTCCGCAGCATCCACCATGACGGCTTTCTGAATGCGCAGCAGGTTCCTGAGTCCGCGCTGGCTTTGGCAGTAGATTTTCACCTCCACCTTTTCGCCTTCGTGCGCCAGTGTACAGGTGTATCCGATGACGGGACGGATGCCGGCCTTGTCGCAGGCTTTCTGCAACGCCAGCGTCGCACCCATCGTATTCCGGTCGCAGATGCCGAGGGCGGTATGGCCCATCCACACGGCTTTCCGCACCCACTGCGACACGTCGCCCGAGGCGTTGAGCAGCTCGTAAGGCGTATGGACGCCTAAGTTCACGAACGGGGTTTTCCGCTTGCAGGAAACCCGCCGCCCCACGTATTTGAGGATGTTCAACCCGAAGCCCTCCCGGAGGGAGTAGTAGTACCAGTTGTCCCCGAACGGGAAGGCGACGTATTCGATGCCTTCGGCCAGCAGCACCTCCGGACGTTCCATTAGATTGAATTCCACCTCCGCGCCTTTGACCCGGAAAATCGACTCCACCCCGGAAAGGTCCGCGAGGAATAGTTTGCCGAAACCCTCGATTTCGACCACTTCACGGTCTATGGACCGGTAAGCGATGCGGTGCGCTTCCAGCCATTCATGCAGTTGATTCATGCTATTTCTGTTGTATTTTGGTAAGTTGATATTCGACAGGCGTTTTCAACCCGTAGGCGAAAACCCGGTAAATCTCTTCCGCCGTGAGGTCTTCCCAGTCTTTCTCCGGGTCGGGAATATCCGCCACGAAGACCTCGAAATAGGCGGAGAGCTCCGAGGCGGTATGCTTGACGGCCTCCACGGCATCACCGTCGTAACCGATGACCACCGTGCGGACACCTTTCGTCTGGAGTTTGTAGATTTGGGTATGGGAGATCTTCTTTCCGAAGGTGGCGACGGCGACGATACGGCGGTTGTCGTACAGGTCTAATTTGCGGGTCAGGGCGACCACATCGAAGATGCCTTCGGTCAGGATGACCGTATCGGTTTCGCCCTCCACGATGCCGTCGTAATGATAGAGCAGCTTCACGAAGTCGTTCTCGGTGGAGTTGCGCCAGCGCAGCATCTTGTAGCCCCCGCCACGTGCGGCACGGCGGTTATGGAGGTCGATTTCCGCCTTGCTCCACGTATGACGGGCCACGTAACCCACCGTGTCGCCCGCGTCGATGACGGGGAAAATCACATAGTCGTCCCAGCGGCGGTTCAGCCGGCAGGTGGTGCCCACCGGAAAGCGGTCGTAATCGTCGTAGGTAAATCTCCGGCTTTGCAGATAAGGATGGGTAAAGGTGCGCCGCCAGTATTGCGGAAGGGAAACGATACCCAATTCGTCGTCCACCTCGTCCTCCGCATCCTCCAACGGGAACAGTACGTTAGGAAGCGGCGCGTCGAAAGCCACCGTTTCCGTCGGCAGAAGGTCCATCCGGCCGAGGCTTTCGAGCAACTTGCCCAAAGTCGCGGTCGAACGCCCGCACGAGAAGCAGTGCGCCATGAAAGGTTTCTTGCGTACCGTCTCCTTGCCGATATAGACCCCGAATTTCCCGTCCTTGCCGCAGAACGGACACCGGGCGATGAGGTTCTTCCCGCCGCCGTCCGTCCGTGCCCCGAGTTCCGCCCGGAGCTCGGCCACAAGCAAGTCATATTCTTTCCCGGTGTACATATAAAGAAATAGCCCGCCGCAATTTGCGACGGGTTATGGAAAGAAGAATTTTTTGCTTGACTGACGGGAGGACTTACCTCTTAGTGCTTCTTTTTGCTGGATTCAAAAGAGGACGAATAAAGTCTCCAGCGTTGCATTTTGCCCGGAAGGTATTTGTTGCGGCAGGAATGGCAGATGTGAAAATCCCCGTCATCGGCAGTATAGACCCAGCCCGAATCATATACGACCCGGCATACATCGCACGCAAACCGCTCTGTCATCTTACGGCCTTTGCGGTTGCGTAAAATCGTCTTTGCCCGTTTGACACGGTTCTTATCTACTCCGTATTCCTGCATACTTCAGATTTCGTCGTTTCAGCCTATTATATTATTTCAATAAATTCCGCTCACGAATATCCCCGCTCTCCAACACGTTCATCTGATGGATTGCAATTTCATTCAGTTTTACAAGCCGTTCACCCTGTGCCATCCCTTGTTCAATGAAAACCGCATTCAGATTTTCCATATTCGACAGGCAAATCAACTCGTTAATGGAAGCATAATCTCGGATATTTCCTTTCAGTTCCGGATTGGCTTCGCGCCACTGCTTCGCTGTCATACCGAACATCGCCACATTCAGTACGTCCGCCTCATTGGCATAGATGATATTGGCTTGTGCCGCTGTCACCTCCGCTGGAATCAGATTCTGCTGGATGGCATCCGTATGAATCCGGTAGTTGATTTTCGACAGCTCCCGCTTCGCAGACCAGCCCAGCAATCTTTGCTCCTCCGTTTTCAGTCGTTGAAACTCCTTGACGATGTAAATCTTGAATTCCGGGCTTATCCACATCGCAAACTCAAAGGCAATATCCTGATGAGCGTATGTCCCGCCATACCTTCCGGCTTTCGCTTGAAGGCATATTGCATTTGTCCGCGACACGAATTCCTTGACACTTATCTTGAAACTGTTGAGTCCGGACTGATTTCTAATTGTGGCGAATTCGCCATAATTAAAATCCGGATTATATACTTTCTCCCAAATGCCGATGTATTCAAGTGTATTACGGTTGCGCAACCAGTCTGTGATGAAGAAATCTCCATCCTTGGCCCGTAACATATCCGTCAGGCAGATATAGTCCTCGCCATTGACTTTCACGACATTGATTTCCGTATTTTGAACCGTAATTTTCATTATATAACCATTTTTCATCACAAAATTAGCATAAATCAACTGTAATTCACTGAAAAACACAGAAAACTTACATCTCCTGCGCTAAACTCATCGACCGCTGCGGATCGTAGAACACTTCGTTGTCGTAGTCGGTGGCGATTTTGATGGTGTCTCCCTTCCGGAAGAACCGGCTTTTGGCCACATGCAGGCGCATCAGGCACTCTTTCCGTTCGGCCGATGATTGGTTGAGCGATATAAGGTGCGTACAGGGACGCGCCAGTCCCTTTGCCTCCGAACAGTTGTATTCGGTCAGCACATTCCGCTCGTTGTTGAGCCAGTCCCGGTCCTCGATGGTGCTCTGGTAGGTCACCACCATCCACACGTTCTCGTCCGCCGCCAGGTCTTTGAGGTCGTTCGCTACGGCAATGCGCTTGGAACGTTCATGCTCGGCTCCCCACTGACGGCGCGTGGCGTCGGTCAGCAGGTCCATCGAGTCCACGATGACCACATCGGGCGAGTAGCCGTTGATTTTACGGTACTCGGCAATGCCGTTCTTGATGTCCATCGTCGAGATGCGGGCGGCGAAGCGCGGGAACGAACGCACCGTGATACTGCCGGCATAGCTCATCACCAGCTCCTCGAAGTGCTTGAACTCCCTGTCGGAAATCTTCCCCTGCTCGAAGTAGTAGGCATTGCGGGAAATCATCCCGCCCGAATAGGCATCCAACGCCTCCTGCTCGGAGCCTTCCAACTGGTAGTGCAGTACATGCAGGCCGTCGTCGATGTCGGCGCGGATGCCGATGTGTTTGGCCAGATGGGATTTGCCCACACCCGTCGATGCGAGGAAGCAGGTCAGTTGTCCCCGGAGGTTCCGGCCGCCGTTCAGGGCGTCGAGGTACGGGATGTAGAACCGGCACACCTGCGGCAGACGGTTTTCGCGGCTCTCGGCTTCGCGGCGGCGGTTGTGCTCGAAGCGCTCCCGGAAGGTTTTCGCCACGTCCACGAATGCCGTGCTGCGTAGCGTGAACGACGAAAGCCACCCGGCATATTCGGCGAGCAGCGCCTCGGCCTTGTCCTGACGGTTCTGGTTGTAGAGCTTGCCGACCTCGGTATAGACTTTCTGCAACCGCACGCCCTTGATGTAGCCTTCGAGCATATCGGTAAGGGATTCCGTGTTGGTGTTCTCCTCCTCGTACTCGCGGAAGGTCTCCAACAGTTCGATGGCATCGTAGTCACCCTGGAATGTCTGCGAGAGCGTGGCATACGTCGGCGGGGACTTGTAGGTGCGGTAATGGTTGGCGATGACCTCCTGAATTTTCTGGAAGCTGCGGTCCGGCAGGTACTCCTTGCATAGGTTCTCCGCCACCACGCCGCACAGGGTGTCGTAGCGCAGAGCGGCGGCATAGAGCTCGTAGAGGAACTCCGCCGATAAAGGATTGACAGGTGCGTTTTTCATGGGCGGTTCCTCCTTTCAGCTTCTTCACGGCGCAAGCGGTAGAGTTCCGGATAACGGGCGGCGGTACGCTTGCGGCAAAGGTCGGCGCGGGAACATGTCCGGCAGGCGGCCGAGAACGGATTCCACAGCAAGGTCGAAATGCCGCAGACGTAGTAGCCCACAGGCGTGTTCACCACCCGCTGTTTGGTCGCCTCCTCGTATGCCGGATCGAGGAACTGCCACAAGGGATGTTCACGCCGGTCTTTGAGCAGCAGCGGCAAGGCGGTGCGGCTGAGCCCGGCCTCCTGAAGCCATCGGTCCTCGTGGTAACGGCGCACCGGTGTGGTAGCGGCGAAGCGTTCACGGGCTTTGGGCCCGAAGGAGTGTGACGGCATCCATCGGCACGACAGGTAGTTCCCGTCAAACCGGCTGATGGCATGCACCTGACAGATGCAGAAGTCCGCGATACGCTCGTCGGAGAGTTCCCCGCCGCAGCGGGTGCGCAGCATCTCTAAACAAGCCGCCACTGTCCGCCGTCCCGACTCTCCGCCGGGAAAGCGGAACGAGGCGTCGATGAGCCGGCGCACGAGCGTCTCGAACAGCGATACCGTCACACGGGTTTTATCGTTTCTCTCCATCGGGCGTAATGAGTTTGCGCATCTGCTGTTTCGCCAGGAAAATCCGGCTCTTCATCGTGTCGAGGCTCCGGCTTTTCATGTTGCCGTTGCGGTATGAAATCTCGACGATCTCTTCCAACTTGTACCCTGCCTGTTGAAGCAGCAGGGCTTCCCGGTAGATGGGTTTGAGCGAGTCGAGGGCGTTCAGAATGTCGTCGTTGTAAAATTCCCGGTAGTTCTCCATCCCCATAGCGTTGCCGTGCGTGTCGTCTTCATCGCTCAGCGACGAGGCCAGCGAATAGACATTCACGTTTTCCGAAACGGGCAGGCGGCCGTGACGGCGGTTCTGCTCCATGACGAACCGTTTGGTCACGATGTGTATCCAGTTGAGAATGCTCCGCTGGGGATCGTAGGTGGTGATGTACTTGAAAAAGTTCACCAGTGCCTCGCTGTAATTGTCTGCAATGTTCTCCTGCAAATAGGTGTAACGGATGCAGAGCCGGTACACCAAATTTTTGTTGGGCAGGATGTAGCGGTTGAACAGCTCGGTACGCAGTTCGATATTTTTTAACTCCTCTTCCGGGAGTGGCTTTCCCTGTTGCTCCATAGGCCGACGGATTGATGGTTCAATCTGAATCTCAATCTGTCAGCAATCCTATGTGCGTCAATTCTATAAATGTTTGTCATAACCTTTTCTTAAATACGATATTTGCGGATATAGTAATGATAAAGATGGCAGGCATCGGCGGCGTTGTCATCTACCGGTACGATGCCGTATTTGCTCTTGCAGGCGCGAATCATCTGCTCCTTGGTCGCCCGCCCGTCTCCCGTCGCCCATTTTTTGAGTGTGGCGGGATTGACGAACTCCGGCTCGGGAAGATCCAGCTCGTCGCAGACTTCGAGTAAAATGCCCCGCAGCTCCGCCAAACGGCGCAGGTCGTAGAAGTGGCGGTTCACGGCCACATCCTCGGCCACGACCTGACGGATGTCGTAGCGGCGCATGTAGGCGAGGAGCATCGTGCGGAATGCCCCGTGCATCTTGTTGCCGTTACGCCGTTTCGATTCGGTGAAATTCCACGTCCCCGCCTCGTGCAGCGAGAAATATCCCGTGTGCGTGGCGATGTCCAACGCCAGTACCTGCTCCCTTGTCAGGATGCTATTCTCCGATGCGCGATACTCCATTTTCCTTGACGATTACCAGTTTATTGGGATATCCCTCCGCAACATTCCCGTGCGATACCACCAGCACGGTCCCGCCGAGGGCGTTCAACGCCTCGAACATAGACGCCAGACCGGCTTCGTCCACCGCTTCCAGTATCTCGTCGAGAACAAGCAGGTCCAGCCCTTTCTCGTCGTCGCAATTGGCGTTGACGAGCTTTTGCATGGCAAGGATTGTCGCCAGGTTCACCCGTGCGGCTTCGCCTGCCGAGAACTTGCCGTATGAGCCGCAGTCCACGCCATCACGCAGCAATGAAATGGAGATTTTCTCGCGCACCTTACCGCTCTTGAGCACCGTATAACCGTCGAAACGGATACGGATGTCGCTGCCGATACCGACGAGGAACTCGTTGGTGATACGGCTGAGTGCCTCGATTTTGGTGTTGGCCAAGTAGGTCTTGAACCGCACGAAACGCTCCCGCTGTACCTCCAATGCCCGCACTTTGTCATCCACATCGAATTTGCGTCTGGCGGTCTCCATCGAGCGCTGTTTTTCCTGTTGCAGCGTAGCGCGAAGCGACTGGGTCAGGTCGGTCGTCGCGGCTTCGTTCACCTCACGGATGGTCTCTTTCAGGGTCTCCACGGCACACTCCGCCGAACGGATGTCCTCCTCGGCCTTGCGCTTCTCCCGACCGAGTGCGGCCTCCCGCTCGTCGATGAAGCCGAACATTTCGTCGAACACCTTGCGGCGGATGCCGTCGATCTCCTCCTGCATGGCGGCAATCCCGGCTTGGGTGCGCTTGCGGTTATGCTCGGCATCCTCGACACTGCTGGTGGCACCGCGCACCGCACGCTCGTGTTCCGACAGTTTCTGTTCCCAATTCCGGTGCTCGTTCTCCATGTTGCGGCGTTCGGTGCGGATACGGGTCTGCTGCATCTCTACCTCTTCGGATTGTCTCTCCCCGGTCTCTATGCGGCCGTTCAACGCTCCGAGTTGCTGCTGGCGAAGACGCAGCTCCTTCGTGCCCGCCTCGATGTCGAATCCGGGGTGAGCCACCAGGAACTCGTGCCCGCAGGCGGGGCAGGCAATCGAACCGGCCAGTTTGTTGGACAGCTCGTCGATACCTGCCGAGACGGTACGGCGCTTGCGGCGCAGCTCGTCCAAACGTCCGGCAAGGTCGCGCAACTGGCTGTCTATCTCCTGCAACCGTGACCGATAGCCTGCCGTCTGTTCCTCGTACTGCGAGCAGAAACCGGCGTAGTCCTTTTTGAACTGCTCCCACGCCGCACGTTTCTCCGCCAGCGTCCTTTCGGCGTGCTTGACCGCAGCATCGAGGTTGGCAAGTGAGGCCCGGGCAATTTCCATATCCTCCTTTTTGAGCCGGAGAGCTCGGTTCCAGTCCGTGCGCCGTGTGTTCGGGAAGAGCGGCATAAACGATTCGATGGCGTTCAGACACTCTTCCAGCGAGGTGTCCGAAGATTCCAGCTCCTGCAACGCTTCGTCCGCCTGCCGGAGGTTCACTATCGTCCCGTCGGTTTCATCCGCCGACTCTTTCCGGACACGTATCTGCTCCCGTTTGTCGGCGATGGCCGCTTCGAGCTCCGCAATGCGGGTCGCACGGGTACGCCCGCGCTCTTCGCCCGCCGCCGTCTCGCGGTCGATCTGTTCCTGCAACATCTCGATACGGCCGTCGATGCCGGCCAGTTCGAGGTTTATCCGCTGCTGCTCGCGACCGAGCGGCTCGATGTCCTCCTCGACACGGGCGATGGCTTCGTCCACAAGGATGCCGTTCGAAAAGCGGTTGATGATCTCCTTTTTCTCCTTGTCCGACGACGACAGAAAGTCCTCGTAGCGGTATTTCGAGAGGATAAAATTGTTCAGCAGCTCATCCCGCGTAATACCCAGTTTGTCGAGGATGTAGCGGTTGTAGGCATCGACCGAGGGCTGTACGGCTTCGTCCGTCTCCACGTTCTTGCCGCCTCGCCGGAGCGTGCAGGCAACCGTCGATGTCCCTTTGCGGGGAATACAGCGTGAGACAACGAGTTCCTCATTGGAAGCGTCGTTTGTCAGATGCAGGTCGATGCGGCACTCCTCGGCTGTATCGTTGATGATCTCCTCCGAACGTATCTTGCGCAGCGGACTGCCCGTGATGCCGATGGCAATGCACTCCAACAGGGCGGATTTCCCGGCACCGTTCGACTGCTGGGAGTCGTTATCACGGTTGTCGCCGAATATCAGGGTCGTAACGCCTTGCTGCAAGGTGTACGACAGGCGGCGGAAAGCACACAGGTTTTCCGCCTCTATGGTTTTCAGTTTCCACATGGTACATTTCCGATTTTAGATAAGTATTCCAGTCCGACAGCGATGTCATCGATCTGCTTCTCGCGGCAGAACTCCTCGTAGGTCTCGCGGATACGGCGGTTGTCGAATTTCTCGAAGAGCGACGAGGACGAGGCTTCAAGCATCTCTTCATCGTCGGCGATAAGCTCTATTTTGGTGGCTCCGGCTTCCAGAAGTGCGGCCTTGTCCACCGACTTCAAGGCCGCCTGCGGGGCATGGACCCGCACTTTCACCTTGTAGCGTCCGTCGGCATCGATCTCCCGGAGTTCGTCCATGAGGTGCAGGCCAGCCCGCTCGGCCGGCACATCCAGCACCTTGTAGCGCGTGTTCACCTTGTTCTTGATGAACTCGTGCGTGCCGTCGGTGTAGATGACCGTGTAGCCCTTCTCTTCGTCCTCGCCGAAGTTGTGCTGACGGCTCGACCCGATATACTCGATACGGGTTTTCGGGATGATGCACCGGTTGTGGTAATGGCCGACGAACACCTTGTCGAACGCCTCGAAGAGGTGTACGGGCAGTTCGTTGTCGGACGGCTGGGACAGTGCCCCGTTGATGCCTTCATGGATGTACAGGTAGTTCAACCGTTCGGGGTCGAGACGCACCCGCTCCAGCTGCTCCGGGAAGCTGCCGTTCTCCGGAAAGTAAGCGACCATGTGCAGGATGAACCGCTGTCCGTCGGGACAGGGCAAGGCGATGTAGTCGTCCGCGACCAGCACGTTGTCGTGTTGGTCGAAGATGTGGCAGTAGCCGCGCGGCGATTCCTGGTTTACCTTGTCATGGTTGCCGTTGATCATCGTGACGCGCATGCCGTACTCGGCAGCCAGCAACAGGGCGTCGTGAACGGCCAGCAGCACGTCGAGCGTCTGGGCGGCACGGCTCAGAAAGAGGTCGCCGCCGAGGGCGATGTCCCGGATATCCATCTTCCGGCAGATGTCGAGGGCCTCCCGCCAGTTGGCCGTAAATTCGGGTATGTTATCTTTGGATACGTGTATGTCATTGAGTAATAACAGACACGGATAATTCTTTTCCTTTGGCATAAGCATGTGATGTAGGAAAGGGAAGCGCAGCACAAGGCTGCTCCTTCCCTGAAATGAATAACTCTATGTGTCTGTTTATCTGCGACGGCGACGGGGTTCCTCCTCGGCCGGCGGTTCCGGTGCTTCCTCCTCTTCGGAAGGAACGGGACCCTGCATCGCCTCCTCGATCATATTCAGCAGGTCTTTGTTCGAGGTCGAACGGGTCACACGGATCTGGAGACTTTCCTGCTCGATGTAGGCGCGGATAAGCCCGCGAAGTTCCTGTCCCTGCTCGGTGCGGTCGCCCAACCCCTGCTCCTGCAAGCTGTCGAACCGCTCGAACAGGTCATCGAGGGTGGCGGCTCCGGCCGCCGGGTTGTCCTTGTTGTCTTTCGTGCGTTTGTCGAACGAGAAGGAACTGGTGTCCTCTTTCGGGAGGGCGGCCATGATGGTTTCGATGGCCTCCTTCATCTCGTCCGTCTCCATGATAGACATGCCGTAACGGGCATCGCACTGCTTGAGATACTCGACGGTCGCCTCGGCCTGATAGCGCGAGTAGCGGTAGATGATGTCGGGAATGCGGGGTGCGGAGAGCAGGGCCGAAAGTTCCTCCTTCGAGAGCACGTCGGTGTCGCTTTCGTTGTCGATGCTCACGAGGTATTCGGTCTTGCCGCCGTTCTTTTTCTTCTCGATTTCTACCGGATAGGCATCGTGTACCGAGCACACGGGACAGGGATAGTTGGGGTTCTTGGCCAGTTTCTTCTGCCAGAGTTTGAACTTACGCTCGTCGAGGTCCTTGAACTGGCTGTGCGAGAGCGTGAGAAGCTGGAGCCCTTTGGCCCGTTCATCGAGGTCGAGGACGTAGAGTGCGTGGCCGTAGCTGTACTTGAGACCGCCGCCGAAGCTGCCGCCGCCGATTTTCTCGGCCAGCTTGTCGTCCCCCTGTGCCTTGGCCTCCGCCACGGCGGCCTTGCGGTAGATGTCGATCAGGTCCAGCGGATAACCGGCGTCGGTAGCTCGCGGAACGGTCACGTACAGGTACGAGGCTTTGCCGCCCGTGGAAGGTTTCTCCAGTTCGAGCAGCAGTTGGTGGACGGGGAATTCGTAGCCAGGACGGGCAAGGACGCCGTCGGTGGTCGGCGCGATGGGCAGGACGCGCAGGCGGTACACGCCCAACTTGTCCATGCGGAAGAATTCGGTGCGGGCGAATGCCTTGTTCTCTTCCTGCGCCCGCTGTTGCGCCTGGGCATAGGTCTCCTGCGAGGCAAGGAATAAGTCCTCCACGGAAACCGGATTCTCTCTTTCAAGATTTTCGTCTTGCATAGTGTTGAAAGTGATAAAATTACTAATGCCGAAGAATCTAAAAGACGACGAGGGACGGGTTCGGATGCACCGCCGCTCTTCAGTTTAGAATCTGGATGGAAAGCCGGACAGTTCCGGTCCGTTTATCACTTTCCCTATGCGCCGCCCGAACGGGCGGATTCAATTGAGTGTTTACAAAAATAGCCTCCTTTCACGAACGGGCAAAATAAACGGTTGAATGTTTGCTGAAAAAGTGGATAACGCACTGTTTTTAAGTGGTTTATTTTACCCTGCGAATAATCGTTTCAGGTTTTTCCCGTCGTGGGGGTCTGCCACGGAAGACGCAGGCGCTCCGCCGGATAGAGGTTCGACGTGTCCACCTTCGAGGCGTCCTCGACCATCTGGCGGCGGATGGCGGAGATGAGTTTTCGGTTCCGGCAGATGAATTTTTCCAGCTTGCGCCGCCGCATCTCGTCGTAGAAGGGCTTCTTTGCCGGGGTCATCACGGTAGCGCGGCGGCAATAGAGGCCGTCCCGTTCGTAGAGTTCCATGTAACGCCGGAACTTGGGCTTCCTGAGCGACGGGTCTTTCGAGGCCGAGCAGACGATACGGATCAGCGGCAAGGGCGGAGCACGGTGTCTGCCCGCCGGCAACGACTGCATGATAAGCTGGAACACTTCGGGAACCTCGTATTTGAGGAAGAATCCTAATTTGGTCTCCTCGAAAAGGTAACGCTTATACGTCCCCTTCGGCCTTCCGGACCTTCCGGGACGCTTTGCGGGGTTCGGTTCCGCTTTGCGGGTGATCCTCGCGCCCCGGTGTTTCTTCGCTTGTGCCATGTGTTTCGGGTTTTACAGGTTCGACAGATGACTGGGCGACGCTGTGCGTGCGACGGCGTTTCTCGCTGATGGCGGCGCGGCTGTTCAGGTCGCGCTGGATGTTGAGCTTTTTCATGTTACGTCATGTATGAAAAGTGAATATTGATTTCCGTGTTGTACATGCCCCGTTCGTAGATGCGGACGTAGCGGCTTCCGGCATCGATGGTGAAGGACGAACCCCGGTTGTATTTGTGGTCGTCGTTCCAGTGCGCCATCGTGGTGCGCAAGCCGTATTTGGGCGGCTCGACCTTGTTGGGAATGACGGCGATGATGCCGCCCTCGTTGCTGCCGTCACGCCGGGCGGTGTTGATACGGCCCTGAATGCAGACGATGCTGCCGATCTGGCGTACGAACAGCTTGCTGGTATCGGTTCCCGAACCGCTGTTCGACATCTGGAGCCAGCCGGTGTCGGGCAGTTTGGGCTGGTAGTCGGCGGCGTAGGCAGCACCGAGATTTTTGCAGGCCAGTTTGCGGGCATCGTCATCGGATAATGCGAGGTCCGATAATTTCTTATCCCGACGCACATAGTTGTCTGCAAGGTCTTTGCTGCCGGCGGCGGCCAACTTGTCCCGAAGTATCTGCTGGGCATCGGACGAACTTTTGCCCTGACCGACCAAATAGGCAATGTAGTCCTGGAACAGCTCTGCAAGACGGCCGAAACGGTTGTCGGCGTCTTTCTTGGAATGGACACCCAGATTCCCGGCGGCGGTCTGCTGCTCGCCTTCATTGAGTCCTCCTAACAGACGGTCGGCTTTTTTCCGGAGTTCGGCGGCGACCTGTGTCGTAGTGACGTACCCTTCGCTCTGGGGCGTGTCCTCCCCGGCAAAGTTGCCGCTGGCAATGGCGTTCAGTTTGTCGTAAAGCTCTTGGGTGAAATCTTTGGTCGATAGCCCCTTGCCCTCGACGGCATCCACTTTCTTGTTCAGCCCGTCGGTCAGGGCTTGCTGCGTGGCGTAGGTCTTGGCGATGGAGATGCCGTTTACCTGCAAATCGCCCTGCACGTCGACGAAGTTTTTCGGGACGAGCAGAATGCCTCCTGCCGCGTTGGTGATGGAAAAATGAGGATGCTTGTCTGCGGTATAGCCCACAATGGCGGCTTCCGCCCCTGACTGGTCGCACCAGCGTATGGTACCGCCGAATGCGGCATCCGTCAGGACGTGGTCTGCGTCCGAGAGCGTGATGCCATGCGCCGAATCGACAGCCAGCACGGCATGTACCGCCACCCGTTTGTCGGCTCCGCAGACCTGCAACAGCGGCAGCGTGCATCGCTTGCCGTCGTACACCTCGAAGTTCCGGAAGTAGGCCGTGCCCTCATTGTAGCCGTCGTAGTTGATGCGGACGGTTCCCTTGTCGCTTCGTTCGGAGATGTTCTTCAGTTGGTTTCCCGTAAAGAAAAGCGAACCGGCACGCACCGTGTCGCTGCGCAGGTCGGACAAGGTGCAGAGACGCTCCGTGAAGGTGGCGGCGACAACGCCTTTGCTTTCGATGATGACGCTGCCTTTAAGCAGGTCGAATACGACAGCGGCGACGGGAGCCGCATTCGTGCCGGCTTCGAGACGGGCGACGGAGGCTTCGGGAAAGTAGCCCCGCAGAATCTTTTTGCTGCCTGTCGGCGAGACCAGCAGTGAATGTTTGCTCTCGATACCTTTCTCGACGGTCAGGGTGCCGGTCAGCAGGAGGTCTTTGCGAACGGTCTGTCGGGTAAAAGGACTGTCGGTCATCAGGGCGTAGCGGCCGAAGAATTTATCCGCCAACCGGGGTGCATAGTCGGTCGTTACCTCGATGAACTGTGGCAAGGCTCCCGTGACGGGATCGGCCGTGTCGGGCACGGAACGTCCGCCCGAAGCCAGGTAGCAGGCACGGCCGCGTTTGTTGACTTCGTTGGCGTAGGTGACCGACTCGTTGCTGTTTTTCTCGTAGATGTAGTACGGATACGAAGCGTCGGCACACCCCTCGAAACGACGGATTTTACTGCCCAACCACACGTATCCGGGGGTGATGACGGCACCCTGGCACTGACAGCCGGAGATGATGAAGTTGGAACAGCCGTCCAGCAGGCTGCCGACGGCCAACACCATGTCCTGCAAGTTGATGATATCGTCGGCGTAGGTGTAACGGCCGCCGGGTTCCGCGATGAATTCTTTCATGATTTCGTTTTATTGGGTTTGAGCTCTTCGCCGTCGATTTTGATCAGGTAGGTCTTGCCTGCCGTGCGGTAGGTATTCACCGCGTAGGAAAGCATGTAAACGAACTCCTGCGTGGGGATGGTGATGGACGGCACGCATACCATGAAGCTGACTTTCGCAATGGCTTTCTCTTCGGTGAGCAAATGGAACGGCCGGGGATTTTCGTCGTCACTATCCGTCGTGACCTGCTCACCCTCGTACCACACCGTGAACGGCCGGCCGACCGTCGCGTCCTCGTGGTAGAGATCCACGCCGAGCGGTGTGCTGTCGGTGATGTGGATGGCATCGGATGCGTCGCGGAAGTAACGGCGGAACCGGTAGTTCAGCCACCACTCGAACCACATTACCTGCGAGGTCATGCGCGCCTCGATCTGCCGCTCCCGTGCCCATGCGCAGAAACGGTCGTTCAGGCTTTGCAACGGCCATACGAGGCTTTGCAACAGCAGGATGTAACGCCGTCCCGACAAATAGTGCGGGGTCAGGCGGTTGATGAGCCTGTCGGTCGGCAACCGGTATCTGTTATTGTCCATCGACGCTGAGTTTTAGGGCTTGTCGGAAACCCGGTATCTGCTCTTCATCTCCCTTCCCGGAGGACTGGCGCAGGTATCCGGAGGCGGTGTGCCGCATCCGAGCAATGCGCTCCATCGGCATCAGGGTCCCGTCGCTGTTGTGGCAGGCCAAAAAGACTCCCTGCCGGGGCGTGGCCTCTTCGTCGATCCACGCGTCGGTCACATGCTCGGCCGAGCGGATGGCTTCCATGACTTTGGAGACATAGACGACGGCATTGAACTCGATGTTCATCATGTATTCCTTCAGCTTCTCTTCGATGTTGTCGAACACCTCCGCCTCGGAGATGGCGCCGTCCCAGAAGACGGAAAGCCGGGGCACCAGCAGGTCGCCAGGCAGGGAGGTTACCTCGACGCGGGTACCGGCGAATTTGATCTTGGCAAGGTAAGCGCGAATCTGTACCAGCTCCTCTTCATCTATGGCGGACAGGTTGCCCTTGTCCCCGGTGGCGACTTTCAGGACCAGCTTGCTGTCGAGGTTCACGTCGTCGCTGCTTTCGTCATACGACACTTGTGTGATGATACGCTTGCTTTCGTCCACGGAGGCGTACCCGAAAGCCAGACCGTCTTCGCGGACGGTCAGTTCGTCGCCTTTCTGGTACTGGAGCAGGGCACGGGCATAGTAATCCGGAGTGCCGTTGATGCGCCGGTTGATGGTCTCGGAGATGTCGTAGGCGAAGACATCGAGCAGGGTCTCGAAGCTGTGGATGACGGCAGCGACCGTCCATGTGATACCGTTCAGGATGGAGAGCTTCGAGTCACTGGAAAATTCGTTCAGTTCCATGCGTTTGTTGCGCTCCCGGACGACTTCGTCGTATATTTCTTTCAGGGTTCGGCTCATGGGCTCAAGGTTGATTGGGGGTGTAACGATAGCTTTTTTCAGGGGTACGGATGACCCAGGCACCGCCTTCGTTCCAGCTCTCCTCGTGGGTGAGCAGCCAGACAGCCTCCAGACCGGTGGCGGGGAGACATTCTCCCGCCGCATTCCGCACGGGTTCCGCATAAGTGCCGGAAGGAACGACGGGCAGTGTGAGGTCGCAGTTGCGGCGGCCGTAATGGTGGGTAACCAGCCGGATCAGGTATTCATTGACGGCAGCACGGCTTACGTCGGCATCCGTCAGATCGAGCGTCATCAGTTGCCGGCACTCCGCCAACGGCAGCAACGTCCCGCAGTTCAGGCGGCTGAGGTCCATCCGGAAGACGCCGTCCAGCAGAGGTGCGAAGTCTAACGGGCATGAACCGCCGCAAAGCGAGAACCGCTCGCAGCGAAGCGGCTCGGACAGACGGATGCGACGGGCGCCGCTCGCGCTCAAATCGAGGCTCTGAAGGGTGAAGTCTCCGTAAAGGCGTACCTGTCGGAGCGTGGCGATGGTATTGTCGAAACGGTGCTCGACAAACCGCACCGAAGAACTCAACGCTACGGGTTCCAACGCGGAGTTGTCGCCCCAGTCGATTTCGGCGGTACCGCTGCCGGAAAGAGAGAAAGCCGTAGCGATTTGTGCGGCTTCCAGCGTAAACCACAGACGGCGGCCGCCCGACGGATGCTTGGGATAAACGTTCCGTTCTCCGCCGGCCGGGACGATTTGTTCCCGGCGGTATCGGGCGACCACATCCGCGTTGATGACGAAATCGTCCGTGTAGAAGAGTTCGTCCCCGCTGCGGAGCGTGTCGGCCAGAGAGAGTGCGGGATTACAGATCAGCAGGTCCACAATGCCCTCGATGGAACCGGTCAGGTGCAGGGCTACGTCATACAGGTTCTGACCTTCGGTAACGGTATATTTACCCATGCTGTTCCTCCTTTTCTTCGGTTTCCAGCAGGAGTTCTCCGGTGACGGAGTCCATGTAGGCGTTGATGATGACCATGTTGTCGCCCTTGAACTCGGCTTGCAGTCTGGCTGCGAGGTTGTTGTTCTCGAAGTTGCCGTGCAGAAAGTCGATCAGACCGACTCCGGTGGTGGGATACTGGTACAGGTTTCCCGGAAGGGCTTTCAGCAGGAACACCTCGTTCTGGTATTTGGCGGCACCGATTTCCAGATCGGTCGTGTCGCCGGAATAGAGAAGCAGGCAGCCGTCCCGGAGGACAAGGTGGTAACGGCCTTCTTCGTTGACGGTCTCGTATTCGGAGAGCCGGATGGCCCGCATCGCACCCTCGCTGTCCTGCAAATACACGGGAAACCAGGTGGTGTTGTTCGCGGAGTTGATGACATATTCGGGATGTCCCGTTCCGTTGTCCAGACGCAGGCGCACGAGCAGTTCCTTGTAGAGCGGCGTGTAAGGGATTTGGACGTGGAAACCCTGCTCGCCACGGCGGCGCACGGCGAAGTCCGCAGGGACGGTAATCTCCCCGCGTACCCGCGTCTCGTCCTGTTCTCCCGACAGACGGAACGGATAGAACACCTTGCCGGCCAGACCGGCCGAGGTGTTTACCTCTCCCAAGGAGGGATTCATCGTGATGTCCATGCGTGCCATAAACAAGTATTGAAAAACCCCGGACACAGGTGCGCCGGGGCCGTGTGTTACGGATAGGGATTAAGCGGCATCGTAGATCTTCTCCACCACCATCCACATGTCGTCCGGCAGTTTCTCGTCCGAGATTTTCTCGCACGCCTGTTTCAGGTAGTCCAGTTCGTCGGTCGTGAAAGCGATGGACTGCGGCGTGTCTTTTTCGATGTCCCACTCGATGCGTCCGTTCTCTTGGTTCTCGTGCAGGCCGACCGCTTCGCGTTCCTCGGCGGAGATTTCGATTTTGCGCAGGATCTCTTTCTTGGTGTTGAACTCCTTGAATGTGCCGTCTTTGGGCAGGATGACCGGGATGTAGAGCCGGTCCTTGATGTTTAATTCCATATTGCTGATAATTGGTTTTCGGATTATTCGGTTGCGGTCGCGGCAGTGACGGCGGACTGAATCTGCACCATAAGGTTCTCGAAGTCAGCCATCAGTCCGGCAATGGCCGCTTCCTTGGGCAACGAACAGAAGATTTGCCCGTTTTCGTAGGTGATGGTGCCGATAAAGACCGGAGGCGTGTCGCTGTCGGGACGGCTTTCCGGTGTGTAAACAGTCGCCACCACCCGCTCCAATGCGCTGTCGGTGATGGTGAAATCCAGGTTGTAGAAGGCGCGCTCGGTACGTTCCTGCGCTGTCTTTGTCGTTGTGATGCGGATGATGTTCATCATGTTTTATCGTTTTGTATAAGAATAGCGGCATGGGCGCCCGATGGTTTGCTAATGGTCCCAGTTATTGGTGCTGATGACCATAAAATTGAAGGAACCGTCGTTGCGTGTGGAGTCGTCTTGCGTATAGATGTCGAAATAGTAGGAGTAGATACCCTTCACGGAAGGATAGATGGATGTATTGTCCACCGTAGAGAAAATGCCGGTCGCCACAACCATGTATTTGCTGGCCAGCCCCCATGACGATGGCAGATAAACCCGGTATTGACCTTTCCCCAGACGGGTAACGGAAACACCCGCCGAACCGTCGAAGGTGTTGTAGCTGATAGAGGCACTGGAAGCGGTGCCCGTAACGATGCCGGAAGCCAGTACCTGCAAGTATTTCCCGTATTTGCCCGTAGTCATCAGGTCGCGGCGGTTGAGCACGATCCAGCCGAAGAAGGTTTTGTCATCCCCGTAACCGATCATTTCGATGACCTCCCGGGAGAATTTGAGCGTCGTTTTCGAGATGCCGTCCTCGAAGAAGTATTTGCCGCTGGGTGCCGTAATGGACATGTAGCCCGTCGAGATGGTCGAGCCCCATTTGTAATTGACGAGGCAAATCCGGCGGCCGGAGTTTTCCAGGGTCCATTGCAGGTTGATGTTTTCGTTCCAGCCTCCCGTCTGTGTACACACCACGTTGTCGTAATGCACGGGGTCGGTCTGTACCTCACTGGTCGTGCCGCCGCCTACTACGATCCAAATCGACGGGTCGTTCTGGACAAAGGCGCTGCGGATGGTTCCCTGTATGGTCACGTCCTTGAATTGCCCGCCTTGCGCGGTGATGTTCCCGGCGGCATCCCACTTGAATTTGCCGTTGGCCACCTGTCCCGAACCGTCCGTGTTGAAAAGGCTGCGCCCCGAGCCGAACGAGGCGGAACCGTCGTTGTTGAGTTTCCACCGCGTACCGTTGGTGATGGAGCCGTCGGCACCCAGCGAGACGTTGTTTTTCCAGATACGGGTGTTGTCGAAAGCCCAGCCGGCAATGCGGTTGTAAATCTCCTTGGCGCCCGACTTGGTATAGTTGGCCGAAAGACAGAAGTATTCCACGTTATCCCACGTCATCATCTGGATACCGAGGAATCCTGTCTTGACCGTACTGCCCGAAGCGGCGATCTGCCCGAAGACCACATGCCCAGCATTGCTGCTCTGGTGCCAGGTCATCACGATACCGAGCGGTTTGTAGGCACCGGTGTACCAATAGCCCGAACCGCTGGCCGCGGAGCGGATCTGAATCGGCATGGCGCCGATGGTGCCGACACTGCCGGCCGTGATGTTGTCCGCCCCGATGGTCCACCCGCCGATCTTACCTCGAACGAATGTACAGGTCAGACCGTTGATATAGTCCGTGTTGATGATGTTGGCCTTGATGCTGGCCGCATCGAGTTTGGAAGCGTCGATGCTCCCCGCCGCAATGCGGTCGGCACTGAGCGTCCCCGTCCGGATGCTGCCTGCATCGATGGCGACGGCATTGACCTGCGCCGCAGTAAGCGTACCGGTATAGATGCCGTTGGCGTCTATGGTGGTTGTGTAACGCTCCGAGGTGGTGACATCGAACACGGTGGCGTATGCCACCTGCCATGTAATCGGTGCTTCGGCCGTGGCAGCGGCCCCTTCGGTCAGATAAAAGAAATTGGTCGTGGAAAAGGATGCCGTGCCGCATTCCACTTTGTAGATGTACTCGCACCAGTCTCCCGTCCCGGCGGTCGGTGTCAGCCATTTGCTGGTACCTCCCGTGCCGATGTTGTTTGTGGCCCAGGCGATTTGTCGCCCGATCGGAATCCTGGCGATGATACGGGCGATAAATATCTTTTTGTAGCCGGTAGTGGTATGGAAAGTGAATCCGCCGAAACCAGGAGTAGCATTTCCGGTAGTTTTAATCTCCAGTATATAACCGCTGTCATTGGGAGCCGATGCGCTGGTTCGGGTCACAGTCACCGTACCGTTCGCGGCGTTGTTGTAAACACTGGTGCTGTTGTTGCCCTTGCGGAAAGTAGGGTCTCGGTAGAGCATTTTACCGAAAGCCATCGCCCGCGCCAGTTCTTTGGCCGCATCGGACTTACTGGTAGCGTCTGCCGCCGCTGCATCGACGGCTTCCGCTTTTTTTGTATCCGCATACGTTTTGGCGGAGGCTAAGGCTGAGTTGGCCGCATTGGTCCAGTTCAGCGACACCGCTGCCGAAAAGGTCACCACTCCCTCCGCATTCCATGAAATGTTTCCCGAAGCGATACAGCCGGAACCATCGTTGTTCAGCTTCCATTTGCTGCCGTTCGTGATAGAACCGTCCGCACCCAATGCGATGTTGTTCTTGTAGATGCGGGTCGCGTCGATGCTCCAGCCGGCAATCCGGTTGGCCGAGCCGAAACGGGCAAGGCAATTATCGGCGGCATCCGTGGCGAAAAATCCGAAATCCGTATCGGAGTTGTAGTAAAGCTGCACGCGCCTGCCGTTGGCGACACCGGCGTTCTCTCCGTAAACGACCACCCGTTTGTTGCCGCTGTCCAGCACGATGTGGCTGTTGGATAACGTGGTGGCTCCGATGGTCCAGCCCCCGATGGTGCCCCGGACGAAAGCACACGTCAGACCGTTGATGTAGGCCGCATTGATGATGTCCGAGCGGATTTCCGCAGCATTCAGACGGGCGGTAGCAATGGTGCCTGCCGTAATCTGCGAGGCGTTGATGTTGATGGCGCTGACGGTATTGGCGGATAGTTTTCCCGTGAATATGCCGTTTGCGTCGATGTAGGTCAGCTTGTTCGACCAGCCCTCTGTATTGGCTTTCGAGGTGATGGCATCCGCTACGGCACGGGCATCCGTACCGGCTTTCTTGGCGTCGGCGATAGAAGCGTTCAGCGTAGTGGTCAATGTGGAGATTTTACTGTCCGCATCTTTGCCTGCCTGCGTGACAGCCTCGTTTTTCTTCGTATCGGCATAGCTCTTGGCACTGCCCAATGCAGCGTCCGCTTTACTCTGGGCAGTAGCGGCAGCAGCGTTCAGGGTCTCTGTTTTAGCCTGCTGGATGGCATTGGTCCAGTTCAGACTGACACCCGCACCGAACGTGATTTTACCGGTTGCGGCATCATAGCGGACAAACTGCTCGCCGTAACCGAGCTGGACATTGCCGCCGTTATCCAGAAGAAAGGTTTTGTAACCGTTCCTGAACCCGCAGATCCCGTCGATGGTTTCGGTAACAATACTGCCCGACGCGGTTTTCGTACTGAGGGCAAAACGTCCGATGGCGGTACCCGTAATGGTTCCGTCCGTATTCTTCACACCGGCAAAGAGTTTCGGCGTGATGACGGTATGGCTGTCGATGAGCGTTTTCCCCGTATTCCACTCCCGTACCCAGTCCAGCAGGTTGGCATCGGCACCGGCTGCACCCGGCGCACCGGATTTTGCTTTCGACCAGACGAACGACAGGCGGTAAGATGTTCCTGCAATGGTAACGGGGATGTCCAGTGAACCGTGGTCGGCAAGGGTTGTCGTTCCGGCGGCAAGCGTATAGGTCACTGTCTTCCGGCTGTTGTCCACTGTAATGGACGAAAAGCCCGCCGGCTTGATAATCGCTCCGATGGTAAAGTCCTGGTATTCCGAATCGCCCAATATGACCTTGACGGTCGAGGTCAGGGTAACGGCTGAGAGTAGCTTCCCCGAATGGTCTGCGGGGAAGACATATTCCCCGAGCGATTGACTGATCGTGTAGGAATCTTTCTGTATGTATATCGTGGCTTGCCCACGGGCGATAAGTTGTCGGCTGCTCATACGTTTTGTTTGTATAAGAATAGCCGTATGTGTGGGCAATGAGTTTATAACCGAGAACGGTAAAAACAAAAGAAGCATGGCCCTTTGGCCATGCTTCTTTTTCGATGTTGCCGAACGGACTTACTTCGAAGCCTCGATCGAAACCTTACGGAATTCTTTCAGTGCTTTCTCCAGTTCCAACGATGCTTTGCGGGCACGGGTGCCGGCAGCTTTGTTTCCGGCTTCCATCTGAGCCTTGGCATCTTTCGAGAAGGACTCCATCAGTCCGTTGATTTTTTCTACAAGTTCTTTCATATCAATGTTTTTTATTTTCAGGCGCAAAGATAGGAATTTTTTGGAATTTCACCCGTAACGCGGTTGTTTATCGCATTGCCTGATTGAATACCTCGCAGTTGAATACCGCCTTGCGCCACACATCCTCCCCGGTAATCCGCAGCGTGCGTCCCCGGTGGTCTTCCGCATTCCAAAGGGCATCGCTCCCGGCATCGTCGCTGATACGGCTCCAGAGAAACTGTTCATCGGGAATCCGGTCCGTAATCTCCGTCCCGGCTTTGTAGAGGCGGGCACGGAGTGTCGTCTCGACTATCTCGTTACGGAAAACGGTACCCGAATCGGACTCCACATGCAAAGAATAGCCGTCACTGCCGTCGTATTGTTTGGAGACGGTATGGGTAGCATGATACGATGTGCCGGACGACCGGACGACGAAGCGGAGCGTCAGTACGTTCCGTCCTTCCCAGCCGGGAAAGTCCGGCGTGAGCGTGTAAACGGACGTGTTCCCTCCGGTGTCTTTCCATCCGCCGTCCGCGGCGAGGTGTTCCCAACGGCAGGAATCCGCTGTCAGGTTTTGCGCCGTACCGGTCAGGAGGATTTCCGTCGGGTCGCAGAGATGGCCGGAAACGGCATCGGAATAATGAAACACCGTACCGCCCTCGACGGTGACGAAACGGGGTCTCATCTGTTCCTGCATCTCCTCGTCCAGGTCCTCCCAGCGGATGGTGACATCCTGCAAGATGATGGTGTCTTTGTTCCAGCGGAAACGGCCGCCGGAGAAGTATCCGCTGCCGTCGGGGTTGATGACGAACGAATCGTTGCCGGCACGGATGGAACCGTCCGGCTCCAACCGCAGCAGAGGGTGCTGGATCGTGCCGCCCACACCGCCCCGGCAGAACCACGCCCCGTATTCGTCGGTTTCGTTCAAGGTGTCGTCCGTGGGTTGATATAGCGTTGGAACGTTCCCTTTTTCGAGTTGTGGGGAACTGAAAAACCAGACTACCCGGTTCTCGGTGCGGAAATCGATGCAAAGGTCGCTACCGGGGACAGGTTCGATGTCGAAAGCGATATGTACCCGTTGCCAGGATTGGGGCATTATAAGGCTGGCAAGCACCTTTCCCCCGTGAAGAATATCGAACGAGGTTTCTTGTTTGGACGGGCAGTAGCACCAGAACGATAGACAGTAATGCTCGCCCGCGTGTTTCTCCGTCCATGCTTCTTTCTGGCAAAGCAATGTCCCGCCGCTAACGGGGAGCAGGATGTTTTTGCCGATACCGCTTGGAGAGTGGGATGAAAGGCGCGCGACCGTCGTGGTGAAATTGCCGTTCAGCGAATTGAGGATGCAGTTCTTGTGAATGCGTCCGGCGTAGAAAGTGCTGCCGAAGCCGCCCTCGTCACCCGCGGTCAGCGTACCGGCCACATGGACATCCCGCGTGGCGTACAGACGCTGAAAGTAAGCCCCGTAACCTTGCAGCATGCCGAACAGCGGGTCGATAACTCCCGTGATGCGCCCGATACGGATTTTGGCGGCTTCGGAAAAGGAGGAAAGGTCTTCTAACAGACAGACATTGAGGTCGCCTACCTCGCACCAGTCACCCTGTTCAAGATGTCCGGAAAGGTCGAAAGCCAGTACGCGGGCATATTCCGCAGGGAAATCCACCGTAATCAGGCACAACCGGTACTGCCATTCGGTCGTAACGTCCACGGTGTCCTGTCCTTCCGTCTCTGTGCCGTCGGCATACCCGAAGCGCAACGGTACGGCGGACAGCTCCTTGGAGGCACGGATACGGAAGGAAATGACCAGACGCTGGGGATGGGAGACGGACCGGGGAAACGGAATCTGCAAACCGACTGAAGCTGCCGTCTGACCGGTAGAACGGGTGATTCGGATAATCCGGCTGGCCGGACCTTCCGAGGGGAGATAATGATAGCTCCATGTCACGTTGTCACTGCAACCGAACGCGGCAAGCGATGCTGGGCGGAACAAGGAACGTTCCGTCCCCATGCCGTCGATGACATCCATGTACGGGGCTTCTTCGTCCGAAGCGGTCAGGTACATGGCGCCGCTGCGCCGTTCATCGGTCAGGCTCGTGAGGCGCACGAAATCCAGCAGCTCCCCGTCGCGGGGCTCGTCACCCTCGATGAGCGCACCGATGAAATACGGCGACGATGCCTCCTTCCCGTCAGGCAATGGCACGGAGTCCTCACCGGTGGTCAGTACGACCATCAGGCTGTAAAAGGTCTGTGTGCCGTCCACGTACTGACGGCGCACGACGTCTCCGGTGTGCAAGCCCTGCCGTTTCTTGGAACCGGGGTCGATGCGTATCTTGAATCGGGAATATTCGTATAGGGCCATAGTCTGATTTACAGTTTCTCGACACTGTCCCCCGAACAGGTATCGGTTACCCACAAGGCTCCGTTGGTCGCCGAGGAACGCTGCACCTCCAGTTCGTAAAGCCGCATCCGTTTCCGGACGGTCAGTTCGTCGAAGGTCGCCGAGATGCTTCCCGTCGTTCGGCTGCGCAGGATCGCCCAACCGGTACCGGCCATTCCGGAGGTGAACCGCTCCGAGGAGAGGCTGCCGTCGAAATAGGCGTTACCGCTGTGACGGATGCCGTCCTTAACCTGTCTGAGACAGATGTCGTCGGTAAAGAATAGCCCCTCCGCCGTAAGACGGGTGAAGCTCCCGTCGATACCGATGTGCCCCGTGACCTCGACGGGATTCAGGGCGACGATAAAGTCCCCGAATGTACCGATGCGCAGGGAGTTTGAAGTTCGGGTCAGCGGAGCGTAACGGCTGGTCGAGGGTGCATGGAACAATAGTGTTGCAACCTGTTCGTATTGACCGCCGGGAGATTGGGTGTGGTCGCTGCGGGAAACGAAGGCCAGCATGTCGTCCTCTCCGTTCAGATAGCAGCCGCCCGTGCTTCCGAAGCGCAGCCGCTTATGGATGATGATGCCTTCGTCCTCGCTGTCGGTGCGGTACGATGAGAGCAAGTCCCCGCCGTAGTTGTGCCGCACCCGGATGGAGTCGGGAAAGTACGCCGCCCCGTATGGGGAGAGCAGGACATGCTCGCCGTCGATGTCCGTGAGGTTCGACATCAACCGGATTTTAACCGTGCGGTCGCCGCCCACAAGCAGGTCGCCGTCGGCACCCTCCAACCGGATGTCGCTCACACTGGAACCTTTGAGTACGGTAACTCCGCTGATTCGCACGCCGCATCCGGCTGAAAAGGTAAGGTCGCTCAGACAGGATACACTCTTCCCGAGAACGGAGAAGAGCAGACGCCCGCCGTCTCCCAACTCCACGCCTTGCAAGGCACGCAGCTTTCCGGAGAGTGTCGCCGCTCCCGTGACTTTGAGGGAACCGGCGACAGTAGCGTCGTGCATCGACCAGTCCACGGTGGGAAGGTTGGCATTACCGCCGTAATAGACTTCGCGTCCATGAATGAGCAGGTTGTCCGAAGTCAGGAGCACTCCGTTTTCTTTGGCTTCGCCCAACAGGATACTTCCGGTCAGGGAAAGGTGGGCGTCGGCGAAATCGACCCGTTTCCCGCTCAGGTAAATCGTACCGGTAGCCTGCTCGCAACGGAGCGGCTGCATACCGCCCACAAAGAGTTGGTTGCCGCCGACATGTACGTCGCCGGTCAGGCGGATACCGTAGGTGTAACCGATGATGTTTCCCTCGTCATCGCTTTGCGAGGTGCGGTACGTTTCCAGCAGACGACGGTTGTCGATGCCGGCGGCAAAGCCGTAGTCGGCGCATAACGGCCCCTGCATGTCGCCGCCGCTTCTGGGCAGATAGCCGGCCCAGTTACCGGTGCCGCCGCCCTCCCCGGAAACACCGGACGAAATCGCCTCGGCAAACCCGTAAGCCGTGTTGTGCAGACGGATGGACGTGTCGTCACCTTCCTCCACTCCGTAAGGATTCTCCTCGCTCTTGCGCTCCTGGGCGTTGAAGAAGGTCTGGTATAACTGGCGGTAGATGCTGTAACACAGGCTCTGCGGATCCAGACCGCCGATGCCGGGATGAAGGGTAACGCTCATTTGGTATAGGAGGTTTTGGACAGGAATTTCTGAATCTTGGAGGTCAGCGAGAGGAAGTTGGGGAAGTTCAGCGGCTGCATGGTTCCCATCAGCGTAGGTGTCATGATCTTGCTGCACTCTGTCAGGAAGTCCAGCATGAGCTGCGCCAGCTCGTTCCCCAAAACAAGCGGTTCGGTGGCGTTTTCGTCGCCGAGCGTCACTTTGTTATCCGCTACGGCAACGGTCGTGGAATTTACCTTATGCACGATTTTGTCGGCGGTCTGTTTGACTTCCGACTTATCGACGGTCTGCGTGATCTCTTCCGCACCCTGCACGACCGACGACTCTTTGCCGCTGTCGTTCCTGACCGTTGCCGTGATACCGTCGGCCGTGTAGTTGGTATGGGCTTCGTTTCCGGTCGGTTCCAGTTCGTCGTAGTCGGGCGAGGAGTCGCTGTCGGGGTCGAGAGCCTCGGTTTCCGTCATACCGATACGTACCTCGGAGTGTGCCTCCATGCGGATGGTCTCGGCATGGGAGTAGTTGACGATGTAGGCATGGCGGGTGGCAGCGTCCAGGACGATGGTTACCTCCGAGAAAAGAGTCGGCACGATGAGAAAACCGCCCTCGTTGTTCCGCGCGGCAGCCAGCAACACGCCTTTGTGGATGATACCGCCCGCCGAGGCCGTCTCGTCGGGATATTCGCCCACGTCCACCGTGCCGCCGTAGTCGGCGAACTCTTCATCGCCGGGGTCGTCATGTATCTTGGCAACATAGCCGTGAATCATGCGGGCGGTACCCACACCGCCCATGCCGCCCGGAGCCATCTCGATACGCTCGATACTGCGCCCCAATGCGATTTTGCGGATCGCCTCCTGTATCATCCGCCGGTTGTTGTCCTGTGAGTTATGCTTTGTCTCCATACGTTGTCTTTGTTCCTTTGATTTTATGCGGTATCGTGATTTTCTGCCGGTAGCCTCCCGTCCCGAAGGTGGTCGTAACCTCCTCGACGATATAGGTGCCGTTCTTGGCGGGGTTCCGGTCATCGGTAAGCTCCACCTGGCAAGCCGGATATAACCCGAAATCCCCGAAGAGCGTCACCGAACCGCTGATGCCGTTCAGGTTGTAGCTGCGGAAGTATTCGATGGCCTCCTCGACGAGCTTGTCGGAATTGATTTTCATGTTCGGCGACATGTAGGGCACGATGGTGTAGGTCGAGAGGTCGGCTTTCGTGCGGGTCTGTGCGCCGCTGGCCGTGGTGTTGCCCGTGACCTTGTGCGTCTTTTTGCTGATTTGCGTGGCGTTCACGGTCTGAAACTCCTTGCTGCCGGGAGTATTCGGGTCGTAGTCGGGATTCAGGCGCACCGTTACCTCGAAGAATTTCTCGTCCGAACCCAATGCCTTGGCCTGCACGGCAAGGAATTTCGGGTCGGTTTTGAGCACTTTCAAGTCCGACGATGCCACGTGCGTGTCGAAGCGTATGCGGAAAGGGCCGGACGACGTGTCTTCCGGAAACCGGGGCTGGCTCTTGGCCGATGAATACGGGCGGCCGATGGCGATGGCAGGCATCTGGTCGGGACTGTTCTCGTCGTATTTCAGAAAGCAGTAAATGCGGTAACGGCTCCACGCCGAGAGGATGTCGGCCACGGTGAAGTTGTCGGTGATTTTAATTTTTCCGATCTGGATGTCGAACCGTTTGGTCTCGGAGTGCAGTTTGAACCCGGTATCTTTCAGAAGGTTGTGTTTGCCTTCCATCACATCATTCACATTCGTGCCCGATGCCGGCGTCTCGAACTTGGGAGCCTGTTTCAGTTTGAGCTTGTAGGCCATATTTTCGCATTTCAACTCGAAGCTGCTCTCGGTGTTGTAGCCGGTGATGTACCCGTCGAACATCGTGCGCAACATCCCGTTATATCCCAAACGGATACGCACCCGTTGCCCGATTTTGAAGGTCGTGGCGTCCATCGCCGAGTAGCTGGAACGTTTCTCAATGACCACGCCGTCCTGCATGACCTCGGTGGTTATCCGGCTGGCATCCTTGCCTTCGAGGGTGGCAGTTCCGACGATGGTGGAACGGAAAACGGTCCCTTTTGGAAAGCGGATGGTCGCCGTGCCGATGAGCTTCTTGTAGGTTTCGACGATTTCGACATTTTGCACCTCCGTGAGTGTGACGGGGTTCTGTATCGCCATCGGGTTCCCCGGGTCGGGATCGCCGATGGAAATACGACAGCATAGTACGTCGAGCGGTGCTACAGCCATAGGTTGTTCAATTTTAGTATGGAGGTCGGGTCGATGACGTCGGTGCCGAACCGTACCCACTTGATCCATTTGTTCGTATGTTCGATGGCTTCGTCCACGACCTCCGCATCTTTGGAAATCAGCTCTACCGCCTCGGAGGGTTCCACCGCCACGCATTGCAAGGTATAGGGCTGCACGTTTCGGTATTCGGCGGTTGGAAGCGAGTAACCCAGAATGATGAGTTGCGAGATTTTCAACTGCCGCAGGATGGTGTTGTCGCAGTCGATGACACCTTTGTACTGGACGATTTTCAGGAATTTAGACAGTTCGGCTTCCGGATACACGTCGGGATATTTGCTGGTTATCCGACCGTTTACGGTAAATTCCAGATCTCCGCCCGAAATGAACTCCTTGCGGGTATAGTCGCGGCCCTGCACCGTGGTCAGCACGATGTTGTTCTTCGAGGAAAGCTGTACCTGCGGACCCAAATCGACGAAGGTGATCAGCCCGTATTTGCTGTTGGGCTCCACCTTGCCGCTTTCCTTGTCGTAGTAGGTTCCCTCACCGCTGATTTTCAATTCGATGTAGTCCGCCACCGTGCGACCCACGATGCTGTCGGTGTAGTTCTTCTTCTCGGCCACAGCCTGCTGCTCCTTGATGAGCTGGTAGTATTGTCCCGATTTGTTGACGATGGCACTCTGCGACTGCGTTTCGAGGTACTTGTCCCGCTCTTTCTGTTCCCAGTATTTGATATAGCGGGGGTAAGAGCGGAGCATGCCGTAGGCGGTCTGGCAGGCGAACTGGATGACGGCACGTTTCAGGATGTCACTGTTCTTGGAGAAGTAGTGCACGGCACCGTCCTGAAACTCCGCGAGTCCCAGACCGATGGCGCGACGGACGGTATCGCTGATGTAGCCGCCCAGTCCGCCGTGCGAAAGGATGCCTCCGCTGAGAAGTGTCGAGGCTCCGATATTGAGCAATCTGCTGCCGAATAGGTTCTTCATGTCGTTGTCTTTTCGTTAATTAACCGTTCCACGAGGCGTCGAAGTCATGCACCACGTCGATAAGGGCCTGCGCCATCTGTTCCTTGAAGTGCTGGATCTCGGCGGTCTGGCCTTCGGGCGATTTCAACAGGTCGATGGTCTCCACGCTCATCAGGTTGGTGATGTTGACGATGACCTGCTTGGGAGCCGCCGAAGATAGACGCCCCGTACCGGAGTAGTTGCCGCCCGCGCCGCCGTCGTCATCTCCTATGTTCGTGATGCGGTTGGCGTTGAACGGGGAGGTATCATTCGAGTCCGGCTCGTTGGCGTAGAGCGCGGCCGAGAAACCCGCCTTGCGGAGGATGTTTTCCGCGGCTTCCGAAGAACCGCCGAATACCTGGCGCAGGGTGCCGGAAAGGTTTACCAACAGGTGGTGCACACGCTGCCGGCCGGCCAGCATCTCCTGACGCTCCTTGTCGGTAGCCTGCGCGTTCAAAGCCTTCTGCACCCATAGCCCGTCTTTGTTCTGCGTAAAGCCGCCACGGGGCAGCTCGCCGTAGTCGAATCCCGACTTTTCGATCAGGGCACGGGCTCCGGCCATGCTTTCGATGGCGTCGAGATAGCCTTGCGCCGCCGTGGTAATGTGTTTCACGGTGGTGCTGTTCTGGTAGGCGGCGTAGGTAGGTGTATAGGCCGCAGCCACCTCCGGCAGGTCTCCGAGAGCGTTAGTATAGGTAACCTTGCCGTTACGCTCGAACCAGAAAGGTTTGTCCAGACCGAGTTTCTTTGCGGCTTCGGCTGCCGTTACCGCCTGCTGGCCGTATTTGAGGGCGATGTTCTCGATAAAGGCACGGACTTCAAACGGGTCGGACATCTTGCCGAACTCGGCGTAGGCGGCATTCAGACGCGACTGGCTGTCACGGCGGGCAATGGCCGTAATGGCCTCGCGGCTGTCGTCCTGACGGGCGTCTTCCGGACTGTACACATCGTCGATCGTAAGCATTCCCTCCGACGCACCGACGGCGAAGCTCCCGGCCCAACCGGACCACCAGTTTTTGGTAAAAGCGCCGATCTTATGGCCGCTGCTCTCCTCGATGGTCTTGCCCGTGGTCAGGTCGTCCACCGCCTTTTTGGTGTCGAGGGCCTGCTGGTAGGTTTTGTGCAAGGCCGCGTACAGGTCTTCAATAACCGGATAGCGGTATTTCTCGTTGGCGGTAATGTCTTCCAGTACGGCATCTTTGGCTTTCTTAATCTGCCATGTTTTGTAAGCGACCCAGCCTAACGCACCCACTAAGGCCGAAATGCCGGCCGTGGCGGCTACGGCGGTTGTGCCGATGGCACTCAGGGAACCAGCGGCACCGACCAGACCGCCGCCCGTAGCGACCTGCGAGGAGAACAGCGATGAGAATCCGGCACGGGCGGCGAAGGAACCGGCACCGCCTTGCAGCAAGGCACGTCCCATCGCTCCCTTGCCGCTGACTCCGGCGGCCTGCAAGGCTGTGACAAGTGCCCGTTTGTTCCCGAAAGAGAGTGCTTTGATTCCTCGGGCACCGGTCAGGCCGGTCAGACCGGAAACCAGCTCGGCGATGGAGTTACCGGCGGCCTGTTTGCCGATAAAGCCGACCGCAACACCGACATTGGTCAGGGCACCGGCAAGTTTGAACAGCCGCGTGGCGACAAAGCCCGTGAACAGAAGCGGCTCGATCCAGTAAAAGTTGCGGGTCATCCACGAAGCGAAGTTGCCCAGCACGGAGAGCAGGCTCATGACGCCCTGCCCGATGGAGGCGAGTCCTCGGGCGAACTCGCGGGAATTGAACTTGGCAAGGAAGTCTTTCAGCGTGCTCCGGATGACCGGCTCGACGAGTTCGTACCCCTGCATGAAGGATTCCGTGAGCTGGGAGGTCATCTGGTACCACAACCCCTTGGTCGTGTCCTGCTTGACCTGTGCCAGCTCGGAGGAGATGCCCTGCGATGCCCGGTTCTGCGATGCAAGCGTGCGGAGCTGTCCGTAGTTGCTGACGAACATCATGGCGGCGTTGCCTCCGATCTTGCCGAAGATGGTCTGCATGTCGGCCATCGTCGCCCCCTTCTTGTTCAGGTCCTCGAAGATGTCGGCCAGCGGACGCAGTTTTTCCACCTGCTTGCCGTAGATGTCCTCCATGCGTGTAAATTTCACACCCAGGCGGTCCAACGCCTCCCGTGCCTCTTTGGTCGGCTTGGCGAAACGGGTGGACATGGCTCGCAAAGCCGTACCCGCCATCGTTCCCTTGATACCCATGTTGCCGAGAACGCCGATAGCGGCGGACGCCTCCGTGAAATCGACGCCTGACAGACGCAGGTAACCGGCCGCCATCTTGAAGGATTCGGCCATCTCGATGATGTTCACGTTGGAACGCGAAACGGTAGAGGCCAGGATGTCGGCCACCGAGCCCATGCTGGTGTTCTTGATGTTGTAGCCGGTCTGGATGTTGGTGGCGAGGTCGGCGATTTGCGAGATGTCGTTGTCCCCGATGAGCGCAAGGTTCGTAATCGGGCGGATCGATTCGTTGATGGTCTCGATACCCATACCGGCCATGCTGAGGAATTTCACCGCACCCGCCACCTCGATGGCCGTGAATTTGGTTTCAACGCCGATGCGGCGCACGTACCGGGCCATCCGGTCGAAACGTCCCTCGAAGGTCGCCAGGTCGGAATCGGCAACCCGGAGAATCGAGTGTGCCGACTGCATGATGTTGGAATACTCGACGGCCTCCGTGAACTGCGTGCGCAGGAAGTTGTAGGCCATATAGGCGTTGAGCATCCCGGCCATCGGGAGGTTCCGCCACGACGGAGCCTTGGAATACTGAATGCGGTTGATGGCCGCACGGCGTTTACTGCCGTACACGGAATCCTCGAAAGCCGCCTGACGGCGCATGGAAGTCACCGCACGGGCTGCGTTGCGCCGCCGCTGGGTCTCCTCGGCCTGACGGCGTTTCTTCTCCGCGTTGAGTTCCTCACGGCGGGTGCGCTCGGATGTCTTGCGCAACTCCCGGTCGGCACGCGCACGTTCGTTTTCCCGCTGGCGTGCGACACGCTCGGCGGCACGGATCTCCGACATCTGGCGGAAGGTCTCCACCTGCAAGGCGGCTTTCTCTTTGGCCTGCTGCATGCGCTGGCGGTTCATGGCCTCGTCCGCATAGAGACGTTTGTTCAGCCCCGCCTGCTCTTTGTCGGAGAGTCCGGCCGCCGCGACCGGAGCATACGGAGGCCGCACGACCGGACCGACAGGAACGGAGGTTGCCGGAGCTGCCGTACCCAGATGCAGCGTCATAGAGGCAGCACCCCGGATATTGCCTAAAAGTGTGAGAATCTCCTGCAAGCGTACACGGGCCGCATCGGTCTTGATGTTTACTTCACGCCCTTTCTCTAAATGAGCGAGGGCCGAGTTGATTTTGCCGATGGAACGGGTGACCGTCCGCTGGGTGTCCATGACGCTCTTGACTGCCGAAGCGGCATTCCGTTTCGCCTCGGCCTGCTGCTCGTCCAATTTTTTCTTGCCGACCAGCTTATTGGTCTGATTACGGAGCGCACGGCCGTCGATTTTCTCACCGGGATTGATGGTCAGCCTGATGCCCTGCGTCAGCTCTTTGATTTCGGTCAGCAGGTTCTTGACACCCTCCAGCCGCTTCTCCGTCTCGCCGGTCCGGATTTCCAGGTCGAAGTTGAAATCCTTCTTCTTGCCGTTCTTACCACGGAAGGTCTTTTCCACGGCCTGCATCATCTCGTTGATGTTGGTCACGACCGGCGCAAAGCTCACACGGCCCTTGCTCAGCTTCTCGACGGCATTGGCAAAGGCGGTGACCTGCTCGGTTCCTTCCGTGGCATTGACCCTTATATCGTAATAGACTTCGTAATTCTGCGTTTGAGCCATGAATAGCGTGTTTACATCCGTTGAAAGAATAGCCCTTTTCGGCTGCCGGGGACTGAAAAGGAAAGCCCCGCAGTCACAAGGGCTGCGAGGCTTCGGGAAGCGGATCAGGGAGACGGCGGTTGCAGGGTCAGACGGGAGACGAGTACCTGCTGGTGAAGCCACAACGCCTCCTCGGAGAGCATGGCGAACTCCTCGTCCGTAATGCTGTCGAGATGAACACCCGGAAAGTAGTGGCGGATATAGATCAGCCGCTGACGAATCCGCTGGTCGTCACGTACCGCCCAGGTGTCTATCAGTTTACCAGCAGGCTCTGACGGGTGGTGATGATCTCCGAAAGCTGCGACATCAGACCGAAGAGGAACAGCGATTCGTTGTCCACCAGTTCCTTGTCGCCGTCGAGGAAGCAGTCGCGGGCGAGCTGACGCATGGCGTTCACCTCGTCCTTCTTCGATGCCGCCATGAACTTCGAGAACTGCGGGAAGGTCGGTTCGCCCATGTAGGCGACGTAGAACTCTTTCTCGCCGCATTCCGTATCGCCGAACACGACCATCGGATAGACTTTGCGGACTTTCTTCTCGGCCTTCAGCGCGGCCGCTTTCTCCTTAATCTGGGCTTCCTGCTCCAGCGTAAGATTCTTATCTTCCATTTCTGCGTGATATTTGGTTACAAAAAGGAATAGCGGCTTTATCGCTTCAACGGGTGTAATTTCGCAGATAAAAATTGCCTATCTGCCTGTTTATTCGTATCTTGCAACAGGTTTCGAGGTAATACGAGACCTGTTTATATATAGGATAAGAACCTGCTTTTGCGGTCATATTCCGTCAGATAACAACGATATTGATATATAGAGAAAATGAAGATACAATACGCAAGCGACCTTCATCTGGAATTTGATGAAAACAGCCGTTTTTTGCAGAAACATCCCTTGACCGTAACGGGAGATATTCTTGTTCTTGCCGGTGACATCGGACATCTGGGCGATAAATACTGTGAGCGACATCCGTTTTGGGACTGGGCAGCCGACCATTACGAACAAGTAATCGCTATTCCGGGCAATCATGAGTTTTACCGGGGATTCGATATGGCAACGATGGAAGACGGATGGAGTTATGCCCTTCGTCCCAATGTTCGTTATTACAACAATCACATTGTATCATGGGGTGCGGAAGTCGATTTGATCGTGACAACTCTGTGGGCACAGATTCCGTTCGACAAAGCTGCGGAAACCGTTATGCGTGTGAATGATTTTAGGAATATCCGTTGCGAGAACGACATACTGAGGTGGACCCGCTTCAACGAGGAGCATTTTCGCTGTTTTCGGTTTCTGAACGAGGCCGTAAAACGGAGCAAGGCCAAGCACATCGTGGTCACGACACATCACGTCCCCTCATCGCTGCTGATGGCTCCTGAATTTCAAGACAGTCCGATCAACGGAGCGTTTATGGTGGACCTGACAGACTATATCGAAGCGTGTCCGATTGAATATTGGATATACGGGCACTCTCACCGAAACATCGACGCAACGATCAGAAACACCAGATGCCTGTCGAATCAATTAGGATATGTCGGTGGCAATGAGCATATTTCATTTGATCCGACTCGATATATTGAGATAGTCGAGGAATAATCTTTGTACAAATGTACCACTGTATTGAAAATTTGTGGTAACTTTGTACAAAAGATAAAAGAAGACATGGAGCATATTGAGAACATCATACGGAATAATGGAGGCTACATTACTGCGAATCAGGCGAAGGCCGTAAACCGCACAACGTATTACAAGGTACTGGAACTGGTCAGAAACGGAGATTTGGTTCGCATACGCCCAGGTGTGTATCTGTTGCCGGATGAAATGGCTAAAACCATGATTGATGTTGAGAAAGTCATTCCGGGGGGTGTTCTGTGTATGTACTCTGCATGGTCTCATTATGGACTGACCACCCAAATACCGACTGAGTATTATATTGCCATAGCGCGCAACAGAAAAGTAAGGGCTCCTGAATATCCTCCCATTACGATATATCGATGGGATGAAGTGGCCTATGAAACCGGAATCACACATACCGTCATAGAAGGGATTGCTGTTCCCGTTTATGACATCGAAAAATCGGTCTGTGACGCCATAAAACACCGGAACAAAGTCGGTATTGATGTCAGCTCCGAGATACTGAAAAACTACCTGAACCGCCAGACGCGGGACATCGATAAACTGATGAAATACGCCAAAATTATGCGTGTAGCATCGACAATGAAAAAATATCTGGAAATACAGCTATAAAATATGGGAGAAAAAGATTATGGAAAATCAGTCAGGGCAAAGCTCCTGAACATATCCAAAGCGGAAAAGTTGGGTTACCAGCTCATATTGACCCGTTACATTCAAGAACGCTTGTTGTATCGCCTGTCTCAAAGCCGTTTTCGGGAGAGACTCTTTCTGAAAGGTGGTGCGTTGCTGTATGCTCACGAACAGTTCCGTGCACGTCCGACCTTGGACATAGACTTCCTCGGCGATAAAATCAGCAGGGACAAGGAGTTTGTAAAAATGGCATTCGAGGAGATATGCGCCGTGTCTTGTCCGGAGGATGGTGTGACGTTCGACACAGAAAGCATCTCGGCTGAAGAGATTACGGTAAACAAGGAATATCATGGCATACGACTCCATGTTACGGCTCGGATGGATACCATCCGTCAAATCATTTCAATGGATATCGGGTTCGGAGATGTAATTACACCGAAACCCGAAGAACTGGACTATCCGGTATTGCTGAAAGAAACTCCGGCTGTCAATATCATGGCCTATTCATTGGAAACGGTCGTAGCGGAGAAATTTCAAGCCATGATTGATCTGGCGGAAGAGAACAGCCGGATGAAAGACTTTTTTGACGTGTACCGCATTCTGGTAAGCAACAAAGTGAACGAAGAGATGTTGCAACAGGCTATTGTCGCCACCTTCTCGAATAGAGAAACCGGATACAAACCGGATCACATCTTGTTTACGGAAGGGTTCGTGAAAAATCCGACACGTATTGCTTTCTGGAAAGGCTTCTTGCGGAAAATCAAATACACGGAGGAGCTGTCCTTTGAAACAGTAATGACCGTAATAAAAGAACGATTGCAGAAATACTGGGAAACACTTTATATTCAAGCATAATAAACGATGGTATCTGCATGGAAATCAGATGCCATCGTTTATCTCAGTAACGCTTTACTGTCCTTTTTAGATTTTCTGGTCACACTCCGGCCTGTCGGCATATCTCCGGAACACGAAAACAGTAAATAACTCTCAAATTTTTACCAATTTACCTTCGATACCGCAGCGTTCCAGCACTGCGGTATTTTCTTTGTCGAAAGCGATCAGGCAGGACGGAGCGCCTGCCGTACCTCCCTGCTGTCCTGTCACGTGATAGAAACTCAGACGTCCTTTAATAAACAGAATGGAATCCGCATTCGGAAACACCTGCTCGTGGAATAACCTTGTGTCTGTTCGCGCAAAAGTCAAGGCAATGGCATTGCGGTGTTCCACGCAACGCCTGATAAACTGTACGATGAGTGCCGTGTCATACGGAGGATTGCAGAACACGCGCCCGAACCATTGTTGCTTGAGCCCGTCATCTTCGATGGTGTAATGGTGTGCCGCCGTATTCCACGGTCGGTCCACGGGAGCGCAAGGGTCCAAATCGAACGGCCCCAACCGCCGCAGAATATGTGGCGGTGTGAGCCATTCGTTTTTCCCTGTCGAGGATTTTCCTTCAAAAGTTACATCCATAATCCGTCCCTAAATGGTATCCCCGTCACCGATTTGGATATCGAACGGATTGAGGTCGAATTCATGCACGATATTGGTGTCGTCCTGCTGGCTCTCCATGCCGTCCTCGCTGAAGATACAGCCTTTCAGCGTGACGGTGGTGGTCGTCCAGTCGTCGCTGGCCATCGGGTTGGCGAACGAGATGATCAGGTCGAACTCTCCGATGTCCATCAGACTGCCGTAGGTAGAGCGTAGGGTCTGCTGCGTGGCATAGTCCATCGTGATGCTCGCCGTGTAGGAGATGTTGCCGAAACCCCGGCTGACCGGTTTCCCGCCCAGACCGTAGTTGGGCTCGATTTTGCGTTTCTTGCTCCATTTGATACCCGAAACGCCTTCGAGTACGGTGGAGCCTTCCTCGATGCCCAAGGCCGTACTGGCCAGGGTAATCATCGACCAAGAGTATGCGACGTTGTTTATGATTGCCATGTTTACATCTATTTAGCGGTTAGTGATAAGCCCTCCTCGACATAGATTTTCACGGCCACGCCGACAGGTACGATGACATAGCTGATGCGCAGCGTATCGTCCACCAGCACGTTCTGGTTGGGGTCGATGGTCACGGCATAGCCGCTGATCTCCTGCGCCGTCTGCATCTTGGCCAGTATGTCACCGATCAGGGTCTTGAAGGCCGTGATTTTCGAGGGTGCGAGAAAGCCCGTTGCAGGATTCACCATCAGAGGGCTGTGCAGATACGGGAGCAAGGCTTCGCGCACGGCACGGCGGCTCTTGTTGATGGTGCGGTTGCGGGCAATGGTGCGGTAGTCTCCGTTGGAGCAGGTCTGGTCTTTGGAGATGTAGATACCGTTCTCCCGGCCAGAATACTTGATGGGGAAAATGTATCCCTTGTCATCCAGCTCGTCCAGCAGCACCGGCGAGAGGGATTCGTACAGGTTGGTCGATACGAATTCGTCCTCGGCATCGAGCGTAAGGTCGCCGAACCCGAGTTCGATCTGCTGGAAATCGTCGGTAAAGAGGTTGAACTGACGCACCCAGGCGATGGACTCGTGAACGCTTGCCTTGGCAAGGGCACCCATGACAGCACCCAGAAAACCGACCGGCGTATGGTTCGGGTTGCGGTACTGAATCGTCGCGTTCTGGTCGTTTCGGGCCTGGCCGAAGATGACGCTGGTACGGGACGATTCGCAGATGGCCGACGGAATGCGGTTCAGGTCGATGACCTTCGCCTCTTCCGTGTCGCCGCCCGTGTTGGACGGGTTGGCACACAGTACCACTGACAGAGGCTGGTTCAGCTCGGCCAGAGCCACTGCCTTGTCGTTGATGCCTTTGACGAGGTTCAGGTTGTATTTTTCCTGCTCGCCGTTGAGTTTCCACAGCGGCTGCTCGGTCCAGATACCCACCTGCGAGATGAGCCCGTCTGCGGCACGCTGCATCACGTCGAGGGCATCCCAGTTCTCGGAGCAGTCCGCGAACATGACATACAGGCGCCCCGAACCGTCGATGTTGCCGCTCATGCGGAAAAACTCGCGGATGTGATAGGCCGGAATGCCGAACAGGAAGTTTTCGTTCGTCTCTTCGTCAAGGTCGCACGCGACACGCTCCTTGATGCCGAAGTCCTGCACGGAGGATTTGCGGCTGGTGATGCAGATTACATCGCCCAGCGCCACGTTCGCCTCGTTGCTTTTACCGTAACCGGAGGTAAAAAGGTCGGGCTGCCCCGATACGTCGAACAGCAGGCCCGTGATTTTCTCGTTGCTTGCGGATGCGGCATACGGCAGGTTGCCGTCCACATCCTTGATGATTACATTGCCTAATGCCATATCGCCTGCGTGTTATGATTTGTAATAGGGATTCTTGTAAAGAATAGCTTTGCCCCGGATGGCCGGAGCGGTCTGCGGCGTGTACATGCTGCCGTCGGCATCGATGTAGAGTTCCTTGTAGTCGGGGAACTTTCCGAGGATGGCCAACGCCGCAGCAGGAATCTCGGCCGCCGCTTTCTGTACCTGTTCTTTCTTCGGGGATTTCTCGGTTGCCGTATCTTTCTCTACGGTTGCTGCCGGCGGTGCGGCTACTGTCGCATCCGGCTGGGCGGTATCTGTTTCGGGAATGGTCGTTTGAGTCTTTGCCATAGATAGTTCGGTATGAAAAAGGGGGATGGAGTATGGTGTCCATCCCCCGCACGTTGATATTCGGTGATTCGGTAAAGGGTTATGCCGTTTTGGTGTAGGCCGTATGGACGACGATCTCGGCAGGCTTGACAATGTTCACGTCCATCTTCATGCGCATCTGGAAGAAGAAGAGCTCCGAGTTGGATTGCAGACGGTCCACCTTCAGGACCTCGGTGTCGTTGGCGTAGTCTACGCCCATCCACAGGTTGGAGTCCATGCCCGACGTGAAGTTGCCCATGACGATGGTGTGCTCCGGCACGCCCGTGATCGGGATGATGCGCTTGCCCTTGAAGCGGTAGCGGTTCACCTCGCTGTTCTCGGAGTATTTCACCATCTTGTCGGTGATATACTGATCGTAGGCGTCCCACGCTTCCCAGCCCATGACGATGCTCAGGCCCGAGCGCTTGCGGATCTGCTTGGGACATTTCCGCCACATCGAGTAGAGGGCTGCCTCGACCGCAGCACCGTCCTTGAGCTCGGTCGTACCGGAGACGATGCACTGACCGCCTGCGATGGTCTGGGCGTCGGTGGCGTTCACGTTGTCGATGATACGCTTGATTACGCCGTCGAAGTATTTCTCCTTACCGGCTCCGATCTGCACGGCACCGGCAGGAGCCGTGATGCCTGCGGCGGCCGCACCGCCCTTGGCCGAAGTCCAGATGGCATTGCCGATGAACTCGTTTTTCTTGTCCATCAGAAGGCGCAGCATCGTGGCCTGCAACTTGGGATCGAGCTCGCGGAAGACGAGGTTGCCCGTCGGCTGCGCGAACTTCCAATACGCCTCGAAATCGCGCGGGTTGAATTCGAGGTAAACCATGAACTCGGCGGGTTCGAGATGACGCTCCGTGAACTGGTATTCGTTCTCGCCGTTCTCGCCTTTGGCTCCGTGCGAACTCTGGGGAGTGGGGACGTTGTCCTGAATGATGTCTCCCAGCCGGATGGCGGGAAGAGTGTACTTATGCTGGATGCCGGACTTGATGTGGATCAGACCCTCGCGGAAGGTGTCGTTGCCCTGCGCCGTGTAGGTGAGCAGGTCTTCCAACACCTCTCCGGCATAGCCGTTCTGTAAGAAAGTTACTGTATCTGCCATTGTGTTAGTGATTTTCTGGGTTAGAATCTCGGCCGCGAACAGGGAGCATCGACTCAAAGCGGTAAACCACTTCCGGCAAATCAGTTTATGTGTATCGAGGTGGCGGGACGGTACGTCTCCCGCCGGACGGGGCTATTGCAGTTTCTTGAAGGCGAAGTCCTTGCCCACGACGGCTTCGACCTGTTCGGCCATCTTCTGGCCGGCACTCTTCAGGGCATCGGCGGCCGCTTTGGCGTTGTCGGGGTCGGTGGCGATCTGCTCGCTGATTTTCTCGCGGGCGGGAATCGAACCGATGGTGTCCTGCACCAACTGGAAGTTCGTGGCAGCCATCTCTTTCCATCCGGGCACCGTATCCGCCTCAATCTTGCCTTCGTCCACAGCTTTCTGCAAGAAGCTCTGAATGGCACTTGCTTTGGCATCGGCCTCTTTCTGTTCATAAGCCTGCAAGCGGGCTGTGGCACTGTCAAGGTCTTTCTGGAGATTGCCGATGGTGGCGTCCTTACCGGCGATGACGGTCTTTGCGTCGTTCAGTGCTTTGTCCGCTTCGGCCAGTCTGGCCTCCACACCGGCCAGCTCCGAGATGCGGGAGAGCACGTCCTTGACCCCGTTCTTCTCCTGCATGCCGAGCGAAGCGACCACCGCGCTGTATTCCGGGGATAATGTTTTCTCTTCGTTCATGGATGTGTGATTAAGTTTCGTATTAAGAATAGAGGTTTTGTTCTCCGAAGGGTGATTCTCTGTTTCGGACGGGGTAATACGGCTCATTACGGCTTGTATGGCCGCCGTGTCCGTGATACCCGACAGATCGGCGCGGACTTTATCCCGAAGCTGCTTATTGGTCTTCAGCACATGGCTTTCGGGGATGATGCCCGCCTTCACGGCTGCCGCGGCATCGAAGAATGTCCCGTCCTGCCCGGTATCTCCGTCCATGATGGCCCGGACTTTCTCGCGGCTCAACCCGAACCGCTTGCGGTAAATGGTCTCGATCTGCGTTGTGAAGGCTTTGACCAAATCGGATTGTTCCCCGTCATCGTCAGGCAGGAACGGGTTGTGAATCATCAGAATGCCGTAATCGCGCATGAACGACTTGTCCCCGGCGGCCCAGATGACGGAGCCCATCGAGGCGGCCATGCCTTCGATGACGCATTCGGTAGGCACCGAAGCGTTCTGTATGGCGGCATAGACCGTCATGCCGTGCAGTACCGAGCCACCCTCCGAGTTGATGAGTACCCGGATAAGGGAGGGACGCACGATGTTCTCCAAAAAGTCGAACGCCTCGCTGAAACGCCCTGCACTCTCTTCCGTGATGCGGCCGAAGAAGCGGATGGAAGCCGGACGACCGGCGCCCGACTGACAGACGATATGTTCAAAAGTTTCCGTGTTCATCTTTTCCTTTGGGTAAGAATAGCTTCGCTCGTGTGAAATGGTTTATAATCCGCTTCCGGGGTCATTCGGGACATCCTCGTCCGGCTTTTCCTCTTCGGGTTCTTTTTCATCCTCCTCCGGCAGGTCCGGCACATCGACCGACGGCTCGAATCCCGTAACCTTTTCGTAAACCGGCTCGGCGTGATGCCCGTGTCCTGCCGTGTCGTGCTGCGGAGCATCGGCATGTTGCGTGAAGGGCGGCATGACCAGATAGCGTTCGACCCAGTTCCGGTATTTCCAGGCGGAGGATTCCCGGAACCAGACCTCGTAATCCACCCAGTACGCCTGCAACATGTTGGTCGTCACAGGCATGTCGAAGTAAAGGAGATTGCACCGCTCCGTGAGTGCCGGCTCATGGCTTTTGGCATCCTGAATGGCGACGTTCAACCGCTGGAAAACGATGAACGGGTCGCATTCCCGCTCCGGATCGGTGTGATTGAGCGTATTGAGGATGAAGCGGATGCGCATGGTGGCGCGGCCCTCGCCGATACGTTGCTGCTGTACGAGGTAGCGCACGTTCACAAAGCGGATGAAGATGGCCGGAAAGGCGATTTCCATTTCCAGATTCTCGCTGCGCACGATTCGGGAGAACTGCCCCGTGTCGATCATGATGGTCTTGAAAAACGGCGGACTTTGCGGCTCTTCCGGATTTGCCCGCAATGTGAGGATGGCACGGCGGACAGCCTGATACATGTTCACGAACGGATTCTCCGATACCTGTTCGGGCACGACGACCGCAGGTTGTTCCGCTCCGAGAGCGGAACCGTTTACGGGTGGATTATATGGTTTCTTGTCTCTGATCATGGGTTCGGAAAGGGAAATCCCCGGAACAGGATGGGGATAAACAGTTGGTTGATGGTATGGTTCAATTTCGGGCTGATGCCGATAAACTGCCGTTGCTCAGGTAGTTTATCACTACCTTTATTAACTTTATAAAGTTTCAGCGCTGGATCGGTATTGTGTATGGCAGCATAGCATTTTAGGTGTCCATATTGTCCATGCTGGTTATGGTTGGTCGGTTTGGTTCGGATGGTATAATGGGCTCCCCGGCGGAAAATCTTCCTCAGTTCACCGTAGCCGCGTTGGGTGATGTTGGTTTTGTCCATACGACTGACCTCCCCGGTGATGGAGCGCGCCAAAGTTCCGGTTTCGTTCATTACGGGATGGGTGAATTTCCGACCCCAGCGTGATTTGCGCTTTGGCCACGGCTTGCCGCTGCCGTAAAAGCCGCCTTCGGCAAAGCTGGTGCGGAACCGGCTCTTGGAGTATTCGCCGGCCATTGTCACGAAGTCATGGGTGTTGAACTCCATCTTGTTGGGCAGATACCGGCCGTTGCCTTTCGGTGCCCACTGCTCGCAGAATTGTTCGAGGGTGATTCTCATGGCTACGGGTTGGTATCGGTTTGTTTTACACCACGGGGATGACCGTAACGTTTGTAGTATTCCTCGTCCGACATGATGCCCCGGTCGGAGGAACTTCCGCCGACTGCAATGCCGCCTCCCATACCGGGTATCACGTTGAGCTGCTTGCCAACCGCTATACCGAACTCTTTCTCGATTTCGTCCGCCGCCACTTCGTATTTGTCCGTGATGAGCGCGTAGAGCTTGATACGGTCCTCGTTGTTCATGTCGATGCGGTTGGAATACTTGAATTCCAGTCCGGCGGGGATATAGCCCATCTCTACGAGCCGGGGGATGATCTGCTCGTTCATCACGTTCTCGATGTAACGGCGGTACACCTCGATGCGGTCGCGGAAGATGTCCTGATGTGCCTTGGTGGAACCGACATACGACTGCATGCCTCCGGCCATTGACTCGGAGCCGAGAATAAGGTTCGAGACCTCCCGGTTGGCAAACTGAATCAGGCCGGTGTAAATCTTCTCGCTGTTGGACATGGTGAAGGTCTTGATATCCACCTCGTCTTCCAACCCCGTCACGATCACCTTGTTCTGGGCGGCATTGGAGATGTCCTGCGCCAGACGCTTGCGGTCCATGTTGTTTTCGCTGACGGTCTTTCCGTGGATGATGGGCTGGCCGTAGGTATGACTGAAATTGACGTAGTTGGCGACCGTGAACTTTTTGGCGAGAATCAACGGTGTCGTGGCCGAGAAAAGTCCCAGGTCTCCCGTCTTGATGAGCACATAACGTTTCCTGTAGGCGGCCGAGCGGATGTCCCAGTGCGGAAGCCACAAGCCCTGCCGCTTGACGACGATACCCTGTTCGGGCAGGACGTTGCGACGCTCGATACTGTTCACTTCTTTTAGGCGACCCGTATCAGGGTCGATATCGGGCATGATTTCCAGCAGCGTGTAGCCGTAGAGCTTGGCCTCGATGACACCACGGATAATCTTGTCGAACTGCGAACCCTGTATCTTCTGGCTCTCTTTGATGTCTTTGACGTACTTGCCCTTGTCGTTCTGACGGGCAAGCATATAGCGGTCTCCGAGAATCTGGCTTTCGAGCGTCTCGATGACGGCGCGGATATGCGCATCCTGTTGCAGACATGCATCGTACAGGTCGATCAGACGCGCCCGGTCGTCGAGAATGGTCCCCAACTGCATGTTCGAGCGCACCGAACGGTAGCGGTTGTGCCGTTCGATTTCCCGCACGTATTCCTGAATCGTTTTTTTCGACGTGTGGAATATGCTTTCGAGTAGTTCGCGGTTAAATGTTCCTTCTTCCTGCATTTTTTTCGGGTTTCAAAAAGAATAGTTTGATCCCGAAAAAATGGGTTATCCGACACCCTCAGACCATACGAACAAATCGGTTCCAATATGTTCGGTTTACCATACAAAATAGGCGGACGTTTATTTACAGACTTTTTGTCTGTTTTTATGCGGAAAAACTAATTGTAAATTGCTATGTATGAACTAATAACGAAAAAAAATACAGGCAAATTTATAGCCAAAATTGAGCCGAAAAGTATATATTTGCCTGCAAAATTTAATATTTTTGAGAAATGAGAACAATAGAAAATCATCAAGGGTTCAGACTTCGGTTCGGTGAGTTTCCGGATTTGCTGTTCACCGCCACCGATACCCGAACTTATTTTGACATGACACACTATCTGCAATCCGTGAAACTGGAACCGGAAGAAAAGATTGCCGAATTTATCGCAGGGTTCGCCTTGTGGATAGACCTTTTGGGCAAGATGTACGGCATACCGCCGGACGAACGATTTGCCGTCGATGCTGCCACGGAACACTCTCTGGCGGAAGAATCTTTCGCCCTGCCGTTCCTTTGCTGTACCGACCCTGCATTCGGCATGTACCTGCTGGAGAGCATGTCGCAGATGATGTTGACCGGTCTCGTGTGTTCCGACTCCTACATCTTCATACAAGCGCAACAACGGTTTACCCATGAAGAACTGGTCTCCACACCAAACACCAATGAGTTATGAAAATGAAAGGTCCATTTTTACCGTCGAAGCAGTTGCTGGTCTTCAACGGAGCGTATGTACTCATCGCTGTGGTACGCTCGCTGCACAGCGCGGCGGATTTTTCAGGTATCAATCTCCAAAGCATATCGTTTTCCTGCACAGGCAAGTATGTGGCCACCGGAGGCTTCTATTTCCGGCACGCGCATCCCGATGTGCAAATTGAACTTTCGGATATCGATAACCTGACATTGCAGGAGTACGACCGCCTTTGCGGAGTGGAGCGTCGCTATTTCACAGTACGTGAGATCGCACACAAACGGCAGGCGTATGACGAGCGGCGCAAGGAGTTCCGGAAATTCTGCAAACAACGTGATTTAGAAGGAAAAGAGATGAAAAGTAATACAAAATGAAAAGTAGCACAATACCATGTGAAGAGTATCCGATAAGGGTGCTGTTCAACGATGACAAAACCTTGGCATGGGTGAATCTGCATGACCTCTGCAAAGTATTGGGACGGGAAGAACTGCTGACCGACAAGGCGGCCATCCGCCAGTTGCCCTCCAGTATTCAGATTCCGTTCCGCAAGAAAGGACGCGAGATGTGGGCCATCAGCCCATACGATGTCTATAAGCTGATCCGCCCTATGCGGCGCGAAAATTCCATCGCGGCAAAGAAGTGCGCCGCAGTGGAGACCTGGCTGAATGAACTGCTCGAAGATGCGGCCATACAGTCTGCCAAAGCAACGCAGCACACGACGCAGGAAGACGTGGTGTTCAGCTATCAGGACCATCCGATTTCTTTTCGTGCCGCCAACAACAAGATGATGATCAACGCCACGCAGATGGCACGCAGTTTCGGCGTACTTCCGGCAGAGATTCTGCGCAAGGCGGATTTCGTCCGCTACCGCCAGCATCTGGTCGAGAAGGGCATCTCGGAGAGCCTCGACAGCCAGATATTCACTACGCGCGGCCGGAACAACGGGGCGACATGGATCGATGAAGAACTGGCGATGGAGTTCGCCCGGCAGTTGTCGCCGGAGTTCTCGCAGTGGTGCAACACGAAAATCAACGAACTGATGACACGGGGGTATGCCACGTTGGAACCCCGACCTGAAAGCGGCATGAACACCACAGAGAATCTGCCTGTGCCGCAAAGCCTCGACGAGGCGCAGCAGATGATTATCGCCCAACGGCATGAAATACACCTGCAACAGGAACGCATCGACGCCGATTCCTACAAGGTGGAGTTTTACGACAACCTGATTGAGGGACGGGACTTTTATTCGACGACATGGCTTGCGCAGGAGCTGAACACGACACCCCGGCAGTTGCATCAGTTTCTTGCTGAGAAAGGCATCTGCAAGTTCTCTAAAAACCAGTGGGTGGCCTTCATGCCGTATCGAAGCTGGCAGATCGACATGCCGTATTACTGGAATAACCTGCGCACCGGCAAGTGTTATGCGGCCGGAACACGGAAGCGGTGGAGCAAGATCGGCCGTGACCAGATTCTCGAACTGTGGAGCAAAGAGCCGCCACGACAACCGGAACTGCCGTCCGGACGCCGGCGGGTGGAGAACCCGTACAGCCATCTGACGGAAGGTGTGGATTATTTCACACCCACACAACTGGCCCGGGAAATTGGTATTTCAGCCAGCCGCATGAGTAGATTCCTGGAAGATAGCGGCATTTGTCGGTTCGTGAAAAAGCAATGGACAGTCCTGCCGGAATACCGGGAATGGCAAATCAACGTGCCGTACTATTGGACGAATCCTAAAACCCAGAAACGATGGGCATTCGGTACCCGTAAGCGATGGTCATTACTCGGTCGGGAGAAAATCATCGAATTGTGGAACAGAAGAAATGCCGAACAACAACCGAAGGAAGCAGAATGAGCAAGGAACTGACCGAGAAGATTTCAAGGGCGACGGGACGCTATCCCGTGAGCTGCGACTGTCCCCGTTGCCGGAGACAATGCCTGACACCTTGTCTGGGCACACCGGAAGACATCTGGCGACTGATAGAGGCCGGATATGAGGAAAGACTGCGGATTACATTCTGGGCTGTCGGTATGCTGGTCGGAGCCATCCCGTTCCCGATACTGATGGTGCAGGCCCTCCAGACGCAGCGCGGCTGCATATTCTGGAAGAACGGGCTGTGTGAACTGCATGACCTGAAACTCAAACCGACGGAAGGGCGTCTGTCGTATCATATCCTCATGGAAAAGAGTATCTGTTTTAGCAAATCACTGAGCTGGAACGTGGCAAAAGAGTGGATCAACATGGAAAACATCCCGCTTGTTACCCGAATCCTGCAACGTATAACAAAATGAAAACCGCATGAAACACAAAGGAAAAAGTAACAGTTCATTCCGGCACCCGAAACAGGTGCTGCTGTTCGGCCACACACGCATACTGGTCGCCGTATTCAAGTCGATGCAGTCGTGCGCCGAAATCACCGGAACATCCGTCAAGACGGTCAGCCGGGCCTGCAAAGGCGAATATGCACAGGCGGCGGGATTCTATTTCCGGCGGTTACATCCGGACGTGGAGATTGAAATGGCAGACCTCGATACGCTTTCTCTGGAGGAGTATGACCGGCTCTGCGGCGAAGTGCGCCGCTATCTGCCCAAAGAGGAGGTAAAGGCTTTCAGGGAGAAGTTCGAGCAGACCTACGGGCATAGGAAAAGTCCCGATGGAGGCTGACCGGCTACTATTTCCGATTCTATAAAACAGAAAAGTAAGATGCAGTAATATATTATATATACTATACTACTATCTTACTTTTCTCTTTTTATCTACTAAAAGAAAAACATAGCGAACCCCTTTAGGGGTGAGCATTAAAGGGTATAAATAAACACTGGAGCGTAGCGGAAGTGCTTTATTTATACCCTCTACCTTGCTTCTTCTTTAGAAGAAGATAGAGAATACCGATACATGGAAATACTTCCAGTATATGATTTTATTTTTAAGTGTGCTCTATTTATGGATTTTGCAATCGTGTGTCGGTATTGGTTTTGTTTCCTACCGATACCGATATGCAAATTGCTAAATAAGCAAAAAGATTTTTTATAAATATTTTGTTTCGGATAAGTTGGCTATCTTTGCCGCCCAATCACATTAAACAGTTGGTAATAAATAATTTATTTATGATGGGCAAGCAATTTATATATGAAGAAATCAAAACGAAAATCTTGCAGTGGGTCGAGGAAGACAAGCAGCGGATGATTGAGCTTTGCTCCGCCCTCGTCCGGTGCAAGACAGCCGATCCGCCGGGCGATACCCGCGATGCAATGGAGTTGGTCGAACAATATATGAAGCAGGCGAAGTTGCCTTACAGGACGCTTGCCATTCAGGAGTCGCTGCCGAATCTGATCTCTTCGGTCGAATTATCCGGAAAGGGTCGGCACGTAATGTTCAACGGACACCTCGACACGATGCCCGCAGGAGAAGAACCGGGATGGACGGACGATCCGTGGAGCGGCAAGGTCGCAGACGGAATGGTCTGGGGACGCGGTGCAGGCGATATGAAGGGCGGCGTTGCGGCCATGCTCTTCGCCTACACGTATGTCGCCCGGCTGAAAGCGTATCTTCCTGGCAAGGTCTCCATCTCGCTCGTCTCCGACGAGGAAACGGGCTATGGTCGGGGAACGGGTTATCTGTTCGAGCGGATTCCCTCAGAGATGGCGGCGGACTGCGTATTCTCGGCCGAACCCTCCGGCACGGAGGCCGTCAGCTTCGCCTCGAAGGGCTACATGCAGTATTCCGTCCGTATTGCGACACCCGGCGCCATAGCCGGTTATTCCAACGATTCGCGCAGCGCTATCCGGATCGCCGCCGACATCATCCGCGATTTGGACGAGCTGGAACATATCGAAATAACGCTTCCGCCGCTTCTTGCCGAAAAACTGGCGGATGCCGAATGGGTAAAGCGGCATACGGAACTGCGCGGTGCAGGGCATGCCGAACAACTGAGCCGGATAACGACCGACATCTGTACCGTGCGTGGCGGCACTCTGCTCTGTGTAATCGCCCCCGACTGCACGTTCTCTGCCACGACCGTCATTCCCGTGGGTACGGATCCTTATGCCGTGTTCCGCAAGATCCGTGAAATCGTAGCACGCTATCCCGAGGCCGAACTCTTTTGGGAGGGTATCGACTCCGCCGACATCTCCGATCCGGACGGCGAAGCGGCGCACATGCTGCAAGATGCGGCCGAGGAACTGATCGGGCGCCGTCCAGTCATGACGCCCGACATTGCCATCAGCGACTGCCGTTATTGGAGATACAAGGGGACGCCGGCCTATTGGTACGGTCCCGACAGCTGGCGGTGCAGTGCTGCCGACGAATCGGTGTCAGTCGAGGAAATTTTTCATGTAGCCGCCACTCATGCCCTTGCTGCCGTAAAGTTTCTCATGGCGAAAAAGACGAGCGGACGCAAAACGAATCATTCGTTCATCGTGCCGCCGAGAAACACGGATTTCACCGCCGAAATAAAAACGCTGCCGGCAGTTCGTGTCGCCTACACCCGCCATACCGCTTCGGGGTTCGGCGACAAAGAGCTTGTTCCTGTAATAGAAAACGGGCTCTATGAACTCTACCGTGCACTCAACGCCCAGGGTGCAGCCATCGGAGCGATAGGCATGGCCCTATACGAAATGCGCCGGCTTCCGAACGGGTATGAAGTCGATGTCGTTACGGCATATCCGGTCGGCAACGAAGCAATCGCAGGCGACGGTTACGAGGTAATGGTGTTGCCTTCCGTCGAGGCTGCCGTTGCTGTCCATAGAGGCCCTTTGAAAACCATTGGCAAAACATGGCGCGAACTTGGCAAACAGGTAAAAAGACAAGGATTGAAACCGGGACGGCAATATCGCGAGGTGTATATCCTCGGCGATCCCAATCCCGAACCGCTGTGGATAACGGAGTTGCAGCAGACAATCGAATGATGTTATATTGCATTACAAGAGTTCTACCAATCGAAAGTTCATTCTTGATTTGTTTATGGGATAACTTCCATAAACAAATCACTTGGCTAATATTTTAACTTTGCTAATTGTTCTTTTCGCTTCTCCTGTAATTGTAAAGCGAGTTTTTTCATACTCTCTTCATCCGGAGAATAGTTACCGGCTTTGGCGCGCTTTATATCTCTCCGACGTCCTTTATCCGTCGTTTTACAAACCTTCCAGAACTCTTTCAAGTAGTAATACACGGTCTCTTCAGAACGGGAGACAGCACCGGCACCCAGTTCCTTCAAAATATACCTTCGGAGTTCCTCCATCGGTTCCCGATACCGGGAATAATTCCCGTTATTGAAATACTTCACTCCTTTGGCCTTGCCTTGCTCGATGGTCTTGCATACCTCCCAGAATTCGTCCAGGTAGTAGTAGCCTTTTCCTGCCGGAACCAGATAATTGACAGGCTCGATCCGTTTGTAAAACCCGTTCCAAAGGACACCGGCCTTTTCCAGCTCTTTTGCCAGCTCCTCACGCTGTCCGACATTGATAGGCTCCAACTGGTAATCTTCTGCCGGTCCGACGACTTCACGCAACGAATAACGCACCGGGCCGTCCTCCGGTTTCATGCAGTACATGACAATCCGTCCCTCGGCATCGATTTCCCGAAACACGCCGTAGCCGATTTTCCGACCCAATACGCTGATCTGGTACTGGACATTTTCTTTGGGTATTTCGCGCGGTCTGATTCTGTTGCGCCATCGGTTCCAAACCAATCCCTCCCGATAAAGCGCCCGTTGCAGACGGAGAACCGACTCCTCGTCGGCTATCTCCAACGAGGTATATTCGAAACATCCGGAAGAGGTGTTCAATTCCTCTCCTCTGATCGAGACGTACAAGCATACGGATTGATTTACTCCTACCGTTTCGACAATCCCTGAAATCCCTTGCCCCACAAGGTCCACGACATCACCGCGCCGGGGCATATCCGTCTCGAACCATTGGCGGAATTGCTCGTATGTTACGGGCAAACGCTTGTCGGGCGTTCCATCGATGGAGACCACAAAACGTCGCTGGGCACAAAACTGTTCTATGGCCAGTTCGTGCGTCTCATTCTCCGGTCTGTAACATCGGAAGAAATCATGGATTGCCGACTTGCATTTACTCATACGGTAAGGGCATCTATAAATTATATACAGGTTTACTTTAGGCAAAGATATAGATTGTCGTGGAAAAGCGGACTTAAATTATCAATTTTCTTTTTAGGGAAACCTAATAAAAGTTTCAACAAAAAATTCGATAATACATTAGCACACAAATTTCTATGCAAGACTATATATGCGACCGGCTATACAAAACCCCCACACAAGAACATTTTTAGCGTCCGAATTATAACGGTATAATCGTATCGTCCAAAGCAATAAATAATAAGCATCGATAAAATCCGGAAGAAACAACGGACCGACGGTAATGCTTGCAAAGTCTGTCTATAACCGGACATGCTTCCTCCTATGCAAAGCACATGCTGTTTTGAGCAAATAATCCCCCGGAATCATGTCAAACTTTGAACAAAAAAGTCAGAGCCAAAAACGGGACTTGAAAATCAGGCCGTAGGGCGCGTATCGAATCCGCACCGGAGGTAGTACCCACCCCGTTCTTTTTAAAATTATTAGTATGCTGTTATTCAGTATTTTAATGCCTTCACTTTGTAGAAAAGTGAAACTAAAAGTCTATAAATAGACCTTTGATTCTTTCGGATTGAAAGCAAAAAATTTTTCTCCCTTGTTTTTTAGTCTGTTTTTAACTCGCAAATAATTGACTATCAATATATATAGTTTTTCTTTCAGTCTGTTTTTAAGCATTGAACCCTATATTTTTTTGAAAAAAAAATTTTCTTTTCTGTAATAGATTGATTTTCAATCGAATAAAAACAACCCTCGCGCGCGGGCGTTCACTCTCATTTTAGAGCCGTTTTTTGATTCAAGCGAAAAAAAATATTTGGAGGATTAGAAACTTTGTGTTATTGTTGAATTGAACCGAAAGGGAAACAGCCCCGACAAACAGACGGGGAAAACAGAAACAAAAAATATACAGACTTTCAAAAGCGACACAACCGCAACAAGTCTGTAAATAGTAAAAACAAAAAAAGTCAGTAAGTAAGAAACAGACAGCAAAAACCGCAACAGCGAGAAACAAAGAGCCTTTTTTGTGGGAAACCTATTTTTGTAGCTCGGACAAACAAAAATTCGCCTGTTCGCTTTGGAGCGATTAAAGAGGGTGTCAAACAACCACACCGCGCAGGACTACAAACCAATGTAGCAAGTCGGAACGGTCGAAATACGTGTATTTTGTCCGCATACGCAAAGCCCGTGAATTTGGGAGGGCGAGAGTCGTATGGAAAAGGGAGGCGATAAAATAATGCCATAAGTCTGCCCTTGCGCAGCCGGAGATAAAAATCGCTATGCGGTAAAAACAATCCGCACGGAGCTTGAGAAAAGAGCATTGCCAATGTCATGCCCATAATCACCAGCCGCCAACCGCCCGAATGTTAGCTGCCCCGTTGGAAAAGACGGGGGACGTGCCAAAGAAGCACCCGTCGAAATTGGAGTAGTCGGGCTTGCCATGACAGCGGAAAATCGTCTTTGCGTGTGAACGATGCAAATATAGGGCTTTTTTCCGAAATAGCGAGTATAGGGCGCGTTTTAGTGAGGTGCAAATTGAGATGAAATCTGCACGCTATCGGGTGAAAGGTAGCGTGCGATTTTTGGGCACGCACAGGTCGTGCCGTTTTGCCATCCGCAGAACGTGCGGTTCGATTCCGCAGTGCCCTCAATATGCACTATCGCATAGAAACCAACTAAATTTTATCATTATGGCAATCAGTAAGTTAAATGCAGAACAGTTTGCAAACATGGCAGTTAATGCCGCAGGTGTGGTTTTCGAGTATGCCGGCAAAGACGGCAAAAACACGGCTATGCACTTTTTCGGTGCCGATTACGAAGCGACCGTGAAAACGCAGGACGAAATGTTCCGTGTACTGCGTAACGTGGTAACGACTTTCTGGGAAGTGAAGACGAAAGAATCGCTGCTCCGTGAATCGAACGACGGTATCCGCTCGAAACTCCGTGCAGGAACTCCGCACCGGCTCATCATTCGCACCTCCGCAGGCATTACGGTCAAAGTCTTCGACCTCGATGCGAGCGTATGGGCGCGAATCGGGTTAATGCCGACCAAAAAGGACTTGGAACGCTCTGCCCGCGACCGCAAGAAGTACATCCACAATGCCACCAAAGCACTCATGGAGGCACTGAATTTCCGTGTGGAACTGCCCAAAGACATCGCCCAGCCCGAAGAGGTGCAGACCGAACAGCCTGCCGAACAACCTGTTGCCGAAAGTGCGACATCCGTAGCCGTTGCCGAAACGGTGGCGGAACAGCCTGCCCGCAGACGTGGCAGAAAACCGAGAAACGGAGCGGAAACCGTAGCGATAGCAGCGTAACGGCATAACGAACCCTATACAATCGAAGCAGGACAGCGTGCAGAAAATGTGCGCTGTCTTTCTTGTTTCATGCCATGTATAAACTCATCGCTTTCAATGAAGTGGCGGAAAATTTTTCTGCCCACTTTGCGCTCGGCATCTCTCCGTATTTCGACCGCTGTAAAAGCCATGAAACGGGGATGCTGCACTTCATCACGCACAAATTTGTGCGGTACTTATGCCAGAATTGCGGATATGAACGCACCGAATCGTTAGAGAATTTCGTGTGCCGGAGATATAGCCCGCAGGCGTGGAAATTCCTCAAAAAACTAATGTAACAAGAACAGAATATGATAGACGTATATAACAATGCCGGAACTGAGAGTTACGGCTGCTTCAAGCATTTCAAAGCTGCCAAACCCACGCTGAAACGTTTGGGTGAAGCAGGCGTGCAAAGTGTAACGGTCAGCAGTTTTCGCGGGCGCAACCTCATGCGGGTATATCGTGTGCTCATCAACGAGAGGTGCCGTATCATTAAAATGCCGATACTGCCACCATCGCCGACGCCGGCGGCATAACGCAGTGTGAAATAATCGGTGCAGGCACGGGCGGAAACTCGTGCCTTTTTTATGCCCGATTGCAGTCGAACCGTAATAATCAAAGCCATGAAAAAGATAATCGCCTTTGCCCGCAAACGGCAGGACGCCATTCTGAACACGGTATTTGTCGCAGGCTTGCTCTTGCTCGTCTGGGTCGGAATCCGCGTGCTGACAGCTCCGTGTGCTCCTTGTTTCGGATTCTGAAACAGGTCGGATACGTGCAATCTGAACTTATGCCGACAAAAAAATATGCCCGAATTCCGACCGGATTATTCGGATAGCATCTATTCTTTAACAAATTCCGATTTGCCGATGGAAACAAAAGAACTTACTACCCACCAGCGCGGAGTAATCCTGCGCGGAATATGCGGCGGTGCTGCGCTGAAAGGCAAATCACCGCTTATCTCAGAAAACAACACTGTCATAACCTGTGCCCATGCACTAAATGTTTGGGACATCTGCTGCATCAGTTCCGATGCCGAGGCTTTTGGTCTAAAAGCAAAATTCGGTTATGACGGTCAAACCATAATAACTTTTACACATAAGAAATAAATGGCGGAAATCATAAAAACAAACGGGACGCGCCAATCGGTGCAACCTGCCAATGGAACCGACTTTACGCTGGAAGAAATGCAGGCAATAGTCGGCGGAGACATCGAACTTGTATTTCTGGACGAAACGGAAATCATGGTCGTGAACGAAGAGGGAAAAATAAACGACCTCGCATATAACCCTGAGGCAACACGCATTTTCAAAGAAAACTACCCGAGTATATCAGACTACATTGTCGGGGATGTGCTCGTGTGCAATGACGAACAAATCAAGTAGCTATGGATAAAGATAAAATAACGCTCGACAAGCTGAAAAAGGAGTACATGGAAAGCGATGTGTGCATGGGAGAAATGCTACTATCCATACCTGCCAACGGATTGTCCATTGAAGAGGCGTTTGAACTGAGTATCGCAGCCAAAAAGTGGGCGGATGGAGATCGTTTTTATAGGGTTATTGATGACGGAGAGCCAGAGGAGCTTGGAGTATAAAACAGAGAAGAAAAATGAGCAGATACGATTTTATAAGATTCGGCGGTTACGTCCAATGGGCTGATGACAGCACGGACACCCTCCGCAAAATGCAAGTATGCTTGCCAGTAAAAGACCCTGTTAGCGCCGACACGTTAATAGAACTCATTTCCACGGACGAGGATAATCCTGAAGAAGTTGGAGTTTCCTATTCTGTAAGGGCTGCCGAACTGCTTCCTTGGCTGGACTTGTCCAGTAATGGATATTGGCAAGCTATGATGGCGGCAGAAACAAACGGCGCCGGGATGAATGTGCTGTCTGCCATGCTCAAAGAGTCTCAACTTTGCCTGATGGAAAGTATCGTATTGATGCTCCAGAACGATGCTTACAGGCTGTTTTCGGTTCTTTGCCACAATTTCCCGGAGGTGGAAGATATGTTCCAGACCATAACGTGGGAGAATAGAGAATATTTAGCAAGGAAACTGACCATATTCCGGGGAACACACGATGAAGAAGATGTTCTGGTATCCTTGATAAGTTTGGAAAACAGGCTGATTGACGATAAGACTGGAGCACCTATTTCGGATGAGGCAGAGGAGGTGGATGGAGAGATATACTACTATCTCTCGAACGAAGAGATGCTGCTGCCAGACGAGCAGGTTATCCCTGTTGTGGAAAGTGCATAAAGAATCACAAATAATGGCAGATAAGATATTGCAAATGTTTTTCGACATCGAGCGATGGACGAAAGCAATCGAGAAAGGTGTGGGCAAAGACATCCGGAAAGACCAGCTCATCCGGCTGACCGACGAACATACCCGGCTGGCAATGGCTGAAGCCATGATGCTGGGAAAGTATGAAATCTCGCCGCCCCATACGGCTCAAATACCCAAAGACAACGGCGAGTTCCGCACAGTGTATGTAAACGAGCCGATGGACCGTGTGATACTCAGTATCGCCAACGACCTCCTGTTTGACTTGATGCCTGAAATGCTCCACGAAACCTGCAAGTCCTACCAGACAGGAATAGGCTGCGGCCGAGTGGTTACCGAAGTCAGTCATCAAATCGTGAACGCTGCAAAGAACGGAGTTTTGGGCTGGAAAGCCGACCTCTCGAAGTATTTTGACAGTGTACCGATTCAATTCGTCGATGAGGCATTCGATAAGGTTGAGGCCAAACACGGCCGCTCGGTTCTCATCGACGTACTCCGCAAATACTACCATTCGGACCTCTACTTCGACGAGCACAACACCCTCCAAAGCCGCTACCAGTCCCTCAAGCAGGGCTGCGCCGTAGCAAGCTGGCTGGCCGATGTGCTCCTGTACGACCTCGACACAGAATTGTCGGGACTGAACGGCTACTATGTACGCTATTCGGATGACATGCTCTTTGTCGGTGCCGACTATGAAAAAGCAATGGAACTGCTCCAAAAGCGACTTGCCGGAAAGTCCATGAAGCTCAATCCGAAAAAGGTGGAGTACCTTACCGCAGACAACTGGTTCAAATTTCTCGGGTACAGCATCAAAGGCAAGATGATTTCGCTCTCATCCAGCCGTATCAAAACCTTCCAGAAAGAGATCGAGCAACGAACGATTCGCTGTCGGGACACGACGCTGACGAAAGCCGTCCATGCCGTGAACCGTTACCTGTACAAGGGCAACGGCGAGTTCAGTTGGGCGACACAGATTCTTCCCGTATGTAACGTGCGGAAAGACCTTGACCAACTGAATATGTTTGTCATGGATTGTCTGCGGGCAGTTGCAACCGGCAAACGCAAAGTCGGAGGTCTGGGATATGTCAGAAACAAGTCTGACGGATGTATCGTCCGGGGGCGTGGTCGCAATGTGAAAGCAAATCGCTCCAAAACCGGAGGCAACATCCCCGGCTACCTGACGATTGGCTGCATGCGGAATGCCATGCTGACAAGTCGAGCTGCGTACAACACGCTGGTAGCATCACTGTAACAATGCCGAGTACACGGCAAGCTGATGAAGGGCTGGAATTCATATTACAGGTAATTTAACCAGAATTATCCTGAGTGAAATCCGGTTTATCGACCGGTTTCACTCAGGATTTCTTCTGGCAATAGCCTGTAACCATCAAAGTGATAAAGTAATGTGCCATCCAGCCAGACATCTGCACGAAAGAAACTGAAACACATCAGCAGAAGTTCGAGGAATGAGTTTGAGATTCCCGCGCGTAACCCAGCTCTATCGAGAGTCTTGAAGGTGATCGAACCATCACCTTCAGACTCCTCAAGAGCTTGGCTCTCGCGGGCAACATCAAGCAAATAAAGAAATGTGCCGTCATTATGAGAACTTCTTCTTTAGCACAAAAAGCATGATTCAAGGAATATGATTCAATATGCCGATATTCTGAGGATCATGAGAAGCTGAGTACACAGCTACAAAAAAAGTCAAGGTCGGAATTTCAGTTATGCAGCTCTTGAACTTGCGGCCTGAGCTGCCCCCTCCATCCGAATGGATGGAGGAGAGCAAAGGCCAGCAGAACAGAGCTGCGCACATCAGGAAAATAAAGGAATGTACCGTCCGAATGAGATTTCAGCACGGAAAACTGCGGTTCAGGGGACAAGAATCAGCGTGCCGCAAGCAATGAAGTCCCGGCAATGACGTCGTTATTCACTATCAGGAACACGACGTCGCTGCCCGGACTTCAAATCGCGGCGCACATCGACATATTAAAGCAACGTGCCACGATCCTAAGAACCGCAAAACTTAGCACAAAGTGAAAAGGTCAAGGTCAGGAGTTTAATGGTGCAGCTAATAACATCAAGGACCGTAGTCCAAGGCATCTGATTAGATGCCTGTGGACAAGGTCCGTAGCTGAATAGCTGCTCATATCGAACTGATAAAGCAATGTGCCGGCCTGATTGAGACTTACGGGCAACGCAGCCCGATTTTGCACGAGGAATCGAATTTAACATACAGTATTCTACCTGGATCCTGACCAGGCGATTACCTGGTTCTGGATCCAGGACAGACTGTAGTCATCAACGCTATAAAGCCATGCGTCAGCGATTCGAGTGCATTTAATGACAAACAATTTAACCAGATAAAAAATGAACGTAAAAGACATTGAAATCGGAAACTGGTACCATATCTCGGGAGATATAGATAACGGGACCAGGGACGGGAAGCCATACACCTCCCATGACGAAGTTACACGGAGAATCAAACGGGTAACGGACACCCACATCATCTGCGAGTGCGACAGGAAATTCCTGATTAACGACAATCTGAAGCTGAGCATTCCCGCCTTCAGAAGAACGGACATAGCCAATTCATAGGAGCTATGGACAATATCTATCAGGAAACTGTCCGTGCTGTAGAGAACGGGGCGCGTTTCAAGGTCGACTTCCAAACGCGAAGTCTCAAAGTAAACGGCAAGTACGTCATCCGGGACGGCTCGTATGAAGGCGTTCTCGGAGTGCCGCATTGCAGTGAAGAGGAGTTCTTCTCGAAAGTGGAAGAACTGTACCGTCGTTACAAGCACTCGATTCCGTCGGAACGCAGCGAGAGTACATCGCGCCGCTATTTCATGGCATTGCCGGAAAGGGAACTGAATGACGATGACATGCTCTATGGAGAGCGGCGCGACAAATCACAAATCGAACTGGAACTATTCATCCTCTGCCAACTGCTCGGCGGCTTCAAATGGAATCCCGAGAAGTTCGGCAGGTGGTTCTGGCAGAGCAAAGAAGACAAGGATCTGGTAATACTCAGACAATGGGTAGAGCCGAATAATAATCAATCAACTATTTAATCATGAGAAGAAAACAAGAGACGAATGTTACGTGCCCGACATGCGGGACGGAACTTGCAATCGCAGGCAAAAAAGTTACCATCGCAGAAAACCCTGCGGCATCAATCAAACAAGCACAACTGCCCAAAACGGCGCACGAACGCATCGAGGCGCTCCGCAGTGTCGGCGTGGACGTGAGCTGCCTGTTTGCCATGCAGGGAGCCAACGGCGGCGATTATGTCGCCTCGAACAAGGACGGCAAGCTGTCGATTCTGGACGACAACGACCCGATTTTCGATTACATCCTCGAAAAGGGAACCGTACCCAACCGCCGTCTGTTCCGCCGCTTCGTCATGGCGCAGATGTTCCACATGCTCTCCTACAAGGACTATGGCGCTTGGAGTCCGGTTGGCGTGACCGAGATGATCCACCGTCTGGGCTATGAGTACGAGTGGAGGATGCTGCTCGACGAACTGCGTGCTCAAATGAAGATGGAGCGCAACGACCCCGAGAACTTCGCAGATAGGAACCGCTGGTTCAACGTCAAGGTCGCTACGGCTATGGCGGAAGATTACATCGAACAACTGAAAACGCATGTCGAGAGCCTGCCGGTCAAGAAATGCAAGTGCATTCCTTACAAGCGTCTCGGCAGCCACAACATCTTCGTACAAGACCTGCACCCCAAACTCTACAGCCCGCTGCGTCTTGCAGCCTACCATATCGGAGCGGCTAAAAATGCCACCCAGCTCTACAATGCCGTGAAGAAGTTCAACGACAAGCGGTTCAAGATGAAGCACGCCACACCCCAGAGCAAGGTGTGGGTAGATGCCTACAAGGGTGCCGGCGCATTCTACACCATGCAAAACCTCATTCGGTTCCACGACTGTACGGCCATTGACGACAGAGGGCGGCGATTGGACAAATACCAGTCGCTTGCGTTCCTTTCGGCCAAGGCCGAAGAGTATAAAGACGGCAACGGATGGCGTCTGCTGGCCGCACTGAAAAAGATGCTCGACGACAACGGCATCGACGTCAAAAAGAAAATGGCCCAGTGGCGTAAGAAGTAGGCCGTCATCGCCTGGCAGGCTTGATGTGATGGGCCGATACTTTCAGTTCGTCTTCCTTGAGAGGATCCTGAGGCGCTGGCTACACGCCGTGCCTCAGGATCCTTCCGGAAGACCATACATCAGAAGGATAAAGCCATGCCCCACATCGGTAGTCGCATCATTATGTATCTTCTAAAAATGTAACGACAATGAATAAGAAACAACTCAGACGCAGGGCATACCTGCTGTACAAACTGCGAAAGAAAGGCATCCGATGCCTGACCCGCCAGTTCACCATCTTCTATCCATACGGGAAGGACCCGGAAGCGATGGCGGAAATTGTTCACCTCCGAAAAGAATTCCACTTCTCGGTACAATTTGAAATCGCATGAAGCGACTTCTAAACCCGCACATTCAATGCACCGATCCCGACCAACTGCAATTCTGCTTGAAAATATCGGACACGGTATTCTGGTATTGTGAGCCGAATACCTGCCACCGTGATTTGCTACCGTGTGCTGAAACGGAATCCAATCGGATTTATCAGCGGTATCTCGGATACCCGACAGAGTTTTTGCACGATGCGCACAATGTGCCCGAAGTCCGAAAATTCGCAACGGACAACATGCTTTGGCGGGAAGGCGAAATCGACGTAACGGATTTCAGCCGATCAGAGCAAGAAGAATTACTGAAAGATTACGGTTACAAGTGGGATGATTTTTCCACAGACATTGACCGTAACCAGATCATTTGTGAGAACCATTTCGAGCAATACCTGCTCGACTACCGAAACGACATTTGAATGAACAATCAAAATCATAAATCATCATGCAATACGAAACGACAGATTGGCGCACGAGGGCCGTAAAATACCTCCAACAATACACCCGCGCCATGCGGGATGTGATAGAACGTTTTGTCGAACTGTTCTGGGATCAGGATGTGACGGACGAAGATAACCTTATAGCTTTCGAGAATTACGAAAGCGAGTTGGAAACTGCTTATACATACTGATATGAACAGATACGAACAAATAACCTATAAAGGACACCACATCAATATCTACTACGATGACTGTCCCGAAAGTCCGCGCGAGTGGAGCAACCTCGGTACGTTCTACACGGCACACCGGCATTACCGTCCCGAAAAGGAGTTCGACGAACATTTCGACTTCGACGAAGTATGCGACGGCCGCCCCGGAAACATTCGGAAATCATTCCTGCAAAAGCATATCGCTTTGAACCTTTTCCTCTATGACCACAGTGGTCTCAGCATTTCATCCGGCCCCTTCTCGTGCCGATGGGACAGCGGATGGTTCGGAATAGTGGCGGTCAGTGTCGCACAGGTAAAAAAGGAATACGGCTGGAAAGTGCTCACGCAATCCCGCCGCAAGAAAATCGAGGAATACCTCCAAAATGAAATCGACACATACAACGAATACCTGCATGGTGAAGTGTACGGATTTCAGGTTACGCCGGAGGATGACGACACCGAAATACTGGACAGTTGCTGGGGCTTTTTCGGTAATGATGGAATCGAGCAGATCAAAAGCGAATGTCAGGCTTACATCGATGATAAAATTACCGAAGACAACCGGCAAGAACAGACCGAACATCTCCGCACATTCGGTCTGGAACTCCCATTCCCGGAATTTGCATTATCAACAAACTAACACATATCGCAATGGCTGACAAACTGAAATATAACGCAACAAAAATCATAAACGGCTACAAAATAGACGTTAAGGTACAGCTCGATGATGACTGCCGCAACGGATATGCCGACTTCGGCGTTACAGCAACCATCTACGAAAAGGACAAATACGGCGTCTGGAAATGGTGCATGGCCGGGTGTTGCCATGAACAAATTGCAGAGGCCTTTCCCGAACTGCGCCCGTTCATCGCCTTACACCTGTGCGATGCCAAAGGAGCACCGATGTATGCGCAAGGCAACGGATTCTACCACCTGCGAAACAGTTCCAAGGAGGTTACAATGAGCGAACTCCGTATTACCCAACAAGAGTACGACCGATTTCTTCGTGAGGCGGAAGACCAACTTTACTTTACCTACCTGCTTCAGATGATGGGCATACCCGCCCGTTGGGAGGAGGAAGCCTGTGCTGCAATCAAACAACTTGAAAAACTGACCGGAGAACAATTTGAGGACACCTCCGTCCGCTATCAGTTTACCCCTCTTACTACGGAAGAATTCCAGCTTGTGGAATCCCGAATTGCCGAAGGTTATTACCTGCCGGCAAACATCAAAAAGCGCAGACATGAAGCCCAACTTGCTGCCAAGCGGAAAAAAATCAATGACCTCAAGTCCGCTGCCGCAAATGAGAAGGCAAAAATAGATTTGGAACTTTCCGTCAAACTCCATGTACTCCGTTGCGGAATGCCACTCGACAACTTCATCTACTACGACCATCGAAACACGGGCGTATTCAACTGGCGGGACTATGCTTCCAAGAACGACATCGTTACACAGGAACAATTTGACCGCTTCCTGAAAAAAGTGGACTACACCAAACTGCCTTCCGGCATCGAATTCCAACTTAAAACTGCGTAATATGACCCCCGTACAATATATTCAGGAATGCGTATGCGGAGCGATGACTGTAACATTCGAGAACGGTGCAAGTAACAGCATGAGCCGCGAAGTTTTCGACCGTATCGGATTTATGGGAGAACATCTTCCGCAGGTCTTTTGTAACTGCAATCATTGCGTCAATCATTGGGGCATCGATCTCTGCAAATGCGGTTCAGGACAACCCGTCGGCGAATGTGAATGCGGAAGTGGTGAGGCAAGCGAGGAACTCGGCATAAAAAGACCTTTTGTCGGATGGGTATTTTAGCTGACCAAATCAACACACTCGACCGTTTGGAAGAACAGTATAAACGGGAGAAAGAACGTATTGAACAGGCTATTGCCGATACAGTGCGCGGCGTAGGGCAAAATCCGGCCGTCAAACCAATCGGGAAAAACATGTTCACGATTTCCATGTCCGAGCTGACAAACGCCCCTTGGTCTCCGGAATTCCACGACTGGACGATTCAAGCGGAACGCCTGTTGGTCGTACTGAACAAAAAGCCGGTCAAAGATTGGCTGACATTCATAAGGGAACTGCTCGACAAGAACTCCGGTAACGGGTGGTCCGGTGTCACAGTCTGCAAACAGGTTCTGAGCAAAAAATTCCTCCGGAAGGTTCTCGAACGATTATAAAAATTAACACGAGAGAGAAGGTCATCGCCTTCTCTTTTTCATTTTCAACTATTCTTCAACAGATAAAACAGAAACATCATGAGATACGTCGTAGATGCCCCGATGGTTGCCCATCTATGGGCACATCAAAGTCAGGATAGCGCACGGAATGGGCGCAACTTCTATTTCGAGGGCAAAGATATTTATTCCTATGGTTCACATTTCCGATGTGCCTCTATAGAAACGAATCAACAAGGGCAAATAGCCTATCTGGTAACAACCCGTACTTATTCCAGCACCACCGGCAAACACATGGGCATGGTGCGGAATGCGATTCCTTGCGGAGAACAGGTTTTCGACACGCATCGGTCAGTTTCCCTGTACAAAGACAAGCTGTCGGAAAGCAGTTACTGCGAATCGGCCTATTACATCGTCGATCAGATAGAAAAAATCAGCGAATACATCAATGCACAACAGAAATCCCGTACTCAAAACTATACGGAACATGTCAAAGAATGCCTGCTCAACATCGGTCGCTGGATTGAATTCTGGGGGCTCGACAAACGGCAAAAGTCTGCAACCGGTCGCTGGCTCATACCGGTACTGACCAAATTGAGCAGTACCGCCAAAAAAGACAAAACGAAATTCTGGACCGTAACAGGCGAACGACCTCGTTATTCCAGTGAGCTGCCGAGAGAAAACAAGTCCGAACATCAGGAGTTGTTCCTCGATATTCTTACACGAGGTCTGCTTCAGCCCGCATCAGCCGCAGAATACAAAGCCAAGCTCTCTCAACTCTTTATTGACCGTACCGGCGATCCGCTGCTGTGGGAGCATTTTGCCGAACGTAAAGAACGGCAGGACGCAATCAATCGTCGTAATAAAGAACTACGGGAGCAGCAGTATGCCGAACGTCGTGAGAGATGGTTGCGTGAGGAAAAGGAGCGACACCTCATAGCCGACATGTCTTTCGAGGAGAAAAAAGAACTGTGGTACTCGGGGGAAATCTCAAGTAGATGGTTCTCCATTCCCCGCGGTCTTGACTTCAATGCACTGCTCCGGGTACGTAACGGACACATCGAGACCTCAATGGGCATTCAGGTCAAAACCAAGGAAGCTGTCCGCCTTTGGAAATTGGTTGAACTTTTCCACAAAAACGAAGCCGACTTCCGACATGACCTTGTCCATGATGCCAACAACCATAATTGGACTATCAATTCATACAAGAACGACATTCTGACGGCCGGCTGTCATCGCATCAGCTACGAAGAAATGCGGAATGCCGCCCGACAACTTGGGATTGCCGCATAAATAAACGACTGGTGGCTATGGAGCAGAAAACAATCCGAGCACTCAAAAGAGGAGAGCTTTTCCGTTTCTCGGACCACGAAAACGCTCCGGTCTGGGTGCGTGGAGAATATATCCGTGAAGCGAAGAAATACAGCACCTACAAATACGATGATGTAAATCACGAGAGATTACTCTCCGGCGACAAACGTGTCATCGTCGATTTCATTTTTTGACCGACAATAATCTATACAATCTATCTAAAATATGAAACGAACAAACGAAAACATCGTATCCAGCTTCTTCTACTACATGTGGAACCGCTGGAGCAAAACGGAATGCGAAACCGTATTCGGGAGCATGTCCGACCATTTCTGGGCAAAATGGTGCGGTCTGAGCAGCGTTACGTTGTCAGGTGCAGCCGAACGCTTCTATGCCGAACTGGGCAACAACGCCCGCGACAAAATCGTGGAACGGGCGTGCGAACTCTATGACGGACAAAGGTTCGTTACCGAAAGGGAGGAGGAAGATGAAAGTCAAATCAACGTATGCGAATGTTGCGGCTCCCGTGACATTCAGATCCGGGCATGGGTCGATGGCAATACCAATGAATACATCTCGGACATTGATGATTCCAGTGATGATTTTTGGTGCGACTCGTGCGAAGAGGCTCACTATTTCGTCTCATTGAAAGAGTACAAAGAACGAATGTACCAGTGGTGGAAACACTTTGACCCGGAAGAAAACAAACGGCTGTCCGGCGGTGCCGAGGACCTCGACGCCTGGTGGAACTCTTTGTCTTTCGACCAGCAGCGGGAGCTGTACAAGAAAAACTATTGGGACGAAGAATAAGAAGAACCTAAATGATGAAAGAATTGCATACTCTCAACCACTCTGTCGCCATTACCGATGACGAAGAGGAAATCGTTGAGGTTTGGACGACACCCCAAACCAACCCGAAAACTTTCCGTAAAAGGGTAAAAAGCCTGATGATTTCCGGTTTGTCGCAATCGGAGGCCGAACACATTGCCTCCACCGAACCGATGAAACTGGAACTCTTCTATGATGTGGAACTCGGCAGCTTTGCCATTGACGCCGAAGCGGTCGGCAACACACCGTTATATCATCCCTATACGGGCTGTGAAATACCCGATGAAACGACATAGTAAACACAATTTATTCACCCGAGGCGGAGAGCGAAAGTTCTCCGCCTTTTTTATTCTTCAACTGTTATGAGTAAAGGATACAATGCTCCGGCAGAAGTCCGGGAACTGGAAAAACAGATCAACGACTTCACGTATCGGAACGGACTGGACGTGAAGACCGTCTTTCAAGACCTGCTGCGCTACATCGTACACGGGTTCTCGCTCCCCGACACGCCTCCGCTCTCCGATTGGAGGTACAATAAAGAGCAGACCAAAGTATTTTACGACATGTTCGCCACATGGATACAAATCATGTCGCAGCAAATCGAACGGCACGGCTGGTACGATGCTTTCGGCGACCTGTTCATGGCTCTGACCTCCCAGAGCGGCCAGCAACAGAAAGGCCAGTTCTTCACGCCCGCACACATCACCGACCTCATGTCGAAGATGGTTATGGACAAGCAAGAATCGCCGTCCAAAATCATCTCAATATGCGACCCCACGGCAGGCAGCGGCCGGACGCTGTTGGCGGCCAAGGCCGACCGTCCGCAAAGCTACCTGGTCGCATGGGACATCGACTACACCTGCTGCCTGATGTGCGTGTGCAACTTCCTGATAAACGGCTGTGTGGGTGAGGTAGTCTGCATCGATTCACTCCGTATGAACAACTTCCGGGGAGCATGGATTGTCAATGAAGCACTATGCAGAACAGGGCTTCCCTCTGTCCGCAAGCTCGACGAAAAAGAGTACAACCACTTCAAGCAGGCCGACATTCCGCCTTTCGTCTTCTTCATCAATCAGGAAGGCTACGACGACTATTTCCGAATGCGGGAAACGTGGGCGAAAGTCATGGACCTCTTTCAGGAATCCCCGACACCTCAAACAGGCACCTGATGCCGTATCATTAACGTAAATTCTATTTGCCCATGTCAGTCAAAGGTCAAATTACCACTGCCGAACCGCTGGAATTCAAGGATTTCATCCGTCTGCTTTCCTGCCTTCACGATGACGGCAATTACCTCTGGGAACTTTACTGTTGCATCTCTTTCTGTACGGCTTGCCGTGTATCCGATGTCCGGTCAATGACATGGAAAGACGTACTCGAAAGAGACTCTCTCTACAAAATCGAACAGAAAACCGGCAAGACGCGCCAGATTCCGTTCAACGAAAACGTACAGCGGCGGATCACGTCGCTATATAAACTACTCGGCTCACCGGACAAACGGTTACCGGTCATCTGCAACCCCAAAACGAAGAAACCTTATACTGCGCAATACATCAACGACACCCTGAAATATTTACGGGTGAAGTATCGGCTGCCGATCAAACGGTTTTCCAGCCACACTTTCCGCAAGACTTTCGGTCGCTACGTTTACGAATCGATGGGACGCACAACCGAAGCGCTGATCCTGTTATCGATGATTCTCAAACATTCGTCGCCGCAAGTGACAATGGTCTATCTGGGAATCCGACAGGAAGAGATTGCCGGAGTTTACGGAACCATCCAACTCAATTATTGATACATCATTCGCCATAATGATAACCGGAGCTGTCCAGACGTGAGTCCCGACAGCTCCACCTTTTTTGAAAAATCAAGAGACGGGTAACGCCGGTCTCTTCAACATATCAACTAATCTTTATAAAACCTCTTCTTTATGGACAACATAAGCAATATCATGGCCGCCATCGTGGCCATTCTGAAAAACAATGGTCTGACGGAACTCTCGTTGGGCGATTATGCCGAACAGGACGATCCGACCTTCATCATCTGGTTCGATAACGACGGCACTCCCTATGACGACCCGGCCATCAAAGTCATCGTGGAGAACTCCGAAATCTCGGTCGAACTGGAGGCCCGAGACTTCTCCAACAACGTAACTCTTCAGGCTTACGAAATAGACCGTCTGGAATGGTGGCAAGGTCTCCATACTGGTGTATTGGGGATTCTCGAAAAGGATGGCAAGCGCCGCTGTCCGGTCTGCGGAAAACCGCTTCGTGCCCGCCAGAAATACTGCTCCGAGACCTGCCGGAAATTCGCAATGCCCCAGCCGACACCGCAGGAAATCGCCGAACTGGCAAACAAACGCATTCAGAAACTCATCGCCCGCATTGCACAGGGCAACCGAAAACTACGTGCGGAGTTAATAGAAAAATACATCGTCAAATTATGAAATACAAAGACTATACTGTCAAGTACAAATCGACCGGCAACACGCATATCGACCACGCGGACGATATTTTCTGTCAGGTGTACCGGCAGTCTGAAGGCGCATCGGACGCCGAAATGCTGAGCAGTTTCATCATCGCGGGCGGAGAAATTCATGATTACGGTTCGACAAAGGCTGCCATAACGGCCTACATGCGTCGGGACTATCCCGACAACGACGCTCCGACCGTACAGGAATACTTCCAACTGCAAGAGCGTCAAAGAGAATTGCAACAGCAGGCAAAACGGCTCATCGAGTGCCTGCTTATCCGACATGGCGGAGCTATCACGTCGTATCCGATAACCGATGAGCACGGAGGCTGTGGCTATCCCGTGACGATGCTTTTTCACGGACGATCCGGTTCACGGAATATCAATATAACCCATGTTCATCTGGACGAGATGGGTCGATTGAAAGCCGGCGGCATTGATGACCATGACGGCACCATTGAGCAGAGACTCGATATTCACCCCGAACATTATGCGGGAACGCTCGCTTTTCTTGCTTTCGCACTCGGAATACACCCTCCCGAATCGTAAAAATAACATTCTAAAAAACAGCAATATGGACTTACACCTGTATTACAAAGAAAACAAAGACGAAATCAACTCGTCCATCATGGAGATTGCCAGCGACTTGGCAGTAGCCCGTCTGGTAGACAAACACCAACTGCCCTTCGACGCATTCATCGAGCCGGAGGACCCGGAGGCCCCCAACAGCGGCACCTGCTACAAAGACGAGTATCAGGACGAATACAACCGGTTCTACGACGAGGAGTACGACCGCCTTGCCCGACTGATGAAATTCGACATTACGTCTCCCGATGGTATCGCCGGAAACAACATCGGTTCTCGGGCAACCGAAGTCAAGACGGTTTACGTCACTGTTCGCTACGACATCGAAAACCGGACTGGTGACGACGTATCCGAGGAGAACATCGACGACATCCTCGACCGGCTCCACCATGATACGAAAACCGTAGGCGATATCATCGTGAACACAGAAATCTGCGGCCGCCATGACGAAGGTAGTTTTTAGAAGATGGAAGAACGGTGACATCATCGCACTCTTTCCGGATGAGCCGTGGAGCCGAAGTAGCTATATGACTACCTCCTACATGCACGTCGGTCAACACGGAGCCGCAGACTATGCCGGTGTAATCGCCGATACGTCTCCCGCGCAAGAAAACGAATACAGGGATTTGCTCAATGAACTGAAAGCCATCGGTTATACCGATCTGCGCATCGTTCAGCGAGCACGACCCAAATTCACTAACAAAAACATGTAATGGAAAATAAGACTTACGAAATTGAAATAGACGGACGAATCATTTCCGTCACAACAAAAGAAGTGCTGGACTTCTATCCGAAAGAATATCGTCTTACCGAAGACGACATCCGGCAATACGCTGCTGTTTACACTGCCCGAATTAAATGTTACAGAGAGTATGACGGCCCGCTCGATGCCGCTTACGTTCGCAGGCTTTTGGACGAAGAACGTCTGATGAAAAACGGAGAGTCGGACGGTTTCCGCCTGCGACTTGATTTCAGATGGTATGTGGAACTCCGCAAAGAAGACGGCCCGCGAGTTGCCCCGTTCAAATATGCCATAGAGGCTTACTGCCTGGACAATATCCAATCTTTCTCGCGTCGGTACGTCAGCATGGAAAAGGCACTGCTGCATTGCTTGAACGGGTTCAACGAGAATGCAGCCATACCGAATCGCTACGAATCCATTCAAGATTACTTATCCAAACACCCTGAACAATGACAAAAGCAACAATCATCTTCGGTGGCGATGCCACCAAATACTATAACGAAACCGGCCAAATCCCGTCAGCCGAATGGTTGATGGACAACGGCGGCGCAGTTCATGACATCGAATTTTCTACCCAAGCGGAGTACGACGCCTACGTGCAAGGCGTATCGGATGCCCATCTATGGGAAGACTATCGTGTCATCCAGAAAGCGAACACACCCGACAGTCTCCACGTGCAGTCATACCATGAACAACTCACGACCATCAGCAATCATCTTATTCACAACATCAGCCAGGCAAAGGAACATCCTGAAGGATGGCTTCCGCATGTAGTTTACGTCGAAGAAGAGGGTGATTATCCCGTCTATACCATGTACAAACTGGAAGAGGTTCGCCCAGATGGAACGTGTACGTTGTTCAATCCGGAAACCAACGAACGAGACACGCAACGCCACCTCTACGAAGTCAACATCGACTGGCTCGTAACACTTTGGAATTACTACAAAGAATTGTGCATCGAGCAGCATCTTCATTCCGTTATGAATGAGGAGCAGGTAAAACCGAATCTGCCTCCTTTTCGAGACGGTGATTTTGTTTGCCTGACCGACGATGCCATTGCAGAGATCCGTAGAATATTCGGGGACACTCCGGCTGACTATCGTCGAAACATGCTGCTTCAGGTAAAATACATGCGACGGAATAGCGCGGACAATTCATGGCACATCGGCGTACAGGACATCCACGAAGACGATGTACAGGAATTTGCCGGTAATTTCCTTCGTTCGGCAACGGCGGACGACATTAGCTCCCTTTCCAGCAAAGAACGGTTCTATGCTTTCGTTTGGAGTTGCAATCATCTGAAACGCAATGTTTCGGACGCCGAACTGCTCGACGCCTGGCGAAACAGTCCTTCCCGCAGTGTTATCGACGAAGAGGACGAAACCGAATATGAAGTCGAACGCCTGACACTCGACGAATTGGCCGAACGCATTAACGATGAAGGCTTTAACGATACCGAAGACTATGTTCGATTCATACAAATGACCGATTAACATGGAAACAGATAGAAAAGAATACCTCCTGCGTCCTCTTATCGAGGGCGTTGTTTATGAGATCACAGACAATCTCATACGTGTCAGTAATTCCAATACACTCTTCATAAACCTTGAAAAAAGGGAGCGGATTCAGCTTACAGAAGTCGAAAAACTTTTCCGGGAATTACGAAAAATCGCAAAGAATAATCCCCGGCTCAAACTGAAAGGAGTTACGAAATTCCTTCCGGTTATACGAGAACTATATCCGGAATACTGTGATAGCGTCTCTCTTATAGAGAAAAACTTCTCGGAAATCAGCGAACTGTTCAGGCAAATCAAAACCGACGGACTTCACATGGGGTGTCGTGATGATGAATTGCTGAATCTGGCCAATGCAAAAAGATTCGAGATAGAACGTCAACACTACCAAAATAGCCCATATTCTCGGTTTGTGAAATGTTATACGAACCTGAAATCCGCTCTGAAAATGCGAGGATGGGAAGGCGAGGGAATCGTTAGCTATACCGTATTGCTGTTACCGTTCTAAATACTGATACCATGTTCATATCGAAATCATTAGCGAAGAAACTCCGTCATTCCGCCTCGGTATTGTTGCACGACGGAACAAACGAAAACGGCATGCCGGAAGTTGCGGTTCGACAAGTGAAATCCGTTTGGGGCAAATTCGAGCCGACCGGTCGTAATGGCGGGGTCTGCGTCTCCGCATTATCGGACGGCACCACCCAAATCTCCTACGCAGACATTTTAGGCTACCATACCGGAAAAGAAGCCAGTATTCAACCGTTAATACTCAAAGACTACTTCTGGCAGTCGAAAATGCCGTACCATGACTGGCCGGACTTTCTCCGGAATGCGGCAGAACTGCTGCTTGCTTCCCAAACAGATACCGCTACCGGTATCACAACCTCAAAGCTCACAACCACGAACTATTGGTTCTGCGACAAATGGTACGGAAACCGGCTCTCTTTCGTCCGCTTGCGGGACGCGAAGAAAGCCGCCCGAAAGCAAATCGGAGTAAGCGTAACCATATTCTCCCGCAAGACAGGGGACATCGTCTGTTTCGCCCCGGCATCAGGTTATTGCCCGCCTTGATTGTCTTGTGAAAAAACTAAATGCACTCAGAATCCCGAGAAATTTCCGGAAAGTTATCATCCACTCATATCAATAAAACCAATCAATCATGAACAAAGACAGACGAAAACAACTCGAAGATGTGAAAGATTCCCTCGACGAAATCATCGCATCATTGAACGAGATCAAGGACGAAGAACAGGACGCCTACGACAACATGCCAGAAAGCCTCCAATCATCGGACAACGGCTCCCGTATGACCGATGCCATCGATGCCATCGACGAAGCAATTTCCTCTGTTGAGGAAGCGCAACAGCACATCGACGAAGCTGCCGCATAAAAATAACAGGGCGGCTTGCACCGGTTCCCTCGTCCGGACCATTATTCTTTATTTACACGAACCATCAAAAGCAACGTTATGACAATAGAAGAACTGTTAAACAGCTACTTTCGGCGCGATGCGAAAGTCTCCGAACAGCTCGACACAATCGAACGTGCCGAGGCCGATATGCAACCCGTGCCGAAATTGACAATCTCAGTACCGAACTATGCGGATGAAGTCATCCGGCCTATCCTGAAAATGGTAGCCGGGGCTCTTCCCGAATACGCAATCACGGTACCGTCCTCCAAACAATGTCAACTGGTCAACGGACTGTTCCAGATACGGACGGACAAAATCTGCCTCGGCGGCCTCTCGTATCCGACCAAGGACGACCACAAACTCTATTTCGCCCCGCTGTTTCATCGCAAAGCCGGCGAAAGGCAGGAAGTGAAAACCTTGGAGCAATTAGTGAAAATGCTCCGTGCAGAGCTCAACAAACGGGGATTGCTAATCCTTCCGAAACACATTTAATCCAATAGCGCCATGACAGAACAAGAGTTAAAACGACAGACCGAACGGGAAATCCGCTGGCGGATAGGCTTCCGGCTTCTTCCGTGGATACTCCTGATACTGATCATCTGTATTGGACTGCTGAAAGACTGTATCAGCACACGAGACCCGATAGACGACAGCATCAACCGGGCACAGGAAGTCGTCCGGCATCTCGAAGTATGCGACACCACCCGAAACGGATTCCGTGTAGTGTACGTCACCAATGATGCCGTCACAATTCAGCGGCTGAACGAAATCCGACTTCGCCAGCCGTTGAATCGGGCATTCTGCAAGCTGAAGGACAGCGCGGCAGCATACTTCGGAGGAAGCCTGCTCCAAACCGACATCTACGACTTTGCCGCATACGCCCGTCGGTTCGATGTGGACGATGACGTGCGGATGCAGAACATCTTCATTTTCGGGGCTGAAAAGCAAAAATTATACGTTGGGAAGAACCCTCGGATAGAAAATTCCGCCACATGGATCAATCCAGCCACCGAGCAAGGGGTGCAATATATCAATGCCGACGATATTTATTTCCGTATGGGGAAAAGCGAAAGAGTCTATCGGTACTGGAAATGTCACGGAAACCACTCAACATCCACTACAGACGAACGTTTCAGCCATTTTTCCGAAGACGAAAGACTGTGGTAACAGGCTTCGTTTTTCTCTGTAAATAGCCCGTTTATCGGTCGAAAAATAGTCGTAAATTTATTTGCTTACTCCGAAATGAAAATATAAATTTGCGATATGATTTTAATAATAATGACTGATTTACATTTTGTTAATTGACCGTAAAACCAGATTGGAATAATATGAGAACGGAGTATGATATCAGAGCGAACGCAATTAAAATTTGCGACCTCGGAAAGAACAGGCGAGATCATTGGATTCGTGTCGCGCCATTCGAAGACGAAGCAACTGCGAGGAGTACGTGAGGATTCACCTTACAAAAAGAAAATTTGTGTATTGTCTGAAGACCTGAAAGGCAAAGTCCAGCCGAACATATTGTATTCGGTCGAACTCAAAGCAATGCACTCACGCAACGGTTTTGTCGTAATAGCGGCTACACCGCTTCTTTTCAAGGCCACGATCGACACACTGGTGATACCGGGTGAAACCTACCGGGTAACCGTCAACTTCGGAAACAAAACCGTTTACTTCGACCCGCTGAGAGGTAATTCATACTCCAGCAAGACAGTATCGGGAGTTGTCTCCCTGTTACAACGCCGCACCGACATCGAAAACTTGGAAGGCGTAATCAACAGCTTCAAATCCGCTGCCGCAAGACTTCTGCGGAGAATGGCCGACGACGGATTCAGCACACCGACCATTCCCGGTTTGTAATGCGCCCGCAACGTGGAATAGCCACCGACGGGGCACATTCGATGAAAAGAGGAGTTACCCGGTATAGAGCCGTTGATTTGGCCACCGGCGAACTCCTCTTTGAACGGAATATCGGAAACCAGACCATCAATATCGGTGAATTTTTGGGCGTTGTCGAAGCCGCAAAATACATCATCGAACATCGTTTCAGTCCGGCAATCATCTACACCGACAGTCTTACAGCCCTGACGTGGTTTAACGAGAAACGAACAGCCTCGCGCAAAAGAAACGCCGCACTCAAAAAAGCGGAAATTTTTCTCAAAGCGATGGCCTCCGAAATCGACAAAATCGAAGTGCTCCACTGGAACAATTCCCTTTGGGGCGAAACGCCCGCTGATTTCGGCGAGAAATAACAACTCAAAACTCGCGACTTATGGCAAGACTCAAAAAAGACCTTCACAAATACATCGAGATTCGGGAAGAAGACTACCTCCAATTAGTTGAAAACACAATGATAGTTGAGGCCATGAAACTGGCCGGAGTAGAAAAACTTCCCCTATGGAAAGCCGTCCGCCGAATCTTGGACGACAGACGTATCGAGATACACGTCAAACCCGTCAATCGACGATACGCCGATTGACCCCGAACAACCGGTTCCCTTCAAAAATGGACAGGTTTGTAAAACATCAAAAGCCCTCGAAAACAACGTTTTTTCGGGGGCTTTTATCGTCCATGTATCTCGTAATGAGTTCGATACTCCTTTCACTTTTGTCGGAAAGTGAAAATCGACACAAAAATCTGACAATTAACGTCTTATATTGAATAACTCTGTATATCTTTGTACTCGAAACAAATTCTAATATTAACCGGCTCATGTACGGCTGTATGTTAGGAATAGCACACCTCCCTAAAATTAACTCCTGATAAACAGGGAGTTGATATTAAAGTTGAATAGTCTTTTGGATAGTTTATTATAAACGGTATCCAAGTTTATTAAAAACTATTTTTTGCGTTTTTCGGAAATAGATTAAATGATTTAAGTAAAAATATAAACAAAATAGGGCAATAATCGTTAGACTATTGCCCTATACCATATTTCTTCTGATACTAAAAAATATCAGTTTAAATGCTATTTATGTATCTATTTTTCTTATATTACTCATGCTGTTTATCACTTTTCTTTCTTCAAAGATACAAAATAAAAAGTCGTTTGTCAAGTGTTTCAGAAGAAAAGCTGATTATTCATTAAACCAATCTATTTTCTTTGAGAAATACATCACCATTGCCAGGATAATAAATAATCCCAAGCTGCCTGCCAACAGAGCAAAAGTCTCTAACTGGATAAGGACAAATATATAAAGATAGAGGACTCCCAATAACCCGGACATGATTAATGACGGTTTCTTTCTCTTGGTGATGCCGAACATATATCCGCCTACCAGTATAATAGTCAGTGCGGCAGATAACAGATAGGCAGGGTTGAAGCCTATGTGTTCGGAGAAGGAGAGGAGCAGACTGTAAAATAGACAGAGTGCCAATCCCACTAACAAATACTGCAAAGCATGAATACGGGTTTTATTCATAATTTCAGTGAAGAAGATAACTCCGAATGTCAACAGGATAATTAGGATAGCATACTTCGCTGAACGCATGGATTGCTGATACTGCTCTACCGGAATCTTGAAGTTGACGCCGAAACTGGAATTATCTATGTCTTTGATATTGGAATTGGTATAGTCAATCATTACTTGTGAGTAGTTCCGGTTCAAGTTCAGGACTTGCCATTGTGCCGAAAATTCTTTTTCGGTAATATCCCGGTTATTGGGTAAATAGCTTCCTGTAAAGCTCGGTGTGTTCCAATTGGCTTTCAGGTCGACGCGGGTTGTTTTACCCAGTGGAATGAAGTTGATGGATTGCGAGCCTTTCAGTTTGATTTTTACTTCATAAGGCAGTTTCTTATTGTTCTTCAGTTCCGATAAATCCGCAATGGCGTGTACGCCCGTATTATCAATCCCTCTGTTATCCATTCCCGGCTCAAATACATAGACGGAGTCTCCGAGGGTGATACTAATCTGTTCGCTGATACCACGCATGTCGGTCAGATTCAGACAAATAGCAGCTCTGTCGAATTGCAGTTGCCCCATATCTATTCTGCTCTTTATCAGTTCTTCCGAACTGAAAGAACCTTTCAGAGTCAGTTCCGATTGGTACACATTGACCTCGTAGAGACTTCTTTTCAGGATTTCGGTCTTTAGTTGCCCGTTAATCAAAAGTTCGTCGGGGAAGAGTATCAGGTCTTTGATTGACACCTTCTTTTCTCCGTTGTTCTCTGTAACCACCGGATATTGGATATTCAGATAAGGACCGGTAACGGTCTGTGCGAGACTCCATTTCTCGCTTACCTCATTGATTGCTTCTTCCTGCGTGCGTCCCCGTTCGGAAATAAGATTTTCAATCATGAACATAGGAATCATCAGAAGAAGGATTAATCCCCCGATGATGACAACCTTGATTGTTTTGGAGAAACGGTGTAGGCATCCCATAGGTTGCTGTACTTGTTGCTCGTTTGAATTTTCATTGAAACCGTCCATAAGCTGATAGTGTTTAGATAAATGAATTATTTTGATTTTAGAAATTGCTCCAGAGCTTCAATATGAGCTTTGAAAGCTTCCCTGCCTTGCGAAGTCGCTTGAAAGGCAGTTCGCGGCTTTCGTCCGACAAAACTTTTGTTGCATACGATATACCCCAGTTCTTCCAGGGCACGGGTATGACTGGCAAGGTTGCCGTCGGTCAATGCGAGCTGCTCTTTCAGAAAATTGAAGTCAGCTTCCTCATTAACCATCAGAACAGCCATGATACCCAGTCGTACCTTGCTTTCGAATGCTTTATTAATATATTGGAATGATTCTATCATTTATGATTTCTTTCTTTCGTAATGTAAATAGAACAATATACCATAAAGGATATGGAAACCGCCGAAACCTATCGTCCAGAACAGAAGTGAATGACCCGCCCAGAAACAGTCGATAGCGCCCAGGCAAATGAAAGCATATCCCAGCCATGCCACACTGGAATAGGTAAACTTGGATGCATTGACCAAAGCCAGCCCATAGAATAGAAGCATGACAGATGCCAGAATATCATAATACCCGTGCATCAGGATAGAAATACATACAATGCCGCCTGCCAGCATCGGAAGCGAAAAATTCCATAATGCCCGATAAGTGAGCCGGCTGAAAAACTTCTGTCCTGTCTTCTTGGATTTACAGTAGGACAGGATGCCGGCAGTAACGGCTGCGGCTGCCAATACCGACAAGGCTATTATAGCCATTAATTCCAATGTGACGATTAAATGCGTCTCCGGTGTGATAACCAGTGTTGCGATGTACGCGCCAGCCAATGCGTAAATGCCTGCCAAGATTGCGGCAAGTCCGCTAACAGAGATAAACTTTGAGGACTTTTCCATCAATTCTTTTATCTCATTTACCGATTCTAATGCTTTATCTTTATTCATATGAAAAGTACTTTGTGATGCAAAGTAAAATAAAACATTTAAGATGAACAAGATTTTATCTGATTATTTCAATAAATAGGTTCAAAAAAGAAGTTGGATAGATGAAATTAGTCAAATGTTTGACTAATTCGATAAGAATACGTACCTTTGTACCCGAAAAGATAAAAACGATTATTAGAATGAGAGAAGGAGCGGAGTTCAGGGAACTCATGTTACAGATTGTCCGCACACGTATGGCTTTTCGCCGGTCTATGCAACGGACATTAAAGAAGAACAACGCAGGTATTACATTCGAGATGCTTCAAGTATTGAGCTGTTTATGGCACGAACAAGGCATCAGCCAGCAGATATTGGCGGAGCGTATAGCGAAGGATAAAGCATGCCTGACTAACTTGATGAGTAATCTGGAAAAGAAAGGATACGTCTGCCGGAAAGAAGACCCGAACGACCGCCGTAATAAACTGGTGTTTCTGACTCCGGAGGGTGAAGAGTTTAAAGAGCAGATTCGTCCGGTTTTAGACCAGGTTTATGTATATGCAGAACACATTATCGGTATTGAAAGTATTGAAACGATGTTATCTGAATTAAATACTGTCTACGATGTCCTTGAAAAAGTATAAACTATATCCGGCAATTTTATTCGGCCTGTTTACTTTTCCCCAATTGACAAACGCACAAACAGACTCTTTATTTCTTACTGTCGACCAGCTCTTTGAACGGGGCGTACAATATAGCCTGCAACTTCAGGCGGATGCAATGAAAGAATCTATGGCGCAGGAACGGACACGGACTGCAAGAACTGCGCGACTACCGGAACTACAGATTGGACTGAAAGGCGGATTCGTCGGTCAACCCGTTGTCTGGGAACGGGGACTGTCCGCACCTCTCTACCCGGACGCGCCGGATTGGTCACAAAATTATGCGATTGATTTGGCGCAACCTCTCTATCAGGGCGGTAAAATCCGAAGTGCTATCCATAAGGCGGATATTGAAAAGCAAGTTGCCGAATTGCAGACTTTGACCGACCGCGCGGAGATTAAACTGAAACTGCTGAATCAGTATATGAATCTCTTCAGTCTCTTTAAGCAGCATGAGATATTGATGCGAAACATTGAAGAATCGGAACTTCGGTTGCACGATATACGGCGGATGAAAAAAGAAGGGCTGATTACCAATAATGATGTATTGCGAAGTGAGATGCAATTGACTAACGACCGCCTGTCTTTGCAGGAAACGGAAAACAGCATTGTGCTTGTATCACAGCAACTTGATATTCTGTTGGGACAGGACGAGAATGTATTATTGCAGCCGGATACTGCCCTGCTTTATCAAGCAGTTGCCTTGCAATCTTATGATGATTATATCGTTCAGGCTTATGCGAATGACCCGGTGATGAAATTGCTTCGTGCACAAACGGAATTGGCTAGGAATGAAATCCGTTCAACCAAGTCTTTCTCATTACCCGGCATATCGTTATATGCATCGAATACATTGGCACGTCCTGTTTCGCGCACCTTGGCGGATATGTATAATAATAACTGGAATGTGGGCGTATCGGTTTCTTATCCTTTATCCTCATTGTATAAGAACAATCATAAAATAAAAGAGAGCAAAATGATGATGTCCTTGCGGAAGAACGAGGAAGAGCAGAAGATGCAGGGAATCCGCATGGAAGTACGTTCCTCATTTTTGCGGCATCGGGAAGCCATGCAGAGGGTAGAGGCTTTGAAACTGTCCGTCCGGCAAGCGGAAGAAAATTACCGTATCATGCAGAACCGTTATCTGAATCAACTGGCTATCCTGACTGATTTGCTCGACGCAAATTCCGTCCGTCTGAATGTCGAGTTGCAGTTGGTTACTGCACGTACTCGTGTGATTTATACTTATTATCAACTTCAGAAGGCTTGTGGTCGTCTTTAATATACAGAACAGATATGGCAAATGGATTGAAAGAAAAACAGAAGAGGCTGAAAAAGCTCAGGGTTCGCAATATTATTTTAAATTTGGTATGTATCTGTCTGGCAGGTTCCGGCCTTTGGTGGACTGCCACTTACTTTTGGCGTTATGTAAATTATGAGGTGACGAATGACGCTTTTGTAGACCAATATGTGGCGCCTTTGAATGTGCGGGTTTCGGGCTATATAAAAGATGTACGTTTTAAAGAACATCAATATGTGCGTCAGGGAGATACCTTACTGGTGCTTGATAACCGTGAATATCAAATCAAGGTGAAGGAAGCGGAAGCTGCTTTGCTGGATGCACATGGTTCGCAGGAAGTGCTTCATTCGGGTATTGAGACTTCCCATAAGAATATTGCGGTGCAGGACGCCAATATTGCTGAAGCTGAAGCGAAACTCTGGCAACTGGAGCAGGATTATCATCGTTTTGAACGTTTGTTGAAAGAAGAGTCCGTCCCGGAGCAGCAGTTTGAGCAAACTAAAGCTGCCTATGAAGCGGCAAAGGCGCGTTATCAGGCATTGGTTGCTCAGAAACAGTCGGTACTCTCGCAATATACGGAAACAAGCAAGAAAACAACGAGTGCGGAAGCCGCCATTTTGCGTAAGGAAGCAGACCTTGACTTGGCTAAACTGAATTTGTCTTATACGGTTCTTATGGCTCCCTATGACGGATACATGGGCAGGCGGACTTTGGAACCGGGTCAGTATGTACAGACGGGACAGACCATCTCTTATCTGGTACGCAACAAGGACAAATGGATTACCGCCAATTATAAAGAAACGCAGATTGCCAATATCTATATCGGCCAACAAGTACGTATAAAAGTGGACGCAGTGCCCGGAAAGATTTTCCGTGGAGAAGTCACCGCTATTTCCGAAGCGACAGGTTCCAAATATTCATTGGTTCCTACGGATAACTCCGCCGGAAATTTTGTAAAGGTACAACAGCGGATACCGGTACGGATTGAACTGGAAGATGTCTCTTCGGAAGAAATGGCACAGTTGAGAGCCGGCATGATGGTGGAAACAGAAGCTCTGCGCAAATGATAACGATGAAGGAATTGGAAGCACCTGTCCGTCAATGGGTGCCCGATTGGCTCGGACTTGTCAGTATCTTCATCGTGATTCTTCCCGTCACTATGCTCAATGGTTCCTATACGGGTAGTATGCTCGAAGTTTCGAATACACTCGGTACGAATTCGGAAGACATAACAATGGGATATTATGCCGCTTCGGCAGGTATGGCTATCGCATATCCCATTATTCCTAAAGTCCTGGCTGCCTTTTCCGTGAAATCACTATTGTTGATTGACCTGGTACTGCAATTTTTCTTGAGTTGGGTTTGCGCCCGTACACAGAATGCCGATATTCTGATTGTGTGCAGTTTTACCGTCGGCTTCCTGAAAGGGTTTCTTATGCTGTGGTTTATCCGTTACGCCCAAAAGATTTTCAGCCGGAAGAATGTACGCAGCGAGTTCTATTCTTATTTTTATCCGTTGGTGTACGGTGGGGGACAGGCATCGATGCTGGTAACTGCTCAGTTGGCCTATCATTATAACTGGAAATATATGTATTACTTTATGATGGTACTGATTTTGATGGCTATCTTGTTTGTTATCATCTGTTTCCGTCATAACCGCCCTATTAAAGCCGTTGCCTTGTCCGACTTGCATATTCGTGAAATGTTTGTTATATCGACCGGACTGCTGATGTTGATGTATGTTATCAATTATGGAAAAGTGCTCGACTGGATGGCGTCCGGTAAGATATGCGCGTATATCATCATTGCCCCTATATTGATTGCCTTGTTTATCTGGTATCAGAGCCGTTCGGAGAAGCCTTATGTAAGTCTTGCGCCCTTATTTCAAGCCAAAGCGATTGTCGGTTATCTCTATATGATGCTTGTCATGTTTTTCAGTACATCGACCACTTTATTGACCAACTATCTGACTATTATTCTGAAAGTGGATACTACGCATACCTATTCTCTTTATATCTATCTGCTTCCCGGATATATAGTCGGTGCGTTTATCTGTTTCTGGTGGTTTCGCTGGCAGCGTTGGCGTTTCCGTTTTCTGATAGCGGGGGGAATGAGTTGCTTTGTGATATTCTTCGGTATCCTGTATTTCGGTATCTCTCCGAATAGTACCTATGAGATGTTATATCTGCCTATATTCTTTCGTGGCTTGGGAATGTTGGTTTTGATTATAGCTTTTGCTTTGTTTGCCGTAGAAGATTTGAATCCGAAATTCTTATTGTCTAATGCTTTCTTTCTGATTATTTTCCGTTCCGTATTGACGCCTATTATGGCTACTTCGTTTTATAACAATGTATTGTACCGGCTGGAACAAAAATATATGTATTCTTTGTCGGAGACTATAACGACTGCCGACCCGCTGGCAGCGTCACGGTATAGCCAGTCTTTGAACAATGCACTGGCGCAGGGGCACGGAAATGCCGAGGCGGCACAACTGGCAACTAATTCTTTATATACCACCTTGCAACAGCAAAGTTTATTGCTTGCACTGAAAGAAATACTGGGCTATCTACTGGTTATATCAATCATCATTGCTGTTGTTTCCCGTTTCATTCCGTTTCATAAGACGCTTCGTGTCACATTTAAAAGAACGGGTGACGATATGGTTTAATATAAAAAAAAGTTGCTATCCCGTTCAATTTGTCATTGAGTGAGGGGATAGCAACTCGTATTATAATTCTAACAATATTTTCTTTTTATCAGAATACGGAATAAGAAGCGATTTATAAAGTTACGCCTGTCTTGAAGATAGCAATTTCACGATAACCTTTCTTTTCGTTATTAACGAACTCGCCGCTTGCCACTTTGATAACGTAGTCAATGAAGCGCTCGCAAGTCTTCTCCATCGGTTCGTTTTCTACGATGACACCTGCGTTGAAGTCAATCCATCCCGGTTTGTTTTTAGCCAAAGTCGAGTTGGTGGAAATCTTCATTGTCGGGACAAAAGTACCGAATGGCGTTCCACGTCCGGTTGTGAAAAGTACCATATGGCATCCGCTTGCCGCAAGAGTGGTAGCTGCCACCAGGTCATTGCCCGGAGCAGAAAGCAGGTTAAGCCCTTTCTTCTGCAAACGTTCGCCATAAGGCATCACGCCGGATACATAACTCTTTCCACATTTCTGTGTGCATCCCAACGCTTTTTCTTCCAATGTAGAGATACCGCCCGCTTTGTTTCCCGGAGACGGGTTTTCACCGACAGGTTCTCCGTGCGACAGGAAGTATTCTTTGAAGTCATTAATCAGATGTACAGTCTGCTCAAACAAATCTTTGTTTTCGCAACGGTTCATCAAGATAGTCTCTGCACCGAACATTTCCGGTACTTCAGTCAGTACGCTTGTGCCGCCTTGTGCAATCAGGAAATCGGAGAACATACCCAGCAACGGATTTGCAGTAATACCGGAGAAACCGTCGGAACCACCACATTTCAGACCTACACGGAGCTCGGACAAAGGAATATCGGTACGTTCGTCTTTAGAGGCTTTCGCATACAAATCGCGCAGGATTTCCATGCCTTCCTCGTATTCGTCGCCCACTTTCTGAGTGACCATAAACTTCACACGGTCTTCATCAAACTCGCCTAGAAATTCGCGGAATACGTCCGGCTGATTATTTTCGCATCCCAAGCCTACTACCAACACTGCTCCTGCATTGGGATGAAGCACCATATCGCGAAGAATCTTCTTCGTATTTTCATGGTCGTCGCCAAGTTGGGAACAGCCGTAGTTGTGCGGGAAAGCAACGATGGCATCCACGCCTTTGCCTTCAGTCTCGCGACGCAACCCCTCAGCCAATTGGCCGATGATACCGTTCACGCAGCCTACGGTCGGGATAATCCATATTTCGTTTCTTATGCCTACGTCACCGTTTTTGCGGCGATAACCTTTGAAGGTAAGGTCTTTGCGGGCAATATCCAAAGAAACCTGAATTGGGTTATAGGTATATTCCAGCAATCCGGCGAGGTTGGTCTTGATATTCGTCTCGTTCATCCAGTCACCCTGCTGTTTGGCCATTCGGGCATGTCCGATAGGATAACCGTACTTGATTACATTTTCACCTTCTGCGAAATTCTTCAATGCGAATTTGTGTCCGGCGGGAATGTCTTCGTTCAATGTAATTTCAATGCCATCTACAGAAAGATGCTCTCCTGCCGGGAGGTTAACAATGGCAACGGCAACGTTGTCGGCAGGATTAATTCTTAAATACTTTGTTTCCATGTAATGTACTTGTAAAGTTGTATTTCGTTGTTATTTGCTATGGTAATAGTCAATTGTTTCTACTGTTAACAAGTCGATAGGCATATAGTTGATGCAAGTCACGTCTTTTTTGAAGATGAGGTGGTCGCAAAGAGCTTTTATACCGTTGGCGCCTTGTAGTTCCGGTTGCTGGGCGATGAGGAAGGATACATTTCCTTCTTTCAGGCAGGTGACATTCCGTTCCAGAAGGTCATAGCCTATCAGATTGAAATCTTTCTTTCCGCGACTTTGCAGGTATTCGCCGACGATGTAGACTTTGGAGTTGAAGGTGATTCCGTTCTTCACTGTCGGGTGGGCGCGGAAGAATTCATCCAGCATCTCGTTATCTTCGTCATTGCGTTCGGCATGCAAGTCGAGCTCCAGTATATTACAAGACGGATGATGTTCTTCCATGTACTGCCTGAAACCGATTTCTCTGTTCTCCTGCTGGTTAGAACCTACAATTCCTTCATGTATTTTACGGAAAATAACGATTTCTTTCTCGTCCCGTGCCAGTAACATCATCATCCGTGCGGCAAAGTATCCGCTTTGGCGTGAGTTCTGACCGAAGAAGGCGAGGGGAGGAACGTCCTTGATATTGGAGTCTATATATATATAAGGTATATCCAATGCTTGCAACTGGTCGGTGAATCCCTTTGTATATTGGGGGGCGGTGGGAGCTACCATCACTCCGTCCGGCTGAAGAGTCAGAATCGCTTCGCTTGCGTCGACAAACGAATGATAATCGTATGGGTCGTAATAGTTGATTTTCACTGAAGTATTGAAGTCCGAATAGGTAGCGATAGCTTCATGGATGCCCAGCTCCACGGCTGTCCAGTATTCACCTTCCAAATGTTCCGGCAAAAGACAGATAAATGTATATTTCTTGTTGGATGCCAAAGCGCTGGCGTACATGTTAGGCTGGTAGTCAAGCTGCTTCAAGATTTCTTCTACGCGTTTTTTGCTTGCTTCCGATACTCCGCTACGTCCGTGAATGACGCGGTCTACTGTTCCCACCGATACATCCGCCAGGCGGGCGATGTCTTTGATTCTAATCCTTTCGGGCAATTTATTCATACGATAACCTTATTAATATAGGTATATGTGCTCGCACACAATAATAATCTTAATATTTTCGATACAAATATATAACAATTTTTGTAATTACGAAAATTGTTGTATCTTTGTGCCCGCACACGAAAGGTATGTGACGTTAACCTTTTATTGGTTTAATAAGCATATAGTCAGTGTGTTAACAATAAAAATGGGCGTAAAATGATAAATTGAAAGTTCATAATATTAATAACTTAGAATTTAAAACATAAGATTATGGGAAAGAAAGTCGTTACATTAGGCGAAATCATGCTTAGATTATCAACTCCGGGTAATACTCGTTTTGTTCAATCTGATTCTTTTGATGTAGTATATGGTGGTGGAGAAGCGAACGTTGCCGTGAGCTGTGCCAACTACGGACATGACGCCTATTTCGTAACTAAATTGCCGAAACACGAAATCGGACAGTCTGCTGTTAACGCATTGCGTAAGTATGGTGTAAAGACAGACTTTATTGCTCGTGGTGGCGACCGTGTAGGTATCTACTATCTTGAAACTGGTGCTTCTATGCGTCCCAGCAAGGTTATCTATGACCGCGCTCACTCTGCTATTGCTGAAGCCGACGCTGCTGACTTCGACTTTGACGCTATCATGGAAGGTGCTGACTGGTTCCACTGGTCCGGTATCACTCCGGCTATCTCTGACAAGGCTGCCGAATTGACCCGTCTGGCTTGCGAAGCTGCAAAACGTCACGGTGTAACTGTTTCTGTTGACTTGAACTTCCGTAAGAAACTGTGGACAAAAGAAAAAGCACAGTCTATCATGAAGCCGTTGATGCAGTTTGTTGACGTATGTATCGGCAACGAAGAAGACGCAGAACTTTGCCTGGGCTTCAAACCGGACGCAGATGTTGAGGCTGGCCACACTGACGCTGAAGGCTACAAAGGTATCTTCCAGCAGATGATGAAAGAATTCGGATTCAAATATGTGGTTTCTACATTGCGCGAATCTTTCTCTGCTACTCACAACGGCTGGAAAGCCATGATTTACAACGGCGAAGAATTCTATACCTCAAAACGTTACGATATCGACCCGATTATCGACCGCGTAGGTGGTGGTGACTCTTTCTCCGGTGGTATCATCCACGGTTTGATGACTAAACCTAACCAGGGCGAAGCTCTTGAATTTGCTGTGGCTGCATCTGCTTTGAAACATACTATCAATGGTGACTTTAACCTTGTTTCTGTAGAAGAAGTTGAAGCATTGGCTGGTGGTGACGCAAGCGGTCGCGTACAAAGATAAGCTGAAAATAGAGAGTTGAGAGTTTGAAAAAACAACTCATTTACCAATTCATTTTTAAAATAGTAAATAATAAGATGGCAAAATTCGATAAAATAGCCGTATTGAATAAAATCGGCTCTACAGGAATGGTTCCTGTATTCTATCACAAAGATGTAGAAGTTGCAAAGAAAGTAGTAAAGGCTTGTTATGACGGTGGCGTTCGTGCCTTTGAATTTACCAACCGTGGTGATTTCGCACAGGAAGTATTTGCTGAAATCGTGAAATTTGCAGCAAAGGAATGTCCTGAAATGGCTATTGGTATCGGTTCTATCGTTGACCCGGCTACTGCTGCCTTGTACTTGCAACTGGGTGCTAACTTCGTAGTAGGCCCGTTGTTCAATCCTGAAATTGCTAAGGTATGTAACCGTCGTTCGGTAGCTTATACTCCGGGTTGTGGTTCTGTATCTGAAGTTGGTTTCGCTCAGGAAGTAGGTTGCGACCTTTGCAAAGTATTCCCGGGTGACGTTTACGGAACAAACTTTGTAAAAGGCTTGATGGCTCCGATGCCATGGTCTAAGCTGATGGTGACCGGTGGGGTAGAACCTACAAAAGAAAACCTGACTGCATGGATTAAAGCCGGCGTATTCTGCGTAGGTATGGGCTCTAAACTGTTCCCGAAAGATAAAGTGGCAGCAGAAGACTGGGCTTATATAACTGCAAAATGCGAAGAAGCTCTCGGCTATATCGCTGAAGCTCGTAAATAAGATTTAGAGGGCGAGAGCCATCTATATAAGAAAGGGGGCTGTGCGACAGCCTCTTTAAAATATGCCTCGAAGGGTTAGTTAGTTTAGTTAGTAAATGAGGCATATTTTCATTTTGTTTAAAGGTGTTTAAAGGGGATAAGCCATCGGAATGAGTGACTCATTTCGGTGGCTTGTTTTATGGATAATATGCGTGCATATTATCCGTGAATATGTCGGTTGATTATTCCGGTACGTAGATGATTTCCCCGTTATCCAGTTCGTAGGCAATGCCTACCTTCTTGCCTCGTTTTCCTTCTTTCTTGTCCTGGTCTTCGGACGGGGTGTAGCGGTTTATTTTTTCTCCTTCCTTGGTGATGATTTCCATGTTCTCCTTGCCAGGATTCTTCACCATTGTGAAGTCTTCCTGCGAAAACACTTCCGTCATGTTATACCGGCTGACAAGAGCCACCATCAAGGCGACAGCGAAAACCATAGCAACATCGAACAAATTGGATACTACGCTGATAGGGTCGGCATCGTCTTCTTTTCGTAATAAGTTGTGTTTCATTTCTCTGTGGTTTTATTGTTTCGCTTTTCATTGAGTAACTCGGAGATAAATTCGAGGTTGGTCATATCCTGCAAGTACCAACGTTGTTTTACCTGCTGCGTGAGGAAACCTACTGCGCCTGCCACCAGTCCGACTACGGTCGTTGCAAAGGCTATCTGCATATTGTAAGCCATCGAAGCGATATCACCGCTTGCCAGTCCGGCGAGGGCGGGGCCCATTGGAATCAATGTGCCCATCAATCCTAAGATTGGCCCGAGCTTCGTCAACGTTTTGGAGATAGCAAGGTCTTTGTCGGCAGCAATCTCAAAGTTGGCAAGCAGACGTTGTACCTGCGCGGGAGTATCACGGGCATCCAGCACTTGGCGCATGTACATGATGACAAGTGAACGGGATTTCTCCGGCAGTTTGGAACTTAAATCCCCGACAGTATCCGGAGTTAATTTCCCCAGCTCGTTGCGGAGCAGGGCTTCTGTCTTACGGATGGATAAATACTGGCCGTAGAAACTGCCGGCAAGTAATATAGCCCGGCAGAAAAGGATGATTAATAACACGATGACAGGAACAAGCAATCCTGTTGAAATCCAATACAATATATCTGATATGTAGTTCATTGTTGTTGATTATTTAATAAGTTATTTCTTTATTTATTTCATGCTTTTTTCTTTTCGCCTGCTTCGGATATTCCACCAGAAGAGTCCTAAGACTCCACCGGCCAATGCGATAGCTATCACGCCCAACAACGCTTTCCAGTCTATTTCGCTGACACCTGCTGCCGACGTTTTTCCATTGACGGTTGCAACGATGCCCAGTATGGCTACCAGTGCATTGGTCAGGAAGAAAAGTTCCAGCCGCAGTTCCTTCTCCGGAAGGAGATAAAGCAACAGGTATCTTCCGCAGGGTATCACTACCAGGATAAAGGCGGCGTAACTCCAGGCTATCGTTTGAAAAGAAGTGCCGGGAAATGCAAAGATGAGATATACCAATCCGCTGAATAAAACCGGGAAAATCAATAATCCCGGGAACCAACGTAGAAAGCGGTACATCACTATCATGCGCGGCTTGACCGGATAATCATTGGCTACGTGGACAGCCAGCATGGCATAAGCCATTTGTATGCAGACCTCGATACTCAGAATCACAGAGGTATCCAGCATCAAGGGCTGGTTGCCGAGCCAGTTGGCTATCTGTGATTTCGATTGCTCGATGGCATACGGCCACATCAATCCGGCAAACACAGCGCAGACAGCAGCGATAGCACCCACCGCTATTGCTTTCCAAAACGTTTGCTTCAACAGAAAATTGAATGCTGTAAGAAGCATAAGTACAAGGACAACTGTATCCATTATTGTTAATTACAAGTTACTGATTACAAATTCTAAATTACCGGTTCCTGATTTACACCTGACTGTTTTTGCGGCGCTTGCGCACAAAGAGTATCAGAGCGAGTATGACGATGATAACAGCGATGCCTACGGCTACATTGCTCAATGTATTTGTCTGCTGTTCCGCAGCCTGGTTCATCTCTTCTTTTTTCATCACCACTCCTTTATCTTCTCCGTTTGTCTTGGCTTCACGGATTTTAGAAATGTTCTCTTTATACTGTGCGGCTGTTTGCGCGTTGGATTTTGAAGTGATAAAATCGCGCAGCTTCGCATTGTCGCAAACAAATCCCGAACAGGACGGACGATAGGTGTTTACTATTTCCGTGTGCAGTTTGCTCAGCTCTGCTACTTGTTCCTCGCTTGCTTTCCACAATCCTTTGCGGACGCTTTCCAGCATGACGGCTGTCATTTCTTCCAGGGCGGCAGGGTTCTGCTGTTCGAAGTATTTCTTTACTCCTAGGTTGAGCTCATCCTTTACATATACATTATAGATATTATCCCAAAGCTCTTTGTCGATAGCAGCAGGTTTCATCACATTCCATCCATAGGTATTTGTGATAACTTCCGCAAATTCACTGGCTGAGGAAGCTCCGCCTTTCATCTTTTCTTTAATATAGGCGGGATTCAGGATTGTTGTACGGCTTTCCACTCCGACAGCCTCTTTAAGCTCCTGCATCTTCATATTGTTGCGGTTGCGATAATCACTGAGATAAGCATCCGGGTCTTTGCCGGTCACATTGCGCACGGCAAGGTTCATTCCACCCATAAACTCATAAACGTGGTCGAGGCTTAACGCTCCCCATGTATTGCTTTGACGGGGCTGTACCACCACATCTGTACGGGTTAACGCAGCTTCGAAAGCAAATTTCTGAAAGACTTCCCAATTCTTCTCATTGCCATAGTAAGCTCCCATATTGTTGAGATAAGTTGCGGCAATTTCCGATTCGTTCTCCCAGCGGTCACCGGCTTCCACCATTTCCTGAATACCCGAACCATACGAACCGTTGGCTCCGCCGAATACACGGAATGTAGATATTTCGCGGGCATCTTTCGGGCTTAATCCTTTTTCCGTCAATACACGTTCGGCCTCTGTCACGCTGGCTGCTACTTGATTCTCATACGTGTCGTCTTTGGCAGCGGCAGCCATTTCCACTGCCCGGTTGATTAGGAACAGGCGGGAAGCGGCAAGGTCGCGGAGTTGTCCGGAAGTCTGCACTACTACATCAATACGCGGGCGTCCCAACTCTGCGGAAGGAATCAACTTCAAGTCACTGACACGACCGAAAGCATCACGTACAGGCTCTACGCCCAACATATAAAGAACTTGCGCGATAGTAGCACCCCCGGTTTCGATAAATTCGGATGACCATAAAGTATAGCTCACCTTGCGTGGTATGGAATCGTTGTGACGTTGTTTATACGTTTCAATCGTTTGTTTGGCAAGAGCGATACCCTTTTCCCAGGCAGACTCCGTAGGAGTTGCTTCAGCGTTGATGGCGTACATATTACGTCCCGTAGGCAATGCGTTCGGATTCGCTATCGGGTCACCGCCCGGAGTAGGGGCGGTGTAGCCGCCGTCCAAGGCATTTATCAGGCTGCCAAGTTCTTTTTCAGGGCTTGTCAGAAGGGCGCTCTTATAGTTATTCACATTCTTGATGGTGCGTTCTACTTCGCTCACAGCTAATGCGAATTCTACTTCTTCCTTATTATATTCTTTCGGAGCTTGTCCCATAGCGGCCATCATGGCTGTCATCCCTTGTGGCTTTTCCTTTTTTTCTGTTGCAGTTTCCGGTTTGCCTGAAGTGTTAGCGGCTTCCGCTTTCTCTTTGTTCGCCTTCATTCCGGCTTCCATCTTTTTCAGAGCTTCAGGACTTGCCCCCATTGATTTAGCCATTTCCATGGCTTTCTTCGGGTCCATGTCAGCTCCCATTTTCTTCATGGCTTCTTTCATTCCTTCGGGCATTTTGCCATGAGGAGATTTTCCTTTTCCTGCCATAGCAGGATGACCGTTGCCGGCATTTCCTTTTTCTGCATTATCTTTTTTGGCTGCCGCAGCCATCATCATGGCCATCATGCCTTTCGGGGCGTTGCGGTCGGCTTCTATCTGACGTGCTTTTGCCAGTTCCTGCGGTGTGATTCCTGCGGTGCGGCAAATCAGTTCATCCGTAGCTAATGCAGGATTAGCCATCAGCTTTTCCACCAATGAACGGGCAGGAGACAGATATTGTTGTGTAAAGAGACTGCGGTGCTTGCTGACGGCATCCGTAGCTTTGCCGCGTTGCTTGTCAAGCGCCAAAAGACTGTAAGCGATAGGCTCTGTCGCCATTGCATAGACGGACGAAGTAATCCGTTCCGGTTCGTAAGGAACTCCCATGGTATAGAGCTGTCCTGTGATTTTCTCCGTAGCGAGCTCTTCGGCAAAGTTCTCTACGCGGGCGATTTCGTCTTCCGAATAAGGTTTGCCGGCAATGCTGTCCAAACCCAAGTCACGATGGATACCCATCTTCACAGTCAGCGTCTTTACAGCCAGGGATTCCTGGTCTTTATTCTCCTTCTGGGAGTTATTATAGATTTTAATCTTCTCCATCAACTCCCGGTAGATGCCGCGTACGCTGCTTTCGAGGAAAGGCGGAGTGAGGTAAGATTGCAACGTCGCATAAGAACGGCGTTTAGCCATCATGCCTTCTCCTACATTACCGATAGAGTAGATATAAAAATGAGGTACCGCACCTACCAAACGGTCGGGCCAGTCATTGCTGCACAATGCCACTTGTTTTCTTGGAGTGAATTCAAGGCTGCCATGCGTACCGAAATGGATAAGAGCGTCGGCTTTGAAGCCGTGTTGCATCCACAGGTATGAAGCGATATAGGTGTGTGGCGGAGCCATGTCCGTGCCATGCACTACCTGGAAAGAGTTATCACCACTTCCGGCAGCATTCTGCGGCAGTAAGACGACATTTCCGAATTGCAGGCGGGCAATCCCCAGTTTGCCGTCGGGAGTCACCATATAATTTCCGGGGAACTCACCGAAAGCATCCACTACTTCTTTGTATTTCTCTGGGCGGAGCGATTCTTTCACCCAGTTTTCGTATTGCTCTTTGGTTATCAGCTCGGGGTGTCCGTTCTGCATGAAATCGTTGAATGCTCCTTCTGCATAAGTATTGAATACGGCTCCTTGCGCCTGTATCATTCTGCCTAGTTCTTCGGCATTGGCTGGCAGGTCGGATACGTTGTATCCTTCCTGTTTCATACGAACCAGAAGATTGTAAAGTGAAGGAACCACTTCCATTCCGGCAGCGGTCAATGCGTTCTGTCCCGGTCCTTTATAATAATAGATAGCCACCTTTTTCTCATTGTTCGCCTTTGTTTTCAGATTCAGGTAATTGTTTATCGTAGATACAAAAGTCTTTAAACGTTCGGGGACGGCGTAGGAATGGCGCAATCCTTCTTCGTCCTCGTATTGTGCAAATAACGCAAAGGGGCGAACCGCTCCGTCGATTTCAGGGGTTACGATGCTCTGTGACATGAATCCGCCTGCCATTCCCATCGGGTCTTTTTCCCATTCATCTACAAGGCTGTTGATGGTGAGCGGGGCAAATAGCAGGATATTTTTTTCTTTCAGGTAATCCACCATTTTATCGCCCATACGTCCATGTGCCATGTTGATGATAGCATCCGGTTCAATTTTGTAGATGAAAGACATAAACCTTGTCATTGACTGCACGGGATAAACATTGTACCCTTCTTTTTCGAGTGCTTTAATCAGTCCGGTGGCATCCGCCATTTGTCCGGTAATCATAATTTTCTTTGCCCCCTCTTTATAAAGATTGTTCTCTTTCGTGAATTTCTCGTAGTCAGCGACGGTGAGGAATTCCAGTTCATCGTCTGGGTTCGTAAGTCCGGCATGATACAGCATGTCGGACGGTCTTTCTGCCGGGTCTTCCACTTCCGGTACGGAAGAGGCTTTGCCGTCAATCACCTTGCGGATATAGTTCAGCATATTCCGGTAGTTGGTTTTTCCGCCGTTCGACAGATAGCCGCGTATCAGATTCTGTTGCACACTGTCAAGATTACAAATATTGTTGGCAGGATTTGTTGCCATGGAAGTATATACGGGCACGCCTTTGTCCGCTGCCTGCTGTATTTGCTGACGTTGCTCCTCGACAATACGCAAGCCCATGCCGTTGACAAATACCATGTCATAACCCGTCAGGCGGTCCAGATTGTCGAGAGACACTTCACTGAGTTTGATAGATGAGTTATCGTTGGCTTTCGATATGCTTCCCTGCTGTATGGTCTGGAAGTTGACGAAAGCAATCTTTGTGGCGCTGAACCAGGCGTTCCAGATAGATATGCCTATCAGGACGGCTGCGACAATACACACGCCTAAGATGATTTTACTTTTCTTTTTCATTTTATTTTTAGCTTTGTATGTAGTTTTATTTTTTCTTATTTGAAGAACCGGTCTACGTCTAATGTCAGTCCGATAGAAATATTAGTTCCCAGGGTATAGGGAGAATTTGCATCATAATAGCTGGGGATATAATTGAATATATTGTTGACAGCCATATTGAGACTGATTCCTTTCCAGATACCTTGTGTTAAAGTTAAGTTCCACATTGTGTAGCCGGGATAACTTACTCCGGTAGTTCCTTCATCCGGGTTGTTTCCGACATATTTATTTGTTTCCACCTTGGATAAGGCGCGACCGTTCAACGAGAGGTTGAATTGGTAGTTATTCCACGATTTGCCATATTCGATACGTGCTGTCGCAGAATGTGGGCGAGTGCTGGAGAACTTCATTTGGCCATCACGCATAAACTCGTGGACGTATCCGTAAGAAACGCGCACTCCCAATCCGCAGGGATATTTGGCGGAAGCATTGATATCTACACCGGCGATGTCCACTTTCTCCGTATTGATATATAGTTGTGCCCATCTTCCGTCCGTATCACGAAAAGAAGTCAGGTCAATCCGGTCATTGACCAGATTGTAGTATCCTGATACGGTGAAGTTGTAACGGCTTTTGGTATATTCGGCAGAGAGCGAGAAGTTATGGCTCGTTTCCGATTGCAGGTCGGGATTACCGTAAATCATCATAGCGTTCGCCATATCGAAATTCATGTACATTTCTTTGAGTGTAGGAGAGCGGAAGCCCTGTGAGTACGAACCACGGAGCGAGCAATTGGCTATTTTATACATTAATCCGATATGCGGTGAGACGTGGCGCACACTGGATTGTGAGAAGTAGTCAAAGCGTACACCGCTAATCACGTTGAAATGTTCAGTCGGGTTCCAGTCGAATTGACCGAATGCATCTGCCGAGTGCATCGTATGGCTTCCGTTATCCGTGAATTGATACGACAACAGATAGTCGCGCATATAATCTCCGCCTACGGTCAGGATATTCTTGTCATTGAATGTATAATTGTAAAGTGCCCGTACACTATGTTGTACGTTGCTATAATCACGTATATCATATTTATATGAAGTCAGATAGTCGCTTTTATCGTATTGGTCGAATGTGTAGGCAACTTCCAGGTTACTCATGACATTGAAGTCATAGTTGGCTTTCAGCCCGCCGTTGAAATCACGATAACGGTCCTTGCTATCACCTGTCTTGTCCCGTTCGCGGAAATAATATCCACCGCGGGCCGTCAGTTTGAGTTGGTCGGACGGTTTGTACACAAGACGTTCTTTTACGTTCCATGTACGGTTGCCGAAGATAGTCGTGACATCTCCTTCCGGCACGTCGTAAGAGTCGGATACCGTATGCTGTACATTCGTCTGGCTATTGAACTTTCCGGCTTTGAAGCTGAAAGTTCCGCCATATCGCTGGTCGTTATGTTCCCCGAAGCGGCTGTTTAAGTTTAGGTTCCATGCATCTTCGGATTCACGGGTAATAATATTAATTACTCCACCCACTGCGCTTGAACCATACAGGGTAGATGCCGCTCCTTTGACGATTTCCACCCGTTCCACGTTGTCGAGGTTCAGTCGGTTGTAGTCGACGTTATTTAGAGTTTCACCTGCCAGCCGTTCGCCATCTACAAGGAAGAGTACTGAATTGCCGCCAAATCCCTGCATATTGATAGAAACCTGCTGGTCCATTGAATAAGAAAATTCAATTCCCGGCAGTTCGGACTGTAATAATTGTCCTACATTGGTTGCGTCTACTTTCTTGATATCATCTGCCGTGATTACGCGGGTGATGATAGGAGCGTCTTTCAGCAGTTTGGGGGTACGTGTACCTGTCACTACTACGGTTCCCAAGTCAAACTGGTCTTCCGATAAACAGAAGTTTAATTTTTTTTCCCGTCCTACGATTAGTCTTTTTTCCTGAGTTTGATAACCCACGTAAGAAGCCGTGATAAGATATGTACCTGTTTCGGGTAATCGGAGAGTGTATGAACCGTCAGCGGTTGTGATGGTTCCGGTTCCTTTTCCTTTGATAGAAATCGTAGCACCGGGAAGTGGGTCCCCGGTTGTATCTGTTACACGTCCGCTGATGTGATAAGTTGATTGTTGTGCGAATGTGGCACAAGTTGCTATAAAGGAAAAAAACAGTGCTGATATAATAAATATAGGTTTCATTCTTAGTTATTGGTTTCGTTGTTGTCGTCGAAATCAAGCGGATATGAGAAATCAAAATCAATATATCCTTTTATACCTCTGGCATTCATGTAGTTGGTGAAACGGATAGCTGCGTATGTATTGTCTTTCATGCGTATCAGAAAGACCTGGTTCGACATGGTGTACACAGGTGGCATTGTAGAGGTGTTCACATCCAGCCAACCGGATAAAACAGCATTACGGTAAGATTCCGTGTAAACAATGTTTCCATCCATCATGCCCGACATGTCAATAGCTATTTTATCAGTCGTCCATTCATCTTTTACAAAGTCTTTTTCATCGGGGAGCTTTCCACTTGTTTTCAGGTCATCAATACTTGTGTAGCTAGTCTGGCAGGCAGCGCCACCGTTGGTCTTTATATCATAACGGTGAATTGCAAAATCCCAATCCTCGGGAATTTGGCTTTCGTATTCTTCCCCGATCGGTACGGTCGTTACCTTGCGGTTGGATAGCTCAATGTATGCCCATTCTGTATATTCAACAGTCTTGACTTGCGAGAAACTGTTTTCTTTGATTTCCATCTCAGTTTCGATGGGGGCGTCATAAATATTTTCAAATATTCCATTACAAGCTGAGAGCGACATAGCCGCTCCCAGCATTATTGTATATTTGAAAATAGCGTTACTGCTTCTTCTCATTTCTTTCATTTGGATTGTTTATTCTGCACTTGCTGTATTGCTTCCTGTAAAGACTGCGGAAATAGCCATTGGCATACTGCCTGGTTTGAAGTCAGTGTTGATGGTAGCTGTACCGTCTGCTGCGACTGTACCGCTCAGGCTTTCTCCTGTGATAGCTTTTCCTGTGCTGTCGGTAGATTCATATTCTCCCAAGCTAAGTGAATAGGTTCCGTTTGCTCCGGCTGTTACATTTACTCCGTTGATGGTGAAATCACCTAAACTCATGTTACCGCCACCGCCTGTCAAATTAGCGAAGCCACTTAGAGTAATGTCTGCCGTTGTATCCGATGCACGTTTGATAACAGCCTTGCAGTCATTGGTCGAACCGTAGGATGAACCCATAACACTGATAGATAATGAACTGTTATACTGATAGGTGGCGGCTATATTATAAGTTATCGGGGTTTCTCCCTGCATGAATATTATTTCCATCTTTCCCATCGGTGCCGGAATGTCTACATTAGCCTTCAAGGTTAATACGTTAGACTCATTTACACTACCTTCTAATGTGTAATCGTAGCTACTACCCGTGCCACCACCCATAGACATCGCAACTTCGCCCGAACCACTGAATGATTTGGAAGATAATTTCAGATTATTCAGGGTGAAATCTCCTGAACCGGATTTATATACCAAATTGATGGTACCGTTTTCGTTGGCGGTAATTGTTACGGTAGATTGATTGCCCAATAAATAATCAGAGAACATATTACATTCACCGACTGAATATCCATTGTAAATGCCGGCAATTTCTTTTGCGAGATTTGTATCATCGTTGTCGTCACTACAGGAAACAAATGTTGTTGAGAATGATAGTGCCATAATGGCGACCATCCAAAAGTTTAAGATTTTCATACTTAATTTTGATAGATAATGATTAATTAAATTTCCGGTGGCAAAGTTACAGGGAAGTGTAAAGTGATAAAATACCCAAAAGAAATGAAAAAGAGTTGGAGCATTAATCATATGTAGGTATGTTGTGCGGATTGAAATAAAATCCGTACCTTTGCGCCCTTAAAACTAACTAACCTTTATTTTTATGTTTATTGACTTGTTGCATTCCTCTTATTTCTCCCTTTTCCTGATTGTCGCATTGGGATTTATGTTGGGAAGAATTAAAATTAAGGGGTTATCTCTTGATGTGTCGGCGGTAATCTTTATCGCGCTTCTTTTCGGGCACTTTGGTGTTATCATTCCCAAAGAACTGGGAAATTTCGGTTTGGTGCTTTTTATTTTTACCATCGGTATTCAGGCAGGGCCCGGATTTTTCGATTCTTTCCGTAGCAAGGGAAAGACGCTGATCCTTATTACCATGCTTATCATTTGTTCCGCCTGTCTCACAGCAGTAGGATTGAAGTATGCGTTTGACATCGACACACCCAGTGTGGTAGGCCTGATTGCCGGAGCACTAACCAGTACGCCGGGTTTGGCCGTCGCCATCGACAGCACACACTCACCTTTGGCTTCCATAGCTTATGGTATTGCGTACCCGTTCGGAGTTATCGGTGTGATTTTGTTTGTCAAACTGCTGCCTAAAATCATGCGGGTGGATTTGGATAAGGAAGCACGACGTCTGGAAATAGAACGCCGCGGACAATTCCCGGAACTTAGCACTTGTATTTATCGCATTACCAACGGGAATGTATTCAACCGTAGCCTGATGCAAATCAATGCACGTGCCATGACGGGGGCTGTTATTTCCCGTTTGAAGCATAAAGATGAAATATCCATTCCTACCGCTCATACAGTATTGCACGAGGGAGACTATATTCAGGCAGTAGGTAGTGAAGAATCGTTGAATCAACTAGCTCTATTAGTCGGTGATCGTGAAGAAGGAGAGCTTCCTTTGGATAAGACACAGGAAATAGAATCTTTGTTGCTCACCAAAAAAGATATGATTAACAAGCAGCTTGGAGATTTGAATTTGCAGAAGAATTTCGGTTGTACGGTAACCCGTGTTCGGCGAAGCGGTATCGACCTGTCCCCATCTCCCGATTTGGCTTTGAAATTTGGTGATAAACTGATGGTAGTCGGTGAAAAAGAAGGGATCAAAGGAGTAGCCAGACTATTGGGTAACAATGCAAAGAAACTTTCTGATACTGATTTCTTCCCGATTGCAATGGGTATTGTACTGGGAGTATTGTTCGGTAAAATAAATATCTCTTTTTCCGAAAGCCTGTCATTCTCGCCGGGATTGACCGGGGGAGTCCTGATGGTAGCCCTTGTACTGAGTGCTGTTGGTAAGACCGGGCCTGTCATCTGGTCGATGTCGGGGCCTGCCAATCAGTTGCTGCGCCAGTTAGGTCTGCTTCTTTTCCTGGCCGAAGTCGGAACTTCCGCCGGCAAGAATCTCGTAGCCACTTTTCAGGAAAGCGGATTGCTGATGTTCGGAGTAGGGGCTGCCATTACTTTGGTGCCGATGCTTATTGCAACTATTGTCGGACGCCTGGTGTTCAAGATCAGTTTGCTCGATTTATTGGGAACCATTACCGGTGGTATGACCAGTACACCCGGCTTGGCTGCCGCCGATTCGATGGTAGACAGTAATATCCCCAGCGTGGCATATGCGACCGTTTATCCGATTGCTATGGTATTCCTGATCCTGTTTATACAAGTGATAGCTTCGGCTGTATATTAACAGTACTCCGTAGAAGCATTGATTGTTAAACAAATAGTTTGTATCTTTGCCGTCCCAAAGTAAAAATGAGGTGAAACGATTGTTATTGAATATCATGCGCTGTTTCTTGCCGATACTCTTTGTGTCGTATCTGGCAAGTCTTACATTCTTTGCCCACGTGCATGTGGTCAACGGCGTGACAATCGTGCATTCACATCCGTTTAAGAAAGGGGCGGCACATCAGCATTCAACAGTCGAACTGATACATATTCATCTCCTGTCTCATTTGATGGCGGACGGTGCGGCTGTTGTATTTGCTCTTTCCCTTTTTATTCCTTTTTTATTGTGTCTGTTGCTCGGCTGTCTGCAGCATACACATTTTCGTTCTCCTTATCATGGAGTGATTGCACTCCGCGCTCCGCCCGCATTTCGTTTTTTCGCTATTTAACTGATGACATTCTGCCTTGTTCGAGGTAGGATATTATTTGCTTTTTCATGTGAATACTTAACGAAGAACGAATTACAAACGAAAAATGAAGAAATATATCTTTTCGCTTGTCTACTTGTGTTGTGCACTGTTGCCTGCTCTCGGAGGACAAGCCCATGAACATCCTAATCATCCGGAATTACGTAAATCGGATGCTAACATTATCGGTCATATCCTTGACAAAAACACGAAGGAGCATCTGCCATATATCACAGTGGCATTGAAGGGTACTACCATCGGAACCGTAACTGATGCTACCGGACATTACTTTTTGAAGAATCTTCCCGAAGGGAATTTCGTGCTCGAAGTAAGTTCTGTCGGTTATAAAACGGTAAGGCGGAATGTAACCTTGAAAAAGGGACGTACCTTGGAAGAGGATTTTGAAATAGAAGAAGACGCAGTGGCATTGGATGGCGTGGTAGTTTCTGCCAACCGTAATGAAACGACTCGTCGTTTGGCACCGACATTGGTGAATGTGGTTGATTTGAAAATCTTTGAGAATACCAACTCGACGACTTTAGCACAAGGGTTGAGTTTTCAGCCGGGAGTACGTGTAGAATCCAATTGCCAGAATTGCGGCTTTCAGCAAGTGCGTATCAACGGACTGGACGGGCCTTATACACAAATTCTGTTGGACTCTCGTCCTATTTTCAGTGCGCTTTCCGGTGTATATGGCATCGAGCAGATTCCTGCCAGTATGATAGAGCGTGTAGAAGTGATGCGTGGCGGTGGTTCGGCATTGTTCGGTTCGTCTGCTATTGCGGGTACGATCAATATCATCACCAAAGAGCCGATTCGTAATTCGGGTATGTTGTCTCATACGATTACGGGGATTGGTGACGGAGATGCTTTCGATAACAGTACGGCACTGAATGCTTCACTTGTGACGGAGGACCAGCGTGCCGGTTTATATATCTTTGGTCAGAATCGTCATCGTTCCGCATATGACCATGATGGAGACGGATACTCTGAAATCCCTAAAATACATGGACAGACCGTCGGTTTCCGTTCTTTCCTGAAGACAAGTACTTATTCAAAACTGACTTTCGAATATCACCACATGGAAGAATTCCGTAGGGGAGGAGACTTGCTGAACCGCCCGCCTCATGAAGCGAATGTAGCCGAACAAACAGAACATTCTATTAATGGCGGTGGCGTGAAATTCGATTATTTTTCACCTAATGAAAAACATCGTTTCAACGTATTCGCTTCCGCACAGCATATCAACCGCGACAGCTATTATGGCGGCGGACAAGACTTGAATGCTTATGGAAATACAACGGACTTAAACTGGATGGCAGGCTCACAGTATGTGTACAGTTTCGGTAAATGTATTTTCATGCCTTCCGACTTTACTGCCGGAGTAGAATTTAATCAGGACAAACTGGAAGATAATATGTGGGGATACAACCGCACAGTAGACCAGAAAGTAAATATCGGTAGTGCTTTCCTGCAGAATGAATGGAAGAATGAACATTGGGGATTCCTGATTGGTGGTCGTTTTGACAAGCATAATCTGATAGATCATCTCATTTTCAGCCCTCGTGCCAATCTGCGATTCAATCCGACTAAAGATATCAATCTTCGTTTAAGTTATTCTTCCGGTTTCCGTGCTCCACAGGCTTTCGATGAGGATTTGCACGTCGAGAACGTAGGGGGTAATGTGGCAATGGTTGAACTTGCTGATAACCTGAAAGAAGAAAGGTCGCAGAGTCTGAGCGTTTCTGCAGATATTTACCAGCGTTTTGGTGCATTCCAGGTAAACTTCCTCGTGGAGGGTTTTTATACCAAATTATCCGATGTCTTTGCTCTCACTGATGGAGAAGTAGTGGATGGCATTCTGACACGTACCCGTTATAATGCACCGGGGGCGCGGGTAATGGGATTTACGTTGGAAGGAAAGATGGCCTATCTGAGCAAATTCCAGATTCAAGCAGGAGTCACTTTGCAGCAAAGCCATTATAGTGAACCTCATGAATGGAATCCGGATGCGCCGGCAGTAAAGAAAATGATGCGTACACCGAATACTTATGGTTATTTCACTGCGACATATACTCCGGTCAAACCGTTGTCTATCGCTCTTTCCGGTACATATACCGGTTCAATGTTGATTCCTCACGAAGTCGTGCCTGGATTCCTTGATAAGCCGATTGCGGTAAATACGAAAGACTTTTTCGACATCGGACTGAAAGCTGCCTATGACTTCAAACTTTATAAGTCAATGAACTTGCAGGTGAACGCCGGAATACAGAATATTTTCAACGCTTATCAGAATGACTTCGATCAAGGACCCGACCGTGATTCGGGCTATATCTATGGTCCTTCGTTGCCGAGAAGCTTCTTTGCCGGGGTGAAGATTAGTTATTAATAATTATTTTTTTTCGGGTGGTGATGGGTTGCATACAACCTGTCACCATTTTTTTTAGTACTATGTATCAAGTGGTTTCAGAGAGTCGGTGTTAAATGAAAGAGAAAGGTGAGACGAAAAATATCAAGGTATAGCCGCATCAGACCATATCCTTGTCCACGCCAAATTTCTCATCCGTCTGGCATTCTCCCGCAGGTTCCACATGCACCAAAATATCATAGACATTGTCTATCGAGCTTTCGATACTTTTCTCCACCGCTCCGGCAATCTCATGTGCTTGTGTAATCGTTATATGCGGATTTACCTCTATATCGAGTGTGATTATATACCGGTTTCCTATCATTCTCGACCTGACCCGGTGTGGATTACTTGCTCCCGGTACTTTCTCGACAGCTTCGAATATCTTATTATATACATTGACATCTTTAACTCCATCCATAAGCTCCACATTTGAATCAAGAAAAATTCCGATGGACGATTTGATGATAAAGAGACTGATAATTAATCCCGTTATCGCATCGAGTATGGGTAATTTGAATATAAAAGTGAAAAGCAAGCCTAATAAGACTCCTGCCGAAATGACAACATCATTACGCATATTTATCGCATTTGCCGTCAGCATCGAACTGTCTATTTTCTTTCCCTGTTTGTATTGATACGAAGCCAGCAGCAGTTTGCCGACAATAGAGAATATAGTCACATAAATGGCGATAGCCGATGGGATTTCTTTCACTTCATCCGAAAAGATGCTTGTGACGGACGACAGTAGCATTTGCATACCGGCATAAAATATCACAAGCGACAGAATCTTGGTCGCGATGCCTTCTGCTTTCTCATAGCCGAACACATACTTTTTTGAAGGCGGACGGCTGATGACCCGTGCCGTGAAAATCATGACGATAGAGATGATTACATCCGTTGCCGAATCGATACCATCTCCAAGTACAGCCAGACTTCCGGCTAACAAACCAATAATGATTTTTGATGCAGACAGGATTGCATTGCCGATGGTGCTAATCCATGAGGTTTTGATTAAGATATTTTCTCTTGACATTTAAGCGGGTCTTTATCCTTATTTGTTGTGATAATTGGGTTCAAAGATAATCATTTATAGCAATTTGTGAATCCGGGATACAAAAAACTTTTCATTCTCTTTTAGTAGTTTACCTGTTTTAGTTGTATTATATATAGATGGCCAATTAAAAACAGGACACATTACTGTCCCGTAAAAGTGGATAAATAGTTCTTTGAAATAATTGAAATATAGTCTATTAGATACTACTTTTTAGGCGCGACGATTTGAAATCATACCTTTGAGGTCAATTAAGGTGACCTCAAATGAACCAAGATAAATATGTTTTCGCTCAGTTAGTAGAATTCTTGAACAATGATAAGTTCAGAAGACTTGTAGACAAGTATGATGGCAATCGTTATGTGAAACATTTCACTTGCTGGAGTCAGTTACTTGCAATGATGTTCGGTCAACTCAGTAATCGTGAAAGTCTTCGTGACTTGATTGTAGCTTTGGAAGCACATCAAGGAAAGCGTTATCATTTGGGATTGGGTCGTGAGCCCATTGCCAAAACTACGCTTGCATCTGCCAATCAGAATCGGGATTACAGAATCTTCGAAGATTTTGCTTTCTATATGATGAAGGAAGCATGTGAAAAACGATCGACTCACATCTTGGATATTCCAGGAAGGAAGTATGCGTTTGATTCCACTACGATTCCTTTATGTTTGGCTACATTCCCTTGGGCGAAGTTCCGTAAGAAAAAAGGTGGAGTTAAGGCTCATGTCCTTTATGACATAGAAGCACAACTTCCAGCCTTTTATACAGTAACTACAGCATCCAGGCATGATTCAACAGAAATGTCCGCAATTAATTATGAGCCAAATGCTTATTATATATTTGACAGAGCGTATGACTCGTTTAAAGAACTTTATCGGATTCATCTTACAGGTTCTTTCTTTGTAGTCAGAGCGAAGTCTAATCTGAAATGCAAGTTCTGTAAATGGAAGCGTAGAATGCCGAAGAATATCCTTTCAGATGCGGAAGTGAAACTGATAGGGTACACTTCTGAAAAGAAGTATCCTGAATCATTCAGAGTCATCCGTTTCTATGATGAAGAGGATGATCGTGAATTCACATTCCTGACGAATGCCAAACACATATCTGCACTTGATGTTGCCAATCTTTATAAGAAAAGATGGTTCGTGGAACTTTTCTTCAAATGGCTGAAACAACACCTTAAGATAAAAAGGTTCTGGGGTACTACCGAGAATGCGGTTCGAATACAGATTAGTGTTGCTATCATCACCTATTGTTTAGTAGCTATTGTCCAATATGATATGCAACTGAATCGTTCAACTTATGAGGTCTTGCAGATTCTTAGCATCTCATTAACAGATAAAACGCCTTTACAAGAGCTGTTTAATAAGACTAATTTCAATGATGTCAAAGAACAATTTAATCCCCTTATTCCGGGATTATTTGATTAATTAATAACTCGTCCCGATTTTAACGGGACACTAGTGAACAGGACAATTAATTTATTAATATAGTTAACCCATGTTCAAACAACTAAGTATCTCTCTACTGATTGTATCAGCTTGTGCGTTTTCTGCTTGCACATCTGTTGTCAAGCAAGAAGTTGCAATTTTGCCTACCCCTGTAAGTCTGACCGAGCAGTCGGGCGCTTTCGTTTTTAAAGATGAAATGAAGATTGGAGTATCCGACCAGTCACTCTTTCCGGCAGTCGGTTACTTGCAGGAGATTCTTCGAAACGTAGTATCGTCTTCTGTAGAAGTCACTGCTGATAAAAATCAGGTGGATGTCTACTTCCAATTGGAGAATACCGGCGGGAAGCCCGGTTCTTACAAGCTTCAGTCCACACCCGAATTTATTCAAGTAGAAGCTAATGACTATTCGGGTATTATTTCCGCTATTACCACTATTCGTCAGTTACTTCCCGCTGAGGTGGAAATACAGGGTGTGAAGCGGACTTACTCCATTCCTGCCGTACAGATAGAAGACTCACCTCGCTTTGAATGGCGCGGATTTATGTTGGACGCTTCCCGCCACTTTTGGAATAAAGAGGAAGTAAAACATATATTGGACTTGATGTCTTTATACAAACTGAACAAATTCCACTGGCATCTCACTGACGACCAGGGGTGGCGCATCGAGATTGAAAAATATCCGCTGCTGACTGAAAAAGGGGCATGGAGGAAATTCAATACGCACGACCGTACTTGCATGGAGCGTGCGATAGAGGAAGATAATACGGATTTTCAGATTCCTGAGGACAAGATACGCATTGTAGAGGGCGACACGTTGTATGGTGGTTATTACACACACGATGATATTAAAGAGATAGTGGCATATGCCGCACAGAGAGGGATTGATGTGATTCCTGAGATTGATATGCCGGGGCATTTTCTGGCAGCTATCAGCCAGTATCCTGATTTAGCTTGCGACGGACTGATTGGGTGGGGAGAGATATTCTCTTCTCCCATCTGTCCGGGTAAAGATGAGACTTTGGAGTTCTGCCGGAATGTCTTCAAGGAAGTCTTCGAACTTTTTCCTTATCAGTATGTACATATGGGTGGAGACGAAGTGGAAAAGAATAATTGGAAGAAATGTCCTCGTTGCCAGAAACGTATCCGCACAGAGAAATTGGGTTCGGTGGAAGAACTTCAAGCATGGTTCGTACGTGATATGGAAAAATTCTTCCATGCCAATGGAAAGAAACTCGTAGGCTGGGATGAAGTGGTGAAGGACGGATTATCTTCGGACGCTGCCATTACATGGTGGAGAAGTTGGGCGAAGGATGCACTGCCTACGGCAACAACGCAACAACAAAAAGTGATTGCCTGCCCGAACGAATATTTCTACTTCGACTATGCTCAAGACCAGAATTCGGTTAAGAAAATACTGGCATTCGACCCATATGCGGATGACAGACTGTCACCGGAACAGAAAGAATATATCTGGGGTGTACAGGCCAATCTTTGGGCGGAATGGGTTCCGACGATGAAGCGCGTTGAATACTTGATTGTTCCCCGTATGATGGCATTGAGCGAAATAGCCTGGGCAGAGCCGGCAGCCAAACCGGGACTAGAAGAATTCTACTGTCAGCTTGTTCCGCAATTCAAACGTATGGATGTGATGGGAGTAAATTACCGTATCCCCGATTTGCAGGGATTTTATAAGGTGAACGCATTTATTGATGATGCTACGGTGAATTTGACTTGTCCGTTGCCGGACACTGAAATCCGCTATACAACGGATGGAAGTATGCCTACCAGGAAATCGTCTCTTTATGACGGTGCCCTGAAAGTAAAGGAAACAACGGATTTTACTTTCCGTACTTTCCGCAAGGACGGTTCTCCTTCGGACGTGGTACGTACAAAATATATCAAAGCCCCTTATGCGGAAGCAGCAACAACACCGGCTTCTTTACAACCCGGACTGAAAGCTGTATGGCACGACTTCCGCGGAAATCTCTGTGCGGATATTGACGCGGCTCCTGTAAAAGGAGAGTACATTGTAGAATCCGTATCTATTCCCGAAGAAGTGAAGGGAGACATCGGACTGGTGCTGACCGGCTATCTCGAAGTTCCTGCCGACGGCATTTATACATTTGCTCTTCTCTCGGACGACGGTAGCACATTGAAGCTCGATGGCGAGTTGCTAGGAGATAACGATGGTGCACATTCTCCGGTAGAGATTATCGTGCAGAAAGCATTGAAGGCCGGATTGCATCCGATGGAAGTACGTTACTTCGATTGCAATGGCGGTGTGCTGCAAATGGAATTGGTAAACGATAAAGGTGAAAAGACGGTTCTTCCGAAAGAATGGTTGAAACATGAATAAAAATGTTCTCTAATAATCAGTTATCATTAGAATTGTAATATTAGGTCAAGTTTAGGTTAGGTCAGGAGCGGGTGAAAGTAGTGATACTTTTATCCGCTTTGCCTCTTTTAGAATATGTCATCTTATAGATTCAGTAACTATATATAGGGTGAGAACCTCTTTATTTCGAATTTTTAGTGGAAGTATCCGTCAGTCTGTTCAGATGGCATACCAATAGGTTTTCTTCATTGTCTCGTAAATGCATGCCATTGCCTTGGCAATAGCGGAAGTATTTGCATCGGGCACATTCGTCTTTTTTCATCCACGAACGGTCACGGTAAGGTTGGAATCTCGTTTGCCATATTTCCCCAAAATCATCTTCGTACTTCTCCTTCATAGTTTCCCAGAAACCCTTCGCATCCGTAGCTGGCACAGATAATTCCTTCTTTCCGGGTGGTACGGATGAAGTCGAGCACTTTTATTAGGGCATGTTTGCATAGGGTTAATTTATTCTCGCACGGTTATGAACTAATTTCGAACTTGTGCAAATTAGTCGTTAATACTGAATGAATTTATGACTGATGATGCATGATTTTATTCGTCTGACAATTGTTTCTTTTTCGTCTGACAGTTGTCAGACGAAAGTTCAACAACTGTCAGACGAATAAATTTATATATAACGGGAATTAAATCATTGCATACTGCCAATCTAATTTTAGAAAAACTAAGATTAGTTCATACCGGCCCTCAGGCAGATTGTTCAGTGTATTGTCTCTTATTGTCAGGGTTGCCTTGCTGCCTAATGGAATGATAAGGCTATGTTTTCCCGGGGCTACTTTGGCTACGTAATCATTCTTTATATTAGTAAGTGGAAATTGTGCCAGTTCTTCTCCATTTGTTTTTGGGTAGCTTAGATTGTAATAGATAATCTAATGGGTATTTCCCACCGCAAAAAACAGGTTGATTTTATTCGTACCTACTTCTTGTATCATATAACTGATTTTCTGATTTTTCAACCGGCGGACGGCAAACTCTTCGTGCTCCCTGCTCATTGTATAGAGTACCATGTTGCGTACGCCTTTCTTAAACTCATAAATGTGATTAAGGAAAATCCTGATTTCACCAGGGATGATTCTTTCAGTACACCAGCACATCATATTCATTTACCAATGCTTCTGTAAGTTTGGATGCATCGAATACGTGTTCCGAAGAGACATCCAATTTCTCTGCAATCCGGCGGGCAAGGTCTTCTGTCGTTCCGGTAGTGGAACCATAAAATACTCCAATTTTATTCATCTTGATTTTGTTTTAAATGTAATGCCGCAAAGATAGGGTGTCCTTTAGAAATAGGAAATCCCCATTTATAATGGAATAACAGTCTCATATTCATTATAAATGGGGATATATAAAATAAGAAGTTAACTTTGGTAAAAGTTGGGATTAACTTATGTAAATCTTCCCTTTTATAGGGGTTGTTTTTTAATGGTGGAACAAGCGGATACCCGTAAATGCCATTGCCATATTATACTTGTCGCAAGTGCTGATAACATGGTCGTCACGAACAGAACCGCCCGGTTGTGCAATGTAGCTGACACCGCTTTTATGTGCTCTTTCGATATTATCTCCAAAAGGGAAGAAAGCATCCGATCCTAAGGCTACTCCCGTCATGGTATCCAGCCAGGCACGTTTTTCTTCGCGAGTCAGTACTTCCGGCTTTTCAGTAAAGAACTGCTGCCAAACGCCGTCTGCCAATACATCCTCGTGGTCTTCTGAAATATATACGTCTATGGTATTGTCGCGGTCGGCACGGCGAATCTTTTCAATCCATGGCAGGTTCATCACTTTCGGGTGTTGGCGCAAATACCAGATATCAGCCTTGTTGCCCGCCAGGCGTGTACAGTGAATACGGGATTGCTGGCCTGCACCGATGCCAATTGCCTGTCCGTCCTTTGCATAACATACGGAGTTGGACTGCGTATATTTCAGGGTGATTAAGGCAATAATCAAATCACGTTTGGCATCAGCCGGAATTTCCTTGTTGGATGTGGGCATCTCTTCCAAAAGGCTTTCGTCAATTTTCAGTTCATTTCTTCCTTGTTCGAAAGTTACGCCGAAAACATCTTTGTGTTCGATAGGAGCCGGACGGTAGGCCGGATCTATCTTTATTACATTATATGTACCTTTTCTTTTATTTTTCAGAATCTCCAGAGCTTCGGGGGTATAATCCGGTGCGATAACGCCATCCGACACTTCACGATTGATGATGCGTGCTGTCTCTTCATCACAAGTATCGGACAATGCGATAAAATCACCGTAAGACGACATGCGGTCTGCACCGCGCGCACGTGCGTATGCTGTTGCCAGTGGTGACAGTTTCACGTCATCCACAAAATAAATCTTTTTCAGTGTATCGCTCATCTCCACTGCAACGGCGGCACCCGCCGGGCTGACATGCTTGAAGGAAGCGGCAGCCGGTAGTCCGGTAGCTTCTTTCAGTTCTTTTACTAATTGCCAACTGTTGAATGCGTCCAGCAAATTGATATAGCCGGGACGTCCGTTCAGTACTTCGATGGGGAGTTCACCTTCTTTCATGAAAATACGGGCAGGTTTTTGATTGGGGTTGCAGCCGTATTTCAATTCGAGTTCGTTTGCCATTTTATTAATTATTATGAGTTATTAATTACAAATTGATAGCGACAAAATTACTAAAAAAAGAGATGCGCACCTAGGTTTGCTATGCAAAATAGTAGCATGTAATTAGTATTTTGGATTTTGTAATGATTCAAAATACCTATAAATAATGATTGCGTTTCAGTGAAATATTCCGTTTCTTTGCAGTCTCTAATATAAAGTAGGTATCGATGGATAATTTACAAAAATATAAATCAACTGATAAGATGATTGATCTCATCAGTGACGATTATTCTTTATTGCAAGTGATGAGCCGTTTCGGACTATCCTTGGGTTTCGGAGATAAAACAGTGAAAGAAGTCTGTGAGCAGAACGGGGTAGACTGCCAGACTTTTCTGATTGTGGTCAATTTCATAGCTGAAGGCTTTTCACGGTTGAACGGTGATAAAGATAATATTTCCATACCGGGATTAATTGACTATTTGCGACAAGCACATAGTTATTTCCTTGATTTTTCTCTTCCCGCTATACGGCGCAAACTGATTGAGGCTATCGACTGCTCACAGGATGATGTCGCTTTTCTTATTCTGAAGTTTTTCGATGAATATACACGCGAAGTACGTAAGCATATGGATTATGAAGAGAAAACCGTGTTCAAGTATGTCGATGCGTTGATTGCGGGGAATGCTCCGAAGAATTATCAAATCAGTACATTCTCCAAGCATCATGACCAGGTAGGAGAGAAGTTGACGGAACTTAAGAATATTATTATTAAATATTGTCCAGCCAAGGCCAATGAGAATCTTTTAAATGCGGCTCTTTTTGATATTTATGCTTGTGAGGCCGGTTTGGAATCTCATTGTAAGGTGGAAGATTATATTTTTGTTCCTGCTATTCTGAACTTGGAAAGGAGGATTAGAGAAAATGAAAAATAACGAAGTTATCCGAATTGCGATTGCGGAAACCTCTGTGATTATTCGCGGCGGATTGACTGCTGCTTTAAAACGTCTTTCTAATGTAAAGATACAACCCATCGAATTGCTTTCTGTCGAAGCGTTGCATGATTGTGTCCGGACGCAGTGTCCTGATATGCTGATTGTCAATCCGACTTTCGGCGATTATTTCGATGTGGGTAAGTTCCGGGAAGAAATGTCCGGTAAAAGAATACGTGTGATAGCTTTGGTCACTTCTTTTGTAGACGCTTCCTTGTTGAGCAAGTACGATGAGTCTATTTCTATCTTCGATGATTTGGAAATACTTTCTAAGAAGATTACCGGTTTGTTGGATGTGGCTTCAGAGGAAGAAGAAACAGATAATCAGGATGCACTTAGTCAGCGGGAGAAAGAAATCGTGATCTGTGTGGTGAAAGGAATGACAAATAAGGAAATTGCGGAAAAACTGTTTTTATCCATTCACACAGTCATCACTCACAGGAGGAATATTAGCAAAAAATTGCAAATACATAGTGCAGCCGGTTTAACTATCTATGCTATTGTAAATAAGCTGGTTGCGCTGAGTGATGTGAAAGATTTGTAGTCGGCTGAAATGTTATTAAATATAAAACCGTTTGCGCACACGGAAATTATTCGTACCTTTGCAGTGCAATTGGGAAATTGCTATTAGTTTATAAGATAAAAGAAAATAGAAGGTATTAGATTAGACAATAAATTTAAGGTATTAAAGTTTTAGTTCAATAGGAAAGTTTTAATAGAAGGTAAAAGGATAACAATAGGTAAACGTTTTAGGGTAAAAAGAAGATTAGTTTTCAGGAAAAAAGAGGTAATGAAAAGAAAAGCCTTTAAGGCTTTTCTGATGTGAGGCGAGTGGTTCCATAAAGGAATTGGCTCGTTTTTTTTGGTTCTGAAATTTGATTGTGCACTTATTTGTAGGTTTGGCAGGATATTATCTATGCTTGACGATATATTAAAAACAAAATCCCGACGAAATCGCTTCGGCGGGACTCTATTTCATTTTTACTTAAATGTGGCTACGTAATAAAATTATGACTAATTAATTCAATTCTGATACTGCAAAGGTAGTGGGTTTCAGTATGCTCCACAATCACCAATATCAGGTATATTGCGCAACTATTCTCATTATTTATGGTTACTGACAGGTACTTTTTCTACTTTTTCCCATTCTTTTGTTTCAAAATTGTACGCCTTGATAATTTTAGCAGGGCATCCCGCACATATGGAATAGGGCGGAACAGGACGGCTGACTACGCTTCCGGCAGCCACTACGCAATGTTTTCCTAAAGTTACCCCCGGAAGAATCACCGAATTGGCGCCTACCCATACATCGTCTTCAATAACGACCGGCTGTGTGCTGACCCCTTGTTCATCAATCATCTTTTCAGCATCCTGATAATTGTGATTGAGCCCTGTGACAGTCACATTCTGGGCCAGATTGACGTGATTGCCGATATGAACGGGGCCTATGATTGTATTTCTTAATCCGATGCGGGTGTAATCTCCGATCGTCAAGTCGCCGACTGCATTGTTAAGGCAGGAGAAGTCTTCTACAACAGAATATTTCCCTAGCGAGAACCGATTGAAGGGTGGAAGATCTTTGCGTGCACTACGATATATAACAGAGCCTTTGCCACGTTTCAGATAGATGAAACCGAAAAGACGTATCCACCAGTTAGGGCGGGTCTTCACGGGATGCATGACGAAGCGGTGGACAGCCTGTCTTAAGCCGGGGTTTCCTTTAATTCGTTGTTTAAATGTCTTTTTCTCCATATTGAATGTTTTTTCTTCTTTTTATCCTCTACCAAATAATCAGGGATTGCCAGGCTGTATGTAATCAATAAGCCGAAAAGCAGAACCCACCAGCTAAATGATGCAGTCCAGTTGTATCTTGTAATCAATGAAGCCCAAACACCTACGAAGATACATAAATTTAACGGAGAAGGTATCAATTGCTGTATAATTCGGTTAAAGAAACTCCAGTTTCCTTCTAATAAGGAAGGGAGTAAATAGGAAGCCATCTTCCGGATACGTTTCCGGTATGGGCAGGCAGGAGCGGATTGACAGTAAACAATGGCGTCCGGCAGGTAATCGATATAGATATTCTGCCGGAGCAACTTACGTTCGATATTGGTTTTTGAGCTTTTCAGATTCTTTTGCAGCCATTCCAATTCAATAGCCATATTGGTTCCGAGTAGATTGGAAGATAATCCGAACTGTGTGTTTCCTGCTCTGTAAAGACTGTTTTTTATTTCATCACATAAGATGCAGAAACGGTTTCGAAAACCTTTGCGGTTTTCTGTGATTGTATGCAATTGGATGGCTTGTATGCCTGAATCGTAGGCATTATATATATTATCCATCAGTCGTGGCGACAGGGCATAAGCCGTATCGGATAGGATAAGTACCAGGCTATACTGTTCTTTGTCTAAACTGATGATGCTTTGGTATAAGTCATTATAAGCGATAAACTCATAAGGCCCTTCTTTATGGATGGCAAGGAGCGGGCTATCTTTTCGGATGAGAATAGCGCAATTGTACTTCTTTTGAGTTTTGGGATAGATGATGTGCTTGAAATGTGAAGCTACTGCCATTACAAAAAGATATAGGAATAAAGCCCCTGTGAAGAAGAATACCAAATCATCTATTATGTAGATATAGGAGTCCATCGTCCGAAAGAGGATTATACATTCTCTTTTTGAATAAATGCAGTAACTGTTTTCAAAATAATTTTTATATCCAGCCCAAAAGAGAATGTCTTTGCATAGGTGATATCCAGTTGCTTGCGTTCTTCGGCGGAAAGTTTTCCGGCTTCACCTCTTTTTTCCACTTGCCACAGGCCGGTTAACCCTGCCGGTCCCATAAAACGGTCGATATGCTCGTCGCTGGTCAGTAGTTCGGCTTCGTAGAGCGGGAGAGGGCGGTTGCCTACTATCGACATATCTCCTTTTAATATATTGATGAGCTGTGGCAGTTCATCAATACTATATTTGCGGATAAAACGTCCAATCTTCGTTATTCTCGGGTCATTCTCCAGTTTAACGAAAGCGTTGTTTTTTTCTTTGGATTTCTTGTGGATATAATCTTCTTCGGTGATAACGAAGTCATCAGATATCAGGAGAATTTCTTCTTCATCGGCATTTTCGTTGAGTGCTGTTTCCTGTTCTTCTTCTCCCCAAATGTCCTGTTCTTCTTCCTGATATTGGTTAAGGGCATTAAAGTCTTTCAGATGCTTGTCGGCATCGGTATACATCGAACGGAACTTGAGGAAATCGAATATCTGATAATTGCTTCCTACCCGTTTGGATTTGTAGATAATAGGCCCCTTGCTCTCTATCCGGATGGCTAATGCCGTGAGTATCAAAAGAGGAGAAAGGCATAGGATTGCCATTCCCGAAAAGAATATATCAAAAACTCTTTTCCATAGCGGCAACTTAAAAGCATTTATATTCTGTGCTTTGAGCTGAAGAGCCTTAATCTTCTGTTCTTTCCTGCGTTTGAGGAAGGTTGATAAGTCGGTCAGGGCTTCGTGAGTAGTCTCGTATTTGACGGTATTATTAATTCCTGCTTTGAGATACTCTGCTGCTTCCTCTTTGGATAAAGAGTCAATCACAAGTACCATATAAAGTCCCGGATATTTTTGGCGCATATAGCGTATATCAGCAATATCTTTAGACAGGCTTACCTGCTCAAAAAACAGAGCAGTGTCATATTTTTCCCGTATCTTATCCAGCACTTTGATAGCTTTATTACAATTCGATATCGCATAAAATACCCCTATACTTAGTTTGGAGAACAGCTCGATTGTTTTACTATCTTTGCCTATATAAATAAAATATTGCATGTAGGAATTTTGGTGTTAGTCGATAATCTTTTTTATTCGGATTTTAAGTTCCAATGGATTGAATGGCTTCAAAATGTAGTCTTCAGCTCCTTCTTCCAATAATCTGATTCTTTCTGTCGTACTTTCTTCGCTGGATAGCATGACGATGGGAATTGACTTGAATAACTCGTTATTCTTCATGTACTTTAAAAATTCATCTCCCATCATAAGTGGCATACGGATATCCGAAATGATAAGATCGGGCATATTTCCTTCATTAAGCCACTCTATAGCTTTAATAGGATCTTCCAAATAGGTAAAATCATAATCTTTTCCTAAATAAACACCGGCCACTTTTCCGATTGTCGCCTTGTCGTCGACTAGTAAAATTTTTTTTTTCATATGAATAGACTTTTCTATTGCTTGCTTTGTTATTGATTTATAGATTAGCTTGTTGTCACTGATTTGTAACACTGTGCAAATATAGATATTATTTTAGAATAAACTCTTAATATAGGGAGCTAAAATTCGTGATATGTATAACTTTCTCTATAAAATGTAAATCAGCAAGAGTTTAATGATGTTAATCTGTTCATGACGATTATTCTTGGTAGCTTCGTAGCCGACAAGTCAATACTCAGTTTAATAGTATCTGCCATTGTTATTCCAGTGATTGGCATGAATAGCATTGTTTTTTTTATCATATAGTTATATTGCTTGATTGTTTTAATCAAATCTCAGACAAAAATAGTTGCATATCTTATATATAAGATGTATTCAGGGCTGTTTTATGTAAGGAAAGCAAATATACTTCTGTTTTGGTTTTACTTTGGCTCTATCGGGTTTGATTGACACTCTTTCGGATGGGAAAAATCCTTAATCTTCTCTTTTACAGGATTATGTAAAAGAGAAGATTAAGGGACTTCAATGAATATATAATGGATATATATTATACACTCAAGGTTTGGTGATTTCCCCTATTAAGCAGGAGTTCATTTTGTTTCGGATATCCTGATTGGATAATCCGTGTCCTAATAGGAACATCAATTTGGTGATGGCACATTCGGGAGTGCTGTCATATCCGCTGATGACACCGGCTTCCAAAAGATGCATTCCCGTCTCGTAGCGTCCCATTTCCACAGCTCCCGAAGCACATTGGGTGATGTTGACGATGATAATCCCCCGTTCGGTGGCTTCCTTTAATTGGCGGATAAACCATTCCTTTTGTGGTGCGTTTCCTGAACCGAAGGTTTTCATGACTACTGCTTTCAATCCGGGAACATGCAGGAGAGAAGTTACGATACTCTCTTGAATACCGGGAAAGAGCGTCAGTATGACTACATTCGTATCGAACAGATAATGTGGTTTTAAAGGCTTGGTAAGGTCGGGCTTACGGATAAGATTGGGCTCGTATTTGATATGGATACCTACGCGTGCCAATGGAGGGTAATTGAAGGATCGGAATGCGTTGAAGTTTTCCGCATTGATTTTGGTGGTGCGGTTGCCGCGCATTAAGTGATTCTCGAAGAATATACATACTTCGGGAACGATGGCTGTGCCGTCCGGATTCTTTGCGGCAGCAATTTCAATGGCGGTAATCAGATTTTCTTTTCCATCTGTCCGCAAGGTACCGATAGGAAGTTGCGAGCCGGTGAGGATAACGGGTTTGCTTAGGTTTTCCAGCATAAAGCTTAAAGCGGAAGCGGTGTAAGCCATGGTGTCTGTCCCATGAAGGATGACGAAACCATCAAAATACTCGTAATTATAATTGATAATCTTTACCAGTTTTGCCCAATAAGCAGGCTCCATATCTGAAGAGTCGAGAGGGGGCTCGAATTGATAGGAAGAGATGCGGTAGTTGAATCTTTTCAGCTCAGGAACATGTTTGAGCAGATGGTCGAAATTAAAGTTCTCTAAAGCACCCGTTTCAGGATTTTCTATCATTCCGATAGTTCCACCTGTGTAAATTAACAAAACAGAGGGAGTATCTACTTTCATAATCGTTGAATTTCTGTTAAAACGCTGACAAAGATACCGATTAATTACAAATTATGAATAGTAAATTATGAATTTGTTTCTAGTTTGTGCGAAAATATAGTAAATATGAATATTTATACGGGAATATACGATGATTTAAAAGAAAAGGTTCCTGTATCTTTAAAAGTAAGTAGTCAAAGTCCATAGGACTGTGCGATAATAGCCGGTCTGATTACTTTAACTACTTACTGCTGGCTATCATTATTTTTTCAACGCTTCCTTCAATTTCAGGATAGCTTTCTCCGGGTCTTTTTCTTCTTCAAGCAAAGTGACAAATTTGCTGCCGATAATTGCTCCCGAAGCATGTTCGCAAGCTGCCTGGAAAGTCGCTTTGTTGGAGATGCCGAATCCTACCATCAACGGATTATTCAGATGCATGTCTTCTATCTTCTTGAAGTACGACCGTTTCTGTTCATTGAAATCCTGTTGCGCCCCGGTGGTTGCCGCGGATGAAACCATATAGATGAATCCGTCTGTATGCGCGTCAATTTCACGTACCCGTTCTTCGCTGGTTTCCGGTGTGATAAGCATGATGACTTTGATGTTGTAGCGTTCGGCGATGATACGGTACCGTTCCTGATAATCACGGAAAGGAAGATCGGGGATGATAACTCCGTCAATGCCACATTCCGTGCATTGACGGCAGAAGTTTTCAAATCCGAACTGCATGATTGGGTTCAGGTATCCCATAAGTACAAGCGGTATATTCACATCTTTGCGAATGTCGCGCAATTGTCCAAAAAGAAGTTTAAGGGACATGCCATTGCGTAATGCCTGGGTAGCGGCATTTTGAATGACAATGCCGTCTGCCATCGGGTCACTGAAAGGAATCCCGACTTCAATCATACTGACTCCGTGCTTTTCGAGCGTACGGATTACATCGGCAGTACCGTCCAGGGTAGGATCACCGGCACAGAAATAAATAGAAAGTATATCTTTCTTATTGCTATTGAAAAGTTGATTAATTCTATTCATGATTATTGGAATTTTAAAATTATGATTTTAGTTCATTCAGGAATGTCCGGATACGTTCCGGATCCTTCTTTCCCGGTTTTAACTCAAAACGGCTGTTGAGGTCGTATCCGGCAAGGCAGGGGTGCTTGAAGTCTTTCAGCGCATTGGCACTGTAAGGGTTGATGCCACCGCTTAGCAGAAAAGGCACATGCCCGTTATATGTATATAGGATACTCCAATCGAACTGGTTGCCCGAACCGCCGTATTGCTCGCATTTGGTATCGAACAGGAGCAGGTCGCACGCCTTCTCATATTCATTTACCTTTACCAGATCCTTGGGGCGGGCTACTGAAAAGGCTTTGATGATTTTCAATCCTGTGGCGTGCAGTGACCGGCAGTATTCCGGAGACTCATTTCCGTGCAGTTGCACACAGTCCAGTCCGAAGCGATCCGCAAACATGCTGACTACCTGTTTGTCCTCATTCACAAAAACTCCGACACGTTGGGTATGGATAGGGAGATAGGCCGGAAGCTCGTAGACATACCGGGGAGATTTGGGATAAAAGATAAATCCCAGCATGTCAATACCTTCAAGTGATTCTACGTCCCGTATGTTTTCAGCTTCACACATACCGCATACTTTGATAATTTTTCCGTTGATCATAGGGCTGTCCGTTTTGAATAATTAGTTTATTATATTGCCTGCAGGAAATTCTGTAAAGTTTCTCCCGGTTGTCCGGTTTTCATAAATGTTTCACCAATCAGGAATCCGCGGAATCCGGCTGCCCGGAGACGTTTTACAGTTTCGGGATCAGAAATGCCGCTTTCGGATACCAACACTGCGTCCTGGGGAAGTTGTCCTGCCAGTCGGAAAGAGTTTTCCACATCAGTGAAGAAAGTTCCTAAATTACGGTTGTTGATTCCTACCATATCCACTTCCTTATTGATATAGCCCAATTCGTCAGAATTGTGAATCTCCAGCAGGACTTCCAATCCCAGAGAGTGAGCTTTCTCTGCAAGCTCATTGCATTTTTCCAGTTCCAGGGCAGCCGCAATAAGGAGCACGGCATCCGCGCCGACGATTTTTGCCTGGTAAAGCTGGTATTCGTCAATGATGAAATCCTTTCTGAGAATAGGAACCTCTACCAAAGGGCGTGCAGTACGAATGTCTTTCAGGCTCCCGCCGAAAAACTTCTCGTCGGTGAGGATAGAGAGGGCGGAAGCGCCTGCCTTCACATAAGACGGAATAATCTCTTCCGGGAGCGCTCCCTGCTTTATCCATCCCTTAGACGGCGAACGTCGTTTGAATTCTGCAATCACACCTGATTTTGAAGAAACCAGTGCTTGTTTCATGGAGCGGATAGCCGGAGCTTCGCTGATGCCTTCCTGCAACTGTTCGATGGAAATAGCCTGCTTTTGCAGATCGACCTCAAATCGTTTGTTGGCTATAATTTCGGATAATATATCTTTCATGTTTAACTGTTTAATTCAATGAATTTCTTCAAAGTAGCCAATGCCCGTCCACTTTCCAGCGATTCTTTGGCTATGGCAATGCACTCTTCAATCGTTTTCTCCGGACAAATTACGTGGATGGCAAAAGCGGAGTTGATAACCACTACATTCTTCTGAGCTTCGGTCGCTGTATTATTCATGATGTTATCGAAGATTTTAGCGGCATCTTCCGGTGTTTGCCCACCATCCAAATCGGTGTCTTTATAACGGGAGAACCCGAGGCTTTCAGGAGTATAAATTTTTTCGTTGCCGCTGGTTGCCACTTTAAATTCACTGGTCAGAGAGATTTCATCATATCCGTCCAGACTATGGACAACGGCAAATTTCGTTTTACTTTCCTGATAAGTATAGGTATAGAGACGTAGCAGCGGGAGATTGTAAACCCCTAAAAGCTGATAGGCCGGTAATACCGGATTCACCAACGGGCCGAGCATATTGAAGAAAGTGCGTACGGCAAGTCCCTTGCGAACCGGAGCGACCGCTTTTAAAGCAGGATTGAACAAGGGGGCATGCAGGTAAGCAATATTACACTGCTCCATGCTACGATGCAGTTGATCCGCATCACTGCTGAACTTCACACCATGTTGTTCCATCACATTACTGGCTCCGCTCACTGATGTTGCCCCATAATTTCCATGTTTAACTACCGGGAAGCCTGCCCCGGCCACCGTAAAACAGGAAGCCGTAGAAATGTTGAACGTATTTTTTCCGTCACCACCGGTTCCTACAATATCTATCGGAGCGAACTCACTCAAATCTACCGGGATGCGCATCTCAAGCAATGCGTCACGGAAACCGCATAATTCCTCAACGGAAATGTTACGCATCAGGAAGACAGTGATTAGTGATGCCACCTGTACATCATTGTATTTTCCTTGTGCGATGTTCTGCAAGATAGTACGCGCCTCATCGCGTCCCAAATATTGATGCTCGAAAAGTTTGTATAGAATCTGTTTCATAACTTTAATCGTTTAGGAAGTTTTTGATAATTTCTTTTCCTTGCGGAGTTAATACGGACTCGGGATGGAATTGGATGCCATGTACGTCATAAGTTTTATGGCGCAATGCCATGATTTGTCCTTCCTTGCTTTCTGCCGTTATTTCCAGGCAGTCTGGAAAACCGTCCCGGCTTACTACCCAGGAGTGGTATCGTCCGACAGGAATTTCCTTTCCCAATCCCTCAAAAAGTATATCCTGACTAAGGATACTGACAGGAGTCTGTATCCCGTGATATACTTCTTTCAGATTTTCCAGACGTGCTCCGAAAGCCTCGCCGATAGCCTGATGTCCCAGGCAAACGCCTAGAATACTTTTGGTAGAAGCATACCTCTTTATAATAGGTAATAGCAATCCCGCTTCTTCGGGTATACCCGGTCCGGGAGACAGGATGATTTTATCGAACCGTTCCACTTCATCAAGTTCTATTTGGTCATTGCGGACTACCTCTACATCCGTAGCTCCCAATTCTTTCACTGCGTGCAGTAAGTTGTAGGTGAAAGAGTCATAGTTATCTAAAAGTAATATTTTCATTTCTTTATTTTCTTCGTAAAATTGTTGCTTAAATTATTTTCTTTGTTGCCCGTCTAATTCTTTAATTTTACAGCCAGATCAATTGCTTTTTTCAATGCTCCCAACTTATTGTTCACCTCTTGCAGTTCGTATTCGTCCTGGCTGTGTGCCACAATACCTCCACCAGCCTGAAGCCATAATTCATTGTTGCGGCTTACAAACGTGCGGATGGTGATAGCTTGATTCAGTTCGCCGTTTAGTCCGATAAAACCGACGCAACCGCCGTACGCTCCGCGGTTGTGAGGTTCGATTTCGCTGATTAGTTGCATGGCACGTACTTTCGGTGCACCGCTAAGTGTACCGGCCGGGAAAGTGTCGATAAATGTTTTTATTTTATCCGCCCCTTCATTCAGCACACCACTGACACGGCTTACCAAGTGGATGACATGACTGTAATATTGCGGTTCTTTGTAGAAAAGTACCCGTACATCATGGCAATTGCGTGAAAGATCATTTCTTGCGAGGTCTACCAGCATCACATGTTCGGCATTTTCTTTGGGATCGGCAAGCAACGCTTCAGTCTGTTCACGGTCTTGGACAACATTGCCGGTACGCCGGGTGGTGCCTGCAATCGGGTCGATATATGCACGCCCATTTTCAATTTTACAGTGTGTCTCCGGTGAAGAGCCGAAGATACGGAAGCTGCCGAAGTCGAAATAGAAAAGATAAGGGGAAGGATTAATGCTGCGCAGTGCCCGATAAACTTTGAAATCGTCCCCGGCATAAGGTTGGATGAATCTTCTGGAGATTACGATTTGGAAAACATCGCCGCGCATACAATGCGCAATTCCTTTGCGGACATTTGCTTTGTGCTCTTCGTCCGTGATAGGGCTGGTGACGGGGCCTGTCACTGAGAAATTGTAAGAAGCATAATTTCTGTTTTCGATGGCGGCTTCCAGTTCCGGCAGACCGCTTTCTTCTCCTTCGGATGCCATTTCTACTAGTGTCAATTCATTCTTGAAGTGGTTGAAGACAATGACATACTTATATAATATGTATAGTAAATCTGCTGCGTCGTTCTCTTCATCATGACTTTCTTTCACCGGGATGTGCTCGAAATACTTTACTGCGTTGAAAGTGGTATATCCGTAAAGTCCACATACATTTTTATTTTCTCCGGTCACTTGGAACTGGCTGATAAAACGATTCATGGCTTTTTCTACAGTGAATGTTTTAGTTAACGGCTCTTCGGTACGGCTGCCGTCCGGATAATTGGCTGTTACGATACCGTTGTTTACGCCGATGTTTGCCAGCGGGCAAAGAGCAATAAATGATAAAGAGTTCTCTCCGGCATGAAAATCGGAACTTTCCATTAATGCAGACTGCGGATACATATCGCGCACTTTCAGGTAGATGCTGACAGGAGTATGCATATCTCCGAGCACCTGTTTGCAATGGGTAGTATAATTAAATGTTTTCATTTTTATTAATCTTGAATTTTGATGGTCTGTCTATTAATCAGTTGTCGCTAATCGTTAAACGCTAGGTAAGTCTCGATGTCTTTGTCACCTCGTCCCGAAACCGTCAGTACAACCACATCTTCCGGTTTAAACTTCAGTTTCTTTAAAGCGCCTAGTGCATGTGCCGATTCCAGTGCGGGGATGATTCCTTCCAGTTTCGTCAGTTCGTAAGCAGCTTCTATGGCTTCATCGTCATTAATGGCCAATACGTTGGCACGTCTTTGTGCGGCAAGGTTGGCATGAATCGGACCGATTCCCGGATAATCCAGTCCGGCAGAAATAGAGTATGGCTCTTCAATCTGTCCGTCTTCGTTCTGAATGACGTATGTACGTGCTCCGTGGATGATTCCCATTTTTCCAAGTTGGATGGTAGCGGCGGTCATTCCTGTCTCTATACCTTTACCACCGGCTTCCGCCAGGATAATGCCTACCCGTTCGTCATTGATATAGTGGTAGATAGTTCCGGCAGCATTGCTTCCGCCGCCTACGCAGGCTATCAGATAATCGGGATAATCGCGTCCTTCTTTCTCCATGAGCTGTTTCTTGATTTCTTCGCTGATAACAGATTGCAGGCGTGCCACCATATCGGGATAAGGATGAGGGCCTACGGTGGAACCGATGATATAATAAGTATCGGCAGGATGACAGCACCAGTCACGGATCGCTTCGTTAGTGGCATCTTTCAGGGTCATGTTTCCCGAAGTAACAGGGATTACCGTAGCTCCCAGCATTTTCATTTTCTCTACGTTGACACGCTGGCGTTCTACATCCGTCTTTCCCATATAAACGATACATTCCATATCCATCAGTGCGCATACGGTAGCGGTTGCCACGCCATGTTGTCCGGCACCCGTTTCGGCAATGATACGTTTCTTTCCCATGCGGCGCGCCAGCAGGATTTGTCCGATGGTGTTGTTGATTTTGTGGGCACCCGTATGGTTCAAGTCTTCCCGTTTCAGATACAATTTGCAACCGTACTTTTCTGAAAGGCGCTTTGCCGGATAGAGTGGGGAAGGGCGTCCTACGTAGTCACGTAGCAATTGGTCGAACTCTTTCTTGAAGTCTTCACTTTCAATTACTTCGAGGTACTTATTCTTCAGTTCCTCTACACATTTGTGGAGAATCTCCGGCACGTAAGCTCCACCGAATTCTCCGTAATAGCCATCCTGGTCAACTAGAAAACTTTTCATAATCCTATCTTTTTTATGTTATTATTTGATTCTTGTTCAAAAACGGGTAAATAAAAAGAGCCCTGTCGCAAGCTGCGACAGGGCTCTTTCAAATCTGTTATATCTTTAATGAGGTATATACATACGAGCACTGCTCCCTTACGACTGTCGGAGTTGTAACGGGCGCCACCACCAATATGTATTTACTAATATAGTTCTCATTGTCTTTTGTTATTTTATGGGGGCAAATATAGACACTTTGTTTGAAACTGCAAACAAAATATTACTTTTTTTCTTTTTTGCCTTCATTTTTCTGATTATAGAACAATTTCGGAGCTGAACTGTTCTTATAAATATTGAATTTTTAAACAAAAACAAGTATGAAACAGAGAAAAGTCTTAGTAGGCATCGCTATTGCCATTTTCATTATATTATTGCTTTATTGGTTATTGGTGGCAGAAGATATGCAACCTTGGCTGTCGGCTATGGTTCTTTCCATTGCGCAACAATTTGTTGCCTGATTCTGAAAGGTTTCGGATAATTCGAGTATCTTTGTATGGATAGTGAATTATAACCGAAATAATAACAAGAGACAAGATATGGAAAATTTTATCTTTCAAAATCCCGTGAAACTGATATTGGGTCACGGGATGATTGCCCGGCTGGCTAAAGAGATTCCGTCCGACAAACGTATTATGATTACTTTTGGCGGTGGAAGCGTGAAGAAAAACGGTGTGTATAATCAAGTAAAGGAAGCGCTGAAGAATCATTTTACCATAGAGTTTTGGGGGATTGAGCCCAATCCTGCTATCGAAACTCTCCGTAAGGCGATTGCTTTGGGTAAAGAAGAGAAAGTAGATTATTTATTGGCCGTTGGCGGCGGTTCTGTGATTGACGGCACAAAACTGATTTCCGCAGGTATCCTGTACGACGGTGATGCCTGGGAGTTGGTACTTGCCGGACGTCCTGCCACCCATACAGTGCCGCTTGCTACTGTATTGACTCTTCCCGCTACCGGTTCGGAAATGAATAACGGGGCGGTAATTTCCCGTCGTGAGACAAAAGAGAAATATCCTTTCTATGCCAATTACCCGATATTCTCTATTCTCGATCCGGAAGTAACCTTTACGTTACCGCCTCATCAGGTGGCATGCGGACTGGCGGATACTTTTGTACATGTGATGGAGCAATATATGACTACTCCGGGGCAGAGCCGCGTCATGGATCGCTGGGCAGAAGGTATTCTGCAAACATTAGTAGAAATTGCACCGAAAATCCGTGAGAACCAGCACGATTATCAACTGATGGCTGACTTCATGCTTTCGGCCACCATGGCGCTGAATGGCTTTATTGCCATGGGGGTATCTGAGGATTGGGCCACTCATATGATTGGTCACGAGATTACTGCATTGCACGGACTGACTCATGGCCATACTTTGGCAATCGTTCTTCCTGCTACTCTGCAAGTGCTTCGTGAAGAGAAAAGTGATAAGCTGCTACAATACGGTGAAAGAGTATGGGGAATCACTTCCGGTACGAGAGAAGAACGGATTGATAAAGCAATCTGCAATACAGAAGAATTCTTCCGCTCACTGGGACTGACTACCCGTCTGCATGAAGAAAACATAGGGCAGGAGACTATCCTGGAAATCGAACGCCGTTTCAATGAGCGTGGTGTTGAGTATGGGGAGAACGGAACTGTGACAGGAACTGTTGCACGTAAGATATTAGAAACTGCACTTTGATTCTTTTTTATTTTTTGTGTTACCTTGCAAATGGTCTTATATTCATAGATGTTTATAAGCAGGGTTCACTTTCATTATAGCTGATCAGAATATACTATAAGCAAATTCCCTGTTAGCTATTAACTGTTGAATTGTCAGATGTTAATGTTTGATATGTAGGGTATTAATAGTTGAGGTACAAGGTATATATACCCTGCGTATTGGGGATATATACTCAATGTCTTAGCCATATATATCCAACATGCTGTATATATATGGCTGTCATAGCCATTACGAGTGAAAGGGGGAAGGATGGTGAAAGCCAATAAATCTGGCTTTTATTCATAATAACTGTTTCATTTTAAGTTGATTGAAGTGTGGTGAAGATAGTGAGTGCCCGGTAATCAACTTAATGTAGCTTATTAGTAAGTCACTTATGGTGCTGTTTGTTTCTTGTTTGGTGTTAGGACTGAAAACATATCTAATTTGTTTTTATCAAGTGGGAATATTTTCTATTTTTGTCTGCCTGAATTGGTCTTTGATAAAGTCAGAATAAAATAATCATTTAATTACACTTATGTTAATAACCATTATTATTCTCGTTCTTTCGGCTATCTTTTTCGTGAACGGTAAGATTCGTTCGGATATTGTGGCGCTCTGTGCGTTGGTGGCCTTACTCATTTTTCAGATATTAACCCCCGATGAAGCTCTTTCCGGTTTTTCCAATTCGGTAGTCATTATGATGATTGGATTGTTTGTGGTAGGCGGGGCTATTTTCCAGACAGGGCTGGCAAAAATGATAAGTTCCCGTATCCTTAAACTTGCGGGAACGAGTGAAACACGCCTGTTTCTATTGGTCATGCTGGTGACTTCTGCCATTGGTGCGTTTGTCAGCAATACCGGAACGGTGGCGCTGATGCTTCCTATTGTGGTCAGCCTGGCGATGAGTGCCGGAATGAATCCGAGCAGGTTGCTGATGCCGTTGGCTTTCGCAAGCAGTATGGGTGGTATGATGACTTTAATCGGTACTCCACCGAACCTTGTGATACAAAACACACTGACTTCAGCCGGGCTCGAACCGCTTTCTTTCTTCTCGTTCCTGCCGGTAGGTCTTGTTTGTGTAGCTGTCGGTACACTGGTGTTGATGCCGCTTAGTAAATGGTTTCTTTCCAAGAAAGGAAAGAAGGATGACAATTCCCGTTCGGGTAAATCACTGAAGCAATTGGTCAATGAATACGGACTTTCAAGTAATTTATTCCGTTTGCAGGTGATAGGGGAGTCACGTCTTTTGGGTAAGACGATTATTGATTTGGATATCCGCCGCAAATATGGGCTTAATATTATAGAAGTCCGTCGTGGGGATGCGTCACAGCATCGTTTTCTGAAAACTATCACGCAGAAGTTTGCGGCACCGGACACTGTGTTGCAGGCAGAAGATATTCTATATATAACGGGCGACTTTGAAAAGATTCAATTGTTTGCAGAGGATTATCTATTGGAAATATTGGACGACCATGCAACTGAGGAAACAAAAAGCTCAACAAATTCTCTTGATTTCTATGACATAGGGATTGCGGAAATAGTATTAATGCCGGCATCCAATTTGATAAACCAAACCATCAAAGAAGCCGGATTCCGTGATTTATTTAATGTCAATGTATTGGGGATTCGTCGTAAAAAAGAATATTTATTGCAGGATTTGGGTAATGAACGGATTCATAGCGGTGATGTTCTTTTAGTGCAGGGTACGTGGAACAACATAGCGCGTCTCAGCAAGGAAGATTCCGATTGGGTCGTTTTAGGACAGCCTTTGGCAGAGGCGGCTAAAGTTACTTTGGATTATAAGGCTCCGGTAGCTGCCGCTATCATGGTGTTGATGGTGGCAATGATGGTATTCGACTTTATTCCGGTTGCTCCGGTTACTGCCGTAATGATAGCGGGCATATTGATGGTCTTGACCGGATGTTTCCGGAATGTGGAAGCTGCCTATAAAACGATTAATTGGGAAAGTATCGTATTGATTGCCGCCATGCTTCCCATGTCTTTGGCTTTGGAGAAAACAGGGGCTTCGGAGTATATATCAAACACTTTGGTCAATGGTTTGGGGACTTATGGGCCTTTGGCATTAATGGCAGGTATTTATTTCACGACATCGTTGATGACTATGTTTATCAGTAATACGGCTACGGCAGTATTGCTTGCGCCGATTGCTTTGCAGAGTGCCATACAAATCGGAGTCAGCCCGGTTCCATTCCTGTTTGCCGTGACGGTGGGGGCAAGCATGTGTTTTGCTTCTCCATTCTCTACACCGCCTAATGCATTGGTAATGCCTGCCGGACAATATACTTTTATGGATTATGTAAAGGTTGGATTACCATTGCAGATTGTTATGGGGATTGTGATGATATTTGTTTTACCTTTAATCTTCCCCTTTTGATTAAAGAAGAAAAAATGAAGGCTGTATTGAATTGAAGTGCCCCCTAAAAGTTTTTGTCTAACTTTTAGGGGGCACTTCAGAAAAATATGGTCTTTTTTTATTTTATGTCTACAAATACAATTATCTTTGCTGGCAGATTATCAGCATATTAGGGGTGATCGATTTTTCGCATAAATAAAACGAACTAAAGCATTTAGAGATTATGAAACAAAACATTGCAAAAGCGTTGACCTTTTCGTTATTGGCAACCTCTGCCGCTTTTATCAGTTGCGTGGATAATGAGAAAAACCTGTTTAACGCAGACCAACTGAGACAGATTTACGAAGAAACTTTTCCGGTAAAGAATATCGATCCTGACGGAGATTGGACTATGGCCCGCAGTGTGACTGCGCACGTTGCGGTGGACGGTGATTTGGGAGAGGATTATCCGATACGGATATTTGATGCGAATCCGTTAAATCCGGAAAGCAATGCCAAACTGTTGGCGGAAGGTACTGTGAATCAAAACGCCTCTTTAGATGTCGTGATGGACTGTGCGACCGCACTCGATAAAGTATTTGTTGCACGTGTGGATAAGGAAGGACATTATCTTGTGCAGCCGGTAACGATTCAAAATGGGGAGGTAAGAGCTTATTTCGGAGATAAAGATATATCTGCATGTTCTACGTCACGGGGTGTGACAATGGGAGGAATACCTACCATGGAAGCTCCTTATACAGCAGAGTTTATTGCTGGTAAAATGACAGAAGCTACTGTTATACAACCAGGATGGGATCTTGGTGCAGACGCTGGATGGGGTGGTAACTATGACCAATTTCCTGTTTTCGGCCAAAGTGAGCGTTGGTTTAAGATTGGGGAAGGAAATACTTTTAAAGCAGGATTTAAGAATAGCGGAACTAGTGGGGGAGCTCAGACAGTGAAAGTAATTATTCCCAATAATAGCACGTGGGTTATTAACAATTCGGTTCAGTTTGATAATATCACAGAGGTTATAGTAGAAGATGGAGGAAAAATAGAAATAGATGATGATGCAAGTTTAATATTAACTGCCGCTTCATATATGACTGTGTTGAAAGGTGGAAGTATCAAAGGTGATGGAGATATCCGAATAACAAATGGTTCTGCTGGATGCAAGAACTACAATGCGGGAAATATTAATTGTTCGGTTTTAGATTTTAATGGGGGTGTAGGTGAATTCTATAATTATGGAGAACTTGAATTGGATAAGTATATGGCTTCTACCAATGGCATGATGTTGGTGAATCATGGTTTTATTGGGGCTGAAGACATAGAGGGGAACAATAATACGTCTATCAAAAATGGCTGTCATATCAAAGTCGAAAATAAATTCCAGTTTGGTGAACTGCTGATGGGGCATACTTCTGAGGCTATTTGCGGAGAACTAAGCAGAAATGGGAGTAATGGCAAGATTGAGATGGAAGCACAGTCTATGTTGGTTTGCGAGAAGGCTGATTTATGCAAATATATTTTTGGCCCTACTGTTGGAAAGGCTTTATTGAAGATTGATGAAATAGTAGGTAATGTTTCAGAATTGCCATATTCCGATTTTAAAATAACGAATAATATTATTTGCGAAATAAAAGACCAGACATCTCACGGTACGGCACAATGGGAATGGTCTGCTTTTGATTGGCTGGTGTATAAGGGATTGCAAAACTCCGCTACCTATTGCAATCCGGGAAAAGCTGATTTTTTGCTTCCTGCTGATGAGGATAAAAATGGATGTATAAGAGAAGGTTATGATTCTGATGATAACCCCGACGATGTAGAGATTAGAAATGCCGTTTATTCTTATGCTTTCGAAGATAATTATCCGAAAGCAGGCGACTATGATTTCAATGATATTGTATTAAACGTGACTTTGCCCACTGCCGGTAATGAAGTGAAAGAATTAAAATATACAGTTGACCTTCGGGCAGTTGGTGCCGTGAAGCAATTGGGTGCCGGATTAAGAATACTGGGAATAAATAAGAGTAATGTGGAAGCGGTGGACTTTGGTGCGGGCGCAACTCAACGAGCCGGTTCCTTGTCTGCTTCCCGTATATTTGAAAATGCGTCATATGAGACGAATGGCAGTGAACTTGTCATACCTTTGTTTGGGGATGCACATTATGTATATGGGTATACAGGCACACAACGTCCTATGCTGAATACTGGAAATGCAAGTACATCTCTTACAGATGTATATACTCTTGAGATGACGGTTAAACTTAAAAATGCCGTATCCATTCCGAGTGTGACAAATAATTTAGACTTCTTCATAGCCTATCAGGGGACTGGCGAAAAAAGGACGGAAGTTCATTTGAACCAATTTAACTCGGCAACAGCGAACGGTCAGTTGGCAGATAGTAATGTACTTGAGGTTATCAAGGCTGTCAATAATACATGGGCTCTTTGTGTCCCCGATAAATTTGCTTATCCGACAGAAAGAACTGTGATAACAGAGGCGTATGGTAAGTTTGCGGATTGGGCACATGATCAGAGTACTAATACAGATTGGTATGTTACGTCTTCGAACAGCGACAAGGTGATAAACTACTAAATTTTTCCTCTTTTATTTTTCCGCTTTCATCTTTATGGAGCAAACGGACAGCAAGGTAAATATTGTCATCAGTCTGGTCGTCCAATTGTGAGATGCGATAGCTATAGTGAATTTGTTACGAACTTATTACAATGTTTATTTGTTATTTTTATATATCAGTAGAAACACTTATATTCGCAAAAGTATTGAAACAGACTAGGTGAAAAAAATATAGAATTTATGAAAACAATTAATTATTCCCTTATTCGTATTCTCTTTGCACTCGTGATAGGTTTGGTCCTGGTGATTTGGCCGAATGCGGCTGCCAGTTATATTGTTATTACAGTGGGAGTCGCTTTTTTGATTCCTGGTGTTATTAGTCTTTTTGGTTATTTCGGACGGAAAAGGGTGGAAGATGAAGTCGTTCCACGTTTCCCGATTGAAGGAATCGGTAGCTTGTTATTCGGACTTTGGTTGATTGTAATGCCTGAGTTTTTTGCGGATGTCCTGATGTTTTTATTAGGGTTTATTCTGATTATGGGTGGTGTGCAACAGATTGCTTCTCTGTCTGCGGCTCGTCGCTGGATGCCTGTTCCCGGAGCATTTTATCTGATTCCTGTTTTGATTCTTCTTGCAGGTATCGTTGCTTTGTTTAATCCGACAGGTGTGCGCAATACTGCATTTATCATTATCGGTATCAGCAGCTTGGTTTATTCGCTTTCTGAGTTGATAAACTGGTTCAAGTTTGCGCGCCGCCGTCCACAGACTCCGATGTCACATAACGATGACGATATTGAGGATGCAAAGATTATCGAATGATTTTGATATTATTTTAAAGAGGCTTAAAAACAAAGGACTACTCCATTTAAAATATGGAATAGTCCTTTTTCATATATAATAGTGTCTTGTGTTAGTCGGGTATTCTAATTCACTTTAATACTCTTTCGGGCACCATCTGCTTGAACAGCCCATAATTTCACTTCACTCGTTTTAATATTGTCGGGAAGAGTGAACTTGAAGTCGTTGGAGAAATAAACGAGTTCCCCATCACTACTGTTTCCTTTTCTGACCTCAAATGCAACGGCTTTGTTTCCTACATTTGAAGCTACGGTGATTTCTTTTCCTGATATAGTAGCGGTTACGTCATCGTTATTGAATGTTGCGTTTGTTCCTTGGAACTGCGTATAATAACCGACATCGCCGGACTCCTTATCACGATATTCGTTAAGACCCGATTCGAACCATGCTTTCTTCCGGTCTTCGATATACTGGATAGGAGCCGCTTTCTTATACTTGGAAATGCTCGATTTCGTTGTATTAATCATACTTTCTGTAACCGTGTAGGTGAATGTACCGTACTGTTCGATTTTTAGGTCATCTACTGGTGTGAAGAATCCCCAAAAGTCAAAGAAATCGGTTAAGTCTTCCTTAGCTGTTTCACATACGGCTTCTACAAACATCATTTGTGATTTACCCGGATTACTTTCCGTATAAACTCCGGCATATTTTTCACGCATCTTGGCAAATACCTCAGGCCAGAAGTTTTTATTGTCTTTGCATAGATGATAATAGATGAATAATTGCCAGTACATACGCATATGTATTTCCGTATCCTCATTTTGATGCGTAGCTTCTCCGAATGTAACCCATGGATCATTGTCTACGAATCGTGTCTTTGCGACACGGCAAAGTCCATACCCCCGTGAATGATATTTCCCCATCTTGTAGATGACATAATTGGAGAATAAGTTGTTGGATGATTCGGAACATCCCGGCCAGTTAATCGCTTTTTGATGGATATGTCCGATTTCATGCGCAGGTCCCCAGGCATTGTCTTCTTTTGCTTTTACGTTTTCAGGCAACAGGATATTTTCGAGATAGGTATATACAAATCCTACTCTGTATTCAGACTGCCACATATAGCTGCCTTCGGGTGAAATGGCAAAGATATGATTATTATATTTTTTGCGTAAGTCACCATTAAAGCCCATTATCTCATGCTCCCAACCGACAATATCGTCCCATAAGTTAATAGCTGCCACAATATTGTTAGGTGCTACTTTCCTTAGTTCCGATGTATGGAAGTAGAATATGATTTCTTTTCCCCGTACACCGAAGTATTTGTAATTTGCCTTATCAAGTAGTTCTGTATATTTAGCGTCTGTTTTATCCGTTTCCAAATCGAAGAATCCACTGACCTTTCCGCTTGCATAAGGGATATGTACACGGATAGGTTGGTTTTGCGCATTGGTAGGATCGGCTGTATATAAGATAAAGAGCATACCTGTTTTATCTATTGCGACCTTATTGACTCCTTTGGTCAGTTGAATCGTTTGAGCTGTGGTAGGAGATTCTGTTTGTACATACGCTCCGTTATCACTATTGACTGTTTCTTCTCCAAGTACTTGAAGAGAGATTTCATTATTATGTGTATTGCCTACCAATACAATGATGTTGTCTCCTGCCTCTACATGTATGCCTGTAATGTTATCCTGGTTACCATATTTCTTTATTAACATGGCATCGGCTGTTTGGAATACATCGCTGTATGGATTGTAATCCTGGATACGGAATTTCTTTTCCCAGTCGGTATAAGTCCCTTCCTTGATTTGGAAAGCCAGTTGTGCAAAGTATCCGGGCAGGCTGTTTATGTCATCGTCTGTAACATTGTCATTCAACTCGCAACAGGTGATGTCTTTGAAAACTCCCAATAGTTGTGCATCAAGATGGGAAGCATTGCTGCGATAGAATTCCATTTCATTACAGGCGGCACCTGCTCCGTATGATTCTTCCACTGCTATCTTAATACCCGTTACTTGCTGCAAGCGTTCCGGCAGAATAAGTTTTTGGGCACTTTGTGTTTCTTGTAGTGTATATTCTTTGTTTACTTCTATCCATTTTTTACCTGTTGATGGAGAGGTTGTAGGACGTTCGCTATCCTGATTGAAAGAAATAATATCTTTGCTATCAAGATAATACACTTTCACTTTCTTGAATTTATTGTTGTTATTGGCGTAATACACGATATAGTCCATATCTTGTGTTCCATCAAAATAGAATTCCAGGATTACGGGGAATTCAATGGGGTCAAACCAATGTGTATGATAAGGTGCGTCATTTCCCAGTGCTCCGTCGTATGAGTTCTTGATTGGCTGGCTAGGATGTTCCGAACTTGCCCATGCGTTACCTGGCTTAATTTTTATATCTTCTCCAACCTCAACATCTCCCGCGTCTGTAGAACGTTTCCTTTGAGTAATGGGAAGCTCTGCCGTAGGATGTTCCTCTTCGTTTCCTGTACCTGTGAATATGATGGTAGAAGAACGCTTTTTCATTTCGATATTACTTTGTACAGTAAGTATGTACTTGCTGTCTATCATGGTGCGTGTAAGGTCTTCCATCGGTGCTTCACTTATTGAAAGCCAAGTCTTGTCTTCTTCAGGAATATCCCATTTGAAACTGGACACATTCGTAGTGATTACCAATTCATAATTATTTTTTGTGTCGGATAGGTTATCCAGTTTTTCAGGACTTACGAGGATAGCCGGTTGAGTTCCGAGTTGCTTCACTGTGATTGTTTCTGTAATTCCGCTTGCTTTCAGGGTAAGTTTGGCTTCACGCAGGTTCAGTTCATTGTTTTCGTCCAATGCCAAACGGAACATCTGCGGATTACTACTGATACGGTGCGCGTCGCACCAGTCTTTATCAGATGTGATAGTCCAGTCTTCACAGTTCGTTTCTATTTTTATGTTTTCCCTTTGAACGTCTTTCAAGTAATGCAGCGATTGGGCTATCTCCGGTATTCGGAGATAGGGGGCTGCTTCACTTCTTTCATCGTCATCGGAGCAGGCGGTGAAAAGAAAGAGGGAGCATAATAGAGTGAATAAAATTTTCTTCATTGTGTTTTGATTAATTGGTTTATTATAATATTCAAGGTTACTCATCGTTTTTAGCAGGGTCTTTAATAAGGATACCAAATTCACCCATACAAAGGTTTTGCGGGTTTTCTGTAAATTCACTGTTCAGCGGGTCCCATAGACACAAACGAATCTGCTTGGTCCGGTAAATCTGCTCAAGGTCGAAGTTCTGTTTTGCCAGATAAGCAGTACCCAAATTATCCTTATCCGTCGCTCCTTCATTCGTTAAAGTTCCTTCCGGAATGACCATTGTATATTCTTCGGAATCTTCTGTTTTCACTTCAATGGAAAAGTGCTGAACCAAGCGCCAATAACCCATAGAATTGCTTTGTCTTTGTTGTAGGATTACTCCTACCATATCTTGCTCTTCCGGTAGTGTGATGTCAATTATGTATTTATCGAGGAAGATTGCCGGATTCCAGCTACATGCCCAGAAGGTATTAATATTACCGTCTATCAATGAACTGACAGGCCCTTCGCTTTCTTGTACGGATTCGCAAGTTGCTGTCCAACCTGCTTTGTCCTTGGCTTCCCACAATTCCTGAGTGTAGAATTTGACCACATTGAGAGTGCCGTTATACTTTCTCACCCATTCTTTTCCGATAGCTGATACCGTACCGTACTCTACGGTACATTCACCGGAATTTTCCAAGATAAATTCTGCATGGTGTATTCCCAAATCAATGTTTTTGGTTTCCACAATATCCTCTCCGAATTTGAATCTGAAAAACACCTTGTCGGAAGTGGAACTGGTTTTGATTTGAGGCTCTTTCCATTCCAGTATCACTTTTCGTCCGCCTTTTGCAGAGATACTTACTGCAAAAATAGAGTCGGGAGTACATTGCTTGTAATCCAATGGAGTGATGGAACGGCTTCCCAAATCAATGCGGTTATTATCATTATTGTAAGCATAGAAATGCAATGCATATTCCTGGTTTACTAAATCTTTGATAACCATCTTTACCGATTCTCCATTTTCGTTGAGAACCGGGTTTCCGTCTTCGTCTTTTACGAATGGAGTAACCAATTCGCTTCCGTAACGGCTGACATTATAAGAACGAGGTTTGTTATCATGGTCTGTAAATTCTATGTGAAGGAAGACAAAGTTATTGTCTTCCGGGTCAGGGGTCCATTCCACTTCGCATCCGCCGTTGATAGGGGTGAGTGCGATGTCGTTGATGTCGATTGTCTGAGGTTTGTTCTTAAAATCATCGTCAGAACAGCTGGCTATTGACAATATTCCCAGACTGGATAAAGCCAAAGCGGTCATATAAATATATTTTTTCATAACTGATTTTCTTTTCATCTAAATCGTTTAAAGATTAATATCCTGGTGCTTGTATCAGGTTCTCGCTTTTGTCCGCTTCTTCATAATAAAGAGGCATTAAGTACAAACGGTCGTCCCATGATACTTCTGTGTATTCGGGCATTACTGTCTCCTGGTTGAATTGCGTAAAAGTCGGACCTACATAGCCTACCATATTCAATCCGTGAAGTCCCTTGCCCATAATTTCCTTGCCTTTCAACCAGCGTCTCATATCGTAGAAACGGATGCCTTCACCATAGAACTCGATGAATCGTTCCCTGCGTACCCACTCTGTCATGTCGTCTTTGCCTTTGGTCACATCACTTGCCTTTAAGGCATTGATACCTGCGCGGGTACGAACCGGATTGATTGCTCCTAAGAAATTATCTTCTTCTCCTAAGGCTGCATAACACTCTGACAGGTTCAGATATAGTTCCGCCATACGGATAATAGGACGTGGGGCAGTTAACGAACCGTTGTTGTCCGAGCCGTTTTCGCTATATGCAAGTCCGGGGTGAGCCCATTTTTGGCAAAGGAAACCTGTGCGGCAATAATCTCTGCTTGAGATGCTGGGATTATATCCTTGTGCTTCCGAATCTCTCATTTTCAGTATGATTGGTGCGTTTTTTACAAGTTTGGTTCCGTATTCTCCGCCGCTGAAAGCCATCCAGGCGTAGAAACGTGGTTCACGATGGGTGTTTAACTTAATGATTTCATTGGCATTAAGCTCTCCCGAGTAGGAGGGTTCACTGTTTATAATGTTTTGTCCGGCAATGTCGTACCATTCGTCCTGAGGATAGAAGCGGCTCTCGTCGGTAATGGGATAACCATCTTTGGTATAGAACTGTTTGATAGCTTCGAGTGTAGGAGATACGCCTGACCATCCGTCCTGCCATGTGTTATCTGTCTTTTTAAACATTCGGCGAGGAAGACAACCATTGACAATGCTGCTTTGGTCGGCAAGTCCCCAAACAACTTCCTGACATTTGCCTGTGGCATTTGCACGTGATAGCAAAGCATAACGCATGCGGAATACATATTTCATAAAGTCTTTTTGGCTGGCATCTACATTTTTCAGTTCGTCGAAGTTGGATTCCTGGTAGAGTTCGAGATTCTGGCGCAGGGCGAAATCCAATGCTTCCTTGCAAGCGTCTCTGGCATCTATCCATTTTTGCTCGCTATATACAGGGCTGACAAGCTGTTTCCCATATCCCGGAGTTTCCCAACGGCTATTTTCCCATTTTAACCGTCCTGATTCGTACAGTTTATTTCCATTCCATTGGGGAGATGCCGCATAAAGAAGTACCCGCGCTTTGATAGCTTTTGCCACCACTTTATCTACACGTCCCCAGTCTCCACCTGTCCAGCGGTCGGGCAGGTTAGGCATTGCTTTATCTATTTGGTCGGTAATGAACTTCGTCACGGCGTCATAGTGTGAACGTCCCGGCATATCGTCGCCCGTCACATCTGACGGATATGCATGGTCCATGATGGGGCAGGGACCATATTTGCGTAATACCATAAAATGGTAGTAACCTATAAGGAATTCCGCTTCCGCTCTCCATGTGGTGCGTTGTTCGTCTGTCAGGTTGGGGGCTTTGTCTACTATTTCTAAAAATAAGTGACATGTGCGGATAGGGTCATATCCGCAATAACGCCAGGTCCAACCACCGCCGGTAGCTGACGAGCGTTGGTTGGTTTGTATATTATAGGCGTCTCCGTTCCAGTTGGGCGGAAGTACATATTCGTCGGTGGATGCTACATCTTCGTTGTAGTAGTCCACCGGATTCCACTTTTTCAATCCGCTATAACAAGAATATAGGTAGGCTAATGTAAGTTCCGGCTTTTTGTAAGCGTCGTCAAGGGTAGCTTGTTCTACAGGCACTACATCCAGGTAATTACATGATGTAAGGCTGGTTGTCATTACGGCTGCTCCGATAATGAATTTATAAAGTATATTTGATTTCATATATAGATTTCTTGTATTTTATACTATTTGAAAATTTCTTTTAGAAATTGAGTTGCATGCCTATGCTGAAGGTACGTGACAGCGGGTAAGCGTTCCAACTCAATTCCGGATCCCATAATTTGAATTTGCTGAATGTCAGCAGATTATTTCCAATCAGATAGATACGTCCGTATTTGAAAGTATAACCGAGCTCGGCATTTTTCAGACGCATATATGAGCCGTCGCGCAACCAGTAGCTGCTGTTTTGGCGGTTGTTGTTTGCGTCATCACGGTATTCGAGACGGGGATAAGCTGCGTCTGGGTTGGGATTGGATTCGCTCCAATAATCATCCGCAATAAATTGCAGAACATTCTTTCGGGTATTTCCGAACGGGTGGATACCACTGACCATGATTTTCCGTTGTGCCGCCCCTTGGAAGAAGAACCCGAGGTCGAAATTTTTGTAGCGTATGGTGGAACCGAAGCCATACATGATGCCCGGAGTGGAACCATAAGGGGAGAGTTCACATTGGTCGGAGCCGTCTATAATTCCATCTCCATTCATATCCTTATACTTAATATCACCTGGCATCGGTGAGTTACCGAATTTTTGTGTCGGGCTGTTGTCAATGTCTGCTTGGTCAACGAAAAGACGCTCGGCAACGTATCCCCATGTACCGTTCAGAGATTTTCCGTCATGGCGGCGATATTCTTCTGCACGATATGCTTCGTCAGAATATACTTGAGTGGCACGGTTATAAGTAAATGTACCTCGCAGGTCGAAACTCCAGTTTTTGCCAATCTCTTGTACGTAGTTCATTGCAATTTCCAACCCTTTGTTTTCTACCTTACCGATAGAAGCCCAGGGTTTAGCGTTTTCATATCCCAAATATTCGGGGAAACGTTCACGACGGAGCAGGATATTGCTTCTGTTATCTTTAAAGATATCGATAGTCAAAGATAGTTTGCTGAATAATTCGAGGTCAACACCTAAGTTTAGTTTTTCCGCCCGTTCCCAGGTTGCATTTGTCACGCCATATTGTGTGACGGCAGGACCTTTGTAAGTAACGTTCATATCTACTCCAGTAGTGTATTGGTGATTGTCATCATTCAGATTTACATTAGTCAGATAAATGAAGTGGGGACCTTTAGCTCCGGTACGTATATCTGTCGTTCCTGTTTCATCATTACCGACTAACCCCCATGAACCTCTGATTTTAAGGTTTGTGACAATTCTGTTTATTGGCTCGAAGAATTTTTCATTGCTGATGACCCAGCCTGCTGCAAAGGAAGGGAACATTTCGAAGCGGTGACCAGAAGCCAGACGCTCGGTTCCGTTATAACCGAAATTGGCCTCGAACAAGTAACGCTGGTCATAAGCATAGGTGAAACGGCCGGATATTCCCTGATTACGGGTAGGTAATGGGTTGACACGGTATTCACGTTGTAGGTAGAGTAACATCGCTGATAGGTCGTGGATTCCTTTGAAATTGCGTGACCACTCCAAGGCTGCCTGAAACTGGAAAGTACGGTCGGCAGATTTTTCAGGGTCGGATTGAGTGATGAAGTCCTTTCCGCTAGTACCTACACGTTCTAAGGTATAGTTTGCGGCTTCAGGGTCATATGGATCATAAGAACCTGTTTTTGCCATGTAATAATAAGGTTCGATTGTGCGGGTGAAGTAAGATTTCGACCAGTTTTTAAAACTGATTAATCCGGTCAGTTTAAGTCCTTTGGTGATAAAGTCCAACTCCTGTTCTGCTTTGACTGTGGTTAGGATGGTTGATTGAAAATCTTCTCCATAGGTGGTCATTAAGTCTGCATATGGATTTTTGTATAGCAAGTTACCTGTATAGAATGCATTACCGAATAACATATGATCAACTCCGGAAGGGGCGACACTACTTGGATAGTAAGCGGGGAAGTTAACAGGATTGGCCGATAACATTTCTGCAAATAAATCGGTTGTACTGGTTTTTGGACCACCGCTATTGCGGAGTTGAGCATTCATTCGTAATTGTATTTTTGTAGTAGGAGTGAGTTTATAATCCACATTACTTTGGAAAGTATAACTCCATACGTTTACGTTATTGTCGAATGAATAAAGTTTCTTGTTATTCAAGACACCGGAGTCGTGGTTTGCTTGTAAACTCAAGTAGTAGTTTGCCTTTGAACCACCACCACTGACATTGATGTTTGCCCGTTGGCTCATAGACATATTCTTAAACATCAGGTCTTTCCAATTGACATTAGGATATACGTACGGATTCTTGTTGGCACGGGTGTTGTTAATCTGTTCCTGTGTGTAAAGCAGGCCGTCATAAGTTCCGGTACGGGTATAACGTGCTTCGTTGGCCATTTCCATGTAGGTGACTCCGTCTACAAAATCTGGGAAACTCATAGGCACATTGAATGAGTTTTCCACACTGACATTGATACGGGTCTTTTCGTTTTCCTTTCCGGATTTTGTCGTTACCAGCATTACACCGTTTGCACCGCGTGCACCATAGATTGCCGTGGCGGAAGCATCTTTCAGAATAGAAAAGCTTTCAATGTTTTCGGCAGGAATGTAATTCAGGTCTGTGGAACTGATTTCCACTCCGTCTAACATGATTAACGGAGTGGCACGTCCGCCAAATGTTCCGATGCCGCGAATGTAAAATTGCGAGGCATCCTTGCCCGGTTCTCCGCTGGAAGTTGTGGCGATTACGCCTGCCAGACGTCCGCCGAAAGAGTTGGTTAATGAGGAAGTGGGAACTTTCAGCGAAGCGGCTTTGACGTTGGTGATAGAGCCTACTACGGATACCTTTTTCTGCGTTCCGAATCCTACGACCACTACCTCATTCAGCAACTCGCTGTCGGATGGTAATTCGATTTTTATGACTCCCATGTCCTCAACGGCTTGTTCTACTGTCTTATACCCCATATATGATACTACCAACACATCTTTACTGCTGTTGACGCTGATACTGAAATTACCGTCCAGGTCAGTGATAGTACCGACATCGGTTCCTTTTAGTTTTACGTTTGCGCCGACTAAGGTTTCTTTTGTGTTCGCATCAAATACTGTACCCGTCACAGTACGCTTCTTTTGTTTGGTTTGCTGGGGCGCTACCGGAGCACTTTTTACTTTTAAGACGACTTCATTGCCATCAATCATATATTCTATATTCGTGTTCTTGAATATTTCATTCAAGACCTTTTCAATAGAACCTTTACAATCAATGTTCTTTTTTCCCATTTCTTTGAGCAATGTCGCATTGTAGAAAAAGACGTAGTTGCTGTGTCTTTCAATTTGTTGGATTGCTTCTTTGACACTGAGGGATTCTCCTTTCACTGCTATTTGCCCATAAGCGGCAAACAAAGTAATCGGATAAAGCAGCAGTGCCAAGATGATACATTTTACGTACCGTTGCTTGGTTGAGAATGTTTTGTTCTCCATGCTTTTAGATTTTTAGTTATTTAAATGATTAATAAAAAAGATATTAGTAAATGAGAATTTCTTCTCCTTTTTTCTCGACTTTCAAGCTCATGCTGTAACATAGTTTCTTGATTACATTTTCCAAAGTCTCATCATGGTAGAGGCTTCCCGAATATTTATATTTCTTATTCACATCTTTGCCAAGAGTGATTTGCGAACCATATCTGTCGTTGATAATTTCTATTAGTTGTGTTAGTGTGATGTCCGTAAACAGATAACGTCCGTTTTCCCAATTCATATGTTCTACTTTTTCCACTGTTATGTCTGCAGTCTCCGGGTCATAGATTATTTTATCCAACGGATTCATGGCGATACATTGGTTGGTGGACTGGATATTGAATTCTACTTTTCCTTCAAACAGGGCTACTTCATTTTTATTGTACTTGTTCTTTTTGATTTGAAAAGAAGTTCCTTTTACTTCGATAAACGCTTTGGGAATATGTACTATAAAATGTTGTTTCTTTCCTTTGGTCACATCGAATAACGCTTCGCCTTCCAACCAGACTTCCCTTTGGCTCTCGAAGTTTTTTGCGTAACGTATATTGCTGCCTGTCTTCATCCATACTTTTGAACTGTCAGGAAGCATATACATCAAGGCCTTGTCGGCAGTGAAACCGATATACTCTGTTGTACTTTCCCAATTTTGTTTTAAAAGCCATAAACTTCCCGCCATGACAAACAAAATGATGGAAGCGGCAACAGCAAAGCGTTGGAAGGAGAATTGATAGCGGGTTGGTTTTGCAGGCTTTCTACATTTTTCGAGACGTTTCCATACCCGTTCTCCCATTTCCCGGTCTTCGGGATTTTCCGCAGCGTGTCTCCATTGCCGTTTCATCCTTTCTTCTACCAATTTGTCTCGGGACAACTTTTCTTTTTCTTCCCAACTGAGTTTGTCAGCCAGTAAGCCTTTAATTAATTTGTTTACCTCTTTTTTTTCCATTCTTTTTCTGCTTATCTACATTAAATACTCGCAACTATATTTTAACCCTCCCTTAAAAAGAACTTTTTTTCGGAAGGGTGAATTTTATGTTTGAATTGGGGACTTTTGGTATGGTATAGAGGAATAATTGGGGATGGGCGTATAATAATTTTAGCGTTTATATACTCATATTTAATATTAGTACTTATATTTGCGCCTGTAATTAATAAATCTTATGACAGACCGTGAATTGATAGCTGCACTGAAAAAAGGTGATAATGACGCATTTTCTATAATATATAAAAGATATTGGGGAAAGGTTTGTAACTTTTCCCGTCTTTATATTACTTCGGATGCAGATATTGAGGATATTGTCCAACAGGTGTTTCTGAAACTCTGGAATTATCGTGAATCTTTAAAAGAAAATGAAAGTTTTGAGGGATTTCTTTTTATAGCCACCCGCAATCTTATCTTTAGCCATATGCGGAAAAGTTTTAATGAGAACGCTTATAAGCTGACAGTTTTGGATACTATCACTGAAAATGGTAATGATTGGCATGGGATTCAAGAGGAGATAGAGGCACATGAATTGGGAGAATACATAGAACAGTTGTTGAAGGAGCTTTCTCCCCGCCAACAGGAAATATTCCGATTGAGCCGTAAGGAAGGGTGCACCAACCGTGAAATCGCAGAGAAACTTGCTATTTCAGAAAAGACGGTGGAAAAGAATATGACTATCACTCTGCGTTTCTTAAGAGAGAACATACGCCTGTTGATTATCTTCTTGAGTGTGTAGGGTATAAAAAGAAGAGGACTGCCTCACGGCACCCCTCCACTGCAAACTTAAAACAACCAACAAAAGAAGTAGATAATCTCTATTCCATGCCCGATGAAAAAATCTTCATCGGGCATTTTTCTTTTTCTATCTTACGAATAATAGTTCCCTGTATTTCGGAAGCGTCCACATTTGGTTGTCGACAATGAGTTCCAGCTTGTCGATGTGGTAACGGATTTCTTCCAGTGCCGGAGTGATGGTGTCATGGTAGGCAATGGCTTTTTCTCGTTCGCTTTCAATCTTGTTTGCCACTTTACGGGCTTCCACCATTGCGTCTACATGCTCTTTGATGAAAGCGGTACGGTCGGCAATCTCTTCGATAAGTTCCAGGTTCTTGGCGGATAACTTGGCTGCCTTTTCTGCCGGGAACAGGGATTGCATCTTATAGACGTTATTAATCAAATCCGTTTGATACTGGGTTGCTACCGGGATGATATGGTTCATTGCCAAGTCACCCAGTACACGGGCTTCAATCTGGATTTTCTTCGTGTACGTTTCCCATTTCACTTCGTTGCGGGCTTCCAGTTCTTTTTTTGTCATTACGCCGGTAGCTTCGAACATGGCAATCGTTTCCGGTTTCAGGTAGTTGTCGAAGATGACAGGAACGCTTGTTTCACAATCCAGACCGCGGCGGGCTGCTTCTTTTTTCCATTCATCGCTGTAACCGTTGCCGTCAAAGTGAATGGCTTTACACTCTTTGATGTATCCGCGGATAATCTCGAGGATGGCAGAGATTTTCGGTTCTCCTTTTTCAATCAAGGCATCTACGTCTTTCTTGAATTTCGTTAACTGGTGGGCTACGGCTGCATTCAATGCAATCATGGCGGAAGCACAGTTTGCTTCGGAACCTACGGCACGGAACTCGAAACGGTTGCCGGTGAAGGCGAAAGGAGAGGTGCGGTTCCGGTCGGTATTGTCAATCAGCAATTCGGGAATCTGCGGAATATCCAGTTTCATGCCCTGTTTGCCGCTGAGGCTGATTAAGTCATCCTTTGTACTGTTTTCTATATGATCCAATACTTGCGACAACTGCTTACCCAGGAAAGACGAAATAATTGCCGGCGGTGCTTCATTCGCTCCTAAACGGTGGGCGTTGGTGGCACTGGAGATAGATGCTTTCAGTAACCCGTTATGATGATAAACTGCCATTAGCGTATTTACTACGAATGTAACGAACCGCAAGTTGTCTTCAGGAGTCTTGCCCGGACCCATCAATAGGATGCCCGTGTCGGTTCCCAATGACCAGTTATTGTGTTTGCCGGAACCGTTGACGCCTTTGAACGGCTTTTCATGAAGCAATACGCGGAAGCCATGGCGACGGCTTACTTTACGCATCAATGACATGATTAGCAAGTTGTGGTCGTTTGCCAGGTTACATTCTTCAAAGATGGGAGCTAACTCAAACTGGTTGGGTGCAACCTCGTTGTGACGGGTCTTTACGGGGATACCCAGTTTTAGAGCTTCAATTTCAAGGTCTTTCATAAATGCGGCAACACGGGTAGGGATAGCACCGAAGTAATGGTCTTCCAACTGTTGGTTTTTGGCGCTGTCGTGTCCCATTAATGTACGGCCTGTCATTAACAAATCCGGGCGTGCGGCATACAGACCTTCGTCCACTAAGAAGTATTCCTGTTCCCAACCCAAATAGGCAACTACTTTCTTCACTTCCGGGTTGAAGTAGTGACAAACGTCTACTGCTGCTTTATCCACGGCACGAAGTGCTTTCAATAGTGGTGCTTTGTAGTCGAGGGCTTCGCCGGTATATGCGATAAATACGGTCGGGATACAAAGAGTGTCGTCTACGATAAATGCAGGAGATGAAGGGTCCCAGGCACTGTATCCACGGGCTTCGAATGTATTTCGGATACCACCGTTCGGGAAAGAGGAAGCATCAGGTTCCTGCTGTACAAGCAGCTTGCCCGTGAATTCTTCCATCATGCCGCCTTTGCCGTCATGTTCTACGAAAGCATCGTGTTTTTCTGCCGTACCTTCGGTCAGCGGCGCAAACCAGTGTGTATAATGGGTGACTCCCATCTCGATAGCCCATTTCTTCATGCCGGCAGCTACCTCGTCGGCAATGCTGCGGTCTAGCGGAGCACCATTGTCAATAGCGTCAATCAGTGCATTATATACCTTGCTGGGAAGGTATTTAAACATCTTCTCCTTGTTGAATACGTACTTGGCGAAATACTCCGACGGGCGTTCGACAGGGGTTGCTACCTCAACCGCTTTCTTCTTGAAAGCTGTTTCTACTACTCTGAATCTTAGTTTTGACATAATACCTAATTTGATTTGTTGTTAAATATGTTAGAGCAAATAATCTTTCTCTGTATAGTTCCCGGGAAGGCGGTCAAACCCGCCCGAGATAGAAATCTGTTTTTAAATCTATATAGTCTGTTTTATTAGTTTATAAGCAGACATTTTTAGTTGTAAGCGGATTCTCCGTGTTCGTAAATATCAAGTCCTTCTTCCTCGACACGTGCCGGAACGCGCAGACCGTGAATTTTATCAAGAGCCTTGAAGATGATGAATCCCATACCTGCTGCCCAGACTCCGACTACAAGTGCTCCGAAGATTTGTGCTCCGAGGAATCCGAAACCGTATCCATAGAACAGACCTTCGCTGGTGGAAAACAAACCTGTAAGAATCGTTCCTAAGAAACCGCAAACACCATGTACGGAAGAAGCGCCTACCGGGTCGTCGATTTTCAGGACTTTATCAATAAAGTCAACTGAGAATATCATCACAACGCCACAGATAGCACCAATCAACGCGGCTCCTGCGGGAGATACGGCATCGCATCCTGCGGTGATACCTACCAAGCCTGCCAGTACACCATTCAGTGTTAATGACAAAGAGGGTTTTCCATACTTCATCCAACTGATTACCAGAGCGAAGAAACCACCGGCACAGGCCGCAAGATTGGTTGTCAGGAATACATGTGAGATTGCGTTTGCATCTGCTTCGGTACTTGCTGCCAACTGGGAACCGGGGTTGAACCCGAACCATCCGAACCAAAGGATAAATACACCCAGGGCGGCAACTGTCAGGTTATGTCCCGGAATAGCTCTTGATTTACCGTCTTTACCGTATTTGCCGATACGCGGGCCAAGAATGGCGGCACCTACCAGAGCAAGCCATCCACCTACCGAGTGAACAACAGTGGAACCTGCAAAATCATGGAAGGTCGTTCCGAAAAGGTTCATCATAAAAGAACCTGCTTCACCGTTCATCAGCCAACCGCCGCCCCAAGTCCAATGACCGGAAATCGGGTAAATCAGCACACTGATAAAGATTGTATAAACCAGATACATGGAGAATTTCGTACGTTCCGCCATTGCTCCTGATACAATGGTAGCGGCAGTGGCGCAGAATACGGTTTGGAAAACAAGGAATCCTTCTTTGGGCAGCCCGTTATCCATGAAAGACAGGTCGAAGAAGTGGGGCATTCCGATGAATCCGCCTGCGCCGAACATAAGCCCGAAACCGATAAACCAGTAAAGTAGAGAGCCGAACATAAAATCTACAAAATTCTTCATCAGAATATTGGCGGTATTCTTTACTCTTGTGAAACCTGCTTCTACCAGGGCAAATCCCGGTTGCATGAAGAACACGAGCATAGCTGCAAGTAACATCCAAACCGTATTTAATCCTAAAGCCAGTTCGCCGATAGTATCCGGAGCTTCTCCCGTAGGTTCGGCAGGGAGTGTTGAAACTTCAGTAATTGTCTCTGTAATTGCTGCAACAGTATCGGCAGCGGCTTTGTCTTGTGCTGACAAATCCATAGTAAAACAGCACAAAATGAACATAGTAGTGGCTATCCACAGCTTCGTAAAGCTGTGTTTCTTATATTTTATATCCATAATAATTTATATATTTAATGTTCTTGTTCGGCGTTGTAGAGGGCTATGTCGCCGCGTTCGGCAGTGCGGATGCGGATGGCATCCTCGATGGGGATGACGAAGATACGTCCGTCGCCTATTTCTCCGGTTTGCGCGGCCTTGATGATGGCCTGTACCGTTTTCTCGGCATTCTTGTCGCGTACGACAATAGAGATAAGTATTCGTTCGATGGTACTGGTGTCATAGACTACACCGCGGTAGATGCGTCCTTGGCGTGCTTTCCCAATACCTCTTACATCATAATAAGAGAACCATTCGATGTCCGCTTCGAGAAGAGCATCTTTCACGTCCTCGAATTTGGTTTTACGGATAATAGCTTCAATCTTTTTCATATACCTTAATTATTACTGTTGATCTGTAAAGAAAGAGGTATAGGGTAGTGGTAGCCATAGCAGGTTACCATACAACAAACCGATAAAATCTAAACTCTAACCACCTTGCCCCTATACACTCTTTTGATATTCTAAATTCTCTCTTAAAAACTTAGTCCGAATGTGAAATAAGCTCCTTCCGTGCGTGGATTGACAGATACTTTGGCAAATGCCGGGACGGAGAAGGAATCTGTTATTTTGATGTCCTTGGAAGCTCTGAGGCTGACGTCAGAGACAGAGAACCCGCTTGTATAGCCATTGTAGAAAGTTGTTTCCCAAGGTACCATGCCTAAATCTACAGCCCAGTCAAGACCACCCAATCTGAACGGTGCGCTAAGGGCAAGATAGGAAGAGTAAGCCCTTTTACCATTCTCTTTCACTCCGTCGGCACCTGCAAAGTTCGTGTACCAGTTGATGGCTAGCAGACCGAAATCATATCCGACCTGTGCTTCAAACACATGAGCCGTAGAATGAGCGGCATACTTAAAATACTTATTGGTTGTATAAATCGTTTCTCCATCATCGTCTACACCAGTTGCCACCTGTGTATTAAACCAATAATCTGTCACCGAAACGCTAAAACCACCTATCGAATAACCAAGAGTTAAATCCAACTCTTTTGTATCTGTCGATTCGAATCCTACAGAACCCCATGCTCCGAGTGAGACACCTTTGTAAGCGACTCCCAGTGAAGGCTGAATACTGACTCCGCCCAAATCCTGGCCACGCCAAATGTAACCACTTACTAAATCAGCTCCTACGGAGGCTTCTACTTTATCTTGTGCCATCATCGCGGATGGTACAAGCCCTGTCAGTAATAATGCTACTGTTATTACCCCCTTTTTTTTGTTAATCGTCGTTTTCATCGTCTTTTTACCTTTAAAAGTTAGAAAAATGTGGATGTACGGTCCATGTATATAGTAGCGCGCGAAATACTATCAGAGCCAGTTTTTTATTCTTCTCATAGCTTCAATACAGTCGTTGCGTTCACCAAAAGCGGTTAGGCGGATATATCCCTCGCCACTTGGTCCGAAGCCCACACCGGGAGTGCCGACAACATTGGCTTCATACAACATCTGTTCAAAGAATCGCCATGAGGATAGGCCATTCGGAGTTTTCACCCATAAATAGGGCGCGTTCACTCCACCGTAAACTTTCAATCCGGTAGCTTCCAGTCCTTCCTTCATGATTTTTGCGTTGGTCATATAATAGTTAATCGTTTCTTTAATCTGTGCCTTGCCTTCCGCACTGTAAACAGCTTCCGCAGCCCGTTGGGTGATGTAGGAAGTACCGTTGAACTTGGTGCACTGGCGGCGGTTCCATAATCTGTTGAGCGGGATGCGGTCGCCTTCCAACGTTGCGGCAGTAAGCTCTTTCGGTACTACCGTGTATCCGCAACGTACTCCGGTGAATCCTGCTGTCTTTGAGAAGCTACGGAATTCAATGGCACATTTCTTCGCCCCTTTAATTTCGTAGATAGAGTGGGGGACGTTTTCGTCCTGGATATATGCTTCATATGCGGCATCAAACAGGATTAACGTGTCGTTTGCCAAAGCATAGTCCACCCATTTCTTCAGTTCCGGTTTGGTTAGTGTTGTGCCGGTTGGGTTGTTCGGATAGCAGAGATAGACAATATCTATTCGTTTGTCCGGGATTTCAGGAATGAAGTTGTTTTCACTCGTACAGGGCATATATGTAACATTGCTCCATTTGCCCGTTTCCTCTTCCAGTACTCCGGCACGTCCGCACATGACGTTACTGTCAATATATACCGGATAGATGGGGTCTGTAACGCCTACGCTATTGTCATGGCGAAGAATATCACCTATATTTCCGGTATCGCTTTTTGCCCCGTCGCTGACAAATATTTCAGAAGCGGAAAAGTGAATCCCGCGTGGGGCAAAATCATTCTTTATAATTGCTTCAATCAAAAAATCATATCCCTGTTCAGGGCCATATCCGCGGAATGTATCTTTATTGCCCAGTTCTTCTACCGCTTTATGCATTGCTTCGATACAGGCTTTGGGCAGCGGCTGAGTAACATCACCGATACCTAGCCGGATGATGTCCTGTTTGGGATGCGTTATTCTGAAAGTATTTACCTTTTTCGCTATATCCGAGAATAAGTAACTTCCCGGTAACTTCAAAAAATGTTCATTTACTAATGCCATATTGTTATTGTTTTAAGTTTCTATACAGTATTCATTTTCAACTCTCAACTTCTTCAATTTCCCCATCGAAGACTTTGGTTGCCGGTCCCGTCATCAATATATGTCCCGATGCTTCATCCCATTCAACGATGACTGTGCCGCCGTCCATTATTATATTGCTTTTTCTTCCTGCAAGCCCGTTGATGAAGGCGGCTACTGCTGTGGCGCAAGCACCTGTCCCGCAAGCTTGGGTAATTCCTGAACCTCTTTCCCAAACTCTCATCCGTATGGTGTCTTTGCCGACAATTTGTGCAAACTCTACATTTGTTCTGTCAGGGAAAAGATGATAATTCTCCAGTTCAGGACCGATTTCCGGTAAATTAATTCGGGTAATATCATCCACAAAAGTAACTAGATGAGGATTTCCCATTGATACTTTAGTTGACCGGAAAGGATACTTCTCTTCAAAATGAACTTCTTCTGTTTCCAACGGACGGCCCATATCTACTGTAACTGCGGTAACTGTTTTCCCTTCTACGTGAAGTTTCAGTATTTTTATTCCCGACAATGTATCCAGTGTGATTTCTGTTTTATCGGTTAGGCCGTATTCATATACATATTTGCCTACGCAACGGCTTCCGTTGCCACACATCATGGCTTCCGAACCGTCTGCATTGAAAATACGCATACTGAAATCAGCCTTATCAGAGTTTCCAATCAAAATGAGTCCGTCACTTCCAATTCCTGTATGAAACTTGCTCCATTTGATTGCTTTCTTTTCAGGGGCTGCTACCGGACATTTGGTGATGTCTACGTATATGTAGTCATTTCCCGCTCCATGCATTTTTGTGAACTTGATTTTGGTTGTCATTTTGCTTTTTATTTATCTATTGTTGTATCCTTTTGTTTTATAACGTTACAAAGGTATGACTTTTTGGCTTATATTTTATATGAAAGTATATCTAATCTCTATTTGTTTTTAGGAAACTTTCAATCGTTTTCTATATATGCTATCTAAGTTTTAAAATGAAATAATATGGCGGTTGATTCTTTGAAATTATTATTTAACAGATGTGTCTTGCATATTCTTCCATAATATATGAAGTTTTTTGAGGTGTTTTCTCATGATAGAACCTTTTTCTATATTCATTGTTCTACCACATACAATATTATAATATAGAAGATTATGGATATACAAAAACAACTAGAAGTGGCAGCAAGAACCAACCATTTAGTTTTGGTTGTATTCTATGCGGATTGGTCGCCTCATTATGAGTGGATAGGTCCTGTACTCCGTACTTACGAAAAGAGAACGGTAGAATTGATAAGAGTGAATGCAGAAGAAAGCAGAGTAGTGGCTGATGCACATAATGTAGAGACTGTACCTGCTTTTCTTTTATTGCATAAAGGGCATGAACTGTGGCGGCAGGTAGGAGAACTGACGGTGGAAGAGCTGAAAGATGTATTAGATGATTTCAAATAATGATACTGCCTGATATATTTTTATGTAAAAACGTGGATGAAATGAGTGTTGATGCCCACTTTATCCACGCTGTTTGTATCTGAAGACCGGTTTATTTTAAGATTTCCTGCAAGACAACCGGTTCATTGGTAGTGATGAAGTCTACTTTATTTTCAATCAGCCATTTCATGTCCTCTGCTTCGTCCACTGTCCATACATTAACTTTCAGGCCAAGGTCATGAGCTTCTTTAATCCATTCGGGGTGTTTCTTTATCACTCCCATGTGATAGTCAAGTCCGGCAGCACCAAGTTCTTTCAATTCTTTTGGAGATAATTCACCATTCAGATAAAATACCGGAGTTCCAGCAGGTACCAGGCGGATAAATTCTTTCATAGCATGCAGAGAGAAAGTGATATATTCCATTCGGTTTTCCAATCCCATACTCTTTACCATAGCAAGAATTTCCTGTACGGCTTTTGTCTCACGTTTCTTGGTGCTATGCGCTTTAAGCTCAAGTATCAATTTGGCATTGCATTTTTTTCCTGCTTCCAGATATTGCTTTAAACTAGGCAAGTTTTCTCCGTTGGAGAGTTTCAGTCCGGTCAGTGCATCCCCTTTGGAATATTCCATTGGCCGCATTTTATAAACGGGGTCATGGTTGACAACCAACTTGTTATCTTTGGCAATCCATACGTCAAATTCTGAACCGTAGCAGCCGATGGAATCTGCTTTTTGAAGTGCGGTTATACTGTTTTGTGATGAACCCGGAGTTTTCCAAAAACCACGGTGGGCAATTACTTTTGTCTGTGCCTGCATACAGCAAGTAGTTACTAAAAGGGCAGAAGCCATCATCATTTTCTTTAAATTCATTTGTTTGGTCTTTAAAAGGTTTAATAGATTAATTGGGTTTGGCTTCAAAATTATAAAAAAGAAAACGCAAATCAGACAATAATGTGCTAATCTGCGTTAATCCTTGGAATTTTAGAATAGAAATGCTACAAAAGAGTAACAGAAATAATCCATTCTATTACTTTTTGACGAGTTAAGTATAGGCTTCTTCATGTATTCCTTTTACTGCGCGTCCGCTTGGCTCGTTCAGATTTTTGAAGGCAATATCCCATGCCAGCGCTTCTGCTGTAGAGCAGGCTACACTGGGAACACTCGGTACGCAGCGGGCCGCACTTTCGCTGGGGAAATGCTCTTCAAAGATGCTGCGGTAATAATATTCTTCCTTATTTTGTGGAGTATTGATTGGGAAACGTTCGGCTGCGTGTGTCATTTGTTCGTCACTTACCGCAGCGGTGGTTATTTCTTTCAATGTATCAATCCAGGAATATCCTACACCGTCACTGAATTGCTCTTTCTGTCTCCATGCCACGCTTTCCGGCAGCATATCGGCGAAAGCCTCACGTACGATTTTCTTTTCAATTTCTTTTCCGGGACACATTTTGGCTTTCGGATTCAGCGTCATTGCTACATCAAGAAACTCTTTATCGAGGAAGGGGACACGTCCCTCTACACCCCAGGCCGATAAACTTTTGTTGGCTCGGAGACAATCATACATATGTAGTTTCGATAGTTTACGTACTGTTTCTTCGTGGAATGCCTGTGGAGTAGGGGCTTTGTGAAAATAGAGATAACCACCGAAAACTTCATCGGCACCTTCACCGCTCAACACCATCTTGATACCCATGGACTTGATGACACGTGCCAATAGATACATAGGAGTGGAAGCCCGCACGGTGGTTACATCATATGTTTCGATAAAATAGATAACGTCACGGATTGCATCCAGCCCTTCCTGCACGGTGTAGTTTATTTCGTGATGTACCGTACCTATATATTCAGCGACCTCACGCGCTTTTATCAGGTCGGGTGCACCTTTCAAACCGATGGCGAAAGAATGAAGTTGCGGCCACCATGCATCACTTGCTCCGTCTGTTTCTATACGTTTGGCTGCATATTTCTTCGCAATGGCGGAAATGACAGAACTGTCCAGGCCACCGGAAAGAAGTACTCCGTAAGGTACATCACTCATTAACTGACGATGAACGGCATCTTCCAATGCTTTTTTCACATCGTCGGCTTTCGCATCGTTATCTTTTACTGTTTCATATTCTGTCCAGCTACGTGAATACCATCGTTTCATTTTTCCTTCTTTACTGTAATAGTAATGTCCCGGAAGGAATAATTCGTATTCATCGCAAAATCCCTCAAGAGCTTTCAGTTCGCTGCCGAAGTAGATTTTTCCGTCTTTGTCTTTACCTATATATAAAGGTATGACGCCGATAGGGTCACGGGCAATCAGGAACTCATCTTTCTCTTCGTCATAAAGGACAAAGGCAAAGATACCGCTGATATCTTCCAGGAAATGGATACCTTTATCTTTATAAAGGGCAAGAATAACCTCGCAATCACTGCCTGTTTGAAAATCATATTTCCCGGCATATTTTGCACGAATATCGCGGTGGTTGTAGATTTCACCGTTTACGGCGAGCACCTGTTTACGGTCGGGCGAGTATAAGGGTTGCCCGCCACTTTGCGGGTCGACAATAGAAAGACGTTCGTGTGCCAGGATGGCACTTCCGCCTACATAGATTCCGCTCCAGTCCGGCCCGCGATGACGGATTTTCTGAGCCATTTTCAGTGCTTTATCTCTTAGCTCCTTGGTTTGGGCTTTTATGTTGAGTATACCTGCTATTCCACACATAACTTTAATTTTTAGTCATTAAATAAGCATCTATCTCTGTGGCGGCTTTCCGTCCGCCTGCCATGGCGCGTACTACCAAACTGGCTCCGGTAGCTGCATCTCCGGCAAGAAATACATTATCGGCAAATTGCGGTTGCTCCGGTTTCAAGAATCCCATAGCCAACAATACCATATCCGCCTCTATTACCTCTTTTTTTCCGGTAGGTTTCATTGTCGGGCGTTCACCGTCTGTTGCCGGAACCCATTCCACCTCTTCTACTTCTACGCCTGTCACTTTTCCATTCTTTCCGAGGAACTGGTTGGAAGTCAGGCACCAACGGCGTGTGCAACCTTCTTCGTGGCTGGAAGTCGTTTTGAAGACTATCGGCCATTGCGGCCACGGAGTAGCCGGATTATGTCCCACAGGTGGTTTGGGCATGATTTCAATTTGAGTTACACTGATGGCTCCTTGGCGCACGCTGGTTCCGATACAATCGGACCCCGTATCTCCACCACCGATGACAAGCACCTTTTTTCCTTTGGCATTCACTAATTTATCTTTTGGGAAAGTCTGCCCTGCCAAAATCCTGTTTTGTTGAGCCAGTATTTCGAGGGCAAAATGGATACCTTTCAATTCTCTTCCCGGAATGCTTAAATCGCGTGCTGTCGGTGTTCCTGTGCAGATACAATAAGCATCGAATCCTTCCGGCAAGTGATTGACATCAATTTCTACTCCCATTTCAAACTTTACTCCTTCCGCAACTAATATATTCATGCGGCGGTCGATCACATTCTTATCTAGTTTGAAGTTGGGGATGCCAAAGCGGAGCAGTCCGCCGGGAGCTTCGTCCTTATCGAATAATGTAACACTGTATCCTTTCAGATTCAACTGGTTCGCTACAACCAGTCCGGCAGGCCCCGCACCAATAACCGCTACTTTTTTTCCGTTTCTTTTCGGGTTTTGTACCTGTATATATCCTTCGCGGAAAGCTGCTTCAACAATGGCCGCTTCGTTTTCACGAATCGTCACAGGTTGGTCGCATGACAGTTTTAGCACACAGGATTTTTCACAGAGGGCAGGACAGATACGTCCTGTAAATTCTGGAAAATCACAAGTAGATGACAGGATTTCGTATGCCTCTTTCCATTTTCCTTTGAATAATGCATCCTGCCATTCCGGTTGTTTATTCCCTATCGGGCATGCCCAGTGGCAGAACGGTACGCCACAATCCATGCAGCGGGAAGCCTGCAACTTACGGCTGTTTGTATTCAACGTTTGTTCTACCTGACTGTAATCAGTGATTCGTTCGCTTACAGGGCGGTATCCCGCTTCCTGCCGGGGTATATTTAAAAAAGCTCTAGGGTCTCCCATATTCTTTTTAAGTTTTTAAGTTTAATTTTAGTCATAGAAAACTGGTTCCGGTACCTTGCCGGTTGATGGTTAATAGTCTCTTTGCATATCTGCAATTTTCTGTTGTAACTTTCTCATCTGTTCTTCCTGCAATACTTTTTTGTATTCGATGGGTACTACCTGGATGAATTGATCTACATAATGATTCCAGTCATCAAGCATTGTTCGTGCCAGTTTGGAACCTGTGTACAGGTAGTGTTGACGAATCAGTTCGTGTAATTCTTTCCGGTAGCTTGCCTCTTCGATAAGGGATAATTCCACCATCTCCATATTACAAAAATAATCGAAGTTACCGTCTTTGTTCCATACATAGGCTACACCGCCACTCATACCGGCAGCAAAGTTACGTCCGGTCTGCCCGAGGACTACGACGCGTCCGCCGGTCATATATTCGCAACAGTGGTCGCCTACACCTTCCACTACAGCGATGGCACCCGAGTTGCGTACAGCGAAACGTTCTCCTACACGTCCGTTGATATACACTTCACCACTTGTGGCACCATAAAGCAATGTATTACCTGCAATTGTATTCCTGTCAGCTTCGAAGTTACTACGGATAGGGGGAAGTACGGCAATACGTCCTCCACTCAGCCCTTTACCCAAATAATCGTTCGCTTCACCTTCCAGTTTGAAGTTGACGCCCGGTACAAGGAAAGCACCGAAAGACTGGCCTGCCGAGCCTTTGAATTTCACATTCAGCGTGTGCTCCGGCAATCCCTTAGCACCATGTTTCTTCGCGATAACTCCTGAAAGCATGGCGCCTATTGCTCGGTCTGTATTTGCGATCGTATATTCCAGGGAGATTTCTTTCTCGTGTTCAATAGCATCTTGAGCGGCATCAATGATAGCCACATCCTTTACAGTAGAGATTCCATGATCCTGGTCGGTGACATGACGAATGGCAGCAACGTTATCAATACGTGCCAGCATCCTGGTGAAATCAATTAACGCATGCTTCGGATTCGGGTCATCTGCTCTGGACTTACGTTCAATTAAGTCTGTACGTCCGATAATATCATCCATTCGGGTGAATCCCATTTCGGCCAGATGTTCACGGACTTCCTGCGCCAGGAATGTGAAGAAGTTGACTAAATATTCACTGCGTCCATGGAAACGTTTACGTAACTCCTCATTCTGTGTGGCAACTCCCACAGGACAAGTATTCTGATGACATTTACGCATCATCACACAACCTAATACAATCAGTGCAGAAGTGGCAAAACCATACTCTTCGGCTCCCATCAATGCCATTAAGATAATATCCCGTCCGGTTTTCAATTGTCCGTCAGCTTGCAGAACCACCTGACCACGGAGTCCGTTCAATACCAATGTCTGCTGTGTCTCGCTCAATCCCAGTTCGGGAGAGATACCCGCATAACGGATAGAAGAAGCGGGAGAGGCTCCCGTACCCCCTTCGGCACCGGAAATAACGATTAAGTCCGCTTTTGCCTTTGCCACACCCGCGGCAATCGTGCCTACACCACTTTCCGCAACCAGTTTTACGCTAATTTTGGCTTGTGGATTCACGTTTTTCAAATCGAAGATCAATTGAGCCAAATCCTCAATCGAATAAATATCGTGATGGGGCGGGGGAGAAATCAGAGAAATTCCTGGAATAGAGTGGCGTGTCTTGGCAATTACGTCGTTTACTTTGAATCCTGGAAGTTGTCCGCCTTCACCCGGTTTTGCTCCTTGGGCTATCTTAATCTGAATCTCGTCTGCATTGACCAAGTATTCCGCCGTTACACCAAAACGTCCCGAAGCAACCTGCTTGATTGCACTTCGCAAAGAAGTGCCGTCCGGTAGCGGCTGAAAACGGGAAGCGTCTTCGCCGCCCTCACCGGTATTACTGCGTCCGTGAATCTTATTCATGGCGATAGCCATTGCCTCGTGAGCCTCTTTGCTGATAGAGCCGAAAGACATGGCCCCCGTAACAAAACGGTGCAGGATATTCTCTACCGGCTCTACCTGGTCGATAGAAATCGGATTGCGGTGGAATCCCAGGAAATCACGCAGGAAGATAGGTTTCTCCTTTTCATCTACCATGTGGGTATATTCTTTGAATTTTTTATAACTGCCTAGTCGGGTAGCTAATTGTAGCGTACTGATTGTTTCGGGATTCCATGCATGCTTTTCTCCGTCTTTGCGGAAAGAATATAACCCTTTGTTCGGCAATAAACCGCTGGCTTTTTCGGCAAAGCCTTCTTCGTGGAAAGCAATGGCATCTCTGGCAATCTCTTCCAACCGGATACCGCCAATCGGTGAACCGAGTCCCCCGAAATAAGCCTTGCTTAACTCTTCGCTCAAACCGACAGCTTCGAAAATCTTTGCACCGCGGTATGAACGGATGGTAGAGATACCCATCTTACTCATTATCTTGAACAAACCTTTGCAGATGGACTTGATATAATTTTTCTCGGCTGTAGCATAGTCCAATTGTATATCTCTGTCTTTCACCAATTTGTCAAGCACTGCAAATGCCATATACGGATTCAATGCGCTCGCTCCGAAACCAAGTAATAAGGCTGCGTGCATCACTTCGCGTATCTCGCCGCTTTCTACTACCAGTGCAGTCTGAACGCGTTTGCCTACGGAAACCAGGTGATGATGAACAGCGCTTACTGCTAAGAGAGACGGGATTACTGCATGGTCGGCATCCACATCACGGTCACTCAGAATGATATAGTTCACGCCTTCCGTCACGGATTCTTCCGCCATTTTGCATAGTTCGCTTAGTGCTTCCTGAAGACCAGCCTTTTCTTTCTTTACTTCAAAAAGCATTGGAAGCTTTACAGTCTTAAAACCTTTATAGCGGATATTACATAGAATATCCAATTGGGTATTGCTTAGAATCGGATGGTTCAGACGCACCATCTTGCAGTGGCTTTCGCTCGGTGTCAGAATGTTCATGCCGACAGCACCGATATATTCCGTCAATGACATCACCAGTTCCTCGCGTAGCGGGTCGATCGGTGGATTCGTCACTTGGGCGAATTGCTGGCGGAAATAATTGTAAAGCAATTGCGGTTTGTCCGAAAGCACTGCCAAAGGAGTATCGTTACCCATTGAATGAATTGGTTCTGCGCCGGTGCTGGCCATGGGCATAATCAGTTTTTCGATGTCCTCTTTTGAATAGCCGAAAGTACGGAGCATCCGGTCGTAGTTCTCTACATGATGAGGCACTTTGCGTCCGCTTTTCAATTCGTCCAGTTCGATACGGTTGGTAGACAGCCATGTGCGGTAAGGCTTAGCTTCCGCCAGTTGTTTTTTCAGTTCACCATCGTAATATATTTCGCCCTTTTCCGTGTCAACCAATAGAATCTTACCCGGTTGCAGCCGTCCTTTTTCTTTAATATCTCCCGGTTCGAAATCCATTACGCCGACTTCCGAAGCAACCACCATCATGTCATTTTTCGTAATCAGGTAACGGGCGGGACGCAGGCCGTTACGGTCGAGCATACCACCGGCAAAACGTCCGTCGCTGAACAGCAGGGCGGCAGGCCCGTCCCAAGGTTCCATTAGTATAGAGTGGTATTCATAAAAAGACTTCAAATCTTCACTGATGGGATTTTTCTCATTGAAAGACTCCGGTACAAGCATTGCCATTGCGTGAGGCAGGCTCAATCCCGACATTACTAAAAATTCCAAGACATTATCCAGTGAAGCACTGTCACTCATACCCGGCTGTATAATAGGACGAATTTCTTTTATATCTCCGAGAGTGGGAGAGGATAGTACACTTTCGCGGGCTTCCATCCAGCCGCGGTTACCGCGAATCGTATTGATTTCGCCATTGTGTGCCAGAAGACGGAAAGGCTGTGCCAATCCCCATGTCGGGAACGTGTTGGTACTGAAGCGGGAATGTACCAAAGCCAGTCCGCTGGTAAAGTAACTATTTGTCAGGTCGGGATAATAGTTGCGTAGCTGTAATGACGAAAGCATACCTTTATATATAATGCTTTTTGTGGAGAGCGAAACAACATAAAAGTCCTCTTTTGTCGGAATGGCTGACATCCGGATTTTATTTTCGATTCTCTTACGGATTAGATATAGCTTGCGGTCGGCGGTCTCTGTTTCCGTAAATCCGGTGACAAACATCTGTTTGATATCCGGCTCATTAGCCAAAGCCGCTTCTCCCAGGATTTCCGGGCAGGTCGGGACGTTTCGCAGATGCATCAGCGTAAGTCCTTCCTTTTCGATTTCTTCGATGATGATACTCAAAATAGCTGACTGGTCTTTTTCATTTTTGGGCAGAAAAAGCAGACCGGTACCATAACGTCCCTTTTCCGGAACGGGAATACCTTGTAATAGAATAAACTCATGCGGGATTTGTAACATAATGCCTGCACCGTCTCCGGTCTTGTTGTCCGCACCCTCGGCGCCACGGTGGCGCATGTTCTCCAATACCTTTAAAGCCGACTCAACAATGTCGTGTGACTTTTCTCCGTGAATGTTTACCAGCATACCAACACCGCAGGCATCGTGTTCGTATGCCGCTTCGTACAAGCCCGTCTGTTTGGACTGTCGTTGGTAAGGGAATCCTTCTGTTTCGTTGTTAAAAAGTTCTTGTTTCTTCATTCTTACTAGCTTTATTGTATGATAATACCTATTTGATGTATCAAAATGTTTGGCAAAAATAAATATTTAATTTCATAATGATAGTAAGATGTTACCTTTCTGTGACACGAAAAACAAAGTCTGTTCTTTATTCTTTTAATTTGTAATTAAAATCATTTGAATAGCTTTTAATTTGTTAGCTTGCTATCTATTATTTGAAAGTGATTGTAATTTGTTTCTTTTTGAGATAAAAAGATTGTATTATTTAACGTTTTGATGTGTTTGTAACTTTTTTATGCGTTTCTGTCAAATAAATATCGAAATTATTATCTTTATGTTATTTGGAATGTGTATATTTGCAGCCGAAATAAAAATATCATAATATGTGTGGAATAGTAGGCTATATTGGTAAAAGAAAAGCCTACCCCATCCTTATAAAAGGGTTGAAACGATTAGAGTATCGTGGATATGACAGCGCAGGGGTAGCATTAATCAGTGATAACCAACAGTTGAATGTGTATAAGACGAAAGGGAAAGTCTCCGAACTCGAAAATTTCGTCACACAGAAAGATATTTCCGGTACAATCGGAATTGCCCATACCCGTTGGGCCACTCACGGGGAACCTTGTTCAGCTAATGCCCATCCTCATTACTCTTCTTCCGAAAAACTCGCTCTCATTCATAACGGTATCATTGAAAACTACGCCGTCCTCAAAGAAAAACTTCAAGCCAAAGGCTACATTTTTAAAAGCAGTACAGATACCGAAGTCCTCGTTCAATTAATAGAATACATGAAAGTTACCAATCAGGTTAGTTTGCTGGCCGCCGTTCAGTTGGCACTGGGAGAGGTGATTGGTGCTTATGCGATTGCCGTTCTTGATAAAGAGCATCCGGATGAGATTATCGCAGCCCGTAAAAGCAGCCCGTTGGTGGTGGGTATTGGAGAAGATGAATTTTTTCTAGCTTCGGATGCCACTCCGATTGTAGAATATACAGATAAGGTGGTTTATCTGGAAGACGGAGAGATTGCTGTAATAAGCAGGAGGGAAGATTTGAAAGTCGTTGATTTGAATAATGTAGAAATGACTCCTGAGGTGAAGAAAGTGGAACTGAATCTCGGACAATTGGAAAAGGGCGGTTATCCGCACTTTATGTTGAAAGAGATTTTCGAACAGCCGGACTGTATCCATGATTGTATGTGCGGACGTATCAATGTAGATGCGGACAACGTAGTGCTTTCGGCAGTGATTGATAATAAGGAGAGACTGCTGAGTGCCAAACGTTTTATTATTGTGGCTTGCGGAACTTCCTGGCATGCCGGACTTATCGGCAAACAACTGATTGAGAGTTTCTGCCGCATACCGGTAGAAGTGGAGTATGCTTCCGAATTTCGTTACCGCGACCCTGTGATTAACGAACAAGATGTAGTGATTGCCATCTCGCAGAGTGGTGAGACTGCCGATACATTGGCTGCGGTGGAATTGGCAAAGAGCCGTGGGGCATTTATATATGGAATTTGTAATGCTATCGGTTCTTCGATTCCCCGTGCCACTCACACCGGTTCGTATATTCACGTAGGCCCGGAGATTGGAGTGGCCTCTACCAAAGCATTCACGGGACAGGTCACTGTGTTGGCGATGCTGGCATTGACATTAGCTAAAGAAAAAGGAATGATTGACGAGCAGTATTATCTTTCGGTCGTGCGGGAATTGAATCAGATTCCTGAGAAGATGAAAGAAGTGTTGGAGTTGAATGATAAATTGGCGGAGCTCTCGAAAACATTCACCTATGCGCATAATTTTATTTATTTGGGACGCGGATATAGTTATCCCGTAGCTCTCGAAGGTGCGTTGAAGTTGAAAGAAATTTCGTATATTCACGCTGAAGGTTATCCGGCTGCGGAGATGAAGCACGGTCCGATTGCTTTGATTGATGCGGAAATGCCCGTAGTAGTGATTGTCACCCAAAACGCTTTGTATGAAAAAGTGCTGAGCAATATTCAGGAAATCAAGGCGCGGAAGGGAAAGGTGATTGCTTTTGTGACAAAAGGAGATACGGTTATCAGCAAGATTGCCGATTGCAGTATCGAGCTTCCTGAAACAATCGAGTGTCTTAATCCGTTAATTACTACGGTACCTCTTCAATTGCTTGCTTATCACATTGCGGTTTGTAAGGGAATGGACGTGGATCAGCCCCGGAACTTAGCTAAATCTGTCACTGTGGAATAATCCTTGTAATATATATAACAGGTAATTTGGATTTGTATAAATGGAACAATTGAAACATGAATGTGGCGTTGCCATGATACGCCTGCTTAAACCGCTGGAGTATTACGAAAAGAAGTACGGAACGTGGATGTATGGTTTGAACAAGCTTTATCTGCTGATGGAGAAGCAGCACAACCGTGGGCAGGAAGGTGCGGGACTGGCTTGCGTGAAACTGGAAGCCAATCCGGGCGAAGAATATATGTTTCGCGAACGTGCTCTGGGTTCCGGTGCTATTACCGAAATCTTTGAAAATGTGCAGACCAATTTCAAGGATTTGACTCCCGAACAACTGCATGATGCGGAGTATGCCAAACGAACTTTGCCTTTTGCCGGTGAGGCATATATGGGACATCTCCGTTACTCTACCACCGGGAAATCCGGAATCTCTTATGTACATCCGTTTTTGAGAAGAAACAACTGGCGCGCCAAGAATCTGGCTCTCTGCGGTAACTTCAATATGACGAACGTGGACGAAATCTTTGCCCGTATTACAGCTATCGGCCAGCATCCGCGAAAATATGCCGATACCTATATCATGCTGGAGCAAGTGGGACACCGTCTTGATCGTGAAGTAGAACGTGTCTTTAATCTTGCCGAGGCCGACGGGCTCACCGGTATGGGTATCACCAATTATATAGAAGAGCATATCGACCTGGCTAATGTATTGCGTACTTCCAGCCGTGAGTGGGATGGGGGATACGTTATCTGCGGACTGACCGGAAGCGGTGAATCTTTCGCTATCCGCGACCCGTGGGGGATTCGCCCCGCATTCTGGTATCAGGATGACGAGATAGCTGTTTTAGCTTCCGAGCGTCCGGTTATCCAGACAGCTTTCAATGTCCCTGTAGAGGAAATTAAAGAACTGCAACCCGGACAGGCTTTGTTAATTAGCAAAGAAGGTAAACTGCGGACATCACAAATTAATAAGCCTCGTGAAAAACAGGCTTGTTCTTTCGAACGCATCTATTTTTCCCGTGGTAGTGATGTAGATATCTATAAAGAAAGAAAGCTACTGGGCGAGAAATTGGTTCCGAGAATCCTGAAGGCTATCAATAATGACATCGATCATACGGTTTTTTCTTTTATCCCGAATACTGCAGAAGTAGCTTTTTACGGTATGTTGCAAGGACTGGACGTTTATCTGAACGAAGAGAAAGTGCAGCAGATTGCCGCATTGGGGCATAATCCGAATATGGAAGAACTGGAAGTCATCCTTTCCCGCCGTATCCGTAGTGAAAAGGTGGCTATCAAGGATATCAAACTCCGTACTTTCATTGCTGAAGGAAACAGCCGCAATGACTTGGCAGCGCATGTATATGACATTACATACGGAAGTCTTGTACCCGGTGTCGACAACCTGGTGATAATTGACGACAGCATTGTGCGTGGCACGACACTGAAACAAAGTATTATCGGTATTCTCGACCGTCTCAGCCCGAAGAAGATTGTCATCGTATCTTCTTCTCCACAAGTGCGTTATCCTGATTATTACGGTATAGACATGGCGAAGATGAGCGAATTTATCGCTTTCAAGGCAGCTATCGAGCTTTTGAAAGAACGTGATATGAAAGATGTGATTGCGGCTGCTTATCGTAAATCCAAAGACCAGGTAGGACTACCGAAAGAGCAGATGGTGAACTATGTAAAAGACATCTATGCTCCTTTCACTGATGAAGAAATCTCCGCCAAAATGGTGGAACTGCTGACACCGAAAGGGACGAAAGCCAAAGTAGAAATCGTTTATCAGCCGTTGGAAGGGCTTCATGAGGCTTGTCCGAATCATACGGGCGATTGGTACTTCAGCGGCAATTATCCTACACCAGGTGGTGTGAAAATGGTGAACCGGGCATTCATCAATTACATTGAGCAAATGTATCAATTCTAACAACCATACAATGATTCAATAATAAGAATGAGAAATGTGACATTAATCCTTGACGACGGGAGCCGGTTCTCCGGTAAGTCGTTTGGCTACGAGAAGCCGGTGGCGGGCGAAGTAGTTTTCAATACTGCCATGACCGGATATCCCGAGAGTCTCACCGACCCTTCATATGCCGGACAGTTGATGACGCTTACCTATCCTCTGATAGGTAACTACGGAGTTCCCCCTTTTACTATCGGACCGAACGGGCTTGCAACTTTTATGGAAAGTGAGAAAATCCATGCGGAAGCGATTATCGTAAGTGACTATTCTTATGAATATAGCCATTGGAATGCAGCCGAGAGTCTTGGCGACTGGCTGAAGCGTGAGCAAGTACCCGGTATCACGGGCATTGATACCCGCGAACTGACTAAAGTACTTCGTGAACATGGTGTGATGATGGGAAAAATTGTTTTTGACGATGCCCCGGATAATCTTCCCGAAGCTGCTTATGCAGGCGTTAATTACGTAGATAAAGTAAGTTGCAAGGAAGTGATTCGCTATAATGAAGGTGCGGATAAAAAGAAAGTTGTTCTTGTAGATTGTGGAGTAAAGACTAATATCATCCGTTGTCTGCTGAAACGTGATGTCGAAGTGATTCGTGTGCCTTGGGATTATGACTTCAACGGACTCGAGTTTGACGGATTATTTATTTCCAACGGACCGGGCGACCCGGATACCTGTGACGCTGCGGTACAAAATATCCGCAAAGCAATGGAAAACGAAAAACTTCCTATCTTCGGAATCTGTATGGGTAACCAATTACTCTCGAAAGCCGGTGGAGCCAAGATATATAAATTGAAGTACGGACATCGTAGCCACAACCAACCTGTGCGTATGGTAGGTACGGAACGTTGTTTCATCACTTCCCAGAATCACGGTTATGCCGTAGACAATAATACGTTAGGGGCAGATTGGGAGCCGCTTTTCATCAACATGAACGACGGTTCCAACGAAGGAATCAAGCATAAGACGAATCCTTGGTTTTCAGCACAATTCCATCCGGAAGCAGCCAGTGGCCCTACGGATACGGAATTTCTGTTCGACGAATTTGTAAACCTGCTTAAATAACCGACAATCATGAAAGAAAATATAAAGAAAGTATTGCTGTTGGGTTCCGGTGCCCTGAAAATCGGTGAGGCCGGTGAGTTCGACTATTCCGGTTCGCAGGCACTCAAAGCCTTGAAAGAAGAGGGGATTGAAACGATTCTTATCAACCCGAATATTGCTACCGTGCAGACTTCCGAAGGAGTAGCAGACCAAATCTACTTCCTGCCGGTGACTCCGTACTTTGTGGAGAAAGTGATTCAGAAGGAGAAGCCCGAAGGCATTATGCTTGCATTCGGTGGGCAGACGGCCTTGAATTGCGGTGTGGTCTTATATAAGGAAGGAATCCTCGAAAAATATAATGTAAAGGTACTCGGTACTCCGGTGCAAGCTATTATGGATACCGAAGACCGTGAACTTTTCGTGCAGAAACTGAACGAAATTAATGTAAAGACTATCAAGAGCGAAGCCGTCGAAAATGCGGAAGCGGCCCGTTGTGCTGCGAAAGAATTGGGTTATCCGGTGATTGTCCGTGCTGCTTATGCGTTGGGTGGTCTGGGTTCCGGTTTTTGTGATAACGAGGAACAACTGGACGTTCTCGTAGAAAAGGCTTTTTCTTTCTCTCCGCAAGTGCTGGTGGAAAAATCACTTCGTGGCTGGAAAGAAGTGGAATATGAAGTAGTACGCGACCGCTTCGACAACTGTATCACAGTTTGTAATATGGAGAATTTCGACCCGCTGGGTATCCATACCGGTGAGTCTATCGTTATTGCTCCCTCTCAAACACTAACCAACAAAGAATACCATAAGCTCCGCGAACTGGCTATACGCATCATCCGTCATATCGGTATTGTCGGTGAATGTAACGTGCAATATGCTTTCGACCCGGAATCCGAAGATTATCGGGTAATTGAGGTAAATGCCCGTCTTTCCCGTTCATCGGCTTTGGCTTCCAAAGCGACCGGCTACCCGTTGGCCTTCGTTGCCGCTAAGCTAGGATTGGGATACGGACTTTTCGACTTGAAAAACTCTGTAACGAAAACGACTTCCGCTTTCTTCGAGCCGGCTTTGGATTATGTAGTATGTAAAATTCCTCGTTGGGACTTGGGTAAGTTCCATGGAGTAGATAAGGAATTGGGCTCTTCCATGAAATCAGTCGGTGAAGTAATGGCCATCGGTCGTACCTTTGAAGAAGCTATTCAAAAAGGTCTTCGGATGATAGGGCAGGGCATGCACGGGTTTGTGGAAAATAAGGAATTGGTTATTCCAGATATTGACAAAGCACTTCGTGAACCGACCGATAAACGTATTTTTGTCATCTCGAAAGCATTCCGTGCCGGGTACACTATCGACCAGGTGCACGAACTGACGAAAATAGACAAATGGTTCCTTCAGAAGCTGATGAACATCATGAAAACTTCTGAAGAGTTGCATAGCTGGGGAAACAACCACAAACAGATTGCAGACTTGCCGTACGAACTGCTTCGTAAAGCTAAGGTTCAAGGTTTCTCGGATTTTCAGGTTGCCCGTGGCATTGGCTACGAAGGTGATATGGAGGATGGCATTCTCTATGTCCGCAAGCATCGTAAGAGTGTAGGTATTCTTCCGGTTGTGAAACAGATTGATACGCTGGCAGCCGAATATCCTGCACAGACTAACTATCTGTATCTTACTTATAGTGGCGTAGCAAACGATGTTCATTATCTTGGTGACCATAAATCTATCGTCGTACTGGGGTCCGGTGCCTATCGTATCGGTTCTTCGGTAGAGTTCGACTGGTGTGGCGTGCAGGCATTGAACACAATCCGCAAGGAAGGGTGGCGCAGCGTCATGATTAACTATAATCCCGAAACCGTATCTACGGATTACGATATGTGTGACCGTCTCTACTTCGACGAACTGACTTTCGAACGTGTAATGGATATTCTGGAACTCGAAAATCCGCATGGTGTCATCGTGTCTACCGGTGGACAAATTCCGAATAACCTGGCGTTGCGCCTGGATGCACAGAACATCAATATCCTCGGTACAAGCGCCAAGAGCATTGACAACGCCGAAGACCGCGAAAAATTCTCTGCCATGCTCGACCGTATCGGAGTAGACCAGCCGCGTTGGCGGGAACTGACTTCTATGGATGACATCAACGAGTTTGTTGACGAAGTAGGTTTCCCCGTGCTTGTCCGTCCATCTTATGTACTTTCAGGCGCCGCGATGAATGTCTGTTCCAATCAGGAAGAACTTGAACGTTTCTTGAAACTGGCTGCTAACGTATCGAAGAGGCATCCGGTAGTGGTAAGCCAGTTTATCGAGCATGCCAAGGAAGTGGAAATGGATGCCGTAGCTCAAAATGGGGAAATCGTAGCATACGCTATCAGCGAACATATCGAGTTTGCGGGCGTACACTCCGGTGACGCTACTATTCAGTTCCCTCCACAAAAGCTATATGTGGAGACAGTCCGCCGTATCAAACGTATCAGCCGCGAAATAGCCAAGGCTCTGAACATCTCCGGCCCGTTCAATATCCAGTATTTGGCAAAAGACAATGATATCAAGGTCATCGAATGTAACCTTCGTGCCAGCCGTTCCTTCCCGTTTGTCAGTAAAGTATTGAAGATAAACTTTATCGAACTGGCAACGAAAGTCATGCTCGGCTTGCCTGTCGAAAAACCGGAAAAGAATCTTTTCGAGCTGGATTATGTTGGAATCAAAGCTTCTCAATTCTCCTTCAACCGTTTGCAGAAAGCCGATCCGGTGTTGGGGGTAGATATGGCTTCTACCGGTGAAGTCGGCTGTATCGGTACTGATACTTCCTGTGCTGTGTTGAAAGCAATGCTTTCCGTAGGTTATCGCATCCCTAAAAAGAATATCCTGCTTTCTACAGGTACGATGAAGCAGAAAGCCGATATGATGGATGCAGCCCGTATGTTGGTGAATAAGGGGTATAAACTCTTTGCGACCGGTGGCACACACAAAGCACTTGCCGAAAACGGTATTGAGAGTGCTCATGTCTATTGGCCGAGTGAAGAAGGACATCCGCAAGCCTTGGAAATGCTCCATAGCAAAGAGATTGATATGGTAGTCAACATTCCGAAGAACCTGACAGCCGGAGAGTTGGACAACGGATACAAAATCCGTCGTGCGGCTATCGATCTGAATATTCCGTTGATTACGAATGCCCGTCTCGCAAGTGCATTCATTAATGCTTTCTGCACGATGAGTATCGATGATATCGCTATCAAGAGTTGGGCGGAATATAAGTAACAGGATGTCATGCTTTTGATAGCATGATAACATCGTGTTGAAATGAAAAGTAGAAGGTCATTCCTGTTTATTCGGGAATGGCCTTTTTCTGTTTACTTTCTGACTGATACGCCAATTTAAGTATTAAATCGTATAGGTTATTAAAAATTTTATAAGAAAATCTTAGTTAATAGCCATCTTTATTGGAAATTCGTTCTATTTCTCGTAATATCATGCTGAATTTATAAATTAATAAATAGTAAATTATGAGAAAAGACGGATTTACTGTATGTGCAAACAATTATGTGGAGTGCTTGCGCCGTGAGGGGCGCTATGCTACAGCACATGTTTATGAAAATGCGCTACGCTCTTTCACTGTGTTTTGTAGGACATCGTGTGTGTCATTCAGCCAAATTACTCGTGAGAACTTGAGGCGATACAGCAACTACTTGTTGGCTTGTCGCTTGAAGCTTAACACTATCTCTACTTATATGCGGATGTTACGTTGCATATATAATAAAGGGGTAGATGCTCACCAGGCTCCTTATGTGCATCGTTTGTTTCGTGATGTATTCACCGGAGTGGATACTCGTCAGAAGAAAGCTATTCCGGTAAACGAACTACATACGTTGCTTTACAAAGACCCGCAGTCCGATAAGTTACGACGGACACAGGCCATTGCCAATCTATTGTTTTTATTCTGTGGAATGCCTTTTGTCGATTTGGCTCATCTGGAAAAATCTAATCTGGAAGGAAATATTCTGAAATACAATCGTATTAAGACAGGAACTCCCATGAGTGTGGAAATATTAGAGTCGGCGTCAGACACTGTCTCCCAACTTCGTAATTTCCACTCGTCAACTCTTCCCGAACATCCTGATTATCTTTTCTATATATTAAGCGGAAAGAACAAGCGGGACGAAGAGGCTGCCTATAAAGAATATCAATCCACCTTGCGTCGTTTTAATAACGACCTGAAGAGCTTGGCCAAAAGGTTACATATTCATTCAGCCATAACTTCTTATACATTCCGGCATTCCTGGGCTACTACAGCTAAATATCGGGGAGTTCCTATTGAAATGATAAGTGAATCGTTAGGCCATAAATCTATCAAGACAACACAAATTTATCTAAAAGGCTTTGAACTTGACGAACGTACAAAAGTAAACCGATTGAATTATTCTTACGTGAGGAATTGCAGGGGAATTTTATAATGATTGTATTAAATAGTTGATATTCAGTTAGAATGCGCGGTTGTTACTTCTTAGGTAACGGAAATTATTCGGTGCAAATATAGACAAATTTGTTAATAGCGTACAAGCAAATTTCCTTTTTTTTCTCTTTTTATTTAAATATATAATAAAAATGTATCCGAACATGAAATGTATTTGTCTCATGTTCAATGATTCCTATTGTCTGCACTGAAAGAATTACTCTGTAAATCAGGCAGAAAATTCTCAAACTTCCCCATTTGTATGCATTTCTTCTTGTTATTGTGGCAGGTCTTCAGCCGCCTATGTTTCCGTTACCTAAGAAGTAACAGAAACATAAGGGGTAAAAAAGTATGATTCTAAGAAAAGAAGGAACTTTAAATGCTGGGCCTAATATTGGGACAGGGGAAGGCGTAGCACACTCTAAACGCTGGTATGTAGCTCTCGTACGTATGCATCACGAGAAGAAAGTGGCAGAGCGTTTAGCCAAAATGGGAATTGAGAATTTTGTACCGGTCCAACAGGAAGTACATCAATGGAGCGACCGTCGTAAAGTGGTTGAATCCGTTTTGCTTCCGATGATGGTATTTGTGCATGCAGATCCGAAAGAACGTAAAGAAGTTCTTTCTTTTTCTACAGTAAGTCGGTATATGGTAATGCGTGGTGAGAGCAGTCCGACTGTAATTCCAGATGAACAAATGGCTCGTTTCCGCTTTATGCTCGATTATTCGGATGAAGCAGTTTGTATGAATAGTGCTCCTTTGGCGCGTGGTGAGAAAGTACGTGTAGTTAAAGGTCCTTTGACAGGGCTTGTAGGGGAACTTGTGATGGTAGAAGGAAAAAGTAAGATTGCCGTTAGGCTCAATATGTTAGGTTGTGCTTGTGCAGATATGCCGGTGGGGTATGTGGAACCGGTTGGAGAAAAGAATTAAGCCTAAAAATACGATAAATTGTTATGATGTATATTTATATTGGGGGTACTTTTTTACTTTCAGTACTATTAGCCACTATTGTTATTCCAAGAATAATATTTATTTCCTATAAGAAACGTCTGTTTGATGTACCTGATGCCCGTAAAGTACATAAAACTCCTGTTCCTCGTTTGGGTGGTTTAGCTTTTTTGCCTGTTATATTAATATCTTTGTGTATTATTACAGGGGTTCGTTATTACATGAATGAACCTGTTGCTCCTATATGGTCATCCAGCTTGTTCATGCGTTATCTTTTCCTCGTTGCCGGCACAACATTGCTTTATCTTGTTGGAGTAGCGGATGATTTGGTAGGGGTGAGTTATCGTTATAAATTTGTGGTGCAGATTCTTTCAGCCTCTTTTTTACCACTTTCCGGTCTCTGGATTAATGATTTGGGAGGATTATTGGGACTTAATACTATTCCTGCATTTATTGGCATGCCTTTAACTGTTTTTCTTGTGGTCTATATCACGAATGCCATTAATTTGATAGATGGAATTGATGGTTTGGCTTCAGGACTTACTTGTATTGCATTGGGATTGTTAATCATAGTTTGTGCATTTGTTGGTCAGTGGACTCATGCTCTTTTAGCTTCTGCTACTTTGGGAGTGGTCGCTACTTTCTATTATTATAATGTATTTAGCGTATCAGGTCGAAAACTCTTTATGGGAGATGCCGGAAGTCTTACTCTTGGTTATATACTTAGTTTTTTGATTCTTCATTTTTGGACACGGCAAGAGTCTTGGGATCCGTTTGAATTAAATCTGAATATGGTAACTATTTCTACGCTGCTTATTCCTTTACTTGATGTAGTACGTGTGTTTTATTCTCGAGCAAAAGATGGTCGTAATCCTTTTTTACCGGATAAGAATCATATTCATCATAAACTGTTACGTACAGGAATGAGGGTACGTACTGTAATGGTTACATTATTATTATTATCGCTCTTTCTAGTAGCAGCTAATTTTATATTGTCTTTTTATATAAATGCGACATTTATGCTGTTGTTTGACTTAGTGTTTTGGTGCGTATTACATATTATTATAAATCGTGCGATTGTAAAACATGAAAAGATAACTGGAAGAAAGTGGTACAAGACTTATCTGCATATTATATGATTGATAAACATATTCAAGTAGATTAATTAAAATACAATAAACATGAAAGTATTAGTAACGGGTGGAGCCGGATTTATAGGTTCCAATCTGTGTGAGCATTTATTGTCACAAGGGCACAAAGTGCGTTGCTTAGATAATTTTGCTACGGGAAAATCGGAAAATATTTTGCCTTTGTTGGCAAATTATCCATCTACTTTTGAGTTAATGGTAGGTGACATTCGTAAAATGGATGATTGCTGTAAAGCTGTTGATGGTATGGAATACGTATTACATGAAGCCGCCTTAGGTTCTGTTCCGCGTTCTATAAAAGATCCGATAACGACGAATGATGTGAATATCGGTGGTTTTCTCAATATGTTGGTTGCTTCTCGTGACGCGGGGGTAAAACGTTTTGTATTCGCAGCAAGTTCATCCACCTATGGTGATAGTAAATCTTTACCTAAAGTGGAGGATGTGATTGGTAAGCCGTTATCTCCTTATGCAATCACTAAATATGTAAATGAATTATATGCCGATGTTTTTGCAAAGACATATGGTTTGGAATATATCGGATTGCGTTATTTTAATGTATTTGGTCGTCGTCAAGATCCTTTTGGAGCGTATGCAGCGGTAATTCCTTTGTTTGTGAAGAAATTCATGGCACACGAAAGCCCGGTAATTAATGGTGATGGTGAATATAGTCGCGACTTTACCTATATTGATAATGTAATACAGATGAATCTACTGGCTATAACTACTACTAATCCTAATGCTGTAAACCAAGTATATAACACTGCTTTTGGTGAACGCACTACATTAAATATGCTTGTAGGTTATCTGAAAGAATTTCTAAGTGAATATGACTCTGATATCTCTAATGTAGAAGTGGTTCACGGACCGAATAGACAGGGAGATATTCCACATTCTTTAGCTTGTATTGATAAGGCTAAGACCCTTCTTAACTATGAACCCCAATATAGTATGCGCGATGGCTTAAGAGAGGCTGTACGTTGGTATTGGGAAAATATTTAATAAATCAACAACAATAACATAAAGTAATGAATGAGATTAAAATTTGCGTAATCGGTCTTGGTTATGTTGGACTTCCTTTAGCCCGTCTTTTTTCGACAAAATATAGAACTGTCGGTTTTGATATGAATCAATCGCGTGTAGATGCTTTAATGGCTGGTCACGATGCTACGCTTGAAGTGTCCGATGAGTTATTACAATCAGCACTAGCCAATGGCTTTACTTGTACGGCGGATATTGAAAAGATCAAGGATTGTAATTTTTATGTAGTTGCTGTTCCTACACCTGTAGATGAGAACAACAATCCGGATCTGACACCACTTTATAGTGCAAGTACTACAGTTGGTAAGGTTATTTCAAAAGGAGATATTGTAGTCTATGAATCTACAGTCTATCCCGGTGTGACAGAAGACGAGTGTATTCCTGTAGTCGAAAAAGTTTCAGGCTTGAAATTTAATGAAGATTTTTTTGCAGGCTATTCTCCTGAACGCATTAATCCGGGAGATAAATTACATACTGTTGAAAAGATTAAGAAAGTAACTTCCGGTTCTACTCCAGAGATAGGGAAGAAAGTGAACGAAGTATATGCTTCTGTAATTATTGCCGGGACACACCTTGCCCCCACAATAAAAGTAGCCGAAGCTGCCAAAGTGATAGAAAATTCACAGCGGGATATCAATATTGCTTTCGTGAACGAACTTTCTAAAATCTTTACCAAGATGAATATTGACACACTTGATGTGTTGGAAGCCGCTTCTACGAAGTGGAATTTTCTTCCATTCAAGCCAGGACTGGTAGGCGGTCATTGTATTGGTGTTGACCCTTACTATTTGGCACAATGTGCACAACGTTATGGCTATAATCCCGAAATAATTTTAGCAGGTCGTCGTATGAATGATGGCATGGGGGAATATGTTGCCACGCAAGTAGTTAAGTTGATGTTAAAGAAAGGCATTCAAGTTTTAGATTCAAATATTCTTATTTTAGGCTTTACCTTCAAAGAAAATTGTCCGGATGTTCGTAATACGAAAATAGTTGATATTTACCGTGCATTGCAGGAATATAATGCTCATATCACCGTTTACGATCCGTGGGCCAATCCTGTCATAGCAAAATATGAATATGGCATTGACATTACCAACGAACTTCCTGTTGATAAATTTGATACCGCAATTATGGCAGTGGCCCATGATGAGTTCAAACCATTAGATGTTGTATCAATGCTAAACAAGCAACATATAATCTATGATGTGAAAGGTGTCATGGATAGGGAGTTAGTTGACGGAAAGCTCTAATAAATTGAGGATGTGTTAGAATTGGAGTGATCCTTAAAAGCTTGTTGTCTAATTATTGAGGTACACTTCAAACACATATCCTCTTTTTTAGGTATATACTAATTTCTGATTCTTTTTGTACTGTGATAAAAAAGTTTTATAGTAAAAGTTTTTCTCAAATCATTCTGTTGTATAGCACAACATTTATAGGGGTTGTGTTAGGAGTTGTCGTTTCTGTTCTTAACACACATTCACTATCTCCTGCTGATTATGGTGATGTTCGTTATATAAACAATTTTATAGCATTTTTTTCCGGTATATTATTGTTAGGGTATTTTGTTTCTGGTAGCAGATTATTGGCGGTTGCAAAATCGCCAAAAGAGTGTGCTGAATTGAAAGGAGCTGTAATTACGATATTGTGCATTACTGTATTTGTACTAGTCATTTTGATGTGTATTTGTGGATTAGTTCATCAACTTGTTCTTCATAAGGACTACGCATATTTGTTTTACTGGGTGTTGCCAGTTTGTAGTCCCGCTATATTGCTGAACTATATCAATACTACGTCACAAGGTGATAATAGTATATCAATGATTGCAGCGGCTCGAGTATTCCCATCATTGATATATTTGTTGCTTGCATATTTTATCTATCGCAAATACGGTGCGAGTGTAGAGAAAATGTTATGGCTACAAAATGGAATATCTGTTGTTATTTTAATCATTCTGATATGGAAGAATTCTCCATCGTTTTCTAACCTAAAAAAATCTCTGAAGATTTTATATAAAGAAAATAAGAAATATGGTTTAGAGGTATATTATGGATCGTTGGCAAATGTGTCGGTACAATATGTGGCTGGCATAAGTCTAGGTTTATATGCAAGTAATAATGTGAACGTGGGCTTTTATACATTAGCTTTAACTGTTACCAGTCCATTGGCGATGCTTCCTAATGTTATAGGTACAACCTACTTCAAACAATTTGCTTCTCAAAGTACAATCTCGCGTAAAATTATTGTGGGTACAATAGGGATGTCTTTACTATCACTCTTAGGTTTCATATTGCTCATCTTTCCAATAGTTGACATACTTTATGATGAATCTTATCAGTCAGTTGCAGTATATGCCTGTTTTTTAGCAGTGGGAAGTATGATGCAAGGATTAGGAGATGTTTTCAATCGTTTTTTAGGTGCTCATGGGAAAGGGAAACCCATAAGAAATGTAGCATGGATTAGTGGCGGTATTGCGATTGTGGGATATATACTAGGAGTATATGTTTTTGGTTTATATGGGGCAATAGCTACGCGCATCATTAGTTCTGTTTCTTATTTTCTCGCAATATTTATTTATTATAGACAATTCGTGAGATTATCTTAATACATACTAATGATAGAGGCTATAAATAAAGCAGTTAGTCGGTTTGACTATTTCTACATATTTGTCATGGTTATATATATGGGTCAGGCTACGCCCGAGACTAGTCGTATGGTCACAACATTGTCTGGTAATCCTGTACCTTTACTTTTTCCTATAATATTAACTTATATTTTATGTAAACGGAATAAAGTATCTTTTCGTGATAAGCGTTTCTTAGGAATATTGGTAATATATGGTTTATGGGCGATCTTTTCGTTACTCAAATATGAGATTTTTACAACAGAAGAATTATCATACCATTTCTTTATGGTGTATGCTATAATTATAGCATATATTCAAAATCAAATATATGGCTATCGCTTGCTTCCAATATATGAACGTGTGATGGTCTGGTTTTGTAAGATAGCTTTGTTTTTTTGGATTATAGTTTTGCTTATTCCAGCTTCTACCTCATTTTTCCGATTATTTCAAGAAACGAATATGGGCAATAATGTTTTATATATCTTTACTTTAATGGATCCTGTAAAAGGATTATCAAAACAGGGAATACTGAGGAATGCAGGATGTTCATGGGAGCCTGGTCGTTTTGCTATTATGCTAACTTTAGCTATCTTTTGTAATCTTTGTCAAAATGGAATAAAATTCCGAAAAAACAGCAATATTTGGTGGCTTTTGCTTGCTTTGATATCGACAATGTCTACTACAGGTTTCGTATCTGTTTTAGTAACCTATTCCATCTTTCTTATAAGGAAAATTAATTTAAAATCCATATTTATCTTCTTGTTTGTCATGCTTCCGATAATTTATGGTATATCTCAATTAGATTTTATGTCAAATAAAATAAACGATAAAATAATAAAGGCTCAAGATGTATCTTATCTGGAAGATTCTTTTGAATGGGCTGCTAAGACGATGGAGAAAGGGCAATACAGAGGGTCAATAGATAGGTTAGATGCAATTCCCTTTGAATGGATGAATTTAATGAATGATCCCATTTTGGGATATAGCAGGAATTTTGAGCATTCATTTTTTAGGACCCATATAACCACAAATTATGCATTGGCAAATGGATTAATGAAGATACTGGGGATGTATGGTTTTATATTAGGTATATTCTTTTTTATTATATTATTTCTGTCATCAAGAAAATTGGCAGAAGATAGTTATGAGAAGAGAACTTGGGGACTAGCAATTCTGATTTGTTTATCTGCTATATCTTATCAAATATTATCGATTCCAATTTTTACTACTTTTTGGTTTTATGGCGTGTTTAACCCTCAAAAGAAAAGGTAATATTCACGAATAATCTGCAAGAAATTTATATCTGCAATAATATGAAAGTCTATATAATCACAAAAGAACCATTTCCTAATGGAATGGCTGCAGTAAAACGCATAGTTTGCTATGCTAAAGCTTGGATAAGCCAAGGCATAGAGTGTGAAGTTCTTATTTATACTCGTACAGAAGTATATGGCAAAAAGCCTAAGAATACAGTAGGGAAAGGTGTATACGAAAGGATACCTTTTTGTTACATAAAAGGTACACCACTACGTGAGAGCAATATAATTATACGTCGCATAAATGATTATTGTGATCGCTATCGACTGAAACGTTATCTTAAAAGATATTTGTTGGCAGGAGATGTAGTTTATGCGTATAACGGATGTGATCCTTATTCATTTGAGATACAAAAAATAGCACATTTATGTGGAGCATTATACATGCAGGAATTATGTGAACTCCCATTTGGTACATCGGAAGAGACACCTAAACGAATTAAATTGCGTACTGCGTTTGAACATAAAGTTATGCCGAAATTAGATGGTGTGATAGCGATAAGTGATGCTTTGGTAAACTATGCAAGACAACATTGTTCTGCAAATGTTTGTATAATGAAAGTTCCTATTTTGGTTGACTTTCCGCAATATGAGATGATAGATAGAAGTGATGAAGCTGATGTTCCATATATCTTCCATTCAGGAACGCTTTCTCAGCAAAAAGATGGATTTTTAGATATGTTGGAGGCTTTTGCAAAAGCATCAAAAAGATTACCTTTTGACGTACGTTTTATTTCAACAGGCAATCCGAAAGAAACAAAACATGAAAAGGCGATATTTGAAATTATAGATAAGTATAGCATAAGGGAAAAGGTACAGTTTGCAGGTTATCTACCTAATAATGAACTGTGTGAATATCTATCTAAGGCTACATTCGTTGTAATAAACAAGCTAACGACTAAACAAAATAAATATTGTTTTTCAACTAAATTAGGTGAATACATGGCTGCATCAAAGGCTATTATTATAACTCGCGTGGGCGAGGCAATGAACTGGCTAACGCATGAAAAGGATGCTTTTATTATTGAACCAAACAATACAGACGTGTTGGCTTATGCTATGGAACGTATGTTTAGCGATGAAAAATTGAGAAAAACGTTAGGTGATAATGCTTGTCGAACATGCAAGGAGAAGTTTAGTATTGAAGGAAATAGTATGATTATCAAGAAAATAATTGAATCTAAGCCTCTTTTGTGAAAATTGATATAAATAATGAAAATCAGAAAGAAGATTTTGTTTTTTACCCCAAGCGATGTCGGTGGCGCAGAACGTGTCACACTTACTATTGCAAAGATGCTACCCCGCAGTGAGTATGAAGTAAAAATCGTATTTGTATGTGAAAAGGTGGGTGATTTGAAAAAATTTGTACCTCAATGGATGTTGACAATACATATAAAAATACGAAATATTTGGGATTTCGTATCGTGGCGCATGTATTGTCTTATAAAGCGTGAACATCCCTATGCGGTATTTTCATCGCTTCATTATTTGAATCCTCGTACAATTTTATCCGCACGAATAGCTGGGGTGAAGAATATTATTATTCGTAATAATACTGGTTGGAGTGCGTGGCGGCCTGATATCAAAATGCTAGCATGGTTGACTTATGGGAATGCGTCAGCGATAGTGTTGCAATCTGATGAGATGAAAAGTGAATTACAAAAGGTTTTTCCACATCTAACAAGTTTGATGAGGATGATTCCTAATCCAATTGATACGGAAATAATATCTGAAAGACTTAAGAACTCGAAAAATCCTTTTATAGAGGGGACAATAAACTTTATATATTGTGGAAGAGTACATCCTATAAAAGGGCTTGATACGTTGATTATAGCTTTTGCTAATGTACAAAGAACTAACGCCAACTTGCGACTAACTATAGTAGGTGATCATTCAAAAAATTTGAAATATTACCGTATGTTACAAAGTTTAATATCAAATAAACACTTGGAAGAATGTATTGATTTTGTTGGATTTCAAGACAATCCTTATCCCTATATGAAATATGCTGACTGTTTTGTTCTACCTTCGCGTAGAGAAGGTAATCCAAATGTACTACATGAAGCGATGTGGTTGCAGGTTCCTGTAGTTGCTACACGTAGTGTTCCTATTATTGACAGGATTGTGACGCCTGAAAGAGGGTATGTTGTGGATGTAGATGATGTGAAGGCTTTAGGTTATGCCATGATAAAAACTTTGAAGATGAAGATCGTACAACCATATCATTATGAAGGAAATAATAGTTTTGTGGGGTTGTTTAAGTAGAGAAAAGCTTATTCTATAATTTATTCTATATGTTTAAATATTTTTCTTTTAAACGACTGTGGTCGTATTTATGGCTAATGTTGGCACATTTGCCGATAAGGGGGCATCATCGGTGGTTCTTTCTAAAGATGGCTGGAGTACAGTTCAAATCGAAAAGACCAAAAAAGGTTTTTATCTACGGCGGCGTGTTGATTGATACAATGCATCCGGAATATGTACATATCGGTGATGGAGTGGCATTAACCTCTGGTGTGAAAATACTAACTCATTATCTTGATCCTAGTAAACCGGGACGTCAATTCCGTCTTGGAGAGGTTCATATTGGAGACAATGTGTTTATAGGGATGAATGTAATTGTTTGTAACTCCGTGACTATTGGAGAAGGTAGCATTATTGGTGCTGGATCTGTGGTAACAAAGGATATTCCAGCCAATCAAGTATGGGCAGGTAATCCTGCACGTTATATCAAAGATAGAGTGGTAGAATGAAAAAAGTTGCAATATTTTCTCCAACTATTAATGCAGGGGGAGCGGAAAAACAAGCTTGTTTGTTGGCAAAGTGTCTTGGTGAACAAGGATGCTCTGTAACTTTTATCTCTTTCTATGGTTTGGAGGGCGCAGAACCTAAAAATGTCGACATCTTGAAATCCAATTCTTTGATAGAGATTTTCATCCCTGTTGGTAGTCAATATGCGAAATTAAAATCCATTACAAAAGTTTTTAGAGAAAAGCAATTTGATTCGTTATTCAATTATCTTACATTTTGTAATGTGTTCGGGACTATTATAGGAAGGATATGCGGAGTAAAGAAGATCTTCGGAGGCATAAGGAGTTCGAGATTACCATTTAAGAAGAAGATTCTCGAACGATTGATTCATAATTATCTGACTGATTATACAATTTACAATAGCTATTCGGGGGCTGAGTTTTTCTCAGAAAACGGTTTTAACAAAAAGAAAAATATCGTTATCCATAATTGCTTTGAGAATATATCTCCGCAAATAAGTAGAAAAGCTAAGGATGTGCCTATGATAATTTCTGTTGGCAGATTTGTAGAGCCAAAGGATTATCTTACAGCCATTAAATCTGTAAAAATCTTATCGCAAAATAATATTCCTTATAGATATCTTATAGTGGGATATGGAAAACTTGAAACACAAATCAGAGAATGGATTGAAAGACATTCTCTTGAAAATTACGTTGAAATTATTATTGCTCCCGATAATATTCCTGAACTTTTGGATAAAGCTGACATATATCTTTCTACGAGTATATTTGAAGGAACAAGTAATTCTTTGCTTGAGGCATTAAATGCTTGCCTTCCTATCGTTGCTACTGATGTAGGAGATAACAAGTATATTGTTCACAATGGTCAAAACGGCTATTTACATCATATAGGTGATAGTAACAGTATTGCTGAGTCGTTAGTTAAACTTTTGGCTGATTCATCTCTGAGGATTCAACTAGGTAATCATGGGTATCAGCTTTTAGTAGATGGGTTTTCTAAAGAAAAATTTACCGAAAGGTATATGGGACTGCTGTGAAAAAACGTATGTTTCAAACGGTTTATAGTTAACATTTCAGAAGATATGAAAATTGCATTTATTGGAGGTAGGGATATTCGTAAATTGGGTGGAATAGAATCTTACATGTATAATTTGGCAACAGAACTGGTAAAGAAAGGGCATGAACCCATTGTATACTGCGAAAGCGACCATTATTCAGTTGAGTGGATTAATGGGTTTAAGGTGATTTATCAAAAAGGTCCTAAAAGTATGTTTTTATGCAAGCCTTTACTTGGTTTAAAATCAACAATCAATGCAGTATTCAGAGAAAAACATATTGATGTCATTCATTACAATGCTTGGCCTCCGGCATTGTCAAGTCCCTTAGCATGTCTGTTTGGAATAAAATCTGTTATGCAAGGACATGGACATGAATGGAAGAATACTAAATATAGCATGAAGCAAAAAAAAATTCTTCGGTTTATGGAATGGTTTTCGGCAAAAATCAACAAAAATGTGATAACGGTAAGTAATGCGCAAAGTGACTATTATAATAGGAATTACCGAAAAAATGTGGTTACGATTCCTACGGCCATTAATCCTCCGGCATTGGTTGAGGACAAGCTGCAATTTCTAAATAAATATGGGCTGCTTTCTAAAAAATATTTTCTTGTGGTTGCACGTATTGTACCCGTTAAGAATATAGATGTTTTGATTAATGCATTTATAAAGTCCAATCATGCTGGTTACAAATTAGTGATAGCAGGAAATAATGATGCGAATCCTGAATATGTAAACTCTTTGAGATTATTAGCAAGCCGGTCGAATGATATTATTTTTACGGGTGCTGTATATGGGGAGGAAAAAACATCTTTGATAGAGAATTCATATACATTTTGCATTCCCTCTACAAGCGAGGGACTGTCTGTCGCATTATTAGAAGCAATGGGATTGTCAGTGCCAATAATTGCATCTGATATTGAAGGTAACAGGGAAGTATTGCAGGATGACAAAGCTGTATGGGTAAGAGCGGAAGATGAACAAGATTTATGTAGTGCGATTGAATATAGTATAACCCATGAAATAGAAATATTTGCTTCTACTGAATTCAATAGAAATCTTATTTTGGAAAATTATACTTGGGAAAAAGTGACTGAAAAATATATTAACTATTTAACAGACCTCTTTTCTCATAGAAATGATAGAGTATCTTGTTGTGAATAAAAAATGTAAGTAGTAAAAAAATGAGAAAAATAGTATGAATAGAGTGTATAAACAATTACCATTTGGACTGATGTTGTCTTTTTTATTGGTCGCATGTCAGTCATATAAAAAAGTGCCTTATCTTCAGGATACGGAAATAGTAGGACAAATAAGTCAACAAGAGAAAATGTACGATGCTAAGATAATGCCAAAGGATTTGTTGACTATTGCTGTGTCATGTACTAGTCCGGAATTGGCGATGCCATTTAATCTTACTGTGGCTGGAACAGTGAATGTTAGTGACGCCAATAGATACATAACCTCTCAGCCTACATTACAAACTTATCTTGTAAGTAATGAGGGGACTGTTGACTTTCCTGTATTAGGTGAGCTGAAATTGGGAGGCTTAACGAAAAAGGAGGCTGAACAAGTGATTGTAGAAAAACTGAAGCCTTATATTAAGGAGACTCCTATTGTCACTGTTCGCATGGTAAACTATAAAATATCAGTCATTGGAGAAGTTGCCCATCCCGGTACATTCACTATCAATAATGAGAAAGTGAATTTATTGGAAGCATTAGCTATGGCAGGAGATATGACAGTGTATGGACTTCGTGACAATGTGAAATTGATTCGTGAGGACGCCAATGGTAAACAACAAATTATAACTCTGAACCTTAATAGAGCAGAGACAATTTTGTCTCCTTATTATTGGTTACAACAAAATGATATAGTCTATGTAACTCCTAACAAAGCGAAAGCTCGTAATTCGGATATTGGCAATAGTACAAGTCTTTGGTTTTCCGCTACTTCTATATTAGTGTCGTTAGCGAGTCTGTTGGTAACAATTTTAAAATAATAAATCTATTATGTTGGAGGAAAATAAGGAAAGGTACAATGGACAGGTTGAAGAGCAGGTTAATATTCAAGAGATTCTTTTTCGTTATCTGATTCATTGGCCTTGGTTTGTTGTTTCGGTAGTAGCTTGCATAATCTTTGCATGGGTATATTTGCATATAGCAACTCCTGTTTATGATATTTCTGCTACTGTTCTGATAAAAGATGAAGAAAAAGGTGGTGGAAAAAGTATGAGTTCCGAACTTGAAAGAATGGGGCTTGATGGTTTTATGTCATCATCCAAAAATATAGATAATGAAATAGAAGTATTACGGTCTAAATCGTTGGCTCGTGAAGTTGTGAATCAGTTGAACTTATTTGTGACTTATAAGGATGAAGATGCATTTCCGGGAAAAGAACTTTATCGTACTTCTCCCGTGCTAGTAAGTCTGACGCCGCAGGAGGCTGAAAAACTTCCAGAAACGATGGAGGTAAGAATGACCTTATTGGCGAATGGAATGATGGATGTCTTAATAACAGTAGGAGACAAAGAGTATCAGAAGCGATTTGATAAGTTGCCTGCTGTATTCCCAACAGATGAAGGTACAATTGCTTTTTTTGAAAATAAAGATACATTGGCAGTGAATCTACAGAAAGGAGAAGAGGGGGAACGACATATTAAAGCCTTTATAAGTCGCCCGATGTCTGTAGCAAAAAGATATAGTGAAGCTTTGTCAATAGCTCCTACTTCAAAGACTACTTCAGTTGCTGTGCTTTCGCTAAAGAATTCAAATACACAACGCGGAAAAGACTTTATCAATAAGTTGCTTGAGATGTATAATATCAATACTAATAATGATAAGAATGAAGTGGCACAAAAGACTGCGGAATTTATAAATGAACGTATTGGCATTATTTCTAAGGAGTTAGGAAGTACAGAACAGGATCTGGAGAACTTCAAGCGTACTGCTGGCATTACTGACTTGACAAGTGAAGCTCAGATTGCATTAACGGGTAATGCGGAATATGAAAAGAAGCGCGTAGAAAATCAGACTCAAATTAATTTGGTGATGGACTTGCAACGCTATATGAAAGGTTATGAATATGAGGTTTTGCCTAGTAATATTGGACTCCAAGATGCCGCATCGGCTGGCGCGATAGACCGATATAATCAAATGTTGGTTGAGAGAAAGCGCTTACTACGTACATCGACAGAGAATAATCCGACCATCGTGAATTTGGATACTAGTATTCGAGCAATGCGCAGCAATGTGCAAGCTACATTGGATGCTACATTGAAAGGATTGCAAATTACAAAAGATGATTTAGCTCGTGAAGCGAATCGTTATTCTCGTCGTATTAATGATGCTCCTACTCAGGAGCGTCAGTTTGTCAGCATCGCCCGTCAGCAGGAAATCAAAGCGGGACTTTATCTGATGTTACTTCAAAAACGTGAAGAAAATGCCATAACTTTGGCGGCTACTGCAAATAATGCCAAGACTATTGATGAGGCATTAGCGGATGATAAGCCTGTCTCTCCTAAGCGAATGATGATTTATTTGGCTGCTTTTGTTGTAGGAATGGGGCTTCCGGTAGGTATTATCTATCTGATTGGATTAACTAAGTTCAAGATTGAAGGTAGGGGGGATGTTGAAAAACTGACATTGCTTCCTGTTGTCGGTGATATTCCATTAGCAGATGAAAAGTCTGGAACTATTGCCGTCTTTGAGAATAAGAACAATCTCATGAGCGAGACCTTCCGAAATATCCGTACCAATCTTCAGTTTATGCTTGAGAATGGTAAGAATGTAATTTTGGTAACTTCTACCATTAGTGGTGAAGGAAAGTCTTTTATATCTGCCAATTTAGCTATCAGCCTTTCTTTATTAGGAAAGAAAGTAGTAATAGTCGGTCTTGATATTCGTAAACCGGGACTGAATAAAGTATTCAATCTTTCTCGAAAAGAACATGGTATAACTCAATATCTGACTAATCCAACCACGAATCTGATGGATTTGGTACAGCCTTCTGACATAAACAAGAACCTGTTCATTCTTCCCGGCGGAACCGTTCCGCCTAATCCGACAGAGTTATTGGCTCGTGACGGATTGGAGAAGGCTATTGAGACGTTGAAGAAGAATTTTGATTATGTGATATTGGATACGGCTCCGGTAGGTATGGTAACTGATACGTTGCTTATCGGACGTGTAGCTGATTTATCCGTCTATGTCTGTCGTGCTGATTACACACGTAAGGCAGAGTTTACTTTAATCAACGAGCTTGCCGAGAATAATAAATTGCCTAATCTCTGCATTACTATTAATGGTTTGGATTTGAAGAGAAGAAAATACGGCTATTATTATGGTTATGGCAAATATGGTAAGTACTGTGGTTATGGCAAACGTTATGGCTACGGTTACGGCTATGGAGAAAATCATGGAGATAAAGAATAAATGCTGAATAAATAGACATTATATCTCTGCCTGTATTCTGATATATACAGGTCGATATGACATAAAGTGCTTTTAATACTTTTACACAAAGTGAGATGGAATATGTAGGTCCCTAACTTCATGCTACACACATGAAGAACCCTACATTTTGTAGGTCAGGAAACGTACAGCGGTATGTTCCTGGTCCACGCCCTCATGTCGGCTAAAAGCCGGTGTGATTTCCTTTTATATCAACTGTCTGCGAAGATCGTTGATATATTTTTTATAGCAAGCAAAGACGGAAACTGGAGTACGAATAAGAGATAAACATAAAGCGTAGCTTTGTGACCTTTAAAGCTATGCTTTAGGATAAAAGGACCATGCGTTATAGATGTTTTGGTTAGTTTCTTTTGTTTTCCTTGTAAATTCGGACATTTTGGAGTAACTTGCGCAATTATTTAAAAAATTGGAGAATAACAGGTATGGATAATCATGTCGTAATAATGGCTGGAGGCATTGGCAGCCGTTTTTGGCCGATGAGTACACCGGAATGTCCAAAACAATTTATTGATGTAATGGGATGCGGACGGTCACTGATTCAGTTGACGGCCGATCGTTTTGACGGTGTTTGCCCGAAGGAAAATATGTGGGTGGTAACTTCTGAAAAATATATTGATATTGTTCGGGAACAGTTGCCGGAGATGCCGGAGAGTAACATTCTGGCGGAACCCTGTGCACGGAATACGGCACCTTGTATAGCTTATGCTTGTTGGAAGATTAAAAAGAAACACCCGAATGCAAATATCGTAGTGACTCCTTCGGATGCATTGGTTCTTGATACGGGAGAATTTCGTCGGGTGGTGGAGAAAGCGCTTCGTTTTACGAATGATAGCAGTGCTATTGTTACTCTAGGTATCAAGCCGACTCGTCCGGAAACCGGATATGGATATATTGCTGCCGGAGAACAGATAATGACAGATAAGGAGATTTTCACAGTAGATTCATTCAAGGAAAAACCGGATAAGGAGACTGCAGAGAAGTATTTGGCAGAAGGCAATTTCTTTTGGAATGCCGGGATCTTTGTATGGAATGTGCGTACTATAACTTCCGTGATGCGTGTATATGCTCCGGGGATTGCACAGATTTTCGACCGTATCTTTCCGGATTTCTATACAGAGAAGGAGAGTGAAACGATTAAGAAGTTGTTTCCCACGTGCGAAAGTATTTCTATTGACTATGCAGTGATGGAGAAAGCACAGGAAATCTATGTACTGCCGGCTTCGTTCGGTTGGTCGGACTTGGGTACATGGGGAGCACTGCGTGGATTATTGCCACAGGATAAATCAGGTAATGCCACAGTTGGAGCCGATATCCGCCTGTATGACAGTAAGAACTGTATTGTGCATACCAGCGAAGAAAAACGGGTGGTAGTGCAGGGACTGGATGGATATATCATTGCCGAAAAAGACAATACGTTGCTGATTTGCAAACTGGAAGAAGAACAACGTATCAAGGAATTTTCAAAATAAGGCTTATTTCGGGTTTTGATATTCGCGTGGCGTTATTCCCGTCATCCGTTTGAAAAACTTGCAGAAAAAAGAAGGATTAGGAAAATTCAATTCATCAGAAATTTGATAAACAAGCAGATTGCTATGTTTTAGCAATACTTTAGCTTCTAGTATAATGGACTGGTTTATCCAGTCCATTACTGTTTGTTGGCTGGTTTGCCGAACGACCGTGTTAAGATAGCGTGGGGTGAGACATAGTTTGTCTGCATAAAAAACGACGTTACGCTCTTTTTTACTATAGGTATTGACCAACGAAATGAAACGTTGAAAGATTTCCTCCTGGCGTGTCTGGTGGTTTTGTGCATTCCCGTTATTATGGGCAAGATATTCTATATTATATAAGAGACTGACCAGTAAATGCTGAATTACTTCCCGGTGGAAGGGTGATTCTTGTAATATGTTCCACATGAGGTCAAAATAACTTTTAAATTGGTAGCTTTCTTGTGGCGTCAGAGATAATATGATGTTTTTCTGTAATTGTGAGAGATGAGTGAAGAAGTCATCCTTGCCGGTTATAGGAAGAAACTCGGAATCCATCGCTACCATTTGCATGTCAAAATCCGGAGATACTTCAATGAGCTGAAGAATGGAATTAGGAACTATTAACAACATCTTGCCCGGTTGAAAAGTCTCTTCTATCAGATTGATTAGTACTCGTGCATACCCTTGTTTGATAATTGCAATACGTCCTTCCTTTATGCGGTATGGCTGATCTAATGTGATAAGAAGCGACTCCAGTCTGGCAAAACTGTTTACGAACCCGAAGTGCGGGGATATAAAACGGAACTCATTATGCCGGACGATATCCAGATTCCCTAGTATTTCCAGTCCTATATTCAGGGGTGTTTTCTTTTCCATCTTTGTTCTTCAGTTTTCCGGCAAAGATAATAAAAAGCTCCAAACGACCTTTCTTTCTTTTGTTTTATCGAACTATCAGGACATATTTGCAGACTTTCAGAATGTGAATGTATCTTCAAAAGGCCTATCTTTGTCTTCCGAAGAAATCGAAGAATATAAAGTAATAATGCGTATGAAAAGAATGATTTTCAGTTTCTCCTTTTTATTGTTTGTATCGGGTGTGTATGCGCAAATTACGTTGGAAGAATGTCAACGGAAAACGCAGGAAAATTATCCGCTGGTACATCAGTACGGTTTGGTCGAGAAAACAAAGGAATATAGTTTGGAAAATGCAGCCAAGGGATATTTGCCTCAGTTGGCTCTTTCGGCCAAAGCTTCTTACCAGAGTGAAGTGACGGAAATTCCTGTGAAACTTCCCGGAGTGGATATAAAAGGATTACCTAAAGACCAGTATCAGGTAATGTTGGAATTGCAACAGAAAATTTGGGATGGTGGCGGAATCCGGATGCAGAAGAAACAGGTAACGGCGGAAGCTGAGATAGAAAAAGAAAAGCTGAATGTGGATATGTATGCATTGAACAGCCGTGTGAATGATTTGTATTTCGGGATTCTGCTGCTTGACGAGCAATTGCGGCAGAATGCATTACTGCAAGATGAATTGGAACGGAATTATCGTCAGATTACTGCTTATGTGGAAAATGGAATAGCCAATCAAGCAGATTTGGACGCTGTGAGAGTGGAGCAGTTGAATACCCGTCAGAAGAGGGTAGACCTTGTTTCGTCACGTGCCGCCTATTTGAAAATGCTTTCGTTGCTGGTAGGGGAAGAACTGTCTCAGGCGGTAACTTTGGAGAAGCCCGTTCCTCAGAATGAGATTTCAGCTATCAGTGAAATACACCGGCCGGAGCTGTCCTTGTTTGATGCACAGGGAGCCGGATTGCAAGTGCAGAAGAAAGCACTCAATGTGCGCCATCTTCCACAATTCGGATTGTTTGTACAAGGAGCTTATGGAAATCCGGGGCTGAATATGCTGAAGAATGAATTCTCTCCTTATTATATTGCAGGTGTCCGACTTTCGTGGAATTTCGGTAGTTTATATACGTTGAAAAACGACCGGCGGGTGATTGAAACCAAACGCCGTCAGTTGGACAATAACCGGGATGTCTTTCTTTTCAATACGCGTTTGCAAATGACGCAGCAGGATCAGGCGATTCGTTCGTTGGAGAAGCAGATGGAGGATGATAATGAGATTATCCGTCTGCGTACCAATATCCGTAAAGCGGCGGAGGCAAAGGTGGCTAATGGAACATTGACCGTGACCGAGATGCTTCGGGAACTGACTAATGAGAACTTGGCGCGTCAGTCGAAAGCCCTGCATGAAATTCAGCGGCTGATGGGCATTTATCAATTGAAATATACAACGAATTATTAAATAACTTCTCAGGATATGAAAGGAATAACGAAGATAGGAATATGGGGGATGGCATTGGTGATGTTGTCTGCCTGCGGAAATGGAACACCTGATTATGACGCGACCGGTACGTTTGAAGCTACGGAAGTCATTGTTTCTGCCGAAGCTGCCGGAAAATTGTTAAAGTTGGACGTAGAGGAAGGTACAAGGTTGAAAGCGGGTGAAGAAGTCGGGTTGGTCGATACCGTGCAGTTATATCTGAAGAAGCTGCAACTGGAAGCCAGTATGAAATCCGTGGAAAGCCAGCGTCCTGACCTTGCCAAACAGATTGCCGCTACCAAACAGCAGATTGCTACGGCCGAACGTGAAAAGAAACGGGTGGAGAATTTGCTTGCTGCGGGTGCGGCAAACCGGAAACAGTTGGATGACTGGGATGCACAGGTTAAATTGCTCGAGAGGCAGCTTGTTGCCCAGGAATCATCATTGCTGAACAGTACGAATAGTCTGACGGAACAGGGAAATTCGGTAGCCATACAGGTGGCACAGGTGGAAGACCAGTTAGACAAATGCCATATCCAGTCGCCTCTTGAAGGTACGGTACTGGCAAAATATGCGGAAGCCGGTGAACTGGCATCTGTCGGCAGGCCATTATTTAAAGTGGCGGAAACTGACGGAATGTACTTGCGGGCTTATATAACTTCCGGACAGTTGTCACAAGTGAAACTGGGGGATAAGGTGACTGTCTATGCCGATTACGGAAATTCGGAGCAGAAAGCCTATCCGGGCGTGATTACATGGATTTCCGACCGTTCGGAATTTACTCCTAAAACTATTCTGACAAAGAATGAACGCGCTAATCTGGTATATGCCGTGAAAATAGCTGTGAAAAATGACGGAGAACTGAAGATAGGCATGTATGGCGGAGTAAAACTGAAGGCTGGAAACTGAAAACGGAGAATCGAGATGAAAGTGGCAGACGGAAGAGAACCCATAGTGGTTGCGCAAGAAATCAGCAAAAGCTATGGAAAGGTGGAAGTGCTGAAAGGAGTTTCTTTTGCGGTAGAGCAGGGAGAGATTTTCGGGCTGATTGGCCCCGATGGTGCGGGAAAGAGTACCTTGTTCCGTATCCTGACTACTCTATTGCTGGCTGATAAGGGGACGGCGGCTATCGGCGGATTGGATGTAACTTCGGACTATAAACAGATTCGTACGCGTGTAGGATATATGCCCGGTCGCTTTTCACTTTATCAAGACCTCTCGGTGGAAGAGAATCTGGAGTTTTTCGCTACGGTATTCCATACAACAATTCGGGAGAATTACGACTTGATCAAGGATATCTATCAGCAGATAGAACCGTTCAAAAAGAGAAGGGCAGGAGCCTTATCGGGGGGGATGAAGCAGAAGCTGGCATTGAGTTGCGCGTTAATTCATAAACCTGATATTTTATTTCTGGACGAGCCAACTACGGGTGTGGATCCTGTGTCGCGCAAGGAGTTTTGGCAGATGCTCAGGAATTTGCGGAAGCAGGGGATTACGATTGTTGTTTCGACTCCTATTATGGACGAAGCCCGTCAATGCGACCGGATCGCTTTTATCAATCATGGACAAATTCATGGCATCGATACGCCTGAGCGTATTCTGCAACAATTTGCTTCTATCCTTTGTCCGCCTTCGTTGGAACGGGATGAAGTACGGCATGAGACGGCACCCGTGATTGAAGTGAGCTGGCTAACCAAATGTTTCGGCAGTTTTACCGCAGTAGATCATATCTCCTTTCAAGTGAACCGGGGAGAAATCTTTGGCTTTCTGGGTGCTAACGGTGCCGGAAAGACAACGGCTATGCGAATGCTTTGCGGGCTGAGCCGACCGACATCGGGCGTGGGAAAGGTGGCAGGATATGATATTTTCCGAGAGGCGGAGCAGGTAAAGAAACATATCGGATACATGAGCCAGAAGTTTTCCTTATACGAAGATTTGAAGGTATGGGAGAATATCCGCCTGTTTGCCGGAATCTATGGAATGAAAGAGCAGGAAATAGAACGGAAGACTGAGGAATTGCTGGAGCGTTTGGGCTTTTCTGCCGAGCGGGATACTTTAGTGAAAAGCCTTCCTGTGGGGTGGAAGCAGAAACTTGCCTTTTCGGTTTCAATCTTCCACGAGCCGAGAATCGTTTTTCTGGATGAGCCGACCGGGGGAGTGGATCCTGCCACGCGAAGGCAATTTTGGGAATTGATTTATCAGGCTGCCGACCGGGGGATTACTGTATTTGTAACTACGCACTATATGGACGAAGCGGAATATTGTAACCGGATTTCTATTATGGTGGACGGACAGATCAAGGCTCTTGACACGCCTGCCCGTCTGAAAAAGCAATTCGGAGTGGAGACGATGGATGATGTTTTCCAAAAATTAGCCCGCAGTGCGGTGCGCAAAGCAGATTGATTATGAGACAGTTTATTGCTTTTGTAAAGAAAGAGTTTTACCATATTTTCCGTGACCGGCGGACGATGTTGATTCTGCTGGGGATGCCGGTTGTGCAGATTATTCTGTTTGGCTTTACCATCAGTACAGAAGTGAAAGATGTACGCCTGGCTGTACTCGATCCTTCTAATGATATGGTGACACGGAAGATTATTGATCGTTTGGATGCCAGTGAGTATTTTACGGTTACTGCCTGTTTTCATTCACCTCAAGAGATGGAAGCTGCTTTTCTGAGGAGTGAGATTGACATGGCAGTTGTTTTTGGTGAACGTTTTATGGACGGGCTTTATGCGGGAGATGCTCGTGTACAGTTGATTGTTGATGCGACGGATCCGAATATGTCGACCTCGCAGGTTAATTATGCGACTGGAATTGTCTCTATGGCAGGGCAGGAGATGTTGCCGCCCGATGTATCGGTTGCCTGTCTGACTCCTGACATAAAGCTGCTGTACAATCCTCAGATGAAAAGTGCTTATAATTTTGTACCGGGGGTGATGGGGCTGATTCTGATGTTGATTTGTGCTATGATGACTTCCATTTCCATCGTTCGCGAGAAAGAGACAGGGACTATGGAAGTATTGTTGGTTTCGCCGGTGAAACCGTTATTTATTATTTTGGCGAAGGCTGTACCTTATTTTGTTTTGTCGTTTGTCAATTTGATAACTATCCTGCTACTTTCGGTTTTTGTGCTGGATGTCCCGGTAGCGGGAAGTTTGTTTTGGTTGATAACGGTATCTCTGTTGTTTATTTTTGTGTCTTTGGCTTTGGGGTTGCTGATTTCATCGGTAACGCAGACGCAGGTTGCTGCTATGTTGGTATCGGGCTTGATGCTAATGATGCCTACTATGCTGTTGTCGGGGATGATTTTCCCTATAGAAAGTATGCCGGTGATACTTCAGTGGATATCGGATATACTCCCGGCGCGTTGGTATATTCAGGCGGTGCGGAAACTGATGATTGAAGGTGTGCCGGTGGTATTGGTATGTAAGGAGATTGGTATTTTGTTGTTGATGGCGACGGTGCTTATAACAGTCAGCTTCAAGAAATTCAAATATCGCTTGGAATGATAATGGGCTAAATGGATAATTACTTATGATAAAGTTCCTGATAGAAAAAGAGTTTAAACAATTGCTGCGCAATTCGTTTCTACCGAAACTGATTCTTGTTTTTCCGTGTATGATTATGCTGCTGATGCCTTGGGCGGTAAACCTGGAAATCAAGAATGTCGAACTGAATATAGTGGATAATGACCATTCGGCTATTTCCCGGCGACTGGTGAATAAGATTGCTGCTTCCACTTATTTCCGTCTGGTGGAAGTGCCGGCTTCGTATGAGGAAGGACTTCGGAATATTGAAACCGGAACGACGGATATTGTAATGGAGATACCGAGGCATCTGGAACGGGACTGGATGAACGGCGAGGATGCTCATATCTTGATAGCTGCCAATGCTGTGAATGGAACGAAGGGGGGACTTGGAAGTTCTTATTTGGCTTCTATTGTCAATGACTATGCTGCCGAACTACGTTCGGAACGTCCTGAAGCAGCTACCGTTTCCGGGGCTTTTCCTTCTATCCGTATTGATACCCAGGGATTGTTTAATCCGAATTTGAACTATAAACTTTACATGATTCCGGCATTGATGGTTATGTTGCTGACGTTGATTTGCGGCTTTCTGCCTGCCTTGAATGTGGTTAGCGAAAAGGAAGTGGGGACAATTGAGCAAATCAATGTGACGCCGGTTCCGAAGTTCGTCTTTATTCTTGCCAAACTACTGCCTTATTGGTTGATTGGCTTCATTGTGTTGACTTTATGTTTCATATTGGCATGGTTGATTTACGGTATAGTACCTGTCGGGCATTTTATGTTGATTTACTTCTTTGCGGTTCTTTTCGTGTTGGTGATGTCCGGCTTCGGACTTGTCATTTCCAACTATTCGGCTACGATGCAGCAATCAATGTTCGTGATGTGGTTCTGTCTGTTGATTTTGATATTGATGAGCGGGCTGTTTACTCCGGTTAGCAGTATGCCGGAGTGGGCACAATGGATTACCAGGCTCAATCCTTTGCGTTATTTCATGGAAGTGATGCGCATGGTGTATCTCAAAGGAAGTGGGTTCTTTGATTTATTACCACAGTTGGGAATATTGCTGTCCTTTGCAGTTGTGTTTAATAGTTGGGCGGTGGTCAGTTATCGGAAGAATCAATAAGGAACATCTGCGTAAAGGGATACATCTATATGTATATAAAAAGACAGCCCATTCCTTTTTATTGGAAAGAGCTGTCTTTATCATTTCCATCACTGTTCCCAGTGATTTAGTTGGTTACCGTATTATTTTACTTCGATTTGTCTATTCGGTTTCTTCACTTCTTCTTCTGAGAGTTTCGGAAGTTCGATGTTCAGAACGCCATGTTCTACGGATGCGGCAATTTTTTCTTTGTCTACATTATCCGGCAGAATCATTGTTTGCTGGAATTTAGAGTATGAGAATTCACGGCGCAGATAGCGACCATCTTTCTTCTCTTCTTTGTTTTCAGTCTTCTTCTCCATGCTGATGACAAGGTTATTGTCTTCATCAATGCGAACATTGAAATCGTCCTTTGTCATACCAGGAGCAGCCAGTTCTACTTTGTATTCTTTCTCTGTTTCCAAAACGTTAATTGCCGGTGCAGTAGCATTTGCTTTTACCATCCAATCGTTATCAAAGAAATCATTGAAGATACTTGGTAACCAACTTTGAGTTCTTCTAACAGGCATCATAATTTTAGTCTCCTATCTTTAAGTTAAACATTTTATTAATTCAAGTTTGAACTTCGGAACTTTCACTTCCGGTGGTGGGGATTATTCCGGTATTCACCGTCTGTTCTTGAACCGTCGTTCACTCTTAATAGTGCAAACCTTATGCCAGGAGATTTTTATGACTAAATTTGTCTATTTGTCATTAAAACAATGTCAATTTTACCTGTTTGATGCCAAAATGTGTTCTGTTTTTATTTATTTTATATAATATAGGTATTAATTTGATAATCTGTTTATTTCTTCTCGACTAATTTGAATCTTAATCTTAGCGTTTGTCTTTCTTCATCATAATCATAACTAATGATTTTGAAACTTCCAACTTCAGAGGTATTGGATACATGCGCGCCGATACAGGCACAGGCATCATAATCTCCAATACGAATGATGCGAAGTGTTTCGCTGGCGTCAGCGGGCAGTTTGCTTAGGTCTACGATGTCCTTTGCCTGTTCGTGTGTCATAAACTCGACAGTTACTGGTAAATTCTGACTGATAACTTCATTTACCTTGTTTTCGATAGCTTGTATTTGCTCCGCTGTCGGGCAAGATGAAAGAATATAGTCGCATTTGCTTTTTTTTCTTTCTATGTGGGCGTTGCGGGAGCGCGGGCAACCGAAGGTTTTTACCATGGTAGCGTTTAATAAATGCTCTGCTGTATGCATGGGAGGATACTCCTGCTTGTTGTGGTCGTTGAGTTGAGGTTGTTGTTCCATTATTATTATTATTATTTTTCAATTATAATTTTCTCTCCAAATGAAATGGGGGTGTCTATTGCTAAGTCGATAAATATTTTTACTCTTGCAAATAGTTCCCGGATATTGGTTTTTAATCCTGAATAGGTATCCACGTGTTTGGCGTTATAACCGATAGCATCTCATCTATTCTTTTTAGGATTCCAAACGTATAGGCATAAAAAAAGGAGCAACGCCTTGCTCCAACCTTTGTTAACCTTAAATCTAATACTATGAAAAACACATTGCAAAGGTACGGACTTTTGCGACAATAGCAAATAATTCAAGAAAAACAATATGTTATATAACATAGATTAAGGATTTGAGGGCTCGCATTAACGCTTATTTGCTGGTTAAGCAACGAAATATAAGAGAAATCTTTATCTTTGCGTGCAATTAATACACTAATACTTAAAAATATAAAGATGAAAAGGAAAAGGATAGGCCAGTGGGTATTATTGGCTGTTATTTGTTTTAGTTTCTCAATAGGAGAGACATTTGCTCAGAAAAAGGATTTTGCAAACCTGGCTCGCTATGCTAAAGAGAATGCAGCATTGCCGAAACCGGCAAAAAAAGAGAAAAGGGTTGTGTTCATGGGAAATTCCATTACCGAAGGATGGGTGCGGACTCATCCGGACTTTTTTAAGACGAACGGATATATCGGTCGTGGTATTAGCGGACAGACTTCCTATCAGTTCTTGCTGCGCTTCCGTGAAGATGTGATAAATCTTTCTCCGGCTTTGGTAGTCATTAATGCCGGAACCAATGATGTGGCAGAAAACACGAATCCTTACAATGAAGATTATACTTTTGGCAATATCGTTTCTATGGTCGAACTGGCTAAGGCAAATAAGATAAAGGTGATATTGACTTCTGTACTTCCTGCTGCGGCTTTTAAATGGAGAATGGAGATAAAGGATGCTCCACAGAAGATTCAGGCTTTGAATGCCCGTATAGAGGCTTATGCTAAAGCTAATAAAATTCCGTTCGTTAATTATTATAAGGCAATGGTGGCCGATGATAATCAAGCTTTGAATCCTCAATATACAAAAGATGGGGTTCATCCGACGGGTGAGGGATATGATATAATGGAGCCGTTGATTAAAGCAGCGATAGACAAGGCGCTTTAAAGAATATTGGCAGACTTTGATACATCGGTCATAAATAAGTGAATTTTTGTAGTCGAAACTAGTGAATAAAATAGCGTCACTATCCGGTTGGTATAGTGACGCTATGTGGTTACGATAGTGACGGTATCCTACCCGGATAGCGTCACTATTTTTATATGCTGTGCTGAAATAAGAAATGCAGGATAAGTATGGGCATAAAAAAAGGAGCAACGCCTTGCTCCAACCTTTGTTAACCTTAAATCTAATACTATGAAAAACACAGTGCAAAGATACGGACTTTCGTGATATTTGCAAATTATCAGTGAATGATTAGTGTTTTTATAACACTCGTTAAATGTTTGCTTCCAGTATTATAGACTTGTTAAGATTCTCCATCTTCCGTAATAGATGGAGAATGAAAAATCTTATCCCCATTTTTCTTTCATTAAATCTTCCAGTTTCAGTAATTCGTCACGATATTGGGCAGCTTCAATGAATTCCAACTTCTTGGCAGCTTCCTGCATAAGTTTGCGGGTACGCTCGATACTCTTTTCCATTTGCGGTTTACTCATATACTGTACCACCGGATCGGCTGCGATATTGGGCGTGGCAGGTTCAATATAAGCATGTTTCTCTTTCAGCAATTCATTTGCTTCGGAGTTTGCATTACCAAATACGGCCAGGTTTCTAGCCTTCTTGATTTGTTGTGGAGTAATGCCGTTTGCTTCATTATACGCCAATTGTTTTTCACGGCGACGGTTAGTCTCGTCAATGGTCAACTTCATGCTGTCCGTCATCCTGTCGGCATACATGATCACTTTTCCGTTTACATTACGTGCGGCACGTCCTGCGGTCTGTGTCAGAGAGCGATGTGAGCGGAGGAATCCTTCTTTATCTGCATCAAGAATGGCTACAAGGGACACTTCAGGGAGGTCTAATCCTTCACGAAGCAGATTCACCCCGATTAGTACATCATAGATTCCTTGCCGGAGATCATCCATGATTTTGACACGTTCGAGGGTATCGACATCGCTATGGATATAGTTACACCTTACATTATTGTTAAGAAGGTATTCTGTCAACTCTTCCGCCATTCGTTTGGTCAGCGTAGTGACAAGCACACGTTCTTCCTTCTCGATCCGCAGTTGGATTTCCTCCATCAAGTCGTCAATCTGATTCAGGCTCGGACGGACTTCAATAATCGGATCCAACAAGCCGGTAGGGCGGATCACTTGTTCCACAACAATACCTTCAGACTGGATTAACTCGTAATCTGCCGGTGTGGCACTGACGTAAACGACTTGTTTCGCCATCTCCTGAAACTCTTCAAATTTCAACGGGCGGTTGTCCATAGCGGCAGGCAGACGGAAACCGTATTCTACAAGATTGATTTTACGTGCACGGTCTCCCCCGTACATAGCGCGGATTTGCGGTACGCTGACGTGGCTTTCGTCAATGACTATCAGAAAATCCTCCGGGAAAAAGTCAAGCAGGCAGTAGGGGCGGGTACCGGCAGCACGACCGTCGAAATAGCGGGAATAATTTTCAATACCGGAACAATGACCGAGTTCCCGAATCATTTCCATATCGTAAGTGACCCGTTCATAGAGCCGTTTAGCTTCATATTCTTTGCCGATGGACTCAAAGAAAGCCACTTGTTTGGTCAAGTCGTCTTCTATTTCGTGAATAGCGCGGAGAGTGGCTTCTTTGGTAGTCATAAACAGATTCGCCGGATAAATCTTGTAAGCATCCAATGGAGCGGTAGTGACACCCGTAATAGGGTCTACCTCCTCTATGCCATCAATTTCATCTCCCCAGAAAGTGACACGAAGCAGATTGTCCGTATAAGCCAGGTAAATATCCACCGTATCACCTTTCACGCGGAAATTACCACGGTTGAGGTCAATATCGTTACGCACATACAAACTGTCTACCAGCCGGCGAAGGAATACGTTGCGATCCATCATGCGTCCCCGTTCTATCTCGATTACATTCTTGTAAAAGTCCGACGGATTTCCCATACCGTAGATGCAGGACACGGAAGAGATTACCACCACATCTTTTCGTCCGGAGAGTAGGGCGGAGGTGGCGGCAAGACGCAACTTGTCAATTTCGTCATTGATAGCCAAATCCTTTTCTATATATGTATCACTGCTTGGCAGATAGGCTTCCGGCTGATAGTAATCATAGTAAGAAACGTAATATTCCACCGCATTATTGGGGAAAAATCCTTTAAACTCGCCATACAACTGTGCGGCCAGCGTTTTATTATGACTCAGAATCAATGTCGGTTTGTTGATATTGGCTATCACATTGGCAATGGTAAATGTTTTTCCCGAGCCGGTGACTCCCAATAAAGTCTGTGCAGGGACTCCCTGGAGTATCCCTTCAGTCAGTTGTGCGATAGCTTCCGGCTGATCCCCGGTAGGCTTGTAAGCTGATGTTAGTTCAAAATTCATAGTTAATCCTAAAAAGTGGAGCAATATTCGGCAAAATAATCGAGATTACAAATCATTTTTCCAAATAAATCCTTTACTTTGCAACATATTAATATCAAAAAACAGATTCATACAACTAGTAATACCAGAAACACATGATTTGGAATGAGAGCATTGAGTGTATGGACCGCGAAAGCCTTCGCAAGATTCAAAGCATACGACTCAAGAAAATTGTAGATTACGTTTATCACAACACGCCTTTTTATCGGAAGAAGATGCAGGAGATGGGGGTTACTCCCGATGATATCAATAGCATTGATGATATTGTGAAACTGCCGTTTACCACGAAACATGATTTAAGAGATAATTATCCGTTCGGACTCTGTGCGGTGCCGATGAGTCAGATTGTACGTATCCATGCATCCTCCGGTACTACCGGAAAGCCGACTGTCGTTGGATACACCCGTAAGGACCTGTCCTCATGGGCGGAGTGCATATCCCGTGCTTTTACCGCATATGGGGCAGGCCGTTCTGATATATTCCAGGTATCTTATGGATATGGTCTTTTCACGGGCGGGTTGGGCGCACATGCCGGAGCTGAAAATATTGGGGCTTCCGTTATCCCGATGTCCAGTGGAAATACGGAGAAACAGATTACTTTGATGCATGATTTCGGCTCTACGGTACTTTGTTGTACACCTTCTTATGCACTTTATTTGGCGGATGCTATCAAGGATTCCGGTCTGCCGCGTGAAGAATTCAAGTTGAAGGTCGGCGCGTTCGGTGCGGAACCCTGGACGGAAAATATGCGTCATGAAATCGAGGAAAAGCTGGGCATCAAGGCTTATGATATTTATGGCTTGAGTGAAATAGCCGGGCCGGGGGTTGGCTATGAGTGTGAATGCCAGCATGGCACTCACTTGAATGAAGACCATTATTTCCCCGAAATTATCGATCCGAATACTTTGCAACCGGTAGAGCACGGTCAAACAGGCGAACTGGTATTTACACATCTTACTAAAGAAGGTATGCCGTTGCTTCGTTACCGTACGCGCGATCTGACCGCTTTGCATTACGATAAGTGTTCTTGTGGCCGTACATTGGTACGAATGGACCGCATCCTGGGACGTAGTGATGATATGCTGATTATCCGTGGTGTAAACGTATTCCCGACGCAAATCGAATCTGTTATTCTCGAGATGGCGGAATTTGAACCGCATTATCTGTTGATAGTAGGTCGTGAAAACAATACCGATACGATGGAGCTTCAGGTGGAAGTTCGTCCGGATTTCTATTCCGACGAGATTAACAAGATGCTGGCTTTGAAGAAGAAACTGGCGGGACGCCTGCAAAGCGTGCTCGGCTTGGGAGTCAACGTGAAGCTGGTAGAGCCGCGCAGCATTGAGCGTAGCGTAGGCAAAGCGAAGCGAGTGATTGATAACAGAAAAATTTAATACCTGAACTTACAATATAATACTTTACAATTATGGTAGCAAAACAACTTTCTATCTTTTTGGAAAATAAGTCAGGCCGTTTGACGGAAGTGACTGAAGTGCTGGCGAAAGAAAATATCAATCTTTCTGCCTTGTGCATCGCAGAAAATGCCGATTTTGGTATTTTGCGTGGAATCGTATCCGACCCGGATAGAGCATATAAAGCTTTGAAAGATAACCATTTTGCAGTGAATGTGACTGATGTGGTCGGCATTAGCTGCCCGAACATACCGGGCGCGTTGGCTAAAGTACTGGGATTCTTATCTGATGAAGGGGTCTTTATCGAATATATGTATTCGTTTGCCAATAACAATATCGCTAATGTGGTGATCCGCCCCAGCAATCTGGATAAGTGCATCGAAGTGCTGAAAGAAAAGAAGGTCGACTTGTTGGCAGCGAGCGACTTGTATAAACTGTAAATTTCAGATTGAATGTAGGAAGTAAACAATGAATGGCAAATAATATGCGGTGGATGGGCTGTGCTTTTAGTGGATAGTGCAGTTTGTTCACCGCATATTGTTTACGGTTTGACGTCATTTTCTCCCCTTTTGTCGATGTTTAACGCCTTTTATGTATTAAAAAACATAGATTAATTGCTAAATTCCCAGCGAATAAGTAACTTTGCGCATTATTTTTAAATAGGATGAAGAAAAATATCATTATAACTTTGCTTGCGGCAGCCACTCTTACTTCATGTGGGGAGTATAATAAATTGCTGAAAAGCACCGATTACGAATACAAGTACGAAGCCGCCAAAAACTATTTTGCGAAAGGGCAGTATAACCGTTCGGCTACTCTGTTGAATGAGTTAATCACCATTCTTAAAGGAACCGACAAGGCGGAAGAGTCTTTGTATATGTTGGGGATGAGCTACTATAACCAGAAAGATTATCAGACGGCCGCCCAGACATTTATCACCTATTTCAACACATACCCCCGTGGTACTTTTACTGAACTGGCACGTTTCCATGCAGGTAAGGCGTTGTATCTGGATACACCGGAACCGCGTTTGGATCAGTCAAGCACTTATCAGGCTATCCAGCAGTTGCAGATGTTCATGGAATATTTTCCGAACAGCACAAAGAAGCAGGAAGCACAGGATATGATTTTTGCTTTGCAGGATAAGTTGGTGCTGAAGGAGCTTTATTCAGCCAGACTGTATTATAATTTGGGTAATTACATGGGCAATAACTATGAGTCTTGTGTTATCACAGCTCAGAATGCTCTGAAAGATTATCCTTATACCGATTATCGCGAAGAACTTTCCATCTTGATTCTGCGTGCAAGGCACGAAATGGCTATTTATAGTGTGGAAGATAAGAAAATGGACCGCTACCGTGAAACGGTTGATGAATATTATGCTTTTAAGAATGAATTTCCGGAAAGCAAATACCTGAAAGAGGCGGAAAAGATATTCAATGAATCACAGAAAGTAATTAAAGACTAAATTTAAATAGATTTATGGACTACAAAAAAACGAATGCTCCTACTACGACGGTAACCCGTGACATGATGGAACTCTGTTCTGACACAGGGAATGTTTATGAAACTGTTGCCATTATTGGTAAGCGTGCTAATCAGATCAGTGTGGAAATCAAAAACGATCTTTCTAAGAAATTGGCAGAGTTTGCTTCATATACTGACAATATGGAAGAGGTATTTGAGAATAGAGAGCAAATCGAAATTTCTCGCTACTATGAGAAATTGCCGAAACCGGATTTGATTGCTACGCAAGAATACATCGAAGGGAAAATATATTATAGAAATCCTGCTAAGGAAAAAGAAAAACTTCAGTAATTTATTTTCTGACGAAAGAATTGATAGTCAAGTAGTAAGTGGGATACTGATCCCTGCTCCTTATTGCTTGGCTATTATTGTTTAACTTAACTACTATTAGAAAACTTATGATTCAACGGATTCAAACAGTTTATTTACTGATTGTTGCAGGATTGCTGGTTGCGGCGATGTGCCTGCCGATGGGCTATTTTATTGATACGACGGGAGAGCATCCCTTCAAGGCTTTGGGGATGGGGGTAAATGGCACTTTCCAGTCTACATGGGGATTATTTGGCATTTTAATGCTTAGTACCTTGGTGGCTGCCGCTACAATTTTCTTGTTTAAGAACCGTATGTTGCAGATTCGTATGACAATCTTTAATAGCCTGTTACTGGTAGGTTATTACATCGCTTTCCTTGCTTTTTATTTTGCATTGAAAAATGACGCGAATTTGTTCCGTATTGGTTGGGCGCTATGCTTGCCGCTTGTTTCTATTATCCTGAATATATTGGCTGTTCGCGCTATCGGACGGGATGAGGTGATGGTAAAGGCAGCAGATAGGTTGAGGTAATTTGAGCATTCATATCTGATACGTAAAGCGCCGCTTTAGTCATCCTAAAGCGGCGCTTTTTGATCTCTAAAGCGATGCTCTATTTTTTCAAATCAAATAAATAAGTGAGCTTTATGGTAATTGTCCCATGTGCCGCACGTGCAAAATAGTCTTTCTTCGTTGTACTGTAAAAATCGGATAGGGCAAAGTAGTAACGTCCTTCTACAATGAAACTGCCGGCTTTTTTTGTTCTGAGTTCCACACCGCCGCCACCGGCAATACCGTAATCGAATTTATTTTGAATTTTGACACCGTATAGTGCTTTCTGGGTATCCAACAGACTGTTCATGTCTATTCCTTCTATTGTCTCTGATTCACTTATCAGAAAGCCGATTTGAGGACCTGCGTGGACGAAGAACTGCAATCCTCTGTCTCGTCCGAAAGCAAGGTGGGCGAGAAAGGGAATATCAATGTACGTCATCTTCCGGGTATAAGTTTTGGTGGGATCCTTGGAAGTCACTTCATACCCATTGGCATCTAGTGATACAGTTTCGAATAACTGATCCCATCCCCGTTGTGAGATATTCAATTCGACCTGTGCGCCACAAATCATGGCAAAATACTTTTCAGAAATATAACGTGCCGTCAATCCGCCGGTGATTCCCATCAGGCTGTTTTGCTTGACGGTCGGAGTGAAAGAGGTACTATTCAAGTTGACGCCGCCGTTGATACCCACAGATAAATTGTTTCGTGCTTCTCCGATTTGAGCAATAGCAGGAAGGGTAAAACCTGTGAGCAGGAGTGTGGCAATCAAAAATGGTTTTATCTTTATCATTTTCGTATTATTCGAAGTCTAGTTTTACTAATTCAAAATTCTTAGTGAAACGTATGAAGAACACTTTCTTATTAATAAATCCGCCCCAGTTGTTTACACGTTGGAATTTAAATCCGGTCTGGATGGGAGTCAGATTCATTTTAGCCAGGTTGTTTTCAAGTTCTGAGCCATAACGTGACAATCCTTTCAAAAAGAAGAAGCCGGTGTCAAATCCGAGCATTGCGTAATTAGGCCACTCGCTTGCTAAATCCTTGCTGTACCATCTGTGATAATTGTTGGTAAATCGCACGGCAGCCGGAAACAAGGTATTCGTGTAGAACGAGGAATAGAAATATGTATCCAGTTCAAAGAAACTTTCCAGATAATCCTTGGTGTAGATTTGCCATTCCGGGTAACCGAACAAATGAATGTTTTGTTCAGGGTTATCCCTGACTAACAAGGTCAACTGGGGAAGTGCCTTGATTAGTAATACATTCTTGCTTGTGGTTGGAATGAAAATATTGTCTTTTCCGCTACGAAGTGCCGCTTTTAATGTTTCTTTTGTTGCACTCTCGTTAACAGTTTGCATTGATACTCCTTTGTTTTTCAACTCTTGCTTCAGTCCACTGATAAATTCCGCTTTCTCTTTATCGGCACTTGCCGGTTCAATAAAGATAACGTGGGCATTAGGAAATTGGCGGTTGAAGTGCTCGTAAACTTCCGAATACAAGTATGATTGTGGCGTGTTGATTTGATAAACAGCGGGATTATTGAATACTTCCTCACCCTTCTTGGAGAAAGGAATCACCAGGCGGATATCATTCTTTTCCGCAAAATCGGATAATGGTTTGATTTGGTTCTGGTGCATCGGGCCGAAGATTATATCCATTTTCTTCATCTCGTTTTTGGCAAGAATCGCATTTAATGTAGAAACTTCTTTGCCGCTATCATATACATATAAGTCGAGTGAAGTTCCTGTACGTTTCAAACTGTCTACTGCCATAAGGAAGCCTTCGTAATATTCCACCATACGTTTGTCTTCCTGGAAAGGCAGTATTAATGCAGCTTTTATGGTAGACATTTCTTTGGGAGCCTCTTTACTCTTGCTGAAAAGTTCACTGTTGCTTGGGGGAATAGCGTAAGGATCTTCTTTTTGAGTAGGCTGTACAGTAGTTGTTGCCGGGTAGGGGATACAAAGGAATTGTCCCTTTTTCATTCCTTTTTTCAATTCGGGATTGGCGGCAATCAGTTCCTGTTCGCTGATTCCATATTCACGGCTCACGCTGAAAATAGTTTCTTTGCGTTTCACCTTATGCATATCCTTGCATCTGGGAACTACCGGACCTTGGATATTGCTGCTCGGTTCGGCCGGTGTCTGAGTAGTGATGGCCTTTTCCTCTTTTTTCTGCGGGATCAGGATAACCTGTCCGATGCGGAAGTTCTCGGCACTCAGACCGGGATTGGCTTCACAAATATCTTTTGCGGATACATTATACATGGTTGTCAGTTTGTATAAAGTCTCTCCGGCTTGAATTGTATGGAATGTCTCTCCTTTTTGACTCTCTTTTCCTTTGGGAATCTTGATCGTTTGTCCGGCGTAGATTTTCTCGTCGCAACCGGGGTTCAAACGGACAATATCCGATGTGGTGACATTGTACATCTTGGAAATAGAGTATAAACTTTGTCCTTTTTCGATGGTATGCAAGAAATAGGATTGGTTTTCCTGTGCATAACTGACCGCGTATGAAACGCTTATAAAAAGCAGAAATAAGAATATTCGGTTTATCGGTTTCATCAAATTATAACTATTGGTTCTTGAAATCAAGGAACAAAGGTACAAATAATGCCCTATATCTTCATAAGATTTGAGTTAAGAAAATAATATTCTGCTTTTTTAGGAGCATATTTCGGGTGGAAACATTAATTTTGCAGCATTTATGAAGGATATGAATATGCAGGAAACAGAATATATTAACGTGTACGGTGCGCGCGTGCACAATTTGAAGGATATTGATGCCGAAATACCCCGTAATAGTCTGACGGTCATTACCGGATTGAGCGGCAGTGGTAAATCTTCTTTGGCTTTCGATACCATTTTTGCTGAAGGACAACGCCGTTATATCGAAACCTTTTCAGCGTATGCCCGTAATTTCCTGGGCAACTTGGAACGTCCGGATGTCGATAAAATAACAGGCTTGAGTCCGGTTATTTCCATCGAACAGAAAACCACGAATAAGAATCCCCGTTCTACCGTAGGGACAACGACTGAGATATACGATTATCTCCGTCTGCTCTATGCCCGTGCGGGAGTGGCTTATTCGTACCTGTCCGGCGAGAAAATGGTGAAATATACTGAGGAACAGATTCTGGATTTGATCCTGAAAGATTATAAAGGAAAGAAAATATATCTGCTTTCCCCTTTGGTTCGCGCCCGCAAGGGACATTACAGGGAACTGTTCGAGCAGGTACGCAAAAAAGGATATTTATATGTACGGGTGGATGGTGAAGTGCGTGAAATAACGCATGGCATGAAACTCGACCGCTACAAGAATCATGATGTAGAAGTCGTTATTGATAAATTGGTGGTCACAGAAAAGGACGACCGGCGTCTGAAACAGAGCGTGGCTACTGCCATGCGTCAGGGAGACGGTCTGATGATGATTCTGGATGCCCAATCCGAAAGTATCCGTCATTACAGTAAACGTCTTATGTGTCCGGTCACAGGATTGTCTTACCGTGAGCCGGCTCCGCATAATTTCTCGTTCAACTCTCCGCAAGGAGCGTGTCCGAGGTGTAAAGGGCTGGGTGTGGTTAATCAGATTGACGTGGATAAGGTAATTCCCGACCGTGACCTTTCTATATATGAAGGTGCCATAGCACCTTTGGGCAAATATAAGAATGCCATGATTTTCTGGCAGATAGGCGCGTTACTCGAAAAGTATGACGCGACTTTGAAAACGCCTGTGAAAGAATTGCCCGACGATGCGATTGACGAAGTCTTGTATGGTTCTGATGAACGGATTAAAATCAAGAGTTCACTGATTGGTACTTCTTCTGATTACTTCGTTACTTATGAGGGGGTTGTGAAGTATATTCAAATGTTGCAGGAGAAAGACGCTTCTGCTACAGCGCAGAAATGGGCGGAGCAATTTGCTAAAACCACTGTTTGCCCTGAATGTAAAGGGGCTCGTTTGAATAAGGAAGCATTGCATTTCCGGATTCACGATAAGAATATCAATGAACTGGCCAACATGGATATCAATGAGTTATATGACTGGTTGATGAAAGTTGACGAATTTCTTTCCGACAAACAGAAGAAAATCTCAGTAGAGATTCTGAAAGAGATTCGTACACGTTTGAAGTTCCTGTTGGATGTCGGTTTGGATTATCTGGCTTTGAACCGTAGCTCGGTCAGCCTTTCCGGCGGGGAGAGCCAACGTATCCGCCTGGCTACACAGATAGGTTCCCAGTTGGTGAATGTGCTTTATATTCTTGATGAGCCGAGTATCGGCCTGCATCAACGCGATAATTTACGTCTTATCAATTCATTGAAAGAGCTTCGTGATATGGGAAACTCCGTGATTGTAGTGGAACATGACAAAGATATGATGCTGGCTGCCGATTACGTAATTGATATGGGACCGAAAGCCGGACGTCTGGGGGGGGAAGTGGTCTTTGCCGGAACTCCGCAGGAGATGTTGACGACTGAAACAATGACTTCCCAGTATCTGAACGGGAAAATGAAGATAGAGGTTCCCGCCAAGCGTAGAAAAGGAAACGGAAAATCTATCTGGCTGAAAGGGGCGAAGGGTAATAACCTGAAAGATGTTACTGTCGAGTTTCCGCTAGGAAAACTGATTTGTGTAACGGGAGTGTCGGGAAGCGGGAAGTCTACCTTGATAAATGAGACATTGCAGCCTATTCTTTCGCAGAAGTTCTATCGTTCTTTGCAGGATCCTTTGGAATATGATTCTATCGAAGGATTGGAAAATATAGATAAGGTCGTGAATGTCGACCAGTCTCCGCTGGGGCGTACGCCGCGTTCCAATCCGGCTACTTATACCGGTGTGTTCTCGGATATTCGTAACTTGTTTGTGGGATTGCCGGAAGCGAAGATTCGCGGTTATAAACCGGGGCGCTTCTCCTTTAATGTTTCGGGCGGGCGTTGCGAAGCATGTACGGGAAACGGATATAAGACTATTGAAATGAATTTCCTTCCTGATGTCTACGTGCCCTGTGAAGTTTGCCATGGCAAACGTTATAACCGTGAAACGCTGGAAGTCCGTTTCAAAGGAAAATCCATTGCCGATGTACTTGACATGACCATCAACCGTGCCGTAGAATTTTTTGAAAACGTGCCGCAAATCTTGAATAAAATCAAAGTTCTGCAGGATGTCGGATTGGGATATATCAAGTTGGGACAGTCTTCCACTACGCTTTCCGGCGGCGAGAGCCAGCGTGTGAAACTGGCAACGGAGCTTTCAAAAAGGGATACGGGCAAAACCCTTTATATCCTTGACGAACCGACTACCGGTCTTCATTTTGAAGATATACGGGTACTGATGGGGGTACTGAACAAACTTGTAGACAAGGGCAACACGGTTATTGTAATCGAACATAATCTGGATGTGATAAAAATGGCGGATTATATCATCGATATGGGGCCTGAAGGTGGTAAGGGCGGGGGAGAGCTCCTCGGTTACGGAACACCTGAAGAAGTTGCGAAGAGCCATAAGGGATATACACCCAAGTTTCTTCGCGAAGAACTGGGACTTTAATCTGAGTTATAAAGTGCCGACTTGTCGAACAGTCTTCGACGGGTTGGCACTTATCATATCATATCTTTAAATACAACGAAAATGAAAATCAATAAAACGAATGCCGCACGGCTGTTGGATAAGGCGAAGATAGCCTACGAATTGATTCCCTACGAGGTTGATGAGAACGATTTGAGTGCCATCCATGTGGCGGCTAACTTAGGTGAGAACATAGAGCAGGTATTCAAAACACTTGTTCTGCATGGCGACAAAAGCGGATATTTTGTTTGTGTCATTCCGGGCGAACACGAAGTCGATTTGAAATTGGCAGCCAAGGCTTCCGGTAATAAAAAGTGCGATTTGATACCTGTGAAAGAACTTCTTCCACTTACCGGCTATATCCGGGGCGGTTGTTCTCCTATCGGCATGAAGAAGCATTTTCCTACCTATATTCATGAAACTTGTCAGCAATTTCCGTATATTTATGTAAGTGCCGGTGTGAGGGGACTTCAGATAAAATTAGCGCCGGAGGATTTGGTTCGCGAATCAAGAGCGGAAATTTGTCGTTTATTTGAGGACTAGTTGGATAGATAATTGTGCAAAATTCAAGAAAAAGTATATATTTGCAAAATATATGTGATTACCGACAAATAAATCATTAATTTAATAACTTATATTCTATGTTTAACAAACACCCTAAAGGACTGGTAGCAGCCGCTTTGGCCAATCTAGGCGAGCGCTTTGGCTTCTATACTATGATGGCAATCCTTGTGCTTTTCTTACAAGCCAAGTTTGGTATGAATGGAAAAGAAGCAGGATTTATTTACTCAACTTTTTATTTTTCTATTTACATTCTTGCTTTGCTCGGCGGTATTATTGCTGATAAAACGAGAAATTACAAAGGAACTATTTTTGCGGGAATCGTACTGATGGCGGTCGGCTATTTATTGTTGGCTATTCCATCAAAGACTCCGGTGGATAACCGGATGCTTTTTTTAGTTATCACATGCGTTAGTTTGTTTGTTATTGCATTTGGTAATGGGTTATTCAAAGGGAATTTGCAGGCATTGGTAGGACAGATGTATGATAATCCTCAGTACGCCAGTATGCGTGATTCCGGTTTTTCATTGTTTTATATGTTTATTAATATCGGTGCTATATTTGCTCCGTTTGCTGCTGTTGGGGTACGTAACTGGTGGTTGTCTACTTTCGGATATAATTATGACGCTGACCTTCCTGCTTTGTGTCATGGTCATTTGGCAGGTACTCTGTCGCCTGAAGCAATTGAAACATACCATACATTAGTGGCAAAGGCGTCTACAGCTCCGGTACAGGATTATACGGCCTTTGCTTCTGATTATCTGAATGTCTTTACAACAGGATTCCATTATGCGTTTGGAGTAGCTATCATTGCTATGGTTATTTCCCTGACCATTTATTTATTGAATAAGAAAAATTTCCCGGATCCGAGTAAGAAAGCTGCCGCTGCTACGTCTTCTGCTACTGTAGAAATGAGTGCCCAGGAAGTGAAGCAGCGTATGTATGCTTTGTTTGCTGTGTTTGGAGTGGTTATTTTCTTCTGGTTCTCATTCCATCAGAATGGCTTGACATTGACTTATTTTGCAAAGGAATATACAGACTTGAATCTGCTCGGTATGCCGATTTCAGCAGAGCTTTTCCAGTCGTTGAATCCATTCTTCGTAGTCTTCCTGACTCCGGTGATTATGGCTGTTTTTGCCAGTCAGCGCAGACGTGGTAAAGAACCTTCAACTCCTAAAAAGATTGCTATCGGTATGGGAATAGCTGCATTAGCATTTATAGTAATGGCTGTCGGCTCTTATTTTGCTAATCTGCCCTTGCACAAAGACATTATTGCGGTCGGAACTTCACCGGTAAAAGTAACTCCGTTCCTGTTGATGTTTACTTACTTGATTTTGACAGTTGCCGAGTTGTATATCTCTCCGTTGGGTATTTCATTCGTGTCTAAGGTTGCTCCGCCCAAATATCAGGGTATCATGCAAGGAGGATGGCTAGGTGCGACTGCCCTGGGCAATCAATTGCTTGTAATTGGTGCGATTTTATATGAATCAATTCCTATCTGGATGACGTGGACAGTGTTTGTTGTAGCTTGTATGATTTCAATGTTTACAATGATCTTCATGTTGAAATGGCTGGAACGTGTAGCGAAATAATAAATTAATTATCCTAATGAAAAAAGGCTTGCAAATTACTTTGCAAGCCTTTTTTATCAAATATCCAGTCCCATGATATAATCATTCATATAATATCCGTTTCCAATTGGAAAATCACCTTCCCTCAGTTTCCTCATCCCCATGTGTTCGTAAAACTGTAACGCCTTGTTATTGCGATTTACATTTAGTTCCATCAGGCAAGGTGCCGGATGCACTTCCTTGATATACTTGACCGCTTCCTTGAACAAGAAACTACCGCAGTGCGTTCCTTGAAAATGGGGGAGTACATAAATTTTCTGAAGATGGAAAACATCCTTTTCCTGTTGTTGCACAGAAACGTATCCGCATAATTCACCATCCTTGTAAGCGATAAAATAGATATGCCCTTCTTCCATTTGCTTGAGAATATTCTGAGGGGCATACATCCAGTCCATCATATAATCCAGTTGGTCGGGAGATAAGATTTCCTTGTAAGTGGCGGGAAAAACTTCCTTTGCCATCCTATTGATAAGTTCGCAATCGGCGACCGTTGCTTTTCGAATAGTAAACATACGTATTTTCTTTTTGTGGTTTAACGGGCGCAAATATAACCATTATTTCTTTTTATAATAAGGTGTAGCCTCTCTAATGTTTTAATTATTATTAATTTATAGTACTTTGCAATGCAAGGTACTAAAGTAATGCATATATTTGTGCCATACAAAAGAAGAGAATAATGAAAGTAGACAATGTAAAATCCCAAATGAGAAAGGGCATGCTCGAATATTGCATCATGCTTTTGCTGCATAAGGAGCCTGCTTATGCCTCAGATATTATTCAGAAGCTGAAAGAAGCTCAACTGATTGTAGTAGAGGGTACCTTGTATCCCTTGCTGACACGTCTGAAGAATGACGACCTGTTAAGTTATGAATGGGTGGAATCTACACAAGGACCGCCACGCAAATATTATAAACTTACAGAAAGTGGAGAGGCCTTTTTGGGAGAACTTGAAATATCCTGGAAAGAGTTGAACGAAACAGTGAACCATATTGCCAATAGATAATCCGAAAAGAAGAAATTAAAATGAAAAAGACATTGACCATCAATTTAGGAGGAACTGTCTATCATATAGATGATGATGCCTACCGTCTGCTAGACAATTATCTGTCTAATCTGAAACATTACTTTCGTAAACAGGAAGGTGCGGAAGAAATCGTAAACGATATTGAAATGCGTATTGCCGAACTGTTTGCTGAGAAGATAGCCGAAGGAAAACAGGTCATTACTGTTTCGGATGTAGAAGAAATCATAGCCCGTGTAGGGAAGCCGGAAGATTTCGGGATTGTTGAGGATGATGCGGATTCGCAGAAAAAAACGGAACAGTCCGCCTCTGCCGGCCAAAGCTATACACGTACCGCTGCTCCGCGCCGTTTGTTTCGTGACCCGGACAATAAATTGCTGGGTGGGGTAGCGTCAGGGCTGGCCGCCTATTTTGGCTGGGATATCACATTGGTACGTATCTTGATGATAATTCTGGTATTTGTTCCTTATTGCCCGATGATTATCCTCTATATTATCGGATGGATTGTTATTCCGGAAGCTCATACGGCAGCAGAAAAGCTGAGTATGCGCGGAGAGGCAGTGACTATTGAGAATATAGGTAAAACGGTGACGGATGGTTTTGAACGGGTAGCAGACGGGGTCAACAACTATATGAACTCCGGCAAGCCCCGTACGTTTCTTCAGAAAGTGGGAGATGTATTTGTTTCCATCGCAGCCGTTCTCTTTAAGATATTCCTGGTAGCCCTTGTGATTATCTGTTGTCCTGTGTTGTTTGTGCTTGCTGTTGTATTGGTAGCTTTGGTGTTTGCGGCTGTTGCAATAGCGGTCAGTGGTGGTGCTTTACTTTACGAGATGTTGCCTGCTGTCAACTGGATACCGGTTACTTCCATATCTCCAATGATGACGTTGCTTGGCACGATTGCCGGAGTTGCCTTGATCGGTATTCCATTGGGAGCTTTCCTTTATACCATTCTTCGCCAGTTGTTCCACTGGTCACCGATGGGGGCAGGCTTGAAATGGTCACTGCTAATCCTATGGATATTGGGTGCCGTCATTATGATTATTAATCTTTCAGCCCTTGGTTGGCATCTGCCTTTATACAGTTTACACTGCTCTTAACTAACGCTCATTCTATTAAAAAAGGATAATATTTATTCTTTTATAACTAAATGTACCCCGATAGTGTGTCCGGGGTACATTTTTTGTTTGTTTTTATTTATCGTAAGTCGAGAATTTTTATTAAGTTTGTAAGGACGTATTCAAGAGATAAAAATGGGTGAACATATATGTTTTAGGAGAAACGAACGTTTGACTACCGTCAATCCATATTGGCGGGGAAATCCGATGGTACGCGGACGCTTTTTTAACAGGCAGCACCGTTTCCGTCCGGGGATGGGAAGCGTGTTGAAATGGCGCCTCTCGCCCAATCCCCAGCGCAAAGAAAAGAAGACGGTAAAATGGAATCCGAAAGTTTGCTATCTCCGTTCATTGGATGCGGTGATAGGAGACTCTTTGATATGGCTGGGGCATAATTCTTTCTTCCTTCAGTTGGCAGGCAAAAGAATCATGTTCGATCCGGTGTTCGGTAATATTCCTTTTGTAAAGCGACAGAGCGAATTTCCCGCGAATCCTGACATCTTTACAGGGATTGACTACCTGCTTGTCAGTCACGACCATTTCGACCATCTGGATAAACAAAGTATCGCCCGCCTTTTGAAGAACAATCCGCAAATGAAACTTTTCTGCGGACTGGGGACAGGGGAACTTATCCAGAGTTGGTTTCCTGAGATGAAGATTATTGAAGCCGGCTGGTATCAGCAGATGGAAGACGAAGGGCTTAAGATTACTTTCCTTCCGGCACAACACTGGAGCAAACGTTCCGTGCGTGATGGCGGGCAACGGCTGTGGGGAGCTTTTATGTTGCAAGGTGATGGGCTTTCTCTATATTATAGCGGAGATACAGGCTATTCCAGCCACTTCCGTGAAATCCCTGACTTATTCGGGCCGCCGGATTATGCCTTGTTGGGAATAGGCGCGTACAAACCCCGCTGGTTTATGCGTCCTAACCATATCTCGCCCTACGAATCATTGACTGCGGCGGAAGAAATGCATGCCGGACTTACTATCCCGATGCATTACGGCACATTCGACTTGTCTGACGAACCGTTGCATGATCCCCCGAAAGTCTTTTCGGCAGAAGCGAAGAAAAGAAAGATTCCGGTAGAAATCCCTTGTTTGGGAGAGATTGTAAAACTGAATAAAAAGAAATAACTATAAATGAATAAAGAGATGAAGAAGCTGGAAATTAAAGACTTGAAAGAAAACTTTTTCGAAGCTATCGGAAAAGAATGGATGCTGGTTACAGCCGGCACGAAAGAGAAGTTCAATACAATGACGGCAAGTTGGGGCGGTATCGGCTGGTTGTGGAATAAGCCCGTTGCTTTTGTTTTCGTTCGTCCCGAGCGCTATACATATGAATTTATAGAAAAGAATGATCACTTGACACTTTCTTTCTTGGGAGAAGAAAATAAGAAAATCCATGCAGTCTGTGGCTCCAAATCCGGACGGAATGTAGATAAAGTGAAAGAAACCGGATTGAGACCTATATTTACAGAGGAAGGAAATGTGCTGTTCGAGCAAGCCCGCTTGAGCCTGGAATGTAAGAAACTCTATGCGGACGGTATCAAACCGGAATGTTTCCTGGATAAAGAATCACTGGAAAAGTGGTATGGTGGTGCACATGGCGGTTTTCATAAGATGTATATTGTAGAAATTGAAAATATATATTCGGAATAAATTTAGCGGATTTTTTTATGAATGCAATGGGGAAGCCCCTGAACTCAAGAGATTGAGAACAGGGGCTTCTTTTTGTTTCCTATCTTCCAAGGTTTATCTTGTCCGGTCGGATTTTTATTTTGATGGAGCCTCTTTTACCCATTTATCCAGCCATTCAAAGAAAGTACGTTGCCACAACACCCCGTTTTGTGGTTTCAGAACCCAGTGGTTCTCATCAGGATAAATCAGTAACTCGGCAGGAACACCACGCATTATGGCAGCGTCGAAAGCAGCCATCGCTTGATTAGCCAGGATACGATAATCTTTTTCTCCATGGATGCAGAGAATCGGAGTGTCCCATTTGTCTACGAAGAGGTGAGGGGAGTTGGCGAAAGTACGCTGTGCCACCGGATTCTGTTTTTCCCAGTATGCGCCGCCCATATCCCAGTTGGCAAACCATTTCTCTTCAGTTTCCAGATATTGCATTTCCATGTTGAAGATACCGTCATGGGCAATAAATGCCTTGAAGCGTTTGTCATGATGTCCGGCCAACCAATATACGGAGAATCCTCCGAAGCTGGCACCCACGCATCCCAAACGTTCTTTGTCTACATACGGCTCTTTTGCCATCTCGTCAATAGCCGTGAAGTAGTCCTTCATGCATTGACCGCCGTAATCACCACTGATCTGTTCGTTCCATTCCACACCGAATCCCGGCAAACCGCGGCGGTTCGGAGCGACAATGATATAATCATTGGCCGCCATAATCTGGAAATTCCAGCGATAAGACCAGAACTGGCTGACCGGACTTTGAGGCCCACCCTCACAGAACAACAAAGTAGGATATTTCTTGTTCGGATCAAACTGTGGCGGATAGATTACCCACGTCAACATCTGTTTGCCATCTGTCGTCTTCATCCAGCGGCCTTCCACTTTACCCATTTCCAACTGGTCATAAATCTGTTTATTCTCCTGTGTCAATTGAGTGGTTGTACCGTCCAATGCCACTGCATAAATCTCGTCACCCATACTCATAGAATGACGCTTGGCAATCAGCTTGTCACCGAAAAGAGCCACACCTTCGTAATCATACATTCCCGAAGTTATCGCCTTTACGGAATCATTCGCCAAGTCCAGCACATAAATCTGAGACTCTCCATGCCATACACCTGTGAAATAGATAGTCTTGGCGTCTGCGCCCCAGACAAAAGCATCCACATTCGATTCGAAAGCCTTGCTGACAAAACGCTTCTCACCGGTTTCCAGATTCATGATGAACAGACGGTTCAGATCAGCTTCGTAACCGTCACGTTCCATACTCTGCCAAGCGATATACTTGCCGTCCGGTGAATATTGCGGATTGGTATCATATCCCTTATTCTCTTCGGTGACATTTTCAGTCTTCTTTGTATTCAGGTCATAGACATAAATATCCGAATTGGTAGAAACCGCATACGCCAGTCCTGTCTTCTTACGGCAGGTATAAGCAACTTTGTCCGAGGTTGTATTCCAGGCAAGTTGCTCTATGCCACTCCAAGGCTTCATCGGACTTTCATACGGCTCACCGTCCAGAATATCCACGATATTGGAGATGCCGTTGCCGTCAAAATCCGCAACGAAGGGATGCGGAGCCGTTGTCACCCATTCATCCCAATGTTTGTACATCAGGTCAGTGACAATAATGCCGGTAGCTTTAGGCAGATCCGGATATTTGTCGGCTGTACTTTCTTTCGTCTTTACTTGTGAGATAAACAAGAGCTTCTTGCCGTCCGGTGAGATAGAATATCCTTCGATGTCACCGTCGTAGTCGGTCAGTTGCTTGCGACCGCTGCCGTCGGGATTCATCTCGTAGAGCTGGCTGCTTCCGTTGTCGTTACTTAGGAAAGCGAGCTTGGTGCCCCCTTTGATCCATGTCACCTCATTCTCCTGATAGGGGGTACGGGTGATTTGCCGATTGTCGCTACCGTCTGCGTTCATCACGAAGATTTCGCGGTTACTCTTGTTTTCCGGTACGCTGTAATAAGCCACCGTATACGCAATTTTCTTTCCGTCGGGCGATACTGCGAATCCGCCGATACGTCCCATGGCCCAAAGTGCTTCGGGAGTCATGCGCTTCCCTTCAATCTTAATATCCGATTTCTCGATAAGCACCTGGTCTGTCTTGCCTGCGTCTTTGGTTCCACCGCAGGCAGCTAACAACATTGCTGCCGACATCATAAATAAATTAGCTTGTCTCATATATTTTATAAAATGTTTATTTTCTTGCGAAGATAGTGAAAAAAGGATTTAAATCTTCTTTTTCTGCCAGTTTCCTTTTTTCATATATTGGTAACAGAAGATGAGGATAAAAATACCGTATATGTGCTCCGTAGTCCAGCAGAATGCAATATCGACTCGCAGATAATATATAAAGTACGCTGCATAAGCCACGTAGATAGCCAGTACACAAAGTTCCATAGCCAGTCCTGTTCGTGTATTGCCCGTGCCCGATACCGACTGAAAATACACGTTGGCAGGCACCAACACCAGATAGGCTGAACATAATACCCAAAGTGAGGGGATAGATGCGGCCCTTAAGTCCAGCATATCTGTATAGATACGCAGAATCAGCTCCGGGAACAGGCTGAAGAAAATCAATATCGGCAGTACGAATACATATCCGATACGGATATGCTGACGGATCGTTCCCCGTACACAATCCTGTTCTCCTGCACCGATCAGGTTACTGACCAATGAACCGCAAGTGGCGGCAAAAGCCATAGCGACCATAAATGGAATCCCCGACACGTTACGGATAATATTGGCGATTGCCAGCGATCGTTCTCCCAAATGTTCCACGAACAGGAAAAACATAAACCATGTCGATAAGGAGACAAAGTTCTGAATCATTGTCCACACGGAAATATTAAGGATTCTTTTCAACGTTTCTCCCCTAAATTCAGGCAGGATATTCAGTGCATACTTCTTGCAGTCAATTCGTTTCCAGGTATAGATGATGAAGAAAATCACCGAAACCATTTCGGCCAGTGAAGAACCGATGGCAGCACCGGCAATCCCCAGTTGTGGGAAACCGAATTTACCGAAAATCAGAATATAGTTGAATACTACATTTGAGAGCACCATTACGACCGAGTTCAGTGTCAGTGTCTTGGTCTGTGTCGTACCGACGAAGAATGCACGGAACATCACACCGACAAAAGAGAAGAAAAATCCATAGACTCTCCAGTGTATATAACTCTCGGCTGCATCGTAAATGTGCGGAGAAGAAATGATATTCTTCAATATATATGGTGAAAAAACGATGGATAGTGTGAACAGTATAGCTGCCACTGCCAATAAGAAATAGATGCCCTGATAAAATATCGGACCTATTTCTTTGTAATTCCCTTCTCCGTTGCGACGGGCAATCAATATCTGCGCTCCGATACTGAAGCCGAAAGCCAGCATAAAGATAGCGAGATAGTACACACCTGCGATGGCGGATGCCCCCAGTTCGATTTCACCGACACGTCCGAGAAAAGCCGTGTCCGTCATACCGATCAGTTGTTCCATAATCAGACTGATCAGGATCGGATAGGTGATCGTCCAAATTTGTTTATAAGTGTATTTAGTTTTCATATGTTTTATTTTTAGAGAAAGAAAGCCGGGCAACCATAATAGGATGTCCGGCTTTCTCAGAATATATAGGATTTTATTCCTTATTTCTTATTCTGTCTTTGCTGTTGCAATAACTCCTGTTGCTTTTGCATCGCTTCCAGGCGGGCAGCAAATCCGGTCTTCTTCGCTTGTTTCGGGTCTTTCTTTTTGGCTTCAAGGATAGCCAGTAACTTCGTTTCGTCAGTCGTTCTACGAAGCAGAATCATAGTACCCACGCTAATCAATGTCGACACGAAATAGTAATAGTTCAAACCTGACGGATAATCATTCAAGACAAACAAGAACATAATCGGCATCAGATACATCATCCATTTCATAGCAGCCATTTGCGGCTGTGCACCGGTATCCTGCATAGACATCGTGTACTTCGTGTTCAAGATGTTGGTTACTGTCATCAGCAAGCAGAACAAGCTGAGATGGTTGCCCAAGAACGGGATATGGAACGGGAATGTGATGAACGCGTCATAAGTGGAAAGGTCGTCCGCCCACAAGAAACTCTGTTGACGCAACTCGATAGCACTTGGCACGAACATAAACAAAGCCATCAGGATAGGGAACTGCAACAGCATCGGCAGGCAGCCGCCCATCGGACTTACCCCGTATTGGCTGTAAAGTCCCATCACTTCCTGCTGTTTCTTCATCGCATCTTCCTGCTTCGGATACTTTTTGTTGATTTCGTCGATTTTCGGTTTCAGCACGCGCATCTTGGCAGAAGACATATAAGTTTTCCAGGTAGCCGGATAAACCACGACTTTCACCATGATAGTCAGAATCAACAGTACGATACCCATGCTCAACCCCCAGCCGGACAACCAGTCGAATACGTTGATTGTGATGAATTGGTTAATCCAGCGAATCAACGGCCAGCCCAGATATACCAGTCTATGAAGTTCCCATTTCTCGGTACGACCCTTATCCAGTGCTTTCAGCGTCTTGAAGTGGTTCGGGCCAAAATAGAAATACATCTCTGTCGGTTCCTTACCTGACGGATCGAAGAACGTGTTCATTTCAGCCGAATAATCCTTGATATATCCGCTTCCTTGCTGTTCCATTCTCGATTTTACAGAAACTTTTTCGAAATCCTGCTCGGCAATAAATACAGAAGAGAAGAACTGGTTCTTGAAAGCCACCCAGTCGATGCGGTTTTCCAACTTCTTTTCATCATCTTTGGCAGCCGACAAGTTATCTACGTTATCTCCCGTGACCTTGTAAGTCAGTTCAGACAAACGGTTCTCGTAAGTGAACCCTTTCTCCAGTTGGCGGGCACGTTGTGACCAGTCGATGTCCACATAGTTGGTGCTTGCCAGTTTGTCCGCCATGCCTGTCGCCTTGATTTCAAAGTTCATCAGGTAACTGTCCGGTTTCAGGGTGTAGATGAAGTCGATATAACTGTCGCTGTCTGCAGCCAGACGCATAGTAACGCTGCTGTCCGTTTTGTTTACAGCTTCAAAGAAGTAATCCTTTGTCTGGATAGCACCTTCCTTGTTGTAGAAGTTGAAGTTCATCGAAGCATCATCACCGTCGAACAGCATGACCGGAGTCTTCTTGTCCTGTGCCATGTAATCCTTCAGCATAGCTGAATATACACGTCCGCCTTTAGTCGTGAAAGTGATTTCCGCTACATTATTCTGGATACTGACTTTGGAGTCGGTTCCATGTATGGCATTGAAAAACAGAGCGGAAGAATCGGCTACCGATGCGGCAGTCTCTTGCTTACTGTTAGCCAGTGCAGCTTCCGTTTTCGCTTTCAGCGCTTCCTCTTGCTGTTGTACTACGGCAATAGAATCGTAGTATCTCTTTTGCGCAGCTATCTGCTCCTCGCTGGGGCGGCTCAGAAAACTGAATCCTACCAATAATATACCTATTAAAACGAGACCTGTGATGGTGTTTTTATCCATTCTTATTTTAATTACAAATTACTAATTACTTTTCGTTTTCGATAGCCGCTTTCACAAACGCTACGAACAACGGGTGCGGGTTCAATACCGTACTGCTGTATTCCGGATGGAATTGCGTACCAACGAACCACTTCAAAGCCGGGATTTCTACAATTTCCACCAAGTCCGATTCCGGGTTGATACCTACACATTTCATGCCGGCAGCCTCGTATTGTGCCTTGTAGTCATTGTTGAACTCATAGCGGTGACGGTGACGTTCCTGAATGTGCTCCTGTCCGTAAGCCTGATAAGTCTTGGAATCCTTCTGCAATACACATTCGTAAGCACCCAGACGCATTGTGCCTCCCATGTTAGTGATGGCTTTCTGCTCTTCCATGATGTCTATCACGTTGTGCGGAGTCTTTTCATCCATTTCACGTGAGTTGGCATCGGCATATCCCAGTACGTTGCGTGCAAATTCAATGGCAATACATTGCATACCCAGACAAATACCGAAAGTCGGAATATCATGTGTACGTGCGTATTTGATAGCGACAAACTTGCCGTCAATACCGCGTTGGCCAAATCCCGGACCGATCATGACACCTGCCATGCCTTCTAGTGCTTCGCCCACATTCTCATCAGTCAGCTTTTCGCTGTTTACGAAATGAACTTCCACCTTGCGGTCGTTGTAAGTACCTGCCTGTGATAAAGCCTCACGGATAGATTTGTAAGCATCCTGCAAATCATATTTTCCAACTAGTGCGATATTGACCGGTTCTTTAGTTTTGGCGGCGTGACGGCGTTCCAGGAATTTGCGCCAAGGACCGAGCCCCGGAGTTTCTCCTACCGGCAGTCCCATCTTTTCGAGAATAGTGCTGTCCAGACCCTGTGCCTGCATCAGGATGGGCACTTCGTAGATTGTTTCCGCATCGATAGACTGTACTACCGCCTTATCGTCCACATTACAGAATTGTGCCACCTTTTTGCGCAATCCGTCGCTCAGTGGATGCTCGGCACGCAATACCAATACGTCCGGCTGGATACCTACACTCTGAAGTTCCTTTACCGAATGTTGTGTCGGTTTTGTTTTCAGTTCTCCGGCAGCGGCAAGATAAGGAACATAAGTCAGATGTACGCAAAGAGCGTTCTTCCCGAGTTCCCATTTCAACTGACGGATGCTTTCGAGGTAGGGGAGTGACTCGATGTCACCTACCGTACCGCCGATTTCGGTGATAACAAAATCGAATTTGTATTTGTTACCCAGCAGTTTCACATTCCGCTTGATCTCGTCCGTGATATGAGGAATCACCTGGATTGTCTTTCCTAAGTAATCTCCACGGCGTTCTTTGTCGATCACGCTCTTGTAGATACGTCCCGTAGTAATGTTGTTCGCCTTTGTCGTTTGTATGCCCAGGAAACGCTCATAGTGTCCTAAGTCGAGGTCGGCTTCATGACCGTCTACAGTTACGTAGCACTCTCCGTGCTCATAAGGATTCAATGTTCCCGGGTCAATATTGATGTACGGGTCAAACTTTTGGATGGTTACATTATAACCTCTTGCTTGCAGCAACTTACCGATGGATGATGAGATGATCCCTTTTCCTAATGAAGAGGCAACACCACCGGTGACGAAAATATACTTTGTTTCTCCCACAGCTATAACTGTTTTAAAAATTGTTTACTTAGTAGTATTCTTACGAACTTAAAAAGCGCAAAATTATAAAAAAAAGAGGAAGAATGCTGTCTTTCGTCTCTACAAATTTATTAAAAAATGCAATTTTAAAAGATTCCTATGATTTCTGAACAAAATAATGTAGCTTTGCAGCCTAAACCATAGACAAATATGATGAGAATTACTACTTTATGTTCAGCTTTTATCCTGTCACTATTATCGTTATCGCTTTACGCACAGGAGCCTGCCGATGATTCTGCACTTCCGGTAGACTCGGTGCAACCTGCCCCTGAAGTGGTTAAACCCGCCAAGACAGTCAAAACTTCAAAAGTTGTGGCAAAAGCCAAAGTTGTGAAAGCGGATACGCTTTCAGCAGAGCTTCAGAAATATTTGATGCTCAAACTTAATATGTCGGGCCCGACTCCAAAATTGGATACGGTTTCTTATTTATATAATAAGTATATTGCCCAGTTGGATTATCTGAATGATCTGTCTGTGCCCGCACGTTACATTCCGTCCGATCCCGACTACTTCCGCTTGTTTACTCCGCTGGCATATTATTATGCTCCGATGGCACAATATTCAAAGCTGGAATGGAAACCCGCACTGCCGGATACCACTCCCCAGCTTACGGCCGGACTTCTTCCTTATGACACGCTGGCATTTACCAAGACCCAACGTGCCAATACAATAGTCAATAAGGCATTGATGAACCTTTATCTGCAAAAACCGGAACTGGTAGTCACTACGGAAGACCGCATTATGAGCCGTGATGTTTTCCGTCGCGACATAAAACCGAAAATATCTCCAAAAGCCAGTGTCGTTCATCTCTTCCAGCCGGAAAACATGGATGATAATGTAGGTAAGGCAGATATAAAGATCAGCCGTCCTAACTGGTGGGTGACCGGTGGTAGCGGATCGCTGCAAATCAGCCAGAACCACCTCTCGGATAACTGGTACAAGGGTGGCGAAAGTAACTTTTCCGGCTTGGCGACTTTTCAGGTTTTCGCAAATTACAATGATAACGAAAAGGTCCTGTTCGAGAATCAGCTCGAAGCTAAAGTGGGTATGACGTCCACTCCTTCGGACAAATACCATAAATATTTGTTTAATACCGACCAGTTCCGTTTGTATAATAAATTAGGTTTAAGAGCTCTGAAGAATTGGTATTATACCATTTCTTCAGAATTTAAGACCCAGTTCTTCAACGGTTATAAAGCAAATGCCGAAGAATTGGTTTCAACATTCATGTCACCGGCAGATTTGGCTGTCAGTGTGGGTATGGACTACAAACTGAATAAGAAGAAATTCAACCTTTCCGTTTTTATGGCGCCGTTGACTTACAACCTGCGTTATATCGGCAGTTCAGAAGTAGATGAAGTCAAATTCGGTTTGGATGAAGGTAAATGTTCCAAGAATGACTTCGGTTCCCAATTACAGTCAACGCTCAACTGGACCATTATCTCTGCTGTAACGTTGGAATCCCGTCTCAATTATCTGACCAATTATCATTGGGCACGTGTTGAATGGGAGAACACATTCAACTTTGTCCTGAACCGTTATCTCTCCACCAAACTTTATGTGCATACCCGTTTTGATGACAGTTCCAAACCGACTGAGGGCGACAGTTTCTTCCAGTTGAAAGAATTGCTCAGTTTCGGTATTAATTATAAATGGTAGATGGATTCTAAGTAAACCCTAAAAAAGAAATAGAAAGAGACAGTTTAACAATAAAAAGTTATTCGGTCTCTTTTTTTTATTTCCATATTTGTTATATCACTAATTGTTTAATTCAAAATATAACTTATATGGCAACAGTAAAAGTTAAATTTCGTCCATCCTCTGTTCTTGAAAAAGAGGGGACTTTGTTTTATCAAGTGACTCATAACAGGGTTGTGAGATGGATAAACACCGGCTACAAGCTTTTTCCCTCAGAATGGGACAAACGATTGTCGTTAATCATCATTCCTGTTGATGATGCAATTCGTACACGTTATCTGGTTACATTGAAGAAATGTGTTTTGGAAGATCAGTCCCGTCTTCGGGAAATAGTCCTGAGACTCGAGCGTTCTGAAGATACCTTTACTTCAGAAGATGTAGTGAGATCTTACCAATCTCCTTCCGTCGGCGGTTTTCTTTCGTTTGGTCGGGAGCTTATTACGCAATTGGAGCAGATCGGTAAAGAACGTACTGCCGAAACCTACACGGCGGCTCTGAATAGTTTCGAGCGTTTCATGGGAAATCGTGGCGATATACTGATTGAAGGAGTCGATTCCGTCCTTATGGTCGAGTATGAAACGTATTTGAAATCTGCCGGAGTATGCCCCAACAGCTCTTCCTATTATATGAGAAACTTGCGGGCAATATATAACCGTGCCGTAGACAAGGAGCTGACCGTGCAGCGTAATCCGTTCAAACATGTGTATACCGGAATTGACAAGACTATGAAGCGTGCTGTACCCATGAAAGTCATTCGTCAGATAAGGGATATGGAGTTGAGGTTTTCCCCGTCGATGGATTATGCCCGGGATATTTTTATGTTTTCGTTCTATACCCGCGGGATGTCATTTGTGGATATGGCATTTCTTAAAAAGAAAGATATCCGGAACGGTATCTTGTCCTATCGGCGTCATAAAACGAACCAGCAGCTTTTTATCAAATGGGAAAAGCCCATGCAGGAGATTATCAACAAGTATGATACGGTAGATACGCCTTATCTGCTGCCGATAATAAAAGATACAGGTAAAAATGAGAGGCGGCAATATCAGAATGCGGCACACCTGATAAACAGGAAATTAAAAATGATTGGAAAACTGTTGGGTCTGAATGTTGTATTGACAACATATGTTGCCCGCCATGCTTGGGCAAGCATAGCTAAAAGCAAAAACATCTCTATCTCGGTTATTTGTGAAGCTATGGGGCACGATTCTGAAAATACTACGAAAATTTATCTTGCTTCATTGGATACTTCTGCTATTGATAAAGCTAATAGTCTTATTATCAATTCGTTGTAATAACAGAAAAAGTATGAAAACACATTGTTAACCCCGGTACTTTTCTTATCAAGAAAAGTATTAGATGGCGCGAAATTACAAAAAATAAGCTATACGATATTATATTGAATAAACTTTTTTGTTTCGCAACAAAAAATATTAGCATTTTTTGTCAAATGTTAAGCAGATTACCGTGCCGATATAATGCAAATATGTAAATATCAGCTATTAGTATTAGCGGTACTTTTCTTGATAAGAGAAGTATCGGATTAAGCTATCGAACAGATAGAATTGGGGCATAAACATATTTAAAAGGGAAACTAAAAACAAGTTATATTCTTGGATTATCAGTAAACTGTTAATCTGTTTATTGCTGTCTGTTTGAATGCTATTCCGAGGGAAATAACAACAAATATTTAGCATAAGAATACACACAAATGATGAAGCTAGGGATTTTTCTTCTGATAATAGTCATGAATATGGTGGCTCACCCGGCCAGTGCACAGGATGTGGCAATAAAGACCAATATTCTATCCGATGTTTTTCTGAATATAAATACGGGTCTTGAGGTAGGGCTTGCTCCCCGTTGGACATTGGACGTTTCCGGAGAGCTCAATGCATGGACATTATCACATGATCGTCGGTGGAAGCACTGGGCTGTGCAGCCTGAAGCCCGTTATTGGTTCTGTGACCGCTTTGCGGGGCATTTTGTTGGAGCTCATTTACATGGTGGGCAGTATAATATCGGTGGTATAGATACTGATTTCAACCTATTGGGCACAGATTTTTCTACTCTTAAAGACACTCGGTATCAAGGATGGTTTGTTGGTGCAGGCGTTGCTTATGGTTATGCCTGGATATTAGGGCGGCATTGGAATATCGAAGCCGAAATCGGTGTAGGCTATTCCTATACCCGCTATGACCGCTTCAGGTGTGCCGGATGTGGGAAGAAAGTCGGTGAAAATAAACCGCATAATTACTTCGGGCCTACTAAAGCGGCGGTAAATCTAGTCTATTTATTCTAAAAGCGTTTAGTTATGAAACGGATAATTCTTATTATAACAGCATTGTTGGGGGCAGGCTGTATGCTGAATGCCCAGCAAACTGTCGGGGTGACCACCGATAGTCTCAGGATTGAACGGAACGGTGAATATATAGTGGTTGACATGAACATGGGCTTGTCACCTTTGGATGTGGACGTAAACAGGGCTGTATTGCTTACTCCCCGCTTTGTGTGTGCGACAGATACGCTCGAGCTTCCGTCAATAGGAGTTTATGGCCGCCAACGTTACTATTATTATGTGCGTAATGGCGAAAGTATGCTGTCCGGTGCAAAAGAAATGTCATTCAAAGCACGTTCAAAACCCTCCGATGTGGCATACCATGCCATTATCCCTTATTATGGATGGATGAACGGAGCCGCACTGGAATTGTATCGTAGCGATTACGGCTGCTGCAACACGCTATTGGCAGAATGTGTAGAGCCGTTGGGAGGTTATATGGAAGTGGTTCCTCTTTCTCCGCAGTTGCTCTATGTCTACCCTCAGGCAGAGGCGGTCAAGAGCCGTTCGCTTTCCGGCTCGGCCTTCATTGATTTCCCGGTCGATAAGACGGTTATTTATCCTGAATATCGTCGGAATACACATGAATTGAGTAAAATCCAAGCTTCCATCGATTCTGTACGGAACGACAAGGATATCACTATTACTTCGGTATGGCTTAAGGGGTATGCGTCGCCTGAAAGTCCGTACTCTCATAATCGGGATTTGGCAATAGGCCGTACGGCGGCATTGAAACATTATATCAATCAGCTATATCATTTCAAGGATAGTGTGATAATCACGGACTATGAGCCGGAAGATTGGGCAGGGTTGCGGCGCTATGTTGAGAAGACAAATCTGGCACACCGCACAGAGATACTGAACATGATTGACAGTAGTCTGGAACCGGATGCAAAAGAAGCGAAGATAAAGCGGACTTATCCGGAGGAATACCGCTTCTTGTTGCAGAACTGTTATCCGGCATTGCGTCATACCGATTATCGTATAGACTATGTTATCCGCAGCTTCAGTGATGTGGAAGAGATAAAACGCATCATGCGGACACAACCTCAGAAACTCAGTCTCAATGAGTTTTATCTCGTGGCACGGACATACGAACCGGGAAGCGCAGAATTTAACGATGTGTTCGAAACGGCTGTGAGAATGTATCCTGATGATGAGACGGCCAACTTGAATGCGGCGAATTCCGCAATGCAACGTAAGGATCTTGAAAGTGCAAAGCGCTATCTTCCGAAAGCGGGAAATTCACCACAAGCTGTTTACGCCCGTGGGGCATATGCCTTCCTTGTTGAGGACTATGATAGTGCGCGAGGATTCCTGAATGATGCGAAGGCGATGGGAATAGAGCAGGCTGAGATAATCCTTATTGAAATAGATAAAATAGAGAAAGCTGAAAATAATTTATTAATCCATTAACATTTAATTTTATGAAGTTATCAAATTTATTTTGGGGCTTGCTTGGAGTAATGGCATTTAGTGCTTGTTCCAACGATGAAATTATGCCCGAAAACGACAGTCCGGAATTTGACGGTCAAAGCCGTTTCCTGTCTGTTCAGATCGCGAATCCGGCTGCTATCAGAACGCGTGCTACTGTGAATCCCGGAAATCAGGATGGAGATTTGTTTGAAGAAGGACTGGCAAATGAAAATGAGGTGAAATCGATACGTTTCTATTTCTTCAAAGCAGATGGTTCTGCTTGTCCGGTAAGACGTGAAGGGAAGAATTATTATGATTATTCACTTGAAGGTAAAGATTTGGGAAGTGGTGAAGGCGAAATGCCTAATATTGAAGAAAAGGTGAATGCTGTACTTGTTATTGAAACGGATAAGGATGACAATGTAGATGGTCTTAAGTCTATGGTTGCGGTGCTTAACGGTGGGGTCGGTGCCGGCTGTTTCTTAGGCGATGCTAACAAGTCTTTGAATCAGCTTCGTGATGAAATAGCGTCGTCAGGTTCTACTAAGGAGGGTTTCTTGATGACAAGTTCTGTATTTGGTTCCGAAAAATTCTGTTGTGAAGTTGAGGTAACTGCAGATAAGTTGAAAACTAAACCTGATGCAGCCATTGATGATCCGGTAAATATCTATGTAGAGCGTGTATGGGCTAAAGCAAGATTGTATACTGCATGGAAAGAAAGTGTTTCTCCTAAAACAGTAACATTGGGTGGCCAAGACTATGTGGCTGTTCCGTTGAAAACAGCAAAAGACAGTGAAACTAATATTACTGTTGGTGAAGGAGCAGATGCAAAAGTGGTATATGCCATTTTCACCGGATGGGATGTGACGGGTACTGCTGACAAGACATATCTTTTCAAAAAAGTAGCTTCTAACTGGAATTTAGGTTGGACTTGGAATATGCCTGCTCTTTATCGTTCTTATTGGGCGCAGAATCCGGCAGATGTTACACTTGGTTATTTATCATATAATGAAATATCTAAAAAGGTTGGCACTAAAGGAGTTGAGAATGGAAATTCTACCTCATATGATGGGCACAATGCATACTGTCTTGAAAATGCTGCGGATAATAATGATGGAACAAAGTCCACTTACACCCCGGCTGATGAACCAAGCAATCGTACTCAGGCGATTATTGCAGCAGTATTGGTGACGGTAGATGAGAATAATGTTGCTACTCCTCTTAGTCTGGCGGAATGGGGCGGAACTCAGTATACGGAAGATGGCGCGTTGACGGCAATGTTGGGTACTGTAAATACTCAGATTTATACAAAAGAAGTAGATGGCGAAGATGAGAAACTGGTATCAATTAGCAAGGATATGGTGAAACTTGTTTCCGGAATAGAGGCAGGTGTAGCAGATAATTCTTCAGAAGAAAGCAAAAGATATTTGAGCTATTTGCAATTGAATGAAGAAACGGTAAAAGATGTAACATTCTATAAAGCAGATGGAAAAGCGTACGCTACTCACGATGAGGTAAATAAAGTACTTGCCAATAAGAATTCGATCGGTGCAAGGGTATGGTCATCCGGTCAAACATATTACTATACTGACATCAAGCATGAAGAAAGTGCCGAAGATACTAAAGGTAAGTACGGTGTAGTACGTAACCATATTTACGATATTGCCATCAACTCGGTAGCTGGTCTCGGAACTCCGGTTTTGAATCCTGATGAAAAAATCATTCCGCAACATCCGACAGACGATGACACTTATCTTGCTGCACAAATCAATATCCTTTCATGGAGAGTTGTAAAACAGAATGTTGATTTGGAATGGTGATTATTCATAGTAAACAGAACCATAAAAACAACCACTAAGTAATCCTGATGGCGGGACGCTTCCCGTCGGGAAAGAGTTCCGCCATCTTTTTAATGTAAAGAAAGCGCTTGGGCATCGGCGCAAAGAGAGATGCCATTTTGAAATCCGAAGAAGATTCAGGGTTTCCACTTAATCAGACATTTCCACTGTGGTTTCGGTCACAGACTATATATATGATCATTAATAAGAAATGATAGATAATGAACACACTGTCTTATATCAAAAAATGGGGAATAACAGTGCTGGCAGTCGCAGTGAGTGCCTTCCTGCTCGTGTCGTGTGACGGCATGATTTATAACGATGAAGGTGACTGCTCCGTGCGCTACCGTCTGAAATTCCGTTATGACATGAACTTGAAGTTTGCCGACGCTTTTGCTCATGAAGTGAAGTCCGTCAGACTTTACGCATTCAATCCCGATGGAGAGTTGGTATGGCAGTCTGCCGAACAAGGCAGTATCCTTGCGTCAGGCGATTATACCATGACTCTCGACCTTGCCCCTGGTGATTATCACCTTGTCGCCTGGTGCGGACTTGACAATGAAGAATCCTTCACTTTGCCCGACGCATCGCATGGCTGTCATCTGGAAGATTTGCATTGTAAGTTGAAACGGCAATATGATATAGTGACGGATGCAACAACAGATACACAAAAATATATCACTTGTTCCAAGAATGACTTACATCCGTTGTTTCATGGCACTCTCGATGTCAGTCTGCCTGTAAATGATGACGGGGGCGAATATACATACGTCATGCCGCTGACAAAAGATACGAATGTCTTCCGTGTGGTGCTTCAGCATCTTTCCGGAGAAGATATAAACGCTGACGACTTTGTCTTTAGCATCGAAGACCGGAACGGTTGGATGGCACATGATAATTCATTGATCAATGACGAGCCGATTACCTATCGTGCCTGGTCTACCTATTCGGGTGAAGCAGGCGTTGATATACCAACAAAAGCCGGTGCGAGTGTAATATCCGAAGCCGGGAACCGTGCTGTAACAACAGTCAAAGCAGCCGTAGCAGAACTTACGGTAAGCAGGCTGGTGAAAAGAGACTGGAATCAGTACCCACGTCCGATGTTGACGATTCGTACTACCGAAGGAAAATTAGTCGTTTCCATTCCGGTTATCGACTACGCTCTGTTGGTAAGAGGCGAATGTAACAGGAATATGTCCGAACAGGAATTTCTCGACCGGGCAGATGAGTATAACATGACATTTTTCCTTGATGAAGACAATAAATGGGTAAGTACAGTAATACAAATCCTTTCATGGAGAGTGGTGCGTTCCAATGTAGATATAGAGTGAAAGAAATACTGAAACATATGATATGGACGGCAGCATTTGTCAGTTGGGCATTGTTGTTGGCAGCATGTAGTAGCGGAACGAATGGCTATATGGACGAAGTATGGCCGGACGACCACACCGCTACGCTTATCCTTCGTACTGCTCTTCTTGACAAAACCCGCGCCATTGATACCCCGGCAGATAATCCTGTCGAATATATGTATACGCTGCGCATCGTTATCCTTCATGCGGACGGCAGTGTGGAGCACAATGTATATGTAGACTTCGGTAACACACCTCAAACTGAGTGTTTCAGGGTTTTAAAGGTTACGCGGAATGAAACTAAGAAAATATACCTGATAGCCAACGAAAAGAGTGTATCTTCCGAGCTTCACGGAAAACTGGAAGCATTGGCAGCAGGCGATAATACATTCAGGAGCATTGTGGACGAACTGCATTTCGCCCCCGACTATAAAATCCCCATTCCCATGAGTTCGGTGTATGATGTTCCGGTCAATGAGGAGAGCTTGGTAGAGCGGCAGTTCTATTTGGTCCGTGCCGCTACCAAGTTCACATTCCGTTTCACGAACGAGCGTGAGAATGCTGTCAGTGTGGACGCAATTGCTGTTTCCGGAATAGTCGGGGAAACTTATCTGATCCCCCATAAAAAGGAAAAAGAAATGTTCTTTGAGGACGAGCCGCTTTTTTGGATCGAGTGGCTGAAGAAAATGGCTGATGAGTCACAGGAACATCTGGACGATGCGAGCTTGGCGGATAGGAGAGGATGGATACAGGATTACGATATCCCTTCCGGACAGACTCACGAAGAAGTTATCGTCCGTTCTCCGACACTCGTTTCCGGTCTCACGTACCATGTGAATGAAGCACCTACTCCCGGCAAAGAGATTTTTCCTGTGTTTTATCTGCCGGAAAGCAAAAATCTCAAAGACAGAACGCAGGAATATGGAGAGCAAGTCTACACAATGACGCTTCATCTGACAGAGAAGCATCCTGAAGGTGGGACCGGACTTCCGGAAGAGAACGAACTGTCGTTTACCCAGCCTTTCCCGAATCTGAAAGCCCTTTTCCGAAACACTCATGTACTGGTTGACGTCACTTTCTGGGAGGAAGGCGTAAAAGTAGATGTAATACCATATAGTGAGGTTATTCTTGAGCCGGATTTCGGATTATAAATGGAATAGAAACAACAAAATAAGAAAGAATAATAATACGATAAAATGATGAGACGTTACACGTTATATACACTTCTTTTCATACTTGCTTTCAGTGCGGCAAGTTGTGTGGATGACTGGTTTGAAAGGCCGGAATCTATCGGGGAAGGCAAGAGTATAGTATCCGCCACAGTGGATTTCCGTCCCATGGCTTCCGGGCTTACGCGGAGCACAAGAGCAGCGGGAAATGCGATTAAGGCGATAGAGACACTTTATATTTTGTTGTATGACGAAGACGGAAATCTTGTAGAGAATCAGAGCCGTCAGATTTTTGATTTTGAAACAACTGATGAAAAACGTGTGGATGCGGATGCAGACAATAATATCTCGGCAGAGACGCAGACCCCGCGTGCCACTTTCAAATTGAAAGAAATACCTTTTGGCAGATACTATATCTATGCAGTTGCCAATATTCCCGATCTTCTTACCAAGTATTCCGATTATATCAAGACCAAGGAGGGACTCAAGCGTATGCCGCTTACCTGGCATAATGTATCCGGTGAGGTCGGCAGGAACAGTCAGATGCTTGGATATTTCACATCAACCAAGAAAGACCAGCCGGAAGATGAACCTCTTACCATCAACAGGCCGACTATCTACCTGCATTCGTGGTTACGCCGGGCTGCTTCGAAGCTTACAGTCGCTTATGACGGCAGTCGCCTGAAAGAAGGTGTTTTTGTATACCTTAAATCGGTGCAGATAAAGGATATCCCGTCACAATGTTATTTAGGGAAGGAGAATAATATAGGTGCGGAAGGATACGGGCTGGACAAGACATTGTTGGATGGCGAAGAGATAAAATACTATAAAGGTGACCCACCGACAGATTTCGACCATGAATATAAAGGGCCGCGTATTACACGGGGGAAACCTTATTATGGTTCGCATCACGAAGACTCTGTTGCCGTTTACTTTTATGAGAATATACAGGGGGAAGGCAAGGATAAACGGCAGGATGCTGATGGAAAAGATGGTCTTGATGCTCCGGGAATGCCTGGAGATCCCGGTTATATACATAAAGACGATAAACCGTATGGTACATATGTAGAGGTCGATGCTTATTACATATCCATCAATTCGGAAAAGCTTGGTAACGGTCCTATAAAATATCGGTTCATGCTTGGACAGGATATTTATAAAGATTATAACGCCAAGCGTAACTGTCATTACAAGCTAACGCTGAGATTCAACAATTTCGCCAATGATGTAGACTGGCATATCGAATATGAAGAACCGGAACCGGGTGTGGTAACTCCGGAGCCCTATTTTATTTCATACCTATATAATCACTCTATGATGTACCCCATCAAGGTTAATACCGGTGGACGTGAAATTGAATATATAAAGGCGGAAATCCAGGACAATCGTTGGGCTCCTTACAATGCAGATAAGTCGGTGTATTATTATCAAATGGACAGCCCGAATGATAAACAATGGAATGGCTTTCTGTCGTTACATAAGACGGTAGATCTGGTTATTCCTACGACGACCACTTCGGTAAATGTAGATTCGAATAAAGAACATTATGAGAAAGCTCCTAAAAGAGGGGAGCGCACATACACAGAGATGAGCGTGGGAGAACATACTACAACTGGCTCCGATTTGGAAGATACATACCGTGTGGAGAAAGATCCCACCGAAATGAATACATACAATGTATTTATTCCGATGTATACACGTGCCAAACAATTAATAAAAGAAACGGCTTATACAGGCAACAATCCTTATGTTGCATATCATCGGAAAGCGGAAGTCAAGATTACTACCAAGCTGAAAGGTTTGGAAAAGCTGTTTGAAAATATGGTAACCATTTATCAGGTGCGTCGTATTGTAAATCCCAAAGGCATATATCGCAGTAACGGAAAGAGTGATCCGTTTCATGTGGTGTTGAAACGCTTGCCAAAGGAGAATGCAACCCGGTTTGAAACGTTTGTGTCAGAAGGACCGTGGAAAGCATATGTTGTAAGATATTGCAACAGTGATGGCAGTGCAGGCCGGGTTGTCAATCTTGATAAAGGAAGTGGGATGTCAGAATGTATAAAAGATACCGTATATGGAAAAACAGGTTCCGAGATTGATTTTAATGTCAATTTTGATGGAACATGTGATGCCAATACTTCCCGTTATGCTATTATAAGGATTGAATATCACAACTATACTTGTTATCACTTGATATTTGTACGGCAGGGTGACAGCCCGGACGATCTGATAGCAGGCGGAACGAGATGGCATACCAAGAACATGAGGACAAAAACAGAAGAAGCGGAATCACCTTTGGACGAGGGCTCTCTGTTTGGGCGTGGTAATTGGGATTATCCTATTGATGCGTTGAATAATAAAAATCCCAAAGAATATTGGGTTAATGTCAAACCGGAAGATTTCAACAAATCATATCCTGCAGATGGCTTGTTTACAATAGCCGGAAGCAGTGAAAAGAAAAAGTGGAGTGATATAACCCAAAATTCTGATTTCACAGAGCCTAAAACCGGTTGGAAGGTTGCCAGTGCCGCAGACTATCAGGCCTTGTTTGATAGTGGAGATATTAAACAAGGATATGGAGTATTATATGGAGATGGGGCAAAAGAAGTTGCTGATGATCTTAATGATGTATACGGTTATGATTACACAACCTCAAAAATACGCGGAATGAGAGGCTGTTTTGTTTATAACGAACGAACAGGAAAAAATCTTTTCTTTCCGATAGGTGCTTCCGGTTATGGACATAGAAAGGATTTTCGAGGTGAATCGGCAGGAAATCAATATAAAGGAATTTTAAGATACGCTTCAAGTAGAAATACATATTTCCCGACAGATAGCACCGCTCTATATCCTCATGGTGTTAAAGACTGTCCATTGTTTTATGACATCTATATGCGTCCCGGTGCAATATACTGGTATGACAAGACCGGTCAGAATAAAATAAATAATACAATGACAGACAATGTAGCTTGGGACTTCAATTATTTTACATTTGATTTCTATCCTATGGGCAGTTGGGGTACAAGTGGAGGCAAGGATGCTTGCTTTGTTCGTTGTGTGGAAAAGTAATACCCATTTTAACCATATATTTAGATTTGTGAGTAAAAAGAAAGTGTTTTTTCTTGTTTGCTATTTATAATTTTATCTATCTTTGCAACCAAATTCATTCCGTTGTCTGTAAAGTGACGGAAAAATGAAGGGTAAAAATACATGATCATTAACAAAAATGACGATCGAAAAGTTCTGCCAACAGATGTGATTGGCAGAAGCGTAGCGCGCTCTAAACGTTGGTTAGTGGCAATTGTACGTGTCTGTCACGAGAAAAAAACGAGTGAGCGTCTTACCAAAATGGGGATTGAAAACTTCCTTCCGATTCAACAGGAAGTGCATCAATGGAGCGATCGCCGTAAAGTTGTTGATCGGGTATTACTTCCGATGATGATTTTCGTTCACGTTGATCCGCATGAACAAAAAGAAGTTTTGACTTTATCCGCAATCAGCCGTTACATGGTACTCCGTGGGGAGAGTACTCCGGCCGTCATTCCCGACCAGCAAATGTTGCGATTCAAATTTATGCTCGACTATTCGGATGAGACGATTAGTATGAGCACATCGCCATTGGCACCGGGAGAGAAGATACGGGTTATCAAAGGACCATTAACAGGACTGGAAGGGGAGCTGGTAAATGTGAATGGGAAATCAAAGGTTGCTGTCCGATTGACAATGCTAGGGTGTGCATGTGTAGATATACCGGTAGGATGTGTAGAGCCGGTATCATAAAAAAGGGGAATTACACGATTAATCATCGGTTTATTTTATGGGGGTATGGGGATTTTACTACAAGAATGTAATGAAAGTTTGCAAAATCTAGCAGACAGTCTATCTGATATCGGCAATAAAAAGTTATATCTATATGCCGATAACCTCTCGAATAAATAAAAATCCATGAAAGTATTTATGAATTGCATTTTTTTATAAAGATGCAATGTGAAAATGTATGTAAATATCAAAGGTGATAATTATCGGTCAAATAAATCAATTTGAAATATAATTTATTCGTTTATACTATAATGGAAAAGACATTAAGGGGTATAGCTCAATATGTTCGTAAGAATTACTTGAGTTATTGGATTATTTTGGGGATTGACACAGTAATATCTGTCTTATGTTCGTTGGTAGCTTATGCTGTCATTCATTATATGGCACATGTTCCGATGAACGATTGGATGCTTTGCCAGTTTGTCGGAGTTTCTTTTGTGGCAACTATTGCAGGAGCTCTGTTGTTCCACACCTATCGTAATACCATCCGCTTTTCTCAGGCACGTGAGCTTTGGCGCATCATGTGTGCCGTCCTGTTCAAGGTCGGATGTTTGTCAGTGATTTCCTTTTGGATTATATCTGAAACGCTGTTACCTGATAATTATAAAGTTTCCTATCTCTTGTTTGACGGTTTGTTGACACTGGCTGCGCTGACAGTCTTTCGTGTATCACTTATTATCACCTATGACTTCTTGTTGGACTGGGTAAATAAAAAGAACACACGTATCCTTATTTATGGTGTTGACGAAGAGAGTGTCGCCCTGAAAATCCGTCTCCGCGACAGTGCGCATTATAAGGTTGCGGGCTTTTATGTCTATGGCAAGAATAACAGCCGCCGGCGCCTGGCTGATCTTCCCATTTATTACTTTGAAAATGAATCGGATGTCGACTATATCATGCGTAAGCGTGGTATTAAGGGTATTCTTTTTGCCCGTTACGAAGATACCCGTCTGGAGGAAAACCGTCTCTTGGAATACTGTAAGAGCAATTCCCTTAAAACTCTGATTGCACCTACCATCAGTGAGGCGGATTCTGACGGAAACTTCCATCAGTGGGTACGTCCCATCAAGATTGAAGATTTGCTGGGACGTGCCGAAATCAATATAAACCTTCGTCAGGTTGCGGAAGAATTCCGGGGTAAGGTTGTACTGGTAACAGGTGCTGCGGGTAGTATCGGCAGCGAACTTTGCCGTCAGTTGGTACAGATGGGTATTCAGAAACTCATCATGTTCGATTCTGCTGAAACTCCCTTGCATAATGTCCGTTTGGAATTTGAAAAGAATTATCCTACCATAGATTTTATTCCGGTGATCGGTGATGTTCGTGTGAAAGAGCGCGTACGTATGGTATTTGACCTTTACCATCCTCAGGTTGTCTTTCATGCCGCCGCTTACAAGCATGTGCCTTTAATGGAGGAAAACCCTTGCGAAGCTGTCCTTGTGAATGTCACAGGTTCCCGTCAGGTAGCTGATATGGCTGTGGAGTATGGTGCTGAAAAAATGATCATGGTTTCCACTGATAAGGCCGTGAATCCAACGAATGTTATGGGATGCTCCAAACGTCTGGCTGAAATCTATGTTCAAAGTCTGGGTTGTGCCATTCGTGAGGGAAAAGTGAAAGGTCATACCAAATTCATCACGACCCGTTTTGGTAACGTATTGGGCAGCAATGGCTCGGTCATTCCCCGTTTCAGGGAACAGATAGAGAATGGCGGCCCTGTCACAGTCACTCATCCTGATATCATCCGCTTCTTCATGACCATTCCCGAAGCCTGTCGCCTGGTAATGGAGGCTGCTACGATGGGAGAGGGTAATGAAATCTTTGTCTTTGAGATGGGTAAGGCTGTTAAGATTGTAGACTTGGCTACCCGTATGATTGAACTGGCGGGTTACCGTCCGGGTGAGGATATCAAAATAGAATTCACTGGCTTGCGCCCTGGCGAGAAGCTTTATGAGGAAGTATTGAGTGATAAGGAAAATACGATTCCGACTGAGAACAAGAAGATTATGATTGCTAAAGTCCGTCGTTATGAATATGCCGATATTCTTGATACGTACACAGAGTTTGAGAGACTTTCCCGTGCTGTAGAGATAATGGATACGGTCAGACTGATGAAGAAAGTAGTGCCTGAATTCAAGTCGAAGAATTCTCCGCGATTTGAGGTACTGGATAAAGAATAATAAACTAGAATATATTATGAATACATCATTTTGCATTGCTACAAGTATGCAGATAAAAGCTAGGGGAATACTTTCCTGCTTAGTTGCCATCTTTCTGCTTGCTTCCTGCCAGTCCTATAAGAAAGTTCCTTATCTGCAGGATTCTGAAGTGGTGGGACAGGCTGTCCAACAGGAAACTTTGTATGATGCCAGGATAATGCCGAAAGATCAGCTTACTGTTGTGGTGTCATGTACCAACCCTGAACTGGCGGCTCCTTTCAACTTGACCGCGACCGGTTCTGCCGGTATGACTGCCGGAAACTCACAGAGTGCTTCCCAATCCTCCCAACAGACTTATCTGGTAGATAATGAGGGTAATATCAATTTTCCCGTATTGGGAATATTGAAAGTTGGTGGACTGACCAAAAAGGAAGTGGAGCAAATGATAATGGAGAAGCTGAAACCTTACATCAAAGAAACTCCGATTGTTACCGCCCGTATGGTCAACTATAAAATCTCCGTATTGGGTGAAGTTGCCAGTCCCGGTACATTCACTATCAGCAATGAGAAAGTGAACCTGTTGGAGGCTTTGGCCATGGCAGGTGACATGACGATTTATGGAATGCGTGACAATGTAAAATTGATTCGTGAAGATGCTGACGGTAAGCAGCAGATCATAACGTTGGATTTGAATAAGGCTGAAACTCTGCTTTCCCCTTATTACTGGTTGCAGCAGAATGATATTGTATATGTGACTCCGAATAAGGCGAAGGCCCGTAATTCGGATATCAGCAACAGTACGAGTATTTGGTTCTCAGCTACATCTATCTTGATTTCATTAGCAAGTTTATTAGTAACAATCTTCAGATAATAACATCATATGATTGAGGAAAGAAAAGAAAAAACGGGAGTACAATCTGAAGAGCAGATCAATATTCAGGAAATCCTTTTCCATTATCTGATTCATTGGCCATGGTTCGTAGCTTCGGTAATAGTCTGTGTTGCCTTAGCATGGGGGTATTTACGTTTGACAACCCCCATTTATAATGTTTCCGCCACAGTCCTGATCAAGGATGAGAAGAAAGGCGGTGGTGCGAATATGTCATCCGAACTGGAAAAGATGGGGATGAACGGTTTTGTCTCCTCATCGGGTAATATAGAGAATGAAATTGAAGTTTTGAGTTCCAGAACATTGGCAAGGGAGGTGGTCAGTTCTCTGGGATTGTTCGTGACTTATATGGACGAGGACAGGTTTCCCAAAAAGGAACTGTATCGCACTTCTCCTGTCTTAGTGAGCCTGACTCCTCAGGAAGCGGATAAACTTCCTCAGACAATGGAAGTAGATATGTCCTTGCAACCTTCCGGTGTGATGGATGTACAGATTAAGGTGGGAGAAAAAGAGTACCGGAAACGTTTTGAGAAATTGCCTGCCGTACTCCCGACCGATGAAGGTACAATTGCTTTTTTTGCGAACAACGATACCTTGTCATCACTTCGTCCTGAGAGTGTAACAAAAGAACGCCATATCACGGCTTATATTAACAGACCTTTTTCTGTAGCGAAAGGATACGCCGGTTCCCTGTCAATAATCCCTACCTCGAAGGCTACTTCAGTAGTAACCGTTTCACTTAAAAACTCCAATACCCAACGTGGTAAGGACTATATAGACAAGCTGCTTGAAATGTATAATATCAATGCCAACAATGACAAGAATGAGGTGGCTCAGAGAACAGCCGAGTTTATTGACGAACGTATCGGTATTATCTCAAAAGAACTGGGCAGTACAGAGCGTGATTTGGAGAACTTCAAGCGTAGCGCAGGTATTACGGATTTGACAAGTGAAGCCCAAATAGCCTTGGCTGGTAATGCCGAATATGAGAAGAAACGCGTGGAGAATCAGACTCAGATTAATCTTGTCATGGATTTGCAAAGATATCTGCAGGGTGCCGAATATGAAGTGTTGCCTTCGAATGTCGGTTTACAGGATGCTAGTGTAGCGGGAGCAATTGACCGGTATAATGAAATGGTGTCCGAGCGTAACCGTCTGTTGCGTACATCGACTGAAAACAATCCGGCAATTGTAAATCTTAATGCCAGCATCCGTGCGATGCGTGGCAACATACAGACCACTTTGGATGCAATGCTGAAAGGTCTGGAAATTACGAGGGCGGATTTAGCTCGTGAGGCAGGCCGCTATTCTCGTCGTATCAGTGACGCGCCCACTCAGGAACGTCAGTTTGTTAGTATTGCCCGCCAGCAGGAAATCAAGTCTGGCTTGTATCTGATGTTACTTCAAAAGCGTGAGGAGAATGCCATTGTTTTGGCTGCTATAGCCAATAATGCCAAGATTATTGACGAGGCACAGGCGGACGGCGCTCCAATTTCTCCGAAGCGGAGTACGATTTATCTTGCGGCTTTGGTATTTGGAATAGGTATTCCGGTAGGTATCATTTATCTGATTGGTCTGACCAAATTTAAGATAGAAGGTCGTGTAGATGTTGAAAAACTGACTTCGCTTCCTGTTATTGGTGATATTCCATTGGCAGATGAAAAGACGGGTTCTATTGCCGTATTTGAGAATCAGAACAATTTGATGAGCGAGACTTTCCGTAATGTCCGTACCAATCTTCAGTTCATGCTTGAAAATGGCAAGAATGTAATTTTAGTGACCTCTACAGTGAGTGGTGAAGGGAAGTCTTTTGTATCCGCTAATTTGGCTATCAGTCTTTCTTTGTTAGGCAAGAAAGTTGTAATTGTAGGGCTTGATATCCGTAAACCGGGCTTGAATAAGGTCTTCAACATACCTAGAAAGGAGCATGGTATTACCCAGTTTCTGACTAATCCTGCTATAAATCTGATTGATTTGGTACAGGCTTCTGATATAAACAAGAACTTATATATTCTTCCTGGTGGTACAGTTCCTCCTAATCCGACAGAGTTATTGGCTCGTGACGGATTGGAGAAAGCTGTTGAAACACTTAAGAAGAGCTTTGATTATGTGATATTGGATACGGCTCCGGTAGGTATGGTAACAGATACTTTGCTAATAGGACGTGTGGCGGATTTATCCGTCTATGTATGTCGTGCTGATTACACCCGTAAGGCAGAGTTCACTTTGATTAACGAACTTGCCGAAAACAATAAACTGCCTAATCTCTGTATTGCCATCAATGGTTTGAATCTTCAGAAGAAGAAATATGGCTATTACTATGGTTATGGTAAATATGGCAAATACTATGGCTATGGTAAACGATATGGTTATGGTTACGGTTATGGGGAGCATAAGGTAAAAAACAAGACTAATTAATAAAAAATATCAAAGATATGTCAGTGTTTAAAGACAAAGTCCTGTTAATCACAGGTGGTACAGGTTCATTCGGTAATGCCGTACTCCGTCGTTTTCTCACAAGTGATATCAAGGAAATCCGTATTTTTTCACGGGATGAAAAGAAACAGGATGATATGCGTCACCATCTTCAGGCACAGCATCCCGAACAGGCGTCAAAGGTGAAGTTTTATATTGGTAATGTTCGTAACCGTGAATCTGTGGATGTTGCGATGCGTGGAGTGGACTATGTGTTTGCTGCTGCCGCTTTGAAACAGGTGCCTTCCTGTGAATTCTTCCCTATGGAAGCGGCCATGACCAATGTGATGGGCACAAGCAATGTGCTGCTTTCAGCCATTGATCACGGCGTGAAGAATGTAGTCGTTCTTTCTACTGACAAGGCGGCTTATCCCATCAATGCCATGGGGATCTCCAAAGCTTTGATGGAAAAGGTGGCTATTGCGAAGGGACGGGAATTAGGTGAAGGTGCTCAGACGACTATCTGTTGTACCCGCTATGGCAATGTAATGGCATCGCGTGGTTCGGTTATTCCTTTGTGGGTGGAACAAATCATGTTGGGTAAATCCATAACCATTACCGATCCCAATATGACCCGTTTCATGATGACTTTGGATGATGCGGTAGACCTCGTTGTCTATGCCTTTACCCATGGTCACAATGGTGACCTTTTCGTACAGAAGGCTCCTGCCGCCACCTTGGATGTGCTTGCTGAAGCTTTGAAGCAGATTTATTCCAGGATTGATCCTAAATACGGTGAAACCGAGGTTAAGATCATCGGTACCCGTCACGGTGAAAAACTCTATGAGACTTTGGTTACCCGTGAGGAAATGGCAAAAGCTATTGATTGCGGCAACTACTACCGCATTCCTTGCGACACTCGTGACCTCAACTATGACAAGTTCTTTGTGGAAGGTAATGAGAAGGTTTCAGCAATTGAGGACTATCACTCTCACAATACCGCACGTCTGGATGTTGAGGGGATGAAGGAACAGCTTATGCGCTTACGTTTCATTCAGGAAGATCTCGGTTTAATAGAGCGTGCAAAGTCTAAAGAAATCCGTTCAGAATAATGAAGATATTGGTTACAGGTGCCAAAGGTTTTGTAGGAAAGAATCTTTGTGCCGAACTCAACAATATAAAGGAAGGAAAGGCCCGCTGTTATGGCGGTCTTGTTATTGACGTTGTTTATGAGTATGACATAGACAGTAGTCAGGAGGAACTGGATGCTTACTGTTCTGACTGTGACTTTGTTTTCAATTTGGCAGGTGTAAACCGTCCCAAAGAGAATAGCGAGTTTATGAGCGGCAACTTCGGCTTCGCGTCAATGTTGCTCGATTGTTTGAAGGCTCATAAGAACAATTGCCCCGTGATGTTGTCAAGTAGCATCCAGGCAACCCTGATTGGCCGTTACGGTACCAGCGATTACGGTAAGAGCAAGTTGGCGGGTGAGGAACTGTTCTTTGAATATGGTAGAGAAACAGGTGCCAGAGTATTGGTCTATCGTTTCCCGAATCTCTTTGGCAAATGGTGTCGTCCTAATTATAACAGTGCGGTTGCCACATTCTGCAACAACATCGCCAACGACCTTGCCATACAGGTTAATGATCCCGGTGCAGAGCTTGAACTTCTTTATATTGATGACCTTGTAAAAGAAATGATAAATGCTTTGCAAGGTGAAGAACATCATTGTGAGTTTGACGGTGTGGAGACAGTCCTTAATGCTGACGGGCGTTACTGTGCTGTGCCTACTACCCACAAAGCAACCCTTGGTGAAATCGTTTCGTTACTCGAATCCTTTAAGGCACAGCCCCAAACATTGGTAATGCCCGAGATTCCCGGGAACTCATTCGCCAAGAAACTTTATAGTACCTTCCTTAGCTATTTACCCCAAGAAAAGGTAATCTTTCCGTTGAAGATGAACGTAGATGACCGTGGGAGTTTCACCGAGTTACTGAAGACAATGAACTGTGGTCAGTTTAGTGTGAACATCAGTAAGCCCGGTATTACCAAGGGGCAGCATTGGCATCATACGAAATGGGAGTTTTTTATTGTTGTATCGGGTAAGGCTCTCATTCAGCAACGCCGGATAGATTCTGACGAAGTGTTGAATTTTGAGGTTAGCGGTGATAAGATAGAGGCTGTACACATGTTGCCCGGCTATACTCACAATATCATAAACCTCTCTGATACTTGCGATTTGGTAACCCTCATGTGGGCCAACGAGGCATTTGACCCCAATTGTCCGGACACTTATTTCTTACCCGTAGAATAAATACATTATGGCAGATATTAAAACAGATTATAGCGATGTAAAGTTTGCGGATAACGGCAAACTGAAACTTCTTATCATAGTAGGTACAAGACCGGAGATTATTCGTCTTGCGGCAGTTATCACCAAGTGTCGCAAATACTTTGATACAGTTTTGGCGCATACCGGTCAGAACTATGATTACAACCTCAACGGAGTTTTTTTCAAGGATTTGAAATTAGCCGATCCTGAGGTTTATATGGATGCCGTAGGTGACGACTTGGGTTCAACGGTTGGCAATATAATCAACTGCTCCTACAAATTAATGAATGCGATCAAACCTGATGCATTGCTTATATTAGGTGATACCAATTCTTGCTTGAGTGCTATCGCAGCAAAACGTCTTCATATTCCCATTTTCCACATGGAGGCAGGAAACCGTTGCAAGGATGAATGTCTTCCTGAGGAGACCAACCGACGTATTGTTGATATCATCAGTGATGTAAATCTGGCATACAGCGAGCACGCAAGAAGATACCTTCACGAGTGTGGTTTTCCCAAAGAACGTACCTATGTAACCGGTAGTCCCATGGCTGAGGTATTGCATGCCAATCTTGCTGACATAGAAGCCAGCGACATTCATCAACGTCTCGGTTTGGAGAAGGGCAAATACATTCTGCTCAGTGCCCACCGCGAGGAGAACATAGATACAGAGGAGAATTTCCTTTCACTGTTCAATGCCATCAATGCCATAGCTGAGAAGTATGACATGCCTATCCTTTACAGTTGTCATCCGCGCTCGCGCAACCGCATTGAGAAGAGCGGTTTCCAATTGGATAAACGTGTAATTCGCCACGAGCCTCTCGGTTTTCATGACTACAACTGCCTGCAGATGAATGCTGCTGCTGTGATCAGTGATTCAGGTACCCTGCCCGAGGAAAGCAGTTTCTTTACCAGTGTGGGGCATCCTTTTCCGGCTGTCTGTATCCGCACCAGTACTGAACGTCCCGAATCGTTGGACAAGGCTGGCTTTATCCTTGCAGGCATTGACGAAAAATCTCTTCTTCAGGCTGTAGATACGGCTATTGCTATGAATGCCGAGGGGGATAATGGGATACCTGTACCTGTGTATGTTGAGGATGTTGCCAACAAGGTGGTGAAGATTATTCAGAGTTATACTGGTGTGGTTGATAAGATGGTTTGGAGAAAGAAATAAATTCTATATAAGTAAAAAATAATACATGAAAACTGCATTTTTGGTTCAGGCTCGTATGGGGTCAACTAGGTTACCGCATAAAGTGTTACGCCCATTTTATAATAATAATTGTATTTTGGATTTGCTTGTAGATAAATTAAATCAGATTGCAGATACAAAGATTATTATTGCTACCTCAGTAGGTTCTGAGAATGATGTAATAGAACAGTTTTGTGAAGAACGTAATATAATATGCTTTAGAGGGGAAGAAAATGATGTTTTGAAGCGTTTTATAGATGCAGCAGAAGCAAATGGAGTGGATAGAATCATCCGTATCTGCTCTGATAATCCTTTTCTTGAGCTGAACTCAATTAAGAAATTGGTTGAAGTTGCAAATAAGGCTGATGCTGAGTATATTAGTTTTGATATTAACGGTTTCCCTTCCATTAAAACTCATTTTGGCTTTTGGGCAGAATATGTCTCTTTAGATGCATTAAAGAAGGTACAGCGTTTAACAAGTGAGAAAATCTATCATGAACATGTAACTAACTACATATATTCAAACCCTGCAATTTTTAAGGTAGAATGGATTGAAGGCCCTATTTGTCTTAAAGGTCGTTCGAATATACGCCTTACAATAGATACGCTTGAAGATTTTGCTAATGCACAGAAAGTTTATGCTGAGCTTTGTAAGGTAAATCCATATCCTACAATTGATGAAGTTGTGTCTTATCTCGATGAGCATCCGGATACTTATAATGCAATGGTTCAACAAATAAATAAAAATTCAAAATGATAACTAAAGGTGAAACTTATATTATAGGTGAGATTGGTCAAAACCATAATGGTTCTGTTGATGTGGCAAAGTTAATAGTCGAATTGATTTCTCGTCCTGTTAAAGAGGAAACATTTGGTATAGATTTAAGGCCAATGAATGCAGTTAAGATGACTAAGCGTGATCTTAACGAAGAACTGACTAATTCACAGATGAATCGTATCTACGATACTCCTAATTCATTTGGTCGTACTTATGGCGAACATCGTGCCTTTCTTGAACTTGATGACGAGGCTCATTATGAAGTATATAAGTATGCTAAGGAAAAAGGTCTCGATTTTGTTGAGACACTTTGTGCTAAAGGTTGCATGTCATTGCTTAAACTTTTTACTCCCGACTATTTGAAAGTAGCGAGTCGTGATCTTACCAATCTTCCTTTGCTTGCAGCGATGGCAGAAACTAAGATACCTATAATTCTTTCTACTGGTATGGCAGGAAAACAAGAACTTGATAATGCTCTTGACACGATTACGCGTTACCATTCCAATATTTCAATATTACATTGTGTATCACAATATCCTACACATCCTGATAATCTTAATCTTAAAACTATCAGTTATTTGAAGAAACACTATAGCCAGTATCCAATAGGTTTTTCAGATCATACTATCGGTATTTCGGCTCCTGTGGTAGCAGTAGGTATGGGAGCTGAGATTATAGAGAAGCATATCACTATAGACCGTCACATGAAAGGTACCGACCAGGCTGGTTCATTGGGACCCGATGGTGTAAACCGTATGATTAGGGACATTCGTATTGCAGAAAAATGGCTTGGAACTGAGGATTTGTATATCGATAAGAATGTTACTACTGCCAAGGAGAAGCTTGAACGTTCTATTGCAAGCAAACGTGCATTGAAAGCTGGTGGGATTATTACAGAAGAAGATATACATATGCTTAGTCCTGGCGATGGTTTCAAATGGAGCCAGAAGGATTTAGTAATTGGCCATACTGTTAAGGAAGATATTCCTGCCAATGAAATAATTTACCCAAAGTACATCTTATAATATGCTGCCGAAACTTATTCTTACCGACATTGACGGGGTGTGGACTGATGGGGGGATGTATTATGATGCTGACAATGTAGAATTAAAGAAGTTCAACACATATGATAGTGCAGGTGTGCTATTTGCCCACAATCTTCATATTCCCGTGGGGATTATTACTGGTGAGAATACTCAAATAGTACAACGTCGTGCAGATAAATTGAAAGTGGATTATTGTTATCTTGGAGTAAAAGATAAACTTTCTATTGTAAAGAATCTGTGTAAGGAATTATCGATCACTTTGGCACAAGTTGCCTATATAGGTGACGATCTTAATGATATGGATGTTCTTTCTAAAGTGGGATTTGCCGGTGTTCCGACATCAGCTCCCGAGTATGTGAAACAACTAGCCAATGTTCCTCTTTCCAAAAAGGGTGGGGAAGGCGTGTTTCGTGAATTTGTGGAGGTAATCATAGGCGAGGAACAACTTCGTAAAATAATTAGTAAAGTTTATTTAATGGAACAATGATACAGTCTAAACAGGATTTAAAGCATTATCTTCTTGAAGACCGCAAGGCTCAACATAAGATACTGTATCCTTCATTAAAACAACGAATACTTGAATGGCTATTTCCCGATTATAACTATGAATTTACTAAATGTCTTAGATACTTGGAATATTTTATTAATCGTAATAATATTTCATGGGGGTGAAACGCATATATTTTATGAAGAAGTTATCAAGATTACGTGCAATTACAGGTATAGAACTTAACCCTAACTGTGCTGATTCTGGTCTTCATATTGTCCATGGTAAGATTGTGGTGCATCTTAACGCTAAAATAGGAAAGGATTGCAAGATTTTGTCTGATGTTACAATTGGTTGGCAGGGACGTTATGATAAACCTAGTGCTCCGCAGATAGGGGATAGGGTATTTACTTGGAAGTGGTGCAAAGATTATTGGTAATATTACTATAGCTAGTGATGTGGTAATTGGTGCAAATGCAGTAGTCGTACATTCTATAAATGAACCTGGAATTACCGTAGCAGGTAATCCTGCTAAAAAAGTAAGTGACACAGACTCTTATTATCTCAACAAGGAATAATTGAGTTTTGAAAAAGGATTTTAATGGCAAGTAGAATACAGAAATCTATAAAAAATGCCAAAGTGAACGTGATATTTTATGTTATTACGGCAGTTTTGGCTTTCTTCTCTCGTAAAGTTTTCTTAGATAATCTCGGTACAGAGTTCTTGGGATTGTCATCAACGTTAGGCGATATACTTAATTTGATGAATATCACAGAGCTGGGTATTGGTACTGCTGTTGGTGTTACCCTTTATAAGCCTTTATTTAATGATGAAAGAGAAAAAATAAGTGATATTGTATCAGTTTATGGCTTCCTTTATTCCCGTATAGGTATATTGATAGGTGGTGCTAGTCTTATATTATCGTGCTTTTTTCCGTTAATGTTTAAGGATATAAATATTCCACTATGGTTAGTGTATTTCATGTTCTTCTCAATGGTATATGGTGCTCTTCTTAGTTATTTTGTTAATTATAAGCAGATTATTCTTTCTGCATCGCAGAATAACTATGTAATAATATATCGCTATAATACTATTACTGTTGTAAAGACATTGTTACAGATGGCATCATCATTACTGCCATTTTGCTATATTTGGTGGATATGTTGGGAGATTGTTGCGGGAACAGTAAACTCTATCATTCTTCATCTTTCTGTGAAGATACGCTATCCATGGCTAAATACTTCTATTAAATTAGGAAGAGCTAAATTTAAAGATTACAAAGACTTGTGGGTAAGGACAAAGCAAGTTTTTGCATTTAAGTTATCTCATTTAATATTTAATGGGTCAATAAATATTTTTATAAGTATTTTTTCTTCATTGTCTATGGTTGCAATATATGGCAACTATAATATGCTGATGTCTAAAATAACAGCCTTTTTTGATGGTTTGTTTATTGGTATGGGAGCTAGTATAGGAAATTTAATAGCAGAGGGTAACAAAGAAAAACTGCTTAAAGTGTTTTTTGAACTAATGAGTTTAAGATACTTTGTTGCAGGGTTGTGCAGTATAACGCTTTATTTTGCTGTTCCGAAGTTAATTCTTGTATGGCTAGGTGAAGAATATATTATGCCTCAATTAGTTCTCATACTGATGTCTATTCATATTTTCATACTTCAAGCGCGTCTTACTGTCACAAACTTCAAAGATGCTTATGGATTGTTCCAAGATGTATGGGCTCCAATAGCAGAGGTGCTTATTAGTGTGTCTCTATCATTAATATTAGGTAAGTATTTCGGATTACCTGGTATCTTATTCGCTTTTACAATAGCTGATTTGCTTATAAAAATTTGTTGGCAACCATTTTATCTATTTAAAAATGGTTTCCAAGTGTCCATAATTAAAGAATATGTACCAGTGTTTTTTAAATATGTTGTTATCCTTTTTATTGTAATATGCTCTATTTTGTATATTGAAAGGGATATCAGTTCTTTAATTAATTCAACATCAATAGTTGGCGCTCTTACATACTGTTTAATTATTGGATGTTTAGTCCTATTATTACTTACGATATTATTTGTATGCATCGATAAAAGTTTTAGATATTTGATAATTCATATAAGAGATTATATTAAAAACCGGTAAATGTATGATGTTGTGATATGCCGAATCTTAATATTGTACACCCCTTGGTTGGGGGCAAAAATGTAGGAATACAGTATCTTCGTGCTATTTGTGCTGTAATAGTATATCTTTCGCATTATGTGAAGGCAGTTGATTGGAATCCTGTGAATGATTTTCGTCTTATGCGATGGAGTTTTATAGTTGATGGATCAATAGCAGTGGCAATATTCTTTGTGCTTTCTGGCTTTTTCTATTGTAATACAAAGTCTTTTTCTGTAGAACGTTATTTTAATGGTATACAGCGAAAAGTGTTACATATCTATCCTGCCCACATTATAATATTGCTTTTTGGAATGTTGTTTGCAAACTGTCATCTTGAGTGGAATGTTTCTTGTTTTACTGAATGGGGTAACAAATTTTGGAATTACCCAATAATGATGTCGGATTTTCTAAAAAGTGCATCGTGTTTGTTTATTAAAGATGCAGAAAATCAGATTAATCCTTCCGCATGGTATTTAGAATATGAAGTGTGGTTGTTTTTGATAATGCCTCTTATTATTGGAGTTATAAATAAAGTGGGGTGGAAATATTCATGGGGGCTATTGGCATTGGGCTTATTTGCTCTTTTCACCAATCAACCGATGTACAGTTTGATTTACTTAGTAGCAGTCTGCTGCATAGGAACTTTGGCTCGTTATATCACGCAAAAGAATGAATTGAAGTTTCTACAAAATAAGATTGTCCTTGTTATATGGATTTGTATAGCTGTGTTTTTACTTGCACATGTATATTGGGGAGCAGGTAAAATATACATGTTTTTTCGGGGTATTGGTGCGGCGATGATTGTGATTGTTTTTTGGAAATATAACTTTGACGAAATAAAAAAAGTAAAATGGCTTGAATTTCTAGGCAATATTAGTTTTGAGTTTTATATAGTTCAGCATATAGCATTACTTGCATTTAGGCCCTTATTTGTTAATCCTATCATTTATTTTGTATCAACACTAACATTTACAGTAGTAGTTGCATGGTGGCTTATAAGTATATATCAACAAAGGCTGTAAAGTTGTAATTTTAATGTTATAATGTTTTTCGATATCTTATATTCTTTTATTCAATTGACCAAGCACATTTTGTTTGGCAAAAATATAGATGTAGTTCTATATTATCCGCAGCATTTCAATCGTTCAACTAAAGGTACGAATCCTTATTTTGATTTGATAGTTGAGGTTTGTAAAGAGAATGGGGTGAAATATCTTATAATGGAAGAACCTGATGGTGGGACTTCTAATCCTCGTGCTCCTCAGTGTATGAAAGCAGATGCTTTCTTTTGGATTGTGACAATAATGCGTAAGCTAATGCGTATTAGTCATAAAGGAAAAATATCTGTAGAGATAGATGCGAAGATAGCTCATGTTTGGGATGCAATTACCTTTCATAGGTTTAGAGCAAAGAGATATATTACAATCTCAAACTCTATGATTGATGTTTTAGCCGAGTTGAGTCCAAATGGTGTTGTGTACGACTATCAACATGGAATTATATTTAATGGACATCCCGGGTATTTTATAGAGAAAGACAAATTGACACCCTCATATACAAAGTGTAACAGACGTGTGATGCTATGGGGAACACTTTACCGACATGCTTTTGAAGGAGCTTTGCCTAAAGATGAATTATGTAAGAGGATAAGGGTAGTTGGTTATCCAATACCAACTTCTGCGATTGATATTGTATATCAAAAACGAGAGTGCGTTGTAATATCTTTGCAAATAACATCAGATGGTGAAATGTGGTATAAGCATTCGCCTAAGATGTTGTATGAGTGCTTGGAGCAATTGGATAAATGGGGTTATAAGGTGTTGTTGAAGCACCATCCTCGTTTTAATAATGAGGTAGATTTGAGTGATGTCACCACAAAACATCCGTTTGTAGAGTTTACCACAAAAACATTAATAGAGTTGGTTCCTTTAGCTTTATTCCATATTACATGGAGTTCTACTACTAGTTTCGAATATGCAAATTTTGGTGTTCCTACTTTTTTCTTGGTTGATGAGGTGTTGTCTCATGGTACAACAATCTTTTATGAACAATATCGCTATCCTCTTTATGAAAGTATGAGTTTATTAGAGGTGGGAACACGGATAGCGGACAAGCAGGTTTATGAAGAAGATTGTAAGGTTGTAAAGGAATGGTATGATAGTGCATACGCTTCGTTTAACAAACAACAGGTATTAAAAATACTCACAGGAAATGAAGACTAAAAAGATAAAAGTGTTCCTTGGAGGATACGTTAATTACACTAATGCGCAAAATTTGAATTGTCGTGCTTTGGCAAAATATCTTAATAAGGGGAAGATTGAGTGTGCGGCAATGCTTTTCCCAAATGGTAATTTGAGTGTGGATAGTGATTTGGTTGGCATAAAGTTGTTTAAGTGTTTGCGTCCTCAACGTTATTTTCGTTATCTTACATATTTGAGAGGTATTATGTGGTGTGACGTGGCATATTTGCCAAAAGGTGAAATATGGGAGTTCTGTAGTAGGTGCCTGAAGTGGTTTGGTAAGAAGTCGTTCACAACTGTTGAGGGGGTCATATCAAGTACAAATCTAGATAAATCTATTGCATCTTATGGCTCTAAGGAAGCTATTGTAAACGTCTATAGCTTTACGACGAAAACCTATGCTATTACCAAATACATGTCTGAGAAGAATAAGGAATTGCTTGGGATTAATTCTGACGGAGTGCTGTATTTAGGTATTGACACAGAGCTATTTCAACCTCAAAGTAGATCTAGAGATAAGTTACATAATATAGCGTTTATAGGTAATAATATTCGCTATAAGGGCATTGATGATTTCTATGCAATAGCAGAGAAGTTTCCGGAGCTCACTTTTCATATAGTTGGTGGTGGTATTGGTTATGATGTAGTTGAGGAAATTAAATCCAAAGGACTGAGGAACTGTGTCTATCATGGTTTAATGAGCCATACTCAAATATCGGAGTTTCTCAAAGGTATTGATTTGCACATTTTCCCTTCACGTTCTGAAGGATTTCCTAAAGTTACACTTGAAACTGCATCCATGGGGGTGCCTTCTGTGGTATATGGTGATTATGGCGCTACAGAGTGGATAACCACTGGCAAAAATGGATTTGTAGTTAATACTGTAGAGGAGATTGAAGTTATTATTAAGAATCTACAGCAGCATCCTGAGATGCTTGATCTTTTAGCAGAGGGGGCGATTAAACTTGCCAAGTCTTTCGATTGGCAGGTGCTGGCAAAGGATTGGGAAACTGTGATTGAGGATGTATATGCTGTATGATTACTTTTGTTCAGTTTGCTGTATTGGAATTTACCATAATTAATTTAAATATATGGGATTTTTCTTGACAAACTTAGGGCGTGATAAAGATAGACTATTCTTTTCTATTGAACAGTCAAAAAAGTATGGATATAAAATAGAACGGATACCTAGGATATATGGTAAAGATTTATCTTTAGAGGAGAGAAATAGAACTGTAAATTGTTTTAGGTTTGGGTGTGTTGTTGGACGTAGACCTCTTTTAGGTGAAATTGGTTGTGGATTATTGAAAGAGAATTATCCAATGGTGACACCTTCGGATTGGTGGCCAAGATGGGACAAATATGGAATTATAGAATTATATAATTGTAATACTAAGGTTTGTTGGCATAATAATGCAGAGTCAGGTTTTACGTCAGTTATAAGCCAATCGGAATCTAAAAAAACTGAGAATATGGTGTCTTTATGGCGAAAATTATATCATAAAGTGATGAGGCTAATAGGAATAGTTATTGATAATGTTTTGATGTTTTTTGAGAAATCATTGAAATTAAAGTGGTTATAACTATGAGTATTACACGTATTAATGAGCTTGACTACGTAAGGTGCATCGCAATGTTGATGGTTGTGATGGGACATGTGTTGTTTAGCCTAAAGATTGAACATACGGCTTTAATTGCTATTATAGGTATATGCGAAATGCCATTATTTTTTGTAGTTAGTGGCTATTTGGCTCATAAAGATAGAGAAGAGAGTTTTAAAGAGACTATGTCGCGACTTTTGGTACGTTCAAGAACTTTGCTTGTTCCTCTAGTTGTGTGGTCTATTGTTCTAAATCTTTGTGATGAAAGGATTACATTTTCTTTGTCAATGGTTTATAGGGGAGGATACTGGTTCTTTATTGCTTTGTGGTGGTGTGATGTATTGAATACGTTTGCAGCTTACACCTCTAAAAAGTTTAAGTTTTGTATGGTAGCTGACATGGTACTTTATAGTTCAATATATGCTGTTATTTTATTGGGGCGTATCAAGGATATTGACCTTGGTGGAATATTGCCCATACAGAATGTGCAGTATTATTTTCCATTCTTTGTATTGGGGCTTTTGATGCGCAAATATAAATTTGTGAATGATGTGACTCTTAACAAGTATAGTTATGTTGTTGGTATGCTACTGCTGATTATTGGTTGGTATTTCTCATCGATAGAGAGTTTTGTCATTTGGTTTGTTGCAGCTTGTGGTGCTGTGGTTGTTGTATGGATGGCTTGTAGGGAGATAAACTCAGAGTTGAAAGTGGCAAAGATACTAAGTATAATAGGTAAGAACACATTACCGATATATGCAATTCATTATCTTTTTATTGCAATTATGCCATGTACATTGCGTGATGTGTTAAATATTCCCCATGGGTTCTTTTTTCAATTAGTGATAACTTTTGTGTATGCGGTGCTTGTAATTTTTCTGTGTTTGTTGGTTGATAGAATATTATCGCTAAATCCTATTACACGCATGATATTTTTTGGAGAAAGTAAGAAACGTGAGTGGTGATTTTTATCCATTTGTAAAAGAAATTAAGAATGCTAATTAATAAACCCATATACTTGGTGGTAACAGCTTTCTTCCCGTCTATGCAGTCTTTTCGGGGACCTTATGTCTATGACCAAGTGAAAGCTATAATGAAGGATGGGCGTTATCGGGTGGTGGTTATGATGCCGCAGCAATACTTTCATAAGAGCGATGACTATGATTATGACGGTATACATGTGTATCGTTTTATTCAGTATAATCTGCCTACTAATGCGTGGCCTGGAGCTGGAGACTATCTCAGCTTACGTTCTTTTGAAAAAGCGTTAAAACGTATAGGTATTATGTTTGAGGACATCGCAGTGGTGCATGCTCATGTAATCGGTAATGCAAAGTATGCCAACTTTGTGAAATATCACAATTCTAAGGCAACGACAGTGCTTCAGCACCATGGATATGATGTGCTCAGTCTTACAGATGGACGCTTTGCCAATATGCTATGGCACAGGAAACGTTGTATTAGTTATGGGATTAAATTGTGTAATAAAGTAGATTTACATGTGGGAGTTAGTAAGGAAATACTTCGTTATTTGGAAGCCTATGAGGGGATTTGTTTGAAGGATAAATATGTACTGTATAATGGGGTTGATACAACGAAATTTTATTGGGCAGGAGAAGTGCATACAGGCTTTAATATTGGTTGCGTTGCTAATTTTTGGAAGCTTAAAGATCAAATTACGCTTATAAAAGCTGTCGAAATTTTAGTCAATAATGGGTATAGGAATATCCGTGTTTCGTTTGTTGGGACTGGTTATACTCGTGAATCATGTGAACGTTATGTGTGCGAACGTGGATTGACAAAGTATTTTGAATTTCAAAATGAAGTTGACCATCGTCAACTAAATGCTTTCTATAATACTTTGGATTTATTTGTTCTTCCATCTTACTGGGATGCCTTTGGGTGTGTCTATACTGAGGCTTATGCTTGTGGCGTGCCTTTTATGACGGCCAAAGGTTCTGGTATCACAGAATATATACGAGATGAAGATTTTGACAATTGGGTGATTGAACCACACGACTACAAGGCACTTGCTCGAAATATTAGCCACTACATTAAAAACCGAGAAAAGCAGATACTTAAATATCCTGTAGATATAAATGAACTTATAGAACCATTTGTGAATTATTTAACACAAAAATGAATAGCAATATTATTTTAATTTTATCTGTAATCATAGCATTCTCAAATTCACTATGTATTGGGCTTCCTATACCTCAGACTGCTTATTACGGATGGTTTGCTTTTATTGGTTTAATAGGTCTTATCAATGGTGTGAGGATTAATGTTACGATGGTATTATTTATAATAGCATGTGTTTTATCTATTCTTATCAATGATATCCCGTCCATATTTCAGGCTGAATATAGGTTGATTTCTTTTTGTTTAATGATTTTAGCAATTGGACCATTAAATGAAGGAAATGCATCGAATAAATTTAAATGGAATTTGTATGGTTTAATAAACAAGGTTATTATAGTCGGTACATTAATTTCGTTTGGTGGATATTTGGCACATATTCCATTGTTTCATGGGTGGTCCGGATTTAATGGATTTACTAATCATAGTATGACAATGAGTAGTATTGGTGGTATATCATCTTTACTTTGCTTTAAGTTATTTCTTGATGAAACAAATAATCCTGATACAACTTTTTATAAAAAATGGGGCTTCTTGGGTGCGTCTGTTGCATCTGTTCTTGTTAGTTTTTTAGGTGCATCTCGTGCTGCATTGGGAGCTACGTTTGTTGCATTATTCTTTTATTTATGGTTTTATTTGGGCAATGTGGGTAAATTCATGAAATATTTAATTGTGGCTCTATTTCTTGTGGTTGTCTCATCTCCTGTATGGTATCCTTATACTGAAAGAGTGCGTGAAAAAACAGAGGCGCGTAATGCAATGGGAGGACAGTTTTCAAGTAGGGATGATATGTGGAATGCTAGAAAAGCGGAGTTTGAATCGAGCCCAGTTCTGGGAATAGGATTCTCTAGTGTTGACCTTAAGAAGTCGGCTGACAGTGTGCGTGCTAATGGTGGCATTGAACCAGGTACCAGTTGGTTTTTTATGTTGTCATCAGTTGGACTATTAGGAACATTATTCTTTGCCATATTAGTACTAAAACCAATAATAAAGTATATGTTCAATGCAAAAAGGTATCCACTGCAATTGCTGTTAGTGATAACTTTATTGGTATGGCGAAGCATCCATCTTTTTGCGGAGGGCTATATTATGGCTGCAGGTGACTTTTCTTTTTTGCATGTGTGGATATTGATAGCTTTGGCCAATGTAATCGTGGATAATAAATATAAAATAACACAAGAGTAAATATGATAGAAATAATAGATGCTATTGATAAGTTCAAGAATTTAGAGATTGAATGGAATTCATTATTTCATAATGCTAATGATGTAACATTTTTCCAAACATTTAAGTATAATTGGATTGCTTGGGAGACGTTTGCAACCAAAAATGATAAACTTTATATTATAACATACCGTACTAATGATAAAGAATTGCAGGCTATATTCCCTTTTTACATAAATGAAAAGAGATTCTTAAAGTTTATAAATGATAGACATACCGATTTTTGTAATATTATTATATCGAAAGAGGTTGTAGCTATATATAATTTGATGAACGATGTCTGGAAATTTGTAGAGGAAGATAAGTTGATAAAGCTCCTGTTGCTTGATAATGTAGTTTCTAATTCTCCTATTTTGACATATTGGAAAGTGTTTCAAGGCAATGCTTTCGTTTTTTCGCAAACAGAACACTCATGGTTAAACTGTCCTAAATCTGAGAATATTTTTAGTGAGTTTCGACACTTAAATGCCAAAGAACGGAAGCGTTTGGTTACACTTGGCAAAAAAACGGTTCAATGTAATATGAAAATTTTTAATATTGCCAATGAACCTTATCCGGAACATGTGATAAATCGAATTATACAATTGATGATTGATTCTGGTTTACGTTCGTCATCATATTTAAGTGATACTATGAGGTTATTTATGCGTAAACTTTACGAGAATGGGTTGGTAGAATTGCCTGTTCTATATGACAATGGTGAGCCAATATCGTTAGGTTTTGTATTTGTGAATGAGCAGAGAACTTATAGTATGAGATGGGTGATATTGTATAAATCAGGCCAATTCAATTTGTGGAATAATGTGAGGTACATTGTTGAAAAATCTCAAATTGGTGGCTCTGTTGTTGATTTTGGTCGCGGTGGCTATGATTATAAAATGCAAAATTTCCGACCCCAAGTAGAAAATCTCTATCGCTTTATGGCATCTAAAACCAAGTGGGGGAATTGGTATGTGCTGTTTAAGATTGCTGCTTCACATATGCGTAAAACTTTAAAAAAATATAAAGGCTGATGAAGGTTTTTGCTTTTCTTGCTGAACCTGCCAGTTATACGGTAGATCGAAATCTTAGAGTCTATGTGCCAATGGGAATAGATTACTGTTATCTATTGGGCGATAGCGAGGCAAAAAATACAGGGGGTGAGGGGAAGAAGGATGTGCTTGCAGACCTGTCGAAATGGAGACAGTGGTGTTATATGCGACGTGTACTCAAGGAATACGATACTGTTATATTTAACGGATATACAGGCTTGTCGTTTTTTATGCTGTTTGTCTTAAATGTATGGTATAGTAAATCTATTGGTATAGACTCTGACACTCAGTATAGAGAACCGGTAGGGCTGTTTAAACGTTGGATAAAACGCATGTATCTAAGCATAGTGTTTGGAAACAAACATATTTATGGTCTTGCTGGTGGTAGTTATACACACAAAGACTTGTTTCGTAAGTTTGGTATGGCGCAAGAGAGGGTTCTGTTGATGCCGATGGTGGTAGATAATGTACATTTTGATAACAAGGAGTATAAGCAGAAAAAAACAGATATAATGCGCTTCGTATATGTTGGGCGATTGATAGAGTGTAAAAATATAGATTTTATGATTCGTGCTTTTTTGGTTTATCACCAAAAATATGCAAATAGCGAATTACATATTGTGGGAAAAGGAACTTTAGATGAAATGCTTAAGAATAGGTATGCGTCATGTGGCTCTATCTTTTGGGATGGACCAAAGTATGGCAACGATCTATTGGATGTTTATCGTCAGAATCATGTGTTGGTGTTGCCTTCTACTTATGAACCTTGGGGATTGGTTGTTAACGAGGCCATGTCAGCAGGAATGCCAGTGCTCGTGAGTAATGAGGTGGGGGCACATTATGATCTTGTAGATGGTAACGATACAGGTTTTGTGTTTGATGCATACGATGAACAGGCACTTGTTAATGTCATGGAACAAATATCAAGCGTCGACACATATAAGAAATGTTCTGATAATGCGTATAAGTTTATGCATAATTATTGGAACTATTCACTCTATCGTAGGTGTTTGGAAGAATTTATAAACAAAACTGCATGATGAAAAAAATAATAAAAAAAGTTCTGCTATGGTTCTCAAGCATATTATATCATAATAAAAAAAGTAAGATAGTGTATTATCATGACGTGTATAGCAATAAGAAATACACTGATATGGGTACTTCACTCAATATGTTTGCACAGCACATTAAGGTTATACGAAAAGCTGGCTTTACCATAAAAGCTAAAATAGAGAATCCTAATAAAGAGGTGATGATATGCTTTGACGATGGCTTCCGTGGCATTTATGATACCAAGCAGTTTTTCATAGATAATGGTTTGCGTCCAACAGTTTTTCTTGCGATAAGCTTGATCGGAAAGCCGGGGTATCTCAATAAAGATGAAATTCTTGAACTCCAGAAAGAGGGCTTTGTATTTCAGTGTCATGCTTGGAGCCACAGCGATTTAACTGAATTTACTAAAGAGGAATTGGTACAAGAACTTTATGAATCGAAAAAAACACTCACAGAATTTTTGGGTAAAACGGTGGATGAAATATGTTTCCCTATAGGTTATTTTTCGCAATTAGTACTTGATGAGTGTAAACGTTATGGTTACAACACTATGTATTCCAGTATACCAGGTAATTATTTTGACCAACTGTATGCGGATGGTTTGCGGACTCGTAACCTGTTGCAGTTTGCTGATACCAATGAAGCAAAACTTATACTGCATGGTGGCAATGATATGATACATAATAGATATGTTAAAATGCACTGGAAAGGATAATAGTTATGAATATTTTCGTAATTGCTACAACCTTACAAGCCGGGGGAGGTATAACAATATATAAGCAGTTTTTATCGCATCTGCCAAAGTATATAGGGCAAAACAAATATTGGATATTTATTAATCCCATACTGCCGAAAGTGGTGATAGAGGGAGTAACATATATATCTTTTCCTCTACAATCTAAGTTAAAACGAATTTTGTTTGAAGGCAAATTGCTACAAAATGAAATTGTAAAGTTGGGAGTAAAGCCTGATGTTGTGGTTTCACTTCAGAACAATGGATATAAGAAGATCGGGGGAAGTAAGCAGATTGTTTATTTTCATCAGTCATTGCCGTTGTATCCGGGAGTTTACAATCCTTTCAAACGTACAGAAAGAACATTGTTCAATTATAAGCATATTTTTCCTCGCATAGTAAAGCGTACATGGGTTAAAAATACACAGTTTGTTGTACAAACACCTATTGTGAAAAAACGTTTTGTATCATACTTTAGTGTTCCTACGGAAAATGTTCATGTATGTTTTCCGGATGTTGAGAAGGTGAATATTACGCAGTGTAAAACCTATAATTGGGAAGATAATAAGAAACATTTCATATTTGTTGGTGATGATTCTAAATATCGTAATGGTTGCACTTTGGCAAAAGCCATGGGAATATTAAGTAAACAAAATCCGGTATTGGCGGAGGATATAAAAATTCATGTAACAAGTTCTGCAGAAAAAGCTCCTATAATGTACAATGAGGTAGTTAAGAATGGTGTAGACAAAAATTTCGTATTTGAAGGTATTATAAAGCATGATAATTTATTGAGTTACTATAAATCTGCTGCAGCTTTAGTTTTTCCGAGTTCGATTGAGACAGTCGGTTTGCCATTACTTGAAGCGGCAGCCTTTGGACTTCCAGTTTTGGCGGCTGATGTAGATTATGCTCATGAAGTGTTGAATGGTTATGATGGAGTAGTTTATACAGATGTGCATGATTATGAAGCTTGGGCAAAGAATATAGTGACGTTTAGTCTAAATCACAAACGATATAAACCTTTGCCGCAAGAACGAGAAAGTGACTGGGGTGTTTTTTTTGATTTGATAAAGTAGACATTAAGTTAAAATAACGTCAAATAGAAATGTTAGACCTTTCTGTAATAATCCTTACATATAATGAGGAAAGACACATTGCACGAAGCATTGACAATGTAAAACGTATAGCAAAACAGGTATATGTAGTGGATAGCTACTCAACCGATAAAACCTGTGACCTAGCGCGTGAACATGGTGCAATAGTATTCCAAAACAAGTATGTGAATCAGGCACAGCAATTTATTTGGGCTATGGAAAATTGCCCAGTTAAAACAGCATGGACTATGCGTATGGATGCCGATGAATATCTTACTGATGAATTAATAGCAGAGTTGGAGAAGAAACTACCTTCGCTACCCGCTAGTGTTACAGGATGTATGCTTCCGCTAATGGTGAAGTTTCTTGGGAAGCCCTTAAAGCATGGAAAAATTCGAAAAATTCAGATTTTACGTTTGTGGCGTACGGGAAAGGCCATGATGGAACAGCGTTGGATGGATGAACGTTGTTATGTGACCGAGGGGGAAACGGTTACTATGAATAACTATTTCATAGATGAAAACCTGAATGGTATACATGCGTGGACTCAAAAGCACAATAACTATGCCAACCGTGAGATTGTAGCAGCTTATGAAGGCTATTGGAACGACTCTGTTTCAGGAGGAAATGGATTGGAGAGCCGAAACAAGGAGAAGGGAAAGTATTATAAACTGCCCAAATTCTTACGTGCGTTCATCTATTTCTTCGTTCGCTACATCTGCTTTGGTGGTTTTCTTGATGGTAAGCCCGGTTTTATTTGGGCTACATTGCAGGCATATTGGTACAGGTATCTTATAGATGCCAAGATTGAGGAGATGGAATATTATATAGGAAAGAACCCTACACCGCAAGAGATGCGAACATATTTTAAAGAACGATTCAATATAAACGTTGATAAATGAGCAAGAAAGTCTTAATTCACAGTCTTATCTTCAGCCCCGACGGTGTTTCCACTGCATATCTCTATAACGATATCGCGCTTAGATTTCAAAAGGAAGGTTACGAAGTAGTAGTACTTTCTACAACGCCGCACTTTAATGTGGTAAAGGAACAACTGGCAAAACAACCTCTAAAGTGGAAAATTCCCGGAATTTATAAGGAAAGTAATTTCCATGGTATAAAAGTGATACATGTGCCACAGAAGAAGTTCAAGAGCACTGCATTACGCATTCTTGGTTTTGTTTATTGGCATATCATTTCATTTATCCTTGGTTTGTGCATACGCAATGTTAGTGTAATAGTATCACCCTCGCCACCCCTCAGCATAGGAATGCTCAATCTCATTCTTGGTAAACTAAAAGGTTGCAAAGTCATATATAATGTGCAGGAGATTTACCCCGATATCCTAAAGAAAAAGACAGGACCGATAATTGCTTGTTTAAAGAAAGTTGAACGTTGTATTTACAACAAATCTGCTGCAATCACTACCATTGACGATGTTTTTTATAATACAATTGTGAGTCGCTTTGAAGATACGAGTAAGTTACACATCATTCCCAACTTCGTAGATACTGACCTTTATAATCCAACTAATGTAGAACCTCTTGACGAGAAAATCTTTCCTAAAACCGATTCTTTGAAGTTGCTTTATGCCGGGAATATAGGACATGCGCAAGATTGGCGTCCGTTGGTGGCATTGGTCGAAAAAACAAAGGATTTGGATGTTGAGTACTTTGTGATAGGTATGGGGGTACAACGATCATATTTGGAAGAACAGAAAATAGAGAAGCGATTGGATAAGTTGCATGTACTCGATTATCAACCTCGCCATCTGATGCCAAGTATATTGGCATACAGTGACGTGCAGTTCATCTTTATGGCACCCGAGATGGAGATGATGGGATTCCCGTCTAAAGTTTATACTATTATGGCGTGTGAGAGACCATTGCTTATATGTTCCGGAGATAAAACACCTATCGTAAACTTCACCAAGGATCATAACTGTGCAAAGCTCATTACTGAGAAGGATTTTGATAAGAAGGTAGATGAAATGGCGCAATGGCTGGCATCGGTATCGCGTGAAGAGCTTCAGAAAATGGGGCGTAACGGATATGATGTGATACAGCGCTATTACACAAAAGAAAAGGTAACAAAACAATATGTTGATTTGGTAAATAAAATAATATGAAGATACTTATAACCGGAATCCACGGCTTTGTCGGAAGTAATATTGTAAAAGCCATGGGACGGAATCATGAGATTTATGGTCTCGACATTGTTGCTCCTGAAAAGGAGGGTGTGGTCAAGACCTTTTCCTGGAACGACCTTGACGAAAATAAGATTCCACAAGTAGATGCTGTCATCCATCTTGCCGGCAAGGCACATGATTTGAAGAAAACATCGGGGCCGGAGGTATATTTCAAGATTAATACCGGATTGACACAAAAAATCTATGACTGGTTCCTTCAGTCATCGGCCGGAAAGTTTATCTTCTTCTCGTCTGTAAAGGCTGCTGCCGATTTTGTTCCGGGCGATATTCTCACTGAGGATATTGTCCCTAATCCTGTGGGGCCTTACGGTGAGTCCAAGATTAAGGCTGAAGAGTATATTTTGTCTCATCCTGCAACCGATAAGCAAGTGTACATCCTGCGTCCCTGTATGATACACGGTCCCGGCAACAAAGGTAATCTCAATCTGCTTTATGGTGTGGTGAAAAAAGGGATACCTTGGCCGTTGGGAGCGTTTGAGAACCGACGCTGTTTTACTTCCATTGGCAATCTTTGCTTTGCCATCGAGGGTTTGCTTACCAAAGATGTCGCTTCGGGTATCTACAATATGGGAGATGATGAATCTTTGTCTACGAACGAGCTTATTGCAGTCATTTGCAGTGCGTTGGGTAAGAGGGCACGCATCTGGCATCTGCCTAAGGGATTGATGAATGGCATGGCAAAAGTGGGAGACATTTTGCACCTGCCGCTGAACTCGGAGCGTTTGACGAAACTTACCGAAAACTATGTGGTTAGCAATGCCAAAATAAAAAGGGCACTGGGGGTAGATAGAATGCCCATACGTGCCGAAGAAGGACTAACACAAACCGTTAAATCATTTGCAAATACAAAATAAGTATGGTCGTATATCTGTTGATAGCAGTATTATTGCTTGTTCTTGAATTGGCATATTTCAAGGTTGCCGATAAGTGTAACATTATAGATAAACCTAATTTACGTTCGTCGCACAGTTCTATAGTGCTGCGTGGTGGTGGTATTATTTTCTTGTTTGGCGCCTGGCTTTATGCCGCCTTTTATGGTTTTACATGTCCGTGGTTCCTGTTGGGGCTCACCATGTTGGGTGGCATCAGTTTTGCTGATGATATTCATTCGGTACCCAATAAATTTCGACTGATTGTACATTTCGCCGCTATGACACTCATGTTTTATCAGTGGGGAATTTTACTGCCTGAGTATTGGTGGGTGGTTATTATCGCACTTATAGTATGCACCGGCATTATCAATGCTTATAACTTTATGGACGGCATTAATGGTATCACTGGTGGTTATTCATTGGCGGTATTGATTCCCTTGTTGCTCTTGAATATGCAGGAGGAATACACCGATAATAACTTTATTATTGTGACTTTGTTGAGTGTATTGGTGTTCTGTCTGTTCAACTTCCGTACCAGGGCAAAATGCTTTGCCGGTGATGTGGGTAGTGTCTCCATCGCATTTATTTTGCTCTATTTCCTGGGCTCTTATATTTTGCAGAGCGGAAACTATTGGGCTATAGTGCTGTTGATGGTATATGGTGTGGACAGTGTACTCACTATCTGTCACCGTATCATGTTGCACGAGAATATTGGTCAACCTCACCGCAAACATGCTTATCAACTGATGGCTAATGAACTGCATATTAAGCATGTGACAGTGTCCACCATTTACATGGCTTTGCAGTTGGTAATTTCTTTGGGAGCCATCTATCTGCCGGTGAACAAGTATCTGTATCTTGTAGTGGTATTGGCATTGCTGTGTGTAGCCTATATATTGTTCAAAAAGAAGTATTATCATTTGCACGAAGAGTATCTGCGTGCTAAAGCTAACGAAAGGAATAATGGAAATTAATAACCAATTGCTTGATGAATTGTTGTCTCAGGCCGAGAACAATGAGAGACGCCGTGTCAATCTCGATTTGCGTAATGGCGATGGAGACACTTCACAGCGTATGCTCAATGCCTTGCAACCGGGAACGCATGTTCCTATTCATCGTCACACAACGACTAGTGAAACTGTAATTCTGCTTAGAGGCCATGTCACTGAACTTTTCTATAACGAAAAAGGGGTTGAATGCGGTCGTCATGAATTGAATCCCGCGAAAGGTGTTTATGGTGTTCAGGTACCCGTTGGAATGTGGCATACTCTTGTTGTGCATGAACCTTCTGTTATCATAGAGATGAAAGATGGTGCTTATGTGCCCCTTACCATGGATGATATTTGGCAATACGAATAAATTCCGGTTCTGCAAATACTCCTTCATATAAGTTCTCTAGATGAAAAAGTCCGCATGAAAAAGCCTATAAAGTTAGGAAATCTAAGAAAGAATTAGTTCTTTTGTACGATAAAGCCATAACAGAATAAAATGAAGTTAACTCAGTTTACATATAGAGGAGAAGATTGGAGATTGGCATCGCCTATCAACTTACAGGAAGTTAATTTATTAGTAGGTAAGAATGCAGTAGGTAAGTCTAGGACGATTCGTGCCTTAGGGAATGTATTGCTTTATTTGATGCAGTTATCTGAACGGAACACATTAGATATATTTCGTAGTGAGCTTCTTTTTGAAGATGAAAATGACTCGATTAGTTATGAATTTCGTCTAAAAGGGGCAGATGTGGTTTACGAGTCCTTGAAAGTAAATGGGGAGACTTTATTGTCTCGCAATGAAAATGGAACTAATTTGTGTGGTGAATCTATCAATCCTCCTGTAAGTAAATTGACATTACATGTTCGCCGTGATGTAGTGCAATATCCATTCATTGAGAAAATTATGTTATGGGCAGAGCATGCGTGTGGATTATGCTTTAATGAAATAGAGATGGCAGGGGATAGTGCTATACCTTTTTATATATTAGGGCAAGGGCAAACTCTCTTTGCGATGGTTAAATCTTTACCAGAAAAATCCATTCAACAGGTTATTGACCAGGCACATGAACTTGGTTATCCCATTCAAAGAATCGAGCTGTTTGAACATGGCAGTAATTTGAAAATGGTGTTGTTTCACGAAGAGAATGTCAAGAGCCAGCTTTTTGATGCATTGATGTCAAAAGGAATGTTTCGTGCTCTTTATCTTCTCATTTACGCACAATATATGTCTGTTCGAGAATACCCGTCCTTGTTACTTATTGACGATTTGTGTGAAGGACTTGACTATGACCGTTCTACAAAGCTGGGAAAGATTCTTTTTGATTTTTGCATAGAACATCATATACAGTTGATAGCCAGTTCTAATGATACTTTTTTGATGGATGTAGTTGATTTGAAATATTGGAATATCCTTCAACGTGAAGGGAGCGAAGTGTCCTCTATAGATATTATCAAGAATCCGGATTTATTCGATGGTTTTCTATTCACGGGTTTGAGTAATTTTGATTTCTTTTCTTCTGATTATATTACCCGGAAAAAGAAGGATTGTAATGAATAGGCGTAAAATTGCTGTATTTGTAGAAGGTCAATCCGAGTACATCTTTGTTCGTGATTTTTTGTGTGGTTGGTATAACTACGATTCTTCTCTTTTGGGAATAGAGTGTTTCTCTCTTCGTTCTGACCGTTTTCATTCGGTACCATATCCTTTTGGCGATCGGGAGAGTTATAATTATTACCAAATAGTAAATGTTGGTAATGATCGTAGTGTACTCAGTAAGATGCTGAAAGAGGGGCCTCGTCTACAGAATGCGGGATTTCATCAAATAATAGGTTTGAGTGACATGTATAGTGACCTTTATCATGAACAAACAAGGGAACGACGTATTGATATAGCTATTAATCAGCGATTTATAAAGGCACACCGTGAACAACTTGACAAGTCATTGCAAAAAGACTTGCTAAGTTATCATTTTGCTGTTATGGAGGTGGAAGCATGGATTTTGGGGATGTATCAATTCTTTCAGCGAGTAGATCCGGGTTTAACTCCGCATTTTATTATGTCACAGTTGCAAATAGATATAACTTCCGATCCGGAAATTTCTTTTTATCATCCTGCTAAAGTGTTAGCTGACATATATCATTTGGCTGATCGTCAGTATGACAAACATCTTGACGAGATAAGTGCTATAACTTCACAGTTTAGTAAGGAAGATTATTTATCTTTATTAGATTCGGGGAAGTGTAATTCATTTAAAGAATTTGTGGAAGATTTGGTAGGTGAATAGCCGATATATTTGTTGAGAATAAAATAGTAGAATATAGTATAACAAGTAAAGGCGGTCATTTGTGAAGTGACCGCCTTTACTATGAAATTTCCCTCTTTTACAAATCTGAATACTCCTTCACACATTCAAAGCACGGGCATCCCTTCATCGGATTCAAATCATGATGCCCCACAATCAACGCTTTCGGAAACTGTCGCCGTAACTCCCTCAACAAAGCAAGCAACGAGCCTTTTTGTTCCAAAGTACGCGTATCCTTCGGCTTTCCTTCCGCATCCAGCCCGCCTTCATAGCAAATACCGACCGAATGGGCGTTATGGTTCCTGCAATGTGCCCCGACCTTTTCAATAGACCGTCCCCGATGGATTTCCCCGTCCCGTGTGATATAGAAATGATACCCGATGTCACGGAATCCACGATGGTGGATATGGTCTGAACGACAGGCTTCCGCCGAGAGGGATTTCCCCTCCGGCGTAGCGCTGCAATGAATGATAATTAGCGTAATAGTCCTCATTAGGCTACATACAGCTTTGTACTCCAAACACACCGCCGATGGCGGTGGCTACAGTGATGATAATTTTGAGAACTAAGCTCCATACGGAGCGGCGTGATGATGAATTGCTCATAAGTCAATTTTTAAAGGATTAAATAATTGGATATTGGCGAGCCCTTCGCAAAAAGAAGGGCTCACAGAAAATAGGAGAGGCAGGAGATAGGGGCAAAGGCTATGCTGCCGGATCCGGGTCCGGAGTCTCTCCGCCATCATCCGGGTTAGGGTCAGGTGTATTGCCCGAACCGGAACCGCCACCACCGGAAGTGGTAGGCTTCTGATACTCCGCCTGTTGTCTCAGTTGGCTGTCGAGTTTCAGGTTGGTCGTTGACAGATTGCCGGTGGCACGTGCCTTGAGTCTCATACCGGTGATATTCTTCTCCAGCGAGAACTCTTCCAGCGTTTCGGCTGCCTTGCTACGGATACCCACACCGAAAATGGCAAGGTCATCAATTTTCACGCATTTGCCGTCGAGCAGCAACTCCTTGATGCAGTCCACCATATCGGTGAGCACACCCTTGATGACACCGCCGGAATACGGCGAATTGTGCTTCGACATATGTTCGGCAAGTTTGCCCAAATCATACGTTTCATCGCTTACCGCACGGGCGAACCACTTGCCCGCATTCAAGCCTTTCTGCTGCTGGTTCTGATAAATTTTGTAACGAATCATAAAACAATAAATTAAAGGGTTATACATTGTGTCTCCGGGATTCTTTCCCCTTTCGACGATACAAAGATACAACCCCGGAATCCCCGAAAATCGGTTATGTACCGTTATGCTCATACCTTGTCAGTTATATGCAATTAGGGTCGGTTATTCAATGGAAAAGCGTTGGCTATGTGGATATATTTTGTTACTTTTGTAACAGTAAATCAGAAACTTATCCATCATGAAAGAATTCAGAATACGTGCGTATGGACGCATGGAGCTGGCGCAACTCTATTCTCCCGAACTTACCAGTATTGCCGCTTACCGGAAAATGAAAAAATGGATCCTACGGTGTCCCGGACTTTTACAACGCTTGTATGATTTGGGGTATCAACCGGAACATCGCTCTTATACACCCTTGGAAGTAAGGATAATTGTGGATGCGTTGGGCGAGCCTTAGAGGAGCAGCGTTTTACAACTGCTAAAGCGGCGCTTTAGAGGATGTAAAGCTAAGCTTTAGCACTCGTAAAGCGCCGCTTTGGTACAGACAAACCGCTACGTTGTTAATAACGGGCAGGTACAGCAGGTACACTTTTTCGGGGCTCCCTTACACACGCACACATGCGCGTGCGTAAGTTCCTTTCCCGTCTATACTGATAAGCACTCCGCTTTTGGTCAATCGTTTCAACCAGGTGAGGGCAGTGTTTGTCTTGATTCCCATGGCAGTTGCCTGTTCCAACAACTGTGCGCGGGTAAATTCTTCACCCAACTGTTTGAAGAGGAAATCCCGGTCAGCATTGGAACGGTGGCTGATTTCTACGGCAGGAAAGAAAGACAGGATATGCGTGGCATGACAGTAGAGAGGTTCAGCAAGTGCAAGTACAGCTTTAAAGTCCTCAGGAGTAATAGTTACATCCCAACGGGTAATAATACCGTCATTGATGTTGTCGGTAGGAATCTCCTTGTCAGGAGTAAAGCTGGAAGCAGGGGATACCTTGAACTGATAAGATTGCGGACTTTCGAGAGCACGCAATACAGCTACTTCCGCCATGATACGACACATATTGACAGCCAGGCGGGCTACGAAACTGTACATCTCCCTGCCGTTAGCTATGCTCGAACGGGAGAACAGGCGGGAGAAGAGTGCGTCGAATTCCTCTTGCTGTTCATGCGTGAGCCGGAGTGTATGAATCCCATGTGCTTTTATCATATCCAGTTTCCCTTTCCATTCCAATCCCATAGCAGTAAATACCTCTTCCAAATTTATCTTGTTCTCTGTAAACTGGCTCACCCATTTCCAGATACCGTGCAGGTAGTAGAACAGTTGACGGGAGAAAGAACCGTCTTCTGTCGTCGGAATAAAAGTTTTGACTTGTGATGGTGTTCCGGAAATCAGGACGGAAAGAAAGCTCTTCTTTACTTCCCGGTATTCCTGGTCGGTGCGGCGGTTATAAGACAAGCGGTCGTGGTCGAACGCTTTGCGGAGCGTGTCGCTCCAGTGGCCGTAGTCCGAGCCTATGGCAGTGGAAAGGGTATCCGCTTCGGCTTCACAGATAAGTCCTGTTCCTTCGGAATCCATGATATTTTGCAGGATACCCGTACCGGTATTATTACCGGAAATGAGAAACATCCTGTTGGCAGGCATTTGCGGAGCTTCCACTTTTGCACGTTCTTTGCCCATTGCTTCGTAAGCCGCTTTCTCTCTTTTATAAGTTTTCATCTGTACGGCCACTTCTGCGCGGATCTGGTCGTGAATAGGTTCTACGAGCAACCGGATGTAGGAAAGGATACTCTTGCCGGAAGCGGAAGGAGCGATGACGAAACATTGCATACAGGGATACTGGTATTTACCGCCATAAGAACAACGCACGTACCGTTCCATGGAAGAACCCAAAGCTGTCAATGCTCCCAATAGCATGATGTCATGTTGTGCCGCAGTGTTGCCATAGCTTATGATGCGTTGCAGAAACTCCGGCCAGTCAGCTTCGGGGAAAGTGGGCAACGGATGCTGCGGTTCGCTGCCCGGCAATAGTTCTTCTTCTTCCTCTTCGGAAGTTTCGTCATTTCTTACCTTATTATGCGCGCACGTGTGTGTGGAAAAATTGCGCGGTGTACCTGCTGTACCTTTTGTACCCGCCGGGCTGTTCATAACCTCGTCTTTGCGGATGGTCACCCCTGCGGTTTCGGCAAGGTGGAACACTGTGCCCAGATGTATGTCACCGTGTTTCGTGGCGAGCGCGTTGGAGAATACCTTGTCGGCTTGTTCACGCTGATATTTGGCGGACAAGCGGCAGAGGCGGTGAAAATAGTCGCGCCCGGCTTCGCCGCAATCTGTGGCGATGGCAAATGCCAGTTGTACGTACTCGATGTAAGTCGGAGCGATGTCCGCTCCTGCTGTTTCAACTGTCTCGGTGAGGCGGCGTAGTGATTCAATGTCGTTCATTTTTCTTGGATTGGGAATTATAGATTATATCAGATGTTTCTGAATAAGGCTTCGGGGTCGTGGCTCAGGAAACAGGCTCTTACCAGGTCTTTCCCTGAACCGTCTACGCCTTTGGCAGTTGTCCGGGCAGCGATGTCCGTCGTCGGGGTGTAGACCATTTCGACATATTGCATGGCTCTGTTGATGCTTTCCGTGACATTCTGTATCTCGTCTGCCGGAAATGGCGTGCCGGTCGGGACGAATGCTTTCACGCCCCGACCGCTGGGGCTGATATACGTAAGTACGGGACGGAGGAAAGGATCGTCGAACAGGGTACGGCGCATTCCGGCGGCTTCTTCGTTGGAGTCGAGGTGGTCTACGTCTATCACTATCAGCCGTGAGGAGGATAGGAAGCATTTGCTGTTGCGGCGGGTGAAGGTGCCGCAGGGAGTCACGTAAGGCAGGAGCGTGGCTTTCGCCGTCCGCATGTCCGGAGCGTTGCGTACTTGTTCGGTCAGGAGCCTGAGGTTTTCATTGCAGGTGATCATTTGGAAAACCTGTTCCACGGAGATTTCGCAGAAGGGGAGAAGGGTGGCGGGAGTGACAATTCGTCCTTCTTCATTCCTGACGGGGGCGATGGGCGGCATAAAATAGGACATTCGGTAATTGTTTGGCATAATATTTTGCTGTAATGAGTTAAAATCTTTACTTTTGCGGAGAAACACAAATGTGCTTCAGAACACGGCGTAAAATTAGCAAAGACAAAATAAACATTATCCCGACATACGGGATGGAAGTTGGGATAATTAATCGTTATAGTGTGTTTTTAACAATAAATAAGAATGAAAAAAGAAAAAGCTTGTTACGAGAGTTTGGGCGCTTGCATTTCAGAGTTGCAAGACTGTTTGGGGTTGACGAATGTTGCAGTGTATAATGCAGTAAACATCGGCCATTCAACCTATAATGATGTAAAAAAGGGCTGGATGGCAGATTGAGTCATTACGTAGAAGTTGCCGATTTCTTTTTTGACTCCTTTAGTGAGGAGGAAATCGAGGCGTATTTGGACAAATGGAAGTTGCTGTATTTGGAGCACAGGAAGAGAAGAGAGGAGGAGCGGGGAGAACAGTGAAAGAACAGATAAAGTAAAAGGGTTGCAGGCGGGAAAAAGTTTCCCGCCTGCAACCCTTTTATATCCGACTTTAGTAATGCTTTGGAATGTTATCTTTGTTATTAAAATACTGCTGCTATTTTTTTGATTTTGTTTATTCTTTCAATAATAGTAGCATTTTTCCGGGCTGTTTCTAAATTGTACTCTGTTTGCATCTTCACAAGTAAGTCTGCATTGATTCCTAATGCAGCTTCTAAAAGTAGTGCAAACTCAGTAGTAACAGGACGTTTGGCATTTAGAATTTCATTTAAAGCGGTGTAAGATAACTCAAATTTCTTTGCAAAATCTTTTTGCTTAATATTTCTACATTCCAGTTCTTCCTTTATCAGTTCTCCCGGATGATACGGACGGAATGATTGTAAGTTATTTGCTGATGTTCCCATATTCTTTTACTTATAATGGTTTGTAATATCTACCAAAGAACATATTTCAATGATCATTTGATTAGATTGATTTGGTATTTCTCGAAACTCAAGCCTGTATTGGTTATTTATACGCAATGAGGAAAGACCCTTCTTGTCTCCTTTTAGCTTTTCATAATTCAATGCTTTGAATGTGTATAAGTCTTCCATACAAGAAGCGTTTACCAAGGCTTTCACGCATTTTAAATACCCGCTGACTATTTGAGGTTGAAACCGATGTTTTTTATCATCTGTTTTTCCTTTCTCATACAGCTTAGCTAAATATTCTTTCTCAAATTCAACATTCATATAGTTGTTCTTTGTTTTTGCAAATATAGTGATTCTTATTGGAAAATTCGCGAATTTAGCGAATTATTTAAAAGGATACTCCATATTAGTTCCGCCTGCCTTTTATGTTGCAAACATATCAAATAGTAGCCATATCTTTTTCCGTGTGCGATAACGAAAACACAAGAAATAACAAATTATTATGTAGAAAAAATACGGGGAATGCTTCGTAGTTCGCAAATAATGATTAAATTTGCCGCGATTTGTAATGTTGAGTTTGCAAAATGACGAATAATACTATAAAGCATCTAGGTATTGTGGAAAACATACAGGGTTCTCATCTGTCGGTGAGGATCGTCCAGACATCGGCTTGTGCGGCTTGTAGCGCAAAGGGGCACTGTTCCTCGGCGGATAGTAAGGACAAAATCATAGATATTATTGATACTGCTGCTTCCTGGAAAGTGGGGGATAAAGTGATGGTAGTCGGCGAAATGTCGATGGGCATGATGGCAGTGGTATTGGCATTTGTACTTCCTTTCATACTTCTGATTGTTTCTTTATTCCTTTTTATGGCGTTGATGGAGAATGAACTGTATGCAGCCCTTCTTTCTCTGGCTGTCCTCGTGCCTTATTATTTCATTTTGTGGCTCAATAAAACGCGACTGAAACAAAAATTTTCATTTACTATAAAACCAATAAATAACTAAAAACATTATGAATTTGATTCTGATTGCAGTGATTTCATTGGGAGCGATAGCGCTCGTGCTGGCCGCTATTCTTTATGTGGCTTCCAAGAAATTTGCCGTGTATGAAGACCCGCGGATTGCCCAGGTGGGGGAGGTTCTGCCCCAGGCCAATTGTGGTGGATGTGGCTACCCCGGTTGTAGCGGATTTGCCGACGCTTGTGTCAAAGCCGGATCACTGGATGGTAAATTTTGCCCTGTAGGCGGACAGCCTGTCATGGCAAAAGTCGCTGATATCCTCGGACTGGCAGCCGGTGAGGCTGAACCGATGGTAGCAGTAGTGAGATGTAACGGAACTTGCGCCAACCGCCCGCGTACCAACCAGTACGACGGTGCGAAGAGTTGCGCTATCGCCGCTTCACTGTATGGTGGGGAAACCGGTTGCAGCTACGGCTGTCTGGGCTGTGGCGACTGTGTGGCTGCCTGCCAGTTCGACGCTATCCACATGAATCCCGAAACAGGGCTTCCCGAAGTGGACGAAGCGAAATGTACGGCTTGTGGAGCTTGTGTGAAGGCTTGTCCGAAGGCGATTATCGAAATCCGCCCGCAAGGCAAGAAGTCGCGCCGTGTGTACGTCTCTTGTGTGAATAAGGACAAGGGTGCCGTGGCACGCAAGGCTTGTACCGTTAGCTGTATCGGCTGTGGCAAGTGTGTGAAGACTTGTCCGTTCGAGGCTATCACGCTGGAGAACAACCTGGCTTACATCGACCCGAACAAGTGTAAATCTTGCCGCAAGTGTGTGGAAGTTTGTCCGCAGAACACCATTACCGAGTTGAATTTCCCGCCGCGCAAACCGAAGACGGAAGAGGCTACGGCTGCTCCGAAAGCTCCTGCGACTCCAAAGGAAACAGTTGCTCCGAATCCGGCTGCTCCGAAAGAGACGACTGCTCCGAAAGCTACGGCTGAAGCTCCGAAAGTAACAGAATAATAACAGAATAAAATACAGAATTGTATGTTAAAGACATTTTCAATTGGTGGAGTTCATCCACACGAAAATAAATTGTCGGCACATCAACCTATTATCACGGCGGAAGTTCCTGCAAAGGCCGTTATTTTGTTGGGGCAGCACATCGGTGCGCCTGCAAAACCGATTGTTGCGAAAGGTGATGTGGTAAAGGTGGGCACCAAGATTGCCGAACCTGCCGGCTTTGTTTCGGCAGCAATTCACTCTTCAGTCAGTGGCAAAGTGGCGAAGATTGATACGATAGTCGATGCCAGCGGTTATGCGAAACCTGCCATCTTTATTGATGTGGAAGGTGACGAATGGGAAGAGACAATCGACCGCAGCAAGTCGCTGGTGAAGGAGTGTGAACTTCCGGCGGAAGAAATCGTGAAGAAGATTGCCGATGCAGGAATCGTAGGTCTGGGTGGTGCTTGTTTCCCTACACAGGTGAAATTGTGCCCGCCGCCGTCTTTCAAGGCCGAATGTGTGATTATCAATGCGGTGGAGTGCGAGCCGTACCTGACTGCCGACCATCAGTTGATGCTGGAACACGCGGAGGAAATCATGGTGGGTGTCTCTATCCTGATGAAAGCCGTGAAGGTGAACAAAGCGTTTATCGGAATCGAAAATAACAAGCCGGATGCCATCGAACTGATGACGAAAGTGGCTGCAAGCTATGCAGGTATCGAGGTGGTGCCCTTGAAGGTGAAATATCCGCAAGGGGGTGAAAAACAGTTGATTGACGCGATAACCAAACGCCAGGTGGCCAGCGGCGCGTTGCCTATCTCCACGGGAGCTGTTGTGCAGAACGTAGGTACGGCGTTTGCTGTTTATGAAGCTGTCCAGAAGAATAAACCGTTGTTCGAACGTGTGATTACCGTGACGGGAAAATCTGTTGCGAAGCCGTCCAACTTCCTTGCCCGTATCGGTACGCCGATGAAGCAGTTGATCGACGCTTGCGGCGGTCTGCCCGAAGATACGGGAAAAGTAATCGGCGGCGGCCCGATGATGGGTAAGGCGCTGGTGAATATCGAGGTTCCTACTGCGAAGGGCAGTTCCGGTATCCTGATTATGAATCAGAAGGAAGCCAGACGCGGTGAGGCACAGACCTGTATCCGTTGCGCGAAGTGCGTGAGTGCCTGTCCGATGGGACTGGAGCCGTACTTGCTCGGAGCTTTGTCCGAAAACGGAGATTTTGAAACAATGGAAAAAGAAAGAATCATGGATTGCATCGAGTGCGGCTCCTGCCAGTTCACTTGTCCTGCCAACCGTCCGCTGCTCGACTACTGTCGTCTGGGAAAAGGTAAAGTAGGGGCTATGATTCGCGCACGTCAAGCTAAAAAATAACGAATATGGAAAATAAATTAATCGTATCACTATCACCCCACGTTCATGGCGGAGACAGCGTGCAGAAGAATATGTACGGCGTGCTGATTGCACTGATTCCGGCTTTTCTGGTGTCTCTCTATTTCTTCGGACTGGGAGCCCTGATTGTTACAGCTACTTCCGTTGCGGCTTGTTTGTTCTTCGAATGGGCGATCGGGAAATATTTACTGAAGAAACCGACCACCACCATCTGTGACGGCTCTGCCATCATTACAGGTGTGTTGCTGGCATTCAACTTACCTTCCAACCTGCCGGTTTGGATTATCATCCTCGGCGCATTGTTCGCTATCGGTGTGGGCAAGATGTCTTTCGGCGGACTGGGTTGCAACCCTTTCAACCCGGCATTGGCGGGACGTGTGTTCCTGTTGCTCTCTTTTCCGGTGCAGATGACCAGTTGGCCGGTAGTCGGACAGTTGGCGGCTTATACGGACGCCACGACCGGCGCTACTCCGTTGGCGTTGATGAAGCAGGCGATTCATGGCGATACCTCTGCGTTGAGCCAGATTCCGGATGCCTTGAGCCTGCTGATTGGACAAAACGGCGGATGTCTGGGTGAGGTAAGTGCATTGGCGCTGCTGATCGGGCTGGTCTATATGCTTTGGAAGAAGATTATCACTTGGCATATCCCTGTATCCATCCTGGCGACGGTATTTGTGTTTGCCGGCATCATGCATCTGGTGGATCCTGAAAAATACGTTTCTCCGCTGTTGCAGTTACTCTCCGGTGGTCTGATGCTGGGAGCTGTCTTTATGGCAACGGATTACGTGACTTCTCCGATGAGCAAAAAAGGAATGTTGATTTATGGTGTTTGTATCGGTCTGCTGACGGTGGTTATCCGTCTGTTCGGCGCATATCCCGAAGGTATGTCGTTCGCCATCCTGATTATGAACGCGTTCACTCCGCTGATTAACACCTATTGTAAACCTAAACGCTTTGGGGAGGTAGCGAAGAAGAAATGAAAAAGTTACAATCATCTTTAAAGAATATGTTGCTGGTGCTTACGGGTGTGACGGCTGTCTCCGTAGCGTTGCTGGCTTATGTGAATGAACTGACGAAAGGCCCTATCGCCGAAGCGAACGCAAAGACGCTGAACGAGGCTTTGAAGAAGGTTCTTCCCGAATTTACGAACAATCCGGTAGCGGAAAGCGATACTATTTTCGGTGAGAAAGACGGAAAGAAGTTCGTTGACTTTATCGTCTATCCGGCAAAGAACGGCGAAGAGCTGGTCGGTACGGCTGTTGAAGCCAAGTCGATGGGATTCGGTGGTGAACTGAAAGTGCTGGTAGGCTTTAATGCCGAAGGCAAAATCTATAATTACTCTCTGCTGGCTCATGCGGAAACTCCGGGGCTGGGCTCGAAAGCCGACAAATGGTTTGGCGCTTATGACCCTGCCAAAGGCGAGCAGGCGGTGTCGCACGAAGAAAGTGCGAAGTCTATCCTGGGCATGAATCCGGGTGAAACTCCGCTGACTGTCAGCAAAGACGGCGGACAGGTGGACGCCATCACTGCTTCTACCATCAGTTCGCGTGCTTTCCTGAATGCTGTAAACGCGGCTTATCAGGCTTACAAGGCAGAAGGTGGGGAAGTGAACGGTGTTTCCGGCGCTTCTCAAAAGGCTGCCGGTGAGAACATGGACGCTGCTACGGGTGCTACGATTAAAGTTGAACTTACTGATTCTATCAGTGCTAATTAAGAAAGGAGACAGATATGAATAACTTTAAAGTAATGATGAACGGGATTATCAAAGAGAATCCTACGTTTGTGCTCCTGCTTGGTATGTGTCCTACGTTGGGTACGACCTCATCGGCCATCAACGGTATGGGTATGGGGCTGGCTACGATGTTCGTATTGATCTGCTCGAACGTGGTGATCTCCCTGATTAAGAACCTGATTCCGGATATGGTGCGTATCCCTTCATTTATCGTGGTGATCGCGTCTTTCGTGACGCTGCTCCAGATGGTGATGCAGGCTTATGTGCCGGGACTGTATGCTACGCTCGGTCTTTTCATTCCGTTGATTGTGGTGAACTGTATCGTGTTGGGACGTGCCGAGGCTTTTGCCGCAAAGAATAACGCGGTCGCTTCCATGTTCGACGGCATCGGCATGGGACTTGGTTTTACCATTGCCCTGACTTTGCTGGGCGCTGTCCGCGAGTTCCTGGGAACAGGCAAGATTTTCGACTTCGCCATCATGCCCGAAGAATACGGTATGTTGGTGTTCGTGCTGGCTCCGGGTGCGTTCATCGCCTTGGGATACCTCATTGCATTGATTAATAGCTTTAAGAAAGCCTAACTCAATTAAATAAGAAAAGAATATGGAATATATATTGATATTTATTTCGGCAATCTTTGTAAACAACATCGTGTTGTCGCAATTCCTGGGTATCTGTCCGTTTCTGGGCGTTTCCAAGAAGGTGGAAACTGCGATGGGTATGAGCGCCGCGGTTGCTTTCGTGCTGACTATCGCTACCATCGTTACCTTCCTGATCCAGAAGTTTGTATTGGATGTTTTCGGACTGGGATACTTGCAGACGATTACTTTCATCCTGGTGATTGCCGGACTGGTGCAGATGGTGGAAATCATCCTGAAGAAGGTTTCTCCTGCTTTGTATCAGGCGTTGGGCGTGTTCCTGCCGTTGATTACGACAAACTGCTGTATTCTGGGTGTGGCCATCCTGGTGATTCAGAAAGACTATGACCTGCTGACGGGTGTTGTATATGCGTTCTCTACGGCTATCGGCTTCGGGCTGGCACTGGTACTCTTTGCCGGACTGCGCGAGCAGATGAGCCTGGTGAAAGTCCCGAAAGGCATGCAAGGCACTCCGATTGCCCTGATTACCGCCGGCCTGCTTGCCATGGCATTCATGGGATTCTCCGGCGTGGTATAATAAAGACTTACAGTTGATAATTGATTGATAGGAATTGGGAACTCCGCTGTATGGCGACATACAGATTGTGGGTTTCCAATTCTTTTTTTAAATACCCGATTTCCATCAAATCGTTCTTTAATTACCTTTTATTGAAATAAATGGTCATAGATTATTGGATTTCCATTTTATTTCCATAAATTTGTAGCTCAAACGACAAAAAGCCGAAAAACTAACCATTTATAAAGAATATGAAAGAAAGAATTTTAGTAACGGGCGGGACAGGATATATCGGTTCTCACACCGTAGTGGAACTGCAAAACAGTGGATATGAAGTAATCATCATCGATAATTTATCAAATTCAAGTGCCGACGTTGTTGACAATATAGAGAAAGTATCCGGTATTCGTCCGGTGTTCGAGAAACTGGATTGTCTGGATTTTGCAGGACTTGATGCTGTATTTACAAAATATAAAGGAATTAAGGCTATTATTCATTTTGCGGCGAGTAAAGCCGTAGGCGAGTCGGTGGAGAAACCGTTGCTTTATTATCGCAACAACCTGGTTTCTTTGATCAACCTTCTCGAACTGATGCCGAAACACGGAGTGGAAGGTATCGTGTTCTCTTCTTCCTGTACAGTGTACGGTCAGCCGGATGAACTGCCGGTGACGGAAAAGGCCCCGATCAAGAAAGCGGAATCGCCTTATGGAAATACCAAACAGATTAATGAAGAGATTATTCGCGATACGGTAGCTTCCGGTGCTCCGATCAATGCTATCATGTTGCGTTACTTTAACCCGATCGGTGCGCATCCTACCGCATTGCTGGGCGAACTGCCGAACGGTGTTCCTCAAAACCTGATTCCTTATCTGACTCAGACTGCTATCGGTATCCGTGAGAAACTGAGCGTGTTCGGTGATGATTATGATACGCCCGACGGTTCTTGTATCCGTGACTTTATCAACGTGGTTGATTTGGCTAAGGCACACGTGATCGCTATCCGCCGTATCTTGGAAAAGGGACAGAAAGAAAAAGTTGAAGTATTCAATATCGGTACGGGACGCGGTGTTTCCGTATTGGAATTAATCAATGGCTTTGAAAAAGCTACCGGCGTGAAGTTGAATTATCAGATTGTAGGACGTCGTGCCGGTGATATTGAGAAAGTTTGGGCAAACCCCGATTTTGCAAATAATGAATTGGGTTGGAAAGCCGTAGAGACTTTGGAAGATACTTTACGCTCTGCCTGGAACTGGCAGTTGAAACTCCGTGAGAGAGGTATTCAGTAAAAAGAGACTTGTTTTAATTAACATAAAAGTTTAAACAAATCGTGCATGCGATTTGTTTAATTAATGCAAATCGACCTGAAGCTGGTTATGGGTATGTGAATATACATAGACAGTACTTATACCTCCCGGTATAGACAGGAGATTGCATAGTAGTTTTGTCGTGTTTTATTTTGTGTTTGTGTTGTGACGGTACTACGACGTGAGTCGTGGTACCGTTTTTTGTTTGCCCGCAAAGCGGGCAAAACTGCTTTGAAGGTTTGGTTTTAACCATTTCTGAATATTGGAAAAATGTTTTGTTTTTCAAAAAAGAACAGCTATCTTTGTTTCAAATTAGAAATAAGATATGAGAATAATATCATTTGCGGCTATAAGAAACTGCATCTTGAAACACGCTGACTCTGAGATGGCTTTGCGTGATTGTTTTGGCTCTCACGCCTTTTTTATCCTAATATGCCCGTCTCGTTTACAGTTTTCCTTTAAAGCAGAAGGTATCGGGCTTCCTGTTTATTTCCGGTAGCGCTGCATCCGGTGCGAACAGCCCGAACACGGAAGAACCGGAACCGCTCATGGATGCGTAGATTGCTCCTTGGTTATAGAGTTCTTGCTTGATTTCTCCGATAACGGGATGCTGCGGAAAGACACTTGCCTCGAAGTCGTTGATTAATGTATCCTTCCATTCTGCCACCGGACGACGGATTACCTCTTTGACCGGATATTCGGGATGATGGGGATGAATGTTCGCGAAGGCTTCGCGGGTGGAAACGAAAACGTCCGGCTTCACAATCATAATCTGATAACCTTTTAATGAAAGTTCGATTGGCGAGAAGATGTTGCCGATACCTTCGGCGTAGACTGGTTTGTTCTTGATAAAGAAAGCACAGTCCGCTCCTAAGGTGGCGGCGTATATTTCCAGTTGCTCTTCAGATAAATTCAAATGAAACTGCTCGTTGAGTAACTTCAGCATAAAAGCGGCATCTGACGAACCGCCGCCAAGTCCGGCTCCCGAAGGGATATGTTTGTACAAATGAATCTCGACAGGGGGAAGGTGGAACTCCTTGTCCAGCAGTGAATAAGCCTTTGCTACCAGGTTGTCTTCCGGACTGCCGGCTATTTCCATTCCATACTGGTGGAGAGTTATCTTTTTTTCTGCTTCGGAAGAAGTGCGGATTTCCAAAGCGTCTTCCAGGTTTACCGGATAGAAGACCGTTTCGAGATTGTGATAACCGTCCGGGCGTTTCTCCGTGATGGAGAGTCCCAGGTTTATTTTAATATTCGGGAAAGTGAGCATAAGGTTATTTACTGTTTCGTAATTTACTATTTACAATTTGTAGTGCCACATATCACAATTAATCGTGGCTAAATGTGATTCGGGAGCAAAGTTAGTAAAATCTTCATTTTTCCTTATCCATTCTTCATGATTATATTTTATCTTTGTCGTCCCGAACGGAAGGACGCTGTTATTGAAGGAGCGTATCCGGTCATAAATAGTAAATCGTAAATTGTAAAATAGTAAATATCTCCATGGCTGAACAGAGAAAAAATACCCGCAATACAAAGTCTGCAAAAGTACAACCGGTAAATGATTATGGTCGTATCCAGCCTCAGGCGCCTGAGTTGGAGGAAGCAGTGTTGGGTGCTTTGATGATCGAGAAGGATGCTTATTCGCTGGTGAGCGAGATTCTTCGTCCCGAATCTTTTTATGAGCGCCGTCACCAATTGATTTATGCAGCTATTACCGACCTTGCCGTGAACCAGAAACCGGTGGATATCCTGACGGTGAAGGAGCAGCTTAGCAAACGGGGGGATTTGGAAGAGGTCGGAGGGCCGTTCTATATTACTCAGTTGAGTAGTAGGGTAGCTTCTTCGGCACATATTGAATACCATGCACGTATCATTGCGCAGAAGTCGCTGGCGCGTGAGCTGATTACATTTACGAGCAATATCCAAAGCAAGGCTTTTGATGAGACGCTGGATGTGGACGACTTGATGCAGGAAGCGGAAGGCAAGCTTTTTGAGATTTCGCAGCAGAACATGAAAAAGGATTATACGCAGATCAATCCGGTGATTGACGAAGCCTATAAGCTGATTCAGAAAGCTGCGGCGCGAACCGACGGTTTGAGCGGTCTTGAAAGTGGCTTCACGAAATTGGACAAGATGACTTCCGGCTGGCAGAATTCCGACCTTATTATTATCGCTGCCCGTCCTGCCATGGGTAAGACAGCTTTCGTGCTTTCTATGGCGAAGAATATTGCCGTTGATTATCGGAATCCGGTGGCGCTGTTCTCTCTTGAAATGAGTAACGTCCAGTTGGTGAACCGTTTGATTACGAATGTCTGCGAGATTCCGAGTGAGAAAATCAAGAGCGGACAGTTGGCGAATTACGAATGGCAGCAGTTGGACTATAAGTTGAAGGACTTGCTGGATGCGCCGCTCTATGTGGATGATACTCCGTCTTTGTCCGTTTTCGAGCTGCGTACGAAAGCACGCCGTCTGGTACGCGAGCATGGGGTGAGAATTATTATTATTGACTACCTTCAGTTGATGAATGCGAGCGGTATGGCGTTTGGCAGCCGTCAGGAAGAGGTGAGTACCATTTCACGTTCGTTGAAGGGATTGGCGAAGGAGTTGAATATTCCGATTATCGCGCTGTCACAGTTGAACCGTGGTGTGGAAAGCCGTGAAGGTATTGACGGCAAGCGTCCGCAGTTGAGTGACCTTCGTGAGTCGGGAGCCATTGAGCAGGATGCCGATATGGTGTGCTTTATCCATCGTCCGGAATATTATAAGATTTATCAGGACGACCGGGGGAATGACTTGCGCGGTATGGCGGAGATTGTGATAGCCAAGCACCGTAACGGTGCGGTAGGCGAGGTGCTGCTCCGGTTTAAGGGTGAGTTTACACGATTCTCGAATCCGGAGGACGATATGGTTATTCCGATGCCGGGTGAGCCTGCAGGGGCTATGCTGGGTTCTAAAATGAATGCAGGGGCAGCCGGTTCCGTGCCGCCTCCGCCGGCGCCTGACTTTGCTCCGCAGACAAGTAACCCGTTTGCCGCACCGATAGGGGGGGACGGACCGTTGCCGTTTTAGTTGAGAGTTGAGATTTGAGAGTGGGCTGCGCAATATCCCTATGGGGTGTTTGTAGTTCAGCAGGGTAATTTTCTACTTTGGACTTTGAACTTTCAATTTTCTTTCAAACCTTTTCGGTCAACCGAAAAAACTTATTAACTTTGCGAATCTTTTTGAGAAACAATAAAAAATTAATAATATGAATATCTCTTATAACTGGCTGAAAGAGTATGTCAACTTCGATTTGACGCCTGATGAAACGGCTGCAGCGTTGACCTCTATCGGCTTGGAAACAGGTGGTGTGGAAGAAGTGCAAACCATTAAAGGCGGTTTGGAAGGTCTTGTGATCGGCGAAGTGCTGACTTGCGTGGAACACCCGAATTCCGACCATTTACACATTACTACTGTCAATCTGGGAGAAGGCGAACCGGTGCAGATCGTTTGTGGTGCTCCGAATGTGGCTGCCGGACAGAAAGTGGTGGTAGCTACCTTGGGTACGAAACTTTATGACGGTGACGAATGTTTTACCATCAAGAAATCAAAAATCCGTGGTGTGGAATCTACCGGCATGATTTGTGCTGAAGATGAAATAGGCATCGGTACGGATCATGCAGGCATCATCGTATTGCCGGAAAATGCTGTTCCGGGTACGCTTGCCAAGGATTACTATAATATCAAGAGCGACTATGTGCTTGAAGTGGACATCACGCCCAACCGTGCGGATGCCTGCTCTCACTACGGCGTGGCCCGTGACTTGTATGCTTATCTGATTCAGAACGGCAGACAGGCTACCCTGCAACGCCCGTCGGTAGATGGCTTCAATGTGGAAAACCGGGACTTGAATATCGAAGTGAAGGTTGAAAACACGGAGGCTTGCCCGCATTATGCCGGTGTGACCGTGAAAGGGGTGACCGTGAAGGAAAGCCCGGAATGGCTGCAGAACAAACTGCGCCTGATCGGTGTGCGTCCTATTAATAATGTAGTGGATATTACCAATTATATCGTTCATGCTTTCGGCCAGCCTTTGCACTGCTTCGATGCCGGAAAGATTAAAGGCAACGAGGTGATTGTTAAGACCATGCCCGAAGGGACTTCGTTCGTTACGCTGGACGAGGTGGAACGCAAGTTGAGCGACCGCGACCTGATGATTTGCAATAAGGAAGAGGCGATGTGTATTGCCGGCGTATTCGGCGGACTGGATTCCGGTTCTACCGAAGCAACGACGGATGTATTCATTGAAAGTGCTTACTTCCATCCTACATGGGTGCGTAAGACTGCACGCCGCCATGGCTTGAACACCGACGCTTCTTTCCGTTTTGAACGCGGTATCGACCCGAACGGTGTGATTTATTGCCTGAAACTGGCTGCCATGATGGTGAAGGAACTGGCCGGAGGTACGATTTCTTCCGATATTAAGGATGTATATACTACTCCTGCACAGGATTTCATCGTAGACTTGGCTTATGCGAAAGTAAATTCGCTGATAGGCAAGGTGATTCCGGTGGAGACAATCAAGAGCATTGTGACCAGCCTGGAGATGAAGATTACGAATGAGACACCGGAAGGCCTGACATTGGCAGTTCCGCCATACCGGGTGGATGTGCAGCGTGACTGCGACGTGATTGAGGACATTCTCCGTATCTACGGATATAATAATGTTGAAATTCCGTCTACTTTGAAATCCAGCCTGACCACTAAGGGAGAACATGATAAGTCGAATAAATTACAGAATCTGGTTGCCGAGCAGTTGGTTGGTTGCGGATTCAATGAAATACTGAATAACTCATTGACCCGTGCCGCTTACTATGACGGCTTGGAAACTTATCCGTCCAACCGCCTGGTGATGTTGCTGAACCCGTTGAGCGCGGATTTGAACGCTATGCGCCAGACTTTGTTGTTCGGCGGACTGGAAAGCATCGCTCACAACGCGAACCGTAAGAATGCCGATCTGAAATTCTTCGAATTCGGCAACTGTTATTATTTCGACGGAGACAAGAAGAATGAGGAGAAAGTATTGGCTCCTTACTCGGAAGATTATCACTTGGGCTTGTGGGTAACCGGTAAGAAGGTTTCCAACTCATGGGCACACGCGGATGAGAACAGCTCTGTTTATGAATTGAAGGCTTATGTCGAAAATGTATTGAAACGTTTGGGACTGGATCTGCATAACCTGGTTGTAGGTAACCTGACCGATGATGTTTTTGCAGCCGCGCTTTCTGTAAATACCAAGGGCGGCAAACGCCTGGCATCTTTCGGTGTGGTGACTAAGAAGTTGCTGAAAGCATTCGATATTGACAATGAGGTCTATTTCGCCGACTTGAACTGGAAGGAGCTTATGAAGGCTGTCCGTTCGGTGAAGATCAGCTACAAGGAAATCTCCAAGTTCCCGGCTGTGAAACGCGACCTGGCTTTGTTGCTTGACAAGAATGTGCAGTTTGCCGAAATCGAGAAGATTGCATTCGATACGGAGAAGAAGCTGCTGAAAGAAGTGGAACTCTTTGACGTGTACGAAGGCAAGAATCTGGAAGCCGGCAAGAAATCCTATGCAGTGAGCTTCCTGCTTCAGGATGAGAACCAGACATTGAACGACAAGATGATTGACAAAATCATGTCGAAACTGGTGAAGAATCTGGAAGACAAACTGGGCGCCAAACTAAGATAATCAGATAAACTTAAAATTGTTATTATAAAAATATAAACCAATGGGAAGAGCATTTGAATATAGAAAGGCCGCTAAACTGAAAAGATGGGGCCACATGGCTAAGACATTCACAAGACTGGGCAAACAGATCGCTATCGCTGTAAAGGCAGGCGGTCCGGAACCTGAAAATAACCCGACCCTACGTTCGGTTATCGCTACTTGTAAGCGTGAGAATATGCCGAAGGATAATATCGAACGTGCCATCAAGAACGCTATGGGTAAAGACCAGAGCGACTACAAGAGCATGACTTACGAAGGATATGGCCCTCACGGAATTGCTGTCTTTGTGGATACGTTGACTGATAACACGACCCGTACGGTGGCCGACGTCCGTTCGGTATTTAACAAGTTCGGCGGTAACTTGGGTACAATGGGGTCGCTGGCATTCCTTTTCGATCACAAATGTATGTTCACTTTCAAGAAGAAAGACGGACTGGATATGGAGGAACTGATTCTTGACCTGATTGATTATGACGTGGAAGATGAATATGATGAGGACGAAGAGGAAGGAACAATCACTATCTATGGTGACCCGAAGAGTTATGCCGCTATTCAGAAGCATCTGGAAGAATGTGGTTTTGAAGATGTCGGCGGAGACTTTACTTATATCCCGAACGATATGAAGGATGTGACTCCCGAACAACGCGAGACGCTGGACAAGATGATTGAACGTCTGGAAGAATTTGATGACGTGCAGACTGTTTACACAAACATGAAACCAGAAGGCGAGGAATAAATTGCCATGGAATATGTTTATAAAACAAAAGGTACTTGCAGCACGAACATCGAACTGAATGTGGAAGATGGTGTCGTGAAGGAGGTGGCCTTTTGGGGCGGATGCAACGGTAATCTGCAAGGGCTTTCACGCCTGGTAAAAGGTATGAAAGTGGAAGAGGTGATTACCAGGCTGGAAGGTGTACGCTGTGGCGGCCGACCGACGTCTTGCCCCGACCAGTTATGTCGTGCATTACATGAGATGGGATATTAACAGGTAAGATTTCCCTTTTTTATAGTTATATCGGAAGGGAGTGGCGAAAAAACTCCCTTTTGATTTTTGCTCAGGCACGGATTACACGGATGACACGGTTTTTATTGATTTGGAACCGTGAAGTTCGTGTAATCCGTGCCTGTTTTCATATACTTACTTGTCGGTATTTTGAACCAAAACCGAACTTCAGTCGTTATTTATAAGTATATTTGTACTGGAGAAACTATTATGCAAAAAATGAAGAATATTTTTCAAGACTTAAAACGCAAAGACCATAAACGCTATTTGGGCGGACTGGATGTGTTCAGATATATCGGGCCGGGACTCTTGGTGACGGTAGGATTTATTGATCCGGGAAACTGGGCGTCTAATTTCGCCGCCGGTTCCGAATTCGGGTATTCGCTGCTTTGGGTGGTCACCCTGTCTACTGTCATGTTGATTGTACTTCAACACAACGTTGCCCACCTGGGGATTGTGACCGGACTCTGTCTGTCGGAAGCGGCCACTAAATATACTCCCAAATGGGTGTCCCGTCCCATACTTGGTACGGCCGTACTGGCTTCTATCTCCACTTCGCTGGCGGAGATTCTGGGTGGCGCCATCGCACTGGAGATGCTGTTGGATATTCCTATCATATGGGGGGCTATACTGACAACGCTTTTTGTCTCCATCATGCTTTTCACCAATTCGTATAAGAAGATAGAACGTTCTATCATCGCGTTCGTTTCCGTTATCGGGCTTTCTTTTATCTATGAGCTGTTTCTCGTAGAGATAGACTGGCCGGCCGCAACGCTGGGGTGGGTGACTCCGTCATTCCCGAAAGGAAGCATGCTGATTATCATGAGTGTGCTGGGAGCGGTGGTGATGCCTCACAATCTGTTTCTCCATTCGGAAGTGATACAGAGCCACGAGTATAACAAGAAAGACGACGCGTCGATAAAGAAGGTATTGAAGTATGAGTTGTTTGACACGTTGTTCTCGATGATTGTAGGCTGGGCGATTAACAGTGCGATGATTCTGCTGGCTGCCGCCACTTTCTTCAAAAGCGGTATTCAGGTGGAGGAGTTGCAACAGGCCAAATCGCTGCTCGAACCGTTGCTGGGGAGCAATGCCGCAATCGTATTCGCGCTGGCGCTGCTGATGGCGGGCATTTCGTCGACTATCACAAGCGGGATGGCGGCAGGCTCTATCTTTGCGGGTATTTTCGGTGAGTCTTATCATATCAGGGATAGCCACTCGCAGGTGGGGGTACTTTTGTCCTTGGGCATTGCCTTATTATTGATTTTCTTTATCGGGGATCCTTTTAAGGGATTGATTATCTCACAGATGATACTTAGTATCCAGTTGCCCTTTACGGTGTTTCTGCAGGTGGGGCTGACTTCTTCCCGAAAAGTGATGGGGGATTATGTGAATAGCCGCTGGAGTACGTTTGTGCTGTATACGATTGCGATTATCGTATCGGTGCTGAACATCATGCTGCTGTTTTCCTGAAATGAACATGAATCAATAAATACTTTTTTTTGTATTTTTGCATGAAAATAAAAAGCGGAAAAATAGTATGGAAGATAGAATACAAAAAGCAGTGGAGCTTTTTAAAAGCGGATATAACTGCTCGCAGTCTGTGGTGGCTGCCTTTGCGGATATGTATGGATTCACACAGGAACAGGCTTTGCGCATGAGTGCTTCTTTCGGTGGGGGGATAGGCAGGATGCGTGAGACTTGCGGGGCTGCCTGCGGCATGTTTCTCGTTGCGGGACTGGAAACCGGGGCGACGGAAGCGGCAGACCGGGAAGGGAAGGCTGCCAACTATGCGGTGGTGCAGGAACTGGCGGCTGAGTTTAAAAAACGCAACGGCTCGCTGATTTGTGGAGAATTGTTGGGATTAAAGAAAAAAGAACCGGTTTCCACCGTTCCGGAAGAGCGTACTACTCAATATTATAGCAAGCGTCCTTGTGCGAAAATGGTGGAGGAAGCGGCAAGAATCTGGTGTGAATACCTCGAAAAGCATCCGAAATGAATGGAAAAATGCTTTTTTATTACAAAATCAATAAAAAAACATTCAATAAAGTGTTATATAACATAAAAATAACTATCTTTGCTCCCGAAATAAAATCTGAAAGTCCTGAGGGAGCGGATGATTTGAAGCATGTCTAACTAAAATTTCAAAGCAAATGTTGAAAGAAAAAGCAGGTGTAATCGCAGGTAATATCTGGAATGCACTGAATGAAACAGAAGGAATGACTGCCAAGCAACTGAAGAAAGCAACTAAGTTGGTTGACAAAGACCTATTTCTTGGACTTGGTTGGTTATTGAGAGAAGACAAAGTCTCTGTGGAAGAAGTTGAAGGTGAACTCTTCATCAAATTGATCTAAGCGAGTAACTCACTTAAGTAATAAAAAAAATGCGTTGGTACATTGTCAGAATGTTATCAACGCATTTTTTTTTATTCCGCCATTTACGTATCTTTGCACACCAAAAAGATAAAATAATAAGAATTCAGAATGAAGAATATACGCAATTTTTGCATTATCGCTCATATTGACCACGGTAAGTCGACTCTGGCAGACCGTCTGCTGGAGTTTACCAAGACTATACAGGTGACTTCGGGACAGATGCTTGACAATATGGACCTGGAGAAAGAAAGAGGGATTACAATCAAGAGCCATGCCATCCAGATGGAATATACTTACAAGGGTGAGAAGTATGTCCTTAATCTGATTGACACTCCGGGACATGTGGACTTCTCGTATGAGGTGTCCCGCTCGATTGCCGCTTGCGAGGGTGCATTGCTGATTGTCGATGCGTCGCAGGGCGTACAGGCGCAGACCATTTCCAACCTGTATATGGCGATTGAGCACGATCTTGAAATTATCCCGGTTATCAATAAATGTGATATGGCAAGTGCCAACCCCGAAGAGGTGGAAGATGAGATTGTGGAACTGCTGGGTTGCAAACGCGAAGAGATAATCCGTGCGTCGGGCAAAACGGGCATGGGCGTGGAAGAGATACTTGCAGCCGTTATCGAACGTATCCCGCATCCCGAAGGAGACGAGGATGCTCCGTTGCAGGCGTTGATTTTCGACTCTGTGTTCAACTCTTTCCGTGGAATCATCGCTTATTTCAAGATTGAGAACGGTATCATCCGCAAGGGTGACAAGGTGAAGTTCTTCAATACGGGAAAGGAGTATGATGCCGACGAGGTGGGAGTGCTGAGGATGGATATGGTTCCCCGTAACGAGCTTCGTACGGGAGATGTAGGATATATTATTTCGGGTATCAAGACTTCCAAAGAGGTGAAAGTGGGAGATACCATTACGCATATCGCCCGTCCGTGCGACAAGGCCATCGCCGGTTTTGAGGAAGTGAAGCCGATGGTGTTTGCCGGAGTTTATCCGATTGAGGCGGAAGATTTTGAAGACCTTCGTGCGTCTTTGGAGAAGTTGCAGTTGAATGATGCTTCTCTGACCTTCCAGCCGGAATCTTCGCTGGCGCTGGGCTTCGGTTTCCGTTGCGGTTTCCTGGGATTGCTCCATATGGAGATTGTACAGGAACGGCTGGATCGTGAGTTTGACATGAACGTGATTACTACCGTGCCGAACGTATCCTATCATATCTATGACAAGCAGGGCAATATGAAGGAAGTGCACAATCCGGGCGGTATGCCCGACCCGACCTTGATAGATCATATCGAAGAGCCGTATATCAAGGCTTCCATCATTACAACGACCGATTATATCGGCCCTATCATGACGCTTTGCCTGGGCAAACGCGGCGAGCTTCTCAAACAGGAGTATATCTCCGGTAATCGTGTGGAGATTTATTATAATATGCCTTTGGGAGAGATTGTCATCGATTTCTATGATAAACTGAAGAGTATCTCCAAGGGGTATGCTTCATTTGACTATCATCCGAACGGTTTCCGTACTTCCAAGTTGGTGAAACTTGATATCCTGCTGAACGGCGAGCCGGTGGACGCGCTTTCTACATTGACGCATATTGATAATGCGTATGATATGGGCAGGCGGATGTGCGAGAAGTTGAAGGAGCTGATTCCCCGCCAGCAGTTTGATATAGCCATACAGGCGGCTATCGGAGCGAAGATTATTTCCCGTGAGACGATTAAGGCGGTTCGTAAGGATGTGACTGCGAAGTGTTACGGCGGTGACGTGAGCCGTAAGCGCAAGCTGCTTGAAAAACAGAAAAGAGGTAAAAAACGAATGAAACAAATCGGTAACGTGGAGGTGCCTCAAAAGGCCTTCCTCGCTGTACTGAAGCTGGATTAAGAATATTGCCGCAAGCAATTTTTCAGAGATTATTCTGAACAAATTGACTTGCGGTTAGTTTTTTAATACACCAGGGTGACTGCCTTCTGTCTGCAGAGCTTTCCTTGGCAATCACTTTTAGAGAACAAACAACTGTAAATATGAGAAAAGTTCTGTCTTTTTCGGGCTTCCTGATGTTGGGGCTCATCATTTCACAATTCCTGCCGGTGGTGGCAGGGCAAGGTTATGGGGCTGTCAAGTCCGTTTCGAATGTATTGCTTTATGTGTGTCTTAGTTTTATAATGATTAATGTAGGCCGGGAATTTGTTCTCGACAAGGTTCGATGGAAAAGCTATGCTGAGGATTATTTCATAGCGATGGCTACGGCGGCTCTGCCGTGGTTTATGATTGCCATTTATTATGTGTTTGTATTGTTGCCGCCCGATTATTGGAATAGTTGGGAAGCGTGGAAGGAGAATTTGTTGTTGAGCCGTTTCGCGGCACCGACATCCGCCGGTATTTTGTTTACGATGCTGGCTGCTATCGGGCTGAAATCCAGTTGGATTTACAAGAAGATCCAGGTGTTGGCCATTTTTGACGATTTGGATACGATAATTCTGATGATTCCTCTGCAAATAATGATGATCGGTTTGCGCTGGCAGTTGATTATTGTGGTGGTAATTGTGTTTATGTTGTTGGCTGCCGGCTGGCAGAGGTTGAACAGATATGATTGGCGTCAGGATTGGAAGGCTATCCTTTTTTATTCGGTTATTATATTTCTGGCTACCCAGATTCTTTATTTGGGCAGTAAAGAGTTGTATGGCGAAGAGGGGAGTATTCATATTGAGGTGCTGTTGCCGGCGTTTGTTCTCGGAATGATAATGAAGCATAAGGAGCACGACACTGCTGTGGAGCGGAAGGTATCTACCGGGATTTCTTTCCTGTTCATGTTTCTGGTGGGTATGAGCATGCCTCATTTTATCGGGGTGAACTTTGCGGAAACTCATGCGGGCACACATTCGGTGACGGGTTCGCAGGAGATGATGTCATGGGGGATGATTATGCTTCACGTGGTGATTGTTTCTTTGTTGTCGAATATAGGAAAACTTTGTCCGATGTTCTTCTATCGTGACCGGAAACTGAGTGAGCGGCTGGCGCTTTCTATCGGTATGTTTACCCGTGGAGAGGTAGGAGCCGGGATTATTTTCATTGCGTTGGGCTACAATCTGGGCGGCCCGGCATTGGTCATTTCCGTACTGACTTTAGTCCTGAACCTTATCTTGACAGGAATTTTTGTGCTTTGGGTGAAAAACCTTGCTTTAAGGAGTTATACTGATTAGAAAAATCCGTATATTGCGATTTTAATACCATAAAAACATTTCGTTATGACTATTTTACGGACTATGCGAAACTTCTCGTCCATGAATATCACGGCGAGTATTCTTTTGTTTCTGGCTGCTATTTCGGCAGCCGTCATTGCGAACTCTCCAGTGGCTCCGGTGTATCAGGAATTTTTGTCGCATGAACTCCATTTGCGGATTGGCGACTTTAATTTACTGTCGCATGGCGGGGAGAATTTGCGGATGATTGAGTTTATCAATGATGGCTTGATGACGATTTTCTTTTTGTTGGTGGGGTTGGAAATTAAAAGGGAACTGCTGGTCGGCGAACTTTCTTCTTTCCGTAAGGCTGCATTGCCTTTTATTGCTGCTTGCGGTGGTATGCTGGTTCCTGTAATGATATATATGCTGATTTGCCCGCCGGGCAGTGTCGGCGGACAAGGGCTTGCCATCCCGATGGCAACGGATATTGCTTTCTCATTGGGTGTGTTGAGTTTATTGGGGAATCGTGTTCCGCTGAGCCTGAAAATCTTTCTGACGGCTTTTGCGGTAGTCGATGATATTGGCGGTATCCTGGTGATTGCCATTTTTTATAGTTCGCATGTTTCTTATGGTTATCTTCTGGTGGCTGCGTTGCTTTATGTTTTGCTTTACTTTATAGGGAAGTGGGGAGCGACAAATAAGATATTCTTTCTGGTGATTGGGGTGGTTATCTGGTATTTATTCCTGCAATCGGGTATTCATAGTACAATCTCAGGGGTTATCCTGGCTTTTGTGATTCCTGCGAAACCTCGTCTGGACGTGGGGAAGTATATTGAGCATATCCGCCATACGATAGCCGGTTTCCCGACGATGGAGTCGGGAAGTATCGTGCTGACCAATGAGCAGATTGCCAAACTGAAAGAGGTGGAGTCGGCTTCCGACCGTGTGATCAGCCCGTTGCAGTCATTGGAGGACAATCTGCATGGGGCGGTCAATTACCTGATTCTTCCGCTTTTTGCTTTTGTCAATGCGGGTGTTGTGTTTAGCGGGGGCGGCGAGTTGGCCGGCAATGTGGGCATTGCGGTGGCGGCCGGATTATTGCTGGGGAAATTCATCGGCATTTACTCGTTTACCTGGCTGGCTATCAGAACAGGGCTGACTCCCAGGCCGTTGGGGATGAACTGGATGAATCTTACCGGCATTGCCTTGTTGGGCGGCATCGGTTTTACCGTATCGCTTTTCATTGCCAACCTTTCTTTCGGAACTGATTATCCGGTCTTGTTGAATCAGGCTAAGTTTGGTGTGCTGTCGGGTTCCATACTTTCCGGATTATTGGGGTATATTGTGCTCCGGGTGGTGCTTGCAAAGGGGCAGGGGCGTTGATAAAATATAATAATCCCGCCATTCTATCTTTATTCCTGTCAAGGGGATAAAGCTTGAATGGCGGGATTATTAGTTTAAAATATGAAACTCTTGTAATAATATGCAGAGTTATTTTTGATTATTCTATTCATCTGTAAGTTCATCATCTATTCCGTCAATCGGCAGAATCTTCTGACTTTCTTCATGTGGTAACTGCTCTACTTGTCGCAGTTTCCGTTCGATGGCGCGTGTCCGTTTTCCCATTACTTCTTCCAGTTGGTCACCGGCACTTTGCAGGTTCTTCTGTACTTTCTCAAGCAATCCGCCGAACTTGCCGAATTCCGTTTTGACGGCTCCTAATACAGTCCAAACTTCGCCGGTACGCTTTTGGATGGCTAGTGTGCGGAATCCCATTTGAAGGCTGTTCAAGATAGCTCCTAGTGTCGTCGGTCCGGTCACTACGATCTTATATTCTTTCTGAAGCGTCTCTACAAGACTTGTCCTTCGGATTACTTCGGCGTAAATGCTTTCGAAAGGTAAGAACATGATGGCGAAGTCGGTAGTGAAAGGGGGATCCACATATTTATCGTGAATATCCTTGGCCATCTTTTTAATCGTGCTTTCCAACTGCTTGCCGGATGATTCCATCAACGCGGCATCTCCTGCTTCGAAAGCATCGTAATATTGCTCGTATATGTCTTTCGGGAATTTGGCGTCAATCGGAAGATAGACGGTGCTGTTTGCGTCATCTTTACCCGGAAGTTTGATGGCAAATTCGACGAATTCGGTTCCGCTCTTTTTTGTCTTGACGTTAGCGTCATACTGTTCGGGGCTCATCATTTGCTCTAATAATGCTCCGAGTTGTACTTCACCGAATGTTCCCCGCATTTTTACGTTGCTCAATACTTTTTTCAGTCCGCCGACGTCTTGTGCCAGGGACTTCATTTCTCCCAGTCCCTTTTGCACATTTTCAAGCTGCGAACGGACTATCTCGAATGACTGACCGATTCGTTCGTTGAGTGTCTTTTGCAACTTTTCCTCTACCATCAGGCGCATGTCGTCCAGACGTTTCTCGGTCGATTTAATCAGGATTTCCTGCTGGCGTGCCATCGAATCGAATTTCTGCCGTTGCAACTCTCCGCTGGTCATCATGTTCTTATGCAGGACATCTTGGAGTTGCTGCATATTCTGATTGAGTGTTTGCGTCATTTCCATGCGAAGTTCCCGGATGCTGCGGTTCAGCTCTTCCCGGTTCTCCTGCATCTGCTGGCGCAAAGCTATCTGTAATTGTTCCGCTTGAGTCTGGTTGTTGCCTTTGGTCAGTGATAATACCAGCAGGACTATCACTAATACGGCAATTACAATAAGTAGAATCAGTTCCATCAGTATGTCAGAATTTCGTTTCCGGTTTCAGTAATCAGAATCATGTTTTCCCATTGGGCTGAGGGGAGTCCGTCGTCGGTGCAGACGGTCCATCCGTCAGCTTCGTCAATGAATACTTCGTAAGTTCCCATATTAATCATCGGTTCGATGGTGAAGGTCATCCCCGGTACAATCATCATGCCTGTGCCGCGGCGTCCGAAGTGTTCTACGTCCGGCTCTTCATGGAATTTCATTCCCACGCCATGCCCGCAAAGGTCGCGGACAACGCTGAATCCGTTCTTTTCGGCATGCTCCTGGATGGCTGCGCCTACATCGCCCAGTTGTTTCCAGGGCTGTGCGGCGGCAATGCCTATTTCCATACATTCTTTGGTTACCTGAACGAGTTTGCGCATTTCGGGACTTACATCGCCAATCATAAACATGCGGGATGCATCGGAGAAGTATCCGTTGTAAATCGTAGATACGTCTACATTGATAATATCTCCGCTTTTCAAAATCTCATTCTTGCTGGGTATTCCATGACATACCACATCATTGATACTCGTACAAACGCTTTTGGGAAATCCTTCATAATTGAGTGGGGCAGGGATGGCTCCGTGCCCGGTTGTGAAGTCATATACCATCACGTCAATCTCTTCGGTGGACATTCCTTCACGTATATTTTCCGAGATATAATCCAATAATGCCGTATTGATTTTGGCGCTCTCACGAATCCCTTCCAGTTGCTCAGGCGTACGGAGTACTTTACGTGGGGGGAGCTTATATCCTTGTTTTCTGTATTTCTGTATTTTCTCTTCTACTGCTGCCGGATAATTGGAGGGGGTAAACCGGAATCCCTTGATAAAGTTCTTCATTATTATAGGATGTTTTTTAATCGTATTACAAAGGTACGAGAATTAATGGAATTTACCATTCATATGAAACACTAACTTGTGGTATCCATTCCCATCTTTTTCGTAGGGCATTGTATTGATATTGCATACCGGTTTTAATCTTCCAGTTTTCTGTATGGACGATGGAGAATAGGAAATGCTGCTACAAATGATAAATGAATAGTGATTATTTCACAAAAGATGGGGATACTTTCCTTTTTTTATGTTTGCATTGTTTGAGTTGGTAGAATATCCGTAAAAAAGAACTTCATAATTTGTATATATCATATATATCATATATATTTGCTAGATAACAACAATGACTTATGGACGCAACGATTAAAAATACAAAAAGAAAAGTGATAGACATTCCGGATGATATTTTCCGCTACTTGTCTATTAAGGCAGCAGCTAAAGGTACGAATTTGAAAAAGTATATTGAAGGGTTGCTTGTGAAAGATGTGGAAAGTATGATAGAAAATATGGATGATAATGAAGCATATAGATTGCTTTCAAAAAACGAGCCGGAAGGGCTTACACCTGCTAGTGATGTAGAGCAGGAAGAATTTCGTAAATGGCTTGGAATATGAAAGTGGAATTTTCTAAGACTTTCATTAAAGCTGCAAGTAAATTATCTGGTAAAACAAAAGAATCTCTTCAGAAAGCTATTTTAGAAGTTGAACAAGCGGATAATATTAACAAGATTACCGACTGCAAAAAAATGGTAGATTTCGATTATATCTATCGGATTCGTATAGGAAGTTATCGGGCTTTCTTTATTTTTCATGTACAAATAAAAGACGATGTTGTCTTGTTTCAATATTTGTTATCAAGAGGGGAAGCATATAGTAAAAAGAATGAAGAAAGTTTGAGACTAAAAGATAGATGATTAAATGCTCTTTCTGTAACTATTAGAACTATATCTAGAATAATTTATTAGCTTTAAATACCGGTTGTATCTTCTGAATCTCCGATTCAAAGCCGAACCAGTATCCATGCCCTTCTTCGTCAACGGGAAGAAAACATAATCGTAGATTCTCACGATACGAGCCATATTCCACTTCCCATTTTTCAGGGGGAACTTGTCTTTTTGTCCTTACTCTTTCTGCTGGAGCTTTTTTAAGCGACATACCTGCTTCTATCCATGCGATGCTGACTTGCGTCAGGTAATCCGGATAATGATTTTTACAGAAATCGTATAGAATCAATCCTCTTCTTTCTAAACTTAAAGGAGTATCGATGACATCTGTTTGCACCAAATGGTCAAGGAATTCATGTAAGAAAGAAGGATTCTCCAAAATTAGTGTCCGGGTAATTTTTTGCCAGGTAGAAGTATTGTAGAATCCGTCTAACATACGGGATAGGTAATGGGCCGTTTGCAGTTCGTCTACTGATATTTCACGGGTCTGTAACACTTCGTACGGTGGGAGCGGTGAGTATTGGATGCCTAATTCTTCTGCTCTTCTTCGCATTTCCGTGCCGGGAAGCAGCTTTAGGGATTCCAGTTGGATTTCTCCTGCGCCATATTCTGCCAAGGTGCGGACATCTTCGAATATCTCGGATAAGTGATAGAGTGGGAGTCCTGCTATCAGGTCGGCATGTGTCTCCATATTTTTTAGAGAGCAGAGGTATTTTAATCCTTCAAGAGCGTCGGATAGCTTTCCGATGCGTCGGCTTTGTTGTAGAACCGGTTCTTTTAAACTCTGGATTCCGGCTTCCAGGTGTAATAAACCTTTGGGGAGAACAGATAACTCCTTTTTAAGTTCTTCGGAAAGGAGAGCCGGATGGATTTCAAGATGGAAACAGATGTCCGGATAGTTGCGGAATAGGTCGAGTAATTCTTTTGCCCGCTTATTGTTGTAATTAAAGGTACGGTCGAGGACACGTACATTCTTGATTCCATGCTGGTGAATGTCATTCAGACGTTCACGGATAGCTTCCAAAGGGATGGTGCGGACGGGCTTTTCACCGCCGCTGACGCAAAAGGCACATGTGTTGAAACATCCCCGGGTTGTCTCTAGTTGGACAAAGGGCTTGCTCCAATTGAAGAAACAGCTCTTTTCAGGGGATATGAGCTGGGAGAAATTCATGACGCGGGCGATGCCGTTGTCTTGATATTGATTGTTTTCATCAAGATAACAGAGGCCTGTTATTGATTTCCACTCTTCTTTTGGGTGATTCCACACTTTTAGCCATAAAGGGAATACTTCTTCGCCTTCTCCGCGAAACACTCCGCTTACAAATTTGTTCTTATATAAGAAAGCTTCGTTGTCTCCTAAAAACTCGGGACCGCCGAGTATGATGCAGCAATGAGGTAATAATGCTTTTGCACGTGAAACGATATGTAATAGTTGCTCGTGATTGAATAGCCAGTTTGTGGCTGCAATGATATCCGGCCGGTGACGGTAGATTTGATTGACAACGCTACCGGTATTTTCATTGATTGTGGCAGAGACTACACACCATTCGATAGTAGTATCATCTGCTATTTGGGCATGGAGTGCAGGGAGTGCCAATGAGGAGTGGGCATAGGAGCTATTTAAATCGAGCCAAAGAAGTTTCATGTAATTTTTTTAATATTATCGGGGCAAAGGTACAAAAAACTTATGGCTTGGAGCGTATAGTAAAATAAAAACGCTAAATTTGTATTTATAAACGCAATAAACTGGAAAATTATGAAAATGATTAAGAGATATGCAGGTATCTTAATGATGCTGACTTTATTGGTTGGCTTTGCTTCGTGCGAGGACGATGAAGATTTAGAAGAGCAGATGTTCGGCAGGATATGGACAGGAGATGTCGGCATGAGTGCTGCCAATGGAAGGTATATATATAGTGAGTTTACTTTTGATCCGGATGGTTTTGGTGAAGAATATCAATATTATCGTAACGGTGAACTATATGATCATTTTCGTTTTCAGTGGTATTGGGAGGAACGTTACAGTAATAACCTTATTTTGGATTATGGTAGAAATGGAATCTCCTACATGGATGATGTGAACATACGTCGGGGGTTAATGACTGGAATTTTTTATTTGACAGGAGATTCAGAGGGTTTCCCTTTTACATTGGAAATGCAATAGAAGATGAATATTTTAATATAAATAAAAAGCGGAAGTCTCTTTTTTAAAGAGTTCCGCTTTTATTTTTTATTTCTTCAGAAACAACTTCTTGAAATCTCCCGGATAAGGTGTCTCAAACTCCATTAAATCTCCCGTTACCGGATGATAAAAACAAAGCTTGAAGGCATGAAGGGCTAACCGTCCGATAGGATTCGAATAGTTTTCTCCGCCATATCTTCCATCACCGACAATCGGATGACCCAAATCCTGCATATGTACACGAATCTGATTCTTGCGTCCTGTCTCCAGGTCGAGTTCCATAAGAGAATACCCGTTCGCACGTTTGATTGTTCTATAATGGGTGATTGATTTTGAACCGCCATCATCATATTCGCTGGAACTTACATACAAAGTCTTGTCGGTCAACCAGGATACTACCGTATCATAATCTTTTTCCATAGTTCCTTCCACTACGGCTACGTATCTGCGGTCGGTCACTATTTCGTGCCAGTTATCACGCAGAACCCGCTGGGTCTTCTCGTCTTTGGCAAACATCATCAAGCCGGAAGTGTCCCTGTCCAGGCGGTGAACGACGAATACGCGAAACTGACGTCCCGAACGTTGTACATATTCATTAAGTATTGTATAAGCGGTACGCTCTTTCTGACGCTCCGTATTGACAGACAAGAGTCCTTGCATCTTCTCGACAACAATGATATAAGCGTCTTCATACACGATTTTCAGCAATCTGTTGTTAAACTCTTTCTTTCCTTTTTGCTTGCTGATTTTCACCTTCATTCCCGGTTGAAGGGGGAAGTTGAATTGTGTAGTAATCACATTATCAACAAATACCACCCGCTTGCTTAACAAAGATTTCAGCTTTGTGCGGCTTGCGTCCGGCATCTTGGCAGCCAGAAAGTCCATGAGTTCCATCGGTTCTCTGACTGCATAATTCGTATATTGGGCACGTGCTTTTTCAGCAGGCGTCTTTCTTGGTCTTTTTTCCATTTCTTTTTTCTTTTATCGAAGTTCTAGCAATACTACATTCTCCACATGATGAGTGTGAGGGAACATATCTACCGGCTGCACTGCCTTCACCTTGTATTTACCATCCAGCAACTGCAAATCGCGTGCCTGGGTAGCAGGATTACAACTTACATAAACAATACGTTTGGGCTCGGCAAACAAAATGACATCAACCACATCCTGATGCATACCCGCACGAGGCGGGTCTGTGATGATGACATCCGGACGTCCGTGCTGATTGATGAATTCCTGAGTCAGCATATCCTTCATGTCGCCGGCATAGAACAAAGTGTTCTTGATATCATTGATTTCCGCATTTACTTTTGCGTCTTCGATAGCTTCCGGCACATACTCGATGCCAATCACCTGACGAGCCTGGCGTGAGACGAAATTGGCAATCGTTCCTGTTCCGGTATAAAGGTCATACACCAGCTCGTTTCCGGTCAGTCCGGCAAAGTCACGGGCTATCTTATACAGGTTATATGCCTGTTCCGAATTAGTCTGATAGAACGATTTCGGGCCTACCTTGAAACGCAGTCCTTCCATCTCCTCAAAGATATGATCCTTGCCTTTGAATACGTGCACATCCAAATCGTTGATGGTGTCGTTGCACTTATTATTAATAATGTATAATAGAGAAGTAATTTCCGGGAAAGAGTCGGCAACGAACTGAAGCAGTTGCTTGAACAGTTCCATCTCGTGGTCTTCCGTGATTTTGCAAATGATGATTACCATCAGCTCACCTGTCGATGAAGTACGGACAATCATGTTCCGCAACATGCCTTCCTGTGTGCGCAGATTAATAAAAGAATAATCGTGCTCATAAGCATAATCGCGTATCGCGTTACGGATACGGTTGGATATATCGTCCTGCAACCAGCATTTCTCGATAGCCAGTACCTTGTCGAACGCTCCCGGAATATGGAAACCGACAGCATTCATCTGGTCATACTTCACATCCTGACGGACTTCCTCGTTGGTCAGCCAACGTTTATTGGAGAATGTGAACTCCAGCTTGTTCCTGTACCATTCGGTTTTTGCCGAACCGAGAATAGGGGAAATTTCGGGAAGTTCGATCTTGCCGATACGTCTCAGGTTATCTTCCACTTGTTTCTGCTTATATCTGATTTGCTCCGGATAGGGGAGCACCTGCCACTTACAGCCGCCGCATACGCCATAGTGCTGGCAGAAAGGAACGGCGCGGTCGGGCGACAGTTCATGAAACTTCACCGCTTCTGCTTCGGCATATTTATTCTTCTTACGCTTGATCTGAAGGTCTACGACATCACCCGGCACTACGTAGGGAACAAAAATCACCAGGTCGTTTACTTTTGCGATGGCTTTTCCTTCGGCAGCCACATCCATGATTGTTACCTTCTCCAATAGGGGAAGCTCTTTTTTCTTTCTTGCCACTTTTACACCAGTCTAATAATTACTTTGCAAAAGTAGGTATTTTTTTTGGAAAATTTTCGTGTCTGTTGAAATAATCCAGATTGTAATGTCGAAATTGCATTTTGATAGAAAGTTTTTTCGCAAAAAGTTTTCTGGTTTGCGAAATATCCTTAGATTTGCGAACAGAAAAAAGTCATAATGTAACTTTAAACACAATATTATGGATAAAAAAAGAGTTTATACCTTTGGAAATGGTCAGGCGGAAGGAAAAGCCGACATGAAGAATTTGCTGGGTGGTAAAGGTGCAAACCTTGCCGAAATGAATTTAATCGGAATTCCAGTCCCTCCCGGATTCACAATAACTACAGATGTTTGTACGGAATACAACACGTTAGGACGTGATAAAGTGGTTGAATTGCTGAAAGATGAAGTCGTTAAGGCTATCTCTAATGTAGAAGGCTTGATGAAATCAAAATTTGGTGACATTGAAAATCCTTTGTTGGTGTCTGTACGTTCCGGCGCCCGCGCATCCATGCCGGGTATGATGGATACTATCCTCAACCTTGGTTTGAATGACGAAGTGGTGGAAGGAATTATCCGTAAGACAGGCAATGCACGTTTTGCATGGGATTCTTACCGTCGTTTTGTACAAATGTACGGTGATGTGGTTTTGGGAATGAAGCCTACTAATAAGGATGACATCGACCCGTTCGAAGAAATCATCGAAGAGGTGAAAGAAGCGAAAGGGGTGAAACTTGATAACGAGTTGGAAGTGGAAGACCTGAAAGAACTCGTGAAGAAATTTAAGGCTGCCGTAAAAGAACAGACCGGAAAAGATTTCCCGACTTGTGCATACGAACAACTTTGGGGAGCCATCTGCGCTGTATTTGATTCGTGGATGAATGAACGTGCTATCCTCTACCGTAAGATGGAAAGTATTCCTGACGAATGGGGAACAGCCGTAAACGTACAGGCAATGGTATTCGGTAATATGGGAGATACTTCCGCAACCGGTGTTTGTTTCTCACGTGACGCCGGTACGGGTGAAGACCTTTTCAATGGTGAGTACTTGATTAACGCGCAAGGTGAAGACGTAGTAGCCGGTATCCGTACTCCGCAACAGATTACCAAGATCGGTTCTCAACGCTGGGCTCAACTGGCCGGTGTAAGCGAAGAGGAACGCGCTGCGAAATATCCTTCTATGGAAGAGGCTATGCCGGAAATCTATAAAGAACTGGATGAGCTTCAGACGAAACTGGAAAACCACTATAAAGATATGCAGGACATGGAGTTCACCGTACAGGAAGGTAAACTCTGGTTCCTTCAGACACGTAACGGTAAACGTACGGGTGCTGCCATGGTGAAGATTGCTATGGATTTGCTTCGTCAGGGCATGATTGACGAAAAGACTGCTTTGATGCGCGTAGAACCGAATAAGTTGGACGAACTGCTTCACCCTGTATTTGACAAGGATGCTTTGAAGAAGGCAAAAGTATTGACCCGCGGTCTGCCGGCTTCTCCGGGTGCTGCGACAGGCCAGATTGTATTCTTCGCTGAGGACGCTGCCGAATGGCATGCTGCCGGAAAACGTGTGGTGATGGTTCGTATCGAAACTTCTCCTGAGGACTTGGCAGGTATGGCTGTTGCCGAAGGGATTCTTACAGCCCGTGGCGGTATGACTTCTCATGCTGCCGTAGTAGCCCGCGGTATGGGTAAATGCTGTGTATCGGGTGCAGGTGCTCTGAATATTGACTATAAGACACGTACGGTGGAAATTGATGGTGTGGTGCTGAAAGAAGGCGATTACATCTCTCTGAACGGAAGTACGGGTGTGGTATATAATGGTAAGGTAGAGACGAAAGCTGCCGAGCTTTCCGGCGACTTTGCCGAATTGATGACACTTGCCGATAAATATACCCGTCTGCAAGTACGTACCAATGCGGATACTCCTCATGATGCGGAAGTGGCCCGTAACTTCGGTGCGGTAGGTATCGGTCTTTGCCGTACGGAACATATGTTCTTTGAAGGTGAGAAGATTAAGGCAATGCGTGAAATGATTCTGGCAGAAGATGCCGAAGGACGTCGCAAGGCATTGGCTAAGATTCTTCCGTACCAGCAGGCAGACTTTAAGGGTATCTTTAAGGCAATGGCAGGTTGTCCGGTGACTGTACGTCTGCTCGATCCTCCTTTGCACGAGTTCGTTCCCCACGATCTGAAGGGACAGCAGGAGATGGCGGATACCATGGGTGTAAGTTTGCAGTATATCCAGCAACGTGTAGAATCACTGTGTGAACACAACCCGATGTTGGGTCACCGTGGTTGCCGTCTGGGAAATACATATCCTGAAATTACTCAGATGCAGACACGTGCTATCCTGGGTGCTGCATTGGAACTGAAGAAAGAAGGAGTGGAGACTCATCCGGAAATCATGGTTCCGTTGACCGGTATCTTGTATGAATTCAAGGAACAGGAAAGTGTGATTCGTACGGAAGCAGCGAAGCTGTTTGAAGAACTGGGAGACAGCATTGACTTTAAAGTAGGTACAATGATCGAAATTCCGCGTGCAGCTTTGACAGCCGACCGTATTGCTTCTTCTGCTGAGTTCTTCTCATTCGGTACAAATGACTTGACGCAGATGACCTTTGGTTATTCTCGTGATGATATTGCTTCTTTCCTTCCTGTTTATCTGGAAAAGAAGATTTTGAAAGTAGACCCGTTCCAGGTGCTCGACCAGAATGGTGTGGGACAATTGGTTCGTATGGCAACAGAAAAAGGCCGTGCTATCCGTCCGGATTTGAAATGCGGTATTTGCGGTGAACATGGTGGCGAACCTTCTTCAGTGAAATTCTGTCACAGAGTAGGATTAAACTACGTTAGTTGTTCTCCATTCCGCGTGCCTATCGCAAGATTGGCTGCGGCGCAGGCAGCAATAGAAGGGTAGTTGAATACACTGGTTAGGTACTTAACTATCTGATAAATAGGCTGTAAATACTTGAGAAAGTATTTGCAGTCTATTTTTTTGTGAGCTGATAAACTGTGTATTTTATAAAAAACTAACTAAAAAGTTGTTTTATCAAGAAAAGGATTATACTTTTGCACCCCGAAAAATGATAAGGTATTTCGGGGATTTCCCCCGTAGTGTTTAATTAAAGACAACGATAAAATGAAAAAGATTGTAATTTTGTTTTTTGTGGTAATGGTAGCATTGTCTGCCAAGGCTCAATTCTATGTAGGTGGTAATGTTGCATTGTGGCATAATGATGATGCTGATAATACTTCTTTTTTGATAGAGCCGGAGCTTGGATATAATTTGAGTGAGCAATGGGCAGTCGGGGCTACATTGGGATTTGCACATAACAGCGAAGAGACGGCCGGCTTCAAAAATGCTTTCAGTTTTGCTCCTTACGTTCGCTATTCATATTATGAAAATAAAGTGGTACGCCTGTTTTTGGATGGTGGTATCGGAGTTTCCTCTGTAAAGTGGGATGGAGAATCTGAAGGTGGTTTTGAATTAGGTATCAAGCCGGGACTTGCTATAAAATTGAACGATCATTTCAGTTTGGTGACCAAATGTGGTTTTCTAGGATATAGGGATGATTATGTGTATGGCACTAACGGTTACGGATTTTCATTTGGCAGCGAGGACTTGTCATTTGGCTTCCACTACGAATTCTGATAAGGAGAAACGAACAAAAAACAGGAAAGGGAGTCCCTTAAAAATAGGGGATTCCCTTTCTTTATTATAAACTAAGTTACGCATTTATTTTAATCCGACAACTTCTTCAACTTCTTGAAATGCTCAATCACAGCCAGATAATCTTGATCCGAGCAAGCATCGAACCTATTCCAAAGGTCACCCAGTACGACAGCCCCACCAAAACCGAAATCTTTAATTTCGAGTAAGTTATCTTCGTTGATACCGCCCAATGCCATTACTTTGGAGTCAATGATTCTGGCTTTTTGAGCCTCACGCAATTCTTCGGCGGTATATGTAGAATAGTAGTTCACCTTGGAGATGCTGTCATAGATAGGACTCATGAAAACATAATCATAGAAATGCTTTCTATTTTTCACTTCTTCGACAGAATGGCAGGAACAACTGACGTGCCCCGCATAGTCATGCGGCTCTTTCGGATTACGTGCATTCAGATGAATCCCCATCAGGTTGAATTCTTCTTTCAAGTAAAAGTGCTCGTGTGTGACAATGCGACGGTGATATTTTTCAGGGATAAGCGTCAGTAACCGTTCTGAATACATGGCCGGAGTCTCCGGTTTCCTAAGATGTAGAATGTCCAGTCCCTCTTCGAAAAGAGCAGTAATAATCTTATCTTCTTCAACGAAGAAAGTGGGTGTGGTGACTACAATTAATTTCATTTCCTTTGTTAACTTGGATTGTTTAGCAAAGTTAGTAATTAACTATATCACAAACCAACGTTTATAGTGAAAATTTGTTAGATTGCAATGTCCGCAAGTCAATAGTCCATAGCTCGCCCGCTAAAACGTTGCCAAAACCACAGATTATTTTCAGGACTTCCGTAGCTTCAATGCTTCCTACGACAGCGGGAGTTATTCCCATTACGCCTTTAGGTGGCGGTGGCATCCGCTTCATTTCTTCTTCATCGGGATAAAGGTCGCGGTAACTTTTCTTCCGGTTTCCATAATTGAATACCGAAACTTGTCCTTCGAAACCACAGATAGCACCGTATACGTACGGCTTTCCCTGTTCGATACAAATATCATTAATCAGATAACGTGTGGCGAAGTTGTCGCAGCCATCCACAACCATGTCGTATTCCCGGATAATGTCGCGGGCATTCTCCTCTGTCAGCCGGGTGGGGTAGTGGTGTACCTTGATTTCACTGTTAAGGGCAGAGAGCCGTTCCGCCGCACAAACTGCCTTAGGCCTGTCCAGCTCTTTTTCGGAATAAAGCACTTGCCGTTGCAGATTGCTGATACTTACCCTGTCATCATCTACCAGCCCGATATATCCCACACCGGCACCCGCCAGGTAAAGGGCTATGGGAGAGCCCAGCCCTCCCACGCCTACAATAAGCACTTTGGCTTCTTGCAGTTCTCTTTGACCTTCTTCTCCGATTTCGGGAAGAATTATTTGCCTGTCGTACCGCATCCGCTTATCTTTTAAAATCGAATGACTGATCCCAATCCTTCCAGATGGGTTCACGGCCTAATTTCTTCAAATCACGTTCCACTTCAACCGCTTTCCGTTCGTCACTGACATGGAATTGCTCCAATGTCTGGGGATAACTGTAATATCCTCCCGGCTCTGTCTTGCTTTCCGCACTCATGGTCGTAACACCCAGTGTTGCCATATTGTTCCGGATTTCTGCACTTTCACGGGTAGAATAGGAGATGTCTACATCATGGTCGAAGATACGCATGGCGAATGTCAGTTGCGCCAGTTCCCGGTCGTTCATGATAACATTCGGTTGGAAACCGCCATTCTCCGACGGACGCATACGGGGGAAGTTTACGCTATATTTGGTTTTCCAGTAGTGCTTTTGAAGATAACGCAGATGATACGCCATCATCGTTACATCTGTCCGCCATTCTTCCAGGCCTATCAGGACACCCATGCCGATTTTATGTACACCTGCCTGTCCCATGCGGTCAAAACCATTGACGCGCCATTCAAATTTAGACTTCATGCCTCTTGGATGGTACGTCTTGTAGTTTGCCTTGTTGTAAGTTTCCTGAAAACAGATTACGCCGTTCAGTCCATGCTCCGTCAGTTCCTTATACTCTTCCGCTTTCAGCGGCATTACCTCGATTTGCAGATTACTGAAATAAGGCTTTGCCAAATCCAGCGCACGGGCGATATACGGAACTCCGGCTGCCGCAGGGTTCTCGCCCGTCACGAGCAGAAGATTCTCAAAAGGAGCCAACCGCTTGATAGCCTTGTATTCATTGATAATCTCTTCCTCTGTCAGTATTGTCCTCTTCATCGGGTTACTGATGTGGAAACCGCAATAGACACAGGAATTAGTGCATGAATTAGTCAGGTAGAGCGGGACAAACATCGAGATTGTTTTGCCGAACCGTTCCATCGTGTATTTTTGGCTGAGACGTGCCATCACTTCCAGATAGGGAGCGGCGGCAGGTGAAATCAGCGCCATAAAGTCGTTGACGTCCAAATGCTCTTTCTTGCCTAGCGCACGGCGTACGTCGGCATCTGTTTTGGAATAGATGGCTTTTGTCGTCTCTTCCCAGGATATTTTTTCTAATTCGTCTGAGAACATTGTATTAATCATTTTTTTTACTCTTTTTTAAATCACGTGATAACCGCATCGCACAGAAGTTAGGGCCGCACATCGTGCAATATTCACCGTCGATATGATGTCCGGCACGGAAATACGTCTGTGCCCGTTCCGGGTCGAGGGACAAGTCGAACTGGTCTTTCCAGCGGAATTCATAACGTGCTTTGCTCAATGCATTGTCCCGTACCTGTGCGCCCGGATGCCCTTTGGCAAGGTCGGCGGCGTGAGCGGCAATTTTATAGGTGATAACTCCTACGCGTACGTCCTCTTTGTCCGGCAGGGCAAGATGCTCTTTCGGAGTTACATAACATAGCATTGCCGTACCCAGCCAGCCTATCTGCGCTGCACCGATAGCGGAAGTGATATGGTCGTATCCCGGGGCAATGTCCGTCACCAACGGGCCGAGCGTGTAGAATGGCGCGTCATGGCACTTCTCAATCTGGCGTTCCATATTCTCCTTAATCTTGTGCATCGGCACATGGCCGGGGCCTTCGATAAATGCCTGTACATTCTTGTCCCAGGCACGGAGTACGAGTTCTCCCATTGTATCCAGTTCTGCAAACTGGGCTTCATCGTTGGCATCGTAGATGGAACCCGGACGCAGTCCGTCACCTAAAGATACCGCTACATCATATTCCGCCAAAATATCACAAATATCGTCAAAGTGCTCGTACAGGAAACTTTCCCGGTCGTGAACCAGACACCATTTGCTCATGATACTTCCCCCACGGCTGACGATACCGCACAACCGCTTGTCGGCAAGGTGCACATTGTGGCGACGGATACCTGCATGAATCGTAAAATAATCCACTCCTTGCTCACATTGCTCAATCAAGGTATCCCGGTAGATTTCCCAAGTCAGGTCTTCCACTACACCGTTCACTTTTTCGAGCGCCTGATAGATAGGAACCGTACCGACCGGAACAGGACAGTTGCGGATAATCCACTCGCGTGTCTCATGGATATTCTCTCCTGTGGAGAGATCCATCAAAGTGTCACCGCCCCATTTGCAGCTCCACAGTGCTTTTTCCACCTCTTCGTCAATGCTCGAAGTAGTAGCCGAGTTGCCGATATTTGTATTGATTTTTACCAGGAAGTTACGTCCGATAATCATTGGTTCCGCTTCTGGATGGTTGATGTTGGCAGGCAGTACGGCACGGCCTTCAGCTATTTCCTGGCGGACGAATTCGGGAGTGATATGCGTCTTGATTCCCAATTCCTCGCAATTCATATTTTCGCGGATGGCTACGTATTCCATTTCGGGAGTTATGATACCTCTTTTCGCATACGCCATTTGTGTGATGGCTTCTCCCTTTTTCGCACGATAGGGCAGGGCGATATGTTCAAAACGCAGATGGTCGAGACTTTTGTCATCCCGTCTCATCCGTCCGTATTCAGAGGTGATTTCAGGAAGCTGTTCCACATCACCGCGACCGACAATCCATTCTTCGCGCATTCGCGGCAATCCCTTTTTAAGGTCGATATTCATCTCTGTATCACTGAAGGGCCCGCTGGTGTCGTATACATATACCTCAGGATTCGGTGTCGCTATCTTTTCTTCGCCTTCAAAACTGACACTGGGCACTTGTTCCACTTTCCGCATGGCCACACGGATATTCGGAAAAAGTTTACCGGGTAAATATACTTTCTGAGAGCGGGGGAATTTTATTCTTTGTTCCATAATTGTTGTTTTATAGTCAACTACTTGTTCATAATTATTTATCCAGAAAAGCAGTTAAAGGTGAACTCGCCTCCGCTATAAAATTATCGGCTTGCAGTCCTAATCCCGCTTCGTAAGCCTGTCTTCCGGCTTCGGTGGCAGCTTTGAAAGCCTTTGCCATCTCTACCGGGTTTCCGGCAACGGCGATTGCCGTGTTCACCAATACGGCAGAAGCTCCCAGTTCCATCGCTTCGGCAGCATGGCTTGGCGCACCGATACCGGCATCCACTACAACGGGAATACCCGCCTGTTCGATAATGATTTGCAGGAATTCTTTGGTTTGCAGGCCTTTGTTCGTGCCAATCGGCGCACCGAGCGGCATGACGGTAGCTGCGCCGGCTTCTTCCAGGCGCTTGCAGAGCACAGGGTCAGCCTGGCAATAAGGCAACACGACAAAACCCAGTTTCACCAGCTCTTCCGTAGCTTTCAATGTCTCGATGGAGTCGGGGAGCAGATAGCGGGGGTCAGGATGTATTTCCAGTTTCAGCCAGTTTGTTCCAAAGGCTTCACGAGCCAGTTGTGCGGCGAATACAGCTTCTTCCGCATCACGCACACCGGAAGTATTGGGCAATAACTGGATATTCGGATGGATAATATGTTTCAGCATGTCGTCCTCTTTGTTGTCCATGTCGATACGTTTCATGGCAACCGTAACCATCTCTGTGCCAGATGCCAGGATGGACTGTTCCATTACTTCATTGGAATTGAATTTTCCTGTTCCCAGGAAAAGGCGGGAGTTAAACTCGCGTCCTGCAATTACTAACTTTTCCATGTCTTTGGGAATTTTAGAATGATAGTTTTTTATTTATGAGTTACTTAAAATTCTGCGTGTTTCCGCTACCGGATTCTCCGCCCGAAGAATCGTGCCGGACATGGCAATCCCGTTGACTCCTGTACGGAGGATAGCGGGAATATCCTCTGCGGTAATTCCACCGATAGCCACTACGGGCAGTTCGATATTCGCTTCTTTCATCTGCGACATGATAGAGGCATAGCCTTCCAAGCCCAGTACAGGGCTAAGGTTCTTTTTGGTGGTGGTAAACCGGAAAGGGCCGATGCCGAGATAATCGGCTCCGGCGCGGTAATGCTGTACGACATCTTCGAATGTATTTGCCGTGCCGCCGATGATAAAGGCTTCTCCGAGTACTTGTCGTGCCTGGTCGATGGGCATGTCTTTCTTACCCAGATGCACACCGTCCACTTCCAGCTTCTTAGCCAGTTCGACGTGGTCATCGAGAATTAAGACGGCTTCGTGCTCCTTGCAGAGCGGCTTCAGTTGCAGGGCTACAGCTTCCACCTCTTCGAGAGGAGCTTCCTTCATGCGTAGTTGAATCCATTTGCATCCGCCTTCGAGAGCCATGCGTGCCGATTCGAGGTATGAATACCGTTCGGTCTGATGCGTGATAAATTGTAGACTGACCATTCCGTTATCCCCCGCAAGCAGCTTTGATAATTACCAGGTTATCGTTCTCATGAAGCATGAAACGTTCCCACTCGGTGCGGGGAATCATTTTGTTGTTTACGGCGATAGCGATGCCTTGAACCGGAAGTTCGAGTTGCGCTGTCAGTTGTGTAAGGGTAGAGCCGGGAGTCGTTTCCACCTCTTTGTTGTTCACTTGTACTTTCATTGTCCTATCAGAATAAATAAGTTGAAAGTAAATACAAAGAGCGTGCTTTTATAGAAAGGCGATAAGAAGAAACACAATCCCTACGTCAGTGCTAACTGCCTCAGGTTCCTAGGGTATAATCTCAGCCCCTCATGGGGCACCCCTTTGTCTTTACGGGAGCAAAGTAAGCGAAAAAGAAACAGAAAAACACTAAATCTGCAGATTTTTTTTCATTTTTCTTCCGATTCCCTTTTTTTGATTGGATGAAAAAACAAATCGCGCGCCATTCTTATGGTCTTTGTCAATCCATCTATTTATTCTTATACAAAAAAAAGGCCGCTGTGATTTTCACAACGACCTTTTCATTAGTATAGTTTAGTCAGTCAATCCGGTTACATCCTTTTTTCAACCACATCCCAGTCGATGATATTCCACAGCGCGTTGACGTGGTCGGCACGGCGGTTTTGGTAATCCAGATAATAAGAGTGTTCCCACACGTCGAATCCGAGAAGCGGTTTCAATCCGGCACGTACAGGATTGCTGCCGTTTCCTTCTTTGGTGATGTGCAGTTTGCCGTTCTTATCAACGGACAGCCATGCCCATCCCGAACCGAACAATCCTACTGCTGCTGCGTTGAACTCTTTCTTGAAGTTTTCAAAGCTGCCGAAGTCGCGTTTGATAGCTTCTCCCAGTTTGCCTGTCGGTTCCTTCTTTGAGGGTTTCGGTGCAAATTGCAGGAAATACAGGTTGTGGTTCAATACTTGTCCGGCGTTATTGAATATAGCTCCATCCGGTGCTGCGGCAACGATTTCTTCCACCGTCTTACCTTCATATTCTGTTCCCGGAACGAGGCTGTTCAGATTATTTACATACGTTTGTAGATGTTTTCCGTAATGGAAATCTATTGTTTGCTGACTGATTACAGGTTCCAACGCATTGTTTGCGTAAGGAAGTTTAGGCATTTCGTAAGTCATGGTCATCATAATTAAAGACATTAATATAGTATTCATAATGTTACAAGTTTTAATTGGCTTGTTATACTATAATAACAGAAGCCTTCCGCAAAATGTTCACAGTATCTTATTTTATTTATAAATATACTGTATCCGTTCCACTGCTTGCGGGTTGTCGCGGTTCGTGCGGCAAATCCATTGTCCCGTATTGTCATATTCGTAGTAAGAATTTCCATCAATACGGTTCCCGTATTTATCGTACAGGCAGGTCAGGCAGCCGGACGTTTTCTGGTTGTTGCCCATAATCCGCTGGTAGACAATCTGCGTCAGATAACCGTATTTATCATACTCGTAAGCCTCTTTTTGTGAGATAATCTGGTCGGGGGAGTTGGCGAAAAGCAGGTTCTGATGTTGCGATGCGACCAGTCTGCCTTTGTCATCATATTTGTTCGCAGTGTATGTCTGGAGTTCCCCGTTTTTGTTGTATTCTTTGGCTTCGGTCAGTAATCCTTGCTTGTCATAAGTGCTGATGATAAGTCTTCCGTCCATATATTTAAGGGAATCGCTCTCGATGCTTCCATCGGCACCGATGCGGCGTGTCCGTCGGTAAATGTCCGTCTTGGTTTTTGGATTCGTCTGCACTTCAAAGATACAATGCCCCTGCGGGTCATATAATCTGCTTGTTTGTATCTCATTGCTTGCCTGCCCGTTTTTCATGGTCAGTGCGAGGGTGGAGACGAGCTGCCCTTTATCGTCGTACGAATAAGTGGTCGAAATATTTCCTGTGCTGTCGTTTTCGGCAGACTTTATCAGTCGTCCCGCGTTATAATATTTCACAGATGTAGGAGTGGAGACGATTGCTTGCAGGATAAACGGCGTCCGCAACGCATTGGCTTGGTCGCGGAATTCTTTGTATTTATGCGTACTCAGAAATTCCTGCAGCAGATCCAAAGATTCGGAACTGACGATAGCCGGCTTCAAAAGCTCAAAATCCGCTTTCTCACTGAGATACTCTAGGTCATTCAGATGCTTGCGCGCCGTGGCATCCAGATAAGGAGTACGTTTGTAGTCGTCAATAATTTGCCGGATGGCGGTCGCATTTCCCCCTTCCCGCAGGCTGTCGATGCTATGGAACAGGTAATTGTCATATAACGCTTGGACTTCAGCCAGGAACGGACGGGTATCCTTGTCCGTGAAGAATTTCTGCATGGCGGGATTATCAAAGAAAGCCTTGAAATTCTCCGGTGTAGGATTGCTTTTCACAATCTGGTAGAGCCGTTTGTTTTCGGCGGCATTGATTTGGGAGACGAACTTCCCGTTCGGATATTCCGCCATATACGTCTGATAAATGCCGGGTGCAGGTGCTTTCAGCATGCCTTCCAGTAATGCCATTTCGCGGATATCCCGTATCTTCTGCGTCAGGGCGGAGTCTGCCGGATAGCCGCTTGAACGGATACTGTCCATTAATGTCCGGCTGAACGGAATCCGGTCTTTCGAAGCCTCTAATATGTAGATAATAGATTGCTCCGCTTTGTCCTGTACGTTGGAAATCTGAATTTTCTCCTCTTCACAGATGTTGGGGAAGTAGGATTTGGCTGCCTTCTCGTAGCATCCGAAATAATTGGTAGCAGCCTGTTCGCTTTGGTTGTTCCACAGTTCGTTGAGGACATCCAGCAGTTCCAGTTCCTCAGCATAATATGCCTGCGTTTCATCGTCTACCTTTTCTCGGTTTTTCTGCCATTTGTCAGCGTCGTTGTCATTCAGATATCTGAGCAGCTTTTCCATGCGGCTCTGCTTCTGTGCCATGGCCTGTGGAATACAGGCGACCAGGGCTAAACTCAAAATAATCGATAAAAATATACCTCTTTTCATTGCTTTTGGGGGTTAGGTTAAAATAGTTAGTGATGAAAAATCGTAAAAATACCTTCATTCTCGAATGAATATTATACTTTTGTATTGAGAACAAAATTGAACGCCAAGAGTTTGTTAAAAAACTACATTGTTTTTATAATGCTGTTTATGAATACCAATTATATAGAGGAATTGAATGAGAGTCAGTGTGCAGCAGTGACTTACAACGACGGGCCTTTACTGGTGATAGCCGGTGCGGGTTCGGGGAAGACGCGCGTATTGACTTATAAAATTGCCTATTTGCTGGAGAACGGTTACAATCCGTGGAACATTCTTGCGCTGACCTTTACCAATAAGGCAGCCCGTGAGATGAAAGAACGTATTGCCCGCCAGGTAGGTATGGAGCGGGCACGTTATTTGTGGATGGGGACTTTCCATTCCATTTTCTCCCGTATCCTTCGTGCCGAAGCGCAGTATATCGGATTTACTTCCCAGTTTACTATTTATGATACCGCTGATAGTAAGAGTCTGCTCCGTTCCATCATCAAGGAAATGGGGCTTGACGAAAAGACCTATAAGCCGGGAGTCGTGCAATCCCGCATCTCCAATGCCAAGAACCACCTGGTCACTCCGACGGGATATGCTGCCAATAAGGAAGCGTACGAAGGCGATATGGCAGCCAAGATGCCCGCTATCCGTGACATTTATACCCGTTATTGGGAAAGATGCCGCCAGGCGGGAGCCATGGATTTCGATGACTTGCTGGTATATACCTATATTCTGTTCCGTGATTTTCCGGATGTGCTCGCCCGCTATCGGGAGCAGTTCCGCTATGTGCTCGTGGACGAGTATCAGGATACAAACTATGCCCAACATAGTATTGTCCTGCAACTGACCAAAGAGAACCAGCGTGTCTGTGTCGTAGGGGATGACGCGCAAAGTATCTATTCTTTCCGTGGGGCGGATATCGACAATATCCTTTATTTTACGAAAATCTATCCTAATACGAAAGTCTTCAAACTGGAGCAGAATTACCGTTCCACACAGACCATTGTCTGTGCTGCCAACAGCCTGATTGAGAAGAACGAACGTCAGATACGGAAAGCCGTATTCTCAGAGAAGGAGAAAGGAGAAGCTATCGGTGTGTTCCAGGCATACAGTGATGTGGAAGAGGGTGATATTGTGGCGAATAAGATAGCCGAACTGCGCCGCGAACATTCCTACGGCTATGCTGATTTCGCTATCCTGTATCGTACGAATGCGCAAAGCCGTATTTTCGAGGAAGCTCTTCGGAAGCGGACGATGCCTTATAAGATTTACGGTGGACTTTCCTTCTATCAACGAAAGGAGATAAAAGACGTTATCGCTTATTTCCGGCTGGTGGTGAATCCGAATGACGAAGAAGCGTTCAAGCGTATCATCAATTATCCTGCCCGCGGTATCGGAGATACTACCGTCGGCAAGATAATATCGGCAGCCACCGATAATGGAGTCAGCCTGTGGGCAGCGCTTTGCGAGCCGTTGAGCTATGGTTTGAATATCAACAAAGGAACACATGCGAAACTTCAAGGTTTCCGTAAGTTGATAGAAGGCTTTATTACCGAACAGGCAGAAAAGAACGCATACGAGATTGGAACGGATATTATCCGTCAATCCGGCATTATCAATGATGTCTGTCAAGACACTTCTCCTGAGAATCTGAGCCGCAAGGAAAACATTGAAGAGTTGGTAAACGGTATGAACGATTTTTGTGCTTTACGGCAGGAAGAAGGCAATCCGAATATATCCCTAACTGATTTCCTTTCGGAAATTTCATTGCTTACCGATCAGGACTCCGATAAGGCGGATGACGGGGAAAAGATAACTTTAATGACCGTTCATTCCGCTAAGGGATTGGAATTTAAGAACGTGTTTGTGGTCGGTCTGGAAGAAAACCTGTTCCCTAGCGGCATGGTAGGAGATTCGCCACGTGCGTTGGAAGAGGAGCGTCGTTTGTTTTATGTGGCTATTACCCGTGCGGAAGAACATTGTTATCTGTCGTTTGCCAAAACCCGTTTCCGTTACGGAAAGATGGAGTTTGGAAGTCCCAGCCGTTTCTTGCGTGATATTGATGTTCATTATTTGCGGATGCCGCATGAGGCGGGAGTCAGCCGCTTGGTGGATGAAGGTGCGGGACGTTTCCGCAGGGAGATAGAAGGCGGATTTACCCGTTCTGCTTCTCCGTCACGTGCACCTTTTGGAAGTACTTCTTCTTCTTCTGAACAGCGCGAACGGCCGAAAACGCAGATAATAGCTCCCAGTGTGCCGAGAAACTTGAAGAAGGTTAGTGCGGTAGGCAGCAGTGGGGGTACTCAGGTATCGTCTTCCGGTTCTGCATCGGTGGCAGGAGTGCAAGCCGGACAAATGATAGAGCACGAACGTTTCGGACTGGGAGAAGTGATGAAAGTAGAAGGAACGGGAGATAATGCGAAAGCCACCATCCATTTTAAAAATGCGGGTGACAAACAACTATTATTGCGTTTCGCTCGTTTTAAAGTGGTAGAATAAGAAAAGTAACACTAAATAGAGAGGTTCATGAAGAAACAACTAACAGTAATTTTGCTTTCCGCCTTGATTTTGAGCGGATGTGCGTCGGGGCGTATGGGGAATCCGGGAGCTATCATGGCAGGTGCTTCTATCGGAGGCAGTCTGGGTGGTTCGATAGGTGGACTTATCGGAGATAATAATCGTGGCTGGCGCGGCGGTTACCGTGGTTCTGCCATCGGAAATATTGTAGGAACCATTGCCGGTGCAGCTATCGGAGGCGCGTTGACTGCACCTAAACAAGACCCGATAGAAGATGACGCCTACGTTCCTGAGGTGCGTGAAGTCCGTGTTCAGAAATACAAGAAACAGCCGCAGCAGGTTCAGCGCCCGCTTACCCAACTGAAATTGCGCAGGATTCGTTTTATTGATGATAACCGCAGTCATGTGATTGATGCGGGAGAGAACAGTAAGATAATCTTTGAAGTTATGAATGAAGGGCGGAAACCAGTTTATAACGTAGTTCCTGTGGTAGAAACCGTTGGTAAAGTGAAACATCTCGGCATTTCCCCTTCCGTTATGATAGAGGAGATTCTTCCGGGCGAAGGTATCCGTTATACGGCATCTATCCATGCAGGCGAAAGGCTGAAAGACGGTGAAGTCACATTCCGTGTAGCAGTGGCGGACGAGAATGGGGTAATTTGCGATTCGCAGGAGTTTACCTTGCCTACACAACGTTGATTTTAAGGGGAAAATAATCCGGAAATATCCGGCATAAATATAGTGACGGTATGTGCCCGGGATAGTGACGCTATCCTGAGTATATACCGTCACTATGTTGGTGGGATAGCGTCACTCTTTTAAGAGCCATTTTACATAAAGAAAACCTTCGGAGAGAGGTTTTCAATATAACAATGATACGGGTAAAGATAGGAAATTCGAACCGTATTTGTACAAGATACGTGTAAAAACGCTATCTTTGTACATGTTTCAACAATAAACATTAGATTGATATGAAAGAGATATTCAGAAGATATCCTATCGGGATACAGAATTTTGAGCAGTTGCGTAATATGGATTGTGTATATATTGATAAAACTGCATTGATTTATCAATTAGTCCATACTGATACTGTGTATTTTCTTAGCCGTCCCCGCCGTTTCGGAAAAAGTCTTCTAGTCTCTACTCTTGAAGCCTACTTCTCTGGGAAGAAAGATTTATTCGGAGGGTTGGCAATAGAACAGTTGGAACAGGAATGGACTGTTTATCCTGTGTTGCATATTGATTTCAGCAGAACGAAATATACCGCTATTGAAGATTTGCAGGAACAATTGAATCTTTATCTGAGCGGATGGGAGAGGACTTATGGGAAAAATGAAGAAGAAACGAGTTATGCAGCTCGTTTGACAGGCTTGCTTCAACGGATTTATCAACAGACAGGAAAGCAGGTTGTCGTATTGATTGACGAATATGATGCACCTTTATTGGATAGTAATAGTGACTCAGCTTTACAAGGACAATTACGAACTGAAATGCGAAAGTTCTTTAGTCCCCTTAAAGCACAAGGACAATACCTTCGTTTCTTATTTCTGACAGGTATCAGCAAATTTAGCCAGATGAGCATATTCAGTGAGCTAAACAATTTGCAGAATATCAGTATGAGCGATGATTATAGTGCTATTTGTGGTATTACAGAGCCGGAATTGCGGAGTCAGATGCAACCGGATATTGAGAGGATAGCCCAAGCGAACAATGAGACTTATGAAGAAGCCTGCCAGCATTTGAAGCGGCAATATGACGGTTATCATTTCAGTGAACATTGTGAAGATATTTATAACCCGTTCAGTCTTTTCAATGCTTTTTCTCAAAGAAAATATAAAAGTTTCTGGTTCTCTACCGGCACACCCACTTTCTTGATTGAGATGTTACAGCGAATGGACTTCAATCTCAATCTCTTGGAGAAGATGGAAGTGAAAGATGAAGACTTTGATAAAGCGACAGAGGTTATCACTGACCCGATTCCCGTACTTTATCAGAGTGGCTATTTGACTATCAAAGGATATGAACCTCTTTTTCGTACATACACGTTAGGTTATCCGAACGAAGAAGTTAAAATAGGCTTTATTGAGACGCTGATTCCTTCCTATCTTAATCAACCAACCCGCGAAAGTAATTTCTATGTAGTTTCTTTCGTAAGAGACTTGATGAAAGGTGATATTGAGCAATGTCTGCTTCGTACCCGTTCTTTCTTCTCTTCTATTCCTTATGATTTGGAGAATAATCAGGAAAAACACTATCAAACCATCTTTTACTTGCTGTTCCGTTTGATGGGGCAATATGTGGATGTAGAGGTAAAGAATGCCATTGGCAGGGCCGACGTGGTAATCAAAATGCCTGACGCGGTTTATGTACTTGAATTCAAGGTGGATGGTACTCCTGGAGAGGCATTGGCGCAAATTAATAGTAAACAATATGCCATCCCTTATGAGATAGACCATCGCAAGGTTGTTAAAGTTGGAGTGAATTTCGATAGCGCAACGCGGACTTTGGGAGAGTGGGAGATAGAATATTCTTAGACAGAAATAAATTGAATCATATATACTTGAAATCAAACATTTTCTGCTTACCTTTGTTTGCATGAAAAAAGAAAACGGGAAAGGAGACGAACTTATGGCAAGTAATTATATTCGTTTCGATTGGGCAATGAAACGCTTGTTGCGTAATAAAGCCAATTTTGCAGTTCTCGAGGGCTTTCTTACCACTCTTCTAAATGAAAAGATAGTCATTCAGAAGCTGTTGGAAAGTGAGAGCAATCAAGAGGATGAGTTTGACAAGTATAATCGGGTGGATATGCTTGCGGAAAACTCAAAGGGTGAACTTATTTTGATTGAAGTTCAAAATAATAATGAGTATGCGTATTTCCAACATATGTTATTCGGCACTTCGAAATTGGTGACCGAATACATAAACCGCGGGGAAGGGTATGACAAAGTAAGGAAAGTATATAGTGTCAATATTGTATATTTCTCTTTAGGGAGTGGAAAGGATATTGTATATCATGGAAAAACTGAATTCCGCGGAATCCATCAGGGAGATGTTTTGGAATTGACTCCTTTCCAGAAACAGACGTTCAAAGTAGATAGTGTCAGTCAGCTTTATCCCGAATATTATATTTTGAAGGTCAATGATTTTAATCAAGTGGCCCGGAGTCCATTGGAAGAATGGATTTATTATATGAATACTGGTGATATACCTGATAGTGCGACAGCGCCGGGGTTGGATGAGGCTCGTCAACGCCTGAAACTGGATAAGATGACTAAAGAAGAATTAAATGCATATTATCGTCATTTGGATAATATAGTGATTCTACGTGACAATATATATACCGAGCGTGCGGAAGGTCGCATGGAAGGACGTATGGAAGGTCGTGCAGAGGGACTTATGGAGGGTCGCATGGAAGAAAAAAGAGAAATGGTACATAATATGAAATCTTTGAATATTCCACTTGATACCATTTCGCAAGTTACAGGACTATCCATTGAAGAAATAAAAAGTTTGTGATTGCCACAGAAAATTGTGAATTTTAAAATGATAAAGACAACGCTTCCATTTATACTGGGAGCGTTTTTTTATTCATAAAAATAGGATACTGTATGCGTTTCTCTTGCTTGAAATCTGAACAGTGCATGGCGCGCAAGCAAATATGCGAGTAATCAGGCATTATGAAAATCTGTATTGCTTCTGCTTATATGTTATTGTGGTGCATATAGTTTGTAATAAAGTGCTAATTATGATATTTCGTCAGAGAATTGTGGGGCTATATCGTATTTTGCTACATCAGTTTATTGTAGTAAAAAGCATGGAATAGCTGAAAATATGCAGGTTGTTTAGAGTCACACCGATGAATACATCGTTGGTCGGTGAGAAAAGCATTGATCCTCACCGACCAACGATGCGTTCCTTTTAAAGGAACGGAGCTTAATCAAGAGAGAATAACTTGTTTTTATTCCTCATTTATGCAGTTTTTAGCTCATGAATAGCATATTCTTGCATTAATTTATGCATTTATTTTTCTATTTGCTCGATTTTGAGTTGAATATTAAAAGGGAGAATCTTAAAAATAGAACAGAATCTCTTATTCTGAGAGACACGGTTGACATTCCATGCTCTGTTGAGACTGCAAGAATCTTGCTTTTCTCACTATAGATATTGTTTGGCTTATTCGTGAATTTAATTAAATAATGTTATCTTTGTGGTTGAAAAGGAACTAAAATGAAACATGATGAGAACTTATAATGTTATTTTGTTGTTTATTGTTGCCTGCATTGGTGGAGTTGTATTTTTCTTTGCTTGTAAGTATACCTATGAGTCTAAGCTATCTATTCTTAAACAGAAGGCAAGAAGTACTTTTATTGAGGCGGTTGATCAGGAAGTGAAAAGTCGGAATGTGGAAGGTCCTTTGGTGTTTACTCTTCCAGATATGGCAAATATGAAAAATGCAGAATTACTGGATTCAGTAAGTTATATAGATTCTACAGGTATATATAAGTTCAAGTTCGATAAGGAAAAACATTACAATAATATAACTACAGATACTAGTATCCGTATGATACATAGTATCACTTTTAAAGAGAATCCCATTCGATTGGATTCATTAAATATTATTTGGAAAAAGTATTTAAACGAATCTGGTATCTCACAGGAATCAGCATTATATATTTCTGTTATGGATAGGTTTGGTGATGTAACATCTACATCTACCTCTTATAGTGAATGGCGTAAGTGCTCCAATCTGATGTTTACTATTTTTATAGGCTATGCTTGTGAAATAGAGGTAATGGCTTATCTTCATTATTCCGTATGGAATATAATATATGTGGAAATTATTTTGGGTTTATTGATATACATCGTTTGTATATATATGATTTACAAATTTAGCTTATTTGTTCAAAATAAAATAGTTTCTATAAGAAAGAAGGAAGTTATAGAAAAGCCAATTATAAAAATAGTGAAAGAAATGAATGATAGTTCTTCTATACGTTCTTATAAATTACGTGGAGGTTTTATATTTCATGCAGATCAGAACTTGATAGAGTTTAATGGTCAACAAAAGATTTTGCAGCCACAGCCTAGTAAGTTATTAGAACTTTTTCTAAGAATGGAAGAAACAGGATATGTTTTAAAGAATAGTGATATAAGTGAGAGTTTATGGTCTGATGGAAGTGCTACTCCCGATCGGATTCATAAAGCGGTAGCACGTTTACGTTCTAACATAAAAGAGTTGGATTCTTCTATTGATATAAAAAAATGTGTAGATGGGTATCAATTGGTTCTATAATATAAAATTTCATCAATAGCTTTAAATCTCGATGAAATGGCACTTTTTCGATGATTGTTATTTCTTTTAGATAATATTTTCTATCAGGTCAGAAATGGTCAGACACATTTTATAGCTTCTGTTTATCAGTTTTCTATCTTTGTTCCCATATTAATCTTATAACAAAAAGTAATATGAGAAAACTGGTATTCTTCTTATTTTTATGTACAGTGGTATATTTGACAGCAAAACGCTCAACTAATCACCACGCTTCATTCAATACATTGCTTAATTATAATATAGAGGCTTTAGCGGCGGGTGAAGGTTCAAGTGTATATCAATGTTTTGGAACAGGATCCGTAGATTGTCCGGTAGTCCATACTAAAGTTAAATATGTTTTTGGAGGATATAGCCTTGAGGAGTGATATTAAGTATCTGTTCCTTTTCTTTTTAATTCTGCTCTCTTGTGGTAAGAATCATAAGGAATATGCAAAAAATGTATTTCCCTATTCTGGATTCCTGCAAGAAAAAGAATTGAAAGGAGAAGTAATAGAGCTTGATACAGCCTTGTTCCGCTATCCTTTTCGGATACGGATAAAAGGGGATAAAGCCATTGTGATGGATTTACATGGTTCCGATTATTATGGGCATTTATTCCAATACCCAAGTTTCCGGTATCTATCTTCTTTTGGTAGACGAGGCGATTCTCCCATAGAAATGTTGTCGATGGAAAACTTCCGTTTGTATAACCATGAATTATGGACTTTAGATGCTAACAAAAGCGAATTAACTAGGTTAGATTTTTCTTCATCCGGTGATTCACTGCTTCGTGAGGAAACGGTAACATTGGATGAAGATATACTTCGACCACTTGATTTTGCCATATATAATGATACGACATTTGTCATTCCTGACTATTCAGGTGAGAGCCGTTTTTTGAAGGTTAGTTGTAAGGGTAAGCTAATAGAGAAAATAGGAGCTATACCAACAACAAATGAGAAGGCCTTGCAAGAAGCTCGTCCGGCATTAGCACAGGCATGGCGTAGCTTTTTAGATTATAATCCTCGTAATAGTATTTTGGCTGCTGTTACTCAGTTGGGAGAAGTGATTGAAGTTTATAATTTAAAAGATAGTACTCATGTAGTTCGTATCGGTGAGCACGACGAACCTGAATTCAAAGAATCAGATGGATATGGTATACCAACAGGCATTATGGGATTTAGCGATGTGCAAGTAACTGATAGTGCCATTTATACGGTATTTCATGGAACGCCCTTTAAAGAAATAGCAAGGCAAAGCGGAAAACTTCCTGACGGCGGAAAGCACATTTATGTATTTAGTTTGAAAGGAGAACCGTTATGTAAATATGTACTCGACCATTATATATATGGTATTTGGGTGGATGAAGCTACTAAAACAATAATGGCAACAGATGTAAATAACGATCAGCCAATACTAAAGTTTAGCTTTGGTTGAATTAGATAATTAACTTGATTAAAAGGAGCAGAATGATGAGTTTGTTCATCTTGCCGGATTTGCTTACATATCATCTGCTCCTAAACCTTTAAAAAAAGATTCCGATGCAAACATAAGAATAAAAAATTAATGTAGCAAACTATTGCTATTCTGTTGAAAGGATAGATACAGAAGAGAAAAATAAATTGTAAACTAAAAATCATTGAAGGATGAAACAAAAAATAATGAGTATTATTGCCGTTGTTGCTATTGCCGCTATCACAGGATATAATGTATATACTTCACAAAATAATGTAAAGTTGTCGGACTTGGCTTTGGCTAATATAGAAGCATTGGCTAGTTCAGGTGAAGGTTCTCAGAGCGATTGTGAAACTTATTGTATGACCAGCTATTTTGATACATGTATAATTCGATATACAAATAATACTTTTACTACTTGTTATGATAGTAGAATAAGGCGATAGATAATCGATTGGTTTAATAGGCTATGTAGAGACATTGTTAATATGTTTTTATATAGCCTAATAATAAATATATAATAATACAATGAATATCCATAAATCATATATAATACTGTTTTTTATAGTATTGGTTGCTTGTTCAGATAAGAATGGAAGTAACTATCAAGATGCAATTACTATTGAATATAAGGATTTTACATCTATCCAAAAATTGACAGGGAAAGTATTTTTATCAGATAAAGAAGTATTAAAACCTATGCGTGTTTATGTCTGTGATACTATTTTAGTAACAATGAATCCAATGGAGAAGAAATTGTTTCATCTTTTTGATTTAAATTCTAAAAGAAAAATAGGTCAGCGGATTTCTTTAGGACAAGGACCGAACGAAATGATTCGTCCTTCTATTATAAAATTTGATGAGAATCAAATCATAATATTCGATGTTGCCACCTTTACGTTATTCACATATGATACAACAGATTTTATTTCAAATGAAAATACACTTCCTATAGAAAGAAAAACATTAGAATTACAGGCATATGGTGAAGTTGGTTTACTTTCTGATTGTTTTATAGGGTCGACTTATAATCCAAAGAATCAATTTATAAAATTTAATAATGCAGGAAATAAAGTCAGTGAATTCGGTTATTATCCAGAAGTGGCAGGCTTGTCATATACTGATGATGAAAAATTGGAGGCTTTTAAATTTTCTTTTGTAACTAATATGAAAGATAGGATTGCTGTTTGTTATAAATGGACAGATTTAATTGATATCTATGATCAAAACGGGCAATTGAAAAAAAGAATTCATGGACCTGAGCAATCGTATGCGCGTTTTAAGGAATTCCATAATGGTAATGCTATTGCCGCTACTCCTGATAAAGATAACAAAGATGCATATTTCTTTCCATATAATGTTGGAGATGATTTTTTTGTATTATTTAATGGTAAGCCTTGGAATCCGGATGCAAAGGAAGCGGAATTACCGGATCGTATATTGGTTTTTGGATGGGATGGCTCTCCTCAAAAAATATACTCTTTAGATCAAGGAATTATAAATTTTGCTGTTGACAAAATCCATAAAAAGATTTATGGAATTAGTAGCTCGCCTGAATTTCATGTCGTGGAATTTTCATTTTAATAATTGGACAGTAATGAAAGGTGGAATTTTCATATTATTGCTATTAATATTGATATCATGTTCAAATAGAAATGATAGTAATATAACTTCTCTTTTGAAAGAGTGGGAACAGAAAGAAATTCTGTTCCCTAAAAAAATATATTTTACAACAATGTTGAAGGATACTATATATTATAATCTTAACAGTGAATATAAGATATTGACGTATGTTGATTCAATAGGATGTACTAGTTGTAAACTGCAATTACCGGCATGGGATATATTGATTAAAGAAATTGATTCTTTATATGTTGATAAGGTGAATTTTGTTTTTGTTTTTTCTCCTCATAGAATTAAAGAAATTCATCATGCTATATTGACCTCCAATTTTAACTATCCAGTATGTGTGGATGATCTGGATAGTATTACAAAACTTAATAATTTTTCTTCTGATTCAAGGTTTCATACATTCTTATTGGATAGAAATAATAAAGTTATGGCAATTGGTAATCCGATACAGAATCCTCGTATTAAAGAACTTTATTGGAATATAATTTCAGGCAGACTAGATTCATCTTTGTTGGATAATCAACCGCTAACTACTGTTTCACTTTCTTCGTCTCAAATAGAAATGGGTAATTTTTCTTGGGAGAAGGAGCAAGAGGTAGAATTCGAAATCTGCAATACTGGAGAAATCCCATTAGTAATTAATGATGTGATTACGTCTTGTGGTTGTGTTACTGCAAAATACGTTAAGAAACCATTTAACCCTCATGAAATAGCAAAGATGAAAATAATTTATAAATCAGAGCGCCCGGAACGTTTTGATAAGACTATTACAGTTTATTGTAATGCATCTAATGCACCATTACGAGTGAAAGTTACTGGAAATGCTCATTAAAAGTGTATGAACAGGAATTTTAAATATACTTTAGTTATTGTACTTGTTATCATGTTAATTGGAAAAGTAATAATAAACTCTTTTAGAAAAGAGAATGTTACTTCTTTGGAAACAGTATTACAAGTGGCTGGTGAAAATAGACAAGAGTTGGAAAAGGTGCTTCGCTATTATAAAAAGAATTCATCTGATAGTTTAAAGTATAAAGCCGCTTGTTTTCTGATAGAAAATATTCCTTTTTATACTTATTCTGATGGAGAACAATTAGAAAATTATAAATCTTACTATACATGGTTGAAAAAGAGTAAAGGTAAAACACCGCAACAAGTAGTTGATTCTATAAAGAAAATATATGGTCCTATGAAAGAGCCCAGTAAGAAGCGAGATATTATGGAGATAGATTCCGCTTATTTATGCCATAACATTGATTGGGCATTTAAAGTCTGGCAGGAACAACCGTGGGGAAAGAAAATTTCGTTTGAAACGTTTTGTGAGTTTTTATTGCCTTACCGGATAGGTGATGAACCATTAACTTATTGGCGTGAAATGTACTATGAAAAATATAATTCGTTGTTGGATTCATTGCGTATGTCTGATTCATTGGATATCGAGGATCCGGTTGTTGCCGCTAATTATCTAATAAGTAAATTGCCTGATAAAAGCTATTATTATACTTCTGTAACACCATATCCATTTGGGCATATAGGACCGGAATATGTACAATACTTATCCGGTACATGTAGGGAAGTGACTGATTTTGGTGTGTATTTATTTAGAGCTTTAGGTATTCCTTGTGCCATAGACTTTGTTCCTGTACGAAGTTATATAAATGCCGGGCATTTTTGGCTGACAACGTGGAATAAGGATGGAGAAGAGTATATGACTGATTTCCCACAAAAACTGCGACCTGCACGTAAGAATTGGTGGTATCGGTGGGATGATAGTTCTAAAGTGTATAGATATACTTTTAGTGCGAACAGGGAACTGTACGAGCAAATGGCAAAGTATGGTGAAGAAGTATATCCATTTTGGCGTTTGCCGAAATTTACGGATGTAACTTATGGATATGGCTATAATTTAAAGAAAGAATTGGTTATTCCTTTGGAAAAACAGTATAAAACGAAACGGAGTGGAAAAATAGCTTATCTATGTGTCAGTGATAGGGATCGTTGGACTCCCGTTGACTGGACTGCATATGATGCGAGGCATCTAGCGTTTCAGTATGTACGGAATGGTTCGTTTATGAGAGTGGCTACTTATGAGAATGGAGAGTTATGCTTTTTGACCGATCCTTTTTATGTTGATAAACAGAGTAATGAGATCTACTATTATCCCGCAGGAAAGGAGAAGGAAGATGTGGTATTATATGCCAAGTGTGATATCGGGAGAGAAAATATGTATAGGGACCGGATGATAGGAGGTGTTTTTGAAGGGAGCAACTATCCTGATTTTTTGGAAAAAGACACTTTGTTTATTATACAGGGCAGACCTAATCGTTTGAATACGACTGTAAAAAGTTGGCCTGATAAGGAATATCGTTATCTTAGATATTTCGGTCCGCCCAAAAGTGCATGCAATATTTCGGAAGTCACTTTTTATGAGAAGAATGATACTGTTGCTCTGTCAGGGAAAATCATAGGGACTCCCGGATGCTATCAACATGACGGAACGCATGAATATACCAATGTGTTTGACGGGAAAACATGGACTTCTTTCGACTATTTTAAGCCTACCGGAGGATGGGCGGGGCTTGATTTAGGCCGAAAAGTCCGTGTAGACCGCATTGTCTATACTCCGCGCAATCGGGATAATTATGTTCGCCCTGATGATGTGTATGAGTTATTTTATTGTGACCGGGATTGGAAGTCTGCCGGAAAAATAAAAGCAACTGCCGATTCACTGGTATTTCGGGATATTCCCGTAAATACGGTGTTACTTCTGAGAAATCATACGCGCGGACTGGACGAGAGAATCTTTATTTATGAAAACGGAACTCAACTATGGAAATAAGAACTCATATCAGACTTGTCGTGGCATGGAGAATAATTATAATCTCGGGTATTATTTCTCTGATATATGCTTGTTCTTATTCGGAGAAGAAGATTTCGCATCTTTCCGGTATTGCTCCTTCTGAACATACGTTATTGGCGATTGCTCCCGATGTTGGTATCAAAGTAATAGGCGATTCGCTAAACAAAAGTTATCCGCAGTTGAGAACCGGAAAGACATTTCCGATAACAGGTATTTTACGTGTAGACGGTAAAGTTTATCGTTTCATGGGAGACGATTCTTTGCGTATATCTCCTTTAGCTCCTCTTTCGGAGGATACTATCGGATGGACGGGGAAATATTCTTTTTTGTATCCGGGAAAAGGATGGGAACTGAGAGAATATAATGATTCTTTGTGGAATGAAGGTAACGGAGCTTTTGGTCCGACAAGGGGTTATTATTATCCGGCTCATACTCTTTGGGGAGCGGAGAATATTTATGTCCGCAGGCATGTCAAGGTAGATAATAAAGATGTTTTGAAGAGTCATAAAGTGTATGCCCGCTATGTATGCGACGACCGGATAAAACTTTTTTGTAATGGGGAATTTCTGTTAGAGAATGGATTTACGCATCTAACGAAATGTCAGCGCTTGACTGATGAAGCTGTTAACCAAATAATTGATGGAGATAATATTCTGGCTGCATATTGTCGTAATACGGGAGGTGCCGGCTTGTTGGATTTTGGTTTGTACATCGAAAATAAAACTTATGCTGAAGCGGAACCGGCAACTTTGAAAGAAATGGAAGTGCAAGCCACGCAGACTCAATTTATTTTCCAATGTGGAGATGTGGAACTTCAGATTGACTTTGTTTCCCCTTCCTTATCGGAAAAATGGGATATGACAGGATGGCCTGTTGGTTTTCTGACCTATCAGGTTCGTACGGAAAGCGAAAAGGAACATGCGGTGGAAGTTTTGTTCGACGTGGACACGGAATGGATGTTTGGCAAGAGGAAAGTTGATAGTTGGGTCGATAAGGATTGGTGTTTTGTGAAGTCCGACAGTTTGTATTTGGCTATGGCAGCAGATGAAACAACCTTTTCGTGTGAAGATAATCATATCATTCTATCTCAAAAATTGTGTACGGGAAATGAAAATAGGGGGGTATTGCTTCTCGGATATGAAGAAGGGAAAACTTTCCAGTATAGTGGTGAGAGTTTACGCCCACTTTGGAATAAGGGTGGAACAAGAGAAATAAAAGAATTGATGATGTCTGTAGGAAACAGGTATCAGGAGTTGAAAGCAGAATGTAGTAAATTGGATTATCGGTGGAATATCAAGGCGTTTCAAGCAGGGAATAAAGCTTTTGCCGAACAAATGCTTCCTGCTTATCGTAATTTTATATCCTCTCATAGGTTTGTGTCATCCTCGGATAATAAGCTTTTTTGTTTTGGTGATACTTTAGGTAATGTCAGAGAAGCTTATGAAAATTTTCCAACGTTGTTGTTTTTTAACCGTACCGACTGGATGAAAGGTTTGTTGAATCCTGTATTTGCATATTGTGAAGATATTCATTGGATAAAGAAGTATCCTCCTTACGATATAGGTTTGTATCCCATTGCCAGTAAACAAGTGAAATTGGAAGACTGTGCCGTAGAAGCGGCTGCCAATATGTTGATGATGACAACTGCTATTGTAGAAGCGGAACAGGATTTCGGTTACGCTGATATGCATTGGAAACAGTTATGTTTGTGGGCGGATTATTTGCAGGAAAGAATGAAGAATATGACTTTTCCATCTGTTGGATTATTGGATAATGACGACGAACGTGTGAAATGTGTGTTAGGGCTGATGGCTTATCGTAAATTGGTTCAATTAAAGGGAAGCTTATGAACAAAGCGAAGAGAATTTTGGCAATACTGGAGAATTTGGCATTCTTCATATTCTGTATGGTGGTAATTCTATTCTTGATGCAACTGTTCTGCTTTACTTCATTCAGGATACCTTCGGACTCTATGGAACCGGCGTTGAAGGATGGCGACCGGATATTAGTTAATAAGATGATAAAGGGGGCCCGTTTGTTCGATGTGTTTGCAGCTTTGAATAATGAGGATGTTGTTATTCACCGAATGCCCGGATTTGGGAATTTCAAGAGAAATGATATACTGGTTTTCAACTTCCCTTATCAAATGAACCGTTGGGATAGCGTTCGGATGGATGTAATGCAGTATTATGTAAAGCGTTGTATTGCTCTGCCGGGAGATACGTTGGAGATTCGGGGAGGATTTTATAAAATACGTGGATGCGATGAACAGTTGGGAAACCATAATGCCCAATACTATATTGCAAACTTGGAGCATCCGGAACAGCATGGCATTGTAGTAGGTACATTTCCGTATGACAAACAAATAGGTTGGACTATCCGTGAGTTCGGACCTTTGCCGATTCCCAAGAAAGGCCAGATAGTAATGATGAACCGTACGAACTGCCTTTTGTACAGGCAGTTGATAGGTTGGGAACAGAAGAAGAAACTACGTATAAAAGACGGACAGATAGTATTGGGGGACAGCGTTATTACCCAATATCGCTTTAAAAAGAACTATTATTTTGTTTCCGGTGATAATATGGCTAATTCGCAGGACTCGAGATATTGGGGGATGTTGCCGGAAGAGTACATTGTAGGTAAAGCTTCCCGTATATGGTATTCGGAAGATAAATTTACGGAGAAACCTCGTTGGAATAGAATTATGAAGAAAATCAAATAAAGAACGAAAATAAAGTTGGAATTGATGCGGATGACACAGAAGAATATGGCGGATGTAATAACTCTTACAGGAGTTGCGGCAATCTTGAGCGTAGTGGTTTTTGCTACTCCGAATGATATTCCTGTCGGTGAAATGGCATATCAAAAACTATGGTTGGGACGCATGACTTTTGTTTTTGTCGCTTGTTGTCTATTATCCTTTTGTCTGAATAGAAAAAACTATTTGTCTTTTCCAACCATCGTGACGTGGGTATTGATTGTCCTGGGTGGAATGGAAGCTATCTGGGGATTGAGGCAGATATACGGCTTGGCTGTTTCCAATCACTCTTTATATGCACTTACGGGCTCTTTCTATAATCCGGGACCTTATTCGGGGTATTTGGCGATGATATTCCCGCTTTGCTTGTATGAATGGCTAAACTTGAAAGAAAAAACAGAACGTACATGGGTAGAACAGGGAAAATATTATGTGGCATTAGGAGTTATGCTGTTGATTCTTTGTGTACTGCCTGCCGGAATGAGCCGTTCGGCTTGGATTGCTGCCGCAATATCGGGTATATGGGTGTATGGGATGCATGTTTCATGGGGAAGCAAACTAAAGGAATTTGGACGAAAATATAAGAAAAAACTAGTACTGGCTTGCATTGTAGGCAGCGTTATAATCATAGTGGCAGGTTATGCTCTTTTCCAGCTAAAAGCAACCTCTGCCAATGGACGCTTGTTCATGTGGAAAATCAGTAGTATGGCTATTGCCGAAAGTCCGCTTATAGGCCATGGCACAGGGAACTTTGTTTCAGCTTATGGCAGAGCGCAAGAAAACTATTTTGCAAATGGGGAATTTTCGGAGATGGAAGAGTTGGTGGCAGGAAGTCCGGAGTATGCTTTTAATGAATATCTGCAAGTAGCGATGGAATATGGGATTCCTTTTTTATTAGTAATCTCGTTGGTAATTGCGTTTTGTCTATGGAAAGGGAGTAGTGAAGGGAGAATAGGTCTTTGTGGCGGAGTAATTTCATTTTTGGTATTTGCCTTTTCTTCTTATCCGATGCAGATTCCCGGATTTGCAGTGACATTTTATTTACTGTTGGCGGCTTGTGTTATCGGGCGTTCTAAAGTAATATTATTCCTTTTTATTTCGATGATGGTTCTATTAGGAACGTATTATTGGAAAAACAATCAATATGCTGCATGTAAGGACTGGTATCGTAGTAAGATGCTCTATAATATAGGGGCTTATCAGTCTGCTAAAGAAGACTATGGGAAGCTATATCCGGAATTAGCGAATCGTGGGGCATTTCTCTTTGAATACGGATATTCTCTTCATAAATTGAAAGAATATGATAACTCGACAAGGATATTGGAGGAAGCAATGGCGCATAGCAATGATCCAATGATTCTGAATATTATCGGCAAGAATTATCAGGCATTAGGAGCGTATGAGAAAGCCGAAGAATATTTAATTCGCTCTACACATCGGCTTCCGGGGCGGATTTATCCATATTATTTACTGGTAAAACTATATACGAAACCGGAGTACCAACAACCTGAGAAACTGAAGTGGGCGGTTGAGGTGGTGCTGACAAAAGAGCCGAAGGTGCAATCGACAGCGATAAGGGAAATGAGAGAGGAAGTAAAATCATTAAAAGGAAAAGCAGAATATGAGTAATAAAAATTCTATGAATCATATATTACATACTCTGCCATAGCTATAAGAAAGGAGGTGATGAAGATAGAAATAGATAATTAGCAAGTATGACAAATAGATTTTGTGTTTTGTTGAAATGATAAATACAGAGATGAAAAAAGAAAATGTAAACATAATAAAATTCGATTATGAGAAAGAAAATGCTATTCGCTTTAACAGCACTTATTGTTTCAGCCTTTGTTTGTTATAATAGTGGACAGAAGAATCATGAAACTATATCTTCTCTATTGTTGGCAAACATAGAAGCCTTGGCCGGGGATGAATATTACAAAGATTTTGCGGAAAAATACTCAGATACATGGCAGGAAGGACCTTTTTACGATACATCAGGAAATACGGCTCGAGAATACTACTGGGTATATACGTATGTTGACTGCTTAGGTGAAGGTGTGGTAAAATGTGAGCGGGATTATTCGGCTGAACGACAGTATGTAAACTGATGGATGCATAATATGGAATCATCTGTAAATATATTAGGAACTCTACTAAATAATAGTAGAGTTTCATTATTAGGCATTGCATGTCTGCTAAGTTGCTGTCAATCGTCATCACGCATAGACAATTCTATGGCGGTAGTATCTGATTATATTGATGTAGTTCAGGATACATCTTTGTTTTCAAATCCCCACGTTTTCATGCTAGAACAGGCGGAACAATCTTTGATTGCATCTATAGATCATGTTATTGAACACGATAGTACGTATTACATTTTGGACAAAAGAACCAATCAAGTCTTATTCTATACGCATAATGGAAGGTTTATGCATGCCATTAAGTCGGTCGGTAATGGTCCGGGGGAGTATGTAAGGCTTATGGATATAGCTCTTGACCCTACTTCTTCACAATTAGTATTATTGTCTTATCCGTCTACTCTATTATATTATGATTTGGAAGGGGAATATATCAAAACAATTCATTTGGGCAATAAAACAAGCTTTCATTCTTTAGTCATAGATGAAAAATATATCTACTTATCAAAACCGACTTTCTATAATGATAAATTGGAAGAGACTTCCATCACTGTTGTAAGTAAGCAACATCCTGATGAGAAATATGATATTCTGGAACCTCTTCCGGAAATTGCTCCTTATTGTCACTTTCGGGGACGTACATTGATGAGAGGATTAACACCTCTTTTCACTCGTAAGTTCGATAACCATATCTATAGCCTGAAAGGGAAGGAGATACTCCCTGAAATTGATATAAATTGGGGAGGTTATGAGTTTCCGGAAAGCATGAAAGAGCATAAGTTTTCGTGTGTGGAATTATTAAAATACTGTTTGGGTAATAAATATATATATGAAATTTCAAATGTAGTTGAGTCCGAACGTTCAATACTTTTCTCAACTAATCTTCCCGGAATTTTTATTTTAGATAAGCTTACTCAGGATATAGTTCATTATGGTAAGATTATGAATGTGGATTATGGCATTTTGATGCCTAATTATATGTTTGTGGAAAGTGATAATAATCGGGTTTTCTTTGTTTATCCAGCTTATGAGCTTGTCAAAATGAAAGAAAACGTAAAAGATGCTCCGGAAAAGCGAAAGAAATATCCTGAAAAATTACTATCTTTACTAGAACAAATAACGGAAGAATCTAATCCGGTAATATTTAGCTATGATTTTGGAAAAAAATAGAAAATAGTGTGAGGAGGAAATAGATTTAATATAATTAGGAATAAAAGATGAAAACACATAACTATATATGGGTGTTATTGTGGCTAGCTGTAGGTTTTCTAATCTCTTGCTCTGATAAGAAAAACAATACGGAAAAGCAGGAGCTAGGAGTAACCACCGTTCTTCCTGATGCAAAAAATGAGGTAACCATCCAAGTTCTGAAAAGACAGAATTTTAATCACGAACTGGTAAGCAACGGAAAGGTGAATGCCCGGAGTAAAGCCGATTTGCGTTTTGAAACGAGTGAAGTCATTGCCCGTATTTATGTGAAGAATGGCGACCGTGTATATAAAGGACAGAAACTGGCTGAACTGGATAAATTCCGTCTGGAGCAGAAACTGTCCCAAGCGGAAGACGCTTTGTTGAAAGCTGAACTCGAATTGAAAGATGTGCTTATCGGGCAGGGATATACGCCGGATGATTTCAGTAAGGTTCCTGTGGAGACAATGAAACTTGCGAAAGTGAAGAGCGGTTATGAGCAGTCGAAGTCCCAGTACGAACTGACAAAAAGGGAGACGGAACACGCGACGCTTACCGCGCCTTTTGACGGGGTGGTGGCTAATCTTTTCTCAAAACCTTATAACCCGGCTAATACCTCGGAAGTATTCTGTACTATTCTTGATACGAAAGGGATGGAAGCAGAATTTACCGTATTGGAGAATGAACTTGCCTTTATTAAAAAAGGTGATAAGGTGACGGTTATTCCTTATGCCGGAGGAAGTTCTTTTGAAGGTAGCGTATCCGAAATCAATCCGTTGGTGGATACCAATGGAATGGTAAAGGTAAAGGCTGACGTAAACGGTGAAGGCAAGCTGTTCAGCGGTATGAATGTGCGGGTTAGTGTCAGGCGGAACTTGGGTGAACAGTTGGTGATTCCCAAGACGGCTGTGGTATTGCGTTCCGGCAAGCAGGTGGTGTTTACATTGGAAAAAGGCAAGGCCATGTGGAACTATGTGCATACGGGACTGGAGAATGCGACGGAATACATTGTTTCCGATAAATCCCGGAAAGGAGTTGAAGACGGTCTGTTGGAAGGAGACACGGTTATTGTGACCGGGAATCTGAATCTGGCGCATGAAGCAGAAGTAAATGTAAGATAATCCGTCCCAAAATCAAGTAAGCATGATAAAATTTTTAATCCAGCGTCCTATCGCCGTGTTGATGGCGTTCACCGCCTGTTTTATAATCGGCTTGGTTACCTATTCCACATTGCCGATATCGCTGCTTTCGAATATCGCCATTCCGGAGATTACCGTACAGGTTTCTGCCGCCAATACATCCGCCCGTGAACTGGAAAACACGATTGTGAAACCTTTACGCAGCCAACTGATTCAAGTTTCCACCTTGAAAGACATTCATAGCGAATCGAGGGACGGGGCAGGTATCATCCGCCTGTCTTTTGAGTTCGGCACTAATACGGACCTTGCTTTTATCGAGGTCAATGAGAAGATAGACGCCGCAATGAACTATCTTCCCAAAGAAACGGAACGTCCGAAAGTTATCAAGGCGAGCGCAACGGATATTCCCGTGTTTTACCTGAATCTGACCTTGAAGAATGACAGTGCTTATAGCACTACCACGGGACAGCAATCCTTTCTTGACTTGTGTGAATTTGCCGAATCGGTTATCAAGCGCAGGATAGAGCAGCTTGAAGAAGTGGCTATGGTGGACGTGACCGGACTGGTGGAACGCCAGGTGCAGATTGTGCCCGATGAGGACAAGCTTGCCATGATGGGACTTGCCATCGAGGATATTGAATCCGCCCTGTCGTCCAACAATGTAGAACCGGGCAGTATGACGGTACGTGACGGGTACTACGAATATAATATCAAATTCTCGACATTGCTGCGTACGGCGGAAGATGTGGAGAATATCTATCTGCGCAAGGGTGACCGCATTGTGCAGTTAAAGGATTTTTGCAAGGTAAATATCGTGCCTGTGAAGGAAAAGGGCGTGTCCTTATCGAATGGAAAGCGTGCGGTGACACTGGCTGTCATCAAGCAGGCGGATGAGAATATGGACAAGATGAAGAACTCGCTGGTAGGAACGATGGAGTATTTCCAGCGGGTCTATCCGGATATTGATTTCAGTATCAGCCGTAACCAGACGGAGTTGCTGGACTTCACGATTTCCAATCTCAGGCAGAACCTTTCTTTAGGATTCCTCTTTATCTGCCTGGTAGCAGTCCTGTTTCTGGGTGACGTGAAATCCCCGTTGGTTATCGGGCTCAGCATGGTGGTTTCCATCGTAATCAGTTTCGTGTTCTTCTACCTTTGTAATATGTCACTGAATATCATTTCCCTTGCCGGATTGATTCTGGCTTTGGGAATGATGATTGACAGCTCGATTATCGTGACCGAGAATATTTCGCAATACCGCGAACGGGGATATTCCCTGCGACGTGCCTGTATCACAGGGACAAGTGAAGTAGTGACGCCCATGCTAAGCTCTTCGCTGACCACCATCGCCGTATTCGCTCCCCTGATTTTTATGAGCGGCATTGCCGGAGCCATCTTCTACGACCAGGCTTTCTCCGTCACGGTAGGGCTGATGGTGTCTTATTTTACAGGTATCATGCTGCTTCCCGTCCTTTATCTGCTGGTCTACCGTACAGGTATCCATACCCGGAAATGGAAGTGGCTCTCCTTTAAATTCAATAACCCGATAAAAGACCATACACTGGACCGTTTCTATGATGCCGGAGTGGACTGGGTATTCCGTCATAAAACGTTCAGCGTATTGTTTTGCGTCATTTCCATTCCGCTCTGTGTATTCTTCTTTTTCTTTATAGACAAGGAGCGGATGCCCGATATAGAAGAAAACGAACTGATTGTCCGCATAGAATGGAATGAGAATATCCACGTGGATGAAAACAGGAAGCGCGTGGACGAACTTTTTAAGGAACTGGACGGCCGCTCCCTGGAGCAGACGGCTTCTGTCGGCAGGCAGGATTTTATCCTGAACCGGGAAAGGGAGCTTTCCTCTTCCGAAGCGGAACTTTATTTCCGGACGGAGACTTCCGGCGGGATTGCCCCTTTGGAACAGGAGATATACCGACGGCTGAAAGAACGTTATCCGCTCTCCGTCATTTCTTTCTCTCCGCCGGAGACGGTATTCGAGAAACTTTTTGTAACGGGCGAGCCGGATATCGTAGCCGAATTTTATGCCCGCAACAGGGCACAGGCTCCTGTTGCGGAAACGATTCGCAAACTGGAATATGAACTGGCAGTAGAAACCGGAATCAATCCTACGGGCATCGCTTTTGAGAACCAGTTGAACCTGAGCATCAGCAAGGAAAAACTGCTGCTTTACCGTGTATCCTATAATGAACTTTACCGTGTCCTGAAAACGGCTTTCCGCGAAAACAGCGTGACTATGCTGCATTCCTACCAGCAGTATCTTCCGATTAATATTGCGGGGAATGAGAAAACCGTGAACAGGGTATTGCAGGAGACATTGATACAGACACAGCCGGATAACCATGGCAATATAGAATATATCCCGCTCCGGGAACTGGTAAAGGTGACTCCTGCCGAAGACCTGAAAAGTATTACCGCCGGGCGTAACGGGGAATTTGTGCCTTTCGATTTTTATGGAGTGCGGGATGCGGACAGGCTGATAAAAGACGTGAAGCAGGTAGCCGGAAATACAGGGGAGTGGGATGCCGGCTTTTCCGGCAGCTTCTTCTCGAACCGGGAAATGCTGGACGAACTGGTAGTGATACTCCTGATTTCCCTGTTGCTGATGTATTTCATCCTTTCGGCACAGTTCGAGAGCTTTCTGCAACCCTTGCTTGTCCTGGCGGAAATCCCGATAGACGTGGCATTCGCGCTTCTGCTGCTTTGGATTTGCGGGCATACGCTGAACCTGATGTCAGCCATCGGGCTTATCGTCACCTGCGGTATCGTCATCAATGACTCTATCCTGAAACTGGACGCAATCAATGAACTGCGTAAAGCAGGTGTCCCTTTGCTGGAAGCCATCCATGAAGCCGGACGCAGGCGCCTGCGTCCCATTATCATGACCTCGCTGACTACGATTTTCGCCATGGTTCCGCTCTTGTTCTCTTCGGATATGGGTTCGGAACTGCAAAAGCCGTTGTCCATTGCCATGATAGGGACGATGTCGATAGGCACGGCGGTGAGCCTGTTCATCATACCGTTGCTTTATTGGTTCATTTATCGGAAAAAAGAAGGCGGCAGGAAAGCGGCCGGAAACAAACAGATGACAACAACAGATTGAACGAAAACAAGTTGAGTTATGAAGAAACTATCTACTCTTTTTATAGTGGCGGCAATGTCGGGCGTATGTCTCTCCCCGCTGTACGCACAGAAACACCTGGTACTGGACTTGAATCAGACGATTGCCCTGGCCAACGACAGTTCGCTGGAATCATTCCGCACACAGAATATGTATCTCTCCGGTTATTGGGAATACCGGACATACAAGGCGAACCGCCTGCCCAGCCTGACGCTGGACCTTACTCCGGCACAATATAACCGGGATATTACGAAACGTTATGATTCGGGCTCCAACCTGGACGTGTACCGCACGCAGCAATCATACTATGCCTACGGCGGACTGAGCGTGAGACAAAACCTCGACCTGACCGGGGGTACATTCTATCTGGAATCAAATCTTGCCTATATGCGCAACTTCGGGGATAATAGCGCGACACAACTCACCAGTGTCCCGATAAGGCTTGGATATTCGCAGAGCCTGGTAGGCTACAACCCTTTCAAGTGGGAGCGCCGAATCGAACCGTTGAAATACGAGCGTGTGAAGAAGGAGTTCCTTTATAATGTGGAGAAAGTCTCGGAAACGGCCACGAACTATTTCTTTTCCCTCGCCATGGCACAGGCTGAGTATAAACTGGCAAAGGACAATCTGGCTTCCACGGATACGCTTTACCGTATCGGGCAGCAACGCCACCGGATAGCCGCTATCTCACAAGCCGACCTGCTGACGTTGAAACTGGACCGTGTAAACGCACAGAATACATTACAGAACAAGGCAAGCGACCTGAAACGGGCGATGTTCTCTTTAGCGTCCTTCCTCAACCTGGATAAGAATACGCAAATCGAACTGAAACTTCCTTCCCGTCCGGGCATGATTGAGATTCCGGTGGATGAGGCTTTGAGTTGGGGGAGAAGCAACAATCCACAATTACTGGAATTGAAGCAGAATGTATTGGAAGCGCAGCGGAATGTGGACAAGACTAAGAAAGAATCCCGTTTCAATGCCAGCGTGAATGCGAGCATCGGTTTTAACCAGGTGGCGGATAATTTCGGGGACGTGTATCATAAGCCGATGCAGCAGGACCTGGTGGCGGTCAGTGTCTCCATCCCGTTACTGGACTGGGGTGTCCGCAAGGGCAAGTATAATATGGCCCGGAATAATCTGAACGTGGTGAGGATTTCGGCACGTCAGGATGAGATTAGCATTGAAGAGGAAGTGATTATGACAGTGAGCGATTTCAATATCCAGCAGCAGTTGATAGCAAGCGCGGAAGAGGCGCTGGATTTGTCCGTACTTGCGTATAATGAGACGAAACAGCGTTTTATCATCGGTAAGGCGGATATAAACAGCCTGACACTTTCACTCAACAGGCAGCAGCAGGCACAGCGGAATTATATTTCAGCCTTGCAGAATTATTGGCTGAATTATTATAAGATACGCCGGCTTACCCTGTTCGATTTCGCAGCGAAGCTTTCACTTTCGGACAGGTTCGATTTCAATGGAGGGAAGTTGGTTAAATGATAAATAAAAGAGTTCACCACAGATTACACAGATAAAAAATATTCATTAAGAAGAATATTCATGGCTGAGTATTACAGATAGAATAGATGGAAATAATCTGTGAGAATCTGTGTAATCTGTGTAATCTGTGGCGCAAAAAAGATAATGCAAGATATGAATCCTGAAATAAATAAGTCCCCGAAGGCTTCCGCCTTTACGCTGATTGTGGCTTTTGTCTGTGTAGCGTTGGTCGGGCTGGCACTTGTCCCTCTGTTACCTGTCAAACTGAACCCGTCACGGACGCTGCCCGGCTTCACGGTGCGTTTCAGTATGCCCGGCACCTCGGCGCGTGTGGTGGAAATGACGGCTACCAGTAAACTGGAAGCGATGCTTGCCCGCGTAAAGGGGATTCGGGGAATTTACTCCACTTCGGGAAACGGGTGGGGAAGTATCAGCGTGAACCTGGACAAGCATGTGGATGCGGCGGTCGCCCGTTTCGAGGCTTCCACCATTATCCGCCAGACGTGGCCGGAGTTGCCGGACGGGGTGAGCTATCCGTATATCCAGATGCAAAGTCCGGGACAAAGCAGCCAGTCTCCTTTCATGGCGTTTACAATTAATGCGCCTGCTACGCCTGTGTTGATTCAGCAGTATGCGGAAGAACATATAAAAACACGCCTGGCACAACTTCCGGGGATTTATAAGATTAACCTCAGCGGTGCTACCCCGATGGAGTGGCGGTTGGAGTATGATTCCGAACAGTTGCGCACGCTCGGGATAAGTACGGATGATATCCGTGAGGCAGTCCGGTTGCATTATCAGAAAGAGTTCATGGGTACTTACGATGTAGAGCAGGGTGCTTTGGACAAGCAGTGGATACGTCTGGCACTGGTTCCCGAATATGAGAGCCGTGAGTTTGACGCAACACGGATACAGGTAAAGATGAAAGACGGGAGAATTATCGGCCTGAATGAACTGGTGAAGGTTTCCCGTGTGGAAGAGCAGCCGCAGAGCTACTACCGGATTAACGGGCTGAACTCGATTTATCTGTCGATCGTGGCGGAAGAAACGGCCAACCAGTTGGCATTGAGCAAGGAAGTGAAAGCGTATATGGATGGTATCCGGTCGCTACTTCCGGCAGGGTATGAGATTCACACCAGTTATGACGCGACGGAGTTTATTCAGGAAGAACTAGACAAGATTTATCTGCGTACGGGAGTGACGGTGGCCATTCTGCTTCTGTTTGTGTTGCTGATTACTTTCAGTCCCAAATATCTGTTTTTGATTGTAGTCAGCCTGTCCGTCAATATGGCGATAGCCGTTATTTTTTATTATGCGTTCGGATTGGAAATGCAATTGTACTCTTTGGCAGGCATCACCGTCTCTTTGAATCTTGTGATTGACAATACGATAGTGATGAGCGACCACTATCTGAGGCGCGGGAACCGGAAAGCGTTCATGTCCGTGCTGGCAGCTACGCTGACGACGATAGGGGCACTGGCTATCATCTTCTTTCTGGATGAGAAGATACGTCTCAATTTGCAGGATTTTGCTGCTGTGGTAATTATTAACCTGGGAGTATCATTGCTGGTCGCCCTGTTTTTCGTCCCTTCCCTGATTGATAAAATCGGACTGAAACGTCGGAAGAAAACATCTCTCTCAAAACCGGGAAGGCGGATGGGGAGCGTGCGTTCCTTTATGTGGATACGTTCAAAGATGCGGCGTGTTCCGGTTTATTTCAGCCGTTTTTACGGGTGGCTGATACGGATTCTCTGTCGTTGGAGAGTAGCGGTCTGCATACTGTTATTGCTGGCTTTCGGATTACCGGTGTTCCTGTTGCCGGAAAAGATGAAAGGGGATGACAAGTGGGCGGAAGCTTATAATAAGACGCTGGGCACTTCCACTTATAAAGAAAAGGTGAAACCGGTGGTGGACAAGGCGTTGGGGGGGACTTTAAGGCTGTTTGTGCAAAAGGTATATGAGGGGAGTTACTTTACCCGCAATGAAGAGGTGGTGCTCCATGCCAATGCCAATCTGCCGAATGGAAGTACACTGGAACAGATGAATACACTGGTTAAGAAGATGGAAACCTATCTGAGCGGATTTAAGGAAATCAAGCAGTTTCAGACTTCTGTGGAAAGCGCCCGCAGGGCATCCATTCATATTTATTTCACGAAAGAACATCAGAAAAGCGGTTTTCCTTATACGCTGAAAGCCAATATGATTGGCAAGGCACTCCAACTGGGCGGTGGTGACTGGAGCATATACGGATTGCAAGACCAGGGATTCAGTAATAATGTACGTGAAAATGCGGGCTCTTTCTGGGTGAAGATGTATGGGTACAATTATGATGAGTTGTATGCACAGGCGGAAAAGTTGAAAGAAAAGCTGTTGTCCCACCGCCGTATCAGGGAAGTGACCATCGGTTCCGATTTCTCCTGGTGGAAGGATGATTATATGGAATTCTATTTCAATCTGGATAAACGGCGGATGGCAGAGGAAGGGATTGGAGCCGGGAGACTGTTTTCCGCTATCCGTCCGGTATATGGGCGGAATATGGAAATCGGTTTGGTGGTGACGGAAGAGGGTACGGAAAAGATAAAACTTTCTTCGCGGCAGTCGGAAGAGAGGGATGTATGGGCGATGCAGTATTATCCTTTCGAGGCGGGCGGTAAGGAATATAAGCTCTCGGAACTGGCAACGGTAGAGAAAGGACAGATGCCGCAGGAAGTGGCGAAGGAGAACCAGCAGTACCGATTATGCCTGCAATATGAGTATATCGGCTCTTCGGAACAGGGAAACAAACTGTTGAAGAAAGACCTGGAAGAGTTTAACGGGCTTCTTCCGATGGGATATACCGCCAAATCGGAAGAAAACAACTGGTCATGGGGCGGAAAGGACAACAAGCAATATCGCCTGCTCCTGATAGTGATTGCCATCATCTTCTTTATCACGAGTATCCTGTTCAATTCTCTAAAACAGCCGTTGGCAATAATCTTTGTGATTCCGGTATCCTATATCGGCGTGTTCCTTACATTCTACTGGTTCAAACTGAACTTCGACCAGGGCGGTTTTGCTTCTTTTGTCCTGCTCTGTGGCATTACGGTGAATGCGAGTATCTATATCCTGAATGAATATAACTCTATCCGTAAGCGTTTCCCGCGTCTTTCACCGCTCCGGGCTTACGTGAAAGCCTGGAACACGAAAGTGATTCCTATTTTCCTGACGGTGGCTTCCACTATCCTGGGCTTTATCCCTTTCATGGTGGGAGCGGAGAAAGAAGGTTTCTGGTTTCCATTGGCGGCAGGCACTATCGGTGGACTGATAATGTCCATAATCGGGGTGTTTGTTTTTCTGCCGGTGCTGACGTTGAAAAAAAGACATAAGAAAATGAAAAAACTATTCGTTCAATAATCAAGATGATGGATATATGCCAATTAAAAAATAACAAGATAATCTCTTATTCTTAAAATATTGATTCATTTTGAGCTTTTTCTTATTTTTATTGACTTAATTTGTATCAAATTCTATTTGAATATTGGTTTATGAAACACATTCTTATATGCCTTATCTTTGCCTTGCAAACGTCACTTTTGTTCGCGACAGGTCTTTCATGTGATTACATATATATTAATGGTGAAAAATGGTTGTTAATGGATAAACCATTGGAGAGGGATTCGACTGTGTATGCCAATCTGAAGAATTTTCTGCCTGAGGGACGGATTATCTCTACTGCTAATTGGGATGGTTACACGGGATATTGGATAGTGACAGATGGAAAAATATACCTGCAGAAGATAGATGTCCATATGTATTCGTTAAAGGATGGAGAGGACTATACGCTCACATATACTACGGATTCATTAAAAAATCTGTTTACTTCTTATTATGATGAAAAAGGTATCTGTGCTAAGTGGTTGAATGGGATAATAAGAAGCGGACGGGGAAAAACAATTCGATATGTACACTTGGCTTTTAATCGGAATATGGAGGAAGAGCACGTAATGTGTATACGTAATGGTGTCATCGTAGAGCAAGAACTTTACCATAACTGGAAGAAAGAAGGAATAGCTTTGCTAAACGCTCGCTGGGAACTGGAAAAACGATTTCCTTTTGAGCGGTTCCCGGAAATGGTAGGGAAAAGGAGTGTCTTTATTATTAGAGACTTGGAGATGTCTCCCGATAGCCATTTTCTCGATTGCTGTATTGATGTTAGGCTACCCAATACGGAGAACTATGTAAATGACCAGCAGCATCCGGTTATCAAAGCTTTTAAGGCGGTCATGAAAGATATTTATCCGTGGGAAGTTTTATATCTCAATGGGAAATATACAATGGATTGTACTAGTTATGGAATACCTTTGCAATATCCTATATTGACGGCGCATACCACAGGAGAGTATCGGGAACCGGGTGTACCTGTTTGCTATTTGAATACACGGAAAGATACTATTATACCATTTGGAAAGTATAAATACTTCAATAGCGATACAATTCGGCACATCGGTTTTGTTGTGGATAAAGAGATTGTCTGTATAGATAATAAAGGAAATGAATTGTTTGATGTTTTTTGTTTCGACAATGGTATCGACCCGGTGAAAGAGGGTGTGTTTCGTATTAAAGACAAGGCGGGAAAGATAGGATTTGCTGATACGTTGGGTAATATAATTATTAAACCTCAGTATGCTTTTGCTTATCCTTTTGAGAATGGTAAGGCAAAAGTAACTTATTCTGGTAAGAAATATTTTATAGATAAACAGAAAGAACATTGGAAATGGGAAAGCGACTCTTGGTTCTATATTGACTGGAATTGAGTCTTTGTTTTCCTGTCGGTTGCCGGTGCTGACGTTGAAGAAGCGACATCTAAAGCTATGCTTTAAGGATGCTAAAGCGTAGCTTTATCCGGTCTAAAGCTACGCTTTTCATTGTCTTACCAATTATTACCTGCATTACTGCTATTGACAAGCATTTCTATCCGTTGTTTGTATAAGTTCGCTCCTTCGGCAATATTCTTTCCTGCCTCTGCGGTTCCCATTCCGTAAATGACAATGGGAGTCTGCCACGCCATACCCGAATGAATCGCACTGCCCTGATACGGACGCAGAAGTTCGTCGATTGTGAACTTGTTTCGTCCGCCGCTGCGATAAGCATCGTATTCGGAACCGGTAGTTGTTACTACTGCCAGCGGCTTGCCCGCAACAGCCGGAGTCTTGGACAAGTAAGTGAATACTTCGTCCTGCCATTTCTTCAGTAATGACGGGGCAGCCATCCAATAGAAAGGAAACTGATAGATGACAGCCGAAGCATCAGAAATGATTTTACTCCATTCGTCCACATTGAAGGCGATTTCCTCCGACAGCTCGTAAAGGTTGAAAACCGCCACCCCTTCAATGTCACTTACAGCGTCGATTAATGCTTTGTTTGCCTGTGATTCTTTCATGTTGGGGTGTGCCAGCAAAATCACTACTTTTCTTAAATCTTTATTCATATTCAATCAGGTATTTAGGATGAAACAATTACGTGTATTATATAATAAGGTTTAAAAATAGGAAAAAGTTCTCGAAAAGCAATATCTTAATTAAAAATAAAATAATCCCTCTTTGCTTTTGAATTTGTATTTTTGCATCCACGTTCGTAAAACGTTACTTTAGATAATAAGATTGTATATGATAGATTTTACCCGGTTTCCTTCTCCCTGCTACATTATGGAAGAAGAACTTTTAAGAAAGAACCTGAGTTTGATAAAAAGCGTAGCCGACAGGGCGGGAGTGGAGATTATCCTGGCTTTCAAGTCGTTCGCCATGTGGCGCTCTTTCCCTATATTCCGCGAATATATCAATCATTCAACGGCCAGTTCGGTATATGAAGCCCGCCTGGCATTGGAAGAATTCGGTAGTAAGGCGCATACCTATTCTCCTGCCTATACAGAACAGGATTTTCCGGAAATCATGCGTTGCAGCAGCCATATCACGTTCAACTCAATGGCGCAGTTTGAACGTTTCTATCCGATGACGGTAGCCGGAGGAAGCGGTATTTCCTGTGGTGTCCGTGTGAATCCCGAATATTCGGAGGTGGAGACGGAGCTTTATAATCCGTGCGCTCCCGGCACCCGTTTCGGCATAACGGCTGATTTGTTGCCGGAGACGCTGCCGCAAGGAATTGAAGGCTTTCACTGCCATTGCCATTGCGAATCTTCTTCTTATGAACTGGAGCGTACTTTAGAACACTTGGAAGAAAAGTTTGCCCGCTGGTTCCCGCAGATTAAATGGTTGAATCTTGGTGGCGGACATCTGATGACCCGTAAAGATTATGATACGGAACATCTGATAAAGCTGTTGCAAGGATTGAAAGCACGTTATCCGCATTTGCAGATTATCCTAGAGCCCGGTTCGGCTTTTACCTGGCAGACGGGAGTATTGGTTTCCGAAGTCGTGGATATTGTAGAGAGCCGTGGAATCAGGACAGCCATTTTGAATGTCAGCTTTACTTGCCATATGCCCGATTGTCTGGAGATGCCTTATCAGCCTGCCGTTCGGGGTGCGGAGATGGGAAATGAAGGGAAATACATTTACCGTCTCGGGGGAAACTCCTGTTTGAGCGGCGACTATATGGGGCTGTGGAGTTTCGACCACGAGCTGCAAATCGGAGAGCGGATAGTATTTGAAGATATGATTCACTATACGATGGTAAAGACGAATATGTTTAACGGAATCCATCATCCTGCCATCGCTTTGTGGACAAAAGAGGGGAAAGCTGAAATTTACAAGCAGTTTTCTTACGAAGATTATCGTAACCGAATGAGTTGATAATCAAAAAGATTGTTTCGTGGCGGGGGCAGAGTGTGCAGATTTCTTAAAAAAAAGTGCGCAGAATGTTTGCAGGTTTACGGAAAATCCCTACCTTTGCAACCGCAAACGAAAAAATGCGGAAATAGCTCAGTTGGTAGAGCATAACCTTGCCAAGGTTAGGGTCGCGAGTTCGAGTCTCGTTTTCCGCTCATGTTTCTTTGAAATGTTGGAACAATAATCTTTGCCCAGGTGGCGGAATTGGTAGACGCGCACGTTTCAGGTGCGTGTGTCGAGAGGCATGCAGGTTCGAGTCCTGTTCTGGGCACAGAGATTAGCTTTTGGAATTACGGAGAGGTGGCGGAATTGGTAGACGCGCTACTTTGAGGGGGTAGTGACAGTTATGTCGTGGGAGTTCGAGTCTCCTTCTCTTCACGGTTCACGAAGGTTTATTTGCGGAAATAGCTCAGTTGGTAGAGCATAACCTTGCCAAGGTTAGGGTCGCGAGTTCGAGTCTCGTTTTCCGCTCTTGTTTCTTTGAAATGATGGAACTAAGTTTTGCCCAGGTGGCGGAATTGGTAGACGCGCACGTTTCAGGTGCGTGTGTCGAGAGGCATGCAGGTTCGAGTCCTGTTCTGGGCACCAATCTTTCAGTTTTCTGAATGACGAAATTTAGTTTGCGGAAATAGCTCAGTTGGTAGAGCATAACCTTGCCAAGGTTAGGGTCGCGAGTTCGAGTCTCGTTTTCCGCTCCATATATAGATATAAATCCTTACAATAAGCAAATGTGCTGGTTGTAGGGATTTTTTTTTACTTTCTTTGCTTCTATTTTCATGTCTTTCAGTGAACCACATTCGTTAATCAATGAGTAAAGTAAAGCGAAAGATTATACATACCGCACTAAAAAGGCGGTAAAATCCATGGCTCGACCAAAGAATATCATTAAATTTGCGACAAACTCAATGTTGTATATACAACTATTGGTGTACCAATGTGTCGCAACCCGACCTTTTTGACATTGACTAAAATAGTGAATGCTTTGGATATTGACGTACGAGAATTGATAAATAATCAAAGGAATAAAAAGATAGTATGGTAATGAAGATAAATAGCCCTTATACAGCTGCAATAACAGGCGGAGGATTCCTTTTCAATGAGACGCTTGCCCTGCTTCCTCTTTTGCAGAGTGCAGAGCGGAAAGAACTTCTTAAAGATGAGCAATTAAACAACCGTGTACTGATGATTAATGCTGAAACATCAAGAAAGAAGGCAATTCTAGAGATTAGTCGTCGTTATGATACAATGTCACCTGCTTTCTGGCAGGACTTTTTAGCGATGACTGCCGCAGAGCAGCCTATTGCTCTCTTTTTTGTGATGTTGAAGACGTACAAAATACTTTTTGATTTTCATGTAAACGTGACGATACGTCGTTGGAACAGCGTCGCTAAGTCTGTGAAGAGAGAAGATATCCTCATGGAGTTTAATGAAATATCTGCTCGTGATGCATTTGTTGACTCGTGGAGTGAAGCTACGAAAGACAAAGTGATTAGTGCCTATTTATCTATTTTGCGAAAGATAGGGATTCTCGATAGAGCTAACCAATTGCAAGTGCTTGATTGTACCAACTATCCATACTATTTGCAGATTGGCGAACCTTGGTTTCTGGAGGCTTGTTTGTTACAGCCTTATCAAATTGAAAAGATTAAAAACAGTTTGGTATGACTATAAAAGAACTGGATGATAAACTTAATAGTCCCGGATTTCAGGATACTGAGAACGGAGACTTATTTTATAATTTCTTCATCTACCAATATCCGGCAGAGAAAGAATATGATATCCGTAAGCAGATACAGGAGTTCAAACAAAACCTTATCCGTCCCACGAATTATGTGGATGTGCTCACGCTCGACTTGTTTGAAGAGTTCTGTAACTACCTCAATGGACAAAAGTTTCTCAAGTTCGACTCCATGCTGCAATATTTGCTCGAGAAAGAACAAGAACAGCCCGATACGAGCAGTAAAATTTTCAGTACATTGGAGCGTCACGCCCATAGTGAGAAGTTCGTGAAATATCTGCATGAGCGGATCGTGGCGCATATCACGATTGATGATGAATACCGTCGTCCATACGTGTTTATCTATGGCATCGGCACCATGTATCCTTATCTTCGTGCCAATGAACTTTTGGCAAAGTACGAGGATTACAATGAGACCGGACGCTATAAAATCATTCTCTTTTATCCCGGACATCGGGAACAAAATTCATTCAAACTCTTTGATACCTTAAATGACCATCATACTTATCGCGCAACCCTTTTAATAAACGAATAAACGATGCAACTACAAGATCTGTATATCAAATCCATTAATCGTCCGGTCAATCCGGCGGTTTCTGCTACCAAGTTCGATAAAGAGACCATTGATATTGAAATCAAGGAATACGTTTTTACCGATGAAATCCTCAATGGACTTTATCGCATTCTGAATGCTATCAAGAACAATAAACCTTACGACCATGTTGGTATTTGGATTGATGGTTACTACGGTTCGGGTAAATCTCACTTCTTAAAGTACCTCGACTACTGCATTACTCCCGAAACTCGCGATGTAGCCTTAGAGCGTTTACTTGATGCAGTGAAAGAAATCGACCCTTTCGATGGTAAGCATAACCTTCAGTTTGAGTTTTCACAGATTCAAGATATTGCTTCATGGCTCAAGGCTGCCATCATCGATACCTGCATCTTCAACCTCGAAACCTCCTACAATGCGACTACTGACAAAAAAAAGGCTTTCTTGCAGGTGTTTTGGGATGAGTTTAACGGCAAACGTGGACTGAACAAGTTTAATCTCACCTTAGCACAGCTTTTGGAAAAACCGCTGATGGAGCGTGGGTTGTTGGAGCAATTTAAGGAGGTAATTGCCGAGATGGGTGGCGATTGGAACAATCCCAGCGAGGCTGCCGATTTGGTGGATCAAGCTTTGGAGATGGTTGTAGATGCCGCTTGTGAACTCAATCCGCAGTTTGACCGCAACTCCCTTTACAATCATATCGACAAGCGCGACTATGCCATCAGCATCGAACGCTTCGGTATGGAACTGGCAGACTATATCAAGGACAAAGGCGAAGATTATCGCTTGATATTGCTTGCCGATGAGGTGAGCCAGTTTATCAATAAGGAACGCGACCGTTATCTGAATCTGCAAGAAATTATCACTAAACTTTCTGAAGCTTGCAACAATCAGGTGTGGGTGGCTTGTACCGCTCAACAGGACCTTAGCGAAATAATGGACGACTGCAATATTGGTGAAGAAAAGGACAAGGAAGGAAAGATTAAAGGTCGTTTTGAAGTGAAAGTATCACTCAAAGGCACGCAGCCCGAAGTGATTACACAGAAGCGTATCTTGGAAAAGAAGCCCGAGGTGAAAACCGACTTAGCTGCCATGTACGAGCAGCAGCAAGGAGCCTTCAGTCTCCAGTTTAAGTTACCCAATGCGTATAAGAGCTACGATACGGAGACTGACTTTATCGACTTTTACCCCTTTGTTCCTTATCAGTTTAAGCTCATCATGCAGGTGTTCGACTCTTTCCTTGCTTTGGGGTATGTGGCTAAGGAGGTGAAAGGTAACGAACGAAGCATCATCAAGGTGATTCACGCTACGGCTAAGGCTCCCAACAATGCTCAGGCTGAAATAGGTAAGTTCGTTTCGTTTGATGAACTTTACAACAATATGTTCGAGGAGGGTTTGCAGGCTCGTGGACAGAAGGCTGTGGATAATGCTATCCGCATTGCCCGTACCTATACTGACCCGAAATTGGCTATACGTGTAGCCAATGTCCTCTTTATGGTTTGCAATATTTCGCAAACTGACCAACTGGTTTTCCCGGCAACGCTCGACAATATCACCACGTTGCTGATTAACGATATGACCACGCCTCGCCTCAATCTGAAGAATGAGGTAGAAAAGGTGGTCGATTTCCTTTGCGACAACAACATCATCCGTCGTGAACAAGGCCGTCAGGGTGCGCCCGACTTCTTCTCGTTCTATAGTGAAGAGGAAATGAAAGTAGCCGAGCTGATTAAAAGTCAGACTGCTGATAACAACCTACAAGCCGGTGAGCTGAAAGAAATCTTCAATCGCTACTTGAAAGGATTGAAGAACAAGGAACAATATAAAACTCGTTCGTTTGCCGTGGGAATGACCATCAATCAGCGCAACTACCTCAGTAATAACCCTGATGTAGTGCTGGAATTTATGATGGATGACGACTATGATACACCCGAACAACTTGCTCTACAAAACCAGATCAATCGGTTGGTGTACTATGTGGGGCCACAGTTCCGTGCCAATGCTCGTTTGCGCAACAACTTTTATTGGTATTGTAAGGTGCAGAGTTATATGATCGCCAATCCTGCTACCAGCGACGAGAATGCTGCTGTGCGCGAAGAATTTAAAAAGCGTGCCAGCGAAGTGATGACTGGTATTATTGAGAGAGAGTTCCAAAAGATTCTCGATACCTGTCCTCTAGTAAGTGGACTCTCTGTGATTGATGATGTAGAGTTGGGTAATAAAAAAGGGAATGACCGCTACTTGGCTGCTATAGAAAAACACCTCTCCGGTATCTATACTAAGGCAGGACTGGTAGATTTACCGCAAATTCCCCGAAACAGCGATAAACTCAAGACAGCTATCCTTCGTCCCGTGAATTCTGGTGATTACGAGGGATTAAATGACTCGCTTACCGAAGCAGAACATGAGGTGGAAATTTACCTCAACAAGCAATACGAGGAGTTGAATGTGGGTGATGTGGTAGCCAAGTTCTCCAAAGCTCCGTTCGGTTGGGATGGCATCTGTACCCTTTATGTGGTGAACGAACTCGTACGCCGGCATAAGCGTGACTATAGTTATAGCAACAATCCCAATGTGGAGGTGAATATTGTAGCAAACCGTTTGCTGAGTGAAACTAACAAGTTTACCATTCGTCCGGCTGTAACCATTTCGTCCGAGGTGATTAATGGTTTCATTGCCGCTTGGAAGAATATCTTTGGTGTGAGCGAATCTTTCTCCACTACCGATAGTACCCAGCTATTCCGTCTCAGTCGAGAGAAAGAGAATGTACGAAGTGTGGAGAATGTAGTTGCACGCTACAAGCAGCTCTACAAGGATATTGCCGCATACTCTTTCAGTGCGCCGCTCGACGAAATGGTGACCTTGCTCGAAGGTTGGCTTGCCGAGCGCGATCCGTTGAAGTATTTCCGCCGTGTGATTGACGAACAGCAGCAGGCACGCACCCTCTTCGATACTTGTAAAGAAGTCGTGCAGTTTGCTCAAGATCAGATGGGCAATTATAAGGATGTACTCCGCTTTGTGCGTGATAATCGGGATAATTTTAGCTTCGTACCTGTAGAGCTTCACGAGGCAGTTACGCAGTTGATGGGAATAGAGAATGCAGCATGGCCTATCGCTATACGTACTTATATGAAGCTTCGCAACACCTTTGCCGGAGCCATCGATGCTAAGCGAACAGAACTTCGCAAACAAATTTCTGAAGAATATGCCAAAACGTATGCTCAGTTGGAGCAAGGCTGTAAGGAAAACGAGGTATCGACTTCTGTTCTCTCAGATCAAGAGGTTATAGTAAAACTCAAAACACAACCGGATAGCATTCCTGTGTTGCAGACCAACCTCGATACCAATGCATTCTTTGCTGAGCAAACGGCGAAGATATTGGCTGCAAAACCGAAGCCTAAACCTACGGTTGGTGATGACAAAAACAAGAAGGAAGAAACTCCTGCTAAGAAGTATCCTACACAGGTAGCTTTAAGTACTCGTACCACTTTACCTATTGGCTCAGAGGTTGATGTGGATAAGTATTTGGCACAACTCAAGAAGCAACTAATGGCACATATTGACAAAGGCGAGACGGTAATGATTATCAAATAATGAAATGAAGGAATAAGATAGATGGATACCAATAGATTAAAGAAATTTGCTACCGAAGCACGCAACATACTAAAGGCGGGTATTGCCGCCAAACTCACCAGCTTGGGCTTTGACAACAAGGGCGAAGTGGCTGAGAATTTACGCCCGCAACTCTTGCAGGGTGGTACGCTTTGGAACGGACGGACTCTCTCCGAAGGGTTCTTTCATCAATGGATGCGCCTCTACGAGGAGGTGCAGGCTAAGGGTGTGAACGAAGTATACGAGCAAGCAGCTTACACATGGTTTAATCGTCTGGTAGCCATTCGTATCTTACAGAAGAACGGACTTTGTGAACCGGTAAGTGCATACGCCGACTCTGCACATACCCCGCAGATTGTAAACCAAGCCCGGCAAGGGCTATTCCCGCCAATGGTGGAGGCGAGCAAGCGTCACCTCTTGGAACTCCTTGATGACGATACGAAAGTTACTGAACAGTTTGCTGTGCTTTTGGTGGCATGGTGCCATGCCAACCCTATCCTGCAACGTTGCTTTGGCACTATGGAGGACTATACTGAACTGTTGCTTCCCGCCAATATTTTGGCGGAGAATGGTTTTATCGACCTCTTGAACCACACCGAGTTTATCACCGACGAAGAGTTTCGCTCGCCCGAACTGATTGGTTGGCTTTATCAGTTCTACATAAGTGAACGTAAGGATGAGGTGTTTGCCAAGAAAGGTAAGTTTGAGGCTGATGATATTCCTGCCGCCACGCAGATCTTTACACCTAACTGGATTGTGAAGTACATGGTGCAGAATACGGTGGGACGCATCTATCTCGATAACAATCCCTATACTATTTTGACTTATAAGGAGAAATGGCAATATCTCGTGGAGCCTGCAGAGCCGACTCCTGCTGAAGCTATTCTTCATTACAATGAACTGACCGATCTGAAAGTGGCTGACCTTGCTTGTGGTTCGGGACATATCCTTAACGAGTGTTTCGATCTACTCTACGATCTTTATATCACTGAAGGTTATACCCGTGTTGAAGCCATAACACATATCTTCCAAGATAACCTCACGGGTATCGATCTCGATCCTCGTGCACAGCAACTTTCGCTCTTTGCATTGACGCTGAAGGCTTGTCAACGCGATCATAGCTTTGTAGATGCACATTGCTTGCCACGGGTGCTGACGATGCCGAAGGTGCAATTGCCTTTGCCTGCCGATACCCGATTAGCGGTAGAGATTAATGTCGCCAATGCTTTGCTGAAGGATGCCGATTCTTTAGGTAGCATTATGAAGTTTGACCTTACACCTGCTGCTCGTGAATGGGTGGCTTCGCGGGTTGAAGAGAATGAAGCGGCAGCGTTGGTGATAGCGTTGACAGAGCAGTATGATGCTTTGGTGATGAATCCGCCGTATATGGGGGGAGGTAATATGAATGAGGTGTTGAGTAAATATGTGAAAAGGAATTATGAGGATGGAAAAACAGACCTTTTCTCTGTATTTATGGAGGTTGCCATTGAACGACTAAAAGTACACGGTCGTTATGGCATGATTAATATGCAGAGTTGGATGTTTCTTTCTTCGTTCGAGAAACTTCGCAAGACATTACTCGACAACTATCATATTGAGAATATGCTTCACCTTGGTCCTCGTACTTTTGACGAGCTGAGTGGGGAAGTGGTACAGAACACAGCTTTCGTGGTGGCAAAGCACAGTGTCCAACAAGGTGGAATGTACTTCCGTTTGGTGGATGGGAAAAGTTGTGCTGATAAAGAGCAAATGTTCTTGAACTATGCAGGGCAAGGTACAAAGATATACTACTCTAATGTGCCGCAGGCTAACTTTGAGAAGATTCCGGGATGCCCGATTGGATACTGGGTTTCTGAAAAAATTTTATCCCGCTTCGCGGGAAATCTCGCATTGTCTGCCGTTGCTAAACCCTGCGTTGGTTTGCAAACGGCAGACAATGCGAGATTTCTCAGATATTGGCATGAAGTCAATCTTGAAAAGATTGGCTTTGGGATGAAATCGGCTGAGGAAGCAAAAGAATCGGGAAAGAAGTGGTTCATAACTACTAAAGGCGGCCCATTTAGAAGATGGTACGGCAATATGGACTATTTAGTAAACTGGGAAAATGATGGAAAGGAACTAAAAGAGTTTAAGGGTTCTGTTATAAGAAATGAAAAGCGATACTTTACTTCATCGGGTGCTACGTGGTCAACTATAGCATCAGGCAAACCATCTTTCCGTTTCTTTGATAGAAGTTGGTTGTTTGAGACTAAAGGATCTGTATGTTTTCCTATAAAGGAAGATAAACTTTATACTCTAATGGGTTATTTGAACTCTCCTATTGTAGTTGCTTGTCTTCAAACTTTGTCTCCTACCTTAGATTATCATGAAGGTCCCATGGGTAAAGTCCCATATGAAGATATTGAGAACGTTGCAGAGATTGATGTGTTTGTAAAATCTAACATCACAATCAGCAAGCTCGACTGGGATTCCCACGAAACTTCTTGGGACTTTCAACAGAACGAGCTTATTTCCCTTATAGATTTCACCGAACAAGACATTACAACAGAGTCACTGAATGCCTTGTATAATACTACTGCACACAGTAATGCAGTAACACAGCAAGCCGCCGAAAGTCCTCGTGCAGTCAAATTGCAAGCTCTCATGGAACGTTATCATCAGAAGTGGAGTACTCTCTTTATGCAGCTGCACGCCAATGAAGAAGAACTTAACCGTCAGTTCATTGACATCTACGGCCTGCAAGATGAGCTTACTCCCGATGTGCCTTTGAACGAAATTACCATCTTGCAACAAGGCGAGGTGAACATTGAGGGCAATGCCTTGAAGTGGCACGATGAAGTAATATTGAAGCAACTCCTCAGTTATGCCGCCGGTGTATGGATGGGCCGCTACCGTCTTGATAAGCCTGGTCTGCATATCGCTCATCCCAACTCCACAGCCGAAGAACTGGCTCCTTATACCTATAACGGTCACACCATCGAGATAGATGATGACGGCATTTTCCCTTTAATGACTGCCGATAGTGACTTCACAGACAATGCCTGCCTGCGAACCGCCCAATTTGTGAGCGATGTGTTTGGTGTGGAGTATCAAGTGGAGAATCTTAACTATATAGAACGCACCCTCGGCAAAACCATCGAGCAGTATTGGCAGAAGGACTTTTGGAAAGACCATAAGAAGATGTATCAGAACCGCCCTATCTACTGGCTCTTTGCAAGTAAAAAGGGTACTTTCCAGTGTATCGCCTACCTGCATCGTATGACCCCCTATACTCCTGAACGCATCCGCAGTAAATACCTGTTGCCCTTCATCGAAACGTTAGGTCGCAAGATTGCCGAACTCACTACTCGTGCTGCCGACCTTAGCACCTCTGAACGTAAGAAACTCGACACGCTGAACAAACAGCTTGAAGAATGCCGCGAATATCACGACCGATTGGCGGTAGTAGCTGAGCAAGCCATTCCGCTTGATTTGGACGATGGGGTGGTAGTGAACTATGCGAAGTTGGGGGATGTTGTAGCAAAGTTGAAATAAAAACGTAAAATATGGAAGATAAGAAATATATTACTCAGAATCAATTAGATATTGATTTTGTAGAGAAAGAGGACATAAATGGTGAAATGGATGCTGATGTCATAACAAAGCCGTTTAATCCTAATGATATTGATGTAGATATTGCTACGGTCAATCTTGGTTCCGTTATAGAGCAGTTGGAGAATGAAGAAATAGAGCTCCAACCGGATTTTCAGCGTGCGGCAGATGTTTGGGATAACACAAAGAAAAGTAGATTGATAGAATCCATATTATTAGGATTACCCTTGCCGTCTTTCTATTTTAGTGAGGATTCTGCAACTAAAAAGTTATCTGTGATTGATGGCTTGCAACGCCTGTGTGCTATTCGTGATTTTATACTAAAGGGCAAGGACAAAGAGGAGAATGACAATAAGCTTGAAGACGAGAATCCTTTGGTTTTACAAAACTTGCAATTTTTGAAAAACTTTGAAGGGAAAACTTATTCGGAGTTGGAACGTCCCGATGTAAGGCGTATAAAAGCATTAAAGATAACAATGAATATACTTCGTAAGGCCACACCAAATGAAGTGAAGTTCATTATATTCCAACGTGTAAACACCGCAGGAGAACCTTTGACTCAACAAGAAATGCGTCATGCCTTAAATCAAGGAGAAGCGGCTTCCTTTATAAAGGAGTTGGCAGAAATGGATTCTTTTGTAAAAGCGACCAAGCATTCGGTAAAAACCAAAAGAATGGAAGATCGTGATTTTGCCAATCGCTTTGTAGCATTCTTTATTGGTTATAGCGAATACAATGGAGAATTGGATGCTTTCTTAAATGATAAGATGGGTGAAGTGAACAGAATGAATTCGGAGCAGCGAGAATCCATACGGCAAGCTTTTGATAAGTCAATGAAATGCTGCTATCAAATTTTCGGTGATGATTCTTTTAGAAGAAGACTCAACGAAAAGGATTCCAGAAAACCTATTTCTAAAGCTGTATATGATACGCTGAGCGTAAATATAGCTTGGTTGACAAATGAAGAAAGGAGTAAGTTAATGGCCAATGCGGATATATTCAAAGAGGGAATGATGGAGCTATTTAACGATAAATCATTTAACTCTGCAATTACTACAGGTACAGGTCAAAAGTATAGAGTTGAATTACGTTTTACACGGGTAAAAGAATTAATCAGAAAAATAATTGAATCATGATTACGAACTTAAACATCAATAACTTCAAGCTGCATAAACAAACACAGCTTGATATAAAGGGACTGACTATTTTAACAGGAATGAACGGGATGGGAAAATCAACCGTTATACAGTCGTTGATTTTATTACGTCAGTCGTTTATGATGAATGACTTGGATGCTGGTCTCAATTTAAAAGGAGATTTGTGTGATGCTGGAATATCAGGAGAGTTGGCTTGTCAATCATCTGATGAGCATTCATTAAAGATTGAATTGAAGTTTTCGCAGCAGGATGATTTGATGTATGTTTTTAATTATCCGGATAATATAATGGATACGTTGCTGCCAAGTGTAAAAGGCAATATAGTAGATAAGAATATTCTATCAAAGTATTCATTATTCAATGAATATTTCCAGTATTTGAGTGCTTTCCGGTTTGGGCCTCAGAAAAGTTATAATCGAGATACTTCTTTAGTGGTAACAAAGAAACAGATTTCTAAAATTATGGGGCAGTGCGAATATGCTGTGCATTTTTTAGAGCAATATAAGAATACGGATATTCCTGTGAAGGAATTGGCTCTGACAGATAAAAATGATGTAACACCCGATTTAAGGTTGATTGTGCAAGTAGAACGATGGCTACGTATGATTTCTCCTAATATAAAAATTAATATTGAGCAATCGGGTGAAGATTTTAAATTGAAATACAAGTTCAATCGAGAAGAAAATACGATTACTGAAGATATAACTGCGCTAAATACAGGCTTTGGTGTTACTTATGTGTTACCTATTTTAATAGCCATATTGAGTGCGCAGAAAGATGCTGTCATTCTTATAGAAAATCCGGAAGCTCATATTCATCCTAAAGGTCAGGCTATACTGATGGAACTGATGGCAAAAGCAGTTGCCAATGGTATCCAAATCATTTTAGAGTCACATAGTGATCATATCATTAATGGCAGCCTTGTAGCTGTGAGTAATGGGTTGATTACACCTGATCTCTTATCCATTTATTATTTCAACAGAGAAGAGCATCAGCATGTGGCTATTTCTCATCCATTAGAAATTTCAAAGAATGGTCATATCAAACGCCCTCCAAAAGGTTTTTTTGACCAGATAGACATTGATTTGAAAACTTTGACAGGATTCTAAAATGGAGCACAGTGAACTTTTTATAATATTCCCTTCTTATAAAGAGGTAGAAGAGAAACCGCATTATCTAAAATCCGTAGATGTGATGTCTATGGAAGATATTAGTAAAATAGTTAACTGTTTGGATGAAATGATTCATTTCTTTCAAAATGAGAATTATGATGGTTATTACGATGGAAAGAATGTACAGGCATTCCTTTTGCCATTTGAAATAGCCGAAGATTATTATCCGAATATAAAAACTCGTTTTCGTGTATTGATGGGGAGATGGGGTGAAAATTGGCGGAATGATAGAAAACAAAGCGATACTGATAATTATTATTATTATCATACGGAAATAAAGGATGATACCCTCTGTGAATTGACAAAACGTAAAAAAGATTCAGCTGATGAAAGTACGTTTCTGTTGATAAATCATGAGGCATTTTCTTGCTCTGAAGACAGAATTAAAACAAAATGTGATGATGAGGACTTTGAAATTGAAGTTAGGAAAGCTGAAATAAAGTCTATAGCAGAATGGTTTGAAATCAATCGGATTCCCCAAAGAACATTTCACTTAAATCCTAAACATGGTGAATTTGGCAAAGGAGCACATCCTTCAAACAAAGGAGAAAAAGTATCTGTGTTAATGTGTAGCAAGGGTGAAGCTGGTATCTTATTAAAAAAGGCGATAGGCGAAAATTTAAGAACATTATATTTTTATGATGCGAAATACAATCAATACATCGAATTCAAAAGAGAAAGCGAAAATGTTTACCATGCTTTTCATTTAGACAAGGAAGATGAGCAACTAATTCCTAATAATATCAAAGATGCGATTAAGAAACTATTTTAATAATAGTAATTTAGAGTATCTTAAACGTATAAAAAAGGAGACGATGACAATAAAAGACATACTGAAACTCAGAGACCTCGGCGAAGTGAGCAAGGTACAGTTCAAAGAACGTATCTTGGATAAATATGATATAGGTTGCGAGCTAGTTGCCATGAGTAATGCTCGCGGAGGGCAACTTGTCATTGGCATCAACGACAAGACAGGAGCTTTTAATCCGTTGTCGTATGCCGAAGTGCAGGAAACCACCAATCTTTTGAGCAATATGGCTTCGGAGAATGTGGTACCCAATATCCTACTTGAGATAGATACAGTCAGCGTTGAAGGTGGCAGTGTAGTGATAGCTACTATTAAGGAAGGAATTAACAAGCCCTACCATGACAATAAAGGTATCGTGTGGATGAAAAATGGAGCGGATAAGCGTAAGGTTTTCGATAATGCGGAGTTGGCGGAGATGATGACCGAGTGTGGTAGCTTTACTCCCGATGAAGCCGCCGTGAAAGATGCCACGTTGGATGATTTGGATGAAGACACTATCAAGCAGTTCCTGCAAAACCGTTTTGCTATGGTATTGGAGAAAAAAGGAATGGTTGGCGATGCTTTGCAGGAAGCGTCACTTGATGAGATAGCCAATGCGATTGCCAAAGGACATGATCTTAATAAACTGATGCGCAACCTGCGTTTTATCCGTCCAGATGGGAGCCTTACAGTGGCTGCCATATTACTGTTTGGTAAGTACACCCAGCGTTGGTTACCTGTGATGACGGCAAAGTGTATCAGCTATGTCGGTAACTCTATTGGAGGCAAGGTCTTTCGAGACAAGGTGAACGATGCAGTAATGGAAGGAAATCTTCTGCATCAATTTGAGACCATTATGTCTTTTTTCACTCGCAACCTCAAGAATGTACAAGTGGAAAAAGAGTTCAATTCATTGGGCGAGCTTGAGATTCCATACGTAAGCCTGATGGAGTTTGTAGTAAATGCACTGGTCCATCGTTCGCTGAATTGGAAAGCTCCCATACGTATCTTTATCTTTGATAACAGAGTGGAAATTCACAGCCCGGGCACGTTGCCTAACGGCTTGCAAGTAGAAGATATTACCAATGGCATCTCGATGCCCCGTAACAACTTCCTTTTTAGCAATGCTATCTATCTTCTTCCCTATACAGGTGCAGGTAGTGGTATTCAACGTGCCTTGGAGGAAGGAGTGCAAGTAGAGTTTACGAATGATGAACGGATACATGAGTTTCTAACTACCATAAAGAGAAACAAAGACTTGGATAGTAATCTAGCTGACTCTGACACTACCCCTAACACTTTTTCGGAGCACTCAGACACTACCCCTAACACTTCCGATGAATGCCCTAACACTTTTTCGGAGCACTCAGACACTACCCCTAACACTTTTGATGAATGCCCTAACACTCATCAGATGAAACTTACCAATAAACAAAAGGATATAGTAAACTTTTGTAGTGTACCGAGAAGTAGTCGGGAGATACTTGAGAGGGTAGGAGTGAAATATCATAATAGTAATATCAAAAGATATGTTACCGAATTAGTAGAAGCAGGGTATTTGGAGCGAACCATTCCCGATAACCCTTTTGCTATGAATCAAAAGTATAAAAAGAAGCAATCATTATGACTCAAGAAAGAATATACAGTTATTTTCAGCGTAACCCACAGTTGCATGTGCTTTTCATCTTCGACAAGGCGAATATCATTATGAATGATTTGGCAGACTGTTCGTGGGAAACTGAATATATCTATAAAGTATTTGATGGAGCTTGGTTCAACACTAAATATAACATTGAATACGCATGGAAAGAGAAACGTGTGGTATTACTCTTCCCATTAGGCACCTATCCCATAAGTGAGGAACAACAGCTCAGATTCCCTCTTATGGACATGCTGAAAGCTAATATGGAATATAAAGAGGAAGATTATGCCGCTTTCATGCAACAATATAAACTTCCAGAGAAATATCGCGCCTTTATCAGCCGCCATATCGGTGAATTGATGTCGAATAAGATAAATGCAATGCTGAAAGACCGGTTTACGCCGGAAGCATTCAGTGAGGATGTAGTAGTCCGCGGTTTTATTTCTTCTTATCTGGGTGAAAAGAGACTTTTGGAATGGGAAAACATCATCATAAAAATGTTCATACTTGGATTGGATTCAGAAAATAAGAAACGGTTGGATTTCTATCATAAGTTGGAACGAAACAAGGATGCCAAGACAGCGGTTGATGAGCGTTTGACTAAGATATTTGGATTCAGTTACAAATCCAACCAAGAGGCAAAGGTGAAAGAGTTGGTGGAGAGTTTGAAGTATAATAGCATCACCCAACTTCTTGATGTGATTGCCGATGACCCCTACAAGGCTTACAAAATAAAGAGCAGTATAGCACTTGAACAAATGAATCGTATCTATGAACTGGGCACACGTGACCGGGAGTTTGTAGATAAATTCATGAAAGTGATGAAAGAACTAGGTGCTGATATTCACGAAAAGGAGCTGACTACCATTTATGGCATGGATGCCTCCTTCTATTACTTGACGGAAGAATTAGGTTGGCCTATATTGCAAGAAATTGCTGGTAGCAAACTCGTGACAGAACCTGCAGAAATGCAAGAACGTTTGCGTTTGCTTTCCCAAAAACTTCCTGCCGATAGTGTGCATCAACAAGCTATAAGCTTCTTGATGCAAATGGCTTTTTATTATGAAATGGTAAGAGGACTGGGCAGCCTGAAGTTGAATACTCCGGAAGCTTATGTGCAACTCTATACGAACGACTTGTACAGGCTTGACACCTTCTATCGTTGTGCATTGGAAGAATATCATGAATTGTTGTCAAAGGATGTTCCTATACTTACTTGTTTGAATGGACTGAAACAACAGTTTGACGGAGAGTATGCACGTATGGTCAATGTTTTCAATCTGGAATGGATGACCTGTGTGATAGAAAAAGGGAACTACTTTAACGACCTGTCGTTGAAAAAACAAGAGGATTTTTATGCAAATGAATGTGTCAGCAACAGTAAGCAGGTAGTAATCATCTCTGATGCACTACGCTATGAAGTGGCGGCAGAACTGATGCAGGAACTGGCTAAAGAGAAACATATAGCAAAACTATCTGCATATCGGGCCATGCTGCCTACTGAAACCAAATACTGTAAGCCGGCTCTTCTGCCTCATACTTCATTGATATGGAAGAACAAAGAAATGCTGGTAGATGGTGAAGTATTAGACACCTTAGAGAGCCGTTCGGCACAGGTGGCCAAATACAAAGAAAGTGCTTGTTGTGTAGACTATGAAACTGTAATCAAAGCAGATGTAAAAACTGCACGCGAACTATTTAAATGTCCATTAGTCTATATTTTCCATGATACAATTGACGCTGCTAGTCATGGGGCTGGAGCCGGAGATGTAATTGCGGCTTGTCGCAAGGCTATTGAACAGCTCGCTGTGCTGATTCGTCGCCTTCATGCCTCTTGGAATGTGACGAATGTTGTGCTGACAGCCGACCATGGCTTTCTCTACAATGACGTGGAGTTTGCAGAGAAGGATAAACATGCGGTGACGGTTGCGGGTATTATCGAGAAGAAAACGCGTTACTACGTGAGTGATCAAGTTAGCGCGCAAGAAGGGGTGGTAACAATGCCATTGGACAAAGTATCGGGAATGAAAGCCGAGACTCCTATATATATAGGAGTACCTATGGGTACCAATCGTTTGGCTGCTTCTGGTGGATACAGCTTTGCCCATGGCGGAGCGACTTTGCAGGAAATGCTTATTCCCGTGATTCATAGTTCGCAGAAACGCTCTGATAAGACTAATAAAGTGGGTGTGGCATTGGTTGATCACAATCTCATGATGGTAAGCAGTAGGTTGAAATTTCAATTAATACAAAGCGAAGCGGTATCCATGACGATAGTTGAACGTAAGGTCGTTTGTCAAGTGTATCAAGGCGATACACCCGTAACCGGAAAGCAAACCATTACGCTTGACAGTGCTGATACGATCAATTTGAATAATAGAGTATACGAGGTTGTGCTGACCTTGAATCATTCAGTACATTCAGGTATGCTACAACTACGTGTGTATGATGAAGAAGACTGTTTGAATCCACTTATTCGTGAAGTGGTGAAGAATAATACAATGATAGAACAAGACTTTTAAGTATTAGTGATTAAGTTTTTTGATATGACACTACAACAGAAAATAATGAATGCTTTCATAGGTAAAGTGGTTCGTAAAGATTTGGCTTTTCTTGTAAAGGGAGGGCTCCCTGTACCTACATACGTATTGGAGTATCTGCTTGGGCAGTATTGCGCCTGTGATGACGAAGCAACCATAGAAGAAGGCTTGGAAAAAGTGAGACAAGTGATCCAAAACAATTATGTGCATCGCGCGGAGTCAGAAGTCATTAAGGGTAAAATCCGTGAGCAGGGTCGCCATCGTATCATTGATAAGGTGACTGTTACTCTCAATGAGAAAGCGGACGAATACCAAGCTCATTTTGCTAACTTAGGTCTTACTAATGTGCCTATTGGCACTCAATATGTGACAAACAATCCCAAGCTCTTATCTGGAAATGGTGTTTGGTGTATCGTCACTATTGGCTATATATCAGGCGAAGATATTAAAGTGCGCTGGGAAATTCAAACCCTGAAGCCTGTACAAATATCCAATGTGGATGTTCAAGATTATATAGATAAACGCAAGAACTTTACCACAGAGGAGTGGTTGGACTTCATGATGCATACCGTTGGGTTGAACCCCGACACCTTAAATCGGCGTGAGAAGTTCATTACGTTAGCTCGTCTACTCCCTCATGTTGAGAATAATTTCAACTTTATGGAATTAGGACCTAAAGGAACCGGTAAGAGTCATGTCTTTCAGGAACTGTCACCATACGGTGTTTTAGTGAGTGGTGGTGATGTGACTAGTCCTCGTCTGTTTGTTAAAATGAGCGGTAATAAAGAGATTTTAGGATTGGTGGGCTACTGGGATGTAGTGGCTTGGGATGAATTTGAGCAGCAAAGAGGTCGTGCCGTAGATGCGGTATTAATTGATACCATGCAAAATTATCTGGCCAATAAGTCATTCAACCGTGGTAAGGGTACGCATGAGGCTTCCGCTTCTATTTGCTTTGTGGGTAACACGAAGCATACGGTTCCTTATATGCTAAAGAATAGCCATCTTTTTGAATCAATTCCTACCTCGTTTACCAAGGGAGCTTTTTTAGATCGTATCCACCTCTACAACCCGGGGTGGGAGATTAGAATGCTGAAGAAAGATAGCTTCTCAAAAGGATACGGTCTGATTACCGATTACATAGCTGCCATTATGCACGAACTGCGCAATAAAGATTTGACAGCATTATTGAAGGATTATGCTAAGTTTGATGGTTCCCTTTCTGAACGTGATCACTTGGCTATTCGGAAAACATTTTCTGGCATGGTGAAGTTGATTTATCCGGATGGTAACATGACGAACGAAGAGGCATTTGAGTTGATAGACTTTGCTGCCGAAAGCCGAAAGCGCGTCAAAGACCAGTTGTATATCGTGGATGAGACGTTTAATGCAGAGCCTGCTAAGTTCAGATATGTACGTGAGAAGGATGGTGTAGAGGTTAGTGTGGAGACTCTGGAGAAGGTGAGCAATGCACTTATCATCCCTAACAATATTCACCAAGGATCTACTCCTATGGTAAATTTGGATAATAGTGATATCACACTTTTCCAAGAAGGAACTGAAACAACAATGCAAGTAGAGCCTTCTTCAGAACGCCAGTCTCGCAAAAGATTCATTTCTTTGCAGGAAAAGAATCTGTCCTTCCGTTTGGGACAGACCGGTGTCACTTATCAATCTCTCTTTGCCGATTATCTTAAGGATGCAACTGAAATCACCATTGAAGACCCGTTCATTCGAGCAAGTTGGCAAGTAAAGAATCTTATGGAGTTTCTGACGATGCTCATTGACACACGTGATGTGGATGACCTTAAAGTACATCTGGTGACCAATGAAGAAGAAGATAAGTTACCTGACCTTATAGATAAACTGGATGACATAAAAGACGATATGATTGGCTATGGCATTGAGTTTGATTACAAGTTCCGCGAATTTCACGATCGTTGTATCAAGGCCGACAATGGTTGGGTGATTTCGATGGGACGTGGTCTTGACATATATGAGAAGTACAGCCCATATTCTGTTGCAGCCGCTCGACCCGATAAGCGTAAATGCAAAGAGTTTATGATAACATTTACTAAAGATGAGGTTGTCAGTCGATAAGATTGGCAACCTCTTTTTTTTGTATTATATTGGAAGTTTACCGGACGATTTTATCAATAAATTGGATGGAAAAGCGTAATTTTGCAACTGAAAAAATCAATGTACTCCCCCCAAAAAAGAGCGTCATTGATTCCACAGACCTATAATTAATTTAATAACAGATGATATGTTAACACAAATCATTAATGCACGCATCCTGACCCCGCAAGGCTGGCTCAAGGATGGGTCGGTTCTTATCCGCGACAATAAAATTCTGGAAGTAACCAATTGTGATCTTGCCATTATCGGTGCCAAACTGATTGACGCCAAAGGTATGTACATTGTTCCCGGTGGAGTGGAAATCCATGTTCATGGCGGTGGCGGAAGAGATTTTATGGAAGGTACGGAAGAAGCTTTCCAAACTGCTATCAAGGCTCATATGCAGCACGGTACTACCAGTATTTTTCCCACTCTTTCTTCTTCCACGATTCCTATGATTCGCGCGGCCGCGGAGACTACCGAGAAAATGATGGCGGAACCGAATAGCCCGGTGCTCGGACTTCATCTCGAAGGACATTATTTCAATATGGCAATGGCAGGCGGGCAGATTCCTGAAAATATTAAAGACCCTGACCCTGAAGAATATATCCCGTTGCTCGAAGAGACGCATTGTATCAAGCGTTGGGACGCAGCCCCAGAGCTTCCGGGAGCCATGCAGTTCGGTAAGTATATCACGGCAAAAGGCATATTGGCATCGGTTGGACATACCCAAGCGGAGTTTGAGGATATACAGACGGCTTATGAGGCAGGATATACCCATGCTACCCATTTCTACAATGCCATGCCGGGATTCCATAAACGGAAAGAGTATAAATATGAGGGTACGGTAGAAAGTATTTATCTGATTGACGATATGACGGTGGAAGTTGTGGCGGATGGTATCCATGTCCCCCCGACGATTCTGCGTCTTGTCTATAAAATAAAGGGAGTGGAGCGTACTTGTCTGATAACGGATGCGCTGGCTTGTGCGGCGAGTGACAGTCAGACGGCTTTCGATCCGCGTGTGATTATCGAGGATGGGGTTTGTAAACTGGCAGACCGTTCCGCTTTGGCGGGAAGCGTGGCGACAATGGACCGCCTGATTCGCACGATGGTACAGAAGGCGGAGATTCCATTAGCGGATGTGATAAGGATGGTTTCCGAGACGCCTGCCCGCATCATGGGAGTGCTGGACCGTAAAGGTACGCTCGAGCGTGGTAAGGATGCCGATATCATTGCTTTGGACAGAGACTTGAATGTAAGGGCTGTATGGGCAATGGGAGAACTGGTAGAAGGTACCAATAAATTGTTTTAAATCCTATTAAAAAAGAAGACTATGTTAACTCAGATAATAAACGGAAGAATACTTACCCCGCAAGGCTGGCTGAAAGATGGCTCCGTATTGATTTGCGATGGAAAAATATTAGAGGTAACCAACAGTGACCTGGCGGTTATCGGTGCAACGGTGATTGATGCCCGCGGGATGACAATCGTGCCGGGATTTGTAAGCATGCATGCGCATGGCGGTGGCGGGCACGACTTTACAGAAGCGACGGAAGAGGCTTTCCGTACGGCAACTACCGCTCATTTGAAGCATGGCGCTACCAGTATGTTTCCTACTTTATCGTCTACTTCTTTCGAAAGGCTTTATCAGGCTGTTGATGTTTGCGAAAGTCTGATGCAGGAGAAAGATTCTCCTATTCTCGGTCTGCATATCGAAGGTCCTTACCTGAATCCGAAGATGGCAGGCACGCAGTATGACGGTTTCCTGAAAATGCCGGATGAGAGTGAATACATTCCTTTATTAGAACATACTTCTTGCATCAAGCGTTGGGATATCAGCCCGGAATTGCATGGTGCGCATGATTTTGCGAAGTATACCCGTTCGAAAGGAATTATGACCGCTGTGACACATACCGAAGCCGAGTATGATGAAATTAAGGCTGCATATGCGGTAGGATTTACTCATGCCGCGCATTTCTACAATGCGATGCCGGGTTTCCACAAACGTCGTGAATATAAATATGAGGGTACGGTGGAAAGCGTATATCTGACGGATGGAATGACGGTGGAAGTGATTGCGGACGGTATTCACCTGCCGGCTACTATATTGAAACTGGTGTATAAACTGAAAGGTGTGGAGAATACCTGTCTCGTAACGGACGCTTTGGCTTATGCCGCCTCTGACGGGACTGTGCCGGTTGACCCTCAGTATATTATTGAAGGCGGAGTATGTAAGATGGCAGACCATTCTGCGTTGGCAGGCAGTTTGGCTACGATGGATATACTGGTGCGTACCATGGTGAAGAAAGCGAATATACCTTTGGAAGACGCTGTACGCATGGCTTCCGAGACTCCCGCCCGTCTGATTGGGGTAAGCGACCGGAAAGGGGCGCTGGCCAAAGGAAAAGATGCCGATATTGTGATTCTTGACAAGGAATTGAATGTGCGTTGTGTCTGGTCGATGGGAAAGATTGTTCCGGGAACTGATATCCTGTTGCACAAATAACAGTTGAAATCACACAGGCGCGGATTAGCAAATAGCGTCTGAAATAATATAGGCACGGATTACGCGGATAACACGGTTCTGAATAACTAAAACCGTAAAATCCACGTAATCCGTGCCTAAAATATATACTAATTATAAAAGCAAATGTTCCAACGTATCATATATTATGAAAGCAAGCCGGTTTCTATCAGTTCTTTTAATTGCGCTTTATTCATTGTGCCCAGTTTCATGGTCGGCTTGCCGTCTTTAGTGCAAAGCAGCAGATTGGGGATAGTACGGATATTGAATGCGCTTTCCAGTTCCGGTTCCTGGTCGACATCTACCTTATAAATATCTAATCTCCCTTCGTATTCTTTCGCCAACTGGTCTAATATGGGTGACAACGCTTTGCAATAGATACACCACGGTGCATGAAAGTCTACCAGGCAAGGCTTGTCTCCTTTAAATTCCCATTGGTCGGGATACCCTTTGAAGTCAGCCACTTTTTCTACGAAACTATCTTTATTCAAATCTTCTATTTTCATAACTTTAATTATTTAGGGGTTAGTGTTTATCTTTTCACTTTGCAAAGATAGGGACACTTATAGAATGAACGGATAGCTATTTTTCCTATTGGCTTTTCAATATTTCCTTTCTGTTGGTTTTTGTTTTTGTATTTGGTGAAAGAAATCCGTCCAACATTTAAGTGTTTCTTATTTCTGAATTGTATTATATATAAACAATAGATATGCTATGAAAATAAATCATTTAGTCGGAGCTTTTCTGTGTGTGCTGGGATGTTACTCGTGTAGCAGTCCGAAAACAGAGGTCAAATCACCGGACGGCCATATTAAAATGTCCTTTACAGTAGACGAAAACGGTAGGCCACTCTATAACGTTTCAGTGGGTGATTCATTATTCATTGAAAATTCGGTGATGGGCTTCACGGAAGGCAACGGAGTTGCCCTGGCGGACGGTTTCCAAATAAAAAGTACAACATTCGACAGCAAGGACGAGACTTGGACGCAGCCTTGGGGCGAGAATAAAACCAACCGGAACCATTATAATGAAATGGCAGTCAACCTGACCAACGGAAGCCAGGTGAAACTGACCCTTCGTTTCCGTGTATTCGATGATGGAGTAGGATTCCGTTATGAATACAACGTCCCCACAGCAGATTCATTGATGATAACCGATGAGCTGACTACGTTCCGTTTCCGTCAGGACGGCACTTCATGGTCGATTCCTGCCAATGCGGAAACTTACGAGTTACTATATAAGCAGCAACCTATCTCCGAGGTTGAAAAAGCAAATACTCCTTTTACATTCAAAACAGCCGACGGCGTGTATGGCAGCATCCATGAAGCGGCTTTGTATGACTTCTCCGAAATGACTTTGAAGCAGGCGGGAAATTATACGTTGAAAGCGGAGCTTACCCCGTGGCCTGACGGTATCAAGGTGCGTAAAGGCAACCATTTCACTACTTCCTGGCGTACCATCCAGATTGCTCCCGAAGCTGTGGGGTTAATCAACTCTTCACTGATTCTGAATCTGAACGACCCTTGTGTACTGGCAGCTACCGACTGGATTCGTCCATTGAAATATGTCGGAGTATGGTGGGGGATGCATCTCGGTGTAGAAACCTGGAAGATGGACGAACGCCACGGTGCCACTACCGTCAACGCTAAAAAGTACATTGATTTTGCAGCCGCCAACAACATAGAAGGTGTCCTGTTTGAAGGCTGGAATGAAGGTTGGGAAAGTTGGGGCGGTATGCAGAACTTCGACTTTACGAAACCTTATGCCGATTTTGATATTGGCGAGATAGTCCGTTATGCCAAAGAGAGAGGCATTGAAATCATCGGACATCATGAGACAGGCGGAAATATTCCGAACTATGAGCGCCAAATGGATAATGCCATGCAATGGTACACCGACCACGGCATTACTATCCTGAAAACCGGTTATGCAGGAGCTTTCCCGAACGGGCTTTCACACCACGGACAGTATGGAGTCAACCATTATCAGAAAGTGGTGGAAACGGCTGCCCGCCACAAAATGACACTGGATGCGCACGAACCGATCAAGGATACCGGTATCCGTCGTACATGGCCCAATATGATGACTCGTGAGGGCGCGAGGGGGATGGAATGGAACGCATGGAGCGAGGGCAATCCACCGTCTCATCATGTGATGCTTCCTTTTACCCGCTTGTTGTCCGGACCGATGGATTACACTCCGGGCACTTTTGATATCCTGTTCTTGCAGACCAAAGATTCTCCCCGCCGTCAGAAATGGAATGACCAGGATAAGGGAAACAGCCGTGTGAATACCACCTTGGCAAAACAGATAGCCAACTGGGTGATTCTGTATTCTCCTCTGCAAATGGCTTCTGATATGATTGAACATTATGAGGGGCATCCTGCTTTTCAGTTCTTCCGCGATTTTAATCCGGATTGTGACGAGTCGAAAGCATTGGCCGGTGAACCGGGAGAATTCATAGCAGTTGTACGCAAAGCAAAAGGCAACTATTTCCTGGGAGCTGCTACTGACGAAAAGCCACGTACATTGGAAATAAAACTGGACTTCCTGGAACCGGGCAAACAGTATAAGGCCACTATTTATGCTGACGGAGAAAAGGCGGACTGGAAAACGAACCCTACGGATTATCAGATAACGGAACAAACGGTGACTTCCGAAAATGTGCTGACTGTACGGATGGCTGCTGGCGGTGGACAGGCTGTTTCATTCATGCCGCTTTAATTCGGAACAAATAGAATATTAGATTAGGTCTATTATAATGGGGATAGGTTTAGTTTTTGAGGTAAAAAGATTGTCTGGAAGATAAGGAGCTAAAAGATTGTCAGGAAAATAATAGGTCTAAATAAAGTTGGTTAAGAGGTTAGAAAAAACGGTGGACGGCACTTATGGCTGTCCACCGTTTTTATTTTTATCTTATGATTTGTGATGCCACTGTGTTATCCTTTCGCTTCCTGATACATGAAGCGTTTGATTGACTTCTTTGCAGTTTTTTCAAATTCCTCGAAATGGATTTTTATTTTGCTTATCTGTGAGTAGTTGGGAAGTTGCTGGTTCAGTTCGATACGGTTCTGTTCCATCACTTTCTGAATATCTGCTTGCTGCAATCCGTGGGCAAAGGCGTCATCGAAATCTGGATAGATAAGAGCTACCAGTTTCTCATGCTGCAAAACGATTAGGGATTCCGCAACATACGGCAGATTGTTCAGTTTGCTTTCAATCTCTTCGGGATAAATGTTTTGTCCACTCGAAGTGAGAAGCAGATTTTTGCTGCGGCCACGGACGGTTACATATCCTTCTTCGTCAATAGTGCCGAGGTCGCCCGTATGCAGCCAGCCGTGCACATCGATAATTTGTGCGGTAGCTTCGGGGTTCTTGTAGTATCCCAGCATCATATTCGCTCCTCTGCAAATGATTTCTCCGGCATGCGTTTGGGGATCCGGCGAATCAATCTTTACTTCCATGCGTGTCGTTGCTTTTCCGCAAGAAGCGAGTTTCAATGTTTCCCAACGGCTGGAGCAGATAATCGGACCACATTCCGTCATGCCGTAAGCGATGGTATAAGGGAATCCTATTTTTTTGAGGAAGGCTTCCACCTCAGCGTTGAAAGGGGCACCGCCGATAATGATTTCATCAAAGTTTCCACCGAAGATTTCCATAGCAGCCTGACGTGCCAAAGACTTGATCTTATCGTTAACGATAGGCACTTTGAGCAGCAACTTACCGATTTTACTGTCTACTTTGGGCAGGATATCCTTCTTTATAATCTTTTCTACAATCAAGGGTACACAGGAAATTACTCTTGGCTTAAGTTCCGCAAAGGATTGGGCAATGATTTTCGGAGACGGCATACGTGTCAGGAAGTAAATATGTGCACCTGCCGAGAATCCGTATAGGAAATCGTAAACCATACCGAACACGTGTCCCATGGGAAGCATGGAAACAATATTGTCTCCCGGTTTGACAGGAAGCATTTCGAAACAATAAGTTACGTTCGACCAAATACTGCGATAGGGGAGCATGACTCCTTTTGAATACCCCGTAGTGCCCGAAGTATAATTGATGATAGCCAGTTCTTCCGGTCTGTCTTTCCGGTAGCAGATATGTTCCGGCCGGAAATTCTTGGGATACCGCTGTCCGTAAATGGCGTTCCGGTGTTCGAAAGCATAAGTTAGCTTTTCGTTTCGTGATACCAAAGCGGAAAAGTCTGTCAGTAAAGCAATGCCTTCCAGTAAGGGCATGGCATCTTCGTTCAGATTTTCCCACGCCTGGTCGCCCACAAAAAGCAGTTTGGCTTCGGAATGGTTGACGATATTATGAATATTGTCCGCCTTAAATTCGTGTAAAATAGGCACGATAACAGCTCCATAAGTGATAGTTGCTAAGAAAGTAACTGCCCAGTGGGCACTGTTGCGTCCGCAGACTGCTATTTTATCTCCAGGCTGGATTCCCGCACTTTCCAGAACGATGTGAAATTTAGCGATTTTACGCGCTACGTCTTTATATTGAAGGGTGATTCCTTTATAGTCAGTTAAGGCATCTTTGTCCCAATTGTTGATGATGCTTTGCTCAATATAATCAATGAACTGATGTTCTTGTTCCATTCGATTTTTGCACATTTAGTTTAAAACTGCGCAAATTTAATATTTCATAACTGTAACCCGAACTTTAAATTTAAGTTTTACGGTTAATTAACGGAGAGTTTCCGAACATTTTTTCCGGTTTACTGTCGGGCTTTTTTTGTTTCTTCCTTCTGATTTATTCATTGATACGTCTGAAGTGTTGAGGATGTGTCGGATAAATTAACTGTTTGGATAATATAAATCAGGCACGTATTACACGGATTTCACGTTTTTTGTTTGATTAGAACCGTGTAATCCGCATAATTTCGTGCCTGAATATTTAGTCATAAAAGACTCCTGGCAAATCTTTTCAGGTGTTATGATTCTGATTCTTCTTCTCTGGACTTCTCGGAAATGAGCAGGAGTTTATCTCCTTCATGCAATTTCAGTGTTCCGTTGGGAATCAGGAATTCATCTCCACGTTTCACAATCATTACCAGTGTACCTTTGGGGAGATTCATATCTTTCAGCGTATCTGCTTCTTCCAGCATTGCCCGGGTGACAGTCATGTCGCTAAGGTCGGAGTCTATTTCTTCCGGCAGTTCGACACCGAAGTCGTTGCCTGTCTTCTCCAAAGGCTCGGAGAGATGCAGCAAACGTGCTACGAAAGAGATGGTGGTGCCCTGTATGACCAGTGAAACGATAGTAATGAAGAATACGATATTGAAGATGATATTCGAGCCTTCGACTCCTGCTACTACCGGATAGGTGGCGAAGATAATAGGAACCGCTCCGCGCAATCCTACCCAGGACACGAAGAAACGTGATCTCATTGTGATTTTCCGGAACGGGAGCAAACAGAGGAATACACTTAGCGGACGACCGATGACAATCATAAATACGCCGATTAGCAAGGCTACGACTGTCACTTCCAGCATCTCATGCGGATTGACAAGCAATCCCAGGCAAAGGAACATAATGATTTGGAACAGCCAGGTCAGTCCGTCCATGAACGTATAGATTTCCTTACGATGCATGATTTTGTTGTTTCCTACCATTATACCGGCGATATATACAGCCAGGTATCCGTTACCTTTCAGCAAGTCGGTGATGGAGAAAGTAAAGAAGACAAAAGCCAATAATAAAATAGGGTATAACGCCTGGTTGTCGATATTGAGTTTATTCAGCATCCGGATAGCCAGTTTGCCGAGGATATATCCGGCAGCGGCACCTACAATAAACTGAATGAGAAAGGACACTGCGATAGCGCCGACTCCCATGCCTGCCGATTGGATAAATTGTATCAGGACAATGGTGAGCATATACGCCATCGGGTCATTACTTCCGCTTTCCAGCTCCAGCATAGGACGAAGATTATGTTTTAAGTTCATCTTCTGCGAACGGAGAATGGCGAATACCGAAGCCGAATCCGTAGATGACATAGTGGCGGCCAAAAGCAGGGAAGTGGTGATAGGTAAATAAATGTTTGTCCAACTCATGCCGGACAGCCACCAGATAAAGAGTCCGGTGAAAAGAGCCGTAAGCAAAACTCCGACAGTGGAAAGCACTATACCGGGCCCCAGAATGGGCTTTATCTCTCTGAATTTCGTATCCATACCACCCGAGAACAGGATGATGCTCAAGGCGACCATACCGATAAACTGTGCCTCTTTGGCATTATGAAACTGGAGTCCCAGACCGTCGCTTCCGAATATCATTCCCACTACAAGGAATAGTAATAGGGTGGGTACTCCGAAGCGGTATCCGGTCTTTCCAACGACAATGCTGACGAAAAGTAAGATAGAACCGATAAGTAAGGTGTTTTCTGCTGTAAATATCATAGGCAATATATTATAAAGTTATAAAATTGTCGTATTGGTTTTCACTGTGCGAAGTTACGCATTATTAACAACAAATAAAACCCCTGTTTGGATGTATTTTTCGTAAAAAAGGTAGTTAAATTGTCTGAAAAGATTCATTCTACATTCATTTCCCCTTTTGTTAGGATGACAAGGCGGTTGCACACATCTCCCTGGCGTGCCAGGATTTCCCCTTTCTTATAAGAATGGGCGTGAAAACTGATTGCTTCCAAATCGGCGGAAAGTCTTTCAGGAGTAATCCCCCGGAATAACGGATTATTGGTAAGTGCAGGTATCATAATTGGGGCATTGTTATATATAATTGGGATATTGTTATTTGAATTTTAAAACAAACTTGGTTTCTTTGTCCGGCAGTAGCGTAAGGCTTCCACCCGAAAGGCGCATAATCTGGCGCGAGATGCTTAACCCGATTCCGCTGCCACTTTCTTTGGTGGTAAAGAATGGGATAAATATATGTTCGGCTATCTCTGACGGGATTTCGGGGCCATTATTCTTTATTTCAATCAGTACCTCTTCCGCGTCATTGCAATAAGCCAGGATTTCAATTCTTCCGTCCGGCTGTTTGCCGATAGCTTGAATGGCATTCTTCAGGAGGTTGATGACAACTTGGGAAATCAGGTTCTCGTCTGCATGTACTATCAAATCCGCAGGAGAAATTTCCATGTGGAAGAAAATATTATCGCATGGGTTCTGATGGCGGGCAAGTTCGATCATTCTCTCTATAAATGCCTTTACATAAAATAAAGAGGGCTCGGGAGTCGGTATGCGTGTGAATTGCCGGTAAGATTCTACAAAAGAAAGCAAGCCTTTTCCGGTCGCGCTGATTGTTTGCAATCCATGATATATCTCTTCGTCTTTCTCTTCCGACATGGAAAGGAGAGTGTCGCAAAGTGAGGTGATGGGAGTTACCGAGTTCATGATTTCATGGGTGAGTACACGTGTCAGACGAATCCATGAATCGATTTCCTTTTCATCCAGTTCGGTATTGATGTCGTTCAGAGCCAGGATGCGCAGATGCTCTTTGTGCACGTTAATTTCTGAAACACGTATGGAGAGGTTGACCGTTCCCCGTTCATTGTGGAAAGTTATCTGCAACTTGTCGCCGGGACGGCAATTCTCTATCTTGTCCATCAATACGGCATCTATCTTACTTAATTGGCGGACATGCGTAAATATGTTCAGTCCGAGAAGCCGCAGGGCTTCTTTGTTTTTCTGATACACGGCTCCGTTGTCATTGAGCACTAACAGTCCGGTGCTGACAAAATCCAGAATCAGTTCATAATATTTCTCCTGCTGTGCCGTTTCTGCCTTTACATTATATAAGATATGTCCCACCCGGTTGAGCCCGGCATTAATTTGCCTGCTTTCCGCTGTTCCGTCTTCTTCGGGAAATCGGAAGGAGTTATCATTATTCTCCAAAGCGTCAATCATGAAAAGCACTTGCTTGACATGATGGCGATAGAGCCGGATTTGCCATAGGATACTCAGAATTAGAAGAATTGCAGTGCTGCCGAATCCTATAAAATCTTTTTGAAAGGCAAACCAGGCAGTCAGCAGACAGGCACCGACGGTTAGTGCTATTCTGAACCAATACCGGTAGCTAAGTTGCCGGAAAAACTTTCTCATAATCTGATTTTTTATAATCCGAACTTTTTCATCTTGTTATAGAGAGTCTGCCTTGTTATTCCCAGTTGGCTGGCGACAGCCGACAGGTTTCCTGCGCAAGCGTCCAGGGCTTTCCGTATCATCTGTATTTCCATCTCTTCGAGCGTAGATATACTTTTCTCCTGAATCCCTGTGCGCGTTGGTATTGATAATTGAAACAATTCGGCAGGAATCAACGGATTGTCATTAATGATGACGGCTTTTTCAATCACGTGTTCCAACTCGCGGATATTACCATACCAGGGATGCGCTGTCAGTTTCTCTTTAGCGTCAGGCGTAAACTTCATCAGAGCCTTGTCGTATTGCTTGCAGAAGCGTACGGTAAATCTTTCCGCAAGTGGTATAATATCCTCTTTCCGTTCCCGTAAGGGTGGTATTTCTACGTGAATGGTATTGATGCGATAGAGTAAATCTTCCCGGAACTCACCTTTGCCCACCATCTCTTGGAGATTCCGGTTTGTAGCGCATATCAGACGGATATCAATAGGAACAGGAACGTTGCTCCCTACACGTACGATGCTCCGGCGTTGGATGGCAGTCAGCAGCTTGGCTTGCAGATGATAAGGCAAGTTTCCTATTTCATCCAAAAACAGGGTGCTTTTGTCGGCAGACTCGAATTTGCCTGTACGGTCGGTGTGTGCATCCGTGAAAGAACCTTTTACATGCCCGAAAAGCTCACTTTCAAACAAGGACTCTGTGATAGTCCCCATATCAACGGCAATCATTTCTTTATGTTTCCGGTTGGACAGGGAATGAATTTCACGTGCCAGCATTTCCTTTCCCGTTCCGTTCTCACCGGTTATGAGGATATTGGCATCGGTGACGGCAACCTTTTCAATCAGCATACGGAGTTGCTGCATCACTTTGCTTTCTCCCCAATACATAGCCGGATGAATAGGTTCTTCTTTTATGTTCGCCTTCTTCTCGCGAAGTGTAGATGCGGCTGCCGTTTGTAGGGTGGCTACTAACTTTTGGTTATCCCAAGGCTTCACGATAAAGTCGGTAGCCCCTTCCTTAATTCCCCGGATAGCCAGTTCAATATCCGCGTAAGCGGTAAAAAGTACGACCGGAAGTTCCGGGCGTACTTTTTTTATTTCATGCAACCAGAACAGACCTTCATTGCCGGTATTAATGCCTGATGTGAAATTCATATCCAGCAATATTACTTCCGGTTTCTCTTCACGTATGGCACTTGCCAGTGTGACGGGAGAGGAGAGTGTGACGACTTTTGAGAAATAGTTTTTCAGAAGGATTTGTACTGCGGTCAGCACTCCCTTGTTGTCGTCTACAATGATGATTGTTCCTGATTTACTCATTTTCGTGTAAGTTTGTAAAGCGCAAACTTACGAAAAAAGTAGTTCATAATTCAATATTTGATTTCAAAATTGAATTTATAGCCATTGGAACTTTAATCCGAAGGACAGGCTCAAATAGTCACGAGGGCGTAGGTAACTGTTTTGTACGGCACTAATCAGATAAAGGTCACAAGTGCTTATTTCATAAAAGAATGTCACAGACTTAGCTAGAAATCTGCGTTGCGGGTCAATATCATAAGTCAGCCGTTGCCCCATAAAAACATGGAAACGTACTTTGTTTGAGAAGCCATAGTAACCTTTTGGATAACGGTCGGGTTCATTTACCCAAAACTGGTCTCCGAATACCGTGTTCATATAAAGACCGCAGGTGAGCGGTTCCGTAGAGAATCCTTTTCCAATGTTGATGCTCCAAGGCATATAATTCTGCTTGAGCGTCATTGTCACTTTGGCTTTCTTTGAAGAGTATTTCGGAATAAATCCGACCAATAAATCCGTTTCCCATTGATTCCGCTTTCCATAATCCCACCCTGTGCCGAAGGAGAGCAAACCCATGTTTCCGGCATATTGTATTTTTGAATGAGTAGGGATAATCTTTTCCCAGTTTCTGCGGAAGCGGTGAACCCGGTTATCGTAACGGGTGCGTTTCACTTCTTTGGGCGTGGCAGGCAATATGGATTCCGCTTTGTATGTGTCTATGACAGTATCTGTCTTGCAAGTGGCTGAAATCAGGCCGGGGAGCGGGAGAAGTACTGACAGCACTCCTGCCCGTAAGATATATTTAGTATTTAACCAGTTCATATTCGTACTTTTCCGGGGTTATGGTAAAGAGCAGATAACTGCGGCAATCCATGCAGTCACTGGTGATATAATGTATTCCATCGTCAAAAATCACATCATCCCGATGATGATGGGTGTGGGCGGCCGTGCAGAATTGTATTCCCGGATATTCGGTGACATAACGGTGAAACACTCTGGCTACATTGTCATTGAACACGTCCGTATAGGGACGCGCATGCATGCTAATCACGGTCTTTTCAAACTCGTCACGCCTATTTTTTATCTCTTGCTCCATAAAGGTGAAATTCGGAACGGGTTCGGAGTAATCATATTCCAGTGCATTGGTATTCAGGCAGACAAACTTCACATTGCCCGCGATGAAAGAGAAATTGGTGGGGCCGAATACGTTTTTGTACGTTTCTTCCCCTGTACCCAGGCAGTCGTGATTGCCAATCAGAACCACATAAGGTACTTTCAGCCTGTTCATAATATCGCGCTGCCAAAGAAACTCTTTCGTCACTCCGAAGTCACTCATGTCTCCGCCATGAATGACGAAATCAATATCATCCCGTTTATTAATCTCTTTCACGAAATCTTCCGTTTCGTCATACCAGCGTTGTGAATCACCCATGGTTACGAAGCGTAGTGTAGTCTTGCCTTTGCAATTCGCTTCTATCTTTTCGATGTTGTGTGCATTGACATTTGTCTCGCCACTGATGCGGACATCGTATGGATGATAATCAATCATACCGCATCCGGTTAGTAGCAGACACGACAAGAGTGCATATAAATTCTTGTTTGGCATAAATAAAATATTAATTTATTGAAAACTTTGCACGAAAATAAAGTTTTCAACTGAGATAATAATGTCAGGTTATGAAAAATAGGTAAAAAAGAACAATAAAGAGGTGGAAGTATCTACTTTGCCGGAAAGAAGGGCAGGCTATTGATTTTGTCTAATAATTAGACGCGACTGTCTAATTATTAGACAATGAATATTGGGCTTGGATAATGTAAATGTCTGATAATTAGGAAGAATATCCTTCTGGCATACTTTCTGTATTTCAATTTGAAAATGTACACAATATAAATATATGGTAAGACACTGTTATTATATCGTTCAAACGTTGATGCATGAGCGGGCTACGAACATTATTAAAATCATTTCTTTGACATTAGGGGTATTTGTAAGTATCCTGTTGTTTTCCTGTGTTGCCTTTCAGTTGAGTTACTATAATTTCTGTAGGCAATCCGACCAGTTGTATATCGCATATATGGATGGAGTTTATACCTATGGTCCTTTCTCTGCGGCTATGCGTGAGAGTTTTCCGGAAGAAGTGGAGGATGCCACGACATTGAGAAATATGGGAACAAATGTTTTCTATAATGGAAATGTTCGTTTGACGGAATCTATGATACACGCTGATGAACATCTATTTTCCACATTGGGCTTGAAAGTACTAGCCGGTAAGACAGAAGAACTGATTCGGCCTGATATTTTATTCATTTCCCGTTCGTTGGCAGAAAAAATAGGAGAGGGAAACGACCTTGAGAGTGTCATAGGCAAGGCTTTATCTATTGACCGCAAGGAATCGATGATTATACGTGGGGTTTTTGAAGACATAGGAGAAAATACCGATATACATTTTGATGTGGTAGCACCGATGAGCCAGTTATGGAATCAGAATCGTGGAGGATGGGGGTACGATATCAGTTATATGTCGATAATTCGTTTCCGCGAACCTGATAAAGATATAGCGACGGTAGAGGCACGGATACCTGATATGCTCAAGAAATATATGGCTGATTCTGCTAATAAAAAGAACTCTTTTTCTTTCCGCCCCTTGCTTGAATTTCATACGGCCAATCCAACGGTACGGCTCATGATATTAATGATGTCTGTGTTGGGCGTTGTCATTCTGCTGATTTCCGCTTTTGATTATGTGCTGATTTCCGTTTCGTCTTTGGCACGGCGTGCCAAATCTGTCGGAGTACATAAATGCTGTGGTGCAACAGATGGCAATATCTTTAGAATGTTTTTGGTGGAAACTGTTTTTATTCTTTTTATTTCAGTGTTAATGACTGTGTTACTCCTTTTCCAGTTTCGGGAGTTTGTGGAAGAAATTGCAGGTATACGTTTAAGTTCGCTTTTTACGTGGCAGACACTTTGGGCACCGTTGACCGTACTTCTAACAGTTTTTATATTGGCGGGAACTATACCGGCGAGCATATTTGCATCTATTCCTGTGACACAAGTTTTCCGTCGTTATGCAGAACGCAAAACTTCTTGGAAACGCCCGTTATTGTTTATCCAGTTTGCTGGTATGACTTTTATTTTAAGTTTCCTTATGGTTGTGTTTTGCCAATATCAGATGGTAATGAATAAAGATTTGGGATATCGTCCCGAACGTGTGGTGATGTGTTGGAAGAGTATGGGAAGTGACCGGCAAAATGCTAAAAGCTTCTTTATGAATCTGCCTATGGTTGAGGATTATGGGGTGGGTATGCAGAGTATTTGGTCCGGTTGGAGCGGGGAGCAGTTTGAGGTAGGGGAAGGACGTACCATTCACGGTCGGATAGAGTGGATTGGAGCTGATTTTATACCTATGATGGGGATACAAATATTGCAGGGTAAAAATGTGATGATGAAGAATGAAGCTTTAGTGAATGAAGAATTTGTACGTCAAGCCGGATGGACAGACAGCCCGATTGGTAAACAGTTGCCCACATGGAAAAGAAAAGTTACAATCGTTGGGGTAGTAAAAGATTTCTCTGTCCAAAGTGTCTATTATCCCCAGTTTCCCGTTTTATTGATAGGAGGAGATTCCAATCTTGCATTTCATTATCTGCGGTTAAAAGAGCCATTTGAGGATAATCTTAAACGTTTGAATGAGATGATGGCAGAAATATTTCCGGCCGATGATGTGCTCTTCTATTCATTGACTCAGAAATTAGATGCTCAATATACGGATATTGTACGTTTCCGAAATGCAGTATTTCTGGCCTCAATTTCTATTTTTCTGATTGCTTTGATGGGGCTGCTCGGATACGTTGGCGATGAGATTCGCTTTTGCAGGAAAGAGATTGCTATCCGCAAAGTAAATGGAGCCGATACTTTCGGTATCTTGAGATTATTCTCGACTAATATTTTGTGGACAGCATTTCCTGCTACTCTTGTTGGTGCGGGAGTGGCTTATCTGGTCGGCATGAAGTGGTTGCAGCAATTTAGCGAATCTGTCAACCCGGGCATTTGGCTGTTTGCCGGAATTATTGTCTTTGTATTAGTAGTGGTTCTTGTTTGTGTCATATTTAAAGCATGGCAAGTCGCCAATGAGAATCCGGTGAATAGTATTGCGAATGAATAATTGGAACATAATAAATTTGAAACATAATAATTTAAAATAAGATGATACAAATCACAGACATCAGTAAAGTATTCCGCACTTCCGAAGTGGAGACGGTCGCATTGAATCATGTTAACCTTGAAGTAAAAGAAGGAGAGTTCGTAGCCATTATGGGACCTTCGGGATGTGGCAAATCTACCTTGTTGAATATTCTCGGACTGTTGGACAATCCCACCGAAGGTTCCTATCGCCTGGTAGGGGAAGAGGTGGCCGGACTGAAGGAGAGAGAACGTACAAATGTGCGTAAGGGGAAACTAGGTTTCGTATTCCAGAGTTTCAACCTGATAGACGAACTGAATGTCTATGAGAATGTGGAACTTCCGCTCACTTACCTGGGGCTTAAAGCTTCCGAACGTCGCCGTATGGTAGAAAGCATTCTGAAACGAATGAATCTCAGTCACCGTGCCAAACACTTCCCGCAACAACTTTCCGGTGGTCAGCAACAGCGTGTTGCCATTGCCCGTGCAGTTGTCACTAATCCTAAATTAATTCTTGCTGATGAGCCTACGGGCAATCTTGACTCCAAGAACGGTGCCGAAGTAATGAATCTGCTGACAGAACTGAATAAGGAAGGAACTACCATTATTATGGTGACCCACTCACAGCATGATGCGAGTTTCGCACATCGTACGGTGCATTTATTCGATGGAAGTATCGTAGCAAGCGTAACGGCATAAACTGAATATAATGAGACAAATCTATTATACTATACGTACATTACTGCGTGAACGAGGGTCGAATATCATAAGAGTCATTTCCCTCTCTTTAGGGATTACCATTGGTATTCTGCTTTTCTCGCAGATAGCCTTCGAGTTAAGTTATGAACAATGCTATCCGGACGCGGAACGTCTGGCTCTTGTGCGTTGCCAGGTTACCAACTCCAACACAGGCGAAACGACAGGAGACGAGAGCGGAACCAGTTATGACTATACCGTTTTTGATGCGGTAGCAGCTACTCTGGCACAAGAGATGCCGAAAGAAGTCGAAATATCCAGTTGCGTCTTTCCTCATGGTGGCGCTAATATCTATAAGGAAGGTAAAACTGATTGTAATTTGTGTTGTTCTGAAAGCATGGCATATCGCTAATGAAAATCCGGTAAATAGTATCAAAACGGAATAGGAATCACAGGACAAAAGCAGAATAGGGTAGGAATAGCCTTATTCTGCTATCACACTTTGTTGTTTGGATACTTTTTTGATATAGATTATCAAACTGACTACCGCCGTAATAAATGCAAAACCATCCGACACCGGCATACTAATCCAAACTCCTTTCAATCCCCACCAATTAGGGAAGAGTAGCAAGCAAGGCAACAAATAAAGCAACTGTCGTGTCAACGACAGGAAAATACTGATTTTTGCCTTGCCGATACTTTGGAAGAAGTTACCGATAACAATCTGTGCCCCTACGAACGGGAACATAATCACCGTTATCCGAAGCCCTTCTACGGCAAGGTCAATTAAATGGTCACTGTCAGTGAAAACTGCAGATACCGCATGCGGGAAAAGTTCACAGATAAAAAAACCGCTACTGGTGATGACTACTCCCGAGATAATACCCAGTTTTAATGTCTGTTTCACCCGGTCTATCTTCTGCGCTCCGAAGTTATAGCCGACAATCGGCTGCATTCCCATCGTCAGCCCGAGTACAATCATTACATAAAGAGTCAGCAGCCGATTGATGATGCCATAGGCACCGATAGCCATATCGCCCCCATGACTTTGCAGGCTGTTGTTGATGATAATTACTATCACGCAGGCGCATACATTCATCAGGAACGGTGACATACCGATAGCGAAGATGTTTCCTACGATTCTCCGTTTCATCTTCCAGACTTTCCCTTCGAAATGCACCGTACTGTCCTGTTTGAAGAAATGGCTCACTACCCACACCATACCGATTAACTGTGAAATAACGGTTGCCGTAGCAGCCCCCCGCATTCCCCATTCAAAGTGGAAGATGAAGATAGGAGCGAGGATGATGTTGGCGAATACCGTTGTCATAGAAGTAATCATTGCTTTTTTCGGGTATCCGGTGGCACGCATTATGTTGTTCAATCCAATCATCGTGTAAGTGATTGGAGTTCCCAACAAGATTACTTGCATGAAGTTGCGTGCATAAGGAAGTGTATCCGGACTGGCTCCGAAGAAAATCAAGATATCGTCCAGAAAGATAAAAGACAATATTCCGAAGAAGAAAGAGTTCGTAATACAGAGCATCAGCGTATGCGATAAAATCTCCGTAGCCCCTTTCATGTCTTTTTGTCCCAACCGGATAGAAGCAAGCGTAGAACCGCCTGCCGACACCAAGGTACAGAAAGCCGCTACAAGGTTCATCAACGGAAAACTGATAGCCAACCCCGCAATAGCCATCGGGCCGACCCCATGCCCGATAAAGATACTGTCAATAATATTATAGATAGAAGTAATCGTCATTCCGATAATGGCAGGAATGGAATATTGTAGCAGCAATTTACCGATGCTTTCTTTTCCTAAAATATGTGGGTCGTTCTTACTCATGCGCTTGGATATTAGGTTGGATGAAAAAACGAATGTTACGTTTTTTTAAGTAGTGCAAAGGTACGAATAATTTGTCTGATTCGATGATTATTCGGAACTTTGCACTGACTGATACACAAGGTTTAACGTTTTAGGTAAAAAGAAAGTTTATATGAATGCAACGAAAACAATTGTGGCACTGTTCGATTTCGATGGTGTCATTATGGACACAGAGACACAGTACACCGTCTTTTGGAACGAACAGGGACTGAAATATCTGAACGAAGAAGATTTCGGACGTCGTATCAAGGGACAGACTCTGACACAGATTTACGAGAAATACTTTTCGGCTCTTCCCGAAGCGCAACAGGAAATCACTGCCCTGCTCAACGTCTTTGAGAAAAAGATGTCCTACGAATATATTCCCGGTGTGAAAGCCTTTATCACCGACTTGCACCGCCACGGTGTAAAGATAGCCGTAGTCACCAGCTCCAACGAGGAAAAGATGCAGAATGTCTACAATGCCCATCCCGAATTTAAGGGAATGGTAGACCGTATCCTCACCGGCGAAATGTTCGCCCGCTCCAAACCTGCTCCCGACTGTTTCCTGTTGGGAATGGAAATATTCGGTGCAACCCCCGAAACCACTTACGTTTTCGAAGATTCTTTTCACGGACTGCAAGCCGGAATGACTTCAGGTGCAACCGTTATCGGACTTGCCACCACCAACTCCTGTGAAGCTATTGCCGGAAAGGCCCATTACATCATAGACGACTTTACCGAAATGACTTATGATAAACTGCTGACGTTGCACCGCTGATCTCATTCTGAACAACGTCTTCATCTATCCTCTCAACCGTCTGTCAGCTATCATAGACAGATGGCTGAAAGGATTTTTTGTATTTCCTTCTCTGTTATGAATTAAATGTTATAACTTTGCCCCGATTTTTTTGCCGGTGTTCAAGGACATCGCTCAAAAGCACATAATAATTAATTTATAATTCAAAATTTAAAAAGACATGGCTGGTTATATATCAGATGACACAAGAAAGGTGACTACTCATCGTTTGGTTGAGATGAAACAGAGAGGTGAAAAGATTTCTATGCTTACTTCTTATGACTACACAATGGCACAGATTGTAGACGGTGCAGGGATGGATGTCATTCTTGTAGGTGATTCAGCTTCCAATGTAATGGCGGGCAACGTGACTACATTGCCTATTACTCTCGACCAGATGATTTATCACGCTAAATCCGTAGTGCGTGGTGTGAAACGTGCGATGGTGGTAGTTGATATGCCTTTCGGTTCTTATCAGGGAAATGAAATGGAAGGTCTTGCTTCTGCTATCCGTATCATGAAAGAGAGTCATGCCGATGCTCTGAAACTGGAAGGTGGAGAAGAAATCATCGGTTCCGTGAAGCGTATTATCAGTGCAGGTATTCCGGTGATGGGACATCTCGGATTAATGCCTCAGTCCATCAATAAATACGGAACTTACACCGTACGTGCCAAAGACGACGCCGAAGCGGAAAAACTGATTCGCGACGCTCATCTGCTCGAAGAGGCAGGCTGTTTCGCCATCGTACTCGAAAAGATTCCGGCAACCCTTGCCGAACGTGTAGCTTCCGAACTGACTATACCTATTATCGGTATTGGTGCAGGTGGTCATGTGGACGGTCAGGTATTGGTTATCCAGGATATGCTTGGCATGAACAACGGTTTCCGTCCCCGCTTCTTACGTCGTTATGCTGATTTGTATACGGTGATGACCGATGCAATCAGCCGTTATGTATCCGACGTGAAGAATTGCTACTTCCCGAACGAGAAGGAACAATATTAAAATAGTATATGGCGGTTAAATTGTGGACAATACATTTTATGCGGATATGTGTAGCTAATTTGCTATTGTTTATATCCTTGTATGTGTTATTTCCGGTACTTTCCGTTGAGATGGCCGACCGTCTCGGAGTGCCGGTTGCACAGACAGGAGTAATCTTTCTCTTTTTCACGCTGGGAATGTTCCTTATCGGTCCTTTCCATGCCTATCTTGTAGATGCATACAAACGTAAGACAGTGTGTGTATTCTCTTTTGCCCTCATGGTAGCGGCAACGGCAGGTTATGCTTTTGTGACCAACATGACGGAACTTATCCTGTTGAGCACCGTGCAGGGATTATCATTCGGCATAGCTACAACGGCAGGCATCACTCTGGCGATTGACATCACCAACTCCACACTGCGCAGTGCGGGTAATGTCAGTTTCTCATGGATGGCACGTCTGGGAATGATTCTGGGCATCGTCCTCGGAGTATGGCTTTACAAAAGTTACTCCTTTCAGAATTTACTATCCGTCTCCGTTATCACCGGAGCAGCAGGAATTCTGGTTGCGTCAGGTGTTTATGTGCCTTTTCGTGCGCCGATTGTCACCAGACTCTATTCTTTCGACCGATTTCTGCTGTTGCGTGGATGGGTTCCTGCCATCAATATGATTCTGATTACGTTTGTACCGGGGTTGCTGATTCCGCTTGTCCATCCTTTCCTTAACGACTCTGTATTAGGAAATATGGGAATTCCCGTGCCTTTCTTTGTAGGAGTAGGAACCGGATACCTCGTGTCTCTGTTCCTTGCCCGTTTGTTTTTCATGAAAGAGAAAACGCTAAGGCTGGTCATTATAGGAATCGGACTTGAAATGCTGGCGATGTCTCTGCTGAATGCGGCTGACTCGGTAGTTGCTCCTTCTGTACTCTTAGGACTTGGATTAGGACTTATCATGCCGGAATTTCTGGTTATGTTTGTGAAGCTATCCCATCATTGTCAGCGCGGAACGGCAAACACCACTCATCTTCTGGCAAGCGAGGTGGGAGTATCTTTAGGTATTGTCACTACGTGTTACCTGGATATGGATACCGGAAAAATGCTTCATATCGGGCAGATAGTAGCTTCGGTAGCCTTGGTGTTCTTCGTCATTGTGACGTATCCTTATTATATGAGAAAGAAAGTGAGATAGGGGGCATAAATTACTATAAAAATAATGACGCTATCCCATGCGGATAGCGTCATTATTTTTAATATGCAAATTCCGTATTAATTCCGGCTTACTTGTTTTACTCCCTTTACAGTCCGCAACTTCTTGATAAGCGCTTCCAGCCTTCCCGTATCACCGACCATAATCGTCAGCGTTCCGGAGAATAACCCGTCATGCGAGTCAATGCCGATGGAACGCAGTGTGATTCCGTTTTCCTTTGATATAATAGAAGTGATATTCGTCACAATGCCAATATCATCATGTCCTACAACGCGCAACGTGATAGGATACTGCGTGCCTTCCGACTTGCCCGCCCAACGAGCCTTTACAATCCGGTAACCGAAGCGCTCACGCATCTGGTTTGCGTTCGGACAGTCTTTCCTGTGAATCTTGATGCCTCCGCTTACCGTCACGAAACCGAATACATCATCGCCATAAATTGGATTACAGCATTTGGCGAGTTTGAACTCCAGTCCTTTCAGGTTTTGGTCGATTACAAGCACATCTTCTTTCGATGTCGTTTCCTCTTGTGGCACCTGCATATTATATCCTTCGGCGCTACGATATACAATCTCGTCATGCGTATCATTATCCCGCTTCTGCTGTTCGACGTATTTGTCCAGAACCTCATTGACATCGAGTGCTTCATCAGCTATTTTCTGATAAAATTCTGTCACATTTTTGAACCCCAACCGCTTGATAAGGCGCATCATAGTCGCTTCATCATACTCCAGTTTGCGGTTCTTGAACTTCCGTTCCAATGTTTCTTTTGCAAAGTCATGCTGACGGGCCACCATCTCCTTGAGTGCCTGGCGAATCTTTGTGCGGGCTTTGGAGGTTGTTACGATATTCAGCCAGTCCTGTTTCGGAGTCTGGGTATTCGAGGTCATAATCTCCACCTGGTCGCCGCTGTTCAGCTTCTGTTTTAGCTGTACATTCTTACCGTTCACTTTGGCGCCGATGCATTTGCATCCCAGTTTGCTATGGATATGGAAAGCGAAATCAAGTACCGTAGCACCTTTCGCCAGTTTGAACAAATCCCCTTTGGGAGTAAATACGAAAACCTCATCTTCGTAAAGATCCATCTTGAACTGATCCATTACTTTCATCGAGTCGTTGTCCGCATTCTCCAACGCTTCCCGAACCGAAGTCAACCATTCGTCCAGTCCTGTTTCACCTTTGATACCTTTGTATCTCCAGTGTGCCGCCAAGCCGCGTTCGGCGATTTCGTCCATGCGGCGGGTACGTATCTGTACTTCCACCCATTTTCCTTCCGGTCCCATCACGGTGATGTGCAACGACTCGTAACCGTTGCTCTTCGGGATAGAAAGCCAGTCGCGCAGGCGCTTCGGGTTGGGCTGGTACATATCTGTCACGATAGAATATACCTGCCAGCATTCCTGCTTCTCCTTTGCCGGATCCGGTTCCGAATCCAATATAATACGGATGGCGAACAAGTCGTAAATACCTTCGAACGGTGTTTTCTGTTTCTGAATCTTGTTCCATATCGAATGTATGGACTTGGTGCGTCCCTTGATGTCGAACTTCAATCCTGCTGCCGCCACCTTCTTCTGTATAGGCTTGATAAAAGCGGCGATATACTTGTCGCGTGAAGCCTTCGTCTCGTTCAACTTATCCTTTATATAATAATAGGTATCCCGTTGCGTGTATTTCAGCGACAAATCCTCAAGTTCCGATTTTAGCTTATAAAGTCCCAGCTTGTGCGCCAGCGGAGCATATAGATAAGCAGCTTCGTTCGCCACCTTGTTGCGGTCTTCCTCGTTACCCGTATCCTTGATTTTGCGCATCACGTTCACGCGGTCGGCAATCATAATCAGGATGACACGCATATCTTCGGCAAACGAGAGCAGGAGATTACGGAAATTCTCCGACTCTATCGCCGGGCTTTTGGCATACAATTCGTTCGTTTTCACCAATCCCTTGATGATACTTGCCACATCTTCTCCGTATTCGGTATTCACTTCTTCGATAGACAGTATATGCGCCTTTACAATTTCGTGCAGCATGATACCGATGAGGCATGAGCCCTTCATGCCGATTTCCTCGGCTACGATGACCGCCGTTTGTAAATCTCTGATGACGGGATTCATCCCGAAGTTATTGCGTTGCAACCCGTTACACTGGGCTGCTTTTATTAAATGGCTCTTTAACTTTTGGCAATCCCGCCAAAAAATGCTGTCTCCGGCAGATTTCATCAAATGCCGGTAGAGTGAAAAAAGCTCCTTTTTTTCCTCTGGTGTAAAAAAGTCGTCCATATTCAATCTTGTTAATTCGATGTAAAATTACTTTTTTTCCCGGTTATTCGGCAAGAAGTAAATAACATTTTGTATTTTTGGGCATCAATTAATAAAATTAGATATTATGATAACGACACAGGACAAAGAGTTGCTTGCCAAGAAAGGTATTACGGAAGCGCAAATAGCAGAGCAACTAGCTTGCTTCCAGACAGGTTTTCCTTTTTTGAAACTGGACGCTGCCGCTTCCATTGAAAAAGGTATATTGGCTCCTAATGCCGAAGAGCAGAAGGCGTATTTGGCAGCGTGGGATGCATATACAAACACGGATAAGACCATTGTGAAGTTTGTACCGGCTTCGGGTGCCGCAAGCCGTATGTTCAAGAACCTGTTTGAGTTTCTGTCTGCCGATTATGACAAACCGACTACAAAGTTCGAACAAGCATTCTTTGACGGCATCAAGGATTTTGCTTTCTATGACGACCTCAATGTAGCTTGCCAGCGTACAGCCGGAAAGGACATTCCCGGATTAATCGAAGAAGGCAACTATAAAGCTGTAGTATCTGCATTGCTCGAAACTGCCGGCTTGAATTACGGCGCACTGCCGAAAGGCCTGCTCAAATTCCATAAGTATCCCGAAGGCGCACGTACTCCGTTGGAAGAACATCTTGCCGAAGGAGCCATGTACGCAGCCGGAAAGAGTGGCAAAGTCAATGTGCACTTTACCGTATCTACCGAACACCGTGAACTTTTCAAGAAACTCGTGGAAGAAAAGGCGGGAGAATTTGCCAAACGCTACGGAGTGGATTATTATATCACTTTCTCCGAACAGAAGCCGAGCACCGACACTATTGCCGCTGATATGGACAACCAACCGTTCCGCGATAACGGCAAACTGTTGTTTCGTCCGGGCGGACACGGTGCATTGATTGAGAACCTGAATGATCTCGATGCTGATATTATCTTTATCAAGAACATAGATAACGTAGTCCCCGACAAACTGAAGGAAGATACCGTTACCTATAAGAAACTAATTGCCGGTGTACTTGTCGCCCTGCAGAAACAAGCTTTCGAATACCTCGAACTGCTCGACAGCGGTAAATATACGCACGACCAGATGATGGAAATGCTCCAATTCCTGCAAAAGAAACTCTTCTGCAAGAATCCGGAAACGAAAGACCTCGAAGATTCTGTACTTGCCATTTACTTGAAGAACAAACTGAACCGTCCGATGCGTGTCTGCGGAATGGTGAAGAACGTAGGTGAACCTGGCGGCGGGCCGTTCCTTGCATACAACAGTGACGGAACTATCTCCCTGCAAATCCTCGAAAGTTCACAAATCGACATGAACGACCCCGAAAAGAAGGAAATGTTCGAGAAAGGTACGCACTTTAATCCGGTAGACCTGGTATGTGCCGTACGTGACTATAAAGGTCATAAGTTCGATTTGGTGAAATACGTGGATAAGGCAACAGGCTTCATCTCCTACAAATCAAAGAACGGCAAAGACCTGAAAGCTCTCGAACTTCCCGGCTTGTGGAACGGTGCGATGAGTGACTGGAATACCGTATTTGTAGAAGTTCCCCTTTCTACCTTCAATCCGGTAAAGACGGTCAATGACTTGCTGCGTGAGCAACATCAATAAAGAAAAAAGTGCGACTGTCCGATGAGGGAAAATTGAGCGGTCGTTTTCCACAAACTAACATTCCGGTTGCGTGAGCGGACGTATGTCCGCAAGCAACCGGTTTTATTAAAAAAAAGAGTGTTTAGAATGAATCAGATTGAGAAAGTCATTGATATTGCTACTTGGAACAGAAAAGAACATTTCGAGCACTTCAGTGCTTTTGACGACCCGTTTTTCGGAGTGACGGTCAATGTAGATTGTACTCGTGCTTATCGGGAAGCCAAAGACAAAGGCATATCTTTCTCCCTCTTGGTCTTGCACCGGATTATCACGGCTGCCGCCAAAGTCGAAGAATTCCGCTACCGTATCGAAGGTGACAGGGTAGTGTGTTATGACAGCCTTCTGCCCGAAGCCACCGTAGGTCGTGCCGACCATACGTTTTCTTTTGCTGCTTTTGAATATGACCCGGACGAACTCGTCTTTATCCGTAAAGCGAAAGCTGAAATGGAACGCCTGCAAGCTACTACCGGACTGAATAAAGGGGGGACATTCCATCCCAACGCTATCCACTACTCGGCTGTTCCGTGGCTCACTTTCACAGATATGAAGCACCCCACCAATATGCATTCGGGAGATAGTGTCCCCAAAATCTCTACCGGAAAGTACTTCCACGAAGGAGAGAAGTTGATGATGCCCGTTTCCGTCACTTGCCATCATGGATTGATGGATGGTTATCATGTCGCCAAGTTTATTGAAATCCTCGATTTATAAACTTCGTTCTAAAAAAGACAAACTAGACTTATATGAGATTAAAAGTATCAAGATGGAAAGTCATTGCCTTCTATTCGTTATTACTCTTTCCGAGGACTTTCTTATATGCACAGGAGGTACGACAAGATACATTGGAAGATGTCCGGCAGAACGTGAAGCAACTTCAACATGATGTTCGTGAGCTTCGTCAGGAAGTCCGGAAGTTGCAGGAGGAAATCCGGGAACTCCGGCAGGGCTATTTCCCGGAGTACGGTGAATATGGATTTGATACTGTTTCGACCTACACTCCCCATCGTTTCATCCATCGTTTGGGAATAGAGGCACGCCCGCAATACGTATTTCCCACCAATCCTTTCCTGCGTGGAGAGAACGAACGGTGGAAACCGATTCAGACGTCTTTTGCCGCCCATCTGAAATATTCATTCAAATTCCGTCCCAATACTTGTGCCGACCGTATCTATGGCGGTGCATATCAAGGATTCGGTCTGGCTCTCACCACTTTTGGCGACAAGAAACAACTTGGTGATCCTGTCACTTTCTATCTGTTTCAAGGAGCCCGTATCGCCCGTTTCAACCCGCGTCTTTCGCTCAATTACGAATGGAACTTCGGCATCTCAACCGGATGGCAACCGTACGATAATGATTATAATTCCTACAACGGGGCCGTCGGTTCCCGTATGAATGCCTACCTCAATGCAGGTATTTATCTGAATTGGGCATTCTCCCGCTATTTCGACCTGATTATCGGTGGAGACTTTACGCATTTCTCCAACGGAAACACGAAGTTCCCCAATGCGGGAGTGAATACTACCGGAGCTAAAATCGGACTGGTCTACAACTTCAACCGTGAAGAATCGGATTTGGCTAAATCTTTGGTGACTCCGCTTATTCCCCGTTTCCCGCGTCACATCAGTTATGACCTTGTCATGTTCGGTTCATGGCGCCGGAAAGGCGTATATGTAGACAGTGGGAAACAGATCGCTTCTCCCGGCAGTTATCCTGTGGCGGGATTCAATTTTGCCCCGATGTACAATCTCAGCTATAAATTTCGTTTTGGAGTTTCGTTGGACGGGGTTTATGACGGTAGTGCCAATGTATACATCGAAGATGTCATTTCAGAATACGGAGACAGCAACGGTTCACGCCGTTTCTGCAGACCGGGAATCCAACACCAGTTGGCTTTGGGCGTTTCGGGACGTGCGGAATACGTGATGCCTTATTTCACTATTGGTGTCGGTCTTGGTTCGAACGTATTGGGTCGCGGCGATTTACGGGGGCTATATCAGGTGGTTGCCTTGAAGATGAACATCACCCGAAGTTCTTTCCTTCACATCGGCTACAATCTTCAGAATTTTCAGACCCCTAATTACCTGATGCTCGGACTCGGTTTCCGTTTTCACAATAAATATCCGAAAGTACGTCACTAAAAAAAACCGTATTTCATCGAAATATACTAATTTTGCGTCACTAATATAAAACACTCAAAATGATGAAGAAAATACTGTTACTCGGTTCTGGAGAACTTGGAAAGGAGTTTGTAATCTCAGCTCAACGTAAAGGTCAGCATATCATTGCCTGTGACTCTTATGCAGGAGCTCCGGCTATGCAAGTAGCCGATGAATTTGAAGTATTCGACATGCTGGACGGTGAAGAACTGGAACGTGTCGTAAAGAAACATCAGCCGGATATTATCGTGCCGGAAATTGAGGCAATCCGCACAGAACGTCTGTACGACTTCGAGAAAGAAGGAATCCAGGTAGTGCCTAGTGCCCGTGCCGTCAACTTCACGATGAACCGTAAGGCTATTCGCGACCTTGCTGCCAAAGAACTCGGACTGAAGACAGCGAAATATTTCTATGCCAAATCACTGGAAGAACTGAAAGAGGCTGCCGCTAAAATCGGTTTTCCTTGTGTGGTAAAACCTTTAATGTCCTCATCCGGCAAAGGACAGTCCCTCGTAAAGAGTGCCGATGAACTCGAACATGCCTGGGAATATGGATGCAGTGGTAGCCGTGGTGATATCCGTGAGCTTATCATCGAAGAATTTATCAAGTTCGACAGTGAGATCACTTTGCTGACTGTCACCCAGAAGAACGGTCCTACCTTGTTCTGCCCGCCTATCGGACATGTACAGAAGGGTGGCGATTACCGTGAAAGTTTCCAACCCGCACATATCGACCCCGCTCACCTGAAAGAAGCGGAAGAGATGGCTGAAAAAGTAACCCGTGCCCTGACAGGTGCAGGATTGTGGGGTGTGGAATTTTTCTTGAGTCACGAAAACGGCGTTTATTTCTCCGAACTTTCTCCACGTCCGCATGATACGGGCATGGTGACACTGGCAGGAACACAAAACCTGAACGAATTTGAGCTTCATCTCCGTGCCGTACTGGGTCTGCCTATTCCCGGCATCAAGCAGGAGCGGATAGGGGCAAGTGCCGTTATTCTTTCTCCGATTGCCAGCCAGGAACGTCCCCAATATCGTGGACTGGAAGAGGTGACAAAGGAAGAGGATACCTATCTCCGTATATTCGGCAAACCGTTTACCCGTGTCAACCGCCGTATGGGGGTAGTGCTCTGCTATGCTCCGTTGAATTCCGACCTCGACGTGTTGCGTGATAAGGCCAAGAAAATCGCTGAAAAGGTAGAAGTGTTTTAAAAATTATACATAACTCGGAGTCTGTTACAAGATGTGATATTAAGGAAATCATATTAAAAGAAGGTGTCCTCCCATTCTGTCATCACCTTTGCCCGTATTCCGGTTCTTGTTCCTATTGTTCCCAGATTAATAGGAGCAAGCGGTGTACCTATTCCATAAAAATGATTGGCAATGATAGGAAAGCGGTAAACGCCTTGCGGGTCGATAATTCCCGTGCCGTTTCCGGTAGAAGAATTTGTATCATCGCTGTCGGAGAGAGTGACACGTGCCGAACGTAATGTATTTCCGGCAGCGTTTATAATTTCCACTTTCAACGTGTAATCATTGTCGTTCACTGCGGCGGGAGCAGGAATTGGCAGTACATAAGCGCCTTTGGATAGCGTGGCGACAGGTAATGTGCCTGTGGGTACAGGGATTTGCACCAATATTTGTCCGCCGGTGGAAGCAGAAAGGGGGCTGGCTATGTAATCCTTGAATACTGGGGTTTGACTGCGTTGCAGTAATGGGACACTTTTGTTTTGTTGAGTATAGAGAGTGATACGTATGGCGGTTACGGTAGTAGTACCAATAAGAGTGGGAACATTTGTGAACCAGCCCATTACACCCGCTACTCGTCGCCAAAGATCTACATTGCCTTGTGTACCATAGTTGCCGGGAGTCAATATGGTGGCTCCGGCAAAAAGTTCGGAAGTACGTATATTGCTCCAAGTGGTTGTTTCCGAGCCGGACAGGGTGGCGATGGCATTGCCTAGCGTGGTAGTATTTACTTGGATGGCATTGGGGAATCCATAAGTAGTGCGGGAAGACGCATCCATTCCGACAGCAAGAAAAGTGTAAGGGGTATCCTTCACAAGTCCTTCATACTTTACATGATATTTCATGGTAGCAGTCACTGTGGGCGGCACATTACCGAAGTAGGCAGACCAGCCGACATCTTCGGATGCTATGCAAACGGCATCGTTACCCGTTCCATTGAAAATATAGAGCTGGACGGACGTCACATGCTGAATATTGCCCGAACCGGGCAGTTCGGTACGGGTACTCGCCGGATCAGCACTTACTGACAACTCGCCTGCTACAGTGAAGTTAAGAATGACTTCACCTGCTTTCTCCTGAGGCACAGGTTCCGCCAGTTCTTCTATCTCTTCTCCTTGCTGGCAAGCGGTTATCAGCACCGCCGACAGCAAGAACGCCCACTTTCTTCCTATATGATTCCGTTTCATAATGCTATATTTTTCAGGTATGATTCTTTATTATTGATTCTTCATTAGATAAAATCTTCCTACGTGCGTAGATAGTATTCCTAAATCCAGTGTCGTTTCCGAGGCAGATAATGAAGTACGTTTTCCTGTCTGCGTATCCACGAGCGACCAGTTCTTCCAGGCATTTCCACTGTCGTGGGAAAGTTTTAACGTAACCCGTGCAGGATTGCGCAGACTGAATCCCAAAGGAATCTGAACGGCATTATTGAGTTGCTGGATATCAAGTGCTTTCTCATCGGAAATACTGAACACGGCAATGATTGGAGAAACCTCGTTATCCATCAACAGCTCGGAATCTTCGCCTGCACGAAAACCGTCGCGGGCGGAAGAGGACAGGCGTATCAGACAACCGGAAGTGATATTCCCGGCTGTTGCCGAGAGTAACAGAGTAGGTCGTGAAGCAGAGGTGCTACCGGACAAAGACATGGCACGGGTGCTACGCATCAATCCGCCCGAGCCTGGAGCCTGCGTCAGGGCGGCTTCGGTGAACTTCACCGAAAGACCGGTAGCGGGCAGGCTGACAGTGACAAAGAAGGATTGCATCGGCGCGATATACTGAAAATTACTGCCGTTCGTCAATAGCTGTCCGTCTACTTTGATGACGGAGTTGTTGCTATTGCCGTCATATACTTTGATGGATGTCACGCTAGGATTGTCTGTCATAAAACGGTCGATGCGTATATGCGTCATAAAGGGATTTCCGATGAGGAAGCTCGTTCCGGCGGCTTTGTTTGTGGCGTTCACGGTATAAGGGAATGTAACCGTTCCGCTACTGTTCTCGTAGATAAAGCGTCCGGGAAGCGTCCGTGTCAGGTTTTCGCTATACGAAGTTCCTTGTCCCGACATATTATAATAGGTATAATGTGTGTGCGCTTTGGGGAAACGGAATGTGAGCGTGTTGCCCGATACCGATTCTTTGTCTGCCAATAAGGAAAATCCCATGCCTACGGTGTAGGCTTGGTTCAACGCGTTGAAAGGCGGTGTCCAGTTGGTCTTGTCCGGAGTGACGGTGACAGGAGTCAGCGTTCCGCCGCTAATCTTCTGTCCGGGGGCGTCATGGCTCCAAAGGCGTTGGTAGATACGGGGGCTGAAACGGTTTTCCGGAGAAGTCGTTTCGTTCAGAGTCACGAAGAAGTCGTTGTTCTGTGTTCCGCTCATGGAAGCAGGGATAAATATATCTCCTGTGAAAGTCGCTTTCAACGGGGCGGACAGCATATAGTAGCGTCCGGATTGCAGCGCCATTTCCGCCCATGCCTGCGAATAGGTGAGATAGTGAGTATTTACTATTTCTGCGTTCGGGGCGAAGTGGAGATTGTTGCAATAGTTGGCGTCTCCTTGCACGAGTACGGGATAGAGGGCCGCACCGGACGGGATAATGACGTCCGTACATTGCCAGGGACTCCCGTCACTCCAGTTACCCCACGTGTTCCAGTTGGAAGTGGCGGCATTGGTTTTCCAGGTGGTGCGCAGCGGGTGGATGGTGGAATGGATGCCGTTGTAATATAGCTTCGTGCCGCCGGCATCATAGATGGAGATATAATAATCCCCTGCGGGCATATTGGTGATGGTAAAGGTCTGATTAGTGAGGCCCACCGTTTTATCAGTAACTTCGTTATTCTTAACGACGTTGTAGAAACGCAGCAAGTAATTATTGCCATTCGTTCCACCCTTCACTTGCAGGACGATGGGGCTGCCTTGACAGAGATGTGCGGTGACACCGAGAAAATCAATCGTCTCGTCCTGTCCGGGAGTCACTTCGGCACAGTCAGGAATGCCGTCACCGTTGCTGTCCTGGCGAGTATAAACTCCTGCCAGTTGAATTGTTTTCAGTGCATTGACAACTCCGGAAAAGGTTATCCGTACTTCATCGAAAGGGGCGGAAGAAGGAGTTGTTTCCATGTACTGCCTACCGTTTGTTCCGATTACATCCAGTCCCAATACGCCACCTGTTCCGGTCTGTCCCACCAGTACGCCTGCATTATAGACGGAGAGTGTAGTCCAGTTTATCAGGTCGGATCCGGCTATTCCGGCAGGGTCTGCCACGATAAAGCCTACAGGTTGTTTCTGCTGTATCCGATTGAACTTCACCGCTACGGTGACTGCTCCCAGTGCATTGGTAGTGGTAATGGTGGAATAAGTGTTTTCGTCGGCATCTATCAGGTTGCCTAAATTATTAAGGGAAGTTCCTATATGGGCTACTCCCGGACTTCCGGTGGCAGCGTAGTTGATGCTTGCTCCATATGTGGAAGGTGTCATGAGTTGAAGACAGGCATTGGCTATGCTACTGTTGTAACAGTTGTCGCTCACGTTTTCCCAATAAGCATAGTAAATGCGGAAAGCATTCAGATTGAGGTTGAGTATGCCGCCCGTCCAAAGTTCGATGGCATCGAATTCCAGATTGGTGGTGACACCGACACGCACTTTATTGCCACTGTCACCTATCAGTCCGGCGGAGATGGCATTATTGTTGTCTGCGGTACTTTCGAATATCTTCACACCATTCCGATACAGACGTATGATAAGATATTTAAGCACGTTAGCACTGAGCAGCTTCGAAGAAGTCTGGATAACAAATCCTGTACGGATTTGCGCTTTCGAAGTATTGACAGGGGTAGTGGCTGCTGTCCGGATACCTACAATGGAGGTATTGGCGGCAATACTTGCTACATTATAATAGGTGATATAGTTATCGGGATTGTTGTCGATGAGGTTGCTTTTTCCCGTAAAATTAGTGCCTTCACCTACGCATAGCAGACATCCGCCGCCGGAAGGGGCATAGACGGTAGCTCCGTTGCTGATGCCGGTTATCATTGTATTGCAGGAAGCAGAGCCGTTGGAAACAGCATTGCGGGTTATCGTAGCGGTCTGTGTGTAAACAGTGCCGTTGGCTGCGGTGTAGGTTCCTGTCACCTGGTAGCTGCCGTTGACGGTCATACCCGTTATTTTATTGTTGCTGACGACAGGAGTAGCTTCTGAAGGGTAGCTGGTGACGGTGTAGTTCACGCTTCCGGTGGCAGGGGTTACTAACTGGTAAGAATTGCCTGTAATCGTGGCGTTACTTAGTGAGAAAAAGCTCGATGGGTCTACTATTGACGCATCACGTACAAAGGCGTAATTGATAGTCGTAGTTCCCAGGTTGACATTTATTCCGGAAAATTGTATTTTGACCTGTGTACAGGGTTTCTTTAACACCATACTGACTTGTGTGCCGCCACCTATAATAGCGGAAATGCCGAGGAGGTTGCTGATAGAAACCTGTTCCTGTTGTGTGTCATTAGCATCGTAGGTGGTTAATGTAGTTGTACCCAACAGGCTGATATTGGCAAGTCCGAGGTTGGAAAGATTGAATCCGACTTCGGCTCCTATGGGGATTACTTGTTTGAAATTGATCGTGGCACGGGGTTGTAGTAATGAGCCTATCAGGCTGAAAGAGGGACCGTTGCTCAGGTTGGCGTCTATTAATTCGCCGCTATTGGGGACAGTGGTCCAAGTTAATTCCAGGATAGAGTTGGTATGTACCGCTACGCCGTTTGTATAGTAAGCGTTTCCGGTTACGGCGGGTTGTATGGGGTTGTCGCCTACAAAGGCGTAGTATAGTTTCAGGGCATTTAGTACAGTCGCGGAGATACCGTACATACCTATTTTGATTTCGTCAAAGGGCTTGTTGAATGAGGTGGTAATAGAAAGAGCTTGTTGACCGCCATTGTTGGCAGCACCGATAAGGTTGAGCTGTAACGTTTCCACTACTTGTGAGTCGCTGCCTTTCATTTCCTGTTCCACACCTTTGAGGTAAGTCTTCAGATAGAAACCTTTCAGGACATCAAGTGTGAGTAAAGAGGAATTATCCAGCAAGTAGACAAATCCGGCAGCTTGTCCACCGGCATAGGTGCGGTTGACGTCACGGACGGAAGCTATTTGGTTGCCTATCAGGTTGGCGGTTGCCACGCCACTGAATGAGGCGGAGTTGGTCAGATCGGTATCGAGCATATTGGCGATACCCTGATTATTATTGAGTACTTCTATCAAAGCGTTCGACATATCGTCTACGATACGTCCTTCACCTACTAGAGGAACCCTTCGGCTGGCTGTCCACGTCAGGCCACCATTGGCAGTGGTGAGGACGGATGTGGAAGTAGAAGTGGCTGCAATGGCTCTCGACAGAGGAATATCTGCGGGAGCAGGCATTATTTCTTCGTCCTGACAGGCGGAAAGGCAGAGGATGAAGGCGCAGGTTAGAAAGATATGTTTTGTTTTCATTGTAGGAAGTGGATTCTTTAGTAACAGGGGGATAAGTGAAGAAGGTGTGTCAAGGATTCTGTGGCTAGAATCTATTTCGGCACACCCTCTTATTGAAGAAATTATTCTATGCCAAGGTTATAGATCGTATCCCAAGCATCGTTAACGGTGATGTTAATAACAGTCTCTTTTGACAGGTCAATCGGTTGGTCGGCATCTCCGGGGTCGCTTGTACCGCCGTCGGTAGAACTGGCTTTATATTTCTGCCCGATGGAGTAGAAGTAATTGCGTTGAACGTCATACACTTTCTTGTCTCCTGTAAGAGCATTGTTCACTATATCCCATTCTTTCAATACTTCTCCTGTGGCATTTTCCAACTGTACGGTAAAAGTTGTTGCACTTGCTACTTTGGCAAATGGAATGAGGAACTTACCGTTGAGGATACTGTTGGGTACGGTGGCTGTCAGGCCGGTAGTGGCGGGAATATTGAACGTTTTGGTCAGGTCTGTCCCGACAGCAGTGGTTTGGGCAATGAAGTCGGTTATTAGTGTGGCAAGATTAAATTCCAGAACTTTAGTCTTAGTATTATTACCTGTACCATTTACCAACAATGCACTTGGGAAGGTGAATGCCGGTGCATGGGATGAAGCATATACACGGACGAATGCAACAACGGTAGGAATACCGGTAGTGGGATGCGGGTACAATATAGGTACATTTTTGAAGTATCCCAGCAAACCGGCTACGTGACGACGCAGTTCGACTTCGCTGCTGGTTCCTGCTTCTATATTACCGTTCACTACATTAAAGGTGTTCTTTCCGGCAAAGAGTTCGGACTCGTTGGTAGCTGCCGGAAGGGTAGCCGTGAACGCGTCGCTGGCATTGCCACCACCACTGATGGTGTAGTCGGTCGAAAGATTATAACCGTAAGCCACTACGGTGTATTGTCCATCGGTTGCCAGTTTATTCAATTTGACGGTCTGACTTGCTTTGTGCGCAGGACTCGGATTGTCACCGGGGGCGGCGGGGGTAGACGGACCTGCTGTCCAGACGATAGGATTTTGCGTACCTGCTGCCAATGCGGAAGCTGTAACGTCAGTTCCTGCCGCGTTATAAATGTACAGTTTAACGGCAGTTACATTATTGGCTGCTTCCGAACTGTTCACGGGACGAGCGGCGCGTGTACTTAGTCCGTCACCACCACTGTTGAGGGTTAGAGTGAGCGTCTGACCGGATTGGGCTACGTCAGGACTTTCCACAGGAACTGTGTCGTCATTACTACATGCTGCCAGCATCATGGCACCGACAGCGGACAAAAACAAATAATTTTTCATTTAAGCTAAGTTTTAGAATTAAATAATATGTGAAAAAAACGAGATTAATCTATATCCAGGTTGTAGATGATTTTCCAGACATCATCTATGAGCAGGAAGATGTTGAAGTCTCTTTTCTCGTCATCGTAGACATACTTTAAAGTAGTCAGTTCGTTACGTTTCAGAGTGACATTCACATCTTTTGGGGTGAGTGTAGGCGTTATTCGGTCTGCTTTATCGTATAGATTGAGATGTACGGGGGATTGGAGTTCTCCTGTCGAGGGAGCCAGAATGGTGTACAGTACAATCTCCGGAGCGGCATTCCAAGTGTCTTGCTTACGTACAGTGACCGGATTCGCATATTCGAACTTATGGTTCACACGTTCGTATATTTGTCCGATACTGTTATCCTCGTAGCGCACAGTGGCGGGAAGATTGGCGATTTGAATCAGCAACTTTCCGGTGGTGCGTTGCAGTGCTAATGAGTGATGGCTATGTTGTTCGTCATACACCAGCGTGTCATGTGCCAGATAGACATCGTTTGCTTCCGTCAGATTAGTATGCAGGATACTGGTCAGTGATTGTCCGGTTAGCTGCGACTGGTCTGACAGACCACCCCATACATTCAGTACATATGTGCCGAAAGGCAGGCACTCACAGAAGGTGATGGAGTTTGTGGGAGTATTGCCTGTTACGTTGAATATGCCTTGTTCTTCTATGATATCACCGGTTGCAACATTGCGCAGCGTATAGTAGAGTGTAGGAACATAATCGCGAAAAGCGAGAGATTCACTCTTACGTGTTTCCAACGCCACATTATTGATGTTGGAGTAGTTTTTATCCTTTACAGAGAGCTCTACTTGTAGGGGCGGACAGTGTTTCATCCCTTCTTTGATACAGGACGACAGCAATGGCAGGACAGAAATGAGAAAGAATTGGATGCTTCTTCTGACTGACTTACGGGGATACATTTTGTATAGGGGAATATCAGTTTTTATGGTGGTTAGCCGTAACAGCGTTTGTTTCATGGCATGGGCTTATTTCGTTTTCGGAAGACAACAGAAGCTAATTCTTGTTTGTTCCGGAAAAATAAGGCTTTAACCTTCATTAATCAATCCGTATGGAAACGGTTGCTTCGTGCTCGAACACAAAAATGGTTGTCTTTGCTACTATTTTTCTCTTTCTGTTAATTTGCTGATTTTGAATGAAGAGGTGGAAAACTTTAATCGTTTATTCAGTTTATTGTTATTTTATTATCGTGGAATATTGTTTTATTGAAAATGGTAACTGAAATATTCGGATTTTGGTATTTTTGTAGTATTTATTGGGCTAATAAGTGTTATCGAACGACAAATAAAGACAAAGGGAGAACAACCTCCCGAATTTGTTTCTACATTTGCGCAGTTGTTTGTTTAACTATTTGTTCTGGTGATAGTTTGCTGGAAATAGAAAATAGATGAACAAAAGTTGAACTTAACTGTTTATTATAATAGTAAAACAGGTAAAACGCGAAACGTTCCTTGCCATACTGTTATTTCAATAGGAATAGTGAAAGAATAATATAAATAAAAGATTGCTTATGTCACAGATTATCGGACATATCTCTCAGGTTATCGGCCCGGTGGTCGATGTGTACTTTGAAGGTACGGATGCAGAAATGGTGCTGCCAAGCATTCACGATGCACTGGAGATAAAAAGGCCAAACGGCAAAATACTGGTTGTAGAAGTACAGCAACATATCGGTGAGAATACGGTACGTACCGTAGCAATGGACAGCACCGACGGACTTCAACGCGGTATGAAGGTATATCCCACAGGCGGCCCCATCACAATGCCTATCGGCGAACAGATTAAAGGCCGGTTGATGAACGTAGTCGGTGATTCTATCGACGGTATGAAAGACTTGGACCGCAAAGGTGCATATTCCATCCACCGTGATCCCCCTAAATTTGAAGACTTGACAACTGTGCAGGAAGTACTCTTCACGGGTATTAAAGTGATTGACCTGCTCGAACCGTATGCCAAAGGTGGTAAAATCGGTTTGTTCGGTGGTGCCGGTGTGGGAAAGACTGTACTGATTCAGGAGCTTATCAATAATATCGCCAAGAAACATAACGGATTCTCCGTATTTGCCGGAGTAGGTGAGCGTACCCGTGAAGGTAACGACCTGCTGCGTGAAATGATTGAATCGGGCGTTATCCGCTACGGTGAAGCATTCAAGGAAGGCATGGAGAAAGGGCATTGGGATCTTTCGAAAGTTGATTATAACGAACTGGAGAAATCGCAGGTATCGCTGATATTCGGTCAGATGAACGAACCGCCGGGTGCACGTGCTTCCGTAGCGCTGTCCGGTCTGACGGTAGCGGAATCTTTCCGTGATGCCGGAAGTGAGGGTGAGAAGCGTGATATTCTGTTCTTTATTGATAATATTTTCCGTTTCACGCAGGCAGGTTCGGAAGTATCCGCCCTTTTGGGACGTATGCCTTCCGCCGTTGGTTATCAACCGACACTGGCTACGGAAATGGGGGCGATGCAGGAACGTATCACGTCTACCCGTAAAGGTTCTATCACCTCTGTACAGGCAGTATATGTACCTGCCGATGACTTGACGGATCCGGCTCCTGCAACTACCTTCAGCCATTTGGATGCCACTACCGTGCTCGACCGTAAGATTACGGAACTTGGTATCTACCCGGCTGTAGACCCCTTGGCTTCGACTTCCCGTATCCTCGACCCGCACATCGTAGGTCAGGAACATTATGATGTAGCGCAGCGGGTGAAGCAGATTCTGCAACGCAACAAGGAATTGCAGGATATTATCTCCATCCTCGGTATGGAAGAACTTTCGGAAGAAGACAAGACGGTAGTGAACCGCGCTCGCCGTGTGCAGCGTTTCCTTTCGCAGCCGTTTGCCGTAGCTGAACAGTTTACAGGCGTGCCGGGCGTGATGGTGACTATCGAAGATACGATTAAGGGATTCAAGATGATTCTGGACGGCGAAGTGGATTATCTTCCCGAACAGGCTTTTCTGAATGTCGGAACAATTGAGGAAGCGATAGAGAAAGGTAAGAAATTGCTGGAACAGGCAAAGAAATAAAAACGTAGAGTGATGAAAGAACTGCATTTGAGTATAGTATCGCCTGAAAAGAGCATATTCGACGGAGATGTGAAGATTGTCACATTGCCGGGCACGATCGGGTCGTTTTCCATTCTTCCGGGACATGCGCCTATCGTCTCGTCATTGAAGACGGGAACGCTGAGTTACACGACGATGGAGGGCGAGGAGCATACAATGGATATTCAGGGTGGTTTTGTCGAATTGAGTGACGGGACGGTTTCTGCTTGCATTTCCTAAAGAAAGACACAGTGACATGGTGAACATTACTAAAACGAAACGGAACTTTATCGGTTTGCATACTTTGTTTGCAATTTTAAGCGCGGCGCTTGGAGCGGTTATTTTACACTTTGCCCTACCGGGGCATTATTTTGGAGGATATCCGTTCATTCCGGTTTATTTCTATTTATTCGGTTTGTTTAGTATTTATATGTTCGACGCGTGCCGGTTACATGCCCCGCAAAAATTGTTACTGTTGTATTTGGCAATAAAGATGGTAAAGATGATTCTTTCGATAATTCTGGTCTTGATTTATTGTATTGCTGTACGCGAAGAAGCCAAAGCATTTTTGCTGACGTTTATCTCGTTCTATTTGGTATATCTGGTATTCGAAACCTGGTTCTTCTTCTCTTTTGAAGTGAACCGGAAACTGAAGAAGAAAAATAAGAAGAAAAATGAAACAGTTGCATAACATAGTAGCTCCGTTGATTCTGTTCTGCCTGATGGTGGCAGTCGGTCTGCCGGTTCTTGCACAGGAACAGGAGGGGGAAGCGGCTTCACAGACGCAGGATGTGATTACTCCCCAAGAGGAGAAGGAGAATACGGTGGACGTGAAGGAAATCGTGTTCGGGCATATCGGCGACTCATACGAATGGCATATTACGACATGGGGTAAAACGCACATTATCATACCATTACCTATCATAGTTTATAGTGGAAGTACAGGTTGGCATATGTTCCTTTCTTCCCGTCTCGGAGAGAATGGCGGTACGTATGAAGGACTTTCCATCGCTCCTGAGGGAAGTAAATACGAAGGTAAACTGGTAGAATATGACGCGGCGGGCGAGCAGGTTCGTCCCTGGGATATTTCTATTACGAAAGTGACATTCGCTTTGCTGTTCAACAGCATATTGCTGCTGGTTATCGTGCTGAGTGTGGCGCACTGGTACAGGAAACGTCCGCAAGGAGCTAAGGCACCGGGTGGATTTGTCGGATTCATGGAAATGTTCATTATGATGGTGAACGATGATATCATCAAAAGTTGTGTCGGACCGAATTACCGGAAGTTTGCCCCATATCTGCTGACAGCGTTTTTCTTTATCTTCATCAATAATATGATGGGGTTGATTCCATTTTTTCCCGGTGGTGCGAATGTGACGGGAAATATCGCTATCACGATGGTACTTGCAATATGCACTTTTCTGGCAGTCAATATCTTCGGAACGAAGCATTATTGGAAGGATATTTTTTGGCCGGATGTACCTTGGTGGTTGAAAGTACCTGTGCCGATGATGCCGTTTATCGAGTTCTTCGGAATCTTTACGAAACCGTTTGCCTTGATGATTCGTCTTTTCGCCAATATGTTGGCGGGACACATGGCGATGCTGGTACTCACTTGCCTGATATTCATCTCGGCAAGCATGGGACCCGCACTGAACGGCACGCTGACAGTAGCTTCCGTATTGTTCAACATCTTTATGAATGCGCTTGAACTGTTGGTTGCTTTTATTCAGGCTTATGTCTTCACCATGCTTTCGGCGGTGTTTATCGGACTGGCGCAGGAAGGTGCCAAGGTAAAGGCGGAAGACAAATAAAAGAGAATTTAATAGAGAGAAAATAAAAAATATAAACCATTTTAAAACTGAAAATTATGATCCTATCAGTATTGTTACAAGCCACTGCAGCAGCAGTAGGAGTAAGTAAATTAGGTGCAGCTATCGGTGCAGGTCTTGCAGTAATCGGAGCTGGTTTGGGTATTGGTAAAATTGGTGGTTCGGCTATGGAAGCTATTGCACGCCAGCCGGAAGCATCAGGTGACATTCGTATGAATATGATTATTGCAGCCGCCTTGATTGAAGGTGTGGCATTGTTGGCGGTAGTCGTTTGTTTATTGGTATTCTTCCTCTAAGCCTATGTCATTACTATTACCTGATAGTGGCCTGTTGTTCTGGATGTTCCTCTCATTCGGGATTGTGTTCGTGGTATTGGCAAAATACGGTTTTCCTGTCATCATCAAGATGGTGGAAGGCCGTAAAACCTATATCGACCAGTCTTTGGAGGTGGCGAGGGAAGCCAATGCCCAGTTGTCTAAACTGAAAGAAGAAGGCGACGCGTTGGTGGCTGCCGCCAACAAGGAACAGGGACGCATCTTGAGGGAAGCAATGGAAGAACGTGACAAGATTGTTCACGAGGCCCGTAAGCAAGCCGAGATAGCCGCACAGAAAGAATTGGATGCGGTGAAACAACAGATTCAGATTGAAAAGGACGAAGCTATCCGCGACATCCGTCGCCAGGTGGCTGTTCTTTCGGTCGACATTGCCGAGAAGGTGCTCCGCAAGAATCTTGCGGATAAAGATGCTCAGATGGGCATGATCGACCGGATGCTGGATGAAGTATTAACCCCGAATAAGAACTAAGGAAGATGGATGTCGGAATACTCTCAATGCGTTATGCAAAAGCAATGATTGAATACGCGCAGGAAAAAGGTATTGAAGACAGGATATATCAGGAGTTCCTGACCCTGTCCCACAGCTTCTGGGCCTTGCCCGGTCTGTGCGAAGCACTTGAAAATCCTGTCATCACGACCAGGGAGAAGTTGGCATTGGTCTGCACTGCTGCCGATGGTGACGGTAAGTCAACGAGGGAGTTTGTCCGTTTCATCACTTTGGTATTGAAAAACAGGTGTGAAGGCTATCTGCAATTTATCAGTCTGATGTATCTGGATCTTTACCGGAAGCTGAAACATATCGGAACCGGCAAGTTGATTACGGCCGTGCCGGTCGATAAGGATACGGAAAACCGGATTCGTTCCGCAGCCGCGCATATCCTGCATGCCCAAATGGAGTTGGAAACGGTGGTAGACCCGTCCATCGAAGGCGGCTTTATCTTCGATATTAATGACTACCGGCTGGATGCAAGTGTTGCCACGCAGTTGAAGCGAGTGAAACAACAATTTATTGATAAGAATAGGAGAATTGTATAATGTCTGAAAATATAAGAGTAAGCGAAGTATCTGATATATTGCGCAAGCAGCTCGAAGGAATCAATGCCAATGTGCAACTTGACGAGATCGGTACGGTGCTCCAAGTGAGCGACGGCGTAGTCCGTATCTACGGTTTGCGGAATGCCGAAGCGAATGAATTGCTGGAGTTTGACAATGGTATCAAAGCAATCGTGATGAACCTCGAAGAGGACAACGTGGGTGCTGTGTTGCTGGGGCCGACGGACAGGATCAAAGAGGGATTCATCGTGAAGCGTACCAATCGTATCGCCTCTATCCGTGTGGGAGAGGGGATGCTGGGACGTGTCATCGATCCGCTGGGTGAACCGCTGGACGGTAAAGGTCTGGTCGGAGGTGACTTGTACGATATGCCGTTGGAACGGAAAGCTCCGGGAGTTATCTACCGTCAGCCTGTTAACCAGCCGTTGCAGACCGGATTGAAAGCTGTTGATGCCATGATTCCTATCGGCCGTGGACAGCGTGAGTTGATTATCGGTGACCGCCAGACGGGAAAGACCGCTATTGCGATTGATACAATTATCAATCAGCGCAGTAACTTTCTGGCAGGCGACCCTGTGTATTGTATTTATGTGGCTATCGGTCAGAAAGGTTCTACCGTTGCTTCTATCGTAAATACGCTTCGTGAGTACGGGGCACTGGATTATACGGTTGTAGTAGCCGCTACGGCGGGTGACCCGGCTGCATTACAGTATTATGCACCGTTTGCGGGTGCTGCCATCGGCGAATATTTCCGCGATACCGGTCGTCATGCATTGGTTGTCTATGATGACCTTTCCAAGCAGGCGGTAGCTTATCGTGAGGTTTCTCTGATTCTTCGTCGTCCGTCGGGACGTGAAGCTTACCCGGGTGATATTTTCTATCTGCACTCCCGTCTGTTGGAACGTGCGGCAAAGATTATCAGCCAGGAAGAGGTGGCACGCGAAATGAACGACCTGCCGGATAGTCTGAAAGGCATCGTCAAAGGTGGTGGTTCTCTTACCGCACTTCCTATCATCGAGACGCAGGCTGGCGACGTTTCGGCTTATATCCCTACAAACGTGATTTCTATCACCGACGGACAGATATTCCTTGAAACGGATTTGTTCAACCAAGGGGTCCGTCCTGCCATCAACGTTGGTATCTCCGTATCCCGTGTAGGTGGAAATGCTCAGATTAAGGCGATGAAAAAAGTTGCTGGGACATTGAAGATTGACCAGGCGCAATATCGTGAACTGGAAGCCTTCTCCAAGTTCAGCAGTGATATGGATGCGATTACAGCTCTGACTATCGACAAGGGGCGTAAGAATGCCCGGCTATTGATTCAGCCTCAATACAGTCCGATGCCCGTAGAGCAACAGATTGCTATTCTTTACTGTGGTACGCATGGGCTTCTCCATGATGTCCCCTTGGATAAAGTGCAGGATTTTGAACGTAGCTTCGTCGAATCTCTGCAACTGAACCACCAACAGGATGTATTGGATGTGTTGAGAACCGGTGTTATTGATGATAACGTGACTAAGGCTATCGAAGAGACTGCCGCTATGGTCGCCAAACAATACTTATAATAACGATTAGTGGTTAGTGATGAGTGATTAACGTAATATTACTAACTGACACTAACCACTAATCATTAATCACTAACCACTAATCATTAAAAATCATGGCTTCACTGAAAGAAGTAAAAACCAGAATAAATTCGGTAAAAAGTACCCGAAAGATCACTTCAGCAATGAAGATGGTGGCTTCTGCCAAATTACACAAGGCACAAGGAGCCATTGAGAATATGCTGCCTTATCAGAAGAAGTTGAACAAGATTCTAACTAACTTCCTGAGTGCGGACCTCCCAGTCGAGTCTCCTTATGTGAAGGAACGCGAAGTGAAACGTGTGGCAATTGTCGTTTTCTCTTCGAATACCTCTCTTTGTGGTGCTTTCAATGCCAATGTCATCAAAATGTTATTGCAAACGATTGGTGAGTATCGTACTTTGGGACAAGATAATATCTTGATTTTCCCAATAGGAAAAAAGGTCGATGAAGCCGTGAAACGTATGGGATTCCAACCGCAGGAAACCGCTCCCACACTTTCCGACAAACCGACTTATCGGGAGGCTTCCGATTTGGCGCATCGCCTGATGGCGATGTATGTGTCCGGAGAGGTGGATCGTGTAGAAATCATCTATCATCATTTCAAATCAATGGGCTTGCAGATTCTTCTTCGTGAAATGTATCTCCCTATTGACCTGACGCGTGTCATAGATGAAGAGGAACAAAAGGACAAAGAGGAAGTGGAAGATCATGAAATAGCAAACGACTATATCATCGAACCTAATGCCGAAGAACTGATTGCCAATCTGATTCCAACGGTATTGAGCCAAAAAATGTTTACCGCAGCCGTTGATTCGAATACATCGGAGCATGCTGCACGTACATTGGCTATGCAGGTAGCTACGGATAATGCAAACGAGTTGATCCAGGATTTGACGAAGCAATATAATAAGAGCCGTCAGCAAGCGATTACGAATGAATTGCTGGATATAGTAGGCGGTTCGATGAAATAATTTATACTATTTCCGGCTTGCTATAAAGAGTGGTAAAACTCCTTTATGATTTTGCAGGCACGGATTACACGGAATTTACGGTTCTAATAGGATGAAACCGTGCTATTCGTGTAGTCCGTGCTTGTTTTTTTGTATTTAGATTTCAGTGGTTGGAATCTATTCAGTAACTTTACCGAAAATTTTAGGAAACATGGAAAATAATCCTGAACTGCAACTAGCTTGGCAGTTCATTGAAAATACAGGCACACACCTGTTTCTTACCGGAAAAGCCGGAACAGGAAAAACTACATTTTTAAGACGATTGAGAGAGCATACCCCCAAACGCATGGTCGTATTGGCTCCTACGGGTATAGCGGCTATTAACGCTGGGGGAGTGACGATTCATTCTTTTTTCCAGTTATCTTTTGCACCGTTCGTGCCGGATACAACTCTTAACTCGGCACAGATGCACTACCGTTTTAATAAGGAGAAACGTAACATCATCCGGAGCATGGATTTGCTTGTGATTGATGAAATCAGTATGGTACGTGCGGATTTGCTGGATGCGGTGGACGCGACTTTGCGGCGTTATCGTGACCGTGAGAAACCATTCGGTGGGGTACAGTTGTTGATGATTGGAGATTTACAGCAGTTGGCGCCTGTTGTGAAAGACAGTGAGTGGGAGTTGTTGCGGCGTTATTACGAAACGCCCTATTTCTTTGCCAGCCATGCGTTGAGGGAAACTGTCTATATGACGATTGAACTGGAAAAGGTGTATCGTCAGAGCGATACTTATTTTCTTTCTCTGTTGAATAAGATACGGGAGAACAAGGCGGATGATGAAGTCTTGAATGCGTTGAACAAGCGGTATCAGCGAGGTTTCCAGCCCTCCAAAGAAGAAGGATATATCCGTCTGACGACACATAATAATCAGGCACAGCAGGTCAACGACCGTGAGTTGGCATCTTTGCCTGGGAAGGCTTACAGTTTCCGTGCTGAGGTGAAAGACGAATTTCCCGAATATTCCTATCCTGCGGATAAAGTTCTCACAGTCAAGGAAGGTGCGCAAATCATGTTCCTCAAGAATGATGTTTCTTCCGAAAAACGGTATTATAACGGTATGATTGGAGAAGTGGTAACTGTCAATGAAACGGGGATGTTTGTACGTGGAAAGGATAGCGAACATGAGTTTCAACTGCTGCAGGAAGAATGGGGGAATTACAAATACGTATTGAACGAGGAGACGAAAGAAATTACAGAGGAGATAGCGGGAGTATTCCGCCAGTATCCTATTCGTCTGGCTTGGGCTATTACGATTCATAAGAGCCAGGGATTGACGTTTGAGCGTGCCATTATTGATGCGCGTAATTCTTTTGCGCATGGGCAGACTTACGTGGCTTTGAGCCGCTGCAAGACTTTGGAAGGAATGGTATTGGAATCTCCTTTGCGCCGGGAAGCCATCATTAGTGACAGTATTGTCGATAATTTCACAAAGGGAGTGGAGCAAAATAAGCCGGGAAGCAAGCAGTTGAATGATATGCAGAAGGCTTATTTCTTTGATTTGTTGAGCGATTTGTTTAACTTCTATGCTATCGAACAGGCTTATAAACGGCTGCTCCGTATGATGGATGAAGACCTTTACAGACTCTTTCCGAAGCAACTTGCCGACTACAAGGCATTGGAACCCCACATCAAGGAAAGGATAGTGGAAGTTGCCCATCGTTTCCGTAACCAATATACCCGATTGATAAACGAGAGCGAAGATTATGCCGGAAATCAGGAGTTGCAGGAACGTATCCGTTCCGGTGCCGGATATTTTCGTAGAGAGTTGAAACCGGTTCGTGCCTTGTTCGATAAGACTAATATGCCTCTTGACAATAGGGAATTGAGGAAGCAACTGAATGAACGTCTGCAAACACTGGATGATGCGTTGTGGATTAAGGAATCCTTATTGGGTATCATATGTACGTCAAGTTTCACCGTTTCTGATTATCTGAAGCAGAAAGCGAAGGTAATGTTAAGCCTCGAAGGGGATTCTTCGACTTCTGCTTCGTCTTCCAAAGCTCCGAGAGAGAGAAAAGAACGGAAAGAACGTGCGGCAAGCACTCGTTCCGGGAAGGTGAAAGTGGATGTTCCTACAGATATTATGCATCCGGAACTTTATCGTACTTTGGCGGAATGGAGAATGGAAAAGACGCGTGAAGCCAATGTGCCTGCGTATGTCATTATGCAGCAGAAGGCATTGATGGGAATTGTGAACCTATTGCCGGATACTCCGCAAGCATTGGAAGCCGTGCCTTATTTCGGAGCGAAAGGCGTGGAGAAATATGGACTTGAAATTTTGGGGATTGTTCGTAAGTATATGAAAGAAAATCAACTGGAACGGCCGGAAATCAAGGAGATATTTATTTCAGCGAAGGAACATAAGAAAAAGGAAGAAAAAAAAGAACCTAAGAAAGAAACGAAACAGGTGAGCTATGAAATGTTCTGCCGGGGGATGAGCATAGAGGAAATAGCTAAAACGCGTGATTTGGTGACGGGGACGATCGCTACCCATCTGGAGTACTATGTCCGTGAGGGAAAGATAAAGCTGGAGCAAGTAGTGCCGGCGGAAAAGATAGAAAAAATTCGCCGTTATCAGCAGAAGAAAGAGAATCTTGGAGTGGTGGGAATAAAGGCGGCATTAGGAGATGAGGTCTCCTATGCCGATATAAAGTTTGTATTCGCAGCCAACGACGTCCGACGTTGATTCAATAGAAAACATATTGTATAAATTCTGTGTTTCCAAGTATTATATATTTTCCCAATCCATGAGCACTTCTTTGAGTTTTCGTGGATTATATCCGAGTATTGTCTGTGCTTTCCCGATACTCATTCCACTGAAACGGGGGCGGGGAGTAGACTCCTGCATCTCTTCCGTGGTAGCGGGATGGATAAGTGAGCGGTCTAGCTTCATATGGTCTGCTACTTGGAAGGCAATCTCTGCGATAGTCAGACATTCGTCGCCACAAATATGAAAGATTCCGTTGGTTGTATTTTCTATCAGGAGTTGTATTCCGTTTGATACATCTCCAACGTAAGTCGGAGTTCTCCACTGATTAGACACAACGCGAATCTCCTGTCCGGCTTTCAAACGGTTCATCACTAATTGGACGATATTTCCATGCTGTCCCGGTAGTGCCTTCCCATATACAATTTCTACACGGGCAATGGCATAGTTGCTGCAAATTTCAGCAACCTTTTCTTCCCCTTTCCACTTGGTAAATCCATAATAGTTCACGGGAGCAGGAGCATCTTCTTCCGTATATAATTGCCCTGTATTCTCATCTATCTTGCCGTCGAAGACGAAATCGGTAGACAGATGGATGAAGCGGCTCTTATATTCTTCGCATAGGCGTGCCAGTTGCTCTACTGCCGTAACATTAGTAAGATAAGCCTCTTCATGGTGTGTTTCGCAATAATCGGGGACAGATAAAGCGGAACAGTTGACAACAACTTCGGGACATACCTTTTTGAAAAGGTCTTTAACAGCCACTTCATCCCGTATATCAGTTTCAATGAAATGATAGCTTTTTGTATTCTCCGAAGTTGGGAGAATATCCGGGTGCAGAGAGCATCCGGTCACGTTATATTGCTTGTGAATGGATAAGTCGTTCAGTAACTGGCGTCCGGTGAATCCGTTGGCACCGATGATTAGTATATTTCTCATAAATTCTTTTATTCTGCTAGTTCTCTGTTATTTTAATGAGTGGCTGTATACCAGCCTGTTTCATTCTTTTTGGCAGCTTCCGGGCTGATACTCGGGTCGGAAATAGTGATACCGGAGAAAGTCTCTATTTTCACTCTGCCTTTACTCATTGAATAGTAATAGTCTGTATTTCTTTTGAATGGAACAGTTCGTTCCAACTGTTCCTTAAATTGAGCTAATAACTCCTGGTCGGAACATAACTTTGAGACGTAATCCCCGCAATCAAAGAATATGACGGGAGAGTAACCGTCTAATCTTTGCAGTGAACTGGTTAGTGACGTATCAAACGTAAACCGGCTATTTATTTCTTTCATTATAGCTGCCAGATTATCCATTTCCGAACAATCGGTAACGGCAAGCGTTCCGCATGGCATAGTGCTGTAATTTGAATAAAAAGCATAGAACCCGTCGCAAACTTCTTTGTAATTGACTTCTCCTATTAAATACTGCCCGATTTCAGCATAAGGCATCCCGTATGCCATAACTTCACTGGTAGACGCAATCAGATGCTCCGTTACCTCTTTGAGGTCGTGAGCCACCTCCACGCCCGACATATAGCAGTCGTCAAAAAGTATATACTCCATTTTCAGACCGACGTTGGATATTCCTTTGGCAAGCGTGGTTAAATCCGTCTGATATTCGGGAGCTAACCCACCGAATAAACGTGTCATAGGCACATTCTCGTATTCCCAATGTCTCTTTCCGATACTGAAACTGCTGCGGGCTTTGACATTCGATACAGGTATCCATCCCAAACCATGACACCCGATAATCATTGCATATCGTTTGGCAGGGGTATAGTCTTGAACATCGTCCAAAATAGAAGCAATGCCTTCCGCTGTTGTATATGTAGGACTCGGATAATCATAGTATTTATAAGTTTTCCGTACAGCTTTCCCGTCCTCATAAACAAGTTCAAAGAGAGCCGCCTCTGTTGCTTTGGTACACATGAATACGATAATCCGTTCGTTCTTCAGTACATTCGTTGCAACAACCTTTTCCAAATCGATGATATTCTGTTTGAAGTTATCAGTAAGATTAGTAGACCAGGGAAGATACATAAATACCGTCTGTTCATTGTTCGGACGTATAATCGGTTCGCTAAGTCCGGAATCTGCCGGGTCGTCATCACCCGGAGTATCTGTTTGCCTGGTATTCGGTGCTGTGGAAACCGGCTCTTCTTTCTCACACGAAATCATGCTAAAAGAAAGAAGTAGCATGAAAAGAACTGATTGTACTAATCTATAATATTTCTGCATTGTTTCCATTATTCTACGGAGATTAAATTATCTTTTTATATATAACGTAAAAAGAGAACTTTTTGATTTTCCTTATCGAGAGAAATTAGGTTTGACAGGCATCTCTCTCCTTTTGCAAAGTTACTGAAAATTAGGGGAATTTTCACTATTGGGCATAAAAAAAGGAGCAACGCCTTGCTCCAACCTTTGTTAACCTTAAATCTAATACTATGAAAAACACATTGCAAAGGTACGCACTTTTGCGAAATCTGCAAATAATCCAAGAAAAAAAGTATGTTTCATAACATAGATTAAGAATTTGATATTTCAATTCAAATTTTATTAAGACTTTTTTCTCGTCTCGTAATGATTTGATAACACTTTATTGGGGGATGGGAATCCCTACTTGACAAACATCATCAATTAGGTATTCTGAATTCATTGGGCGAACAACCTGTGATTTTCTTGAACAGACGGCTGAAATATTGTGAATTGGAGAATCCCAGTTCCTCTGCAATTTGATTAAGTGGTTTATCGGTATTCTGCAACCAGTCTTTTGCAACTTCGAAACGCTTGAACTGGATATACTCATTGAATGATTTCCCTGTTTCATATATCAGCAGGTCATTGAGATATGCAGGTGATAAATGAAGAAATTTAGCGCAATATTCAGAGGAAAGCATACCGGTTGACTGAACTGCTTTCGTACTGATATGAGTATCTAGCAGGAGACTAAAATCTTTGATAATCTTCTTGTTAGCTCCATTGCGTGTGATAAACTGCCGTTCATAGAAACGGATGCAATAATCCAGCAACAGTTCAATGTATTTTGAAATGATTTTCTTGCTATGCCGGTCGATGCAGCGTTGGAGTTCCTGATTAATCTTCTCCAGAAACTCCAGGATAATCTGTTTTTCACGTTGCGAGATATGCAGCGCTTCTTCGGGGCGATAAGAGAAGAAGGTATAATTGTGTATGTTAAGCCCCAGGGGAGTGCCGCAAATCAGGTCGGGATGAAACGCCAGTATCCATCCCTTGGAAGGGAACCTCTTGTTATTCTCTTTCATGCTGATTGATGCTCCCGGAGTCAGGCACACAAGGGTTCCGTCCGAGAAATCATAGTACTGATGCCCGTATGCATAAGCTTCACATTTGCATTCACTCAATAGAAGCGTATAAAATCCGAATTTAATGTCCGTATGAGGAGATAAGTCCGCCTTTGAGAGGTCAATGACACTGACCAGCGGGTGCAATGTCTTGCTTCCCAGGCAACAATTACATTGATGCACAGTTCCTATCTTGAGTATTTTATCTCCCATGACGCTGATGTTCTCCTGTATCTATTATATACGTTTTAATTCAGTTGCTTATATTCATTCGGAGTATGTCCGACGTGTTTCTTAAATAGCCGGCTGAAATGTTGTGGATACTGGAATCCCAGTTCATAGGCTATCTGGCTGACCGTTTGCGTACCTTCTAATATCCGCTCTTTGGCAAGTTCAATGATTCGGCATTGGATATACTCCTGTGCAGTCTTACCCGTCTCCTTTTTTATCAGGTCACCAAAGTAATTGGGAGAAAGACATACCTTGTCCGCAAAGTATTTTACGGAAGGCAACCCTTCGGTCATTGCCGCCTGTCCCTGGAAATATTCATCCAGCAAATGTTCGAACCTTACGATAATATCTTTATTAGCCTGGTTGCGGGTGATAAACTGCCGTTCGTAGAAACGCATACAGTAATCGAGCAGCAGTTCGATGTTGCGCACGATAAGCTGCTTGCTATGTTTGTCAATAGCATGTTCTAGTTCGATTTGTATCTTATGTATGCAGTCCGTTACGATTTCCTTTTCCTGGTCGGACAAATGCAAGGCTTCACTTACCTCATAGGAAAAGAAAGAATAATTCTTGATATTCTGTCCCAGAGAAGTACCCCGGATTAAGTCGGGATGAAACAAGACGCCGATAGATTGGGTACGTACGGGTGCCTGCTTACGGTTATCTATTCCGATTACTTGCCCCGGAGCCATACAAACCACCGTCCCTTCCTGATAATCATAATATTTGCGACCGTATTTTAGGTCCCCGCATTTTGCGTCTTTCAGAAACAGAGAGTAGAATCCGATATTCATGTGATAGTATTCCACTGTCTTTGTTGCTTTTGAAAAGTCAATCACATTGACCAAAGGGTGCAAAGTCTCCAGCCCGAACAGTTGGTCGTACTGGTCAATAGTTTCAATTCTGTTAATTTCATCCATACGGCTTACAGTTTTATCTGTAGGCAAAGATAAGACATTTCGGAATATCTTCCCTACATCACATTTGCAAATCAGTAATATAGGTACAAGAATCAGTAATTTATATACAACCTTTGGAGTGAATGGCAGAATTAATATCTTTGTTCCAAGAATTTAAATACCAACTTTTATGAAAGCATTATTCATTGGTGGGACGGGTACGATTAGTACCGACGTCGTTGCGTTGGCGCAACAGAGAGGGTGGGAAATTACCCTTCTCAATCGTGGCTCGAAAAAGGTGCCGGAAGGAACCCGCAGTATCATTGCAGATATAAATGACGAAGAAACCGTGGCAAAAGCCATTGCAAATGAAAATTACGATGTAGTTGCCCAGTTCATAGGCTATACGGCAGAAGACGTCCAACGTGATATCCGTCTGTTTCGGAATAAGACAAAGCAATATATCTTTATCAGCAGCGCTTCTGCTTATCAGAAACCATTGGTTGATTACTGCATAACGGAAAGTACTCCTTTATCGAATTCCTATTGGCAATATTCACGAAATAAGATAGAAGCGGAAGAAGTACTGATGTCCGCTTATCGGTCGGATGGTTTTCCGGTGACTATTGTCCGTCCCAGCCACACTTATAACGGCACGAAACCGCCTGTCTGCGTGCATGGAAGCAAAGGCAACTGGCAGATTTTGAAACGTATCCTCGACGGGAAACCTGTGATTATCCCCGGTGACGGGACATCACTGTGGACATTGACACACTCCAAGGACTTTGCCAAAGGATATGTAGGCTTGATGGCAAATCCCCATGCCATAGGAAATGCCTTTCATATCACTACCGATGAAAGTATGACCTGGAACCAAATTTACCAAACGATTGCCGATACATTGGGAAAACCTTTGGACGCATTACATGTCCCTTCCGATTTCCTTGCCAGGCATGGAGAAAACTACGATTTCAAAGGCGAACTCTTAGGAGACAAAGCCTCTACTGTTGTCTTTGACAATTCGAAGATAAAGAGACTTGTGCCGGATTTTGTCTGTAATATATCAATGGCGGACGGTTTGCGGCAAGCCGTGCAATTTATGCTTGCTCATCCCGAAACTCAGACTCCCGATTTGGAATTTGACTCATGGTGTGACCGTATTGCTGATTCGATGCGTGCGGCGGACGAAGCCTTTTTAAAGAACTCGCGTTGATTTCAGCAAATTTATCAGCAGAAGATTAGTAGGGGACATTGCGCCCCTGCTGCACTTCAATCCGTATCCCGAAATTGCCATTAGCGGATTTGAGCTCGAATGCTCCCCGGAAATTATTCTTTTCCCAAGGCATAGCGCTCCGGTTAGGCACTCTCCAGCCGTCTTTATCATAATCTCCATACGTATTGATTCTCATTCCGTTTTTCAACTTGAAAGAGCCCATCTGCATGAACTGCGGAGAAGACGACAGCCCCCAACCATATCCGAAACCGGAGAAATAAGAGGAAGAAAATGCATCCGTAAATCCTTGTGAGTAAGTGGCATCCGTATTCAAACGGAATATCTGGTTGTAATCTTTGCTCATATCCGGCATGCTCAAATCAAACTTAGGCAGTTGCGGAGCGGTGACATTCATTAATCCCATATCCAGCAAAAAGCCGCCAAACTCCTTGATATTAGCCGAAGGAGCACGACGGATACTATCAGAAGGTATTTCCGACTGTGCGGATGCAAAACCGACCGACAATATCAACGAAAGAAATAGAATCAGTTTTTTCATCTTCGTAAAGGTTGATTTACGACAAAGATAGAATATTTCAGCCTGACTATCTGCTTTCGTTATATTTTCTTAGAGAAAAACTTATTAAGACAAGTCGGCATCATCCATATGCAGATTTAAGTAGCAATTAACTTATAACCGATTCCCCGCACATTGATTATCCCGGCATGCATCAAAGTCTGCGTGATAGGGTCGAACAGATAACTTCCTATTTCAAAGCGGTTGGAAGTCTTGTTTTCCGTGAATAAGAACGCCTTTCCCAGTAACATAAAGCCCTGTCAACCAATAAGTCTGGTAAACGAAGATTCCGGTTGGCGAGCAGATAACCAGTATGACAATATGTTTCAGTGGCAGTCTCATATGCACAAAGATAATGGGAAACTCTTATTCTTCCTCTCTTTGATAAGACTAAATAACATTGTGGGGATTCAGACAATATTCCTCTTCATATATGTTTGTGTTCTGGGACAATGCACAAGGCATTTCAAACAGGTACTGCATCCATGTATATTAACGATTTCATCTCTTGAAACAGCTTTACTCCAAATCTTACCTTTAAGGACTTTTCTCTCACAGATATTGATACAAGTAATACAATTTCCACATTTTGGAGATAGAGGTTCATACAATACCGTTTCCAGTGGAGCAGTAGTCAAAACCGTACCGAGACATTGTGCTGCGCCATATTCAGGGGTAATTAACAGATTGTTTTTTCCAATCCATCCTAATCCACCAAGTAGTGCAACGGTTTTATGGGGTAATACTGATTCTTTTGTTTCAAAATTGAATACATCATCGGCTAATAAAGCCGTATCGGATTGCGAAACGGCTTTATAGCTCTTCCCAATAATGAACTTGGCCAATTCGTCTGCTATTTCTCCCGCCTTATGTTCGGTTTGCGAATATTCATCATCGTCGAAATTGTAATTATCCGCTATCCGTGCTTGTACATAGTCGGGAATATTAAATACCGTTTTAACATATTCTGCGGTTAGCGGAAGTGCAAAAATAATGGCGTTCGGGAGTTGTCTGTTTTGCTTTTCGTCCAAATGCGATATGCTGACAAAGCGAATCAGTACTGCTCCTTGATTTTTTAATTTATTTTCTATCTCTTGGTTTAAGTATTTCATGTTTCTTTTTTTGTAATGGGAATATAAATATCAGTTATTAGCTCCGAAGCCGGAGTTTTTTCGGGAGTGTTGATATAAGTTTCAAAGGTGAACTGCTCCCGTAGGGTATAATCGCTTGTCGGCAACCAGTCAAGGTAAATATGGCGGTACACCTTATTCAGTTCATGATAAAACCCTTTGAAACGAAAGATTGCATATTCTCCCGCATGAATTTCATAAACGCCAAAGCCTTTCGGCGCTTCAAATGATTGCGGCAATGTTACCCCAATCATAAAACGGCACTGTTCTTCAGGCGTGATATACGGATAATCGAGAGTCAAGCTCACGTATTTACATCCTTTTGAAGATAATTCATATTTTTCGGAAAATTGTAGCAACTGTTTCCACAAAACAGAGTAGCTATGACTGACATTATTTGTTCTTTCCAATTTCAAGTATGCGATTCGGATACCAGATATTTTTTCAATACTTGGTTCAATTTGTATCGGATTTTTCCTTTCGGGATTGACGTTTGAATGCTTTTTGCGAAATTCCGGAATGGAACAATTGAAATAACTCTTGAATGCCCTCGAAAGTGTATGCTTGTTCTGATAATTGATTTGACCGAGAAGTTTCGGGACACTTACGTCAGTTGTTATTAGCTTAAATGCAATGTACTCTAATCTCAGTCGTTGAATGTACATTCCCATATTTTCGCCACAAACTGCTTTGAAAAGCCTGCGAAAATAATATTTGGAGATACCTGCAACATGCGATAGCTTTTCGGAATCAAGGTCGTCAAATAAATGGCGGTTGATATACTCCTGAACTCTTATAATCAAATCATATTGCACATGAGCCGTATTAATCTTTTGTTTCCATCTCTTGATATTCGGAAGTCGGTTGGACATTTCCGTTCTCAACTCTTCCGAAGTGAGATTGACTCCTGTCTCTTTATAATATTCTTCGGGGAAAAGCCCCCAAAGATAAATGAGATAATCCATTGAAAAATCATAGAGTTTAACTCCATTGTGCAAACAATAGTCGCAATATTCCACATTTTGGTTTGCCTCAAGATTTGTATAATCTATATCTAAAGGTATTCCACACGTCTGGCAGTATTTTGTTTCAGTATTGATTTTCATAAATATCCTGTTGTTATTTGGGTGCAAAGTTAATCAATAGATTGTGCTAAAGGTTACCATAAATAGCCTTCTTTTAAAAGAAAACAGGGAATACTTTAATAATTATAGATTCATTATTATTCAGTCTGTTATCAGTGTTATTATCAAATTCTTCTTTGTTTGGATAGTTGGCGATAACACTAAATAACACTAGATAACCCAACGATAACGCAAACTTCCGTTTTTTCTGCCGTATTTTGCAGTATAACAAAATAAATGCGATATGAAACGGATTAACATACTCTTCCTCTCTTTTTTCTGTACCTGGCTGCACGTAGCTGCGCAAGAAAGTAAACAGATGCAAGAACCTGCCGATAGCGTGAAAAATAGAGTCTACATAGATAGTTTATATCAGGAACTTCCCGAAGTGATGATTACCGGCGAACGCCCGATAGTGAAAGCAGAGCAGGGAAAATTAGTCTATGACGTTCCGAGACTGGTGGGTAACCTGCCCGTGGACAATGCCTACGATGCGGTCAAAAACCTATTAACCTGGTACTCGCTTCGGGCACGGGAAAAGAACCCTCTCTGCAAGGAGAACTTTATACAGCCTATGCACAAACACACTACGAATCTTTGGCAGAGCGTGGAAGTCTTCTCTATTCCGGACGTAAATTCTCTGCTGACCTTCTTTACTCTTACACTTACGACCGCGACCGGCGGGTGACGGACAAAGAAGCGCTTCACACGCTTGCCGACGGTTCGGTGCATCAAATGGATATGTACGATGTCACGCTTTCCCGTAATAACAACCATCAGATACGTTTCGGAATGGACTATAATTTAGCGGAAAATCATCTGTTAAGCCTGGTCTATACAACAGCCTTTACCGATTCCAAGCACTATGCCACCGTTGTCGGTGCACAGAACTCCGTAACCGATTCATACGGAGATAACCAGCTCCATAACGCGAAACTTGACTATCAGGCACCTTTCGGACTGAAAGCAGGCGCATCATTTACATACTACCGCTCTCCGGGCGAACAACTATTGAACAGCACCTTAGGAAATGAATCACTGAATTTCCTGAGCCGGGATAACCAACGAATCAATCAATGGCGATTCTACGCCGGACAAGAGCATACATTAGGCAAAGACTGGAGATTGAATTACGGTATGGCTTATACCACAGCCTTAGACAATAGCTCTCAAATGTATTACGACCCTCAAACAAACGACCTCTTACCGGACAATAACATGAAATCCCGCCGTCGTGAACAAACCCTGAACCTCTACGCAGGATTAAGCAAAAGTTTCGGTGAGAAACTTTCCGCCGATATTTCTTTAGCCGCAGAACTGTACCACACAAACATTTGGAATGAATGGAGCTTTTATCCCGTAGCCAATTTTACATACATGCCTGCTGCCGGACACGTCCTGCAACTATCATTGAGTAGCGACAAAGAATACCCTGAATACTGGAGTCTGCAAAACTCCACCTCTTACATGGGAGCCTACTCCGAAATCCAAGGAAATCCCCTGCTCAGACCTGCCACGAACTACGAAACCACTCTCAACTATATACTAAAAGGTAAATATGTCTTCTCCGCCTTTTATGGCTACACCAAAAATAAGGAAATGCAGACCCTCTACCAGTCGCCCGAACGCCTGGTGGAAATCTACAAATGCTTCAACTTTGACTTTTCAGAACAGGCGGGACTGGTAGCCGTAATTCCTTTCAAAATAAAAAAATGGCTGGATTCCCGAATCACCGCAATCGGTTTCCGCTATCGCCAGAAAGACAGCGATTTCTGGGACATTCCCTTCGACCGTAAGCTCTATACATTTGTGCTGACAATGAACAACACATTTATCCTCTCCACCAAACCCGATTTGAAATTTACCCTGACCGGCTTCTATCAGAACAAAGCCATACAAGGTATCTTCGACCTGCCCCGTTCGGGAAACCTGGACGCAGCGCTCCGCTATACCTTTGTGAAAGGAAAAGCGCAACTGACATTGAAATGTGATGATATATTCAATACTTCCACCATATCGACACGTGTCCACTACGGTCAGCAGAATGTTAACAATCATTATATGCGGACTACCCGTGCGTTCGGCATCTCCTTCAATTACAAATTCGGGGGATATAAAGAAAAAAAACGGGAAGAAATTGATACTTCCCGTTTTAAATAAACTTATGATAAGGATGCTTTCCACACCTCGGCGTACTCTTCCAACACCCGCTTGATACTCTGCCCGATTTTTACATAATCGGCTTCATTCAAATTGGCAAGTGAAACGCGGACGCTCCATTTCGGTCCGGCGAAACCGCCACCGTTCAGCAACACGAGTGAAGTCTCATTGGCGAGGCGGAACACTACATCCAACGGATTGTATGTCTTTTGCAGATAGGCAACGAAATCATCTCCATAGAATTTTTTCGCCCATACCAGCATATCTATTTCCGAATAGTATCCGGCACGCAGCGGGTCTTCCACCAGTGTAAAACCGGTATTATCCCATAACGCATGCAAGCGGCGATGGATAATTTCCTGCATCTTTGCCTTATAGCGGTCTTCCTTATCAAGTAGGGAGAATATAGCGAACAAACTCATCTGCATCTGTTGGGGCAGCGAAAGTCCAGCGGTATGATTCAGTGCAATTTGCCGGCTGTCAGCCACCATGCGGTCGATAAACTTCATCTTTTCCGGTTGCAAACTCAGACTGGAATAGCGCTTGTTCAAGATTGCCTTCTGCTCCGCCGACAGGCGGGCAATCATTTTGTCGTAGATGTTGTCTTCGTGTAGAGCAATAACTGCGTCTCTCCATCCCGTAGCTCCGAAATATTTGGAGAAAGAATAAACGCAAAGCGTATTATGCGGCAATTCTGCCATCAACGAACGGAAGTGCGGGATAAATGTCCCATACACATCATCTGTAATAATCATCAGGTTCGGATTGTCATTCTTTACGATGTTGACAATGCGTGCGGCAGTCTCCGCGCTGAGCGCATAACTGGGCGGATTGCTCGGATTGGTGATAAACAGTGCCTTGATTCGCGTATCTTTCAACTTATCAATATCCTCATCCTTATATTGCCATGTATGCAATCCGTCGGCGGTCATTTGGTCGGCAGATATTTCAGTGACATCAAATTGGTAACGCCGCAGTTGCGGAATCTCGATATAAGGTGTGAAAACCGGAATCATCAAAGCGATGGCATCTCCCTCATTCAACAGGAAATTCTCTTGCAGCGAATCGAACAGATAACACATGGCAGCCGTTCCCCCTTCGGTCGCGAAGAGGTCGCAAGTCCCTTTCGGTGGACGGCGGTCGCACATTTCCTGAGCCAGATAATCCTGTACGATGATTTCCGTAAAATGTAGGATACGGTCGGGCACGGGATACTGGTCACCGATAACAGATTCCGCCCATTCATGCACCAGCGTGTCCGGGTCGGCAGCGTGTTCCATCAGCATATAGTTGTATCCCTCTTTCAGCAGATTGGCTCCCGCCGCCTTTTCATTGTCTTTCAGGAAAGCCTCGAAGCGGGCGGCAATCCCTGCCTTTTGCGGAATACCGGCAATTCCTTCTTCCAGTGAGAACGCCCGTCGACATTCGCAAAGCCCGAATTGCCCCAGCAGGAAAAATGCTTCGCGTGGTTCGGTGGCAATCCAGTTCGGATTACCTCTTCCGGCATTCAGCATGGTATGTGCTATCTTTTTGATACTTTCATCCGCCATATCAATAAGCTTGTTTTTAAGCTCGAACGGGCTGATGGATTCCATTTTCCTGGCATAACTTTTGGTGATAGCCGGATTATTTGTTTTCTTTTCCATAATGATATTTATTTATTTATATATTTTCGAAATAGTTGATTGAATACAGAATTACATAAGCAGAACGATGACCACTCCCCAAATAATCAGCAATGTGTTGCCGACAGCATACGTCACAGTATATCCCAGGGCAGGCGTGTCACTTTCCACCGCATCCTGAATGGCACCTAGCGCAGCAGTTGTAGTACGTGCCCCCGCCGTGCATCCCAAAGACAGGGCAGGGTGGAACTTGAACAGATACCTTGCCATCAGCAACCCTGCAAGAAGAGGAATGGCTGTTGCCAGCGCACCGACGATGAACAGGCTGACACCCACTTCCTTGAATCCGGCTATAAAACTGGGACCTGCGGCAATGCCGACTACCGCGATAAACATATTCAATCCCACATTATTCAGTACCCATAAAGACGGTTCGGGGATACCACCGAAAGTAGGATGCTTGCTGCGCAGCCAACCGAATAGAAGTCCGGCAATCAATGCTCCGCCACTCGTCGAAAGACTGATGGGAACACCGCCCAAATGAATGGCAAGCGCGCCGAAAAGCCCGCCGAGCAGAATACCCAGCCCTACGAAAATCATATCCGTCTGATTGGTCGGACGGTCTACATATCCCATCTGTTTGGCAGCGGCTTCCACCTCATGCTTCATTCCCGTCAGTTCGAGAACATCTCCCGAATCTACCACTGTCTGCGCAAGCACGGGAACATTGATACCCGCACGCTTGATGCTGCGGATGCTGACACCGTGCATAAATTTCTGTGCCCGGATAGTCGCAATCTTTTCTCCTGCGAAAGTCCGGTGGGTAACCATTACCGGAAGAGTCTCCGCCGGAAAATCGAGCAACTGGGCGTCAATCACTTCCGGCCCAATCCAGTCTTCTTCACCGATAACGAATTCCCGTCGTCCGCTTAGTACGACTTCGTCTCCTGCATGAAGAATCATGTCGGCACTGACTTCCTTCACAACTCCTCGCTGGCGAACCCGCTCCACAAATAAACGTTTGTCTTTTTCGCTCAGATAAGTTTCCAGTTCGCTGACTTTTTTTCCTTTGCCGAACCACTTGTTCGTGATTTTATAGGCACGGAACACCACCGGACGAAGGGCGGGAGAGAAGCCGGGCTCATCAGCTTCCGAAGTCCCCATCTGAGCTTCCAGCTCCTTACAGTCAGCTTTCACTTTATCCAGTCCGCCGAGCATTTTCGGTCCGAGGGAAGCCAGAATCCATGCCGAGCCTGCCGTACCGAAAATATAAGTCACGGCGTAAGCCACCGGAATGGCATTGATATATGTAGCCTTCTGCGCATCGCTGATACCCAACTGATTGATAGTATCACTTGCTACGCCGATAACGGCGGATATTGTTTGTGACCCGGCCAGCAATCCGGCAGCTTCGCCCATATGATACCCCATGATTTTCGCAAGAATCCATGGCGCCACCAGGCTCACTATACACATCAGCACGGCGAATCCTACCTGCGGCAACCCATCCTTTTTCAGTCCGCGAAAGAACTGCGGTCCTACCTTATAGCCGACGGCGAACAAAAAGAGCAGAAAAAATACGGCCTTCATCGGACCGTCTACGGTAATGTTCAATTGTCCCACCAGTACTCCTACAAGAAGTACGCTGGTCACCGTACCTAAAGAAAACTTCCCTATTTTGAGCCTGCCCAACCAGAATCCCGCAAAGAGAGTGAGAAAAATGGCAAGCTCAGGGTGTACCCTTAGTTGATTAATAATCCATTCCATAATTAAGTTGTTGTTTAGGTTATGCTACTTACAACAGTTATTGTGCGGAAAGAGTTTGTTACTCGGCGCAGATTTGTTACTTTTGCATTTTCAAAATAAAACTAATCATATTCTGTATGAAATCAGACATAGAAATAGCTCGCAGCATTGAGCTGAAAAAAGTAAAGCAGGTTGCCGAAAGTATTGGAATTCCTCGCGAGGAGGTGGAAAATTATGGTCGCTATATCGCAAAGATTCCCGAACAACTGATTGATGAAGAGAAAGTAAAGAAAAGCAATCTCATCCTGGTGACTGCCATTACAGCCACTAAAGCGGGTATCGGCAAAACTACAGTATCTATCGGTCTTGCCTTGGGACTCAATAAAATAGGAAAGAAAGCGATTGTTGCGCTTCGCGAACCTTCTCTCGGCCCATGCTTCGGCATGAAGGGCGGAGCAGCCGGTGGCGGATACGCCCAGGTACTTCCGATGGACAAAATCAATCTTCACTTCACCGGAGACTTTCACGCCATTACCTCTGCACACAACATGATTTCCGCCCTGTTGGATAATTATCTTTATCAGAACCAGGCAAAAGGTTTCGGACTGAAAGAAATCCTCTGGCGCCGTGTACTCGATGTGAACGACCGTTCATTGCGTAGTATCGTTGTCGGCTTGGGACCGAAATCGAACGGCATCACACAAGAGTCCGGTTTCGACATTACGCCGGCCTCGGAGATTATGGCAATTCTTTGTCTTTCGAAAGATGTGAGCGACTTGCGCCGTCGTATCGAAAATATCCTGCTCGGATTCACTTACGATGACAAGCCTTTCACAGTCAAAGACCTGGGAGTAGCAGGGGCCATCACCGTATTGCTGAAAGATGCTATCCACCCCAATCTCGTCCAGACCACTGAAGGTACTGCCGCTTTCGTACACGGCGGACCGTTTGCCAATATCGCTCATGGTTGCAACTCTATCCTGGCTACCAAGCTGGCAATGTCTTTTGGTGACTACGTAATCACAGAAGCCGGATTCGGCGCTGACCTCGGTGCGGAAAAGTTCTATAATATCAAATGCCGTAAAAGCGGGCTCCAACCGCGACTGACAGTAATCGTTGCTACTGCGCAAGGACTGAAGATGCATGGTGGCGTCAGTCTCGACCGCATCAAGGAGCCGAACATGGAAGGATTGAAAGAAGGATTGCGCAACCTTGACAAGCACGTCCGCAATCTCCGTTCTTTCGGGCAGACAGTGATTGTAGCTTTTAATAAGTTCGCTACCGATACAGACGAAGAGATGGAACTGCTTCGCGAACATTGTGAGCAACTGGGTGTGGGCTTTGCCATCAACAACGCCTTCAGTAAAGGCGGAGAGGGGGCAGTGGATATGGCTCGCCTGGTAGTGGATACCATCGAAAATAAACCCTCCGAATCTCTGCGTTATACATACAAAGAAGAGGACAGTATCGAGCAGAAGATTGAGAAAGTGGCTACCAATATCTATGGTGCGAGTGTCATTACTTACAGCAGCATTGCCCGCAACCGTATCAAGCTGATTGAGAAAATGGGAATTACCCACTATCCCGTCTGCATTGCCAAAACACAATACTCATTCTCTGCCGACCCAAAAATTTATGGTGCAGTGAACAATTTCGAATTCCACATCAAGGATATAGTTATCAATAACGGTGCGGAAATGATTGTAGCGATAGCAGGGGAAATCCTCCGTATGCCGGGACTTCCGAAAGAGCCGCAGGCATTGCATATCGACATTGTGGATGGAGAAATTGAAGGGCTGAGTTAAGGTGTATCAATAATAAATTTCCCGATAATACATGGTAAATCCCCGTCTTTCCTTATAAATCAATAGGGAAAGACGGGGATGCTAGTATATAGAGTCCGGTACATTTTTTTACATCTCTTCCGATGTACCGTACGATTTTTTGTTGAAGAGATATTTTAGATCCTTTTTGTGATAAGAACAACGGTTTTCGGGACAGATAGTTCGAAAAGTAGAGTTAATAAATATAAAGAAAACAGGTCTGTCTCTTTTCATAAAGGACAGACCTGAATGCAATTTTTATTCAGATAGCCAAAGCTATCAATTAAAAAACAAATTATTTCTTAATAAGCAAACAGAGGATATTTCTTCATTGTTTCGTTGACACGTGCACGAACTTGTGCGATAACCTCTTCATTTTCTACGTTAGACAATACAGTCTCAATCATTTCAGCGATTTCGAGCATCAGGTCTTCCTTAGCTCCACGGGTTGTGATAGCGGGAGTACCCAGACGGATACCGGAAGTCTGGAAAGCTGAACGGCTGTCAAACGGAACCATGTTTTTGTTAACGGTAATATCAGCGGAAACCAATGCCTTTTCCGCTACTTTACCTGTCAAATCCGGATATTTGCTACGCAGGTCTACCAGCATGGAGTGGTTGTCAGTACCACCGGAAACGATGGTAAAGCCACGGTCTACGAGAGCCTGTGCAAGTACAGCCGCATTTTTCTGTACCTGTTTAGCGTATTCTTTGAATTCAGGTTGCAGGATTTCACCGAAAGCTACTGCCTTGGCAGCAATCACGTGTTCCAGCGGTCCGCCTTGGATACCGGGGAATACGGCTGAATCCAGCAATTGAGACATCATTTTGATTTCACCCTTCGGAGTTTTCTTGCCCCATGGATTGGGGAAGTCCTTACCCATCATGATGACACCACCACGAGGTCCGCGAAGTGTTTTATGTGTAGTAGAAGTGACGATGTGTGCATATTTAACCGGGTTCTCGAGTACTCCGGCAGCAATCAGACCGGCAGGGTGAGCCATATCGATCATCAGGATAGCGCCTACCTTGTCAGCGATTTCGCGCATACGCTTGTAATCCCATTCGCGGGAGTAAGCGGAACCGCCGCCGATAATCATTTTCGGTTTCTCACGCAGAGCGACTTCTTCCATCTGGTCGTAGTCAACGCGTCCTGTTTCCTTGTTCAGGTTATATTCGCAAGGAGTATAGATGATACCTGAAGTGTTCACCAGTGAACCGTGAGAAAGGTGTCCGCCGTGTGCAAGATTCAATCCCATGAATTTGTCGCCCGGATTCAGGACAGCCAGGAAGACAGCAGCGTTAGCTTGTGCTCCAGAGTGCGGCTGTACGTTTGCCCATTCGGCTCCGAAGATTTCTTTCAGACGGTCGATAGCGATTTGTTCGCTCTGGTCTACAACCTCACAACCACCATAATAGCGTTTGCCCGGATAACCTTCTGCGTACTTGTTAGTCAGACAAGAACCCATTGCCTGCATTACCTGGTCACTCACAAAGTTTTCTGATGCAATCAGCTCGATACCTTTCAGCTGACGTTGATGCTCTTTTTCGATGATGTCGAAAATTAAGTCGTCTCTTTTCATTCTTTTATAAGTAAGATTAAATTTCTAATTCGAGATACCTATTTTTAAGCGTACAAAGTTAATGAAAATAAATAAAAAATGAAGGAAGTGCAAGAAAAATGTTAGTAAAAGGCGGGATTTAATGATATTTTATCTCTAAAGGATGAATCCCAGCGAAAAACTTAGCGCACTGTCGCGGCGGCGGAAAGTGATGTGGCTGACTCCTGTACTGCCATCGGAATTGATATTATCATATACGATGGATTTGGATATATTTCCTACCCCCTGCTCATAGCGGAAATCGAAAAAGATACGGGATATATTGACGCCAACGCCGATTACTGCACTGATATTGAATGGATACAACTTTTCACGGATACCTTTCTGGTCGAAGTTCTTGAAAGTGATTTCATTATGCTTGCCCCATAAGTAACGGAGCTTCGGACCTGCAAAGATAGACATGCCGTATGGTCCTTTCTTCACCACATTGTATCCATAAAGAATAGGAAAGTCAATGCTGTGCAGCACAGACTGCACAGCAGCATAATCCGGTTCGATGGCGGGATGTTGCGACCCCAGCTTGTCAAAAGTAATCTCGCATTTGGTCACATTGTATGATACTTCCGGCTGGATGAAATGTTTTTTCATATTGATGCGCATAAAGAGAGCACCGAAATAGCCGATTTTATAGTTATTCTGCACCTCGTCAATTGTTACGTCCTTAATCTTCAATTCGGACACCATGAACATGGAAGAATTGAATCCCGCCTTGATCCCGAAATTTATTTTCCTTGTATTGGGGCGGTCTACCCTGTCAGAGTTATAATTCTGGGCGGAAGCCATGCAGGCTATAGCCAACGAACCGAGAAGAAGGATTTTGCGCAACATACTGATTTATTTTTTCTTTTCCACACTCCAGCCGAACTTGCCGATTTTTTCTCCCAAATCATAATATCCGCCATGTACATATACCAGCGGATTAGCTTCCGCCAGTTCGAACTTGCCGGTTTTGGGATTCAGATTCCGCTCGTCGGCACGTACATTCACTACATCCGCGATAAACATATCATGCGAGCCGAGAGAAACAATTTCCTTCACACGGCATTCGATGCAAAGGGGAGACTCTTCAATCAACGGTGCGTTCACTACGGTGCATCGTCCCGGAGTGAGCTTCATTTCTTCAAACTTATGATAATCGCGTCCCGAACGGACTCCGCACCAGTCGGTGGCGAAAGCCATGTCTTTTGTCGTCAGATTAATGACAAACTCCATATTCCGCTTGATAATCCCATAAGAATTCCGTTCCGGGCGTACGGATATATAACACATGGGCGGGTTCGTACAAATCGTACCCGTCCATGCCACAGTGATAATATTATATTCACTTTCTTCCTTTCCGCAACTGACCAGTACAGCCGGTAGCGGATAAATCATCGTTCCTGGTTTCCAGTCTTGTTTCACTTCTTTAATGGAAAATGGCAAGTTGAAAATTAAATGATTGTAATCTCCTCACGTTTCTGCTCTTTCTCGCAATAATGACATTTCACGATGCAGTTATCCTTGTCTATCACATGGAATAACGTAGACATCGGCTCATTGTTCGTGATGCATTTCGGATTGGCGCATTTCACGATTCCGCAAAGCTCGTCCGGCATTTTCACTTCCTTCTTTTCCACTACCTCATAGTTGCGGATAATGTTCAACTTCACGTTCGGGGCGACTACCGAAATACGGTTAATCTCCTCATCACAGAAAAACTTGTCCGCAATCTTGATGATACCTTTCTTTCCCAGCTTCTTGCTGTCGAGATTGAAACCGATGGTAATATTGCTTTTCATTTGCTCCACGCCGAGCAGTTGCACTACGGTAAAGAGCTTTTCAGACGGGATATGGTCAATCACCGTCCCGTTTTCCAGGGCGGCTACTTGCAGTTCTTGTTTATTTTCGCTCATAATAAAATATCGTTTTTAACGTCATCTAATGTGATACCTAACACATCGCAAAGAATCGCTTCGCGGGCATACAGACCGTTCTGTGCCTGTTGGAAGTAATATGCTTTCGGATTATCGTCCACATCGTAAGCAATCTCGTTGACACGTGGCAGCGGGTGCAATATACGCAGGTTCGGACGAGTATTTTCCAGCATCTTGTTGCGGAGGATATACACGTTCTTCACCCGTTCATATTCCATCAGGTCGGTGAAACGTTCGCGTTGCACACGGGTCATATACAAAATATCGGCATCAGCGATAATCTCTTCGGAGAAGTCCGTATGTTCAACGTATTTTATCTGGTGAGTCTTGCAATAGAGTTTGTATTCTTCCGGCATTTTCAGCTCATCGGGAGCGATAAAGTGGAAAGTGGGGTTGAAGTGGCGCATTGCCATCAGCAGTGAGTGTACGGTACGTCCGTATTTCAAATCGCCTACCAGGAAAATATTCAGGTTCTCCAGCGTACCCTGCGTCTTGTAGATAGAGTAGAGGTCGAGCATGGTCTGCGACGGATGCTGGTTGGCTCCGTCTCCTGCATTGACAATAGGCACCGGAGCTACTTCGCTGGCATATCGTGCCGCTCCTTCGAGGTAGTGGCGCATGACGATAATGTCCGCATAGTTACTCACCATCATAATCGTGTCTTTAAGTGTCTCCCCCTTGGAAGAACTGGTTGCTTTGGGATCGGAAAATCCGATAACCCGTGCGCCGAGGCGGTTGGCGGCAGTTTCAAAACTCAGGCGGGTGCGGGTGGAAGGCTCGAAGAACAGGGTTGCTACAACCTTTCCTTGCAATAACCGGCGGTTGGGGTTCATTTCAAACTGCTTCGCCATTTCGAGCATGTAGAGGATTTTTTCTTTAGAATGTTCGGCAATGGTTACTAAACTTCTGTTTTCCATTTTGTTATATTTTATGTGGATAGAACTTGTTTTACCGGAGTGTAAAGGTACGAAGAATTTGTGAGAAGCACAGATTTTTCGCACCTTTTTTATCACCTTTTTATCAGCCGGCTTGTTTCCGTCCGCCGGCTAGCACCGCAATGATATATTTCCCCGGCGCCCCGATTTTGTTCCAGGACGTATTGGAAAGCAGTTTCCACACCTGCGTGCCTTTCCTGCCATAATCCGACAGCCGGAGAATCGTCTGCCTTTCTTTCGGATTCGTCACTTTATGGTATTCCAGGCTTTCTATTAGTCCGGCTATGTTGTGTGTAGCCTGATTGTAGGCATACCCCGGAATTTCAAACGAGGCATCGCTTATTTCTTCTTCCTCAAGATTTAGTTTAGTTTGCTTTAGTTTAGTTTGTCCGGAAATGTCCTCATTATCCGGGTTCGCGTCCTCTTGAGTCGAAGAAATGTCTGCATTTTCATTGTTCATCACCTCCTTTTGTTTCCCCTTTCTCCTTTTTGTCTCTAATATATAAGGTAATTGGGAAAAGTCTATTTTCCGCCGTGTGGTTGCTTCGAACCATACTTCCTGAATCCGTTCCGAGGTCAGTACACCATATTGCTCGTAAGTTTCCTTATGGAAAAATCCCTTTTCCAATAGCAGTCCCATAATCCTTTCCATCATTTCCTCATTAATTCCTCCGCCCACTTTACGGACGAAAATCAGGCTTTGTTCTTTTCCCCAAGAGATGTAATATCCCTCTTTATAGATTTTGCAAAGTAATCGCAGAACGACATAAGAGGCTAAAACGCCAAATTTTGCTTCCAGCAATTCCATAACTTCTTCATCGAAAAAGTTGGCCGGTGTAGGGAAATAGGAGATTCCTTTGTTTATCATACTCATAGTTCAATATGTTTTACTTTGAATTAAACGACTGCTTTCCATCCCATCAGGTTGCTGATTCTGAATCTTCTCCATCCGTGTTGTTCCTCACTCCAGTAGACAACAGACTCCTGCTTTACTGTTAACTTGAACTCCCGATGAAAGAATTTTTCGTATCCTACCAGAGTGCCTTTCTCCAGGCAGAATGTTCCGTCCTGTTTCTGAAAAGCTATCATTACATTTCCATACAACATGTGTTTTACCAGTTCCATGCACTTCTGTACAATCTTCTCCGCATTTATTTCTGAAATTCCTTTTTCAGCGGCAATACGTCTTTTCCATATTGACATACAGTCATCAGACCTTTTTTTATTTCTTTTCATTGTTTAAATTGTTTAATTATAAATTCATGTTTGTTTTAGCAAATTTCTTCCTTTCGGGATAATGACGGTATACTGCAGATATAGCGTCACTATCCTCGCCTCATAGTGACGCCATCACGACCGGATAGCGTCACTATTTTTAGGGAAAAAGTTTACTGTTTTTCAGCCGGTTGAAAACGGCGGCAAAAGTAAAGTTTGCATCTCACCTGCACAATTATTTTTGTAAATACTTATTAGAACCTTTCTCTTTAGCTTGTCTTTCCTTTTCTTCCCGCTGCTCCCGGAGAATTCCTCTGATTACGGATAACTCAGTCTCTATGCTGCTGATTTCCATTAACTTATACCCACCTTGCTTTGGGACGTACAAATGCTCTTTTTCATGGATTTGCTTGGCTAAATCTTTTAGCTTTTTTGAGTATCCCATATGGACTTCTCCTTCGTCCAACTTTTGTAGATATACTGTGAAAAGTGCCGTTTCATCTCCGGTCAGTCCGCCTCTTTTTTCCAGTTCTTCCTCACTGATGATTTCAGTTCTCTTACGTCTGTCGCCGCTTTTTTTCTGATTTTTGGCATTGTTTTTTACTCGTGTTTTCGTTTCTCTTTTGGATGTTTTTTTACTAGCCATAATTGCTAATTTTTACTGTTGTTAAAAATATAAAATATTAAAATATACTTTGGTAAGTGTGCTATAAAGCTGCAAAAAGATTCGTTTTTTTGCCGCTTGCCAAATGGTATATATATAAAATAACTAGTGATGCAAATGACAAGTAAAAATGGATTTAGCCGGTGTGGAGAGCTCTACATCGGTCGTTTGCGAGAGGAGGGTCGCCATTCCACAGCGCATGTCTACAAGAACGCCCTCTTTTCTTTCAGTAAGTTCTGCGGCATATCCAATGTGTCGTTCAGACAAGTCACCCGTGGACGTTTACAATGCTACGGGCAGTATCTTTATGAGTGTGGCTTGAAGCCAAATACGATTTCTACGTATATGCGTATGCTTCGTAGCATTTACAATCGGGGAGTGGAAGCAGGGAATACCCCTTACGTGCCGCGATTGTTTCATGATGTTTATACGGGAGTCGATGTCCGTCAGAAAAAAGCTTTGCCGCTTGACGAATTGCACAAGCTTCTGTATGAGGATCCGAAGTCGGAGCGTTTACGTCGTACGCAATCTATTGCCGTCCTGATGTTCCAGTTTTGCGGGATGTCGTTTGCCGACTTGGCTCATCTGGAGAAATCTGCTTTGGACAGTAATGTGCTTCGGTACAATCGTATCAAGACGAAGACTTCTATGAGCTTGGAAGTACTGGACAGCGCCAGGGAAATAATAAACCAACTTCGGAATAATCGGGCTTCTTTGCCCAATTGTCCTGATTATCTTTTTGATATTCTTCGTGGGGATAAGAAACGGAAAGATGTGGCAGCTTATCGGGAATACCAGTCTGCTCTTCGTCGGTTTAATAATAGCTTGAAAGAGTTGGCGAGGGCGTTGCACTTGAAGTCTCCGGTCACTTCCTATACGCTTCGTCATTCTTGGGCTACTACTGCCAAATACCGGGGAATTTCGATTGAAATGATTAGTGAATCATTGGGGCACAAATCTATAAAGACCACGCAAATCTACTTGAAAGGTTTCGAACTTGAAGAACGTACAAAGGTAAATAAAGGGAATTTATCTTACGTAAGGAACTACTGTGCTAGCAGATAATTATAGTGTAATGTATTGGTAATCAGTGATAATAATTACCCGTTACTTCTTAGGTAACGGATTTAAATTTGACGCAAAGATAGACAAAAACATAGATAGCATACAAATATTTCTTCACTTTTTTTAGTTTCATCTGAAACATAGGGCAAAAAACTACCCGAACATGAAATCGTAGATTTTTCATGTTCAATCATTTTTATTGCCTAATCCGAAGAATCTTCTCGTTGATTATTAGGCATTTTTATCTTTTTTCCCCTGTCTATGTGTGTAATTTCCTTTTTCATTGTTGTATGTGACTTATCCGTTACCTAAGAAGTAACGGACAAATATGGGGTAAAAAAACATGATTTTAACAAAAGCAAAATCAGTAATTGCTGGGCCTAGTAATGGGACAGGGGAAGGCGTAGCACACTCTAAACGCTGGTATGTAGCTTTGGTTCGTATGCATCACGAAAAGAAAGTTGCAGAGCGTTTGACAAAAATGGGGATTGAAAATTTTGTTCCGGTTCAACAGGAGGTTCACCAGTGGAGTGACCGCCGTAAAGTTGTTGAATCAGTGCTTCTTCCAATGATGGTGTTTGTACACGCTGATGCAAAAGAACGCAAAGAAGTTCTTTCCTTTTCTACAGTAAGTCGGTATATGATAATGCGTGGTGAGAGCAGTCCGACCGTGATTCCTGATGAGCAGATGGCTCGTTTCCGTTTTATGCTTGATTATTCAGAAGATGTTATTTCCATGAACAGTGCTCCCTTGGCACGTGGTGAAAAGGTTCGCGTCATCAAAGGTCCTTTGACGGGACTTGTGGGTGAACTTGTCAATGTTGATGGCAAGAGTAAGATTGCCGTCCGGCTAAATATGCTTGGATGTGCTTGTGCTGACATGCCAATGGGGTATGTAGAACCAGTGAAGCCTTGATTTTAATTTCTGATTGCATCTCTGATACACAATAATTTCGTTTATACTATCATGGAAAAAACATTAAGGGGTATAGCTCAATACGCTCGTAAGAACTATTTGAGTTATTGGATCATTTTGGGTATTGATACGATGGTATCTGTCTTATGTTCATTGGTCGCTTATGCCGTTATTCATTATATGGCACATGTTCCGATGAGTGATTGGGTACTTTGCCAGTTGGTTGGCGTTTCTTTGGCGGCAAGTGTTGCCGGATCTTTACTGTTTCACACCTATCGAAATACTATCCGTTTTTCTCAGGCACGCGAGCTTTGGCGTATCATGTGCGCTGTATTATTCAAGATAGGATGTTTGTCCGTGATTTCTTTTTGGATTATATCCGACACACAACTGCTTGATAATTATAAAGTCTCCTACCTTCTGTTTGACGGTCTGTTGACGCTGGCTGCGCTGATCGTCTTTCGTGTTTCGCTTATCATCACTTACGATCTTTTGTTGGATTGGGTAAATAAAAAGAATACACGTATCCTTATTTATGGCGTTGACGAAGAGAGTGTGGCTTTGAAGTTGCGTCTCCGTGACAGTGCACATTATAAGGTCGCAGGCTTTTATGTTTATGGCAAAAACAACAGCCGTCGTCACTTGGCAGATCTTCCTATTTATTATTTTGAGAACGAAGCGGATGTTGACTATATAATACGTAAACGTGGTATTAAGGGTATTCTGTTTGCCCGTTATGAGGATACCCGTCTGGAGGAGAACCGTCTTTTGGAGTATTGTAAAAGCAATAAGCTTAAAACTCTGATTGCTCCCACTATCAGTGAGGCGGATTCCAATGGTAATTTCCACCAGTGGATACGTCCCATTAAGATTGAAGACTTGTTGGGACGTGCTGAGATTAATATCAATCTCCGTCAGGTTGCAGAAGAATTCAGAGGGAAAACTATATTGGTGACAGGTGCTGCCGGTAGTATTGGTAGTGAGCTTTGTCGTCAATTGGTACAAATGGGTATTCAGAAACTTATCATGTTCGATTCTGCTGAAACTCCCTTGCATAATGTCCGTCTTGAATTTGAGAAGAATTATCCTACTATAGATTTTATTCCGGTGATTGGCGATGTTCGTGTAAAAGAACGCGTACGTATGGTATTTGAGATTTACCATCCTCAAATTGTCTTTCATGCTGCTGCTTATAAGCATGTGCCTTTGATGGAGGAAAACCCTTGCGAGGCTGTACTTGTCAATGTTACCGGTTCACGTCAGGTAGCTGATATGGCTGTGGAGTATGGTGCAGAAAAAATGATCATGGTCTCTACCGATAAAGCAGTTAATCCTACCAATGTGATGGGATGTTCCAAACGTCTGGCAGAAATCTATGTGCAGAGTCTGGGTTGTGCCATTCGTGAGGGTAAAGTGAAAGGTCATACCAAATTCATCACTACGCGCTTTGGGAATGTATTGGGTAGTAACGGTTCTGTTATTCCCCGTTTTAGAGAACAAATAGAGAATGGAGGCCCTGTTACTGTCACTCATCCTGACATTATTCGCTTTTTCATGACTATTCCTGAGGCTTGCCGATTAGTAATGGAAGCCGCTACGATGGGAGAGGGTAATGAGATCTTTGTCTTTGAAATGGGGAAGGCTGTTAAGATTGTGGATTTGGCTACCCGTATGATTGAACTGGCGGGTTATCGTCCGGGAGAGGATATCAAAATTGAATTCACAGGCTTACGTCCGGGTGAAAAGCTTTATGAAGAAGTATTGAGTGACAAGGAAAATACGATTCCTACCGGGAATAAGAAGATTATGATAGCTAAAGTACGTCGGTATGAATATGCCGATATTCTTGATACGTACACAGAGTTTGAGAGACTTTCCCGTGCTGTAGAGATAATGGATACGGTCAGACTGATGAAGAAAGTAGTGCCTGAATTCAAGTCGAAGAATTCTCCGCGATTTGAGGTACTGGATAAAGAATAATAAACTAGAATATATTATGAATACATCATTTTACATTGCTACAAGTATGCAGATAAAAGCTAGGGGAATACTTTCCTGCTTAGTTGCCATCTTTCTGTTTGCTTCCTGCCAGTCCTATAAGAAAGTTCCTTATTTGCAGGATTCTGAAGTGGTGGGACAGGCTGTCCAACAGGAAACTCTGTATGATGCCAGGATAATGCCGAAAGATCAGCTTACTGTTGTTGTGTCATGTACCAACCCTGAACTGGCGGCTCCTTTCAACCTAACGGTGACTGGTTCTGCCGGTATGACTGCCGGAAACTCACAGAGTGCTTCCCAATCCTCCCAACAGACTTATCTGGTAGATAATGAGGGTAATATCAATTTTCCCGTATTGGGAATATTGAAAGTTGGTGGACTGACCAAAAAGGAAGTGGAGCAAATGATAATGGAGAAGCTGAAACCTTACATCAAAGAAACTCCGATTGTTACCGCCCGTATGGTCAACTATAAAATCTCCGTATTGGGTGAAGTTGCCAGTCCCGGTACATTCACTATCAGCAATGAGAAAGTGAACCTGTTGGAGGCTTTGGCCATGGCAGGTGACATGACGATTTATGGAATGCGTGACAATGTAAAATTGATTCGTGAAGATGCTGACGGTAAGCAGCAGATCATAACGTTGGATTTGAATAAGGCTGAAACTCTGCTTTCCCCTTATTACTGGTTGCAGCAGAATGATATTGTATATGTGACTCCGAATAAGGCGAAGGCCCGTAATTCGGATATCAGCAACAGTACGAGTATTTGGTTCTCAGCTACATCTATCTTGATTTCATTAGCAAGTTTATTAGTAACAATCTTCAGATAATAACATCATATGATTGAGGAAAGAAAAGAAAAAACGGGAGTACAATCTGAAGAGCAGATCAATATTCAGGAAATCCTTTTCCATTATCTGATTCATTGGCCATGGTTCGTAGCTTCGGTAATAGTCTGTGTTGCCTTAGCATGGGGGTATTTACGTTTGACAACCCCCATTTATAATGTTTCCGCCACAGTCCTGATCAAGGATGAGAAGAAAGGCGGTGGTGCGAATATGTCATCCGAACTGGAAAAGATGGGGATGAACGGTTTTGTCTCCTCATCGGGTAATATAGAGAATGAAATTGAAGTTTTGAGTTCCAGAACATTGGCAAGGGAGGTGGTCAGTTCTCTGGGATTGTTCGTGACTTATATGGACGAGGACAGGTTTCCCAAAAAGGAACTGTATCGCACTTCTCCTGTCTTAGTGAGCCTGACTCCTCAGGAAGCGGATAAACTTCCTCAGACAATGGAAGTAGATATGTCCTTGCAACCTTCCGGTGTGATGGATGTACAGATTAAGGTGGGAGAAAAAGAGTACCGGAAACGTTTTGAGAAATTGCCTGCCGTACTCCCGACCGATGAAGGTACAATTGCTTTTTTTGCGAACAACGATACCTTGTCATCACTTCGTCCTGAGAGTGTAACAAAAGAACGCCATATCACGGCTTATATTAACAGACCTTTTTCTGTAGCGAAAGGATACGCCGGTTCCCTGTCAATAATCCCTACCTCGAAGGCTACTTCAGTAGTAACCGTTTCACTTAAAAACTCCAATACCCAACGTGGTAAGGACTATATAGACAAGCTGCTTGAAATGTATAATATCAATGCCAACAATGACAAGAATGAGGTGGCTCAGAGAACAGCCGAGTTTATTGACGAACGTATCGGTATTATCTCAAAAGAACTGGGCAGTACAGAGCGTGATTTGGAGAACTTCAAGCGTAGCGCAGGTATTACGGATTTGACAAGTGAAGCCCAAATAGCCTTGGCTGGTAATGCCGAATATGAGAAGAAACGCGTGGAGAATCAGACTCAGATTAATCTTGTCATGGATTTGCAAAGATATCTGCAGGGTGCCGAATATGAAGTGTTGCCTTCGAATGTCGGTTTACAGGATGCTAGTGTAGCGGGAGCAATTGACCGGTATAATGAAATGGTGTCCGAGCGTAACCGTCTGTTGCGTACATCGACTGAAAACAATCCGGCAATTGTAAATCTTAATGCCAGCATCCGTGCGATGCGTGGCAACATACAGACCACTTTGGATGCAATGCTGAAAGGTCTGGAAATTACGAGGGCGGATTTAGCTCGTGAGGCAGGCCGCTATTCTCGTCGTATCAGTGACGCGCCCACTCAGGAACGTCAGTTTGTTAGTATTGCCCGCCAGCAGGAAATCAAGTCTGGCTTGTATCTGATGTTACTTCAAAAGCGTGAGGAGAATGCCATTGTTTTGGCTGCTATAGCCAATAATGCCAAGATTATTGACGAGGCACAGGCGGACGGCGCTCCAATTTCTCCGAAGCGGAGTACGATTTATCTTGCGGCTTTGGTATTTGGAATAGGTATTCCGGTAGGTATCATTTATCTGATTGGTCTGACCAAATTTAAGATAGAAGGTCGTGTAGATGTTGAAAAACTGACTTCGCTTCCTGTTATTGGTGATATTCCATTGGCAGATGAAAAGACGGGTTCTATTGCCGTATTTGAGAATCAGAACAATTTGATGAGCGAGACTTTCCGTAATGTCCGTACCAATCTTCAGTTCATGCTTGAAAATGGCAAGAATGTAATTTTAGTGACCTCTACAGTGAGTGGTGAAGGGAAGTCTTTTGTATCCGCTAATTTGGCTATCAGTCTTTCTTTGTTAGGCAAGAAAGTTGTAATTGTAGGGCTTGATATCCGTAAACCGGGCTTGAATAAGGTCTTCAACATACCTAGAAAGGAGCATGGTATTACCCAGTTTCTGACTAATCCTGCTATAAATCTGATTGATTTGGTACAGGCTTCTGATATAAACAAGAACTTATATATTCTTCCTGGTGGTACAGTTCCTCCTAATCCGACAGAGTTATTGGCTCGTGACGGATTGGAGAAAGCTGTTGAAACACTTAAGAAGAGCTTTGATTATGTGATATTGGATACGGCTCCGGTAGGTATGGTAACAGATACTTTGCTAATAGGACGTGTGGCGGATTTATCCGTCTATGTATGTCGTGCTGATTACACCCGTAAGGCAGAGTTCACTTTGATTAACGAACTTGCCGAAAACAATAAACTGCCTAATCTCTGTATTGCCATCAATGGTTTGAATCTTCAGAAGAAGAAATATGGCTATTACTATGGTTATGGTAAATATGGCAAATACTATGGCTATGGTAAACGATATGGTTATGGTTACGGTTATGGGGAGCATAAGGTAAAAAACAAGACTAATTAATAAAAAATATCAAAGATATGTCAGTGTTTAAAGACAAAGTCCTGTTAATCACAGGTGGTACAGGTTCATTCGGTAATGCCGTACTCCGTCGTTTTCTCACAAGTGATATCAAGGAAATCCGTATTTTTTCACGGGATGAAAAGAAACAGGATGATATGCGTCACCATCTTCAGGCACAGCATCCCGAACAGGCGTCAAAGGTGAAGTTTTATATTGGTAATGTTCGTAACCGTGAATCTGTGGATGTTGCGATGCGTGGAGTGGACTATGTGTTTGCTGCTGCCGCTTTGAAACAGGTGCCTTCCTGTGAATTCTTCCCTATGGAAGCGGCCATGACCAATGTGATGGGCACAAGCAATGTGCTGCTTTCAGCCATTGATCACGGCGTGAAGAATGTAGTCGTTCTTTCTACTGACAAGGCGGCTTATCCCATCAATGCCATGGGGATCTCCAAAGCTTTGATGGAAAAGGTGGCTATTGCGAAGGGACGGGAATTAGGTGAAGGTGCTCAGACGACTATCTGTTGTACCCGCTATGGCAATGTAATGGCATCGCGTGGTTCGGTTATTCCTTTGTGGGTGGAACAAATCATGTTGGGTAAATCCATAACCATTACCGATCCCAATATGACCCGTTTCATGATGACTTTGGATGATGCGGTAGACCTCGTTGTCTATGCCTTTACCCATGGTCACAATGGTGACCTTTTCGTACAGAAGGCTCCTGCCGCCACCTTGGATGTGCTTGCTGAAGCTTTGAAGCAGATTTATTCCAGGATTGATCCTAAATACGGTGAAACCGAGGTTAAGATCATCGGTACCCGTCACGGTGAAAAACTCTATGAGACTTTGGTTACCCGTGAGGAAATGGCAAAAGCTATTGATTGCGGCAACTACTACCGCATTCCTTGCGACACTCGTGACCTCAACTATGACAAGTTCTTTGTGGAAGGTAATGAGAAGGTTTCAGCAATTGAGGACTATCACTCTCACAATACCGCACGTCTGGATGTTGAGGGGATGAAGGAACAGCTTATGCGCTTACGTTTCATTCAGGAAGATCTCGGTTTAATAGAGCGTGCAAAGTCTAAAGAAATCCGTTCAGAATAATGAAGATATTGGTTACAGGTGCCAAAGGTTTTGTAGGAAAGAATCTTTGTGCCGAACTCAACAATATAAAGGAAGGAAAGGCCCGCTGTTATGGCGGTCTTGTTATTGACGTTGTTTATGAGTATGACATAGACAGTAGTCAGGAGGAACTGGATGCTTACTGTTCTGACTGTGACTTTGTTTTCAATTTGGCAGGTGTAAACCGTCCCAAAGAGAATAGCGAGTTTATGAGCGGCAACTTCGGCTTCGCGTCAATGTTGCTCGATTGTTTGAAGGCTCATAAGAACAATTGCCCCGTGATGTTGTCAAGTAGCATCCAGGCAACCCTGATTGGCCGTTACGGTACCAGCGATTACGGTAAGAGCAAGTTGGCGGGTGAGGAACTGTTCTTTGAATATGGTAGAGAAACAGGTGCCAGAGTATTGGTCTATCGTTTCCCGAATCTCTTTGGCAAATGGTGTCGTCCTAATTATAACAGTGCGGTTGCCACATTCTGCAACAACATCGCCAACGACCTTGCCATACAGGTTAATGATCCCGGTGCAGAGCTTGAACTTCTTTATATTGATGACCTTGTAAAAGAAATGATAAATGCTTTGCAAGGTGAAGAACATCATTGTGAGTTTGACGGTGTGGAGACAGTCCTTAATGCTGACGGGCGTTACTGTGCTGTGCCTACTACCCACAAAGCAACCCTTGGTGAAATCGTTTCGTTACTCGAATCCTTTAAGGCACAGCCCCAAACATTGGTAATGCCCGAGATTCCCGGGAACTCATTCGCCAAGAAACTTTATAGTACCTTCCTTAGCTATTTACCCCAAGAAAAGGTAATCTTTCCGTTGAAGATGAACGTAGATGACCGTGGGAGTTTCACCGAGTTACTGAAGACAATGAACTGTGGTCAGTTTAGTGTGAACATCAGTAAGCCCGGTATTACCAAGGGGCAGCATTGGCATCATACGAAATGGGAGTTTTTTATTGTTGTATCGGGTAAGGCTCTCATTCAGCAACGCCGGATAGATTCTGACGAAGTGTTGAATTTTGAGGTTAGCGGTGATAAGATAGAGGCTGTACACATGTTGCCCGGCTATACTCACAATATCATAAACCTCTCTGATACTTGCGATTTGGTAACCCTCATGTGGGCCAACGAGGCATTTGACCCCAATTGTCCGGACACTTATTTCTTACCCGTAGAATAAATACATTATGGCAGATATTAAAACAGATTATAGCGATGTAAAGTTTGCGGATAACGGCAAACTGAAACTTCTTATCATAGTAGGTACAAGACCGGAGATTATTCGTCTTGCGGCAGTTATCACCAAGTGTCGCAAATACTTTGATACAGTTTTGGCGCATACTGGTCAGAACTATGATTACAACCTCAACGGAGTTTTTTTCAAGGATTTGAAATTAGCCGATCCTGAGGTTTATATGGATGCCGTAGGTGACGACTTGGGTTCAACGGTTGGTAATATCATCAACTGCTCCTACAAATTAATGAATGCGATCAAACCTGATGCATTGCTTATATTGGGTGATACCAACTCTTGTTTGAGTGCCATTGCGGCAAAGCGCCTGCACATTCCCATCTTCCACATGGAGGCAGGAAACCGTTGCAAGGATGAATGTCTTCCTGAGGAGACCAACCGACGTATTGTTGATATCATCAGTGATGTGAATCTGGCATACAGCGAGCATGCAAGAAGATACCTTCATGAGTGCGGTCTTCCCAAAGAACGCACCTATGTTACCGGTAGTCCCATGGCTGAGGTATTGCATGCCAATCTTGCCGACATAGAAGCCAGCGATATTCATCAACGTCTCGGTTTGGAGAAGGGCAAATACATCCTGCTCAGTGCCCACCGCGAGGAGAACATAGACACAGAGGAGAATTTCCTTTCACTGTTCAATGCCATCAATGCCATAGCTGAGAAGTATGACATGCCTATCCTTTATAGCTGTCATCCCCGTTCGCGCAACCGTATTGAGAAGAGCGGTTTCCAATTGGATAAACGTGTAATACGTCATGAACCTCTCGGTTTTCATGATTACAACTGCCTTCAAATGAATGCTGCTGCTGTAATCAGTGATTCGGGTACTTTGCCCGAGGAAAGCAGCTTTTTTACCAGTGTGGGGCATCCTTTTCCGGCTGTCTGTATTCGTACCAGTACCGAACGTCCCGAATCGTTGGATAAGGCTGGCTTTATTCTTGCAGGCATTGACGAAAAATCTCTCCTTCAGGCTGTAGACACGGCTATTGCTATGAATGCCGAGGGTGATAACGGGATACCCGTACCTGTATATGTTGAAGATGTTGCCAAGAAGGTGGTGAAGATTATTCAAAGCTACACTGGTGTGGTTAATAAAATGGTGTGGAGGAAGTTCTACCATATCAACATCCCCAAGTAGCAGAAGGCTTGCCTCCTTCTGTTGCTGCAATAATTATTAAATGCTCGGTATTAGTATTAAAATAATATATGCAATATATTTCCCAAAATAACAAGCGAATAGCAAAAAATACATTACTTTTATATATTCGCATGTTTATATCCATGGCGGTGTCGCTTTATACATCTAGGGTCATATTACATACATTGGGTATAGATGATTATGGTATATACAATGTGGTTGGTGGGGTGGTGGCTATGTTCTCTTTCATAAATAGTACTATGTCTGGCGCGACTAGTCGTTTCTTGACTTATGCTCTTGGTAAAGAAAATATTTGTGAACTACGGGACACTTTTTCGTCATCATTTTGGGTTCATACCATTATCGCATTAATCGTTTTTTTATTGAGTGAAACTATAGGATTATGGTTCTTGACATCTAAGATGGTTATAGCTGAGAATCGTATGTTTGCGGCTCATGTTGTTTTTCAATTATCCGTTCTATCGACTCTCATTTCAATAACGCAAGTACCATATAATGCCAGTATCATTGCTCATGAGAAAATGAATGTGTATGCATATGTGGAACTTGTCAATGTGTTTCTCAAACTTGGAACACTATACTTATTGGTGATATTACCATTAGACAAACTTATAATATATGCAATTTTGGTACTTATGGTTGGTGCTGGAATCGCTATGTACTATAGGTATTATTGTATTTGCCATTTCAAGGAGTGTCATGTTCTGAGAAAATACTCTCCTGAAATCGTAAAACCAATGCTGTCATTTTCGGGGTGGGATTTATATGGTAATCTCAGTGTAACAGCTCGTACTCAAGGTGTAGCTATGCTAATCAATATTTTCTTTGGTCCAGCAATGAATGCGGCAGCAGGTATAGCAACGAATGTTCAAGGTGCTGTGGGAGCATTTGCAAATAATATAAATACAGCTGTTCGTCCACAGATCATCAAGTATTATGCTCAAAATCATTATGAAGAGATGTCTGGACTTATTAATAATTCATGTAAGATGAATTATTTATTGATGATGATGATAATTGTACCCATCTTAGGTGAAATTGACTATATTCTTAAATTGTGGTTGGGAGTGGTACCTGAGCAGACATCTTATTTTTGCCTATTTACTATGCTTTTCTGTTTGTTTTCTAATGTATCATATTTAATTGTCGCTGGAATACATGCAACAGGGAAGATTAAACGTCCAAGTCTTATTAATGGAACACTATATCTGCTAGTTATGCCAATTTCATATTTCGCTTTCTCTTTGGGCGGTAATGCATGGATATCGTATGCTTTCAACTTTTGTGCAGTAATACTTGGCATGTTGTCTAATGCATGGACACTGCACATGTATTGTCCAGTTTATAAAGTGAACACATTTGTTTGTGATGTGCTATTGAGATGTTTATTGATATCTGTCTTACCTGTATTAATAATCTACTTGTTGCATGTAAATATTGAGGAAGGTTTCTTTAGGCTTGTTCTAACTGTTCTATCAACACTTATATGTCTTGGTGTAACAGGATGGTATGCATTATTATCAAAAGATATGCGTGTTAGTATTACTATAAAAATTGTGAAAAAGTTTCACTCATGAAAGATAAACTTGTATCAATAATTACACCCTGTTATAACACGGGAGCAATATTACATCGTCTTTTGGATTCTGTTTTGATGCAGGACTATCCCTATGTGGAAATGTTTTGTATAGATGATGGATCGAAAGATAACACTCGATATGTTGTTGAAAGTTACATCTCGAAATTTGGAGAGAAGGGATATAATCTCTCATATATATACCAAGAGAACGCAGGGCAATCTTATGCCATAAATAGGGCTCTGAAACTGGTGACAGGCAAGTATTTGTTATGGCCTGATAGTGATGATTATTACAATTCATCCGCTTTTATCTCAAAACTTGTCACCAAGTTTGAAGAGTTGCCTCAAGATTATGGTTTGGTAAGAAGCGCGCTACAGTTTGTTGATGAAGATACTTTAGAAACATTGTCTACCTCAGGATTGGATGCCCCAGACTATAAGGATTTTGAGTTGTTTGAGGATTGTCTGTTCTCAAGAAATGGATTCTACTTTCCTCCAATTGCATATATGGTTCGTATTGACTACTTGAAAGAGGTAACAGGGTTGGAGATCTTCTGCGCTAAGAATACTGGTCAAAATTGGCAAATCATGCTCCCGATATTAGCTAGATATAAGAGCTATACCATTAAAGAAATATTGTGCAATGTACTTGCACGATCCAATTCTCATTCAAGAGGACAATATGGCGATATCGATGGAATAATTAAGAGATACCACTCTTACGAGGATACTCTAGTTTCGGCTATTAATAGTATAAATGGTCTGGAATCCCGCAAGAAAGAATTCTATATTTCTGAGATTCGCAATCTGCTTGTCACGGATTTGTTCAATGTTATACTTGTGCGTAAATCATCAGAACATATTAGGAGATTGTATAAAAGATTATGTGATTTAGGTAATGCGAAAATTACTCATCATATTATATATATTATAACTTTTATACCTTATGGATTAACCGTTTATTTGAAATTACATAAATTGTTAACAAATTGATCTAATCATTAATACTACGTATTACAATTGATGACTTATGGATAGACCTAAAATATCTGTTATCATACCTGTTTATAATAGAGAAAATACTATAACTGCATGTGTCAGTAGCATTATTCAATCAGAATATAAAAATCTTGAGATTATTATTGTTGATGATGGTAGTGTTGATAACAGCTTAAAAATCTGCGAAGAATTGGCATCTAAAGATTCCCGCATAAGTGTTATTCCCCAGAATAATGCTGGAGTTAGCGCAGCTCGTAATAATGGTCTTGGTAATGCAACTGGTGACTGGGTTACTTTTGTAGATAGTGATGACGGTATACATCCTTCATGTTATAGTACACTGTATGATGGAGGGTATCTCGAAGCTTATGATTTATTGATGTTTGGTAGAGGCTTTTCACGATTCAGAGATGGCAAAGTGTTATTAAAGCATTATCCTGATGGGGATAAGGTTGATTTAGAAAGTCGCGACAAGATAATAGACTATCTTTTTAATAGGTTCGACCCTTATAGTCATGATTTTTTCTTTGTACATGATAAATTATTTCGAAAATCAATATTGGACGAACACAAAATTATGTTTCAGGAGGATGTAACTTTAGGCGAAGATCAGATTTTTGTCTTAGACTACCTTCATCATGTTAATCGATTTTATTACACAGGGGCTGCATATGCTTTAAATTTTATATGGACAAAATATGAAAAACAAATAGGCTTAGGAGGGGCACTTAGAAAACCTGAGTATTTTATCTTTATACAAAAAAGGAATTACGAAGCCTTTGAACGTCTCCTTGCTATATGCAATAACGAAGGTTTAAAGAAATATGAGGTTAACTATATTATCGATAGACCAATAACAAGAGTATTGTATCGATATTTGCTTCTTTCAAATATGAGTAAATATCCATATAAATCATTGAAGAATTTTACACAAAATTCCATAATGCCATTATTTAATCTAGAGTTGACTAATCTGTCAATGGTACGAGACTCTAAGACTAAAAAATATGTTATGGACTTGTTTGAAAAACCCTTTTGGAAAACGTATATTACAATAGCTATAGAGCAAAATACGTTGTACTATATAGGTATGTTGAAAAGATTCGTAAAGATGCCATTAAGAAAGATTAAACGTATATTGACTGACATTTTATAAGTTTTTTGAATCTCCCCTAAAAATGATCAACATAATAGACAAACATAATTGTTGCGGTTGTGCTGCATGTATGCAGTCTTGCCCCAAGCAATGCATCTCATTTGAAGAAGATGGGCAAGGTTTCCGATATCCTGTGGTAGACAAAGAACAATGTATTGATTGTGGTCTTTGCGAGAAAGTATGCCTTGTGCTCAATCCAAACGAACCTCGAATACCACTTAAAGTATTTGCTGCAATCAATCCGAATGAAGAGATTCGATTGAAAAGTTCCTCCGGTGGCGTTTTTACCTTATTAGCAGAGACTGTCATTGCAGAGGGGGGGTGTGTATTTGGAGCTCGCTTTGATGAGAATTTGGATGTGGTTCATGATTATGTTGAAACTATAAAGGGTTTGGATGCTTTTCGTGGCTCTAAGTATGTTCAGAGCAGAATAGGGGAAACCTACAGGCGGACTCTTGAATTCCTTAAGCAGGGAAGAAAAGTGTTGTACACAGGTACCTCTTGCCAGATTGCTGGTCTCATGAAGTGTCTTCGCAAGGATTATGATAATTTAATTACCGTTGATGTGGTTTGCCATGGCGTTCCAAGCCCTGGAGTTTGGCGTAAATATTTGGAAGAAATAAAATCCGAGCGAAGCGGCTGGAAAAAATCGGTTTTGTCTTCTTCTTTAAAGATTATGCCTACGATAACAGACATAAATTTTAGAGAAAAGCAACTTGGTGGTTATAGTTGGAAAAAATTTGGTTTTGTTGTTTACAAGTCACCCTCTAAGAACTACCAAAATTCAATTTTGTTGTCCACTATATACAATCAGGATCTCTATATGAAATTCTTCCTGAACAATTTATCGCTTCGCCCTTCTTGCTATAAGTGTCCTGCAAAATCTGGAAAATCATGTGCAGACATTACCTTAGCTGACTTTTGGGGCTATGATTTGAAGTATAGTAGATGGCTGGATGATAAAGGGGTTTCTCTTGTATTGGGATATTCGTCAAAGGGATGTGCTTTGTTGGAGATGTTACCCGACATTGAAGAAACAGACTATGAATACGCTTTGAAGTATAATCCCCCCATCGAACATTGTGTCTCTGAAACGGAATATGTTAGTGTGTTTTGGAAAAAATATGCAGAAGGTGGCATAAGAGCGGCAAGCAAGGTTAACAAGCACTTTGAGGTTAGTTTTAACCACCGACTTATAGAGTGGTTAAAGAGAAATATTGTTAAAAGAATAGTAAAATGAAGATAGGAATATTAACGCAAGCGCTCCTTTATAATTACGGATGTTTGTTGCAGAATTATGCTCTACAGACTATTTTAAAAAGAAATGGACATGAGGTTGAGACCTTAGATTGGGATCCTCTGTCCAGGAATAACGCTTTCCAAAGACTTAATGAACTTATTAGAAACTATTTTCTGTATAGTATTGGGCGGATTAAACGAACCATATTGCAACAACAAAAAGAAAATGCAAAACAGGGCATTAGGCTGGTAGAATTTATAAATAAATATATTTCCCGCACTCAACCCCTAAAGTCAGCAAAAGCGTTTTCTTATTATCATATTCAGCACCCAAAAGAAGCCTATATAGTAGGTAGTGATCAAACATGGAGACCTGCATATAACCCTTTGTTAGAACAAATGTTTCTACAGTTTACAAAAAACGATACGGTAAAACGCATTGCATATGCTACATCATTCGGAGTTGACTTTTGGGAATATGATGAAAAGCAAACAACAGTATGCTCTAAACTTGCCAAAAAATTCGACTTGATAACGGTTCGTGAAAGTTCTGGAATCTCGTTGTGTAAGGAATATTTAGGTGTAGAAGCTACCCACGTGTTGGATCCAACTATGCTTTTACAGAGAGAAGATTATATTAGATTGGTTGAGAATGAACATGAAGTAAAAAGTGAAGGGAACTTGTTTTATTATGTATTCAATAAAACTCCAGAGGTTTTGTCGGTTATAAACGGGATGGCTCAAAGGGAAGACTTAACACCCTTTACTGTCAACCAAGAGGACAATGAGGGGAATGATTCGTTCAATACAAAGAAACCTTTCTCATCAGTAACTAAATGGTTAAGAGGGTTTATGGACGCAAAGTTGGTTATTATCGATTCCTTTCATGGTATGGTGTTCAGTATTATTTTCAATAAGGACTTTTGGGTTATTGGCAATCCGGGTCGCGGAATGGCAAGGTTCGAATCTCTATTATCTGTTTTACAGCTTGAGCATAGGTTAATTTCCATATCACAACTATCTGATATCCAAATAGATGATAAGATAGATTGGGAGAATACAAATATTCTTTTAGAGAAGGAACGTCAACGATGTATTGAATTATTGAATAATTATTTAAGGTGAAAATATATATGATATCACTAGTGTCCCGTTAAAATCGGGACGAGTTATTAATTAATCAAATAATCCCGGAATAAGGGGATTAAATTGTTCTTTGACATCATTGAAATTAGTCTTATTAAACAGCTCTTGTAAAGGCGTTTTATCTGTTAATGAGATGCTAAGAATCTGCAAGACCTCATAAGTTGAACGATTCAGTTGCATATCATATTGGACAATAGCTACTAAACAATAGGTGATGATAGCAACACTAATCTGTATTCGAACCGCATTCTCGGTAGTACCCCAGAACCTTTTTATCTTAAGGTGTTGTTTCAGCCATTTGAAGAAAAGTTCCACGAACCATCTTTTCTTATAAAGATTGGCAACATCAAGTGCAGATATGTGTTTGGCATTCGTCAGGAATGTGAATTCACGATCATCCTCTTCATCATAGAAACGGATGACTCTGAATGATTCAGGATACTTCTTTTCAGAAGTGTACCCTATCAGTTTCACTTCCGCATCTGAAAGGATATTCTTCGGCATTCTACGCTTCCATTTACAGAACTTGCATTTCAGATTAGACTTCGCTCTGACTACAAAGAAAGAACCTGTAAGATGAATCCGATAAAGTTCTTTAAACGAGTCATACGCTCTGTCAAATATATAATAAGCATTTGGCTCATAATTAATTGCGGACATTTCTGTTGAATCATGCCTGGATGCTGTAGTTACTGTATAAAAGGCTGGAAGTTGTGCTTCTATGTCATAAAGGACATGAGCCTTAACTCCACCTTTTTTCTTACGGAACTTCGCCCAAGGGAATGTAGCCAAACATAAAGGAATCGTAGTGGAATCAAACGCATACTTCCTTCCTGGAATATCCAAGATGTGAGTCGATCGTTTTTCACATGCTTCCTTCATCATATAGAAAGCAAAATCTTCGAAGATTCTGTAATCCCGATTCTGATTGGCAGATGCAAGCGTAGTTTTGGCAATGGGCTCACGACCCAATCCCAAATGATAACGCTTTCCTTGATGTGCTTCCAAAGCTACAATCAAGTCACGAAGACTTTCACGATTACTGAGTTGACCGAACATCATTGCAAGTAACTGACTCCAGCAAGTGAAATGTTTCACATAACGATTGCCATCATACTTGTCTACAAGTCTTCTGAACTTATCATTGTTCAAGAATTCTACTAACTGAGCGAAAACATATTTATCTTGGTTCATTTGAGGTCACCTTAATTGACCTCAAAGGTATGATTTCAAATCGTCGCGCCTAAAAAGTAGTATCTAATAGACTATATTTCAATTATTTCAAAGAACTATTTATCCACTTTTACGGGACAGTAATGATATGATATATTACTTGTTATTACTTTGGCTGTTAATTTTAGTCTTTATTGAACAGCGGTACTCGAATCAGCGGTCTGGTAATAAACTATTGTTTGCAGGAACATTACCTATATTCTTGATACTTGCCTTGCGATCGGAAACTGTAGGGACTGACACAATGCCGTATTTACATATGTTTGAAATGGTAGATTTGGAAAACTATACTTCTTATTTTGATGACACGTTGGATTATGAACATGGTTTCTATCTATTGCAGATTATAATAAAGTTATTTACAAATGATTCACGTTACTTAATCTATGCGACTTCTTTATTTACATGCGTATCAATGTTCTATTTTATAGCAAGAAATGCTACAAATAAAGTAGTATTATTGTATTTTTTTACTACAATGGGATTCTTCCAATTTTCCCTTTCTGGAATGAGACAGACTATTGCGATTTGCATAACAATGTTTGCATATGAATTTGTAAAAAAAAAGAAAACATTGTACTTCTTGTTATTGATCGTGTTAGCTGCACAATTCCATAAATCAGTGGTATTGGCTATACCGTTATATATTATTGGAAATATGAATATGACACCGAAGAAAGCTGGGGTGTTATTTATGGGGCTATTGGTAATTGTACTTCTTGGAGATAAGATGCTTCTTTGGGCTGCAGATGTAATGGAATATGATAAGTATACGAATATTGAAAAAGCAGATAATGGATACATATTTTTTAGTATTGTAGCGATTATTACATATTATGCATATAAATACCGTGACGAAATACAAAAACAAAAAGAAACGAATGTTGGTAGTGTAAATATCTCATTTATGTCATTATCAGTATGGACTGCGCGTCTGATTAGCCGAACTGCGGAACGTGTCTCCTTTTATTTCATGCCTCACACTTATTTGGTACTGGAGGAATTATTGACTCAAAATACGAGAAATAAGAGTATTGTTTTGATTATAGTTTTGTCAATGATGGGATATATATTTATCCATAGACTTGACGACAGTTTCAACTATGAATTTTTTTTCTAATGAAAATCGTATTCGCTTCAAATTATCTAAATCATCACGAGAGATTTCTTTGTGATGCTTTATATGAAAATCCAAGAATTGATTTTGTTTTTATACAAACCAAACCGATAGAGCAGGGACGAATAAATATGGGGTGGCAGGATATGTCAGATGTTCCTTATTGCATATGTTCATATGAAAGTCCTGATGACTATGTAAGAGCCATGGATTCATGTAACAATGCAGATGCTTTGATTCTTGGTGCTGCACCGAATGAGTTTATTGCAGAACGTGTAAAAAAGGATAAATTAACTTTCTTCTATGCCGAACGGTTGTTCCGTAACGGTGTATGGCATATGTTGAATCCTTTAACTTTCATAACGGTATTGAAGCGATTCATAATTCCTGGTCACAAAAGCAATTTTTATTTGCTTGCGGCAAGCGGATTTACAGCTATAGATACGCAAAAAATTACAGCTTTCAAAGGTCGTAGGTTCAAATGGGGGCATTTTATTGAGGTCGCTTATCCAGAGGGCAGAAAAACAAAGGTTGATGATGGCAAGATCCATTTGCTATGGGCTGGTCGTTTCTTAAAATTGAAACACCCTGATTATCCTATCCGTATTGCTAAGACATTGAAAGAACGTGATGTTGACTTCGTTTTGGATATTATTGGTTCAGGAGAGCAAGAAACCGCCATGAAGAGTCTTATAAAAGACTATAATATTGAGGATAATGTTATTATACATGGTATTATGAAACCAACAGAGGTTCGCACCTTTATGGAGCATGCAGACATCTATCTGTTTACATCTGACTTCAATGAGGGATGGGGGGCAGTTCTTGGTGAATCGATGGCCTCTGGTTGTGCCGTTGTTACAAGTCATGGTATAGGGGCGACTCCTTTCCTTGCTAAGCATAACGAAAATGGATTGATTTACGAGACTGGGAATTATGGTTCATTTGAGCGAAATGTGCTGAAACTGATAGAGTCAAAAGAACTTCGTAAACGACTTTCAAAGAATGCGATTGATACCATGTTAAATCTTTGGAATCCAAAGAATGGCGCACAACGATTTTATGAGTTGTGTAAAGCAATCATAGAGACAGGCAAACCGATATATTACCCCGATGGTCCTATTAGTAAAGCAGAAATTATAAACAATAATTGGTTTAAAGATGATACAAAGTAAAGAAGATTATCTATACTACTTGGAGTGTGATAAGGTTGCGCTTAGAAAAACGACTAAAAGACCAAGATATTTGCATGATATTATTTGGACATTTGAGCGGCTTCTCCGCAAATGTGAGTATTACGAGAATTGTCGTCATGACCTTATAGGTCGCCTTTATGGCAAGTATCTCAAATACAAGTATGTAAAATTGAGTCATAAATTAGGCTTTTCTATCGCGTTCAATGTAATCGGTCCCGGACTTTGCATAGAGCATTACGGAATGGTGATAATTGGAGGACAATGTGGAAAGAACTTTCGAGTAATTGGTGGCACAGTCGTTGGGTTTACAGGAGATAATATGAAGCCAATGGTTGGCGATAATGTATTCCTTGGTTTTGGAACGGCTGTAATTGGAAATGTCCATATTGCAGATGGTGTTGCCGTTGGAGCCAATTCAGTTGTGTGCAAAGATATTCCTACTCCCAATGTAAGTGTTGGGGGGATACCTGCAAAGATTCTCTCTCAAAAAGGATCTGAAGCATACCTTGTAAAAGCAACAGATATAGTTGATAAATATTGGAAAAGATGAATAAATTGAAACAGCTATTAAAGCCATATTATCATGTATTGGTACGTTTCTTTAAATGGAAAAGACGTATTGGCTTGAAATGTGATGATTTCAGCATTATCAGCAACAATTGCACAGGGGGGTATGTCTATCAGTATTATGGTATTGCTTATAAAACACCAACAGAAGGTGTTTATTTTACTACAGATGATTATTTAAAGTTGATATCGCGACCTGAGTACTACTTTAAACATAGTGTTGAATTGATAGAACCTTCCCAATCGTCAATTTATAATTCATATAAACCATTTTCTTTCCCTGTTGGTAGAATTGATGATATTGAGGTCTATTTTATGCATTATTCAACACCCAAAGAGGCGTTATCAAAATGGTATAGACGTAGCAGTAGAATAAATTACTCGAAACTTTTCTGCCTGCTAACAGAAAATGATTTTTTTAGAAAAGATCAAATAGAAAGATTTTATAATATATTTGAGGTGAATAACTTAAAGGGGGAGTTTCTAACTAATCATGACTACTCGGGAACAAAGGCAAAGTTTATACCTAATGTTCCTGAAAGTGGTGGTAATGTAGCTTGGAGACCAAATATAATTGTATCCTGTCTTAATTGGAAATTTATAGTTAATAACTTATGAGTAGACCATTGATTAGCATAATTGTAGCTATATATAAGGTTGAACAGTATCTTCCTAAATGTATAGAAAGTATATTGGCTCAAACTTACGACAATTTTGAACTTCTTCTTGTTAATGATGGATCTCCCGACCAATCTTTGGAAATATGTAATAAATATGCTCAAAAGGATAATCGCATAAAAGTATTATCAAAAGAAAATGGTGGTCAGGCTTCCGCACGAAATTACGCATTTGAGTATGTACAAGGTGAATATATTGGTTATATTGATGGTGATGATTGGATAGAACCAGAAATGTACAAAACTCTTTATGACACAATGATTCGTGAGAGTGCAGACATCGTCCAATGTGGTTGGTGGAAGGTTGAACCCACTGGAGAGCAATCATGTTCTTATCCTGATGTTTTTAAAGAAATATATACAAAGAAGGAGGCGTTAGCAGAACTGACAGTGGGTACAGGAAAGCATATCAATACGAGTGTTTGCTGCAAGCTATTCAAGCGTGAAATTGTAAGTGATGTTAAGTTTAGGGAGGTTCGAGCGTACGAGGATGATGAATTTATTTACAACACGGTATCAAAAAGTACTAAAATTGTGTGCATCAATAATCCGTTGTATTTTTATTTGAACAGGGAAAATAGTACAATGACAGCTTCTTTTAACGTTAACAAACTTGCTTTATTGCCAATTCAGGATGGTATCTCTCAAATATTGATGGTTCATCTTCCTGAATATTATAATATAGCACGCAAAAATCTTTGCTCCAAGCAGTTCTTCGTCTTGTTTCAGCTAAAAAAATATTCTGAAATGAAAAAGGCTTCTGAGCATTTCAATAGGATAAAAGGGGAGATTTTTATCAATTACGAAGAGTATATGAAAAATCCAACCATGGGAGCGAATAAGTATATGCTTTTTATAATGAAATACTTACCACAGTTTGTTTGGATGAATGTTCTGAAGATAAAATTTAGGAATCAATGAAAGTATTACAAATAAATGCAGTATTTGCCAACTCTAGTACAGGACGCACGACCCGTGAGATGCATGAATTTTTTCAGAGTCATGGCATTGAATCGTATGTGGCTGCTCCTGATTTGGCAGATCTGACTGAAAATTGTTATCATATAGGAAACAAGGTCGACTACAAGTTTCATGCGTTGTTTTCGAGAATATGGGGGAAACAGGGATATTTTTCACATTGCGCAACAAAAGGATTGTTGAAATATATGGATGTAATCCAGCCAGATGTGGTTATTCTTCGTAATCTTCATGGCAATTATGTCAATCTCCCAATGCTACTCAAGTATCTTGCCAAACATGATATTGCAACAATACTCGTTCTGCATGATTGTTGGTTTTACACGGGTAATTGTGTGTATTATATAGCTCCCGGATGTAGTAAATGGAAGGAACAGTGTGGTCATTGTCCTGTTCTGAAGACAGATTTACATAGTTGGTTCTTCGATCAGACTACAACAATGCTTAAGGAGAAAAAAGAGCTCTTTGGCACCATAAAGAAACTTGCTGCAATTGGTGTTTCTCAATGGGTGGCAAATGATGCTAAGCAGTCTATTCTTGGCAAAGCATTCGATATTCAGTGCATATATAATTGGATCGATTTGAAGACATTCTGTCCAAAGGATAAAACGCCAATACGGAAGAAATATGGATTCTCTGCCGAGGATTTTATTGTTTTGGGTGTTTCACAGGCTTGGTCGTTAGCAAAGGGCATTAACTTTTTTCATTTGCTTAGTGACATTCTTCCCAACGATATGCGGTTGGTTTTGGTAGGTGACAGTTCGTCTGTATTGCACAAGAGAGGAAACATTTCATATCTACCTCCAACGGTAAATGTGGCTGAACTCGCGGAACTGTATGCGATGGCTGATGTTTTTGTGAACCCTACACTTCAGGAAACCTTTGGTAAAACAACAGCAGAAGCTTTGTCTTCAGGTGTCCCCGTTGTAGCATACGATGGCACTGCAACACCCGAGTTGATTGGTCGGGACGAGAAATGTGGATACCTTATACCATCACTTGCTCCTGAACTTTATTCCCAAAAGATCGCAGAGATTCGTCAAGTTGGATGTGAGGTATATCGTGATAATTGTCGCTCACGTTCCGAGTCAATGTTCTCCATGGAAAAAAATATGATGATGTACATCGACTTGATGAATCGTATGATAAGCAATAAATAATGATTTATATAAAAATAAATATCAACAACAATGAGAACCTTCAATGAAATTCAGATCGCAGTAGCTGGCACAGGCTACGTTGGCCTTTCAATAGCAACTTTGCTTGCACAGCATCATAAAGTAACAGCTGTTGATGTTATTCCCGAAAAAGTGGAGAAAATCAACAACCGCATTTCTCCTATTCAGGATGAGTACATTGAAAAATACTTTGCAGAGAAGGAACTGAACCTTACTGCAACTTTGGATGGTGCAAGTGCCTACAAGGATGCAGATATCGTTGTGATTGCCGCTCCTACAAACTATGACCCTCAGAAGAACTTCTTCGACACACATCACATTGAGGATGTGATAAACTTAGTTCTTGATGTGAATCCAGAGACTCTGATGGTAATTAAGTCTACTATTCCAGTTGGGTACACACGCAGCTTATATGTTAAGTATGCTCAGAAGTTTGCAGCTAAAGGTACAGATTTCAAGTTCCGTTTGTTGTTCTCTCCGGAGTTTCTGCGTGAGAGTAAGGCTCTCTACGACAATTTGTACCCTTCTCGCATTATTGTAGGTTATCCCAAGATTATCAAGAATTCGGAATTTGAGGAAGAGAACGAAGCAATCATCCAAATTGCTGGTGACCATATGGAGGAGGATGCCAAGACATTTGCTACATTGCTACAAGAGGGCGCAATCAAAGAGAATATTGATACTCTATTTATGGGTATGAAAGAGGCTGAAGCTGTAAAACTGTTCGCCAATACATACCTTGCTCTTCGTGTTTCATATTTCAATGAACTCGACACATACGCTGAGGTCAAGGGATTGGATGCACGGGCTATTATCCAAGGTGTTGGTCTTGATCCTCGTATCGGTACTCACTATAATAATCCTTCATTTGGATATGGTGGCTATTGTCTGCCAAAGGACACTAAGCAGCTGCTCGCAAACTATAACGAAGTGCCTCAAAACATGATGACTGCTATTGTTGAGAGCAACTGCACTCGTAAGGACTTCATTGCTGATCAGGTCCTCAAGATGGCTGGCTGGTATGGCTATTCTGGCAAGAATGAGTTTGAGGATGGAATGGAGGAATGTACCATCGGTGTTTTCCGTCTGACCATGAAGTCGAATTCTGACAACTTCCGCCAGAGCTCAATCCAAGGCGTGATGAAGCGTATCAAGGGCAAGGGTGCTAATATTGTGATTTACGAGCCTGCACTTGAGGATGGAACGACTTTCTTTGGTAGTATGGTGGTCAATGACCTTGCAAAGTTCAAGCAGGTGAGTCAGGCTATCATCGCAAACCGCTATGACTGCTGTCTTGATGATGTAATTGAAAAGGTTTATACAAGAGATATTTTTAAAAGAGATTAAGCATAACTTCAAAAATCAAACACATAAGTGGGTAATGTAATGAAATGTTGTAGTCTAAAATTTTAATTGCTTTTTGACAGTAGGGTATATATGAAAATTTCAATAATAATCCCAATTTACAAGGTGGAAGCTTATCTACACCAGTGTGTGGATAGCGTTCTTGAGCAGTCGTATAGGGATATTGAAGTGATACTAGTAGATGACGGGAGTCCCGATGAGTGTCCTGGCATTTGTGATGAATATGCAAAAAGTGATGCGCGTGTAAAGGTTATACATAAGATTAATGGTGGTTTGAGTGATGCGCGTAACTATGGTATTGAGGCGGCATCAGGAGATTATCTAATGTTTTTGGATAGTGATGACTGGTGGAATCAATCATTTGCACTGAATCAGGTGGTTGATGCTATTGACAAAACAGGTTGCGATGTGCTGGTTTACCGTCTTTGCAAGTATTACCAAAATATTGATAAGTATGCCAATGTACGACCTACAGGCGTTGGGCTTGATACTTCAATGGAGGTAATGATGAGGAAGAACCTCTTTGTGGCTTCAGCATGTGACAAAGTAGTAAGGAGAAGCTTTTTAAATAGATTTGACCTGCGTTTTGTTAAAGGTCAGTTGAGTGAAGATATTCAGTGGTGCTTGTCCTTATTACAATTTAGTTCAAAGATTGCTTTTATTGATCTGCCGTTTTATATTTATAGGCAACAAAATACATTGTCAATATCCAACAATGTCAGTCGCAAACACCTGATTGATATGAAAAATGTTATTGAAAAGTATGCGAGAATGAAAGCAAGTCCTCTCCCCAACAATATTTACTTGAATCATTTTTTGGCAAATCAATATGTTCTTTGGCTAACAAACACTTCACGTTCAAAAGAACGTGATATTGATGATCTTATTAAAGACATGAAGCAATTCTGGTCTTTAATACAGTATAGTTGGTATCCTTATGTGCACATTGTAAATAAATGTAGTATCCTTGGATATACAGCAGTAAGAAAGCTGTTAGGCTTTTATGTAAAATATAGACATAAATGAGAATACTAATAATTTCAAAAGAGGCATGGAGAGACGAACAGAATGGTGGTAATGTGCTCTCTAATATCTTTCAGGGCTTCGATGCTGAATTTGCTCAGATATTTTGTAACGAACAGTTACCCAACAATAAGTTGTGTAAAAAATACTATCAGATAACCGATAAGATGATGGTAAACAGTATATTGGGGAAGGGATTGGCTGGTATGACATTAAAATATGACGACTATCCTGTTTTTACCGTAGCCGAGCGACAAAGCTACGGTGGAGTGCGTTGGGCGGGTGGCTATCTAAGATTGGCAAGGGAAGTTGCATGGGCTTTGGGACGATGGAACGAAGGGGAAATAAAGGATTTTGTCACCTGCTTTAATCCTGATATCATATTTGCCCCTTGTTATGGCAATCACTATATGCACAAAATGCTCAGATTGGTAAAGAAGACAGCAGATGTTTCTGTGGTATCATACATCTCTGATGACTTTTATGGGAATAATCAGTTGAACTTTTCACCGTTGTTTTGGATTAATCATTTTGCACTTAGAAGAAATACCCGAAGCATTTTCAAGTTGTATAGTTTGGTTTACACGATGACGCAAGAGCAAAAGGAACAATGCGAACGTGACTTTGGTGCTAACATGAAGATATTGTGCAAATGCGGAGAGTTTTTGCCTAAATATGAAAAGAAGTTTGTTGGCGATCCAATTCGTTTTATATATGGTGGTGGTATTTATATCAATCGTTGGAAGACCCTAAAAGTGTTGTCTGATGCAATTCGTAAGGTAAATGCTGAAGGTGCTAACTTCCGTCTTGATATCTATACCAATACAGAACTTACAGAATCACAACGGGCAGCCCTGAACGACGGGAAGTCGGCTTTTATGCACGATCCTGTATCGATGTCCCAACTTATGGATATTTACCATAATAGCGACATTGCATTGCATGTTGAAGGCTTTGATTCAAAGAGCAAGCGTATAGTCCGATTGTCTTTCTCAACCAAGATTGTGGATTGTTTGGACAGTGGTTGTGCTGTGATGGCTATCTGTGATGACAAACAGGCAGGTGGTTCATATCTAAGACGCAATGAGTGTGCAATATGTGTACATGATCTAAAGACAATGGAACAGGTGTTGCGTGATATATGGTCTGATAAAAACAATCTTATACAGATGCAACACAAGGCTTTTGAGGTGGGCAGAAAGAATCATTTGCTGGAGACTGTTTCACAAGGTATCAGAAATGATTTTTGGAGTTTAATAAAATAACATTTAATATGAGAATACTTCATGTTGTAAATATTTATTTTACGCTATCATATTTTGGCGATCAATTTGACCATTTTCAGAAAAAAGGTTATAAAGAGTTCTTGGTGTGTAGTCCCAGCGAATATCTGCCGGAGTATGCAAAGCAGCATGGCATAGAATATTTGGAAGTACCTATCAATAGAAAAATATCACTGGTTGATGATATCAAGGCTATCAAGGCTGTCTATCACTATATAAAGAAGAATAATATTGATATTGTGGTTGGTCATACGCCAAAGGGGGCATTAGTCGGTATTGTAGCTTCTTTCCTAGCGAGAGTCCCAAAGAGACTTTTCTTTCGTCATGGTCTTGTTTATGAAACAAGTAAAGGGGTTGTCCGTTGGTGTATAATGGCAGCCGATAGACTGACATCTTTTTGCGCAACAAAAATAATATGTGTCAGTCCATCTGTTCTGCAAGGTAGTATTAAAGACCGTCTTGCTCCTGCATATAAGCAAGGTGTTTTGAATAAGGGTACTTGCAATGGTGTAGATACACACTTTCATTTTAATCCTAAGAATGTGGATAATACAAAGGTCGCTGAACTTTGGGTTAAATATGGTATAGAAGAGGATGATTTCGTTGTAGGTTTCACTGGCAGGCTGGTTCGTGACAAGGGGATCATTGAGTTGGTTGAAGCCTTTATAAAACTTAAAAAGAATCATAAAATGAAGTTGCTGCTTGTCGGAATGTTTGAGGAGCGTGATGCTATTCCGGAATCGTTGAAACAAAACATTATGAATGATCCAGACATCATTTTCACCGGTTTTGTAAATGGTGGTATGGAACTCTATTATTCATTGATTGATGCTTATGTTTTGGCTTCATACCGTGAGGGGTTCCCAACAGGTGTACTGGAGGCTCAGTCAATGTCTATACCGGTGCTGACCACAAGAGCTACAGGTTGTAGGGATTCAATTGTTGATGGCGTGACTGGATTCTTTGTGTCACATGATTCGGATGATATAGCTGAAAAACTGTTGATGCTGATGAAATATGGAAAATCGATAGGCCGGAACGGACGCAGATGGGTTTTGGAAAATTTTGATAGCCATGTGATTTGGGACGAGATTGAGAAACTATATAATTAAAGATTTTAGCGACAATACAATAAAATGGGAAATAACAGACTGAAAGTGATGGTCATCACTCAGAACGATACGTTTTATATACCAACCAACATATTGAAGGCTTCAAAGGTGTGTAATATTGTTGAAGTGGTGAATAATAGGGCCAAGTACGCTTTGGACAATAAGATTTTGGACATGTTGAAGTGGTTCGGATTTTTCCAGTGTGCCAAGATGGGGTTCCGTACTATTTGGCGTAAGGTGCAAGGTGTAATGGATGTCGTGAGTGGTTATAAGATGTATGGAGGCAGGTGCAACATTGCACATTCGGCTAAAGTGATTGGTGCTGACTTCCATGTGGTGTCAAATTTGAATGTTAAGGACTATGTACAGCATGTGCGTGACATTGCACCTGACCTGATAATTTCGTATTCAGCACCTCAGATCATCAAACCAGAGTTACTGAGTGTTCCTAAATATGGTATCATTAATGTACATGGTGCATTGCTGCCAAACTATAGAGGATGTATGCCTTCTTTTTGGTATCTATATAATAATGAGAAACTGGGTGGTGCAACTGTACACTATATGAGTGCGGATATTGACGATGGTGACATCTGTCTACAAGGAAGCGTGGATATCAGTGATTGCAAAACGATGTTCCAGTTGATGAAGAAAACCAAGGAACTGGGTGGTGAGTTGGTTGTAGAAACCATCAAACAGATTGCTACTGGCACGCTTAAAACACGTAAGAATGATACAGAAAACGGCAGTTATTTCACTTGGCCGACAGTTGAGCAGGCAAAGGAATTCAGAAAGAAAGGTTATTCACTTAATTAGTAATAGTATGTTCCTCAGAATAATTAAAAGATTATTTGATTTCATGTGTGCATTTATTGCACTTGTAGTATTGAGTCCTGTATTTTTGATTGCGATTATTGGCATCCTGATCAGCGACTTTGGTCCTATCTTTTATTGTGCCAACCGTATTGGTAAAGGTAATAAGCCTTTCAAGATGTATAAATTCCGCTCTATGAAGGTGCTTCGCACACTAAGGGGGGCGGAGGCAAGCCTTCGTCCTGAAGAAAATCGTATCTTTCCATTCGGTCGCTTCATTCGTCAGGTTAAGATTGATGAACTACCTCAGTTAATCAATATACTGAATGGCACAATGTCAATCATTGGTCCTCGTCCTGTTGCTCAAGATCAGTTTGAAATGTTTCGTTATGGCAAATGGAATGAGGCTGCAAAAGTACCTGTAGGATTGAGTGGTCCTGCTGCTTTGTATGATTTCATATATGGGGACCAAATCACGGATGAAAAGGAATATATGGAAAAAGTATATCCTACACGTCGTGAATTGGAATATACATACGTGAAAAAAGCAGGTATCTTCTACGATTTGAAAATGATTATATATACAGTGATTTGTATTATTTATGCGTTGTTCGGTAAGGAATGTACATGGATGCTGAACGAGTTTATAAATGATGCGAAAGAAACAATGGAAAAGTAACATTTAAAATCTAAATTTATGAAATACTTACTTGTAGTAGCTCATCCAGATGATGAGACTCTTGGTGCTGGTGCATCTATGTATAAATGGACTCGTGAAGGACAGACAGTGGATGTAGCTATCATGTGTACGGAAGCAAAGGCTCGTGCGTTTCGTCCAGGAGATAACGAATTGGAAGATGACACAAATGCATCAAATAAGTTTTTGGGTGTAAGTAAAATATATGAAGGAACTTTCCCAAATATTGAAATGAATACTGTTCCTCACTTGAAATTGGTACAATTTATTGAAAGTGTAATACGTGAGAGTGAGCCGGATATTATCATTACACATCATCCTGCAGATACAAACAATGATCATTTGCAGACTTCCATGGCTTGTCAGGAGGCTGTTCGTTTGTTTCAGCGGCAGTCAAATATAAAGTCTGTGAAGGAGTTTTGGTATATGGAAGTACCTTCATGTAGCGAGTGGGCAATCAATGATGCCATGAATTTATTTCGTCCTAACTGTTATGTTGAGGTGGGTAAGGAAGGTGTGGATGCCAAATGCGAGGCGTTGGCTATGTACCGTGGTGTCATGCGTCCATATCCTCATCCTCGTAGCAATGAGTATATTTCAGGTTTGGCTGCAATGCGAGGTAGTCAATGGGGATGCAGTTACGCAGAGGCGTTCCAAGTGGTGTTGAGACGTTATTAATGTTTATGTATGAAATATTTAAAAGGTTTATGGGTGTTTTGCTTCTACTTTTTTATTCCTAGAAGAGCGAAACGAATGCCCAATAATTGAATATACAGTATGGAAATAAATAAAATAATGCTCGAAACTCTCTTTGCGGAGGCTAAAGAAAATCCGCGTTTGCGTCAGAATTTCGACCTGCGTACTTCATCTGCTGATACCAGCCAACGCATGCTCAATGCGTTGTTGCCAGGAACTGAAGTGCCTATCCATCGCCATGAAGATACTACAGAAACTGTAATCTGCTTGTGTGGTAAGTTGGACGAAATTATTTATGAAGAGGTTGTTTCATATGAGAATGATATGGCAGGACTTCTACAAGGTATGGATGCTCAAGATGTATCTCGCAAGGTGTCGTATCAAGAAGTACAACGTATTCACCTCAATCCTGCAGAAGCCAAGTATGGCTGTCAAATCCCCAAAGGTGCATGGCATACAGTAGAAGTATTTGAGCCTTCGGTGATATTTGAGGCCAAGGACGGAGTGTATCAAAAATAGAACCATCTACACATGAAAATATTAATAGATAACGGACACGGCAAGGAAACTCCCGGCAAATGTTCGCCTGACGGTCGTTTGAAGGAGTATGCATATATTCGTGAGATTGCAGACCGAGTGGTAACCGGATTACAAAATGAAGGCATTGATGCTATGCGTATTGTGCCGGAAGAAAATGATGTGACGTTATCTGAGCGTGTGAAGCGTGTCAATGCATTCGGCAAAGAGACTATATTGGTATCAATCCATTGCAATGCGATGGGGAATGGTGCTGAGTGGATGTCTGCAAACGGATGGAGCGTATTTGTTGGTAACAATGCTTCAATGAATAGCAAACGGCTTGCCCGGCAACTGGCACAAGTTGCCTTGAATAGGAAGGTGAAAGTACGTCGTCCGTCTCCGCACAAGTTGTATTGGACTGCTAATCTTTATATCTGTCAGAAAACGAATTGTCCGGCAGTGCTAGTCGAGAATTTCTTTCAGGATAATAAGAAGAATGTTGAATTCCTTCTCTCAGAAGAAGGGAAGCTGTGCGTCACGAATATATTGCTGGAAGGTATTACGAACTATTTAAAGGAATATCAAAGAAATATGTAGGTCCCTGAACTCATGATATATTCATGAATTCCCTGCATTATACGAGTTGGGAAGAATACAGCGGTATATTCCTGACTTATCCCTCATATTAGCGTAAAAGCTGATATGTGTTTGTATGTAAGATATATCAACTGTCTGTGAAGATGGTTGATATATCAGTTTTAGGGGGTATGTTGATTAACGTCCTTTTTTATCGGTTTAAGGGAAAATAATTATGGATTAGTATCTATTCTCGGATTTACTTGTTACCTTTGTGGTATAAAATAATTCATAAAATGAAAAAGAAAGAATCTCATGATATAGAAGAGAAGAAAGAATATCTTTCACATGTGTCAGAACCAACCTCTGAATATGGAGCTTATTCAAGTTCTACATCTATACCAGGTTGTTGTTCAATAGATGAACTTCATACAATTTTAGACCGTGTAGAAAAGAATTTTTCTCAGGGAAAAAAGGTGTGTAATGAAGAAGCCTTAAAGAGAATAATGTCGTGGTAGAGTTTCAAGTTGAATGGGATGAAGAAGCTTTAGATGTTTTCAAGGCTATATTTCAGTGGTATAAGAAGAATTTAGGTCAGAAAGCTGCAGATAAGTTTCGAAATGGCATATTGAATGCTGTTCGTATTTTACAGTCTAATCCTCAATTAGGTAAGGTAGAAGAACTATTGGTAGGTAGAGAGAAGCAATACCGTTCTTTATTAGAGTATCCTCATCATCGTATAATTTATTTTATAGAAGATTCCATTACTGTCCCGTAAAAGTGGATAAATAGTTCTTTGAAATAATTGAAATATAGTCTATTAGATACTACTTTTTAGGCGCGACGATTTGAAATCATACCTTTGAGGTCAATTAAGGTGACCTCAAATGAACCAAGATAAATATGTTTTCGCTCAGTTAGTAGAATTCTTGAACAATGATAAGTTCAGAAGACTTGTAGACAAGTATGATGGCAATCGTTATGTGAAACATTTCACTTGCTGGAGTCAGTTACTTGCAATGATGTTCGGTCAACTCAGTAATCGTGAAAGTCTTCGTGACTTGATTGTAGCTTTGGAAGCACATCAAGGAAAGCGTTATCATTTGGGATTGGGTCGTGAGCCCATTGCCAAAACTACGCTTGCATCTGCCAATCAGAATCGGGATTACAGAATCTTCGAAGATTTTGCTTTCTATATGATGAAGGAAGCATGTGAAAAACGATCGACTCACATCTTGGATATTCCAGGAAGGAAGTATGCGTTTGATTCCACTACGATTCCTTTATGTTTGGCTACATTCCCTTGGGCGAAGTTCCGTAAGAAAAAAGGTGGAGTTAAGGCTCATGTCCTTTATGACATAGAAGCACAACTTCCAGCCTTTTATACAGTAACTACAGCATCCAGGCATGATTCAACAGAAATGTCCGCAATTAATTATGAGCCAAATGCTTATTATATATTTGACAGAGCGTATGACTCGTTTAAAGAACTTTATCGGATTCATCTTACAGGTTCTTTCTTTGTAGTCAGAGCGAAGTCTAATCTGAAATGCAAGTTCTGTAAATGGAAGCGTAGAATGCCGAAGAATATCCTTTCAGATGCGGAAGTGAAACTGATAGGGTACACTTCTGAAAAGAAGTATCCTGAATCATTCAGAGTCATCCGTTTCTATGATGAAGAGGATGATCGTGAATTCACATTCCTGACGAATGCCAAACACATATCTGCACTTGATGTTGCCAATCTTTATAAGAAAAGATGGTTCGTGGAACTTTTCTTCAAATGGCTGAAACAACACCTTAAGATAAAAAGGTTCTGGGGTACTACCGAGAATGCGGTTCGAATACAGATTAGTGTTGCTATCATCACCTATTGTTTAGTAGCTATTGTCCAATATGATATGCAACTGAATCGTTCAACTTATGAGGTCTTGCAGATTCTTAGCATCTCATTAACAGATAAAACGCCTTTACAAGAGCTGTTTAATAAGACTAATTTCAATGATGTCAAAGAACAATTTAATCCCCTTATTCCGGGATTATTTGATTAATTAATAACTCGTCCCGATTTTAACGGGACACTAGTGAGAAGATTCTGTTATTTATATCGCATATATATGGGATAATCGCATGGATAGTAAAATGATTCCTATTGTAGTGAAATAAATGGTTTGAATGTGGTGATATATCTTTTCTCTGTGAAGATTATGGCTTAGTATTATATTCTCGAATTTACTTATTATATTTGTGGTATAAATAGCGTAGATAAGTAACTCAGAGCCATTAAAGAGATATAGAAATGAAAACATTATCAGAATATGTCAGCTTATTGCACCACTATATGCAACAAAACAAAATGCATCTAAATATGGAATTCTGCGTATGGGAATATTTGGTTCGGTAGCTCGCAATGAACATACTGCTACAAGCGATGTCGATATTTATATAGAAGGGCAACTCCATGGCTTTTTTGCTTTGGCTGGTATTAAGCAGGAGTTGGAAGACTTGCTGGGTTGCAAAGTGGATATTGTACGATTGCGTGACAAGATGATTCGTTTTTGCGTGAGAAGATGCTGAAGGAAGGCATTTATGTATGACATTTTGATCGCATACCATACGCTGGAATTGATACAGGAATCTTTAGAAAAGATACATCTTCGTTTTTCAGGTATTTCTTGTCCTGATGATTTTTTGCTGAGTGAGAGTGGCATGATGAAATTGGATAGTATATAAAAAAGAAGAAAATGGCAACAGCATGCTTGAAAATACATAATATCCTGCTTTAATGCATGAGGGATTAGAAGAATAAATAATAATTAAGCAGTGAATAAAGTGTTAAAACACAAAACAGGCGGGATTTTCCCCGCCTGTTTTGTGTTTTAACGAAGAAGATAAATAATGTTTGGAGCTACTTTAAAGCATTGCGACTGCTTTGCGTATTTGCTCTAATATGGCTGAAAGTCGATTGTCACGGCGGGCAGTTTGCATATTATATGCAGTTTGCATATTCACCCACATGTATGCTTTAGTACCGGTTGCTGCCTCTATTTTTAGGTAAGCATCCGATAAAGTACACTATAAAAAATGGCTATATCTCCTTTCAAGGTAAGCAGCCATCTATCGTTGTATCTCCATCATTCTTTATTCTTTTCCTTCCATTTGTGTGGCAACATTTGTAGCAGTTCCTCATAATTTGCCTTTTGCATATATGGCATTCTTGCTATAACGTCATTCAGATAAGTGCGCGGATTTACTTTATGCGCTTTGCACGTAGCCAGTAACGAACAGACGACACTCATGCTGACGGCCGCCTGATGGTCTCCACAGAACAAGTAGTTCTTTCTACCCAATGTGATTGGTCGGATGGCATTTTCCGCCAGATTGTTATCAATATGGATACGTCCATCCTGCAGATACCTCATCATATTCTCCCAGCGGGTATAGGCATAGGTTATCGCCTTTCCGGTCAGGCTGTTTGGGCTGTATTTTATCCCTTCTGTTTCCATCCATAGCTTCAAGGCATCCATAATAGGTCCAGCAAGTTCCTGACGTTTTCCCATTCGTTCATTTTCTGTAAGCTGCTTCTGGTCACAGTCATGTTCTATGCGATATAGAAGCTGTATTTCTTTTAAGGCATGTTCCGCCATCTGCCTGTTTTCAGCAAGTGCCTGCTCAAAATACCTGCGTATATGAGCCATGCAGTTAACAAGGCGCACATTCGGGTTGACCTTGAAAGCCGATTCGTAACCCTCAAAGCCGTCACATTGAAAATAACCCTTGAAGTTTTTAGCCAGTTGCCCTATCACCGTACCTGACCGTGATCCTTTGTCATAATGGAAAAGCACCAGTCGTTCGACTACTGCCCTGACCATCCACAAGTATTCCTTGTTGGTCTGATGTCCTGCCTTGTCCAGTACAGGTACGGTCGTTTCATCCCCCTGTATGTAGTCGGATTTCATGATTTCCTGCCTGAGTACCTCGTAAAGTGGCTTGAGAAGTTCAACCGCAGGCTTGAACCATCCGTCTATGGTACTTTCACTAGCTTTGAAGCCCAGGTGATGCAACTGTTTCACCTGGCGGTAGAAGGGAAGATGATACTCATATTTCTGCAGGAGTATCTCCGCCAAAAGTGTAGGTCCCGCTATTCCTTTGTATATAGGCAACAGCGGCATGGCGGCTATCTCCACTCCTTTTCTGCCGACCGGTGGAAGTGAAGTGTTGTCTTTAAGGGCATATTTGGGCCGTACAATCTCCTTTATATAAAGTTGTCCGGGCTTATGTTCCACCACACGGGTCACTTCCTCACCAATCTTCCTGTACAGTTCCAGGTCAATGTCTTCCGGCTCGATGATTACCCTTTCAAGTACGGGAAGACCTTCCATTATCCTGCGGTTATTCCGTTCCCGTTTCTTGCTCTCCACCGTTTCTTTTGTGATTGTCTGCACCGCTACTTCACGCGCTTTTTCCAGTTCAGCCGCGTTATCAGGAAGAAAGTCACCGAACAGGTCAGGCTGGTTGGAATCAAGAGACGGGAGTTTCTCTGACTTGTGACCGAAAAGCTGGCGGTTCAGCCATGCGACTTGAGCCGTCAGCTCATTGAGACGATTCTGTAAGGATTCATTCTGCCGGGTAAGCCTGATGATGGTCTCAGCCTGGGATGCGTTCACCTGCTGCAGGGACTGCAGCATTGAGTTCATCTGTGAAAGCATCTCTTCTTGGGTCATAATCCGTTTCTTTTAATTACACTATAAATGTACAAAATATATCCCGGACAGACAAGGGATACGGCATCTTTTTTTATACAGTATATACATTTCGTTCCGCCCTCAGACGTCTTAAACGCTGCCCGGGAGATTCCTGGATTCCTTCCACCATAAGGACAAGATCGCGCCATTCCATCGGATAACTGCGCGATTTCTCATCATATTCGGGAATCTTGAAATGACCGGCTTCAAGGCGCTTGACATACATCACCAGACCGCCATCCTCGGCATGGAGAAGCTTCATCAATTTACGGCTGCTGCCAATGAAGATGAATACATCACCGTTCCTGACACTGCAGCCCATACGCTCGTGTACCACACCGCAGAGAGAACTGATACCCTTGCGCATATCAGTCCTGCCGGGGCAGAGAAAATACCGCATCGTATCATTCAGGCAGAACATGGCAACAGGCGTATTGGTTAATCAAACGGGAAGCGGCCTCTTCCATACCGGCACCCAAATGGGCACGGACGCCATTAGGAAACAACAGGGTCATTCCGGAAACGGAAGAGGAGGAAGCAATACAGGGGGACTTCAGGCTGATGGGGGCTAAGACTGATTGGGGAGCAGATGTCTCGTGATCGGGAACACTGGAAGATTTACGTTTCCAATAATTGTACGTGGAGTAACTGACATGTTCACGTTGCAGAAATTTCAGAAGACTCAGACCGCTTAAACGATGCAGTTCCTGTAAAGAGGTAAATTGTTCTTTTGTCATAATGAAAATATGTTAGAAGTTCATGCAATATTGCACAGGCAAAGGTGCTATGAAAATATGATAGAGAAAACGGGTACTTTATCGGATGCTTACATTTTTAGTGCGTACTCTGTTGTTATCGGCCGCTTGCCGTTCAATACTTCATTCAAAACTGAATAGGACACACCTATAAGTTCGGCAAATTTACGTTGCGATATTCCGCGTGCTTGTAACTCATCTTTGAGCATTTCTCCAGGATGTATAGGTTCCGAAGGTATAAGCTCATCCGGGGCATATATTTTCTTTGTTTCCATAATTTGTAATGGTTACTTATGTGCGTCCTTGTTCATAAAGTTCCCTCAGATATTCCTTATCAAATTCAATGTACATAAGTTATTGCTTTTTCATTTACAACTGTCTGTGAAGTGATTATTGATACTCAGAAAAATAGATGTAAGAGATTCTAAAAGAAATATATTGTTGATTAATAGTCTATTATGCACTTGATCGAATAAAAAGAGCTCCGCAAGGGGCTTTTTCCTTTTCTATACGAAATAAAAGCCGCACCTTTGCATCGTTGATCAACGAAACGTGAATAAATAACTTGAATTTGAATCTTTTAAAAAACGTAGTATGAGTGTAATTTACAAAGTCATTACGCGACCGACAGATCCGCGTGTCCCTAATTCTCCCAAGAGATTTTATCCGCATCTGATTACTTTAGGCCAGTCTGTCAATTTGAGATATCTCGCAGAGAAGATGAAGGATCGTTCTTCTCTTTCTGTCGGTGATATCAAGAGTGTGATTCAGAACTTCGTGGATAAGATGAAGGAACAGTTGCTGGAAGGTAAGTCGGTGAATATCGAAGGTTTAGGAGTATTTATGTTGGCTGCCCGTTCGAAAGGTGCGGAGCTGGCGAAGGATATCACTGCTAAAAGTGTGGAGAGTGTTCGTATCTTTTTTCAAGCGAATAAGGAACTGCGTGTCACAAAGACTGCAACGCGGGCAGATGAGAAGCTGGACTTGATCAGTCTGGATGAATATCTGAAGAAAATCAGTGTTACTGTAGCACCGGAAGATCCGGATGATGGTGGTGATGAAGGTGGTGGCAACGATGGGGGAGATGACGGAGAAACACCTGACCCGGCCGCTTGATTAATTGGCAACTCACAATTGGCTGTCTGGTAGTTTGTTTAATGTTTAATTTTAAAAGTAGAATGTCTATGAAAAGAACTTGGAGTATGATTTTGAAAGTGATTATTGCTGTTGCCGGTGCGATTGCCGGAGTGATTGGTGTACAGGCGGCAACGATGTAGTAGGTATCTTGTAGTTAAGATATAATTAGGTATGAATGACAGGCGGGAAAAATCCCGCCTGTTTTGTGTTTTGATAAGAAGATAAATAATGTGTAGTTGATAAGTATCTTATTTATTTTGCGAATTTATTCTGCTGACTTATGCAAATTATTAGCTATCTTTGCAAATTACAGAGATATAGATGTAATAGATAAATGGATATGGAAATACCTGAAGATATGAAGGTCGATTTTGAAGGGGACGAAACGTTAAATCCTTCTTTGGAAACAACTGATGAAAACGTTGATGACATATATCCGGACGCTGTATTGAACATTGCCCGCGAAACGGCATCTGTCTTTCAATTGAAGCGTCGCTGGGAAAAAGAACCGTCTATGCTGGATTTGACACCTCCATTTCAACGCAATATGGTTTGGTCTCCCAAGCAGAAAAGTGAACTGATAGAATCCATCATTATGGGAATACCATTACCGGCTTTTTATGTAAAGGAGAATCCGGAGGGCGTATATGTGGTTGTAGATGGAAAACAACGTTTGGGGACGCTTTTTGATTTTATTGACAATAAATTCAAATTGGAAAAATTGTCCATATTAAAGAACCATGTCAAGCGTTATTTCTCAGATCTTTCACCTATCGAACAGAATAAAATAGAGGACTATACTTTGACAATCAATGTCATTAAGGCTCCTACAAGCGATCGGGTTACATTTGACCTTTTTGACCGTGTGAATAGGGGCGGTACGAATTTGAATAATCAAGAAATGCGGAATGCTCTATACCAAGGTACTTCTACCAGATTGATTGATGAATTGGCGGAGAATGATAATTTTTTGCGTGCCACAGAATATACGATTCCTTCCAAGCACATGAAGGACCGATATCTCGTTATTCGTTTTTTGGCTTTCTATTTATGGAACGAACATCTGTCTGTAGATATTGAAGCTGGTCAAAGTCTGGAATATAAGAGTAATTTGGAGGATTTCCTAGGCAAGACGATGTCTTTTCTCAATGGACTCAAATATCAGGACGAATTGATAGGGAGGTTGAAAGTTATATTCGATGAGTGTATGTGCCATGCGGCCGAATATGTAATACCTCTTGGCGGTTTCAGGCTTCCATCAGATGAGGGAAGGCAAAAAAGGCCTATAAATATGGCTTTTTTTGAGAGCTTTAGCTATTTGATAGCAAAAATGGACAATATAAATAAGGATGAAATCTGTAAGGCATATTCTTTGATGCTGGGTAACACTGAATATGTGGATTCACTCACATATTCAGTTGACAGCCGCAAACAGACTCATTTGCGTTATGAGATGATAAATAGTTATTTACGTAAAAACGAACAAAATGTTGAACGGGTATAAAATCAGAGACTACAAGTCATTTGAAGAGAATAATTTTGATTTAGGCAGGTTGAATCTTTATTCTGGCGCTAATTCAGCAGGAAAGTCCTCGGCCATACAGGCATTGCTGAATGCAGCAGACAATCTTCGTGAAGAACCTCAAAGCCATCGGGCGGTAGCACGTCATACTCCGGTTGTCACTTTCAATGAGACCCGCAATTTTATTACAAATGCTAAAAGTTACGAGATAGATTTCTTAGAAGAAGGAAATGAGGTTAATATAGTCTTTACACCAGGTGATGATGCGTTTAAAAGCATAAATGTCGAACAGGATAAGAAGCCGTCAGAGCGTTTATATTCAATGTTGCATAATGCTTTATTCTATTTGCCTGCTATGAGAACCGGGCGTTTGGATAATTCTACCATTAATCCGAATGCGGAACAAAATCCGCTGGGACTTAACGGTGAGTTCGTGATTGACTTTTACCAGAACAATCGGACGCAGCTCTTACCGGAATCTCTGTGGGCAGGAAAGGAAACGAAGACTTTAGAAGGGCAGGTAAATCTGTGGCTGAACAAACTGACGGGATATCGTCTAATTGTTGATTTTGAGGGTACACAATATAGAGTGAAGTTTGAGACAATCGGTGGAAAGCAACTTTTTCCATACCATGTCGGCACAGGCATCAGTTTCATAACTGAGGTTATCATTGTTTGTTTGGCTCTTCCGGAGGACAGTATTGTTATTATTGAGAATCCGGAGATTCATCTCCATCCGTCGGCACAAGCCGATTTGATTGATTTTCTGGCAATGGTAGCAAAGTCTGGTCGTCAGGTGATTGTAGAATCTCATAGTGATCATTTGTTTAATGGCATCCGTCGCTTGTTACACAAAAACGAGATTTCATTGGAGGATGTCCGTGTTTTCCATTTTATACGGGGGAAGGATGGATTGACAAAAGGGGAACGAGTGGTCCTCAGCCAACAAGGGGGAATACAGAATTATATTCCTGGCATGTTTGAGCAATTTGACAAGGATCTTGATGATATATTAAGTTGATAGGACATGGATTGTATATTGAATGAACTATCATTAAACGGGCAATATAAGGACATTGACGATTTTGAAAAGTCGGGAGTGAAGCCATTGTCTGCTGTGCTTCATGATATGTCTGTTTTGGGGATAGATCTACTTTATAAGAAGAGTGATTTTTATAATAGTAATGTAACCTCTAATGAGACTTTTTACAGTATAATATTTAGTCGGGCTGCCAAGGTAAATGACAGCATGAGGCGTATGAAAAGCCAGCTGGCAAAACTGCAGAACGAGCCATTTTGGGATGAGGATGTACAGCATGATGTGACTAAAATATATCTTTTGGTAAGGAAGGGGTCTGATGATACGGAGGTTACTTTGACATCGGTGGCGGAGGCACAAGCAAGACGGGCTTGTTTGATATCGTTTGCCAAATCTGAGTTTTTGTCTGATGAGTTTGATGTTAAGATTAAAGAAGATAATACAACGGACAGTGTTCCGAATGTGTGGGAAGGTGGCCAGCTTGGAGAGACTCTTTTGCAAAGGGGCGACATCTCATTTGAGTCTTATTGTAGTAACATAAGGTTTAGCAAACTGAATTTTGACAGTTTGGATGCAAAAAATGGATTTAATCTTGTTTCAAGTGAAAATATCGGTTTGTTTAAATCTGCTTTTAATAAATTTGAAAGTTTGTCATGGCAGCAGATAGTTACTGATGACGGACTGGATTATAAGGAATTCAGTAAGAATAAAAAAACAGGTACTTATTTCTCTGATGATGAATGGCGTGCTGGTGTTCATAAATTCCGTATTGACCAGAAAATCCGTTGCTTTGGAAATACCATAAATGGTGTTTTTTATGTTTTGCGTTTTGATCTCGATCATAAATTGAGCGATTTGGGCTGATACTGGTTTTGAATATGTTCCATTGATTTTAGAGGAATGTGGTATTTAACAAAACTGAAATAATAATCAAACTCGTTGGCTGAGTACTGGATTTTATCTACCTTTGCACCTTAATTTAATGCGTTTTTAAGCTAGAAAAAACATGATTCGAAAAATAATAAAAGCTCTTTGGATTTTATTGGCAATTGGAGTAGTGGCTGTGGTCACTATATTTGTTTCCATCTCGAAAGGTTGGATAGGATATATGCCGCCTGTCGAGGAGTTGGAGAATCCGAGTTATAAGTTTGCGACGGAGATTTTCTCTGAGGATGACAAAGTGCTGGGTACTTGGTCTTACAGTAAGGAAAATCGCGTATATACTGCTTATAAGGAACTCTCTCCAAATATAATTAATGCATTGATTGCTACGGAAGATGTTCGTTTCGTCGAACATTCGGGTATTGATGCCAAAGCATTGTTCCGTGCATTTGTAAAGCGTGGTTTGATGTTTCAGAAAAATGCGGGTGGGGGTAGTACTCTGTCTCAGCAGCTTGCCAAGCAGTTGTTTACGGAAAATGTTGCCAGGAATACTCTTCAGCGCCTTTTTCAGAAACCGATTGAATGGGTGATTGCCGTGAAACTTGAACGGTATTATACCAAAGAGGAAATTCTGAGCATGTATCTTAATAAGTTTGACTTCCTGAATAATGCTGTTGGTATCAAGACGGCTGCACACACTTACTTTGGCTGCGAACCGAAAGATTTGAAACTGGAAGAAGCGGCAACTTTGGTCGGTATGTGCAAAAATCCATCGCTTTATAATCCGGTACGCTTCAACGAACGTGCTCGCGGACGTCGTAATGTGGTGCTCGAACAGATGCGCAAAGCAGGATATATCACAGAAGCTGAACGTGATTCGTTACAGGCTCTTCCGTTGAAGTTGACTTATAATCGTGTAGACCATAAAGAGGGGTTGGCTACTTACTTCCGCGAATATCTTCGTGGTGTAATGACTGCACCAAAACCGGTAAAAAGCGATTATCGTGGTTGGCAAATGCAGAAATTCTACGAAGATTCTCTTTCTTGGGAAACAAATCCGTTGTATGGATGGTGTGCGAAAAACAAGAAGAAGGACGGAACGAACTATAATATCTATACTGATGGTTTGAAGATTTATACCACCATTAACTCACGTATGCAGCAGTATGCTGAGGATGCCGTAAAAGAGCATTTGGGGGATTATCTGCAACCGGTATTCTTCAAGGAAAAAGAGGGAAGCAAGAATGCTCCTTATGCAAGATCGTTGCCGGAGAAACGGGTGGAAGAATTACTGACTAAGGCAATGAAGCAGACTGACCGTTACCGTTTGATGAAGGAAGCGGGAGCTTCGGAACAGGAGATTCGGAAAGCATTCGACAAACCGGAAGAGATGACTGTCTTTTCATGGAAAGGGGATAAGGATACGATTATGAGCCCGATGGATTCCATCCGTTATTACAAGTCTTTCCTGCGTACAGGATTTATGTCAATGGACCCGATGAACGGACATGTGAAGGCTTATGTGGGAGGACCGAATTATGTGTATTTCCAGTATGATATGGCTATGGTAGGACGCCGTCAGGTGGGATCTACTATCAAACCTTATTTGTACACTTTGGCTATGGAGAATAATTTCTCTCCTTGCGACTTGGTGCGTCACGTAGAGCAGACATTGATTGATGAAAACGGAACTCCATGGTCACCACGTAATGCCAACAACAAGCGTTATGGAGAAATGGTAACTTTGAAATGGGGATTGGCTAATTCCGATAACTGGATTTCTGCTTACTTGATGGGTAAGCTGAATCCATATAATTTGGTGAGACTGATTCATAGTTTTGGTGTACGTAATAAAGCTATCGATCCGGTTGTTTCTCTTTGTCTCGGTCCTTGTGAAATTTCTGTCGGCGAAATGGTGAGTGCTTATACTGCTTTTGCCAATAAGGGGATTCGTGTAGCTCCGTTATTTGTCACTCGTATCGAAGACAGTGACGGGAATGTGATTTCTACATTTGCACCCCAAATGGAAGAAGTGATCAGTGTTTCGAGTGCCTACAAAATGCTTGTTATGCTTCGTGCCGTTATCAATGAAGGAACGGGCGGACGTGTGCGTCGCTATGGTATCATTGCTGATATGGGTGGAAAGACAGGAACGACCAATGACAATTCCGATGCTTGGTTTATGGGATTCACGCCTTCGCTGGTATCCGGCTGTTGGGTAGGGGGGGATGAACGCGATATCCACTTCGGTAGAATGACATATGGTCAGGGAGCTGCTGCCGCACTGCCTATTTGGGCAATCTATATGAAGAAAGTATATGATGATCCGACTTTGGGATATGACCAGCAAGAAAAATTTAAACTTCCTGAGGGATTTGATCCTTGTGCCGGTTCGGAAACTTCAAATGGTGAAGTGGAAGAAATTGGATTGGATGATTTGTTTAACTAATCTTCGTTTCCAATCATGCATAAGTGTATCATCTGTATTGGAAGTAACTATAACCGGAAGGAAAATCTGCTTTTTGCACGGCAAAAGTTAGCGGATTTGTTTCCTTCCATTCGCTTCACGTCCGAGCAGGAAACACAACCTTTGTTTTTCAAAAGTCCGGCGTTGTTTTCCAATCAGGTAGCGCAGTTCTTTTCCGAAGCAGAGGAAGAGAAAGTGAGGAAGGAACTGAAAGCGATCGAACAGTCTGCCGGCCGTCGTCCGGGAGATAAGAAAGAAGAAAAAGTTTGCCTGGATATTGATTTGCTTACTTTTGACGACCGGGTGCTGAAACCCGAAGACCTGAAAAGGGAGTATATCTTGAAGGGATTAGAAGAATTAAAATAGATTCAGATATGAAATTTCTCGGAATAATACCTGCTCGTTATGCATCCACGCGTTTCCCAGCGAAACCGTTGGCTATCCTGGGTGGGAAAACAGTGATACAACGTGTATATGAACAAGTAGCAGGTGTCTTGGATGATGCTTATGTAGCCACTGACGATGAGCGGATTGAAGCGGCAGTAAAAGCTTTCGGCGGTAAGGTAGTTATGACTTCTGTCCATCATAAAAGCGGTACGGACCGTTGTTACGAAGCCTGTACCAAGATTGGTGGTGATTTTGATGTCGTAGTCAATATACAGGGAGACGAGCCTTTTGTCCAGCCTTCGCAGTTGAATGCTGTAAAAGTTTGTTTTGAAGACCCGACTACGCAAATTGCTACATTGGTGAAACCTTTCACTGCCGATGAACCGTTTGCCGTACTCGAAAATGTGAATTCACCGAAAGTGGTAGTCAATACAAACTGGAACGCACTTTACTTCAGCCGTTCTATTATCCCTTATCAACGTAATGCTGAAAAACAGGATTGGCTGAAAGGACATACTTATTATAAACATATCGGTTTGTATGCTTATCGCACGGAGGTGTTGAAAGAGATTACCGATCTGCCGCAATCTTCTCTTGAAATAGCCGAATCATTGGAACAGCTTCGCTGGCTGGAAAACGGATACAAGATAAAGGTCGGTATCAGTGATGTGGAAACGATTGGAATTGACACTCCTCAGGACTTGGAACGTGCAGAGGAATTTTTGAAGAACAGGGGATAATCTTATGAATCGAACGATACAGCCTGAAATACAAACTCTGAAAAATTTCCGGGTACTTACTCCTGTTCGGACTTCTTTGCCGAATGGTATTCCGCTGACCGTTATCAATGCCGGTGAGCAGGATGTGGTACGTATGGACATACTTTTTGCCGGAGGTCGTTGGCAGCAGTCGCAGAAACTGCAAGCTTTGTTTACCAACCGGATGCTTCGCGAAGGTACTGTGAAATATACGGCAGCTACCATTGCCGGGAAACTGGATTATTATGGCTCGTGGCTTGAACTGTCCAGCTCTTCGGAGTATGCTTATATTACGGTTTATTCGCTGAATAAGTATTTGGCGAGAACGTTAGAAGTAGTGGAATCCATGATTAAAGAACCACTCTTTCCTGAAAAAGAACTGCGGACTATCTTGGATACGAATATCCAACAGTATCTGGTTAATACATCCAAAGTAGATTTCCTGGCGCATCGCAGTCTGTTGAAGTCTCTTTACGGGGAACATCATCCATGTGGAAAAATAGTAATGGAGGGGGATTACCATACCATTACTCCGGATGTTCTTCGTGATTTCTATGAGAGGTATTATCATTCGGGCAATTGCTCTATTTTTCTTTCCGGCAAGGTGACGGAAGATATTATCTGTCGGGTAACGGATACTTTCGGAGTTCCGTTCGGACAGCATCAATTACAGATGCCGAAAGTAAGTTTTCCTTTTGCTGCCGTTCCCGAAAAGAGGATTTTTACAGAGCGTGAAGATGCTATGCAGAGTGCGGTGAAAATGGGATGTACCACTGTCACTCGTGAACATCCGGATTATCCGAAACTGCGGGTGCTGATGACTTTGTTCGGCGGTTATTTCGGTAGCCGTCTGATGTCTAATATCCGCGAAGAAAAGGGGTATACTTATGGTATTTCGGCTGGTATCATGTTTTATCCGGATAGTGGGGTGTTGATTGTTTCGACGGAAACGGATAATGAATATGTGGAGCCTTTGATACAGGAAGTGTATCACGAGATAGACCGGTTACATCAGGAACAGGTGTCGGTTGAGGAACTGACGATGGTGCGTAACTATATGTTGGGTGAGATGTGCCGTAGCTACGAGTCGCCTTTCTCACTCTCGGACGCATGGATATTTATTGCTACTTCCGGTTTGGATGATGATTATTTCTCACGTTCTCTGCATGCGGTAAATGAGATTACACCTGCGGAAATACAGGATTTGGCACAGCGTTATTTGTGCAAAGAGACATTAAAAGAGGTCATCGCAGGTAAAAAGTTGTCATAATTTGCTTTCCGGTAGGGGGATTTATGGGAGAGAAATTGTATCTTTGTCCAAATTGTAAATCTAAAAAGAGTAACTACTAAAATAAATGAGGAAATATCTATATACTACACTTTTATTGGCTCTCCTTACACAAGCGGGAGCAATGGCACAAGAAAATGAAGGAAAAAAAGGCGGATTTTTCGGAAAAATAAAGGATACATTCTCTACTGATATAAAGATTGGCAACTATACTTTTAAGGATGGTAGCGTCTATACAGGTGAAATGAAAGGACGCAAGCCGAATGGAAAAGGAAAGACGGTCTTTAAAAACGGTGATGTCTATGAAGGAGAATATATAAAGGGAAAACGTGAAGGTTACGGTATCTATCTGTTTCCCGACGGAGAAAAATACGAAGGGCAATGGTTTCAAGACCAGCAGCATGGAAAAGGTATTTATTATTTCATGAATAATAACCGTTATGACGGTATGTGGTTTCAGGACTATCAGCATGGTGAAGGTACAATGTATTATCATAATGGCGACTTGTATGTAGGTAACTGGGAGAATGATAAACGTGAAGGTAAAGGTACTTATACTTGGGCGAATGGAGCAAAATATACGGGTCATTGGAAGAACGACAAGAAAAACGGTAAAGGTACCATGAACTGGGATGATGGCTGTAAGTATGAAGGTGACTGGAAAGATGATGTCCGCCACGGCAAGGGGGTATTTGAGTATACCAACGGAGATAAATACGAGGGTGACTGGGCGGATGATATCCAACATGGCAAAGGTACGTACTTCTTCCATACGGGCGACCGTTATGAAGGGTCTTATCTTTTAGGCGAACGTACCGGCGAAGGTGTTTATTATCATGCCAACGGTGACAAATACGTGGGAAATTTCAAAGACGGTATGCAAGATGGCAAAGGTACTTTTACCTGGGCGAATGGAGCTGTGTACGAAGGTGACTGGAAAAATAACAGGCGTGACGGAAAGGGTGTCTACAAATGGAGCAATGGTGATGTTTATGAAGGTGACTGGAAGGACAACCGTCCGAATGGTCAAGGTACTTTAAAGACTGTCGCAGGTATGCAATATAAAGGTGGTTTTGTTGATGGATTGGAAGAGGGGCAGGGGGTGCAGGTCGACAAAGATGGCAACCGCTTTGACGGATTTTTCAAACAAGGAAAGAAGGACGGTCCTTTTGTAGAGACTGATAAGGACGGAAAGGTCATCAAGAAAGGAACCTATAAATTAGGAAGACTGCAATAAAAGATATAAAGTAAAGAAAACGGTGAACAAGTTGCGCTATGCAAGACTTGTTCACCGTTTTTTTATTAACGAAATTTGTTCGCTTAGATTATGTATTGTGAACTGATAGATTCGTTATTCATAACGCGTTTGATTGTTTCAGCAAACATGTCGGCAATACTCAACTGTTTTACTTTCGCGCATTTCTTAGTGTAAGGGATACTGTCGGTAAATACCATTTCCGTCAGACCGGACTCTTGTACACGGAAAGATGCCGGATCGGACATCACACAGTGGCTGGCAATGGCACGTACAGATGCTGCACCGGCTTCCATCATGATGTTGGCAGCTTTGGTGATTGTTCCTGCTGTGTCTACAATATCGTCAACCAAGACAACATTCTTGCCTTTTACATCACCAATGATTTGCATGGAAGCAACTTCATTCGCTTTCTCGCGTGATTTGTTACAGAGTACCAATGGCACACCAAGGTATTTGGAGAAAGTGCTGGCACGTTTTGAACCACCTACGTCCGGTGTGGCAATCACCAGTTCTTCCAATTGCAATGACTGGATGTAGGGGAGGAACACTGCTGATGCATACAGGTGATCTACCGGGATATTGAAGAATCCCTGAATCTGGTCTGCATGCAAATCCATGGTAATCAGTCGGTCGATACCTGCAACAGAAAGCAGGTCGGCTACCAACTTAGCTCCGATGGATACACGTGGTTTGTCTTTTCTGTCCTGACGGGCCCATCCGAAATAAGGGATTACGGCAACAACGCTCTTTGCAGATGCACGCTTTGCAGCGTCAATCATCAGGAGAAGTTCCATTAAGTTGTCTGAGTTTGGGAAAGTGGATTGAACCAGGAATACGTGTGCGCCACGAATTGACTCCTCGTATGAAACCGCAAATTCACCATCGGCAAAATGGGTTATGTTCATATTTCCCAAAGGGCAATTCAGGCTTGCGCAGATTTTTTCTGCAAGATATCTCGAGTTCGTTCCCGAGAATACCATAAAGGGTGCTTTTTCGCTCATTTTATAATAGATGTTTTACCTATTTGTTAATTTGCCTGCAAAGGTAGGAATTTCTCTTATTATTTAGAAGGACTTATTGTATAAAAAATATTTTTCTCTCCAATCTTATCGGAAATATTTGTAGATTTGCAATAAATAATGGAGAATATCCATTATCCGTTGTTAATTATCCGATAATAAAATGAGTTCACGCTTTCCTTTATATATAATAGGTGTAGTGTTGTTCACCTCTTTCTTTTCGTGCACTGATATGGTGCCGACCAAAGAAGTGCGTCTGATTGATTCACTGAACGGGAAAGCGTATGCTTTTCGTTACCGGAATCTTGATTCTTCCTATAGATATGCTGAACAGGCTTATCGTCAGGTAAACTTCTATAAATCGGGGAAAGCTGAAGCTTCAAATAACCTGGGATTCTGGGCTTATATGAACATGGATTTCGATCGTGCCGAAGCCTTGCACAAAGAGGTGTACAAACTGACTAAAAACGAACTCGAACTCCTGATTGCCGACATCGGGCTGATGAAAATTTGCCAGCGAACGGCAATGAACAAAGAATTTTATGATTACCGGAACAGTGCGTTGAAGCGTATGAAGCGTATCCGTGAGGAAAGTGACTTGTTCGCCGACAGGCATGAGAAGCTTCGCCTGGATTATGCTTTTACGGAGTTCTTCATCGTTTCTTCCATTTATTACTATTATCTTCAGCAACGGCAGGAAGCGGTTGCCTCGCTCAATCGGATACCGGAAGATGAAGCGTTGGCAGACACGAACCAGTTGCTTTATTATCATTATATTAAGGGTTCGGCTTCTTTGGTGGAAGCTGACAAACCGGAAGATAGAAAACTCCGTGAGTTCGATCATCTTTATTATACGTGGCGGATGGCTGTTCGGAGCAATCATCCTTATTTTGAGGGAAATGGTCTGCAGGGGCTTGCCAACCTAATGATTTCTTCCAATAACTTCGATTTTTTTCAAACAAGACGGACACATGCGTTAGAACAGTTTGACTTTCCGATAGATTCACTTTTACCTTTACGCCTGGCACAACTTGCGCTCGAAAAATTCCGCGAATATAATGATTTGTATCAGATTGCCGGGGCTTATGTGTCTATCGGAAAGTATCTGAATGTACATGGCCGGTATTCGGAAGCGCTGGATACATTGACGAAAGCATTAAATTGTGTAAACCGACATCATATGCTCTATTATCATAACGAGACGGATACATTGGATAAGTTATATACGTTTGCCGAAGGGGATACGACTTACACGGGTGTACCGTGGATTATGCAGGAGAACGTAAAGACTGTCCCCGAATGGATTTCGAGGATCCGGGAACAACTGAGTGTGTCGTATGCAGGTTTGGGAATGAAGTATGCATCTGATTACAACCGGAATATATACTTGGATATTCTGAATTTTACCCGTCAGGACAAGGAGTTGGAAAGTCGTTATGTCTCACTGGAAGCCGGTTCACGGCAGATGACACTTGTTCTTTTTTTGGTGATTGTCGGGTTGGTGCTGGTGGTTATTCTTTGGTGGTTTTTCAATAAGCGTTCCAAAATAAGAAATCAGGTTGACGTGGAACGTTTGCAACAGATTCTGGGACTTTGCCGGGATATTACTTCTTCTATTCCGATGAATGTTCCGTTGATTCAGGAAGGGATAGACCAATTGTTCGGGAAAGGGCGGATGAGACTGGATATCCCCGAAGAGGGCAAAGCGGCGCTTGTTCCTATGCATCGGCTGAATCGCGATGAAAAGGCTTTGGTGCATGTGTTGGAACCTTATATTATTTGGGCGGTCGACAATGAACAGATGGTGGAAGCATTGAGTGACGAACGGATGAAGTTGGAAAAACAACGGTATATCTATGAGCAGCACATTGCGGGAAATAAGCGTCAGAATCTGATAAAGAAAGCTTGTATGGCTATTGTCAATGGTATCAATCCTTATATCGACCGTATTTTGAACGAGGTGCACAAGCTCACGGAGAAAGGATATATTGATGATGAAAAGATAAAGAAGGAGAAATATCAGTATATTGACGAATTGGTCACTACGATTAATGAGTATAATGATATCCTGGCTCTATGGATTAAGATGAAGCAGGGAACGCTGAGCTTGAATATCGAAACGTTCAGCCTTGACGAACTGTTTGAGTTGCTGGGAAAAGGACGGCGTTCCTTTGAGATGAAAAAGCAGACGCTGGAGATTGAGCCGACCGCCGTTATGGTGAAAGCAGACCGGGCACTGACTCTGTTTATGATTAATACGCTGGCGGAGAATGCCCGTAAATATACTCCGGAAGGAGGTATTATTAAAGTTTATGCACATACTACGGATACATATGTGGAGATTTCTGTGGAAGATAACGGAAGAGGAATTTCGGAAGAAGATGTGGCGTGTATCATAGGTGAGAAAGTATATGACTCGCGTGTGATTGGCATCAAGAATGCGGAGAATCCGGAAGAATTAAAAGAAAATAAAGGCAGTGGTTTCGGATTGATGAATTGTAAGGGAATCATTGAGAAATATAAGAAAACCAATGAACTGTTCCGGGTGTGTACTTTTAATGTGGAAAGTGAACTAGGAAAGGGAAGCCGTTTTTATTTCCGTTTGCCTTTGGGAGTGCGTAAGGTGCTCGGGATATTGCTTTGCCTGTTGCTTCCTATGGGAATGGTATCTTGCCAGCATGATCCGATTCAGCCTACGTTGCAGGGGGAAGATTCGATAGTGGTAGCTACGGACTCTATTTATGAGGATTTGCTGGATGCTGCGTCGGACTATGCCAATGCAGCGTATTTTGCCAATGTAGATGAGAATTACGAGCTTGCTTTGCAATATGTGGATTCTGCCATGTTGTTGCTGAACGAGCATTATGAGAAATATGCGCGTCCCGGACGTCCGCATCGTTATATGAAACTTGTAGGTACGGGAATACCTGCTGAAATCAGTTGGTGGAACGAATTGTTTGATTCGGATTATCATGTGATTCTGGACATAAGAAATGAAGCAGCGGTTGCTTTTTTGGCCTTGAAACAACTGGATGCATACAGTTATAATAATTCGGCTTTTACGGATTTGTATAAGTTGCAGGGAGAAGACCAGACATTGGAAGCATACTGCAGACAGTTGGAACGTTCGAACACCAATAAGACGGTAGGAATTATCTTGTGCTTTGTCTTGCTGGTTGTTTCTTTGGTCGGGTATTATTTTTTGTATATGAGGAAGCGGTTGCAGAACCGGTTGAATCTTGAGCAGGTGCTCGAAATAAATCAGAAGGTATTTGCGGCATCTTTAGTCAGGCCTCAGGAACAGGAGGATGCGGAAGCGCTTCAACGTGAGGAAAGTACACTCAAGGAAATACCGCAGCGTATTGTGGATGAAGCGTTCGGTTCCGTGAATGAATTGCTGGCAATTGACCGGATGGGAATCGCGGTATATAATGAAACGACGCATCGGTTGGAATATGCTTCGCGTCCCGGACAGGAAATGCCGGAAATGGTGCAGCTGTGTTTTGATTCCGGTGAGTATCTTGCCAATCAACATCTTCTGGCTATCCCATTGAGAGTGGAAGCGGGGGGAGAACATCAATGTGTCGGTGTGTTGTATTTGGAGCGTAGGGAAGGTTCGGAGCAGGAAACAGACCGTTTGCTGTTTGAGTTGGTGGCTCGTTATGTGGCTATTGTAGTATTTAACGCAGTAGTGAAGTTGGCTACGAAATACCGGGATATTGAGTCGGCACACGAAGAGACGCGCCGGGCTTCTTGGGAAGATAGTATGTTGCATGTACAGAATATGGTGCTCGACAACTGTTTGTCTACGATTAAACATGAGACGATTTATTATCCGAATAAAATCAAACAGATTGTAGGACGGCTGAACGTACAGAATCTTTCGGAAAAGGAAGAGCGCGAAGCGGTGGATACTATGACGGAATTGATAGAATATTATAAGGGTATCTTCACTATCTTGAGTTCGTGTGCTTCCCGTCAGTTGGAAGAGGTTACTTTCCGGCGGACGGTGATTCCGGTGCAGGAGCTTTTTGATGCTGCCGGAAAATATTTCAGGAAGGTAATGAAGAACCGGACGGAGAGGATAGAGTTGGAGATGGAGCCGGTGGAGGCAAGAGTAATAGGAGATGTGAATCAGTTGCGTTTTTTGTTGGAAAATCTGATTGACGAAGCGTTGACGGTTCGTGAAGACGGTGTGCTTCGTTTGCAGGCTCGCAGGGATGATGAGTATATTCGTTTTCTCTTTACGGATAAGAGACGTGAGAAGAGTGTAGAGGAGTTGAACCAATTGTTTTACCCGAATCTGGCACGCATGACTTCCGGTGAAAAAGGGGAGTTGCGCGGTACGGAATACCTGGTATGCAAGCAGATTATCCGTGACCATGACGAATTTGCGGGACGCAGGGGATGTCGCATTAATGCCGAGCCTGCTGCGGGTGGAGGATTCACGGTTTATTTCACTGTTCCGCGCAGATAAAAAAGAAAACACCTAAAAGTTATTAGATAAGGAAATGGAAGAACAGAAGTTTAAAGTTATTATTGTAGAGGATGTAAAACTGGAGTTAAAAGGTACAGAAGAGATATTCCGCCACGAAATACCGAATGCGGAAGTGATTGGCACTGCCATGACTGAGAGCGAATTTTGGCCGTTAATGGAGGCACAACTCCCTGATTTGGTATTGCTGGATTTAGGACTGGGTGGTTCTACTACTATCGGGGTGGATATTTGCCGGAATATATTTAAACGCTATAAAGATGTCCGTGTACTGATTTTCACCGGTGAAATTCTGAATGAGAAGTTGTGGGTGGATGTACTGAATGCCGGTGCCGACGGAATTATCCTCAAGACAGGAGAATTATTGACCAAAACAGATGTACAGGCTGTGATGGATGGTAAGAAACTGGTTTTCAACTATCCGATTTTGGAAAAGATTGTAGAGCGTTTCAAAAAGTCGGTTGCCAATGATGCGAAGCGTCAGGAAGCGGTAATCAGTTATGATATCGACGAATATGACGAGCGTTTTCTCCGCCATCTGGCATTGGGATATACGAAAGAGATGATTGCGAATCTGAAAGGTATGCCCTTCGGCGTGAAATCATTGGAAAAAAGGCAAAATGACCTTATCGGACGTCTTTTCCCAAATGGAGAACGGGTGGGAGTGAATGCTACCCGATTGGCTGTCCGTGCATTGGAATTACGTATTATTGATTTGGATAATTTGGAAGCCGACGAGGAATAGACAAAGGGAAACTGACGAAGAATAAACCTGAAAAGCGATGAAGACAAAATGGCGCATGCCCCATCCTGCTACGATGTTCATGCTGCTGACAATGGCAGTGGTCTTTCTTTCATGGATATGTGATATCTATGGATTGAAGGTGACATTGCCGCAGACCGGCGAAGATATTCGTGTACAAAGCTTGCTGAGTCCGGAAGGAATCCGCTGGTGGTTGAGGAACGCTATTAAGAACTTTACGGGATTTGCTCCGTTGGGCATGGTGATTATTGCCATGTTCGGATTAGGAGTTGCTCAGCACTCAGGTTTTATTGATGCATGTATCCGTATGGGGGTGGGTAACCGTAAGGAGAAGAGGAAAATTATCTTGTGGGTGATTGTTCTCGGATTGTTGTCGAATACTATTGGTGACGGTGGATATATTATCTTGCTGCCTATTGCCGCCATGTTGTTTCAGTGGGTGGGACTTCATCCGATTGCGGGAATTGTGACGGCTTATGTCTCCGTGGCGTGCGGGTATAGTGCCAATATTGTGTTGAGTACGATGGATCCGCTATTGGCTCATACCACACAGGAAGCTGCGTTGGCTCAAACAGGCTACCAGGGTAATACGGAACCTCTTTGCAATTACTTCTTTATGAGTGCTTCGACGGTAGTAATTACTGCCATTGTTTATTGGGTGACCCAGAAATGGCTTCTTCCCAGGTTAGGTAAATATGAAGGAAGTGTAAAAGTGGAAGGTTATCGTCCTCTATCGCGTAAAGAGAGGCGTGCAATTATGATTTCTATCATTGTAGCAGCTATTTATGTAGTCCTTGTTTTATGGCTTACTTTTTCCTCTTATGGCATTTTGCGTGGTGTGAACGGCGGTCTGATGCATTCACCTTTCATTGCCGGTATCTTGTTCCTTCTCTCTTTGGGAGCGGGCATTACGGGGATGGCGTATGGCTTTAGTTCCGGTCGTTATCGCACGGACAATGATGTGATTGAAGGGTTGACACAGCCCATGAAACTTCTAGGCGTCTATTTCGTAATTGCTTTCTTTGCCGCTCAGATGTTCGCCTGTTTTGAGTATTCTCATTTGGACAAATGTCTTGCCATAATGGGTGCCGAGTTACTTTCTTCTTTTGAGCCGGCTCCATTGACGGCTTTGGTCTTGTTTATCCTGTTTACGGCATTTATTAATCTGATTATGGTATCTGCTACTTCCAAATGGGCTTTTATGTCTTTCATCTTTATTCCTATGTTTGCGCAGATGGGAATCTCACCGGACGTAGCGCAATGTGCTTTCCGTATCGGAGATAGCTCGACAAATGCCATTACTCCTTTCTTATTTTATATGCCTTTGGTGCTGACTTATATGCGGCAGTATGATAAACAGATAACGTATGGTACATTACTTAAATATACCTGGAGATATTCACTGGCTATCTTGTTTGCCTGGACGTTATTGTTTATCGTCTGGTATTTACTGAAGATACCGGTAGGGCTATAATACAAAGATGGATGGCAAAGTTCCGGTTTTATCAGCCGGAATTTTTTATTTCTGAATTATTTCCTATATTTGTAATCGTTCTTTTAAGAAAAACAACGAATGAATTTACCGGAAGTCTCTGAAAAGCTAATAGAACAATTAAATCATGGTAATATTAAGGCATTTGATAAAATCTATCATACGTACTATCTGTACTTGTGTGCAATAGCTGTTTATTATGTACATGACAAGCGTGTGGCAGGAGAAATAGTGAATGATGTCTTTGTCGCTTTTTGGCAGAATCGTCATCATATTACTCATCCGGTGCTTCCGTATTTGAGGCGTGCCATTCAGAATGCAAGTATCAGCTATCTTCGTTCTTCTTATTTTAATGAGAAACAGATGACGGAACAGATGGAGGAAATATGGGCTTTTCTTGAAAATCATATTCTTTCTTCTGATAATCCTCTGCAGGCTTTGGAACATAGCGAAATGAACACAATCATTATGAAGAAGGTGGAAGAACTTCCTGCCAGATGCCGTGCTATATTTAAAGCAAGCCTGTATGAAGGAAAATCGTACAGTGAAATCGCAGAGGAGCAGAATATCAATGTCGCGACTGTTAGAGTACAGATGAAAATTGCATTGACTAAGCTGCGCGAATCACTTGGTACACCATATATGATAGCAATTTTGATGTTTCTCTAAAAAAAATCGCATTTCTTTTAAACGTATTTTTTTCTTTTGCGTATCTAGTTATATACACCCATAGAAAAAATACGCTTTATGAATAAGTTTTATGATATAGAGGAGTTGGAATTACGGATCAGCAATTATCTGTCCGGTAGTTGTACGGAGGAAGAAAAAGAAAATCTACTTGCCTTTTTGGCGTCCAATGAGGATGCTACCAATACTTTCCGGGAAATGTCTGCCGTATGGGCTGTCTCTTCTGTTCCCGCATTTGCAAAGGATGAAGATATTAATCTATCACATATAAAAGAAGAAATTGCCGCTTCTGAAGTGAAAACTACCCGAACACGAAAGTTGATCCCTGTTTGGCTGAAGGTGGCTGCCGCAATTATTTTGTTGTTAGGTTGCAATTATTTTTGGTACACTTATACTGAAAATCTAACGGAAGTATATACAAAAGCGGATTCTCCTTATGAAATTAAGGTGCCTGCCGGTTCGCGGACGAATATTGTGCTTCCCGATGGAACGGAAGTTTCTTTGAATGCAGGTTCTGTTTTGCGCTATTATCGGGGATTCGGCATTCGTGGACGTGATGTCACTTTAGATGGTGAAGGATATTTTAAGGTGGCAAAAAATGAGAAAATTCCTTTCTTCGTTAATACGAATGGTGTGCAAGTGCGGGTAGTGGGAACTGTGTTCAATGTCCGTGCTTATGATGACGATGACTATGTGATGGTATCACTGTTGGAAGGTCGTGTCAATTTATCCGCTTTGTCCGGTTCTGAGATGAAGTTATTCCCTAGCGAACAGGCTTTGTATAAAAAGAATACGGGACGTATGGAAAAGATGAAATCAAATGCAAGTACCGCCTGCGACTGGCTGGACGGTGGCTTGACCTTTGAGAATGTCTCGTTTGAGGATATTGCGCATCGACTGGAACGTAAATTCCAGGTGAAGATTAGAATTGAGAGTGAACGTCTGGGTGAGGAACATTTCTCAGGATGCTTCAACAGCAATCAGAGTATCGATGATATATTGGAAGAAATCAACGTTGAAAAGCAATATACATGGAAAGTGAGTGGCGACACAATCTTTATAACGGATAAAAAAAGGAGGTAAAATAAAAGAAAATATAGTATATGATTGGGAACATGACCGGTAGATATACGGGCGGTTCGTCGATATATAGAAAGATATTAGTTAACCTTTAATAGTGAAAAATATGAGATTAATAGTAAAGAAGATATTATTAATGCTTCTGCTTTTGTCTGTCGGAAACGTTTTGGCTGGCTACCAGTTGTCAGCGCAGGAACAAAGCAAGAGATTCAATGTAAAAGTAGATAACGTAACTTTAAAAGAAGCCATTGAAGTCATAAAGAAGTCCGGAAATTTTTCTTTCCTGATTCGCAATAATGATATTGATTTGAGTCGAAAGGTTTCTGTAGATATAAGTAATGGTACAATCAATGATGTAATGGGGCAGTTACTGACAGGTATGAATGTCAGTTATGAAGTGAACGGAAGCAGAGTAATCATGTTCCATGCAGTGACTCCTCGGAATGAACAAGGTAAATCATTTCTTTTGAAAGGTCAGATTACCGATCCAGCGGGGGAGGGAGTGATTGGCGCGAATGTGAAAGTGCTGAATTCTACCGAAGGTACGATTACGGATATGGATGGTAATTTCTCATTGATGGTTACCTTGAATGATCGTCTGTCTGTTTCTTATATCGGATATGCTACTCAAGAAGTGGTAGTGAAAAGCCAGCGTCCTTTGAATGTTACCCTGAAAGAAGATACCCGTTTGATAGACGAAGTAGTGGTTGTCGGTTACGGTGTGCAAAAGAAGGCAAACCTGACAGGCGCAGTTAGTAGTGTGAAGATGGATGATGTATTGGGTGACCGTCCGGTAGTTTCCGTTAGTGATGCTTTGAAAGGGGTGATGCCCGGTTTGCAGATTACCGGTAATTCAGGAAGACCCGGTGAAGAAATGAGTTTCAATATCCGCGGTGTCAATAGCTTGGATAAGAATGGAAAACCGCTGGTGCTGGTGGATAACGTGGAGATGGATATTAATATGCTCGATCCGAACGATATCGAATCGGTAACGGTTCTGAAAGATGCAGCCTCTTCTGCTATTTATGGGGCTCGTGCAGCGTTTGGTGTGATTCTTATTACTACCAAGAAAGGCTCGGACGCCACTAAGCTTTCTATCAATTATTCAAATAACTTCTCATTTAGCAGACCTGCCAATATGCCACATAAGGCTACTCCGCTTCAAACGGTACAAGCTTATAAAGATATGGGAACAATCAATTATCAAAGCGGGCAGAATGTGGATACCTGGCTGGATTTATTGAAGGAGTATAATGCCAATCCGTCTGCTTATCCGGACGGTTATGCGATGGTAGGCGGACTCCGGTATAGCTTGGCGGAAACAAATCTTTTTGATGATATGATGGAGACAGGCTTCCAGCAAACTCACAATATCTCGGTAGGCGGTGGTACGAAAGATATTTCTTATCGTTTCTCTTTCGGTATGGTAAATGAGAATGGTGTCTTGAAGTCGGATAAGGATACATATAAACGATATAATGTTTCTTCTTATCTTCGTTCAGATGTGTTCTCGTGGATTACTCCTGAACTGGATATAAAATATACGAACTCTAACTCTTCATTACCTGAAACTTCCGGTGGATATGGCATATGGGGAGCAGCGGTAGCATTTCCTTCTTATTTTCCTACCGGAACAATGAATATTGACGGTGAAGATTTACCGATTAATACTCCCCGTAATTTGATTAATCTGGCATATCCGACAACCATTCAAAAGAATAATCTTCGTATTTTCGGAAAAGTGACGATTACTCCTATGAAGAATGTGAAGTTGATAGGTGAATATACATTCAATCATTTGAGCAACGAGAAAACGAAGTTTGATAAGAAATTCTATTATGCCCATGGTGGTAACTTTGTAAAAGAAGTTTCTACAGCAAATTCCAAGTACGAATATTCCAATGGTATTACTGATTATAATGCATTGAACTTTTATGCTAATTATAATAATTCGTGGGGCAAGCATGATGTTACTGTAATGGGAGGTTTCAATCAGGAAAGTAGTGATTACCGGTATGCTGAAATGTCGCGCATGAACATGATTAATGAGGATTTGCCTTCTATTTCACAAGCGACGGGGGATTATTTTGCTAAGGATAAATTCGAGCGTTATACAGTAAGAGGTCTGTTCTATCGTATCAACTATTCGTTCGCCGGCAAGTATTTGCTTGAAACGAACGGACGTTATGACGGTTCTTCCAAATTCCCGAAGAACAGCCGTTTTGGTTTCTTCCCTTCGGTTTCTGCCGGATGGCGTATCAGTGAAGAAGCATTTATGCAACCGCTGAACACTGTTTTGTCTAACCTGAAGTTGCGTGGTTCCTGGGGTAATATTGGTAATCAGAGTATCACTCCTTATGCATATATTCCCGGAATGGATGCCGAACAGGCTTACTGGACCGTCTCCGGTATCAAAGTGACTACTCTGAAACCAGCTTCTTTGGTGAGCAATAGCTTTACCTGGGAAAAGGTGACGACCATTGATTTTGGTTTTGACTTGGGACTATTGGATAACAGGCTGAATATGGTGTTCGACTGGTATCGCAGAGATACAAAGGGTATGCTTGCTCCGGGAGCTGAACTTCCGAGTGTATTAGGTGCAAGTGCTCCTTTACAGAATACGGCTGACCTTCGTTCCAAAGGTTGGGAAATCTCTGTAGATTGGAATGACCGGATAGGAAAAGTGAAATATAACCTGGGATTCAATCTTTATGACGCTAAGACTAAGATTACTAAATACAACAATGAAACAGGTTTGTTCGGTAAAGATAAGAATGATAAGGATACTTATCGTGTAGGAATGGAATTGGGTGAAATTTGGGGATATGTGACCGACCGCTTGTACACTGTGGATGATTTCGATGAGAGTGGAAAACTGAAACCGGGCATTGCTAAGGTAGAAGAATATAATCCGAACCCGGGAGATATATTGTATAAGGACTTGGATGGGAATGATATCATCAATAGTGGTACGAGTACAACGAAAGACCCGGGCGACCGCAAGATTATAGGTAATAGCACCCGTCGTTATCAGTATGGTATCCATGGAAGTGCCAGTTGGAACGGATTCTCACTGTCTTTCCTATTGCAGGGAGTAGGCAAACGGGATTTATGGGTTATGAATGACTTGTTCTATCCGCACTACGATGCCTGGACTACTGTCTATGACTCACAATTGAATTATTGGACCCCGGAGCATACGGATAGCTACTTCCCGCGTATTTATGAGAAAGCTGCCGGAAATACTGCCGCCAATACACGTGTTCAGACTCGTTATTTACAAGACGGATCATATTTGAGTATTCGCAATATAACGCTTTCTTATAATTTCCCGTCCAAGTGGATAAATAAGATTGGGATTAATAACCTGGCAGTGTTCTTTAGCGGTGAGAATCTTTATACATTCGACCATCTTCCGAAGGGACTCGATCCGGAACGTTCTGTTACGGATGATTTGGGACAGCGCGGCTTTACTTATCCGTATATGAGACAGTATTCGTTTGGTATAAACGTTTCATTCTGATTGTATCACAACTTAAAGAGTAATTATTATGAGTAAATATATACTATGTGTAAGCGTTAGTCTTTGTTTGTTGGTGTCATCTTGCTTGAACGACGAGTTCTTGGAAGTTTATCCGAAGGGACAGCAAACAGAAGGTTCAGTCTTCACGACTAATGATAATTTTAAAACGTATGCATGGGGACTGTATAATGTGTTTTTCGGATATACGTATGATACGGGACAGACGGATGAAATATTCCGTGGCGATTTCGAATCGGATAATATGATAAAAGGATTGGCGGGATATGAAGGACAATGGGCTTATGGAAAGGCAAAAGCTACGGATGAATCCAAAGATTGGGATTATGATTATATTCGTCGTGTCAACTTGATGCTTGACAATATTGATAATTCGGAGATGAATGAAACCGAAAAGGAGCACTGGAGAAGTGTGGGATATTTCTTCCGTTCTTATAAGTATTTTCAGATGCTTTCCAAATTTGGTGATATTCCCTGGGTAGAACATGCTCTGACGGAAGAGAGCCCGGAACTCTATGGAAAACGGGATAGCCGTGATTTGGTGGCTTCCAATATTCTTTCTAATCTGAAGTATGCGGAAAAACATATCGGCAGTGATATTCTGGTCGATGGGAAAAATACAATTAATATGTATGTAGTGAAGGCTCTAATTTCCCGTTTTGCCTTATTTGAAGGTACTTGGAGAAAATATCATGGTATGTCGGACGCGGATACTTATTTAAAAGAATGTGCCCGTGCTGCCGGAGACGTGATAGAGAAGTATCCGGATATCCATCCTCAATATGATGAATTGTTTAATTCGGAAACATTGGATGGTGTGACAGGAATTCTTTTGTATAAAGCCTATGAAACCGGACAATTGATGCATGGCCTGACTCGTATGGTGCGTACCGGTGAATCTTATATTGAAGCTACAAAAGATGCGGTAGACAGTTATTTGTGTAAGGACGGACGGCCTGTCAGTACGACAACAAGCAATTATGGAGGTGACAAGAATATCTACGGACAGTTCCGTGACCGCGATTATCGTTTGTATTTGACAATATGTCCCCCGTATATGGTAAAGAAGGACAAAGGACCGAGTACATCTGAATGGCAATATACGGATAATGAGGAAGATAGGGAATTTATCGATCTTATGGCTACGATTTCCGGTGAGACTTATCATCGTTTGCCGTCTTCCAACTTTAAAGGATTTACAGTCCAGGGACAGCCGCACTTTAAAAATATGAATTGGGGACAGGGATGGAATGCTTCTCAAATGGGATTTTGGGTTTGGAAATATTATAATACTCATACGGTGGCGACCAATGCCAATGGTGTAAATACAACAGATGCTCCATTGTTTCGTGTAGGTGAAGTGATGGTGAACTATGCCGAAGCTATGTGCGAACTGGGTAAACTTGACCAGCCTGCCGCTGACAGGTCAATCAATAAACTTCGTTCAAGAGCCGGCGTTGCTAAGATGATTGTGGATGATATTGATGATGATTTTGATACGGCTCGTGATCCTTCTGTTCCTGCTCTATTGTGGGAAGTGCGTAGGGAGAGACGTGTGGAGTTGATGGGCGAAGGTTTTCGTTTGGATGACTTGCGCAGATGGAAGAAAGGGGAGTATGTCAATAAACAACCATTAGGCGTTTATGTGACAGAAGCTTCAGCTAAGAAACTGAAAGTGACAGGCGGCATAGGTGCTGATGATGGTTATGTTTATTTCTACGATGCTCCGCTTGGATGGCAGGAACATTATTATTTGTATCCGTTGCCCTTGAAGCAATTGGCTCTGAATACGAATTTGGAACAAAATCCGGTATGGACTAAGTAATATTAAGTTAATAATATATACAAGACCTGTGATATTTTAGTATATTGCAGGTCTTTAAAATTTAAAGTGTAAAATGAAGAATAGAATCCCGGTAAAATACACGCTTCTTTGCGGAACGGCTTGTTGTTTCTCTTCTATGATGCGGGCGCAACAGAATATATCCCAAATGAATGTGCTTTTCATAATGGCCGATGATATGCGTCCTGAGTTGGGGTGTTATGGAGTGAAGGAAGTAAAGACACCCAATATGGACCGTTTGGCTGCAAGTGGTGTCTTATTTCAGAATGCATATTGTAATATACCTGTGAGCGGAGCGTCCCGTGCCAGTTTATTGACGGGGGTATATCCCCAATACCCGAACCGCTTTATCAGTTTCTCGGCTTATGCCAGCAAAGATTGTCCCGAGGCAATACCTGTTTCAGGATGGTTTACACAGAATGGCTATCATACCGTTTCGGATGGAAAAGTATTTCATCATATGAGTGACCATGCAGATTCATGGAGCGAGCCGCCTTATCGAAATCATCCGGACGGGTATGACGTGTATTGGGCGGAATATAACAAATGGGAACTTTGGATGAATTCGGAATCTGGAAAGACTATTAATCCGAAAACGATGCGCGGACCTTTTTGTGAGTCTGCAGATGTGCCTGACACTGCCTATGATGATGGCAAACTGGCAAACCGGGCTATTCGTGACTTGAAACGTATGAAAGATATAGGCAAGCCTTTTTTCCTGGCTTGCGGTTTTTGGAAACCTCATTTGCCATTCAATGCTCCGAAGAAATATTGGGATTTATATAAGCGTGAAGAGATTCCTTTGGCTGCCAATCGTTTCAGACCTGAAGGATTACCCGAACAGGTTCGTAATTCGACTGAAATATATGCTTATGCACGGGTTACGGATACGAGCGATATTGACTTCCAGCGAGAAGTGAAGCATGGATATTATGCTTGTTTGAGTTATGTGGATGCGCAAATAGGAAAGGTCTTGGATGCGTTGGATGAATTGGGATTATCGGAGAATACGATTGTTGTTCTGCTGGGAGATCATGGATGGAACTTGGGCGAACATGATTTTGTGGGAAAGCATAATCTGATGAATACTTCCACTCATGTTCCGCTGATTATCCGTGTGCCGGGAATGAAAAAGGGAAAGACAAAATCCATGGTGGAATTTGTTGATTTATACCCGACTCTATGCGAGCTCTGCAAACTTCCTGTGCCTGGTAAGCAACTGAGCGGGCAAAGTTTTGCCGGAGTTTTCAGAAACCTGAAAGCTAAGACTAAAGATGAAGTTTATATTCAATGGGAGGGTGGAGATAATGCTGTTGACCAGCGATATAGTTATGCCGAATGGATGAAAGGGGATGTGAAGAAAGCTGGCATGCTGTTTGACCACCGGATTGATAAAGCAGAAAATAAGAATCGGGTAAATGAGAAGAAGTATAAGGATAAAGTTGAATCGTTATCTTCTTTTATCAAAGTAAAGAAAACATCAATAAAGAAATAGTATGAGAACATGTTTTTTATTCTCCGTCCGTTTGTTGCCGGTTGTTTTATTTGTGCTTGGTAGTATGTCTACGTTTGCGCAACGGCAGGATATCCTGTTAAATGATAATTGGAAATTCCGGTTTTCGCATCAGGTGCAAAAGGGAACAGAAGTAAGAGTTGATTTGCCCCATACCTGGAATGCGCAGGATGCTTTATCCGGGAAAATAGACTATAAACGGGGTATTGGTAATTATGAAAAGAAACTATTTGTTCGTCCCGAATGGAGAGGCAAACGTCTTTTTATTCGTTTCGAGGGAGTGAATAATGTCGCTGATGTATTTATCAATCATCGTCATATAGGTGAGCATCGTGGAGGATATGGAGCTTTTATTTTTGAAATTACCGGAAAGGTTGAATATGGAAAAGAGAACTCTATATTAGTACGAGTGAATAATGGGGAACAACTGGATATCATGCCTTTAGTCGGTGACTTTAATATTTATGGCGGAATCTACCGGGATGTACATTTATTGATCACTGACGGAACGTGTATTTCTCCTTTGGATTATGCTTCTCCCGGAGTGCGTTTGATACAGGATAGTGTGAGTCATAAGTATGCGAAAGTACGTGCACTTGTTGAATTATCAAACGGGAATACTACTAATCAGGAAGTGGAACTTAATATCCGTCTTTTGGATGGGAAAAAGGTTATGAAAGAAGAAATAAAGCAAGTAACCCTTCCTGCTATCTCAACTATCCAACAGGAACTTGTATTTGAAATAAATCAACCTCATTTGTGGAATGGCCGTCAGGATCCTTTTCTTTATCAGGCGGAAATCTCTCTTTCCCGAGGTGGTAAAATAGTGGATTGTATAACACAACCTTTGGGACTTCGTTTTTACCGGATAGACCCTGATAAAGGTTTTTTCTTGAATGGAAAACATTTACCTCTTCATGGTGTTTGCCGCCATCAGGATAGGAGTGAAGTCGGAAATGCCTTACGAACTCAGCATCATGATGAGGATGTGGCATTAATGCTGGAGATGGGAGTGAATGCGGTACGTTTGGCGCATTATCCTCAAGCTACCTATTTCTATGACCTGATGGATAAAAACGGTATCATTGTATGGGCTGAAATTCCTTTTGTCGGTCCTGGTGGATACAATGATAAGGGCTTTGTGGATTTGCCTGCCTTCCGTGCTAATGGAAAAGAGCAACTTAAGGAACTGATCCGTCAACATTATAACCATCCTTCTATTTGTGTATGGGGACTCTTTAATGAATTGACTGAATTTGGGGATAACCCGGTAGAATATATAAAAGAATTGAATATGCTGGCTCATCAAGAAGATGCGACACGGTCTACTACCTCTGCAAGTAATCAAATGGGAGATCTGAATTTCATAACGGATGCTATCGCATGGAACCGTTATGACGGATGGTATGGTGGTACTCCCGCAGATTTAGGCAAATGGTTGGATAGTATGCATAAAAAACACCCGGAGATCTGTATCGCTATAAGCGAATATGGTGCAGGTGCCAGCATCTATCATCAGCAGGATTCATTAACCAAGACTATACCTACCAGTTGGTGGCATCCGGAGAATTGGCAAACTTATTACCATATTGAAAACTGGAAAGTGATTTTTTCCCGTCCATATGTATGGGGAAGCTTCGTATGGAATATGTTTGATTTTGGCGCTGCACATCGTACGGAAGGCGATCGCCCGGGTATTAATGACAAGGGTTTGGTTACTTTTGACCGGAAGGTCCGCAAAGACGCTTTCTATTTTTATAAAGCCAACTGGAACCGGGAAGAACCAATGCTTTATTTAGTAGGCAAACGCAATATTGTACGCTCTCAACGCCTGCAAACAATTACTGCTTTCACGAATCAATTCGAAGCTGAATTGTTTGTAAACGGCAAAAGCTATGGTAGGGCGAAAGCAGACCAGTACGCTATCATGGAATGGAAAAATGTAGAATTGCAACTAGGTGAGAATGAAATAAAAGTGATTTCTACTAGTAAGAAGTTGCCTTTGAGTGATAGCTTTTGGTGCAGGTTCTCCAACTGATTCCAAATAAAAAAGAGGTTGATTATTATAAATAATCAACCTCTTTAAGTGATTCCGAAGCGATTCGAACGCTTGACCCACGCCTTAGAAGGGCGTTGCTCTATCCAGCTGAGCTACGGAACCATCCTTATTTGCGGATGCAAAGGTAGTGCTTTTTATGAAATTTCAAAAACTTTTCGGCACTTTTTTATTCATATTCTTCTTCATAGCTCTGAATCAGTAATTTATGCAAGTATAATATTTTGTTCATTTATATGTTGTAGTATGGATGAAATGGTGAATCATAGTTTTTACGAAGAATAACTAACGTTATATAGCTTTCAAAAAGCTCAAAAAACTTAAATAGGGTTGTGTTTTTGTATTATAAGGCTTACTTTTGGACGATAAACAACTAAAAAACACATAAAGTTATGAAGAAATTTATTTTTTTATTTGCATTTTGTATTACAGTAACCAACCTTTTTGCGCAAACCGATCCTAACCAAATTAAAAAAGAAGGAAATGATGCATTCAATGCTAAAAATTATCCTGTAGCGTATGCTAAGTTTAGTGAATATTTGAAACAGACTAATAATCAAGATTCTGCAACAGCTTATTACTGTGGTATAGCTGCTGATGAAGTAAAGAAATATGCAGAAGCTGTTACTTTCTTTGATATTGCAATCCAAAAGAAATTCAACACGGGAAATGCGTATGCCCGTAAAGCTTTGGCTTTAGATGCTCTGAAGAAGACTGATGAATATGTAGCTACACTGGAAGAAGGATTAAAAGTTGACCCGAATAATAAGACAATGGTGAAAAATTATGGTCTTCATTATTTGAAAGCTGGACTTGCTGCTCAGAAAGCCGGCAAAGCAGAGGAAGCAGAAAATTGTTTTAAGAAAGTAATTCCTTTGAACCACAAGACTTATAAGACGAATGCTTTGTATAGCTTGGGAGTTCTTTGTTATAATGACGGAGCTAATATATTGAAGAAAGCTGCTCCTTTGGCAAATTCTGATGCTGATAAATATGCAGCAGAAAAAGAAAAAGCTGACGCCAGATTTAAAGAAGCAGTAGATTATCTGGAAGAAGCTGCCAAAGTATCACCGGAAAACGAAAACGTGAAGAAAATGCTTCCTCAAGTGAAAGCTGCAATGAAGTAATTTGAGTATTATAGAGAATATAAAGGGTTGCCGATAGACACATTTGGCAACCCTTTTTTATTATGTTTTTTCTAATCCGTACTTTTTTTATGTACTTTTGCCATTCCTAAAACAGAAGGATTTTTTATGCATTTATATACCAAGGAACAGGCTGTCAAGCGGATGAATGATTTTGGGGTAACCCGTTGCCCTTTTATCTTTATTATTAACTATCTACAAGATGCTTCTTACGTAGAGGATGTTTCATCTGTAGATTCTACAGAATTAATCTATAACTTAAATGGATTTACGAATCAATTAGTGCCGGATAGAAGCAACGAGGGAGCTTTATTTAAAGAAAAGTATATTCATTGGCAATCATTACCCGAGTCTTTTGAAGTTTACCGGCAGTCATTCAATATTGTTCAAAGAAATATTTTCGCAGGAAACAGCTTTCTCACTAATTTGACTTGCCGTACTCCGATAGAAACCAATCTTACTCTGAAAGACATTTATTCTCGTTCAAAAGCAATCTATAAGTTATGGCTCAAAGATTCATTTACAGTATTTTCTCCTGAAATATTTGTCAGAATCCGTCAGGGGAGAATTTCCTCACATCCGATGAAGGGGACTATTGATGCTTCAATTCCCAATGCTGCTCAATTATTGATGAATGACCCGAAAGAAGCGGCAGAACATGCTACTATTGTAGATCTGATACGTAATGATTTAAGTATGGTTGCCAATAAAGTGTCGGTATCCCGCTATCGGTATATTGACACATTGCAGACTAATCAAGGTTCTATCCTTCAGACAAGTTCGGAAATTCAGGGAGTTCTGCCGAATGATTATCAAGAGCACTTGGGCGATATTATTTTCAGGTTATTACCCGCAGGTTCTATAACAGGCGCTCCAAAGAAAAAAACAATGCAGATAATTAAGGAGGCAGAAACCTATCACAGAGGATTTTATACAGGTATTATGGGATATTTTGACGGTGAAAATCTGGATAGTGCCGTTATGATACGTTTTGTAGAACAGGAAGGAGATAGACTTTATTTTAAGAGTGGCGGTGGAATCACCTGTCAAAGTGATGTGGAAAGCGAATATAATGAAATGAAACAAAAAGTATATGTGCCTATTTATTGAGACTATCCGGATAGAGGATGGAGAGATTTACAATCTTGACTATCATACAGAACGTTTTAACAGAACCCGTGCAGCCTTCTGGAAAGGCACTATTCCGCTTGATTTGCGGGAGTTTGTCTTTCCGCAATCATTGATGGGAATTCATAAATGCCGGATTGTGTATGGCAGAGAAATAGAGGAAATTACCTACGCACCTTATCAGATGCGGAAAGTTTCTTCCTTATGCCTGGTTGCGTCAGATACTATTGACTATACTTATAAAAGTACGAATCGGGAAGATTTGAACATCTTGTATGCTCAAAGAAAAACGGCGGATGATGTCTTAATAGTGAAAGACGGTTATCTGACAGATACTTCTATTGCCAATGTGGCGCTTTATGACGGAAAGACATGGTGTACACCTTCTCATCCGTTACTTCAAGGTACAAAACGTGCCGAGCTTTTGGATAAGAAAATCATTGTAGAGAAAGATATTCCGCAGGCACATTTAGGAGAATATTCTAAGCTCATGTTATTCAATGCAATGATTGACTGGGAGCGTATCATACTGCCCATTGATGATAAACATTTAATTCTATAAACCATAATTAACTGAAATATACAGAGAATTGCTGAACAAAAGTCTCTTTTGTACTGTTATATTTATGTGTTTTTCATAGTATTAGATATAAGATTAATTAAAGAGATTGTACTTCACTTGTGAAAGCTAAAGTACGTCAGAGACAGAAGAGTCTGTTTTTTTGATAAATGTGTTAGAGCATCGGTTTACCAGGCCGATGCTTTTTTTTATGCCCTTTTGTTCCCTTTTGTAGTTTATATGAAATAAAATTTGTACGTTTGTGGGATAATAATAGAAAATGATAAAGATGAACATACCTGTTATCTTTCAGTTTTTAAAAGATCTTTCCGCGAATAATAATCGTGAGTGGTTTAATGAGCATAAGGCAGAATATGAGATAGCCCGTGCTGAGTTCGACAATTTTTTGGCAACAGTGATTGCCCGTATTTCTCTGTTTGATGAAACAATTCGGGGAATCCAACCAAAAGACTGTACCTATCGTATTTATCGGGATACCCGTTTCTCTACGGATAAAACACCTTATAAGATACATTTCGGTGGTTATATCAATGCAAAAGGCAAGAAGTCCGATCATTGCGGATATTATGTACATCTGCAACCGGATGGCTCCATGCTTGCCGGAGGAAGCTTGTGTCTGCCTTCTAACATCTTGAAAGCCGTCCGGCAATCTATTTATGATAATATAGAAGAATTTGTTTCTATTGTGGAAGACCCGGAATTTAAGAAATACTTTCCCGTGATAGGTGAGGATTTCCTGAAGACAGCTCCTAAAGGTTTCCCGAAAGACTTCAAGTACATTGATTATCTGAAATGCAAGGAATATGTGTGTTCCTATAATGTGCCTGACAGCTTCTTTACTCAACCGGATGCATTGGAGCAGATAGACAAAGCGTTCCGCCAGTTCAAGCGGTTTGCCGATTTTATTAATTACACGATTGATGATTTTGAATAATATACCTGAAATATAAACTTTAAAATTGAACTTATATGGTAGTAGATACTTTAGAAAACCTGGAGAAATATGCGTCTTTAAATCCTTTATTTGCACAAGCTATTGAGTTTCTGAAATCTCATGACCTCCAAGCCATGGAAATCGGGAAGACAGAATTGAAAGGAAAGGAACTGTTGGTGAATATTGCACAAACTAAGCCGAAGACCAAAGAAGAGGCCAGACTGGAAACACATAATGAATTTATAGATATTCAGATTCCGTTGTCCGGAACAGAAATTATGGGTTATACTGCTGCTAAAGACTGCGTTCCTGCAGATGCTCCTTATAATGCAGAAAAGGATATTACTTTTTTTGAAGGATTGGCTGAGACTTACGTTGCCGTGAAACCGGGAATGTTTGCTATCTTCTTTCCTCAGGACGGACATGCTCCCGGCATTACCCCGGATGGTGTGAAGAAAGTAATAGTAAAAGTAAAAGCATAATCTAAATTCGATTCTGATATGGAAAAGACACTTAATCTTATCAAAAATGATCCTTGGCTGGAACCTTTTGCCGATGCTATTGCAGGTCGTCACCAGTTTGTACTGGACAAGGAAGCCGAACTGACCAATAAGGGAAAACAGACTCTTTCGGACTTTGCATCAGGCTATCTTTATTTCGGACTGCATCGTACCGATAAGGGATGGACTTTCCGTGAATGGGCACCGAACGCTACACATATATATATGGTAGGTACGTTCAATAACTGGGAAGAAAAAGCGGCCTACAAGTTGAAAAAACAAAAGAACGGGATTTGGGAAATCAACCTGCCTGCCGATGCCATCCATCATGAAGACCTGTACAAACTGAATGTATATTGGGATGGCGGTCAAGGTGAGCGTATCCCCGCTTGGGCTACACGTGTAGTTCAGGATGAACAGACTAAAATATTCAGTACGCAAGTCTGGGCTCCGGAGAAACCCTATAAATTCAAGAAGAAAACATTTAAGCCCAGCACTAATCCTTTGCTGATTTACGAGTGTCATATCGGAATGGCCCAGCAAGAGGAAAAGGTCGGAACGTATAATGAATTCCGCGAAAAAGTACTTCCGCGTATCGCTAAAGAAGGATATAACTGTATCCAGATTATGGCTATTCAGGAACATCCTTATTATGGAAGTTTCGGATATCATGTATCCAGTTTCTTCGCTGCTTCTTCCCGTTTCGGGACACCCGATGAACTGAAAGCATTGATTGACACTGCTCATGAGATGGGAATTGCTGTGATTATGGACATCGTTCATTCACACGCTGTAAAGAACGAAGTGGAAGGATTGGGAAACTTTGCCGGTGATCCGAACCAGTATTTTTATCCGGGCGGTCGTCGCGAACATCCGGCTTGGGATTCTCTTTGTTTTGATTATGGTAAGAATGAAGTGGTTCATTTTCTGTTGTCCAACTGCAAATATTGGTTGGAAGAATATAAGTTCGACGGATTCCGTTTTGACGGAGTAACGTCTATGTTATATTACAGTCATGGATTGGGTGAGGCTTTCTGTAATTATGGAGATTACTTCAACGGTCGTCAGGACGATAATGCAATTTGTTACCTGACATTGGCTAATGAAGTGATTCATCAGGTAAATCCGAGGGCAATAACCATCGCGGAAGAAGTTTCCGGTATGCCGGGGCTGGCTGCCAAAGTGGAAGACGGAGGCTACGGGTTCGATTATCGTATGGCCATGAATATTCCTGACTACTGGATTAAAACAATCAAAGAAAAGATTGACGAGGATTGGAAACCTTCCAGTATGTTTTGGGAAGTAACCAATCGTCGTCAAGATGAAAAGACCATATCCTATGCAGAAAGTCACGATCAGGCATTGGTAGGAGATAAGACAATTATCTTCCGTCTGATTGATGCTGATATGTATTGGCATATGCAAAAGGGAGATGAAAATTACATCGTTAACCGGGGTATTGCTCTACACAAGATGATTCGTTTGCTGACGGCTTCTACCATTAATGGCGGTTATCTGAACTTCATGGGAAATGAATTCGGTCATCCTGAATGGATTGACTTCCCGCGTGAGGGCAATGGATGGTCTTGTAAATATGCCCGTCGCCAATGGAATCTGGTGGATAATAAGAATCTGACTTATCACTATTTGGGCGACTTTGACGCAGAAATGCTGAAAGTAATCAAGAGCGTAAAAGACTTCCAGGCAACACCGGTTCAGGAAATATGGCATAATGACGGGGATCAGGTATTGGCATATGGCCGTAAAGATTTGATATTCGTTTTCAACTTCAACCCGAAACAGTCGTTTACTGATTATGGTTTTCTGGTAGAGCCGGGAGCATATGAAGTAATACTGAATACAGACAATGTGGCATTTGGTGGACACGGTTTGACGGATGACTCTGTGGTTCATTTTACGATTACCGACCCATTGTACAAACAGGCAAAGAAAGAGTGGCTCAAACTCTATATCCCTGCACGTACTGCCGTAGTGCTTAGAAAGAAGAAATAATTTCTTGTTTTAGAATAAAGAACCCTCGCAGATATTCAATGATTTGCGAGGGTTTTCTTTTTATATATTTCCTAGTTGCTTAAGAATGTACCCGGACCAAGTATGTCATGCATATAGCTGACATTACGTGTTTTCAGCAGTACCCCTTGTGGGGTGTAAAACAACTGATATTTGATGTCTACATTATCTTGTCCCACCTTAATCACTATAATGGCTTGCCATTTAGGAAATTCTACCATAGTGACATCGTCCACCACCCAGCTTGCGTAAGAGCCGGATACAAATGCATTGTAAACAGTTGGTGAGAGTCGGTCGAGGCTGACAAGGTCGGTCTGTGTCATTGCCCATTGCCCCTGTGTATTGAACCATACATTCTTGGTAAATCCGTTCATTACAAAGTTCGCGCAATAATATCCGCCGTCCTGTGACCAGGCTGTACCATTTGCTGTCGGATACATTTTCTTGAAACTCCCCTGTACATTGCCGGGAGGGGTGCCTGCGAAAGCAGACATGGACAACAGCAAAAGCAGTAAGAATGCTCCAATATTAATATTCTTCATAAGTTTTGAGTTTAAGAGGATTATTTATCTACTAAAACAGCCTTTGAGAATATTTGTTTGAGCGATATACATAAAATAACCCGGCCATTATGAGGGGCCGGGTTATAATGGAATATATGAATCCAAGTCTTTTACTTAAAAAGTAATCTTCAGAATTTTCCCGTTGTAGGCTCCGACTGATACATCAGTCGGTTTATAGGGCAATAAGCAGATTGTTTCTTTTGTGCCAGTCATCAGGTCTATAGCCTCGCAAGATTCCGTTTGAGGAATCTGCAAGAAGTCGAAAGCATGCGAAGGTACGTTGATTGCCACATCCACCGGTTGACTGTCGAAATTGACAACGAAGAATAATAACTCATTTTTATATTTCCGCATAAAGGTATATTGCTTACGTTCGTTGAAGCGCCAGCCATTGATGTTGGCATACATTAAATCGAAGAATACCCCTTTGGTGATTGCCGCTTCCTTGTTGCAAAGCGTCAGCACTTTCTGATAAATGTCATAGAGCCGTTTATGGTCTTCAGTAAGCATATTACCGTCGAATTTGCCACCGTTACGCCATCGGCGGATCGTGTCAACACTCCAATAGTCAAATATGGTTGTCCTTCCGTCTCTTCCGCTGAATCCTTCACTGTCCATTCCTATTTCTCCAAATTCCTGGCCGAAATAAATCATCATGGGATTCGTGTTCATACATGCCGAGACAATGAGTGCAGGAATACCTTTGCGTGGATTGCCGGCGAAGAAATCAGAAGCGATACGTTGCTCATCGTGATTTTCGAGGAAGTTAAGCATTCTTTTCTCAATTCCGTTCAGGCTTTGCCAGCAATGCGTGATAGCAGCGGCAGATTCATATCCGCATGCTACATTACGTAATGTATCATATAAGCCTACTTTATCATACAAATAATCAAATTTACCACGCATCAGATAATTGCGGTATTCATTCGGATTGTAGACCTCTGCAATGAAAAGAATTTCAGGATAAGCCTCTTTTACTTGCGGAATAGCCCATTCCCAAAACTCTACGGGAACCATTTCGGCCATATCGCAACGGAAACCATCAATCTTTTTAGATGCCCAGAAGAGAAGGATATCCAACATTTTTATCCATGTGTCCGGAGTCGGAGAGAAATGGCATGTACCACCATTCTGATAATCTACTCCATAGTTCAATTTGACTGTTTCATACCAGTCGGTGATATTAGGGGTAGCATCAAAGCGATTATTGCCTGTCGCTTTGGCCGGAAACTCCCGATAAGGTTCTGCCGCGCCGTCTTTCATGTCAAACTGTGCATGGAGTTCCGCTTGCGGGATATAGTAGAAATTATTGTAAGGGCTGAAAGATAGACTTGAATCATCATTGGCTCCCAGTTCCGTAGTGCCGTCCGGTTGCGCGTCCGAATGATATTGGCGCGCTACATGATTAGGTACGAAGTCTATGATGACTTTCAATCCGGCACGATGGGTACGATGCACCAAGTTCTCAAACTCCTTCATACGTCCCGGCACATCGTTTGCCAAATCCGGGTCAACATCATAATAATCTTTGATGGCATATGGCGATCCGGCTTTACCTTTTACGATAGCAGGATGATCCGGGCTGATGTTATATCGGCGATAATCCGTTTGAGTGGCATGCTCGATAATACCTGTATACCAAATATGCGTACTGCCCAGCTTTTTGATTTCTCCAAGTGCCTTCAGAGTGAAATCGGCCATTTTACCACAACCATTGGTCGTTATGTCTCCATTATAGACACAATGGTTGTTATTATTTCCAAACAGGCGGGTGAATACCTGATAGATGATTATTTTCTTTTCGTCATTCATATCGAGTAGATTTTAATATTCGTATTCATTATTCTTTTCAAAGAGTAGTGACTATTTCCATATTTTGCCTTTTTCTTCCAGCAATTGGCTCAGCACTCCGTTGGCTATATTATAACCTTGCTCAAAGATTTCTTCCGCTTTTTCCAGTTCCGTGTTACTATATCCGTACAAGTTGTAAGGTTCAATCAGTAAATCACATTTTTCCCTCTCGGGAAAAGTGTTGGCACGGAACATAAAATGAAATGAGCGCATGGCAATGCTGACAATATTCATTTTATAATCCTCTGCCATAATCGGGCTCACGTTGATTGCTACCACCTTGTCGCATATCCTGCGGAGAGTGGAAACCGGAAGGTTCATCATCAATCCACCGTCTACGTAGTTTGTCCCTTCAATGTTGACCGGCGCGAACATGACAGGCATACAACACGAAGCAGCTACCCGTTCGGCAATCGAGCCACGGTGAAAATGTACCATACGTCCGTGGTCAAGGTCGGTTGCCGTGATGATTAAGGGAATCTGGAGTTCTTCCAGATTCTTGGCTTTTACATTGGTGCGGAGAAAATCAATAAATTCGCAAAGGTCAAATAACCCTTTCTTGGGGATTACCAGTTTGGTCAGATCCTGAAATTTATGTCCGGAGAAGTAGTCCAGCACTTGGTGAGGTTCATTACCGTCTGCGTAGAAGACTCCCGCAAGAGCTCCGGCGCTAACTCCGGAGATGATATCCGGTTTGATGTCATGCTCTAAGAGAGCCTGCATTACGCCCAAATGAGCGAATCCTTTAATAAATCCTCCACTTAGAGCATAGCCTATCTGATACTTCCGGTTCGTCCAATTGTTCGTATATACCTCCATGAGTTTTGTTTCTTTCTTTAATTCGCCACGAATTTAGTGAATTTATTGAAAGTAGAAGGAATATAATGGATAGTTTTTACTGTGCCGGCCGGAAACTTTGTTCCGGCGCTCCATCGGTCAGAATCCGAAATCGTCTATTTCAACCTTGTGTTCTTCGCTTTCTTTGAATGGTTTTGCTTCCTTTTGTACCGGATTGCCTTCAATGTAGATAGCGCGGAACGGACGGGCGGGGCAAACATATTCGCATCCGCCACAGCCTACGCAAATTTCTTTGTTTACATGAGGAATCGTAAGCCCGTCTTTGTAGGGCACCATTGCGACTGCTTGCGTGGGGCAGTGCTCGGAACAGGCTCCGCAACTGGTTCCGTCTGTATGGACAATACAATTTTCTTTGATAAAGACCACATATCCCATTTGAGTAAGATGTTTCTGTTCTACGCTTATCGGAAGAATAGCTCCGTTAGGGCAGACGTCTCCGCAAACAGTACAATCAAAATTGCAGAATCCTTTTTCAAAGCTGACAGTGGGCTGCATCATTCCTGCCAATCCATACTCCATAAAAGCCGGTTTCAGTACATGTGACGGGCATTTGCTGACACAAAGGTGGCACGATGTACATTGCTGCTGAAAATGTTCGCGGCTGACAGATCCCGGCGGAGTAATCGGATTCTCCTTTTTATATGCTTTTTTACCTTCCAGGCTCGCAACGGACTCTTTGGCTTGTGAAAGAAGTTTCGGAGCTGCTCCGGCAGTAAGTAGTCCTGCAATGAGAAAACGACGTTTGGCTGAATCGGTATTTGGGGAGAGAGGTGCTTCCGAATCTTTTCCCGAACCTGACTGCCGTTTCTTTAAAGAAGGATTGTAGACCAATGCCTTTTGTTTGCAAGCCCCCAGGCAGTCGAAGCAATCTACGCAACGGCTATAATCAACGGCATGTTCTTTGCTGTTGATGCACGCAGCCTTGCATTTGGTAGCGCAGAGCCCGCAGCCGTTACACCTGTCGGAGTCAATACGGACTTTGAACAATGAGAAACGGCTTAATAATCCTAATACTGTTCCTACGGGACAAATTGTGTTACACCAGGTTCGCCCGTGTTTCCATGCCATTATAAAAATGGCTACAAGCGTGATGAGTGCAATGAGAAGGGATGAAATACTTAGAACAGAAGTATCTACCTGATAAAATGTATAATTGTCGAACTTGGAAAAAGTAGATTCCAATAGATTGTTTCCCAGCATATATACCGGCTTGAATACATGCACTGCAATCCGACCGTATGCGCTGTATGGGTCAAGCAATCCGACGATAAACGTAAATCCACATAGAAAAGCGATGACAGTTACTCCGAACACACTCCAGCGCAAACTATTTTTGGCGGGACTGTAACTATACCTTTTTTTCTTTTTCCTTGTTGATTTTGACAGGCGTGCAATGACGTCCTGCAAAATTCCCATAGGGCAGATTATCGAACAATATATGCGCCCGAATAAAAGCGTTAATATAATGAGAAATAATAAGATACCTATACTTAGTGAAAGCACGGCTGGAACAAACTGCAAGTGTGCCAGCCGATGAAAACTGTTAGGTAATATTTCTGCGAAATCGAGAAAAAAGAAAGTAATCAGTACAAAAAAGAGTACTGATATTCCAATACGTAGCCTTCTTAACATGGTTGATTTACATCTTAATTCGCTTGACATTTAATTTGTCAATATTCATGGTTCCTACTTTCAATGCTTCTCCTTTGGCTAGATGCCCGACTGTATCCAACGGCATCTCACGCACTTGGTTGAAGAATTTGGCGGCGGCTGTGTCCACTGCTACAATATCCGGTGAGATAAACAATCCCTTCGCTAAAACGACATCCGAAGCAGAACGCCCGCGAGGACCGTTGGTCTTCATAATCCGGTAAGCGTCTACAACGTTCAGCACGGCCTTCTTTTGCAAGGTACAGATATCGGCAATACACTGTTGCAAGTCATTTTGGTGGAAGAATCCGCGATCCCATACAATTCCCATATGGTTTTTCATGGAGATAGTCAGATTGGCTCCGCCATGGTTTTTCAGGATAGGAACATTGATCCATACGTCGCAGTTCAAGATTGCTTCGTGTACTTTTGCTTTCTTCATCTTCTTGCCGTTTGGGAGATCTACCGGTTTGTAATAAGACTCCAGATGTGCAGGCATCACCTTTGCTCCGGCATCTTTTGCTGCGGCTTCGATACCGCTGTTTTTGTAGCATTTCTGCCAGTCGTCGCAAGTATGGTCGAATACGGTCACTTCTTTTGCTCCGGCGGCAAAACATTGCTTCACGATTTCCGCCACTAATTTCGGATTCGTATTTCCTGCCAGTTCCGGCACTTTGTCCCAGCCGATATTAGGCTTCACGACCACTTTCTGTCCCGGTTTGACGAATTGCTTCATACCCCCCAGTTCGCTTATGGCACGGCGGAACATGGCTTCCGGCTCTCCACCCATGACGGCTACCAGGTCAGGATTGGCTCCGTTTGCTTTATTGATAGTCTGAGTTAATATCTCCATAGCTTCCGACCGTTGTATAGTCAGAGCAGCGCCGGTTATAGCTACTGTTTTTAAAAAGTCCCTTCTATCCATTATTTCTATTTTGAGTTTAGAGTTTTGCAATCGCTTTTAACAGGGCATAACCACCAAACCACTGAATCAACATTCCCGGAATACCGATACGGAAATCTTGTACCGCTGCATGGAAATTACCGAGAATCGTCCATTCGAAAGCAGTGCCTATGATCTGATAGGAGAGTACGACACCAAGAACGCTCAATAAAGAGACAGATTTCAGTGTTCGTGCGGCGAGAGCGGAAGCTCCGGCGAGCAAAGTGGATTTTATCAGTATAACCGGAAGCGCCGCTTCCGAAGGCATGACAAACAACAGATGGTTAATGACGGGAGAAAGAATCGCAGTCAATAATCCTACGCGGAATCCATACTTATAGCCTGCAACCAATGTGAAAAAATAGATAGGCAGCAGGGTAGGGCCACCGTAAGGTGTAAGATGACATAGTTGTGGAAGTGCGATGTTGCCTGCAATAAACAGCAGAGCGAACAAGTAAGTTTTTACATTGCTGTAATTCAGCGAGTAGAGCTTGGCAGATGTTTCCATTTTCGTTGATAACTTTTGTATTTAATAGAACGATAATATCTTAAAAATTAGACTTTCCTCTATTAAAAAGGTTTAATCCGGGAAAAGAACTATTTGCTTATTTTCTTAAAAATAGGACAGAAAAGTTTCAGACCCATTTGAAACATTTTGTTTCTCGGTGTGAAACACTTTGTTTCCCGGTGTGAAACGAATGGTTTCTCGGTGTGAAACAAAGTGTTTCAAGGCGTGAAACTTTTAGCTTCAAAGCACGAAACAGATTTTTGAACTATTTGGATGCCGTCCCTTTCTTTGGTACGAACAGGTTTGTCATATCTGCCTGTTCGAGAGTGAGTAATTCTATCTTTTTAGAAATACCGCCTGCATATCCTGTCAGGCTGCCGTTGCAACTTACAACCCGGTGGCAGGGAATGATAATGCTAATCGGATTGTGTCCCACCGCATTGCCTACCGCTTGCGTCGACATGGACGGCAGTCCGTTCCGGCGGGCTATTTCTTTGGCAATATCCTTGTACGTAATGATTTTGCCGTAAGGGATTTCCTTTAATATTTTCCATACGGAGAGACGGAAAGGGGTACCTTCCAAGTGTATCTCAGGCATGAAGCCGGGGTTCTTCCCACTAAAATAGCAATCGAGCCATTCTTTGGTTTGCTCGAATACGGGCAATGCTTTTTCTTCGTGTTCAGGAGACAACGAAGCGGCAAAATATTTCTGCCCGTCAAACCACAAACCTGTCAAGGAGTTACCGTCACTTGCGATTGTTATTCCGCCAATAGGGGACTGATATTTGTAAATGTATTGCATAACGTTATATATAATAAGGTGGTGTCTTTTACAAAAGTAGCATTTCATTTTTAAATGATATCTTTTTTGTCTCAGTTTTGGTGAGTAATTACTTATATTTGTCTTGATACAACTATAAAACATATTATAAATGAAGCATTTGCTAATATATATAGGACTGTTCTGCGCAATCCTGCAATTACGGGGACAAGAGAGGGTTGCTTCAAGAATTATCCCACCGGCAGGGTATGTCAGGGAATCTTGTGCCGATAATTCGTTTACGGGCTATTTACGTAATCTGCCTTTGCTGCCGAAAGGCAGCAAAGTGATGCTCTACAACGGAAAAGAAAAGTCGAACCAGTCTGCTGCCTATGCTGTAGTAGATATGGAGATTGGCAACCGTGACTTGCAGCAATGTGCTGATGCTGTGATGCGTTTGCGTGCGGAGTATCTGTGGGGGCAAAAGAGGTATGGAGATATAAAATTCAACTTCACAAACGGCTTTCCTGCCGAATATAAAAAATGGGCGGAAGGAAGCCGTATAAAAGTCAACGGTAATCAAGTGCAGTGGTATGCTTCGGGCAAAGGGACAGATTATTCCTATAAAACTTTCCGCAATTATCTCGATATGGTTTTTATGTATGCCGGAACGGCTTCTTTATCAAAGGAACTTCAGACTGTGGCTTATACTTCTTTGCAACCCGGTGATGTTTTTATAAAAGGCGGTTCTCCCGGTCATGCTGTCATTGTAATAGATGTCGCAGTTCATCCGGCTACGAAAAAGAAAGTATTCCTGTTGGCACAAAGCTATATGCCTGCACAGCAGATTCATATTCTTATAAATCCTGTCAGCCGCAGCCTTTCTCCCTGGTATGAATTGACGGAAACCGATAGCGGCAAATTATATACGCCGGAATGGATTTTTGAGAAGAAAGACTTAAAACGCTTTAAGTAGGCGAACAGGCTAAATAAGCGAATAGGCAAAATAAGCAAACAGATGAAGTAGGCGGACGGATTTAAATGAAAGGTAGTAAGGAAATAATTAAATCTTTTTTATTTGGTTTTCTATCTTTTCGTTATCTTTGGCGATTAACAAACCGTTTTTTAATCATACAACAACGAAAAACAACCGATCATGAATCAAGAGTTATCAATGAATGCCAATAAATTGGTGGCATTTCTTAAGAAGCCGGCTTCTGAATTTACCAAAGCCGACATTATTTCATTTATTCAGCAAAACGACATCCGCATGGTCAATTTCATGTATCCCGCGGGAGACGGTCGTCTGAAAACTTTAAATTTTGTCATCAATAATCAAGCCTATCTGGAAGCTATCCTTACCTGTGGAGAACGGGTAGACGGTTCCAGCCTTTTCTCCTTTATCGAAGCGGGAAGTAGCGACCTGTATGTCATTCCCCGATTCAGTACGGCATTTGTCGATCCGTTTGCTGAAATACCTACGCTGTCTATTCTTTGTTCTTTTTTCAATAAGGACGGAGAACCATTGGAAAGCTCGCCGGAATATACGCTTCATAAAGCTAGCAAAGCATTTACGGACGTGACGGGAATGGAGTTTCAGGCAATGGGTGAGTTGGAATATTATGTGATAGCACCGGATACAGGTATGTTTGAGGCAACCGACCAGCGTGGTTATCATGAATCGGGGCCTTATGCCAAATTCAATGAGTTCCGTACACAATGTATGTCTTATATCTCACAGACTGGCGGGCAAATTAAGTATGGACACTCTGAAGTGGGTAACTTTACCTTGGAAGGCTATATCTATGAGCAGAATGAGATAGAGTTTTTGCCGGTTCCTGTTGAACAGGCTGCCGACCAGTTGATGATTGCCAAATGGGTAATCCGTAACCTGGGATTCAAATATGGATATAATGTTACGTTTGCTCCTAAGATAACAGCAGGTAAAGCGGGTTCCGGTTTGCACGTCCATATGCGTATCATGCAGGATGGAAAGAATCAGATGTTGAAAGACGGCATTTTGTCGGAAACAGCCCGGAAGGCTATTGCCGGAATGATGGAGCTTGCACCTTCAATCACAGCCTTCGGAAACACGAATCCTACTTCATACTTCCGTCTTGTTCCGCATCAGGAAGCGCCTACGAATGTTTGTTGGGGCGACCGTAACCGTTCCGTATTAGTACGTGTACCTTTGGGATGGGCTGCAAAGAAGGATATGTGTACATTAGCGAATCCGTTAGAAACGGAAAGCCATTTTGATACCACTCAGAAGCAGACAGTGGAAATGCGCTCACCGGACGGTTCGGCAGATTTGTATCAACTGCTTGCCGGACTGGCTGTTGCCTGTCGTCATGGTTTTGAAATAGAGAATGCTCTGGAACTGGCTGAAAAGACGTATGTGAATGTGAATATTCACCAGAAAGAAAACGAAGATAAGTTGCAGACATTGGCTCAATTACCGGATAGCTGCGTTGCGTCGGCCGATTGCCTGGAACAGCAACGGGCTATTTTCGAACAATACAATGTATTTAGTCCGGCAATGATTGACGGCATTATCCGTAAACTCCGTAGCTATGAAGATAAGACATTGCGTGCGGACTTGGACGGAAAACCGCAGGAGATGCTTGATTTGGTTCATAAGTATTTCCACTGCGGATAATGTAATAACTGATTATATGAAGAGGCTGTCTCAAAAATTGAGTTCAGCCTCTTTTCTGTTCATCTTACATTTTGGAAATAAACCATTCAAAAGTTGCCTGCATCACAAGCATATCTTCTTTATTGAATAAAGAGACTTCTACATTTAGTAAAATCCGTCCCTTTGGGTTGATAGCTTCAATCACATTGCATTTAACCTCTAAAAATCTTGGGTATTATTCAGCCAGCCTATAACTGAATTTAATTATTACTCCGTTGGTTTCATGAATATACTTATTTGGTCAAAGTTAAAAGAAAAAAGTAGAAAACAGTCCATGAAGGAAGAAATGATTCGTTTTGTCTACTGGATATTGGGTTTGGTCTACAATTTTCCAACATAGATTGGCAATGCTCTATTTTTGCCTCATTCAAATTCAAAAAACAGATAAAAGAATGAAATCTATTTTATTAAGTGTGTTCGTCTTGCTTTTATTTTTATCGGAAAATGTACGGGCACAGGTAACTATTAAAACTGGGTATATCTCTTCTTCACAATATAAAGATGAGGAAGGGCAGAAAACAGGCGGGAGAGGAGATATGCGGTTTGTTGAAGGAAACGTCAATATACCTGTTTCGCAGAAAATGAATGAAAGAAAGCAGCCTACGGTCTGGATGATTTCAGCGGGAGCAAGCTATACAGCTCTGAATAATAAAAACCTCCAATCCTATATAGATGTAGATCAAATCATAAATACGCAGTTGAGTGTGACCAACATTCGTCCGATTAGCAAGAGATGGTTGTTGCTGACTACAATCGGCGCAGGAGTTTATACAACTTCTGATGTGAGACTGAAAAATGTCCTTGGGCAAGGGGGAGTTGTTTTTATCCGGCAGTTTAAGCCCAATCTGTCTTTAGGAGCCGGACTGGCTATTAATAACACTTTTGGCTATCCGATGCTGTTTCCGGCAATTTATTTTGATTGGAGCACCGAAGGGCGTTATCAGATAAAAGTATCCATGCTCAATGCTATGGAAGTTTCGGCAGGAATGAGAATGAATAAATACCTGAACCTGAAAGTGGTCGCGGAAATGAACGGTTCGCTGGCATTATTGGAAAGAGAAGGGAAAGACGCTGTGTTTTCCCAACAATTCATTATTGCAGGTTTACAGCCGGAGTTCAATATCGGAAATTCTTTTTCCGTGACTGCTACTGCCGGTGTGTCATGCAGCCGGATAGCCTATTACACCACTCGCACTTTAAAAGCTTTCTTTAAAGATATGTCGAAAGACGCAGACCCTTATTTTAAACCGGCAGCATATGTTTCGTTGGGAATGAAGTATCAATTCTAAAAAAGTAGTAACTTTATCGCCTGATGTCAGTGAAGATACCTTTATATAGATTACTAAAACAAATAGGTATATTTTTATTAGTTGCCTTTTTAGTATTCAGAGGCACATTTGTCGAAGATAACAGTGTAGGGCTGAATCCGGTGACAGGTGTGAACTTGGTGCTTTCGTTTATACTCTGGGGAATAATAAACGTACATACTTACCGGCTGATTCCCGAATATCTGTTTCAAGGACGATATAAAGCCTATATCGGCTTTACAATTTCTCTTGTCTTATGTATGTTGATATTATTATTCATCGGTGTTTATGTCATGGGACAGTATTATCCCATGCCCGACAATATCAAAACGCTCAATTCGAGATTTTTCTTTTTTCTATTATTGAATACTCTTGCTCTTATTCTTTACTTCTTTGCTTTCTCTTTCACTATTTTCTTGCGTCGTTGGGTATCTTATCATCATCGGCTGAATGAATTGGAGAATAGCGGTCTTCAAACCGAATTGAACCATTTGAAAGAGCAATTACAACCAGATTTCCTTTCTAAAATGTTGAATAAAGCCCGGACTCTCTCTTTAGAAGATGCTGATAGAGCGTCAGCACTTATCTTTAAATTGAGCCGGTTGCTTCGGTATCAACTCTATGAAAGTGCACATAAAAAAGTATTGTTAGGTGACGATATGCGATTTATGACCGACTATCTGGAATTGGAAAAAATATGTAATCCGGCTTTTAATTATGAAGTCCGAATGGAAAGCAAAGTAACTTATATGCAAATTCCGCCTTTACTATTTATGCCAATCATCGAATATGCAATTCAGAACAGTATAGATGCGGAAAAAAATATTGGGGTCGAATTAAGGGTAGAAAAGGAGATGCTTCTTTTTACTTGTACTTATCATTTAAAAGAAAGCATATGGAGAAAGTCACTTATTGTCGATGACGAGCCGATGGCTCGTAAAGGAATGAAAACATTGGTGGAGCAGATTCCTCAATTGGTATTGACCGGTAGTTTTAATAATGCTCTTGCCGCATCCGCTTTTATGAACGAACATACGGTCGATTTGGTCTTTCTCGATATTCAGATGCCGGGAATAACCGGATTGGAGTTTGCACAGAGCATTCCTAAAGATACATTGGTCATTTTTACAACGGCCTATGCGGAATACGCACTTGATAGCTACGATGTGGGTGCCATTGATTATCTGGTAAAACCCATAGAGATGAACCGTTTTCTGAAAGCGGTCAATAAAGCCGTTGCATATCATAAATTGTTGTTGCCGGAAACACTTGAAAGGGTAGAGGAGATTCAGGAAGAATATATCTTCATCAAGTCCGAGCGACGTTATTTCAGGATAAATTTCGGTGATATCCTTTTTATTGAGGGGTTGAAGGATTATTCGATTCTTCAGTTGGAAGACCAGCGTGTGGTGACTAAGATAAATTTAAAGAATATCCACGAGCAACTCCCCGGTAGACAATTTCTTCGGGTGAACAAGTCTTATATTGTCAATGTCTCCCGGATTGACTCTTTTGATACGAATGATATTTTTATCAAGTCTTATGAAATAGCTATAGGCGGAAGTTATAAGAAACTCTTTTTTGAAGAATTTGTGATGAAGAATCTGCCGAAAGAATAGTTTTGGTGATTAGCTTGGAGAATTCCGGTAACAGGAAATACCCGGCAATAAGGGGGATTTCCGTTAAGTATTGGTCTATTTTCATAAAAAAGATGTTTTATGAAAAGAAAAAGGAGAGGATATAGTGCGATATCTGAAAATAATGCTTTCCTTTGTACCAACAACAATAAAGAGGTTTATTGCGATTTGATTATTTTACATGAATCTTCTCATTTATTTGAGCATATCCATTTCTAATTTAGCTCTTCCCAAAACTTTCTTATTGAATTATTAATTTTTTATATTTGTATTTTATGAATTTGTACATTGGAAATCTTAGCTATAATGTTAAGGAATCAGACTTGAGAAATGTAATGGAAGAGTATGGAACAGTTGCTTCAGTAAAGTTAATCACAGACCGTGAGACTAGAAGATCAAAAGGTTTTGCGTTTATCGAAATGCCGGATGATACAGAAGCAAACAATGCTATCAAACAATTGAATGGTGCTGAATATGTAGGTCGTTCAATGGTAGTAAAAGAAGCTTTGCCAAGAAACTAAGACTGGAATATATAGCCGATAATAGAGACGGGCGTGTTAGGTAAACTAGCACGCCCGTTTTCTTTTTAGTCCTTCTTTGGTATGAAGATCGAACATAAAAAAGCGTATTGGCAATTCTGCCAACACGCTGTAAACTAATAAATAGTATATTTATTGACTTTTATGCAATGCCATGAGCACTGACAGTACCGTCTATCTTTTTAATCAGACCTTGAAGCACTGCACCCGGGCCGCATTCTGTGAAATCAGTAGCACCATCGGCAACCATGTTTTTCACTGATTGAGTCCAACGTACGGAAGCAGTCAACTGGGCAACCAGGTTTTTCTTGATTTCTGCAGGGTCAGTATGAGGAAGAGCATCCACATTCTGATATACCGGACATTTGGGAGTATGAATTTCTGTTGCCTTGATGGCAGCTTCCAATTCTACTTTAGCAGGATCCATCAGCGGAGAGTGGAAAGCACCACCCACTTTCAACGGAAGAGCACGTTTTGCTCCGGCAGCCTTCATCAGTTCGCAAGCCTTTTCGATTCCCGGTATGGAACCTGAGATAACGATTTGTCCCGGACAGTTGTAGTTGGCAGGTACGCAAACTTCACCTTCCGCATTTACAGAAGTACAGATTTCTTCTACTTTTTCGTCCGGCAATGCGATGATGGCAGCCATTGTGGAAGGAGTTGCCTCACAAGCTTTCTGCATAGCCATTGCACGTGCGTAAACAAGTTTCAAACCATCTTCAAAGCTCAGGGCTCCGGCAGCTACCAATGCAGAGAATTCACCGAGGGAGTGTCCTGCTGTCATTTCCGGCTGGAAGTCGTCGCCCATGCAAAGGGCAGAGATAACAGAATGAAGGAATACGGCAGGTTGAGTCACTTTTGTCTGACGAAGGTCTTCGTCTGTACCGTTGAACATGATATCTGTAATGCGATATCCGAGGATATCATTTGCTTTTTCAAACAATTCTTTTGCTAAAGCTGAGTTTTCATACAGGTCTTTACCCATTCCCACGAATTGGGCGCCTTGACCGGGAAATACAAATGCTTTCATATTTTTATTATTTAATTGATTTTTAATTGCGGGTGCAAAGTTACGTATTTTTATGATACGACCGCACAAAATGTACACATTTGTGCAATGGAGTCGGGAAAATGCCATAGCGGACCGTTGCCGTGACCGATGTGCAAATCCTTTCCTGCAATGATAGCCTGGGTGATATAAGTCTTGGCATGCTGGATGGAGTCCTGTATGGGATAACCTTTTGCCAGGCAGGTAGCAATGGCGGAGGAGAGGGTACAGCCTGTTCCGTGCAGATTGTTGCTTTCTACTTTTTTCTCCTTATATATATGGTATATAAATTCGGCTGTGTGCAGAAGGTCGAACATGACATCTCCTTCCAGATGCCCGCCTTTTACTAAAACGCTTGTATGGAAATTCTCCGTCAATATTTTGGCTGCTTCCTGCATCTCCTGGATGTTATGGATACTTTTGCCTGTGAGTACAGTCGCTTCGTCAATATTGGGCGTAATTAAAGTAGCAAGTGGCAGTAACTCCTTTTTTATTTCTTCTATGGTTTCGTCCGTCATCAGTTTTCGTCCGCTGGTAGATACCATCACCGGGTCATACACGACATATTCCGGTGTGTATTTTCGCAGGCAATCGGCAATGGCATGTACAGTCTGAATATCATGCACCATTCCTATTTTTATGGAGACAGGCTGAAGGTCTTCCATCACAGCCTCTATTTGCCCGCGGACAATTTCAGGGGACATAGCCTGCACGGCACGTACTCCCAAAGTGTTTTGTATGGTAACTGCGGTGATAGCCGATGCCGCATATCCGCCTAAGGCCGAGATTGTTTTTATATCTGCCTGGATACCTGCACCACCCGAACAATCGGAACCGGCAATAGATAAAATGACTGGATGAGATTCCATTTTAGTTTTTTTAATATTTACTCTACAAAGATAGAATAAAAAACGATAAGGTACAAAATGATATATCGTCTAAAGTACAATAAGTGCCTTTGTTGCCGTCCACTGGAATTCATATGAAAAGTACTGATAATAAAGCGCAAATATAGTTTTTTGTACTTTATACAATTACTCACCCCCGAAACAGCTAAAATACATATTGTAAATCAGAAGATAACACTAAGTGTTGATATTGTATAATATATGATATGTATTTGTGTGAAAAACAATGTTTTATAGCATATATGTGAATTTTGTTTTGGTGGCATTTCCCCTCTATATTTGCATCGTCTTAAAGAAACGGATATGCAGAATATACAGAAAAATACCCCTTTGGCAAATAATCACATATCAGTAGACTGTGTGGTGATTGGTTTTGACGGAGAACAATTGAAAGTATTGCTTGTAAAGCGTGCAGGTGAAGAAAACGGCGAGGTATATCACGATATGAAACTTCCCGGAAGCCTTATATATATGGATGAAGATTTAGACGAAGCTGCGCAACGTGTATTATTTGAACTGACAGGACTTAAGAATGTGAATCTGATGCAGTTCAAAGCATTCGGCTCTAAGAACAGAACCAGCAATCCTAAAGATGTACGTTGGCTGGAACGTGCCATGCAGTCGAGGGTGGAACGTATTGTGACTATCGCTTATTTGTCAATGGTGAAGATTGACCGTACGCTGGATAAGAATCTGGATGAGCATCAGGCTTGTTGGATTGCTCTGAGAGATGTTAAAACGCTGGCTTTCGACCATAACTTGATTATCCGCGAAGCGATGACTTATATCCGCCAATTCGTGGAGTTCAATCCCTCCATATTATTCGAACTGCTTCCGCGTAAATTTACGGCTGCACAGTTGAGAACTCTTTTTGAGTTAGTATATGACAAAGCAGTGGATGTGCGCAATTTCCATAAGAAAATAGCCATGATGGAATATGTGGTTCCTTTGGAAGAAAAGCAGCAGGGAGTGGCTCATCGTGCCGCCCGTTATTATAAGTTCGATAAGAAAATATATAATAAGGTGAGACGGTAAGAAGAAGCTATATGTTATAAAACTATACCTTATATAGTTTTCGTACTAAACAGCCGTTCATTTAAATCGTAAATAGTAAATCGTTAAATCGTAAATAAAATTATGTTTCTATTAGGCTATGACATAGGTAGCTCGTCTGTAAAAGCGAGCCTGGTAAATGCTGAAACAGGCAAATGTGTATCGTCGGCATTTTTCCCGAAGACGGAAGCGAATATTATCGCAGTGAATCCTGGATGGGCAGAACAAGACCCGGAGAGTTGGTGGGAGAACTTGAAGCTGGCTACGCAGGCTATTATGACTGAATCGGGCGTAAGCGCTGCCGAGATTAAAGCTATTGGTATCTCTTATCAGATGCACGGATTGGTATGTGTTGATAAGAATCAGCACGTGTTGCGTCCTGCCATTATTTGGTGTGATTCCCGTGCTGTGCCTTACGGGCAGAAAGCATTTGAGACAATCGGAGAGGAGAAATGTCTTTCTCACTTGTTGAACTCGCCGGGTAACTTTACAGCGTCCAAATTGGCATGGATTAAGGCAAACGAACCTGCCATCTATGAGCAGATTTACAAAATAATGCTGCCGGGAGATTATATCGCCATGAAACTGAGCGGTGAAATCTGTACGACAGTTTCCGGACTTTCGGAAGGTATGTTCTGGGATTTCAAGAACAACCGGGTAGCTGATTTCCTAATGGATTACTACGGATTCGATTCGTCGCTGATAGCGGATATTAAACCTACTTTTGCAGAGCAGGGTCGTGTCAATGCTGCGACAGCCAAAGAGTTAGGTTTGAAAGAAGGCACTCCGATAACATACCGTGCCGGTGACCAGCCTAATAATGCCCTTTCTTTGAATGTGTTTAATCCGGGTGAGATAGCTTCTACGGCAGGAACATCGGGAGTGGTTTATGGAGTAAACGGCGAAGTAAATTATGACCCCCAATCACGTGTCAATACTTTTGCGCATGTCAATCATTCAATAGATCAGACCCGTTTGGGAGTATTGCTTTGTATCAATGGAACAGGCATTCTTAATTCGTGGGTAAAACGGAACATTGCTCCCGAAGGAATATCTTATAATGAAATGAATGTATTGGCGTCCAAAGCTCCTATCGGCAGTGCGGGAATCAGTATTCTGCCGTTTGGTAACGGTGCCGAACGTATGCTGAATAATAAGGAAATAGGTTGCAGTATTCGCGGGCTGGACTTCAATATGCATGGCAAGCATCATATTATTCGTGCGGCTCAGGAAGGTATTGTGTTCTCCTTTAAATATGGTATTGATATTATGGAACAGATGGGGATTCCTGTGAAGATGATTCATGCGGGACATGCCAATATGTTTTTGAGTCCTATTTTCCGTGATACTTTGGCGGGAGTGACAGGAGCTACTATCGAGCTTTATGATACAGACGGTTCCGTAGGTGCTGCGAAAGGTGCGGGTATTGGCGCAGGTATCTACAAAGACAATAATGAAGCATTTGCTACACTCGACAAACTGGATGTGATTGAGCCCAATGTGGCTAAACGTCAGGAATATGCGGACGCATATGCTAAATGGAAATATCGCCTTGAAAAATCAATGGCAGGCAAAATACCGGCTTCGTTTTTTTCTTCAGATAAGTAATTGACAATATAAATAATAACCATTTAAAAATAAAAAGAATTATGGCAACAAAAGAATTTTTCCCGGGAATTGAAAAGATTAAGTTCGAAGGTAAAGATAGTAAGAACCCGATGGCATTCCGTTACTACGATGCTGAAAAGGTAATTAACGGTAAGAAGATGAAAGATTGGTTGAGGTTCTCTATGGCATGGTGGCATACGTTGTGTGCAGAAGGCGGCGACCAATTCGGTGGCGGAACAAAACAATTCCCTTGGAATAGCAATGCAGACGCTATTCAGGCTGCTAAAGATAAAATGGATGCAGGTTTCGAATTCATGCAGAAAATGGGTATCGAATACTACTGTTTCCATGATGTAGACTTGGTATCCGAAGGTACAAGCATTGAAGAATACGAAGCCAACCTGAAAGAAATCGTAGCTTACGCAAAGCAGAAACAAGCTGAAACAGGTATCAAACTGTTATGGGGTACTGCCAATGTATTCGGTCATGCGCGTTATATGAACGGTGCTGCTACTAATCCTGATTTTGACGTTGTAGCCCGTGCTGCCGTTCAGATTAAGAATGCTATTGACGCTACTATCGAACTTGGTGGTCAGAATTATGTGTTTTGGGGTGGACGTGAAGGTTATATGTCTCTTTTGAACACTGACCAGAAACGTGAAAAAGAACATCTCGCTCAAATGCTGACTATCGCTCGCGACTATGCCCGTGCCCGTGGTTTCAAAGGTACTTTCCTGATTGAACCGAAACCGATGGAACCGACTAAACATCAGTATGACGTAGACACAGAAACCGTAATCGGCTTCTTGAAAGCTCATGGTCTGGATAAAGATTTCAAAGTGAATATTGAAGTAAACCATGCAACTTTGGCAGGTCATACTTTCGAACACGAACTGGCAGTAGCAGTAGACAATGGTATGTTGGGGTCTATCGACGCTAACCGTGGTGACTATCAGAATGGTTGGGATACAGACCAGTTCCCGATTGACAACTACGAACTGACTCAGGCTATGATGCAGATTATCCGCAACGGTGGATTGGGCAACGGTGGAACAAACTTCGATGCTAAGACTCGTCGTAACTCTACCGACTTGGAAGATATCTTCATCGCTCACATTGCAGGTATGGACGCCATGGCGCGTGCATTGGAAAGTGCAGCAGCTCTGTTGAACGAATCTCCATACAAGAAAATGCTAGCTGACCGTTACGCTTCATTTGATGGCGGTAAAGGTAAGGAATTTGAAGACGGCAAGTTGTCTTTGGAAGATGTGGTTGCTTATGCTAAAGCAAACGGTGAACCGAAGCAGACTAGCGGTAAACAAGAACTTTATGAAGCAATTCTGAATATGTATTGCTAATTGAATCTAACATTAAGGTGGTAAAGCAGTGGTTGGACTGCTGCTTTATCACCTTCTTTTGTATCTAATCCAACTACTACACACTACTTATCCAATTTATAAAAACTATGAATAATACAACGAACGAAGGAAGCAAACTCTATTTGTATTCCATCACATCCGTTGCTATCCTGGGGGGACTGCTTTTCGGCTACGACACGGCAGTGATCTCCGGCGCAGAAAAAGGCTTGGAAGCTTTTTTCCTTTCGGCTTCCGATTTCCAATATAACAAAGTAATGCATGGAATCACTTCTTCCAGTGCATTGATAGGTTGCGTACTTGGTGGTGCGCTCTCCGGCATATTCGCATCCCGTCTGGGGCGTCGTAATTCGTTGAGGCTTGCCGCCATACTCTTTTTCCTTTCAGCATTAGGTTCTTATTATCCTGAAGTCTTGTTTTTCGAATACGGAAAGCCGAATATGGACTTGCTGATTGCATTTAATCTGTATCGTGTCTTAGGCGGTATCGGTGTCGGGCTGGCATCTGCCGTTTGTCCGATGTATATCGCGGAAATAGCCCCTTCCAATATTCGCGGAACTCTTGTTTCGTGCAACCAGTTTGCCATTATCTTCGGTATGCTGGTGGTGTACTTTGTGAATTACCTGATTATGGGTGACCATCAGAATCCTATCATCTTGAAAGATGCTGCCGGAGTCTTATCGGTAAGCTCCGAGTCTGATATGTGGACTGTACAAGAAGGATGGCGCTATATGTTTGGTTCGGAAGCTTTTCCTGCTGCATTTTTTGGTTTGTTATTGTTCTTCGTGCCGAAAACTCCCCGTTATTTGGTGTTGGTACAACAGGAAGAAAAAGCCTTTTCTATTTTGGAAAAAATTAATGGCAAAGCAAAAGCTCAGGAAATCCTTAATGATATCAAAGCTACCGCCCACGAAAAGACAGAAAAACTCTTTACTTATGGAGTGGCAGTAATTGTTATCGGTATTCTTCTTTCCGTATTCCAACAGGCTATCGGCATTAATGCGGTACTTTACTATGCTCCGCGCATTTTTGAAAATGCAGGCGCAGAAGGTGGCGGTATGATGCAAACGGTTATTATGGGTATCGTAAACATCATCTTCACATTGGTTGCTATCTTTACAGTAGACCGCTTCGGACGTAAACCGCTATTGATTATCGGTTCTATCGGTATGGCAGTAGGAGCATTTGCAGTAGCAATGTGTGATAGCATGGCTATAAAGGGAATCTTCCCGGTAGTTTCGGTTATCGTATATGCCGCATTCTTTATGATGTCATGGGGACCGATTTGCTGGGTATTGATTTCAGAAATCTTCCCGAATACAATTCGTGGCAAGGCAGTTGCCATCGCTGTAGCTTTCCAATGGATATTTAATTATATTATATCTTCCACTTTTCCGGCATTGTACGATTTCAGTCCGATGTTCGCATATAGCCTTTATGGAATTATCTGTGTAGCTGCCGCAATCTTCGTTTGGCGTTGGGTGCCCGAAACGAAAGGCAAGACACTGGAAGATATGAGCAAGCTTTGGAAGAAAAATAAGTAAATTAGGTTAGTGTAATTTCATCGTGTCGTCAGGGCTTCAGTGTGACAGCACGATTCTATCAAGATTATGACATCATGCCAATGGTATGGTGTCATAATCATTTGTATTACATAATGAGAAAAAACATCTATCATACTATCATTCATTTTTGTATTATCTTTATTATCAGAAAAATAAGTATGATAGATATGTTCATAAAAAGGTATCTATCATTCTTTTATCATAAAAATTAAGTATCTATCATACTTATACCGTATCTGTTTTAGTCTAGTATCAGGTGGGAATATCCATTTAAAGGCGTAAGGATACATACTTTATAGTAAGATAACCCATATTTTACAGTTCAATAATCTATTTGGAATAGTAGTCTTTTTATAGCCCACATATGTAGGCTGTACAGCCCGCATATGTAAACCATACAGCCCACGTATGCAGGCTATATATCACACATATGTGGACTATAAACTTGTCGCTATTAAAGTTGGATTATTAAGGTATAATGACCGGATTTATACAGGTTCATTGCGACAAAAACAAGCTATTTTATGCCTGTCCGGCCTTTATTCGGAGATTTTATTAATGATAGATGCCCTGTTTTGGTGGTATAAGTATGATAGATGCTTTTTCACTATGTAGAAAATTTTACCCAAATTCCCGCTTTATGTCTGTTGAGGCTATGTGACAAAAAGCGGGATAATTGAATGGATACCAAATCTGTATTAACGGTCAGAGGTATTCTCCACTAATTCAGTAGGTTTGCCGCCCAAGAGTTTTTCCAAGTCATGTAATTGGCGATGATAGTCCTGCAATATTTGACTGACGAAACCACGATAGCAGGAAGCTGCTATCAGGAAGTCCGACCATTTCGTCCATTCTTCAAATATCTTTTGGCATTCTGCACGAGGTGAATTTTGTAAAGCCAGGAAATGTAGACAAGCCTTTTGCATCTCCGGCATTCCATTTTCCCATGGACGGTCGAGGTTGGTTAACGCCTTGATGAAATGCTTGATTTTGTGGTGTAACGCCGCTAGGCGCTGTGATTCCGAACGATTGACTGATACGGTAGGGCATAGTCGACGTGATTGGGCTAAATAAAACTGTTTTAGTTTCTCTTTTTCTTCCGGATTGGGAGAGTCTGCTTCCTGCCGATTGTTTCGAACAACTTTTACAGGTGCATTGCTTTGTTCTTCATGCATGATACAACGGTTTTTTAAATAGGCGGGAATAAAAAAACGGTTCCGCCTTTCCCGTTGCATAACACTCCACAGAAGCTGGGGACGCATTAACGTTCCCCACGGGGGTACGAAACCGCGTATCTACGACAGCAACAGGCATAAAAATGCCTGCTACTGGAGTTGAAGCAGGTTCACTGCTTCTGTGAATAAAATGTTATGCGTTGCAAAATTACAATAATTTTCGGAAGTCACAAATTAAATAGCACAAGAATCTGTGTGAAAATTGTGTGGTGTTAAAGTGCAATAGTTGTTTCTGAAATACATATTGTTATGGAAGGTTGTAAATATAATTATATGTAAATCTTATCTATATTCATGTTCTCTTATAAACTCATCAGCTATATAGAGATTGCCATACAAATAGAGACCTGTATTTTTATTATGTAAGTCTGCGCAGGTTTTACTTTCATAAAATAATTCCAATGCTCTTTCGGGAGCAATATTCAGCCGTTTTGCCAGTTCGGCTGATATGCAGCCAATCCGGTTACTTAATATCATTTCTTGGATAACAGGGGATTTTACGGGGTCATTCTGCAGATTCTGTTCCATCATAACTAAGGTATTTATCAATTAACTTTTGGTTTAACAGACAAATTTGATTATTCGGTTGATGCATAGCGAGACGTTGCAAAGCTACATCTGCACTCATCAATCCTGTCATATACAAATTTACAGTATCAATAACACGGTCGTTAGCTACACCGCCTTCGATATAATCGTAATTAGCTGCCGGATTCAATCCTTTTCGGCTGTTTACTATAAAATCCAGCCATTCGGCATCGTAGGCTTTAAATATTTTGCAGCGTCCTTCTTTCAGAATCGTGTCACGGTCTAATTGATACATGTTAATTAATGCTTTAGCCTGTCTCTTGGCCGATATAGCTATAGCCCATTTGAAGGCTTGCTCTTTAATGTTTGTAACATAGAATCCCTGTCCGAAATCAAGGTTTTTGCATCCGAAACCACAGATGGGATTAATAACTACTTCTGTTCCGCCATGATATACAGTTATTTTCATTTTCTACTCTCCCATGTAGTTAAACACTCTATCATGTTATCTGTCACATGTTCACGACTTTCGGTATGAAGTACTTCATAATTAGGTAAAATATAATTTGCTATCATCCCTACGGACTTCATTCGAGCGTATATTTCTTGATAGGATTTGCCGAGCCGACGTGCAGTTCCTTCAATGCAAGAAGCAACGAAAGCTAATTTAATTTCAGTTGGTGATAATTCTATAAGTTGTTCCATATTGTTACCATTTGTGCAAATTCTACTTTATTTTGTTTACGTATTCCTATGCTTGGCATAAGTTCTATGCATACACAAATATAGAAGTATTACTTCATAAAACAAAAAAAATGGCAGATTATCCAATATAGGTAGGTCTGTTTTTTCTATGTGATTCAAGATTTAAGTATAATGCTTTTTTATTTTGAAGACCGCTGGAACGATGTCTACGAGGTCAGATTGAAGAAATAAAAATAGTGACGCTATCCTGTCACGATGGCGTCACTATATGCTTAGGATAGCGTCACTATCCGGGGCACATAGTGACGCTATATTTTTACCTCGAAGAAGTACCGCTTTCCAATATGCTAACGATAGAAAACAGGGTGAAACAGATTGCTCCTAATCCTGTTAAAACACGTGCCGGAATAAAATAATCAGCATGTACCGTTGCAACTTCAAACACGAAAGCAGCTAGAAACAAGCAGGCTAATGCCGTCAATATCGGAATCATGGGGATACGGTTGGCCAGTTTAAATTCCTGTCTCCATATTTTGGCTAACAGGATTACTTTGCTGGAAATGCTGTAACAAACCAGACCGAGGCCAAGCATAATATATCCCGTGGTACCATTTGCGCTACCTGAATCTGCGAAAATTACAAATATTCCCCATATAAAAGAGATTGAGCCCATTAGTAGCACCAGTTTCGGCCATTTGCTTCGTTCCTTCTCCTGGTATTCATTACGTATTTGACGTGCGATAGTAGCTACCAACGCAATCAGACTGGTACAAATACATGCAAGACCTACCATTACATGACCTGCTACAAAATAAGCGGGATGGGAATGGCTGTTGCTTAATAAGATAAAAGCCCATATCCATGCGATAAGGGAAATAATGGTTGCAATAATTACTAATACCCGTCTTTGCCCTACAGAGAACGCTCCCTGTGGAACTTCATATCCTGTCGTTTTTGAATTGCCCGGAATCAAAGAAAAACGAGTGGAAGAAGTGGCGGCAGTAGCTACACAAGTAGTGATAAATCCTACCCCTGTAATCACATGACCTGCGACGAAGGCAGAAGTGGAAGTGGCATTACTGAAAATATAGATACCACTGATAATGGTAATTGTAGCTGCCAAATATCCTATGATGGGCAAAACATATTTCGCCGTCTGGTTATAAGTATGTATGATTTGCCGGATAATGGTGGCTGCCGTACAAAACAGCGCAATACATATCATACCTAATGAAAATACGACAGGGCCTGCTACAACACGGCTGCCTGCATCTCCGTAACCATAAATGAATGCCCCGTATCCGAAGCAAAAAAGTGCCATCGCCAAAGGGATTGCTCTGAATAAAATACTAATACCGTAATTCATAAAGTTAAGTGCTTTTAGTTTTTTCACTACAACAAGGATATATCCGTTTTGTTTAGGCTATAAGCCGTTTATAATCATTAACTTCATATGATTCTGATTAAAAGTCATTGCTTTTTGCTCAACTAAACAAATGTTTTTGTAAATTTGCACCCTTAAAAACGGGGATACCCCTCAAAGTGTAAATTGTAAATAGTAAAATCGTAGATACAGCTATGAGTAAGAGATTTACTGAGTATTCGCAGTTTGACCTTTCACAGGTGAACAAAGATGTGCTGAAGAAATGGGACGAAAACCAGGTTTTCGCCAAGAGTATGACAGAACGTGATGGCTGCCCTTCGTTTGTGTTTTTCGAAGGACCACCCTCGGCTAACGGTATGCCGGGTATTCACCATGTAATGGCTCGTACGATTAAGGATATTTTCTGCCGTTACAAAACGATGAAAGGTTATCAGGTGAAGCGTAAAGCCGGATGGGATACGCACGGACTGCCTGTGGAACTGAGTGTGGAAAAAGCATTAGGTATCACAAAGGAAGATATTGGTAAGAAAATCTCTGTTGCCGATTATAATGCCGCTTGCCGCAAGGACGTGATGAAATACACCAGAGAGTGGGAAGACCTGACTCACCGGATGGGATATTGGGTGGATATGAAGCATCCTTATATCACATACGACAACCGCTATATTGAAACATTGTGGTGGTTGCTGAAACAATTGCATAAAAAAGGACTGTTATACAAAGGATATACTATTCAGCCGTATTCTCCGGCTGCCGGAACAGGTTTGAGCTCGCACGAGTTGAACCAGCCGGGTTGTTATCGGGATGTAAAGGATACAACAGCCGTTGCCCAGTTTAAGATGAAGAACCCCAAACCGGAAATGACAGAGTGGGGAACTCCATATTTTATAGCATGGACAACCACTCCGTGGACGTTGCCTTCAAATACGGCTCTTTGTGTAGGACCGAAAATTGATTATGTTGCCGTACAGTCTTATAATGCTTATACCGGAGAACCGATTACAGTTGTTTTGGCAAAGGCTTTATTGAGTACTCTCTTCAATCCGAAAGCGGCAGATCTGAAGCTGGAAGATTACAAGGCCGGAGATAAACTTGTGCCATTCAAGGTTATTGCCGAATATAAAGGTACCGACCTGATTGGTATGGAATACGAGCAACTGATTCCTTGGGTGAAACCGGTTGAAGTATCCGAAGACGGTACTTGGAAAGCCAGTGATAAAGCCTTCCGTGTAATACCGGGTGATTATGTGACTACAGAAGATGGTACGGGTATCGTTCACATTGCACCGACATTTGGTGCGGACGACGCGAATGTGGCGCGTGCAGCAGGAATACCGTCACTGTTTATGATTAATAAGAAAGGTGAGACTCGTCCGATGGTAGACCTGACAGGTAAATTCTATCTGTTGGATGAACTGGATGAGACTTTCGTCAAAGAATGTGTGGATGTAGACAAATATAAGGACTATCAGGGCGCATGGGTGAAAAATGCCTATGATCCTCAATTTATGGTAGATGGCAAATACGATGAGAAAGCTGCACAGGCTGCCGAATCTCTGGATATTGTCATTGCCATGATGATGAAAGCAGACAACAAGGCTTTCAAAATAGAGAAACATGTCCACAACTATCCGCATTGCTGGCGTACAGACAAACCGGTACTTTACTATCCGTTGGATAGCTGGTTTATCCGTTCTACGGCTTGCAAGGAACGGATGATGGAACTGAACAAGACTATCAACTGGAAACCGGAATCTACCGGAACAGGTCGTTTTGGCAAGTGGTTGGAAAATCTGAATGACTGGAACCTGAGCCGTTCCCGTTATTGGGGTACTCCGTTACCAATTTGGCGCACGGAAGATAATACAGATGAAAAGTGTATCGAGTCTGTAGAAGAACTTTATAATGAAATAGAAAAATCGGTAGCTGCCGGATTTATGAAATCCAACCCGTACAAAGACAAAGGTTTTGTTCCGTGCGAATATACCGAGGAGAACTATGATAAGATTGACCTTCACCGTCCTTATGTAGACGATATTATATTGGTATCGAAAGACGGTCAGCCGATGAAGCGTGAATCTGACTTGATCGATGTTTGGTTCGATTCGGGTGCTATGCCTTATGCACAGATTCATTATCCGTTTGAGAATAAGGAACTGCTGGATAATCGCCAGGTATACCCGGCCGACTTTATCGCAGAAGGGGTAGACCAGACACGCGGATGGTTCTTTACGCTGCACGCTATCGCTACCATGGTATTTGACAGTGTGTCATACAAGGCTGTTATTTCTAACGGACTGGTGCTTGACAAAAACGGTAATAAAATGTCCAAGCGCTTGAACAACGCTGTCGATCCGTTCACTACGATTGAGAAGTACGGTTCCGATCCGTTGCGCTGGTATATGATAACTAACTCTTCTCCGTGGGATAACTTGAAGTTCGATGTGGAAGGAGTGGAAGAAGTTCGCCGTAAGTTCTTCGGTACTTTATATAATACCTATTCGTTCTTCGCGCTTTATGCCAATGTAGACGGGTTCGAATATAAGGAAGCTGACGTGCCGATGGCGGAACGCCCGGAAATCGACCGTTGGATATTGTCCGTGCTGAATACATTGATTAAAGAGGTAGATACTTGCTATAATGAATATGAACCGACAAAGGCAGGTCGTTTGATTTCCGACTTTGTGAATGATAATTTGTCTAACTGGTATGTTCGCCTGAATCGTAAACGTTTTTGGGGCGGTGAATTTACACAAGATAAATTGTCTGCATACCAGACACTGTACACCTGTCTCGAAACAGTTGCCAAATTGATGTCTCCTATATCACCGTTCTATGCAGACCGGTTATATACGGATTTGATTACCGCAACAGGACGTGATAATGTGGTTTCCGTCCATCTGGCTAAATTCCCGGAATGTCAGGAAGAGATGATAGACAAGGAATTGGAAGCCCGTATGCAGATGGCACAGGATGTGACCTCTATGGTACTGGCATTGCGCCGTAAAGTGAATATCAAGGTTCGCCAACCACTACAGTGTATCATGGTTCCGGTGGTAGATGAAGAGCAGAAAGCTCATATCGAAGCTGTGAAGAACTTGATTATGAATGAAGTCAATGTCAAAGAAGTCAATTTTGTTGACGGTGCTGCCGGTGTATTGGTGAAGAAAGTAAAATGTGACTTTAAGAAGCTCGGTCCGAAGTTTGGAAAACAGATGAAGGCGGTGGCTGCCGCTGTTGCGGATATGTCGCAGGAAGCAATCGCCGAACTCGAAAAGAACGGAAAATATACGTTGAACCTGGATGGAGCGGAAGCGGTCATCGAAGCGACGGATGTAGAAATTTTCAGTGAAGATATTCCGGGATGGCTGGTTGCCAATGAAGGTAAGTTGACTGTGGCACTTGAGGTTACCGTTACCGAAGAATTGCGTCGTGAGGGTATTGCCCGTGAATTGGTGAACCGTATTCAAAATATACGTAAATCAAGCGGTTTCGAGATAACAGACAAAATAAAAATAACAATCTCGAAAAATACGCAAACAGATGATGCGGTAAAAGAATATAATACTTATATTTGTAACCAGGTTTTAGGCACATCTTTGGAACTTGTTGATGAAGTGAAAGACGGTACAGAGCTTAGCTTTGACGATTTCTCACTGTTCGTGAATGTGATAAAAGACTAATACTATATTGATTAACCTCTTAAAATTGTAAGATTATGGCAGAAAAGACTAGATACTCAGATGCGGAACTTGAAGAATTCCGTGCCATCATTATGGAGAAACTGGAATTGGCGCAACGTGACTATGAACAGTTGAAGAAGAGTTTGATGGGATTGGATGGTAATGATACCGATGATACATCTCCTACATATAAGGTGCTGGAAGAAGGAGCGAATACGCTTTCCAAGGAAGAAACAACCCGCCTGGCACAACGCCAGTTGAAGTTTATCCAGGGGTTGCAGGCAGCTTTGATACGTATCGAGAACAAGACGTATGGTATCTGCCGTGAAACCGGTAAATTGATTCCGGCGGAGCGTCTGCGTGCTGTTCCTCATGCCACTTTGAGTATTGAGGCAAAAAACAGTGGTAAAAAATAATAGATAGCTACACAAGCTACGAGTGACGAGCTACAAGTAGCTGCGCAAAGTTTACGCACGGCACTTGTAGCTCGTTATGCTTAATTTATAATGAACACATGAAGAAACTATTCACGAAGGGGAGAATTGCCCTTCTCGTTATCTTTTCCGTATTGATTATCGACCAGGTCATTAAAATCTGGATTAAGACTCATATGTACTGGCACCAAAGTAATCGTGTGACAGACTGGTTTTATATTTATTTCACCGAAAACAACGGTATGGCTTTCGGTATGGAAATCTTCGGAAAATTATTCCTGACCACATTCCGTATTGTTGCAGTGGCATTGATAGGCTGGTATCTCTATAAAATAGTGAAGAAAGGCTTTAAAACCGGATACATTGTTTGTGTGGCTTTGATCCTGACCGGTGCATTGGGAAATATTATAGACAGTGTTTTCTATGGAGTTATTTTCAATGAAAGCACACATTCCCAGATTGCAACGTTTATGCCTGAGGGTGGGGGATATTCCACCTGGTTTTACGGTAAAGTGGTGGATATGTTTTACTTTCCGATTATAGATACGAACTGGCCTACGTGGATGCCATTTGTAGGTGGGGAACATTTTATATTCTTCAGCCCGATCTTTAATTTTGCGGATGCCGCCATTAGTTGCGGTATCATTGCTTTGTTGCTCTTTTATAGTAGATATCTGAATGAGTCCTATCATTCATTGGATAAAGATAAAAAGGAAAGTGCGAATCATGAATAATAAATTTCGGTTTCATCTGTGTCTTGTCTGTATGCTTGCGTTTGCAGTAGCCGGATGTAAAGTGAAAAGACCTAATGATGTAATTTCGGAATCGAAGATGGAGAATCTGCTATATGATTATCATCTGGCAAGATCCATGGGAGACAATCTGCCTTATAGCGAAAACTATAAGAAAGCGTTGTATATCGATGCTGTTTTCAAGAAGCATGGGACTACACAAGCTGCGTTCGACTCATCTATGGTCTGGTACACACGTAACACAGAAGTACTGTCGAAAATTTATGATAAGGTGCGGAAACGTTTGAAAGACGAGCAGGAACTTGTCGGTGACCTGATTGCCAAACGTGACAAGAAGCCGAAGATGACAAAATCCGGTGACAGTATCGACGTTTGGCCGTGGCAACGCATGGTGCGGCTGACCGGTGAAATGATGAATAATCAGTATGTATTTGCTTTGCCGACCGACTCTAATTACAAAGACCGGGATACATTGGTGTGGGAAGTGCGTTATAACTTCCTCAAACCGATGCTTGCCGATTCTTTAAGGTCTGTTACCATGGCAATGCAGGTGATATACGAGAAAGATACTGTCAATCATTGGGAAACAGTGACCGAACCGGGTGTTCGGCAGATACGCTTGTTTGCAGATACATTGGGGCAGATGAAGGAGATAAGAGGATTCATTTATTATCCTGTGGGAAATAAGGAGAAGGCGGGGGCACTACTGGCCGATCGTTTTATGATGACCCGTTATCATTGTACAGATACACTTGCTTTTGCAGTCCGCGATTCGCTGAACAAGATAGAAGCCTTGCGTGTGGATTCTCTTAAGAAGCTTTCTGATAAGGAAAAAGCTGATTCTTTGCATAAAGTGGTAGAAGAAAATAAAGAGGATATCCAACGTCTGACACCGGAAGAAATGAACCGCCGCCGTACGGGAACTCACCGTGAGAAGAGACCGGAACAGATTGAAGTTGAGCAGCATATCCAACAGGAAAGACTGGAACAAAGAAGAGAGCGGCAGATGAACCAACGTAAGCGGCAGCAGCAAAGAAATCAACCTCGCTAGTTATTATGAAACGATTTGCATCTCATTATTTACTGATACCTGATGTCGGATTTGTGAAACAACAGGTGGTGGAGATAAATGACGAAGGAACTGTTCGGAGTATATTCTCATTGACTGAAGAAATAGAGTCTGTGGAGTGGATGCCGGGAGTTATTGTGTTGCTTTCTGCAAATCAATATAAGCTTGCAGGTACGGATTACGCGGATTATACGGTTTTCTCATTTAAACCGTGTAATCAGTGTAATCTGTACCTGAATAATTTTAATAGGTATCTTCGTGAAATGGAAAAGAAAGGAGAAGCCTTATGGCCTTATTTGTTTTATCCTTTTGATTTTACTTCCATGCAGCCTGTCGACGGAACTCGGCACAGATTACTGCGGTAGCGATAGCTACATTGAGTGATTCGGACGTTTCCTGGCCTTGCGGGTAGTTGGGAATATAAAGTTTCCGGTTGATTAACGTTTCCACTTCTTTTCCTATACCGTTACCTTCGTTTCCCATCACAATCAGTCCGGTAGCGGATAATGGTTGCTTGTACATATTCTCTCCATCCAGAAAAGTGCCGAATACAGGAATATCATCTCCAAGTGAACGTATAAAATCAGTAAGAGAAGTATAATGTACCTTTACCCGTGCGATTCCGCCCATCGTGGCTTGCACTGTTTTGGGGTTATATACGTCTACCGTATTCTGTGAGCAAATGATATGCTCGATGCCGAACCAATCAGCCAACCGGACAATAGTGCCTAAATTCCCCGGGTCCTGAACATCGTCCAATGCCAGACAAAGAGAGTGGCGCGCAACTTCCGGGTCAAGAGTATATTGGGGTTGTTCAAAAACGGCAAGTACCTGCTGGGGAGTTTTCAGCAGACTGGCTCGGGAAAGATCTTCCTGAGAAACTTCTACGATTTCATTTGCATGAATATCCGGATGTTTTTGAAGCCATAATGAAGTGGCAGCCAAAAAACGACAAGGAAAATGTTCAAGTAAATCACCTGTCAGTTTGGGGCCTTCAGCAAGAAAAACCCGTTCTTCCTTTCGTATTTTCTTCTGTTCCAGCGAGTGGATATATTTTATTTTGTTTTTACTTAGTGATGCCATAAATTTGATATTCTTTTGCAAAGCTATAAAGATATTTCCAATCTATCCTCACTTTTCTCTCTTTTTCTTAATTTATTTTCCCCATCGGAAAATATAATTTATCTTTGTAATCGCATTTTTATGCTATCGATGTAAACAACCGTATGAGGAGAAATTTTCTTTTTTTGATTGCTTCCGCTGCTGTCCTGTCACTTGCTTCGTGCACTGCCACCAAGTTTGTGCCGGAAGGTTCTTATCTGTTGGATGAAGTCAAGATTCGTACGGACCAGAAAAATATCCGCCCTTCTTCTTTACGTATGTATGTTCGTCAGAATCCTAATGCCAAGTGGTTTAGTCTGATAAAGACACAGCTTTATGTCTACAACCTTTCGGGACGTGATTCTACCAAATGGGGGAACAAATTTCTGAGAAGAATAGGAGATGCTCCTGTGATATACAGTGAGGAAGAAGCGCAACGTTCTGAGGAAGAAATTACAAAAGCTGTGCATAATATGGGGTATATGGCAGCGACGGTGAAACGTTCGGTGAAGATAAAGAAGAAAAAGATAAAACTGTATTATGACGTGACGGCAGGAAAACCATATATTGTCCGGTCTATTAAATATGATATAACCGATCCTAAAATAGCCGGTATCCTAAAACGGGATTCTGCCAGGAGCTTGCTGAAAGAGGGGATGTATTTTGATGTCAATGTATTGGATGCAGACAGACAGCGTATCACGGACAGATTGTTGCGGAACGGTTATTATAAATTTAATAAGGATTATATTGGCTATATCGCTGATACGGTTCGTAATACTTATAATGTAGATTTAACTCAACATTTGCAGCCGTATAAAGTTCATGCGGGTGATTCCGCAAAGGCGCATCAGCAGTATTGGATTAACAAAATTAATTTCATTACGGATTATGATGTGTTGCAGTCTTCTGCAATGAGCAGTGTGGAGGTCAATGACTCTGTACATTATAAAGGATATCCGATTTATTATAAAGACAGACTTTATCTGCGGCCCAAAGTGCTTACGGATAATCTTCGTTTCGGTCCTGGAGATTTGTATAATGAACGGGATGTACAGCAGACGTATTCCAGTTTCGGACGTTTGTCTGCATTGAAATATACTACTATCCGTTTTGTTGAGACTCAGATAGGAGATTCGACAAAGCTTGACTGCTATGTGATGCTGACTAAAAGTAAGCATAAATCCGTGGCTTTCGAGGTAGAGGGGACAAATTCTGCCGGTGACTTGGGCGCAGCGGCTTCCGTCTCTTTTCAGAACCGGAATCTTTTTCGGGGGTCGGAGACTTTTATGATAAAATTCCGCGGTGCTTATGAAGTGATTTCCGGACTTCAGGCGGGTTATTCAAATAATAACTATACGGAATATGGAGTAGAGACGAGTATCAATTTTCCCAATTTCCTGTTCCCTTTTCTTTCTTCGGATTTTAAGCGGAAGATACGGGCCACTACGGAGTTCGGATTACAGTATAATTATCAGTTGCGACCTGAATTTCTGCGTACGATGGCTTCCGCTAACTGGAGCTACAAGTGGACTCAACGTCAGAGAATACAACATCGTATCGATTTGATTAATATCGGTTTCCTCTATTTGCCGCGTATTTCCGACAAATTCAGAGAGGATTATATTAATAAAGGACAAAATCAGGTTTTTCAGTATAATTATCAGGACCGGTTGATTATAAATATGGGATATAGCTATAATTATAATAGTGTAGGCGGATCTATCGTAAATAATACAATCGCTGCCAACTCATATTCTATCCGTTTTAATTTTGAATCTGCCGGAAATGTAATGTATGCTTTGTCAAAAGCGACAGGCATCCGGAAGAATGCTAATGGCGAGTATGCCATTCTGGGTATTCCTTATGCCCAATACCTCAAGGGAGAATTCGATTTTGCTAAAAATATAAGAATTGATTATCGTAATTCATTTGCGTTTCATGCAGGTATAGGAGTGGCAGTTCCTTACGGAAATGCGAAAACGATCCCGTTTGAGAAACAATATTTTTCAGGCGGAGCTAATAGTGTCCGCGGCTGGTCGGTACGTGATTTGGGACCGGGCTCTTTTGCTGGAAATGGGAACCTGTTGGATCAATCCGGAGATATCAAGCTGGATGCCAGTATTGAATATCGGAGTAAATTGTTCTGGAAGTTTCAGGGAGCGGTATTTGTTGATGCGGGTAATATTTGGACTATCAGGAGTTATGCGAATCAGCCGGGGGGCGTTTTCGAATTTGATAAGTTCTATAAACAGATAGCAGTAGCCTACGGACTAGGACTGCGGCTTGATTTGGATTTCTTTATCCTTCGTTTTGACGGGGGTATGAAGGCGGTTAATCCGGCTTTTAAAACTAGAAAAGAGCATTTCCCTATTGTCCATCCTAAGTTTAGTCGCGATTTTGCTTTCCATTTCGCAGTGGGATATCCTTTCTGACCAGCCATTTATTATATTTCCTTATTAATTCGAGCGTATCTTTCAAGGCGCTTATCTGTTTCATTTCTCCATTAATCGGATTTATGATATATGCATTTTTTATTTGGCAGACAATCGTTGCTCTTTCAGAGTTGGCGTCTATCTCACTTGAGATGACTGAGGCTTTGGCTGCTCCTTGTGTTTTTAATTGATTCAAGTGAGTTTGCCGGACATTAGATGCCAGAAAACTGAGATAGGATAGGGAAGAAGGCGTGCTATATTCTTCGGCAAGCGGATAGTTGAGGTTATAAAAAGCTTCACAAAAATCGATTGCTGCCTGCTCTATCTGGGTTTGCGGGGTTTGTTGCCGGCATGACAGGCATGTGAAGAATAAGGATGAAAGTATAAATAGACGTAGCTTATTCATAGTGTAAAATATATTTATAGTCAGGAATGATAATGAAAAAGGAGATGAAACTCATCTGGATAGGTTTCATCTCCTTGACTATTGTTTTCTTGAATTAATTATTAACGGGCGGCAAACATAAGGTTGCTTGTTGTTGCCTGACGGGCTGCCATCATACCTTGGGCATCCAGTGTAACATTCATTTTTTCACCGTTTGGCAAGAACAAATCAGCCGTGCCGTCATTGTTCATTTTTACCAGTTCTGTGCTTTCGCCGTTTGCTACAACATTCCAGGTATTGGCTTCTCTGTTGTAAATCAGATCCATCGAAGCAGTTTCACCTTCTTTAGTGATAGAATAACCATTCTCAAGTGTTTTCACCATGTAGTTGCCGTTTTCTCCTTTTACTTTCTTCACGTCACCTACGTTAGCCATCGGATTGGAGCCGCTCCAAAATTCAATAGAGTTGATTACTAAAGCATCAGCCAGATAAGCTACACCGTAAACCGGAATGATGTTGAAAGCCAGAAATACAAGTTCATTCACGAATTTGTTTCCAACAGACTGGTTCCAGGAAGACAAGCGATTGAATAAACCGAATGAACCTACACAAGAACTGAATAATAGGCTGCCGCTAAGTACTACTGCGACTAAAGACAGTTTCCCTCTTTTCATGTCAAAATGTTTTTTTTGATTAATAAAAAATGTTTGTATATTCTCTTTTAAATGTATGCAAATATAATGTTTTTAAATTAATCAAGGTTATTATTCCTACTTTTTATATGATTTAGATTTTCGTCGCTGCAATTCGTTCCCGATAATATGGTCGATTGAAAACTTACCGGGACCGGCGATGTACATGATTATAAACACGACTAAATAAATGAGAGCCATCTCTTTAACTGCAAATACATCATTTGCATGAATTATAAAGAAAGCTACAATCATTGTAAAAATCATCGGAATCATTGCCAATCGGTATAGGAATCCGACGATGAATGCCATTGAACACACCAGTTCGCCAAAAATAGCTAGTCCGAGAGATATGGGGCTTCCTATTCCTAAAGGGTCGGGAAAGACTGCCGATAACTCCTGAAAACTACTCCATTTTTGTATGCCATGGTTCATTAATAATATACCGAAGATTATCCGGACTGCCAACAGCAATAAAGATGCTTTTGTTGTATTGGGCTTTGTGGGAAATAAAAAATTGTAAATCATAAGTTGTTCTGTTTTTAAAGTTCATCTTTGTTTATATAAACATAAAATATCTTTAATTTGTTCTATGATGATTATAAAATAGAGTCGTGTGATATTGAAAAGAAATAAGTAACTTTATTCGTGAATAAATAAACTTTGTATCTTTGTCGAAAAAATAAATAGAATAGATATGGCACAACATACTTATGACAACGAATCTGTTCAGGAATTGCTGAACTGGGCGAAAAAGATGCTTGAAACGAAAAATTATCCGACTGAAAAATATCAGCTTAATAAATGCACTACAATTATTGACAGTAAACAGTATTTGGAGTCTTTGAGCGCAATGATTGACAGAAACTGGGAAAATCCAACGTTTTATCCTATTATCGAGCAATTATGGGAGTTTCGGGAGAAATGGGAGAATAAGGAAGGGTAGTATGAACGGCGGATGCCATTGTTCATAAATAAATGTGCACTCCATCACGCCTGATGAGAGTGCACAATAATCAAAATAAACATATAATACTCGTGTCTTTAATAAGGTCACGAGAAATAAGGGTGTGCAAATATACACCGAATAGTCACAAAAATCGACTGTTTAGTCGCATTTTTAATCTATATAGGCAAAATTTACATTTGTTTGAGTGCCTAAAAAGGCAACCATCTTTTCTTCTTTTTCAGAGATGGCTTTTCTTCTTCACCATTTTGGCTGTATATGTCTGCGAATGTCTTTTTCTCTTTTATCATTTCATAGATAATTCCCCAGTCCGGCAGCCCACCCAGATTCCGGTCGTCTATGAACATATCGGCTTTCAACTTTCGGGAGAAGCCCTGATGGTCTTTTTGTTCCTCAGGATAATCCTTATTGACTGCATAAAACTCTAGGCCTCTGGCTTTGCACCATTCGACGGCTTCGTCCAGAAGCGAGCCTTCGCGCACACTCCATAATATTAAACGATGCTTTTCTTGTTGCAACAACTTCAGTGTATCAACTGCGAATGGAATTTCTTCACCAATACGCGGGTAACGATGCTCTACAATCGTTCCGTCAAAATCAACAGCTATAATCATAGTTTTTTTTAATACCTAATTTTAGACAAAGATACGGACAGTAAGCCAAAAAAACGTATCTTTGTTCCGAATTAACATTTTAATAAAAATTATAAATACATGAACAATTCCCCTCAGCGTGCTGCTAAAGGCTTTACGAGAGCTTTTTGGGTCAGCAACACAGTCGAACTGTTTGAACGTATGGCGTATTATGCTGTTTTTATCGTTCTCACTATTTATCTATCTTCTATTTTAGGTTTTAATGATTTTGAAGCAAGTATGATTTCCGGACTTTTCTCCGGCGGGTTGTATCTGCTTCCTATTTTTTCCGGTGCTTATGCCGATAAGATCGGTTTCCGGAAATCAATGATTATAGCATTTTCCTTATTATCGGTCGGATATTTGGGATTGGGAGTTTTGCCTACCTTATTGGAAGCTGCCGGGTTGGTAAGTTATGGTGCAACGACTCAGTTTAATGGTTTACCCGACAGCTATTCCCGTTGGATGATTGTGCCTGTCTTATTTATTCTTATGGTAGGCGGTTCTTTCATCAAGTCTATAATTTCCGCTTCTGTAGCCAAGGAGACAACGGAAGCTACTCGTGCCCGTGGTTATTCCATTTTTTATATGATGGTAAATATGGGTGCTTTCACCGGTAAGACGATTGTCGATCCTTTGAGGAATGTCATTGGTGAACAGGCGTATATATACATTAACTATTTTTCAGGGACAATGACTGTCATTGCTTTGCTTGCCGTTGTTTTTTTATATAAATCGACCCATACGGCGGGAGAAGGAAAAAGCCTTCGCGAAATAGGACAGGGATTTATGAGGATTGTAACAAACTGGCGTTTGTTGATTCTTATATTGATTGTCACAGGATTCTGGATGGTGCAACAGCAGCTTTATGCTACGATGCCTAAGTATGTGATTCGTATGGCTGGTGAAACGGCAAAACCAGGCTGGATTGCCAATGTGAATCCTTTTGTAGTGGTATGTTGTGTTAGTTTTATCACACGCCTGATGGCAAAACGCAGTGCTATCACTTCAATGAATGTGGGGATGTTTTTGATTCCTGTTTCGGCCTTACTGATGGCGTGTGGAAACTTGCTCGGCAGTGATCTGTTTTCCGGAATAAGTAATATTACGTTGATGATGGTTGCAGGCATTGTAGTGCAGGCACTTGCCGAGTGTTTCATTTCACCGCGTTATTTGGAATATTTCTCTTTGCAGGCTCCTAAAGGAGAAGAAGGAATGTATTTAGGATTCAGTCATTTACATTCTTTTCTTTCTTCTATCTTCGGTTTCGGACTGGCGGGAATTTTGCTGACTAAATATTGTCCGGATCCGGCTTTGTTTGAGACACGTGCGGCATGGGAAGCTGCAAGCGGAAATGCCCATTATATATGGTATTACTTTGCTGCGATTGGTCTGATTGCTGCCGTAGCGTTGCTATTATTTGCGAAAATCACCGAATCCATCGACAAAAAGAAGAAGTCTTATCAGTAAATCTCTTCTTTTTTACGTATATTTGCCGTCACTTTGCTGTAAAAGTTGACGGCATTTTGCATTTTAATAAAGAAGGTAAAACATGAAAGTAAAATTTATAAGCTTGGCGAGTGGCAGTAGCGGGAACTGTTATTATCTGGGCACTGAGACCTATGGAATACTGATTGATGCTGGAATCGGTATTCGTGCTATAAAAAAAACACTGAAGGATTTTAATATCTTGATGGATAGTATCCGTGCCGTATTTATTACGCATGACCATGCAGACCATATCAAAGCTGTAGGCCATTTGGGTGAGAAATTGAATATCCCGGTTTATACAACGGCACGTATTCACGCAGGAATCAACCGCAGTTATTGCATGACGGAGAAGCTCAGTTCATCGGTTCATTATCTAGAAAAACAAGAACCTATGATTTTAGAGGATTTCCGTATCGAATCTTTCGAAGTTCCGCATGATGGTACGGATAATGTGGGATATTGTATTGAGATAGACGGCAAAATATTTTCTTTCTTGACGGACCTTGGGGAGATTACCCCTACGGCAGCTCATTATATAAGCAAAGCACATTATCTGATTCTGGAAGCTAACTATGATGAAGAAATGCTCCAAATGGGACCTTATCCGCAATATTTGAAAGAACGAATCACAAGTAAGACCGGGCACATGAGTAATTCGGACACTGCTGAGTTTCTAGCGGAAAATATTACTGAGCACTTGCGGTATATTTGGTTATGCCATTTGAGTAAAGACAATAATCATCCGGAATTGGCTTTTAAAACTGTAGAGTGGAAATTAAAGAACAAAGGGGTTATTGTTGGCAAAGATGTGCAACTGCTTGCTTTAAAGCGAAATACGCCTTCCGAGCTTTATGTGTTCGAATAAAATTGAAAAAAATATAGTAAAAAAGCTGCATTATTGTTTGGTCAAATAAAATAAAAGACCTACTTTTGCAACCGCAAACGAGGAAATAAGCACTCTTAGCTCAGTTGGTAGAGCAACTGACTCTTAATCAGTGGGTCCAGGGTTCGAATCCCTGAGGGTGTACAAATTCCAAAGTTGCAGCGTAAATTTAATGTTGCACTCTTAGCTCAGTTGGTAGAGCAACTGACTCTTAATCAGTGGGTCCAGGGTTCGAGTCCCTGAGGGTGTACAAAAAAGAGGTAATTAATTGCCTCTTTTTTTGTATATCAATACTTGAATGATAATAAAAAAAGGGGGCAGTAGAAAGTACATACCTGTTATTGTTACGTTGGTATTATGTTTACCATATTGTATTTGGGTATTTATTCAGGTCAAAGATATTATACGCTGAATGAAACATTGCTTTGGGGATTTGTCAGCGTTGTGGTTCGTGTTGTGAATCTACTGTTAATGCATAAGATAAACCCTGGGTTGTGGAATGGGATGAAAGGTAATAGTAGAACATAAAAAATACCGCTACTCAAAGCATATTCGACTTTGGTAGCGGTATTTTTTATAGTGTAACTACTATCCGTTAGAACTTGAAGAAGTTCTTAGCATTGTTGTAGCTGATATCTTCAATCATTTGGTTTACGCGTTTCATTTCAGATGCTGGGATTTCTCCGTTCTCTACGTCGCGTCCTACCAAGTTGCATAATGTACGGCGGAAATATTCATGACGCGGGTAGGATAAGAAGGAACGAGAGTCTGTCAGCATACCTACGAAACGGCTTAGAAGACCAAGTACAGACAAGGCGTTCATTTGTTTTTCCATACCATCCTTTTGATCGAGGAACCACCATCCGGAACCAAACTGAATTTTTCCCGGGATAGAACCATCCTGGAAGTTGCCCAACATAGTTGCAATCACTTCGTTTGCGCATGGGTTCAGGTTATAGAGGATTGTTTTAGTCAATTTACCATTGGTGTTCAGGCGATCAAGGAATTTAGCCATTGCTTTGGCTGTAGTAAATTCACCGATAGAGTCGAATCCGGTGTCAGCGCCCAGCAATTTGAACATCTTGGTGTTGTTGTTGCGGATAGCGCCATAGTGGAACTGCTGCGTCCACCCTTTTTCCCAATCCATTTCCCCGAAAATCACGAGCATAGCTGATTTGAATTTCAGAATTTCTTCTTTAGTCAATTCTGTACCGCCATATACCTTATTGAATATGGCCTTGATTTCAGCATCAGTGTAATCTTCTGCGTAGAATTCTTCAATACCATGGTCAGACAAACGGCAACCTTGTTCTGCGAAGAAGTCGTGACGTTTGCGCAAAGCAGCGATCATATCATCAAAATTGGAGATAGTGACACCGCTAACTTCTGCCAGCTTTTCTACATAACTACGGAAATCAGCAGGGACTTCTACCGCCATAGCCTTATCAGGACGCCAAGTTGGCAACATTTTGATTTCAAATCCGCTTTCGCGTGTTTTGATGTGGTATTCCAATGAATCAATCGGGTCGTCTGTAGTACAAACGGTTTCTACATGATAGCGGCGCATCATTCCACGAGCCGAGTATTCAGGCAGAGCAAGTTTCTCGTTACATTCATCGTAAATCTCGCGTGCAGTTTGCGGATTCAATATCTTATTGATGCCGAATGCTGTTTTCAGCTCAAGGTGAGTCCAGTGATACAACGGGTTACGGAATGTATAAGGGACGGTTTCAGCCCACTTCTCGAACTTTTCCCAGTCTGTGGTATCTTTTCCTGTACAGAAACGTTCGTCTACGCCATTGGTACGCATTGCGCGCCATTTGTAGTGGTCACCACCCAACCAGATCTCAGTCAGTGATTTAAACTTGTAGTCGTCAGCTACCATTTGTGGGATTAAGTGACAGTGATAGTCGATGATTGGCATCTTAGCCGCATGCTCGTGATACAACTTTTGCGCAGTTTCTGTCTGCAACAAGAAGTTTTCGTCCATGAAGTTCTTCATTATTACTGTGTTTTAAGTATATAAAATTATTACTTTCTGTATTTATACCTATATAGTATTGATTTTAAAGCTAATAGGTGTAAATCTCGTTTTAGTTTTATTAACCGTTATCGAACACAAAAATAGAAAATTTACTTGGAGTAACAAAATAATTCGTATATTTGCAGCGATTATTTATAATATTTAAGTTTTAGCACTATGGAGGACCAGAACTATACCATTAAAGACATAGCCCGCATGGCCGGTGTTTCCGCCGGAACAGTTGACAGGGTATTGCACAATCGCGGCGACGTGTCTCCTAAGAGTAAAGCTAAAGTACAAAAGGTGCTGGATGAGATTCATTATCAACCGAACGTATTTGCCATCGGATTGGCTGCTAAAAAGAAATATTCTTTCATTTGTTTGATTCCTTATTATATAGAACATGATTATTGGCATTCGGTAGTGGGTGGTATTGAACGTGCGCGGCAGGAGTTGCGTCCTTTCAATGTGAGTGTGAATTATCTGTGCTATCATCATGGTGATGAGGAAAGTTATCGAGAGGCTTGTTGTGCTATTAAGGACAGTAGTGTAGACGCCGTTTTGATTGCTCCGAATTTCCGGGAAGAAACGTTGTCATTGACAGCCTATCTACAAGAGAATAAGATAGCTTATGCTTTTGTCGACTTTAATATGGAAGAGGTGGATGCATTGACATATATCGGACAGGATTCGTATAAAAGTGGATATATTGCGGCTAAAATATTGATGCGCAATTATTCGGTAGGAGAAGGACAGGAGCTGGTTCTGTTTTTGAGCAATAATAAGGATAATCCTGCTGAAATACAGATGCAACGCCGTTTGAAAGGTTTTATGAGTTATATAACTGAAGAGTACAACAATCTGACGATTCATGAAGTGGTGCTCAATAAATCCAACCAGGAAAACAATCAGCAGACATTGGATGAATTCTTTCAAGCGCATCCGAAAGCTGTGCTCGGCGTTGTCTTTAATTCCAGAGTCTATCAGTTAGGGGAGTATCTTCGTCACACAGGACGTAGTATGAAGGGGTTGATAGGATATGACCTTTTGAAAGCAAATGTAGATCTTTTGAAATCGGGTGATGTGCATTATCTGATAGGGCAGCGTCCCGGATTGCAAGGATATTGCGGGGTGAAAGCCTTGTGTGACCACGTAGTATTTAAAAAGACAGTCGATTCCGTAAAGTATATGCCTATCGACATATTGATTAAAGAGAATATTGATTTTTATTTTGAATTTGTATAATATCAACTTTATAAATTACAACTAACATGAAAGCATTAAACAAAGAAACTGCTCCTAAAACACAACGTCCGGAGCGTATTATCCAATTTGGTGAAGGTAATTTCTTACGCGCATTCGTAGATTGGATTATTTATAACATGAACCAGAAAACAGACTTTAACAGTAGTGTGGTAGTGGTTCAACCGATTGATAAAGGTATGGTCGACATGCTGAATGCACAGGATGACCTTTACCATGTCAATCTCCAGGGATTGGATAAAGGAGAAGTGGTTAACAGTCTGACAATGATTGATGTAATCAGCCGTGCATTAAATCCTTATTCTCAAAATGACGAGTTCATGAAGCTGGCAGAGCAACCGGAAATGCGTTTCGTTATTTCGAATACTACGGAAGCCGGTATCGCTTTTGACCCGACTTGCAAGCTTGAAGACGCACCAGCTTCTTCTTATCCGGGCAAATTGACTCAATTGCTGTATCACCGTTTTAAAACATTCAATGGTGACAAAACGAAAGGTTTGATTATTTTCCCTTGCGAGCTTATTTTCCTGAATGGTCACAAACTGAAAGAGACTATTTATCAGTATATTGATTTGTGGAATCTGGGCAGTGAATTCAAAACTTGGTTTGAAGAAGCTTGTGGCGTGTATGCTACATTGGTAGACCGTATCGTTCCGGGATTCCCGCGCAAGGATATTGCTGCTATCAAAGAAAAATTGCAATATGATGATAACTTGGTTGTTCAGGCTGAAATTTTCCATCTGTGGGTAATCGAAGCTCCGCAGGAAGTGGCTAAAGAATTCCCGGCTGACAAGGCAGGTTTGAATGTATTGTTCGTTCCTTCGGAAGCTCCTTACCATGAACGTAAAGTTACTCTGTTGAATGGCCCTCATACGGTTCTTTCTCCGGTAGCTTACCTTTCCGGTGTGAATATCGTTCGTGATGCTTGTCAGCATGAAGTGATTGGCAAATATATCCATAAAGTGATGTTTGATGAACTGATGGAAACATTGAACTTGCCGAAAGATGAATTGGAGAAATTTGCTAATGATGTATTGGAACGTTTCAACAATCCGTTTGTAGACCATGCAGTTACAAGCATTATGCTGAACTCATTCCCGAAATATGAAACTCGTGATCTTCCGGGATTGAAAACTTATCTGGAACGTAAAGGTGAACTTCCTAAGGGATTAGTACTTGGTTTGGCTGCTATCATAACTTATTATAAGGGCGGTGTGCGTGCAGACGGTGCTGAAATTATACCGAATGACGCTCCTGAAATTATGAATTTGCTGAAAGACCTTTGGGCTACTGGTTGCACGAAGAAAGTTACTGAAGGTGTTTTGGGTGCAGAATTCATTTGGGGCGAAGACTTGAATAATATTCCGGGATTGGCAGAGGCCGTGAAAGCGGATTTGGATTCAATTCAGGAAAAAGGTATGCTGGAGACTGTGAAAGGCATTTTGTAATTGATAAGGAAACAGACGAAAGTAGATAAATATAAGGAGCGTTTTGATAGGGAATGTAACTATCAAAACGCTTTTTTTGTTTACTTACTTGAAATGGATGATTAATGATTGTTAAAAGTGTAAATTCTCTATTTCTGCATTTTTTATTTTTCTCATTCTGTCTATGTAGCCAAATTAATATATCCCCATCTTTAAAAAGTCCGATTTGTAGGGCAACACCATCATCCGCTATAGGTCCTATAACTATATCGTAATTATGAATAATATTATTGTCGGGGTTGTATCTATTTGCAACAATGAATTGTGCCCATTCTTCAGAAACTTCTTTGAATATTTTAACTTGAAGTTCCTCATTACTTAGTTGTTGTTCGTCAAACTCGTATTTTAAGATGTATGGAGAAGTATTGGGAGCAAATTTGGATTTACGAATAGCCATTTCCTTAGCCTGTTGCTCTATATCAGTCAAATAAAAGCCTTGCCCAAAATCTTTGTATGGCATACATTGAGCTAAGTCTATTGACTGAATATCTATATTGGTTCCATGATATAAAATCATTCTAATTGTCCTCCATTGTTTTTGCAGATAATAGCTATATCGTTTATAGCATCTTCTATTGATAACAAATGTTCTGCTTCATAACATTCGTCTAAAAAAGCTAAGCCGCCATATCGGTCGAGATAGTTGAAAGCTGCTAATAAAGATATTCCATACTGTTTTGCAAAAGTAGCAATGCAGTAATTGATATACTTTATTTTATTATCATTAATTTGTCCCATATCTTCTATTCGATTTACTAACAAAGAAACAAATTAATGGATAAATTAGCAAGGGTATTAGGTGTTTTTTAATAAAAAGGAGAATTTATTCAGCAGCGTGCAAAATAAACGTTGTAGCCCCAATAGTCACAATCGCACCATCTTCAATGCGGATGCGATCCTTATCCCCGAGAATTTCATTCATCAGAAATGTACCTGTCAGGCTGGGAGCATCACGTAATGTATAAACAAGTTTTCCTTGTTTATTGCGTTTTATATTGATGATGCAGTGGCGGCGATCCATACTCATGTCTCCACTTTCAATAGGCGTATTGATGTTTGTTCCTATACAGCGGCGTCCTATGATATTATCACCTTCTTGTAATGGGAGTATTTGTTTGAACCCAAATACGTTCTCAATAACTGTGATATATCCGAATTCTTCCTTATGTGCTTCGGCTTCCTTTTCCAGATTCTCCTCTTTTCTGAGGGCTTTTACCTTGCTTTTACCAAGTCGGATACTGAACTGTTTGCCACAATGTTCGCAAACAAATACAAGCGATTGACCTTCGCTATATTTGGTTTCATCAAAATAAAGGTAATTCTCGCATTTGGGACAAAGAACTCGTTTCATGCTTTTTATAGGGGATTTTATTTTGCCAGTAACCAGGCATTCTTGTAGTTTTCATTTTTTCTAAGCTCCAATAACTGCTTGGTAGCTTCTTCACGGTTTTCGAATGAACGGATGCTGACACGCACTTTACCATCAGTATTCAGGGCTTTTGCTTCTGCAAATCCTTTTGCGTTCAATTGATTTGCCATAGCTTCTGCGTCTTTAAGGCTAATTCCGCCTGCTACTATAATATGGTAAGGATGATTCACATTGGTTTGTGGCTTAACTGATGTAAAAGTAGGGGTTGCTTCCTGTTTGGTAACTTTTACCTCTTTTACAGCAATAGGTCTTGATGTTTGTGCTTTATTCGCTGTTAGCTTTGGAGTAGATGAAGTCTTGCTTGAAGCGGAAGACTTTTTAGTTTGTTGTGCAACAGCAATGTCGTTCTTTACAGGAACAGGAGTTACTGCAACCGATTGCTTTTCGATTTGCTCAAAAAGCTCACCAGGCAATAACTGTGCATAATTGTTCTTTTGAACATCGGTATTCTCTACCGGAGTTGAAAAGGCAAAAAACAATACGATAGCGGCAATCATGGCCGCGGCATTACGAAGAAATGCACGGTTGATGCTAATTTCATAAGTTTTTTTCTCTTTTTCCAGGTTAGCAGGTACTAGTACCTTTTCTTTTTGTTGCAGAGTAGAAAGTTCGTGCATTTCAAAAGAATCCAAACCATAGAGGGAAGGAGTCGTTATCTTAAAGTCATAAGGAACGAACTCATAATTCCCGTAAATGTTATAATGAATCTCACCAATATTTTCCAGATGCGCTTTACCTTCTTCATGAAGAAGTTCGATAAATTCGCTCACTTCCTTTTCTACAATACGGTTGGCATCAGCAAAACTCGTGTCGTAGGCTGTCATATAGGATTGAACCAATACTCCGTCGTTCAACTTTAATTGAGGATTAAAGCCGATAGTACGGGTAGGAGGTAAAAAAAGATTTTCTTCTTTTACATGAGTTGCAGGAGCATAATGTGCTACAAAACCACCAAATCCCGGAACGATAACACAGTCGTTTTCCAGTAATAAAACCTCTATATGTTGTGCCAATTCAATCATGTCTGCAAAATTAAGAGATAAATTGAATATATCCCAGAAAACTACGAAAAATTCACTACTTTTGCATCGTTTTATTTATTACTATTAACGATGAACTATATACAGACGGAAATAGACGGAGTGTGGCTGATAGAGCCGAAAGTATTCTCCGATGAACGTGGCTATTTTATGGAAGCTTTTAAAAAAGAGGAGTTTGAAGCCAATATCGGACCTGTAAATTTTATACAGGATAATGAGTCGAAATCTTCTTTTGGCGTATTACGCGGATTGCATTATCAAAAAGGTGAATATAGCCAGGCCAAATTGGTTCGTGTCATTAAAGGGGAAGTGTTGGATGTTGCCGTTGATTTGCGTAAATCATCACCCACATTCGGAAAACATGTATGCGTATTGCTTAGTGAGGAAAATAAGAGACAGTTTTTTATTCCCCGCGGTTTTGCACATGGCTTTGCCGTATTAAGCGAAGAAGCTGTTTTTATGTATAAGGTAGATAATAAGTATACTCCACAGGCAGAAGCTTCTATTATATATAATGATGAAACATTGGGAATAGACTGGCCGCTGGCTGAGTCGCAGATGTTATTGTCATCCAAGGATAAGGAGGGTACTGCCTTTAAAGATGCCGTATATTTCGAATAACTTCTAAACAAACAATATAGTAAGTATGAAAATAGCGATTGTAGGAACCGGATATGTAGGTTTGGTAAGTGGTACATGTTTCGCTGAAATCGGCGTGAATGTAACTTGTGTAGATACTAATAGTGAAAAAATAGAATCTTTGCAGAAAGGTGTCATCCCAATTTATGAGAATGGATTGGAAGAGATGGTGCTCCGTAATATGAAAGCAAAGAGATTGAAGTTTACTACATCATTGGAGAGTTGTCTGGACGATGTGGAAGTTGTATTCAGTGCTGTTGGCACACCGCCGGATGAAGATGGTAGCGCTGATCTGAAATATGTATTGGAAGTAGCCCGTACTATCGGTCGAAACATGAAGCAATATAAATTGGTGGTAACCAAGAGTACGGTTCCGGTGGGAACTGCAAAAAAGGTGCGTGAAGTCATCCAGGAAGAACTGGATAAGAGAGGAGTGAAAATAGAGTTTGATGTTGCTTCCAATCCGGAATTCTTGAAAGAAGGAAATGCAATCAATGACTTTATGAGTCCGGACCGTGTAGTGGTAGGAGTAGAGTCGGTACGTGCGGAAAAACTTATGTCTAAATTATATAAGCCGTTTTTATTGAATAACTTCCGTGTGATTTTTATGGATATTCCATCTGCGGAAATGACTAAATATGCGGCAAACTCAATGCTGGCAACCCGCATCAGCTTTATGAATGATATTGCAAATCTTTGTGAGATAGTTGGGGCCGATGTAAATATGGTGCGTAGCGGAATCGGTTCGGATACACGTATCGGACGTAAATTCTTATATCCGGGAATCGGATATGGCGGTTCTTGTTTTCCGAAAGATGTGAAAGCGCTCATTAAGACTGCGGAGCAGAATGGATATACAATGCGGGTACTTAGTGCTGTGGAAGAAGTGAACGAACAGCAGAAGAGTGTCTTGTTCGAAAAACTAATGAAGCATTTTGATGGTGATTTGAAAGGTAAGACAATCGCTCTTTGGGGGCTGGCATTTAAACCGGAAACAGACGATATGCGTGAGGCTCCGGCGTTGGTCTTGATTGACAAATTATTGAAGGCCGGTTGTCAGGTACGTGCATACGATCCGGCAGCAGTGCCGGAATGTAAACGTCGGATTGGGGACAGCATTTGTTATGCTTGCGATATGTACGATGCAGTGCTTGATGCTGATGCCTTAATGCTGGTGACCGAATGGAAAGAATTCCGTTTGCCTTCATGGGCGGTTATTAGAAAGACAATGGCTCAGCAGGTGGTGCTGGACGGACGTAATATATACGAGAAAAAAGAAATGGAAGAGCTCGGATTCGTTTACCATTGTATTGGTAAATGAAAAAATAAGAGTATCTTTAGACAAAACTAAGACAGATGATGAAATATGTGGCTATATCGTTAATGATGGTCTTTTCTGCAGCATGTAGCAGCAATAAGAATCCATATTTTTCCGAACACGGGAAAGAGGATACGAATGCTAAGGAGCTGTTGCGGGGAATCTGGCTGGACGATGAGACTGAGAGTCCGTTGATGCGTGTGGAAGGGGATACTATCTACTATGCCGACGCACAAAGTGCCCCGATTGCATTTAAGATTATACGGGATACTCTCTATACGTATGGCAATGATACGACTTATTACAAGATTGATAAGCAAGCGGAACATATATTCTGGTTTCATTCCATAACAGATAACATAATTAAGTTGCATAAATCTGAGGATCCGAATGATTCACTGTCATTTGTTCGTCGGGAATTAGTCATCCCGACTTATACTGAAGTAACTCAACGCGATAGTGTAGTGAGCTATAATGGTACTCGCTATCGTGCTTATGTCTATATTAACCCTTCTAAAATGAGGGTTATCAAAACGACCTATTCCGAAGACGGGATCAGCATGGATAATGTGTATTACGATAATGTGATGCATATCTGCGTCTATGAGGGCAAGAAGAGTTTATTTGCCAGTGATATAAACAAGCAGATGTTTGCTCAGGTAGTTCCTGAAGATTTTCTGATGCAGGCTGTTTTATCGGATACGAAGTTTGTAAAAGTAGACCGGAATGGTTTTCATTATCAAGCTGTTTTAGCCATTCCGGAAAGTTCAATCTATAGCATTGCAGATATGGAAGTAAGCTTCGGAGGAAAACTTACTATAACTTCAACCAAATAGCGGATTTTGTTTTAACTCTGTTTGGGAGAAGGGCGGTTATTACCTTTTCCGCCATTGTTCTTTCCCCGGAAATTCTTTCTTTTAAAGTTGTTGCCATACTTGTTCTTGCTGAAAGAACGTGGCTTGTACTCCGGTGCTTCTCCCAACTCTGCGGGAATGGGAATTTTATAAATTTCTTTCTCCAGGAAATTCTCAATGCTTTTGAAGCTGCTCTGTTCTCTTTCGTTGATGAATGTAAGTGCTACCCCGTCGTTGTTGGCACGTGCCGTACGTCCGATGCGATGAACATAGTCTTCGCTGTCGTGAGGGACGTCAAAGTTGATAACCAGACGAATATCGTCAATATCAATACCGCGGGCAACGATGTCTGTGGCTACTAGTATATTGATCCGACCGGCTTTAAACTCGTGCATCACTGCTTCCCGTTGTACTTGTTCGAGGTCAGAATGCATTTCTCCTACATTCAACTTCATTGACTTCAAAGCTTTAGCTACTTCTTTGACCTTGATTTTGGAAGATGCGAAGACAATGACACGTTCAGGTACTTCATCGATAAAAAGACTACGGATAATACCTAACTTTTGGTTCTCATGGCAAACATATGCAGCCTGGATAATTTTATCAGCAGGCCTTGAAACGGCCAACTTTATTTCTGACGGATTATTAAGGATTGTATTTGCAAGTTGTTGTATTTTGGCAGGCATGGTTGCAGAAAACATGATAGTCTGTCGCTCTTTCGGCAAATACTTCACAATCTGCATAATATCTTCATAGAATCCCATGTCGAGCATACGGTCTGCTTCGTCCAGAATAAAATAAGAAACCTTGGAAAGGTCTACATATCCAAGGCTTAAATGGGCGAGAAGGCGTCCGGGAGTGGCAATAACAACATCAGCTCCCAATGTGAGTCCTTTTTTCTGCTGTTCAAACAGGATGCCGTCATTTCCGCCATATACGGCAACACTCGATGCGGGCATAAAATAGGAAAAACCTTCCATCTGCTGGTCTATCTGCTGGGCCAATTCCCGGGTAGGGGACATAATGACACAATTGATAGCATCCTCAGGATGTTTTCCTTCAGATAGTTTATTTAAAATAGGAAGCAGGAAGGCTGCCGTTTTGCCTGTACCCGTTTGTGCCACTGCTATCAAATCTTTCCCTTCAAGTATGATTGGGATTGCTTGTTCCTGAATAGGTGTGCACTCGTCAAATCGCATGGCATCAAGCGCCTCAAGCACATTTGCGTTTAATTGTAATTCGGAAAACTTCATTCTTTTATTAATTTGTCAGCAAAGATAATTTATTTTTCGCTCTAATTACATATTCAAATAAGAATCTTTGAATCCAAGGAAATAGAGCACTCCGTCAAGCCCGATCGTATTGATGGATTGTTTGGCGTTTGCCACTACCTTGGGTTTTGCATGGAAAGCGATTCCCAGTCCGGCAATCCCCAGCATCGGAAGGTCATTGGCTCCATCACCTACAGCGATGGTTTGTGCAATGTCGACCTTTTCCACTTGTGCAATCAATCGTAGCAGTTCTGCTTTCCGTTTGCCATCTACAACATCTCCCAAGTAGCGTCCGGTCAGCTTTCCATCTATAATTTCCAGTTCGTTGGCATATACGTAATCTATACCATACTTCTTTTGAAGATGCTGCCCGAAATAAGTGAATCCGCCGGAAAGAATGGCAATTTTGTAACCATATTTTTTCAGTACGTACATCAGCCTGTCTACTCCTTCTGTGATAGGCAGGCTTTCAGCTATCTCTTGCATAACGGATTCGTCTAATCCTTTCAGTAGGGCTACACGACGGGTAAAGCTCTCTGTAAAGTCTATTTCGCCACGCATGGCACTTTCTGTGATAGCTTTCACTTCGTCGCCGACACCGGCACGGATAGCCAATTCGTCGATAACTTCAGTCTCGATCAATGTAGAGTCCATATCGAAACAGATCAGACGGCGCATGCGGCGGTACATATTATCCAGTTGGAAAGAAAAGTCCATTTCCAGTTCGCTGGCCAACTTCATCAGGCTTTCCTGCATGGCAATGCGGTCTTTGGGAGTACCTCTCACTGAGAATTCAATGCAGGCACGTGTACGTGCATCTGTAGTGCATTCGTCCAAAGGAATACGGCCTGTCAGACGTTTGATTGCGTCGATATTCATGCCTTGTTCTGCCAGTACGCTGGTTGCCGCCGATATTTGACGTGCGGAAAGTTTGCGGCCAAGTACAGTCAGGATATAACGGTTCTTTCCCTGCATGCCTACCCAATTTTCATATTTTTCTGTAGTAATCGGCTCAAACCGGATGGTGACTCCCAGCGAAGAAGCTTTGAACAACAATTCCTTCATAATGAAACCGGAATGTCTTTCTTCACTCTTAAAAAGAATACCTAATGACAATGTATTATGAATATCTGCCTGACCGATGTCAAGGATGGTAGCATCATATTTGGCTAGTATTTCAGTCACAGAAGAGGTCAGTCCCGGGCGATCTTCACCGGTAACTCGAATCAGAATCAATTCAGTATTTGATGGTTGCATATGAAATAGACTTTTATCCTGCAAAAGTAGAGAAAAAAGTTCGTTTTTATGCTAAATAACATAAAAAGTTATACTCCAAAAGTGAGATTTTTGCTTATTTGCTTGGAAGTTAATTTAATAATTACTTACCTTTGCAACCGGTTTCAAAAATAAAGGCTCTGATAATCAGCGGATTCCTCTTCGCCTGATGCCTGAAAAGACAACGTTTCGGGAAGAAACCACTGTTTAAGGACAGTCCCGGATAGTATTAACTAAAACCGAATTACATGAAGTATGTAAAGTGGATTTTTGTTGTATTACTGATTTGTTCCTTGACCGCTTTCGTTGAGAAAGACAAACCTACCGGAGGTTTGAGTGAGGGTGATGTAGCCCCGGATTTTAAAATCGAATCTACATCGGAAGAGCAACCGACCTTTAAGTTGCGAAATTTGAAAGGGCGATATGTGTTGTTGAGTTTTTGGGCAAGTTATGACGCGCAATCCCGGATGCAAAACGTAAGTTTGAGCAATGCGCTTCGTTCTTCTCATAATGTGGAAATGGTTTCTATTTCATTTGACGAATATCAGTCAATTTTTAAGGAGACCGTTCGTAAGGATCAAATAGTTACGCCCACTTGTTTCGTGGAAACAGAAGGCGAGGACTCCGGGTTATTTAAGAAATACCGTTTGAACCGGGGTTTCACTAACTATTTATTGGATGGAAATGGTGTAATTATAGCCAAAAACATCTCTGCTGCAGATCTTTCTGCTTATCTGGAAAAGATTGGCTGACAATCTTGGGAATGTAAGGAGAAAGAGGAATTTTCTAGATTATACCACTGGGTGAATAATCATGGAGAATAGACAAAAGAGGAAATGGATACAACAAAAAAATCCGCCTATACTTGTTTTAAGCAAGATAGGCGGTTTTTCTATTTTATATATATCTTTTCTTATTTAGGTGCTTTCTGGTACAAGAAGAATGCGATACCTGCATAAAGGATGTTCGGAATCCAGACAGCAATGGCAGGAGGTACGTTTCCATTGACGGCAAAGGTGGAAGTAATGGTTTGGAACAGGATGTAAGAGAAACTCAACCCTAATCCGATGCCCAAATGAAGTCCCATACCGCCTTTCGTTTTTCGCGACGAAAGGGATACTCCGATTATTGTCAGAATGAAAGAGGCGAATGACATGGCAATTCGTTTGTGATATTCAATCTCAAATTCTTTGATATTGGCAAATCCTCTTCGCTTTTGTTTCTCAATGTAGTCACTTAATTGAGGGCTGGTCAACATTTCCTGCTGATTCTTCATGATGAGGAAGTCGGAAGGTTCCATATTGATGATAGAATCAATCCGGTCTCCCTTGGTGATTTTTTCTTTTAGACCGTCCAACTCGCGTATCATATAATCATGGATAGTCCATTTATGAACGGTAGTCGTGTCATAAGTAATGCGGCGTGCGGTCAAGTGGGAAACAAGTTTTTTATCAACAAACTTATCCAAAGAAAAACGGTTTCCTGTTTTCATCGCATTGTTATAGTTGTCTATATATGCGATGACTCCATTATCAACTTCTAACTGTACGTTGCGTGCTGTATTCTGTTTCTTGGGTTTGATATACCTGTCCTCAAAGTTTAGTCGTGTCACGCTTCCTTTGGGTATTACATACGAGCTAAGCATGAATGTTGTCAATGCAATGATGGCAGCAGAAATCATGTAAGGACGCATCATTCTCTTGAAACTCATACCAGTGGAGAACATGGCGATGATTTCAGAATTCTCCGCAAGTTTGGAAGTAAAGAAAATAACAGCAATAAATACAAACAACGGACTGAACAGGTTGGAAAAATAGGGGATAAAGTTCATGTAGTATTCAAGAATGATTTTACTCCATGGGGCTTCATGTTCCATCAATTTGTCCATCTTCTCGTTGAAATCGAATACCACTGCGATAGAAATGATTAATGCAATAGCAAATACGTATGTCCCCAAGAATTTCTTGATGATATACCAGTCCAGCCGTTTTATAAATCGATTGCTTTTCATTCTTTATAGTCTAGTTGATACTCTTTTGACCATCATTGGTTTCCAGGTCGAGAAATCTCCTGCAATGATGTGTTTCCGTGCTTCACCTACCAGCCACAGATAGAAGGCCAGATTGTGTATAGAGGCGATTTGCATAGCCAATAGTTCTTGCGCATGGAAAAGATGACGTAAATAGGCCTTGCTGTATAATGTGTCTACACAAGAAGCACCGTCTGCTTCGATAGGAGAGAAGTCCGTTTCCCATTTTTTGTTTCGCATATTGATGATGCCGTCCTTGGTGAACAGCATGCCATTTCGTCCGTTCCGGGTAGGCATTACACAGTCGAACATATCCACTCCACGTTCGATTCCTTCAAGGATATTGACGGGGGTGCCGACTCCCATCAGATAGCGAGGTTTGTCTTTGGGAAGAATCTCATTGACAACCTCTATCATTTCATACATTTTATCGACCGGCTCACCTACCGCCAACCCGCCGATGGCATTGCCGTCGGCACCTTTAGAAGCTACAAATTCGGCTGATTGCTTGCGCAAGTCGGTATAAACGCACCCTTGAACGATTGGGAAAAGCGATTGGTTGTAACCATATTTAGGTTCAGTTTCATTGAAACGTTTTATACAGCGGTCAAGCCATCTGTGTGTCAACCCCAATGACTTTTTGGCATATGCATAATCCGAGTCTCCCGGCGGGCATTCGTCAAAGGCCATCATAATGTCAGCACCAATTGTACGTTCTATATCCATCACCTTTTCCGGGGTGAAAATATGCTTACTGCCGTCAATGTGTGAACGGAATTCGGCACCTTCTTCACGGAGTTTCCGGATTCCGGCTAATGAGAAGACTTGAAATCCGCCACTGTCAGTCAGCATGGGACGGTCGAAACCGTTGAAGCGATGCAGGCCGCCTGCTTTCTCAATTACGTCCAGTCCCGGGCGCAAATAGAGATGATAGGTGTTGCCCAGAATAATCTGTGCCTGAATATCTTCTTTCAGTTCTGTCAGATGTACTCCCTTGACAGTGCCCAATGTGCCTACCGGCATGAAAATCGGTGTCTGTATCTGCCCGTGGTCTGTTGTTATCAGACCGGCACGGGCATTACTTTTGGTGTCTGTATATTGTAAGTCAAATGTCATTCCTGGCTGGTTTTCTTTACAGATAAATCGATGGCATCCGCAACTTTTTCATTTGTCAGTGCGATGGCGAATACTTCTTTTATGTCGTTTACATAGTGGAAAGTCAATCCCTTCAAATAGAGATCCTGAATTTCATCTATGTTCTTTTTGTTTTCGGCACTCATGATGATTTCTTTGATTCCGGCGCGTTTGGCAGCTAGAATCTTCTCCTTGATGCCGCCGACCGGAAGTACTTTGCCGCGAAGTGTGATTTCTCCTGTCATGGCAAGATTGGCCTTCACTTTTCGTTGAGTCAACGCAGATGCCAAAGAAGTAGCCATAGTGATACCTGCGGATGGGCCGTCTTTGGGGATTGCTCCTTCGGGTACATGGATATGAATATTCCAGTTGTCAAAGATCTCTTCATTCAAATTTAGGATGGAAGCATGAGCTTTGATATATTCAAGTGCCAGCATGGCAGACTCTTTCATAACATCTCCCAAGTTACCGGTCAAGGTAAGGCGTCCGCCTTTGCCACGACTCAGACTGGTTTCAACGAAAAGAATCTCACCGCCTACAGCCGTCCATGCCAATCCGGTAACTACGCCGGCATATTCATTTCCCTGATATTTGTCACGTGTATATTCCGGAGCTCCCAGGAAGTCATACAAATCGGCAGGTTTGATTTCTGTCTTGGTAAAATAACCGTCGGTTGCGTATTGACGAGCAGATTTGCGGAGAATTTTTCCGATTTTCTTTTCCAGTTCACGAACGCCACTCTCACGGGTATATGATTCGATAATGGCTTCCAGCGTATCTTTAGGAAGTTTGATATCCGTTTTTTTAAGTCCGTTGGCTTCCAGCTCTTTCGGAACCAAATGTTTACGCGCAATCTCAACCTTTTCTTCAGTGATATATCCGCTTACCTCAATCAGTTCCATACGGTCGAGCAATGGGCCGGGGATTGTATTCAAATTATTGGCTGTCGCAATAAACAATACTTTTGAAAGATCATAATCTACATCCAGGAAGTTGTCATGGAAAGCCGTATTCTGTTCCGGGTCGAGGACTTCCAATAATGCAGAAGAGGGATCTCCCTGGCGGTCGGCGCTGACTTTATCTATTTCATCCAAAATAAATACCGGATTGGAAGCACCTGCTTTTATCAGGCTCTTGATGATTCGTCCCGGCATAGCGCCTATATATGTTTTGCGGTGGCCACGGATTTCTGCTTCATCATGTACGCCGCCTAAGGACATACGTACATATTTGCGTTTGAGTGCAGACGCAATGGATTTTCCGAGGGATGTCTTACCAACTCCCGGAGGACCGTATAAACAGATGATCGGAGATTTCATATCATCCTTCAATTTCAATACTGCCAAGTGTTCCAAAATGCGCTCTTTCACTTTTTCCAATCCGTAATGGTCTTTATTCAACGTCTTTTCTGCATTTTTGAGATTCAGATTGTCAGTTGTATAAACGCCCCACGGGAGGTTCAACATTGTTTGCAGATAATTAAGCTGCACACTGTAGTCCGGTGATTGTGGATGAGTACGTTCCAGTTTCGCCAGTTCCTTCATGAAAGTTTCTTTGACTTCCATATTCCAACGCATGCTTTCTGCTTTCTGGCGCATTTCTTCTATTTCCTGCTCCTGGCCGCCGCCACCTAACTCATCCTGAATAGTTTTAATTTGTTGTTGCAAGAAATATTCACGTTGCTGCTGGTCAATGTCTTCACGGGCACGCATCTGGATGGATGCTTTGATTTCAGCCAACTGTACTTCACGGTTCAGAATTTCTAATAAGCGGTAAGTACGTTCACGCAATGAGTTGATGCTCAGCAAATCGATCTTTTCATCTTTCTTGAATGGCAGATTTGAGCAGATGAAGTTAACCAGGAACATCGAGTTATTAATATTCTTGATAGCAAATGCCGAATCCTGATGCATTGTATCTGATGATTTGATATAACGCAATGTCAAATCCTTGCATGTCTCTACCAAAGCTTGGAATTCTTTATCGCTGTTGTTGGGAACTTCTTCTTCCAAAAGTTCAATTTCACCTTTTAAATAAGGATGGGTATCGGTAATACTTTTCAGATTCAAACGTTTCATTCCCTGAAGAATGACAGTTGTTGTTTGGTCGGGCATTTCTAATACCCGCACAATACGACCCACAGTACCGATGTTATGTAAATCTTCCAGTTTAGGATCTTCCGTATGTGCTGATCTCTGACATACTACCGCAATATCTTTATGTTTTTTCTCGGCATCGCGTATGAGCTTCAGGGAAGACTTACGCCCCACTGTGATAGGCAGGAATACCCCGGGAAACAACACCATATTACGAAGGGGGAGTACCGGAAGAATTTCACCAGATTTAATATTTACATCGAATGCGTTCTCATCGTTACCATCATAATCAGTAATTAACGAGAAACCGTTGTTATCACCTACATCTTCCAATAAGTATCTTTCTTTCATCTTTTCGTTTTAATTTAGTTTATGTCATACAAATATGCATAAATCGTTTGCAAAGTTAATTGATTCTCTCTAATAATAAAGCACAGTTTGGAATAAAAACACAAAAACAATGCCAAAATATAGGGCGATAAACGAAGTATTCCATAATAATTATTTATTTTTGGCGGTTTACAGTAAGAAAGTAGAATAAAAACAGATTTAAAAATAAGCGGATAAAATGTCGAATCCTTATTTTCAATTTAAGCAGTTTACGGTGTGGCATGATAAGTGTGCTATGAAAGTTGGTACAGACGGAGTGCTTTTAGGGGCGTGGGCTTCTGTCAGGAATGCACATCGGATTTTGGATGTTGGGACAGGAACGGGATTGGTCGCATTAATGTTGGCTCAACGTAGTTTGCCGGATGCGAATATTGTCGCTTTGGAAATTGACGAAGCCGCTGCCGGGCAGGCCAGAGAAAACGTTGCTCGTTCCTCTTGGAAGGAGCGGATAGAGGTAGTGCAGGTTGATTTTAAGAAATATCAATCTTCGGCCAAATTTGACGTGATTGTTTCTAATCCTCCGTATTTCATAGATTCATTGGGGTGTCCGGATCAACAGAGAAATTCGGCCAGACATAATGATTCTTTGACCTATGAAGATTTATTGGCGGGGGTGGCCGGATTATTGGCAGAAGATGGAACTTTCACGATTGTAATCCCGGCGGATGTGGCTGATAGAGTAAAGATGATAGCTTCTGCGAAGAGAATGCAGGCGGTTCGACAATTAAATGTGATAACCAAGCCCGGTGGTATCCCTAGACGCACTCTGATTACCTTTTCTTTTGCTAATCAAGAATGCATTGTGGAGGAACTATTAACGGAAGTTGCCCGACACCAATATAGTAAGGAGTATGTAGCATTAACTCGGGAATATTATTTAAATATGTGAGTAACCCGGAAGAATCATAAAAAGCAGAGGATGAATTCATCCTCTGCTACCCAAACTGTTCGTATCGGGATTTAGTGCTTTTACAGCTTCTTTCACTACTTTCTTGGTTGGGTTACGATAAACTTCCGCTTGTTGTACCGGCATTATCTCATTCACCATTCTTTCATATCCTTTTTGTTCTAACAAATGAACTTCTTTTTCATTTGTCTCTTTTGTTTTTTCTGTTTTCATATTACTTTTCTTTTTTAATACCTACTTTCTTTGAAAACAGAAAATAGTGGAGTATGGTTCATTTTACCAGAATATATTTTCAGTTAATTGATCTCAATAAGTGCATTAATATATATCTTTGTCCCTATAACAATTCCCATTATTTAGATTATGAAAGAAAATAAATATGATGATAGTCGCTTCTTTAATCAATATTCTAAGATGACTCGTTCGGTAGAAGGATTGCAAGGTGCCGGAGAATGGCATATATTACAGAAGATGTTACCAGATTTCACTGGGAAAAGAGTATTGGATCTAGGATGCGGATTTGGTTGGCATTGTATCTACATAATAAAGCACGGGGCCAACCACGTAACTGGAATTGATATTTCTGAGAAAATGCTGGAAGAAGCTCGGAAAAGAAATCCTTCTCCACAGATAGAATATAAGTGCGTGGCTATTGAAGATTTCGATTATCGACCAAATTCATATGATATTGTAATCAGTTCGTTGACTTTTCATTATCTTGAGTCCTTTGTAGATATATGTCGAAAGATTAACAAATGTCTTACTAAAGGAGGCTCGTTTGTATTTTCAGTAGAGCATCCGATATTTACTGCTTACGGCAATCAAGAATGGTGTTATGACTCGGAAGGTAGACGTATTCATTGGCCGGTAGATCGTTATTTTGCAGAAGGCAAACGTGTCGCTGTCTTTTTAGGTGAGGAAATTTTTAAGTATCATAAAACGTTGACTACTTATATTAATGGTCTTCTTCAAACCGGATTTGAAATATGTGAATTAATAGAGCCACAACCGAGTGAAGTAATGTTGGATACTATTCCGGAAATGAAAGATGAACTTCGCCGTCCCATGATGCTTCTGATTTCTGCAAAGAAAAAAGTAGAGATGCAAACGGGTGAAATTCAGGTTGTTGAGAAATAATAAGTAAAAAACATCCCTTTAGTTATTGTTAATTAAAAAATACTCCGTATCTTTGCACCGCTTTTGAAAAGAACAACCCTTCAAAAAAAGTAGCGGGGTGTAGCGCAGTCCGGTTAGCGCACCTGCTTTGGGAGCAGGGGGTCGTGGGTTCGAATCCCGCTACCCCGACTACAAAGAAAGAGGGAGTTCAGTTAAAAGTTTTTCGGGGTGTAGCGCAGTCCGGTTAGCGCACCTGCTTTGGGAGCAGGGGGTCGTGGGTTCGAATCCCGCTACCCCGACGAAAATGTTAAGTAAGGAATTTAGAAATAAAAAGCTGATGCATACTATGTCTCAGCTTTTTTGTTTTATACAAATGATAGGTTGATTCACTTTGTTTGACTGCAATTTATTTCCCCATTGTCGGACGCTGTCAGAAGCTTATTCCCGGCAGGCGAAATTATTACTTCTACCCGAATATTCTTATTAGATTGCCTTCCACGCTATAATCAGTTTATTTCTGACTCTCTTTGGCGTTTTTGGAATAACCTGGTATGCAGTAGAACAGCGAAAGAGGGAGATTGTCATCCGGAAAGTACACGGCGCCTCTTCATTGCAAATTCTGTTATTGCTGAACCGCCCATTTTTTCTTTATATCTTATTTGCTTATGTGATAGCTGTTCCGATAGTGTTTGTTTTAATGAGATATTGGAGAGGACAATTTGTATATCCTGCAATTTGGGGGATAGATGTGTTTGTAATACCTATTGTCATACTTGTGTTTGTAACTTTTGTCACTGTCGTTTTTAACGGGTATCATACAGCATTAAGCAATCCTTCGGAAACAATAAAGACTGAATGAGTCTATAAATTAATGCAATGATTTCACCGTTTTTACTTTAAAAGACAATTGGAAAAAATTATCTTTGCACTATTCCAATTTTTTTCAAATAAGAGAATGTATATGAATAGAATGAACGTTTTTTTATTGTTTGCTGTTGTGATTGGTTTTAGTGCATGTCAATCAAAAAGTAAGCAAGCGGCAGAGCGGGAGATAGTGGCTGATGGCAGTCTGCCTGTTGCTCCAACAGAAGAAGAAAAAACAATAACCGGAGTTGTGGGAGATGCTTCGATGAATAACTTTATGCTAATTGTTCCGCAAGGAGATACTCTCTTTATTAGTACAATGGATCAGGAACCGAACGATATTGCTGGTTTTGAACTGGGAGATACGGTAAGAGTGAATTATATAGAAGAAGAGGAAGAACCCGGATCAAGTACTATACCGACCGCTCAAAAAGTAATTGTGATAGGAAAGAAAAGCCGGAATAAATAATTAATCTAACAATAACGCAGAAATTATGAAAAAGAAAATGTTGGCGGCAATTTTGCTGACGGGATTATTGGTTGCATGTAGCGGTAACTCTACTTCAGTTGTAGGTGTATGGGTAGAGCCTGTACCGGGTATGGAAGGACAAATGCAAGGTATTAAGATAGAAGAGGGTGGTGCTGCATCTTCTGTTAATATGGCTACATTGGTTTATGAAAACTGGAAGCAAGAAGGCGATAAGCTGATTCTGTCAGGGAAAAGTATTGGTAATGGACAGACTATTGAGTTTATAGATACAATGGAGATTAAAAAGTTGATGGCTGATTCGTTAGTCTTGAATAATCGCGGAATGGAGATTCGCTATGCGAAACAGAAAGAATGTGATTAATATGTGAGTATACCCTTATTTAATAAATAAAAAAGCTATTTTCCTGATTTGATAAAGGAAAATAGCTTTTTTTATTAGGATTCTAAATGCTGATTATAAAAGGTCTAAGGCTTTGAACGCTTTTGTCAGCTTTTCTACAGCACTGTCAATTTGCTCTTTTGTATGAGTAGCCATCAATGCCACACGCACCAATGTATCTTGTGGAGCACATGCCGGCGGAATAACCGGATTGATGAACACACCTTCATCAAAAGCTAATTTCGTAACCATGAAAGTCTTTTCCGTATCACGTACATAAAGAGGAATGATAGGTGATTCTGTCGCACCGATTTCAAAACCGGCTTCACGGAAACGTTTCAATGCATAGTTGGTAGCTTCCCATAGAGCCTCAAGTCTTTCCGGTTCGTTTTGGATGATATGGAGAGCTTCCAAAGCAGATGCAGTAGCAGCCGGAGTATTGGAAGCGCTGAATATATAAGTACGCGCATTGTGACGCAGCCAGTTGATGATTGAAGAATCAGCGGCAATAAAGCCACCGATAGAAGCCAGTGATTTACTGAAAGTACCCATAATCAAGTCAACCTCGTGAGTCAGACCGAAATGGTCGCAAACACCGCGCCCTTGTTTACCGAATACACCTAAGCCATGAGCTTCGTCCACCATGATAGTAGCATTGTATTTATGCTTCAAGCGTACGATTTCGGGCAAGTTTGCCAAGTCACCTTCCATAGAGAACACACCGTCCACTATGATTAGCTTCACTGAGTCCGGATTGCACTTTTGAAGTTGCTTTTCCAGATCAGCCATGTCGTTGTGCTTATATTTTAATTGTTGGGAGAAAGAGAGACGACGGCCGTCTACGATGGATGCGTGGTCACGGTCATCGCAGATGATATAATCATTACGGTCTGTCAAAGCAGGAATAACTCCGGAATTTACCGTAAAACCGGTAGAGAAACACAGAGCTTCATCTTTGCCAACGAAAGCAGCCAGTTCTTTTTCCAGTTGGACATGCAGGTCAAGCGTACCATTCAAGAAACGCGACCCTGCGCATCCGGAACCATATTTATGCATGGCTTGAATACCAGCTTCAATAACTCTTTCATCTCCCGTAAGGCCAGTGTATGCATTGGAACCGAACATCAATACTTCGTGTCCGCCCATCTCTACCTCTGTACCCTGTTTTCCTTCTATCTCACGGAAATATGGGTAAACGCCCTGTGCCATAAATTTTTGTGGCAGGTCGTATTTAGCTAACTTCTCTTGTAATAATCCCATGAATTATAATTTATAATACTCATATACTCAGACCATTCGCTGACGGTCTAATATCCTTTTATCTTAACAAGTGTTTAAAACAGGGGGCAAAGATAACAATTTTTGCTTTCATCTGTTCTTTTTAAGAGAAAAAAGTTGCTCGCTTGAGATTAGAAACCTCTAATAGATTAAAATTTAAGATATTTATATTACTTTTGTCGTCTACAATCGACAAGAATAGCATGAACGAAAGTATGAAAAAAATAAAATTCATCGTCAACCCTATTTCAGGAACGCAAAGTAAAGAATTGATTCTTAACTTGCTGGATGAGAAAATAGACAAGACGAAATACTCTTGGGAAGTAGTGTATACAGAGAGAGCCGGTCATGCAGTAGAGATAGCCGCCCAAGCTGCGAAAGAAAAAGCGGACGTGGCAGTGGCTATCGGTGGAGACGGGACAATCAACGAAATAGCTCGTTCGCTGGTACATACTGATACTGCATTGGGCATTATCCCTTGTGGGTCGGGCAATGGACTGGCGCGGCATCTGCATATACCTATGGAACCGAAAAAAGCATTGGAAGTGCTGAACGCGGGATGTACGGATATAATAGATTATGGTAAGATTAACGGAACAGATTTCTTCTGTACCTGCGGAGTGGGATTTGATGCTTTTGTCAGTCTGAAATTTGCGCATGCCGGTAAACGGGGATTGTTGACTTACTTGGAAAAAACGCTGCAAGAAAGTCTTAAGTATCAGCCGGAAACCTACGAACTGGAAACTGAAAACGGAGTGTCCAAATATAAGGCTTTTCTTATTGCCTGCGGAAACGCGTCACAATATGGAAATAATGCTTATATTGCTCCGCAAGCCACGTTGACGGATGGTTTGTTGGATGTCACCATATTAGAACCGTTTACTGTTTTGGATGTACCTTCGCTTGCTTTTCAGTTATTTAATAAAACAATCGACCAGAATAGCCGTATCAAGACCTTCCGTTGCAAGAAGTTATGTATTCGGCGGACAACTCCGGGCGTGGTGCATTTCGACGGTGACCCCATGGAGACGGACGCCGATGTAAATATTGAGTTAATTCAAAGAGGATTGCGTGTAGTAGTGCCGCGTGCTGCAGAAAAAGATGCGGCAAATGTGCTTCAAAGAGCGCAAGAGTATATGAATGGCATCAAACTGATGAATGAAGCCATTGTTGACAATATAACAGACAGAAACAAGAAAATATTGAAAAAGCTGACAAAGAAAGTCTGAGAAAATTACGGATAACTAATCACGAATTACAAATTATTGCGTACTTTTGCGGAGTTTTGGTTCAGCCAAAATAAAAACGCGAGTGATAATCGTTTAAATAAAAAAATATATGTTCAGAACACACACTTGTGGAGAACTGAGAATCTCTGATGCTAACAAGCAAGTAACGCTGTCCGGCTGGGTACAGCGTAGTCGTAAAATGGGAGGGATGACATTCGTTGACCTTCGCGACCGTTACGGAATTACTCAATTAGTCTTTAACGAAGAAATCAATGCAGAACTTTGTGAGCGTGCCAATAAATTGGGGCGTGAGTTTGTCATTCAAATCACAGGAACAGTGAACGAACGTTTCAGTAAGAATGCCAACATTCCTACCGGAGATATTGAAATCATCGTTTCCGAGTTGAACATACTGAACACTGCTATGACGCCACCATTCACGATCGAAGATAATACAGATGGCGGTGATGATATCCGTATGAAATACCGTTACCTGGATCTACGTCGTAACGCTGTCCGCTCCAATTTGGAACTGCGCCACAAAATGACAATCGAAGTTCGCAAATATCTCGACAGCCTTGGGTTTATCGAAGTAGAAACACCGGTTCTGATCGGTTCTACCCCGGAAGGTGCACGTGACTTCGTTGTTCCGTCCCGAATGAATCCGGGACAATTCTATGCACTTCCGCAGTCACCGCAGACTTTAAAGCAATTATTGATGGTTTCCGGTTTCGACCGCTATTTCCAGATTGCTAAATGTTTCCGTGACGAGGATTTGCGTGCCGACCGTCAGCCGGAATTTACACAGATTGACTGTGAAATGAGTTTCGTAGAGCAGGAAGATATTATCACCACTTTCGAAGGGATGGCAAAACATCTGTTCAAGACTCTTCGTGGGGTAGAACTGACCGAACCGTTCCAGCGTATGGCTTGGGCTGATGCCATGAAATATTATGGTAGCGACAAGCCGGACTTGCGTTTCGACATGAAGTTCGTGGAACTGATGGATATCATGAAAGGACACGGATTCTCCGTATTCGACAATGCTGCTTATGTGGGTGGTATCTGTGCAGAAGGCGCTGCAACTTACACCCGTAAGCAACTGGATGCCTTGACTGACTTTGTGAAGAAACCTCAGATTGGTGCAAAAGGGTTGGTTTATGCCCGTGTGGAAGCAGACGGTACAGTAAAATCAAGTGTGGATAAATTCTATACACAAGAAGTTCTTCAGCAGATGAAGGAAGCATTTGGTGCTAAACCGGGTGACTTGATTCTGATTCTGTCCGGCGATGATGTGATGAAAACACGTAAACAGCTTTGTGAACTCCGTTTGGAAATGGGAGCTCAATTAGGCTTGCGTGACAAGAATAAGTTCGTTTGCCTTTGGGTTATCGACTTCCCGATGTTCGAATGGAGCGAAGAAGAAGGCCGCCTGATGGCTATGCATCATCCGTTTACGCATCCGAAGGAAGAAGATATTCCATTGTTGGATACTGATCCGGCAGCAGTGCGCGCTGATGCTTACGATATGGTTGTCAACGGTGTTGAAGTAGGTGGTGGTTCTATCCGTATCCACGATGCACAGTTGCAGGCGAAGATGTTCGAGATTTTGGGATTTACTCCTGAGAAGGCAGAGGCACAGTTCGGCTTCCTGATGAATGCCTTTAAATATGGTGCACCTCCTCATGGTGGTTTGGCATATGGGCTTGATCGTTGGGTGTCCTTATTTGCCGGTCTGGATTCTATCCGCGACTGTATCGCATTCCCGAAGAATAACTCCGGACGTGATGTAATGTTGGATGCGCCATCCGCAATTGACCAGACTCAACTTGACGAGCTGAATTTGATTGTTGATATCAAAGAAGGAGAGTGAAAGAATCTGTACGCATATTCCGTTTTATAGTAATCGGTACAATGAATGCCCTGATTATGGCATTGGTTGTATGGTTAATGATGAGAGAGATGTCATTCAACGGTGACTATATGGTGGCTAATATAACAGCGTACCTGATCGCTCAGATTCATAACTTTATCTGGTGCAAATATTGGATATTCCCTGTAGAAAATAAAAAGAACAGTCTCTGGAAACAGATACTGCTCTTTTGCTCTGCTTTCGGTCTAGCCTATACGGCACAATTTCTATTCCTTATTTTATTGGTGGAAGGACTGGATGTAAATGAATATCTGGCACAATTCCTGGGCTTATTTATCTATGGTGGTGCAAATTTTCTGACCAATAAGAAACTGACGTTTCAATAAGAAAGAATAATAAAGTATATAGAAAGGGCACAGAGTGTAAATTTATAGTTTACTTTGTGCCCTTTCTGTTATTTATATCTGTACGCTTTTCAGTCTAATCTAAAAAACGTTTAGTCAGCCCTTCGTATTCATCAATGCGGCGGTCGCGCAGGAACGGCCACCAGCGGCGTACGTTTTCCGAGCGTTCCATGTCAATCTCCACTACTATATTTTCCGGCCGGTTGTTTCCGGCTTGCGCCAGGAATTCCCCTTGCGGACCTGCTACGAAACTGTTTCCCCAAAATAAAATACCATTGGTTTGTCCTGACGGGTCAGGTTCGTGTCCTACACGGTTGACTGAGATGACGGGGAGTCCGTTTGCAACGGCATGGGCACGTTGTGAGATAATCCAGGCATTGAGCTGGCGTGCTTTCTCGTCGTCCGTATCACTGCTTTCCCAGCCGATGGCGGTAGGGTAGATTAATAGTTCAGCACCTTTTAGCGCCATTAAACGGGCAGCTTCCGGATACCATTGATCCCAGCATACCAATACGCCCAACTTTCCCAAAGAGGTCTGAATAGGTTCAAAGCCTATATCTCCGGGAGTAAAATAGAATTTCTCGTAATAAGCGGGATCATCAGGAATATGCATTTTCCGGTATTTGCCGGCAATGCTCCCGTCGCGGTCGAAAACGACGGCAGTATTATGATAAAGTCCGGGCGCACGCTTCTCGAAAAGAGAGGTCACAAGAACAACTCTGTTGGCTGCCGCCAGTTCTGAATAGAATCCGGTGGAAGGGCCGGGGATAGGTTCGGCTAGGTCGAACAGGTTTGTGTTTTCTGTCTGGCAGAAATAAAGTGAATTATGTAACTCTTGAAGCACAATCAGTTGCGCGCCATGTGCGGCACAAGCCTCTATGCTTTTAGCGAGGTTCATCAGGTTTACCCGAATATCAGAAGTGTTGGATTGTTGGATAAGTCCGACTTTTATCTTTCTCATGATGAATAATTTATTTTTAATATGCCTAATTATTTTAGAACTCCCATCGGATATTGCATGGTAACGCAGTGCAGAGAGCCATGTTGCTTGATTAAAGCGCGACAATCTATTCCGATTATTTGATGTTTTGGAAACGCTTGTTGCAATACTTCTCCGGCTCTCCTGTCATTTTCCGGCTGATTATAAGTCGGGTAGAGGACAGCCTCATTCAGAATCAGGAAATTAGCGTATGTGGCAGGCAGACGCTCGCCATCTGCTTCTATCTTGTCCGCCATGGGCAAGGCCAATAGCCGGTAAGGCTCTCCTGCCAATGTACGGAATGTTTTCAGTTGTTCTTCCATGGCAAGCAGTGCTTCGTAATGTTCGTCCGCTTCGTCCGTGCACTTCACGTAAGCAATGGTATCTGTGGAACAGAAACGTGCTAAAGTGTCAATATGACTATCAGTATCATCACCCGCCAGATAGCCATGGTCCAGCCAAAGAACTTTTTGCAGATGGAAGGTCGATTTCAGATATTCTTCTATCTCTACCTGGTTCAGTTTTCCGTTCCGCTTGGGAGAAAGCAGGCATTCGGAAGTGGTAAGTAGAGTTCCCATTCCATCGCTTTCTATGGAACCGCCTTCAAGGACAAAGTCCAGGCAGTCTATGTACTGTCCCTTCAAGGCTCCGGCTTCTACGGCTTTTTTAGTGATTTTGTCATCAAGTTCGGATGCAAATTTCAATCCCCAGCCATTGAATGTAAAATCAAGCAGCGAGGGATTACCGGTATCTATCATGGTGATAGCTCCGTGGTCACGTGCCCATGTGTCATTGGTAGCGCATTTCAGAAAGCGGACGTTATCCATATTGACAACAGCGCTTATCTGCTTCTTTACTTCTTCAGGTTCGGGAGTGACAATCAATAATAACTCACGTTCCGCTATCTCTTTGGCTATCTTGACGAAACATTCTTGTACTTCTGCCAGCATATATGCCCAGTCTGTGCCGGCATGCGGCCATGTCAATTGTATGCCGCTTTGCATATGCCATTCGGCAGGCAAATGAGGAGCTCTCATTTCTACTTGTACGGTCATGTTCTTACCGAAATTCAATTGCAAATCTTTCTCCGAGCCACTAGGACTAGGCAGTCCAACCATAATTCCCATCAGACTATTCTATTTAGTTATTTATATAATCGGTTTATTCATTCGCCGGCAACCGGTATTAATCTTTATTCTCCTGTTTCGGCTTCCGGTCGAAGAACGGATTTTTGGAAGATGCGCTGACCGGAATCGCCATTACCATTTTGCAGTCTTTCAGCCAGTTCAGGCGTTGGGCTGCCAGTCCGGCAGAGAACATCACACGTGTGTCTACACGCAAATCGGCAGCCGTGGCACAGGCTGAACCTATGGCGATACCTACATCAATGCTGTTTAGTGCGCAAGGGACACCTTCTGTACGTCCGGCGCAAGTTGCGAATCCGCAGTGACCGCAATTCAATCCCTGCGCTTGCTCGCGCGTTCCTATTAATATAACGCATTCGGCATTTAGTATGTTGTCGGCATCACGTAGAAAAAACTTCATTCCATGTTCTTCCACCATCGCTACCATCGTGTCCGACAATAGCTTAATCTCTTCGTCAGTGATTAAAACCATTTCGATAATGTCTATCCCTTTTCCCTTGGGAGCAGTGCGTGCGGCAGTCATCATTTGACGTGCCACCTGCAATATATGCTCATGGCGAGCGTCTCTTTCGTTCAGTATCATAACTTTTCTTGAATTAATTAGTCGGGCAAAGATAACGTTTTTCAAGAAAATAGTACCTTTGCCGGAAAGAAAGAATTCAAAACGTCATGTTACATATCAATAACGCCTGCATAACCTTTGGGACAGAAGTGCTTTTCTCCGGTTTCAACCTGAAACTGGAACGGGGAGAAACAGCCTGCATCGTAGGACAATCCGGTTGCGGAAAAACATCGTTGCTGAATGCAGTGATGGGATTCGTACCATTGAAAGAAGGGACTATTCGAGTGGGGGAAATATTACTTGGCATATCCACCATTGATAGTGTCCGGCGTCAGATTGCGTGGATTCCGCAAGAATTAGCATTGCCATTTGAATGGGTGAAAGAGATGGTTGCCCTGCCGTTCGAGTTGAAAGTGAATCGTTCGGTTCCTTTCTCGGAAGAAAGGCTTTTCGCTTGCTTTGACGAATTGGGACTGGAACATGAATTATATACAAAAAGAGTAAATGAGGTTTCGGGCGGACAGCGGCAACGCATTATGCTTGCAGTGGCTGCGATGCTTGATAAACCTCTCATTATCATAGATGAACCGACCTCTGCACTGGATGCCGGATCGACAGATAAAGTGGTGTCTTTTTTTCAGCGACAGGCGGAAAAAGGAGCAGCCGTACTTGCAGTGTCTCACGACAAGGATTTTGCGTCGGGATGTCATTATGTAATAGAACTATAACACGAATCAGCTAGAATTGTAAGTATACATACCGTGGGAACGATTGACATATCATATTATAACTTGGCCATAGGCTTGCTTCTGCTTGCCATCCCGTTCTTTTATCTATGGAAATTCAAGACGGGATTACTGAAACCTGCCGTGATTGGGACAGTGCGGATGATTATCCAACTGTTCTTCATCGGCATGTATTTGAAATATCTTTTTTTGTGGGACAATCCCTGGATTAATTTCCTTTGGGTGATTATTATGATATTCGTAGCCGGACAAACGGCTTTGGTACGTACCCAGTTAAAACGCAGTATTCTGCTGATTCCGATTTCCGTCGGGTTTCTTTGTAGTGTCGTGGTGGTGGGGTTGTATTTTATAGGTGTCGTTCTTCAACTGGATAATATTTTCAGTGCCCAATACTTTATTCCGATATTCGGTATTTTGATGGGGAATATGCTTTCGAGCAATGTTATCGCTTTGAATACTTATTATAGCGGATTGAAACGTGAACAACAGTTATATAGATATTTATTAGGTAACGGCGCAACCAGACAGGAAGCACAGGCACCGTTTATCCGGCAGGCGATTATTAAATCATTCAGTCCGTTGATAGCCAATATTGCGGTAATGGGACTGGTAGCTTTTCCGGGGACAATGATTGGGCAGATTCTAGGCGGAAGTACTCCGAATGTTGCCATTAAATATCAGATGATGATAATGGTGATTACATTCGCTGCATCCATGCTATCGTTGATGATAACCATTTCATTGGCCTCGCGAAAATCATTTGATGCATATGGGAAGCTCCTGGAAATATCGAAAGAAACAAAGAAATGACTATAATCGATCATATATTCCAGGAAGTTGCCGGGATATCCATACCGCATTTCTTTATTACAGTGGAATTTGCGGCATTGGGTAGCGGGATGCCCGAACATCTTGAAGCCTTTTTACGGGAAAAGCACAAGGCGATTCTTCAAGGTGCAAGCGGTCGTAAATTTATCTATCGGGAAGGAGAATGGCGATTGATTTTCACTTTTTTCCCTACGGACAGAGTAGTCGATGAACGGTATGCCCTCAAGAATAAAACCTCTATAAAGTTTGGTAAATAAAAAAAGATCTGCCATCTGCAACAAAACGTAAGCATCCGATAAAATACCCGTTTTCTCTATCATATTTTCATAGCACCTTTGCCTGTGCAATATTGCATGAACTTCTAACATATTTTCATTATGACAAAAGAACAATTTACCTCTTTACAGGAACTGCATCGTTTAAGCGGTCTGAATCTTCTGAAATTTCTGCAACGTGAACATGTCAGTTACTCCACGTACAATTATTGGAAACGTAAATCTTCCAGTGTTCCCGATCACGAGACATCTGCTCCCCAATCAGTCTTAACCCCCATCAGCCTGAAGTCCCCCTGTATTGCTTCCTCCTCTTCTGTTTCCGGAATGACCCTGTTGTTTCCTAATGGTGTCCGTGCCCATTTGGGTGCCGGTATGGAAGAGGCCGCTTCCCGTTTGATTAACCAATACGCCTGTTGCCATGTTCTGCCTGAATGATACGATGCGGTATTTTCTCTGCCCCGGCAGGACTGATATGCGCAAGGGTATCAGTTCTCTCTGCGGTGTGGTACACGAGCGTATGGGCTGCAGTGTCAGGAACGGTGATGTATTCATCTTCATTGGCAGCAGCCGTAAATTGATGAAGCTTCTCCATGCCGAGGATGGCGGTCTGGTGATGTATGTCAAGCGCCTTGAAGCCGGTCATTTCAAGATTCCCGAATATGACGAGAAATCGCGCAGCTATCCGATGGAATGGCGCGATCTTGTCATTATGGTGGAAGGAATCCGTGAATCTCCCGGGCAGCGTTTGAGACGTCTGAGGGCGGAACGAAATGTATATACTGTATAAAAATAGATGTCGTATTCCTTGTCTGTCCGGGATATATTTTGTACATTTATAGTGTAATTAAAAGAAACGGATTATGACTCAGGAAGAGATGCTTTCACAGATGAACTCAATGCTGCAGTCCCTGCAGCAGGTGAACGCATCCCAGGCTGAGACCATTATCAGGCTTACCCGGCAGAATGAATCCTTACAGAACCGTCTCAATGAGCTGACGGCTCAAGTCGCATGGCTGAACCGCCAGCTTTTCGGTCACAAGTCAGAGAAACTCCCGTCTCTTGATTCCAACCAGCCTGACCTGTTCGGTGACTTTCTTCCTGATAACGCGGCTGAACTGGAAAAAGCGCGTGAAGTAGCGGTGCAGACAATCACAAAAGAAACGGTGGAGAGCAAGAAACGGGAACGGAATAACCGCAGGATAATGGAAGGTCTTCCCGTACTTGAAAGGGTAATCATCGAGCCGGAAGACATTGACCTGGAACTGTACAGGAAGATTGGTGAGGAAGTGACCCGTGTGGTGGAACATAAGCCCGGACAACTTTATATAAAGGAGATTGTACGGCCCAAATATGCCCTTAAAGACAACACTTCACTTCCACCGGTCGGCAGAAAAGGAGTGGAGATAGCCGCCATGCCGCTGTTGCCTATATACAAAGGAATAGCGGGACCTACACTTTTGGCGGAGATACTCCTGCAGAAATATGAGTATCATCTTCCCTTCTACCGCCAGGTGAAACAGTTGCATCACCTGGGCTTCAAAGCTAGTGAAAGTACCATAGACGGATGGTTCAAGCCTGCGGTTGAACTTCTCAAGCCACTTTACGAGGTACTCAGGCAGGAAATCATGAAATCCGACTACATACAGGGGGATGAAACGACCGTACCTGTACTGGACAAGGCAGGACATCAGACCAACAAGGAATACTTGTGGATGGTCAGGGCAGTAGTCGAACGACTGGTGCTTTTCCATTATGACAAAGGATCACGGTCAGGTACGGTGATAGGGCAACTGGCTAAAAACTTCAAGGGTTATTTTCAATGTGACGGCTTTGAGGGTTACGAATCGGCTTTCAAGGTCAACCCGAATGTGCGCCTTGTTAACTGCATGGCTCATATACGCAGGTATTTTGAGCAGGCACTTGCTGAAAACAGGCAGATGGCGGAACATGCCTTAAAAGAAATACAGCTTCTATATCGCATAGAACATGACTGTGACCAGAAGCAGCTTACAGAAAATGAACGAATGGGAAAACGTCAGGAACTTGCTGGACCTATTATGGATGCCTTGAAGCTATGGATGGAAACAGAAGGGATAAAATACAGCCCAAACAGCCTGACCGGAAAGGCGATAACCTATGCCTATACCCGCTGGGAGAATATGATGAGGTATCTGCAGGATGGACGTATCCATATTGATAACAATCTGGCGGAAAATGCCATCCGACCAATCACATTGGGTAGAAAGAACTACTTGTTCTGTGGAGACCATCAGGCGGCCGTCAGCATGAGTGTCGTCTGTTCGTTACTGGCTACGTGCAAAGCGCATAAAGTAAATCCGCGCACTTATCTGAATGACGTTATAGCAAGAATGCCATATATGCAGAAGGCAAATTATGAGGAACTGCTACAAATGTTGCCACACAAATGGAAGGAAAAGAATAAAGAATGATGGAGATACAACGATAGATGGCTGCTTACCAGGAAAGGAGATACAGCCATTTTTTATAGTGTACTTTATCGGATGCTTACAACAAAACAGAGATAACACTCTGTCATATAATAGCTTACAGCGTTGCAGATACTGTTGCAGATAGGTTGCAGATAAAGGTATCTGCAACACATACCGATGGCACAGTATAAATAAAAGTTTCTTTTCACCGGATATAAAGTTCATGAGCTATATCCGAAGAGCCGGTATCCTGCGCGGGAACGCCCGTTTCCAGGCTGGGAACTCCAGTTTCCGCGGTGAGAAACTGGAGTTTCTATCTATGGAAACTGGCGTTTCCTACTAGGGAAACTCTAGTTCCCATGGCAGGAAACGCTGGCAACTTACTTTCCTTTGAGTTTTTCATACAAGCAACGAAGCTGTACGAACTGTTCTCCCGGTTGCACATATCCGCCTTCCAGCATTTTCTCCGAGACTTGAAATTTAGAGAGATGGTGACGTATATACTTCTCCAAGTCCGGCGATTGCTTCTTGACAAAGGCTTGTAGATCAACCTTTCCGTTTTGATGGACAAGCACTTTTGCTTTAATGGTGCGAAAGCCCCATTCCTTACAGTGTTTCGTCTCAGTTTTGTCTATCCAAAAGATAGCAGTGGCTTTTACTGTATCCACAATACACTCTTCCGTGTTATTGTTGCTTATACCTTCGGCAACTTGTTTCTCACCGTTTTTATTCGCTCTTGATTGACAGGAGACGATTAGGATGGCTAGTAGAAAATAGGGCAGGATAGCTTTCATCGTATTCAATTGTTATAGTATATGCGACAAATTTACTAAAAAAAGCGGGACAATGAGCGGTTGTTCCCTTTTATTTTCTTATCTTTGCAACCAAATTTTCTACCAATAATGAAAATTAAGGAAATAGTAAGCGCCCTTGAACGATTCGCGCCTCTGCCATTGCAAGACGGATTTGATAATGCCGGCCTGCAAATCGGATTGACAGAAGCGGAAGCAACAGGGGCTTTGTTGTGTCTTGACGTTACCGAAGCTGTGTTGGATGAAGCTATCGCGCTAGGGTACAACCTCGTTATATCGCATCATCCGCTCATTTTTAAAGGTTATAAATCCATCACAGGCAAGGATTATGTGGAACGCTGCATATTGAAAGCAATAAAGAATGATATTGTAATTTATTCGGCACATACCAATCTTGATAATGCCCAGGGTGGAGTCAACTATAAGATAGCCGAAAAAATAGGATTGAAGAACTTGAAAGTGCTCGAGCCGAAAGAGAACAGCTTGGTCAAATTAGTGACTTTTGTTCCTAATGCACAGGCAGACGCTGTACGCGAAGCATTGTTTGCAGCCGGATGCGGAAGCATAGGTAACTATGATTCATGCAGTTATAATCTGAAAGGAGAGGGAACTTTCCGGGCGAACGAAGGAGCACATCCTTTCTGTGGAACTGTCGGAGAACTGCACCGTGAAGATGAAGTGAGAATCGAAACCATTCTTCCTATATATAAGAAGGTGGAAGTTGTCAAGACATTACTGTCTGTACACCCGTATGAGGAACCGGCATTCGACTTGTATCCGTTGCAGAATGACTGGACACAGGCAGGTTCGGGAATTGTAGGCGAGCTGGACGAACCGGAAACGGAACTCGGATTTCTGAAACGCATCAAGAAAACCTTTGAAGTAGGTTGTGTGCGTCATAACAAATTGACAGGCAGAGAAATACAGAAGGTGGCATTATGTGGCGGTGCCGGGGCTTTCCTGCTTCCGCAGGCAATCCGGACAGGTGCGGATGTTTTTATTACGGGTGAAATTAAATATCATGATTATTTCGGCCATGAAGAAGATATCCTGATGGCAGAAATCGGTCATTACGAAAGCGAACAATATACAAAAGAGATTTTTTATTCTATAATCCGGGATTTATTTCCTAATTTTGCGCTCCAATTGAGTAAAATAAATACGAATCCCATAAAATATTTATAAGTAAAATGGCTAGAGAAGCAAAAAAAGATCCGAATGAGTTGACAGTAGAGCAGAAGTTGAAGACACTGTTCCAACTGCAAACTATGTTGTCTAAGATTGACGAGATCAAGACATTGAGAGGTGAACTTCCGTTGGAAGTGCAAGACCTTGAAGATGAGATTGCCGGTTTGAGTACTCGTATCGACAAGATTAAGGCTGAAGTAGATGAACTTAGAACAGCTATTTCCGGCAAGAAGGTAGAGATTGAAACGGCTAAAGCTTCGGTTGAAAAATATAAGTCACAGCAAGACAATGTCCGCAACAACCGTGAATATGACTTCCTGACAAAAGAAATCGAGTTCCAGACATTGGAAATCGAACTTTGCGAGAAGAGAATCAAGGAATACTCTGCGGACAGAGAAGAGAAAGAGGCTGAAGTGGTGAAGAACGAACAGATTCTGAACGAAAGACAAAAAGACCTCGAACAGAAGAAGAGCGAACTGGATGAAATTATCTCTGAAACCAAGCAGGAAGAAGAGAAGCTGAGAGACAAAGCCAAAGATTTGGAAACTAAAATCGAGCCGCGTCTGTTGCAGTCATTCAAACGTATCCGTAAGAACTCCCGCAACGGTCTGGGTATCGTGTACGTACAGCGTGATGCTTGTGGCGGATGTTTTAACAAGATTCCGCCTCAGAGACAGTTGGATATCCGCTCTCGTAAGAAAGTGATCGTTTGCGAATATTGCGGACGTATCATGATTGACCCGGAATTGGCTGGCGTACAGCTCGAACACAAGGTGGAAGAAGCTCCGGCACCAACTACCAAAAGAGCAATCAGAAGAAAAACAGCAGAATAAGAGTTTGTATTTTCGCAATATTTTTCAAAGCTCCGCATTATGGCGGAGCTTTTTTTATGCTCCTTTCTTAATATAAGTATGTCATGCAGATTTAAGTACGGTACTTATCCGAAATAAACAAACTAAACCTTTAGTTGTTATCATATCATTTTAATAAAAACCTGAACTGATATGAATATACGAGTGTGGGGCACATCGCTCCTTATGTTTCTTTCAACTCTGTCTGCAGTTGGACAAACTGCCAACCGTTATCTGAAAACGGCTATTCCCAACGAATGGGAAGAAAGTGGAGAAGTGTTTCAACAGACGCTTCCGGTGGACGATCATTGGTGGAAATCTTTCCGGGATACCAAGCTGGATTCTTTGATTGCCCTGGCTGTAGACCGTAATTTTTCTGTTGCGATGGCTATCAACCGTATATCTGCCGCCCGTGCCAATCTTTGGATGGAGCGCAGCAACTTCTTTCCTTCCATCGGGATGAATGCCGGATGGACTCGTGAGGAGACAAGCGGAAATACCAGTGCCTTGCCGCAGTCTACGGAGCATTACTACAATGCTTCGCTCAGTATGAGTTGGGAAATTGATATCTTCGGCAGTATCCGCAAACGGGTGAAAGCGCAAAAGGAGAATTTTGCCGCAAGTAAGGAAGAATATACGGGAGTGATGATTTCTATGGCAGCGGAAGTAGCCTCAGCCTATATCAACCTGCGGGAATTGCAGCAGCAACTTGAAGTGGTGAAAAAGAATGTCGATTCGCAGGAGAAAGTGTTGAAAATTACGGAAGTACGTTATAATACCGGACTTGTCGCCAAATTGGATGTCGCACAAGCCAAGTCCGTTTTGTATAGCACGAGAGCTTCTATTCCGCAACTGGAAGCAGGTATCAATCAATATATTACAACGTTGGCTGTTTTGTTAGGCATGTATCCTCAGGAAATTCGTCCAGTCTTGGAGGTAACGGGTACATTACCCGATTATATGGAACCCATCGGAGTGGGGATGCCTGTCGATTTATTATTGCGAAGACCCGATGTACGGAGTGCGGAGCGGAATGTAAACGCGCAGGCGGCATTGCTCGGAGCCTCTAAGGCCGACTGGTTGCCGAAAGTTTTTCTGAAAGGATCGTTTGGCTATGCTGCCCGTGACTTAAAAGACTTGGTGAAAAGTAAGAGTATGACTTATGAGATTGCTCCGGCGTTGAGTTGGACGATTTTCAGCGGCGGGCAGTTGGTCAACGCTACAAGGCTGGCAAAAGCCCAACTGGATGAAACGATTAATCAATTTAACCAGACAGTGCTGACTGCTGTGCAGGAAACTGATAATGCAATGAATTCCTATCGAAATTCCATCAAGCGGATTGTGGCGCTGAGAGAAGTGCGCAATCAAGGTGTCGAGACATTGAAATTTTCCTTGGAACTTTATAAACAAGGACTTTCTCCTTTTCAGAATGTGCTTGACGCACAACGTTCGCTGTTGTCTTATGAAAATCAACTGGTGCAGGCGGAAGGGAGTTCGTTGTTGCAACTCATAGCCCTTTACAAAGCTCTGGGCGGTGGCTGGCAAGAATAAAAAGAATCTATAATTAAAATATAACCTAACGGATATGAAAAAACTGATGTATATCTTTCTTGCGCTACCGATATTGACAGGATGCAAGGAGAAAAAGAGCGTAGGAGCGACGGGCGGGATGCCTGCTCCTGAAATTAGCGTGACCAAACCAGTAGTAGAGGATATTACTTTGACGAAAGATTATCCGGGCTATCTGGCAACGGAGCAGACGGTAAACCTGGTGGCGAGGGTAAACGGTACGTTGCAGGCAATTTCCTACACTCCGGGTGGGAGAGTAAAGAAGGGACAATTGCTGTTTGTCATCGAGCCTACCTTATATAAGGATAAGGTGGAACAGGCGGAAGCGGATTTGCAGACTGCCCGGGCACAACTGGAGTATGCACGCAGTAATTATAGCCGTATGAAGGAAGCTATAAAGAGTGATGCGGTAAGTCAGATACAGCTACTTCAATCGGAAGCTAATGTGACAGAAGGCATTGCGGCAGTGAATAATGCGGAAGCTGCTTTGAGTACGGCTCATACGAATCTGGGATACTGCTATGTCCGCGCTCCTTTTGACGGAACTATCACGAAGTCGACTGTGGACATAGGAAGTTATGTGGGCGGATCGTTGCAGCCCGTTACCTTGGCCACTATTTATAAGGACAATCAAATGTATGCGTATTTTAATGTAGCGGATAATCAGTGGCTGGGTATGGCGATGAATGATGGACAATCGGCAAGGAATCTGCCGCAGAAGATTATGGTACAATTAGGTAAAGACGGAACAACGTCTTATCCTGCCGTATTGGATTATTTGTCTCCGAATGTAGATATGAGTACGGGAACCTTGATGGTGCGCGCCAATTTTGATAACCCGAAAGGTATTTTGAAAAGCGGATTGTATGTGAGCATTACCCTTCCTTATGGAGAAGCTGAAAAGGCTGTATTGGTGAAGGAAGCTTCTATAGGGACCGATCAGTCGGGTAAATATCTGTATGTTGTAAATGACTCGGATATAGTTCATTACCGCCATATCGAAATAGGGCAGTTGATGGGGGATACCTTGCGTCAGGTGTTGAGCGGGATTTCTCCGCAAGAACGGTATGTCACGGAAGCTCTGATGAAAGTCAGAGACGGAATGAAGATAAAACCTGTACCATAAAGGGGGAGTCCTTTCATTTTAAGTATTAATCCTAAACTCATAGATTTATGTTTTCTAAATTCTTTATAAACCGACCGATCTTTGCCACAGTGCTTGCCCTGCTCATTGTGGTGGCCGGTCTGGTGACACTAAATATATTGCCCGTAGCGCAGTTTCCGGAAATTACACCGCCGACGGTGCAGGTATCTGCCGTCTATCCGGGGGCAAATGCTGAAACGGTGGCTCAGACGGTAGGTATTCCTATCGAACAGCAAGTGAATGGTGTAGACGGTATGCTCTATATGTCTTCCAATTCTTCTTCGTCGGGAGCGTACTCCCTGACTATCACTTTTGCTGTCGGTACGGATATCGACATGGCAACCGTGCAAGTACAGAACAGGGTAAGTATCGCGCAATCTTCGCTTCCCGAACCGGTAGTGGTGCAGGGGGTGACTGTGCAGAAACAATCTTCGAATATTGTTATGTTTCTGACGATGACTTCGCAGGATTCTGTCTACAATAGCTTGTATCTGACAAACTATGCTAAATTGAATCTTGTCGACCAGTTGACCCGTGTGCCGGGAGTCGGCGCGGTAAATGTGATGGGAGCGGGGGACTACTCAATGCGTGTCTGGCTGGATCCCGAAGCCATGCGGATTCGCAATATTTCACCGCAGCAGGTCTATCAAGCCATCCAGTCGCAGAATGTGGAAGTTTCCGCAGGATATATCGGGCAACCTATCGGACAGGATAATAAGAATGCGTTTCAATATAGTCTGAATGTACAGGGACGGCTTAAGTCACCGGAACAATTCGGTAATATCATCATCCGGACTGAGAAAGACGGAGCGATGCTTCGCCTGAAGGATATCGCCCGGATTGATTTGGGGTCTGCTTCTTATAGTGTGGTGTCCCGGCTGAATGGGAAACCTACGGCGGCTATCGCTATTTATCAGCAACCGGGTTCCAATTCTCTGGATGTTTCAAAAGGAGTGAAAGCCAAAATGGAAGAGTTGGCTGCCAATTTTCCGTCAGGAGTCTCTTATAATGTGACATTGGATACAACGGACGTGATTCATGCGTCTATTGATGAAGTGATGGTGACGTTCTTCGAGACTACTTTGCTGGTGGTGCTTGTCATTTTTCTGTTTCTTCAGAATTGGAGGGCGGTTATTATTCCATGTCTCACCATTCCGGTTTCTCTGATTGGTACGCTTGCTGTGATGGCGGCATTCGGGTTCTCTATCAATACGCTGACATTGTTCGGACTGATTTTGGCAGTTGCCATTGTGGTGGATGATGCGATAGTGGTGGTGGAGAATGCTTCGAGGTTGTTGGAAACCGGACAGTATTCACCTCGTGAAGCGGTGACGAAGGCAATGGGAGAGATTACGGGTCCGATTGTCGGGGTAGTGCTTGTGTTGCTTGCCGTGTTTATTCCTACGATGTTGATTAGTGGCATTTCCGGTCAGTTGTATAAGCAGTTTGCGTTGACCATTGCTGCGTCGACTGTATTGAGCGGTTTTAATTCGTTGACGTTGACGCCTGCGCTTTGTGCGTTGTTCCTTGAAAAGAGCAAGCCTTCCAAGTTCTTCATATACAGAGGGTTCAATAAGGCTTATGATAAAACGCAAGGGGTGTATGACGGGATCGTGAAGTGGCTGCTCAAACGTCCGGGATTCAGTTTTGTGTCTTATGCCATTTTGTCAGTTATTGCTGTTCTGCTCTTTATGCACTGGCCTTCTACGTTTGTTCCCGATGAAGATGACGGGTATTTTATTGCTGCGGTTCAGTTGCCGCCTGCTGCCAGTCTGGAACGTACACAGGCGGTTGGCGATAAGATTAACGCCATACTTGATTCGTATCCTGAGGTACAGAATTATATTGGTATCTCCGGTTTCTCCGTTATGGGCGGTGGTGAACAGAGTAATTCGGCTACCTACTTTGTTGTATTGAAAAATTGGAGTAAGAGGAAAGGGAAGGCGCATACGGCTGCTGCCGTTGTCAACCGTTTCAACGGTGAAGCATATATGACGATTCAAGGCGGGCAGGTGTTTGCGATGGTTCCGCCGGCTATTCCCGGCTTGGGAGCTTCGGGCGGTTTGCAACTTCAAGTGGAAGACCGGAAAAATCTGGGACCGACGGAGATGCAACAGGCTATCAACGCTCTGTTGGCTTCTTATCGCAGCAAGCCTGCTTTAGCCTCTATATCCAGTCAGTATCAGGCGAATGTGCCACAATATTTTCTCAATATAGACCGTGATAAAGTCCAGTTCATGGGAATTGCCCTGAATGATGTCTTTTCTACATTGGGATATTATATGGGAGCGGCATATGTGAATGATTTTGTGGAATTCGGACGGATTTATCAGGTGAAAATAGAGGCGCGCGACCAGGCGCAGCGAGTGATTGATGACGTGCTGAAGTTGAGTGTGCCGAATTCGGCAGGAGAGATGGTTCCTTTTTCTTCCTTTACCAAAGTGGAAGAGCAGTTGGGGCAGGATCAGATTAACCGGTATAATATGTATTCCACTGCGGCTTTGACTTGTAATGTAGCTCCCGGAAGTAGTACCGGGCAGGCTATTCAGGAAGTGGAAGCACTGTTTAAGGAGCAACTGGGAGATGAATTTGGTTACGAATGGACTTCTGTCGCCTATCAGGAAACGCAGGCGGGAAATACAACGACCATCGTCCTGATTATGGCTTTGATTGTTGCTTTCCTGGTTTTGGCGGCTCAATATGAAAGTTGGACGAGTCCGGTAGCGGCTGTCATCGGATTGCCGGTAGCATTGTTGGGGGCGATGATCGGTTGTTGGGTTATGGGGACTCCGGTGAGTATTTATACGCAGATCGGTATTATTCTCCTCATTGCGCTTTCGGCAAAGAACGGTATCTTGATTGTGGAGTTTGCCCGTGATTTCCGTGCTGAAGGTAACTCTATCCGTGAAGCGGCATTTGAAGCGGGACACGTTCGTCTACGTCCGATTCTGATGACGTCTTTTGCTTTCGTCTTAGGAGTGATGCCTTTATTGATTGCGACCGGAGCAGGTGCGGAGAGTCGTATTGCGTTGGGTGCCGCAGTGGTATTCGGTATGGCAATGAATACGCTGTTGGCTACGGTTTATGTTCCTAACTTCTATGAATTGATGCAGAAATTGCAGGAGAGATTCAGCAAAAAGAAAGTGGATGATAATGGGAAGAAAGACATCGTAACGCAAGAGTAAAAGTGCCCTGAGGGCTATTCAGGACAGCAGTTGATATAGTGACGCTATCCGTTCGGGATAGCGTCACTATAGTAGGCAAATAGCGTCACTATCTTGGACGGATAGTGACGCTATTTTTATACTGTGGATAAAGTATGTTTTGAGGGAGGGATAAACGGATGATTATAGGGAATTGTAATCAGGAATATCTTTCAGAAAAGTATAACTCTGATTTTCATAATCCATCCGGCAGCAATAGTGTTGCATCCCATTGCTGACAATCAGATAGTCTACTTTCAACACCATATTGTATCGGGTAATCTGATTGAAGACCGCTTGTGTGATTTCAATGTGGGGAGCTTTGTATTCCACAATCATCCGGGCGGATAAATCTCTCCGGTAAAGTACCGTGTCGCATCTTTTGGTAGTACCGTTCAACTTTACCATCACTTCATTGGCAATGAGTGCGGACGGGTATCCCTTATGTGCAATAAGAAAGTGAACGAAGTGTTGCCGTACCCATTCTTCCGGGGTAAGGGCGACATATCGCTTGCGAATCACGTCGAAAATTACATTTTTTCCGTTTCGTACGTTTATTTTAGTGTCGAATACTGGTAGGTTTAACGATAACATTTATTATTTTTGTAAGTTAAATAATGGGTTCCTTCATTTGGGACCACAAATTTAATGAAATTATGAAAACAAAAGAAGAAATCGTCGCTAATTGGCTGCCGCGTTACACAAAACGTAACCTGGAAGATTTTGGGGAGTATATTCTGTTGACTAACTTCAACAAGTACGTAGAGATTTTCGCCAATCAATTTGATGTTCCGATATTGGGTAGAGACGCTAATATGATCTCTGCTACTGCCGAAGGCATTACAATGATTAACTTCGGTATGGGAAGTCCTAATGCCGCAATTATTATGGATTTGCTGGGTGCCATTCGTCCGAAGGCTTGTCTGTTCCTTGGCAAATGCGGGGGCATCGACAAGAAGAATCAGCTTGGTGATTTGATTCTTCCTATTGCCGCTATTCGTGGTGAGGGAACTTCCAACGACTATTTTCCGCCTGAAGTCCCGGCATTACCCGCTTTTATGTTGCAACGTGCCGTTTCTTCATCTATCCGTGACAAAGGGCGTGACTACTGGACAGGTACTGTATATACTACCAACCGACGCATTTGGGAGCATGACGAAACATTCAAGGAATATCTGAAAAAGACTCGTGCCATGGCGGTTGATATGGAAACGGCTACTTTGTTTAGTTGTGGCTTTGCCAATCATATTCCTACAGGTGCGTTACTTTTGGTTTCTGACCAGCCGATGACTCCTGACGGAGTGAAAACGGATAAAAGCGATAATCTGGTCACTAGAAATTACGTAGAAGAGCATGTGGAGATAGGTATCGCTTCCTTGCGCATGATTATCGATGAAAAGAAAACTGTAAAACACTTGAAATTTGACTGGTAACTCCCGGTCTGAAAAATATATATGGCAAAACAAGAATTGACGTGTGATGACATCCTCAAAGAGTTGAGGGCGAAGCAGTATCGTCCTGTCTATTATCTGATGGGGGAAGAATCGTACTATATCGACCTGATCGCAGATTACATTGCGGATAATGTGTTGAACGAAACGGAAAAGGAGTTCAATCTGACCGTTGTGTACGGTGCTGATGTAGATGTAGCTACTATTATAAATGCTGCGAAACGTTATCCGATGATGTCTGAGCATCAGGTGGTAGTGGTAAAGGAAGCACAGGCAATCCGTAATATGGAGGAGTTGTCTTACTATCTTCAGAAACCGCTGCTCTCTACTATTTTGGTGATATGTCATAAACACGGTACGTTAGACCGCAGAAAAAAGTTGGCCGCCGAAATAGATAAAGTAGGTGTGTTGTTCGAATCGAAAAAGATAAAAGATGCACAGTTGCCGGCTTTTATTTCGTCTTATATGAAACGTAAAGGGGGGGATATGGAACCTAAAGCGACAGCTATGCTGGCTGACTTTGTAGGTTCTGATTTAAGCCGCCTGACTGGAGAACTGGAAAAACTGATTATCACTTTGCCTGCTGGTCAGCGACGTGTAACCCCTGAGCAAATAGAAAAGAATATCGGTATAAGCAAGGATTATAATAACTTTGAATTGCGGAGTGCGCTTGTAGAAAAGGATATTCTTAAGGCAAATAGGATAATAAAATATTTTGAAGAAAATCCGAAAACGAATCCGATACAGATGACATTGTCTCTGTTATTCAGCTTTTATTCTAACCTGATGCTGGCGTATTATGCACCTGATAAATCAGAGCAGGGAATTGCCAATATGCTGGGATTAAAGACATCCTGGCAAGCTAAAGATTACATAGCTGCTATGCGAAAATATAGTGGAGTAAAGACGATGCAAATCGTTGGTGAAATACGATATGCTGACGCAAAATCAAAAGGAGTAAAAAACAGTTCAATGACAGATGGAGATATTCTCCGCGAATTGGTGTTTAATATTTTGCATTAGAAAAATCGAGTTTCTGATATAATGAAAAGGCATATACTTTTACTAGAGATGGAATAGAGTATATGCCTTTTTTATATTCGTGTGATTTCTAGCTTTTATCTGAAATATACGTTTATATTTTGAATAAAAAATCAAACAAGAAATTAGCCGCATTTCTTTCCTTGTTTTTCTTTATTCTCTTTTAATAGCTTCCCCTCCAGTAGCCTTTATTTCTTTTATTAAAATTTCATTTCGTTATTTACAATGTTATTTTTCAGTTGGATGAATTCGCTTTTTCATTGAAAAATTTGAGTTCTTTACCAAAAGGTTGGTAGAGCCGGATATAGTAAGTATAACTCCCATTTGTTAGTGATAAAGTAGAAAACTCTCTTTTTAATGGTGATCTCAAAATATCATTTTGATAGTTCTAGGATTATTAGAGGACTATTAGCTTCATTTTTCTATTTCAACTAAATAATATAATTGAAAAATATGCAATAATTTATTGTATTACAGATGATTATATGTAAAAAGAGTCTTCTGGAATTGAAAAAAAACAGCGAATCGGGTAAATGGCTGGAAATATCGCAAGGATTCTTAGTTTTATAGTGGAATGTAAAAGATGATTTGATAAAATCTTGAAATACATTCGTAAATAATGAGGTTTATCCTTTATTTTATTGCAGGTGCAACTTATTGAATTTACAGTTGTGTATTTATGATTATACTCTTGTGATTAGTATTAATGTAAATGCTATACATATGTAATAAGATCGACATAAGTACAAATGTGTAAATATAAGTTTACAGAAATAATTTTCATGATATAAATGTAGTGGGAGAGTGTTTAACACTCATTTAATTACATATTATTGCTATGATTATCAGATGTATATGCGATTTGCTTGATTCTTTGCTATAAATTAGTAGTTTGTATGTTCGGTACTTTTGTAAATGCTCGTATTTATATAATATTATGCATGTATAATTAGCTTATTATCAATATCTAATATACTTTAGTTAAACTGAAGGTATTGTTTTAAAATATGCTGTTTTATCTATTATATAGACGTGATATTAGAATAGTGAATTTATGAATACTTTTGTAATATCCATATTTTTATATTTGTAATTTGCTTTTGTGAATTGTAATATTTACCTTTGTATAATGAAAATCTTTATATGTATTTTTGTGAAATCAACATTTGGTACATATAATTATAACTCAATAAAGGCAGTATGGAAATAAAAGACAGAATTAGAATGATTATGGAGAGGGAAAAAGTTCCCCCCAGAGTTTTTGCTGAGACAATTGGAGTTCAGCAGTCTACTCTTTCTCATATTTTAAATGATAGGAATAAGCCGAGTCTGGAAGTAGTGATGAAAGTTCATCAAACTTATAGTTACGTTAATCTTGAATGGTTACTATATGGAAAAGGTGAAATGTTAGCTTCTGTGGAAGAGTCTTCACTAGTTTCTTCTAATGGTGATTATCAACCTTCCTTGTTTGATGAGAATCCCGTAAATTCGTCCAAAGAGACGATTGCTTTGGAAAATCGCAAGGAAATGGCGTTAAGAAGTACTGAAAATGCGCCTAAAGAAATTGTAAAACAGGAGATTAGATATATAGAAAAGCCTGCTAGAAAAATCACCGAAATAAGGATTTTCTTTGATGATAATACTTATGAAACGTTTAGGCCTGAAAAATAAGTGGTAAAATCGCAGGTTTGAGCAAATTCCTGTATCTTTGCACTCGGAATACGAATTTATACTTTTTATATCCATACATGAAGAAATTTATTTTAGATCTGACGGTTACTGAGAATATCAGACTGCATGCTAATTATGTATTGCTAAAACTGACTTCTCAATCGTTACTGCCCGAAATGTTGCCGGGGCAGTTCGCTGAACTTCGGGTGGACGGTTCGCTTACCACATTCCTGCGTCGCCCTATTTCTATTAATTTTGTAGATAAACAACGAAATGAAGTATGGTTTCTGATCCAACTGGTTGGAGACGGAACAAGACGCTTGGCAGAAATAAATCCAGGCGATATAATCAATACGATACTTCCGTTGGGGAATGGCTACACAATGCCGCAGATGCCTTCTGATAAGCTCCTGTTAGTTGGTGGTGGTGTCGGTACGGCTCCTATGTTGTATTTGGGTGAACAATTGGTCAAAAATGGCCATAAACCTATATTCCTTTTAGGGGCGCGTAGTGATAAAGACTTGTTGCAACTAGAGGAATTTGCTAAATATGGTGAAGTGTACACTACGACGGAGGATGGCAGTCATGGAGAGAAAGGATATGTCACCCAACATTCTATATTAAATAAGGTGCGATTTGAGCAAATTTACACTTGTGGTCCTAAACCTATGATGATGGCGGTGGCAAAATATGCCAAAAGTAATCAGATAGAATGTGAAGTATCTTTGGAAAACACAATGGCTTGTGGTATCGGAGCATGCTTATGTTGTGTGGAAAATACGACAGAAGGTCACTTGTGTGTATGTAAAGAAGGTCCTGTTTTTAATATAAATAAACTACTATGGCAGATTTAAGTGTAAATATTGGTGAATTACAAATGAAGAATCCGGTGATGACGGCATCCGGTACATTTGGATACGGTGAAGAGTTCTCGGATTTCATTGATATAGCGCGAATAGGCGGTATCATTGTAAAAGGAACTACTCTTCACAAACGTGAAGGAAACCCATATCCACGTATGGCCGAAACTCCTTCGGGTATGTTAAACGCTGTAGGACTGCAAAATAAGGGTGTTGACTACTTCGTAGAACATATATATCCCCGCATAAAGGACATACAAACGAATATGATTGTAAACGTTTCGGGTTCCGCTATCGAGGATTATGTGAAAACGGCCGAAATTATTAATGAACTTGACAAAATTCCTGCTATAGAATTAAACATCTCTTGCCCTAATGTAAAGCAAGGTGGTATGGCTTTTGGTGTGTCAGCAAAAGGTGCGTCAGAAGTAGTAAAAGCTGTGCGTTCTGCTTACAAAAAGACACTTATCGTAAAACTCTCCCCGAATGTCACTGACATCACTGAAATAGCTCGAGCAGCAGAAGAAAGTGGTGCGGATAGTGTGTCATTAATCAATACATTGCTGGGAATGGCGATTGATGCGGAACGTAGACGTCCTATTTTGTCTACTATAACAGGCGGAATGTCCGGAGCTGCCGTAAAACCTATCGCATTGCGTATGGTATGGCAGGTTGCTAAATCGGTAAAGATTCCTGTCATCGGTTTAGGGGGGATAATGGACTGGAAAGATGCGGTTGAATTCATGCTTGCAGGTGCATCTGCTATCCAGATTGGTACAGCAAATTTCATAGATCCAGCCGTTACCATCAAGGTAGAAGATGGTATAAATAATTACTTGGATAGACACGGATATAAGTCTGTGAGAGAAATTATTGGTGCGCTTGAGGTATAACGGCAAACATACAATAACCATTCGCACAGGATAAGCTGGAAAAATGCTATTTTCTCTCCGGGGTTTTGAGACAAGCGTCAGGCTAAAGATAATGGCTAAAAAAGAAATCGGTGTTTAGGGGAAGAGCAGAAAGTGGAATTCTCAGGCGATGGGTATAATAGAAAACGACGGTGAAGAATAGACAATTCTTTACCGTCGTTTTTATTTACATCTTATTCTATTCTTCTAATAGGTCAGGACGAAGTCTTTTGGTGCGTTCGAGAGATTGTTGCAACTCCCATTCTTTAATCTTCGCTTCATGTCCGGATAATAAAATATCAGGGACCTTCCAACCTTTATAATCGGCAGGACGGGTATATACAGGTGCGGCCAACAAGTTGTCCTGGAAAGAATCGGAAAGTGCGGATTGTTCGTCAGAGATAACTCCGGGAATGATACGTACAATAGCATCTGCCATGACTGCTGCGGCCAGTTCGCCACCTGTCAGGACGTAATCTCCGATGCTGATTTCTTTAGTAATCAGATGTTCGCGGATACGATAATCAATTCCTTTGAAGTGTCCGCAAAGAATAATAAGGTTCTGTGCCAAAGAAAGGCTGTTGGCCATTGGTTGGTTGAATTGTTCTCCATCGGGGGTTGTGAAGATTACTTCATCATACTCCCGTTCTGCCTTAAGGGCATTGATGCAACGCTCGATAGGTTCTATTTTCATAACCATTCCGGCGAAACCACCGAAGGGATAATCATCGACACGGCGGTATTTATCTTCAGTATAGTCACGCAGATTGTGAATATGTATTTCTGCAAGTCCTTTATTCTGAGCCCGTTTCATAATGGAACAATTGAAGAAACCTTCAATCATTTCGGGTAAAACTGTTATAATATCAATACGCATAATCTTTAATTTTTCGCAAAAGTACAAATATTCAAAGATAAACCTGTATTTTTGCCTTAAACAATCGAAGAAATATGGATATAAAGGAAAAAATAGAGGAATTGCGTGCCGAACTTCATCGGCACAATTATAATTATTATGTGTTGAATGCTCCCGAAATATCGGATAAGGAGTTTGACGACAAGATGCGTGAACTTCAGGATTTGGAACAGGCGCATCCGGAGTATAAAGATGAAAACTCGCCCACTATGCGTGTGGGAAGTGACCTTAATAAGAATTTTACCCAGGTGGCGCACAAATATCCCATGCTGTCATTAGCAAATACATACTCGGAAGTGGAAGTGACGGACTTTTATGAACGTGTCCGCAAGGCGCTCAATGAAGATTTTGAGATTTGTTGTGAAATGAAATATGACGGTACTTCAATTTCATTGACTTACGAAAATGGAAAATTGATTCGCGCCGTAACCCGTGGTGATGGTGAAAAAGGAGATGATGTGACGGATAATGTAAAAACAATCCGTTCTATCCCGCTTGTACTCCATGGTGATGATTATCCCACCGCTTTTGAAATTCGCGGGGAAATTCTTATGCCATGGGAAGTGTTTGAAGAATTGAATCGTGAGAAAGAGGCACGAGAAGAGCCGCTTTTTGCTAATCCGAGAAACGCAGCCTCTGGTACTTTGAAGTTGCAGAATTCTTCTATTGTGGCTTCCCGTAAGCTGGATGCATATTTATATTATCTGCTGGGAGATAATTTACCTTGTGACGGACATTATGAAAATCTTCAGGAAGCGGCAAAATGGGGCTTTAAAATATCTGATTTGACACGCAAATGCCAGACATTGGAGGATGTTTTTGAATTTATCAATTATTGGGATGTAGAGCGTAAGAACCTGCCGGTTGCCACAGATGGAATTGTTTTGAAGGTAAATAGTCTGCGGCAACAGAAAAATCTGGGATTCACAGCCAAATCTCCCCGATGGGCTATTGCATATAAGTTTCAGGCAGAACGTGCTTTGACACGTTTGAATAAAGTGACATATCAGGTAGGTAGAACAGGTGCTGTCACTCCTGTAGCGAATCTGGATCCTGTGCAGCTTTCGGGAACAGTCGTAAAACGTGCGTCTTTGCACAATGCTGATATTATCGAAGGGCTTGATTTGCACATTGGGGATATGGTTTATGTGGAAAAAGGGGGTGAAATCATTCCTAAAATTACGGGTGTGGACAAGGATGTGCGTAGTTTTATGCTTGGCGAGAAAGTTAGGTTCATTACTGCTTGTCCTGAATGTGGCAGTAAATTAGTCAGGTATGAGGGAGAAGCTGCTCACTATTGTCCGAACGAAACAGCGTGTCCTCCTCAGATTAAGGGTAAAATTGAACATTTCATTAGTCGTAAGGCTATGAATATTGACGGGTTAGGTCCCGAAACGGTAGATATGTTTTATCGGTTGGGATTAATCAAAAATACGGCTGATTTGTATGACCTCACAACTGATGATATCAAGGGATTGGAACGTATGGGGGAAAAGTCGGCGGAGAATATCATAACAGGAATTGCGCAAAGTAAAACAGTTCCTTTCGAGCGTGTGATTTTTGCTTTAGGAATTCGCTTTGTTGGTGAAACTGTAGCGAAGAAGATTGCAAAATCGTTTGAAAATATAGATGAATTGCAGCAGGCGGATCTTGAGAAGTTGATTAGTATCGATGAAATCGGAGAAAAAATAGCTCAAAGCATCTTGCTGTATTTTGCAAACGAGGCTAATTGTGAGTTAGTTGGCCGATTGAAAGATGCCGGATTGCAGCTTTACCGCACTGAAGAAGATTTAAGTGGATATACGGATAAGTTGGCAGGACAGTCTGTCGTTATCAGTGGTGTATTTACTCATTATTCGCGCGACGAGTACAAGGAGCTTATCGAGAAAAACGGTGGCAAAAATGTAGGAAGTATTTCTGCGAAAACAAGTTTCATCCTTGCCGGAGATAATATGGGGCCTGCGAAACTGGAAAAAGCAAAAAAACTTGGAATAACCATACTGAGCGAAGACGAATTTCTGAAACTTATATCGTAAGATAAGAAAAATATTCGTACTTTTGCGGCTAAATAAATTAGAGATTATAATTAAAACTCATGATACAGACTAAATTGAAAGGAATGGGGGTAGCACTGATTACTCCTTTCAAAGAGGATGAGAGCGTTGACTATGACGCATTGATGCGCATGGTGGACTATCTATTACAGAATAATGCGGATTTCTTATGTGTGCTGGGAACTACAGCCGAAACCCCGACTCTTACCGAGGAAGAAAAGAAAACCATAAAAAAGATGGTAATTGACCGCGTTAACGGAAGAATTCCTATTCTGTTGGGTGTAGGTGGTAATAATACTCGTGCTATTGTAGAAACATTGAAAAACGATGATTTCACAGGAGTTGACGCTATATTGTCTGTTGTGCCGTATTACAATAAGCCTTCTCAGGAAGGCATTTACCAACATTATAAGGCGATTGCCGAAGCGACAGAGCTTCCTATCGTGTTGTATAATGTTCCGGGGCGTACGGGCGTAAATATGACTGCTGAGACTACTTTGCGTATTGCTCGTGATTTCAGTAATGTGGTTGCCATAAAAGAAGCATCTGGTAATATCACTCAAATGGATGATATTATCAAGAATAAGCCGGAGAACTTTAATGTAATCTCTGGTGATGATGGTATCACTTTCCCTCTTATCACCTTGGGAGCTGTTGGGGTTATTTCAGTTATCGGCAATGCTTTTCCTCGTGAATTTAGCCGTATGACGCGTCTGGCGCTCCAAGGAGACTTTGCTAATGCACTGACTATTCACCACAGATTTACTGAGTTATTCAATCTGCTATTTGTAGATGGGAATCCTGCAGGAGTGAAATCAATGCTGAATGCTATGGGGATGATTGAAAATAAACTTCGATTACCATTGGTTCCTACCCGTATTACTACATTTGAAGCAATACGTAAGGTCTTGAATGAATTAAATATTAAATGCTGATTACAGGAAAAGCTATAAATTCTTGATATATTTCATAAAAACAAGGATTCACCCTTCATCTTGAAATGATTTCTAGCTAATAGAGAGGTTCAAGGTGGAGGGTGGTTTGTATAAATTGAGCTCAAATTTTCTGGCGCATGGTAATAAACCTGTGTATGTGAGATGAAATTTTCACCTTTGCAGAAGTAAAAAGAACTGCAATGGAAAAGAATCCGTATATAGAACTGGCCGAGTGCCTGCTGTCCGAGGAAATGGTTGAATACTTTGAAGTGGTCAAGGTTGAAAAAAACAAAGAAACACTTGATGTGACACTGGAAGAACGTGACACTGGAGTTGACGGCTATGAGGCCGGACAGCTACGTCCCAACGGGTTCTACGAGGAAAGCACAGTGCGGGACTACCCGGTCAGAGGCCGGAAGATGACCTTTCACGTCAAGCGTCGCCGTTGGGTTGAGATTGAGACAGGTAAGAGCGTTTCAAAACGCTGGGACATAGTAGCTGAAGGCACCCGCTTCTCGAAAGAGTTCGCGGCTTTTTTAAAAGGTATGCTTGGACAGATACCCGATTACGGGCCGCTCTCTTGAGTGGTTCTTCGATATTGACGGAGACCTGTTCGAGCGTCAGTACAAACGCCATCTGAGCGGTTACTGGCAATGGAAAGACACCGCAGAGGGACTACATGCCGAGCAATGGCGTGTCTTCCCTGAAAACATCGGAGAACACCTGAGTATTGATGAGACATCATTGAGTAATGGCGAACTATATACGATTGTTACCAACAAAGCAGCTCACGGGCGAAAACATTCCATAGTAGCCATAGTACTTGGAACTGACTCTGATACGGCACTGCACGCATTAAGACAGATTAACAGTCGTCTGCGCAACAAGGTGATTGAGATAACTCTTGATCTGGCCGACAGCATGCACCGTATATGCCGCTATGCTTTCCCCAGGGCAAAGCGCGTTATTGACCGCTTTCATGTTCAGAAGCTGGCGCTGGAAGCCGTGCAGGAGATACGCATCAAGCATCGCTGGGACGCCGTAAATGCTGATACCGAAGCGCGTGAACAAGCAAAATTATCAGGCGAGAAGTATGTTCCTGAACGGCTTCCAAATGGCGACACTCTCAAGGAGCTACTTGCCCGTGGACGTTATGCATTGTTTAAATCCCCTGATAAATGGACTGAATCCCAACGGCAGCGCATTGATCTGATGTTCTCGCTCTATCCTGATCTTAAAGAGGCATACTGGTTATCTCAGCATCTCAGAGCAATATTTTCTAGCAAGAAATCCACTCCCGATACCGCCCGGCTCAATCTTGCTCGTTGGTATAATAAGGTGGCTGAATCAGGTTTTAAGTCTTTCAACACCATCGCTGCTACCTTTTACGAACACTCCGATGAAATAATAAACTTTCTTTGATAACCGATCTACAAACGCATCCGCCGAGTCCATCAACTCTAAAATAAAGGCATTCAGAGCCAAACTACACGGTGTCAACGATACTAAATTCTTTATCTTCCGCCTTTGCAATCTATACGCATAAACACAGGTTTATTACCATGCGCCTGTTTTCATGATGCAAAAATAAGAATTTTAACGCAATCCCCCAAGTTTTCAGACTGAGCCATTACAACTGAGCCTGAGCCAGCCTCGATTTCTTCGATGAAATGGGGTAAAAAAAGAAATCCCCTGCATATAATGCAGAGGATTTTGTGATCGCGACAGGATTCAAACCTGTAACCGGCTGATCCGTAGTCAGCTACTCTATTCAGTTGAGCTACGCGACCCAATAATAACTTCTTTTTCAGTGACCGCGACAGGATTCAAACCTGTAACCGGCTGATCCGTAGTCAGCTACTCTATTCAGTTGAGCTACGCGGCCATTTTGTTAATTCAAAAAAGTGATCGCGACAGGATTCAAACCTGTAACCGGCTGATCCGTAGTCAGCTACTCTATTCAGTTGAGCTACGCGACCGTTATTTTGTTTTAACGGGTGCAAAGATACGGACTTTTCTCGAATTAGCAAGCATTTCAACGTTTTTTTTGTAGAAAAATTATTCAATGAACCGATAATTGAACAGTTGCCAACCTATGCTCAATCCGACATTCCACTCTCTTTTCGGTGAGCTATAATGATTTACATATGCAGAGATGTCTCCGAATGGTAATTGGCATACAATAGAAATTTCTCCTAAATATTCGAATTTAGAGAACGCTTTTCCATAATATGCTTTGTTCAGCGAGTTTCTTTCGATTGGATAAATAGGCATAAAACCATAAAGTTCTCCTCGTAGATGAAACATTTGATTCAAACGATAAACAGGCCGGATTCCTGCACTTACAAATTGATTGGCCCGGAAGGCTTCATTATAAGTCATTTTGCTGTGTAGTGTAGGAGAAAACTCTCCGGCTTGCATCATTGTTGCTGTATAGTTCTCCGAGAAGTTCTTGGAGGCATATAATGCTTTTAGATACCATCCCAATACCCAATGTTCACTCATATTGTGATATTTCTCTTTCATGTAAGATAATTGCAGCCAGGAATGATGTTCTTTGTTGTTGCTTCCTGTGGTTCCTTCGCCTGGATAGAACCGCTCTCTTCCTACGAAAATCTGCGCAACAAGTGCTTCTCTATAACCGCGTGTCGGATACTGTCGGGAATTAAGTGTACTTCCGTTAAAACTAATCGAGCCGCCAAATAAATCATAGCGGCTTTTATCGAATTTGTCATTTCCAAAGTCAATAACGCTTTTTTGGAAATATTTGTCCTCTATTTTGGCAATTCCTATTCCAAATTCAGCCCGTTTGCTCGAAAGAAAAGGCAGGCCTACCTGTAATTTTAAAAATCGTTCGTCTTTTTGATTAAAGGCAGGTTTGTTATTTCTCGAGAAGAGCTTGTCCTTTTTAAAATAGTCGAATGTGCTGATCGAACCTATAAGACGATAGGATGTCGGAATAGCTGTGGCAAAGTCTATCTTTGCCATAAACTGGACATTATTGTAGACTTTTCCAAGTTGCCCGTCAAGAATAAACTCCTTAGCGTAGTAGTTCAAGTCCTGGTAACTCAGCCCCAGATAAATCTGATTGGAATTGGAGGTGGATATATTGCCACCCAATCTTACAGCAAAATTATTTTCTAATTTGACCTTTAAATGCAGATCATATGTATCATCTTCGGGATTATAAATCGCATGAGGAATGATTTCAGAAATCATTTTGTCTGAAAGTAGTCTGAAATAGCCTTGTTTTAAATCCTCGTAGGTAAATTCTTTGTTGTCTGATTTATGAAATTCTTTTTTAATATAAACTTGTTGCTGGGGATTGGCTCCGTCAATGATGATATTCTTAAAGCGCAGTTCCGGAAGATTGCTCCGGTACACCATTCTTCTTAAGCGTATATTATCAAAGTTTATACGCCGGCGAATACGACTTTTTATAGAATCCATCATGCTGATGGTTCGATTATATCCTATATCATGCAATTCATCAATACGCTGGAAATCCATAAGATTAACATTGTCGTATTTGAATGTCATTGAAATTCCGATTGAATCAGGAATAGAATAATCAGTTTTTTGCATCACCATATTTTCTATTTGACTCATAAGGTCGTCTTCTTTGGGCTTGGTAGGGTTGGTTGACACTACGCTTCCTATTATAATGTCCGGATGAAAGTCATCTCTCATGACGTCTGTGGGAAAATTATTATATATACCGCCGTCATAGGCTAATACATTGTCTATCTCAATAGGCTTAAACATGAATGGGAAACTCATTGAAGCTCTGACGGCGTCTCCTAAATCTCCGTCTTTCATTATTAATTGTTTTTTGTTATATACATCAGACGCAATACAACGGAAAGGGATGAAAAGTTTATCGAAATCTCCTTTACAAGCAGCTGTGGCACGTGCATACAGGTCTACAAAAACAAGATTCATCTGAATTGGATTTACTACACTGGTGGGCAGGAATTGAGGCTTCAGATTTTTTAGTGAATCTTTGAACGAAAAACGAATATTGAAGAATTCGGGAGTGGGAAGATTCTTTTTGAAATGATATACATACTTTTCTTCCACTTCCCCGGAATACCATCGTTTGAAATCTTCGGATTTAAGCAACTCTACCATGTCATCAGGAGAGTATCCCATAGCGTACAGGGAACCGACAATAGCTCCCATAGAGGTGCCTGCAATATAGTCAATGGGGATATTATTTTCTTCCAAAGCACGAATAATACCGATGTGCGTTAATCCTTTTGCACCACCGCCGCTGAGTACAAGTCCTACTTTTTGGGCGTGAACAGCCGAAATAGTCAGCCATAAAGTAATTAACACTAAAAGAATTTTTCTCATAACCCGAATCAAGCAATTGGTATTTCTGTCTATTAAGTGTTCAAATATATACAATACTTTTCAATTTATCGATATTTTGCCTATCGTTTTAAAATGAAAAAGAGCATTGCAACGTGTATTTAACGTTGAATGCTCTTTTTGAGTTATGTAATTGTGTTTAAAGGGGCGATATTTAAATCAGTTCGATGCTACGTTTTACAAAGTTATTCAATGCTTCACCTCTCAACATATTGTTTTGCAATAAAGCTAAATCAATAAGTTGGCGAATTACTTTGTTGTTGCTGGCGTAACCAATAAAGATTGCTTCTTTCTTGCTTTTCAGATCATCCCATTTCTTATCCAGCTCATTCAGTTCGTCTTTTTCTGCTGTTGGGATATCTTCATCTTTTTTATCCTTTTGCTTATCCTTCAGCTCATTACGCTGCTTGTTTACGCTGTCCATCTCAGACTGTATCGGAGCTACTTCAGCATGACAAACATCTTCTTCTTCGCTCAATACCTGCTTTATCAACTTGTGATCTGAGTTCAATATTAAGTTGAACATATCAGGCATTTCGCCATAGAAGCTCATTCCGGCTTGAATATTTGCCATTTCTTTCATACGGCGCATATATTCACTTTGAGTAATCATCACTGGAGCGGAGTTTTCTCCTAATGCTTGCGTCATGACATTGAACTCGACTTTATCCATTTTAGGGAGCTGGCTCTTGAAGGCTGTCGTGATAGCATCTTGCTTATCGGCTTCCAATACTTCGCCTTTTTTGTCTTCTTTGACGATAAGATTATCGACAACATCACTATCGACACGGGTAAAGCGGGATTTTTCCAGCTTTTGCTCCAACATGCTTACCATAGCTACGTCTAATTGTCCATCCATAAGCAGAACATTGTATCCTTTATTGGTGGCAGCTTCAATGTAGCTATATTGTTCGTCCTTATTATTGGTATACAGATAGATTAAGTTTCCATCTTTGTCTGTCTGATTATCTTTAATAAGTGTCTGGTATTCTTCGAATGTGTAATGTTTGTCATTTGTATCGGTGAAAAGGGCGAATTTTTGCGCTTTATCATAGAAATCCTCTTGTGTGAGCATTCCATAATTGATAAATATTTTTAAATCATTCCACTTTTCTTCGAATTGTTTACGGTCATTCTTGAAAATGGATTGTAAACGATCGGAAACTTTCTTCGTAATGTAAGTTGAAATCTTCTTCACGTTCGAATCGCTTTGCAAATACGAACGGGAAACGTTCAACGGGATATCCGGTGAATCGATTACTCCATGTAATAAAGTCAGGAAGTCCGGTACAATACCTTCTACTGAATCTGTAACATATACCTGATTGCAGTATAATTGAATCTTATTTTTATTTAATTCAATGTTGCTCTTTACTTTCGGGAAATAGAGGATACCGGTCAGATGGAACGGGTAATCTACATTTAGGTGAATCCAGAATAACGGTTCATCAGACATCGGATACAACTTGCTATAGAATGATTTATAATCCTCGTCTGACAATTCACTAGGTTTACGAGTCCATAAAGGAGTTGTATCATTAATGATATTATCTTCGGACGTTTCTACTTGTTTGCCATCTTTCCATTCTTTCTTCTTTCCAAATGCGATAGGAACGGGAAGAAAGCTACAATATTTCTTCAGAAGTCCGGAAATACGTGCTTCTTCAAGGAATTCTTTGCAGTCATCATCAATGTATAAAATGATATCCGAGCCGCGATCAGCTTTTTCTACTTCTTCAATAGTGAATTCAGGACTACCATCACAAGTCCATTTTACAGCTTGTGCACCGTCTCTATATGATTTGGTGATTATTTCTACTTTTTTCGCAACCATAAAGGCAGAGTAGAACCCAAGTCCGAAGTGGCCGATAATAGCATTTGCATCATTTTTGTATTTCTCTAGAAAATCATTAGCTCCTGAGAATGCAATCTGATTGATATACTTCTCAATTTCTTCAGCTGTCAGACCGATACCACGGTCAGAGATGGTAATAGTGTCTTTGCCTAATTCAACATGAACGGTTAGATCACCTAATTCACCTTTAAATTCGCCGATAGAAGCCAATGTGTTCAGTTTCTGAGTAGCGTCAACTGCATTGGATACTAACTCACGAAGAAAAATTTCATGGTCACTGTACAAAAACTTCTTGATGATAGGGAAAATGTTTTCTGTTGTAACCCCAATATTACCTTTTTGCATAATACGTATATTTTTTAGTTTATCTATTTATTGATTTTAATTGTATTTGCATAGATAGAGACAAAAAAAATGCCAGACCCAAAGGTCTGACATTATGGCATATTTAAGATTCTGTTATATTGAAAATAATTCTATTCCACAGGAACTACTTTCATCTCCAATTCGCCTTTTTCTTTGTTAAGAATGACTTGGATGCTGTCGCCTTCCTTCAAGGAGGAGGAAATGATAAGTTCGGATAGCCCATCTTCTAAATAAGCTTGAATGGCGCGCTTTAAAGGACGGGCACCATATTGTACGTCATATCCTTTGCTTGCAATGAATTCTTTTGCTTTATCTTCAATAACAAGCTTATATCCAATAGATTCAATTCTGTTATACAATCCTTTCAACTCTATGTCTATAATCTTTGTAATTGCTTCCAAAGAGAGTTGGTCAAATGTTATGATTTCATCTACACGATTAATGAATTCGGGTGCGAATGATTTATTCAAAGCCTTTTGTATTACGCTTCGCGAGAATTCTTTATCATCCAGGCGACTTTGTGTCGCAAATCCGACCCCTCGTCCAAAGTCTTTTAACTGACGGGTTCCAATATTGGAAGTCATGATAATAACGGTATTTTTGAAGTCTACCATTCTGCCATAACTGTCAGTCAAACGACCTTCGTCCATTACTTGAAGCAGGATATTGAATACATCCGGATGTGCTTTTTCTATCTCATCAAGCAATACGATAGAATATGGTTTGCGACGTACTTTTTCTGTCAACTGACCACCTTCCTCATATCCTACATATCCCGGAGGTGCTCCGACTAACCGTGAGACCGTAAATTTCTCCATATATTCACTCATGTCTATACGGATCAGTGCATCGGCAGAGCCAAACATGTATTTGGCCAACTCTTTTGCCAAGTGAGTCTTACCAACTCCTGTCGGGCCTAAGAACATAAATGTGCCAATCGGTTTATTGGGATCTTTCAGTCCTACACGGCTTCGCAAAATAGCTTTGACGAGCTTCTCTATTGCTGTATCTTGCGCAATGACTTTAGACTGCAAGTCTTCTTTCATTCCTGCCAGTTTTATGCCTTCAGCTTGCGCCATACGCTGCACAGGGATGCCTGACATCATGGATATCACATTGGCGATTTCTTCTGCATCAACAGTTTGCCTGTTTTCCTTCAGACTAGCTTCCCATTCTTTTTTCATCTCATCCAGTTGGAGGGAGAGTTCTTTTTCCTTATCTCGGAAACTAGCTGCAAGTTCGAAGTTCTGCGATTTTACAGCTTCATTTTTCTTATTCTTAGCTTCTTCAATCAGTTTTTCCTGTTCTTCTATCTCTTTGGGGACATTGACATTAGTTAGATGTACACGTGAACCGGCTTCATCTAAAGCGTCAATGGCCTTGTCTGGGAAATTGCGATCTGTGATATAGCGATCTGTCAGCTTGACACATGCTTCTAATGCTTCGTCTGTATAATATACATTATGATGATCCTCATATTTGTCCTTAATATTACGCAGAATCTGAAGCGTTTCTTCTGCAGTTGTGGGTTCCACTATTACTTTCTGGAAACGACGTTCCAAAGCGCCATCCTTTTCGATATTTTTACGATACTCATCCAAGGTAGTGGCACCAATACATTGTATTTCTCCTCTTGCCAATGCCGGTTTCAGCATATTTGCAGCATCCATAGAACCTGCTGCGGAACCTGCACCTACAATCGTATGAATTTCGTCAATAAACAAAATGACATTCGGATTCTTCTGTAACTCATTGAGAATGGAACGAATACGTTCTTCGAACTGTCCGCGATATTTAGTTCCGGCTACCACGGCTGTCATATCAAGGGCTACTACTCGTTTGTCAAACAGAATTCGGGAAACCTTTTTCTGAATGATTCTTAACGCTAGTCCTTCAACGATTGCTGATTTTCCTACACCCGGTTCGCCGATCAAGATCGGATTATTCTTTTTGCGACGGCTCAGGATTTGGGCCAGACGTTCGATTTCTTTTTCCCGACCGACTACAGGGTCTAATTTCCCTTCTTCTGCCGCTTTTGTCATATCTGTACCGAAATTATCGAGTACTGGTGTATCATTAGACGGCTTTTTGGAAGCAGTTTGTGCCTGCTGGCGTTCGTCACCACCTCTGCCACTTGAACGGGGAGAAGACATTTCTTCTTCATCATCATCGTCTTCAGGAAATCCCATACCTGAGTTAATATCAGGTTGCAACGTGGCTTGCTCCAACACTTTTGCGTAATTTATATCATTAGCTTCAAGTACGGAAGCTGCCATATTGTTTTTCTCTCTTAAGATTGCTAACAGAACATGTTCTGTATCAGCGATGTTACTTTTCATTCCACGTGCTTCTAAAATACACATTTTTAATATTTTTGCCGCATCATTAGATAACGGTACCTCTGCATCAGGCAGTAGCATATCATCAGCTTCTGCCTTCAGTTGAGCTTCAATCTGCTGTTTGATTATAGCCAGATTGGTGTTGAGTTTAGACAATATCTCGATAGCTTTCCCTTCACCGTCACGGAGCATTCCCAGAAGCAGGTGTTCGGGGGCTATGTACCTACTTCTCAGCCGATTCGCTTCTTCCTTACTATAGACGATAATGTCGGAAACTCTTTGTGAGAATTGATTATTCATACTTTTTCCTTTTCTTCTAAGGGTTATTCACTGGCAAATATACGCATTAAATCAGGTTTGTATTGCAATATTTGCTTTATTTCTTATATCTACAAATGGCGTGCCATAAAAACGGTGTATTTGCATTATATATATAAGGTATAACAAATATCCAGGTCTTTTTTACTGATGTTGCACTATCTTTATACCTTACATTTATTATTTTTCTCCTTTTGTTTTCGTATTTTAAAACTTAGTCGGATGTCGTTCTATCCATAATAAAACTTTCTTCCTAAAAACTTTCGTATATCCGGGAAAAGTAGTACTTTAGCGTGGTTTTTCACAAACCATAGAATGTATAATTAATAATCATTTTAAATGCTTGAACAAGACAGAATTATAAAGATTAACATCGAGGAGGAAATGAAGTCATCGTACATTGACTACTCCATGTCGGTCATAGTTTCACGTGCTCTTCCTGATGTTAGAGATGGATTTAAGCCCGTTCACCGTAGAATTTTATACGGAATGATGGAATTGGGTAATACTTCAGACAAACCTTATAAGAAATCAGCCAGAATCGTAGGCGAGGTGCTTGGTAAGTATCACCCTCATGGAGATTCTTCTGTTTATCTTGCAATGGTGCGTATGGCTCAGGAGTGGGCAATGCGTTATCCTTTGGTAGACGGACAGGGTAACTTTGGTTCGGTAGACGGTGATAGTCCTGCTGCCATGCGTTATACCGAGGCTCGTCTTAATAAGTTGGGTGAAGCAATGATGGATGACCTGTATAAGGAAACTGTTGATTTCGAACCTAACTTTGACAATACGTTGGTTGAACCCAAGGTGATGCCGACCCGTATTCCTAATCTTTTAGTAAATGGTGCATCCGGTATTGCCGTTGGTATGGCTACCAATATGCCACCTCATAATCTTTCGGAGGTAATTGATGCCTGTGACGCATATATCAATAATCCGGAGATTACAGTTGAAGAGTTGATGGAATTTGTCAAAGCTCCGGACTTTCCTACAGGTGGATATATATATGGTGTAAGCGGTGTTCGTGAAGCATATCTGACAGGTCGTGGACGTGTGGTTATGCGTGCGAAAGCAGAAATAGAAACTGGACAGACACATGATAAGATTGTAGTAACTGAGATCCCGTATAATGTGAATAAGGCAGAATTGATTAAATACATTGCTGACCTTGTGAACGATAAGAAAATAGAGGGTATCTCGAATGCGAATGATGAGTCTGACCGTGATGGTATGCGTATTGTTATTGACGTGAAACGTGATGCAAATGCTAGTGTAGTGCTGAATAAACTCTATAAGATGACAGCTTTGCAGACATCATTCGGTGTAAACAATGTCGCTTTGGTTCACGGGCGTCCGAAGACATTGAACTTGAGAGATTTGATTAAATATTTCATTGAGCATAGACATGAGGTTGTTATTCGTCGTACTCAATTTGAACTTCGCAAGGCAAAAGAACGTGCGCATATTCTCGAAGGTCTAATTATTGCTTCGGATAATATTGACGAAGTAATCCGTATTATCCGTGCTGCTAAAACTCCTAATGATGCTATAGCGGGCTTGATAGAACGCTTCAACCTGACAGAAATTCAGTCTCGTGCTATTGTAGAAATGCGTTTGCGTCAGTTGACTGGTCTGATGCAAGATCAACTTCATGCAGAATATGAAGAAATAATGAAGCAAATTGCTTATTTGGAAAGTATTCTGGCTGATGATGAAGTATGCCGCAAGGTGATGAAAGAAGAATTATTAGAAGTAAAAGCGAAATACGGGGATGAACGTCGTTCGGAAATCGTCTATTCTTCAGAAGAATTTAACCCGGAAGACTTCTATGCAGATGATCAGATGATTATCACAATTTCTCATATGGGATATATCAAACGTACGCCATTGACTGAATTCCGCGCGCAGAATCGTGGTGGAGTGGGTTCAAAGGGGACAGAAACCCGTGATGAAGACTTTGTAGAGCATATTTATCCGGCTACCATGCACAATACTATGATGTTCTTTACACAAAAAGGAAAGTGCTATTGGTTGAAAGTATATGAAATACCCGAAGGAACGAAGAACTCTAAGGGACGTGCTATCCAAAACTTGCTGAATATCGATTCTGACGATAATGTAACAGCATATTTGCGTGTGAAGAGTCTGGAAGATTCTGAATTTATTAATAGCCATTATGTATTGTTCTGTACTAAGAAAGGGGTGATAAAGAAAACACTGCTTGAACAATACTCTCGTCCTCGTCAGAATGGTGTAAATGCTATTACTATTCGTGAAGATGATAGTGTAATTGAAGTTCGTATGACGAATGGCAATAACGAGATTATCATTGCTAATCGTAATGGACGTGCGATTCGTTTCCACGAGGCAGCAGTCCGCGTAATGGGACGTACTGCAACAGGTGTGCGTGGTATCACTTTGGATAACGATGGTCAGGATGAAGTTGTTGGAATGATTTGTATCAAGGATTTGGAAACAGAATCTGTGATGGTTGTTTCTGAACAGGGATATGGTAAACGTTCTGAAATCGAAGATTACCGTAAGACTAACCGTGGCGGTAAGGGTGTTAAGACCATGAATATTACTGAGAAAACAGGTAAGTTGGTAACAATCAAGTCCGTAACAGATGAAAACGACTTAATGATTATCAATAAGTCTGGTATCACCATTCGTTTGAAAGTGGAAGATGTTCGTATCATGGGACGTGCCACTCAAGGGGTTCGTCTGATTAATCTTGAAAAACGTAACGACCAGATTGGTTCGGTATGTAAGGTTATGACCGAAAGTCTTGAAGATGAAATACCGGCAGAAGAAGCGGAAGGAACTATTGTGAGTGATCCAAATGCAGATTCTCCTGATGTTGAAGATTCTTCAGTGGACGTTAACGAAAACGAAAGTAATAAAATTGAGGAATAGACATAATATTAATAATTAATCAAACAACAATCATGAAAAGAGTATTATTTTCGATGGTTTTATTAATGGCTGTTAGCTTCTCATTCGCTCAGATGAAGAATGTGAAAGAAGCAAAGAGTATTGCCAATGATGTAAAACCTAATTTTAAGCAGGCTGAACAGCTTATTAAGGAGGCTATGAAGAATCCTGAAACAAAGGATCTTGCTGACACATGGGACGTTGCTGGATTTATTCAGAAGCGTATCAACGAAGAGCAAATGAAAAATGCTTTTTTGAGAAAACCGTATGATACATTGAAAGTATACAATAGTATTTTGAAAATGTATGAGTACTATACAAAATGTGATGATTTGGCACAAGTTCCTAATGAGAAGGGAAAAATAAAAAATAAATATCGTAAGGCAAACGCTTCTAGTATGTTAGCTGAACGTCCTAACTTGATTAATGGTGGTATCCAGTATTTCAATTTAGATAAGAATAAGGAAGCACTGAAATTCTTCGCAACATACGTAGAGTCAGCTTCTTATCCGATGTTGGCAGATAAAGAAATTGCTAAAACTGACACTCTTCTTCCACAGATTGCTTATTATGCAACATTAGCTGCTGATAGAGTAGGTGACAAGGATGCTATCATTAAATATGCTCCTACAGCTTTGGCTGATAAAGACGGTGGTAAATTTGCAATGCAGTTGATGGCTGATGCTTATAAGGCTAAAGGTGATACTGTAGCATGGATTAAGGCGTTGGAAGAGGGTATCCTTAAGTTTCCGGGAAACGACTATTTCTTTGCAAATTTGGTTGACTATTATAATAGTTCTAATCAAGCTTCTAAAGCAATGGAATTTGCTGATAGAATGTTGTCTAATGATCCTAATAACAAACTGTATTTGTATGTAAAAGCATATCTTTATCATAATATGAAAGAGTATGATAATGCAATCGAGTACTATAAAAAGGCTATTGCTGCTGATCCTGAATATGCAGAAGCATACTCTAACGTTGGTTTGGTATATTTAATGAAAGCACAGGATTATGCTGATAAGGCTACAACAGATATCAATGATCCTAAGTACGCTGAAGCACAAGCTGTAGTGAAGAAATTCTATGAAGAAGCTAAGCCTTTCTATGAAAAAGCTAGAACTTTGAAACCTGACCAGCAGGACTTGTGGTTGCAAGGACTTTACCGAGTTTATTATAACTTGAATATGGGTCCGGAATTTGAAGAAATTGATAAGATGATGAAATAATCATTTTCTTTGAAATAAAAAAAGAAGGTTACTTTGTGTAGCCTTCTTTTTTTATTTCAAAGAAAGATGTGTGTGATGTATCTCAAATAATTTCTCTCTTTTTCTATTAAACATAATAATGATTATTCCCATCTTTGTAGTGTGATAATTAAAACCACTTAATATTATGGCTACAAAAAATCAACAAAAAAAACAATGGTTTTGTATTACTTATGACTATAAAGGTCAAGGTTTATACGCTTATCTTGAATGTACTTTTAAAGAGTTTGAAAAGCGTCTTTCTCAATTTGAGAGAAAATATTCTAATGTTGAATGGATTTATTGCGATAATCCTTATAAGTGATGTTTAATATGAAAAATTGTAAAAATCCTCGTTATAATATGAAGGTTGCTTTTGAAGAAAAGCATGATTGGACATTTCATCTTTATAAATGTTCTTCTCGTGTTGAAAATTATAGACGTATAACTGTTCTTACTGAGGTTGATACATTTTCCCTTTTTAGTTTGACTGTTATTGAGGCTCGTAAAATTGCCAAATCTATTAATGTTCTCCCACATTACATTTGTGAGGTATTAAAGTATGATGAATTACCGTATTAATTTATGAAACAAGAACCCGAATACTTACTAAAAGTAACTATTAATGTGTTGCTTCGTGCTGACCAAGCTTTTGTAACTAACTTCTTGCTTGGTGAATTTCTTACTGTCCGCGCTGCTGAAAAATTACGAGATACATTATCCCGTTATAACCCTGATAAGCTGTTTTTAGCTAAATATGAACAAATTACGAATCCTAAATTTAAAATTATTCCGAATGAGATTAACAAATGAACAGATTCATCGCATTATAACTGCGGTGTGCACTGCGGTTACGACGATTTCCGCAATTGTCCTTTCTACTGCTTGCACGATTTCCCTTTCTGTGAGCAAGAATAATTCTAACAGTACTCAACGTACTGAGCAAACTAGTACCTCAAGTGTTGATTCAACTCATATCAATATTAACCCTATAAAATAGTTATTTATGTCTCAAAACATTTTTGACGCTACTTTAGACCCTAACAATGATGTTAAAGTAAATAACTTTGACTGGTCTCATGCTAATAACCTTACTACCCAAATCGGTCGTATCACTCCTATCTTCTGTGATATGGTGCCTGCAAAAACTTCCTTTCGTGTAAACCCTCGCTTTGGCTTGCAGTTTATGCCTATGGTATTCCCTATTCAGACACGTATGAAAGCCCGCATTATGTGGTTTCGCTATCCTCTCCGTGCTCTTTGGAAAGACTATAAAGACTTTGTAGGTAACTTCCGTGAAGGTCTCGAAGAGCCTTATATTAACTTCAATACTGATGCCCGTTTGAGAAAAATGGCTTCTACTGGTTCTCTTGGTGATTATCTTGGTTTGCCTACTACTCTTATCGGTGATTATGGTAATAAAGAATCTCTTTCCGTTTCTGTTGATTCTGTTATTGTCAAAGGTAATAAATTTGGCGGTCAGCCTGATTTTTCATATCTTCCTGGTTTTGGTATATTTTCCTTACAGGATTTAGCTAATTTTAATAATAATTTGCCTACTTTTCCCGTTGCTTCCGGTTTTCTTTTGTCTCTTACTGCTCCTGCTTCCGCTTCTTCTTCTACTAACGAGTCTATTGGTCGTAGGTGTACAATTTCTCTTGATCCTGATTCGCCTTTTGTAATTTCTGCTGATTCTCGTGTATCTTTAGAGATTCCTTGGCTTGGTGATTCTGAGCCGTCGGTTACTGTTTTGTCTGCGTTACGTTCCTGCATTACTGCTGTTTTCGATTCTCAAACTTTGATGAATGTTCTTTCGGTTTCTTATTCTTCAGGTAAGATTGTCATTCAAATGTCTTTTTCTGACTTGTCTTATGGTAAGAATACTGGTACTGTTCATGTCTATTTTAACTATATTCAGATGATAGGTCGCCGTATTGCTGGTAATGATACTGCTTGGGATATTCAGTTAACTGATTATGGTAAACTTGCTCTTGGTTTTGCTGGTGGTATTGTAAAAACTTCTGTTTCTTATAGTGATTCATTATTAGGTGTTCCTTTTAATGCTTATTTGTATGTTACTGATGGTAATCCTGTTGATATTACTGTTAATACTTCTCCGTGGTATAATAGTGACTCAGCCAATAAGGATAAACAACAGAAAATCCTTGCCTATGGTTTCCGTGCTTATGAAGGTATCTATAATTCCTTTATCCGTGACAACCGTAACAATCCCTACTATCTGAACGGACAAGTTCAGTATAACAAATGGATTCCTAGCGATGAAGGCGGTGTTGACAATAATTTATATGAACTCCGTTATGCTAATTGGGAAAAGGATTTCCTTACTACTGCTGTTCAATCTCCTCAGCAAGGTAATGCCCCGCTTGTAGGTATCACTACCTATACTCAAACTGTCGCAAATGCGGATGGAACAACTACTGAACTTATCAAGACTTCTCTTGTTGATGAAGACGGTAAAAAGTATGGTATCTCTTTCAAATCTTCTGACGAAGGTCTTGAAGGTGTTGAGTATGTAGAACTTGATAACGGTACGCAAGTACGCCAAGCCCGTTCGCTCTATGACCTTGCTACTTCAGGTATTTCTATTCCTGATTTACGTATGGTGAATTGTTACCAAAAGTTCCTAGAACTTAACATGCGCAAAGGATATTCCTATAAAGATATTGTTGAAGGTCGTTTTGATGTCAAGGTTCGTTATGCCGACTTGCTTATGCCTGAGTTCTTTGGTGGTGTTTCCCGTGATATTGATGTTAATAGTGTTACCCAAACAGTAGACCTAAATGCTTCTTCTGGTGCAAGTGATTATGCTACTGCTCTTGGTTCTCAGTCCGGTCTTGCTGGTGTCCGTGGTGAAGCCAATGCCAATATAGAATGCTTCTGTGACGAAGAATCTATTATTATGGGTTTGCTTATTGTCACTCCCCTGCCCGTTTATACTCAGTTGTTGCCTAAACACTTTACTTATCGTGGCTTGATGGAACATTACCAACCTGAGTTTAATCTTATCGGATTTCAACCGATTAAGTATAACGAAGTGTGCCCAATCCAAGCGTATAACGCTAATCCGAACTCTCTTACTGAAACCTTCGGTTATAATCGCCCGTGGTATGAGTTCGCCCAAAAGTATGATGTAGCTCACGGCTTGTTCCGTACTAACTTGTCAAATTTTTTAATGCATAGAGTTTTTGACCAAAAACCGGAACTAGCTCAAAGTTTCTTGCTTGTTGACCCTGAACAGGTTACTGATGTGTTTGCCGTCACTGAAACGACTGATAAGATATACGGTCAGATATGGTTGGACATTACTTGTAAATTGCCGATTGCTCGTGTCGCTATACCGCGCCTTGATTAGTCGGTGTAAGAAAATAATTTTTTCTTTTTTTCTTCCGACATTGCAATCAATTGGCTCTTTGAATGACTAGACCAAGGGTTATTGTAGTAAAAATTGTTAAATGTGCGTGCGCGTTTCGCGCGCGTATATTTAATCCATTTTTGGTACAATGTTCATTGGTCTTGTCAGGCAAAGATACCTACCTTTGCAATTTCGTAAGATTAAAAGGGAAAAGTATTTTCCCTCTGCGTGAAACGCAAATAATGAGCAACTCTGTTGCGTGTATTCACCTTAAACTTTAAAAATATATGGCAAAAAGAATTATGAAGGCTCAATTGAAGCCCTGTACCTGTAAACTTTGTACAGGTATTGACTACGAGATTACAAAACCAAATTTGGCACTTACCCCTCAGAATATCAAGGATTTGACCGATAGAGGAATTGCTGTAAACCTTCCGAATGAGAAAACCTTCTTACAAGGTGATTCTATTTCCAATGCCAAATCTTGGGATGTTGAACCCGTTTTCAAACGTTCCTCAGATATGTGTGAACTTTGGGAACTTGAGCAAGTTTCCAAAAATAAAGTGCTTAAAGCACATAAAGTTGACAAACGTAAATTTGGTTAATTATGTGGTCTGCTATTGCTTCCATTGCTGGTAATATTGCCAGCAATGCCGCTATTAATAATCAGGTTTCAAATCAACGCAAAGAAAATCAAGCTAATAGAGATTGGAATTTGAATCTTGCAAAGATGCAAAATAACTGGAACATTGAGCAATGGAATCGTGAAAACGCATACAATTCTCCTGCTGCCCAAATGGCACGTTATAAATCTGCCGGATTGAATCCTGATTTGATGTACGGTCAACAAAATCTTGCTGCTGCATCTCCTGAAATGACTGCCGGAGAAGGTTCTCAGCCTACTGATGTATCTAATCTTGCTAATAAACGTACTATTGGTGACATGGCAATGCAAGCCGCTCAGACCCGTTTGGTTAATGCTCAAGCTAATAAAGTTGAAAATGAATCTGTTGGACAAACTATCAATAATGAATGGCTTCCTAAACTCTTGAAAGGTCAAACAGAGATAAATGAAGCTGACGTTAAAGATAAGCTTGCATCTGCTGGATTGAAAGGCAAACAACTTGAGGTTGCTGCTGAACAAATAAAAGTGATGCAACAGTCGGTTAAAGAATCTCAACAAAAGATAAATGATTTGCAGAGTCAAATGGAAAATCGTACTTTTCAACAGGTTCAAGCAATGCTTGAATATAATTTAAGAAAAGATAGGCAAAATTATGAAGTACGTGAAATTTTATCTCGTATTGGTCTTAATAACGCTTCGGTTAATCGTATCGTTTCTTTATTACCTTATGAGATTTCTAATGCAATCGCTTCTGCGGATAATCTTTCCGCCTCTGCTGCTCTTGGATTTCTTAAACAAGGGACGGAAATGATTATTCAGCAAAATTTGCGATTTGATGGAAAGCAAAAAGAAGCTATTATTCGTGATTTGAATGCTGCTTTTGAAACTGGTTCTATTGGTTCGGATATTTGGCGTGATGATGACGGAAATATTTCCTTTGTTGGTCGTTGCTTCTATGGTCTTTCTAATGTTATTAAGGCGCTTTCGCCTTTTAAATCTAAGTGAGCCGGATTGTTATCCGGCTTTTTTACGATTTCTTGTAAAATCGTCTGCTATAACTTGATATATATAGAGTAACTGACACGCCTTTGTAAATGAGCGTTTTAAATCTAGCTTTCAGTTACGAATTGCCCTAAGTATTCCTCCCGTGAATTTATGAAACAAATCTATTGTGAGAATCCCGTTATTATACGGAACTCTCAACTTAAGTATTTACTTACTACTTATAAGACATATCATACTCCTAATCAGGAAATAACTATAAGTAACTCGATTGCGGAGTATTATAAATACTCCTTTCCCGAAAAGTATTTTAACCCCTTTCGTTTTGGTGTTACTCCTGATAATATAGATGATTTCTATATCATTAATAAACATACTGGTGAAACTTTTCCAATGTTTATACTTGTTCCCTGTGGTAAATGTGAATTGTGTCGTGATAAAAAGTCCCGTGAATGGTCTTTTCGTGCCATCTGTGAAAATGCTACTTCTACGTCTATGCCCTACTTTCTTACGCTTACCTATAATCCTAAACATTTGCCTAAATGTGGTATCTTTAAAGAGGAAATACAACTCTTTCTTAAACGTCTACGTATCAAACTAGACCGCTTAAAAGTCTCTCATAACCTTCGTTATGTTGCTGTCGGCGAATATGGAAAAACTTCTAAACGCCCGCATTATCATATGATACTTTGGAACTTCCCAAATGATTCTGTACATTTCCCTAATATTACCTCTGTCTTACATTTCATTGAGTCCTGCTGGACTTGCTTCACTGGTGAGTATAAAGAAGACGGTTCTCCCGTTATGGAATCTCTTGGCTTTGCCTATTGTCTCCCCTGTAAACAAGGTGCTATCTCTTATGTCATGAAATATATGAAAAAACAATTTGAACCGCCAAAAGGTAAAAATCCTTTATTCTTCCTTACTTCCCGCAAAAATGGTGGACTTGGCGCTGAATATGCCCGTAAATTCCTAGAACACTACCGTTCACACCCTGATGATACAAAAATAACTGCTACTGACCCTTTTACTGGATATACTCAAACTGTGACTATGCCCGGATACTTCCGTCGTATCTACTTCCCTACTCTTTCCGTTGTCCTGCCTAAACAAATTCGTGATGCTCATACTGAATTATGTAGACTTATCTCTAAACGTAAAACTATTGTAGAACTTCTTGACCCTACATATAAATTCCATATTGAAGATAATGAAAAAACTATCCTTAAAAAGTATTGGTTTCTTCCCACTCAAATCTGTCTTAAATCTGTCCCCAATGAGTATTATAAAAGTATGGATACTACCCGCTTACAACATGAATATATAGACAACTGTCTTCGTGCTAATGAACTGTGCCGTTACTTATACCTCGAAACATATGACGAAAAATATCTAAAACAACGCCTAGAACTTGCTGAAAAAAGGCAGCAAAAAATGTCACTATTATATGACTCATTGCCGCCTATGAATATACAGGATATAAAATATAACTTAATCTATCGTAGAAAAATACAAGAAAATAAAGAAATTATTTAAGATTTTTTATGCTAAATTATTTGCACATTATAATGATTATTCCCTAATCCTGAGTGCCTTTTTTATATATCATTTGATCATCCCCCCCCCTCCGTTAATAACAAGTAATGGTGTATCGGAATGAAATATCATCTTTCTGGCAATACTTGGATTAAATAATCTAGCAAATATACTTCTTTTATATGAAGTAAGTGTGATTATATCTATTTGATTATCTTTGATATATTGCTCAAGTCCTTTTAGTAGATTGTCATTCATTACTACATCATAATGAATTTCGAGCCCTGGGTATTGTTTATGGAAATATTCTTTTATTCCTGCAAGTTTTATTTCATTCCAGGCATCTTTGGACTCGGTAAGGTGTATCAAGGATACAGAAAAATAAAATGATTTCCAAGTATTGAAGAATTCCTCAAATGCAATTAAATCCCTTTGATCGAAATTGGTTATGAAAGCAATACGCTTGGCCTCACTGAACTGTTTGAATGGTGTATTTTCAGGAATGGCCAACACAGCAGTACGGCTTCTGTCAATAACTTCAGCAGTTACACTACCGATCAAATCAATATCCTTTTGATTCTTTCCTCGAGTTCCCATGATAATCACAACGGGAGGCTGCTCTTTGGAATATCTGAGGATTTCTTCCTCAGGAATGCCTTCCCGTAGAATACAACTATATTTGACATCCGGAAATTCTCCTGAGGCAACTTTTTCTTTTATCTTGGTTGACAGAGCATTGAGATCAGAATGTGCTTTGTGAATAATAGTCTTTACAGTCTCTTCATCGCCAACTTGGTAATTGAAAACATCTCCATATGGCAATGAAGATGCATATATAGGAGTGAAATAAACATGCAATAAGACAACTTCTGCGTTCTCTGTTTTTGCTAAATTAAAAGCAAATTCACACGCTTTCATCGAGTAATTGGAAAAGTCGACAGGAATTAAAATCTTATTTGACTTTTCAATTTTGGGTTCCTTCTCTCCCACTATACTCTCTGATAACCAAGTAGAACTTTCTGTTATCTTCAGTGCACGTGGTAAATCACTTTCCTTAATTCGCAAACGGACACCTGAAGAAACGACTGGTTGTATTTGGTTTACATTATGAATGTATGTTTCTATACCTTCATTTTCAAGGACATTCTTTAATATCTGAGCTTTGGTATATGTCAGAATAGCTAGGGTTACTAATTTGTCTTCCATAAGTGTATATTTTTGTAAGGTGAGAACAAATAAGAAATCCCAATTGTTTGCTCAATTGGGATTCTGCTTGCTATATTTTAAACTTGCACAGATTCGGTAGCCTGTTCTTTTTGCATACTCATATTCAATTCATCCAATATTTTTAAAGCCCGATCAAGAACGGTCGTATCATCCAGCATTACCAGTCCACCGTCTGGACCAGGCTCAAGATGTATTCCGACACTTTTTCCTTCTTTGAAATTGTGGCCTCCGAAGAAGTTCCGCACAGTATCTACGTGTAAACCAAGTTCGTCTGCTATTCTATGCATGCTACCGCTAGGCAATGAATCTTTAATCTTACGAAGTTCATTAAATGTTATTGTTCTCATGTCTCGTAAATTTAATGGTTAATACTATGTGATTTCTTTATCACGCTATAAACTTAAGCAAAAAAAAAGATAAAACAAATTATTTGCTTATCTTTTTTTATCGAATTTATAAAATCTATTATTAAGCTTTATATCACTTCAATAGCGGAAGCTGGTACCCATCCTACTTTTCCGTCTTCTAAACGGATTTCTTTCCATTCTTTCATTGAATTATCCTTGACGCTTACCTTTCTTCCTTCATGAAGAATAAATAAGCTAGTACCACTTTCTCTAGGTGTACTTCTGACTGTGATACTTGGATTCATTACTATCGCTTCATTCCGGTTGACCAAATGTTCCTTTTGTTCTGAAGCAAAAAGATTTGCGCATATGGTAATAATTAAAAAGATGATTCCTGATATGAAACCTGCTTTCTTGCATGTAACTTGTTTGGAGAATATGAAGAGGTAAAGAGCAACAATCAATAAAATGAAAGAAATAATTCCCCATATTGCCCATGCATCAACGCTCATACTATTTATCAAAGACCTAGTCCAGGAAACAAAGAATACCTCTGGAACAGGTTCTACTTTGTCTATTGTTTTAGCGCGTGCCACTTCAAGATTAGCACGAATGTCATTATTCCCTGGTTGTAATAATAAGGCACGTTCATAGTTAAGGACTGCTTTTGCTATTTCTCCTATTTTATAATAACTATTTCCTAAGTTGTAATAAATCTCAGCGGCCTCTCCGTTTTTAAGAAGACTTTCGTATACTTGGATAGCTGTTGCATAATCTTCTTTTATATATGCGGAATCTCCTTCAGCTTTTGTGACACCTCCTGATGTATTGTTGGAGAATATAGTGGAACTTGATTGTATAGAATCGTTTATTTGTATAGAATCAATGTTTTGGACATCTTGTCCAAAACAAGTCATCGATATTGCTATTAATATAAAAAATAATATTTTTTTCATAACACAATCTCTTCTGGGTTAATGTTTTATTGAATTCTCCATTTTGCTTATTACTTCTATTGAAGATGAATAAACCTTATCCATAGCTTGATTTTCATCACCTGGGGCGAAACGGGCAAATTCACAGTCATTCAGTGCATTCAAGAACTCTTTGATCAGTTCTTCATTCACTCCGTGATTTCTCAGTTTCTCTTCGATATTATCTTTGGATAAACGAGATACCGGAATATTTAATTTATCACTAATATATCCCCATAATGCCTTTAAAACCTCATCATAAAAAGCATCCTTCTTATTTTCGGAAAGTAACTTGCCTGCTAATTTCATTCGTTTTGTAGCGACTTTATTAGCTTTCTTTGTTCGTACTTTAGCAACATTGGCATTCTCGGTAGCTTGTTTACGATAAACGATAAAGAAGATAATAAAGGCAAGAGCCGGAATAATGTAGAATAACCAATAAGTCATTGAACCATAGAAAAAGCTTCCTCTAGGCTGAAGAGCTACCTCATTCTGCTTGATATAACGTATGTCTTCTCCTAATACTTTCAAGTCCTCTTTATTAGTAAAGTTTGCAATCACTTGATCTGCATTTCCCGCACCCTTCTCAATATTCACGACATACTCTTCCGTTTTCAAAGTTTTGTATGATTTGGAACGGATATCGAAGTAACTGAAAGACACTCCCGGAATCTTATATGTCCCAGCATGTCTGGGAATTGCCAAGTACTCGATTACTTTGTTGCCAGTAAGTCCTTCTCGAGTCAATCTGACTTGATTATCTACTTTAGGATCATATACTTCGAAATCATCTGGGAAGTTGATTTCTGGATTAGAAATCAACTTCAAGTTTCCTGTACCTGAAATAACTAGTTTAATTGTAATAGCATCATTGGTTTTCAATTCTTTGCTATTGATAGAAGACGAAATAGTAAACTCTCCCACTCCGCCTGAGAAGTCGGAAGGCTTACCGGCTGGAAGCGGATTGACGTTTATTGCTATCTTAGGCGTAGCGATAGATTTTTTTATCTCGATCACACTACTTCCACCGTTAAAGAATGCATCAAAAGGATCGGCCGATTGTACAGGTTTGCCTACTGTCATTTGAAATTGAGCCGGATCTATATAGAGTTTACCAGATTGCTGTGGAAAAAGCACAAACTGACGATAAACTGTTGTATAGTAGTTGCGTCCCTGATAATGTTCTGGAGTCCACTTGGCATTTGTAGTCATTTCGATTTCCTGTGAATGGAAACCTTTAAAATCAGGGAGTTTAGCATTATTTAGCTGCAAATTAGATTCTCTGGTATATATTTTATATGTCAGAACAAATGCTTCCTGCTCAAACACATTGGTCTTGCTGGCAGTTGCCGTGATAAACAGGTCTTGATTAGATACACTCGTGGCGGACGAGGAATGTACGGAAGAGTTATTATTACTATTTTGTCCGCTATTACTACTCTGGTCCTGTGGTAATACTTTAATTTTTACAGAGTTTGACACCATTTGGTTACCATCTGCTACTATTGAAGCACCACCAATTGTGTATTCACCAGCAGTGTTAGCCATCAATATATATGTAAACGTAATGCTGCTGGTAGATGTAACACTACCATTTATAATTTGAGTACTACTTTGTTGCGAGCGGCTTGGCCCCATCAGTACGTCAAACCCCTTAATTGAGGGTACCTGGAAATCCTTTACTTTCTGTGTGGTTACGGTGTAAGACAGCCTGAATTGATCGCCTACTACTACCGCGTCAGGAGCAGAAGCAGTAAAAGACACTTTGTCGGCCAACGCCTGAGTGCTATATGCTATCAATGCCATCAATATAATAATCAGTTTTCTCATTGCTTATGAAATTTATATCGTCAACTTTATATTACCAATCCTTTTCTAAACGACCACCTTGCATAACTTTCCGTTGTTTTTTTACTTTATCCTGCACGTTTTTTTCATCCTGCATCACAGAATTCAGTAGTTGCTCAGCGTTCTCCTTTGACATCTGATTATTTTGTTTCTCAGATTTCGGCGGTTGCTGCTGATCTTTCTTTTCATCTTGCTTCTGATCGTTCTGTTTATCTTTATTCTGGTCTTGTTTTTGATCCTGCTTTTGTTGATCTTTGTTTTGGTCCTGATTTTGGTCTTGATTCTGTTGGTTCTGTTGCTGATCTTTCAGCATTTTTTGTGCAAGAGCCAGATTATATCTCGTTTCATGGTCTGTAGGGTTATTGCGTAATGACATTTTATACGCATCTACAGCTTTAGCGTAATCTTTGCCGGCTTGGAAAAGCACTCCCATGTTGTGGTAAATATGAGCCAGTTTCATTTTATCCTTTTCTATATTACTAGCCGACACATATTGTTCCATGGCATCCTGAAACTTTTGCTGTTGTGAAAGCGTGTTTCCCAAATTATACATGGATACTGTAGATTTGGGGTTTATTTCCAGGGCTTTTCGGTAGTTCACCTCTGCATCTACAAATACACTATCATTAAACAGCCGGTTTCCTTTACGGATATAGTCGCGTTCTGCTTTCTGAGCTGAGACAGTGGTTGTTGCCAACAGAAACACAACAGATAGAATATATTTACTTTTTAACATGTGCATAACTATATAACTATTTCTTATTAGAAAACAGATGAACGTTCTTAAATAAAGGATTCTTGCGGTCCAAAATTAATATTTCTGCCAATAGCAATAGTAGAATAATCCAGGCAATTGCTTGGAATTGTTCGTTAAATTCCGTGTAGACTTTTGATTCCACGTCAGATTTTGCCATTTTGTTCACTTCCTGATTAATAGCTTTCTGTGCAGAATTAGAGTTATCAACCCGTACATATATACCTTTTCCCTCTTTGGCAATCTCCTGACACATAGTCTCATTCAAACGGGTAACGATTACATTACCTTCCCGGTCACGTCGATAATCATTTGTACCTTCAGCTGGTATGGGAGCCCCATCAGGCATACCTACTCCCAACACATTTACCTGGATACCTTTTTCAGCGGCAGCCTTAGCAGCTTCGACTGCGCCACCTTCGTGATTCTCACCGTCAGTAATGACGATGATGGCACGTCCTACTCCTTCTTGGGGAGTGAAGCTACGAGTCGCTAAATTAATAGCTTCTCCAATAGCTGTACCTTGTTTGGATATTAATGAAGGATTTATAGATTCCAGAAACATCTTAGCGGAAATGTAGTCGCTAGTAATTGGCAATTGCGTAAAAGCATCACCGGCGAAAACAATCATACCGACTTTATCATTATCAAGCTCATCTACCAATCTGGATATTAGTCTTTTGGCTTTCTCCAAACGGCTTGGCTGTACATCCTGGGCAAGCATGGAGTTTGAAATATCTAATGCAATAATCACTTCGACTCCCTTACGTTTCACCGTTTCCAGTTTAGCACCAAATTGAGGACGTGCTAATAGTACTGAAAATAAACCGATAGCAGCAAAAAGTATCCAAAATTTCACATCCGGACGATATTTAGATACATCAGGCATTAGTTGAGCCAACAAAGCCGGATCTCCAAAACGGCGGATATTCTTCCTTCTTTTGTAGTTAGAATACAGGTAGAAAGCTGCTAAAAATGGTAATAGCAGCAATAAATATAAATATGTAGGTTCTCCAAATCGAAACATCTTCTTTACTATTTTACGATTGACAAATTACAATTGACAAACCACCTTTACGGAATCTTTTTGAGTATTGAATTACGTAGCAGTACTTCCAGTAAAACACAGAGAAAAGCAGCTAATGCAAACCAGTGATAGTCTTCATCCCGCTTGCTATACTCTTTTACATTCAGTTTAGTTTTCTCCAGTTTATCAATTTCTTCATACACTTCTTTCAGTTTCGAATTACTGGTAGCCCGGAAATAGTTGCCATCTGTTGTTCCAGCTATCTGCGTCAATGTCTTTTCATCAATTTCTACCGGCATATTTACATATTGCACAGTATTTCCGACCGGATAAGGATAAGGCGCCATTCCATTCGTTCCTACTCCAATGGTATATACACGAATACCAAAACTTTTAGCTATTTCAGCGGCCGTCATCGGAGAAATATCTCCTTTGTTATTGGTACCATCCGTCAGCAAAATGATAACTTTCGATTTAGCTTTGCTGTCTTTCAGGCGGGTTACAGCATTCGCTATTCCCATACCTACTGCTGTACCATCCTCGATAAGACCACATTTGATATTATGAATCATATCCAGCAATACAGCATGATCTACAGTCAATGGACACTGAGTGAAAGTCTCACCGGCAAATAATGTGATACCGATATTATCATTCGGACGTCCATTAATAAACTCTGCGGCTACATCCTTAGCAGCTTCCAGTCTATTAGGCTTCAAGTCTTCGGCCAACATACTAGTGGAAACATCGATAGCCAGCATGATATCAATACCTTCTATCTCGCTGTTTTGCCACTTATTAGTCGTTTGTGGGCGTGCAAGAACCAAAATAACCAATACCAACGCTATGATGCGTAGTAGAAATGGAGCATGCAACAAATAATTCTTATAACTTTTCGGAGTATGTGCATATACTCTAGCATCCGAAATTTGAAGAGTTGCTTCACTTTTTCTTTGCTTCAGAATATACCATACTATATAAGGTATAAGTAATAATAGCAAAAACAGATATTCAATATTGGCAAAAACCATTTTATTTATGATTTAACAGTTTACTATTTAGTATTCAAGTTACACATTCTTTATACAAAAAGATTGTATATCTGCATACCTATATATATAAAGGTACCAATCAATGCTACTGATAAAAGTGTAATTCCGCAAATCAGCATTACTTTGACGCGTAAAGAGCGCTTTTCAATGATGGTAATTTCTGTTGGCTGCGGTTTCTGGTTTTCCTCTTCCAATTGTTTCGTTTCGTTGATAAAGTCGATAGCATTGATTAAGTTTGCGTCATTCTCATTCATCTGAGGATCATGTTTGGCAAACTTCACTAAATCGGCAGTCTGGAAGAGAACCTTCAAATCAGATATAGCCTCCTTATCATTCATTTCCAACAATTTATCAATAATTTCAGAAGAAGTCATTTCTAGAGCATTAAATCCGAAACGGTCTTTGATATAAGTACGAAGAATATCAGTTAGTTCCGTATAATATTCCTTCGGCTGTCCTTTCTGCCATACCTTTTCGGTTTTGATACGTTCTATCTCCTTCATTGCAGCCTGATGTGGCGGCAACTTAGGTTCAACTTTTATCTTGCGGATAATCGGTTTATTATCACGGATACGGATAATAAGATAAATCAGCAAACCAAGTAGCGGCAAAGCTAGAAATGAACAAGCAATCAAGCCATACCAGTCTTCCCACGCGAAAGGTGCTTTCATTACAGGTTTCTGTCCAAAGAATTGGTCAGGATGTAATGTATCGACCGGCATGGAATATACTTTCAGTGCCAAAGCTTTAGATTTATACTCTTTACCGTCTACAGTAACAGGCATTGGCGGCAGATAATATAAAGCCGAGTCAAAAGAAGTGATAACATATTCCTGAGTAATCAGCATTCGCTGACGATCATTCAGGAATTGCGTATCCGTTTTGACAGTTTCTATAATTTCCACCCCCTTTACTAACGTGTCGGTATAAGCAGGAAAAACAGCACGCTGCTTGGCATCCATAGCTACTTGCAATTGCACTTTCGCCTGTTCGCCAATCAGTATTTGCAGCGAATCTATCTTAGCTTCCACTGTGACAGATTGCGCAGTTACTTTGCCGATAGATAGTAAACCTAATAATGCTATCAGAATAATATTTCTATTCATATTTGATTTCATTAATTTCGTTTGGCAAATAAGTTCAACAATGCCTTTACGTAATCTTGGTCAGTTCTGACAGATACAGAATCTACATTACTTTTGGTAAATGTATCGTTCAGTTCAGCCTGCTTCTGTATCCACCAGTCGCGATGTGCCCGGCGCACAGCTTTAGAAGAAGTATCTATCCATTGTTCATGACCGGTTTCCGCATCTTTTACCCGCATTAATCCTATAGGAGGAAGGTCGCAGATTCTCCGGTCATAAACTTGTAATGCTACTACATCATGCTTCCGGTTAGCTATAGTTAATGCGTTTTTGAAACTTTCCTGGTCAATGAAATCCGATAGAATGAATGCCGTACAACGCCTTTTCATTACGTTAGTCAAGTACTCCAATGCAAGACGTATATTCGTGTGACGGCTTTCCGGTTGAAAATCAATCAGTTCACGGATTATATATAGAATATGTTTACGTCCCTTTTTGGGAGGAATAAACTTCTCTATCCGGTCTGAAAAGAAAATCACACCGATTTTATCATTATTCTGTATAGCAGAAAAAGCGAGCGTGGCAGCAATCTCTGTTACCATATCCTTCTTTAACTGCTTGACAGTACCAAATTCCAAACTTCCGGAAACATCAACCATCAACATAACTGTCAGCTCACGTTCTTCCTCAAACACTTTTACGTAGGGTTTGTTAAAACGCGCAGTCACATTCCAGTCTATGTCACGTATATCATCGCCAAACTGATATTCCCTGACTTCCGAGAACGACATACCCCTACCTTTGAAAGCCGAGTGATACTGGCCTGCAAAGATATTGTTAGACAATCCCCGTGTCTTAATTTCAATCTGACGAACTTTCTTTAGTATTTCACTTGTTTCCATTTATACAGTAGTTAAGTAGTAAGTAGCTAAAGTAGTCAAGTGTACCACACAATGACTACTTATAGACTGTATTATAACTACGAATTAGGGTACTTCAACCTTATTCAGAATCTTGCTGATGATTTCGTCCGAAGTCATATTGTTGGCTTCCGCTTCATATGTCAATCCGATACGATGACGAAGAACATCATGCGCCACGGCACGTACATCTTCCGGAATTACATAACCACGACGTTTAATGAAAGCATATGTCCGGGCAGCCAAAGCCAAGTTGATAGAAGCACGGGGTGAACCACCGAATCCGATCATATCTTTCAATTCTTTGAGATCATATTTTTCCGGGAAACGAGTAGCAAATACGATATCTACTATATAACGTTCGATTTTCTCATCCAGATATACCTGACGAACAACTTTTCGTGCTTCAATAATCTCGTCAGCTTTCAGAATAGGTTTCACATTGAATTTCTCTCCGTTAATATTCTGGCGAATAATCAGCTTTTCTTCTTCCAACTTCGGATAGTCGATAACAACCTTCAGCATGAAACGGTCGACCTGTGCTTCAGGAAGCGGATAAGTACCTTCTTGTTCAATAGGGTTTTGAGTAGCCAATACAAGAAAAGGTTCCGGTAAAACAAATGTTTCCTTACCAATAGTAACCTGCCGTTCCTGCATTGCTTCCAGCAAAGCACTCTGTACTTTGGCCGGAGCACGGTTTATTTCATCAGCTAATACAAAGTTAGCGAAAACCGGTCCTCTTTGCACTTTAAAAGATTCATCTTTCTGACTGTAAACCATTGTACCGATAACATCGGCAGGCAGTAAGTCCGGTGTGAACTGGATACGGCTATATTTCGCATCAATCAGAGACGCGAGTGTCTTAATAGCCAAAGTTTTTGCCAGACCGGGTACACCTTCCAACAGAACGTGACCATCGGAGAGTAATCCGATAAGCAGTGATTCAACCAAATGTTTCTGACCAACAATAATTTGGTCCATACCTGTCGTAAGATTGGTAACGAAAGCACTTTGTCTTTCAATCCGCTCATTTAGCTCGCGGATATCTATTGATTCAGCCATAAATACTTAATATTTTATTATTTATATCCCATTATTTAATGTAAGCCTTGCCTGTGTCATAAGGCTTATTATTCAGCCCCCAAAAGTACGCCATATAATTAACGATTGCAACTAATTTTTATTAAAAAACAATGCGAAATCTTTAGATTAAGGTACTTTCATACGCTTTTGCACATCCATAACATATCACCCGGTCAATACAAGATTTGTATGGCCGGGTGAATATGGATTATTACTGTTTATTCTTTCGTAAGTTCCGGTATTTCAATTGTTGTACCATAAGGTACATTGTCAGGGTTCTTAATAACCTTCGGATTGTGCTTCACAATGTACGGCCACATTGCTTTTGTGCCATAAAACCGCAAAGAAACCCTTGTTAAAGTTTCCCCCTCTTTGATTGTATACTTAGTTTTGGTTCCTGTAATCTTATATGACGCCGAATCCAAATAAGCGGCAGGTTGTTGTTGCGCAACCTTATTTCCTGTTTTTGCAGGGGCTGCCATTTCTTCCTTTTTAGCGACCGGTTGTGGAGTAACAACAGTTTTAGACATATCGGGCGTAGCTTCTTTAATTGTATCTTTATGCTCGATTGTGTCAGCGGGTTGTGCTTCCGGATGAACTGGTTGGGTTGTTACAGGTGGCATCTCAAGCATATTTTTATCGGGTGAAGAAGAGAACATATCCGGATAATAAATGAATAGAATAACACCTCCACATAGCAACAAAACAAGAATGATGATAGTAATTAAGTAAGGGACCGGTGATTTTTCCTTCGCAGGAGTCTTTTTCTTAGAGTCTGGAGCGGTAGTAGTCTGTGCTGACTCTGAAAGATTTACATTCTCCTTTTCAGGCAATACTACAGGAGTTTCAGGTTTTAGATTTGCTTTCAGAAGTTCCTGCTCGATAATTTGCTCAGCTGTAATCCTTTCTGTCTCTTTTATCGGCTGTTCCGGCAGTTGACGCTGTTCAACAATAGGAATTTCTTCTTCAATCGGTTCTTGTTCTACTCCTTTTTCGCTATCGGCTTCAGTTAATGGCAATTCTTCCGGCTGCTGTTCAACCATTACTTCTATGTTTATAGCTTCAACAACAATCGGCTCTTCAACCACTGTCTCTGTTTCAATCGGTTGTTCGGTTATTTGTTCTTCCTGAACTATATTTACCTCTTCCTCTTCCGGTTCCTCTATCGGGGTATCCTCCAATATTGTGTTTTCGTTCAACAAAACAGTCTCGAAATGCGCAAAAGGTTTGTTTATCGTATCCCTCAGATTCGCGTCCGGAGAAAACGACACCTTCGTATGTCCCTTTATCTGAAAACGTTCACCTGTGTTGACATTGACACTTTCCCGGCTATCTACATCAATAAGTTTGAAAGTTCCCAATCCTTTGATTTTTACAGTCTTCTCGCTCTCCAAGGCTTGCTCTATCAGGAGGAAAAACTCTTTTACGAACGCCTCGGCATCCTTCTTGGTCATGCTATGTTTAGCGGCCAATAAGTCGGTAAGGTCTTGAATTGTTAGTCTTTCATTCATAACGGGAAATATTTATTTAAACTTATCTTTCAGTGTATTACTGGGTTTGTAAGACAGCACCAGCTTGGGAGGCACCAGCATACGCTGTTTACTTGCTGGATTGATTGAAATACGTTCCGCTTTCTTTTTTACTTCAAAAGAACCGAATCCTTGTATTCCAATCATATTACCTTCCTCCAGTTCCTTTGTCATTTCAGACAACAAAGATGCTATCAATTCAGAAGTATCCTTGATGGTGTACCCCAATCTTTCAGCCAGTTCAGATGTAAACTCCTTATTATTCATAGTCATTTATTATCTTTGCATATAAATCAAAATCGTCTGCGTCTATCACTTCTACCTGATAAAACTTTCCGATTTCAAGCTCCTTTTCAGCATGATTAATCAACACCTCCGGATCCACTTCCGGTGAATCAAATTCTGTTCTTCCGATATAAAAATCCCCTTCCAGCCGATCGATGATAATTTTCATCTGTTTACCGATTTTTCCGGCGCTCAACTCAGCCGAAATTCCCTGTTGTATATCCATTAATTCATCAAGCCGGGCTTGTTTCACTTCTTGCGGAATAATATCCTCATAGGCTTCTGCGGCATATGTACCCTCCTCTTCGGAATAAGCAAAAGCCCCCATTCTATCGAAGCGTACCTTGCGCACAAACTCCTTTAATTCTTCAAAGTCTTCCTCTGTTTCCCCAGGATGTCCTACCATTAAAGTCGTCCGTAGGTGAATACCCGGCACTTCTTTACGAAATTGTTCAATCAGTCTGTAAGTATCTTCCTTAGTAACCTGTCGACGCATCAGTTTCAACATATTATCACTGATATGTTGAAGAGCGATATCCATATATTTGCATACATTATCGCGTTCACGCATAACCCGGAATAAATCAGTGGGAAAGTGTGCTGGATATGCGTAATGCAAGCGAATCCATTCCACTCCTGGTATATCCGAAATGCGTTCTATTAGTTCAGGAAGCATCTGCTTCTTATATCGGTCAATACCATAATAAGTCAATTCCTGAGCAATAACTTGAAACTCTTTCACACCTTGTGAAACCAAATATCGAACTTCGTCCAGTATTTCTTCTATGGATTTGGAAATATGGCGTCCTGTAATAATCGGAATAGCGCAATAAGAGCATTTACGGTCACATCCTTCTGATATTTTCAGATAAGCATAATGCTTGGGAGTAGTCAACGTTCGCTCAATATACAATTCGTCATGATAAGCCTTCCCTAAATCCTGCAATAATTCTTTCCAGTTGAATTTCCCATAAAATTTATCCACTTGAGGTATTTCAACCGCCAGTTCCTTAAGGTAGCGTTCGGAAAGGCATCCCATTACGAAAAGCTTCTTTAAATCACCTTCTTCCTTCCTTTCGGCAAATTCTAGAATCATATTGATAGACTCCTCTTTGGCATCGCCGATAAAACCACATGTGTTGATAACGGCTATTTCTCCTTGGGGATTTTCCGTATCATGGGTTACGCTGTATCCCGCCTCCTCCAATTGACGCATCAATTGCTCTGAATCTACCAGATTTTTGGAGCACCCTAAGGTAATTATATCAATTCTTTTTCTTTTCATGCATTCTCTCCAAACAAGGAATCTACAAATTCGTTTTTACGGAATACTTGTAAGTCCTCCATACCTTCGCCTAATCCGATGTATTTTACAGGAATCTTGAACTGATCGGAAATGCCAATTACAACACCGCCTTTAGCCGTACCATCCAGTTTTGTGATAGCCATAGCAGTCACTTCAGTTGCCAAAGTGAATTGCTTTGCCTGTTCGAAAGCATTTTGTCCGGTTGAACCATCCAATACCAGCAAAACTTCATCCGGTGCATCAGGCACCACTTTTTTCATAACGTTCTTTATCTTCGTCAGCTCATTCATCAAGCCGACTTTATTGTGAAGACGTCCGGCCGTGTCAATGATGACAACATCAGCATTGTTAGCAACAGCGGAACTGAGGGTGTCGTATGCAACAGATGCCGGGTCAGCTCCCATTTTCTGTTTGATAACCGGTACCCCTACCCGTTCTCCCCAAATCATGAGCTGTTCCACAGCGGCAGCACGGAATGTATCGGCAGCTCCCAAATAAACGGATTTGCCCGCCTTTTTAAACTGATAAGCCAGTTTTCCGATAGTCGTAGTCTTGCCTACCCCATTTACTCCCACCACCATAATCACATAAGGCTTTCTTTCGATAGGCACGTCAAAATCAGCTACATCATCCGAATTATTTTCGGTTAACAGGGCGGCTATTTCGTCACGCAATATATGATTCAGTTCCTGGGTATTGACATATTTATCTGCAGCAGCACGTTTTTCTATGCGCTTGATAATATTCAAAGTGGTTTCCACACCCACATCGGATGTGATCAGCACTTCTTCCAGATTATCCAATACTTCATCATCTACCTTTGACTTACCAGCCACAGCACGAGCTATTTTACTAAATACGCTCTCTTTGGTTTTAGATAATCCTTTATCTAAAGTTTCCTTCTTCTCCTTTGAAAAAAAACTGAAAAATCCCATATTTACGGTTGTTTGTATAATACATTATGCTACAAAGATATAACAAAGGATTGAAAAAGTAAAAAAAGAAGCAATAAAAAATCCTCTCACTGATAAACAATGAGAGGATTTTGGCTTTATAGCGTGTATGCTATTTCAATTACTTTTTGAAAAAGTCTTGTACTTTTTCGTTCGGAACCATTTGTTCATCAAAAACGTATGCTCCGGTTTTCGGAGATTTTACCATTTTGATAACCTTGGTATAAGCACGACCTTCTTTGGTGCCATCGTGCAAACTTGCTACTGTTTTCTTTGCCATGGGTTATACTTCTTTTATTATTTAATTTCCTTGTGTACTGTTACTCTCTTTAGAATCGGGTTGTATTTTTTCAACTCAAGTCTTTCTGTAGTATTCTTTCTGTTCTTAGTTGTGATATAACGAGATGTTCCCGGCATTCCACTGTCTTTGTGTTCTGTACATTCCAGAATCACCTGTACTCTGTTACCTTTTGCTTTCTTTGCCATTGTAAGTTTTCTCCTCTACGTTTAGCCGATTACTTTAATGCTTTTCCAATCACAAAAACCTTTAGCCACAGCTTCAGTCAGCGCAGCGTCCAGTCCTTTTTTGTTGATAATACGCAGCCCGTTAGCACAAATACTAAGGCTGATCCAACAATCCTGTTCTACATAATAGAACTTTTTGTTAAACAAGTTCAAATCAAAGGTTCTTTTAGTTCTTCTCTTTGAGTGTGAAACATTGTTGCCAATCATGGCTTTCTTTCCGGTAATTTGACAAATCTTCGACATTTCTATCTTATTTTTATAGTTTTATATCTATACTTATTTCAAACAGGACGCAAAGTAAGCACTTTTATCCGTATAAAACAAGGATTTCTTAAAATAATTCACTTATAGGCGGCTATTTTTCTTTATTTGAGTAAATCCCGGAGCATTAGTAGTGCATTATTGCCTGCTCTTTCGATGTTCATGGCTCTTCCACGATTCGTTTCCTGTCTGTAAGTACGAATTTCGTTTTTATAACCAGCAGCTATCCAAACAGTTCCCACAGGTTTCTCCGGAGTGCCGCCCCCCGGACCGGCTATTCCTGATGTCGCAACGGCGCAGTCAGTTTTTAATGCTTTCATCGCACCTTTCACCATTTCAATTACAGTTTCCTCGCTTACAGCGCCATAGCATTCCAGAGTCTCGGAGGAAACACCCAAGAGTCTCATTTTTACGTCATTAGAATAAGCTACTACACTGCCATTAAAATATTCCGAGCTCCCGGCGATGGATGTCAATCGTGCGGCAATACTTCCACCGGTACAACTTTCTGCGGTGGAAACGGTTAATTTCTTCTTTTTCAATAGTTCGCCCACGATAATTTCCAGTGGCGTATCTTCCTCACTAAAAATGTCTTCACCTAATATTTCCTCCAGTTTTACTTTTTCGCGGTCAAGAAGGGCTTTTACCTTTTCCTTTTTTTGTCCGCGCCCGGTTAGTCTCAGGCGAATTATTCCGAGTTTAGGCAGATATGCCAATTTGATACATTCCGGCAAAGCATTTTCCCAAGACTCCAATTTTTCTGCCAGTACCGATTCCGGATAATGCTGCACGAGGAAGGTCTGGTGAATGATTACATCCGTTTGAAACCTTTCTTGCAACCTCGGCAATACGCTTTCGGTCATTACGGCAGTCATTTCCTGCGGAACTCCGGGCATAGAAACAAGTACCTTTCCATCTTTTTCAAACCAACTGACAGAAGCACTTCCTACCGGATTATTGATTACCGTACAATCCTTAGGAACCATCGCTTGGCTTTTATTGAGTGCATTCATTGGGATTTTTCCCGCCAACACCCGCTTTACATTTTCAAATACTTCCTCGCTGAATATCAGTTCCGTATGGAAGTACTTACAAAGAGTTTGTTTGGTTATGTCATCTTTAGTAGGACCAAGTCCTCCGGTTACTAAAACAATATTCACCCTTTTCATCGCATTATCAATCGCTTCCAGGATCTCTTCTTCCCGGTCGCGAATTGAAATAATACGAAGGACTTCAATACCTATTTTGTTTAACTCCTGCCCCATCCAGGCGGAATTAGTATCAACGACCTGCCCTATCAGCAATTCATCGCCAATGGTTATAATCTCGGCAAACATATTTTCCTATTTTAATTATATATACTCCTAATATTATATAGGTATGCAAAAACGACTTATAATGTGACGCGCGAATAGGCCGGAAGATCAATGGAGCAGAAGTCTTTATCCAAATATTTAAAATATCCGGTAATGGCAATCATAGCCGCATTGTCAGTCGTGTAGCTAAATTTAGGAATAAATATGTTCCAGCCATATTTCTCCGCATGTTCCCGGAACGAATTACGCAACCCGTTATTTGCAGAAACCCCACCTGCTACGGCCACTTCTTTAATTTTATATTCTTTGGCTGCTTTCCGCAATTTATCCATCAGTATGTCTACAACCGTCGCTTCCAGCGATGCCGCCAGATCCACTTTATGATGTTCGATAAAATCAGGATCTTCTTTCATCCAATCGCGCAATGAATACAGAAATGAGGTTTTCAGCCCGCTAAAACTGTAATCCAAGCCTGGAATATGCGGTTTACTGAACGTGAATGCTTTCGGATTTCCCTGGCGTGCCAGTTTGTCAATAATCGGACCGCCAGGATAACCTAATCCCATAACTTTTGAACATTTATCTATTGCCTCGCCTGCGGCATCATCAATCGTCTGACCGAGAATTTCCATGTCATTATATGCTTTCACCAATATAATTTGTGAATTTCCTCCGGACACAAGCAAGCAAAGGAACGGGAATTGAGGTTGTTTACTCTCTTCTCCTTCCACTTTAATAAAATGCGCTAAAACGTGTCCTGTTAGATGATTAACATCAATCATAGGAATATTTAAAGAACGAGCGAATCCTTTGGCGAAAGAAACACCGACAAGCAAGGAGCCCATCAAGCCCGGACCACGAGTGAAAGCTATTGCACTCAATTCTTCTTTAGTGACACCGGCACGTTTTAATGCTTCATGTACTACTGGTACGATATTTTGCTGGTGTGCCCGTGAAGCGAGTTCAGGTACTACTCCACCGTATGCTTCGTGTACGGCTTGACTTGATACCACATTTGACAGCAGATAACCATCCTTGATAACGGCTGCCGATGTATCATCACAAGAGGATTCAATTCCTAATATTATTGCACTCATAAGTATTTATATTAAACGGTGCAAAAGTAATCATAAAACTACGATTCATACGAACTATTTTATATTTTTGTTTGTAGAATATAAAAAAGAGAGTTTCAAGTAATAGGTCTTGTCGGAAACATGGGCTTATCTGATTGCTTTCTTTTTCTCTATCTCACTTTTTTATATTACTTTTGTTCGCAAAATAAAAGTAATCGCTTATCAGAACGCTGAAAAAGACTGTACGCTGGGTAGTCGGTATTGTACTGGGAGTATATATAGGGGCTATTATCTTGCTGAATATACCAAATGTTCAGCAAGCTATGAGTTCATTTGTGGCTGAAGAACTTTCCGAAGTATTGAGAACAAAAGTCGTGATCGGCAGAATTAATATCGGATTGTTGAACCGTATTATTATTGACGATGTATTACTTGACGATCAAAGCGGGCAGGAAATGCTCAAAGTAACCCGTCTGTCTGCCAAATTTGACATAATGCCTTTCTTCAAAGGAAAGATTTCCATTAGCAGTGTGCAGCTTTTTGGTTTCAATATCAATCTTCAGAAAGAGACGCCGGCTTCTCCGCCTAATTTTAAGTTTGTCCTGGATGCTTTCGCCTCTAAGGATACGGTGAAAAAAGAGAGTTCGCTTGATTTGCGTATCAATTCCATTTTGATTCGTCGTGGGCGGATGACCTATCATGTGCTTTCGGAAGAAGAAACACCAGGAAAGTTTAATGCAAAGCATGTCCAGCTCCAGAATATCATTGCTAACATCTCCTTGAAAGCATTGAGCAAGGACTCTGTGAATCTAGGAATCAAACGATTAAGTCTTGATGAAAAGGCATCGGGATTTTCTTTAAAGAAGTTGAGCCTGAAATTGATTGCTAATAGTAAACAGACGAATATTGATAACTTTGCTATCGAACTTCCTGAAACTTCCTTGAAAATGGATACCATACATCTGCTATATGATAGCCTGGAATCTTTCAATCATTTTACAGAACAAGTTCGTTTTTCTTTCCGTACGCTACCGTCGCAAGTTACATTAAAAGACATTTCACCTTTTGTACCTGTTTTGTCGCATTTTAAGGAACCGGTCACGTTGGATATGGAAATAAAAGGTACGGTCGATCAATTGACTTGTTCGCATTTGGAGATTACAGCGGACGACCGGCAGTTCCGTCTCAGAGGAGATGTGTCGCTACAGGATTTGTCGCGCCCGCAAGATGCATATGTATATGGCACTCTTTCCGAACTTTCGGCAAATACTCGCGGCGTCGGCTTTTTAGTACGTAATCTGAATCACAATTATAATGGGGTTCCTCCTGTCCTTGAACGTTTGGGTGATGTTAGCTTCCGGGGAGAAATCTCCGGGTATTTCACAGATCTGGTTACTTATGGGCAATTACGTACCAGTCTGGGTAGCGTAAAGACTGACTTGAAGTTAAGTTCGGATAAGAGTAAGGGACTATTTGCTTATTCCGGTGCAGTGAAAACAGAAGATTTTAGGCTCGGTGACCTATTGGCTAATGAAAAGCTGGGAGAAATTACTTTCAATCTCGATGTGCATGGCCGGCACATGGCAAACCAGCTTCCTGTTGTTGAACTAAAAGGCTTGATTGCCTCCATAGATTATAGCAGATATAGATATGAGAATATTACGTTGGACGGGGAATATAAACGGGGGGGCTTTAATGGCAAGGTCGCCTTGGACGATCCAAATGGTTCCATCTATTTGAATGGGGATGTCAATGTCACTTCCAAGGTTCCGACTTTTAATTTTCTTGCAGTAGTGGATAAAGTACGGCCAAATGATTTGAATCTCACTGCCAAGTATCCGGATTCGGAGTTTTCTTTGAAACTGAAAGCCAACTTTACGGGCGGTTCTGTGGACGAGATGATTGGAGAAATCAATGTAGATAGTTTGAAGTTTGCAGCTCCGGATAAAGAGTATTTTATGAAAAACATGAATATCCGGGCAACAAAGCAAAATGACGAGAATCAACTGAGACTGACTTCCGAGTTCTTGACAGCAAGCATAGAGGGAAAATTCCAGTATCACACGTTGCCTGCCAGTATTCTAAATATCATGAGAAAGTATGTTCCCTCTCTAATATTGCCGCCTAAAAAGCCGGTTGAAACGCACAATAACTTTCTGTTTGATATACATATATATAATACGGATATCTTATCTACGGTTTTTGATATTCCGCTGGCTGTATATACTCATTCTACTTTAAAGGGATATTTTAATGATCCTATGCAGCGTTTGCGTGTGGAAGGCTATTTCCCTCGTTTGCAGTATAAGAATAACTATATAGAGTCCGGCATGATTCTGTGTGAGAATCCGGCGGATCATATTCGTGCACGGATTCGTTTGACTAATTTGAAGAAAAAAGGCGCGGTTAATCTTTCATTGGACGCACAAGCGAAAGACGATAATGTCAGTACGACTTTGAACTGGGGAAATAGCGCAGCAGTAACATATAGCGGACAACTGGCAGCCGTAGCCAAGTTTTTACGAACTGAGGGAGAAAAGCCTTTGTTGAAGGCAATGGTAGATGTGAATCCAACGGATATTATTTTGAATGATACTCTTTGGAAGATACATCCTTCGCAAGTAGTGGTGGATTCGGGTAAGGTAGATGTGAATAATTTCTACTTTAGTCACCAGGATCGTTATGTACGTATTAACGGACGCCTCTCCGACAATCCCGAAGACACGGTTAAAGTCGATTTGAAGGATATTAATATGGGATATGTATTCGATATTGCAAGTATCTCTGATGACGTAAACTTTGAAGGTGACGCTACGGGAACAGCTTACGCAAGCGGTGTGCTAAAGAAGCCTGTAATGAATACTCGCTTATTTGTAAAGAATTTCTCTCTTAACGAAGGACGTCTGGGTGACTTGGATATATATGGTGAATGGGATAATGAAAACAGAGGTATCCGCCTGGATGCATCTATTCAGGATATAACTCCTGCTCCATCACGTGTCACCGGTATTATCTACCCATTAAAACCTGAAAGTGGACTTGACTTGAATATCGAAGCAAACGAACTGAATCTGAAATTCCTTGAGCATTATATGAAGTCTATTGCCACTGATATAAAAGGACGAGGAACAGGTAAAGTCCATTTTTATGGAAAATTCAAGGGGTTGAACTTGGATGGTGCAGTTATGACAGATGCTTCCATGAAATTTGATATATTGAATACCCATTTTGCCGTTAAGGATACGATTCACCTTGCTCCTACCGGATTGACATTCAATAATATGTATATTTCCGATATGGAAGGGCATTCCGGAAGAATAAACGGATATTTGCATTTCCTGCATTTTAAGAACTTGAATTATCGTTTTGAGATACAAGCTGATAATATGCTTGTTATGAATACGAAGGAGTCGGCAGATATGCCTTTCTATGGTACGGTATATGGCACCGGAAATGTGCTGCTTTCCGGGAACGCAGCTCAAGGATTGGAAGTAAATGCTGCTATGACGACGAATCGGAATACTACCTTTACCTATATTAATGGTAGTGTGGCGTCAGCTACCAGTAATCAGTTTATTAAGTTTGTGGATAAGACACCCCGTCGCACTATTCAGGATTCTGTTCAAATCATTTCTTACTATGACCAGATGCAACAGAAGCGCCAGGCAGAGACAGAGGAGCAAAAGACAGATATCCGCCTGAATATTCTGGTGGATGCAACACCGGATGCTACGATGCGGATTATCATGGATCCGGTTGCCGGAGATTATATCAGCGGAAAAGGTACGGGAAATATCAGGACGGAGTTCTATAATAAAGGCGATGTGAAGATGTTCGGCAATTATAGAATCACTCAGGGGGTGTATAAGTTCAGTTTGCAGGAAGTCATTCGCAAGGATTTCGTAATTAAAGATGGAAGTACGATAACTTTCAACGGCGCTCCTTTAGATGCTAATATGGACATACAGGCTTCATATACTGTGAATTCTGCTTCTTTGAATGATTTGATACCTGATGCTTCGACCATTATACAGCAACCTAATGTGCGGGTGAATTGTATCATGAATTTGAGTGGAATGCTGGTACGCCCGACTATAAAACTGGGTATCGAGCTTCCGAATGAAAGAGATGAAGTGCAGACATTGGTACGCAACTATATCAGTACGGAAGAGCAAATGAATATGCAGATTCTTTATTTGTTGGGTATCGGCAAGTTCTATACAGAAGATGCCCGGAATAATAATCAGAATTCCAATGTGATGTCATCGGTGCTCTCTTCTACTCTGTCCGGTCAGTTAAACAATGCCTTATCACAGGTTTTTGAAACGAATAACTGGAATATCGGAACAAATCTGAGTACTGGAGATAAAGGTTGGACGGATATGGAAGTGGAAGGTATTTTGTCCGGTCAACTATTGAATAACAGATTGTTGATTAATGGAAACTTCGGCTACCGGGACAATCCAATGGCGAATACGAACTTTGTAGGGGACTTTGAAGCAGAATGGCTGATAAACCGCTCGGGGGATATTCGTTTAAAAGCGTATAATGAAACGAATGACCGTTATTATACGAAAACTAACTTGACTACGCAAGGCGTAGGTATTATGTATAAGAAAGATTTCAATAAATGGAGTGACTTGTTCTTTTGGAATAAGTGGAAGTTGCGCAATAAACGGAAACGGGAAGAAAAGATCAAGCAACAGACAGATAGTATCGGAAATGATAATGCGGCAAAGTCAGAATTAAAAAGGCAGCGTGTGCAATGATAAACAAGAGCATTCTCACTGTTTTCCCTGAAATTCGGTAAATTTTTACTATTCTTCATGCAGTCCGATAAGTGGTATTAGAGAATATGTAGATGGTGTATGGCATAATGAGGTGACATATTCTGCTCTACTGCTCGACAGATATAGATAAAAATCTATAAGTATTTAAATAGTCCTTGATATCATCATCGATAAAAGGGCTTTTTTAATATTAGTCTTATTCAACTAGTATAAAGCCAGCCCATTTTTGGGGTTCATACCTGTATTTGCTAATCATTTCTCGTTGTATTTTCGTGAAAGCCTTTGATTTGCTCATCCCTTGCTGCCAATACCGATAAAATCCGGTCATAAACTCTACTGTTTCTTTATCCGGTATTTCTGACAGACTAATAATCATAGAACGTACCCCTGCCAAGCGGAAAGCGCGTTGCAACCCAAAAGTCCCCTCTCCATCGCGAATTTCTCCTTGTGCGGAATGGCAAGTAGAGAGAACAGCAAGATCAATACCTGTCAGATTCATAGATGAGATTTCCAGTGCTGTAAGTATTCCGTCATTTTCGTCATTTAAGGGAAGCTCTTCAATCCAGTTCTTATTAGCACCGGTTAAAATAAAGCCTGTGCGCATAAGAGGATCTTCATATCCGCTTTTTCCATTATGATGTATGGCAGTACTTTGTATCGAATCATTATATTCTAGGTGGAAACCATGAGTTGCCACATGTAGGACGGCTCCCGACAAAGATTGATTGGAGAGTTGCTTGAATGAAGATTCATTGGCCTTTTCTCCAATATATTTGTGGATTCTCCATTGGTTGGAAAGAAGTTGGCTTATACTATTGATTTCTTCTACTGTACCTGGCAAATAGGCAAATCCTTGTCCACGCAGTTTTTCCTGGTTATCATCTTCGGGCTGTATATTGAATTTTGCTCCTCCAAAAAAGAAAATATCTCTGTGTGTATGCCCCGAATTATCTCTCTGCGATTTTATGAAAGGAATATCTCCGGTGTATAATAAATGATGAAGAATGTATTTTTCGGAGATATACTGTAGCCCATTATGTAAGTCTGCAAAAGGTATTTGACTTAAATCACCATCTAATGACAGATAAATATGTTCGCATCCTGATATTACTTTTTCAATCGGTTGCCATAATCGGGAATACAGTTTATTATGAACAAACAATTGGTGCAAACTTGATTTTGTGGTCAGAGGGATTAACTGAGGCAGTGTATCTTTGGCGGTAAATGCAATAGCTATATATATTCTATCAATAAAATTATAGGATACAGGTAAACTGACAATGTCGACTACCGCTTCTTTTGGTGAAAGTGAAGCTGCTATTTCTTTCCATTCGTGGTGCCATGAATATTTAGCCGGATATTTCTTTTTCAGATAATCAGTTAATACATATTCCATATTACGCACCGTGATTTCGTTTTCTAATTTTTGAATATAATTGCTCTGCGAAGGATTTCTGAAAGCCTTTTCACTGAAACGTAATTTTTCTATCTGCTGTTGCAGTTGAAACGCATAACTATCCTGTGCTGTGGATATTGTTTCTTGAAGCTTATAGGATACGGTTGTAAATAGTTCCTTTTTCAATAGTTGGCTTTCATAAAGCAGTTCCGATATTTCTTCCCATGTCCCGCATATCATATTGTCACACATAAAGAATTCCATTTCTTCGTAGCAGGGGTTTAAAATATCCCATAAATTACTACGTTCAGCCGGCAGTAAATAGGGCAAATCCTTTTCTATATTCGATGTAAGCAATTCCAGTATTCGATGATAAACATCAGACGTTTTCTGGAGATTTCCTTCCATTTCATATTTCCGTGCAGAACTCCTGAACATCTTAAAATAATCCGGTAACCTTTGGCTATATAAGATTTCAGCAAGAGATATCGGGTGATACATTTGCTCGGCAACTTTCAGATACTGATCTCCTGTGGAAGAAGAATCTGTTAATAAGGTCAACGCTTTTAACCTGTTTTCAATCAAAGTACGCTCTTTTTCGTTTCTTTTAGATTTCAGTGCCTGGGTTAGATAATAAATGGCTTCCTTGAAATTCCCGGCTTCCCAGCAGTAGATACTTGCCCTGTCCCAGTTATCAGATATATCTGCATACAAATCTTCAGCTTCTTTTAGAAAAGCCTTGTTTCCGGTCTGGATACCTTTTTGTGTTAATTCTAAGGCTCTTATGACTATTGATTGAGTATAGTTCACTGCTGAAATTGATTCAATCATTCCACTGGGGATTACACTTCCCTTATGCCCTAGTTTGTTATTTCCTACAAATGTATATATATTTATTAAATCTTTATATAAATGTATGTCCTCAGTTTCCTGTTGTGTTGTTGCCAATTTAGCTTCTAATATCTGAATGGATAATTGAGATAACTCTTCTCCTTGCTTATACATATTTCTACGTTGACAATATTGAGCAAGCGAGAATAACTCGCGCGCATACAATAAGCTGTCATTGGATGATTTTTCCAATCGTTGGATACATTCCAGTCCTTCTTGTATTAGAGGTTCGCTCCATATAGACTTTTGAGCAGTTGCATTGTAAGCAATTGCCAGGAAGCATAAGCTTCCGACAAAACGTTTGATTAAAACCATCTCTTCTTTTTCAAGTCAGTTTTTATTTGCCCGGCTGCATTGGCAAATATGCCTTTTTCTGTTTGTATTTTATTTGCAAGTTCCTCAGCTTCTTCCCGTTGATTGGTTTTCAAATAACAGCAAAGTAATAACCATTCCGTTTCTTCTCGATAATCGGTGCTTTCTGTCCGCAGAAGAATGGTCGTTGCGTCCCCTGCTTTCTCTTGTTCCAACAAGGAAACGGCTATAAATAATGAGGTGTAATCGGGTAGCGCGTCAATAGTATTTTCTTGTCGGTTACGATTATACCAGTCGACTATATCTTTATATTTACCTTGTTCATACCATTCTGCCAACTGGGCATTCACGACAGCATACTTTTCGGCCAAGTCATGTCCACCACGTGCACGTTCGATTACCGGTATAGAATGATAGATCGGGTATAGTTCTTGCGGATTATGCAAAGGCTGGTTACCAAACCATCCCACTGTTCCCAACAAAAGAATGATACAGGCTGCCGCAACCCAACGAATTCTTTTTCTACTGTCTGCATGCACAGTGTTTGTAAGCGCCATCCGGGCTTTTTCTTCATTTTTCATTAATGTGCCTTCTAACAACAAGTACCGGATGGCAACTTGTTCTTTCAATTCTTTGTCATTTCTCATGGAAAGGACGAATTGTTCCCGTTCGTCAGGTGTCATTTCATTCTGTACGAAACGGTCTATCTGTTGTTCTGATATTGTTCTGTCCATTACTTTTTCTTTTAACGTTTCCAATTAATTCCTTTTTCCGCTAATCTTCTTTTAAGTTCAAAAGCGAATCGACGCAAACAAGAGCTTTTCTTATTCTTGGCAACCTGTTCGGTTTTATAGTTCATTTGTTTGGCGATATCCACCATTTTCAGTCGTTCCCAATAATAAAGTTTTAATACTTGTCCACAGTCATCTTCCGCTTTTTCAATCAGTTGACTGACTACATCTTGTGCTTCTGTCCACTCTTCCATATAATCATTTTGCTCGAACCACTCGGAAGATAGATTTTCGATAGGCATATATTCAATGTGGTGCTTATTCAGATATTTGCATATTTGATGTTTTCCGATTTCGAATAGATAAGTTTTTAAAGAACTTCCTTTCTCCACATATTTTCCATCTTGAACATTTTGGCACATGCTCATGAAACTTTCCTGATATATATCAGCAACCGTTTCTTCTTCAATAGGATAATTCTTCAAAGCAAATGAGATGAAAGACGGCTTATATAAATTATATAGGTAATCTATCTCCTTGTTATGTTTGAATAGTCCGGTTAGCCAATATATTTTCTTCATTTTTCGCCTTCTATTTTATCGGTATATTTGAAACGGAATATTTTCATCGCTACACTCCATATATATGGTTTGTTTTCTGCTTTTACGGAATCCGGTCAGTTGATTCACTTCCTTTTGTAACGCTTCCATAAATCTTGCAACAGAATTAAAGTTTTCGGAAGAATGGAGTAAGGTATAGAAAGCATATGTCAGCATACCGTAAAACTGCTTTTTTGTTTGGCTATAATATTCGTAATTTATTTCATTTGCCAGACAAGCACTAAAAACAAAAGCGGGAGAAAGATCTTTAACCGGTTTTAGTTTCAGGCTCAATTCCTGATGAATGCCGGGCTTGGGGATATATCCTTCGGGGGCAAAAATTGCGGATGCTCCACGGATATAATCATTTACTCCGTTGTCACGGTTCCCCGTTCCGCTGTGGCAGGCATCCAGTACAACTGTTACCTGTCCTTTGCTGCCTGCTTTTTTTCTTAGTTTGTTTATCCACATACCCAATTCGTCGTCTCGCAGGTGATTCTCTCCTTCATATTTTCCCGGAATATACCAATAACCGGCATCATATAAAACGAGTGATTCGTCTAATCCATCTTCTTCATCTCCGTTATCATCCATCATTTGTTGTCCATGGCAAGAAAAGTGCAAATAAATAAAGTCGCCGTAAGCAGTCTGCTCCCAGCATTGTTGAAAAGCAGCGGTTACAGCTTTCTTGGTAGCTTGTGCGTCTGATAATACTTTAATATTATGGGATTGATATTGATTATTCGATAGCAGTTCAGTCACTAACTTCATGTCATTGCCAGCGTGTATTTTCTCCCAACCACTGATAATCGGATATGTTCCTATACTTATTATCAATGCTCTGTTTGTTTGTGCCAATGCGAAGGCAGATATAGTCAAACAATATAAAAGCAGTCTATATTTCATGTTTTTTTGCAATATCTATGCAAAAATAGACTATTTTTTTTAATTCCTGCCTGTTACCTTTTCCCTTTTTCTTGTATAAAGAGAAAAGAACAAACCTTGTTTTGACGGGGTGCGTAATTAATAGTTGTGACGATGTTCCAAAACAAGGTTCATTGATTTTCGCCAACAACCTTGTGCCGGATAGCGAACAACTGTTATTTAACTTATTTTTGTCCAACATAAGTACATAAAACATGAATGATAAACTAAGTATATCTTATCATACAGCAAAAAGAATTTTATTGGAGCTATTGGAAAACAATGATTTTTCAACAGATGAGGATATTTTGAAGATTTTAGGTTCAGTTATACAAAAAGAGATTAATAATGAAACAAACAATGATAAGGAAGAAATGAGCCGGATTATTATAGACAAGAACGGTCGCATATTTTTGCCTGATTACTCTCCTATGGAAGTGAAAATGCCATATCTACCGAAAACAGTATTCCTTTTTTTCTTAATACATAAAGAAGGTGTTGAATTTAAAAGTATGTACAACTATATGCATGAGTTGTATGAAATATATCAAATTGTAGCGCTGGAGAAAAATACGGAAGCCAGTAAGATAAGGCGCAGTCTTGAAAATTTGGTGGAACCTGTCAATAATAGAATCTACGAGACATGCTCCATTATTCGTCGAAGCCTTTCAATGGTTGTTCCCGAAGTATTGATGGAAATATATTGTATCACGGGAAAACGAGGGGAAAAGCATCAGATTGGAATTGATCGCTTATTAATAAAAGTGGAAAATGAAAAACTGAAGGAGATCTTTGACATGAGCAATGATATATGATGAGCAATAAACTAAATGTTGCACTAAAAAATAATAATAATGAAAACATTGAACGAACTGTCTATTAAGAACAGAATCTGTTTTAAGAAAGCAAGGCTTCTTTTGGGAGTTGCGTGTGGAACCTTATTAATTACTTCTTGTGGTGGAGGAATGATTAAAAAGGAAAAAGGTAATGACTGGGTAACAATGGAGTTGAAAGGTCGGGTAAAAAAAATGGTAGTAAAGAAATCACCTTCTGATATTTCTTTGCTTTATACTTTTAATGAAAAAGGCTACTTTAAAGAGAAGGGACAAATCTCAAGTTGGCCGACCAATAAAACTATAATAACAGAACGGTATGAGTATGATGCTGATGGCAAACTTTCTTGCATTAGTTTCTTTAGCAACATATCCGGTGATTTACAGAGTAAACAGATCTACAAAGATGGGGTACTTGCAGAAGAGCAAAAATATGCTGCCGCTTATCCGGAAAGTAAACTTAGCAGTATAAAATATTATGCTTATGACAAAGATGGTTTACTCACTAAAAGCTGGACAGACCAAAATGAGCAAAATCGTGCGGAGTATGAATGTGATGGGGCAGGAAATATTACAAAACTTATTGGTTATTCAATGGATAAAGTGTACGAAACTTGTAAAACAGGCTATGAATACGATAATCGTGGAAATATAACAAAACATGAGATATATTATCGGGAAAGGAAAGATGATCCGGGAACAAAAGATGGCATGCTTAATTATGTTGAAGAGTATAAATACGATAATGATAGCCGTGTGTTGGAGCGCAATAATATCACTTATCGGTATAATAGCGGAAAAAAAGAAAATGAAATCAGCCAAAAGCAATCTTATACATACAAGTACGACGAACAAGATAATGTTGTAGAAATGTCGTGCCTCACGTATGGATATAGAGATGGAAAAGAGCAGGAACCCGGGGCTCCAGCAATTACGACTTATGTGTATACATACGATAAACATGGTAACTGGACTTCACGCGAGACAAAATATAAGGGAAGAAAACAAGAAGTAGTGTCTCGTAAGTATAGCTATTACGGAGAAGAAGAGTCTAAGTTTTCTGCAGAAGATATGGTAGGTATATGGGACTACTATGCTGAATCCGACCCACAGAACAAAATTGAAATTGTGTTTAAAAAGGACGGTACTCTAATTGATTATATTGATTTCCATTCAACGGGTACGTATAAAGTAAATGAAGATGGTTCAATCGTTACAATGCAATTCTTCTATAATGATGGTGAAATATCACAAGAATCCAAACCGTTTGAATATAAGGTTCTTGAACATTCAGAGGAATGTTTTAAAATAACCAACGGTGGTTCCAACCCTGTTGTATTGGTTTATGATAAAAAAGAAAAGAGTGACAACTATACCGGGGAATTTTAAAGGCATAAATTAATAATATTAAAAAGAAAAACAATGAAAAAGATTTTATGTAATGCGATGCTGCTATTAGCAGTTTTTCTTACTGTCAGTTGTAGTTCGGACACGAAGCTGCGAGAAAGTTTAAATGAATATGTCAATGTAAGCACACACCAGCTTTTCCCTACCGGGAAATTTGTTTTTGATGAGAATGTCATAGATGCGGGTTTTGGTAAGATTACAATTGAACTATTGGGGCAATTACAGGATGAAGGACTTATAACATATACTGTTTTAGAAAACCAAGGTTCAATCCATGAGGTGGATGTAAAGATGACGGAAGAAGGATTAAAGTATGCAGATAAAACAGATGACAACGTGTATATAGTAACTTTATACACTTGCAAAGTAGGAAAAATTTTAGAAAAGGAATTTATGGAAGAATATGGCAAAGGGAAATGTAGTTATTCTACTGTATATGACAAAGTTACTCCTTTTGGAAAAATTCTAAAAGGAGTAAAGCCCGGTGATGTATGTGACAAAAAAATGGAGGAGAGAGTAGAAAAGATTGATGGGGTATGGCAAGCAAAATGGCCGTCTTGGAAAGCTCCTAAAGAGAAAAAGTGAAAAATAAAAAACTGAATGATATGAAGAAAATATTCTTTCTATCTCTGGTAATACTTACTATGATGAAAGTACAAGCGCAAGGTATTTCTCCCATAGGGGTCTATGAAGGGAAAGATAAAGTGTCAGGAATGACTCGCTTGGGATATCTTGAGATTAATCTTGATGAACTTTTAGTACCAGACTTTTCACAACAATTTGTGAAAGGGCAGAATCATAAGTTCATGCTTCTTCCTGATAATTTTCAAAAAAAGCCTTCTACTCATTTCAAAGGGCAAAAGGCTACAGGGTTTGTAAAATTTCAGAATAGAATGTTACTTGTCAATACTGAGATTTGTAAATTAAGTAATCCTTCTGAAGGTGATAACTGTTGGACATTGGATTGGGAAAACGAAATGGGACAAAAAGGAAAATGTACTTTATATGCTCCTACTGATTCTACGTTGTTGTTTATTGGATTAGGTTCATTTAGTAAGTCGATAGGTCCTGACAGTTTACTGTTTGCTCTCAATAAAGAGAGGACTTCGGTAGCTGATAAGCAGCCATATCTCACTCGCAAACCTCGTCCTCAAAAGGAGGAAGAATCCGGTAATTCCTCTAATCCCCTTGAGGCTTCTAATTCTTCCAAGCCATCTTCTCAAATACCCGATAATGTACCTGAAGTATTACGGAAGTATAAACCTTCCGTTCCGCCAACTATAAAAGTTCCGGCAACGAATTCGGGCTATATTAAAGGTATATGGGTAGGAAAACTTGCCGATGGAAGCGTTATTTCCATCAAATTGAATTCTGCTGCTAAAAGTATTAGCTATTATGGACATAAATACTATGGTCTTATTAGAATGGATGGACCGACTTTCATAGAGGAAGGTGTAGTTGCTGTTCAGAAAATAGGAGATGCTATGTATGGACTATACACTCGTTCTTTAAATACAGATGTATCTGATATTCATTATTCCGTTGTAGCTGGTTATCTGAAAAATATACTATTTTTTCCGACTTCGGCAACTTCGGCAAAAAATGTAATGGGGCGTCCGGCACCTACTCCGGTATCGATATATTGTATGCCGCCGTTGCCGCATTTTATTCCCATGTGTTCAACAGGAAAAGAAGTGAAAAATTTCCCTTTAGACTTTTATCAGAAGGGACACTATAATAACAGAGAAGGTGAAGGAGTATTATGTTATGGAATGGTATTTACTTCCTTTAATATGGGAAGGCGCACGGATGAAGATATTATTTTGGAAGCTCATCCTGACATATACGGTGTTGATAAGAAAAATATCAGAATAAAATACAAGTGCGGCAGAACGGGGAATGTTTATACAGCAGTTTTGGTATATAATCCTCAAAAAACAGAATATAAGGTTACTCAAGCGAAGATGATAAAATTAGAAAGTGAATGTCCCGACATAAATGACTGTTATTTGCAGAATGGTATCATAGGATGCGTGGGACTTTTACGAGTGGAAATAGAATATAAACGATAATATAAAAATATATAGACATGAAACGTATTAATAAATTCTTGCAGCTACAATTTTGCATGCTGCTGTTGTTACTGACAGTGTTACCGGAATTTAATTTACTCAGTGCACTTTTCGGCTTTAATTTTGATATTCCCAAGTTCTGTTGTAAAGTACTTGGACTTGTTGGGGGAGGTATGGCTTTTTATTATTTCTACAAAGAAGCACAATCAAAATCCCAACAACTCCCTATTCCGTTTTTAGCTACTGCCATAAGTGGTATGGCTCTTATCCTATTGGCTATGATTCCGGGAGTACCTTCTTGGTTGGATTATATTTCACTTATAGCTTTGCTTGTTGCAATTTACCTTTGCAAGAACAGCTTAGGTGTAGAATGGAAAAACAGAGGATCGCAAGGAGCTTATTTTATATTGCTGGCAATCTTGTTACATGTATATAATGGTATTGGTGACACTATGATAACAGGCGTAGCAGCTCTAATCGGCTTAATTATCTACTGGATGGGGCTCGGACGAATTAGAACAGCTTTAGATTCTATTGGCGAGCAAGGAGTATCTAAATTGAAAATTGCCGTCATATTGGGATTAGTAGGAGTAGTAATCGGATGGATTCCATTAATTGGTGGTATCATAGGCGGTATCCTTGCTATATTGGCTTTTGTATTTGAATTTATGGGATATGGACTATTAAAAAGCTCAAATGCTATCGGTAACGAAGGACAGATGGGTGCAGGAAAGTTACGTACAAGTATGATTATTCTTTTAATTGCTACTGTTATTGGTTTTATTCCTGGCTTAGGAATGGTCGAAAAAATACTCTCATTACTCTCTTTATGGTTTGTATTTCAAGGTTGGAACCAGATTTTATTGGGTATGGAAATGAAATCTGGAAGAGCAGAAGTCGAACTTGAAGAGAGTTAAACTATAATATATAAATAAGGTAAATAAACGATGACATCATCCGCCAGGAATCATGTCATCGTTTTATTGTACATGATATTTTAATTCTTTAGAGTTTTAGTTATCAATATCAATCAAGTTGAATTTCAGATCGAACTTTAATTCCACGCGGTTGGAGAGTTTCACTTCATACTCCTTTTTATCGCGCTCTATTTTTAACACTTTAACATCAGGATAATTAGTTGTCACATATTTTTGGATGGCTGCGGGAATGATGGCTGCGGGTACAGAAGTAAATTTGCAATTCACCTCTTCCCAATTTCCCTTCTTGTCAAATTCCACTTTATTACCATTCGTGAAAATCACCTCATAACTTTTATAGAAGAAATCACTTTCCATCTTTGCCAAGGCTACTTTACTGTCAGCGAAATGTTGCTTGATGAACTGTTGTGCCGGTTGTGGCATTTGAGTAACCTGAATTGGTTTGTCGTCATCTGCATACGCTACTGTTTGCAAAGTAAATAAGCACACTAGTAAGAATACTAACTTTTTCATAATTGTTGTTTTTTAATTGGTTTTACTATTATCATTCAATTTATACTGCAAAGATGAGGGGAGAATCTGAAAAAAATTGGGAATTTTGAGAATTTTCGAAAAAATAATTCGTATGAAAATATAGTGACGCTATGAGGACGGTATGGCGTCACTATATCTATAAGATACCGTCACTATCCCACGAGGATAGCGTCACTATAATTTCGCCATCGAATTAGAAATTTTAGAATTCTTTTAAAACAAGTAATAGATCCATATCTTATTTTTGCAAGCACAAATTTGACAGTATTCATATTAAACAACCATAAGAACTTTTGTATGACTATGAGAACAAATTGTATTTTATTAGTAGCTATTCTATTGGGACTGATTCCCATGAATTACACACGCGCAAATGATTCAATTCCTAAAAGCGTGATTTTGTACACACCTTACACGAAAATTTCCGTATCACCGGGAGCGTCAATTGATTACAGTATTGATCTCATCAACAATACGGATGAATTGACAAATGCAAACCTTTCTGTCAGTGGATTGGGCAGTAGCTGGAAACATGAAATGAAATCCGGCGGATGGAATCTCAGCCAATTATCCGTACTTCCAAAAGAGAAAAAGACTTTTAATCTGAAAGTCGAAGTCCCATTGAAGGTAAATAAAGGTAACTATCACTTTGTAGTGTATGCCGGAAATGCAAAACTTCCCCTGGATGTCATAGTTGCCCAAAAAGGTACTTACCAGACAGAATTTACTACCGACCAGCCTAATATGGAAGGCAATTCCAAGTCAACATTCACATTTAGCACCACTTTAAAGAATCAGACTGCCGACCAACAGCTATATGCCTTGATGGCGAATGCGCCAAGAGGCTGGAATGTCGTTTTTAAACCTAATTACAAGCAAGCTACCTCCGCACAGGTGGAACCTAATAGTAGCCAGAATGTAAGTGTAGATATCACTCCGCCTGCCAATGTGGAAGCCGGAAGCTATAAAATACCAGTGCGTGCCGCTACGGGAACTACTTCGGCTGAACTGGAACTGGAAGTTGTTGTCACCGGTTCTTATCAGATGGAATTAACCACTCCGAGAGGATTATTGAGTGCCGATGTTACTGCCGGAGATGTAAAACGGATAGAGTTGGAAGTAAAAAACACTGGTTCTTCGTTGCTGAAAGATGTTCAGTTATCTGCCAATAAGCCGGCAGATTGGGAAGTTACTTTCGAGCCTGCCAAGATTGACGCGTTGAAAGCGGGTGAGACATCAACAGTCACCGCTACATTAAAAGCCTCTAAAAAGGCGCTTCCGGGTGACTATGTGACTACTATGATGGCAAAAACTCCTGAAGTAAACGCTGACGCGCAGTTCAGAATCGCAGTAAAAACTCCGATGATATGGGGCTGGATAGGCGTTTTGATTATTGCCGCCGCTATCGGTGTGGTTTACTATCTGTTCCGTAAATATGGAAGGAGGTAAAACATGGGCGAACAAGTGATCGTACTTACCGATTTGACGAAACAATACGGTAATTTTACTGCTGTAGATCATATTCGCCTGGATATCCAAAAAGGAGAAATCTTCGGATTGCTGGGTCCTAATGGAGCCGGGAAGTCGACTACCATTTTAATGATGTTGGGATTGACAGAGCCGACATCGGGTTCTGTAGAAATCTGTGGTATTAATTCGACCACACATCCTATTGAAGTAAAAAGGAAAATCGGCTATTTGCCCGAAGATGTAGGATTCTATGATGATATGACGGGGTTGGAGAATCTGATATACACGGCACGATTAAATGGTATTCCTGATAAGGAAGCGAAAGAGAAAGCTCTGGAGTTGATGAAGCGTATAGGACTTGAAGAGCAACTGAAAAAGAAAGCAGGAAAGTATTCGCGTGGTATGAGGCAACGGCTGGGATTGGCGGATGTGCTTATCAAGAATCCGGAAATTATTATTTTGGATGAGCCGACTTCGGGCATTGACCCTGCTGGTGTTCAGGAATTTATCGAACTGATCCGTTGGTTAAGCAAGGAGAAAGGATTGACTGTTCTCTTTTCTTCCCATCATTTGGACCAGGTGCAGAAAGTATGCGACCGCGTGGGTTTATTCAGTAGGGGGAAACTACTCTCGCTGATTGATATGGCAGAACTGAAAGATAAGAAACAGGAATTGTCTGACATCTATAATCATTATTTTGAGAAAGGGGGTGAACGACATGAATAAGACCAATCATCCTTTTTGGGTTATCGTCAACAAGGAAATATCCGACCATGTCAAGAGTTGGCGCTTTATTATTTTGATTGGTATCATCGCGCTGACTTGTATGGGGTCGCTATATACTGCCCTGACTAATATCGGTGCGGCAATCAAACCGAATGACCCGGACGGTTCGTTCCTTTTTTTGAAATTGTTTACGGCTTCGGACGGGACTCTCCCCTCTTTTGTACTGTTTATCAACTTCCTCGGGCCTTTGTTGGGTATTGCTTTAGGATTTGACGCTGTCAACTCAGAGCAAAATAAGGGAACATTGAGCCGTATGCTGTCCCAGCCTATTCATCGCGACTGCATTATTAATGCGAAGTTTATGGCTGCTTTGATAGTGATAGGTGTCATGTTGTTCGTACTTGGTTTCCTGGTGATGGGATTCGGTCTGATTGCTATTGGTATTCCTCCTACGGCGGAAGAGTTTTGGCGGATTGTATTCTTCATTATAACGAGTATTTTCTATGTAGCCTTTTGGCTGAATCTGGCAATCTTGTTCTCGTTGCGTTTCCGTCAGGCAGCTACATCGGCATTGGCGTCCGTAGCAGTATGGCTGTTTTTCAGCGTATTCTACACAATGATTGTGAATCTGGTAGCAAAGGGATTGAGCCCTTCACAGATGGCATCGCCCCATCAGATTATCAGTTACCAAAAATTCATTCTCGGATTAATGCGTCTGGCACCCAGTGAATTGTTTAATGAGGCCACTACAACGCTATTAATGCCTTCCGTCAGAAGTCTTGGGCCGCTTACAATGGAGCAGGTACAGGGAGCGATTCCGAGCCCGCTTCCATTAGGGCAAAGCCTTTTGGTAGTATGGCCGCAACTTACGGGGTTAATTGCGGCAACCGTCATCTGTTTTGCTATCTCTTACATCATGTTTATGAGGAGAGAAATTCGATCCCGATAGAAACTTGCACCACAGAGGACACGGAAGATATAGGGAAATAGTTTAAGCATTCGACAACAGAAATGCTCATTCTTATTCTTCCTTTCGTGTACTCTGTGTCCTCTGTGGTAAAGAAATTTCAAAACAATGTTCACCCTGCTCGAAATAATAACCTATATTCAGATGTTGCAATCGGCAGATTGAATCAGCTATTGCCAGTCCCAGTCCGGTCGATCCTTCTTTTTTATTGCCTTGATAGAAACGCTCGAAAATATGTTCCTTATCCAAGGAGTATCCTACGCCGGTATTCCGGAAGGTGATACCGTTTTGAGTGATAATGATACGGATATGTCCTTTGTCAATATTATGAACAAATGCATTTTTCAGAAGATTCGTCAATAGGGCGACAGCCAAAGACTCATTCATTGTGACATGAAAAGTATCTTGTTCTATAACCTTTACCTCTATATTGCGATAATCATAAACCTCTCTGTAATCTTCCAAATATTGCTTGAGAAGCATATTCAAATCCAAAGATTTCGTATCGGTAAACTGCCCGTTGTCTATTTTGGTGAGTAATAATAAAGACTTATTCAGTTTGGTAATATACTCCAATGTCTGATGCGTTTTCATCAATTCCTCAAGTTGGTTTTCTGATAATGAATCGTCTTCCATTAACATTTCCAACCGATTACGGCAGATAGCCAGCGGTGTTTGTATCTCATGCGAGGCGTTTCCGATAAATTGTTTCTGTTGTTCGAATATTTGCTCCATGCGTCCGGTATATCGGGTAGCTGCATCGTTCAGTTTCCTGAATTCCGTGATTCGGGTGTTATTCTTCAATGGTTCGTTTTTCTTTCCCGTCTGATAACTGTCCATCCAATGAAGGAGTATGTACAATGGACGCATATTCCGGTAGAATACCCATACAGATATAGTGATGATACAGAGTAACAAGGCTAGGTACAAGAAGATAACCCATACTTGGATAGCGTCTCTCAAATCGTCCTTTTCGATGCTGGGGGTAGATACCGTTAACTCATAATAGCGTCCTTCGTCATTCTTAAAGATGGTCGTCAGGATACGTGCAGGTTCTGTTTCTCCCTTTTCTACGATATAGACCATAGAGTCCCTATACTGGATATCATCATGATTTTCCGCATATTCTTTACTTACTTCGGTCAGATAGTACTGATTATTTGAACCATTGTTTTCGGAAGGCAACTCCTCTCCTGCCAATGCCCGGATGATGATTGTCTCCGAGTAGTCTTCGAGCGAATCATCGACTTCATCATTAACCTCATCAATCATCGTGACATAAAAGAATACCGCCCAGACTGTCAGAATAAGTGTTAGAGCTAACGTGATGCGAAGAATGATGTAATATATCAGTTTCATGAACAATAGCCTCTTTTTATTCAATAATCAATTTATATCCGAATCCATAGACGGCTTTTATTTCAAGGCTTGCGCCTGAATCTTTTAACTTTTTGCGTAGATTCTTGATCTGGGCATATATGAAGTCGAAGTTATCTACTTGGTCAATATGATCCCCCCACACAGATTCTGCCAATGTGTTTTTATTAACCAGGCGCCCGGGACGGTTTATGAAATATAGCAAGATATCATATTCCTTTCTATTCAATTCCAATTCCCTGTCATTGACAAAAACACGGTATTTATCCGGTTCTATCCGTACATTTCCCTGGCGGATATCAATTTCTCCATCATGTTGGTTACGGCGAATTACACTTTTTATCCGAGCGTTTAGTTCGGCAAGATGAAAAGGTTTCGGCAGATAATCATCCGCACCCAATTCTAATCCCAGAACTTTGTCTTCCAAAGAGTCTTTGGCAGAAATGATAATCACGTTCTCCCGTTTATGCAAGGCTTTCAGCCGTTCGAGAAGATCAAGCCCGCTTCCGTCCGGTAACATAATATCCAGTAAGATACAATCATAGTCATAATCTTCAACCTTGCGCAAAGCTGAGTGGAAGTCACTTGCTGTCTCTACGACATAACGTTCTTTCTCCAGTGAACGCTGGATAAGTTCTCTTAAAGAGGGTTCGTCTTCTACAATTAATATCTTCATAAAATCTTCTCCTTTCTTTTTATATGATACAAAGAAAAGGGATATTTCTGAAAAAAAACTGAAATGGATGAAAAAAGAGTCCGAAATTTATGATTGAATTTCGGACTCTCTTATGAGAAATCATTATCTTATATCGAATGATAGACTTTTCTTTCAGCAATTTAATCGCTGCAGATTTTAATATGAACGTGCAAATATCACACGGCAAGCAGACGGTTTACCTGTAACCATACATTTGCCCGGTTCTTTGTCGCCCGGAACAAATGAGTCGAACGGGATACAACGGATAGTAGCTTTTGTCTCTTCTTTAATCTTTTCTTCCGTTTCAGTAGTTCCGTCCCAGTGAGCAAGAATAAAGCCACCTTCTTCGATTTTTTCTTTAAATTCATCGTAGGTATCTACTGCCGTAATCTTAGAGTTGCGATAGTCTAGTGCCTTCTTGTAGATATTTGCCTGCATTTCTTCAAGCAGGTTCTGAACATATGTCTCGATACCGTCGCAAGTAATCGTTTCTTTTTCCAGTGTATCGCGGCGCATTACTTCCATTGTGTTATTTTCGAGGTCACGTCCACCCATTACCAAACGAACAGGGACACCCTTCAATTCATAATCCGCGAATTTGAAACCCGGGCGTTTGTTATCTGCATTGTCATATTTCACTGAAATACCCAATGCTTTTAACTTGGCAACAATCCCTTCTACTTTAGCGTCGATTTGTTTCAGTTGTTCATCGTTCTTGTAGATAGGAACGATAATTACCTGAATCGGAGCCAAATGTGGCGGCAGTACCAAACCGTTATCGTCAGAGTGAGTCATAATCAATGCGCCCATCAAACGAGTGGAAACACCCCATGAAGTAGCCCAAACATACTCCAACTTGTTTTCTTTATTAACAAACTGAACATCGAAAGCTTTTGCAAAGTTCTGTCCCAAGAAGTGGGAAGTACCGCTTTGCAATGCTTTTCCATCCTGCATCATAGCTTCGATGGTGTAAGTGTCAAGTGCGCCGGCAAAACGTTCATTAGCGGATTTGACGCCTTTCACAACCGGAACAGCCATGTATTTTTCTGCAAATTCACTGTATACATTCAGCATTCTTACCGCTTCTTCTTCTGCTTCTTCACGAGTAGCATGAGCGGTATGTCCTTCCTGCCACAAGAACTCAGCGGTACGCAAGAACAAACGGGTACGCATTTCCCAACGGAAAACGTTTGCCCATTGGTTGCAAAGGATGGGTAGGTCACGATAGGACTGAATCCAGTTTTTATATGTATTCCAGATAATTGTCTCTGAGGTCGGACGAATAATCAATTCTTCTTCCAATTTAGCAGCAGGGTCTACTACTACGCCCGAACCGTCTTCTGCATTTTTCAAACGATAATGTGTTACTACGGCACATTCTTTAGCAAAGCCTTCCACATGTTCAGCTTCACGGCTCAGGAATGATTTGGGGATTAATAACGGAAAATATGCATTTACGTGTCCTGTCTCTTTAAACATATCGTCCAGTTGACGCTGCATTTTCTCCCAAATTGCGTATCCGTAAGGCTTAATCACCATACATCCGCGTACGGCAGACTGTTCTGCCAAATCAGCTTTTACCACCAAATCGTTATACCATTGCGAGTAGTTCTCGCTACGTTTGGTAAGGTCTTTCAGTTCTTTTGCCATTATATTTTTTTATTTAAAGTTTCTTTAAGTGTCAAAATTGGGTGCAAAAATACGAAAAATGCATGAACTGCCCTATTCTACAAACAAAAATCAGGTAAAAATCTTGCGATAACTACCTGATTCTTTAAGAGCGGTAAACGAGGCTCGAACTCGCGACCCCCAGCTTGGGAAGCTAGTGCTCTACCAACTGAGCTATTACCGCATTACCATACTCTCTTCTAAAAGAGTTTTTTTAATTTGCATTGCAAAGGTAAATATAATTTTTATATCTCAAATAAAATTCGGGAATTTTTATATGAACAAACTTGTCTCTTTATCTGTTAGAAAGTCTCTAATTTAGATTTAACCTCACCAGCATGAAAAAAAATAAATCACTTTTTGTATTGTTAGCTTTGTGGTTTCCTACTATTGGGGTAGACGCACAGACTCCATTGAGTTTTGAGGAATCGTTGCATCTGTTGAATAAGGGAAACCAAAGCTTGAAAATAGCAGATAAAGGAATAGAGATAGCTAAGGCGGAGCGTGACAAATTAAATGCATTTTGGTATCCCAGTCTTCAATCTTCGGGCGCATTTGTACATATGTCAGAGAAAATTGAGGTGAAACAGCCATTATCGCAATTTACAGACCCGGCAAAGGATTTTGTACATTCTATTATTCCGGACGATCAGGTTATTTCCTCGATTCTGGACCAGATAGGGGCAAATACTTTGGTTTTTCCTCTCACTCCACGCAATCTGACCACTGTCGATTTATCTGCAGAATGGGTACTCTTTTCCGGTGGAAAGCGGTTTCGTGCAACTCATATAGGAAGAACAATGGTAGACCTAGCTCGTGAAAGCCGTGCGCAGACTGCCGCAACTCAACAAAACCTATTGGCGGAAAGTTATTATGGTTTACGTCTGGCACAGCAAATCGTAGCGGTTCGAGAGGAAACTTATAAAGGACTGCAAAAGCATTATGAGAACGCTCTGAAGCTGGAAGCTGTCGGAATGATAGACAAAGCGGGACGACTTTTTGCCCAAGTAAATATGGACGAAGCCAAACGGATGCTGGAAGCAGCACGGAAAGATGAAACTGTGGTACAAGCCGCATTAAAAGTATTATTGAACAAAAAGGATACGGATGAAAATATCGTCCCTACCTCTCCCCTGTTCATGAATGATTCCTTACCGCCGAAAATGCTTTTCGACCTATCCGTTAGTAGTGGAAACTATACGCTTAACCAGTTGCAACTGCAAGAGCATATTGCCAAACAAGAAGTGCGGATCGCTCAAAGCGGTTATCTGCCGAATATAGCCCTTTTTGGAAAACAAACCCTATATTCGCATGGTATTCAGAGCAATCTATTGCCACGTACCATGATAGGCATCGGTTTTACATGGAATCTTTTCGATGGGTTAGACCGTGAGAAGAGGATACGGCAGTCGAAGTTAACCCAACAGACATTGGCTTTGGGACAGATGAAAGCCCGTGATGACCTTGCTGTAGGGGTGGACAAACTCTATACGCAACTGCAAAAAGCACAGGACAATGTAAAAGCCCTGAACGCCACGATTGCTTTAAGTGAAGAACTTGTACGTATCCGAAAGAAATCTTTCGCGGAAGGAATGGCAACCTCTACCGAAGTTATTGATGCTGAAACGATGCTTGCCAATGTAAAAGTGGCCCGTCTGGCAGCATACTACGAATATGATGTGGCACTAATGAATCTGCTTTCACTTTGTGGCACACCGGAACAATTTGCAAACTATCAACCTAAACCGTAACAAACAATGAAACTAGCCAGTAGAACCCTTTCATGGGCTTTTGTGATTATTATGTTAGCTGTAGCTATCTTCACAGCTCTTGGAATCATATTGATGCATAAACAACCGATGGTCCTCCAAGGGCAAGCGGAAGCAACAGAAATCCGTATTAGCGGAAAACTTCCCGGACGTATAGATACATTCTTCGTTCAGGAAGGCGACTGGGTGCATCAAGGAGATACGCTTGTCGTAATCAACAGCCCTGAAGTACATGCCAAGTATCAACAAGTAAATGCCTTGGAGCAAGTAGCCGTGCAACAAAACAAGAAAATAGATGCAGGAACACGTCGTCAGATTGTAGCTACCGCATTGCAGCTATGGAATAAAACAAAAAGTGACCTCGGTCTTGCAAAAACAACCTATAACCGTATCCTTACTTTATATGAGGATAGCGTGATCACTTCTCAGAGAAAAGACGAAGTGGAGGCGATGTACAAAGCGGCTGTCGCAGCCGAACGTGCTGCTTATGAACAATATCAGATGGCTGTGGATGGTGCGCAACAGGAAGATAAAGCATCGGCCGCCAGTATGGTGGATGCTGCCCGAAGTACGGTGGATGAAATCTCCGCTTTACTGGTCGATGCCCGGCTGACAGCTCCCGAAGACGGACAAATCGCAACTATCTTCCCTAAACGTGGAGAATTGGTTGCACCGGGAACTCCTATTATGAGCCTGGTAGTGATGGATGATGTACATGTCGTCCTCAATGTGCGCGAGGACTTGATGCCGCAATTTAAGATGGGAGAAACATTTGTTGCGGATGTACCTGCCATCGGCAAAAAGAATGTTGAATTTAAAATCTACTATATCAGTCCATTAGGTAGCTTTGCCACTTGGAAATCAACCAAACAGACCGGAAGTTATGACTTGCGTACCTTTGAAATTCATGCACGTCCTACTCAAAAGGTAGACGATTTGCGTCCCGGCATGTCTGTATTATTGACACTCAATTAATTGATGTTTCAAAATTAATCATAGAATGGATTCATCACAAACATATTCACCTTTTCGTTCCGTACTGCTCAGGGAGTGGCGGCGAATGACTTCACGGCGACTTTACTTTGGCGTCTGTATCATTTTGCCTTTGTTTACTCTCTTCTTTATGGCTACAATCTTTGGTAACGGACAGATGGAGAATATCCCTATCGGTATTGTCGATCTGGATAATACTGCTACTTCCCGGACTATTATCCGGAATATCTCTGCTGTACCGACTTTTAAAGTAACGAAACATTATGTGAATGAGGCGGCTGCCCGTGAAGCCGTACAAAAGAAAGAAATATATGGCTATCTTTCCATCCCCCCGAAATTTGAGCAGGATGCCATCACCGGAAAGAACGCTACCCTCTCCTATTATTATCATTATGCTTTGCTATCGGTAGGTGGTGAACTGATGGCAGCGTTCGAAACGTCATTAGCTCCCGTGTCTCTTTCGCCTATTGTGATGGAAGCTGTATCTTTGGGGGTAGAACAGCAACAGATTACCACATTCCTGCTGCCAATACAGGCCAGTAATCATCCGATATACAATCCAAGCCTGGATTATTCAGTTTATCTGAGCCACCCCTTTTTCTTTGTCTTGTTTCAGGTGTTGATTCTGCTGACTACCGTGTATACAGTCGGCATTGAAATCAAGTTTCGTACAGCGACAAATTGGGTGGCTACTGCTAAAGGTAATATGGTAACTGCCATTTTAGGTAAACTGCTTCCTTATACCATTATATATATTCTGATAGGATGGTTGGGTAATTATGTCATGTTCGGTATCCTGCATATTCCCTTTCAAGGGAGTTGGCTGTTTATGAATATGATGACTGCTCTCTTTATTATCGCGACGCAGGCTTTGGGATTGTTCATATTCTCATTGTTTCCGGCAGTATCATTGGTTATAAGTGTCGTCTCCATGGTCGGTTCTTTAGGAGCGACCTTGTCAGGAGTTACTTTTCCGATAACCAATATGTATCCGCTGGTAAGAGATGCTTCTTATCTTTTTCCAGTACGTCACTTTACGGAAATCATACAAACAATGCTCTATGAAGGTGGCGGATTCACCCATCTTTGGCCGTCAGCGGTGGTACTTTGTATTTTCCCGCTACTGGCTTTGTCGCTGCTTCCCCATTTAAAACGAGCAATAGAAAGTCATAAATATGAGAACATTAAATAAATTCCAACAGCTATCGTTCATTATCCGGCGGGAATTTCTCGCCATCAGTACCAGTTATGCTGTTCTGTTAGTATTGATGGGCGGAATTTTCATGTACGGATTACTTTATAATTATATGTATGCCCCCAATATTGTAACGGATGTTCCGGTTGCCGTAGTAGATAACTCGCACAGTGAATTGAGCCGTAATTTTATTCGTTGGCTGGATGCTACACCTCAGGCGGAAATTTACAACCAGGCAATAGACTATCACGAAGCAAAAGAATGGATGAAAAAAAACAAAGTACAAGGAATACTTTATCTGCCGCACGATTTTGAAGAACGGGTATTTCGAGGAGATGAAGCTGTATTCTCTCTTTATGCAACGACCGATGCTTTTCTGTATTTTGAAGCTCTGCAAGAGGCTTCCTCACGTGTCATGCTGGCTATCAATGATAAATACCGGCCGGACGGCGCCGTGTTTCTTCCGCCTCAGGGATTACTGGCCGTGGCTATGGCAAAACCCGTGAATGTAGCAGGGACTGCACTCTATAATTATACGGAAGGATACGGCTCTTATCTGATTCCGGCAGTTATGATGATTATCATTTTCCAGACTTTACTGATGGTCATCGGCATGTTGACCGGAGATGAATATTCCGATAGGGGGATTCGCGCTTACACTCCTTTTGGGCTGGGGTGGGGAATCGCAGTTCGTATTGTAGCAGGAAAAACGTTCGTATATTGTGCCCTTTATGCCGTTTTTTCTTTCTTTCTGCTGGGGCTACTCCCCTACTTCTTCAGTATCCCTAATATAGGAAATGGATTGTACATTGTATTATTGTTGATTCCTTATCTGATAGCTACTTCCTTTCTAGGACTGGCAGCTTCCCGGTATTTTACAGACTCGGAAGCACCGTTACTTATGATTGCCTTTTTCTCAGTCGGTTTGATTTTCCTTTCCGGGGTTTCTTATCCGATGGAGTTAATGCCCTGGTATTGGAAAATTGCACATTACATTTTGCCGGCTGCTCCTGGTACGCTTGCCTTTGTAAAATTGAATTCAATGGGAGCCAGTATGGCAGATATAAAACCGGAATATATTACTCTATGGATTCAGGCAGCTATTTATTTTATACTAAGCATATGGGTATATAAAAAGAAGTTAGGCGCAAAACCTGATTAAGTTAACCAAACAAATAAAAAAGGTAGTTCAGCATACGATGGAAAAATATTTCTCAGATAAAACAACTTCCTTAGATAAATAGTCAACTTTGGGTACAAAAGGCTTTCTAAATGGAAGTTTTCAGAGAAAATATCTTCTATTTCTTTGCTTTTTTCATTGATTTTGTATATTTTCGTTGACTATTATTCCCGATTATCGTTAGAGGTAGTTAAAACAAATGTTGATATGAAATACATTATCTATATTCTCTTCTTTTTTCCTATTTGGGTTACTGCACAAACATACAAATATATAGGGACTGAAAACGGTTTGAGTAATCGCAGGATATTCAGTATTCAGAAGGATGCTCAGGGATATATGTGGTTTCTTACCAATGAAGGGATGGATCGTTATAACGGTAAAGATATAAAGCATTACAAATTAAATAAGGATGACAATACGTTTGATTCCCCCATTAACTTGGGATGGGTATATACAGGATCTCAGATAGGAACGTGGGTCATAGGCAAACAAGGTCGTATCTTCCAGTATGAAACAAAATATGATGATTTCAAAATGGTATATAAGATGCCGAATAGCCTGGAGACTATTAGTTATGGTTATATGGATCGTAACGATAACGTCTGGTTGTGCCGCAAACATTCTATATTGCTTTATAACATCAAGGATGCCCAGATTCACCAATTTTCCAATGCGTTGCATAGCAATATCACATCAATAGAACAAGTGGATGAGCATCATTTCTTTATAGCAACGGAAACAGGTGTCCGATACACCAAACTGGAAAACGGTGTTCTGGAAATCATTCCTATTGAAACGCTTGATTATTTTCATGTGCAAGTCAGTGAGTTATATTATCATCAGGCATTAAAGAGACTGTATATAGGTTCATTCGAGAGAGGTATATTTGTATATGACATGAATACCCAGGAAATAATAAAACCCGAAGCAGATTTGAGTGATGTGAATATAACCTGTATCACCCCGTTGGACGAGTCGCAGCTATTAGTGTCGACAGAAGGAATGGGAGTATGTAAAATAGATATAAACACCTGTAAGATAGAATATTATATTGTAGCTAACTATAACAGCCATAATGAAATGAATGGCAATAATATCAATTATGTTTTTGTTGATGAGGAAAAGCGAATATGGCTGGCCAACTATCCTACCGGCATCACAGTGATAGATTATCGTTATGAGAACTATCATTGGATAAAACATTCAATGGGCAACAAACAGTCATTAATCAATGATCAGGTACAAGCTATAATTGAGGACAGTGATGGCGACCTATGGTTTGGAACCAGTAATGGCATTAGTCTTCTTAATTCCCGAACAGGTCAGTGGCATTCATTTCTGAGTTCCTTTGATAAACAGTTGAAAGATAAAAATCATATATTTATTACCTTGTGTGAGGTATCTCCCGGTGTAATCTGGGCAGGTGGGTACACTTCCGGAATTTATAAGATAAACAAACATACCCTGTCGGTTGAATACTTCTCCCCTTATCTGATTACCTCTGTTAATATGCGTCCGGATAAATATATCCGTGATATGATTAAAGATTCAAAGGGAAATATATGGTCGGGTGGATACTATAATCTGAAATGTTTTGACTTGGAAACCAATAATGTCCGTTTATATCCTGGCGTGTCTTCTATTACTTCAATTATGGAACACGATAAAGACCATATGTGGATTGGAACGGCTGCCGGATTGTATTTGCTAGATATAAATTCCGGTAAATATCAATATATTGAGACAGGGATAGGAACAGTATATGTCAATTCGCTTTATCAAGCAAAAAACGGATCGCTCTATGTTGGTACGAATGGCACAGGAGTACTTGTTTATAATATAAAGAATCAAACTTTAGAGCATTATTACACGGATAATTCCGCGCTGGTCTCAAACAGGATATTTACGATATTGCCGGAAGTGGACGGACGCATCATGATGAGTACGGAAAATGGAGTCACTTGCTTTTTTACAAAAGAAAAAGTGTTTCATAACTGGACTAGAGGAGAAGGATTGTTACCTGCTTATTTTAATGCCGCTTCGGGTACATTGCGCAAAGATAAAAGCTTTGTATTTGGCAGTACGGACGGAGCTATTGAAATTCCGAAGAACGTGAGGTTTCCTGATTATAAATTCTCAAGAATGATATTCAGTGATTTTCATATATCTTATCAGCCTGTTTTTCCGGATGGAAAAGATTCTCCTTTGCAGGATTGTATAGACAGAACAGAGGTATTGAAACTAAAACATAACCAGAATACTTTCTCTTTCAATGTTTCCACTATTAATTATGATTCTCCCGAGAATACGCTTTACTCCTGGAAACTGGCCGGATTCTATGAAAAATGGACTCAACCGGGAGTAAATAATCTGATACGTTTCACCAATTTGCCTCCGGGAAAATATACGCTTCATATACGTGCCTTATCCAAAGAAGAACACGATGTCGTCTTCGAGGAACGTACAATGAAAATCATTATCACACAGCCCTTCTGGTCTAGTTGGTGGGCTATTCTATTTTATATTTTATTGGTAATATGGGGATTTTCTTTTATCATACGTGTAATAAACCTGAGAAAGCAAAAGAAAATATCGGATGAAAAAACACAGTTTTTTATCAATACGGCCCATGATATACGTACTCCGCTTACTTTGATAAAGGCGCCTTTAGAAGAACTGATGGAAGAAGAGACTCTCTCTGAAATTGGCATCATCCGTACACAGACCGCGTTAAGAAATGTCGATTCTCTTTTGCGATTATCGTCCAATCTTATCAATTTCCAACGTGCCGATGTATATTCTTCCAAGTTGTGTGTCTCGGAATATGAGTTGAATACATATATGAAAGAAGTGCGTGATGCATTTATGAATTATGCCAGCATTAAACATATAGATTTTACATACGAAAGCACTTTCAATTTTTTGAATGTATGGTTCGATAAAGATAAAATGGACTCTATCTTGAAAAATATAATATCGAACTCTTTGAAATATACTCCGGAAAACGGGAAGGTCAGCATTTCTGTCTCTAATACGAATGATTCCTGGAAAGTGGTGATAAACGATACGGGTATCGGTATTCCTTCCACTGAACAAGGAAAGTTGTTCAAACTCCATTTCCGTGCCAGCAACGCCATTAACTCAAAGGTTACAGGTAGTGGCATAGGATTGATGCTAGTAGGCAAGTTAGTTAGTCTTCATGGTGGCAAAATTAATGTGGAGAGTGTTGAGCATCAAGGTACAACTGTGAAAATCGTTTTCCCTATAAACAATAAGAATCTTCAGAGTTCAGGACTGAAACCGTCTTCTGAATCAAAAATAGAAACACCGGAACTGACTGCTCCGGGAACATTTAAGTATGTTGTGAATGCGGCTAATAACGCGGACTTACAGCGTATCCTCATCGTAGAGGATAATGATGAGTTACGTTCTTACTTGATCAGCCTGCTTTCTCCATCGTATAATGTACAAGCCTGCGGCAATGGTAAGGAAGCACTGATTATCGTGAAGGAATTCTGGCCGGAACTTATTCTTTCTGATGTCATGATGCCCGAAATGCGGGGCGATGAGCTATGCATCGCTATTAAGAACGATATTGAGACTTCACATATCCCAATATTACTGCTTACGGCATTAGGAGAAGAGAAGAATATCCTTGAAGGGTTGGCAATTGGTGCGGACGAATATATTATTAAACCTTTCAATGTGACAATATTGAGAGAAAGCATCAAGAATTTATTGAATAACCGGGCATTGCTGCGTAGCAGATATGCCAATCTGGAAGTAGATACAATGGTACCATCAGCTAAAGGTACTAATAGTCTAGATTGGAAATTTATATCGGATGTAAGAAAAAGCATAGAGAATAATCTCGATAATTCAGGTCTGACTGTCGATGTGCTTTGTGAATTGCATAATATGAGCCGGACGAGTTTCTATGGTAAACTGAAAGCATTGACAGGGCTATATCCTACGGCTTTTATTCGGAACATTCGTTTGAAACGTGCTGCGGAACTTTTAAAGGAAGGTAAACATAATGTCAGCGAAATATCTGATATGACCGGTTTCTCCGATAGCAAATATTTTCGGGAAGTATTCAAGAAATACTATAAAATGAGTCCGACCAAGTATGCTAAAGAAGGGGGAAGCACCTCTCCTATTATAGGAGAGGATGAATCTGAGGACGAAGAGGCGGTTGGTTAGTTATTTACGAATCAGATATTTAATAAACAAGTAACCACCGAATACTTGTAGGCACATTCCGGGAATACCGATACGGAAATCTTGAACAGCCTTATAGAAGCTGCCAATATATGCCCATTCTCCTAATGTTCCTATGGCTTGGTATGTAAATACTACGCCTGCCAAAAGAGGGATGGAAATATGTCCCGAACGTTGTGCGGCCCATCCGGCAGCAATAGCTAGCAACACGGATTTCAATAAGATGGCGGGCAATGCAACCGGCATTGGCATTCCGAAAAGCAAAGAGTTTATAACAGGCGAAAGGATTGCAGTCAGCAGACCGACTTTCCAGCCATATTTATAAGCTCCGACCAAAGTAAAGAAGTAGATTGGCAGCCAGGTTATCCCTCCTTGTGGGATGAGATGAAAGAGTTGGGGAAAAAGGATGTTACCAATAACGAATAACGAGGCTGCCAAATAGGTTTTCGTATTGCTGTAACCCAGCGAATAGAGTTTTACTGTTGTTGTTTCCATATTTTTATTGTTTTAAAAATTCACGTTAATGCCACCCATAAATGTAGCTTTCGGCATAGGGTAGCCTATATTTATTTCATAACGTTGTGCCAGCAGGTTCTCCCCTTTGATAAAGATGTCAGCGAAACGGCACACGCGATAATTGCCCCGGAGATTCCATAGGACAAAACTTTCTTGTTTCTCACGTCCCTTAATAACAGAAGAATAAAGTCCTTTCACATATTGTAATCCTGTTGAAATGCTCCAACGACCGGATTTATAGTCCGCACCTGTATATAGTTTATGTTCGGGAGCGGCCAAAACCGGATTTTCCATATGTAACCAACTATAATTAGCATTGATGTTCCAATGAGAATTAATATGATAGCTGATGTTACTTTCAATACCCCAGTTTTTTATTTTTCCTGAATTGATATTTAAAGGCGGTATCAATCCATTGCTCATAATAACATTATTACCACTGATATAATAAAGGTTTACTCCATAGGACAATGATCCCTCTAGCAGGTGTTGGGAGTATGAGAGTTCATAACTAACCAGTTTCTCAGGTTCCAACTCAGGATTGGCAGGAGTAAACATATACATCTCACGAATGGTAGGATTACGATATCCTTTGCTGACCATTGCTTTGAGTTCCGCACTTTTCGGCAGATGAAAGGCTAATCCACCTTGTGGTATCCATTCTGTGCCCACGTGGGAATGATGGTCTACCCGAATACCTGCATCCAATGAGAACCAGTTATTTATATCTTGTCGGAAATCAATATATCCGGCAAATTCATCTAATTGCTTATCAACTCCCGGTCTACGTTCGCCCGTAGCCAGAACCTTATTCCACGATTCACCGCCGAAATGCTGATAATCAAATCCGGCCGTAATACGATTGCCGGCAAAGAAAGTCGCACTCTGATACCACGATACCCCCAGCATCTTGTCTTTGGAATTAAAATGTGCTGCCTGCGGTTCTCTTCCTGCCTGATGACCGTCATTTATCTTATGTCGTCCCCAATTATAGAAAAAGCTCAATGCTCCTGAAGTATTACTATAATGATTTTCCAGTGCAAATGAAGTCATTCCGCGGGTAATACGTGAATCATTGTCAATAAGCGGAACTTGAATCGTTCCCGGGTTAGAAGCATTGAAATGAGTGACATTGACATCTCCCCATAGTTTCCAGAAAGAGCTTACGTCATATCCCAGCTTTGCATATCCACCGTATTGTTCAAATTCCATATCGGGTCGGTGCCCGTCCGTCCGGTTGTAAGAGCCGGTTATAATACTACTGAATCGCCCTTTCTTTACACGATTGGAAAATTCAGTCTGCAATGTGTTGTATGAGCCGTATCCGACTTGCATATTGGTCTTGACGCCTTCTTCCTGTTGCTTGCGGGTGACGATATTGATAACTCCTCCCATAGCATTCGAACCATAAAGGACAGATGCCGGTCCGCGCAAAACTTCTACCTTTTCCGCCATCATGGATTGATATGCGTCAGCTATCGGATGCCCCATTAATCCCATATATTGAGGATGCCCGTCAATTAGAACCAATAATCCTGCCGTGGGGCTGCCACCAATTCCACGCAGACTCATACCGCCCGCTGCTCCGGTTGATACGCCATATCCCATAATGCCACGGCTGGTAGTGAACAATCCCGGAACTTGTTCCGTCAACAACGGCAATAGAGAAGGTTCATACCTTTTCTCAATCTGTTGTCTTCCTACAACAGAAATGGTCATCGGAAGATGGCGTATATCTGTCTCATTGCGTGTTCCTGTGACTACAACTTCGTCAATAACATAATCTCTCCGGACTTGCGCACTGTCTTTTTTGTCCTGTGCCATCCCTGAGACAGAGAGCAGGCTAGTCAACATAAACAAACAAGTTACATTCTTTCTCATTATTTCGTGTTTCTAATCCATTCTTTTTTGCTTCTTACCTCTGATTCTTTCAAGAAAATCACGAATCAGCGGTAAAATAGCTTCAACCGATTTCTCTTCACTGCACATGGTTTCCACGGGACACCAGCCTGTATGGTCGCGATTCCATATGAAGGGTACTTCCTGTGCAAAGCTGACCTTTACGTCTGATGTCTGAAACAGATTCATTGCGTTTGAACTGACAACATCTGTATATAGCTCTTTTATACCGCCTGAAATCATGAGTGCAGCAGCTCCTTTCCCAACCACTTTATCAGCAATCAGGGCTCCTTTAAGAAATTCCGGCTCCTGAGTCAGCAAATCGTATAAGTCAGCTACTCCGCGTTGGGTGAAAGTGCGTATCTTTCCCTTGTTGGCAATCACGCAAGAATATCCGCCGCTATGCAATAAGTCTATTAATTCTTCCATTATAAGGTTCCTTGTTTCAGTTGTTCGACAAATTGGTCAATTCTATGCAGTTCTTTCGGTATATCAATGTTTTGCGGACAATGCGACACACACTGGTTGCATCCGATACAATGGCTTGCCTGGCGAAGTTTCGGCACGCTGCGGTCGTAACCAACGAGAAATGCGCGGCGGGCTTTCGCATAATTTTCATCTTGCCCGTTACTGGGCACATTACCTTCGTTGACGCAACGGTTATAGTGCAGGAGAACTGCCGGAATATCCAGTCCATACGGGCAAGGCATGCAATACTTGCAGTCATTACAAGGAATGGTCGGATATTTTAGCATCAACTGTGCTGTTTCTTCGAGGAAATCCATTTCTTCATCGGTCAGTGGTTTCAATGGAGAATAGGTACGGAGATTATCTTGCAGATGCTCCATATAAGTCATGCCGCTCAATACTGTCAGTATATCCGGGAATGAGCCGGCAAAACGGAAAGCCCAGGAAGCAACGCTGTTTTCGGGGCGACGTTGTTTGAGCCGTGCCACCAGGTTGTCGTTCAGTTTGGATAAACGTCCGCCTAAAAGTGGTTCCATGATGATAGCGGGAATCCCTCTCTTGTTCAGCTCACCATATAGATATTCAGCATCCGTATTTCGTGCATTCGTTTCTTTCGCATGTTTCCAGTCTACATAGTTGAGCTGTATCTGCACAAAGTCCCATTTGATTTCATCATGTCGTGAGAGCAGATAATCATATACTTCTATATCGCCGTGATAAGAAAATCCGAGATTACGGATACGTCCTGCTTCACGTTCTTTTATCAGGAAGTCAAGCATGCCGTTATCCAAATACCGTCCTTTAAGAGCATCCATTCCACCCATACCAATACCATGAAGCAGCATATAGTCGATGTAGTCGACCTGAAGGTCGGCGAATGACTTATGATACATTCGGAGTGATGCTTCGTGCGACCATGTATCCGGGGCAAAATTAGACAGTTTGGTAGCGATGAAGTATTTATCGCGGGGATGGCGGCTCAATGCAATGCCCGTTGCTCTCTCAGAAAAGCCTTGTACATAAGCGGGAGATGTATCGAAATAGTTCACTCCGTGAGCAATAGCATAATCGACCAATCCATTTACAGCATCCTGGTCAATCACTTCACCATTGCCGTCCGGGGCAGGTTTGAGCGGCCAACGCATACAGCCGTATCCTAAAAGTGAAACGCGGTCACCGGTAGTCGGAGATGTCCGGTAAGTCATTTTATCTGTAGGTATCTCTCTTTCTCCCGTGGCACTGCTTGAAGCTGAGTTGCTTTTTGAAGAACATCCGTACAGTAAGCCGGTTGATGTAGCTGCGCTGATACCTACGATTTTAATAAAATCTCTTCTGCTTATGTCTTTCTTATTCTTTTCTTCCATAATCTTATACTGATTTATTAAATCAAATAACTCGGTGCATTTGATGTCCGGTCACGTAAATGGCACTGAACGGACGGGACGGACAAAGATTCTCACAAGCTCCACAACCGATACATTTTTCAATGTTTACTACCGGAATCTTTGGTGAGTCCGGTTCTTCAGATTCGGAGGGCACCATCTGAATGGCTCCTGTCGGGCAATGACGGGCACAGTTACCACACTCCACACCATCTGTCAATGGTACGCAGTTTTCTTTTATCCAAATGGCATGGCCGATCTGAGTCGCCGATTTGTCGGCTGTAGTAATTGGGTGAATGGCACCGGCCGGACAAACTTCCGAACATTTGGTACATTCGGGACGGCAATATCCGCGTTCATAAGACATTTCTGGTTGCATCAAAGTCATCAGATTATCCGAAGGACGTAGCACTTGATTAGGGCATACGGAAACACACAACTGGCAAGCGGTGCAATGTTGGGTGAAATTACGGGCACTCAGTGCCCCTGGAGGATAAACAGGATTTTCACGATTGGGAGTTTTCTTATCCTCAATGGCAGCCAATCCTCCGTCCACTTTCTTCTCTTGAGCTTTCAGGACGGAAGCCGTTGCAAAGATTGCCGATGCTGAAAGAAAATTACGGCGGGTATTGTCTACCTGTTCGGCAGTAACGGTCTGTGTTTTTACTGCTTCTGTTGCAGATACATTCTTCAGCGAAGTCCTTCTTGTGTACTTGATAGCTCCATGCTTACATTTATCCAGGCAATCCATGCAAGCTACACACCTACTGTAATCAATCTCATGTTCTTTTGAATTAATACATGATGCTTTGCAATTGCGGGCACATAAACCACAACTATTGCATTTGGAGGTATCAATCACGGGCTTGAATATCGCATATTTAGAAATGAATCCCAACACAGTCCCCACGGGGCAAATAGTATTGCAATATGTACGTCCGTTACGCCATGCTAAAATACCAAGGGCTATAAAAGTGACCACAGCGATAATCAGCGTAGAAAGACTTTTTATCCAGACATCTACCTCATAAAGGGCATAACTGTCCATTCGCTCGGCAAAATATGCCAACAAATTGTTCCCCCATTGCCAAATCGGTGCAAAGAGATTGGAAGCTATCCGCCCATATGCGCTATAAGGGGCTATCAGAATAGCCAAAGAATTCAGCCCTGCAACCATCATAATGATGAATATTCCTAAAACACTATATCGCAACCATTTCTTTGTCGGCGAATAGAGGAACCGATTCTTCTTTTGCTTGCCCGCCACCCAGGAAATAATATCCTGAAATACTCCCAACGGACAAATAACAGAGCAATATACACGTCCCAAAAGAAATGTAAGCACAACTAAAAATAAGACAACACCTATGTTCAAGGCTAATAGGGCCGGCAGAAATTGAATTTTCGCCAGCCATCCGAACCATGTGTGAAATATCCCCATAAAGTCAAGAAACAACAGGGTAATAAGCGTAAAACACACAATGGCGGTTATAAGTCTGATAGTACGCAACATAAACTTATTAATTTTCAAATTATAGTAGTTATATTTCAATATCCGAATCTTTCCGAAGCCTTTTGCATATGCCCTATGATGTCTACGCCGAATGGGCAGTTTTTCTCACATTTTCCACAACGAATGCATTCCGAAGCATGATGAGTAAGAACTTTATAATGTTCGCGGACAGTTTCCGGCACAAAGCCTTGTTGTGCGACGGTCAGATTATAGTATTTATTGACGCTGGCTATATCTATGCCTACCGAACAGGGGGCACAGTGTCCGCAATACATACAGTGGCCTTCCCACGTAAACTTCTCCATACCTGTCATCACACAGGTATAATCTTTTTCTTCTTTTGTTGCGTCACACCAATCCAAGGCAGCCTGCATTTCTTCACAAGTTTTGCAACCTATCATGACAGCCGCTACTCCGGGACGTGTCAGTGCATATTCTATACATTGTATGGGTGTGAACGCTTTTTCAAAAGGAGAATTGGCTTCGCTCAACAAGTCACCGCCGCCATATACTTTCATTACATCGATTCCTATTCCGTTCTGTTCGCAAAGTTCATAAAGCCTTTCCCTTTCCGGGTCTATGTTGTGCAAGGAGTGCGCATAGTTTTCATCCGCCCATAGATCGTCCACATTTTCACTTGCAGGCTGCAAATCATAACAAGGATTGATGGAAAACATCAATACGTCAATCTTTCCGCTTTCCGCAGCAAGTCTGGCAACGGTAGGATTATGGCTGCTTAACCCGATATGGCGTATCTTTCCCTCTTCTTTCCAGCGAAGAGCCAGTTGTAAAATCGGACCCTTGAACACTTCATTAAAATCACTTTCACTATCTACATAATGAATCATACCGATATCCAGATAATCCGTTTTCAACCGGAGAAGCTGGTCATCAAAGGCAGCGATTGTCTTGTCTACGTCCCGAGTACGCAGATACTGCCCGTCCTCCCACGTAGAACATAAATGTCCCTGAATAATAAACTGCTCGCGGTGCCCTATTAAAGCTGTTCCGATATTGCTGCGCAAATCCGGATTGGAAGAGTAAATATCTATAAAGTTGATTCCTTTGCTGATAGCAAATGCTATTTCTTTGCATACTTGCTTCTCACTTTTATTCATGAACCCTTCGCAACCCAGTGCAATGACACTAACCGAAAGTCCTGTCCGTCCTAATATACGATACTCCATCAGAATTGAATTTTATACTTTTTTACCGATGCAAATTTAGGTAGATTGATTTGGTTATCAAGTATACATATTACCGAATGTTATACCAAAATTACAGATTCTATTTTTTTAACATAAAGCTGCCTGTCAATACAACTAGTTGATGTTGACAGGCAGCTTTATAATAATTATCTTGTTGTAGGACTACTTTAAAGGTGTAAGTTCCATATATTCCCTTGACATATGTAATTGGCCATATTCTCCCCATCGGTCATAAACTGCAAACTTTTTTGTAGTAAGTTCTTCTATATCCCAATAATGGTCATCACCAAAGTATATTGTTTTGGAACTCGGGTCATAAAAAGTCCATCGGCCAGTGATACTGTTTTCTTTCTCCTGCCCGTCTTTATCAGTTGCTATTAACTTTCTAGAGTACGTACCGTCTTTCTTAAAGTTATATATGCCATGATGGGTGATTTCTTCATCATCAACTGTTTTTTCACTCGCCCATGTATTATCACATATCAAAGATATAGTGTCTTCCTCCCCATCAGAATAATATCCTGTTTTCTCAACGCAACCGGATGCAAGAATCAGAGTTACCAAAACTATAAAAATATTTTTTTTCATTAGTGTAGATAATTAAGGTTTGCGATATGAGTATCTCCATTTATATTTGTCACCTCAAAATGCCACTCTACATTGTTTCCTTGATTTGCGGACCACTCAAAACTTGGACTAATGTGAAAACCTACACCACAAAACAATACGTTAGCCAATTCCTTATTGCCATTATATCCAACCTTACAAGTGACAAGAAATGCCCACGCAGCATTTTTATAAGATTGGGGATATAATTCAATTGCTGTCTCTATACAATCACTCGAATTGACATAAAACTGTTCTTTATAGTTCGTTATGTTACATGTTGCTATTATAGAACGATTCATACGATTATCAGATAATTTTCTCTTTAGTTGGATAGGTGAGTTTACTTTTATCTGGCTGATAAAAATATCACTTTCAGTAATCATAACAATGTAATCTACGCCATGAGAAGATATCAATTGTCCGGACATACTGTTTATTTGATTGATATTCTGTTTGAAACTATTCAGATTTACAGGATTTATAGCATTAAGTTCTTCTGCATCCGTATTAGTCAAGTAAGAAAGTGCAGAACTTTTCTTGTTTGGATTGACATAATACTCGTGAGTAGTCTTGTTAATATCCACAAAATCATTCAAGACTGCAACATCTTGCTGATAATTCCGGCTAGCTGGTGATGGAAGGTTCAGATTGTTTTGGCAACTTTGTAGGCACAAAGCTATCAACACAACTAATAATGAATAAAATTGTTTCATAATCAAAAGTTTTAGTGAATTTGTATTGAAAAATATTCCTTCGCAAATTTATCCTTTTCCCCTGAAAATAAACGATTTACTGTGTAAATAATATGTAATGAAGTCAGATTTAACTTTCTTTCATTGCAAAGTTACTACTTCACCAATCTCCGGTGTCAGCACATCCAAGGAATCCTTGATTCTCATATCCTCCTCATTCTTCAACGGCTCATCCCAACGATGTTTTGCCAACGCATATTTAGAATGATGTACGGTTAAAACTCTTTTAGCCTTCAAATCCCTTGCAGCCTGTGCCATATACTGATACGCTCTTTATCGAATTCCCAGTACTCGAAATGCTCGCCGACACCTAACGGGCAAATCACTATTCCAATCCGGTCTTTTAACTTCTTGACTGTGTTGTCATCCAAATGTTCCCAATGGTCGTGGCTGATTATCAGATAATCAATATCCGGCATATCTTCCGGCTGGTAAACATCTGTTCCTTTGAATGGCTTATTGACGAAAGAAACAGGAGAAGCCATGCAAAATACGGGATCGACCAATACCCGCTTTCCGCTCGTCTGAATGAGATAAGAAGAATGCCCGAACCAAACTAATACTTTCTTATCACGGTCTATCTTCCGTAAGTCAGTCTTTATTACCTTGACAGGCTGGTCGGGGCGCAGCCCGTCTATCTTTCTGAAAAAAATTCCCAAATACCTTCGAAACGTCCTCTGTCCGAAGTCATTAATTTCGTCTCATGCTGATTCTGAAATGTTCCGTTCCTGTAATTGGGAGATTTTAGTACTCTTTCCAGCCGTTCGCTACGGGGCGTCCGACCAAAGTTGGGCTGGTTGATAAAAATAAAGACTGACATAGCCAACAACGCTATTATAACTAATATACATCCTAGATCATACGTGCTCTGAATTTCTTGAATATAATACGCATATAATTAAGTAGCTAAATTATTCCACGCAGCAAATATACAGGAATTTAGAAAAGTGGGTAGTATATATATTACAGATTATTATACCATAATTACTGAAACGCGTTGAATGTTAGTGCCAGCCTATTTGTACAAAGAATAGTTGTTTAGAAATAAATCTTGTAGCTGATGTTGGGAATCAGACCTGTTCCTTCTTTTTTTGTAAAAGCAATATCCTGATAGGAACATCTTATCATCATTTTGTCTATCTTTGTGCCCCGAAGCAAAGAATGCTTTTTTTAATAAACTCACTATGCAGAAATTAGTTAAGAAGGAATATCAGATTCCTTTTATTCTGGTCACTTCCCTTTTCTTTCTATGGGGATTTGCACATGCTATTTTAGATGTGTTGAACAAGCATTTCCAAGATGTGATGAATATAAGCCGTACTCATTCGGCATGGGTGCAAGTTATGTTTTATTTGGGATATTTCGTCATGGCTATTCCTGCCGGGCTGTTTATCAATAAATATGGCTATCGTAAAGGAGTAGTATTCGGTTTGTTGCTCTATGGTGCCGGTTCGCTGCTTTTTATTCCCGGCGAATATTGGATGTCGTTTCAGTTCTTTCTTTTCTCCCTGTTTGTCATTGCCTGCGGTCTGGTATTTTTGGAGACAGCCGCCAATCCTTATATGACGGAATTGGGTGAACGGGAAACTGCCGCCAGCCGATTAAACCTTGCACAATCATTTAACGGATTAGGCTGTATCTGCGGGCCGCTTGTAGGCGGTTTATTATTGTTCTCGGAAGAAGGGAATTCGAATATCTCATTACCATATACATTAATGGGAATTCTTGTCCTGACAGTCGCTTTAGTCTTTTCTAAAGTCCGTCTGCCGGAGATTGTCCATGAAGAAGATACAGATAATCAAGGACAAGCGCGTGGGTTATGGTCGCATAAGCTTTTCATTTTCGGTATCGTGGCTTTATTCTGTTATGAAATTGCGGAAATCTCTATCAATAGTTTCTTTATTAATTACGTAGTAGATGACGGCTGGATGAATGCCCGTGACGCTTCCGTAGTCCTTTCATTTGGTGGTCTGGGATTATTTATGTGCGGACGATTTGCCGGTAGCTGGGTGATGCGGAAGATACGGGCGGAGAAAGTGTTGTTCTTTTGTGCTGTCGGCACGGTCGTAACAAGTTCCTTGATAGTACTGAATCTGGGGATTATATCCCTGATAGCTCTTTTCTTGGGTTACGCTTTCGAGGCAATCATGTTCCCTACTATTTTTGCACTTTCATTGCGGGGACTAGGTAATCATACCAAGCGTGCATCTTCCTATTTAATGATGTCTCCCATTGGCGGGGCTGTCGGCCCCTTGCTAATGGGATATGTAGCCGATCAAAGTTCAATGTCTTTTGCATTCATTGTTCCGCTACTTTCATTCATTGTGGTGATGATGTACGCATGGAAAACATTGAAATAATCAACTCCGGTTGGGCCGGTACAGGATACCGAATATATTCATCAGATATCCTGCCAGACATACTACGGGAGCTGCCTTTATACGCAATCCGCTGAATATATCAGGGTTGTAGGCGGCAGGGGTACTCCCCCCGCCGCTCATGAGCAGATATCCTACAATAATCACCACCGAACCGATTAGCTGAATCATGTAATTTCTTCTGCTGAATACTGTTTCTGTCTCTTTTTGTTTCATTATTTTTGATTTCATATTTTTCTTTCGTTTTAGTTTTTGTAATTAATTTGTAATAGGAGTAAATAGTGCGTATTTATCTTCAAGCCGTTGGCTACTTCCTTTGTATTTCTCTTCGTCTATCTTTTTCAGGAGTTCATTATATTGATTCCATTGCCAGAATTTATAGAGGCAATCATTGCGAACCATTTCCATACGGCTTCCTCTTAATGAGAAAGCCCAGTTAATATAATCTTCCGCTTCGGCTATCAGATGTTCTGCCAGGGTTATCGCTTTTATTTTTTCACCTAATGCGGCATAGGCTGATGCTATGTCATATGACCCGCTTTCATGTGTCTCGGGAACACTATATGCCGGAATAGTCTGTTCCGCATAGGCGAGTACTTTCTTTGCACGCACTTTGTCTCCTTGTATTATCAGTTCTTTGGCGAGTTGCGCGAAAAGTCTGCGATGATACCAGCATGTACGCAAAGTTGTTTCATCCAGATAAAGTCCGGGAGTATCCAGCCCACCATATTTATATCTGTTCATTACATTGTCATAAAGCTTCTCCACATCTACTGCATATGGCCTGTTCTCATCGGCATCTCCCCACTTCTTATAATCAAAAGGAGTAAAGCGGAACGCTAATCCTTCCTGTACGAAGTAATTGTCAAACTTCAGTTTACTGATACTCCCTACGGAGATTGCAAGGTAAAGCGGACGTTCCCAATTACAGTTGGCAAGCATTTCCAACATAAGTAAATCGACTTTAGTCAGCATACGCACATCCTTTAAAGGGATACAAAGTTTATCCGGTATCGCCGCTCTTAGTTCTTCATCTTTCAAATGACGGATTGCTTTGGGAAGCATGATTCCCGAACGGAGTACCGCTTCTTTGTCTACACGGATATTTATCGTATCCGTAGGGATTACATGAAATTCCTCTTTTTCTGAGAATACCCAATATTTCAAGATGTTTTTCACTTCAAACGGGTCTTCTCCGAAACTGTTACGGGCTTCTTCCGGATGCTTCCGGTACAGTTCCTCTATCTGTCTTTTCAACTTCGGGCGTACGGCTACATATTCGTTTTTGCCTTCCTGATACTGTTTTTTATTCCAACTTATAGGCAGTCCGGGAGCATCATATAACGGACATTGCTGCTGATAAATATACCAGTCGGTCTGCGCGTAACTCAGGTTGCAGACACGGGTATCCCTGCGCACCTCTTCTGTGTCCTGATTATACCATAGTGGAAAAGTATCATTATCCCCGTTACAAAAGATAATCGGATTTCCTTTATCGGGAAGAGTCATCAGATAGTTAGCCCCAAAGTCGCGGCAGGTAAAACGGGCACTCCGGTCATGGTCGTCCCACGTCTGGCTTGCCATCTGCACCGGAACCAATAAACAAATCGTCATTGATACGCCAACTTGCACTGTCGAAGTTGTTTTTCGGCGAAGTGCATTACATAATCCTGCCGCGCCTATCCCTATCCAAATAGCGAAAGCATAGAATGAACCGGTGTATGCATAGTCCCGTTCGCGTGGCTGACCGGGAGTTTGGTTCAAGTAAAGCACAATAGCCAGCCCTGTCATAAAGAAAAGGAAGAATAGTACACTAAACTGCTGTTTGCCTTTCTTGCTGCAGTTCCATTGCCAATAGATTCCGAACAATCCCAGTAATAAGGGGATTCCGTAGAATACATTGTGTCCCTTATTCTGACGCAGGGACTCCGGTAACAAGCTTTGGTCGCCTAATCTAAAATTATCCAGCCAGGAGATTCCCGTTATCCAATTTCCATGTTCCGGTTCACCACTTCCCTGCACATCATTTTGCCGTCCTACAAAATTCCACAAGAAATAACGCCAATACATATAATTGAGCTGATAGGTAATGAAATAAGTCAGGTTTTCTTTTTGTGTAGGAGCAGCTTCGTTTCCTCCAGTCCAATTTTTGTAAGAAGAAGCCATCCGCTCATTCCACATACGGGGAAACAACATATTCTGAGTATAACATACATCTTCTTTATACCGGATTATTTTATATTTGCCTTCCTCTTTATCCGGGCGATATACAGCACTCCCCTTGGTCGTTTTTACTCTGTAATAGTCACCTTCGGGCACATATTCCGATTCGGAAGCATAAGTTTTACCATAAAGCAGAGGAGCGCTTTCGTATTGCTCACGATTGAGATAACTTTTGAGTGTAAAGATATTGTCCGGTGCATTTTCATTAAGCGGAGTATTGGCATTGGCACGAATCAGTATCACTGCATAAGTGGTATAACCTACGGTAAGCATAAGCAAACACCATAAAGAAGTATGTACTACACGCTTTCGAAAACGGTAAATGGCTCCTGTCAGCACGAAGAATGTTAAAGCTAAAAAGATGAGTAATCCTGTGTGGAAAGGAAATCCGAACGCGTTGACAAAAAGCAGTTCGAACCAACCTCCTATATCAGCCATGCCCGGGATATAAACAAAAAGGATGAATACGATAAGAAGTCCTGATATGACAATTGAGACAATTACTCCTTGAAGTGATATTACCCGATACTTCTGATAATAGAAAACCAGAACAATAGCCGGAATGCAGAGCAGATTAAGCAAATGCACTCCGATAGAAAGTCCGATGACATAAGCTATTAGGATAAGCCACCGGTCACCATACACCGAATCCGATTCATCCTGCCAGCGAAGAATCATCCAAAACACGAGTGCCGTAAGAAAAGAAGAGAAAGCATAGACCTCTCCTTCTACCGCACTGAACCAGAATGTGTCACTGAATGTATATGCCAAAGCTCCGACAGCCCCCGAACCCAAAATGATGATAACGTCCGTTGTCGATAAGTCCTGCTTATCATTTATTATCAAAGACTTTACTAAACGGGTGATACTCCAAAAAAGAAATAAAATACAACCTGCACTTAATAATGCGTTCAGGAAATTGACCAACCAAGATACCTGCGAAGCATCAGAAGCAAATTGAGTGAACAGATTTCCGATAAGCATATAAAAAGGTGCACCCGGAGGATGCCCTACCTGTAACTTCTCTACACACGAAATAAATTCGGGACAATCCCAAAAACTGGCAGTAGGCTCAATCGTCATTCCATATACAAAAACTGCTATCAGAAAGACCATCCACCCACCAAAATCGTTCCATTTCTTAAATAATAAGTTGCTCATTGTTCTATAACTTTTTTGTTTGCAAAGTTATAGGACAGAGATGTAAAAAAGGCATTTTTTACCGGACGGATACGGACGGAGAAAATCCATAATTCGCTGATATTCAATCACGCATCAGCGATATTTACAGACAAGTACAGACTATAATGATTTTACAATATCTTCCAGCGATTCTTTGGAGTTTACCAACATTAGTTTCTCTGTTTTTATTCTGGAAATTCTTCGGGTCAGAGTTTCAACAGTCAGTTTCATTAAATCGGCAAAGCAGGCAGGCTGAACTCCTTCTCTTAAAAAGGCACATACTCTTAAATCTTCTTCCGTAAGTTTAGGACTTAACTCTTTCAATTTAGATACAAGCCCGTAAACACTTTCTTGAAGTCGTAACAATTCTGTCCAGTCTTTCTCGGAAAAGGAAGGTATTTTGGATGATAAGGCTGTTCGTGCCTTCAACTGACGGACTTTTGAAACAACCGGAGAATCTTCATAGATATGCTGTTGAAGAGATTGGTATTTTTCTTCGAGATAGTTACATTGCAATGCCAGTTTATCCGATTCGGCATCTTTCTTCTGCATTTCCTCTTTAATGGTGTCCAGTTGCGAATGTACAGACAGATGTTTTCTCCAAAGTAATCCAAGCAAGAGGGACATGACTCCGAACAATCCTAAAGCGGAAGATAGAACCACGGTAGAACGGTCTTTACTATCAATCAACATCAATTGGCTGGCGTACGCTTTTCTTTCCATTTCCAGCGCTTCGTCAAAGTTTCCATATTTCTGATAGTAAAGGCTACATCTTTTGCAGATTTTACTCATCTGTTCATATTCTTCTGTTTGTGCAGCAAGTTTTATTGCTTCTTTGAAATGAATTTCAGCGTCTTTTTCCTGATTCAAATCACTTTCTACACATGCCAGATAATAATAAGCCCTCAATTTCTGATATTCATCTCCATATTGTTCGTAATATGATACGGCTTGGCGGATTTGGCTATCAGATGAGTGAGGAATATTTTTGTCTTCGTTCAATTGAGTGCATAGCAGATTATACTCTGCAAACTGCGCTTCATTCATTTGCTTCATTTGAATAGTCTCAAGGATAATGGATGCAGTGTCCGGGTCTTGCTCTATTAATTGAGCAGCTTTGTCTAATCCTTGTTTCACATTAGTCCCCTCAGGATGACAGGCAGCTAGAGAAAGGACAAAAACATACAATAAAATTCGAAGATTACTCATAGTCTCAATTTTAAATCTCTACATACAAATATGCGACAAATTTATAAGATTATTGTTAGAGTAGCGAATATTTCTTCCTTCTTTTAGCAAACTCTAATCCTGATATGGTATGAAAATAATTGCATATGGAGAAATAAGCTTGTGTAATATACCAGTTTACTTTCTATACTTTTTTTGATAAATATCAAGGAACAGCAAGCAGTTAATTAGGAAGATAAGCCGTATCTTTGTGGCAAACAAGAAATAATTTATATATCATGATTAAGAACATTGTATTCGATTTTGGTGGAGTTATTGTAGACATTAGCCGTGATAAAGCGGTTCAAGCATTTATCAAACTGGGATTGGAGGATGCGGATACCCGTTTGGATAAATATCACCAAACCGGAATCTTTCAGGAATTGGAAGAAGGAAAACTTAGTGCAGATGAATTCAGAAAGCAATTGGGAGATTTATGTGGACGTGAACTTACTATGGAAGAAACGAAGCAAGCATGGCTGGGCTTCTTCAACGAAGTGGATTTGTGCAAGCTTGATTATATTTTGGAATTACGGAAGTCCTATCATATATATATTCTTAGTAATACTAATCCTTTTGTCATGTCATGGGCATGTAGCCCGGATTTTTCTTCAAGAAAGCGCCCATTAAACGATTATTGCGATAAGTTGTATTTGTCTTATCAGATAGGTCATACAAAGCCTGCACCGGAGATTTTCGATTTTATGATAAACGACTGTAATATTATACCTTCCGAAACTTTATTTATAGATGATGGAGCCTCAAATATCCACATGGGGAAAGAATTGGGATTCGAGACCTTCCAACCGGAAAATGGGACAGACTGGCGGGAAGAACTGACAACCATATTAAATAGGTAATTATTGCCGTTCATATCACATTCGCAAATAGGAGAATATGCAATCACAAGTCATACTTATCACGGGAGCATCTTCCGGATTCGGAAAGTTCACTGCTCAAATGTTATCGGAACAAGGACACATCGTTTATGGAACAAGCCGGAAGCCTTCCGAAAATATGAACAATGTAAAAATGCTTGTCGTTGATGTCACCAGTCCTCTTTCTATTCGTCAGGCAGTAAAGCAGATTATATCGGAGCAAGGACAGATAGATGTACTGATTAATAATGCCGGCATAGGTATTAGTGGTGCACTGGAACTTGCTACGGAAGATGAGGTGAGCAAACAGATGAATACCAATTTCTTCGGTGTGGTGAATATGTGCAGGGAAGTATTGCCTGTCATGCGCAAAGCACGGAAAGGTAAAATTATCAATATAAGTTCTATCGGTGGTGTGATGGGTATCCCCTATCAGGGTTTTTATTCGGCTTCGAAGTTTGCTGTGGAAGGTTATAGTGAAGCTTTAGCCTTGGAAGTGCACCCGTTTAATATTAAGGTATGTTTGGTAGAGCCGGGAGATTTTAATACCGGATTTACGGATAACCGGAATATTTCCGAACTGACAAGATCGGATGCTGATTACAAAGAAAGTTTCTTGAAATCGCTAGGCATTATAGAAAAGGAAGAACGTAATGGATGCCATCCACGAAAGTTGGCGGCTGCAATCTGTAGAATAGTGGCTCGCAAGAATCCGCCTTTCCGAACCAAAGTAGGGCCGTTAGTACAAGTCCTGTTCGCAAAAAGTAAAAGATGGTTGCCCGATACGGTAATACACTATGCCCTTCGGATTTTTTACGCTATTAATTAGGTACAAATTACGCGGATTTCACGATAGCTAATCATTTGTTGATTAACAAAAAACGTGAAATCCGCGTAATCCGTGCCTTAGCTTTTTTCTGTCCTGACTAGTTCTTCGGAACTAGTTCCAAGAACATCGTTGTAGTCAATAATATAGCCAGTCCGACACAGACTGTAATCAACAGCCAATTAATATATTTTGCTTTCGGCTTCGTATCGACATGCAGATTATTCAGGAAATATTCTCTGAAGAAAAGGTATAGCCCCGGAATCGTTGCACTGGCCAACAGAAAATCCTCAGGAATTTGAAAGAAATAGGTTTTTGATAATCCTATCAATGACCAATGGCAAAGGAAAAGTACCAAAAACATATTTACCTTGTGAGCAAACAGCAACAATAATCCGATAGTAAATACAACCACAGAGCAAGGCATGACCGGAGAAGTCATTTCCGGAAAAGAAAGTCCGCGCGCCAATGATACCAAAGGATATATGAAAGGCATCGCCAACAGGATATAGGATAATATATCATATTTATGAGTACGTTCAAAAGTCGTATATCCTGTAATCGCATCCCATATCCAAATAATAGCCATGACTCCCCAAAACATTGCCATCACTCCATTATAACTGCGTTCTTCGCAATAAACATAATAGTAAACGATAGAAATCCATGCATAAAGCCCTATCATATAGAACTTCATTGCCATCTTTACCCACGGACGTGGCTTGCTGATAAGCAAGCCGGTCAATGCGATACCAATCAAAATGATCAATATCTGTAAAATCCAGGTAGCTGAATTATAATATGCAATTGTTCTCCAAAAAATCTCCATAAAAGTTGTTTTAATGTCTTGTTAATGAAAAAGCTCTATGTGGGAACAGGAACATCGGGAATGTGGCTCCTACTGCCAACATGAAAATAACTGTACTTGCCACCATTGTGTTAGAGAAGAATATTGACATGAATTTATCCAGATTTTCCGGGTCATTCACATTCTGTAAGCACATGATGAGTGAAAATACCATGTTGTATGCGAACTTACCGGGAATCATGGGAAGCAATGCCGGAATGTAAAGTACCGTCATCGGGCAATATACCTTTTTTCCTAACCACAAGCTACCGAAACCGATTACCAATCCGGCAAATAAAGAAGCCGTAGCAATATCCACACCTAAATAAGTCATCAAACAAAAACGGCAGGCGTGTCCCAATGCCGCCAATATGGCAATCATTTTGAATGCGCGCAAGGGCGGATCGGAAATCGCCCCAAATCCTATACCTGCTACTGCTGCAAAAAATCCATCAGTAAGAATGTCAAGTGCTATCATATTAAATTAAACTGTTTTTTACCATTAATAATGTGAAGGAAAGTCCGATGGCAATGCTGACAATCAGTAAAGAAGCTTCCGTCAGGCGGGCAAACCCTGTCAGAACATATCCTTCGACTACATCAATCACGCCATTAATCAAAGGGACGCCGGGAACAAGATAAAGTACACTGGTCGCCATTGCTATTTCGGATGTCGTGTCGAAAATCAGAGCTGTAGAAGCACAAAGAGAAGCGACGAATGCCGAGACTATGAATACAATATAATGATTCATTTTCTTTCTCTGCATCTGCTGTTTTAGGTAGAGTCCCGTAATAGTGGCCGAGAAAACAATTCCCATAGAGATTAAATCCCCGCCAAACAATTTACAGAATGATGCATTGGCAAATCCCACTAATAGTAAAACGAAAAGAGGATGTATCATCGGAGCGGAAACAATCTTCTTGTATTTCGCAGTCAGTTCTTCCAACGACAAATGGTTATCTAACGCTTCCCAACTTAATGCACTTAACTCTGAGTTATGTTCAAAACTGATAGGATGTGCAGGGATATCTATTACCTCATTACAGGCCTCATTCGTTTCCTTATCTATAATTGTAAGAATGATATTTTTATGAAATACACCTAATTTTACATCTAAACCAAAAGCTTCTCCGATACGTTTGGAGTTACGCACTACTCGTGAAGTATGTACTCCGGCCCCCATTAAATGGGCTGAATATTCTGCAATAAACTTACCTACGGATAATAAAGATTCGCTTGTCTTCATGAATGTGATATTTTTTAATCGGGCGCAAAAGTACAAAAAAGAGTTCTAGGAGCAAGCCTTATTCCTGAATATTTTCTCACTAAATATCCGAAAACAAAAAACACAATCTTTCATAGTGTTCCTCAAAAAATGAGTTACTATGAAAGACTGCGTCAATCTTTAATGCCTTAACTAACCTAACTTTATCTAACCTAACTACAAAATACCCGAAAAATCTTTTATACTACTAACAATCCTATCTTTTAATATCTTATTTTCATCTATTGAGAAATCGCAAGCAACGTCCGCCGGAGCCAATAATATAGCTTTAGCTTCTTCTGCATCTGCCATTTCTTCTGGGTGCTCTCTGAAATAAGTCTCCCATTGGGAGGCTGATTGCGGAGTTATACCCAGTACATAGTTGATGAAATCATCATCCGTCAAAAAATCTTTTACCTTAGAGCACATATCGCATCCTTTTTTAAGCGTTTTACATAAATAGGACGACGTTATCCTGTATATGTACTCAATAAAATAACCTTTTTACTAATATTAACTTGCCAATGTACGCAACTTGGATAATCCGCGATGCATCAAATTGCGTACAGACTGATAATTCATATTCATAATCTCACAAATATCCTCATATTTCTTTTCTTCTATATAGTATAATGTGAGTGCTTCACGCTGACGGGGTGATAATTGGTCCAGTAAACGCTTTACCAATGAAAACTCGTTCTTGCGTTGCTCTTTTTCCATATAATCGTCTTCTACATCTGTGGGAGTCGGCAGATTCACCTCTTCGATGGATGTGTCGGACATATACATACGTCTGCGAAGTTCGTCGCAAAGCTTATTCTTTAATGAGATGAACAAATATGACTTTACATTGTCAATGGTGCCTAATTCATCTCTTTTAGTATAGAGTTTTACGAATACATCATGAACGCAATCCTGAAGTAACTCTTTATCAATAGTCAGCTTTAACCCATAATTAAAAAGGACGTTGATGTGCAAATCATATAATTGAGAAAAAGCTGCCATATTTCCCGCTTGAAAAGAAGCGAATAAATTTTCGGTTGAATTATTAGTCTGTTCCATCATAGCATTATTTCGATTGAATTTGATGTTGCAAAACTAAGCAGTATCGACCGCACCCTTAGGTAAAATCTGGTTTGTGGATTGAAAAAACAAGTATCATGTTTTATAACACTCTTTTATTAGAAATTACTGATGATACAGTAAATCCCACTGATTTGCCTTCAATGGGATTTACTGTTTTACAGTTTGTGGAACCAATAAATACCTTCTTTCTTGCCGGGCACTTTTAGATTGTATAATCCTTTTATTTTCAACGATTTATTTATTATTTCCATTTCCCCAGAACCAGGATGGATGTACTTTAATACATATTTTCCGGACGATAATTGAATAGGAATATCTGTTCCAGACTTGGAATAAATGATACTTCCAATATCAGATTTTACCAATTTCTTATACTCATCAGTATTTGTTTCTTCCACTACCATAGTCGCAGCATCCTTTAGGAATGCTTTATCTGTGCACGGAATTACAGGACATGAACCGCCTGCCATGAATACAGCCCACCCCATAGCCGGATAATTCTGTGCATAGAATGTCACTGCTTTCTGAGGAAATCTCTGACGATACTCATTTACTGCTTTATATGCTTCATTGAAAGTGACCTTTCCTACTTTCATCTTGCGCATATGCTGGCGGGGAGCCATATTCTTTCCACCTTCCGGTGCAAAGATACCGTCCGTCTTATAATGCCAGTAACGGATATCAATAATGTCTACCACCGCAGCCCGTTTCGAATCCGCAAGAATAGCATCCTGCACATCTTTGGTTGTACTCAGTGCTACTTTGGCTTTTTTACCGGTTTCCGCTTCCCATTCGGCGATGACATCCAACCAAAATTGTACAAAGTGTAACGGACCTGTAAATTCCGCACTTGTCAGTTGAATGACATTCGAATTATCGGCAAAGTTATTCAGACATTGACGGATGTATTGTCTGTGCAACTCACGACGTACCGGATGAGTTATATCATAAAACATATCTGCTACGAAGATTCGCTTGTCACCGGCAAACGGAACAGGTTCCGGGAATCCGGTCTGATTGATATTGTTGCTGCTTCTCCACGGACTATCCACCCAATGTGCCCCAGCTTCTATGATATTATGCTGGAAGTAGTTTTCGTGAAATAAAAGCAGTCCGTTTTCGCTTCCTTTTTCTGCAAATTCTTTCAATCGTGCCCAATACCATGCGTTAGGGCGGTTCAAGTCATATTTACTTAGCCCTTCCCAAGCTGTCCCTTGACCGCTACGTCCGAAAGGTTGTTCGTAAAAAGGTCCCCATACATCTCCATCCCGGCGACGAACACGTTCATGGTCGTCCCGGCGACGGTCGTACCATAGTCCGTAGTTTTGGTCAAAGACAAGAATGTTCTTCTGTTTCATAAAGTTGACGACAGAGTCGATACGGTCTGTCAATCCCAATCCTTCACGTCCCGGAACAAAACGGGTAATGGCGGGGCTCGCCTTTTTCAAGAAACTGGTTTTGAGTCTTCCATTCCACCAAGGAGTAGTATGGCTGCCACCGACTAACAAAGCACCGTCCATTTGGACACGTCCGTTGGCAATAGTTACTTCCGGTTGTGCCGGTAAGTTGCTGGAAAAGGTCTTTTTCTCTTTGATATCATCTATTGATTTCACTCCGGTTGATGCCACTGAAGGAATAAACTTATTTTCTTCAATCCAGTGTTCCAATGTCAGACGGGGGATATATGCTTCTTTTGCCAGTTTCATAGCCATTTCTACGGTCGGGCTACTGGTTGCGCTCGTATTTCTTGGCAGAATGCGGGCACGTTCGGTACATTCTTTTTGCAGCCGGTCTGCTAATTGGGCATAAAAGATACTGCGTGGTTGTACATGATTATTGGACTGTGCCCATTCACCGTCACCGGAGAATTGTGCCCAGCAACCGTATGCGTGGTTCTTTGCATCTTTTGCCGGAGCATAACATTCGATTTCTGCGGCGGTACACTGCCAGAACAAGCTGTTTGCCGTATTCCATCCGGCTCCGTTCTTGTCTTGTCCCAAATTCTTGAAAGTAAGATTATGTCCGTCAATATTGACTACATCAAACAGTAATCCGCATGCCCAGGCATCAATGGAACCACTGAAGCCTAAAGATTCATATGAGTCACATTGTACGAAAGCATTGGGACCGGCTGCACAGTATCCGGCAGCAAAATCATGAATGCCTTGTTCCGAATAACAACGTTGAAATAAGGTCTGCTGTCCCAACGTATGGAAAGTGCAACGACGCATTCCGCCAATTTCAGAAACGGGCTCTCTCGAAATACAGTCCTCGACAGTAATCCTGGAACCTGTACGCTGAACAATAACGGCGCTTCCTGCAAAATGCTTGAAGTTGACCTGTCTTACCCAGCAGTTTTCCGCATTTTCGATGGAGATGCCTGTCCAGCAATGGTCCTCGTCTTTTGGATAACGTCTATCATAGTCGGAAACCAATGTCATATTCTCTACTCCACAATGATTGATACGTCCGTCCCATTGGTAAGTCATAATCATAGAAGCACCGTTTTGGGTGTCCAAGGCCACGGTTAACGGAGCATCCAATGTGATTTGATTACCATTCACTTCAGTAACAGTCCTGTCCCAAGTCAAATCCATATCACCCTCTTTCCACCCCAAAGCACTGATTCCACCACCAAAGATGTCACAACCTAAAGAAGCAATCCACTCTTTCCCGGAAGGACGGGTTACCATTATCCGGTCACCTTTCTTCAGAGAAGTTCCTAAAGCAACTTCCAATGTTCTTGTATTTACCGGAACATACTTAGAAAGCACTTGCAATGTATCTTGCATATTCAAGTCGTTCGTTCCTTCCACATAGATAAGTGAACCTCGGTCTACTCCTTGTTTCAACAATACCGTTTTCTCTTTATCCATTCCACGCAATACGATTCCGGATGCAGTGATACGGATGCTGCCGGACAAGGAAAATTCTCCTTTGTCTAATAATACGGCTCCACGAAAGCCGGCAGCATCGGGAGTCAGTGAAGCTACGTAGTTGATGGCACGTTGAATCCGTGCTGTGTTGTCTCCTGCCATCCAAGGTACAAATACCATATTCCGGACAGAAGGGATATCCTGTTCGGATGCCTGATAACCGCAAACCGAGAAATCAAGAATCCGGTTGCCCCGCTCATCAGTCAGATAAGTGATTTGATCATCCTTTACTTGCAAAGCAAAGGTTTGCGCATGCCCCTGCGCAAACCCGATGCTCAATAATCCCAAAAGGATAGTTCTTATTTGTATATTCATTACAAAAAACTTTATTATCTATTCATTTGGCTAAAATAAACTTTTCCGCTTAGACAGTGTATCGTGATTATTCTTCAAATCCGTCCAATCCACTTTCTTCTTTGTATCTATACCATTGATATATTTTTCGATGTTGGTATAGCCGTCACCATTACAATCTTTCACAGCATCAGTCGGGTCGTTCGGGTTCAATCCGTTAGCGATTTCCCATACATCCGGCATACCGTCTCCATCAGAGTCTGTCACCGGTTCCCCTTTATATTCGGGAAGTCCGCCTACCTGACGAATATCTGTAATGATTCCCTGCTTATAAGAGTCAGCGGGTAAACGTCTCTTCACATAAGGAGAGACAAATTCAGGGGCATCTTTTACATAAATGGCTTTTCCTGTCTGTACAGTCTTGATGACACGGGCGTCTACCGCATCACGTTTCGGGAAATTGGCCCCTACATTCTCCATCACAAAATTAAAAGCTTTTTTGGTATCCATAACGGTGACCGGAGACATTTTGAACGGTTCATCCACTTTTATTTGTGGCAGGAATTTATCGGCATCTACTTCACTGGCCAGTTGCACGCCACCGTCCCAGTTGTTCTTCGTAACTTTAGCATTGCCATGAACGATATTACCGTTTACATACGCTTTTCCGAAAGACAAAGGCTTACTTTTGTCACGTCCAGCCTCTGGTTTGAGAATACGGTACGAAATCGGTTTATCCAACGGAGTGATAGGCCCCGGTTTGAAGTAGTTATTAATCATATTGTAGAAACTCTTGTTATCTCCTCCGTCTACGGAACGATTCCACCAGTTGAAAACAACATTGTTGACGAAGTTAAAGTCGCCATCCATACCTACCGAACTGTTACGGCTGATATTGGAAGCAAAGAGATTGCGACAGAACATACTATTATGTCCGCCAATGGTAGCACCGAACGCATGATTATAAGCATCCAATGCTTCAGAGAACACCGAATTCTGGATGGTAATATTTACCGTCGGAAGTTTCAATCCGTATCCATCTGCTCCTCTATTATATACATGACGGTAGATAGACATGTTCTCATCCAGTCCCCAGCTTGCAGAACAGTGGTCAATCATAATGTTCCCTACTGCATTTCCTCCTAACGCATCATCACGAAAAGCAACATCTTGCGCACCACGACGGAAACGCATATGGCGGATGACAACATCATGCGTATCAATCAGAAAAGACTGACCTGTCACACATATACCGTCTCCGGGTGCTGTCTGACCGGCAATTGTCACATAAGGAGCACGCACGCTAATCGGGCTTTTCAAGCGAATCACCCCCGACACATTGAAAACAATGATACGCGCGCCACCGGTTTCACAGGCTTCCCGAAGTGTTCCGGGACCTGAATCTTCGAGGGAAGTAACTACAATAACCTTTCCTCCACGGCCACCGGGAGTGTACATACCTCCACCTTCCGCACCGGGAAAAGCGGGAATATTACTCTTTATCAAATCTTCCGGTTTGGAAGCCCACGGTTTGTAGGGACGTCCATTTTGTGCTTCTTGCAAAACTGTCGGCAAGGCTTTTTCCCATGCCGCATCTGATTTCCGTTCGAACTCTGCTTCCTGTTTTGCTCCTCGTGCCTTTACCGAGTCCGGAATCACAGGATATTGTGCTGCCGCAGGTAGTACACAGGCGACCAACATCCATGCTGATAATACTTTCTTGATGTTATTCATTCTTTCGAATCTTAATAGGTTTTCTAAAAAGACGATTAAGAAAGCATTTTGTAATCGGTTATCTCTCTCCTTTCCGCCATTCATTCATATATTCACGGGGAGTCTGGTTATATTTCTTTCGGAAACACTTGCTGTAATAGCCTGAATCTTTGAATCCGACGGCAAAAGCAACCTCAGAAACACTCAGATCCGTATTTTTAATCAATTCTATGGATTTATTCAAGCGAATCTCTTTTACCAGATCTACGGGAGCCAGTCCGGTAAGACTCTTCAACTTCTTGAAGAATGCCGAACGACTCAAGCCGATGCCAGAAGCTATCGTATCTATATTGAAATCACTATCATCCATATTCTCCTCAATCACCTGATGAATCTTTTCAAGGAATTGTACGTCTTTCTTTACCAAATATTGTTCGTAGCTGTCCTCTTCTGTCGTTGTCTGATTTTCCATTTGCAGACGGATACGCTCACGGAATATTTTTCGTTCGGCAAGTAACTGTTCAATACGTGCCAGCAAATATTCTTTGCTGAACGGTTTCGTAATGTAGGCATTTGCTCCCAGCGTAATCGCTTTCGTCTTGGCACCTTCATCGTTCTTTGCAGTCAGGATAATCACCGGGATGTGGCTGATCTGGAAGTCTTTCCGGATAGCCTGCAACATTTCCAAACCGTCCATTTCAGGCATCATTTGGTCGGTCACCACAATATCAGGATGATACAGATGTACTTTCTTCAAGCCTTCCACTCCATTATTAGCAATATGAATGTTAAATTTATCTTCTAATTGAAGTTTTATCAATTGACAAAGGTCTTTATTATCTTCTACCAGTAGAAGGGTAGGTAATGAAGCATCAATTTCCGGCTCTTCTTCCACTCCTTCCGAAGAAGGAATATTCCCGGTTGACTCTTCTCCGGCAGCTACCGGAACTGTCTCCGTATCGCTGACATAGAAATCTACTTCCGACGGGCGGTAATGTTCCTTGTCCATTAGGAGTTCCACCGTAAATACAGCCCCCTGTCCTTCAGGGCTTTCGGCATGAATCAATCCGTGATGCAGGTTGACTATTTCTTTGGAAAGTGCCAGACCGATGCCCGTACCTTGATAATATGGATTCTTAGTATTCTCCCCTTGCGCAAAGCGTTCGAATATTTCGGTCAGCTTGTTTTGCGGAATACCTTCGCCATTATCCTCTACCCGCACATAACAGCGCTTTCCGTCATCCGTCAATCCGGTTGTGACATAGATACTTCCGCCGGAATGCGTAAACTTAAATGCATTCGATATGATATTCCGTACTACAATACTCAATTTCTCTTTGTCCGCCCATACCATAATCGATTCGTCCGGCAAATGGAAAGTAAAACTGATTTCATTTTCTTCCGAAAGTACCCGGAACTCTTTCTGGAAAGAGGCAATCATTTCATTAAAGTTGATCAAAGAAACATGCAGACGCATCTTACCATTCTGAATCTTCCTGAAATCGAGAATCTGATTTACCAATTGCAACATCTGATTAGTATTCTTCTCCATTAATTCCACATATTGCAATCCTTTCGAAGATAATTTCTCATGTTCTTTCAATTCCTGTATCGGGCCTTTAATCAATGTCAAGGGTGTACGAAGCTCATGGGAAATATTAGTGAAGAACTTGATTTTCATCTCCGAAACCTTTTGCTCGATATAGATGTCATTTTTCATTTTAAGCATGAAGAAAGCCAGGCGCAGACCGAAATAAAGAGCCGCTAACCCAAGAATTACATAAATAAGCGTAGCCCACCAACTTAACCACCAAGGTGGAAGAATGGTGACAACTAAAGTGCAGTTGGAAACAAGCTCCGGGTTAGCTTCGTCCATCGTTTCTACCCGGAATTTATATTTGCCCGGAGGAACGTTGGTATATGAAGCAATACGGTTCTTACCATTATAGTGCCATTCTTTCTCATATCCTTCGAGTATATAGCGATAAGACACCCGGTTCTGATTGTAGAAATTCAAGGCGGCAAATTCTATCGTGAACATAGATTGATTGTAGTTCAGCCGGATTGCGTCAGTGTATGTGATGGCTTCTTTCAAAATCGGGCAATCTACGAAACTGCGCAAATCCCGGTTGGAAACTTTAAAATCAACAATACGCGTGTCATAGTTCGTATGCTGTGTTTCCAGTTTATCCGGCGAGAATGCCAGGATTCCTTGCCGGGTGCCAATCCACAAGTCACCGTTCAATGTACGGAGTGCACTGCCCTCTTCCATCTCCACGTTTAAAAAACCGTCATATTTATCGTAGTTACGGAACTGTTCGGTCGCTTTATTGAAACAGGACAAGCCTATTTCGGTTGTAAACCACAGATTACCGTTTTTATCTTCTACTATTGATTTGACTACATCATTGTTCATCCCCTCACGTATGCCGTATGATTTGAAGATCGGCTCACGTTTTTTCTTGTCGTATCGAACAAGTCTGTTCAGTCCTCCGCCAAATACACTTACCCAAATTTGCGAGTCTGTATCCTTATATAACACATAAATATCATTATCTGCTACATTGGAATGTTCGCTCACCTGGCGATAAGTTTCAAACTGAATTTGTTCGGGTGCGGTAAAGTGTCCGTCAAAAGACATCAGCCCATCCATTGTCCCTACCCAAATGCGCCCGTCTTCATCTTCCGTCATTGTACGCACTTCCATATAGAGGCCATAAGGAGGATATTGCTTTAGTCCGTTGTATTTATGCTTGAAGACAACCTCGCCGTTTTCTTCGGAAATCAGGTTCAAGCCGCCGCCCAACAACCCTACCCAGATGCGTCCCCGGCTGTCCTGATAAGTGAAGTACACATCATTATTACTGATAGAGTTCGGATTTTTAGGGTCATTCTTATAACGGGTAAAGCGCAGGCCATGAGGAGAATTCATGTCCGGTTCGGCTTTGACAAGTCCGTTACCTTTGGTAGAGAACCACATATTCCCGTCCTTGTCTTCCATGATGTGATAGACGGCACCGAGAAGATAGTTCTTGTCAGAGAAAATCTGTTTCACCTGTCCGTTACGATCCAGGCGATACAAAGTCTGCCAGCGGGTTCCTACCCAAATATCTCCATTCTGTGCCTGATAGAGGGCACGTATTCCCTGATTCCAAGAGGTAAGTTTCTCGGTGGTGACAGGGACGGGAGATACTTCGGCCAGCAAATGGAATTGTTTTTTAGGAAAGTTTATTCTATAAACTCCGCTACCCGTAGATGCTAACCAGAGAATTCCGTCTGTATCCAAAAGAAGATGGAAGAACAGTTGATTGGGGAAGTCATCGGAGAAAGGTTTCATCTGATTGATGCGGGTCATCTCCAGTTTGTCGCGGTCAAACAAAAGAATTTCACCTCCCGGAGTCAGGAAAAACATACCTTGTTCGCCTGCATCCTGCATTTCGAAGTTTCCGATAGTATTATGATCAGGAAATGCAAAACGATGATAACTTCTGTTCAATGGATCATAATACGTCAAAGCATGATTGCCTTCCTGAAACCATATCTTGTCATATTTATCATAGAATATAATACCGCCATCTTTTCCGGAGATGATGAATGGGAGTTTGGTCAGTTGTTTGTAACCGATATTGTATTCATAAGTACCTTCATTGGTGGTGATATACATCAAGCCGGATTCAGTAACCAGTATATTAGAGATAGCCTGGCTGATTTCCGGTATCTCATAACGGTTCACGACTCCGTTTTGTGGGTCAATGCTGTAAATGTGGCCGTTTTTATCTCCCAGCCACAGGAATTTAGAATTGTAGGAAGCACAAGTAAACTGTTCGGAATCGGCAGAAACCTTTTTCTGTATGAAGTCGCCCGGTTTATCTTTCAAGGCTTCTCCCTTTCTGAGAGACAGAATCTGATAATCCATGCCTATCCAGTTGATGAATTCATCTGTTTCGCAGAAGACATTGTGTTTCAACCGCATATCATAAACGTTCACATTGGGGCGTGAGTCGTGCAACTGCTTCATCGTAATCTTGCCTTCTTTATTGGTGTAGGCACGCAGAAGACTCTTGTCTTTGGTCAGCAACAGGACATCTCCGTCTTCCGTCGTCTGAATTTTGATTATCTGAATGTTTTCAGAATATTCCTTCACGTCATCATAGACAGCATGGAAACTTTCATGCCGCTTGTCGAACAAGTAAAGTTTACGGTCGATGGTCTTAATCCACAAAAAACCGTTTTTATCTTCTACAATACGTTGTATTTTACGAGGGGGAATATCAGCGGAATAGAATCCGTCGCGGTTATCATACGAACGGAATTTGGTTCCGTCAAAACTGCATAGTCCATACCATGTACCAAACCAGACAAATCCATCTTTTCCTTTTAAAGTACAATTGACAATATTATTAGGCAAACCGCGTTCTGCTGTGTAGTGTTCTACAATCATATTCGGATAGGCAAAAGCACAGACGCCTATCATCGATAGTAATAGTATTAGAATACTCCGTTTTCTCATTTATGGTAATAATTGGAATTAAATGCAGTCAAAGATAATCTTTTTTTTGAAGATAGTGATCAAAATCACTATCTTCTTCTATTTTCTTCTTCTATTTTTCAGTTCCAAATTCCGTTTGCTGGCGTTCCACTTCGTCCAACACCCGTTGACGTTCTTCTTCTGTCAACTTTATTTTTCCTTCGGATTTACTTTTCGGCAACCCAGTTTTCATTGTCGATGAAGCCATCGTCTGTTCTTCATAACAGAAAGGAAATTCTGCCGGGATACTTTCAAATTCCAGTTCGGTAGCTGTCGGAGCCTGTGTCCCTTCAAACTGGACATGAGCTTTCACTCTTATCTTTCCGGCTTTTCGTGTTGAACGAATCAATACAGGAGCCGAACCGAATTCAACAGTACGGGGATTGGCATTGATTGTGGCATCTCCGATAATCTCTCCCTCGCCCTCTACCGTGAATACGATATTCTCCTTTGCCAGACGGCGCACGTTTCCGCTATCATCGGTCACTTCAGCAACTACTACAATAAAATCGGAACCGTCTGCTACCAGATTTACTTTCTGAGTGTCTACATACATACGCAGCTTGGTAGAACGGCGGGAAGGCATTTTCTTTTGTGTGCATACCACTTTCCCGTTGATAATACCTTCGGCAACCATATTGACTTTCTGCCAGTTCTTCTGGGTATAACTGTATCCGCGTGCTTCCCAAAAATCCCATACATCATCAAAAATGACAGGTGCATTAGGCATATGCCCCTTTGCGTGAATCACAGGTTTCGTCCATGTCTTTATTCCGTCGTAGATAGAAAGACGGACTGAGTCGCAATTACTGAATACTACTACGTCCTTATCAGAGAATTGTGACATCTCATGAGCTATGAATACCATCGGGCCGCATTCCGCCAAAGGATGTTCGAGACTGGCAGATGACTGGCTGCGGAACATTTCATAAGCGTATTTCTTCTGACGGAAAGCATCATAGATACCACCCCAGTAAGGGTCGGGATGGTAACCGCGCTGATGATCGAACGGATGCCATTGCGCACCACCGATAAATAGTCCCGTAGTGCGATACATTTCATCATAGCTTTTTGCCAAAGATAGTGCCTGTACAAGTAGCGGGCGTTCTCCCCAACTGCGGCTTGCACGGTTGTTGTTATTGTGAGCATACCAATCGTCCACATTTTCTCCGAATTCACGAGTGAAGATACATTGCTCCGGCCTATCTGCTTTTTCATCATCTCCCGGCCAGCCATAGACTATGTCATAATGCTCTTTCACACCTGCCGAATGTACATCGGCAGCAGCTACGGGACGTCCCGGATAAGGATATTCTTCTTTAGTTATCTCTAATGCTTTCAGGGCAAAGTCAAGCGGATAGCGGGTTTCATTCAAAATCGGCTCCCACATCAGGACGGACGGATGATTGCGGTCACGACGAATCATCTCACGGGTATTCTGATGAACCTGTTCTCCAAATTCAGGGTCTTTATTCCAATATTGCCATCCCGGAGTGGCTACAATGACAAACATTCCCAGTTCGTCGCAGGCATCCATAAAGGACGGGTCTTGCGGATAGTGAGCTACACGAATAATAGTGCATCCTGCATCACACAGACGCTTCGCATCACGCCATTGCTGAGAGTTGGGCAATGCGTTGCCTACATAGGCAAAATCTTGATGGCGGTTGGCACCGACCAATTGTCCAAAAGGTTTTCCATTCAGCCAGAAGCCGTCTTTCCCACGGAATTCGGCAAGCCGGATACCTACACGGGTGATTCCACCGTCAATAGATTGACTACCTTTCTTTATCCGTGAATGTACTCTATATAAATAAGGTGTATCCGGTGACCATAGTCTCGGATTCTTCACTTCCATTTGTTGTTGGACGGATTTCTTTTCTCCGGGTTTCAGAGAAAGCCTGCCGGAAGTACGCTTGATGACTTTTCCGTCTGTATCGGTCAGTGTTGTTTCTACGGTAACAGATTCCTGACGTTGTGAATCATTCTGTAACTCTGTCTTTACATAAACTTGTGCACTCTTCTCACTGATTTTATCAAAATGAACGAATACTCCGCCACCGGCAACGGTCTGCGAATCGAGAGCATCCGTAATGGCTACCGGAGATTTGGCAATCATCCATACATCGCGGTAGATGCCACCGTGATAAGCAAAATCCAGAGTATATTGGCGTTTGCCGGGGGGATAAGATTTATCATCACTATTGTCCGTAAAGACAGCAAGCAGGCAAGAGTCTCCTGCTTGTACGCCATTGGCTGTTAAGTCTAACGTAAATGGCAGATAGCCGCCAATATGCTCTTGGATACGTTTCCCGTTCAGGTAGATAACCTGCTTGCCCATGGCTGCTTCAAAGTAAATTGACACCCGTTGGCCTTTAGTTTCAGCAGGAACCACGAAATGCTTGCGATACCAGGCCGGGCCTTGATAATTACGGCATCCGCTGGCTTCAGCAGGCATCAGTTCCACTGTATGAGGGGTGGAGACTATTTCCCAGGAGCGGTCGTCAAAATTCACGGCTTCCGCGCCACGGATATCTCCTTTGAAGAATCGCCATCCCGGATTGAAATTATACACTTGCCGCCCGCTACCGGGAAGCTGGATAAATCCGGCAACCGATGTCTCGGGACGGTAAGTATCTGCTACTTGTCCTTTTCCTGTTAATGAGAACAATAACAGAAAAGCTGATAAGATTAAAAACGGTCTTTTATTCATAACTTTTTTATTTTTGCGGCTTCTTTTTAGGCACGAATTATTTTACTCTTCTATCATTATACATTACTGTCCCGTAAAAGTGGATAAATAGTTCTTTGAAATAATTGAAATATAGTCTATTAGATACTACTTTTTAGGCGCGACGATTTGAAATCATACCTTTGAGGTCAATTAAGGTGACCTCAAATGAACCAAGATAAATATGTTTTCGCTCAGTTAGTAGAATTCTTGAACAATGATAAGTTCAGAAGACTTGTAGACAAGTATGATGGCAATCGTTATGTGAAACATTTCACTTGCTGGAGTCAGTTACTTGCAATGATGTTCGGTCAACTCAGTAATCGTGAAAGTCTTCGTGACTTGATTGTAGCTTTGGAAGCACATCAAGGAAAGCGTTATCATTTGGGATTAGGTCGTGAGCCCATTGCCAAAACTACGCTTGCATCTGCCAATCAGAATCGGGATTACAGAATCTTCGAAGATTTTGCTTTCTATATGATGAAGGAAGCATGTGAAAAACGATCGACTCACATCTTGGATATTCCAGGAAGGAAGTATGCGTTTGATTCCACTACGATTCCTTTATGTTTGGCTACATTCCCTTGGGCGAAGTTCCGTAAGAAAAAAGGTGGAGTTAAGGCTCATGTCCTTTATGACATAGAAGCACAACTTCCAGCCTTTTATACAGTAACTACAGCATCCAGGCATGATTCAACAGAAATGTCCGCAATTAATTATGAGCCAAATGCTTATTATATATTTGACAGAGCGTATGACTCGTTTAAAGAACTTTATCGGATTCATCTTACAGGTTCTTTCTTTGTAGTCAGAGCGAAGTCTAATCTGAAATGCAAGTTCTGTAAATGGAAGCGTAGAATGCCGAAGAATATCCTTTCAGATGCGGAAGTGAAACTGATAGGGTACACTTCTGAAAAGAAGTATCCTGAATCATTCAGAGTCATCCGTTTCTATGATGAAGAGGATGATCGTGAATTCACATTCCTGACGAATGCCAAACACATATCTGCACTTGATGTTGCCAATCTTTATAAGAAAAGATGGTTCGTGGAACTTTTCTTCAAATGGCTGAAACAACACCTTAAGATAAAAAGGTTCTGGGGTACTACCGAGAATGCGGTTCGAATACAGATTAGTGTTGCTATCATCACCTATTGTTTAGTAGCTATTGTCCAATATGATATGCAACTGAATCGTTCAACTTATGAGGTCTTGCAGATTCTTAGCATCTCATTAACAGATAAAACGCCTTTACAAGAGCTGTTTAATAAGACTAATTTCAATGATGTCAAAGAACAATTTAATCCCCTTATTCCGGGATTATTTGATTAATTAATAACTCGTCCCGATTTTAACGGGACACTAGTGATCATTATAATAATGTCTTTCTTTCTATTTTCCGGCAGAACTTTCAAATCCTTCACTTCTCCGCCTTTCAACGTAACTTCCACCGTTGTCTTGTCCGGAGCATGCAGTTTAAAATGTACATCCCATTCCTTCGGCCATGCCGGGAAAAGAAGTATTTGCTTGCCATTGGTCTGCAAGAGCATCTCCTGAAGCCCTATCATGCCACTACCACCCCAGTTATGATCGGGAGTCCAGTCATAGCCCGGTCCCCAGAAAGCAGGAAAACGATGCGGTCCGTCGGAAAGTTTGGTAAGAGATAGTCTCTTAGCTTCTTCAGTTAGTCCCAAACAGGCAGCCCAGATATTATCTTGTTTCCATCCGGTATGCGAGCGGAATTTGATTGCGTCCGGATCATAGAAATATGTATTACGGGCCAATTCTAAATTTTCCCTGCCTATCCCGTAGATGCGCCACGGAAATACAGGATAAAGTTGCGGAGTTTCTATATTATTGATGCGCTCCCAACTTACAGCAGGAGAAATCGTTTGCTTCAATTCTGGAGCAGATGCAGGATTCAGAGAATCTTTTACTTCTATGTACCGCAATGGAATCGAGGGAATTGTTCTCAGCATTTCCTCTTTCTGTCCATAAGTTTCGAGCACTGTCCGTAGGGCCGCTATGGTACTGCTGGCATTGTTGGTCATCTTATAAGTTTCACAGGCGGAACCCGGAAAAAGAATCAGATGTCCGTCAGCATCCAGTACTTTCCTGCCGCGACGGGAAGCAAGCATACGATAGTGCTCGTCGAAAAATGTAAGCGAGCTTTCAATCAAAGGAAGATAAGGGGTGATATCGGCATCTGCATAGTTCTTTGTTTCCAGTATCATTTGGCAGAACTCAAGAACCGTATCCCATTCGTATTCCAGCCAGGCATTATATTCCAATCCCTTGTCGAACCACTCCGGACGCTTGAAGCCATATTCCGCAGGATTAGGCAAACCGAAATTCTCTATCTGTTCACTGAAGCAGGCCCCATTATGTTGCCAATAAACACGGCTGCGCAGTTCTGCATTTTTCAGCATCCGGTTATAGAAATCAAATTGGGCATGCATCATGTCGTAATCACCGCTTTTCAGCATCGGCCAATATACCAGCCGTTGGTTTTGTGCGGTCATTGTCCCGCCCCCCCATTTCCGGTAGTCGGGAGTAAACGATTGTTTCTCATCTACATGACAAGGATCGAAGGTAAATAATCCACCGTTAAATTTCGTCGGAACATCGCCATAGGCATTGCATCCCAGCATGTAACGGAAGAGTGTATAGTTTCGGGTGATTTTCTGTGCCTCCCCTTCTGCTACGATAAAACTACGTTGCCAAAAGGTATTCCACCATGAACGGGTTTGTTTCTTATCCTGCGCGATGGTCTTTACGGAGTTTCTTCCTTTCGGGGCAATTCTCTGTAAAGCGGCTTGCATACCTTGTTCCCATTGCGCTACGGTTTCTGTCTGGTCTGTATGCAGTACGATACAGAACTGTTCCTTGCGGGCAGCCTTGGATGAGCGAAAATTCCAGGCACGATAGTCCGTTCCGGCATATATACCGTCCGTAATGCTTGTAAACTCTAAATTCTCTCCGAAAAGAGTTCCGCCGAAAGTCAGGTTTTTCAGAGGATTCATCATTTGAGACTTCACTCCGTCCATTCCTTGTTGTGCTACGACAACATCAAAAACGGTTTGTTCTGGGTTGCGATGGTAAAATAAAAGTCGGTTCTTCCTGCCGGACACATTCTCTTTCGGAGAAACGAAGTCTGCACTTGTAATTGTTCCTTTCGGGGGAGCCCATTTGTAAGAACACTGTTGCCCCTCTCCTTTTCGGATAAGACGTTCCTGATAACGCCAGTTTTCATAAGAAACTTCTGTTTGCAAAGGCTGTGCATTCGCTATCTCAACATGAATGACCGGATGAAAAACATCTGCCCAAAATTGTATCTGCGTACCACCGGCTTCGATTTCTACATACCCGTCTTTCAACTTTAGCTCCTGACGGAAATCGGTAGCATCTTTAAAAGGATTGGGTGACAGGCGAAGGCGGAAACGACCTTGTTTCAGTTGGCAGTTATTTTCGTCGAATGTACCACTGCGGCTTACATAAAACAGGATGTCGCCATCTTCCACCCATATATTCATACCGATATCCCCACCACCGCAAGGCATGGATTCGGAAGAATTACGGCTAGGAGTATTCCAAACGACATTGGCATGTTGACTCCAAAGAGCCGACACGCCAATAAACAATATCGTTATAATCAGATAAAATCTTTTCATATTTCAATCACCAGTTATCTGAACGGAAAGAACCTAAAGGCAATCCGTCACAATATACGTCTCCTTCCACATAGTTTTTAAATCCATAGCGGACAGCTATCGGATGCGGAACCTTATCACTTTTCACAAGCATCTTGCTACGTTCAATCCAGGCTTTTGCGGGATAGAATATTTTATCTTCGCCTGCCACTTCAAAGTTTTTCGACTCGAAGCAGTTCTTACCGCTAATCCACATTTCGGCACGTTCAAAGCTTACGACCACCGTGTCATTCTTTATTTCAATGCTTTTATAATAAGGACTTTCGCCATTTACTCCTTCTACTCCGTAAGTCTTGGTCAGAGCAAGAAGTGCCAGACGTTCTCCGGCAACCCGTTTTTTTGACGGATGAATCCCCTTCTCCATTCCCGCATCCAGCAATACAGCCATACCGCTGTTTGCTACGCGGTGTTCAACTTTCGACTGCGCTTCCCGAAGATAGGCGGAATTTATGACTTCTTTACCTTTCTCCGTAATGATTCCGTAATCATACGGTGCTATCTGACAATAGTAAAAAGGAAAATCCCCTTGTTTCCATTCGGCACGCCAACCGTTAATCAACGTAGCAAACATATCTGCGTATGTATGGGCGCGATTCCAGTTGTCTTCACCCTGATACCATATCACTCCTTTCATCGTCATGCCGATAAGGGGATGCAACATACCATTGTAAAGCACAGTCGGAGTACGGTTCTTTGATTTAATATCCGCTTCCGATTGAGGAATCTTAGCGTCCGGAAAGGCTTTCAGCCAGTCGGCTGTCATCCATGCTTCGCATGCCGAACCGCCCCATGCCGCTACTACCAATCCTACCGGAACGTCCATTATCTCATTGAGCAGTCTGCCGAAATAGTAAGCTGTTGCACTGAAATCGCGGACACTGACCGGGGTCGCTTCTTTCCACGAACCGATGACGTCATTCTGTGGAGTGAACGTAGAAGTACGTTTCACTGTAAACAGACGGATTCTTGGATTCTTACTGTGAAGAATATCCATATTGGCATTCTCTACGGGCTGATTCTTGAATCCTTTCATCGGCATTTCCATATTACTCTGTCCGGAACAGAGCCAAAGTTCGCCTATCAGAATATTATTCAATGTTTTCTTACTTCCATCATCAAATGTCAACGCATAGGGACCGCCTGCTTCCGGAGTGGAGACAGTAAGTTTCCATGCACCGTTCTTATCCGATGTCACCACATATTGTTTGTCATTCCAACCAGTAGTGACAGTAACTTTCTTATTCGGAGTTGCCGTACCCCAAAGATTGGCATTTGTCTGTTGCTGCATCACCATTCCATCGGAAAAGATTGCAGGCAGTTTTACTTCCGCATGTGTCGACAGGCAGGCAGCAAGCAGAAAACTTGCTAATATTGTACCAGTTTTAATCATTAAATTTTTCATTATAGTATATTTAAGTACTGTACTATGATAAATTAGGCACGGATTACACGGGTTACACGGTTTATAAGAATCATGTTACATAAAGCAACAGCGTAATCTGTGTAATCCGTACCTTAAAAATCTATTTTATTCTGTGACAGAAATGCTCAAAGGCCCCAGTAATCCTGCCGGAATCAAAGTCTTCTCCGCTCTGCGATATTTCGCGTTCGTCCAAATTCCATCAAATGGCGCTTTGCCTTCATCGGCTCCTTTCAGTGCATTTGCCCACGTATTCGTCACTTCTATTTCAAGCTCGTTTATTCCTTTTTTCAAAGCTGCCGTTATATCAGCCCGATAAGGAGCCGTCCAAATTGTACCACACTCTACGCCATTCAAACGAACCGTTGCTATATCACATATCTTTCCAAAATTCAGATAAATTCGTTCGTCTTTCTTTTGTTTGTTTTTCCAGCGGAATGTCGTTTTATAAATGGCAGTTCCCGAATAATAACGAATCTGTTCATCCTCTTCTTTACTCCAGTCGAACAGTGTTTTCCGGATTACCTCTTTTCCGGTATTAAGGAAGTTTATTTGGTACTCTTCCATATCCAAAGGAACTTCCCGAACTTCTTTAACAAGATTCTTTTTCTCTTTCCATAGCTTTTGCTTTTGTGAATCGTCCCCGCTATTTTTACTAATTCCTTCCGTAGAAAAAACAACGAATACGGACTCATTGGGAGCTAATGTCAGAGTTACTTCCGTGCGGTTATCTTTTAGCTCATAAAGAGGATTGGTATCAATTTCTCCTGTCACGGGATTCCAACATTCCGGTTTGCTTCCGCTGATACGCATACTCGCAGTAAATGTACGTGTCTCTTCCCTTTGATTGGCTATAAAATAAATATCTCCCAAGTCACCACGACGATGTGTCCAGGCAATATCTTCCGGCACAATCAAATCACGTTCCAGACCATACGCTGAAAAATCGTCTTCCTTATAAGGTATAGCAGGAATCAATACGCCTGCTTCTTTCAACTCATTAATCTTCTGCTTCACTTCCGGCGAAAGTTCCACCGGGTCGGGATTCATCGGACGGGCGAGCGGAAGTACCAGAACTTTATAACTGGCTCCACCCGGCAATATCATTCTGCCATTTTCCGCTTTTGCCAATCGTAATAGGGCATCTTTATTAAAACTATCATAAGCATATCCCCGAAGCGGATTCACCCACTTTTCAGGGTCGGCCATATTGGCAGAATGTGTTACGCCGACAGGACGCACACGTAACGGCTGTCCTTCATTTGCCAACCGGATGCGTTCACTTTCTACCCGTTCTGCTCCAAATATACCCGGCAAAGAGGGAACCAACCGTTCCGGTAATATAGAACGCCGGGGGATTTCTTCTCCTGTAAACACAGCGATATCCGTCACCGGATGCCCGTATTGCAACAATGTTTGGCAACGGGTAGCATAATCGGAGAATGCTTTTGCGCCTTTGTCCCACCAAGTCTGGTCGCGTTGGAAGAAAAGTCCGATGCCTTCCAAAGTCATTCCGGGTTTGCGGTTCAGCCACGGGTTGTGTACATATACGTGGTAGAAAAGACGATTGATACCCAAGGCATAATTACGGTCGAGCAATGTTTTCAACATTCCAGGATGCTCGTCCCACGTGCCGCGCACTTCTGTGAATCCTTCAGCCTGGATAATATTCTTTCCATATATATGTGCCCCGCTGATAGCGTCGAGCATGTCATTGGGTTTATCATGCGTCGGGCTGTTCAACCAAAACTCTCCCATCGGAAGGTCTACTTTTTGATAATGTAGTAGTCCGTCACTGACCATAGTAGGCGCTACACATTCCGCAGAGAATTGGCAGTCATATTCTTTGGCACAATCTGCCAATACTTTGTAGAAAACATCGACAACCAATTCGGATATAGTCGTACGTACATCACGCAGAATCTTTTCGCTACGTTCCGCACTTTCCATCGGGATACCTGCTAGTAGTGGTAAATAAGGCATCAGGTCGTATCCGTGACGTTTCTTGAATTCAATAGCAAAATTTGCACTCCAGTTCTGGCTGCCACATTCCCAACTATCGACATGTATATATTTCAGTACGCGACGTGCTATTTCCGGATTTGTCTTCACAAATGCCTGTGCAAACCAATTGTCGAATTGCTTGCGGACAGTAACCGGATTAAACTTGTCACATTCCAGTCCCTTTCCGCCTCCGGCTGTCGCATTGGTATGTCCGGTAGCGGTGTGCCCCATGCGCAATAGTTTCCATTTGCCTTTGGGCAGGACAGCGGTTAATGTTTTCTCTTTAAAGTCGCCTGTTGAATTATTGTTGAATTGATTGCTCAGGTTGATAACTTGTGAAAGGGCATAGCAGTCCTTTTTCCCTACTTCTGTCTCTTTGGTAGCGGAAGATACACGCCATACGAGTCCGGCTTTTCCTTCCCACTGATTCAGGCGGGCTTCACGATGCAAGCGCAATTGCTTTATTTTCAGATTCGGTTTCCATTTAGCAGCATCCATATCTTCACTTCCGGGTTCACTTCCTTCCGGTGTCCAGTAAAAACGGAAATAACGGGCTGTTGTTACAGGAATAGTATGAGTGGAATTTTCATCCGTATTCTGCCACCCTTGGCGGGCAGGAATTAATTGCTTCACAAAACGATAATTTATACCATCGTCGCTCGCCATCACTTTCAGCCGGTGTGCTTGATAATTATTGCCACTCAAAATAATTTCGATATTACGACATGTGAAAGGAATCTCATATTCATACTGAATATAGCAAGGATATGAGGAACGAATTACTCCCGAAGCATCCATATTCACTGTCTTTTGTGAATCAATATGATTTCCAGTGGCTGTATTGGCACAGGTAATCTTTGCCGGCATTTCATCCATCGCTCCATCTACGGGAAGAGCAAACAATGCTATATCTTCATAATAATTGTCATAAGCTTCCGGCTGCGGCAAGCGTAGTGCCTTGAGCTTACCCCCGTCAACGATTGTATCACTCCAGACCACTTTCTGCATTGATTCTTTCGGACTAATCCAGGGACCGCCTGCCAAGGCAAATCCGTCACAGATATGCATCCCAAGTTTTAACCCTAAACGGTCTGCCTCTTCCATGCTGAAACGCACCATATCCCACCACTCCGGTGTCAACTGCTGCGCTTTCCCATTATATTGTGTCCCTTCTTCGATACCTCTGATAGGCATCAGATAAGTTCCGCCTAGTCCGGCATGTTTCATAGCTTCCAAATCTGCTGTAATTCCTTCTTTAGACACGGCACCGTACATCCAATACCAAAATGTCCAAGGCTTCGCTTCATCTGACGGGTTTAGGTATTGTTCGCGAAGCGAATGTGTTTGTTGGGCACCGGAAGGACTTATAGCTATCCATGCCAATAGGGAAATGGCAAATATTCGTTGTTTCAGTCGGCTTTTCATTTCAATATCTATTTTTACTAAAGTAAAGACGAAAATCCGGCTGTTTTGTACTCATTATCCGTTATTCCTTTTTCAAAATTTCCTTTTCAATAATTCAAACAATAGTATTGTTTTAGTAAATCATAAGGTAGTATTAATTATTTCTTCTGCATTAACTAATTATTTCTCCGCATATATTAATTAAATCGTCTGCATATATTATTCGGTTGCACTTGAGCAACTTACTTGTTACACAAGTGCAGTTCATTGGTAGCACAAGTCCATTTTACCAGTTGCTCAACTGTAAATCAATAGTGATTCTGAGAGAGAAACAAATAAGGATAAATTATTGATAAACAGCTAATTGAAAGAAAAGTGCAGTTTTTCTTCAGAAAAAGGCTAAATCATCCCATTGTTTTTTTGTGAACTTATCTTAAAAGACGAGCAATATCAGACTTAACAATCTGATTACTAGCTTTGCCACATTTTTGTATTTCCCCGTATAATACTTAAAATAAATACAAAAATGTGGCAAGGTATCATGTCTTTACATCTTGCTTATAGCAATATCAAACGTGTTTCCATTGTCATGCGATATCTCTTCTCCGTTGAAAGATACTTTTTCATATATCTTTTTTCCCAGATTTTTCGCTTTCGTGAGCACTTTCAAGCTATTCTCTTGCTCGCCAAACAAGCTTGGTAGTCTAAATCTATAGTCAAACTCGTATAAACGGTCAGAGTTTATATCGTTATGAATAATATAAACGCTATTTACGACTAGCCAAAAGGTTTTATACTTTTCCGCCTTCCTTTTGCTGATTTCTACTTTGACAATAGACTCTATAGGCGTGCCTTCTCCGTTTATTTTAAAGGTGAGAGGAACTTCATTTCCATCAATAAAACAGTGATAGGAGTAATTTTCAGAAACCATTTCGTAGTATTCCAAAGAATTGTCTGGAAAAGTAGTATTGGTTCTTGTTAATTTCATTTTAATAATATCCGACGCATCATCTCCCGCTTCATTAATAAAACGTACCCCTACGCTATTATCACGTGGGAATGGACGTGAATTATCTTCTGGTACCTGTGACTTGGAACATGAACTTAAACCTATCATTATTACTATTATTATAACTATTCTCATTGTTTCTCTATTGTTAGTAGTTTAATGATGTTGTTGAAGCCATTGAAATCTATGGGGCTATTACTCGGTATGATTACCCAACTTGAATATCCCCATCCCCAGTTGAAGCCCAAGTATTCTTGGCTTGTTATTCTGCTTCCCTCTGATGTTTTATATATGAAATAAGGGTTAGTAACATAGTCTTTCACATATGTGTCATTAGTTGTGCTTAATTCGATATATAGATGCCTTTTTATAGCTCTATACCCATCGCAGATGAAGGCATGGCCTTCACCGCTATTATTTGATCCACGTACATATACAGGTCTGCCGGCTTTAATCTCTGATATCATTCTTGAGATATCCCGTCCATCATATCTGTGGGTAGTATATTGATTTCGATTAAAGAATGATTGGGCATCATCAATATTAGATGATGAACCATTATCACCATTTTCCGTGAATACACCTTGATTAACAAATCGTATTAATGTTGGTATATCTAACAAATTAGGATCGCTCAAAGAAGTTATGTCAGTTTTATTCCAGTCAACATCAAGGGAAGAGAGAAATATCCCATTTTTACGATATAGGGTTTGAGGATGTTTGTAAAAGTTTAGAACCTGTGCTACAGCAAGCGTAACGCAGCCCGCAGGTTGATGTTCCGTGTCTGAATTTGTTTTCAATGGGTTTAAAATGTTATAAGGATAGTCTTGACGCCATTTTGTTTTAATTAAATTACCTATATCATAATCATTACTACCTTTATAGTATTCTGTCCAAAAATAAGCTGTTGGTTGTGATAAACCAGCTCTGGAATATTCACTCTTTAGTGCCGTATTAGTACTTATCAAATGGTTCATTTCACCGGTACTTAAATTATTACGGTTATCATAGTCTGTTTGCACTATTTCACGAAAGCGTGGAAGATCTTCAGACATCAGTTTTAGTGAGCTTGTAAATGAACCATCCATAGCTTCCAGTCTCTTCTTGTTGTACCAATACCAATGATCTTTGATTGATGTCGTAACTGAAGTGTTTTTTTCCAATAAAGCGACGGCTTCATATTCTCTCCATAACATTCTGTTCATTATAGCAATAGAATCAGAATCATCATTTTTGTTTATTTGATATACAATGTCTCCTTTTAAAAAATCCAGCCAAAATGCTAGCCCCGGATTTTCTTCTCTATAGTCCTGTTGGATACTCCCTTTCTCTGAAAAACCAATAATAGGACTATATTTTTGAGTGGCACTTACTATGTTATATCCTCCGCCTTTGAAGTTGACAGCATAAGCTAAAGTTTGATTATCGTCGGATAGCAGGGGAAGAACATTATCAATAATCACTTTATTTGCTGTTCTTGTATAGGCCCCAAATGTTGAGAGGAGATTGCTGGATGTAAATGTTTCAGCAATGAATTTCACTTCATTCTCTGACAGTTTCTCATTTTTAAGGAAATTGTCTTCAATTACATAATTCTGTTCTGAATTTTGAGCTACATTAATTAATTGCTCGTCAATGTTGTCATTGCAATATGTTAGAAGCATGCCTGACAGTACAAGAAGTAAAAGTCTAAGGTTTTTCATAATTTATTGTTTTATTAGTGAATAGTCCGTTTTCGTTCTGCATCATCTTACCTTATCACAAAAAGTATTTTTATTAACCGAACCTAGACTCTTTTTTAAAGTATTCTGAAGGTTATTATTATAGTTGATGAGGAAAGACAAAGTTGCTATTTGGTACAATGCACTGCTCTTCATTTCATATGCGGAGTTAAGAGAATTTATCTCCATATACTTTTTTCATAAAGTATTATCTTTGCAAGATGATTTCAGTGAACTATTTTAATTCATAGAAAAAGATAATACAGTTTGTTTTTCCTCCTTCCTGTTTTGATGTGCGAACACTAGTGTCCCGTTAAAATCGGGACGAGTTATTAATTAATCAAATAATCCCGGAATAAGGGGATTAAATTGTTCTTTGACATCATTGAAATTAGTCTTATTAAACAGCTCTTGTAAAGGCGTTTTATCTGTTAATGAGATGCTAAGAATCTGCAAGACCTCATAAGTTGAACGATTCAGTTGCATATCATATTGGACAATAGCTACTAAACAATAGGTGATGATAGCAACACTAATCTGTATTCGAACCGCATTCTCGGTAGTACCCCAGAACCTTTTTATCTTAAGGTGTTGTTTCAGCCATTTGAAGAAAAGTTCCACGAACCATCTTTTCTTATAAAGATTGGCAACATCAAGTGCAGATATGTGTTTGGCATTCGTCAGGAATGTGAATTCACGATCATCCTCTTCATCATAGAAACGGATGACTCTGAATGATTCAGGATACTTCTTTTCAGAAGTGTACCCTATCAGTTTCACTTCCGCATCTGAAAGGATATTCTTCGGCATTCTACGCTTCCATTTACAGAACTTGCATTTCAGATTAGACTTCGCTCTGACTACAAAGAAAGAACCTGTAAGATGAATCCGATAAAGTTCTTTAAACGAGTCATACGCTCTGTCAAATATATAATAAGCATTTGGCTCATAATTAATTGCGGACATTTCTGTTGAATCATGCCTGGATGCTGTAGTTACTGTATAAAAGGCTGGAAGTTGTGCTTCTATGTCATAAAGGACATGAGCCTTAACTCCACCTTTTTTCTTACGGAACTTCGCCCAAGGGAATGTAGCCAAACATAAAGGAATCGTAGTGGAATCAAACGCATACTTCCTTCCTGGAATATCCAAGATGTGAGTCGATCGTTTTTCACATGCTTCCTTCATCATATAGAAAGCAAAATCTTCGAAGATTCTGTAATCCCGATTCTGATTGGCAGATGCAAGCGTAGTTTTGGCAATGGGCTCACGACCCAATCCCAAATGATAACGCTTTCCTTGATGTGCTTCCAAAGCTACAATCAAGTCACGAAGACTTTCACGATTACTGAGTTGACCGAACATCATTGCAAGTAACTGACTCCAGCAAGTGAAATGTTTCACATAACGATTGCCATCATACTTGTCTACAAGTCTTCTGAACTTATCATTGTTCAAGAATTCTACTAACTGAGCGAAAACATATTTATCTTGGTTCATTTGAGGTCACCTTAATTGACCTCAAAGGTATGATTTCAAATCGTCGCGCCTAAAAAGTAGTATCTAATAGACTATATTTCAATTATTTCAAAGAACTATTTATCCACTTTTACGGGACAGTAATGATGTGCGAAATTATATATTTCCAAAAATAGAAAATAATTTAGTATAAACCAAATGTTTAGTAGAAAATATTTTAATATTTATTCATTGATAAATAAATGATTGATTCGATATTAGTATAATAACGACGTCAAAAATGTTTTTCCATAAGTATAAAGATTGTTTATACAGTGGTATATAGGTGAAGGATTTGTGCGAAAGGCAGTTATCAACCTTGTCCCTAAAAGCTATTTTGTCTCTTTGACTGCCTCCTCAATTCTAGAACGTAATTTTGGATTGCTCGGGCGCGCCGAACTACCAAAATCAATGATTTGCCCTTTTCTATTTACCAAGATATAATAAGGCAGGCTATGTATTTTCCATTGATTACGAATCTTCTGATAATTTTCTTTTCCGAAAAAATCATTTGCATAAATACATTCAATTCCCCGGTTTCTCAATGAATACTTGTCCAGGCACTCTTCCCATTCTTCCTTTGGTTCGCTACCACATATCGAATATATGACTAAATCCTCGGTAGAGTACTTGCTACGTAACTGCTTCAACGGTTCCATTTCTGCCAGACAAGGGGGACACCACCTTGCCCAAAAATCAAAATAAATCACTTTTCCACAATCTTTCTCAAGCATTTCATAAATAGGTTCCATATATGGCATGGGTGTTTTCAGTTTTGCATCTTCATGAAATTGCCCATACAATAGATTGTCAGAAACCGGTTGAGGGCTTTCCAAGTACGACTTAGTCTGATTATATATTTGGGTAATCTGTGCACGCAAATGTGGCATCTTCACTATTGAATCATATTGTGCACGTCTTTCAACCAAAGCAAGCGTATCATTTGCCTGCATACTGTTAGCCACAGCATTTGCACACAAATACAGATTCAATGCATTCTCTCCAACTATGGACATAACATCTTCTAATGAAGGATATTTCCCATTCTTTAATGCGGCTCCATAAGAAATATAATGTATAACCTCTTCGGCTATATCGTATAAACGTGCCGATAATATTCCTTTATTATACAGTTTATTGATTTCAGGTAATAATGCATGATAACGATTGATTTCTTTCCTCGTTCTTTGCTGACTGTCTGAAACATATCTCAAAATAGCACAATAATAATCCTGTTTTAGTAATTCTTCCGTGAATAAAATTACATCTTGCATCGGTTTATGTTTCTGTATATATTCATTTCTTCGCTCCAAACGAAAGTTATATTCCTTTTTTAGTTCAGCTTCGAAATTATCAAAATCCAAACCATATTTTATACTATAATTTTGTATATAGTAATAAGCATTTTCAGTAAAAGCCAATATTTCTTGATTCAATTTTTCGGTATCACCCGTTACTTTTGGATGAAACATATCTTTAAAATCAATCTCTAAATATATACTATCCCCCGGATGCACATACAAATGCTCGGCATAATTACGAATAGAAACCTCTCTGAGTTTAGCAAAAACGGGAAAGCGGAAAGAGAATGAGTCATCTTCTAAAATCGGTGCACAGTATTTATTTCCCATTTCCCGGAAAAAAGGAATGATAAGAGTCAACTCCTTTTCTTTAGGGTAGAATTCCCGATTCAGCACCTTACCTACAACAATTACTTCTTCAGCATATTCTTCCGGCAAAGAATAGTTTTCTCCTGTCTGTTCAGAAGATTCAGACTGAAAATTACTTTGTGTTTTTGGGCGACAGCTTATAAATAACAAAGAAGTTATTACTAGAAAAGAAATAAAGTGTTTCATCATGTTTGAGTATTATTATTGTGTTTTAGTTATTTGAACATATAAATCGAAACAAAAATAATGATTATTCTTTAGATTTACTATATTTGCCTAGTTTAAAAAAAATGAATATTATGGCAGGTATTAAAGATTTAGATATATTATTATCCAATATAGAACCGATATTGGATGAACGTGATTTTGTTTTCTGCTCTTTCCCTAGTTTAGATTGGGAGCAAATCAGCGAATTAGCCCCAATCGGTATTTTCCATGAAAAAGAAGGTATTACTTTAATTATTGACCAGGAAGATGCTGTGAATAGAAATATTGATTATCAATCTGTATATAAACTTATTACTCTGAATGTCCATTCAAGCTTGGATGCGGTAGGACTGACGGCAGCATTTTCAACTAAACTTGCAGAGAAAAATATAAGCGCAAATGTTGTGGCGGCGTATTATCACGACCATATTTTTGTGCCTAGGGGGAAAGCAGAACAAGCACTAAGTGCTATTCTTGAACTTCAGAAATAATTTCATTTTGAATAATCTATCAGGTGATGCCTATTCAATTTTCATAGACACCAGTAGAGAATACACAAAAAGAGCTTTCTCATTGAATAAGAAAGCTCTTTTTGTAAGCATCGGCAAAAAAACTTATCTTTCTGCTATTTTATTTATTCCATAAACCGGAAAACGATTCGTCCTGTTTGCGAACCATTCACCCACTTGGCTTGTGAAGAAGGACCACACAGGTCTGTTGAGTTTACTTTGTTACGTACCGGTGGTATCACATTCAAGACAGAGATTCCACTTTCGGGAAGCGTATAAAGCAAACGGTCACGACCATCACGGGGTTGATATACTCCGATGTAAGTATCGGGCGTTTCATTTGTCAGGCTGATAGTACCTTCTTTCGTGCGAATATTCATCCAGGAAACACTGCCGAAGTAACCTTTGAACTCAGGATAAGTAAAGGTTTCACCCGGGATAGGGTCATTGTAATCATTCTCCCAAATATCGTATTGTGTACCATGAATACGGTTCTGCCATACACGGTACGGGCCTGCTCCCAGCCAGCGTTTGCTGATAACCTGTTCTTCGGGATAATCAAAACAGATTCCCATTAAATCGACAACACCGGAGAAATTGTAGGTATAATCAAGTGTCATTACTCCGCTCGGGTTGATTGTCCATTGTGTCTTATCCAAATTACCTAATTTGTAGTTTGCGGTAACAATCAGATTGCCGCCGTCTTCTTTTACGTCCAGTTTCGTAAATACTGCCGCATCGGGGAATTCGCTGTATGTACGGTCTTTTTCTTTCGCTTTCTCATCATCGTGGTTATAGAACTGGTCTAATGAACGGTCGGCACGACGGGCACCGATGAAGCGGGGACCGTTTGCAAAACTAATCTTGCGGTTGTTTACGGATACACCTTTCAGTTGACCGTCTTTCTTTGAAAAGACAAAAGTACGATTGTTTGCTTTTACTGTAAGGTCATTATCAGTTTCGGTGTAAGTTGCTTTGCTGGATAACGGAGAAAGTTCTTCTTTTGACTGGTTCAATTTCTCTACCGGGAATGTCCAACGCCAAAGTTCATGTCCATATTTGTCGATAGCTGTCACAAAGAGAGCGTCCGCATCGGGAAGAATAGTTGTTTTAATATCCAGGATGCCTGCCGAATGAGCAGAGATATTATTGCCTTGTACTTCACCTTGTTTTAGAACTTGAGTGCCGGCATTGGAAGCGTCTGTTGCCGAAGGGAATTTTACTTGCTTCCAAAGGAAACGGCAGGTGTTCAAGTTTAGATAATCATAACGGTTTTCCACAGAGAGTTTACCATTGAACTGTCTGTCAATGGGAGTATCCATAATTTGTACCGGACTCCATAACTGCTTGATAGTGTAATAACTACCTTCCTTTTCATGATGTGGTCCTACAATACCGTCAGCACCAAAATTACCTTGATTATCAATGAAGCCGTCCATATCCACACGCTTCACTCCTTCGTCTGCCAATACCCAAAGGAAACCGCCGATACAACGGGGATGCTTACGCATCATTTCCCAATAATCATACAATCCGGCACCGTGACCGCCATCATACAAACCATGAAGGAATTCTGTCGGCATAAAGATTTCCGGCAGGCGCATATAGTTTTGACTTTCTCCATACGAGCGGTAATGCATGGTTTCAAAACCTGAGAAATTACCTTGCGGATGGATAACCGACCGTTTCTGCGGGTCATATTTATGGAATTCTCCATCCAGTTCCGTGTTCCAGCCTTTTTCATTACCATTACTCCACCAGATAATAGAAGGATGATTCACATCACGTTCTATCATACCTTCAATCAGACGCACTCCGGTCGGGGTATCATACTTGCCGTGCCAGCCACCCAGTTCATCCATCACATACAATCCGAGAGAATCACACGCTTCCAAGAATTCCGGGTCAGCCGGATAATGGCTTAAACGGACGGAATTCATATTCATACTCTTTATCAAAAGAACATCTTCGATATTCTTCGCTTTACTCAATGTACGTCCACTTTCCGGACGGAAGCTATGGCGGTTGACACCACGCACATTGATACGTACCCCATTTACATAAAGCCCGTCACTTTCACGTACTTCGATGGTACGGAAACCGAATGTTTCAGTTTCGTTGTGCAATACTTTGCCGTTCTTGTCTAGTAAAGAGAACTGTGCCTTATAAAGATTCGGTGTTTCTGCTGTCCATAGGGCAGGATTAGGGACATTCAGTTGGATAGAAGTCCAGTCTCCGCCGGCTTTTACCGGTACAGTTGCTTCGGTAAGTTTCTTACCTTTATTATCTTTGATTTGCGCACGGATACTCATTCCGTCATTGGAAATATTCGTATAGCAATTCGCTCGGAAAGAACCATCCATCTGTGCATCAATAGCAATATGGCGCAAGTTGACGGCGGGTTTCACTTCCAGGAATACGGGACGGAAGATACCGCCAAAGTTCCAATAATCGGCACGACGTTCAGCAAGGTTTACACTTGCATTCTCACTCTCTTTAGCTACTGTCACTTCCAACAGGTTCTTTTTGCCGTATTTAAGGAAATCTGTGACATTATATGAAAAACGATAGAAAGCCCCCTGGTGTTTCGAGCCGACTTTGCGTCCGTTTACTTTCACTTCCGTATCTGTCATGGAGGCTTCGAAGACAAGATTCACCTGTTGTCCGCGAAACTTTTCGGGAACCTCAAATTCATACTTATACATACCTTTTTCGTCGGCGACTCCTTCGGGAAATGCCTTACCGTAAAAGGATATTCCGTACTGATAAGTACCAAAGCCTTGCAATTCCCAACAGGACGGAACGCCAATCTTCGTCCACTTGCCGGAGTTGCGTCCGTCAGTACAGAAGAAGTCCCATTCTACCATGTCGTCGCATCCGTGACCGGAAAGGTATTGCCGCTCCGTCTGCGGAGGATTCTGGGCAGCCAGGGTAGTTGCCAACGCTAAGGTTGATAATAAAGTGGTTACTTTTTTCATTGTTATTTTTATTATTGTGTTAGTTATTTAATGTTTCATTTTTTTGGTTATACGTATATGTAAGGTATGTTCCTTCTTTTCAATGGCATATTTCTTTAATACACCCGGTCCACAACTGCTATTTCCTAATCCGAGCACGGCGGCATCCAAACTAAGAATGATTTCGGAACGGGGTTTTAAATTACAATCATGTGTTTCTTTGTACAAGTCTTGTGCAGTGTAGTGCAAGGCGGATGCAGAGAATACGCCTTCCACCGCGTCTATACGGATACCTTTATCCTGTTTGTCCGTCAGTGTCAGATAGTGTACATCTTCTTTATTTCCACTATCCTGCGGGCGAGGGTAATGCACATATTGTTCATCCACTGTACCTTTCCAAAGTCCTGTTGCAGCAGAAGTTTTACGGTCAGGATAGTTATCCTGCGGCCCTCTGCCATACCATGTAAATGTGCTGTAAGACGGGGAAAGACAGAAAGCAATTCCTAATCGGGGTAATTCCGGGAGTACTCCTTGTGGCAGGAAAGTTGTTTTCAAGTCTATCGTTCCATCAGAAAAGACAGTGTAGACTGATGTCGTTTTTACCTTGCCTTCTTTATATACATTATTAGTCAGGACTTGAACAATCACAGCTCCATCTGCACGTAACTGATGGTCGAAAGATTCCAAGCTAATCTGCGGGGTATCCATACTATGCAGTTTCCAGTCCTTCGCCAGCCAGTTTCCGAAACTCTTATCATTATCAGTCGGAGCACGAAAAGCTTGCGTTACAGGTTGAACTAGAAAATCTTCGGAGTGTGCCAACATCTCTTTGCCATTATAAACGAGGGAAGTCATGCTTCCGTTCACTGTCTTTTTCCATTGGACGAAAAAGCCGCGTCCACTGACTTGCAGAATTTTATCATCCTCTTTTATTTGCAATTGTCCTTTATTGGCTAAACCGGCAGATAACAAATCTCCTTTCTGCAAACAGAATTGTTCCCAAACGACTTCATGCCCAGCTTTTGCCCAAAGAGCATCTGACTTCAGGACAATGCTCACTTTAAGCTGGCAATCGGCAGCAAGTTTTGAAGCATCTTTTCCTGTATTTTTTCTGTTGAAAGAGCTTTTATCTGATAATGAACGAAAATCAGGCAAAGTGATTGTTCCTGTTTTTCCCGGAGCAACTTCGGGTAGTACAATTTCTCCCCGTTCTTTTTCCTTACCATCTACTAATAATGTCCATAGACAACGATAAGATGATAAATCAATATGGTGATTCCGGTTAGTCACTTTTAATTCTCCGTTCTCAATACCTAATTGTACCGGAGCATATACCTTCTTCACTTCCCAATATTTGGGAGTCGTTTCACGGTCACTCATCAACAATCCGTTAAAGCAAAAGGCTTTTAAATTAGGCTTATCACCGAAGTCTCCACCATAAGCCACCATAGTACGCCCGTCGGGCAATGTTTTATAAATACCCTGGTCTACCCAATCCCAAATAAATCCGCCCAACATACGGGGATTACTGTATATTTCGTCCCAATATTCCTTGAAATTGCCTAATGCATTTCCCATAGAATGGGCATATTCACTTGTCATTACCGGACGGTTATCGTTGGTACGTTCCGCAATCTCCAACAGCCGCTCCCAACGTGCATTTTCTGCCCGTTCCTTGTCTTCCCCTTCCGCAATACCCGGATTCAAATATTCCTGTTTCACCCGTGTATAAAAACGGCTGATTACATCTACAGTTTTTGGGTCAGGAGTACCGTCTACCCCCTGTGCTCCTTCGTAATGAACAGGGCGCGTGGGGTCAAAATCATGCAGCCATGCCGAGATAGCCGCAAAGTTAGGACCATAACCACTTTCATTTCCCATGCTCCACATTACGATACTCGGATAATTTTTATCACGTTCCGCCATGCGGACTGCACGGTCCATAAATGCGGCATGCCAATCGGGGGTACTGGCTAAAGTTCCCCGCAATCCGTGTTCTTCAATATCCGCTTCGTCCATTACATAAAGCCCGATACTGTCACAAAGCTCGTACCAACGGCTCACATTGGGATAATGACTGGTGCGCACAGCATTGATATTGGCTTGTTTCATTAAAAGAATATCCTGAATCATTCGTTTTTCGCTCATTACCCGTGCTGTCCGAGGGTCATGTTCATGGCGGTTTACCCCACGGAAACGAACCGGATTGCCATTAACCAATAACTGTCCTTCCTTAATCTCCACCGAACGGAAACCTACCGGCTGCTCTACTTGTTCCACTACTTTTCCTTCCGCATCCTGTAAAGTAATGAGCAATTTATAGAGATAAGGCGTTTCCGCAGTCCACCTTTCCGGTGATTTAATGACGGTGGATAATCGTCCCATCTTGCGAGGACCACGTTGCGGATACCACTCATTCATCCGGCTTGCCTTATGTTCCAAATCGAGTATATCCTCAACTTCTCCTTTTAATGTAACAACTTCTTTCCTGGTTGCGTCTCTCAACACGCTTTGCACAGTATATCCTTTTCCGGTCATACCTCTATATACGCTGAACTGCGGGTCAATCTGCAAAATAAAATCCTCATAATTACCGACAGATGCAGGAAGAGTGCGCACTGCATAATCACGAATACGAATATCCGGTGTATGTACCAGATGGATACTCCGATGAATACCACCGAAACGCCAAAAATCCTGGTCTTCCAGATAAGAGCCGTCGCTATACCGATAAACTTCCAGTGCTATTTGATTTTCCCCGGAGTGCAGATACTTTGTGATATTGAACTCACTCGGTTCCATACTTCCCTGGCTATACCCTACCCGTTCACCATTTATCCAAACATAGAAAGCACTCATTACACCTTCAAATCGAAGGAATGTCTGTCCTTTCGCTGTCCAGTCAGCAGGCAGAACAAAGGTGCGCCGATACTGCCCTACCGGATTTCTTTCTTTATAGGTCGTATAATCCGCTTTCGGCTCTCCCATTACCCGTGGCGGGTCTATCTTGAACGGATAACCTGCCGATACATAAATGGGGGTACCATATCCGTTTATTTCCCAGTTTGCAGGCACCGGAAAATCAGTCCAATCTTTATCATCAAAATTCGTCTGATAAAAATCAACGATTCGTTGGTCAGGAACAGGAGTCCATCTGAATTTCCACATCCCATCCAAACACATTGAACAATCTCCTTTCTGTGTAGAGAAAGGAATAAACGCAGCCCGTGCCGGCTCCCGGTTGATTTGAAGAACATGATGATTCTCCCAATCATTGATAGTTTGTGCGTGCATCGGACAAGCTATCAATGCCCCGAGCAGTAAAGTATATATTTTCATTCGTTCTTTTTTCTTCATATCAAGTAGACGGATGAAACGCTGTTTTGTACCCCCTTCCCTCACGGAAATATTAAAGAATAATAAAAGAAAAACATTCTACAAAGAAAAGCCCTACCTTGTGCACTATTATTATCTTAAATAATTTTATTATGAGAAAACTACTATTTATCAGCTTCTTTTTACTAAGTTGTCTCACATCGCAAGCACAACACGAATATACGATTGAAGGACATGTAGAAGGAGTAAAAGACGGGACTCTTGTCTCTCTGTTTTTACTTGACGGCAATGTGGGAAGTACTGTTGCCACAGATAGCATACGCAATGGAAACTTCTTCTTTAAGCGTAATGCCGGAGAAAAAGGTTTAGACCAATTATCTCTTATGTGTACCCGTGACGCAGATTTCCCCTCTATGTCACTGAAAATCTATGCAACTCCCAATGTCAAAATTAAAGTAACCGGTACAAACACGTTAATCTACACTTGGAAAGTAGACAGTCCTGTAAAGGAACAACAGGAATATAACAAATTCGTAAATGCATCACGTGATTTGTGGGATGAGTATCAGCGCCTATCCATTGAAGCAAGAAAAATGCGTTCTGCACCGGAAGCCGACCGAAAAGCAATACAGGCAAAGGAAGACAGTATATCTGTTATAATCAGCAGCCGTGAATTGAAGCTAATGCAGGAACTTCCCATCTCTTCTGTTTGGATGGAAAAATTACACAGACTAAGTCTTTCTGCAAAATATAATCCGAAGTTCTCATATAAAGAGGAAACACTAGCTTTGTATAACAGATTGAACGAAGAACAAAAAGCATCTAATCTAGGACAAGAAATTACAGTCAACCTCTTTCCGCCTACAATTGTGAAAGAAGGAGACGATTTGGCAGATACCGACCTTTTCGACCTGGACGGGAATATTCATCATTTGGCTGATTTCAAAGGGAAATATATCCTACTCGATTTTTGGAGTAGCGGTTGCGGACCTTGTGTTATGGCTTTGCCTGAAATGAAAGAGATTCAGGAACAATATAAAGAGCGTCTTACTATCGTTAGCCTTAGCTCAGACACCCAAAGCCGATGGAAAGCCGCTTCGGCACAGCATGAGATGACGTGGCAGAACTTAAGTGACCTGAAACAAACAGCAGGATTATATGCAAAGTATGATGTTCGTGGTATCCCCAATTATGTTCTTATTTCTCCCGAAGGTAAAATCATAAAGATGTGGTCGGGATATGGAAAAGGCAGTCTGAAACTAAAAATGCGCAGGTACTTGGATGCAGCGAAACATGAGATGAGTATCATCCAAAACGGCAACACGAAATTAGTAAACCATCCGATTATAGAATCGACCAATACAGATATTCTTGAGATAAAGCAGGTGGAGCTGACAGATACGGCAACAATCATCCACTTCTATGCCTACTATATTCCTAAATACTGGATACAAGTGAGCCCTAATGCCAAGTTAATTGACGAGAAAGGAACGGCATATACTTTAAAGAGCGCCAACGGTATTACACCCGGTGAACATTTCTTTCTACCTGAAAGTGGGGAAGCTGAATTTTCACTGGCATTTGAACCATTGTCTCTCCAAATGAAATCGTTCAGTTTTGCAGAAGGACCAGACAAAAATGATTGGAAAATAAATGGAGTAAAACTTACGGAATGAGTATCGAATCTTAAAAAATAACATCTATATTCTATAATAAGAAAACTATTTGAAAATAAAAGGCGGGATACGGGAAGTTGTTCGAACTTCCTTGTATCCCGCTTCTATCATTACTTATATTTACTGATTAATTCATTAGAAAAGCTATTGAATATCCAATGCGTCAAACGCCAAACCTTCCATGTTCTCTGCCGAAAGCAGCACCTTATAATGTCCGGCATTGATAAATGTCCCGGTAGTGGTACTCATCATTTTCCACTTGTCCGGTGTTTCCGGGAAGGTCAGGATATCTTCTTTCAATACTACTCCTTTCGCATCAATGAACTTCATTAACACAGGAATTGGCTTTCCGCTCGTATTCATGTATTTGAAGCGAAGGGCATAGACTTGCGCCAAGCCGGTAGAGACATTCCATTCGATACTGCTGCCTTTTCCTTTACTAAAGAATACTCCCATTTGCTTACGATGTTCTTTCTTCTTGAATTTACCTTTCAATATGGCCGTTTCCGCTTCATAAGCCACGCTGACGCGTGCATTTTTATCTTCAGGCAGCAGTTCTTTCGGAGTTTTCTCCATAACTTCCTTATCGGCTTTTTCCCAACTCCAGTCAGATGCCGGAAAGATTGCCGGTTTCAGATTCGAATTAGTAGAAGCAATGGCAATGCCAGACAGCAAAGCCTGCCCAGCTTTCACTTCCGGGAAATGTATTCTCAACGTTCCGCCTTTTACTGTGGCGTACACCACTTTCTTGCATGCCCCGTCGTGGCCACTTTCCGCCCAAATGTCCAAATCATTCAATACCAACGAATCATTTACGGCAACATCGAAGATACGCAACCCTTCACAATCGGTAGAAGCGCTGCTACCTGTACCATGCCAAGGTTCTGTGAAATATAGCTCTATGCGGTATGTTCCGTCCGATACAGGGAAGCGATATTCCAGTTGATGACGTCCGAAACGGAAATGCTGGAACAGCTTCCAGTCACGGGTTCTCCGAATCGGGTCATTAGTGGTACGCTGGCTTGCAAGATAAGGATTCAGTTCCTTAAAGTTTTCTGCCCACGAACGGGAATAATTCGTATTATCCTGCATCCACAGTTGCCCGAAACTATCCGTATAATCATCTCCGCCACAGTTGATGCGATAGATATAATAATATCCGTCTTCTCCTTTCAATATCGGCTTTGTATCCTGATAAAGGGATTCAAAATTAGGAGCTTGTTCCAATCCGTTAAGCACAATTATGTCTTCTGTCACCGGCTTACCTTTGTAGTATCCTACGGCGCGAAGTACATTATAACGGATATCCCGGTTCTCCCACATAAAATGAGTGCCTACACCATTATTCTTTTTACGTCCGAGGAAAGTAACTTTGTCATCCGCCATATCATTATAGAGCAGTACGGAATCACAATTACTGTACGCTTCAATCGTAGTCCGGCGACGTCCTTTCTCAAAACGGTTCGCCCATGTATGCGATACCAGATAAACCATCGGGTCTTTGGCCGCAGGAACATAGTTTGCACGATACATATAATATACGTCCAGCGGTTCTTCCCATGGAGTCACCAATCCCTTATAGTTAAACGGTCCTACTTTGTCTATTTTCCGATAGGCTTCGTCCGGCTGACGGCGTCCGGGATTGTCATGGCTGCTGTATATCCACTGGAACTGTCCGCAGACACTATCCTTAGCCTGTTCAGCCAAGCGAATCTTAGTTTCCATCAACTGGCACATACGGCTTTCGCTCCATACTCCATTGACTTCAAACGTTCCGGGCTCTGTATGCAAATCTATGCTTCTCCATGCCCCGTATTCTCCATTCAATAATTGGTTGGATTGAGCGAGTTCACGACCATATTTGGTCACATCTCCGCCATACGTACCGCTCCAGTTCTGAATTACATTCCAGTCTGTACCTTCACCGCCATTACAAGTTGTGATAACACGCATCGTATGTGCAGTCGGGTCCATTTCACGAATAATCTCACTGCACTCCTGTGCAAATTCACGAGGCAAAGTACTTTCGTTCTGCAATCCCCACATCACTACCGACGGAGAATTACGACGTTCTTTTACCCATTGACGAAGTAACTTTTTGAAGTTTTCACGAAATTCCGGAGTATCATACCACACATGAGCGGAAAGTTGCGTCCAAAACAAAACACCCTCTTCATCCCAATACTTCTGATAATCGAGGTGATGTGGCTGATGAGCATCACGGAAAGCGTTGAAACCAGCCGCACGCATCTGCTTTACCCTGGCAGCCACCTGTTCCTTACTGAACGCATGGCTTTGCCCGAACTGATGTTCGTATTCGCATACACCATTAATAAAGACAGGCTTTCCATTCAGATAGAAACGTCCGTCTCCGTCATTCCTCTTTACCGGCCAACTGATTGTACGGATACCAAACGGAGTGGATATTTCATCCGTCGTTTTAGTATCTCTCTTAATCATGCTTGCCAGTTTATAAAGATATGGATTCTCCGTATCCCATAATACAGGATTCTCTACGGGTGCTTGCTGACGAACCACTTTCATTTCTCCCGGTGCCAGAGTTACTTTCTCTACCAGGCGGAATACTTGTTTGCCGTCGGCATTGCTCAATTTATTGACCAGTTCGACTGTCGTCGCAGTTTTGCCATAGTTCTTGACTTCTGTCTCCACAAATACATTGGCTGCCTTATCATCATTCCAAATATGTACGCCGAATGGTTCGATACGAACTTCGTCCGTTGCTTCCAATACGACAGGATGGAAAATACCCAACGGTTGGGAACCCTCACTGAATCCCCACTCCGACGAGCATCCGCCACATACCCAAGGCATATCAGCTATCATCTCCGGATGTTCAGCTTTTACTTCCAGTTCATTTGTCCCTTGTTTCAGCGCGTCGGTTACATCCAGTGTCAGTGTAGTACGACCGACAGGATGCCGTCCGAAATCCTTTCCGTTCAGTTTAATTGTAGCGTATGTACCCACTCCCTCAAAACGAAGAAAATATCGCTTTCCGGCTTTCACTTCCATTGTGAAGTTTTTCACATACATGGCTGTTCCATGCATATTTCCATGCGTCAATTGGCGGTATCCGTAGTAATCATCCCAATTATGAGGGATATTCACTGTCTTTGCAGGCATCATAAAATTACCCTTCAGATGCGTAGCTTCTGTCAACCAAGTTTTCCAGCCGTCATTTAATTCAGTGATTATCCGGCGGGTCTTTATCTCCGGTTTCGGGAAACGGACAGCCGAGCGTCCCATCGGTTTGCTTGTGGCAATGGCAATGCCACGTTGTTCCGCATTATTTACCGCACAGTAAAAATGATAAACTACCCCGTCGTGTTTTACTACATAACTTTTATGTGCAAACAGTTCGTCGTAGTTTTTGGAAGGAATAATCAAATCGGCTCCATGCCAATCCGTCCAGTTGACTAAATCATAGCTTGCGGCAAATGTATTAAACGCCTTATACTTGCGCGAAGGTTCAAAAGCCGAGAAATAGAACATCACATAGACGTCTCCTATTTTCTGAATGTGCGCATCTCCCGTTATCGTTCCGTCCGCTTCGTGAGCAAAGACCGGGTTTCCGGGATACCTCTTCCATGACTTCATATCTTTTGATAGGGCGATACCTACACGTTCCCCTTTCAAGTCCGTTTCGGGATGGCGTCCGCCTGCGTTATAGAACATGACAAACGGAGCACCCAGCGTCTTATCCTTATCCCAGTAGACAGTACTCTTATACTGGGTTAATTTTTCCCACCATTGGGCGTCTTTATCATGGATACTCAAAGCAGGCTTATCCAAAGATTCCCACTCGTGGGCTGTGGAAATATCCCCTTTCGTCCATGCCAGTCCGACATAGAGCGGTGCTTTCACAGCTTCGTAGCCGGTTCCCTCTCCGCCGATATAAGTCATCCAGTGACGACCCTTATAAGTCTGAAGTTCGTAGCTGCCGCCCCACTCCATATCCGGCAATGCAGGAAAGCCGCCGCGCTGGTTACAATCCCATTTACCGTCCCGATAAGAAAGGATACGCCCCAAAGTACGCCATTCGAGCAGGTTGTCGCTTTCTGCTATCCATGTCTCGTAACCACGGCCATCCGTACCACTCTTTCCGTTGTAAACGACATAAGTCATCAGCCACTTGTCGCCCTGACGAAAAACGGTGGGGCAGTCAATCTTATGATAATTGTCTGCCGGAGCCACGGCAAGCCCGTATTTGTACGGTGTTTTCACTTCCTCATAAATCTGTTCCATCCGTTCTTGCGGAACTTTATGTTGCGCAAGAACGGACAGAGCAGTTACTATACAGGAGATTGTCAGTAATAGTCTTTTCATTGTTCAATATTAATAGAACAGCCAATCCATAGTTTCCTCATCTCCGGCAAGTCCGGCATTACGTGCTTTCGTATCCGCAGCCGTAAATCCCAGCACTTGCAAATAGCCTTTTGGTAACATCAACGTATGTTTTCCTGCCGGGAAACTATATGCGTGTACATTTGCCAAAGGCATTCCGTTGATACGAACCGCGTTCGTCAATACAGGTTCCGCCTGTCCATAATCATTAGCGGAAGCATCTATTTCCAATTTCGGAGCTTTCGCATATTTCTTCTGGTCGTCCTTGAAATAGGCCACCATTAATTTCACCGGAGCATCGGTTTCAAAAGTGATGCTCGTCCCCTTTTCGCGCTGCTCATTTCCGTTGAAGCGGAATGCTTTCATTCCTTTCAGTTCGGGAGCTATCGCTTCTACCTTACCGGGAAGGTCGGCAAATAATGACATTCCTTCATCCAGTTTCACGGTCGGATAGTTGGATATTAGTTTCACGTCGGCAGGAGTCCAGGCAGCAATTTCTACTGTTTCGGCAACCGCATTTCCATTCTGTTTCTCTTTCAACATGGCAAGATTGGTCTTGAAATTCTCCAGTTCCTTTTCATAATGCACCAACAATTCTTTCCAAGTCTTATTCTTTCCGTCATCCCCACCGATAGGAATACGGCGCTGTGCGGTCTGCATACTGTTTGCGTACAAATAATGTTCATCGGTCAATTCCACCAACTTGCGATAATGTTCCAAACTTTGCTCCATGAGAGGAATAGCCTCTTCCAAGTTCTTAATATCTTTTCCCCATTGATAATCCAATACCAACTTCGCGGCTTTCACTTTCAGGTTGAACGCATACGCAAATTCACGATAACAATGTATATCATTCTGCAAACGTGCAAACTCATCCTTATTGGAAGATACGGAAGCGGCTGCCTTATCAATTGCCGCCACTGCCTTATCACCATGTTCTATCACTTGGGCGATAATATCCAAAGGCATTTCACCTGTATGAGGTTGTTTTTTCCATTCTTTCTCTACATATTCAATCAGCTTCTCACCTTCCGGTCCGCAGCTTTCATAGAATCCCGGATAAATAGTGTATTTATAAGGATTGACAAGCTGGCTCATAAACATACCCAGCAACAATGTCTGACGGTTTCCTTCCGTAATACCAAAACGGCGCAGCAGTTTCGGAGCAATCTCCCCGCTTTCTTCATAAGCAACGCGGATATTGCCTGCATTCTCGTCCGATGTTCCGTAGAACTTGCCTAACTGTTGGTTCCAGTAACCGACTTCGTCCGTACGGTCACGATGACAATTCCATGCATAGCGTCCCCATGTCTGATACCAAATCCAGTCACGGTCTAATTGGAACTCACGCCCGCCATTCGGCAGTTTGTCGGCAGTATAAGGCCAGTCCCAATATGAAGCCTGCGGATAAAGATGCAGTGCATTGGCGCCATGTACATTGTGCATTGCCTGCACCGCTTTCTGGACGAAATCAGGAGAACCCCAACGGAACGGTTCCAAGTTTGCCAAGATATGTACATTGCTAATATGGATAGAACCCAGAGAACTCAAATCCGTATGAATCTTCGACCAGGGACCACGTGGCTCATACGTTGTCAGAGACTCACCGTTGTACTTATGCATTGTATAAAGATTCTTATATAGCGGCAACGCAGCATCCATCACCAGTTTGCAGTCCGTATCATGTGCACGCAGCAAGAGAGGCGGTTCATCCGTGCGTCCCAATGCCTGTAGTCCGTCCTTTACTCCCGGAATAATCGTCTTGGTAAACCATTCCACGTCATCCTCTACCGTACACATCGCTTCACCCAGGCAAACCAGCAGTCCCACATTCGGATACTTCTCGATAAAGGCAGCAATGCTCTTGCGCGTATAATCCGCAATCACAGGAATGATAGGACGGTTACGGTCCTGAGTTTTCAAGCCGTAATGCTCCGCAAACGGTTTCGAAAGAATGATATTATAGAACATCTGAATAACGAAAATACCACGCTTGTCCGCTTCTTCCGTAAGGAAAGAGAACATCTCTTCATTTTTCTTGAATGTCTCTTCGTCTACTTCCAGTGCAAACGGATAATCTTCCAGTTTCACCAATGACGCAAACGGGTGTCCGTTCCAAAGATACAAAGAGTTCATGCGGTTGGCAACCAGCATATCCAGATATTTAATCCATTGTTCCTTATCATAGAACCACGGGAAACTCTCAGGAGTATAGGGATATTCATAAACGCCGTGTCCCGGCAGGTAAGTCATTTTCTGCAAACCCACACAAGCGCCGCGAAGTACCATTTCCGGTCCGTCCTTCAACTCTTCCGGGAAGTCCAGTTTCCCTTCCGAATCATTCACACGGTCTATCAGTTCACGGCATCCGTAGATTACGCCGCTACCGTCTCTGCCGGAGACTTTGGTAAGATTGCCGGCAGTCGTAATATGAAAACCCTCTTTTTTCAGAGTGGTATCATTTACCTCTGTCAGCAGAATTGTCTTTATTTCCGGGTCGGAGAATGTGGTGTCCCCCTGTTGCATCATTACCTGATAGCCTGCTTTATCCAAGGTAGTCTGTAACTGTTCCGCACCGAACAGGACACGGTTCGACGCATCCGGCGGAGTCATAATTTTCACGGTTTGCTTGCCGCACGCTGTCAATAGCAGTGCGCATGCCGCAAACATGAATAATTTGGTATTTTTCATTCTTCTGATATATGTTATTAATTATATAAATTCAGTTCTTCTCTAAGAAGAAGACGAAATAATCCTCTGTTTGTACTCATTTGTCTATTATGCTACTATCCGATACCATATCTCCGCTTTTTAGTTTACAGGGGTATGCAACTCCCTCATAATTTAAAAGTTATACTTATATTTGCCGACTGATTTCCCTAATAATAAACAGTAAACAAAAGCAAACAATATGAAAGAACAATCAAATTATGACTCTGAAAAATACTTTCAGGCACACACTGCGGACTGAACTGAAAAAATCGTATCTTTGCCCATTATTACATCATCATTATTATGCAAACATATATAGAAACACCCCGCCTGATTCTCCGTGATTGGAAAGAGGAAGATATTCCGGCATTCGCCCGTATGAATGCCGACCCTCATGTAATGGAATTTTTTCTCAATCCGCTAACCGCGGAAGAATCATTTGCTTTTTACCAACGCATTCAAAAGGAATTTCAAACCTGCGGTTTCGGACTGTATGCTGTTGAGCGTAAAGAAGACCATGCTTTTATGGGATATACCGGGTTACACCAAATTACCTTTGATGTAGACTTTGCGCCGGGCGTAGAAATCGGCTGGCGACTGGGACATGAATATTGGGGACACGGCTACGCTCCTGAAGCTGCAAACGCTTGCCTGGAATATGCCCGTAGACATTTGGATATAAAAGAACTGTATTCGTTTACATCTTTGCCGAATCTCCGTTCAGAGCGTGTAATGCAAAAAATAGGCATGGAACGTGTGAAAGAATTTAATCACCCACTCGTTCCTAACGAACATATGTTGTGCAGACACGTATTATATCGTATAATCCTATACAGCACATGCCCCAGATGATAACTCAAAAGACTTAAATACCATCAGTCGTTTTTATCTTACATATCGTTATTGGATGGCAACCAGCCTTTTTCTTCCAGAATAGAACGGTCACAGTCAGAAGTGCCCGGATTATCAGAAAAATTGATTCTTGGATGATCCCTATAATAATCGATTGTAGGAAGAACTTTGAAAATAGAATTAAGTGCTTCGGCAGATAAGTTGTTTTCTTCAATCTGTAATTCTCTCAACTTCTCATTTTTACTCAAATCAAGTTTGGTTAATTTACATCGGCATATTAATTGTTTTAGTCTCGTATTGTTAGTAACATCAAGTTCTTTCAACAGTCCGTCACAACTAAGAAACTCCAAATTCTTATTTGCACTTACATCTAAGGATAAGTTATCATTATCAAAGCAAATCAGTTCTTCAAGCATTAGATTATGGCTTACATCTATGTTTGTCAAGCTATTTTTAGTACAATACAATACGCGAAGATTTTTATTTTGACTTACATCGAGGGATTTCAACCGATTTTGAGAACAATCCAACTCTTCCAAATCCTGATTGTGTGTTACATCCAATTCGGTTAATTGACATTCACGACACAACACATGGCGCAAAGATTTATTTTTACTAATATCGAGTTGCAACAAATTATCAACAAACACAACAATCGTTTTCCTTCTCCCTTGTTTCCGAAGGTGATACATATAAGAAGATTTATTTGTGGCTGATGCGAATAATAAATTTCCAACTGAACCGATAATACTTACTGTCCCTTCTTCGTCCGATGATAATTTGTATTTTATAGAGTCTCCGGCAGTAAATCCTTTCCCTACAATTTTTTCCGTTTTGTTTCCATCTGAAACAATAAATTCAAATCCCGGTGTAGCCAAAAGGGAAAGGAAACCTTTCGTTTTAATTGTAATGGTGTCGGAAACAATATCGATAGCCTTATTTTTGTCATTTAACTGGCTACAAACCAGTTCAAGACCATAATATAAATCATGATCCTTTGGATAAACAGATATCCCTTCGTCATATACTTTTAGTGCTTCCTCGTACTGTTTCTGTTCATACAATGCATATCCAAGTTGGTTGTATAGTGCCGCATTGGGAGTGCTGTATATGAAAGACTGACGATAATCGGCTATCTCGCCTTTATAATCTCCTATTTTGTGTCTGACCGCAGCACGCACGAGATAAAAAAGTGCGTTGGGACGAATTTCAATCGCCTTTGAATAATCAGAAAGTGCGCCTTCGTAATCACCGGTAGCATATTTAATAGTTCCCCGATTATTGTATGCTATAGTCTGTTCGGAATCAATGGCAATAGATTTGTCAAAATCTGCGACTGCTCCTTCCATATCACCTAATTTAGCCCTGACTACTCCGCGATAGCAATATACAAAGGCGTCATCAGGATCAAGACTAATAACCTTGTTGTAATCCATAATCGCTCCTTTATAATCACCGGACTCTGCTTTGGAAATTCCCCGGTTGGTATATGCTGCTATATAATTCGGATTAATTTCGATGGCTCTACTGTAATCTTTAATCGCTCCCTTATAATCTTTGGAATAGAATTTTTCAGTTCCTTTTTCATAATAGGCAGTGGCAGAGTCGGAAACTGTTTCAGGAGAATAGACTAAATCCGGTTGAATTAACAGAATCCATATAATACTATCGGCAACTCCATCATAAGAGGTGTTATTACGGTTACTTCCATTTGTCTGTCCGTAACTCATACAAGAAAATACAGAAAGCAATATGACAATGACTAACTTTTCCATACGTTTGTTGTTTTTATAGTGTTAAATCTCTAATTTTTACTATATTTTATTATATCACTCAATTCTAATCCATGTATCTTATAATGTCTTAATTCCATCCTGAAAGGTCGAATATTTCAAATTAGGCATGTTCTTTTGCCAAAAATAGTACAAAACGATGAAAGCACGGCAGTTGCCATGTTTTATTTTTCAAATGTCTGATAAAATATTTCCCCCTTTACTCATTAAACTTACTATTTTTAAAATAAGAAACTATTGACTTTCCTCTTTTTATTTTGTATATTTGCCATAATAAATCAGCTAAAATAAAAATGAAACATATAAAAATAAAGACATAAAGCTATAATTTGGAGACATTAGAGATGTGTCCGGAAGAATAGAAACGGGGTGTAATCTGCAAAGATTACACCCCGTTTTGTTTAATATATTCAGTACTATTCGCTGAATTTCCCTGAATATCGTTTATAATAAACGTAAGACCCGTTTATAATAAACTGTTTCATTATTTATTAAAAACGCAAAATGAGTTTATTAGTATCTTGTATAATAAAAAGAAAATAGTTTAAGAGCAGGAATAGCATCAATGTAACATTTACAAATATATCTATACATTTGAGATAATAAATGAGCTTTACACTAATTTTCGTTTTCACTTATTGCGCATAACAATCCCAGCAATAACCATAGTATGAGTTACTCCATATTATCCGTTTTGGGTTTCAAGAAGTATAGCTGCAATCCCAGTGCAATCAGCACCATAATACTAAGCATAGCAAATCCTTCACCCAAACTTCCACCGTCTGTCCATTTTCCCAATAATTGAGTTACTGCCGCACCGGCAAATACTCCCGTCATATTCATAATCCCATACGCTGTTCCCCGATATTTAGCCGATACAAACTGACACAGGATAGGCATATTATTAGCATCGAAAATACCAAAACCAATGCCGAACAATAACCCTGCACCTATCACGCTAATGAAACCATGACCGAAACCTAGCAGTAACAGTGCAGGGATTGTCATACCCAGCCCGATAGCTCCGGTATATATACGTCCACGAATATTTTTCAATACCCATCTATCCGACAAGAGTCCCCCGATTATCACACCGACAAAAGAAGATAAAGCGATAGTAATTGTTGATATTGGTCCGGCTTGTGCCATCGGGATATCCAGATTCTCCGCAAATAGCGTTGGCAGCCAGTTCTTTGTAGCCCAACCCGGCAAACTAGGAGCCGCAAAATAAAACAATATCACCCAGAAAGAAATATTTGAAAATAACAGTAATAGCCCTTTTCCTATTGAATTTCCTTTATAAATGCCATTGGCGACAACCTTTTCTATTTTCATTCGAACAGGATTCTCATGCAGGAAAAAGATAAGAACTACAGAATAAACAATGCCCACAATGCCGAACCAGTGAAAAGTACTCTGCCAGGAAAAGGCTGCCGCAGCCGTAGCGCCAAATCCACCGATTGCCTGACCAACATACAAGCCGGTCATGTGAACTCCAATAGCTAGCGAACGTGATTTGTCCTGATGCCAATCTGCTATCAAGGATAAGGCGGAAGGGATATACAATGCTTCACTAATACCCATCACTGCACGCAAACCATATAACTGTTCAAATGTCGTGGCATATCCCATCAGGAATGTTACTGCCGACCAAACAAACAAGCTCCCGACAATTAGCCATTTCCGGCTAAGCCTGTCCGCTATTATTCCGGCAACCGGGCTCATAAAGCCGTAAATCCAAAGAAAGACCGCCATCAAAGCACCGAAAGCTTCCGCTTTCGTCAGTTCTACAATATCTATTTTCATTGCTTCCTGCATTGTAGAAAGCATTTGTCTATCCATGTAGTTGAGCAACGCTACTACCCAAAGCAACGCAACTACTACCCATGGATAAATATTCTTATTTTTCATGGTAGTTGTATTTAAAAGATTTCTGAGACTGTTTATCTAAACTCTTACTTTAGCTATCAGCTTGCATATCCAGTCTTTACCGATAGCTGGAGCATGGAGGGCTTCCGGATATACAATAACGAATTGTCCGGGTAAGAGATTGATGAGAGTAGTAGGAACGTCACCATATAGGGCACAATCACTCTTTTTATCATAGGCTTGCCTTTCCATCTCTAATTCTTCCAAGGCTTTCCAACCAATGGTTTCTTTGCCTTCAAGCAATATGTGCACATCAATATAATCGTGGTGCAGTTCTAATAAACGCTTTCCTTCAGGAATACATTCGGGATAGATATTATTGATAAATAAATTATCGCCATCCAGTCTGATAGTTCCCAGTTCCTCGTGCAGCAGGTCATGTGATTTCACATAATGGAAAAGCTGCTTGAACAACGGGTGAAGTTTCTCCACCCGTTGGCTATTTTGTAAATTGGATACAATCATCTTATTTCTTTTCTATTTCAGACATTATTTCCTCACAAAGCATATATCCTTTTGTCATCATGCGGGGAATATGAAAATATAGTCAGTTATATTCTTCATATTTTTCTCCTGTCAGAATTTATTGCAACGCTCAAAGAACCGGATTTCTTCCAGTTCCGCTTTCATCTGTTTTTCTTCGTCATCGGTCATGTTTTGGAAAGGAGTACGGTTGCCACCCAAATCAAGTCCGATAAGCTTCATAATACGTTTACCGCCAACAATATTCCCACGGAAATGGCAGATTACGTTAATCACTTCCTGGGAGAAGTTTTGCAATTCACGGGCTTTCTCCAAGTCACCGGCTTTCCAGGCATCAATGATACCGACCAAATTTATACCATTATAATTGGTTGTTCCGCCGATTCCGCCTTGTGCTCCTCCCATTGCCAAACATGGAAGAATGGTTTCATCCTGTCCGTGAAGCATATCGAACTTGCCATCTTTATACAAACGGCATTGATTGTATTCATACAGGCTTTCGAAGGTGTATTTGATTCCCGCAAAATTGGGGATACGGTTCTCAACAGCTTTCAGGAAAGCAAGCATTGGTAAGAATGCACCATTGAATGCAGGAATGTGATAATAATAGAAAGGCAGTTCCGGTGCTCCGGCAGCAATCTCCTCACAATACTTTACCAGTTCTTCTATTCGTCCGATTTTCGGGAAAGGCGGAGCCATTGCGCCAATTCCCCAAGTTCCGATTTTCTGCGCATGCTCCGCCAGCATCCGGCTCGACTTTACGCAGCAACTTCCCACGTGAACAATTACTTTGAAACCATCTGGTGCAACTTCCATCCAACGTTCCGCCAACTTCATCCGTTCTTCATCAGTCAACATATACCCTTCCCCTGAAGAACCATTGATGAAAACACCTTTCAAGCCATTTTTTACAAGTAGCTTCGCATAGGCTTCGATTGGTTCATAATTTACTTCTCCATTTTCATAAAACGGAGTAAAAGGAGCATTGATTAATCCTATAATCTTTTCCATAATACTGTTTCTTTTTTAAGTTTACTATATTTAGTTATTTTTCAATTTATCCATAAGGGTATCTATACCTTTACCGGATAGTCCCGGTCCTCCACCGCCTGTATATCCACCGCTTTCGCCCGTTTGCCATGCCGAAATCCAAAATGCATAGATATCCGCCTGATTCAGATAAAACTTGAACCTGACTGTTTTCCCAATCAGTGATGTTACGTCCAGATGTTTTTTCCATGAAATCATCTGTTTCGTTTTATCCGACTTCTTCATTAATATGCAGTCTCTTTTTGTGAATCCTTCTATGGGTTGCCCGTTATCATTCAGCACTTCTACTGCCAAAGTCCCTTTCACATCAGCATTTACAAACAAATAGTTCCCGTTTGCCGGAATCTGGGTTTTAATTTCTACATATCCTTCCTTTTTTCCTGCCCGCATAGAGACAAAGCCGTCACGACGAAGCATCGCAAGCCCTGTGGCAAAGTTGGAATCATGTTTCGGCTTGCTGTTATAGCGTCCGCTGACATAAAAGTAAAGAGAGTCTCCGACTATCAGAGGGTTCCCCCCAGTAGACTGTACATTACCTGCATTCCATGCATGAAAGTCCTCACTGACAGGAAGAAATGGTTTCTTGTTTTCCCGATTCCAATGAAAACCGTCTTTGCTCCAACCTATCAGGACTTCATTTCTTTTTTGAATATTCAGGCTGTCGCAAACATTGTTCTCCGGTCCCTGCCAAACGGTGAAGTAGCCTAGCATACAGCCTTCATACGGCATTGCTTCATGATTGTATATCTGCGGACGCAGTCCGGGAAATTGAGGATGACGCGGGTCATCCTCATCAGCATTAAACCAATATTGGATAAACTTATCGCTCTTGTTGTCATATATCCTATGTGCCAGGCTAACCAGCATTTCCGGGTCTTCATGTTCCAAATAATTGCGTGAACGCCTATACACTCCGTTTATGGTTTTCAATGACAGGACATATTTCTTGCGAAACGGGTCGTAATAAGCCGCACAACGGTCATACAACTCTCCCGAAAGAGCCTTCGGCGCACTCCAATGGATTCCGTCAGAAGAATATTTGAGTTTCATACTGACCGTGAAGCGATTATTAAATTCTACAACAAACATTTTATAACGCTTCGTCCGGTCTTTCTCAAATTTATCAAGCAATACGGAAACGCAATCATGTTCTAATGTATCTACAATATTAGTACCCGGAACAACGTCTAACTCCGGTTTTATCCAGACTTTCCCGTCGGACGACTCTGCATAGCAAGTGACGAGTCCTAATAACTTCCCGCCACCGGCAGAATACCACATCTTGAATTTATACTCTTCTTCATCATACCATACGCCACCACTGAAAGGAGCGGCATAAGGGTCGCCATTTATATTCAATTCCCATTTTTTATCAGCTTTCAAAACAGGATTGCCTGAATAATAGACGGGCGAATGATGTATTCGTTGCAGATTTGTTTTCTCAATTAATGTCGTATCAACAAAAAGGATACGTCCTGTTTGCCCGCATACGGAAGCATTGCAGATTAATAATAAGAAAACTGTCAATAAAGAATATTTCTTCATAATTACCGACCTTTTAAGGTACTTACTTTTGCAAACCTGTCCGTTGCGGATTCTGTCCTTTCATCGGCCATGCAGAAGCTGCATAGGAAGTAGCACCGGATGAAATACATACCATATCAGATGCACCCGCGACAGCTTCAATGCCGACGTATAAATATCCTCTTGAATCCATTACCGGACTGGAAGTACATTTTACTCCCAATTCTGAGGATGCAAGCAAACTACCGTCTTGTTTCACAATATAATAGACAGCTTTGTCCGAGATGATGTGAATATATCCTCTGTTATCGACGATTGGCACACAGTTGTTTATGTTATCTGTCGTAGCATAATGCCATTTTAAAGAACCGTCCGGATTCAAAGCAAAAATACCTGCCGAAGCTTCACCGGCAACAGCATTTCCGCCATTGGCATAAAGCGTTCCATCCGTGCCAATCACAACACCACCGTTGACAATGGCTCCCGGAGTCTTGTACACCCATTTTTCCGTTCCGTCAGGATTTAAAGCTATAATGGCACCACCTGATGCCAGTTCGGCTACGGTATAAATGGTTCCATCCGCTCCTACCGTATAGGAGTTTCCTTTCAATGCTGTACCACCCAAATCTTTTTGATAAACAAACTTTTGAGTACCGGTAGCAAAATCATAACCGAAATATCCCGTATTCTTAGAAGAGCCGAAATAGATAGTTCCGTCTTTCGACAGAGACATACCGGACAACACTTCCACATCTAAAGCTATTTCTTTGACTACATCACCGGTCGGACTTAAAACGATTAGTTTCTTTCCTCTATGTCCGAAGTAGATATTACCGGATGCGTCAATAGCCGGAGTAACAGCATATAAATTAGAGTCGGCAGCTTTGTATGCCCATTTTCTGCTACCATTGCTTCCTACGGCGAATAAGAATAATGCGCGGGGGTGTTCAGCAGTAGCCGGCTTCAAATCACGAACCACAATATATACATCTCCATTCGGTCCTACTGCCGGACTTGCATATACCATGCTTGCCCCACCGCCCGGATTCAGTTCATTCATGTTAGCGGTTACGTCAAATGCCCATTTCAGTGTTCCATTTTCCGTATCATAAGCATAAAGTTTCATGTCAAATGCTCCTGTGGAAGTTTGGTCGGTAATCATATAAACCGTTTTACCGTCAGCCGACAATGCGGGTGAGACTGTACTTTCAACAGGTCCGCCCATTTCTTTCTGCCACATTACATTGATTGCTTTAGCCGGGTCTAAGATGGTAAGGTCCTTCTTAGCTGTGGCGCTCAAGCCGTTATCATCAGTCACCGTCAGTTTAATGGTAAATGTGCCGTCCGACGGATAAACGAAAGTTGGATTCTGTTCCGTTGAGACGGATTTTTTTGTATCTCCAAACTCCCATAACCATGCTACTATCCGGCTTCCTTCATCGGGTATGGAAGCATCTTTAAAAACAGCAGTCTGTCCCAGTTCATACATATTCTCACCAATGGTGAAATCTGCTTTTGCCGCAGTGTGATAATATACCTTATCCTCTTCGCAAGAAGAAAACGCAAGAATACAAATCAATGATAATAAATAAGCTAATCTGTTCATAGTATTCATTTTTTAATTGGTTTTATCTATTCCGGAAATATTCAGCCCGGGACCTCCGCCAGCGGTATATCCCATACTCTCCCCATTCGCAGAAGGAGAAATCCAAAAAGCGAATATTTCACCGTTATCAATATAGAATTTTACTTTCAGTTGTTTGTCTTTCAGAGAGGCTAATGAAGCGTTTCCTGTCCATTCTATCTTCGCTTTTACATTATCCCCTTTCAAGACTTTACATTCATCTTTTGAGAATCCTTCGATTACTTTATTATTGGAATCTAAAAGTTCCACTTTCATTTCTCCTGTGACATTGGCATTGACAAAGAGGTACGAACCGTCAAATTTCAGTAAGGGTGTTTGCAGTTCGCCCGTTCCTTTCATGGAAGCAAACCCGTCACGACGAAGCATAGCCAGTCCGGTAGTGGTAATCTCCTGCGTACCTCTCAAACGACGACCGCTCAGATAGAAATAGAGTTTATCGCCGACAATTAACGGTGCTCCGGCTACGGATTGCAGGTTACCTTGATTCCACGCGTCCGAGGTGGTCGTATTTACGGCATGGAAAGGATTCATATCCTCACGGAACCAACTGTAACCGTCGCGGCTATATCCTACCATGACTTGATTTCTCTTGATTACGTTGTCCGAAGCACAAACATCGTTTTCCGGTCCTTGCCAAACGGAGAAGAATCCCAGCATAATGCTTTCATAAGGCGTGGCATCCTGATTATATATCGCAGGTGCTATATTCGGATAGTCTGTATGGCGTTGCTCATTAGCCCATGGGCCGAACCAGAATGCACTCAATAACGCTTCCGCTTTCTTTGTTCCGGCTTCCGGGTCGGTATTTTCATTATAATCTCTCGCACGTACCAATTTATTCGCATCTACCCGGACATTATGCCGCATACTATACACCCAAACGTTTCTGAATGGATTTTTATAAACTGTTGAACGGTCGGCAATCGGCTCCGATTGGGCTGCGGCACGCCAGACCTTGCCATCCGGGGAAGTCTTGTAATGGTATCTCCATTTCCCCGATTCACGGGCAACCAGAAACATCTTGTATCTTTTCGAAGCATTTCTTTCCTGTTTATCCACCCAAATAACAGACGCGTCACGTTCTGAGTTATAGTCAACGATATTTGTTCCGGCTACAACGGAAAGAGTTGGTTTTGTCCAGTTAATGCCGTCCGTTGATTCCGCATAACAAGTTACACCTGCTCCACTGGTTGCATAAGAACCACCGCCTGCCATATACCACATTTTGTATTTTCCTTCTTTTTCGTCGTACCATACTCCATCGCTGAAAGGAGCGGCAAATGCCGCACCTTTTGTTCCGGTTTTCTCCCAATCCTGTTCCGGTGTCAGTATCGGATTGCCCGGATAATATTCAGGATAATAGAAAGTACGTTTCAAATTAGTGGATTCTATCAGGAAATTATCTACAAATAACTGGCGTCCTACCGAAATATTGATAACAGAAGGTTTATCCGACAGATAAAAGGGTGACATTCCTTTTTCCAGTTCTGACGAAGATGAACGTACCGGCGGCCACTGTTCGGGTAAACGAATCCCGTTATATAGTAACCGTGAATCTACCGGTTCTTCGTCAGGCGGAACCACTGCCGGGGGATTGTCATTTCCACCCGAAATATTATCACCACTGCCACCACAAGCTATCAGCATGCAAGGTAGGCAGAATAGTAATGTATAAAATAAACGTTTCATACTCATTTATCTTTTATTGATTCGCAGGAACATCTATACCACTGGCTGACAGTCCCGGTCCACCGCCGCTTGTATATCCGCGGCTTTCACCCGTTTGCCACGGAGAAATCCAAAATGCGTAAATATCAGCGTTATCCAGATAGAACTTCAAACGGACGTTTTTTCCGATGAGTGATGCTATATCCTGGTGTTTCTTCCAGGTAACCAATTGTTTTGTCTTATCCGTTTTCTTCATCGGCATACAGTCCTTCCGTGTAAACCCTTCCAATGGCTTTCCATTTTCATCCAAGATTTCTACGGTTAGGCTACCTTTTATATCCGCATTGATAAAAAGATGCTTGCCGTTAAAGCTAATCTTCTCTGTCAGTAGATAGCCGTCCTTATCTCCATGCATGGAGACAAAACCATCTCTGCGCAAAGTAGCCAGTCCGGTAGATGTGTAGCTATCCCACATAATCTTGTTTTTTTGGCGCCCGCTGGAATAGAAATAAAGTGAATCCCCTACTACTAAAGGCACTCCGTTGATAGACTGCATATTTCCCCAGTTCCATGCTCCTTCCGTCTCATTCACTGCCATGAAAGGCTTGAAAGATGGACGGTAGAAATGGAAGCCGTCACGGCTATACCCTAGAAAAATTTCATTCTTTTTCTGAATACCCAGTTTAGCGCAGACTCCATTTTCCGGCCCCTGCCATACACTATACAGTCCTAACATGATACTTTCATAAGCAATGGCATCAAAATTGTAAATACCCGGTTCTACTTCGGGAAACTCCGGATGACGTGGTTCTTTATCGCTCGGAGTAAACCAGTAGACCATATTCTTATCGGGCACTCCTTTCCGGATACGATGCGCGAAACTTACTGCCACTTCGGGGTCTTTATTTTCCAGATAGCTGCGTGAACGGGAAGAGACTTTTGTCCCGTAACGCATACTCAATGCCCAAACATTACGGAACGGATTGTAGAATGCCGATGAACGGTCGTATAAATCACCGGACTGGGCTACTCCCTCTCCCCAATGAATCCCGTCTGACGAGTATTTCAAGATAAATTGCCATCTGCGGTCGGTGGGGCGGCGTTCGACATTGAACATTTTATAACGCTTGGACGGGTCTTTCTCCTGTTTGTCCAGCCAAATCGTAGCTGCGTCACGATTGCAGGTATCTACAATATTGGTTTGGTTCCAAATATCCAGTACAGGTTTTGTCCAGTGCTTGCCGTCTTCCGATTCTGCGTATCCGGTATAAAAGGTCTGATTGTCTCCTTTATGAAGGACACCAGCACCTGCCAAATACCACATTTTGAACTTCCGGTCTTTTTCATCATACCATATCCCGTCACTGAAAGGTGCTGCGTAGAGTCCGCCTTCGGTTGTCTTTTCCCATTCCTTGTCAGGTCCGAGTACCGGATTTCCTTCGTAAAACCGGGGAGTATGAATCACTCTGTCCAAATTGGTTTCTGCAATCAGAAAGGAATCTACAAACAGTTGCCGCCCTACATTTACCGGGATTACTCCCGGCTTTTGTTTAAGATAGGGTATCGGCATATCTTGTGCTTTTTGTGGCTCCGCATAGCGGGGCGGCCATTGTTCAGGCAGGTGTATGCCATTATAAAGTACTTCTGTTTGGGCAATAGTTATGCCCGGTACTACCAAACAGAACAGTAGTACCGCAATATTTTTCATATTTATCATATTAATTCTTTCTTAGTTAATATCCCGGATTATTTTCTGTGATATAAGGGTTAGAATTCACTTCATTGATAGGAATCGGCAACCATTCGTGCTTATTGGTGACGAATCCTTTAAAGTCATCTGCCGATATGAACTTCTTGAAGTTAGGGTCGGATTCCTGCAACTCCGTAAAGCGGCTGGCCAGCTTGCCCCAACGAAGCAAATCATAGAAACGATGCCCTTCCAGGGCAAATTCCAGGATTCTTTCATTTTGAATATCAGCCATGGTTACGGAAGGGAGTTCGCTCATGTTGGCACGTCCGCGTACTTTGTTTACTGCCTGCAAGGGAGTCATGTCCGATGCTTGCGTACCACCACTGACAACGGCTTCCGCATACATCATCAACACATCGGCATAACGGATATACCGCCAGTTCACTCCATGGGCACGGGGTTGATTATACACATACTCCTTGACGCCTGCACCTACACCGACCAGTTTAGGAGTTCCGTCCGCTTCCGTTTGTGTAGGCATGGAACAATCAATCCCTTTTCTGATACCTGCTTTGAATGGATGTGCCAAAGGATTGGATACGGTGGCGAATCCCTCTTTTCCATTCTTTGCCGGATAAAGTTCTTCCCATTTATAGCCGCCGGGACCTTTCAAACGTATCGGATTGCCGCCTGCGTCATTTCTCAAATGAATGCTCGCGTCCAAATCATTGAATATCATTGTGGAGAACATCCGGATATCCGTATAGCCGTCCTTGTCTATCGAATTCACAAACGCGTTATAAAGCCAGTTATGTACTACGCCTTCATAGCCTACTCCCGCTCCCGGCAACATCAATCCACGTGAATCGAACGCCAAACCGGAAGTGGCAAGCCCTGGATTAAATCCTGCATTATCGACATCGCCTAAGAATTGAAATTCAAGAATTGATTCTTCGTTATTTTCATGAGCGACATCAAAATTATCGGCATAATTTTTAGTCAAGTCATAAGTCCCGTACTTTCCGTCTATAATATCGGCAAATTCTTTGGCAGCTTCACTGTAAAATGTGGTCTTGTCTTCGCCATAATATTGCTCGATTCCACTACGGTAGAGGTAAGCTTTTCCCAATAAGGCGGCTGCGGAAGCTTTTGTCACACGACCGGCATTCTTATTGTCCCAATATCCCTTTACGGGCAATAGTTCTTTCGCGTGTGCCAGGTCTTCCTGAATGAAATTCCATACGGCAGCAGGTTTTTCCAAGGGACGGACATAGTCATCGCCATTGCGTGGCATCTGCCTGATGGGAGATATATTCCGGAAATTAATCAACAGGTAATAGTGCGCAAATGCTCTCCAGAAATAGGCTTCACCCATGTATGCGTTCCGTAGCTCCTCATTACCGCTGAAATCGACAGACGGAGCGGTTTCAATGATATAGGATGCTTGGGATGCGGTGGTGTACATCAATGTATAAGGTTGCTCGATAGTGTAATAACTGGCATTCAAGTCAGCACCAAACATACCCGGTTTTCCATAATCCGAATTGGATGATGCTTCGTCGGAGCGGATTATCGTCGTCTTAGAGCCGGAAGCTCCCAGGCAGCGTTGCGTAGACATATATCCGTACATGGTCATCACTGCGTCATTTACAGCGGACGGACTGGTGAAATAAGCTCCCATACTCGGCTGATTCGGATTAATGGCCAGGTCATCAAAGATACCGTTGCATCCGTGTAACATCAAGCCGCCCGCCAAGATAAATGCGGCATATACTTTCTTATAGTTTTTCATATTAATCATATTTTTAGTTATCAGAATGAAGCGTTAAAACCAAAAGTGAACGTCCGGGCATTAGGATATGAATTGATGTCAATGCCACGTGAGAACAATACATTTGAACTGACTTCCGGGTCATAACCGGAGTATTTGGTCAATGTAAACAGATTTTGTACGCCTGCATAAATACGCAGTTTATTGAACCGGATTGCTTCCAGCCATTTTTTAGGCAGTGAATAGCCTAACTGAAGGTTCTTCAAACGTAAATAGGAACCGTCTTCAACATAAAATTCACTCGGCAGGGAGTTTCCGCCACTTGTATTCTGGGTTTTCATAACAGGGATTCCTGTATTCTTATTTGTTTTCGTCCATCCATTCATAGCCTCTTTGACTACATTGTTGGAATAATCAAAATAATAGGTGTACTTTTTCTGATTGAATATATCATTTCCCTGTACTCCCTGGAAAAAGACTGTCAAATCAAAGTCTTTGTATTCCATGTTGATGTTCAAGCCGTATGTGAAGTCAGGAATAGGGCTGCCCAGAATGACTTTGTCATTTGCATTGACTACTCCATTCTTGTCCGTATCCGCGAAGATGAAATTTCCTTCCGCATCAAAACCGTCAATCTTATAGCCATAGAATGAACCGATAGCTTCTCCCGGCATGGTAATGGAAGCTGCATCATTAAAATAGCTGGACATTGCGCCGGAAGTAATCGGCTGCACGTTTTCTCCCAGTGATAATACCTTATTCTTCAATGTTGCGATATTGAATGTTGCATCGATATGGAAGTCTTTCGTCAATTGTTTCCTGTAATTCATCATAAACTCCCATCCTGTGTTTTTTACGGAAGCGGTATTGACGTACGGTTTTTCACGTGAACTGTTGATTTCAAAGATTTGCCCGGAAGACAGGTTCAAGTCTATCTGTGCCAACAAATCTACGTTCTTTTTCACGAAATAGTCTAATGATAAAGTCAGGTCGTTGTTGAAGAAGCCCAGTTCGATACCAATGTCTGTGGTTTTTGCCGTTTCCCATTTCAGGTCTTTCGATTTCAGATAGGCTGCACGTCCTGTCACATAGCGTTCTCCGCCTACTGTGTAGGGAATAGGTCCATAGGCTATCGCGTCGAAATTATAGGGGTTGAGGAAGTTTGCGCCCAACTCACCGTAGCTAGCCCTAATCTTCAATTTACTCATTACAGGATTTTGGAACCATTTTTCCTGATGTACATTCCATCCGGCGGAGACAGAGGGGAAGTAACCTACCCTATTGTCTTTATGGAACTTGGAAGATTCATCCCGACGGATGCTCAGGGACAACAGATATTTATTGTCATAATCGTAGTTCACGCGGGCGAAGAAAGAGAGCAATGCCGCATTACTGTCGCCTGCCGAAATCTTGCCATCTTCATTTTGGAATCCGGTAATATCCGTTCCACCCAAATCGTTAATGGTAGAGTTGGTCATGTAGCGATAGTACTCTCTCATCCAGCTTGTTCCTAATAAAGCGTCTATTGAGTGACGGTTGAATGTTTTATTGTAAGTCAGCAAGTTATCAATGGTATAAGTAAATTCCTCACCCCTTGTTTCCGATACGCTGTTGCGTGTGTTGCCGTAATCTTTATCGGGAGTTCCATCCGAGTTCCACTTTGTGTAATACTCGGGAGTATGGGTATAATTATGCTTATTGCTATAATTTCCGCTTAACGATAACTTGTATTTTAATCCGCCCCAAATATCCAGTTGAGCGTTCAAAGAGCCGATTAAATCCGTCACTTTATTGAACTGGTCTGTGTAGTGTAACGGGGCTATCTTATTCTGCGCTTTGCCATCTTCGGGGTTGATGTAATAATCAGGGCCACCCGAGGTAAACCGTCCTTGTTCATCATAAATAGGCAATGTCGGCAAGGCTATGTTGAAAGCTGTTGTAGGAGTTTTATCCTTATGGGTCAGTCCTAGTGTTTCGGAAAATGAGAAACGCCCTTTTTTATAAGAGGTATTCAGGCGAAAGTTATAACGTTTATAATCCGAATAAATTGTCATTCCAGTTTGGTCAAGATAACCAAGGCTTGTGCTGAAAGTAGAGTTGTCTCCACCACCTGCGATACTGGCATTCAGATTCCATACCGGGGCAAACTGTATCCATTCTTTTGACCAGTCGGTATTCAGGTTCGGATTGGTGGGATTGTCATTCTCCGGCGCATGAGGCAAGCCACTGTTATCTGCTACCATATTGGCAAATTCTCTCCATTCCGACGCATTGAGAAACTCCGGAATATTAGTCGTCTTTTGGAAAGCGAATGAGCCGTCTATCTGGATAACGGGCTTGCCGGACTTTCCTTTCTTGGTAGTAATCAAAACGACACCATTGGCTGCACGTGAACCGTAGATAGCGGCTGCCGCACCGTCTTTCAGTACTTCGATAGATTCAATATCATTGGGATTTAATGAGCTTAATCCGGCATTACTGAACGCTCCGTCGATGACATACAGAGGTTCGGTAGCACCAAAAGAAGCGGCACCGCGAATCACGATATTTACATCTGCTCCGGCAACACCGGCTTGCTGCACGATGTCTACACCCGGCGTACGTCCCTGTAAGGTTGAAGCAACATTGGAAGATACCTGTTTGCTAATATCTTGAGAAGAGATAGAAGCGACAGCACCCGTCAGACTTGATTTCTTCTGCACGCCGTAACCGACTACTACTACTTCATCCAGTATTTCCGTATCATCCTGCAATTGGATAGAATATGAATTCTTACTTCCTACCTTTACTTCCTGTGTTTTATAACCAATATAGCTGACTGCCAGAAGAGCGTCTGTCGGAGCATCCAATGTAAAGTTGCCATCTACATCTGTCACAGTGCCCGTCCCCGCTCCTTTCACCAATACACTGGCGCCAATCACGGGTTCGCCTTTGGTATCTGTCACAGTTCCCGTTATTTTCTTTGTTTGTTGGTTTCCTTGTGATGTAACGGGAGCTTCTTTTGCTTTCAGGTATATTTTCTTCTCTCCGATTTCATAAGCCACATTCGTACCCGCGAATAAATCATCTAATACTTTAGAGAGGTCTTTGTCTTTTGCCTGGAAAGAGACAATCCGTTCGGGATTGACAATCGTACGGCTATATGCTACCGTAAGCCCCGTCTGTTTGGTAATGAGCGAAAATACTTTCTCCAACTTGACTTGTTGAAGATTCATTGTTATTTTCTGAGCCGATGCTGTAAGACTTACAGCAAAACTCAATAACAATACAAGCAATACTCTGTTCTTCATACTTAGTTTGTTTAAAGTTATAAATAGGTTCTTAATCTCTTTGTATTTAGTGGACACACGAGATTAAGAAGCGGGTGAGGGAAAAAGCATTTTTTTCTGAAGTTTTTTTATTTTCAATAAATATCCGTGTGATAATATACTAGCTTTCAGAAAAATATGGCTTAGTTTTTTATTTGTAGGAAAATGGGATATAAAAAGAAAAGTCCTTCCGGATTTTATTTTCAGAAGGACTTATATCAATAGATTCGGTTTCTTGGCAGTTCGTTAGAAACAGTCTTTTGGGATAGTGACGGTATCCTGTCCACATAGTGACGCCATACTTACCGGATACCGTCACTATCACGCAAGGATAGCGTCACTATATTTTTTGCAATCTAGTAAAGTTCCTGATTCACCAATTCGTCAAAGAGCTTTGCATATTTTTCTGCGATTGCTTCTGCAAACTTCTTACCTTTTTCCGCAGAAGCTCCACGCGGGTCGCCCACACCGGTATCTTTGGATACTTTTCCCCAGTTTCTGGGAATCCACGCCACCTTTTCATTCAAAGACTGTATGGCAAAGGTTTTATATTCTCCATTCCCTGCTTCTTCAAGATTGACCAGTTCGGGATGATAGTGCATCATTACCGACGTTTCGACTTCATCCGCATGGTCACCCGGATTTTCAAAATAGTCTTTTGCTTTCAATACGGTGTACCATTCGCTTGATGCTATCAGAAAATCAGGATAGTCTACCGACAAATCACGAATCATACTTTTAAAAGTATTGCCGCCATGCCCGTTGATAATAACCAATTTTCGGATGCCTTGAATATAAAGGGAAGAAACAATATCCGTCAATATGGCTTTCTGCGTTTCATAACGCGTATGGATACAGAATGGTAATTCCCGTTGTCCCGGATTTTGCGAACCCATGCCGATGGGCGGCATAACCATGCAGCTCACACCATATTCCTGTTTAGCTATCAATGCAGCGTCAACCGCTACATCATGGGAAAGAATACAATCCGTCATATATGGCAAATGCAGATTATGAGGTTCGGTAGCTCCCCACGGCAATGCCACAATATCATATTTCCTGTCTTTTACTTTTCCATAACAAGATATGGATAAATCAACTTCTTTATTCATATGCCTTCTTTATTTCTGATGATTATATTATTTCATTTTTACTATCACTTCTTTTTTATCTTCATTATACTCAAACTTCACCGGGGCGATTTTCTCTAAATCCATCAATACTTTTTCTAATAATGTATTATCTGAAGTCAATGTATAGACATACTTCAAAGCTTGTTCATCTTCTACTTTAAAGTCTACATCATACCAGCGGTTTAATACTTTGATGACTTCCGGCAGCGGAGTATCTTTAAATACTATCACATTCTGTTTCCACATCGACAAGCGTTGCATATCGTTCATTTGGGATATGGTGCACTGTTTGTTCTCTTTGTCATATACTAACCTTTCGCCGGGTTGCACCGGGTATTTCTTTTCCGTAGGAAGAGTCAGATTAATATTTCCTTCATCCAGACATACTACAATATCCTTGTTTTCCGGGTAATCCTGTACATTGAAAGAAGTTCCCAGTACGTGAATTGCCGGCCCGTTTAGGTTGACAATAAAAGGACGGTTCTTATTCTTGGCCACCACGAAATAGGCTTCTCCTTCAAGAAAAACTTCCCGGGTGTTTAGAGCAAACTTTTTGGGATATCTTAATTTCGAGTCAGAATTGATATATACTTTTGTCCCGTCCTGAAACATTATTTGTATGCGTTCGCCTTTATCTACAACGACTTCTTCGTATTCGGAAGTACCGAACAGGTCGACTTTTGAATTTAGTTGTATATAAAGTCCGACAATCAAGACAACAGGTATCAATACGGCTGCAACCCGGAAACAGATACGTTTCAACTTCTTCATACGAATGTTCTTCCGTATCTGCTCTTGCATTTTCTTTGAAGGAATATCATGGTTCACATACAAGTCTGCGAACTCATTTTTTATCAGTTCCGAATCCCGTGTCATAGCGGCTTCCAGGTAATCACTCCCCTCTTCCGTAGCAAACCACTCTGCCACATATTTTGCATCTTCCGGACTGGCAATTCCTGCCAATACTTCTTCTATTTGTTTATCAGTAGGTATATTCATTTTTATCACTTTATTAAATGGACACTCAAAAAGGTCATTAGTGTGGTGAACGCAACAATTATTAACATCTTGTTCAAGTGGATACGGAGAAGTTTCAATGCTTCCGAATAATGCGTCTTGATAGTGTTTACGGATAAATTCATTCGTTCCGCAATTTCCTGATTTGTTAGTTCTTCTTCGACTTTCATCAAGCAAATATCCCGTTTGTGCGCAGGAAGCATATCCACAGCTTTATAAAAACTGGACATCAGCTCTTTCTTCTCCAAATTTTCTATCAAATTATCTTCGTAAGGTGAAGCAGCTTGTGCCATCTCATAGTTCTTAGTAATTGCGTTGTTTTCATTACGAATCAAGTTCAGGACATGATTTTTTGTCATGGTAAAGAGGTAGTTCTTCAAGCTGATTCCCACACGTAGCTCTGAACGGAATTCCCACAAACGGGTAAAGACGTGCTGCACTACATCTTCTGCCATATCAGAACTCATTAAATAACGATAGGCTAATACATATAATAGTTTATGATACCTTTCATAAGCTTGGGTGAAAGCTCCTTCGTCACCTTGTTCAATCAAGGCGAAGAGTTTTTCATCATCTGTATCAGTATATCGGTCAATCTTGTTTTTCATTCTCCGGATTTTGTTTACTTGTTTCCAAAAGAACTAAAAGTATATTACTTGCTTCTATCTTTATGAAGAACAAATGTAGCAAATTCCCTAGAAAACTTAGAGGTATTTACGAAAAAAGTCCCTGATTAACAATTCCTCTCTCCCAAAAAGGAACTATCAATCAAGGACTAAATCCACTAACTTATTAACAAATAGATTACAAACGATAAGTAACCGTTCTTTCTTCCAGCGAATCAATCCAAAGACGCCATGTGTCTGCTGAGACTTGCTCTACAGTTCCTATATTAGCTTTCGGTTGGCGACGGCTCTTGATTGTCAGATATCCCTTGCCCTCCGTTGCTTTTACTTTTATTGTCTTGTTATCCATATAGACATGGATATTGCCATTCGGAGTAGGAACAGTGCCTTCCATCCATTTCAATCCGCCTAATGCCGGAGCAATAGCAAATTCTTTATAGCCTTCTTTTACAGGTTTTACTCCCAGATAGTATTTACCCAACAGATAAATGGGGCTTGCTCCCCAGGCATGACACAAACTCTTTCCATATGGACGTCCGTACATGGCAAGATGCTGCGTGCCGCTTTCTTCCGGATTATATTTCTCCCAAAATGAAGTGGCTCCTTCTTTCAACATTCCACCCCAGTAGGCTTTCATTTCCTTCATTACAGCATCTTGTTCGCCGAGAGCGCAAAGGGCTTCCAGTTCGTAGAAACGCATATAGGGGGTTGTTATTTTCAAGATGCTGTCATTCAAAAGAACAGAATGTTTAATGGCTTGCTGCTTGTCTGTATCCAGATATTGGAAGAATACGGAAAACATATTCGCATAGCGGGTTACTGCGTCACTTTGCTGTCCATTCACACAGTTATGCACAAAGGCTTGTTTCTGATTATTCCAGAATGTAGGTTCCAGTTTTGCTTTCAAAGCAGCGGCCAGTTTCTCATATTTCTGCTTGTCGGTTGCATCTCCGACCAATTCAGCACATAATGCCATGGTTTCCAAACTTCTACAGAATAAGACTTGCTCGAAAGAGAGTTCTCCTTTCTTATCCAGATAGCCGTCTGCCCAGTCCACAAATACCCAGTCGCCAGTCATTCCTTCTACCATACCTTTCTTATTGGTACGTCCCAACACGTAGTCCATCATTGTTTGCATACGTGGATATAGTTGATTCACGAAGTGGCGGTCGCCGCTATACATATAATAATCATATACACTAAGAAACCAGTAGAAAGTATAATCCATGATAGTATTACTATGGCTCGTCACAGGGTCTTTGCCGCGAAGCAACCAGATAGTACGTTTTACGGATTCATTATCAAAGAAAAGATAATAATTCATCAGGTAACTTTGGATAGCATCGCCACTCCATACCCAACGGTCGCGTTTGATGCCGTCAATAAAGAATTCGCGGGTAGTAAGATGCATAGTGTATGCACCTACTTCCCAAATACGGTTCACTTCCTCATCATTACATTTGAAACTTCCACGATATTCTTCGGGAAGATATTCATATTGCATGGATACTTCTCCAATCTTTACACCCGGCTCGCGTGTAATATAGACATAGCGGAAAGCCTTACTGTTCTCCAATGTATATTCATTATCGGAACTGTTCAAAGGAGAAGTGCTGCGAATAGCAAGGTCGGTCACTTGCCCCGGTTCCAATAGCAGTTTGTCCAATGTTTCGCAATACGCCTTATCTTTTGCTTCTTCAGGGCTTTCACCGTAGTAAATCTCTATCTTTCCTTTTCCGGAAAGATTCTTTAGTGTGATGAACCCGAATGTTTCTTTTCCAAAATCATAAAGAATCCCTCCTTCGGATTGCTCTGTTTGAGCGACAGGTTGCTGCGGTTCACGCATCAGGCTGAATTGGGAAGGGCGTTGGGTAGCTCCGTCAAAGTTCCAGCATCCGGCATCCATATAAACGGTAGCGGACGTATCACTAGCCTTGCCGCTTTCGTCAATCCATTCCTTGTCTTCGTACGTCACACGCCAAGAAGAATCAGAATTCACAGTCTTTCCTTTCACGTAAATAGTGGGCGGCGTAGCCTGATTCCAGACTTTGATGTTCAAGTTATGTTTTCCTGCCGGAAGTAGCATCGTTTCCGGCATACCGAACTGAAGTTTTCCGTCCAGCTTGACGTTGTACTTTCCTTCGGCGGCAATCAATATTTCTTCCGGTTCGGCAAGATTCAGTTGCTTGCTGAATTCTACGACTACATAATGGCTATCCGTTTTCCAAAAAGGCGGAAAAAAAGCGCCACGTTCCGTACGGCGGTTATTCATCTGGTTGCCTAACCAGATTTCGTAATCTCCTGGATACCATATCCAGGTCTGTGCAAAGGTGCTGCTTGCCAAAGACAAGGCACCAAGTAATATCATGTATTTCTTTTTCATTATTCTTTCTATTGCTAACCAACTGTGTTATAAGAAATATCACTATCGGACATTCTGCAAATCCCTATATTCTGCCTCCAATCCGGCACGTTCACGGATGGCGGTATCTACCTTCGGACCATTATTTTCCCATACATTTCCGGGGCCATTGGCATTTTGAAGGAATTTCTCCCCTTCCGTCCAGTTATCACGTACAGTAATAAAAGAAGAACCTTCATCCGTATATAGATAAAACCAGTGATTCGGGTCGTGCACATAACTTGGTTTGTAAATGCTATGTACGCAGTTCTCCGTCACGTAACTTTTCGGCTGTGAGCCGAGGGTGTAAATACCTGCCACATCGTACATATGCTTCGCATAATGATGAATCAGATTTGCATGAACTTTGTTATTACGCATACAGTTCACAGTTTGCGTCCATCCCCACCCAAGGCTGATTCCACTATAAGGAACCTCACAGATTTCATTATGCCCGATATTAATATCACTCACATATCCCGCAGCAATGGCAAGGCATCCCCAGTCCTCATTACCCACTTCCGTAAAATAGCAATTGTTGATTTGCAGATGTGTGCATACTTCCCGGCGGTCGGCAGGGTCATAAGGTAAATGCGTTTCATGAGCTGCCGGAGAGAAGCTACCAGTTAGCAAACCATTCCCCGCAATATCACGGAAAATACAACCGCGGACTACACCGCCCTGTGTTGCTTCTTCATAATCCAATCCGGTAGAACCTAAATGTTCGAATCGGCAACGTTCAAAGTCAATCTGATTGGCAGCCGCCACACGGACAGCCGCTGCCGGACGTCCCAGCCATCCTTGATTATCCAACGGATGATTCAGATAACTCCGCTGCATCTTCGGTTCTATCCGATAGCCGTCTGTCAGATACATACCTGCCTGAAGCGGCACATGCCCCTTTTCTGAAGGACGCATCCAAGTAGTGTACGAGAATGTGATTTTCTCAAAACGGATATTAGAGACAGGACGGTCTAGTGTACCTTCCACTTGCACCAATGTTTCAACAGCAGGGATGATAGCTTCCGTATCGGCATCCTGCATTTTCTCTCCCTCTCTGGGATAATAATAAACTTTACGGGCATTGATATCATGGTACCATTCTCCTTGAACATCCAGCAACTCTCGTGCATTTGTCAGATAGAAAGCGGAGTTATGTCCATTCGTCGTCACCATCGGACGCGGCCAGGGATGTTCAAACTGAATCCGGCTTTCCGGCTGATGAAAGCGTACTGCCGCACTATCGCCTTGAATCTCTACGGAACGGATACGCAGATTTGCTACACACCACATCTGATGAAGCACCATTTCCGCATATTCAGCTTTCAAAGTTCCTTTGTTATCTATCAGTTTGCGAACAGCAGTCGCAGGAACATAAAGAATCTCATTCTTCTCGTCCACACTGCAAATACGGTTCATCTTCTCGAAATCTTCCACATCACGGGCACGGACAGTCTTTTTCCCATCTATCCATAATTGCCGGAAATCCAACGGACGTCCATTGAATGTCGGCACGTCCGCTACCCAAAGTTTCCCTTGTTTTTTCCAGTTACGGATACGCACGCCTCCGCTTAATATCGCTTCTTCACCGGAGACAGAGCGAATTACCGTGGGAGATTCCTTTGTTCCGCTATCTTCCGGTCGAATAAAGACAGGTTCATGCAATGCATATGTTCCGCCTTCCATATAAATAGTGATTCCATCTTGGATACGGTTGTCGCCTGTACGACGCCATTCCCGTGCTTGCCGCAATGCCGAAGTCAGAGTTGCTTTCGGCGATTGCTTCGTGCCGTCATTGAAATCATTCCCTTTCGGAGAAACCCATATATCACCTGCCATAAGCGTGGAACTTATGGCAAGTAATGAACAAGCTATTTTCAAACTCTTTCCAATCATAGTCTTATCTTGTTAATGGCATCCATACCGTCATTTCTCCCTTTCCTCTGTTACCCCAAGCATAATAAGGAATCAGACGAATATTCACTGTTCTTTCAGCCTGAACCACCGGACGATAAAGCACTCCTTCCCAAGAAGCGGGAGACGCCAAACGCGCTGTCCCTTCAAGAGCCACTATCGGACTGCCTTCTATCGTTATTTTTTTAGGTGTCAATTTAATATCGGCAGGAATCAATACGTTATCAATCTTCTCTCCGTTTGCAATATCCATACTTTCCAGGCAGTAAACCAACGGTCCGCGTTTCACCACTACCTGATTACGGATTTCTTCTGCCAACGGATGGGCTTCAAACAGACGGACAGGCATATCCATTGCGAGTTCCACTACATCTCCTTTTTTCCATACGCGATTGACTTCCGCATATGTATTCGCTTTTGCATCCATTTGCACCGGCTGACCATTCACTTTTAATGCAGCCTTTTCACACCATTCCGGGATACGAAGGAAAAGAGAAAAAGCACCCGCCTTACGGGGAACTTTATTCAACGTCACACGTACGTTACCATCCCAAGGATAATCCGTCTCCTGTACCAAAGCAATTTCGCCTTTATCCTTCCAGTCCGTTGTTAATGTATTTGCGCCATATAAGTTGCAGTAAATACCTTCCGGGCTCAATGTATATGCATAATTCTGTGCCTGGCAAAGTGTACGCAATGTATTCGGCGGACAACAGAAACAACTGATATATTCCGTCCGTTCTTTCGGCCAGCGAAGTGTATAAGGCAAATCGGCACTGATACGCAACGGATTCGTATAGAAATACTTCTTACCATCGAGACTAATCCCGCTCAATACACTATTATAAAGGCAAGTCTCTACCAGTTCAGCATATTTCGCGTCTCCTGTCACTTCCAGCATACGCCAGTTGAACAGCATATTGCCGATATTGGCACATGTTTCATTGTGTGCGGTGCTATTGGGCAACTGATAAGGACGCCCATAACTCTGGTGCACTTTCTGGATACTATCCGGCTCATAACAAGTACCATCAGGCGATGTACCGTCGTAAAGCGCTCCGCAAGCTCCGGTCACATACATTTTGCGGGTAACAATGTCATTCCAAATACTAGTCAGATTCTTCATCAACTGTTGTTCGCCTGTCTCCGCATATACATCCGCTACTCCGGCATACAGATAGTTGGCGCGTACGGCATGTCCCATTGCCCGGTATTGGTCACGGAAAGGAATGCGGTCCTGATTGTCATCCGTACCATTTTCCACCATACCGCGAATATCAATCAGATTCTTAGAAAGTTCCAGATAACGGGGATTTCCGGTAGCACGGTACATTTCGACTACCCCCATATAATGAGAAGGGCAAATGGCATTGCGAGCCAATTCGGCAGAAGCCGTTTCATAAAAGTGGCAAAGGAAGTCCGTCGCCTTCACAGCGGCATCGAAAAGAGTTGTTTTTCCGGTGGCACGACGATGAATGATACCTGCCATCATCAGATGTCCCAGATTATAAGTTTCAAAATTCAGGCGGTTGGCAAAAGCACCTTTTTCATTTTCCGCACCTACTTTCGTACCAATCACAGTCTGCTTGTGTTCATCGTTCAAAGCATGAGAGTCAATCCCTTTATTCAATTCCTCAATGATGACAGGCGTATGTATATAACCATCAGTACGTTGAGCTTTTACAACACAAGCAATAAAGTTATCCATTAACTTGTCCAGTTCCGGGTCTTTATTGACAGCATAGACAGAAGCGACTCCTTCCATCCACTTATACATATCTCCGTCGTGGAACGGCGGTCCCCAATGTTCACCCTTACACACACCGGATGCAATCTCAAAATTACGGAAACCGTGGGATATTTCCGGTGTGTTCCAAGTGTTCCACATACTTTGCAAAGAAGTCCGGCTAAACACATTAAAACGGTCTCCCCAAAAACCGTTTGTCCATTGTACTGCATCAATTCCAGCATTTGCCATTTTAGCAAAACGGCTCTGACTCATATCCGTCAATCCATTGCTCTGCGCGAGTGCTCCCGTAACGGTGGCGGAAGCTAAAAGAAGTAACAGCTTTATCTGTTTCATTAATATGGATAATTTAAAATTTACACAATATCTTTAAGAAAAGACGTGATTATCCACATTTTGTACTCAAATTCAGGGAGTATAATTTATTTCCGCTTTCCGTGCCTGCGAATGTTGGAACTGACGGGCAACCTTATATTCATGCCCTCCTTTCAGCAAATAGCTGCCTGTCTGCTTGAACCAAAAACTAATATTTGCATCTACACACTGTCGGCGGATATCCAATACCCACTCGTAATCGCATACCCGGGCTTCTTTTCCCGACTCTCCCCCGGCAACAACCTGTTCCACCCAATCTCCCAGTTCTCCTTTGAAATCAATCCGGCTGAGAAGCGGCTCACAGATAATAATTTTATGTTTAATTGGAGCTGCCTTATAAATAGGCAGGCGATAATCCACCCTGTCCTGATTCTCCATTGTGCAGCAAATCGTCACATTATCATAACCGTCTCCCCAATCAGAGGGCAAACATTGTTGCAACCTGTCTATCCGTTTTGTGATGAAAAGAAAACGAAGGTCTTGGCGTATCCGCATCATTTCCCATGCTTCGGCACGCCACTCGTCGGCATCCTCAATCAGAAAATCGGAAGTAAAGCAAGTGTATACTAAATTGCCTGAAGGTATTTTATACGTCCCGTTCTTTTTCTGTTGCAGAGGCAGGTCGAACTTTTCTGTCTTTGCCACTACTGAACTGTCTTTCCCGTATTTGCCATCCGTACGATATACATAACAATGATGGCAGCCCTCACTCAATTTATGACAGCCATGCCAAAGATTCCACATCGAAGCTTTTTCACCCATTTTCTTTTTTTCTTCAAATGTATATCTTATCTGTCATATATCCATAAAAAAGAGTGCACCTTTTTTCTATGAAAGAAAAAGGTGCACAAAACACAAACAAAACAAACAATAGAGCGACCTTCACAGGCAGCCGGTCAGTTAAGACCATATCTTTAATCAGCCCATCTTGATGCGGGCAATTTCTTCTTACAATATTGCTTCATCCAGCTATACGATTTTCTTTTTCTCAAATAAAGCGTATCTCCACAATGCTTCAACGCTTCCCAGTCAAAGATAGAATGATGTCTTATCATCCGCTCCCACCAATAAAGAAAATGATATGTACACAAAGGTATTAACATAAACCACCACGATAGCCATAATGACAATCCCAAAGCTGGTAACAATGTGAGGAAAAAACATTCCGTATATTGTCTCAAATGAATTCGGGCTTCCATTTCTTCCCAAATCTCCAAATACCTATAGCGAGTAAAGCAAAAACCAAAAATCATAAAAGAATGTTTCTTCTTACCGAGAAAACATTTCGCCAAACGACTGTTATATAAAATCATTATCCCTAATACTGTTTGTAAGTTCCACTTTGCAAATGTCCGTATAATTGCGAATATGGCAAATTGTATTCATGTCTAAAAAAACAAGAACTGTCTGCGAATATGACTATTAGCACAAATTTCAAATACCATGTTTCGATATATACCAATCTATTCATTCAAAGATGTTCACTTTTGTGTTATTTGCATAATTGGGGCACGTATATCTGAAGATCAAAGCAGAACAACTACCCCAGTTTTACCGGTCACTGATATTGGAATATATATAATTACAATTTATCCCAATTATCTTTATTGTTTTTACAAAGATACTACATTTATGTGTATTATAGATAAAAATCACTCAATAATGTACTAAAAAAGTGCATCTTTTCTCCCACAGGAAAAAAGATGCACAAACAAAACAAACAATAGTCTACCTTCACAGGCAGTAAACAGGTTCATGAACCATTTATCTAAACACTTTCAGACAATGGAAGGGGTATGAACCTTCGGGGAAATGAGTTGCTTCACAGCAACTGTTTTTTAATATTCCTCATATAAATATCCCAAAAACATGAAAAAACATTTCCTTTTACCTAAAACAATTTTACTAATCTACTATTATATATTATCACACTCGTTTAACAAACAATTAGTAACTCTACTCATAGAATAAGGTTCTTTCAATAAAACTTGCTTATCATCTCCCAACAAATATATCGAAGGAAAAAAGCGTAAAAAATAAACTTCCTTTTCAATAAGTTCTTTTTTCTCATCATAACCACTTACCCATGTAGAGGGAAAATGTCCTTGATATTCTTTCCACACATCCATGTCTCCTTCTGCACACACTGCTACAAGTGCCAACCGAGGCAAACTTCCTTCACGATGTTGCAACAAAGCATTTATTACTGGAGATTCGAACAATTCTTGTATATACTTCCGGCAATGCATACAGTCTGGACTATAAAATAATAATAAGGTATATTTAGCCGGAACATCCCACAAATTTCGAATCTCACCGGTTGGAAGAATAAAAGTAATATTAGCCGCTTTAGCTCCTATCCGGTTCTTTTGAAGCATTTTTAGTTGATGCAATGGGCGTACACGCATCATCCCGCTCAGATATTCGGAAGCTAATGCCTCTTCCAGTACCGAGATATAATAATTATCATTTCGCAATGGTGAATCCGACTCATACAAATGATGTTCCAATCGTTGCAAAAACCAATGATAAACCATACCATTAACTTTAGTTTTCATAACCAATTCCCTGATACTTTCACAAGCCCTCTCCTCTGTTAGTTCCGATAACCGAATAAGATAATCAACCAACATCTTCTCAGTAACCCCAGAACTACTCAACCGAACAGTATCCGTAAAATCATACTCATCCCAAAAGTGATCTATCGACATATTTTCCTTTCTTTGAACCGCAGTGACATTAAAATTACTAGAACCGCCAGTACAGTTACATGAATAGAAAGAACCTACTAAAAGCAATATAACCGTATATTTCAAACTTATTACCAATCTTAAAAGACACAAAACTTTCATTCTCTTTTATTTTTCTCATATCTATCATCCTCTTATCACTTAAGTATCCAATAGCTTGTTATACCATTGAATATACTCGTCGTTTCTGCCGTAAATCCTTTCCGGAACCTTCATTTCTATATATTCATTCCCAACAAAAATCTGATTCACGTCAAAGATCTCTATTAAATAATCATCTGGAATACACACAAAAATCCTTGTAGTATTTTGGCTGCCCTCCTTCACAATTTCAAGCTCCGGATAGAGCAAAGACAGATAAAAAGCAGAACGCTCGAAAGCCTGCCATGAATTCCCCTGGCAATACAAATAAATAACTCCTTCATTACTGAGTTCCTGCTCCTTGATAACTTCCAACGTATTCATTTTCTATTCCTTCCTGTCACTAAATTTTTATCACTTAAATTATCCTTTCTGATGTATTCGAAGTTCATAATAACCATTCTTACCAAATAAACGTACTGTTCCCTCACGCTCTTTCCCTGTACTGTTGCTCAATATATGAATAAAAATATATTCATTCTCCGAATCCAACTGTTGATAAATAGTAGCTCCTTCATGACGCTGTTCAGCAATCCCCACCCAACTGGCCGAACCAACTACTTCTCCATAGTTTGTATTTGGCATTGTGAGTACTGTATATGACTGCCCGATAGAAGGATAGCGTTCAATAGTCAATGTTTTCTGTAGGACACCATACTGTATAATATTCGTAAATGTGTACCCTTCGCTCTCCAGTGTGTTATTTAAATCAGTGAAAAGTAATTTCATTTCCACAGGAGTATCAGGAGCATCATTGCAAACTATGGACTTTTCCACTATCTTACCATTAGCTTCAACTGTGATAACTCCACGCTGAAGATTGGGATAATCCGGATCAAATGTTGTATATCCGACCAAAGATTTATCCCGGATACTTCGGTAAAAATATCCTAGTACAAAAGAATTCATTATTTTCTCACTGTATATGATCCAGTGAGAATTCTCAAAGCCCATTTGATAGCCGTTCCGTAAATACTTCTCTTGATAATTATGCGAACCGTTATAGTCCAACATAGTTAATGCTTCCATATCATTAGTAAATCCATTTTTCTCGGCATTCTCTAACGAATTGGAGCCGAATCCAGAAACGCTCTGAATATTCAGTTTATAATAATTATTTCCTATAATTGAAGTCAACGGAACCTTCTCGCCCGAAATACCCATCGTACTCAAACGAAGTTTATAATATCCCTCCCTTTTTGTTCCGTCTACTGAAGTATATTCTCCATGTACAACCACATGAAATCCTTTATGAGCATCTGAACCCATATTGGGAATCTGATATAGGTAGACAGGATTTGTCAGGGGTGTAGTATTGCTGACAGATTTAGTATATGGACTAGTATAATTCACTCCTGCCAATACTGTTGCCGACGTAGGACATTCCATCCATTCCACTGACTTCAGGCTAAAATTAGCCGCAGACACTTCTACGTCGAACTTCGCTACATTCCGTTTTAAACTGAATCCATTATTACTATCACTGTTCATAGCATTACGAATAGCTGTCGCATTGAGAGATGAAAGTATTATACGTTTGGTAGCCATTACAAAAGGCGGTTTTATAGATGCATCCGGAGTCGTACATATCATGCTTTCCAATCCTTGCAAGTTATGTATCGTACCTTCCTCCATCGGATAATTGGCAATCAGATACAATGTATGTTCGCCTGTAGCCGAAAACACGGTCACTGTGGTTTTATATTCAGTTCCTGTCCATTCCAATGTAGGATGCAGATGATAAACAATATTTCCATCATGATCGAATATCAGAAAATCCAGATTCTCTATTTTCTCATCTTCAGCAGGCATAGCGGTTCCCCGCGTTTGCACCACGGATTCCTGTTTTACATTTAGCCTCAATACCAATTGTTCCTGTTCATTTCCCATACTCTTAGAATCTGACATCTCACTATCACAAGCCACTAGAAAAAAAGGCAGCAATAGTAGAAGCAATCGAATATATTTCCATTTTACAATCATTTTAAACTCCTTTTTTAGTTAGAATAACGTGACTTTACACAACGTACTGTATGTGACTGTTTTCTCAACTCATCTGTTGTAGCACTACCATCAGGATCACTCATAGTGGCCACTATGAATGTATTATCCGCATTCTTTCCCCAATAACTATCCGAAAAGAAATTATTAGGAAGTCCGTTGGTTCCTGCATTTAAGAACACATAATTCATTTCTTCCCCTGTAGGCAATCTCCACCCAGCGCCTAATTTCGTACAAATAGACTCTGCATTTTCTTTGCTGACCTTAGGCACATCCTTACTTGAAGCAATAAAATCAGAAAGTTCAGGTGGACGAACATCAAGTGCACAGTTATAGTAGCGTTTTTGCGATTTCGCAACATTCATAAGAGTATTCGGTGCAGTAGTATAATATCCATCCGTTGCGCTAAACTCCTCTATAGCCCATGTCATTTTTATCTGAAATGACCAATTCTCACGTATAGTCGCTAATCTCCAACATCCCTTTCCTCTTATCGGATCATCCGGATCGACCCCCTGAGGATAATATGCCCTACACCCTGTTTCTGTAGTAGCCTTTTTATATAACTCATCATTATAATAACCAACTTTTTTATTATTTGCCTCTGCCGGATATCCCATTGCTGCTGCCCAAGTACCTTGCGCGCTTCCTCTATCAACGATCTCCGATTTAAATAATTGCAAATTAATCTGAACAGATGAGGAGCCCGATTTCAGTGTCGTCACATATGTAATATTCTGACCTGTATTCCAGTTTCCTCGTCGGAAGCCGATACGCCCACTTCTCCTGGATGCATCATCATATTCTATTGTGAAAGCAAGTTGATTATCTATTGATACTCCAATAGGAAGTTCCACCTCAATCGGATTGCTACATGCAAACCGTACATATGTATAAAAGCGTAAAGATTTTACTTCAATAGTTCGTTTGTTTACAGCCAAGAAACTGGTTCCTGTAATATCTATTGGAACATTTATTTCCGACCATCCCGCAACACTGGTTTTAACTTCAAGAGATTCCTCTCCGTATCCGGTGATAGCTTTGATAGTCAGCCTATAATGCCTGTTACGAGTAATATTCCAATCCGTAGAATGTGAATCTACAGCATTCATCGCATCTCCAATCGGTAAAGTATAAATATGAGTGGTTCCTTTTGAAGTCCCTTTAATACGTAATTCGACCTTATAATCATCATTCTCCAGTATATATTCCGGCAAATATATTTCACCCGATGACCATGTAAAATGATTCTGATCCGTACTGCTATTCTTCAATAAGAATACACGATTATCCAGAAAACCTTCTTCCTTCTTATATGTTTCAGGAATCAAATAACTATATTTCGGTATACGGATTAACTCCATCGACTCAAAGTTTACATACGTCCCTGTAGGAGTTTGTTCCTCATAAATCTCCGTGCTGAGATCAAAATTAACGCTCAATTTTGCAATCACACGCTGTAACTTTATTTCCAGTTCTGAGACTGGTGTGGATTCACCCTCCAGATATATTTCATTTTTATTTCGTACATTTACATTAAGCAATTTCTTGAAGAACACAAACTTCGAGGCATTCAAACTGCCCTCCGTATTCATCTGAATATTTTTCAGTTCTTCTGGCCTTTTCACATTTGAAAGATCTATCGGTTCATTTCCTATCACATAAATATCATTGTATCCTATGTAGGTAATGGCAGTATAATCTTCATTTAGATCTATCAGTTGATTACTGATCAAAACTCTAGAAGCATAAGGATTGGAAGTACGTGTCGAAAAAATGATAACCCGCAATTGTGATACCTCATTTTCATCCCCCACAACAAGCTTCGGCATAATATTAACGGGAATTTCCTTACCTTCTTCCTGACTGTTTCCAACGGAAGATTCCTCTATCCCATTGGTACAAGCAGTGATTAGATATAACAATGTTATAATAAAACTGTATTTATAAATCAAATTTAATCTCATATATTTAAAGTATTACATTCCTGTATCCTGCAATATAATTTTCCACCCTGCTATAATAATAGCTGTTTGCATATAAGTATCCGTATCACCATCTAAATCATCTATAAGCGATATTTCAATCTCATAAACATCCTGCCGATCAAGTTCTGATTGAGTATAAACATATGGATGCATCCGAATCAGTTCGATTAAATCAGTACGGTAGAGTTCCTTTATGGTGCCATCCGGCATCAAACGTTCTATCAGTAATATCAGTTTTTCTCCTTCTACCAAGCGCATCAAAGAAAAAACATCCGCTAGTTGGTTTCGTGTATCATTATTAGCGCTCTGATATGGATAATATGTCAGTTCGTTGCTTGAAGCAACTACAGAATTGTCAAATTTATAGGTTGCTCCCTTTGGGTCAACCACACGGGTACGAACCCCTTCTGCACAACGATGAATACATGGTATTCCGCTTTTTTCAAACCACTTGACTGTAAGATTCAACTGGTTTTCGTTTTTTGTAAATGAAAGAATATCTGTTTTATCAGTGGAACCATTTACTGTTACTTCTTTAATTGCGTGAAAAATAGAAGTCAGCTTTTTATTTACGCTTTGATTTTCAATAGCCTTTAGTAAAAGTACCCCTTCTTCAATGGTTGTTTTTCCACTCACAAAAACAGGCCTTATTATTACTTCATCAGATATATTTCCCCAGGCTACCAGCGTATAGCTACCTTCGGAAAGTTCCGGTTCAATACGAAAGTCCTCTGCAAAAGGAGCTCCGTTATTGGTTATGCATTTCACAAAATATCCGGCTGAATCGAACACATATAAATCAACTCTATATACATCAGTACAGAAACGATTGTAATGTTCTGCACCGGTATGATTTACATACTCAAATGCAACAGAGTAAGAACCTGTAGGGCAATCAGAGAAATCCTCTTTTACACATCCCGCAACAAGCCCTGACAATACCCATGCGAGTATAACTATTCCGGCATACCGATACAATATTGAAAATTTGAAATGCATATTATTTCTTAATTTATAATTTTGAGAAGTTTTTCTCCGGGTAGTAATGCCCGAAGAAAAACTTTTTATATATTCTATTATTAGTTCAAATCAGCATCCTGATCCACAACTTTCCATTCTTCAACAGAAATATGCGCTTGCATATAAGTTTTCTGGCTGATTGGAGTATCAGGATCTACTGTAACATCTCCTTCATCCGGATAACCAATACCTGAAATTGATTTCACATTTACTTTATACAGATTATTACGGGTAACAGAATAGTATAAATTATGATTTTCCGGATATGTATTATCCTGTATATTAATACGATAATGAGTCACTCCGCCATTATATTGCAAATATTTCACTGTTTCTACGGGTGTTGCATCATAACCGCTCTTATCTTCTTTCTGAATATTCTTAGAGATAATCAATGTATTGTATATACCGTCTTTAGTGCCGGCAGTTATACTATAATAAACATTTTTACCTATGATACCATCATAAACAGGGGCATTTGCACTACTATTGAGATATGCTTTCAGACCCGTTCTGACCAAATAGGTTTTCAATGTAGTATTCATACCATGTTTCAGTCGGTCTTGTTCATCTGTGACACTTGCCGGCACAGCATAAATTTCAGCTCCCCAAGCAGGAGAATATGTAAATGCAGTAATCGGGTCACTATTGCCCTTAAATCCATATACATAATCTCCATTACTATCCACATCTGTAATCACCAAGTCTCTATTCGGTTCGAAAATTCCTTTCACAAGTATATAAGAAGTATTTCCGATAACAGGTATTGCATTTGCATTTTCTGGTACATACAAGCTACTGGCTGTTGCATTTTTTGCTACTACTTCAATATCCGGAGCATTTACTTCGTCAAAAATTCTAAAGTCACTCCAACTTGAAGTAGTGTTTGTGGCATTATACAGCGGAGTTATTAATGGGTTATCCACACTTCCATGTTGGAAAAGATACACTTTTTGTGGTAAATTACGCACAGTGAAATGCGGTTGTGTCAACGTACCAACTGTAACTACCTTTGACAAATCATCACCCTGTGTTGCCTTGTAAACTAATGCATCTGCATCTTCGTAAACAGTCTGCAACTTGGCAGTTGCACGATAAAGAGAAATCTTAAAGTGATTATAATCTGCAGGATCCTCATTACCATAATCATTTCTTTCAGCATCAGCCTGAGAAATACCCGGTTTCAAGGTAAAGCTGGAGTTGGACAACAGATTACTCATTAAAAAACCGTTATTAGCCGGATCATCCGTACCTTGCAGATTTTTATACCCTTCACCTACACGAGCAATAAACGAACCATCATGAGCAAGACGTCCCGGAGTAGTGTACAACTCCATCAACTGGTCTTGAAATGCTGAAAGTGTCGTTCCTGCTGTTGGTGTCGGATACCAATTTGTGCCTGTATTAGCGACTACCAAAATAGTTTTCAAGCCGGAAGTCAGTTTCATTACCTCACTATGGAACACTCCAGTGCTATTACTAATAACATCACCATTGGGACTAGTAGATGCTTCAAAAACCCCATTAGCAAAGACATACACATGAATGTTTTTCACATCTTGTTCATCAGGAGTTCCCGCCTCACTAGTACGTGTCCGTTTCACCCCATTCATCTTAATAGTAAGTCGTGCGTAAGTAGGTACACCTTCCACCACTTCGGTATTTCCATTACCACCCGCTGATTCTACAGGTAACTCTTCATTGCTACATGCGGCAAACGCCAATGTTGCCACAGTAAAAACACCAACTAAAAAATTGTTTTTCTTCATTCTTTTGTTACGTTAAAAAATTAAATTAATACTGATTATTTATATCCCTAGTTCACTCGGTATTTCTCTATTTCCCTCTTACGGTAATATACCTTTATATATCCGGCACGACGGAGTTTCGGAAAGAAATGTTCTCTCATATATCGATATGGTACTCCTCGATCCAACTTCATCAAACGTAGTTCACGTCCTTTCAAAATCGGGACTTTATCTATTATCTGAAGGATTTCCTCTTTTCCGGACATTTCCGATCCTTCAACCAAATAGCGTAATTCATCCCATCCTTCTCCACCATTCACCAGCTTAAAACAACTATCCGGAAGAGAAATATGGCTGAGGATGTATTGTTTCATTGCCTTGCTACGACTCGCTGCCAATTTTACATTGTAATCATAATGTCCTTCAGGAGATGAAAGCCCCAGCAATACAACATGCACTATTTCCGCTTCCGGATCATTATGTATTTGGCGAGTCACATCTATTACATGCTGCAGCACTTTTTCATTATCCAAATAGTCACAATCTATCTCTGCCTTATCCCATTTAAAGAAGACTATTTGGGCTTTCTCCTGCTCTCCTACTACTATTTTCTGTCGGGGGATATAATTCTCTATAGTTTCCACAAACTCCTCGGTTTGCGCCAAACGTTCAGTGATACTTAAGGCAACCGTCGGCTGTTCCGGCGTTATGACAGCGTGTCTTTTTTCTAAAGGTGACTCTCCTGCGAAAGAGCAGGTGTACAGTTCACGAATTGGCAATTCACGCATCTTGCAACAGTTCCGAAGCCGGCTGCGTATAACAAGAGTAGCAGTCTGCATCCAAGGCTGATAAGCCAATGTAGAGGAATAAACCAGTTCATCCTTATTGCGAACAAAAAAGCAGGTATCATTTGTATTTTTGCTAAAAGCGCGTTTACGGCGAAAGCTCAAGTCACTGACACGCCCACACGCATATATAGGAGAAAGAGCATGCTGTTCGCTTCCATCCTTTGCTATCAGAATTGGAGTCAACATTAATACATCATTTGCAACAAGAGTATTTGAAGGAACAGACAAGGTAAATTTCAATGAAACTTGTCCGTTTCCGTCTATGGCGGCAACAACTTTATCTATAGAAACTTGTTCGTATTGATCCTGTGCTAAAATGTTGGTAATATTCAGACAAAGAAGCAGTATAATAAGTTTTTTATTCATTTTCATATTATTTAATTACGTAAATCACAGATATAGCGGCACGTGTAGGCCCCAAATAATTACGGCTCTCTTTCCGGATACGTTTACCACATTCTTTGCAGGGATAAACATCGTAGTTAAAACGAGCATATCCTACACCCAGCATTGCTTCCAAACTCCAGCGTGTTGAAAGAAGCCACTGATAACCATAGCTCAATCCGGCTCCCACTACATTTCCCTGACGCCGATAATCACTAAGCCCAAGATAATGAATATCGCCTATATTATACTGTCCATAAAAGGTATGTATTCCCCAAAAATGCCCATTAAAAGATTCACATAGCCAATACCGGAGTTCAGCTTGAACCAACCAATGCTTCATTTTACGGTTACTTGCCCCATACCCATTTTTACTCAACGGAAAAGGATTATAGGCTCCCCATAAATCGACTGTCAACCGGGGATAAATTCCCCACTCCAAACCAATATTTGGAGCCTGCATCACACCACCATACAACAAATTTGTTTTTATTGCTATATCTTGCGCGTTTACCAAGAAACTTTTTGTCAGGAAAAGCATAAAGAGAAGTATGCTCACTTTACTTTTTATATATCTATCCATATTACAGTGTTTTGTTTGAGACTTTGTTGCATCTCTATTTCATGATAGAGAACAAACAAAACATATCAAGTATAAACCACTGATTATAAATCAATTATACCCACATGTAATATGTTTCTGTTCCATTATAATATATTATGAATGCGAAACAGGTAAATTTAAGATAAAATTCTGATATTTAACCCATTAGAAATATGGATACTGAAACGGTTGTGAAACATACAAGCCAAACGAATTGAATAATTACATTTTTTAAGAAGATATTTATGCAAAACGAACTACTGTATATTGAGGAGCATCTTTCGTGTCAAAACTACATGACGACTATCAATACCGGATTTAAATATATTGAGTTTTCCGAAGATACCGAATTCGGGGAAAATAAAGCAAATAAGAATTATTTGTTATTTTTTCTCAAAGGTGATTTTACGATGAGTTGCAATCAATTTCATAATAGAACCCTTCAAGCCGGAGATATGATCCTGATTCCACGTTCATCACATTTCAAAGGAACGACAACAGGGAAAGCGAGTGTACTATCGATGTTTTTCGATAGTCCGGAATGGTATTGTGATAAAATAGTATTTCATTCATTATTAAAGTTTTGTAGCAATAAGGAATATGAATTTGAACCAGTAAAAATTCGATATCCATTAACTTCTTTTTTAGAATTGCTGACTTGTTATATCAAAAACGGAATGAGTTGTTCACATCTGCACGACCTAATGCAGCGGGAGTTCTTTTTTTTACTACGAGGATTTTATAAAAGACAAGAAATTGCTACGTTATTTCATCCTATTATCGGAAAAGAAATGGACTTTAAAGATTTTGTAATACACAACTATACAAAAGTAAGCAATATTGAACAGCTCATTTCACTGTCTAATCTGGGAAGAAGTCGTTTCTTTACCAAATTCAACGAGGCATTTGGGATGACAGCCAAGCAGTGGATGCTGAAACAAAAGAATCAGCAGATTTTGGCAAAAATGACAGAACCGGATATATATATTAAGGATGTTATTGAGGAATTAGGATTTGACTCACAAGTATATTTCAGTCGTTATTGCAAACAACATTTCGGATGTACACCAAGTCAATTAAAAAAGCGCTGTCAAGCTGATAATGAGACGATTGAAAATGAGAAAACCGGAGTTGTACAAAATGAATAAATCATTGTACTTTTTGATAAGTGCTATCTAAAAAAAAAGAGCTTACTTTGCAGCAGATAAATCGCTAGATAAAACAGAGTGCTTTAATTTATCTCTATCATGAAATAGATTATGATGCTGCAAATATAAGCAAAATATTAATGTTACACATCCTTTTCACAAATTATAATACAAAAAATATGCAATTAGGATAAATTGGTCACCATACTATTTACTTTATCAAGTAAGGATACATCGAATTCTTTCAAATAAATGCGTGTCATTTCTTCCGAAGTATGTCCTAAAGCTGCACTAATTACAGAAACCGGTGCACCACAATCACGGGCAAGAGTAGCCCAGGTATGCCGGGCAGTGTAAGTAGTCAAAGGCACTTTAATATCTATCATAGTAGCTATTTTCTTAAGATGCCGATTAATACGCCCCAAAGCCAGACGGTACTGTTTGTATTCTGATTGATATTGACTGTTGAGAATAGGAAATATATATCTCCCTTCTGTTTCATACCTATTCATTATTTCCTTCATCTGAGGAGTTACAGCAATACGGATCAATTGTTTCGACTTATGACGGGAATAAGTCAGTATACCGTTACAGACATTCGATTTTTTCAAAAGTACAATATCTACAAAAGCCATTCCCTGAGCATAGAAGCTGAACAAATACAAATCACAGGCAAACTTCAACTCCGGAGCATTCTTGAACCTAAGGTTTGCGAGGGATTGAAGATTTTCCCGAGTCAGAGCACGTTTCACTGTTTTAGCTGGACGAGTTTGTGCCTTCACAAAGGGGTATTCTCTACGAGGTTGAAAACCATCCATCATAGCCTGATTATACAAAGTTCTCAAATTTCGCAAGTAATAGCTTACCGTATTACCGGTAACTCCACTGCTATACAAGAAATCCTCATATTGCCGGATAAAATGTAAATCAATCACCGAAATCCGAATATCCGTATCATCCAAAAATTTGGCTAATGATGAACGTGTGCTTTTATATGCTGCAGCCATCCCGTCTTTTTTCAGAACCTTTTTTCGTTCAATTTGTGTATCAATATATCGCAGCAAATAAAATTGCTGTTTGGAATTTTCATTAATACACTGTGATAAGATATCTTCCACTGTAAAAGAATCTGTAGTCTGTTCAAGCTGCCGAATCCTTGCATGAATTTTATTCCTCATCTTCCGTAGTTCACGATTCATCTTCGCTACATTTGTAACGGAAAAGGCAGCATCTGTACCATCAAAAATAATCTTTTCTTCCAGTTTGTCAAAAGCCTCCTCTTTTATATGGTACCCTGTATACAATAACTTTTTCCGTCTCTTATGTATTACCTGAAATACTAAAGAGTAACTACCATTATTCAATCTCCTACCCTTATTCAATATTAGCCTAACTGATATTCTCATAATTTCATTTTTTTATTATAGTAAAATTACAAAGTCCACTCGCAAAAACAAGTAACATTATGAAAAGTTTAATAGCTTTACGCAACCTATGAGGATTTTATCCCGTTAACCTATAATACTCTTAATATAGTCCGTCGGGCATACATGATAAAAGTCTTTAAATTTTTTTCTGAAATATTGGGCATCACAATATCCCAGCATACCTGCAATCTCTGAAATATTGAATTGCTGGGAAGCCAGCAGTTTAAGTGCTTTATCCATTTTGAATGAGTAGATGTAATCTTCCGGAGACTTTCCGATGATATCTTTCATCTTACCATAAAAAGCAGTACGGCTCATTCCCATATCGGCACTAAGTTTATCAATCGTATATTTCTCTGTTGAAAGATTCTTGTCTAACATATCATTAACCCTGTCCATAAATAGCAAATCTGCATTTTCCATCTCTTGCTTTATGGGCGCTAGAGGAAAAATGGCATCAGATAGAAAGAGTTTTATCCGTTCTCGTAACGCTATATGGTTTTCAATAAGCATACGGATATCTGCCCTGAGCTTGCAGATACTTTCTGTACGCAATTTCAACCGGTCTGCTCCGCTTCCCAGATGAGAGAGATAGCTTTCATTATCAAAGGAGTTTATTAGCAGAACAACCGGTATCTCCCCTATCATCTTGTCTGCCTTAATCTGAAAACAGAGTGAATCACCACTTGTACCATTTACATTATCATCAATAATGATTGTGTCGGGAATTTGACGAATGATGACAGGTATTAATAAATCTGGATTTTCAAGAACGGAAACCTTATAATATCTCGATAAAGACTTTTTCAGATAATCGCTGAATGGTTTATCCTTCATTACTAACAAGATATGAGGTGCATCCTTCATTTTTAAATATAGTTTTTCACCATCATGATTCCGGGAAAGTTTGACTGAACTACCTTTTGTGTCCATAACCGGATGACTAATGGCAGGACATTCCCTATTTTGACAATGACAATCTGCCGGAATAATAATTCTACATGTAATCGCTTTACCATGTCCATAACCAATCATTTTTCCACCATGCAAACGAATGATTTTTCTAACAGTTCTTAAATCACTATTACTATATATAGATAATCGAGCGGAAATAAAAGAAAACAGGCCCTCGTTTTCCTTTTTTGGCAGCACATTATTACTAATATGTAACTCCCATGCATTCGCAGTATGCGTCACATTAATCGAGACACAACAGCCTGAATCCGTAATCAGAATTATCTTATTCAGAAGATGTTGAAGTGCAGCCGTCATGATATTCTCATTTATCCTACAACTGACGCAATCCGTGCATCCGTTAACTGCCAGTTGTACCTGACGAGTATTTGCATACGCCCGACATTGGTTTACAATAGAAGTGACATAAGCAGAAAGCTCAAGATTAGCAGTTGATGTTTTAGGTCTGATGCTACTGTCGGCTTTATCAAGCATTATAACATTCTGATTACAGTCTATTATACATTCAGTATATCTCAAGACTTCTTCTATTTTTAAGGAAACCGATTCAGGAAGACCACTTGTTTTAATATCTTCCAATTGATTTCTTAATAATATCAACGGTGTATGTATCGAACGAAGCATGCTCGTTGCAATCTTGAGTTTTTCAGATGATTGTAACCGCACATCATACTCTGCTGCAAAATACGCAAGCAGACAGATGAATAGTCCGACACCAAGTCCCTCTACAGGAACTGCATACCCAAGCAGGGATAAATTAGGTAAAATTACATCAACAGCTTGTTTGTTGCTTGCTAAATTGGTTTCACCATCCAAAGGAAGCAAAACCTGGAAACTAAATAATAAGTTCAGGAAAAAGATATTCATACCAACATCAGATTTATTTAATTAATATTTTACACTTTCAGTAAAACACGCCTACTGGCATTTTGACGTATTAAAATCCGATACAAGTATAAACTTTTCAACACCTACTTATGAGGTGGTTTCTAACAAAAACAAAGGGTAATTTCTATCAAAATGGTAATAATACCGTTTGTTACCATAATATTAGCAAATATAGACACGAAAACACATTTTTATCCATTCAGTATACAAATAATATTATTTTTTACTATTAAATAGAGTCATTAAATCACCATACAAGAGTATAAATAAGACAAAATAATAATATATTTTAATTTATATAATCTTGTATATATTTAGAAAACTACATATTTCGTCCGGATACTGTATAGCCCAGCCTCTTATCCGCCGGATTCATAAAAAAACGTGTAAACAGAGTAGTAAAATGATAATAGGCAAAGGGTATCATAGTATTAGAACATTGTCTATTCAGTTGGTCATCTAAATTAAATGTTATGATAAACCTCTTCAAACGGAACTCTGCACCGTTCGCCCCAAATACCTTTATTCCCGTTTCGTATTCCACACGAGATTACCATATTTATTTCAGCTCCATGAGGTAACTTCAATAATCTTTTGAGCCGCCGACTGTCTAAACCTTCCAGGGGGCAAGTATCATAACCTTCATTTGCCATAGCAATCATAAATGTTTGGGCAGCAAGCGCACAGGATTTATGTACTACTACACGTACATCACTTTCTGAAACTTCGAGCATCATGGGACGGAAAATACTGATAATATTAGCCAATAGTACTCTGAAAAACCCTAAAAGCCCCAAGAAGCGGGCATAGACAAACGGCATTAATATCCCGTAGTATAATTTCCTGTCTTTTATACGCTTCTCCTGTCTTTCCGGCGGGCTATTCCGTTGGATATTCCCTACCTCAAAATCCAAAACAAATTTAGCCCGTTCACGGTACAAATCACGACGTGTAACAAATACAACGATTTGTGAAGCTGTTGAAGTTGCTTTCTGATCGAGACAGGCTCTTGAAACCTTTAACATCAATTCCGGTTGTGTTATATGGTAAAACTCCCATAGTTGCATATCCGAACTATTGGGAGCCAGTGTTGCCAATTCCAAACAATGTTTCACTCTTTCTGTATCTATTTGCTTTTCTTTATCATACACCCGCACGGAACGACGGTAATTTAAAACTTCATCTAAATTCATATATTGCCTGAATTAATTGAATAATACTTCGCATGTGCTACAACAAATGCGTATGAGCCTAATATATATTAGAACATAATAAGAAGCAAATTGTATCATTAACCAATGATATTTTAACATTATCTCATTTTACATATTTCAATTTACAAGAAATACTTATCCTCAAAACAAAAACCATTGTAAAAATGCAGCCAAAAGAGGCTTTTTATTATTACGCTTTCTTTTACCCGCTAATTGGGTACAAAAATCCCTTTTAATCGTCCTTTTATAAAAATATAAAAGCAATTGGACAGAAATGAATAAAAAGAGATTAATCGGATATCTGTTTGTAATGGTCTCTGTAAGTTGTATTCATGCACAGGAAAAGAAAGTAGCCACGCAGGAATACAAATTATGGTACGACCGTCCCGCACAGGTATGGACTGAAGCTTTACCCTTGGGGAACGGTCGCCTGGGAGCTATGGTATATGGAACACCAGGCACAGAACAAATACAACTAAACGAAGAAACCATTTGGGCAGGGCGTCCCAACAATAACGCCAATCCGAACGCACTGGAGTATATCCCGAAAGTGCGCGAACTGGTGTTTGCCGGAAAATATCTGGAAGCGCAGACCCTTGCTACAGAAAAAGTAATGGCAAAGACCAATTCGGGTATGCCATATCAAAGTTTCGGTGACCTGCGAATCGCTTTTCCCGGACATACCCGTTATTCCAATTATTACCGGGAATTAAGTTTGGACTCGGCGCGTGCCATCGTCCGCTATGAAGTGGACGGAGTGCAGTATCAGCGTGAAACTATCACTTCATTTACCGACCAGGTGGTAATGGTCAGGCTGACGGCCAACCGTCCCGGACAAATTACTTTCAACACACAACTTACTTCGCCCCACCAAGATGTAATGATTGCTTCCGAAGAGGAGAATTGCGTGACACTTTCCGGAGTGTCTTCCTGGCATGAAGGACTCAAAGGGAAAGTTGAGTTTCAAGGAAGGCTGACCGCACAAAATAAAGGCGGTAAAATAGCATGTGCCGATGGTATTCTTTCCGTCGAAGGGGCTGACGAAGCTACTATCTATGTATCTATTGCCACCAACTTCAACAATTATCTCGACATCACCGCAAATCAAATGGAACGTGCCAAGGCTTACTTGTCTAAATCAATGGCACACCCATTCGCGGAAGCCAAGAAAAACCATATTGATTTCTACCGCAAATACTTGACCAGAGTAACTTTAGATTTAGGTGATGACCACTACAAAGATGTGACGACCGACAAACGGGTAGAGAATTTCAAAGAAACGAATGATGCGCATTTGGTTGCCACTTATTTCCAGTTCGGACGTTACTTGCTGATTTGTTCTTCCCAACCGGGCGGACAACCGGCTAACCTGCAAGGTATCTGGAACGACAAACTATTCCCTTCATGGGATAGCAAATATACCTGCAATATCAACTTGGAGATGAATTACTGGCCTTCGGAAGTTACAAACCTGAGCGAACTGAACGAACCTCTTTTCCGACTGATAAAGGAAGTGAGCGAAACAGGAAAGGAAACAGCTAAAATCATGTATGGAGCCAACGGCTGGGTACTACACCACAACACAGATATATGGCGTGTCACAGGTGCAATCGACAAAGCGCCATCAGGTATGTGGCCGAGTGGCGGAGCATGGCTTTGCCGCCATCTTTGGGAACGCTATCTATACACAGGAGATGTCGATTTCCTGCGTTCTGTTTATCCCATACTTAAAGAATCGGGACGTTTCTTTGATGAAATCATGGTAAAAGAGCCTGTACACGGTTGGCTGGTAGTCTGCCCCAGTAACTCACCGGAGAATGTACATTCCGGCAGTAATGGCAAAGCAACGACAGCCGCCGGATGCACAATGGACAATCAATTGATTTTCGATCTTTGGACGGCTATTGTTTCGGCATCCGAAATACTGGATACTGATAAAGAATTTGCCACTCACCTGTCGCAACGTCTCAAGGAAATGGCCCCCATGCAAGTGGGACATTGGGGACAGTTACAAGAATGGATGTTCGATTGGGACGATCCGAATGATGTACACCGTCATGTATCCCATCTTTACGGGCTATTCCCCAGCAATCAGATTTCCCCTTATCGCACTCCCGAATTATTCGATGCCGCACGCACTTCGCTCATTCATCGCGGAGATCCTTCGACCGGCTGGAGCATGGGATGGAAAGTGTGTCTTTGGGCACGTCTGCTTGACGGCAACCATGCCTACAAACTGATTACAGACCAGCTAACCCTTGTACGCAACGAAAAGAAAAAAGGCGGCACCTACCCTAACCTGTTCGATGCGCACCCGCCTTTCCAAATTGACGGAAACTTCGGTTGTGCCGCAGGAATCGCAGAAATGCTGATGCAAAGCTACGATGGTTTTATTTATCTGCTTCCTGCGCTTCCTACTCTTTGGAAAGAGGGTTCTATCAAAGGAATTATTGCCCGTGGTGGTTTTGAGCTCGACTTGAGTTGGAAAAACGGGAAAGTAAGCCGTTTGGTCATAAGATCCCACAAAGGCGGCAACTGTCGCCTGCGCTCGCTCCACCCGTTGACAGGCAAAGGACTGAAACGTGCCAAAGGAGAAAACACAAATCCTCTCTACGCTGTTCCTGCCATTCCCGAACCATTAATCAACGAAAAAGCCAACCTGAATAAAGTGGTGGTTGCAGACACCTACTTATATGACCTGCCCACCAAAGCAGGACAAGAATATATATTGACCGGTAAATAATAACTCAACCGATATGAACAGAAACTTATTAAAACTGATTGTCGCTTGCGGAGCTGCTTGTTTTATCGCATGCACGGCACCTCAGAAAGCAGAGACAGAAAAGTGGAGTGAACGCATGGCACGCTCCGAAATGAAACGTTTTCCCGAACCCTGGATGATTGAGAAAGCCAAGAAACCACGCTGGGGATACACCCACGGTCTTGTGGTAAAATCCATGCTCGAAGAATGGAAACATACGGGCGACAGCGCCTACTATGATTATGCCAAAATCTATGCTGACAGCCTGATTGATGCCGACGGGCGTATCAAAACCATGAAATATCTTTCATTCAACATTGATAATGTCAACGGTGGCAAGATTCTTTTCGACCTTTACGCACAGACTGGAGACGAACGTTACAAGATTGCCATGGATACCTTACGCAAACAAATGGCGGAACAACCCCGCACAAGCGAAGGCGGATTCTGGCACAAACTGAGATACCCGCACCAAATGTGGCTGGACGGAATTTTTATGGCTTCCCCATACTTGGTTCAATACGGCGCTACTTTTGATGAACCGGGCTTATTTGACGAAGCCGTGAAGCAGATTCTTCTCATAAACCGCAAGACTTATGATTCCGCAACCGGACTTTATTATCACGGTTGGGACGAGAGCCGTGAACAGAAATGGGCAAATCCCGAAACGGGCTGCTCTCCTAACTTCTGGAGCCGCAGTATCGGATGGTACGGAGCCGCCATTGTTGATGTGCTCGATTATCTTCCAGAGGAAACTTCCGGACGCGACAGTGTGATGCAGATTCTTCAGGGACTAACCAAGACACTGGTGAAATATCAAGATCCTCAATCGGGCACCTGGTATCAAGTGACCGATCAGGGAGCACGCGAAGGCAATTATCTGGAATCTTCGGCAACAGCACTATTCGTCTATACACTTGCCAAAGCTATCAATAAAGGATACATCGGGAAAGAATATATTGAACCCACACAAAAAGCCTTCAATGGTATGGTCAATACATTCACCTGTCTTGAAGAAGACGGCAGCTACACAATCACCAACTGTTGCGCGGTTGCCGGATTGGGTGGAGACTCTAAAAGATACCGTGACGGCTCATTCGAATATTATATCAGTGAACCGATTATCGAGAACGATCCGAAGTCGGTAGGCTCATTCATTCTGGCTGCTATCGAGTATGAGAAAATGATAGAGCAAAAATAATATTCAGGCATGGATTACACGGATTACGCTGTTGCTATATGCAACCAAATTTCTAGAAACCGTGAAATCCGTGTAATCCGTGCCTGAAATCCGGAATCTGAAAAGATTAGTATAATAAACTAAAAACGATAAAAAACAATGAGAAAATTCAAGATTCTTCCTCTTTTGTTGCTGCTATTGACACTGGCTACTTCGGCCGCAGCACAAAAGAAAACACAAAAGACGTATATCCCCTGGGACAATGGCAAGCTCGTCGTTTCCGAAGAAGGACGCTATCTGAAACACGAAAACGGCACTCCTTTTTTCTGGCTCGGAGAAACAGGGTGGCTGCTTCCCGAACGATTGAACCGTGACGAAGCCGAATATTATCTGGAACAATGCAAACGTCGCGGATACAACGTGATTCAGGTTCAGACTTTAAATAATGTGCCATCCATGAATATCTACGGACAATATTCCATGATAGACGGATACAACTTCAAGAATATCAACCAGAAAGGCGTATATGGTTACTGGGATCATATGGATTACATCATTCGTACAGCAGCCAGAAAGGGACAATATATCGGTATGGTCTGTATATGGGGAAGCCCCGTGAACCGTGGCGAAATGACTGTAGAGCAAGCGAAAGCCTATGGCAAGTTCCTGGCAGAACGTTATAAAGACGAACCGAACATTATCTGGTTTATCGGCGGGGATATTCGCGGTGATGTGAAAACAGCCGAATGGGAAGCATTGGCAACCACTATCAAGGCAATCGACAAAAATCACCTGATGACTTTCCACCCGCGCGGCAGAACGACCTCGGCAACCTGGTTCAACAACGCTCCGTGGCTGGATTTCAATATGTTCCAAAGCGGGCACCGTCGTTACGGACAACGTTTCGGTGACGGTGACTATCCTATCGAAGAGAATACGGAAGAAGATAACTGGCGTTTCGTAGAACGCAGTATGGCCATGAAACCGATGAAACCAGTTATCGACGGAGAGCCTATCTATGAAGAAATCCCTCATGGTCTGCATGACGAAAATGAACTGTTATGGAAAGATTATGATGTACGCCGCTATGCTTATTGGTCTGTATTTGCAGGTTCTTTCGGACATACATACGGTCATAACTCTATCATGCAGTTTATCAAGCCGGGTGTAGGCGGTGCCTATGGAGCCAAGAAACCCTGGTATGATGCTTTGAACGACCCGGGCTTTAACCAAATGAAATATCTGAAAAACCTGATGCTGACTTTCCCGTTCTTCGAACGCGTACCGGATCAGTCCATTATCGCAGGTCAGAACGGAGAGCGTTACGACCGTGCCATCGCTACACGCGGTAATGATTATCTGATGGTATACAATTATACCGGACGTCCGATGGAAGTTGATTTCAGCAAAATCAGCGGTGCTAAAAAGAATGCCTGGTGGTACACAACCAAAGACGGCAAACTGGAATATATCGGTGAATTTGATAACGGCATCCATAAATTCCAGCACGATAGCGGTTATTGCAGCGGAAACGATCATGTACTGATTGTTGTAGACAGCAATAAAGACTATCTGAACAAAGATTGGACAGAGCTTCCACTCTCTTTATATAATTAACGCTCATGAATAAAAGAATATTTATATTATCTATATTTTCTCTCCTGTTCTTTGCGGGTTCGCTATATGCAGCCATTGGCGTAGCCGACCTGCGGACAGAGCAGTTGAAGAATCCATTAGGTATTGACACGCGCCAGCCCCGACTAGGTTGGCGCATCGAATCGGATGAACAGAATGTGGTACAAACAGCGTATCACATTCTTGTCGCATCTTCCCCCGAGCTATTGGCACAGGGAAAAGGCAATTGTTGGGATTCGGGAAAAGTAGAAACGGATGCATCCCAATGGATTACTTACCGGGGAAAATCATTAAAACGCAATGCCCCCTACTACTGGAAAGTGAAAGTATATACCAACAAAGGTGAAGCAGACTGGAGCACTCCGGCTTTTTGGACTATGGGATTGCTCAACGAAGCAGACTGGCAAGGTCAGTGGATTGGTTTGGATCGTGCCGCTCCCGGTGATAGTGAAACCCAATGGAGCCGCCTGGCAGCCCGTTACCTTCGCAAAGAATTTGCTTTGAACAAGGAAGTGAAACGCGCAACGATACACATTGCCGGAATGGGACTTTACGAATTGTTTATCAACGGACAGCGTATTGGTGAACAGGTATTGGCGCCCGCTCCCACCGACTACCGGAAAATGATCTTATACAATACCTACGATGTCACTTCACAACTTCAGAAAAAGAACGCAATAGGCGTTACCCTGGGCAATGGACGCTTCTATACCATGCGGCAGAATTATAAACCGTACAAGATACCGACATTCGGTTATCCCAAACTCCGGCTGAACCTGATTGTGGAATATACGGACGGCAGCAAAGAAACGGTTTCCACAAATACTTCGTGGAAATTGACTACCGAAGGCCCCATTCGCAGCAACAACGAATATGACGGTGAAGAATATGATGCCCGCAAGGAACTGGGAAACTGGACACAAAACGGATACGATGACAAGAATTGGATGCCTGCCCAGCGCATAAGTATTCCTTCGGGAACATTGCGCGCCCAAATGATGCCGGGAATGAAAGTCATGGATACGTTGAAACCCGCTTCTATCAAAAAGTTTGGTGACAAATACATTTTGGACTTTGGCCAGAATATGGCAGGTTGGGTACGTTTCCGCATTAAGGGACAGGCGGGTGACAGTATTCGTCTCCGCTTCGCGGAAACTTTGCAAGCTAATGGGGAACTCTTTACCAAGAATTTGCGTGATGCACGTTCTACAGATATATATATTATAAGCGGACACGAAGCAAAAGATGCCACTTGGGCACCCCGTTTTATTTATCATGGTTTCCGTTATGTAGAAGTTGACGGTTATCCGGGCGCGAAAGCTGAGGATTTTGTAGCCGAAGTAGTGGAAGATGAAATGGAACATACAGGTTCCTTCAGTTGTTCCGACGAGACTTTGAACAAGATTGTCCGTAATGCGTTTTGGAGTATCCGGAGCAATTATAAAGGCATGCCGGTAGATTGCCCCCAACGCAATGAACGCCAACCCTGGCTAGGTGATCGCACCATGGGATGCTGGGGAGAAAGTATGCTGTTCGATAATCATGCCATGTACACCAAATGGGCACGTGACATCTGCGAAGCACAACGTGAGGATGGTTGTATCCCTGACGTAGCTCCGGCTTATTGGAACTATTACTCGGATAATGTGACCTGGCCTACTGCCCTGCCTATGGCTTGCGATATGCTTTTCACCAATTTCGGAGACAAACGCCCGATAGAAGAGAACTATCCGGCTATCAAGAAATGGGTGTCCCATATTCGTGAATACTACATGACAGAGGATTACATTATCACCAAAGACAAATATGGTGACTGGTGTGTTCCGCCCGAATCATTGGAACTCATCCACAGCAAAGACCCTTCCCGCAAAACGGACGGTTCACTAATCGCCACAGCTTATTATCTGAAAGTGTTGCAACTGATGCATCGTTTTGCAAGCCTGCAAGGATTGAAGAATGATGCGGAGGAATGGGAAGACTTGGAACATCGCATGAAAGACGCGTTCAATACCCGCTTCCTGCATATAAAAGAAGGAACTTCCCTTGTGCCGGGGCATACACTATACCCGGACAGCATCTACTATGGCAATAATACAGTTACTGCCAATATCCTGCCGCTTGCTTTCGGTCTGGTTCCTAAAAACTATATCAAAGAAGTAGCTAAAAATGCCGTAACTTCCATTATTACAACCAACAAAGGACATATCAGTACCGGAGTAATCGGTGTACAATGGCTGTTACGTGAATTAAGCCGTCGCGGTCATGCCGATGTGGCTTACTTGCTTGCCACCAACAAGACATATCCTTCTTGGGGATATATGGTTGAGAAGAGTGCTACTACCATTTGGGAGTTATGGAACGGTGATACGGCAAATCCCGAAATGAACAGTGGAAACCATGTGATGCTCTTAGGCGACTTATTGCCCTGGTGCTTCAATAATCTGGCAGGTATCCGTGCCGACCGTTGGAAATCCGGTTATAAACATATTGTCTTTCAGCCGGCTTTTGAAGTACAAGAGTTAAGCAATGTAGACGCATCCTATATGAGCATCTACGGAAAGATAACCAGCCGATGGAGCAAAACACCCACACATCTCGAATGGGACATTGAACTTCCCGCCAATACAACGGGCGAAGTACATCTACCGGATGGACGAAAAGAGAAGATAGGTTCGGGAAAGTATCATTTCAGTGTAGATATACCTACTAAGAATACAGCTATCCTAAGTGATGAATTTCTATACGAAAAAACTTCTTTCCCCGAATGTCATGGAGCTACCATTGTAGAGATGAAGAACGGTGACCTTGTAGCCTCTTTTTTTGGCGGGACAAAAGAACGTAATCCCGACTGTTGTATCTGGGTATGCCGCAAACCGAAAGGCGCTAAAGAGTGGACTGCCCCACAACTTGCTGCTGACGGGGTATTTTCACTCAAAGATTCACAGGCTGTCTTGGCGGGAATTGATTCTACCTGTACACCAGTAAAGGATGCAAAAGGAAAATTGATTGCCCGTCGGAAAGCCTGCTGGAATCCGGTACTTTTTCAAGTTCCCGGTGGTGATTTGATTCTGTTCTACAAAATAGGTCTGAAAGTAAGCGACTGGACAGGATGGTTGGTTCGTTCACGTGACGGTGGAAAGACATGGAGCAAACGTGAACCTCTGCCGAAAGATTTTCTAGGCCCTATCAAGAATAAGCCGGAATATATCAACGGACGTATTATCTGCCCTTCCAGTACGGAAGGCAGTAATGGCTGGCGTGTTCACTTTGAGATTTCCGATGATAAGGGTAAGACCTGGAAGATGGTAGGCCCGTTGGATGCAGAATTATCCGTACCTACTCAAAACCGTAAAAAAGGGGGGATAAATACAGATGACCAGGAAGGTGGAGAAGCTATCAAGGGAGAAGGCGAAAAACCTATTTATGCCATACAACCCAGCATCCTGAAACATAAGGACGGAAGACTGCAAGTACTTTGCCGTACACGTAACGCACAGATTGCGACTGCCTGGAGTAACGATAACGGAGATACATGGGGCAAAGTTACATTGCTTGATGTTCCGAATAATAATTCCGGCACGGATGCTGTGACGATGAAAGATGGCAGACATGTGCTTATCTATAACAACTTCTCTACGCTACCTGGAACTCCGAAAGGGCCTCGTACTCCGCTCTGCATAGCTGTATCGGAAGATGGAATCAACTGGAAGCCTGTTCTCACATTGGAAGATAGTCCGATCAGCCAATATTCTTATCCCAGCATTATTCAGGGTAAGGATGGGAAATTACATGCTGTTTATACCTGGCGCCGCCAACGAATCAAATATGCAGAAATAGATCCGGCTAAGTTTTAAATATCGAACAATCATTCATAGCAAATCGACCGCTCCTTTTGGTTAAAAGAAGCGGTCGATTTACTATATTAATACGGTCGTTTCTTACTAATTGAGCGGCCATTTTTACCCAATTGAGCAGTCGATTCTTTGCATTTATCCATTTTATGTTTTACATTTGCCAATAAATAGATAGAAACGATGGCAGATAATTATTTAGAAAAACAGCGGGAGCAATACGAAGCTAAAAAAGCAGCGTGGCTCAAAATGAAGAAATATGGCAAAAAGAAAAACGTTCAAAGTAAAACAGAGAAAATCCAACCACCACAACAGCCCGAGTCTAAATGAAATTTGACAAAGCTTGTCGGGCAACTCTACTCCTGTCTCCACAATAGCAGCCGCATGATGAAACTTCAGCATATTATAATGTGCTATTCTGTTAGTCGTTGACAACGATAACACATTTTCTGCGAAAAAGATGTTTAGTAATCGTGAAGAAATAAATTATAGCAGCGTTTTTTGAGGGCTAAAGCTATGCTTTAGATATGATAAAGCTATGCTTTGTCAGTCGCAAAGCATAGCTCTATTATATCCTTCTTAATAATCCCGGATTAGACTCTGATATATATGGTGGCAAAGAGCTTACCCTCGCTTTTATTTCTTCTTTCCCTGAGCCTTCTTTTCTGCATTTCGCTTATTCACATAATCTTTGAACATCTGACGCCAGTTGCGGCCATGTTCATTGAAATACTGTTCGCATTTGGTTTTATAGATTTCAAAGATAGCAGAAATCTGCTTCATATTCTTATAGTCAATAGCCTGTTCACGCGCCAGCTTTAATTGTTCCAGGACAAACGCTGTTTCTTCTTCGGTCATATTGGGGACAATAGCCTGATACCCTTTCAAAGTAAATGCTACCTTGCCAACCGTATATTTATCAAGTATCTGCTCTATCTGTTCTTCTGTCAGCACTCTGCGCAAACCTTTCATCAGTCTTTCATGCACTTCTTTCGGCATGGCGGAATCGGCAATCATTTCACGGTCGAGCTTGCTTAATGGCTTACCTGTCAACGGATTGATACCGGCAGGAATCGTTGTATAAGGATGGTCATTATGCCAGTCGCGTACTTGACGCAGATGATTATAAATAGTTGTCACGGCAAACCCGGCTTTCTTTTCATCTTCCAGATTTAATGAAGCCACCCAATCCATCGCCTTTTTCTCAAGAGAAGTATCCGAGTTTAGTTTGGCAAACGCTTTCTTGTCAAAGTAAGCAGCTACTTTATCAAATGAACGGATGGCACTTTCAGGAAGTAACTCGCCTTTTTCTCCGAAACTGTACATCGCAGATTCCCGCTCAATCGTAACCTTGCTCTCATCCAGCATCTTCTTATCCAAGTCAAATACATCTGCGAAGAAATCATAAACTGCATTTCGCTTATTAGGCCCAAAATCATGCTTTTCTTTCGGAAGATGCACATTCGTTACTTTATCCGTTGCATTGTAGAAGCCGTATATCCGTTGCAAATAAGGAAATTCCAATGCAGGGACGCTTGCCGTCCAGTCGCCACCGTCCGAAACAACCAATTGCGGACGGGGAGCAAAAGCCGCCGCCAACTCCGCATTGCAAGTTCCACCTGCCGAAAGTTGGATAGGCATCCCACTTTCACAAGGGCATCCGCCATCGAAATGAGAAGCCAGACTTACAACCGGTGCGGATGCTGTAAAGCGGTCATCCAACACGCTTAACAAAACAGTATGTGTGCCGCCGCCCGAACCGCCATTCGCTCCTATACGGCTGGTATCAATATCCTTGCGGGAAGCAAGCATAAATTCAAGAATCAGCAAACCATTCATAGCCTGAATAGTATGTGCGGCACTGCTGCGATGTGCCGCACTCCCCACTTGCAGAATAGACTCGCCCCATCCGAACAAATCATAATCTACGCAAATGGCTCCCATACGGGCTAGTGTCCCCATACGTTGCTGTTGGTCTTCACGATAACGGCCGCCACCAAAGTGTCCGTTCGGACAAATAATCAGCGCATGTTTTCCTCTTGATTGAGGTGCATAGATAGAACCGCAGACATATAATCCGGGCAACGTTTCAAGCGCAAAATTCTGTACGGTGTAACCGTCAAACTTACGTATCTTTGAAAGAATAGGCTTTGACTTCACACATTGGGACAGTAAAGCATCAATTCCCAAACGTTGGCGGACTTCCTTTTTTAGAGAATCAGTACGAAGTTCGAAGGCTTGTTTGTCCGCATATAGCGTATTGAGATAAGCCAGCATCTTTTCTCCGTCCGCATCCGTACGACGTGGATACTCATAAACTTTTAACTTATACATATTCCCTTTCTGCTTGACAAACTTATAATCAAAAGGAGCCAATACATTTGTCAGCGATTCTTCCACCGAATAAGGGCGGATACGGAAATCAGCATAAGGCAAAACTTTGCCTACCGTATCAATATCATACTTCAAACGGACTCCAAAACGATTCTGAATATCCGTCAGCACTTCATTCAGGGGACGGGCAAATTCCGTCTCATATGTTTGTGTTTGCGCTTCTGCCGAAAGGGACGCGGCAAGAAGCATCGTAAAAAGGATTCGTTTCATTTTCTAATTGATTTGATTCTGTCTTAATCTAGTTTGATTTCTTCACCATTGACGATTACATCATCCATCGTGATGCGTTCGCAATTCTCAAAGATACATTTCTGCTTTCCGCCTTGGATATGAATGTCACGCAATACAATATCAGAGATAGGAGCTTCTTCCAAACCTACGATTTTGACAGGTGTCTTCACATCTGTTACAGTCATTCCGTTGATATGTACGTTGCGGAATATAGGGGTACGTTCACTTTTGGGCTCTGCCGGCATCTTACTGTATTTCAGATTCAGCACGATAGCTTCCCGCTTGATATTGCTCATCACAATATTGCTGACGCGGACGTCTTCAACGACTCCACCTCTTCCACGGGTAGACTTGATACGTATCCCACGGTCTGTTCCGTCAAACACACAGTTGGAGATAGTAACTTTGCGTACACTTCCACTCATTTCGCTACCTATCACAACGCCACCGTGTCCGGAAAGCATTGTACAGTTCGTTATGGTGATATTCTCGCAAGGTACACCCAAACGGCGGGCTTGTGCATCCCTTCCCGATTTGATTGTAATGCAATCATCACCGACGGAAATATGGCAGTCGCTGATATGTACATTCCGGCATGATTCCGGATTAATGCCGTCCGTGTTGGGAGAAGGAACATTATTGATGGTAATACCTTTTATAGTCACGTTCTCACAAAATTCAGGATTTACCGTCCAGAAAGGGGAATTGACGATTTTCACTCCTTCAATCTTCACTCTCTTACAGCGAACCGGCTGTATAAACGGAGGGCGGAAAAAACGACGCTGCAAAGTATTCACATAATCTTTATTCGTTTCGGCATAAATGGCAGTCGTATCGTTTTGGGCATCCCACATGGGTTGGTATTTGTTTATATCACGCATACCGTTATCTTTCAAGTCAATCATGACCCGGAAAAACTCCGTCCACCATTTCTTGCCTTGCCCGTCCAATGTCCCTTCTCCTTTGATAGTTATATTTTCGGCATCTACCGCAGAAATCAAAGGCTGGAAACTCTTCATCATCACTCCTTCGTGGCGGACTTCCACAAAGGGAAGATAGTCATCAAAGTTGTCGGAAAAGAGCAAAGTGGCTCCGGCTTCCAGTTCCAGTGTTATATTACTTTTCATGTGGATACTTCCCGTCAGGTAAGTTCCCGCAGGAAAGAAAAGCGTGCCACCGCCGCCACGGCTGAGGCGGTCGATTGTGGTATTGATCAACTTTGTATTAAGGGTCTTGCCATTTGCTTTTGCACCGGCTTTCAACATATCTACCCGTTCGGCACGAAGGACTGTTGCTGCACAGAAGCAAAGAAAGGAAATAAGGGTTATTCGTAAATTCATAGTTTATATTATTAAGTATAATTTCTCCGTTACCTTCTAAAGAATACATTGTTTTTCATTCGACAAATATATGCAAAAGATTCTTTTATTCTGCACATACAAATTTATATGTACCACTTTGTACCTCTTTCGGTTCCTTCTCTCCCGGAAGATAAACAACTGCGGTGGTATTCACCGGAACAGATATGTTCAAAGTGAAAGTTCCGTCCTTACGAATCCAATCCACAACAATAGTGCCATATAAAGTCTCATACGATGAGTTGACAAACTTCAAATCCCCCACAGGTTTCGGAGCAATGACAAATTTCTGATAGCCTTGCCTTGAATCGTTTTGCTGATTTCCGAATCCAGATGCGGCATTAGGACGGATGCCGGCTAAGGAATTGAAGAACCATTCGTCAATCTGCCCCATCATAAAGTGATTCCAGGAAGAGCCTTGACGCGGATTCCATTGCTCAGTCAGGGTTGTTGCTCCAAACTTCAGTTGGAAACCATAACCGGGCGCTTCTTCGTGGTTGAACATTTTATATATCAACTCATGCCGGCCGTTACGGGCTAATGCCTGAATCAGGTAACGATTACCCACATCTCCGGTAGTCAGCCGATTGCCGTGTGCTTCTATATCTTTTAGCAGATTCATAAACACTTTCTTATCCTGCGTCATATGCAGGAATAAAGGAAGTGCGTTGCTGCACTGGCTTCCTGTACCATACTGTGCCGTATCATTGTTTAGGAAACGCTTGTCAAATGCAATCCTGATATCATCTGCCAAAGAGCTATAATAACGAATATCAAAATCATTGCCCACCATCTTTGCAGCTTCTATCAAATACATGACAGTCATGTAATAATGCGCAGTCGCTACCAGTGGCACAGGTGTATTCCGTGAAAATCCAGCACGGAAATCCCCATAATCATACCAGTCTCCCAGTCCGAAAGAAAGGATACCGTTATCCGCCCGTGTCTTCAGATAGTCAACATAACGACGCATATTCGGATAATACTTCTTTATCAACGAATCATCCCCATACGTTTCATAATACATAAACGGGAAAATGACCAAAGAACCGCCCCACTCGGGAGATTCCGCAAAAGCATCCATTCCCGGACCTTCAAAAACCACGTATTCCGGAGCTGTCGTCGGCATCGCTCCATTGGAGTGTTGCGCGTCCGCCATATTCTGCATAATCTGCGGAGCGTAGGCTGTCAGATCATAATTGTAGAGTAGTCCCGGCCCGTTCAGATGTACCTGTTCCAGCCATCCCAGTTTTTCGCGGTGCGGGCAGTCGGTAAATACAGATTGCATATTGCTGCGGACAGCTTTCTCTATCAAACGATGGGCAGCATTAAAGATAGGGTTGGATGATTCGAACGTAGATACCTTCTTTGCCGAATTATAGACAAAACAGGATTGGATATTCTTTAGTACAGGCAATTTATGAGGGTTCTTCTGCCCTTTCAATACAGCACCTTCCACTTGGATATATCTGAAACCGTAATAGGAAAAACGAGGATGCCAGGTTTCATCGCCATCACCTTTCAATGTATATTCATAATAATGCTGACGTCCCGTCTGGCGCTGGTTACAAGCGCCTTCATCTGTCAATGCTTCGGCTACCAGTAAAGTTATTTTTTGTCCACGCTTCCCACGTACTGTTATTTCGGGGAAACCAGCCAGATTCTGTCCCATATCCAGTACGAGAGCGGAAGGGTCCACCGTCCGTTTGGTCGATTTGGAAGCAGCCGCCACTTGTTCGGTATCCAGTTTGCTCACCTTTTGGGTATCATACCGTTCCATTATTTTCACGGGTGGCGCCATCTGTGGACGAAGCACTCCTTTAGGGGCTTCCTGCATTACCACCGGACGCCAATGACTATCATCAAATCCTGTCTGATTCCATCCTTTCTGTTCGCGGCGGGCATCATAATCTTCGCCACCGTAAATGCAGTTGAACGTTACCGGACTCAAATCATATTTCCATTCATTATCAGAACGGACGATTGTACGTGTTCCATCCTCATAATTGATGACCAGTTCAAATAAAAGTGTGGGGGGGCCGAAACTTATCTGCAACTTACGATAACGTCCCCCCTGAACATTGTAGAATCCATTCCCCAATAAGATTCCAACAGCATTCTCACCATACCGCAATTGTTCCGTTACATCATATGTGTTATAATAAACACTTTTATCGTAATCACTCCAAAGCGGAGCAAACTCACTATTACCGACTTTCTTTCCATTCAGATAGAATTCATAGAATCCCAAGCCGCAAACATATGCAGTCGCTTCGGCTATTTTCTTGCCGGACTTATTACCGGACTTATTCCAGAACTCATCCCGCGACTTATGAATCTTCGTTTTCTCTGTGTCATCCAGCAAAAACGTTCTTCGCAAATAAATGCTTTTCTTCGCCAAAGTATCCACCGCTTCCCAAGCGGCTTTCACTTCCGGCTTCTTCAGTTCGCTGCCGTGAAATTTACGCCCTTCCGGCAAATGTGCATTCTGACGGGTGATAGCTCCAATCCATTTTCCGTTGGAAAGTCTTGAGGAGACAGAACGGAACTTCGCTTCACGACTCCATTCGGAAGGAGTATCCGTTTCATCCCAAACACGGACACGCCAAACATAATTGAACGGATTGTCAGAACCTATATTCGCTCCTTCCGTTGAAACCAACTGGCTCTGTGAAGAATTGACTTTGCCGCTATTCCATATTTGACGTCCCGTGAAAGCTTCCCGAATATCAATCTCATAGGCAGATTGTCGTGTCCCATTTTCCGGTGACTCCATCACCCATCCCAAACGGGGTGCACCTTCAACCACGACCAACCCTTCCTGCATTTCACAGGTAAGACGGGTGATTGTTATATTCTTTGCCTGTACCATACAGGGTAGACAAAGAAAAAGAAGAAGATATTTTTTTAAAGCCATTATTCGTTTTCCTTATTTTTTATCAGACAGAAGGACAAAAGAACGGATGTTAAGGGATTAATAAACAGTTTTAAAAACTTTTGTTCTTCTGTTCTTCTGTCAGAAATATATGATTTGTGTCTACTTTAAAGCATTCTCGCAAACGACTTTTGTCAATGTATCCGCATGTCCTACTTCTTTGCCATCGACAAAAATGCGTAATCCTTTTCCACAATGATAGCGGTCGCCATTCTTATCCCAAAGAATGGTCAGATTGTGCCCATGATACAATACATTATCCAAACAGAACCAATCCCATTTATCTGCCGGAATCAACGGATTCACCTCTATCGTATTATCCAAACGCGGACGTAATCCGATCAATCCTGTAATCATCAAGTCATTGAAAGTAGAATGATTATAATAGCGGCTGCGTTCCTGATCCCCTTTCAACCAATAACCTGTCACTTCATCCAAATATTCGCCGATATACGGACGTCCACGATGATATTGTGATTCCACATACAATTCCATTTGGCGGAAATATACGCTGTCGGACAATACCGTTTGCGGGTAATTATTCATAAAGTTAGCCATTGCCGTCAATGTCTGTGCAGAGGCGAACGGCCAGATAGCTCCGTCCCATTCACACTTCCCCACTCCACGCGTACGGAATTCCGGATGGCGGCGTTCGGCAGTAGTCAGTCCGTAAGGAGATGAAAAGCCTTTTTCGTCCATAATCTCTTTCCATGCAACCTCATACATCTTCGCTGTATCCGGCAAATTGAAGTACCACGGAATATAACCGATAGCTTCACGGACATTAGCAGAAGAATCCGTACGCATTGTTTCAAAGAACTGATGGCGTGTATTCCACAATTCGGTATCGACCAAAGTTCTCAGAGTATCAGCTTTCATGCCATATCTCATCGCCATTCCTTCATCACCGGAAAGGATTCCCATCAATGAAAGTGCTTTCGCATTGCCATACATATAACTGTTGATAGTAGGACGGGCATACTTCTTCCTACGGCCGCCGCTGATGGACTCTTCCATACCATCTTGTACGTCACCTTGCCAATACAATCCGTTTTTCAGACGGTTTGTACGTTCCCAACGTTGATATTCGGTTTCCAAATCTTTCTTCATATCCAACATGAAGTCTTTATCACCATCTACCATATAGCGTGCCAGCACTGCATCCGCATTCCATGAACTGAACTTATCCATTTTCTTCATCGGACCGCCATCATTACCGCGATACCAAGTATGGATAATCTGATCCAAATATTGGGAATCACGCAACCAACGACTTTCATAAATATGATGTCCGATAGCACAGGCAATCAGGTTATATTTATCCGAATAGGAACGTTGTACCAGAAATTCCGTCATACCATATCCCACGGGAGTTTTCTTGATATGTTTGCGCAATGACCACCAGCGGTAATAATACATTTCCTCAAAATTACGTTGCGGACATTCAAACAAAGGAATATTCTCTTCCATCCATTCAGAAGCCTTGGCGTTAGGAATTGCCTGGACAATATTCTCATCTTCCATTCCATTGAAATAATCTACGTAATGGCTGAAATCCGCATATTTCAGAAAAGCGGAAGACGCGTCCTTGTCTATAGAAGATGTTTTCACATTGGCTATGCGATATTCAGCCAAAGGTTCTTGTTCACCTGCACCCGGCAAATCATAAGTCTGGTCGGCAGGAGTATCCACTGTCGGGAATGTACGTGGCACGCCTGTACGGAAAGCAATTCTTTCGACACTAGCCACCGGTGCATAGAACATACGCAGCCCTACCCTTTTACCATCCACATATACCTGGATATTACGGTCTGCCGTTGACAGGACTGCTTCTACGTGATAGGTTTTCCCGGCTTCATACTTCATCATATTCGCAAACCGGGAACCGCCTTTCATACGGAAAATGCCATCATTGGTTAGCTCCATACGGGAACAGGCAACTCCGTTCTCATCCAGAAATTCTATCTGGAGTGTACCTTTATCATTCTGTCCGGCTTGTAAATCGAATGAGACTTTCAGTTCTTTAGAAGCAGGAATTTTACGTTCCACTTTCGCATAATCAAACGGATCTTTATCTTGCAGTTTCAGCCATTGTCCATCCAAAGAAACCGGAGCCCAGACTGGAGAATAAATATTCCAATTGGTAAGTTCCGCAATCGCTTTCGATTTTGAGAAGTCATCATCGGCATGTGCGGAGGCATTGAGTTCCACCGGTACGGGAATACGGGAGATCCACATATCTTCCTTATTCACACTATAAGAAACCCATAAGTCACCGTCCGCAGGCACTCCGTTTCCTTCTTGTATGCCACGAGGATATTGGGGACCGTATGATTTATAATTTCCACCGTAACGCATTGGTGTGATTTCACCGTGTATCAGGTTCAGTGTTGTATATTCCAGTCCGTCTTTGCTCAATGAGATAGCAAGCGGCCAACGGAATTCCGAGGGATTATATACTGTAGCATATGTACCGTCGCTCAAACGTTGCCCCCATATTTTTGCATTACTATTAACAAAACCTTTTGCACGAAGCACAGGTTCCGCCCAAGTATGTCCGCCATCTTCGCTGATGGAAGTCAGTGCGTGTTTCCAAAGGCTGGCGATTCTTCCGTCAGGGAGTGTGTAGCAGTTGAATGCTTTATATCCTTTTTTCAATGGAATGATAGGGTCTTCACGATCGGCCTCTTCCACCCATTGCATCATATACAACGGATTATCGAGAATCTCCTGGCAAGCCTTTACAAATTCACGGTCTTTGCTTTTTTTGAAATACGGATAGTCGGTATTCTTTTCGTTAAATCCGTGATTATAATAAATGAAATAGATAGGTCCGAACGAACCGTCTTTCCTTATTTCGCGTACTACGCGACCAATGCCATTTCCATCATTCGGGTCGTCTTTCTTATCCAGAGCAACTCCGTAATTACCCATCGTTATCAAACGACCGGATTTAGAGACATAAAAGCCCACGCGCTGGTGCATGATGGCAATCAGGTCTTTAGCCTGCATACCCGGACGGGATTCTTTGGTATATCCATCCGGTACCTTATACGGTGGAAATACAATTTCGGGATTTGTCCATTGATAACCGTCTTTTGATGTCATCAGGAATGTTTGGGAAGGCGGGACGTGTTCGTCCGAAGGATCAGCCAGGTATTGGTAATAGAATTGACCGTTCCAATAAGCCAGCATCGGTTGATGGTTGTAAGTCCAGCCATTGCCGTTAGAGACATCGGGGTGTTCCCGGTTTGCCCGTACCAATTGAATATTATGTACTCCTACTACCGGCGACAGTTGCCCGTCATGATAAGTCGGATTTGAGATTTCTTTCCCTGTGTAATGGATTCTGTCTTGTGCCGAAACCGTAGCTGTCAGCCATCCGGCAGCCAGTGCAAAGAGAATCTTTGTAGAGTTGTTCATGATCTATTTCAGATTTTAATTTATTTCTTCTTACTCTCTTCCAACAGTGTCTTAACCACCGATTCAGAAGCTTTGAAAATTGTTCCGTGTTTATGTCCGGCAGGTATGCTTACTTCATTTGTGATATCGGTAAAATTCCGAAAGTCCTTCGTACGCATAGCTCCGTATATTTTCTTCTTATAAACATCAAAATAAATGAGATAGTCCTCTCCTATCTTTTCTACGGTCGGCCCTTCTACAAAGGATTCGGTGAAGGGTTGTGATGCGGGCGAATAAGGCCCTGTCAGGGAATCTGCAAAAGCTATTTTCAGATTGCGCTCCGGACGTGTATTATCTTTGAGTACCATCACATAATCATTCTTTGCCCGTTTCACAAGAACAGCGTCAATCGTGCTAAAGCCCGGATCATATAAGACTTTCGCTTTTGAAACTGTCTTAAAATCCTTTGTTGTGATATAATACAAACGGTGGTTATTGTTTTCTTCTTCTATCCCTTTCTCAAAACGACCGGGAATGCAAGAAGCCCACACCACCATAAACTGCCCACTATCATCATCATAGAAAATTTCCGGAGCCCATACATTAACGGTAGTCGGTTCATCTGCCATGACAGGAATCATCTGTTGTTCCGACCAATGAACCAGATCTTTGGAATTTGCATAACCGAATCCCAAATCACCTTTCCAACTCGTAGTCCAGACCAAATGGAAAGTCCCGTCGGGAGTGCGCACCATGGAAGGGTCGCGCATCAGTCGATGCTGTCCCAGTTCCGGCTTCAGCCAAACTCCCGGAATACTGTCCCATTGCATTCCGTCCTCACTATATAAATATCTTAAACCCTCGTCAGCCGGTTCATGGAATGAAGTGAACATATAATAGTCTTTGCTTCCCCCACAAGAAGCCAAGAACAAAATACCTATTGCAGCTAATGTATTTCTTAACTTTTTCATTTCTATTATAATCTATAATTGTATCCTTTATATGGAAAAGACGATAAAAGTTCTAATTTGTACTCAAACAGATTCGAAGTTTCGTCAGATTCTAAATTTATATAAGACAAAAGGGCGACTCTCCGAGCCACCCTTTCCGTCATCAAACAAACTAACCATTTAAATTATGGAAGAGAACCTTATAAAGATCCTCCACGTGCTTTCACACGTTTGTACCATTCTTCACGTTCTTTCTTCAAGTCGTATCCGCGTTTAGCCAGATAATTATTGATACGCCCTTTATACTTTCCGAAAGCTGCGTGTTTCTTATTTGAATTTTCAGCATCCAAGGCAAATTCACGGGCTTCTACCAGCCAAGCATAAATTTGTGCCTTTTCTTCTTCTTTCAAAGTAGGAATCATGTCAAGATGCGAATCGTAAGTCACTTTCACCACTCCATAGGTCATACCGTCTTTCACAGCTTCTATCTGTTTTTCGTCAAGGAAAAGAGACAAATTTGCAGGAAACGCGAAATGAGAGCGGTATAACGCTGCATCTTTTTCATTTTCAGCAGCTTTCAATGCTTCAGCCTTAGCGTCACCGGCCAATCCCGATTCTTTTACTTTTTTGACTTTTGCATCGCGTATTTCATAGATATCATTCAACTCAAAATAACGGTTGGCAATGATATTACGGACATCTTCAGCCACTTTTGCATCTGTAATTCCAAGCTTATCGACAATCTTTTGTGAGCGACTGACGATAGACTCCACATACTTGGGGTCACGGTTTTCTTTGTTCAAGTCAACTGCTCCAGCAGACATCCAGCCACAAAGTAACAGTAGAGAAATTATTAATATCTTTTTCATTGATTACCGATTACATTAATTTTCCTTTTTCAGCCAAAGTATCGTAGTTGTTCTTCAAATCACGCCAGTCTACTTTGTGCTTTGTGCTGATACCGTTGATATATTTTTCAATATTAGTGTATCCGTCGCCTGTACAGTCCTTGTTGGCGTCACTTGGGTCATTCGGATTCAATCCGTTAGCGATTTCCCATTCGTCCGGCATACCATCTTTATCCGTATCTACATAAGGAGTACCTTTGTATTCAGGATAACCACCCATTTGGCGGATATCGGTAATAATGCCCTGCTTATAAGAATCTTTCGGTAAACGACGATATTTGAACTGTCCGTCTTCGCCCATTGACTTAGGAGACAAACCTGTCAAATCACCATAGGCGTCTTTAGGAAGTTTCTTTTCATAATAAGGAATACCTGTTCTGACTTCTTCAATCACACGTTCGTCAACAATATCACGGCAAGGGATATTAGCGCCTACGTGCTTCAGCACATAATCATAAGCGTCGCTGGCACTCATTATATTGATATAAGGCATTTCAAACGGGCGATAGCTTCGCATATACTCGGTATATCCGTCTGTATTCGGTTGATCTTCAATCTGGATTCCACCATTCCAGTTATCTTTCGTAATTTCAGGATAGCCATCCATGATATTTCCGTCAGCATATACCCGTCCATATTGTTTATGATCCAGCTTGCTACGTCCCGCTTCCGGTTTCAAGATACGATGTCCTACATTAGAGTCTTTAGGAGTGGCAGGTCCCGGTTTGTAGTAGTTATTAATCATATTGAACATCGCAGTATAATCGCCACCGTCAGAAGAACGGTGAACCCAATTGAATACTACATTGTTGACAAAATTGAATATCCCGTTCCAACCGATAGAAGGATTACGTCCGGAATTGCTAGCCCAAAGATTGCGGGCAAATGCACAGTTCTCACCTCCCAGGGTACTACCGAATGCGTGGTTGTATGTATCCAATGCTTTCGCAGAAATAGTATTCTGAATAGTTACATTTACAGTAGGAAGCTTCAAGTCTTTGCTCTCATACTGTCCTTCACTCGGATCATACATATGGCGATAGAAAGATATGTTCTCATCCAGTCCCCAAGTACAGGAGCAGTGGTCGATCATTATATTACCAACAGGGTTACCACCGAAAGAGTCATCACGATGCCATACTTTCGTTTCTCCACGACGGAAACGCATATGACGAACGACTACATCATGTGTATCTACCCAGAATGATTCTCCGGCAATACAAACACCGTCTCCCGGAGCTGTTTGTCCTGCAATAGTTACGTAAGGAGCACGGACGATAATCGGAGATTCCAAACGGATGATGCCGGCAACATTGAACACGATAATACGCGCACCACCAGTTTCACATGCTTCACGGAAAGAGCCCGGTCCACGGTCATTCAAATTTGTTACAGTTATCACTTTGCCGCCACGGCCACCGAAACTGTACATACCACCACCTTCAGCACCAGGGAATGAAGGGATATCAGCCTGTGGCAAATCGTACGGGCGACCAGCCCAAGGAATATAAGGGCGTCCTTCTCTAGCTTCTTTTTGTACTATCGGCAACGCTTTTGCCCATGCTTCGTCAGAACGTTTCCGCTCTTCGGTCATCATTTTCGTATAGTTTTCTTTGGCTTCGCCAGTTATCTGTGGGTATTGCGCCCATGCAACAGTCGGAGTCAACATTGTTGCAGCGAAAGCTGCTAAAAGTACATGCTTCTTCTTCATTTTTATTTGGTTTTGTGAAGTTGTTAATTCAAAAATACAATAATAAGACGAAGAAGGAAAAGAATTGTAATCAGTAATAATGAAAAAACATGGATGATAAAGTACAAAAAAACAAGTCGGCAGTTTTTTACTGTTGTTCCGTACTAAACATAGCATTCTCATATACATTGAGATATTATCAAAAAGAATGAACCTCAAACCATTCTTTTTATAAGTAATGATTTGAGGTTCAATACAAGAGATTGATAAATTCTTAAAAAAGAAATAAACCTAACTTTAATTTATTCCTGATAATCAAATGTTCCGTCAATACTATTTGTATCCTTCCACAACTTAGTCTGGGTAAGCCATGTATTTGCAGCAAGAGCAGTACGATTCAATCCCCATATATAATAGCGTTGTCTCCATAAAAGATCAACTCCTACACCATGTCCATCATTATCCATAGGAGTATCGGGGTCTGCCAGAACAAAATTATTCTCATAGAACATTGCCAAATCATTTAAATCGTCTTCAAAAGTTTCAGCATCCGGATCTATAGAAATACCTGCACGTTCTGCGGTTAAGGGATCAACATCCGTAGGTAAAGTTCCTTTGTATTGTAAATAATTTCCCGTACGGTGCGTGCCATTCAAAGGTGCCAATCCAAGTTTAGCACAAGTCATATTATTGTTTGCTGCATCATCATTGTAAAGCATCCAGCGTTGCATGTCAAAGAAACGCTTTCCTTCATAAGCTAATTCAACCCGTCGTTCATACAAGCAAGCCTCTAAAGCTGCATATTTATCTGCAAATGTTCCAAGTCCGTAATGATTATCTGATAAAATACCTACACGATTACGAATCTTTTCAAGATATTCCAAACATTTGGTTGTATTGCCTGTAGCTGCATAACATTCAGCTATATTTAGGATCAGTTCTGCATAACGATATTCCAGGATATCAGTTCCTGAATATTTAAATGTATTATCTACAGATACATCTGACATTTTACGTACGAAGGCAGGACTAGCTACATTATTATTATCACTATAATTATAGTTCGTACCTTCCTGTGTCTGATATTCCCAACGATAAGCCCACACCACATCATCTGCTACTCCTTTGTATCCCCATTTGCAGCCGGAGAAAGCAAATGTACGATAAAAGCGCGGATCCCTATCTAAAAAGAATTTAAAATCATCATATCCGTTAGCTACTGTAGGACGACTGCCATCCTTCATCGGAAAAAGATCTATCATTTCTTTAGGTGCCGTCAATCCACCACCCCCACTTTGACTGGAAAGACGTATGCCATTCTCCCATCCATTATTCTCGGAGGTATTGGTTGTTCCGGAAGAAAGCAATCGAACCATAATTACTTCCTGACAGAAATTCTTGCCATGATCCATGACAAACATATCATTCCATTCTTTTGCAGTATTTCCATAAAGTCCGTAACCTGCTGAGGTTAGCTCTGTTTCAGCAGTCAAACTAGCACTCAATGCATCTGCCCAACGTTGGTTTGCCGTATTATCCCAATCCTTATTAAATAAAGGACTAGCATACGTCAACAACACCCTACTTTTCATAGCCAATGCAGCTGCCCGGGTAAAGCGTCCCCGATCTGCATCTCCCCATTTGTCCGGTAACATATTTGCCGCATTATCAAAGTCTAAAAGTATTTGCTTCACTAACTCTGAAACCGAAGCTCGAGGATGTTTAATAGAAGGATTTTCCACCTCTGCATTTTCTACCTCTAAAACAATAGGTACACCACCATACATACGCATCAAGTCAAAATATTGCATTCCTCTCAAGAAATACATTTGCCCTTTTGCCGTTTTCTTAAATGAATCAGAAATATTCACTCCTATTTCATCAATATTATTAATGATAAAATTGCAATTACGAATACGTGTATAAGGATTATTTTGGATATTTGTTGCCGGAGCGGTACCATAGTAATTGGAACAATCATCCGACTCATCAAATTCTTTAGAAGGATCAATCATATTAGAAATCCCTCCCTTTTCTTCTGTCAATGCCGTACGATCTTCCCATAAACCCACAATATTCTGTCCGGGTCCTTTATATCCGCTATAAAAATCGTAATATAACCTGTCTATAAACCAACCGGTTTGGGCTTCATTTTCAAAAGTATCATCATTAAACACACCATATTGCTTTTTATCTTCCAGGAACTGATCGCTACAACTTGTAGCCAAAAATCCCAAAGCAAGTGCCGCTGTATATATAAATCTTTTCATATTCTTATTTTGCTTTTAAACTGTTAAAAAGACAAATTTATTCCAATTGACCATGTACGCAGTGTTGGATACATGCTTGTTGAAGAATCGTACATATTACGATATTTCTTTGGGTATGGATTATAAAAATCCCAAAGATTATTTCCTGTCAAACTAATTTTAGCAGATTCAATTTTAGCAGGTTGCAACCATTTCTTGGGCAATGAATAACCAATGCTCATATTCCTGATATAACAACGGAAAGTACTAATTGTCCAGAAGTCGGATTGTGCAATAACATTAGCATCCCCATTATATCCCGCATTTGGATAGCGTCCGGTAGGATTATTTTCTGCATCAAACATATCTGTCCAATACACTTCCGGTGACCACAACATTTGATTGCTGCTTACATTTACCTTATAGTTATCAATTGTGCGAATACCACCCCATGAAGTTGAGATTTGCGCACTCCAAGAAAGTCCCTTCCAATTTAATCCTAGTTTTGTAGTAAACCCATAGGTTTTATTATTCTTACATAACTGGTCTAAATCTTCTTTATCTGCAATCTGCCCGTTAGGCATGCCTAAATTTCCATTAGCATCTAATGACCCATGAAGATCCTGATAAGCCAACATACCCGGTTTCATTTTACTTTTATCAGTAATATTAAAAAACTTCGGTGTAGTTCCTGCCGCTTCAGCATGTTCTGTCAGATATGCCCAATAATGGTCAATATCCGTTTGATTACGTAATATGCCATCTCCAGTTGAAGTACCTCTCCATACACGATATCCCCATGAAGGCATATAAGTTGAAGCCCCTTCACGTGTTGTATTATCAGAAGGATAACCAACCGGAAGCTCCGGCCACTCTTTCACTTTGTTGCCATTGAATCCGAAATCAACACCGATGTTGTATCGGACTTGTCCTACTTTATCACGCCATCCTAATGAGATTTCAACACCTTTTGCATCAATACGGCCATAGTTTTCCTCCGCATAAGAGCCTCCAACTGTAATAGGCACACCCACGACTTTAGACATATGCTGATTCAATATATCAGAATTACGATCATAGTAAAAATCAAAACTTGCACTTAAACGTCCATCTAGGAAACGAGTATCAAAACCCAGATTCCATTTTGTGGTAGAGTCCCAGTGTACATCTCTATTAGGAGTTTTTCCAGGAGTCAATCCTGAACCTAATGTTCCCCCATTACTTCCAAACTGGAAACCTTTATCTGCTCCATAGCTATAAGTTTGTTTCCAAGCCCAAGCACCAAGGTTATCTTTACCTGTCTTACCCCATGAAAGACGAGTCTTCAAATACTCAAACCAAGGAAGAGTCTTTTTAAACCACGATTCTTCAGAAACAACCCATCCTGCAGATATTCCAGGGAAGAATCCCCAATAGTTTTCCGGAGCAAATTTTGTAGAAGCATCCGAACGGAACAGGAACTGAAGCATATATCTATCTGCATAACTATATTGTACACGTCCTAGATAAGAAAGAGTACCCGATTCATTTTTCTGAGTATACGAATTTCCCGCATTCAGTGTACCTGCTGTTGTACTTGTACCCAAATAAGGGGAATCAGGGTTATCGTAAAGATAAAATTTCTTCGTATATTCTGCATCCGTACGCTCAACAGAAGCCATAGCAGATACACTATGTTTGCCAAATGTCCGGTCATAGTTAATGTAGAAGTTCATCTGGCGATTAGATGTTATGACATCACTATACGCCACGCGTGATGATTTATCATTTTCTTTAAACGTATATTCGCTTACTCCTGTATGTGCACCATAAAGATGTTGTCCATCTTTCACCAACTTATTACCCAAAAAAGCCAAAGTAAAAGGCATTTGACGCTGTTCGGAATCAGATGTACTGCGAGACGTTGCATATGTACCTTTTATGCTTAATCCTTTCACATAAGGAATAGCATATGTCATTGAAAAATTTGCAGAATAATTGAAAGCCTTCGTTTCTTGTCCTGAACCATTATCCAATAAGCTAAAATAATTCCAACTGGCAATCTGATTAGCAGATGCCGCATTTCCGGAGTTTGCATGAGGTCCTAAAGCAGGAGACGTATAATATGTTTGCCCATCATCCAATGTCACTTCCCAAGGAATATATTTTGGCATATGGTGTAATAGATTATAATCACCCTGTTCACTTGCTTTACCACCAAATGCATCCAGGTTACTAGCATTTTTCGTAAATGATTTGCTTATTTCCGACTGGTTCCCCGAAACAGATGCACTAAACTTCAAGTCAGAAGTTAATTTCACATCTACTCCTGCACGGAATGTCCATTTATTATAATCCTGCTCTCCCATATTGGCGCCTTGATCATAATAAGAAGCTCCGGCAAAATAAGTCGCACGATCAGAGCCACCACTCACATTCACAGCATGAGACATCATAAAAGCAGAAGACCAAGCTTCATCCAGCCAATTATAGTCAAGACTTTTCATTTCATTCAGTTCGTTATCATTGAAAAGCTTATTCATATCCCACAAACCTGTATTAGGATCCTTGGATGATTTCCCTGTCGCTTTGATTATACTATTTGCCCAAACACCATAATCATAAGCACTCAAAAGTTTTGAATGACTAACGGCATCGTTAAAAGCAAATTTACCTGAGTAGCTTATTCTAGGTGCTCCACTCTTTCCACGCTTTGTCTTAACGATAATAGCTCCTTGAGAAGCACGCGAACCATAAATTGCCGCACTTGCATCACGTAATACAGTAATACTTTCCACTTCGGAAGCATCCAATAAATTAAATTGCTCCAATGTAGCACGTCCCGTATTAGCATCGATTTGAATCACATCATCAATAATAACCAAAGGAGTAGAGTCACCTCCATCTTTTGCATAATTGAAAGATTGGCGAATACTCAAACTGCTTTGATCCCCAGGACGATTTCCTGTATTTACCGACAATCCATTTATTTGTCCGGCCAAAGCATCTGCCAAATTTGATACAGGAAGATCCTCTACTTGAGATGCCGAAATTTGTTGGATTGATCCTGTAATGTTCTTAGCTTTTTGCGTACCGTATCCGACCACCACAACTTCGTCGAGTGTCTTGGTATCCTCTTGCAAAACAATTTTTAATGTCTGCCCTGCTTTTGGAGTGACAAATTGACGAGTATATCCAATAAAGGATACTACAATCTGGCTTCCTGCCGGCACTGTCAATGAAAAGTTACCATCAATATCAGTAATCGTGCCGACCGTTCCTCCTTTTATTGTCACACTAGCTCCAATAATAGGTTCACCTTGGGCATCCACTACTGTTCCTTTTACAATTCCCTGTTGCTGAACTGCATTTACGGCAGGCATTTCTTTTACTCTTTCAGCAAATGTCTCCACAGGAACAGCAAACAAAAAAGAGAGACAGATAATCTTCGCTGCGCTTAGATATTTGCTCTGTGTTTTTCCAGAAAAGACTTGTTCTTTTTCCATCTGTTTACATATTTAGTTCAAAAATACACGATATTTCTTTTTTTATCATACATAAACAGGACGAATAACCTCAAAATATGTAATCACGTATTGAAGAATAAAATTAAAATTGCAACAATTTTATTTCTTTTATACCCTCTCTCAATCATTGTAATTGATTAAAAATGAGTTTTTTTTGTACTACAAGAATGAAACTCATATAGGAGGCCGGAAAGCAAGAAATACTACATTCATCAGGAAGATGTAGAAAATACATTTATCCGCTTTCAGCTATTCAGTTTCTTCTATGATTCCTTTATCCACGGGGATTCCGGCTGAAAGCAGGCGTATTCAGCCGAAACAGTGATAAACAAGAACTTACAGTAGTGACTGAAAGCTAAAACGACTTACCAACTTTCTCTTAGAGAACTCTATATATAAGAAAACAGTCCAAACCACCCTCCCTTTGAAAGGAGAAATGATTTGAACCATCCTCTATGATAAATTGCTTTTTTAGTTTTAGCAAATTACCCTTTCCTGAAAATCAGGAGAACTTTTATTCAACCAGCGGGTTGAAAGTTCCCATGCCACCTGAGAGTGGTCTCCCCAACTAACGGTCTGATACAATATAGTATTAGTCTGTTGTACACTTTGACGCAATTTGAGGAAATAATATCTGAACAGGAATGCAGGATCAATGTTAAGCGTATTACCATCAAAGCCTAAACTCCCTATGCATGATACGTGCCACCGGCACCCCAAACAGACTTCGCCAAGTTCAACAACACTTCTGCGTAATGTATTTCCATATAAGAAGCCGTCGAGCGTCTGAATCCTTACTGATCACCGAAGCTAATGTCTGTGAATAGATTTTTAATATGATAAAAATTCTACTCTAATAGAAAATGTGTATTACTATTGAAACACCTCTTTCAGATACTTTATGTTTGTTCCATAATTCTTCTTCACATTTCGCACATCCTCTTTATCCCGCGAACGTTCTACAACCAGCCATCCGCTCCACCCCATCTTATCGAGCGTCTTTTTCACTTTATTCATATCTAACCTCTTATTAAAAGGCAGAGTTACTCCATCTGTATCTGTACAATGAATCTGGCAGATCCTCTTCTTTCCCAAAATCTTGAGTTCCTTACACAAATCCCTGCCATTCTCTAATGCATTTTGGAATTTAAAATAAATTTTAATACCGGGCGAATTTATCTCTTTCAGTAATTTTACATCTCCTTTAGCATCCAATTGAGTTTCAATTCCAATGACAACTCCTTCAGAAGCAGCCATATCTCCCACCTCTTTCAGGCGTTTTACCACTTCCACACGCAACTCCGGCTTCTTTTCCCAACCCACCTTTATTCCACCTAATGGAAGAAAAGCAACTTTAGCGTTCATCACTTTCATTGCATTCAAACAATCCTGTACCAGTTCTTTATAATTAGCACGCTCTAAAAAAGACTGTCCATAGAATCCGGACATAGCAACAGAAGGAACTTCTAATTGGAACTTCCGGGCAGTTTCACGAAACAGTTGTTGGAAATGAGATTCGCGCAGTTTGTTATCAAACATCTCCCTTTTACCAAGACCACCCATATCCAGTTCTACACCATCGCCATTCAATTCATGTACCAACTGGAACGAGCCTATCTTCTGACGCTTCAAAATCATCCAGTCGCATACAGCAATCTTATAACGTTGCTCTTTTTGCTGTGACGCCGCAACAGCCAATAAAGGAAAACACTCCACCAATATCAGTATCCAAAGGATATGTCCAAATAAATTCTTTTTCATTTTAATTCTATTATACGCTATTTGTATAGTAGACGAATAAAGGGATGTTTTGTAATCGCTTATGTAACAGAGAATAAATAAAAGAGGAAAGAGTTGATAAATATGAAAACAGGATGATGACGGTATCCAACTCGGATAGTGACGCTATTCCATCCATATAGTGACGCTATACCAAGCATATACCGTCACTCTTTTTATTAGATATAATGATAAGAATAAATGTAAAAAAATGGGCTGCCGAACCCTGAAAAGTCCGACAGCCCTGTCAACCCAAAAACGATACCTATGAAACACTGTGTGTTACTTTAAATCAAAAAATATGCGTTGACCATGAACAAGTTCATCATGTGTGATATGATATTTATTGAACTTCTTGCCATTCAATAACACCTTATTGATATATAGAGTTCCCGGTTGAGTACGATTAGTCTCAATCACCAACTCTTTTTCTTTATACCATTTCGGATCCAGACAAATCGTCACTTTGTCAAATACCGGAGTCGTCAATGTATATTCGGGTAGTCCCGGACAATCCGGATAGAAACCGATCATATTGAAAATAGCCCATGAAGACATTGTTCCTGTATCGTCATTTCCCGGAATGCCATCCGGTTTCGTTGTGAAATACTTATCCAACAAACGTTGTATCTCTTTCTGTGTACGCCATTCTTCACCTTTAAAGTATGAGAATAAATAAGGGTAGGCAATATCCGGTTCATTAGCCGGGTCATAAAGACCTTCATCAAAAACCATTTGCAGCTTGTCAATAAAAGGTTTCTTTCCACCCATCAACTTGGCAAGCCCATATACATCGTGAGGTACATAGAATGTATAGTTCCAGGAATTTCCTTCATGAAAGCCGGGATTCGGTTCAAAGTTCTCTCCCTGTCTGGGGTTAAACGGACTATAAAAAGTTCCATCAGGAAGAATCGGACGGAATGTACCGAACTCCTTACTATAATAATGCTTGTAGCCTAAAGAACGTTTATAAAACATTTCCGCGTCTTCCTTTTTACCTAAAGCCTCAGCAAAGCGGGATAAGGCAAAGTCTGCAATGTAATATTCCAATGCATGGGATACGGAATTATCATATTGTTCACGAAGAGGTACATATCCTTTTGACATATAATCATCGTTATCGGGACGCATCAGATTCTCTGCTCCCGGTAAGGTCGCTGATTTGTACATTGCTTCGTAAGCCAAATCAACATCAAAGTCACGCAACCCTTTCATCCAAGTGTCTACAATTACCGGAATACTCGGATCACCTTCCATTGTCAATGTCTCTCTTCCATATAATTCCCATTTAGGCAACCAGCCGTGTTCCCGATACATATCAAGCATGGTGCGAACCATTTCCATTTGACGTTCCGGATAGACAAGAGTCAGCAATTGGTGGACATTACGATAGGTGTCCCAAAGAGAAAATACCGTGTAGCGATCTCCTTTTGTTGTCATAATCTTATCGCTTTCCATTGCCGGATATTCTCCATTGACATCCTGTAGGATATTCGGATGAATCAGCAAATGATAAAGTGCCGTATAAAACACTGTTTTCTGAGCGTCTGTTCCGCCTTCTACTGTAATACGCGACAAGTCATCATTCCATTTTGCACGCGCATCTGCAAGAATCTGTTCAAAACTCTTTCCCGCTTGTTCACGATCCAGATTTAACCGGGCATTCTCTATGCTGACAAAAGAAACTCCCATCTGCACTTCCACCTGTTCACCCTCTTCCGTATCGAAAGAAAAATAAGTGCCGACATCATCACCTGCTATTTCTTTTCCATAACGGGTATAGAGTTTATACTTCCCCTGATCCGGATCCCATTCGGCTTCCACACCTGTCATCGGACGTTGTTTCTTCCAATATCCGGTTGCAGCGGGAGTCTTTTTAACCCGCATCACAAAATAAATAGGAAATACAGCTTGGGGATTATAACAAAATGTACCAAGCAATTTTACGCCTTCCACTTCGCTATCGCTTACGCGACGGAGCATGGCACCGCTTTCATTCGTCAATCCTTCTCCTAAATTCAACAATATATGACTTTTGCCTTTTGGGAAAGTAAAACGGGCAATACTAGTACGCGGAGTAGCAGACACTTCTGTCTTTACATTATACTTAGTCAGATAGTTGGAGTAATACCCCGGTGAAGCCTGTTCATCCTTATATTTACTGCCATATTCTTTATAATCTACATTCAGTTCTCCGGTAGTAGGCATCAATAATAAGGAGCCTAACTCAGGACAACCGACTCCGCTCAAATTCACATGAGCATATCCGGTAAAGAAACAGTTTGTATGTTCATAAGGAGTAGACCACCATCGGGCATCTTTGTCGTACGTATTCTCAGAAGAGCCCATCACATTGAAAGGAACTACGGACATCATACCATTCGGGCAGATTGCGCCGGGGTTGGTAGTACCGAAATTTGTAGTTCCAATAAAAGGATCTACATAATCTATCAAAAGATTCCTTTTAGTGGGAGGGCTTCCGCCTTCTCCCGCATAAACGGGAAGAAGGGCGAAAGCAAGTGTGTAAGTTAATAAAATACGTCTCATAGCTTTATTAAATGATACTTGTTCGTTTAGTAAAGTCGATAATCTCTTTAATATATCCGAAAGCCATGCCTACAACCGTATCTGCAGCACCATAATAAACAGCTACACGTTCGCCGTCCTGCAAAGCAGCACAGGGGAATACTACATTGGGCACATCGCCTTGAAGTTCGTAAGGAGCAGCCGGGCCAATCAGATATTCACGGGTACGGTAAAGCACTTTCTCCGGATGGTCTTTATCAAGTATGGCAGAGCCCATTGCATAACGGAAACCGTTACAGGTAGTGATAACACCATGATAGAAAAGCAACCAACCTTCTTCTGTAAGGAAAGGTACTGAGCCGGCACCTATCTTTGTACACTGCCAGGCACTTTCCGGGAATGGGGTCACTTTCATCACACAACGATGTTCGCCCCAATATTTCATATCCGGACTATAACTGATGTATATGTCTCCAAACGGAGTATGTCCGTTATCACTGGGACGGCTCAACATAGCATATTTACCATCTATTTTCTGTGGGAAAAGTACGCCGTTACGATTGAAAGGCAAGAAAGCGTTCTCACATTGGAAGAATTCTTTAAAGTCGAAAGTATAAGCGATACCAATAGTAGGACCATGATAGCCATTACACCAGGTTACCCAATAGCGGTCTTCAATCCATGTCACACGAGGGTCATACTTATACTCTGATTCAATCATTTCCGTGTTACCGGCCTTGAATTGGATAGGCTCGTGATTAATATCCCAATGAATACCGTCTTTGCTGAATCCTGCAAAGATATTCATCTGTACAGCTTTATTATCACAACGGAATACACCAGCAAAACCGTCTTTGAAAGGAACAACAGCACTATTGAAAATACTATTGGATGAAGGAATGTGGTAGCGTCCGATAACCGGATTTTGTGAGTAACGCCACATTACGTCCGTACATCCGACAGGACGATCTTCCCAAGGAATTTGAATCTTATTCATAATAATTGAATTTTATGTTATTTATTTTTTGAATCGTCATACGTAAAAGGTATGAAATAGGTAATCAAAAGAGCCGGAATTGCAGCAATCAAAGCATATATGAAAAACTTTTCATATCCATATTTATCACTAATGTAACCGCTAATCATTCCCGGAAGCATTACGCCTAAGTTCATGATTGCTGATGCGAAAGCATAATGTGCCATTTGATGTTTCCCGGGAGCAACCTGTTGCATCATAAACAATGTCAGACCTACGAATCCGAAACCGTAACCAAAATATTCCATAGTGATACATGTTCCTATCAAATAAAAATTATCCGGTTGCGTAACAGCAAGGAAAGTATAAGCAACAAACGGAAGGTTGAAAACACAGCATAATGGGAAAAGTGTCTTTTTCAATCCAATTTTAGCAATATAAATTCCGGATAATAAAGAACCAATTACAAATGCTGCAGAACCAAAAATACCATTCAGTGTTCCTATTGTTGTTAATGAAAGTTCTAGCCCTCCCTCAGCCTTTGATGCTTGCAAGAACAGAGGAGCGACTTTCATAATAAACCCCTCCGCTAGTCGATACAAGAGAATAAAAGCAATATAATAATAAATATGTTTTTTAGTAAAGAAGTTTTTGATGACAATATATGTTTCATTCATAACTTCCGAAACTGACTTTTTATTAGTAACTGCCGGATGCTGCGTAGAAGGAAGCATTTTAGTATGATAAAGCCCTAATAATATCATTATAATAGCTATGATAACAAATATTATCATCCAGGCATATGAATATGCATCTTTGTTCATATCGACAGATGCTCCTTTTATAGCCCCAAAATGTTCCGCCAAACTACCAGCCAGAGCAACTAACCCACCATTAGCCACAAGTTTAGCTATATTATAAAAAGCACCTTGTACTCCGATATATTTCGCTTGGTCTACTTGATTAAGTTCTGCCATGTACACTCCGTCACAGGCTATATCGTGTGTGGCTCCACTAAATGCAATAAGTGCCATTGTCGAAATACTAATAGCAAAAAAGTAATCAAACATTAAAGAGAATGCAACCACCCCGAATAATACACCACTCAGAAGTTCTGTAAATAATACAAAAAACTTCTTTGTCCGATACATTTCAAGAAAAGGACTCCATAGGAATTTCAATGTCCATGGCAATATGAGTAATGAAGTCCAAAATGTGATTTGCGTATCTGAAACGCCCAAATTCTTGAACATCAATGAAGAGACCAAATTGACAATTATAAAAGGAAGTCCCATTGCAAAATAAGCAGTAGGCACCCAGTAAACCGGGGTGATCGTTTTCTGTTGAGAAGCAGTTTTATTCTGTTGCATAAATCATAGTATATAGATGAAAAAATCATTTTTCTAACCCATCTATATATAATACAACTAAAAGGGGGAAACTACTAATGCCTCCCCCCTATTTTTTTTATTTTATTATCACTTCATCTATGAAAAACCATGAAGGATGCCCTACACCATAATGCCAAGTCGGACATTCTTTCGTTCCCGTAACTTCTACTTTTATATAACGTGTCTTTATAGGCGTTGCAGATTCTGTCTTAACTCCGCGGAATCCGACCTTACCGGAACGTTCTTCAGCCAAATCGGTTGCACCCCAAGGCGTATATCGTTCTCCATCCGCCGAATAAGAATAGGCAACTTTTAAAGGAAAGAGAATCCAAGCTCCAATCTGATGTAAGAAATCTGTTTCTACACTATGAATCTCCTTTTCTTCTCCTAAATCTATGATGAACGCACCATCGGTTCCTTCCCAGCCTACCCAACTGTCTACAAAAGTAGCTCCTCCAAACAGTCCGTCCACTAATGCCGTCTTTCCTATTTCTGCATATTTTCCGGTAGGTGGAATAATATAAGAAACTTTGGCTCCTAATGCCAAACTCTGTTCAGTCTGCGGCATATAACGTTTACGGTATAGCTCACAGTACTCTACCGGCGAATTGGAACGTTCATTCAATGTAGGAACATTAAACTCTTTCACTCTCTCTTCAAAAAGTGTCAACTTCTTGTCTATATCAACTAAGTCTTTCACGGTTTCCGTACGTGCTATTTCCAACTCAGAATACTGAAGTGGCAAACGAGCACGTTGAACTCTTTTCAAGAATGTATTATCCGCTTCAACAGCTTTTTCCGCCAAATCAAACAAATCATTGTAACGACGCATCAAGGTCGGTTTCAACATTCCATTTTTATGGGAGACAGGCGAATCATATATCCATAGTCTTTGTCCGCTACCAATCAGTGCGCCTTCCATCACTTTTATATATTGATAGAGATAGGGAGCAGCTTCGCCATAGTAACCATGCAGAAAATGTTGCATCAATGAGTCGACGTTAACTTCCGGATTCCACATCAACTTCGATACCAGATAAGCACGCAATTCTGCAAAGTCTCCGCCCCTACTTCCTGCAATCTGAGAAAAATGCATGGTGGCATGATTCTTCTTGAAAAGACGGATATTATCCTGCAAGATATGGAAATTTGGGAATGGAGCAAGATAATTATCGAAGTTAATGCCATAATCCCAAACAAAGATATTATCTGTTATAGCAGACCAGCCTTCCATTGCCTTCACAAACTGCTTGCCTGAAGCATTTTCTGTCAATGTCACTTCGCGGTCACAATCAATATCACAAAGCATTATATTCACATTAGGCAAAGGTTTCACATGCTTTGGCGGATTCATCGTATATAAATAAGCCAATGTGGAGAACTCCTTATCTGGAAAACGGGCAGCCAATTTATTTAAGAAAGTGATTATACTTCCCGATAATGCCCCTTCCCTATCATCAATAGCCTTACATGCATCACAAGTACAATTCGTATAGTTACCGTCATTCTGGCTTACAGACATAATCTGTTTATCAGGATTTGCCTTAAAAATAGAATCAACGCGTTGTGCTACAATTTCAAAGACTTCCGGGTTACTCAGACACCACTGGCTAGCCTTTCCCGGATGACGTTTTCCCTTAAAATAAGAATAGTATTCGGGATGTTCTTTTCCATAAACAGAAGAAGGTAATAATTTATCAAAGGTGTGCACCCAATAACCGGCAGCAAAGACCTCATTTGGCTCTTCCAGTCGATTCCACCATTTATAGACAGAATCTGTACGAATAGCATAGCATTGCGTCTGGCGATAACGGAAAGCCGGATTATCTATTTTATTAATCAAAGGTAGAGTTATCGTCTTTTGAGGAACTAAAGAATATTCATTTTCTCCCCAGTAATCAACACCTAAATATTGTTCTAATAAGGTTACAATTCCATAAACGACTCCATTGTCCTTACCTGAAACTCTTAGAATGCCATCTTGAGTAGAAATAGAAAATCCATCCTCTGTCACTTCTTGGGAAGTTTCTCCACCAATAAAGATATCTCCTTTTTGTGGAATCTGTTTTATTACAATAGGCAAAGTTTTACCCGTTATCTTTTGAACGAAAGATTGAAAGAGATTAGCAGCTACCCTATTCACTTGACTATCTTCTTCCAAAATAACCTTGGCTTTCGTTTTTCTGTCTTTCATTAAGGAGATTTGAGCATATGCAGCAGATGTACATATCCATAAACTCAAAAAGAATATTAGCGATCTCAAAATCAGTTTTAGATTCATGTCTTTCATGTTTATAATTAATGGCGTTATATAAAGAATACAACTAAAAGAACTCCGGGACTAAACTAAAGCCTGTTCTTTTAATGCTTATTAAGAATTTAGGAGCTATTCTTCTCGTTGTAATCAAAGCAACCTCAGAACTGTGCATGTCTATATATCTTTGCTCCCAAACACAAAAAAATCTCTTTATCAAGTTGATAAAGAGATTTTTATCCATTAAGGAAAGACTTATAACGTCAATCCTAAATATTGTCTAAGTCATTATACCTACTCACTTTTAGGTTCATAGACATTAAATTCTGTTACATCTGTTCGTCCGCTTGAAGCAATAGTTAGAATCTGGTATTTCAAAAATCTCGTAGTAATAGGAGAAATAAAAGTAAGATACTGTGTTGCACCAGAAGTTGCTACTGAACTTAATGATTTCCAGGTTACACCATCTTCCGACTGCAATATTTCTACTTTTCTGGGAGCATATGCAGAACCATAATGATTGGTTTTAATTCCTGTCAGAAGCTTATTTTTACCAAGGTCAACAGTAAACCAGAACCCTTTATTATTAAGGGCGAGATCTGAGTTATTACCATCCACTAAATTATTTCCTGATCCTTCTACTCCTTCTTCTACTTTGATTACCCAACTTGCACGATCACTGATAAGTTGACTATTAGGTGGAGTGCCAGTTTTCAAATTGAGGAAAGCAGCCTTATTTATAATAACAGGTAAAGTTCTCAAATTACTGCTTATGACTGTATTGCCATCAGTTGTAGTAATATTACTGATTGAAACACTAAAAGAAAAACTTGATTTTTCCATGATGTCAGCAAATATTTCCGGATCAACTGTTGCAGTAATTTCTTCGGAAACAATTTGTCCTGCCTTAAGAGTTACTTGCGGCAAACTTAAAGAGATTTGGTTTGCATCAAGTCCTTCATTTTCGCTCTTCACACCTAATGTAGCAACAATATCTGCGGGTGCGGGTTGTTGCACTTTAAGAGTAAAAACCATCTTGATTTCATCTCCTCTGACACCTTCCGCATCATGAGTCAGATTAAACGTTTTCACGTTACCGGACAAGTAATCATTTCGTTGCAAAGACACATATGTGGCATTCCATTCGTTGAAAGTTTCATCATCATCTTTGCAAGATGAAAGGAAAGGAATAAACAGGCCCAACAAAGCCGCAATTGCTAATGATTGAAATATATTTTTCATATACACATACAATTTAATTTTTACTATTTCCATTCGGTAGCTTTATCCGTAGATAAAATACCGTCAATCCATGTAGGACTAGCAGAAGTTGTTAAAGTATGCCCTTTACCGGTTGCATCTTCAAACACATTGCCCTGTCCTTCATTAAAACGCCAATAAGCTTCCAAACCCACAGATTTAGGACTAACTTGAGTCATATTATTCTGAATCTGAGAAGCGGTACGGACTACGGACCAGATACGTGCTTCACTCATCAAAATTTTACAGCCACTCCACCAGGTATCAGCACTAAACCAACTTACATTAGCAAAAATAGTGGGACCTGACGGAATACTCAATACACCTGAATCCATTCCGTTAATATAAAGACGGTAAGAAGAACCATCACATACTAAAGCCAAATGTTGCCATTCATTAGGTTTAAAAGAATTACTTGGATTCAAATAAAGACTATTGCGACCTACTATCTGCACCAGTGAATGAGCCTTAAAATTCTCATTGTCAGACTGTGGGTCTTCAAAACGCAACAAAATATTATTCAGGGCATCACCGTTGCCATTACTGAAAATAGCACGATTGCGATTATTCATATTACTTACTTGAAAACGAACTTCTATCGTATATTGTGCATAACTTTCAGGTGATTCTGCATATTTATTAGAAGTCAAAGAAGCAGAACTAGTAAACATTGGGGCTGAAAATTCGATAATACTTTCTGCCAAAATAACAAAAGTTCCGGTATTCGCCATTGGCGAAACACTTCCGTCCTGTAATACAAGTTTAACAGGTAGTGCGTATGATTCTCCTGATTTCATCATTTCCTGACTGAAAGCTTTCAAAGCGATAGAGAGAGCATCGGTAGCATATTGTCCGGCTTTCACAGTAATAGTTTCCGGTAATGTATAATATTCTTCGGGTAACATTATATACCCAGTTCCATTAATGCGATTATAGGTATCCAATACCGACTGGTCTGTAACTAACTTATAATGATTATCTGTAGAAGAAAGATTACTAAGATGTACGTTTAGGGGGGTAAAAGTTTCTCCGGAGGCTTGTACTGTCACTTTTTGACTTGTACTTGATAGTGCTTCTTCTATATAAGCATGTGTATCTAAAGTATCGTATTTCGCATCACCGCAACTTACCATACTTCCCAATCCAGCTATAACCGCAGAGAAGCATAACATTTTTATATAATTCATACGTTTCATAAGTTTACATTAATTTTTAAGTAATGAATGTGATGAAGGATTCATGATCTGAATAGCACGACGTATATTCTTGTATTCCGGCGAAGTTCCAAATTCTGCTTCCATATGATAAGTACCTACACCGCCTTTACGGAAACCATTTCTAGGCTGCCAACGTGCCATGCCTTCCAAAGAATTCATGCTGTTTCCATAGCGGTCAGTATAAGGATAACCACCATCCATAGCAGCATCGGTTGCTTCAAAATTCTCAGTCATTATTGTTCTTTTCGTAATTTCCTCTTCACTCATCACTCCACCAAAAGTTGCTATTAATGCTGGTCCCCATACGTTACCATCAATAAGTCTTCCATCCAAATTAGAATCACGTCCCGGTTTATAAGCCTGAATAATGAAATAGTCAAAGTAAGTTCCAATTTCGGGCTTGGTCGTAATCCTTTGAGGTTCACCATCAATTACCAATAGTCTTCCTGTACCGGATTTCGGTCCTAGATACTTGCCTAGTTCATCAATAAAGAAAAACAAGTTTTCATCCGTATTGACAATATTTCCGGTATATGGACCGGCTACCGGTTCATAATCAATATCAAATCCATCATAGCCATATAAATCTAATGTGTCTATAATAGCCTTTGCATATTTACGGATTGAAGCTTCTACTGCTTGTTTGTTACTCTCGTCTGACGGATATTCCCAAAATGCATTAATAGCTTCTTGTTTACTATTATATCCCATTTCTTCCCAATTATCCAGTATATTTTGTGGAGTCAGTTTATCTCCTACAGAACCAATAATTGAACAGTATATAATTTTTGTACCTTTCATGTCTTGACAGAAAGTCATGTCCTTACGTTGAGCTTCAGAAAGATTTGTCCCATTATCCCAAATTGAAACAATATCTACACTATCCGGAATACCGGCTAAAGAGCTTTTCATAAAAGCACCTTCACCACTCCAACCGCCAAACCAACCGAAAGCAACCTGATGATCAGTTTTTTTATAAGCGCGCAAAGCTGCATAATATTCATCTGATACGATCGATTCAGGAAAAGTTTTTGCTTCCGACTCCGTCCAATCACTGCAACCTATCAAAGAGGTTGTTGCCAATGATATGAGTACAATGTATAATAAATAAATTTTCTTCATAAAAGTCCTTTTTTATGCATTATATAAATTAGTTCTTCTTTGCCCATTTCAAGTCAGTGGCTTCATTATCGGCACCGCTAAGTTCTGCAACACCTTGTTCATAATTGGCTTTATTATTCTGTGCTTCTGTATAGGGGAAGCTCAAACGACGCATACCACGCAGACTGCTCACGCCACAATCAGATAAATTGTCGATGCAAGGATAAAGTTCCGGATAGCCTGTACGACGATATTCCGCCCATGCTTCCAGTCCCAGCGGATAATTGGCAATCCATTTTTGAGTAATGATACGTTGGAAATTCTTCCCATTCGCATTATCAGCTTCGCTATCATCCCACTTCACACTAACAGTATTGGTTATCGTTGCGGTAGCGTTCTGCACGGCGTCACTTTCATGTGATACAACAGGAGCTTCATCAATCTTCAAATACTCGGTAGCTGAAACCTGATATTGCTCCATAGACAAATTGATACCGTCCTCATAGTAAGCTTTTGCTGTCTTAGTACCTACATTCCAACCATGCAATTTTCCTTCTGCACGCAAGAAGGCTGTCTCGGCGGCACAGAAAACCATTAATTTGGAAGTCGCCGTATAGGCAGGAATAGAGAAACCTGCTGCATCTGCCTTTTTGAAATCAGCATCTCCTGTACGCATACCCACATATTGATCTGTTTTTCCAGTAAGAGTAGATTTATTAAAGAACTTCGACATACGCGGGTCATCATATGCATTCATATAATCTACGATATTTGCATTCACACGCAAATCCCCCCAACTGACAGCGGCAAGTTGATATGGGTTGCTTTGTGTTCCGCAAGAAAGCATGGCATTGTCCGAATTACTTTCAATCAACCCGGCTTTATGTATTACTGCTGCTTCGGCTGCTTCTTTAGCAATGCCGGGCCATGTTCCGCTAATTCGCATTGCAACACGTAAACGCATTGAATTTGCCAACTTTGCCCAACCAGAATAATTTCCTTCGAAAACAGGATCGTTAGCTCCCAATGGCGCGTTACCATTTGTCTCTACATAATAATTATACAGAACGTCAGCAGCATTGGCTAAATCATTTAATATATTAGCATAGACCTGCTCCTGAGTATCATAAGAAACGTAGAAATTGCCTTTTTTTACCTGGCTGTAAGGCATCGGTCCGTAACAGTCCGCGACACGGAGCATTGTTATAGCGCGTATCATACAAGCAAAAGCATAATAATGTCCCGTAGAATTTGTCGCTTCCTGTATCTGGAAAAAGTTTCCATATATTTTCTCAAACGGAGTGTTCCAGGGAGTAGCATTCCATGCATCACTTTGATTGAATGTACTGAAATTTGTGCCACTCCATGTATTAGAACAGCATAAATAGCCACCTAATTGTCCCACCATCTGGTCTTGCATTTGAGAGTCATTCTGCTGAATATTCACGATTGTTTCAATCATCGATTTCATCAGAGTAGCCGGGTCAGCATCATGAATCTGATATTGATTCGTATTATACTCCTCAAATTTATCGGTACAACTTCCTGCCAGCAACAACAGAGCGACACCGACTGTGATATTTCTTAAATATTTTCTCATAACATTAGTTTTTTCTTTTAGAATTGAACTTTCACATTAAAACCGAAGTTACGTAAGCTAGGCTGCATAAAGTAGTCTACATTCATATAATAGTTACTGGAAGTAGAAGCAGACAATTCCGGATCAAACGGAGCTTTACAGTAAATCATCCATAGATTACGTCCTACAACACCTAAAGTTACATTTGCCACATTTTTAAACCATCTTCTTGGAAGTGTATAATTCAAGCTTAATTCTTGTAAACGTACGTTGGTTGCGCTATATAGGTAGTAACGACCATAACCACCTTCACCTGTACTGATAGCCTGATAATACTTTTGGGCATCAACCTTACCATTATTGATAGGCATACCACCATTATCACGGATAGAAGCGGATGTTTCAGACACTCCATAATAATCCAAGATACCTTGAGTAGCCGAATAAGCTAGTCCACCTACACGTGCAGACAACACAACTCCCAAGTCAATACCTTTATAAGTGAAATGGTTGATCCAGCCTAAATTAAAATCAGCATCCAGATTGCCGATTTTCACCGGAGTGTTTGATGAAGTAATACCCAAATTTCCATTCTGGTCAACTTTTATATTACCATTATTATCTTTGGTCAATTGGTTATATACATAGATATCAGTCATTGAACCTCCCTCTGTCAGAATAACACGAGGAGCCACATTTTCTTTACCTAACCAGCCTACATTCATTTCATCCATCTGAATAGCCTCTCCAGTCACCGGGTTAACGCTACCACTAGCCAGGCGTTTCACCTTGTTGCGGTTTAGAGTGAAAGTAGCATTAGAAGACCAGCCGAAACCTGCCCATTTATCACTAAATCCTAAAGCTAGCTCAACACCTTGATTCTGTACATCACCTGCTTGAACAATTGCTTGCTTATAACCGGAAGATGACGGAATATCTACTTTAAATGTCTGATTCAATGTATTGGAACGATAATAAGTAGCATCCAAGCTGAAACGGTTCTGCCAGAATTTCAGGTTCAAACCTATTTCCCATGATTTCGTTTTTTCCGGTTTCATGTTTTCCATTGGATAAACGGTTGGATTTGCCCAGTTATGTGTCTGGCTGTTGTATTCATATCCGGGGTTAGTAAGGAAGCGATCGAATGAAGAGGCCACCACTGTATAGGAACCACGTACTTTAGCATAAGTTATCAACTCCGGCAAAGCAACCATCTCCGACAGTAAAGCTGACAAACCAACTGACGGATAAAAGAATGACTTTTTCTTGGAGAAAGCTAATTTAGAGTCCCAGTCATTACGTCCTGTCAATGTTAAATACAATTGACTCTTCCAACTTAATTCCGCGCTGGCAAAAACACTTTGGATCTCATCTTTATATCCGGTAGGATCCGGTTTATAATTTGAAGAGAAATTTATATTATTAACTTGGAAAAAGTTCGGAATAACCAAATCACCGGCAAAATACAATTGATCCATTGAGGTATGATAAACAGAAGCCCCCACGTTGGCTGTCAAATGAAAATCACCGAAAGTCTTGTCTATATTAGCCAAAACATCTGCATACAAAGAACGTTCTTGTCGCATGGCATCTTCGAAGCCACCACTTACTCCACAAAATGTAGTTAATGTAGAAGCCGACTTCTCATTCTTGTTCCGATAATCGGAATTGTCCAGATTCACACGCCCTACGATATTAATCCAATCTGTCACCTTCCATTTCAAAGAAGCATTCAGCATATAACGTTTTTTATCGGAAGTACGGATTATACGGTTCTGCACCCAATACGGATTCTGTAATGACAAACTAGCATCACCATAGGGCCAATACTGTTCCATATAACCGTAGTTTGTGTTATAACGTTCATACAAACGAATTTCGTCAAAATTATCTCCACGAGGAAATAAATACAATGAAGGAAGCGGGTTATAATACTGCCCTTGAGCAACCATGTTTTTATTATTCTGAATAATATATTGTGCGCCAATATCCAGAGTCAGTCTGTCATTCAGGAAATTCGTAGTATTACGTGCTGTAAAATTATAACGATTATAAGAGTTATTCGGAAGAATACCACCAGAATTAGTAGTAGAGGCTGAAAGATAAGTCTGATTCTTGGAATTTCCGGTAGACAAGGCTACCGAGTTGATAACATTAGTACCTGTCTCAAAAAAGTTAGACGGGTCATATCGACGGTTTGTCGGGTCTCCCCAGCTAAACAATCCGGAGCTTGTACCATAACGGTTTTGCATATCAGGCATAATGTATGCTTTGGAGAAAGTAGTACTATTGGACACTGTAATTGTAGTTTTCTCAGTCTGTCCTTTTTTAGTAGTAATCAAAACTACACCATTGGCAGCGGAAGAACCATAAAGTGCCGCCGCAGAAGGTCCGGTCATCATACTGATACTGGCAATATCATCCGGATTTAAATCTGCTACAGCATCCGATCCACCCATATCACCAAATAATCCTTCACCACCACTTTTCCCTGTATTAAAGATAGGCACACCATCAATCACATACAATGCATTATTGTCTTTAGTCAAAGACTTCATACCACGCATTACGACACGTGCTGCACCACCGGCACCAGTAGCTCCACTACTGATTTGAACACCTGCCACTTTTCCAGCTAATGAGTTCATAAAGTTAGCATCCTTTACAGCAGTAATTTCATCACCTTTCACTTCTTGTACATTATAACTCAATGCCTTTGTTGCACGCTTGATACCCAATGCAGTAACAACTACTTCATCCAATGCTTGGGTGTCTTCTCCCATTACAATTTTCAAGGGTTGCGCATTAGCTAGCGTGATTGCTTGGGAGAAACTGTTATATACAGATGCTTATAAAAAAAGAGTCATCTCAATATTGTTACAGAGATGACTCTTTCCTGTCATGAAAATAAAACTCTTTCAATTATAAATTGTAATCATTTTCAGTTTATTAATTATTACATTGGTTATGATTCGTATCTATACTCTCTTTTAATAAGAAAAGAGAGGCTGACATTACGTTAGTCTCTCTTTATTGTGATATTATTTAATTGCATTAATTTCCCCTATATAGACATCTATATAGCTATCATTCCATGAGTCCGGCATTTCCAGTTTTATATATTGAGTAGTTACTGGTGAATAAAACTTAAGGCAGTGAACACTAAAGTTACACCACACTGATTTATCATAACTTTTTGTTATAAGGGCGCTATTTGGCGTCCTTTTTTTGTTCTCGATACAAAGATAACATTTTCTATTCATTATCAAAAATATTTGTCTTTTTATTTGCATATCTCATTTATTTTCACTATATTGTAACAGATTAAAAAGATAAGCGTTATGAAAAAGAGAAGGAAAAGACAAAGCATCATGGAGTTCAGGGCTTCCTTCCCGGACGAAGAAAGCGCAATCAGATTCTACGAGGAAATAAGGTGGAAAGATGGAGTGGTTTCACCTTTTGACCCGACATCTAAGGTGTACAAATGTAAGAACGGTAAATATAAGTGCAAGAATACTGGGAAATACTTCACTTATAGAACTAAAACATTCTTTGCCAACTCAAAATTAGAAATGCGAGATTGGTTGTACGCAATTATTATGATTAGCAATCACAAGAACGCTATATCTTCATATCAATTAGCTGACGATTTGGATATTCCACAGAAAACAGCGTGGTATATGCTTCACAGAATAAGAACTGCAATGGCTAAAGAAAACAATCAAAAGTTATCAGGCGAAGTTGAGATAGACGAAACATTCGTGGGCGGAAAGAATGGAAATCGTCATAAAGATAAGAAAGTAGAAAAGTGTCAAGGACGTAGTTACAAGGATAAAGTTCCTGTATTTGGTGCTATAGAAAGAAGAGGGAAAATTTTTGCAAGGGTCGTTCCTAACACCCAAGCTGAAACACTTGTTCCAATTGTAAAAAAGAACGTTGAAGTAGGAAGTTCAGTTTATACCGATGGTTGGAGCTACAAAGGACTAGAGAAGAAATATACCCAAATGTCTGTAGACCACGGAAAGAATTTCTATGGAATGATTCTAGTTACCGATGACGGAGAAATCATCGAAGTTACAACAAATAGGATTGAAAACGCTTGGTCGGTATTCAAAAGAACTATTAAAGGAACATACATTCATGTCAGCAAGAAATATATGCAGAGATATGTTGACGAGTTTGTTTTCAGATTTAACACCCGAAAAATTAGCAAATTTGAGAGAATTGAATTACTTTTGCAATATGCAGCAGCTTAAAAATTATGGCAAATAACAAAGACATAAAGACAGAAAAGCCTAAGAAGGAGAAGAAAAAAAGGAAGCCTATCTATGAAGTAGAGGGTTTTGTTCTCACTATACCCAAAGACAAGCTAAAAGAAGCACTGCTAGAAATGAGCAAACCAAATCCTGAAAAAGAGTAGCTATTTTCCTTTATTATTCCCATTTGACGGATTAAACAAATATCTAACGACAAGAATAAATATACCTATAATATTAGCTGTGGTAGTCGTTATTAAAGTAATAACAACAGAATCTGCCAACTCAAATCCATTTAAGATTTCCCCATGTCTAAAAAGGATAATAAAAATGGCTATCATATAAACGCATAAGAATTTGAATATATTATCAGCGTAAGCTTTTCTTTGCAGCCTATCCTGTCTTTTACTTTCTAATTCTTCTTTTTTTATATCAAGTTCTGCTATTTTTATTTCTTGTTCTACATCTCTATTAGACATAGGAGTTTCACTAATAGGAGAATTTCCAATTTCTGAAATAAGAACATCGTCTTGTATTTGTTCTTCACTCATTGCTATTTATTAGATAAAATGTCATTAATAACCTTCCTATAATAGGCTTTGGTGTATATATCACTTATTTTATTATTCATTAGATATTTATAGCTATAAGACCAAGGAGTACCATCACGATGTAATAGTTTAATTAGTTCATCATCAGATAAGTTATGGTATCTTTTCCATACCATATCAGCAATTTTTTTTAGTTTTTCATCTTGAATAGTATCGTCTCCCAAAGTTGACTTACAGCATATGTTTCCGCCCTTATTATGTCTAAATGCATAATATACAGAAGGTATAACAGGACCATTTTCCCATGCCTCAACACATTCATTGTCTATTAATAGCGATTCATTATATAGGGCTAAATAAAAACCATATGTTATATATACACGCTTCATTAAGCCAAATTGTTTTAGCTTAAATCCTTCTTTTTTTGCCAATTCTATAAAATAATTAGCGATAGTAATAACAATAGATTTCATATATTTACTCCTTATTATTTTGCAAAATAAAACATTTAATCCAGATAATGTATTTTTTATTAGTAAAAATTGAATATTGTTAGTTGACAATTAGCCATAAACAACTATCTTTGCACTAAAGATACGAAAAATTGGGGAGAAATCCAATTTTTTGGAAGAAATAGTGTAGCCTAATCGTCATCAGAATCACCACCTCGGATAACAGAACTTGGCTATAAATGAACTTACTCGTTGGGTAAAGTGTACTTCGTCATATACTGACGTGGTGCGCTGCCATTGAGTAAGTGGGCTTGTGGTGAGCCTTGATGACGTATGGCAGTAGCACTACGTCTTTTTTTTGTGACTTTGCGTATGGTTATTGCTGAATAAACTGACTTCTTTTAGTATTAACCAATAAAACACAAAATGTATGAAAAAGAATCTTTTACTTCTGTTATTATTGATGCTTAGTCTCAGTATCCAAGCGCAAAGTATTAAAGTCAGTAAAACTGATAAATTCACAAAAGACAAAGTTGTGTACACGTCTTATGAAAAGATTTCATCAGAAGCATTTATCGGTACTCAAACAGGAAAAAATATTGCAATATGTTTTGGTCGTGAAAATGGCTTAAATATGATATTGATGAAATGGCTAACAGCAGATGCGCGATTAGTAAGTGTAAATTCCAAGGTGGTATTTCTTGATGAAGAAGATAATACACATGAATTTACAGTATCAGACTATGCATCGGGAAGAGGAGAAGGAACAGTAGGAGCATTAGGAATGGACTTATGGGGACTTCGTATATTACTATTAGGTGATTTGTCTGTTTTTAAGAACCATATAATGACTGCTGTTAGAATATATACTACTGATGGATATTATGACTACAAAATCAGAAAGAGTGCAGCAGAAAAAGCAAGGGAAGCCTATCGTTTATTTGAGAAAGAAATACAGAAAGGAAATCTTGATAAATGGAAATAACTCTATAAACAAATTAATAACGTAATAAAATGAGAATAACAAGTTTGAAAACAGCATCTTTAATAGCATTTATAGGATGCCTATTAAAAGCAATCATGACATTTATTTGTCTAATCACAGATATATCATCATTTATATTTCAAATAGCAGATATAGTATCTATGTGCTTGATAGGATTATTCTTTATTTCACTTTACGAAAAAATAAGTTGGAAAATTAAAAAATAGTGACTATCTTAGCAACCAATTAATACCGGAGCGTTTTGCTCCGGTATAACTTTTAGTTATAACAAACAACGTGGTGTAACTTTAGTGTTCACTGCCAAACTTAATAATATTGAGTACCGGATTATTATAAGATGCATTGGCACTAACTGCCGGCATTACGATACTTCCTTGATCTGTCCATTCATAGCCATCATTACTTGTAGATACGTTTGTCGTTTTCATATTATTGGGGCATATTTGACCATCAGGTACATAATTGGGAGAGAAAGTTAATCCTTTAATTGAATTTTGAGTACCCATATTAATCTTAAAACTAATTTGATTACCGTATGTAAATCCCTCCCATTGAGAATATGGATTTCCATCAAGAACATCTTGTGGGTCTGTATAATAGCTATCTGGAGATGTACAGATCCATCTTGAACGGTCACAAACTTCACCCTCAATCGAAACTGCTTTCGTATCAATATTACTAAAGGTGTTATTCAAAATAAGATACAACATATTCAGATTAGAACTTATACTAGCATTTCCTGTGGATACTTCAGATAAACGAAAGGGAAATATATATCCTTCTTCAGCATTTAATAAATTAAAATCATTAATTGTGAGACATATAGAATCGGAAGACTCTAGTTCTCCTGCCTTTATCGTTACACTTTTATTGGTGAAACTATATGAGTCACTCGAAGGGGATGCGTATGATGTGTTATTATTGGTGTTATATACATCAATCTCATTCATAGCCAATTCAACAGAGATTTCTATGTCTGTTTGTAATGGCAAAGTAAGCATAACAGGAAATTTAAATTCATTTTGCTCACAAATTCCGCCTACAGAAGTTTGAGCTACTGTCCATTGCGTTGTATTTTCAGAGGTACCTCTGAAATTTACCAAATATACATACTCGTTTTCTATTTTCTCATCTTTATCGCTACAAGATGTACATGCTATGCTAGAAAACAGAACGATCACGATTATGTTGAAACTTATATAATTCAGATATTTCATAATCAGTCTATTTTTAATTATTTCCTTCTACTTTACTATCCGGACCATTTTCCCCTTTGACATTGTGAATCCATGCCGGAGTCGTTTCCTGTTCTACCCAGACCTCTTCGCCAGCCCATCCAGTCTGAACCTTTTTGTAAAATCCGGCTTTGTTGCCATGACCTGTATAATCTTTACATTCACGTCCTTCGCCTTCATTTAATTACCAATATCCTTCAAGACCTTCACTCTGAGGATCAACATTAAACATATTATTAGCAATTTGTATAGGAGTAATCGCCTTAGTCCAGAAACGTATCTCGCTAACTTTAACATTAGCTAATAACATATCTCCGGCACCAAACGAAAAATCACCTCCGACATTTGTTAATTTTCCTGGCGAGGTCATTTCGCTATCCTTTACTCCATTGATGTACATGGTTATGGTAGCTCCGTTATTAACCAATGCAACATGATACCATGTATTGATGTCAAACTTCATCGTACTGTTAAATTGTGAACCCTGATTTTTAATCTGAAGTAAATTACCTTCTACCATTGCATCACCAAAACGAGTATAGATTTCACCGTCCATTCCTGCTGGAGCATTTGCAGCAAACAATGCCTGATTGTTTTTCTGCCCTTTTTCTGTACCTAATTCATCGATACTCAAACGGAATTCCACAGCCCACTCACTCAGCGCATAATTTTGTCTCATATGCATGAATAGATGGTGTTTGTAGTTAATGACTGGCACTGATGTAATAATAAGCGGATCTACAATGTAAATCATAACATCGGCTCCTTTCATAACTTCAATTCCGGAAGCAGACTCAATGGCCAAAGGTAAGGCATATTGTTTCCCTGAAGTCGATAACTCTTCCGATAGAGGCATAATAGTAGCTGCAACACTCGTGCCGGCACTTGTCCCATTTTGAATAGTAGCTATAGGACTATCAAAAATGTAATTATCTTCAGGCAAAACTTCATAACTAGTTCCATTCCTTTGATTAAAGTCTTTTAATGCTTCAGCATCAATCTTGAATTTTACTTCTGTATCTTGAACAACGTTTTGTCCAGTGCGAGGCGTTACCATAACTGTTACGTTCTCGTCACTAATTGTCACTTTGCTGGATGAATATGATTTGATTCCAGTTTCTTGAATATAGATACGGCTATCAATTGTATCATATTTTGCATCGTTACAACTTGTTATGCTTACTATAACAAGAAGTAATGCTACCGTGCCCATACTTGTAATTGTTGATATTCGTTTCATAAAGTAATACATTTAATTATTTAACTGCCGGATTCATTATTTGTGTGGCTTTTCGGAGATATGGATAACTGACATCATATCCGTCCTCTGAAAATTCATATTCCATATGATAGGTGCCAACACCACCTTTTCGTACTTTCCTGCCATTAACAACCGGATTCCAGCGAGCCATTCCCTCTAATGACTTAATTTTCTTTCCGTCTGGGGTAGTAAAATCGGCTCCACCTGAAGTATACATTTCAAATGACTCTGTAACGATAAATTTCTTTGCACATTCTTCTGCTGACATTACATCGGCATAGTGTTTGATCATATCATCCATGCGGCTATTCAAAGTAGCTTCACTACTGGCTCCATAAGCTTGTGTGATAAAATAATTAAAATAAGGACCATATTTAGCAGGTACTCCGTCGTATACTCCATCAATAACAAAATAACGTCCGGTTCCGGATTTAGGCCCTATGCGTTTTGCCATTGTTTCAATGAATACAGAGATTCTATTTCCCACTCCCATTTCATAATTTGTCGGGAATGGTTGAGGAACTCCGTTTTCCCAATCGAGATCGAATCCATCATAGTTGTATTTATCAATGGTATCACAGATAGCGTTAGCGAATTTAACAATTGATTTCTCAATAGCTTCTTCATCACCATCTATCCATCCCCAGAACTTATGCCTGTCTTCACGAGTGGCATTGTATTCATCAGGGGTAATTTGATCTCCCATTTCTAATACGAGGAATACAACTAACGCTTTAGTTCCTTTCTTTTCTTGCACATAACGAAGGTCTTGCAGCATAGCCTCTGTCGGTGCTTTCCAACCACCCCACATTGAGATGAAATCTACGCTGTCCGGCAATCCGGTCATACAGTTTTCCAGACTTGCACCTTTACCTGTCCAATTACCGAACCATCCGAAAGAAACAGGATGATCGGAAGCTTTGTATGCACGCAGACGAGCATAATATTCGTCAGATTTATTCGTCCCTACTAATTTTTCGGGATTCAAAGATTCAGTTTCCGTCCAATCTTCACAAGCGGAAATAATCAGGCAAAAACCTAACAATGATAAAATGTAATAGAATATCTTCTTCATATTTTTAAGATTAAAATCTGTGAATCTGGTTTTATTTATCAGTGCGTTGCCACCATATCTTAGTATCGTACCCATTACCTCCTAACTTCTGCACAGCTTCATTCACATTTTCTGTATTTCGAGTAAATTCAGTGGTAGGGAAGGGAATGCGGTTGGCCACCGGAATATTCGGACTGATTCCCGGAGCTATCGGAAATAACTTAGGGTAACCGGTACGTCGGTATTCACTCCATGCTTCCTGACCAAGCGGCCATAAAGCAATCCATTTCTGAGTGATAATACGTTCCAATCTGATTTCTTCGCTATCTCCGTCATTCCATTTAACAGTAATAGTGCTGACAGCTCCTGTACTTCCACTTCCTAATGGGTCTGTGTAAGAACTTTGAGGGGTAGCACCTTCTAGATAACTTTCAATACCATTAACTCCCCATTGTTGAAATGAAAGCCGAATTCCTTCCTCGTACAAGTCTTTTTCTTTTCCTTTCATATCCCAATGCAACATTGCACCTTCTGCTTTGTTGAAAGCTGTCTCGGCTGCACTCATCCACAGTGTACGGTCTTCTCTCTGTACATTAATCAATGAAAATCCCAACCGGTCGGATCTGTTATATGAGATACCTGAACGCATTCCTATGTATTCTTCACTACCTGTACTCATTGTTTTCTTTGTGAAATACTTAGAACGACGTGGATCTTGATATCCATTCATGTAAGATGTGATGTCAGCACAAACACAGTGGTCGGACCAGTCGACTAGTACAGTCCAAAGTTGATTTTTGTTTCCGGAAGCAGCAGCATTATCTTCATTGTTTACAATAACTCCGATAGGATGATTGACTGCTTCAGTGCCCATTTGTTCTGCCAAATCAGGGGCAGCAAAACGAACTCGGACAGCCATTCTAAGCTTTAACGAGTTGGCGTATTTTACCCATTTTCTGAAATCTCCTTCATAGATATTATCGAATTTCTTCATGGGCCTTTCCTCTGGGTGTTGATTGACAAATAAAGTCATATCATTAATCGCATTTGTCAGATCTTTGAACATTGCACGATAAGCTTCTTCTTGAGTATCGTAGGGAGAATTTAGATTGCCTGATTCCATCTTACTGTAAGGGATTGCTCCATAAAGGTCCACCAACCGCTGCATGGCAGTTATTCTCAAAATCTGTGCCCAAGCAAAATTAACTCCTGTTCCTCCTGTGACTTCTTTAATCTTGTTCCAAGCTGTGGAAATCTTTACCATGACATTTCCATCTTTGAAAGGTTGGTCTAGCCAATCGCCAGGAGCATTGTAACTAATAAAATTAGCTCCTTTGAATTTATCGGTGGCAAGTACCTGATAACGCCCATAACAGTCACCGATAAGGGATTCCATCGTGTTATATATATTTTCTGTAGCTACCGGATAGGCATAGTCACACATCGTCGGGAAGAACGCATTTGCTGCATATCCGTCACGGTTTAGTTCTTCCTCCGATATTTTACCATCCGGTCGGTTCAATTCATCATCCATACAAGATTGAAATATGGACGTGCCAAGCAATAATGAGCCTGCAATTGACAAGTGAATAATATATTTATTTATCTTCATAATTCCTGTATATTTGAATATTTAGAATTGTATTTTTACATTGAAGCCAATGTTGCGTTGGCTAAGTTGCATGAAGTAGTCTACTCCTTGGAAATAAGTTCCAGTAGAAGCGGTCAACTCCGGATCGAACGGAGCCTTGTTATAGATCATCCACAAATTATGCCCTACAACAGACAAACTCAGATTTAACTTATTGTTGAACCATTTAGTGGGGAATGAGTATCCCACACTCGCTTCTTGCAGACGTACATTTGTCGCGCTATATACATAATTGGATAGCAGACCACTAATACCTCCGGTTTCTGTATAATACGTTTGTACATCTACTTTCCCATAATTGACACCGATACCTCCATTGTCACGTGCCGTTGCTGATTCCTTCGATACGCCAAAAGCATCCATCACAGCTTGAGTTGGTGATATAACAACCCCGCCAAAGCGAGCAGCAAGCATAAAACCTATATTGAATCCCCTATAACTAAAATCATTACGAAATCCAAGATTACTTTTAGGTAATACAGAACCTAACTTCACGTAATCGCTAGAGGATTTTATATCCTCTTTCTTTACATTATGTGTAACTGCATCTACGAGTATATTGCCCTCTGCATCTCTTTTCAAACGATTAGTAGTATATATATCACCCATTGTTCCACCTTTTCTCAAAAGATACTTAATAGGTCCTATTCCTCCCTGGTCGCTTTCCGACAGAGAGTAATGAGTTCCATCTTCATCTACATAGTTTTCCAGCAATTCAACAATCTTATTATTGTTGAAACTAAAAGTCACGTTTGAATTCCATCCAAAATCACCCCACTTCTTATTGTATCCTAAAGAGAATTCCATACCGGTGTTCTGTACATTACCTGATTGTGCATACATATAGGCATATCCGGCACTAGCTGACAATGGAATTTTTAAAGTCTGCTTCTTTGTATTTGATTTATACCAAGTGACTTCCAAGCTTAATGAATTATTAAATAACTTTGCGCTTAGGCCAGCCTCCCACGAGTTCGTCTGTTCAGGATAAAGTTTGGGGAGAGGGTGGTAAGTAGTAGTTACCCATTTACTGGTAGCCGGATCTTTTTCGTATTTCCAGGTAGAAGTCAAGTTGCGTGGGATAGCTGAACCGACAGATGCAAAAGAACCACGAATTTTCAGATATGATACAAACTTTGGCAACTTAATCATTTCAGAAATAACGCCAGAAAGTCCGATAGAAGGATAGAAGAATGATAATTGTTCAGTATTTCTTAAAGCTGAATCCCAATCATTTCGTCCGGTTGCAGTAAGATAAAGCATACTTTTCCATCCAAATTCTGCACTTACAAAGACCGAATTTGTACGTTGTTTCCATCCATTCTCTATCGGATAAGTGTCATTACCCAATGTTGTATCCATATTATACAAAGAGAATACATTTGACATATCTTTCAGAGGGCCTTGGAATCCCCTTTCATTATTGTAGGTCTGCGTAAAACTACCACCGATATTGGCTGCGATTGAAAAATCACCAAATCGTTTATTGATATTCAATATAGCATCTGCATATGCTTGACGATCATCTGTTTTCGAATATTTGTAGAAACCATAAATAGAACTAGCAGTAAATTTCGAATCTGTGGATGCATTACGTTTATCTGTGAAGTCACTATTAGCATTATCAATTCGCACACGGGCAATAATATCTAACCAATCTAATATTTGATACTTCAAGCTGGCATTAGCCATATAGCGTTGTTTTTTTGTCCCATGGTTCATATTGTTGACTACCCAATATGGATTATTCTGCATACTATATCCCGGATCTCCCCATGCCCAGTTTTGAACATTTATTTTCCTGGTGTTATCATATTCCTGATACATACGCACGGTATCGAAATTTTCTCCTCTCGGAAAGAGATAAACTGCAGGTAGCGGATTGAAATATTCACCTTGGGCAATCAAATTGCGGTCCTCTTGTATTATGTAACTGAAACCTACATCCAATGTCATTTTATCATTCAGAAAAGAAGTTGTATTTCTAACTGTGAAGTTATAGCGGTCATATTTACTGTTAGGAATGATGCCTTGAGAATTAGTAGTTCCGGCAGAAAAGTAGGTTTGATTATTTTTATTTCCTACTGACAATGAAATGGTATTTTGGATATTTGTTCCGGTATTAAAAAAGTCTTTTGGATCATATTCTCCAAATGGTGAAATCCCTTTTTCACCCCAAGTTTGGAAAGAGCCTGCTTTATTTATATAGCTATTCTGAAATTCGGGCATTATAAATGGCCGAGAAAAAGTGGAATTATTGGAGATGGTAACTCTTGCTTTTCCTTCTTTCCCTTTTTTGGTAGTTATCAAAATAACGCCTTGTGCTGCATTAGAGCCATATAAAGCTGCCGCTGCCGGTCCACTTAATACAGACATACTTTCAATATCTTCCGGATTGATATCGGAAATACCTTCTCCCTTTGGTTGAGTAGAGTATTGACCATTGGTCTCTCCGTTATTTGTATTGAATATAGGTACTCCATCGATTACATACAATGCATTATTATTAGCTGAAATAGATTTTGTACCACGCATTACCACGCGTGTTGCTCCACCAATGCCGGAAGAGGAAGCATTTATATTCACGCCTGCTACTTTCCCTGCAAGTGAATTCATAAAGTTAGCATCCTTGACCGTAGTCAATTCATCCCCCTTTACTTCTTGTACATTGTAACTCAATGCTTTTTGTGATCGTTTGATGCCAAGAGCTGTAACTACTACTTCATCCAGTACCTTTGTATCTTCACCCATTACAATTTTCAGGGGTTGCGCATTAGCTAGCGTGATTGCTTGGGAGAAATGTACCTTATCAGAATATATATTCTAAATAAATATGATTCTATCCGTTCCAATTCATACTAACTTATTTTATACTCTAAAGTCCATTATATATCAAAATAATCTTTTTGCTTATGTTTTTGTGACCTTATTGATAATACTTGACATGAGATTAATCAAGTAGATATCTGACCTACTCCTTTTGTAACTAATAATAAATATAATGAAAGATATCTATCACTCTTGTTTTCTTCACAAATTGTTTTGTTGATTTATATGGAAAAATAAGAGTTGTACATACAATTTGCATGCATTATCTTAGCTTATAGATTGAAGTTGGTCAATAATTGAGCATTTCTAATTCTTTCTTCCTTCTCGAAGTAAGCTAAATAGTTTTCTGTAACAGCTAAATTAGAATGTCCCAAGCTTTCAGAGATATAAGATGTTTTAGCACCGGCACGTTTTAACACAGTGGCAAATGAATGGCGTGCTGTATAAGTTGTCAGTTGAGCAATACCTATATTTTCAGCTATTTTCCTAAGTCTTCGATTACATTTAGTAACAATACGTCGTACCAACCTGATTCTTTCAAATGCATTTTCGTTACCTTTGGCATATTTAAAAATATATGTCTGCGGGCTCAACTGTGGATTACCCCATTTATGAATGATATTCCACATTTCTGGAGTTATGGTAGCATGTATCTCTTTAGTATGTTTTGCTGTCCTAGATGTTTTAGAACGCACAAAACATATTTCTCCATCTACAATATTTGAATACCGAAGGAATAGTAAATCCATAAAATTAATTCCATTACATAAATAAGAAAATACCCATAAGTCACGGAACTCTTCTATATCTTTTGCTCCATCTTGATAAGACATGATTTTCTTTATTTCCGGAAGGGTAAGTGCTAATTTGCGTCCGCATCCTTCAGGAATCTCATATCTGTCTTTCCCGAAAGGAAAGGATGATTCTTTTAAAAGTCCATCGCGTACTGCACGGTTTAATATACATTTCAAAGCTCGAAAATAAATACTAATACTTGAATAACTCTTGCCTTCCAAAAGCCAATAACGCTCGCAGCGCTTGAGCCAATCAACTGTTACCCTTTCCAACGGAATGTATGTTCCGCCAAAATTCTCTAAACTTTTTAAGGCACTTTGATAGTTTAAGTAAGTACTTGCTTGCTCATTATCTTTTAACTCTTTCATTTTTAGATTAAAAGCACTATGCAGATTTATATCTTTCATCTGTCTTCCTAGCCTTATATTTAAAGCTTCTATGCTAAATTCCCCTTTCTGAATCAGTTCGTTAACTTGTTGTTTAACTGTGGAAAAACTACATTCAATATCTGCTCGTATTTCGGTTAATAGCCTGCTTTTTGCTTTAAGTAATCTTTCCCATTCTTCTTTTGAAAGTTCCTTTCCGGTCGAGTAATATTTTTGTTTTCTCCTGAACACTACTTGAACCTTAACAGGAAATAACCCACTCTTTTTGGCTCTTCTAGCATCTAATATGGTTAACACTGAAACTCCATCTCTTGAATATTTGAACATAAAATGAATGTTTATATCTTATACATTAATTTAAGCATATAGAAATTGCATGCAAAATGTATGCAAAGGTAATAAATCAGTTCGATTATAATGAATGCATAATTTTCTATTTATCAAATATTTATGTGTCATTCTTTTATTAGTTATTTGAATTTCTCATTTTTTTTAAAAAAAGTCTTATCTTCGTTTAGTAAGGTTACAATATAAAATGTACTACTATTGAATAAGCGCTTATTGAAAAAATGTTTTAAGTGTAACCTTTAAATTTAGTGAGTATGAGAGACAGAGATACATGAAACCTTCGTGTAAGAAGCGATAATACTTTATCGCTTATTGATTTTTACCTAAAAACTATTTCTAATTAATAAGAATAAGATGAAAGAAATTATAAAACACAAGTTTCCATACTTGTTATTCTTCCTTTTGTTGTTTTCGTGTTTTGCTTCAGTTTATGGGCAAGAACGGACGATCACTCTTAATCTATCAAAAGTACCCTTAAACACTGCATTGAAAGAAATTGAGAAGCAAACTTCAATGTCAGTAGTATATAACACAAATGATGTCGATATTAATCGCATTATATCTATTAAAGTATCAAAAGAGTCTTTGAATAATGTAATGAATCAATTATTCAAAGGTGTCAATACCAGTTTTTCAGTAGTTGATAACCATATTGTACTTTCTGCTAAAAATAATAAAGTAGACCAACAGAAAAAAACACCGATTGCCGCAAGTGGTACTATAACAGACGCAAAAGGTGAACCGTTGATCGGAGTTAGTGTCTTAGTGAAAGGAACTTCAAATGGTACTATTACTGATATGGATGGAAATTTCAAAATACAAGCTGCAAAAGGTGATGTACTTGAAGTATCCTATATCGGTTATGCCTCCCAAGCAATCACGCTAGCCAATGCGCAACCCTTGAAAATTGTAATGGGAGAAGACACCCAAGCATTGGATGAAGTAGTTGTTACTGCATTGGGTATCAAGCGTTCAGAGAAAGCATTAAGCTATAATGTGCAACAAGTAAAAGGTGACGAACTGACTACAGTTAAAGATGCCAACTTTATGAACAGTTTGAATGGTAAAGTTGCCGGTGTAAACATTCAGCGTAGTGCATCCGGTGTAGGTGGTGGTACTCGTGTTGTGATGCGTGGTAACAAGTCCATCGCAGGTCAGAACAATGTATTATATGTAGTAGATGGTGTTCCTATCGGAAATAAAGCCGATCGCTCCGGAGATGGTACTGGGTTTGGTGGAGCAACTTCCGGAGAAGGTATCGCCAACTTCAATCCTGACGATATAGAAAGCCTATCAGTATTGACAGGACCGTCGGCTGCTGCGTTGTATGGTGCCAATGCTGCTAATGGCGTTATCCTTATCAACACTAAAAAAGGTGCAGAAGGTACAATGCGTTTGAATGTATCCTCTTCTGTCGAGTTCGCCAATCCGTTTGTAATGCCGGAATTCCAGAATACCTACGGAAATATTTCAGACGATTACTTCTCTTGGGGAAATAAAATGGAACATCCGTCTTCATGGGAACCCAGAGATTTCTTCAATACAGGAGCTACATTTAATAATTCATTCAACCTTTCAATGGGAACAGCGAAGAACCAGACATACATTTCTGCCTCTGCTGTTAACTCTACAGGTATGGTTGAGAATAACAAATACCATCGTTATAACGTAACATTCCGCAATACAGCCAAGTTCCTGAATGACAAATTGACTTTAGATGTATCTGCCAGCTATATTCGCGAATTCTACAACAATATGGTATCTTTCGGTACATATTTCAACCCTATCGTAGGAGCTTATCTATATCCGAGAGGAATGAACTTTGAAAGTGAAAAGTATTTCGAACGTTACAATAACGAACTGGGATATAATGCACAGAACTGGCAACCGGGTGGTATGGGTATGGATGTACAAAACCCGTATTGGATTGCCTATCGTAACCTGCGCCCTGAAGCAAAAGACCGTTATATGTTATATGGAAGTCTGAAATATGACATCACAGACTATCTGAACGTTGCCGGTCGTCTCCGCATGGACAACACATACTCCGAATCGGAAGACAAACGCTACGCATCCACTATCAGCACTTTTGCCGGAGAAAATGGTCGCTATAAGTACTCAAATGAGTTCTACAAACAAAAATACGCCGATATTATGGTAAACTTCGACAAGCAATTTGCCCAAATTTATCATGCTACAGTAAATGCCGGTGTATCTTTCGAAGAATACGATACAAAAGGTCATGGATATGGCGGTGACTTATTACTGGTACCCAATAAGTTTACCTATGGAAATGTAAACTCATCCGTAGCCAATGTTTTCGAAACCGGTGGTGATTCACGCACACAAAACTTCGCAGCTTTCGCTTCTGCAGAATTGTCATGGAACTCAGCCTTATATCTGACATTGACCGGTCGTGCGGATAAACCGTCACAATTGGTGAATAGCAAAGAAGAGTGGATTTTCTATCCGTCGGTAGGTCTGTCTGCTATCGTTACCGAGCTTTTGCCAAACAGCCTTCGTGAAAGTATCCAACCTGTATTAGGCTATCTCAAAATCAGAGGTTCTTATACCGAAGTAGGTTCTCCGATTCCATTCACAGGCTTAACACCGGGAACTATCACCCATAAATTTGAAGATGGAACTGTAGCTCCTTTCGAATATTATCCTTTGAATGACCTGAAAGCAGAACGTACCCGTTCATACGAACTAGGTGTCGACTCCAGATGGTTCAACAATACCATTACTTTAGGAGTGACAATATACCAGTCTAACACCTACAACCAGTTATTGAAAGCCGATATGCCGGGAACCAGCGGATATAAATATATGTATGTTCAAGCCGGTAATGTACAGAATAGAGGTATCGAATTGACATTAGGTTACGACCAGACATTCGGTGACTTTAACTACAATACGACTTTCACCGCTACTTCCAATAAAAATAAGATTAAGAAACTGGCTTCCAATGTGAAGAATCCTGTCAGTGGCGAATTGATGGATTTAAGTGATATCAAACTAGGTCGTTTCCGTCTTCGTGAAGGTGGCGAGGTAGGTGCTTTGTATGCTGATCGTCGAGTAGAGAAAAACGAAGAAGGATACATTCCCTACAATCCCGGACAAACAATAGCCACAGAAAACACCACACCGTTTAAGATCGGTTCAGTCAATCCAAAATGGAATCTGGGTTGGAGACATGGTTTCAGTTACAAAGGAATTAATGCCAATGTCATGTTTACCGCAAGAATCGGTGGCAACGTTATTTCCAAAACCCAAGCTACACTGGACCGCTTTGGCGTATCAAAAGCATCCGCTGATGCCCGCGATGCAGGTTACGTAATGTTGGGTAACATTAAGATGCAACCGGAAGATTATTATGGAACCATCTACGATTTGGATTCATATTATGTGTACTCTGCCACGAACATTCGTCTACAAGAAGCCAGCATCGGCTATACCCTACCCAACAAATGGTTTGGTAATGTCGTGAAGAATGTAAACGTTTCAGTATATGGAACTAATTTATGGATGATCTACAATAAAGCTCCTTATGATCCTGAATTAACAGCTTCAACAGGTACATTCGGTCAAGGTTATGACTACTTTATGTTGCCTAGTAGCCGCACTTACGGGTTTAGTTTGAAATTTGGATTCTAATTATTGATAATTGAAATTATGAAAATTAAGAAATACTTATTATTAATCTTCTCGCTAAGTTTATTAACCTCTTGTGAAGATTACATGGATATAAATAAAAGTACCACCGGTGTGACGGACGAAGATCTGGAAGCAGGCGGATTGATTTATGGTACCCAACTAATGGATATGCAACAGCGTGTTATTCCTATCGGTTCGCCGAGTAAGACTACCGGACCGGGTAACGACCTTGCAGTAACGGATATCATGTCTTCCGGAAATTACATCGGTTATTTTGGAATGAATAATAACTGGAAGTTTGGCACAGAGGCTACTTGGGACTTTGCCGATAATCGAATGAACTATGCATACGAACAGCTTTATATGAAAGTATATCAGCCTTGGGTGCAAATATTTCAAAAGATTGGAACTAGCGAAGAGCCCGAGAAACAAGAAATTATGGCTATATTCAATGTCGTAAAGGCTGTCGGCTGGTTAAGAGCTACTGACTGCTTCGGTCCTATCGTTTACTCCAACGCAGGCAATGGCGACATCGCTCCGGCATTGGATAAACAAGAGGATGTATATAAAGCTATGCTAAAAGATTTGGAGACTTGTGCAGATATCCTGAACAAGGCGACTTCTAAGATCATGCCGAAATACGATTTAATTTACGATGGAGATCCCGCAAAATGGACAAAACTAGCCAATTCATTAATGTTAAGAATGGCAGTTCGCGTTCACTTTGTCAACAAGGACTTATCAATAGAATATATTGAAAAAGCGTTGAATCCAAAGAACGGGGGCGTAATTGAAAGCAAAGCCGATGAAGCTAAAATCGGTAACACAAGCAAATATCCATTGCTTAATTCGTTAATCGCAACAATTGATTACAAAGAAAACCGTATGGGTGCCACGGCATGGTCTTATCTGACAGGTTATAGCGACCCGCGTCTGGAAATGTACTATACACAGGGTACATATAACAAAACAGATGGATACTATTGCATTGCTCCGGGTAACACCCAGGGACAAGGAACAAAAGAGAATAGTGCAGAGTTCGCGTCTTGTCCGAAAGTAGAGAATGCAGATCCATTATATTGGTTCAGAGCTTCAGAAACATACTTCTTAAAAGCAGAAGCTGTATTGTACGAATTAACAACAGGAGATGTGAAAAGCTTGTACGAAGCAGGTGTAAAAATGTCTATGGACGAATGGGGTATTACAGATGCCGTTGCCACTAACTATTTAAACAAGAGTAATGTAAAACCAGCGATACTGACAACGAGCAATTATCACTATGCCGGTTATTATTCCTACAGTTTTGACATCACCACTGGAAATGTTTCTCCTAAGTGGGATGATACAGCTTCTGAAGAAGGCAAACTACAGCAAATTATCACACAAAAATATCTGGCTCTTTATCCCAATGGAGTAGAAGCTTGGACAGAGTATCGCAGAACAGGTTTTCCTTATCTGGCAGATCTCTTCGACGACAATTTGCCAAATAAGATCGGTGCAGATGCAAAAGCCAGAACTCCCGAACGCTTCAGCTTCTCCACAAAGGAATATGATGGTAACCCTAATATGTCATCCATCTCTACTTTGTTGAACGGTCCGGATAAGGGTGGCACTAAGCTTTGGTGGGTACGTCCTGACAGACCTGTCCAGAATTAAATAAGCAATCAATTGTTTTAATAATCAATGAACAACAATTAATATTATGAGATTACGTAATTATTTATACATTGGCATTGCAGCTCTGGGATTTGCAGCATGTTCCGACTGGACAGAAACGGAACGTGAGATGTTCCCGGAACAAGAGGAAATAACACGTTTTATACCCTTTATTGAAGCTCAAAGCGAAGAGGATTTAATGCCTTCGCAACGTGAATTTTACAAGGAACTCAGAGAGTATCGTAAAACTCCTCACGTAAAAGGATTCGGATGGTATGGTAACTGGACCGGTAAAGGTACAAACGCCCAAAACTATCTGAAAATGTTACCCGACAGTGTAGACTTCGTTTCATTGTGGGGAATAAGAGGAAGCCTTTCGGCAGAGCAAAAAGCTGATTTGAAATTCTTTCAGGATGTGAAAGGCGGAAAGGCACTACTTTGCTGGATTGTACAGGATATCGGCTCCGGCATCACTCCGATAGGAAAAGATATGCATCAATATTGGGTAGAAGAACTAGGTGGCGGAGATGAAGTAAAAGGAAGTATTGCATATGCAAATGCTATCTGCGACACCATTGAGAAATATAACATAGACGGGTTTGATATTGACTATGAACCGGGATATGGGCACGATGGAACAATAGCAACCAGTCAGGAAATCAGTCCCAAAGGTAATAAAAAGATGCAAGCCTTTATTGAAACGCTGAGTGCCCGTTTGCGTCCCGCAGGAAGAATGCTCGTAATGGATGGTGAACCGGATCTTCTATCTACTGAAACCTCCAAAATGATAGACCAATATATTTATCAGGCCTATTGGGAAAGTTATACAAGCTCGGTAATCAGCAAAATCAATAATCCACATCTGGATGACTGGGAACGCAAAACAATTATCACAGTTGAATTTGAACAAGGTTGGAGAACCGGTGGCATTACCGGCTATTATAGTTCAGTACATCCTGAGTTCAGATACATCAACGGTGCTCAAATCTTTGATTATGCAACTATGGACTTACCTAGCGGTAAACGAATCGGCGGCATAGGTACTTACCATATGGAATACGACTTTGCCAACGAACCCTCATACAAGTGGCTTAGAACCGCCCTTTATTATGGGAACCAGGTATATCCGGGTAAATTTGAATAAACCTTTTAAATAGAAAGAACAATGAAAAAAATAGTTATGACTCTGTTCGGTACGTTGCTTCTAGCAGGCTGCCAGAACGAATTGTATACAGATCCCCAAAAGGACTACGGAAGCGACCAAGGTGCATATATTGCCGCTAAAGGCCCCATCCAGATTTTCGTGGAAGAGGGAAAGGAATATTTCATCAAGGACATAAAAGTCGGCTTAACGGTGAAAGAAGATAAATCATACGACATACCTTTAATCGCCGGTGATCAAGCACAGCTCGACGAATATAACAGAAAGAATAACACATCCTATCTGATGTTACCACCCGAAATGTACGAAATGCCGGCTGCCATGACTTTTAAACCTAATTTAGCCATGCAGTCCATTCCGGTTTCATTGAAGGATTTAAAATTCTCTATGAAAGGAGATTATGCATTGCCTATCCGTTTATCCAAGGGAAGCATCGCTCCTATTCCGGGTGAAGAAGAGGCGCTGATTATTCTGGAAAAACGTACACGTACCAAAGCACTTCTTATGAATAACTATGGAAGTGAAAGCGACCAGATGTTCCCGCAAGACTTTAAAGTCAAGCAGTGGACTATGGAAGTAATGGTCAGACGTTCCGCATACAATGCTCCTAACAAATCTATCGGTGGAACAAAGAATGCCCCTAACTCAAGTCCGCTTGATGAGATTTTCACTCGTTTCGGAGATGTGACGATTGACAATAACCAGTTACAAATAAAAACGGGTGGTGCACAAATCGACATACCGAAGAATAAATTTGCAGCCCAACCCAACGAATGGTATATGCTTGCATTTGTTTATGACGGTAAAGCCACTTTAGTATATATGAATGGCGATTTGGTGGCGGAAAGCGAGATCAGAGATGGAGAATATGGTCTGACCGGCTTCTGGATAGGCGGTAGTAATGAATATGTTCGTGAAGTCCGCTTCTGGGATATCGCCCGCACAGCACAGCAAATCAAGGCATACACTTGGAAGATGGTAAATCCGGACGAAAAAGGATTGCTGCTTTACTATCCTTGCAATGGACAAAAACGTGATCATGAGACAGGCGCAATTACCAATGATGAAAACAAGGTGTGGAACTGGGCTACTTACTATAATGGAGACAAGAGTAAGCTAGATCTTCCTTTCCCTAGAAATGGAAAATTTGATGATAATGATGGCAAAATGTTCGTATTCCCTGCCGAATAATAGAATAATAAGATCAAGATAGAAAACTAGAATCTTAAAGCACATCGTTCAATCAATAACAGAAAGAACGATGTGCTTATCTTTTTTTCAGGAAGCCATATACCTCTTATTAGTCACATATACAAAACAAAGGCATACCAGCTAACCGGCATGCCTTCTATCTCAAACATTCTTTTCCTCTATAAATATCTCTATTTTATCTCTTCTTTATCAACCGGATCACACGTCCGTTTTTCTTATAATCAAAATGATTAGTATGCATCAAAACATTAAGAATCTCATCCGGTGTACTATCAGTTGAGAACTCACCTGTGAATCGTTCTGCCTTCAAAGTATCATCTTCATAAACAAATTTAATATCATACAACTTTTCCATCACATTGGTAATCTCCAATAAAGAATGTTGCTTGAACATCAGTTTGCCGTTAATCCACAAAAGAACATCCGTAGGCTGATTATACTCAATCAGTTCAGCCTGATAAGTATCCGTATTCACGTTCAATGTCTGTCCTGGTTTCAGCAAATAACCATTTTCTTCTGTTCGTGGAGAATCCACCCGCACCAATCCTTGAAGCAAGGTAGTCACTACCCTATTCTCTTCTTCGCGTGCACGCACATTAAATTTAGTACCCAACACGCATGTCTTGATTTGCTTACTGTTTACTATAAACGGAGCATGCTTATCATGAGCCACCTCAAAATAAGCTTCGCCGGACAAGTCGACCTGACGGTCTGAACTCCAGAAAGAATTATGATAAACCAATTTAGAGGACGCATTCAGCCATACCTTACTACCATCCGGAAGTACAGTCTGCGCTCTTTGTCCCGCAACAGTCAGCACCTCATAGTCCGAAAGTTTATTGGATAACAGTCCCCAGGTAACTCCGTCTGCAAAAACAAGTCCGGCAAGAAAAGCAGCAGCCACAGTACTATAACGTCCCCAACGGAGTGATATGTCCCTTCGCCTGGCCTTCTTTTCTTTCTCCCGAACAGCCGATTTAAATTTATCTAATGATGCCTCTGTATCTACAGCATTCATCATCGCTACCCGGTCACCTACAAAAAGAGTATAATAAAGCTGTTCCAGAACTTTCCGGTTTTCCGGTGCCTCCTTACACCAAGCTTCCACCCGTCCGGCTTCCTCGTCATTACATTCACCCCGTAGATAACTCAACAAGAATATTTCATCCATGTCTATTCAATCTTTTACAATAAAAAAAATACAATACCTTTGTAGTAATACAGTCGGCAGCACAAATATACTAAACTCAAAAAGAAAAAAATATTTTTCTCCTGTTTTTATTTCTTTTCTCTACTTCTTTCATTATTTTTGTCTTACAAAATTATAAGAGAATGTCACAATCTCCAATATTTCTAGATATTAACAATAATAAATCTGTCATCAACGCCCTGAAAGCAGGCGAAGAAAAAGTATTTGACGCAGTTTACCGTCATTATTTTCGGCGATTATGTGCCTTCTGTTCACAGTATGTTGCCGAGCAGGAAGAGATTGAAGAGATTGTGCAGGAAACAATGATGTGGTTATGGGAAAACCGTTCCAGCCTCATGCCGGAACTGACATTGAAAACCCTTCTTTTTACGATAGTCAAGAACAAAGCCCTGAACCGTATCTCCCATTTTGAGATTAAGCGGAAAGTACATCAGGAAATAGTAGAAAAATACGAAGGCGAATTCAGTAATCCGGATTTCTATTTAGAAAATGAACTCTTGCGACTTTACGAAGAAGCGTTAAAACAACTTCCTAAAGAATACCGGGAAGCATATGAAATGAACCGTAACCAACGGTTGACTCATAAGGAAATAGCCGAAAGGCTCAAGGTTTCCCCCCAAACGGTCAATTACAGAATCGGACAGGCTTTGAAGTTACTGCGAGTAGCCTTAAAAGACTATCTGCCTCTATTCATACTTTGTTTCGGAACTGATTTTCTGAAAAAGTTTTATTAATTCATCCAATTATTAAATAATGAGCGAACTCCTTGTTTATAAAGCCTCTGCAGGTTCAGGAAAGACATTTACTCTGGCTGTAGAATATATTAAGTTACTTATTCTTAATCCGCGTGCTTATCGGCAGATTCTGGCTGTAACTTTCACGAATAAAGCCACGGCAGAGATGAAAGAACGCATTCTCAGCCAACTTTATGGTATCCAGACGAGTGATAAGGATTCAGAAGCCTATCTCAACCGTATCAAGGAAGAGACCGGTAAAACAGAACAGGAAATACGTGAAGCAGCCGGTGTTGCCCTCAGCTATATGTTACATGACTACAGCCGTTTCCGGGTAGAGACCATCGACTCATTCTTCCAATCCGTCATGCGTAATCTGGCACGGGAACTGGAACTCAGCCCGAACCTGAATATAGAACTGAACAACACCGAAGTACTTAGTGATGCAGTAGACAGCATGATTGAAAAGTTGGGACCTACTTCTCCCGTCCTCGCCTGGCTGTTAGACTATATCAACGAACGGATTGCCGATGATAAGCGTTGGAATGTATCGGATGAGGTCAAGAGTTTCGGACGCAATATCTTTGATGAAGGCTACATTGAAAAAGGAGAAAAACTTCGGGAGCGACTGCGCAATCCGGATACTATCAAAGAATACCGTAAACACCTGAAAGCCCTGGAGACTGAGGTTTTGGAACAAATGAAAGGCTTCTACGACCAATTCGAAGGAGAACTGGACGGACACGCATTGACTGCCGATGACCTAAAAGGTGGCTCACGAGGAATCGGCAGCTACTTCCGTAAACTCAACAATGGGGTTTTAGGTAACGATATACGTAATGCCACAGTAGAGAAATGTCTGGAAGATGCCAAGAACTGGGCAGCCAAGACTTCCCCCCGCCATGCGGATATCATTAACTTGGCAAGTTCCAGTCTCATGCAGATTTTGGAAGATGCCGAAAAGTTACGTTCAAAAAACAATCTGCTGCTGAACAGTTGCCGACTGTCCCTGCAACATCTCAATAAAGTACAACTTCTCGCCAATATTGACGAAGAAGTACGCCAGTTGAACTATGACAACAACCGGTTCCTACTGTCAGACACCAATGCGCTGCTCCACCAATTAGTGAAAGACGGTGATTCTTCTTTTGTATTCGAAAAAATAGGGACGAATATCCGCAATGTCATGATAGACGAGTTCCAGGACACCAGCCGGATGCAATGGGGTAACTTCAAACTGCTTTTACTGGAAGGATTATCCCAAGGGGCAAACAGTTTGATTGTCGGAGACGTAAAGCAATCCATTTACCGTTGGAGAAACGGTGATTGGGGAATCCTCAATGCTTTGAACGACCGTATCGAACACTTCCCTATCCGTGTCAAGACATTGGCTACCAACAGACGCAGTGAAACCAATATCATCCGGTTCAACAACCATATCTTCACGGCCGCTGCCGACTATCTGAACGGAGTCTACAAACAGCAGCTCGGCAAAGATTGTGAAGACTTACAAAAAGCCTATGCAGATGTTGTACAGGAATCTCCCCGAAGCACAGAAAAGGGATATGTAAAAGTCTCTTTTCTCGAACCTGACGAAGAACACGACTATACCGAACAGACTCTAATCAGTTTAGGGACAGAAGTAGAACACCTGCTTGCCAACGGTGTACGGTTAAATGATATAGCCATCCTTGTACGAAAGAACAAAAGTATTCCCCGCATCGCCGATTATTTCGATAAAGAGCTACATTACAAAATAGTATCGGACGAAGCATTCCGCCTGAACGCTTCCCTGGCTATTTGTATGATGATGGATGCTTTGCGCTATCTCTCGGACGAAAACAATAAGATAGCCCGTGCCCAACTGGCAGTTGCCTATCAGAACGAAGTTTTACAGAAAGGGCTGGACTGGAATACCCTCCTGCTTCTTCCTGCCGAGAATTATCTCCCTGCCGCATTCCTTGAAAGGATAAAAGAACTGAAGCTAATGCCGCTCTATGAGTTGTTAGAGGAGCTTTTCAGCATCTTCGAAATGAAAAACATCAAAGACCAGGATGCTTACCTGTTTGCCTTTTTCGACGCAGTAACGGATTACCTGCAAAACAATTCTTCCGAGCTTGACGCATTCATCCGTTATTGGGACGAAACACTATGCAGCAAAACGATTCCAAGTGGAGAAATAGAAGGTATCCGTATCTTCTCCATACACAAATCCAAAGGATTGGAATTCCACACAGTGCTTCTTCCTTTCTGTGACTGGAAATTAGAGAATGAAACGAATAACCAATTAGTATGGTGTGCCCCTCAGGCAGCCCCCTTCAACGCTTTGGATATTCTTCCTATCAACTACTCCACGCAGATGGCGGAATCCATATATGGAAACGACTATCTGCATGAACGCTTGCAACTTTGGGTGGATAACCTGAATTTGCTATACGTCGCTTTCACCCGGGCAGGAAAGAATCTTATCATCTGGAGCAAAAAGGCCCAAAAAGGTACAATGTCGGAACTACTGGCAAACGCACTCCCCGTTGTAGCCCTCAAAGAGGGGATTGATTGGGAAGAAGACTGTTATGAGCAAGGTAAACTTTGCCCTTCGGAAGAAGAGAAAGCAAAGACCTCTACCAATAAGCTTACTCAGAAACCGGAAAAGCTACCTGTTCAAATGGAGTCCATGCGCCATGATATTGAATTCCGCCAGTCCAACCGCTCAGCGGACTTCATACAAGGAATTGAGGAAGAAGAATCCGATGACCGTTTTATCAATCGCGGACGTATGTTGCATACCTTATTCTCCGTCATCGAAACGGCAGAAGATATTGAACCTGCCATTGACCGGCTTATATTTGAAGGAGTAATCAGAAACGAAGAAAAAGAAGAAACGGCACGTGAAGTGGTGCAGAAAGCCTTTTCATCTCCCGAAATACAAGACTGGTATTCAGGAGAATGGACACTGTTCAACGAATGTGCCATCATTTATAAGGAAAAAGGAGTATTACAAACCCGCCGTCCTGACCGTGTGATGATGAAAGGCGACCAAGTAGTTGTAGTCGATTTCAAGTTCGGTAAAGAGAATCCCAAATATAACAAGCAGGTGAAAGGATATATGCAACTGCTCACCAAAATGGGATATAAGAATATCACCGGATATTTGTGGTATGTAGATGAAGAAAAAATAGAAAAAGTATAAAGCAACCTAGAAACTGACCATATAAAAAATCAATATGCAAACATTTCTCCAACTAGTCGCTCACGATTTATATTCCAAAATAGGAAACGACCTGTCGCGCACGGTACTCGTTTTCCCGAACAAACGTGCCAATCTGTTTTTCAATGAATATCTGGCAGGAGAATCCGACCAGCCTATTTGGTCGCCCGCTGCAATGAGTATCAGCGACCTGTTTCAGAAACAGTCCGCACTGAAAACCGGTGACCCGATTCGATTGGTTTGTGAACTTTACAAAGTGTTCAAGGAAGAAACACAAAGCCAGGAAACACTGGATGATTTCTACTTTTGGGGAGAGTTGCTTATCAGCGACTTCGATGATGTAGATAAAAATATGGTGGATGCAGACAAACTATTCAGCAATCTGCAAGACTTGAAGAAGCTGATGGATGACTATGACTTCCTCGACGAAGAACAGGAAGAAGCAATTCAACAATTTTTCCAGAATTTCTCTATCGAACGCCGAACGGAACTTAAAGAGAAATTTATTTCCCTTTGGGACAAGTTAGGCTCCATCTATCACCGCTATCAGGAGAAGTTGACAGAGCTAGGCATTGCCTACGAAGGTATGCTCTACCGGAATGTCATCGAGCAGCTCGATACTGACCGGCTCAAGTATGACAAATATATATTCGTCGGTTTTAATGTACTGAATAAAGTGGAACACCAATTCTTCAAACTGCTGCAAGACGCAGATAAAGCCATGTTCTACTGGGATTATGATATATTCTATACCCGACAAATCAAGAAACATGAAGCCGGAGAATTTCTCAACCGCAATCTGAAGGATTTCCCGAACGAGCTTCCGGAAAGTTATTTCAACTCTTTCAAAACACCGAAGAAGATACGCTACATCTCCGCATCTACCGAAAATGCGCAGGCGCGCTTCCTTCCCGAATGGGTACGTACCACCTTCTCTAACAATGAATGTGAAGAAAAAGAAAATGCCGTAGTACTCTGCAACGAAGCACTGTTGCTTCCCGTACTCCACTCTATTCCGCAAGAAGTGAAGAACGTCAATATCACCATGGGATTCCCTTTGGCGCAAACTCCCGTTTACAGCTTTATCAACGCGGCAATGGAGTTGCAGACCAATGGATATCGTACTGATACCGGGCGGTTCACTTACGAAGCAGTATCAGCTATATTGAAGCATCCCTACACCCAACAATTGTCAGAGCATGCCGATAAACTGGAAGGCGAACTGACAAAGACAAACCGCTTTTATCCGCTCCCTTCGGAACTAAAATCAGATGATTTCCTGGCCAATCTCTTCACTCCCCGCAGCGGTATTAAAAATTTATGCGACTACCTTATCGGACTAATCAAAGATATCTCCATCCTATACCGCAAAGAAGGAGAATATAACGATATTTTCAATCAACTTTACAGAGAGTCCCTGTTCCAGAGTCATCTTAAAATCAACCGTCTCTATAGCCTGATTGAGAGTGGAGAACTGAACGTTCGCACCGACACATTAAAAAGACTGATTAGCAAAGTTCTGACTGCCTCCAATATCCCTTTCCATGGTGAACCCGCCATCGGAATGCAAGTGATGGGAGTATTGGAAACACGTAACCTCGACTTCCGCAATCTCATGATGCTGTCCCTCAACGAAGGACAATTGCCAAAATCCGGTGGAGAATCTTCATTTATCCCATACAATCTCCGAAAGGCTTTCGGCATGACGACCATCGAACACAAAAATGCGGTGTACGCCTACTACTTCTACCGTCTGATACAACGGGCAGAAAACATCACCCTACTCTACAACACCTCTTCAGACGGACTGAATCGTGGAGAAGAATCCCGCTTCATGCTGCAACTATTAGTAGAAGGCCCTCATGAAATCACTCGTGAATATCTGGAAGCCGGACAATCTCCTCAAAACAACCAAGAAATACAAATCGAGAAGACACCGGAAGTACTAAGACGAATCTACCGTGCTTACGATAGTACCAACCCCAAATCTGTGATTCTTTCCCCCTCTGCCCTTAACGCATACCTCGACTGTCGGCTGAGGTTTTACTACCGGTATGTGGCAGGACTGAAAACTCCGGATGAAGTCAGTGCGGAAATTGACTCCGCCCTGTTTGGAACGATTTTCCATCTCTCTGCCCAACTGGCTTATACCGAGCTGACAGCCAACGGAAATATGATACAAAAAGAAGACTTGGAACGCTTACTCCGTGATGAGGTCAAACTGCAAAGCTATGTTGACCGGGCGTTCAAGAAAGAACTATTCAAGGTAGCTCCTGAAGAAAAACCCGAATACAATGGCGTACAACTCATCAACTCCAAAGTCATTGTCTCTTATCTGAAACAGTTGCTGCGCAATGACCTTCAATATACTCCTTTTGAAATGATCGCCATGGAAGAGAAAGTTTCAGAAGAAATAACTATCCGCACCGGACAAGGCCCGTTCACTCTCCGTTTGGGTGGAACGATAGACCGCATGGACGCTAAGGAAGGAACTTTAAGAATCGTTGATTACAAAACCGGCGGAAGCCCCAAAACACCAGCCAATATAGAGCAGTTATTTACCCCTTCGGAAACACGCCCGAATTATATCTTCCAGACATTTCTCTATGCTGCCATTATGAGCCGGAAACAATCGCTGATGGTAGCTCCGGCCCTACTCTATATCCACCGCGCAGCATCGGAAAGTTATTCGCCCGTTATTGAAATGGGAGAACCCCGCAAGCCTAAAATGCCGGTAAATAATTTCGCTTTCTTTGAAGACGAATTCCGCGAACGCCTGCAAGCACTATTAGAAGAGATTTTCGATGAGAAAGAAGCTTTTACGCAAACGGAGGATATAAAGAAATGTTCGTACTGTGACTTTAAGGCAATCTGTAAACGATAGATTATTTTCAGAATATAATTTGGGCACGGATTACACGTATTTCACGGTTTTTCCAATTATCTTATAAACCGTGTAATTCGTGTAATCTGTGCTTGAATTATAATATATAAAGAAGTCTTAAAGCATCATCTCTCAACAGAGAAATACGTTGAAACTATTATTTTTCGAGCAACGGAATAGAGAAGCTAAATGTAGACCCTTCCCCCTTCTTCGAAGTAAACCAAAGTTTACCGCCATTCTTGACAACAAAGTCCTGGCACAGCAACAGTCCGAGTCCCGAACCTTCCTCATTATTTGTACCGAAAGTACTGAAATGAGTATCCGTATGCAACAACTTCTTCTGATTTTCTTCGTCAATACCACAACCACTGTCTTTCACACTAACAATTGCCATACCATCTTCCTCAGCCAATGACACCACAACTTCCGTTCCTTCATTGCTGAACTTGATAGCATTACTGATCAAGTTACGGATCACCGTCTTAATCATGTCGATATCAGCGCGCACAGCCACACTCGTCACAGGCACATCCTGTACAATCTTGATATTCTTCAAGCTGGCCACCATCGTGAAGATTTCACTTACCCCCTCTACGACCTCCGCCATATTAATATCCTGATAAACCACCTTCAACTTGCCAATCTGGCTCTTCGTCCATTTCAGCAAATTATCAAGCAATGAGAACACATCTTCAGTCGTCTGATTCGCCATCGTCAGCATTTCATACATCTCGTCACCGATAGTATCACTCGGCAAATTCAGAATCAGCATATTCAGCACCATCTTGATAGAGCCCATCGGTGAGCGCAAGTCATGTGCAATCACAGAATAGAGTTTGTCACGTCCCATGATTGTCTTACGCAACTCTTCCGTCTGCGCCACGATGATTCGTTTTGCCGCAACCAGAGAAATCTGATGCGTCACACGGATAATCAGTTCCTCCTTGTTGAACGGCTTCGATATAAAGTCATTTCCACCTACCTGAAATCCTTTCACGATATCCGCAGTGCTATTTAGTGCCGTCAGGAAAATAATCGGAATTTCAGCCATTTCCGGATCTGCCTTCATCTGCTGTGCCACTTCAAATCCACTGATATCGGGCATCATGACGTCTAGTAGTACAAGATCCGGTTTTTCCTTCTTTACCTGTTCCAATGCTTGTGTACCATTGCCGGCTGTCACAATATTGAATTTCTCATTGGTCAAAAGTACCTTCAGCAAAAGCACGTTTGAGATTACATCATCCACAATGAGCACTTTATATTCAGAAGGATTTATTTCCATATTCATAATAATCGCGTTATAATAGTTTTTTACACATCAAACTTTTTTAAAATACTCAATCATACGCTTCAATCCATCTTCCAATTCAATAGCAGGCTCCCAATTAAGTTTCTCCTTAGCCAGCGTAATGTCCGGCTGACGTTGTTTCGGGTCATCGTCCGGCAAAGGCTTGAATACAATTTTCGAAGACGAACCGGTCAGGCTGATTATCCTTTTTGCCAGATCAAGCACCGGAAACTCATTCGGGTTCCCCAAATTCACAGGTCCGGTGAAATCATCTTCCGTATCCATCATCCGTATCATCCCCTCAATCAAATCATCAATATACTGGAAACTGCGTGTCTGTTTGCCGTCACCATATATGGTAATATCTTCATTATTCAATGCTTGCAGAACAAAATTGGAAACCACACGTCCGTCATTCGGCAACATTCGCGCACCATACGTATTAAAGATACGGATAATCTTCACACGCACATCATTCTGACGGTGATAATCCATAAACAAGGTTTCCGCACAGCGTTTTCCCTCATCATAACAAGAACGGTAGCCCACCGGATTCACGTTTCCCCAATAACTTTCCGGTTGTGGATGAATAATGGGATCTCCGTACACTTCACTTGTTGAAGCCTGTAATATTTTGGCATTCAGTCTCATAGCTAATCCCAACATATTAATAGCCCCCATCACAGATGTTTTTGCCGTCTGGATAGGGTCGTGCTGATAATGAATAGGAGATGCAGGACAAGCCAAATTGTATATCTCATCCACCTCAGCAGAATAAGGGTAAGTGACATCATGTCTTACTACCTCAAAATGATGATTATTCATTAAATGAGCAATGTTATCTTTCGATCCCGTAAAAAAATTATCGAGGCATATCACTTCGTGTCCGTCATTTATAAGCCGTGTACAAAGATGCGAGCCTATAAATCCGGCTCCCCCACTTACCAGTATTCTTTTCATTATGCGTTTTTTCTATTGTTTACTAAAGAGACACCGTCCCTCCGTTTTGTTTATGGTCACAAATGTAACCGATTTGCTTTATATATACAATTTTCGGAAAGGATATTTTCGAAAAAAAACGCTATACCTTGTATGGTCTATGTCTAAATGACAAAGTGGCGGAGTCCGGTACTATAAAAACAATTAGGTTATAACACCTTACGTTCTGTTTCAGTAGGGGCAATCTCGTCAGGAATACTGAACTCCCGGTTGGCAAAGAGATCCGCCAAACCGGAAATTTGTTTCAGACGTAACAATTCGTCACGGTCCATACCGATATTTTTCATAATCCACTGGTCGGACATACCCGCTTTGTCGAGTTCCGCTACGATGTTGCACATCAATTCAATGTTATGCATCCCACGGGCACGGTTGTGCCGTATCGTCGAACTCATACGGTTCGACAAGTCTTTATCTATCACTACAATCGGAAGCAGTCCGTTCTCCCGGTTATAAATACGCTTCGAAGTCTTCAGCACCGTATAGCGGTGATAACCGTCCACCAGGATATAGTTATCTTCTTCTTTATTATAATAACACACGCATGGCATCGTAAAGCCATCTTCCCAGATAGAAAGTTCCAGCAACTTCATTTCGGGCGGTGCTACGACATTCGGATTATAATCGTTTGCATATACCTTCTCTACGGGTACCGCTTTTACATCGTAAACAGGGCTTTTATCTACACTCATGACACTATGATTCTATATTGTTCCATAATTTGACTTCTCTTACTCATCTCTTCCTTCGTCGGCGAGAATCCCATATACTTGCAGGCATGGTCGTTCTTGATGATACAGATGCACATCCGCTTGTATGTAGGTATCTCCCTAAACTCCGGTATATCAATATCATCCTGATATTCCATACGTACCGGTTTCTTCAGCGTTTTATAATTGCTGTTGTCCATGACGATAATCGGCACTTTGGCATCAATCAGTTTCTTGATAGTGGCCTCACTCAGGCAGCCCCCCTTCGTCCGCCAGAAGTTTACGCTCACCGACAACTTCCGAAGATAATTCTTCCGTGCCCGCTCCGGCAAAGTGGACAGCAGGAAGTACATAAACTCACGCCACGTATATCCTTCGGGCAGTTTCACCGATTGCCACCCCATGGCATGAGTACCGCCATACATTCCGGTAAAGTTGACACCGTTCACCCGCCCTATCATCTTGCCCCATGTATTGGGATCGAGCACCCGATAGAGCTGGAGACTCTCCTGCGCTTCATTGATAAAGGGACTTGCCACACGCTGCCGTTCCAGGTTGACACCTGCACGATAATAAAGGTCATACAACGTATTATAATCCCACTGGAACTTTCCGTTGGCAGTCCATACATCCGTCGTTTTCCAGTCGAAGATAGGATAGGCATTATAAATATCGTTCCCCACTTTCGATGTCCACTTGTACTTATGATACATCTGGAATTTGCGGCTCATGTAGATACACCGCCACCGGTTGAAACTTTCCTGCGTGCGGATTCCGATCAGGCAGCAAGTCCGCACTGCGTCATTTTTATTATGTATCCATTGCGCAAAACGCATCTGGAACTCATAATCCCACATCGTTGTGTTATAAAATGGAAAGTCGTCCTTGGTCATTGCCTTCTTGGGCATGGAGCGCACCCATATATTCTTCTTACTGTCTTCCCAGGGGCGCCAGAATGATTGATACATAGATGTACACGTAGACACGCGGAAAGGCACACACACCCGGTACACATCCAAAATATCCTTATTAGCTTCCAGAATCCGGTCTACATAATCAATGGTCATCTTATATTGAATCTCGTAATCCATATGAAAGACTCCGAGACGTATTTTCAAATTATTCTTCCGGATATAGTCTATACACATGTTCAACAGTACCCCGCTGTCCTTGCCACCGGAAAAAGATACATAGATATTATCAAACTCGTTAAATATAACCTTTAGTCGTTCTTGTGCCAGTTCATATACATTTTTTGTTCCTGTTATCTTCTTTTTCCCCATATATCATCTATACATTTTAACATATCTTGTCCACTTTTTATCCATGGATATAAATTCAAACTTCTCGAATATTTCTTTGTCTTGTATCAATGTGACAGAATTAAGCAGCCAGTTCTCGGGGGCGAACTCCTTAATGATGGCAGGTAACAGATGCGACAGAATTTCCTCCCGTTCAGCATCTTCTGCATTCACATAATAATTATTGATTACAGCCTTCTTCCGGCTTTTTTGCTCTACCGGAATGAAACCTACCACCTCTTTATCTTTCAGTGCAATAAACCACACATACTCCTCGCTTGTTTTGAAAGGGTAATTATTATTGGCGCGTATGACTTCAGGATCCATAACCATCGGTGCCAAGAGCCGATACAAGTGTTTGTCTTTTCCTTTTAATTGTATTATCTGTATCATATCATTCAAAAATGGACATACAAAAATAAGGAAAAAATATCAATTCAGTCATTTCTGTTCCTAAAACATTTGTTTTTCATATTATTATCTTTATATTTAATATTATTAATGTCTGGCATTCACCATTCCTCTTTCACGTTTAAAGTAAGTCAGCACGGTAGCAGAACTGAGATATTCACGTCCGGGAATGTGCGACCGACTCCGGAATTTATAACGTGCACACACCACTTCACATGCCAGCCTATACTTAAAAAACAGTTTATAACGATGCTGTAGATAATCAAATATCTGGCAGAGGTGTGCAAAAGTCTCCCCTACTTTATCATTGGGAATAATTTGTGGCGCACGGTTCGTATCTTCTATATGCTCCATCTCATTAAGTATATATTCCAATTGTTCTATTTCCTCTTCCGTCTTTTGCATTGTACACTTCATTTGTTCCGACTTCTCTTTCTGGTGCATGTATTGTTCGCGCTTATGTTGTAAACGTTCCTTTATTGCTTCTGTTCCTTTTAATTCCATAATTTTTTAGTTATACATGAATACTCTGGCACTGCTTCCGGATAGCCATTTAAAATGCCATATAAAATCTCTTTTCGCATGCAAATATAGAGAAGATTGTTTAAATAATTAGATTTTTAATTAAAAATTTTTTCACGGAAATGAGATATTTAAATTACCGGCATTAAAAAGTTTGTTTTTTCAGCCTGTGAGGCAAGTAGTACTTTTGTGGCGTAATCAAACTTTGTAGATAATGGAAAAGGAGAAAAAGATACAATGTCACTAGTGTCCCGTTAAAATCGGGACGAGTTATTAATTAATCAAATAATCCCGGAATAAGGGGATTAAATTGTTCTTTGACATCATTGAAATTAGTCTTATTAAACAGCTCTTGTAAAGGCGTTTTATCTGTTAATGAGATGCTAAGAATCTGCAAGACCTCATAAGTTGAACGATTCAGTTGCATATCATATTGGACAATAGCTACTAAACAATAGGTGATGATAGCAACACTAATCTGTATTCGAACCGCATTCTCGGTAGTACCCCAGAACCTTTTTATCTTAAGGTGTTGTTTCAGCCATTTGAAGAAAAGTTCCACGAACCATCTTTTCTTATAAAGATTGGCAACATCAAGTGCAGATATGTGTTTGGCATTCGTCAGGAATGTGAATTCACGATCATCCTCTTCATCATAGAAACGGATGACTCTGAATGATTCAGGATACTTCTTTTCAGAAGTGTACCCTATCAGTTTCACTTCCGCATCTGAAAGGATATTCTTCGGCATTCTACGCTTCCATTTACAGAACTTGCATTTCAGATTAGACTTCGCTCTGACTACAAAGAAAGAACCTGTAAGATGAATCCGATAAAGTTCTTTAAACGAGTCATACGCTCTGTCAAATATATAATAAGCATTTGGCTCATAATTAATTGCGGACATTTCTGTTGAATCATGCCTGGATGCTGTAGTTACTGTATAAAAGGCTGGAAGTTGTGCTTCTATGTCATAAAGGACATGAGCCTTAACTCCACCTTTTTTCTTACGGAACTTCGCCCAAGGGAATGTAGCCAAACATAAAGGAATCGTAGTGGAATCAAACGCATACTTCCTTCCTGGAATATCCAAGATGTGAGTCGATCGTTTTTCACATGCTTCCTTCATCATATAGAAAGCAAAATCTTCGAAGATTCTGTAATCCCGATTCTGATTGGCAGATGCAAGCGTAGTTTTGGCAATGGGCTCACGACCCAATCCCAAATGATAACGCTTTCCTTGATGTGCTTCCAAAGCTACAATCAAGTCACGAAGACTTTCACGATTACTGAGTTGACCGAACATCATTGCAAGTAACTGACTCCAGCAAGTGAAATGTTTCACATAACGATTGCCATCATACTTGTCTACAAGTCTTCTGAACTTATCATTGTTCAAGAATTCTACTAACTGAGCGAAAACATATTTATCTTGGTTCATTTGAGGTCACCTTAATTGACCTCAAAGGTATGATTTCAAATCGTCGCGCCTAAAAAGTAGTATCTAATAGACTATATTTCAATTATTTCAAAGAACTATTTATCCACTTTTACGGGACAGTAATGATACAATGTATTTTAATACATTCTTTCTTTACTATATATATTATGGGGATTGAGGGGTGGTCGAAGCGCGATTACGACATACGCGGTTCCCCATTCAAACAAGGCATTTGAGAAAGACGAAAGAGGTCGGTTCGGGTGGTTCAAAAAAACAGAGATACCAAACAGCCGGAATACTTTCATAATATATTCACCAAAACTATATGAAAATGAATAAACCAACAGCAGAAATGCTAAAAAAGGGATATCTTCTCTTCCCTAAAGTGTTATTTGAGGAGCAGATTAAAGCGACTAAAGGCGCAAGAGGATACTTCGATGCCTTTATCCTGGTATTAACCCACGTCAATTACAGCACCACAGAGTGTTGTACCCATAATCACACGTTCGAGTGTCGCCGTGGCGAGTCCGTGATGTCCATCGCTCGCTGGGCTGAATTGTTCGGATGGAAACGCAGCCGTACACGGTATTTCTTCAATAAGATGTATGAAGAGGGTATTATCCAGAGAGTTGCCAACCCGTATACCACTCACATACGTATCCCCGCCTACGATATGTTCGTTGGACAGAAGCGTCGCGAGAATGCTCGTGAAGAAACGAACGGAGTCACCTTCGAAACATTCTGGGAGAAATATCATGAAGTAACCCAAACGCCCAAGCTCAATATCGGGCGCGCGCGCCGGGAATGGAAAAAACTTTCTCCTCATGAGCGAAATCTCAGCCTGAAGAATATTGATGAATATTATGACAACCTAGCAGATACGAAATACTGTATGCAGGCAAGCACGTATCTGTCGTACAAGGCATTCATGAATGAATATGATTATTAGAAAAGAGAATGAGTGAAATTTTAAACCCGCAGGATGCCGAGCTCGAGGAAATCGTACTCGGCGCCTGCCTGCTGGAAAGCAAAGCTATCACACTGGTTGCAGACATATTGCGACCGGAAGTTTTTTACACTGAAACAAACCGTGAGATTTATTCCGCCTTGCAGAGCATGTACCGTGCCGGACAGGCAATAGACATCATGACGGCAAAAGAGGAACTTGCCCGACGCGGCAAGCTCGAATTCATAGGCGGGCCTTACACAATAGTACGCATCAGCGCCCGTGTAGTGTCCAGTGCCCATCTCGAATACCATGCCCGGATTCTGAAACAGAAATATATCCGCCGCGAAGCGATTCTGGCGTTCCACAAACTCCTGGCACTGGCGGCCGATGAAACAACCGACATAGATGATACACTGGCTGATGCCCATACCCTTTTCGACCGGCTGGAGAAAGAGCGTGGCAACTCCGAACATCTTCGTTCCATGTTGCAACTTATGGATGATACTATCAAGCAGATAGAAGTCCGCATTGCCTCTAACAAGAATGGTGTCACGGGGCTGCCCACCGGATTTGCCGACCTCGACCGCCTGACGTGCGGCTGGCAACCCGGTGACGAGGTAGTTATCGCCGCCCGTCCCGCAGTAGGCAAAACCGCCTTTGCCCTGCACCTGGCACGGGCTGCCGCTATTGCCGGATACCATATCGCTGTATATAGTCTCGAAATGCAAGGCGAACGTCTGGGAGATCGCTGGTTACTGGCTGCCGCTCCGAGGGTCAACCCTGACCATCTCCGCAGCGGACAGCTTACTCCCAACGAGTTACAGCAGATACACGAAGCGTCAACGGAACTGTCACGCCTGCCCATTCACATCGATGATAATCCGTCAGTAAGCATGGATTATGTCCGCTCTTCGGCAAAACTGTTGCATAGCAAAGGGCAATGTGACGGTATCATCATCGACTACCTGCAACTGTGCGACATGAAAAGCGACCAGAACAACCGCAACCGCGAGCAAGAGGTAGCCCAGGCCAGCCGTAAAGCCAAGATGCTGGCAAAAGATCTGAATATCCCCGTGATACTTCTCAGCCAGTTGAACCGTAATGTGGAAGGACGTCCCGACAATCGCCCCAGCCTGAGCGACCTTCGCGAAAGTGGAGCTATCGAACAAGACGCGGACTTGGTACTGATGCTTTCACGCCCCGCCCTTTCAGGACGTGAGACAGACCGCAAGAGTTCATATCCTACCGAAGGGCTGGGTGTGATAGATGTTGTCAAACACCGTAACGGAACGACCAAGGAACTTTACTTCAGACATGACCCGAGCATGACAAAGCTGGAAGACTACGTGCCCGGAATAGATTGGATGAAAAAGAATACAACCGCTTAGCCGTTTTTTATCAAACATTCGATTTATTTATTTTAACCGCCCGCTTGATTGGAGACAAGCGGGCGGTCGGTATTTGGAGAACAAGCGTATCTTTGAATTAAAACGACCACTCTTTTCTATTCAAAGGAGCGGTCGTTCTAATTCAAAGATACAGTCGTTTCAACCCAAAGGTACAGTCGTTTCAACTCAAAAACACGGTCATCTTACATCAGCATGTTCATGCATAAGAATATAGCCATCCGGTTCTCCCAAATAACGTACGATTAAGCGAACCTCCCGCGCGCTGAACATTTTCAGTTTCGGGTGAAAATCCCCCGCCGTCAATTCCTCCATCAAAGGCATACAATTACGCATCCAGCGACGGAGTTTGGCTACGGATACAGGGTCACTCAAATATGGGAAATACATCCTTGCCAGTTCTAACTTATCATAGCATCTCACGCAAAATCTAACTTCTTCCATTTTATCCGGATTATTCTAATATTAATGGTATAAAGGTAGTGTTTTTTCCGTATACCGGCAAGTATTTAGTCAAAAATAATAACTACCGTTCAGTGTCGTTCACTAACGTTCACTCCCCTGCTCCGATATGGTATCTTTGCAGTGTAATCGATTACAGGAATATGTTTTCCAAGAAGTAAACAGTAAGTTTCAAGTATTAATCTTAAAAGAAAAAATTATGGCACAGAAGTATGTAGTAGTGGAACGAAAGAACCCATTGAAGCCACAGGAACCGGCTAAGTTTTATGCGATGGCACGTAGCAACCGCAGAGTGGATACAGACGAGATAATCAGTCGTATCTCAGAGCGTTCTTCCTTTTCCATCGGTGAGCTGAAAGGTTGCATCACGGAGTTTTTGTTGGAAATGAAGAATCAGTTGGCGCTGGGTAATATTGTTCTTTTGGGGGATATGGGGAGCTTCCGTATAACGATTTCCACCGGCAATGCGACGGAAACAGCAGAGAAGTTCAAGGCAGCCACCTGTATCAAGATATCGCACGTCCGTTTTCATCCGGGAAGTATGCTCGTGGATATGTGTAAGGCGATGAAGTACACCTTGATCAAGCCGGGTAAAGAGGAAGGCGATGATGATGTCACCGTTCCCGATCCGAATCCGGACGATGGAAACGACGGAGAAACTCCCGATCCGGATCCGGCAGCATAATCTTAGCAGTTATATATTCACCATTTAAAAGTAAAAAGTCATGAAAAAATCTATTTGGAAACAAATCTTGCAAATCTTTATCACCGTAGCCACTTCAATCGTGTCCGCCCTGGGCGTAACGTCTTGTGCAGCTCACATCTAAACGCACGAATGAGATGAAAGACTTGAAAGAATTTTCTCTGAAAGAGGAATATGTGCCACGGAGCATCCAGTACATTGTCGTACATTGCAGTGCTACACGGGCAAATATTCCCTTCACGGAAGAGCAATTGCTCAAATGTCATTTAAAGCGGGGATTCAAATGCATCGGTTATCATTTTTATGTGACGAAAGACGGGGTTCTCCATCATACCCGTCCGATGAGTGAAATCGGAGCGCATGCACTGGGATTCAACTTACATAGTTTAGGAATTTGCTATGAAGGCGGACTGGATGAATCGGGAAAGCCGGCTGACACAAGGACTGCTTTGCAGAAAGAGACGCTTCGGCGGGTATTGAGTGAGTTGAAAGGACTCTATCCCGAAGCAAGGATTGTAGGGCATTACCAGTTGAGTGCGGATGTACATAAGGCTTGTCCTTGCTTTGACGCAAGAAAAGAGTATTCGGATTTGTAAAAGGTTTCGAGGAGGATTTAATAGTAAAGGCGGCCGTTTAAAATGACCGCCTTTACTTATTGTACGATATTACCCTATAAAGAATCCCTCAAATTATTTATTTAGAATCTTCCGGAAAAAGACATCAAGATGCAATGCACTATCCGGCGTAAATCTTTCGGCCGGGCAAAAAACAAAGCCAAATACTTTACCGAAATTTGGTCTAATATTCCTTTTTATTAATTAAAAAGAAAGCTGTTTTTCAGGCGGTTGTTGGAATCCATTCTCTTTTCTCTATATTTGCGCCCACATTTATTATTTGCTATAAAAACCGTCTTATTCAAATAAAACAGCTAAATAAAATAGAACCGATGGATAAAATTAACGCAGTAATTACAGGAGTTGGGGGATATGTTCCCGATTACATCTTGACTAATGATGAAATTTCTAAGATGGTAGAAACCACCGACGAATGGATTATGGGACGTATCGGAATTAAGGAAAGGCATATTCTGAAAGAAGAAGGACTCGGTACTTCATATATAGCACGCAAAGCTGTGAAGCAATTGATTCAGCGTACAAAAACAAATCCGGATGATATTGACCTGATAATCGTTGCTACTACCACGCCTGATTACCGCTTTCCTTCGACAGCTTCCATCTTATGCGAAAGGCTAAAATTAAAAAATGCTTTCGCCTTTGATATGCAAGCTGTGTGCAGCGGTTTCTTGTATGCATTGGAAACAGGAGCAAATTTCATTCGCTCGGGAAATTACAAAAAGGTCGTGGTTGTAGGTGCTGAAAAGATGTCGTCAATCATAAATTATACAGATCGCGCGACTTGCCCTATTTTCGGCGATGGTGGAGCAGCCGTCATGTTGGAGCCTACCACCGAAGATGTAGGAATTATGGATTCCGTATTAAGAACGGATGGCAAGGGATTACCTTTCCTGCATATAAAAGCCGGTGGTTCCGTATGCGCCCCTTCTTATTATACATTAGACAATCAAATGCACTATATCTATCAGGAAGGGCGTACTGTTTTCAAGTATGCCGTGGCCAATATGGCTGCCGCCTGCGAATCTGTTATCGAAAGAAATCATTTAAGCAAAGAAGATATTGACTGGGTAATTCCCCATCAGGCTAACCAACGTATTATCACCGCCGTGACTCAGCGTTTAGAAATATCACCTGAGAAAGTCATGGTTAATATAGAACGCTACGGCAACACAAGTGCCGGCACACTCCCACTCTGCATCTGGGATTTTGAAGATAAGTTCAAAAAAGGAGATAATGTGATTCTTACAGCCTTCGGAGCCGGATTTGCCTGGGGAGCTATTTATTTGAAGTGGGGATATGGCGGGAAAATACACCCATAAAAAATATCCATACCAAAGCATGAAGCATATTCAACAGGCGGGGATGAACCATGCTTCTCCATTTTATTGAGGCGGTTATATTCTGCCGCATAAAGAAAAAGCTCTGAAATCCTTGAATTTCAGAGCTTTTTTCTTTATTTGCTTTCTTGAAGAGGCGGTGCGTACGGGACTCGAACCCGTGACCCCATGCGTGACAGGCATGTATTCTAACCAACTGAACTAACGCACCAGAATTTCATTTTAAATCGCATCTCTCTCGATTGCGGTTGCAAAGGTAGATATTTTTTTGAAACCTGCAATAGCTTTCATATCTTTTTTTCTAAAAAAGTGGGTTTATTGAGAATTATCCTGTACATTTGCAACTATTACGTAAAATAAAAATAGAATGAAAAATACACCAATTGAACGACATCTGATTGACGAAACCATAAATGAGTTTCAAATTGTCGATTTTTCTAAAGCTACAATCCGGGAAGTGAAAGCTATTGCTTCAAAGGCTGAAACAGCATCGGGAGTGGAATTCATTAAGATGGAAATGGGTGTTCCGGGACTTCCGCCTTCCGCGGTAGGAGTGAAAGCGGAAATTGAAGCCTTGCAGAAAGGCATTGCCAGCCTATATCCTGACATCAACGGATTGCCGGAATTGAAGAAAGAAGCTTCCAACTTTATCAAAGCATTTATAAATATTGATTTAAGTCCGGAAGGATGCGTACCCGTGACCGGTTCCATGCAAGGCACATTCGCTTCCTTCCTCACTTGCAGCCAATGTGATGAGAAGAAAGATACAATCCTGTTTATTGATCCGGGCTTTCCCGTACAGAAACAGCAGTTGGTAGTGATGGGACAAAAATATGAAACGTTCGATGTATATGACTATCGGGGCGAAAAGCTAAGAGAGAAACTGGAAAGTTATCTGAAAAGAGGAAATATCTCGGCGATAATCTATTCAAATCCCAATAACCCCAGTTGGATTTGCCTGAAAGATGAAGAATTGAAAATCATCGGTGAGTTGGCCACGCAATACGATGTCATCGTTCTGGAAGATTTGGCCTATTTCGCAATGGATTTCCGTCAGAACCTGAGTAATCCATACCAGGCACCATTCCAGCCGTCGGTTGCTCATTATACAGATAATTATGTATTGCTGATTTCAGGCTCCAAAGCATTCAGCTATGCCGGACAACGCATTGGCGTAAGCTGTATCTCCGACAAATTATATCATCGCAGCTATCCGGGGCTGACCAAACGTTACGGGGGTGGTACTTTCGGTACTGTCTTTATCCACCGGGTGCTTTATGCGCTTTCTTCGGGAACGAGCCATTCGGCACAGTTTGCCATGGCTGCGATGCTAAAAGCTGCCAATGAGGGACAATACAACTTCCTCGACGAAGTGAAAATATACGGTGAAAGAGCGAAGAAGTTAAAGGAAATCTTCCTTCGTCACGGGTTCCACCTGGTATATGACAACGATTTGGGCGACCCGATTGCAGACGGATTCTATTTTACAATCGGATATCCGGGAATGACCAGCGGCGAATTGGCTAAAGAACTTATGTATTATGGCGTAAGCGCAATATCATTAGTCACAACGGGAAGCCATCAGGAAGGTCTGCGGGCATGTACATCCTTCATCAAAGACCATCAATACGCACAACTTGACGAAAGGATGAAGCTATTTGCAGAAAACCATCCGGTAGCCTGACCGTTCGTTGGAAGATATTCATAAAAGCTACTCCTAAAATGAAAAAAAACGGAAAGAACGATTGTTATTCCGTTTTTTTTATTACTTTAGTGGCATGAATATAAACCAGGACATATTTAAGATTCAATCAAATAATGTGCTTCCGTCAAGAGGAAAGATTTTAATATCCGAACCTTTTTTACGTGATGCAACGTTTGGCAGATCCGTAATATTATTGGTCGACCACACAGAGGAAGGGAGTATGGGGCTGGTTGTCAACAAACCATTGCCACTCCTTCTCAATGATATTATCATGGAATTCAAATATCTCGATGAGATTCCGCTGTATAAAGGCGGGCCTGTTGCCACCGATACCTTGTTTTATCTTCATACATTAGCAGAGGTTTCCGGGTCTATTTCTATCAGCAAAGGTCTTTATCTGAACGGAGATTTTAACGAAATAAAGAAATACATTTTACAGGGGAATAAAATAAGTGAACACATCCGCTTTTTCCTGGGATATTCCGGTTGGGAAAGCAATCAGTTGCACAATGAAATTAAAGAAAACACATGGCTGGTTTCTGAAGAAGAAAAGTCTTATCTGATGAAGGATGACACTAAGGATATGTGGCGGAAAGCCCTAGAGAAGTTAGGCAGCAAGTATGAAACGTGGTCACGTTTCCCACAAGTGCCTACTTTCAACTGATTCATCATTTTTGTTTCTTGGGATTCAAATACTGAAAGAGCACTGCATCTTTGTAACAACCTCCCACCTGCAGCCAATTCTTTAATAACCCGCATTGGACGAAGCCACAAGATGTAAATAGCTTCATACAGACTTCATTGTCTACTGCTACGTGCGCATAAAGCTGGCTTAAAGAAAGGAAGTCAAAAGCATACTCGCAAAGCAACTTTAATGCGTCGGTGGCATATCCTTGTTGACGGTAATCCTTATGAACAGCGATTCCTACCTCTCCGCGCGAATGGAGAGGTACAAAATCCGTAATATCAATCGTGCCAAGTATGCAATGGTCGGACTTGCCCACAATCATCAGACGCAGTTGTTTATCCGCAAAGACATCACATTGTGAGCCTTCGATATACTGACGTAACACGTAACGGGAATAAGGAACTGTGAAGTTACTGATATCCCACATGGAAGGATCATTTTCCATTTCGTACATAACATCCATATCTTCCGGTTCTACTGCACGAAGATAGATGCGGTCGTTCATTAAAAAAGATTGTCTCATTCGTCCTTGTCTTTTGAGATGTGAAGTTCATTACGCAATTTCTTCTCGCCAGGCAGACAAAACAGAGAAGCCGTCAAGCCAATCAGCATACAAAGATTACCTGTGCTGCTCAATGTCAAATAATAGCATAGAAGATTGACAACAATAGCGATTTCGAGTATTCCCAACCGGACGATACTCCACTGCACATAACGTTTCAATGCAAGCAGAATCGTCATATTATCTATCTTCTTTTTAAGTACAAGACTAAATAGTTTCAGAGAAAGAGGCACACACAAGGCGGTCAGTAAGATGCCGATAGTTTCAAAGTAATAAGTAGCTTGCACATTCCCCTCAATGCTTCCTACGGGAATGAGTTCAAACTCCCCTGCCCCAAGCAGGAATGCCGGGAGTACCCAAAAGATAATATAACTGATATTCAAATTTCTGACAGCGCGTTTTATCTGTTCTTCCATGTCCGTTCTAAAATTCTAAAGATGATTTTGATTATATAGTTCCGGTGAAAACCGTCCGGTTCACAATGCTACGCCCCAAAGTGACTTCGTCGGCATATTCCAGTTCGTCTCCAACGGATATGCCGCGCGCAATCACACTGAGCCTGACTCCCAGCTTATCTAATTTGCGGTAGATATAAAAGTTCGTGGTATCTCCTTCCATTGTAGTGCTCAAAGCCAGGATAACTTCTTTGATTCCCCCTTCGGCTACCCGTTGCACCAGACTCTCTATTTGCAAATCGCTCGGCCCTACCCCATCCATCGGAGAAATGACACCACCCAGAACATGATACAATCCCCTGTATTGCTGGGTTGCTTCTACCGCCATCACGTCACGGATATTCTCCACCACACAAATAATGGATGCATCCCGCTGCGGATTAGCACAAATCTGGCAAGTTTCGGTATCGGATATATTATGGCAGACCTTGCAATATTTCACCTCGCGTTTCAGTGTTATAATGGAACTTCCGAACGCTTCCACCGTAGCCGTATCCTGACGGAGCAGATGCAGGACAAGCCTCATAGCCGTCTTGCGCCCGATGCCCGGAAGTTTGGAAAATTCGCCGACTGCCTTTTCAAGCAGTACGGAAGGATATTGTTGATTCATAGATAATAATTACTATTCCGTCGATAATTTGGCGCAAAGATACAGAATATTGTTTTAATACCTGCAAAAAATACTACCTTTGCAACCGTTATGATGATACTTATTACTATTATATGCTACTTTGCGGTATTATTATTAATAGCCCGTATCACCGGACGCAAAGGCAGTTCGAATGCAGCGTTCTTCAAGGGAGAGAACAAATCGCCCTGGTATGTAGTCTCTTTCGGAATGATCGGCGCCTCTATATCCGGAGTTACTTTCGTCTCTGTGCCGGGCATGGTACGCGGAATGGATATGACCTACCTGCAAACGGTATTCGGATTCTTTTTCGGATATATGGTAGTGGCACATATTCTGCTTCCTTTATATTATAAGCTCAACCTGACAAGCATATACGGCTATCTCGGCACACGCATCGGAGCACGCGCCTATCGCACCGGTTCCTTTTTCTTTCTGCTGTCGCGTATGCTGGGAACGGCTGCGAAACTCTATCTGGTCTGCTTGATTCTACACACCTATGTATTTCAGGAGATGAATGCTCCTTTCTGGACCATTGCCGTCGGTTCAGTGGCATTAGTATGGATATACACTTATAAAAGCGGGATAAAAACAATTGTGTGGACAGATACCCTGCAAACTTTCTGCCTGATTACAACACTGGTTTTCATCATTTATTTCACAATTCAAAAGTTGGACTTGAATTTCAGCGGCATTGTCCAGACCATTCAAAACAGCGGACACAGCCGGATATTCGTCCTCGATGACTGGATGTCACGGCAGAACTTTTTCAAGCAATTTTTCAGCGGCATCTTCATTGTGATTGTTATGACCGGACTCGACCAGGACATGATGCAAAAGAATCTTTCCTGCCGCAATCTGCGCGAAGCACAAAAGAATATATATTGCTACGGATTCTCATTCATCCCGCTGAACTTTCTTTTCCTGTGCCTGGGAATTCTACTGATAACACTGGCCGGACAAATGCAACTGGAACTACCTGCCATGAACGATGATATTCTGCCGATGTTCGCCACACAAGGTTACTTAGGACAATCCGTACTGATACTCTTTACTATCGGAATCATTGCAGCCGCTTTCAGCAACTCGGATTCTGCCTTGACAGCCATGACAACCAGTGTATGCATCGACTTGCTGGATACAGGAAAGGATAGCGAAGAAACGGCACGCCGCAAAAGAAATAAAGTGCATATATCTCTTTCAATCCTATTGGCTTTCTTCATTTGCCTGGTAGAGATGCTGGATAATAAGAGTGTAATTGATGCGATATACATCATCGCTTCCTATACATACGGCCCCCTGCTAGGTATGTTCGCCTTCGGACTGTTCACCCGGAGACTGACCGACGACCGCCTCGTTCCTTTCATTGCCATCGCCTCTCCACTGCTCTGTTATGCGCTGAACTGGTGGATAGCCAAAGAAACCGGATATAAATTCGGTTATGAATTGCTCATGTTAAATGGAACGCTTACCTTTGCAGGGTTGATGTTTATGTCCGGAAAAGCGAAAACGCTGGAAATATCATGAAAACAAGTACCCCAACGTTTATTATAAACAATATAATGAAGAAATAAATGACAAGAATATGGAAATAACAAGTGCAGAATTTGTGATTAGTAACACGGACGTGAAGAAATGTCCGGCAGGTATTTACCCTGAATATGCCTTTATCGGTCGTTCCAATGTAGGAAAGTCAAGCCTTATCAATATGCTGACCAACCGTAAAGGACTAGCCATGACTTCCGCTACTCCGGGCAAGACGATGCTAATCAATCACTTCCTGATTAACAAGAACTGGTATTTGGTTGATCTTCCGGGATATGGCTATGCACGTCGCGGACAAAAAGGAAAAGACCAGATACGTACCATAATCGAAGATTATATATTGGAACGGGAGCAGATGACAAATCTCTTCGTCCTGATAGACAGCCGTCTGGAACCGCAGAAGATAGACCTGGAGTTTATGGAATGGCTGGGTGAAAACGGTATTCCTTTCGCCATCATCTTCACTAAGGCCGATAAGCTCAAAGGCGGACGCCTGAAAATGAATATCAACTCATATCTGCGCGAGTTAGGTAAACAATGGGAAGAACTCCCACCTTACTTTATTTCTTCCGCAGAAGACCGTACGGGACGTACAGAAATACTTGATTACATAGAAAACATAAACAAGAATCTCAAGATTTAATGAAAATGAAAAAGAGTTTTTTATCATTTGCCTTCATGGCAGCATTTATGTTGATGGCTACTAATAGCCAGGCACAATCATGGTCGGACTTATTTAATAAGGACAACATTTCAAAAGTAGTGAATGCCATTACCGGAAATGCCGAATCTATCGACATGACAGGAACATGGAGTTATAAAGGCTCGGCCGTCGAGTTCGAATCGGACAACCTGTTGATGAAAGCAGGCGGGGCCGCCGCGGCTACTATGGCAGAAAACAAGTTGAACGAGCAACTGAGCAAAGTAGGCATCAAGGAAGGACAGATGAGTTTCACTTTTAACGCCGACAGCACTTTCACCAGCACAGTAGGAAAGAAGAAACTGAGCGGAACTTACTCTTACAATGCCTCTACCAAACAGGTAGACCTGAAATACCTGAAATTACTGAATCTGCATGCAAAAGTAAACTGTACCTCAAGCTCGCTGGAATTACTGTTCAACTCGGACAAGTTGTTGAAACTGATGTCTTTCATCGGCAGCAAGAGCAATAGTACAGCACTGAAAACAGTGAGTTCGCTGGCTGAGAATTATGACGGAATGATGCTGGGATTCCAGCTTGCCAAATAGCAAAAGCAAATCGTTTAATACTATTTCGCACTCCATAGAGTATATTTTAGGGGAAAAAGCATTACCTTTGACACCTGTAATCAAAAAAGAGAAGGAAAAATGAAAAAGATACTTTTTTTAATGACCTTATTAGTTATGGGTGTAAGTTTTGCATTTGCACAAACAAATGCAGACATCAAGTTTGACAAAACAACTCATGATTTCGGCAAGTTTTCAGAAAACAGCCCGGTGGTAAGTTGTACGTTTACCTTCACTAATATCGGTGATGCTCCTTTGGTCATTCATCAGGCAGTAGCCTCTTGCGGATGTACCGTACCCGAATATACAAAAGAGCCTATCATGCCGGGCAAAAAAGGCACGATTAAGGTGACTTACAACGGAACTGGTAAATATCCGGGACACTTCAAGAAGTCGATAACCTTGCGTACCAATGCCAAAACAGAGATGGTAAGGCTATATATCGAAGGTGATATGACACCAAAAGATGCCAAATAAGAAAAAACAGGCTATTACATAAAGGAGAATCTTTCGGTTCTCCTTTTTTTTTGTTTACTTTGAGGACGGAAATGTAAATTGACACATTAGCAAATTATAAAACTATGAAACAAGAAGAAGACAAATTCACCGGGTTACCCGAGAATGCGTTCAGAGAGTTAAAACCGGGGGAAGTCTACAACCCGTTGATGAGTCCCTCGAAAAATTATCCGGAAGTTAATTTCTGGTCAGTAGCATGGGGTATCGCCATGGCAATCCTTTTCTCGGCTGCCTCTGCCTATCTGGGCTTAAAGGTGGGACAAGTATTTGAGGCCGCTATTCCGATTGCGATTATCGCGGTAGGAGTTTCAGGAGCAGCCAAAAGAAAAAATGCGTTGGGAGAAAACGTAATTATCCAGTCTATCGGAGCCTGTTCGGGAGTAATCGTAGCCGGAGCTATCTTTACCCTGCCTGCTCTTTATATTCTTCAGGCCAAATATCCTGAAATGACAGTCACCTTCATGCAGGTATTCATCAGTTCCTTGCTGGGTGGCGTATTGGGTATCCTGTTCCTGATTCCTTTCCGGAAATATTTCGTCAGCGATATGCATGGCAAGTATCCTTTCCCGGAAGCAACTGCTACCACACAGGTGTTAATCTCCGGCGAGAAAGGCGGAAGCCAGGCCAAACCGTTATTGATGGCGGGCATGATCGGTGGATTGTATGACTTCATCGTAGCTACATTTGGATGGTGGAACGAGAATTTCACGACCCGTGTATGCAGTGCCGGAGAGATGTTGGCAGAAAAAGCCAAACTGGTATTTAAAGTTAATACAGGTGCTGCCGTACTGGGGCTGGGATATATTGTCGGATTGAAATACGCTTCTATCATTTGTGCCGGTTCACTGGCAGTATGGTGGATTATCATTCCGGGAATGTCCGCTATCTGGGGAGATAGTGTGCTGAATGCATGGAATCCTGAAATTACGGCTACTGTAGGGATGATGAGTCCGGAAGAAATATTCAAATATTACGCGAAAAGCATCGGTATAGGCGGTATCGCCATGGCGGGTGTGATTGGCATTATCCGTTCCTGGGGAATCATCAAAAGCGCCGTCGGACTGGCTGCCAAAGAAATGGGCGGTAAGGGCAATGTAGAAAAAAGCATCATGCGTACTCAACGGGACCTCTCGATGAAGATTATCGCAATAGGTTCTATCATTACGCTGATACTGATTGTACTGTTCTTCTACTTTGATGTAATGCAGGGTAATCTGCTACATACATTGGTAGCTATTGTTCTGGTAGCCGGCATTTCTTTCCTGTTCACTACGGTAGCCGCCAATGCAATCGCAATCGTAGGTACTAATCCTGTATCGGGAATGACGTTGATGACGCTGATTCTAGCTTCCGTAGTGATGGTAGCTGTCGGTCTGAAAGGACCTTCGGGCATGGTTGCCGCACTGGTAATGGGTGGCGTGGTATGTACTGCACTTTCGATGGCGGGTGGTTTCATTACCGACTTGAAGATTGGTTATTGGTTGGGAAGCACTCCTGCCAAACAGGAAACATGGAAGTTCCTGGGAACAATCGTATCGGCTGCAACCGTAGGCGGTGTGATGATTATCCTGAACAAGACATACGGATTTACAAGCGGCGCACTAGCTGCTCCGCAAGCTAATGCGATGGCAGCCGTTATCGAACCGTTGATGAGTGGTGTAGGTGCCCCGTGGTTGCTATATGGTATCGGTGCTGTCTTAGCTATTATTCTGACTCTTTGTAAAATTCCTGCATTAGCTTTCGCATTGGGTATGTTTATTCCATTAGAACTGAATGTGCCGCTGGTAGTGGGCGGAGCTGTCAACTGGTTTGTTACATCCCGCAGCAAGGATGCAACATTGAATACGGAAAGAGGAGAAAAAGGAACGTTGCTGGCTTCCGGTTTCATTGCAGGTGGCGCGTTGATGGGTGTTGTCAGTGCCGCTATGCGTTTTGGCGGAGTCAACCTTGTGAATGAAGCCTGGCTGAACAATACCTGGTCGGAAGTGTTAGCATTAGGAGCATATGCCCTGCTGATTCTTTATTTTATCAAGGCTTCAATGAAAGTTAAATAAATAGTATGAGGAGACTTCTATCCGTCATAGTATCGCTGGTCAGTGTAATGACCTTTGCACAGGAACAGTCTGCGGAGCTTGCTCCGCAGGACTCCGCAGCGATGTTACGAATCGGGAAGTCTTATCTAGGGACAAAATATGTAGCCAATACCTTAGACTGCGACGGAGAAGAGAAGCTGGTTGTCCGAACGGATGCGGTAGATTGTCTTACCTTCGTAGAATACACATTGGCACAGGCTCTTGGTCCATCTTTTGCTGAGAATCTGCAAAGAATACGGTACCGTGATGGTATCATCGACGGTTATCCTTCGCGATTGCATTATACGTCCGACTGGATTGATAACGGTATCCGGAACGGTTTCCTTACGGATGTTACCGCTGAGAATAATGCGCCTACAATGAAATTGTCTCTCTCATATATGTCCACCCATCCCAAGCAATACAGGAAATTGGCCGATTCACCGGAAAATGTGTTACGGATGGCTGAATATGAGAAAGCATTATCAAAAAAAACAGTACATTGGCTGCCGAAAAGCGAATTGCCGGAAAACGGATTGCCATGGATTATGGATGGAGATATTATTGCTATCACAACGAAATTGCCCGGTTTGGACATTGCTCACGTAGGAATAGCAGAATATAGAAACGGAAAGTTGCATCTGCTGCACGCTTCCTCCACATTAGGGAAAGTGGTTGTCAGCGATACGCCTCTCAGCCATATGCTCAATAATAATAAATCGTGGACAGGCATACGTGTCGTCCGGACGTCGCACTTAAAAAATAACTGATTATGAAACGAGTAAAACATTTCCTTCTCGCCTCGTGCCTATTCCCAGTCTTAGCGGGAGCACAAGATAGGGCAAGCACTTACCTCTTGGAATTAACTCCAAGTGCCTATTTTTTGGAACTTACTCCGGATGCCCAATCGGCAGGTATGGCAGGTACAGGATTAGCTATCACCGACAACGGAAGTACAGCAATCTTTCATAATGCTTCTACCCTCGCCTTTTCTATGGAAACAATGGGGACAAGTTATTCATATGCTGACATGAATAAAGATTATGCGTTGCACAGCGCGTCTATCTTTTATAAAATCGGAAGAGAAGGAAAGCATGGCTTTATGGTAGGCTTCCGCCATTTCAGAAGTCCAAAGCAGGAAGTAGACGGGGGACCTAATACCGGTTTCCGTCCTTATATATGGGATTTGGAAGCCGGATATTTTAGAAATGTAGCAAAAAACCTGTCTCTCTCCTTAACACTCAGATATTTGCAATCAAAATCCTGGCAAAGTGCAGACAGCAAGAGTTCCGTTTGTCTGGATTTTGGGGCTACATACCACCGCAACATGGCTCTTCTCGACGAAATGGCATCATGGAGCATCGGTTTCCAAGCTGCTAATATAGGGAAAAAGTTGGACGGATATAAACTTCCCGCCAAGTTGGGATTAGGGGGAGCAATCGACCTGCCATTCAGCATGGAGAACCGTTTGCAGGTAGCACTTGATTTCAACTATCTGCTTCCTAGCGAAATCCGTCATTTGCAAGCGGGCGTAGGAGCCGAATACAATTTCCTGAAATACGGAGTAGTCCGTGCCGGATATCATTTCGGAGATAAAGACAAGGGCATAGGCAACTATGGCACCCTAGGATGCGGAATCAACTTCTGGCCCATACGCGCCGATTTCTCTTATGCACTGGCGGATAAGGATTCCTTTATGCACCATACTTGGCAACTGGGAGTCGGAATAGTTTTCTAAGCTCCCCTTCGAGGCGTTGCTTCACTTCGTCCATAGGCACATCGTGCTTCAACTCTTGACGAAGAGAAGTGACGCCTTTATCTATAAATCCACAAGGATGAATATAGCTGAAATATCGTAAATCCGTATTAACGTTCAAAGCCAGTCCGTGCATAGTGACATAGCGGCTGCTCCTGACCCCTATCGCACAAATCTTACGGGCACGGGAAGTATCACCTTCCAGCCAGACGCCTGTCGCCTTCTCCAACCTTCCTGCTTCGATGCCATAAGACGCACACACGCGTATCACTGCTTCTTCCAACAGATGAACGTATTCTTTCAGTCCCAGCCCGAACTCCTCAAGGTTCAATATCGGATAGCATACCAACTGTCCGGGACCGTGATAAGTGATGTCTCCCCCTCTGTCAATATGATAAAGAGTCGCATCAATCGCTTTCAACTGTTCTTCACTCAGCAGCATATTATTTTCTTTCCCGCTACGTCCCAAAGTATAGACGTGGGGATGCTCGCACATGATTATACGGTTCTCATAGGCCTCACCCTGAGCTTTCGCCCGGACAACGCCGTCAAACCATTCCGTCTGCCGCTGCCATGCCTCGGCATACGGTATCAAATTCCAATCTATAAAAACTGTTTTCATAAAAACAAAGGTAAGAAATAAAAAGAAAATGTGTACATTTGTTGGTCGAATATAACAAACACAATTATGAAAATGGACTTTCCACAGGTAGATTTACCTACTGAAGTATTAGCATGGACGAATGTCACGGAAGATATTCTGAACATTTATAAGCAATCTTGCCGACTGCAGGCCTGCATTGTCGCCATTTGTACCGAAGGCTCGATGAAAGCCTCCATCAATCTGCTTGATTATGAAATCCGCCCCAATGACTTGATAACGTTATTACCGGGAACCATCATTCAATTCAGGGAAAAAACAGAAAAAGTATGTCTCTGCTTCGCCGGCTTTTCCGCTCATTGTGCCGGACGAATCAATCTGATGAAAAGTATCGGAAATGCCTACCCAAAACTTATCGAGCAACCGGTAGTGCCGCTTACCGAAGATATAGCCGGTTACCTGAAGGATTATTTTGCCCTGCTGGCACGTGCCAGTTGCAATGAAAACTTTGAAATGGCTCCGGAACTGGTAGAATTGGCTCTTCAGACTATTTTGACAAGTATACGGTTGATATATCATAATTATCCGGGAGAAAACAACAGTTCGAACCGTAAAAAGGAAATATGCCGGGAACTGATCCAATCTATCACCGAGAATTACAGAAACGAACGGCGCGCACAATTCTACGCGGACAAACTGGGAATATCCCTTCAGCATCTGAGTACCACAGTGAGACAAGTGACAGGGAAAAGCGTACTGGATACGATTGCTTACATCGTTATCATGGATGCCAAAGCCAAACTAAAGGGTACGAATATGACTATCCAGGAAATAGCTTATTCACTGAATTTCCCCACTGCTTCTTTCTTCGGAAAGTATTTCAGACGATATGTAGGAATGACACCATTGGAATTTAGAAATAGATAATGTTTATAACGATTAACGGAATAGTGATTAATGATGAATGATGAAGAATGAGTCGCTAATGATGAAAATAAATATCATTCATATAATGCACAGCCTGTTAATCACTAATCACTATCCCGTTAATCACTAAATTCTTCTTCTTCCCAAACTCAGTGAATTGAGCACTACACTCACACTGGAGAAAGCCATAGCGGCACTTGCCAGCATCGGATTCAATAATAAACCATTCAAAGGGAACAGGATACCGGCAGCGATAGGGATACCTATCAGATTATAGATAAATGCCCAAAAGAGGTTTTGGTGAATCAATTTGACCGTCTGCTTCGATAGTTGGAATGCTTTGGGAAGCAGCAACAAGTCGGATGTCATTAAAGTCACCATGGCAACATCCATGGCAATATCCGTCCCCTTCCCCATAGCAATACTGACATCTGCCAATGCCAGTGCTTGCGAGTCATTGATGCCATCACCCACCATAGCTACTTTCTTTCCCTGCAATTGCAACTCCTGCACAAAATCGGCTTTATCACCCGGCAGTGCATCGGCTACGAAACGTTCGATTCCCAAATGGGAAGCGACAGCCAGAGCCGTCCGTTGTCCGTCGCCGGTCAGCATACAGATATCAATGCCCTGCCGTTTCAGTTCTTTCACCGCTTCGGCAGAGGTCGCCTTTATCGGGTCGGAGACGGCAATAACAGCCAATAATTCATTCTCACAACCAAAGTAGATGATTCCGTTGCCGTCCGATTCATAACGAACCAGCATATCAGCCATTATATCAGTCATCGTGGCGCTGAAATCCCTTAGCAGTTTATGGCTGCCTACCCAATACACTTTCCCCTGATAGGAAACTTTTATACCTTTTCCTGTGATACTTTCAAAGCTGTCCAGTTTGGCAGGATTTACCTTTTCCCCGTCTTGAAGTGCAGCGACTATCGCACCGGCAAGGGGATGCTCCGATTTCATTTCCGCAGCCAGAAGCACATCTTTATAATGCGGCTCCTGAGATTGCGCCCATAACCATCCGGTGGCTGTGGGATGCCCTTCGGTCAGTGTTCCGGTCTTATCCAGCACAACGACGTCTACTTTACGCATCTGCTCCAATGCAACAGCATCCTTAATCAGGATATGCTGACTGGCAGCCTTGCCTATTCCTACCATCAATGCGGTTGGCGTGGCAAGTCCTAAAGCACACGGACAGGCAATCACGAGAACAGATACGGCGGACAGAACTCCATAAGATATGTATTCGCTACCGCCAATGACAATCCATAAGATAAATGTCAGGATAGCAATACCCAGCACGACAGGTACAAAAATCCCTGTTATACGGTCGACGATACGCTGTACGGGTGCTTTACTGCCCTGTGCCTCCTGTACCATATGGATGATACGCGCCAATACCGTCTCACTGCCGACCTGTGCCGCACTGATAATGAACGAACCGCGCTGATTGATAGTTCCCGCCAACACTTTATCGCCTTTCTTCTTTTCTACCGGAATAGGCTCACCGCTAATCATACTTTCATCGACATACGAATCGCCTTCGGCAAGTTTACCATCCACAGGAATCTGCTCTCCCGGACGAACGACTACCAAATCACCGACTTGCAATTGTTCAATCAGAATCTCCTCTTCTACTCCATTGCGCAGTACACGGGCTACTTTAGGCTGCATCCCCATCAGTTTACGAATAGCGGTGGAAGTATTTCCTTTCGCACGCTCCTCCATCAGCTTGCCGGTTAGAACGAAAGCTATAATCACCGCAGAAGCTTCATAATAAACATGCGGTTCCAGTCCGCGGGCATACCAGAATCCGGGAAAGAAGGTATTAAAAAGACTGAACAGAAACGCAATGGAAGTACTGAGTGCAACCAAAGTATCCATATTGCTCCGTCCTATCTTTGCCTGTTTCCACGCTCCGGTAAAGAAGCCACCGCCGAAAAAGACCATGACAGGGATAGCAAGTACCATCTGAATCTCATTCGAATATGGCATATGCATCAATATCATGGAGAATACCAGCAATGGCACGACCAAAATCCACGCACCAATCACTTTACGTTTCAAACGAACATAACGTTTATGCTGCTCCTCTTCCTGACGTTCTTCTTTATGGGCTTCTTCCACAATCAGATCGTAGCCTGCGGCAAGCACTGCCGCACGGATTTCCCCGGGAGTCAGTTTGTCTTTCTCATAAGAAACAGCCAATGTATTGGTAGCGAAATTGACGGAAGCCTCAGCAACTCCCGGCAATTTCTTCACTGTTTTCTCTACATTATTAGCACATCCCGCACAATGCATATTGAGCACGGGAAATGCCTTTTTTACTATATTACCCATATATAATTATTATTTTTCGGTCTTTCTCCTCTCCTCAGAAAAGGATTGAAGAAAGACCATCATTCATGTATAGAAACAAGGTAATACGGGTATTTGTTCAATTACTTCTTATCCGCTTTCTTATTGTCTTTCTTTGTTTCTTTTACAAATTCGGCTTCATAATTAAACTTGTTAAATCCCGCTTGCAAGTTCTTTACATTTGTCTTTTCAGCATCGTATGTGATGGTGACAGTCCGGTCTTTCACAACAGTGGAGATATCTTTCAGCCCTTTCTCAAAACGCATATTGTCCTTCACTTTCTTTTCACAGTTTTCGCAGTGCATCTGAGTCACTTTGAACACTACCACACGAATATCCTTTGCCATTACGGCAACTACACTCAAAAGAGCCACCACGCAAGTGACCATCCATCTTTTTGTTTTCATTTTTCTTATCAGTTTAAATGTTACTTATTTTCTTTTTATTCACTGTTTCTAGCCAAGTTGAAACGCAGTCCGATATATGCCTTCGCACCGTGCATCGGCCCCCATATCATGGTAGAATCAAAATTATCCCCCCACGGATTTGCCGCGTCGATAATCGGGTTCTTCTGCTTGAAGTTTGTCAGGTTCTCGCCACCTACGTATATAGACCAGCGGCGGAAATAGCGGGTCACTTGCAAACTAAGTTGTTCAAAGCTGCCATAACGGCGGTTCCACGACAGTTGTCCGTCTCCGAGTTCATAAGGAGCAGGCATTCTGCCACCACCATTCAACTGTAACGTTGCATCAAATTGCCAGATACCCAGTGGGGTCTGATAAGATGCAGTCAGCAGTCCTTTGTATTTGCTGGTCAAAGGTCTTTCCATCCGCTCGCCTTTGTAAGTGGTTTGCGCATCCGTCAACCGGTAAGCACCTGTCAGAGTAAATCCTTTGAAGAACGGATAACTCGCTTCCACTTGGAATACGTGCGAGTACGAACGCCCGTCCAAGTTGTAGAAAGACACTCCATGAGGATGACTGTCCATATCTACAACGACTTGTTTCAGAAAGTTCGTATAGTAGTATTCGGCGTTTATATTCAGTGTTTTACCGAATATCGGAATGTAAGTGGATACACTCGCGCCATAGTTCCATGCTTCTTCCATATCCAGATTCTTCGCAATCTCTACTTTACGACTGCTGGAAAGCAGGTAGTTGTTTTCTGCCAGTACATGATTCGTCCGATACCCTTTTCCGGCAGAGAGACGGAAATTTACATACTCATTCGGATTGTATTTGAGATGCGCACGGGGAGTTACAAAGAAGCCATGTTCGTTACTGTAATCTCCGCGAAGACCTGCCATCAGCATCCATTGGTCGTTCAAATTCAAGGTGTACTGTACGTAAGCTCCGGGAACGGCTTCTTTCTCAAAGGCTTTGAGAGGAGTGTTGTCCGCATTATTCTCCAGACGGTAATGCTGGTCATAAGCATCGTAATTGAAACTTAGTCCGGCAGAGAGGCTGTTCTGCTTATTAAACTCCGTTTCGAACATCAATGAAGCATAAACATTGGTTTGGTCTACGTTATAGAGCTTCAGTCCGTAATTAGCGTCCTGATTATGCAAAGAGGCAGAAAGAATCAAAGCCAGATTTGTATTCTTTTCCTTATTAAATATATAAGCGTTCTTGGTGAAGAACTCATAACGTTCCGTGTCAATGTTCACTTTATAAGGGTTATCGAAATGCATTCCGCCGTGATTGGCTTGTCCGCTGGTACGTGTTTCGGAAAGGGCTTTGATACCTGCCTGAAAGACATAATGGTCGCCCATATACGCCCACCGGTTCCACACGTTGTATTGCTCTACCTGCGGAATATCTACAAATCCATCGTCATTACCATCGTGAGCTTTTGTCTCGTTTTCATAATGTGCCAGCAAAGAGGTGCTCCAACGTTTGGAGATTTTCAGCGTAGCATCCGCATTGGCTTCATAACGATTGGTGGTGCTTGCGAAAAGATTAGCGGATACCCAGTCAGCTTCCGGCAATTGGGGTTTCTTGAACTCAACGTTAATCTGCCCTGTAATGGCTTCATAGCCGTTCTTCACGGAAGAGGTTCCTTTGGATACTTGTATGCTCTGCATCCATGGGCCGGGGACATAGCCCAAGCCATAAGGAGCAGCAGCCCCGCGATAGTTCGGAATATTTTCCGTCAGCATCTGCACATAAGTGCCGGACAGTCCCAACAATTTGATTTGCTTGGCTCCCGTTGCCGCATCGGAATAACTCACATCGACCGAAGGATTCGTCACGAAACTCTCTCCCAAGTTACAACAAGCGGCTCTGCTCAACTCGGCACTGCTTATCATATCTTCATTCATCACACTACTGCGTAGTTTCATTGTTCCCAGTCTTCGACTGACTACATTTACTTCATTCAGTTCCACTCCATCACGAAGCACGACATCCAGCTTCTGATTCCTGCTGTTCACATGAATCGTATCGTTCTGAAAACCGATAAAACTGACTATCAGCATATGGCTTTTGGAAGGTTTGGTGATAGAAAAACTTCCATCTTCCTTAGTAGTCACGCCTTGTCCTGTATTCATCCAAAATACGTTTGCTCCCGGAATTGCTTCCCCGGAACTATCTTTTACCGTCCCATGTACTTGCGCATGCATATTGCCTGCAAACAACAGGAACAGTCCTATTATCATATATTTCATTTTTTTCTAAACTTTCTTTCGAGATACAAAATTAGTTCATTTCTCATGCAACTTGGTTGCATTCAGTCTCACCTCACTTTCCGGCTTTAGTTCAGCAGAAAGCAAAGTCCTAAAAAAAGAAAGAAATAGTGGCTAAATAATATAGGTGGAATATAGTGCCAGCTTCTGTCGAGAACAGAGAGGTGGCGGCGAGGTAGGAATATCGTACTCTACCGATTTATCTGAATAGGTAAAAGTCAGTAAATAGCAGAACTGCGCACAGAAAAGGTCGACTGCTTGAGGTGAAACATTCAACTCAGTAGTATGTTTCATCAAGTCCAGCTTATAAATAGTAGCCGTACAGCCTTTTGTTTTGCAATCCTTCTTTGAGTCGCAAGTATGGGTTTTCTTACACTTCGGACAACCTGTGTCACAACAGCTTTTCACCGTCTCACAACGGGCGCAACAATAGTGCACAATAGATACTCCCGCCCCTGAATAGATAATCAAGAGGGAAAGGATCAATGCTGTTATGTAAGCTAACCTTTTCATATCAAGGGACAAAGATAAGAATAAAAACAAATTAAATATTATAATTTATAGAAAAAATAAGCATAATGTCACATATGTTACAATTCAGAATCCACCTCTTCCCTATCTTTGCAGAAAAAAGATAGATTATAGATTATGGAACAATTACATGCTCATGAAGTCCTTCATATGATGGAAGGAAATAGCTACTCGGAATCATCATTGCGGGAAGCAATTATTAAGAAGTTTGGCGAACAGCAACATTTCTATGCTTGCTCGGCAGAAGATATGGATGTGGATACCCTGATAGAGTTTCTTAAAATGAAAGGTAAGTTCATGCCTGCCGAAGATGGATTTACCGTAGATATAACGAAGGTTTGCAAACACTGATTCCGATTTCTGCAATTCAAAAAGAGAAAGCTATGCACTCATGTATGACAAACAGTGAGTGTATGGCTTTCTTCTTTTTAAAATAGCTGAATATTTTTCTGTATTTATTAGTCCGATTCGTGAATTTCATCTATATTTGTCAATAGTGAATGAGACAGCAAATGTGTAATTTATAGAAAAAACGAGTATGAAAAAACAATATGTCAGCCTGCTTGCTATTATACTTTCGGTAAGCGGCTTTTTGTTTTCTTGCCATGACAAGATGAACAAAAATACAGGTGCGTTACAATTCGACAGTATCCAGGTGAATAAGACGGCACACCTGTTCAACGATACAGCCAAACCGGCTTGTAATATTATTATCAATTTCGCCTATCCCGTCAAGTCATCGGATGATATGCTGAAAGACAGTCTGAATACTTATTTCATATCCGCTTGTTTCGGTGATAAGTATATAGGAGAGAAACCGGAAGAGGTTATAAAGCAATATACTGAAAATTATATCAGTGAATATCGCCGCGACTTGGAGCCGATGTACACAGAGGACGAGAAAGACAAAGAAGACGAAGCTTCCATCGGTGCCTGGTATTCATATTATAAAGGCATCGAAAGCCACGTGCAACTGTACGAGAAAGACCTGCTTGTATATCGCATCGACTACAATGAATATACCGGTGGTGCACACGGCATCTATATGACGACTTACCTGAATATGGATCTTACACTGATGCGTCCACTTCGTCTTGATGACATTTTCGTCGGAGATTACAAAGACCCATTGACCGACCTGATTTGGAACCAGCTCATGGCCGACAACAAAGTGACGACTCACGAAGCCTTAGAAGATATGGGATATGCTTCGACCGGCGACATCACTCCGACCGAGAATTTCTATCTGAGCAAAGAAGGCATTACCTTCTATTATAATGTATATGACATTACTCCCTATTCTATGGGCCCCGTAAAGGTGACAATTCCATTCCCTATGTTGGAGCATCTTCTCGGCAGCAACCCGATTCTGGGAGAACTGAAAGATTAAACTTCATAAAAGAACGAAAACCAATGAATATCCTGTCGTTACTATACAGATGGTAATATAGGCGGATATTCATTTATATAATTTCTAATTAGTAATTTGTAATTGATAAAAGTGGAAATCATAGAGAAATACTTCCCTGAGTTGACAGAAGAGCAACGCAAACAATTTGCTGCTCTATATGACCTCTACATCGACTGGAATTCGAAAATCAACGTTATCTCACGCAAGGACATCGAGAATTTGTATGAGCACCATGTGCTCCATTCGTTAGGTATTGCCAAAGTAATCCAGTTCCGTCCCGGAACCAGCGTCATGGACTTGGGTACAGGCGGCGGTTTCCCAGGCATTCCTTTGGCGATATTATTCCCCGAAACAAAGTTCCATCTCGTAGACAGTATCGGTAAAAAAGTACGCGTAGCAACGGAAGTGGCTAATGCCATCGGACTGAAAAACGTTACTTTCCGCCATGCGCGCGCGGAAGAGGAGAAACGTACGTTCGACTTCGTTGTCAGCCGAGCCGTAATGCCCCTGGCGGATTTGGTTAAGATTATCAAAAAGAATATTTCTTCCAAACAGCAGAATGCATTGCCCAACGGACTGATCTGTCTCAAAGGCGGTGAACTGGAACACGAAACGATGCCGTTCAAACATAAGACAATGGTTCACAGCCTGAGCGACAACTTCGAAGAAGAGTTCTTTGAAACCAAAAAAGTGGTATACGTTCCTGTTTAAAGACTATTAGTTGTTCTGAATAAGATTAATCATAGAAAAGAACCATGAAAATAAAAAGGTTTGAATTTAATATGTTTCCCGTAAATTGCTATGTGTTATGGGACGAAACAAAAGAAGCAGTCGTCATTGATCCGGGCTGTTTCTACGAAGAAGAGAAACAAGCACTAAAGAAGTTCATTCTCACGAACGGACTGACCGTAAAGCATCTTCTGAATACTCACTTACATTTGGATCATATCTTCGGAAATCCGTTCATGCTGAAAGAATTCGGCTTGTCGGCAGAAGCGAACAAAGCGGATGAGTACTGGATTGACGAAGCGCCGAAACAAAGCCGCATGTTTGGTTTTCAGTTGCAGGAAGCCCCAGTGCCGCTGGGAAAATATCTGCACGACGGTGATATTATCACTTTCGGACACACCCAACTGGAAGCAATCCACGTGCCCGGACACTCGCCCGGCAGCCTGGTGTATTATTGCAAAGAAGACAACTGTATGTTTTCCGGCGATGTTCTGTTTCAAGGCAGTATCGGTCGCGCCGACCTTACAGGTGGCAACTTCGACGAACTGATAGAGCATATTTGCAGCCGTCTTTTCGTCCTTCCCAACGAGACAGTCGTATATCCGGGACACGGTGCCCCCACGACCATCGGGATGGAAAAAGCAGAGAACCCATTTTTCAGATAAAACAATAAAATCCCCCTATTAATATGAAAACCGATTTGTTAGCTAGCCGTCACATCGGCATCAATGAACAAGACACAGCCGTAATGCTCCGCAAAATTGGAGTAGAATCACTGGACGAACTTATTGATAAAACAATTCCTGCCAATATCCGGCTGAAAGAGCCGTTAGCATTGGCGAGTCCGCTGACGGAATACGAATTTGGAAAACACATCGCCGCACTGGCAAGTAAAAACAAACTATACACCACCTATATCGGTCTAGGCTGGTACAATACGATTACACCTGCCGTTATCCAACGGAATGTATTCGAGAATCCGGTGTGGTACACTTCCTACACTCCTTATCAGACTGAAGTGTCGCAAGGACGCCTGGAAGCATTGATGAATTTCCAGACAGCCATATGTGACCTTACCGCCATGCCGCTTGCCAACTGTTCGCTACTAGACGAAGGAACTGCCGCTGCCGAAGCTGTCAGCATGATGTATGCCCTGCGTTCCCGTGCCCAACAGAAATCGGGTGCAAACGTTGTCTTTGTGGACGAAAATATTTTCCCGCAAACACTGGCTGTCATGACTACACGTGCCGTACCACAAGGTATCGAACTGCGCGTAGGCAAATATAAAGATTTTGAACCCTCACCGGAAGTCTTCGCCTGCATCCTGCAATACCCTAATTCCAACGGAAACGTAGAAGATTATACCGCATTTACAGAAAAAGCGCATGCAGCCGAATGCAAAGTAGCTGTCGCAGCCGATATTCTGAGTCTTGCCCTGCTGACTCCACCGGGAGAATGGGGAGCGGACATCGTATTCGGAACGACCCAGCGCCTGGGCACACCGATGTTCTATGGCGGCCCGTCTGCCGCTTACTTCGCCACAAGGGACGAATACAAACGGAATATGCCGGGACGTATCATCGGATGGTCGAAAGATAAATACGGCAAACTCTGTTACCGCATGGCTTTGCAGACACGCGAACAGCACATCAAGCGGGAAAAAGCGACATCGAATATCTGTACGGCACAAGCCCTGTTGGCTACAATGGCAGGCTTTTATGCCGTTTACCACGGGCAGGAAGGTATTTCAACCATTGCTTCGCGCATCCACAGCATCACCGTATTCCTCGACAAGCAGTTGAAGAAATTCGGATATACCCAAGTAAACGCACAATATTTCGACACATTGCGTTTTGAACTGCCCGAACACGTTTCGGCACAGCAGATTCGTACGATTGCACTTAGCAAAGAGGTAAATCTGCGCTATTATGAGAATGGGGATGTAGGTTTCAGCATTGACGAAACTACGGATATTGCAGCCGCTAATGTGTTGCTTTCCATCTTTGCCATCGCTGCCGGAAAAGATTATCAGAAAGTAGATGATATTCCCGAGAAAAGCATCATCGACAAGGCTTTGAGACGGACGAGTCCTTTCCTTACTCACGAAGTATTCAGCAAATATCATACGGAAACGGAGATGATGCGTTATATCAAACGTTTGGACCGCAAGGATATTTCACTGGCTCACTCTATGATTTCCCTCGGCTCATGCACGATGAAATTGAACGCTGCTTCGGAGATGCTGCCTTTAAGTTGTTCAGAGTTCATGGGTATGCACCCGTTGGTTCCCGAAGACCAGGCAGAAGGATACCGCGAACTGATAAAGAACCTGAGTGAGGATTTGAAGATTATCACCGGTTTTGCAGGAGTCAGCCTACAACCGAATTCGGGTGCTGCGGGCGAATATACCGGCCTTCGCGTGATTCGAGCTTACCTTGAGAGTATCGGCCAGGGACATCGGAACAAAGTTCTGATTCCGGCATCGGCTCACGGGACAAATCCCGCATCGGCTATTCAGGCAGGATTTACGACCGTTACTTGTGCCTGCGATGAGTTAGGAAATGTGGATATGAACGATTTGCGTGCCAAAGCAGAAGAGAATAAGGATGAATTAGCCGCATTAATGATTACCTATCCCTCTACTCATGGTATTTTTGAAACGGAGATAAAGGAGATTTGCAATATTATCCATGCGTGTGGCGCACAAGTATACATGGATGGCGCTAACATGAACGCACAAGTAGGACTGACCAATCCGGGATTTATTGGCGCTGATGTCTGCCATCTGAATCTTCACAAGACATTCGCTTCTCCTCATGGCGGTGGCGGCCCGGGAGTAGGTCCCATCTGCGTAGCAGAACATCTGGTTCCTTTCCTGCCCGGACATGGCATCTTCGGAAATGCACAAAACCAGGTTTCTTCGGCTCCGTTCGGAAGTGCAGGCATTCTGCCTATCACATACGGATATATCCGCATGATGGGTACGGACGGTCTGACACAGGCTACCAAAATAGCGATTCTGAATGCGAATTATCTGGCTGCTTGCCTGAAAGACACTTATGGTATCGTCTATTGCGGAGCAAACGGTTTTGTGGGACACGAAATGATTCTGGAATGTCGCAAAGTACACGAAGAGACAGGTATTTCGGAGAATGACATCGCAAAACGTCTGATGGATTACGGCTACCATGCCCCTACCCTTTCTTTCCCCGTTCACGGTACATTGATGATTGAGCCTACGGAAAGCGAAAGCCTTGCCGAACTGGACAACTTCGTAGATGTCATGCTGAATATCTGGAAAGAAATTCAGGAAGTGAAGAATGGTGAAGCAGACAAGAATGACAATGTATTGATTAATGCTCCGCACCCCGAATATGAAGTGGTCAATGACCTTTGGGAACATTCATACACACGCGAGAAAGCTGCTTATCCGATAGAGAGTGTACGTGAGAATAAATTCTGGATAAACGTGGCACGTGTAGATAATACGTTAGGAGACCGCAAATTGTTGCCGACCCGTTACGGAACATTCGATTGATATGCACCTCTGAGGCATCTCGGAGAGCATGGCGTTTTATAAAAGCTAAAGCGGCGTTTTAGGAGTCCTAAAGCGCCGCTTTAAATGTTGTAAACCGCCGCTTTAAGAACCATAAAACGCCGACTCAGGAAAATGAAACGTGGGTTCAGAAGCGTTGAGGTGTCGTCCCCGGGAATGGTAAGCAACCGGATATTCTCTATCTGACAATCGTTACCGTACCCGCTTTCACTTTTTTCTCTTTCATCGGAGTTTTTGGGTCAGCATATCCCAATGCCACACAGCCATACACCTTATGATTTTCGGGCACTCCCAATGAAGTAATGAACTCACGCACTTCGGGGTCATCGCAAGTCGTTCCGAGTTGGTTAATCCAACAAGAACCGATTCCCAAAGACTGGGCGGCAAGGAACATATTCTCTATCGCACAGGCACAGTCCATCCCTGCCCACCATTGGGCAGGCTCATTAGAGACAATGACTAAAGTCGGAGCATGATAATAGCAGCAATAAGTCTTACTATGACCACGTTCCTGCAAACGGGTATCCTCACTTTTTGCGAAAGCTCCTTTAATGCGTTCATTCAGTTCCGTCAATTTATCCATATTTTGAATAGCCGTGAAATGCCACGTCTCCAAATGCATCCCACTCGGAGCATAAGTTGCCGCTTCCAGAACCGTTTGCAAATCCTCTTCTGAAACTTGCTGATTCGTATATGCCCGTACACTACGACGTGCTTTGATGTTTTCTAAAATCTCATTTGTTTTCATACTATCCTATGTTTAGAACCTATCTCGTTTTAAGCTTATCCTATTTAAGCCTGCCTGTTCAAGGCCTATCTTTTAACCAGACCAATCTTTGCATTCAACTTGAAATAATAAACCCCGTTCTCCCTTTCCAGGAACCCGTATTTGTCCTTTTCCAAAGAACCTTTCTCCAAACGTGTATTCAGGAACAGAAAATCTTCCATAACCTGCTTTTCCGATTTATGATAACAGAGTACATCCCCGCTCCCATCTACCAAGAGAATACCTTCCACAGCCGAATCCAGTCCATTATAAATCTTCGCAGGACGCATGCCCAACGCCAATGCCATCAAGAACTGCTTCACCTTAAACTCATAGAACTTATGCTTGTTAATCAACTCATCCTTAATCTTCAACGGATTCACCTGTTTGATAATCTCCGTCAGCTCACTGATACGGGATATGCCATCCAAATGCATGATACGCACCATTTCCGCCAATACACGCGGGAAATGCAAGTCAATCATCAAGAGGTTGCTACGAAATACTTTATCGGCCACATCCGAATATTTGAGTACACCGCCCAAACGTTCAATCATCATCATCCGCTCGGACACTTCATTAGGAGATTCGGGCAAAGCATTAATCTTGTTCACCGTGGGAGTGGCAAATTTAATTCCACTCTGCTCCAGTTTCAGATTCGCCGCACGTCCACCGTCCAGCAACGGATTCATAGCACTCAACCGTGAACGGACATTAAAACCTCTCACCGGTGCTTCCGGATGCCAAAAGGCAACGGAGAAGTCTGTCCGGTCTTCCGTCTTCGCCTCCAAGTCAAAAATACCCGCTTCATCGAGAAATTCTTCCACTCCGTCCGGCGAAGTCACATCATTCTCCGAAGAAGACTTGACAGCTTGTAAGATCAGTCCGGCAACAATACCAAAATCTTCACGAGGCATGGATTTTACGCCTGTTGCTCCTTCAATGCGGATTGTCTCTTCTCCAATATAGTAACGACGCGTTCCGTCATGTTCTTCCCGTTGAATCATTGCAACAGGCCAGGACACTTCTCCCGCCTTCGCCTCTGCCGTACCTAGTACCACTTTCCCATCTGCTAACAAGCGGAAGAAAGTATAAAGTTCACACCATTCTTTTTTAGTTGCTTCAAATGCCATTATCTTGTTCTTCTTTATTTTACTAATTATGTTTTATAATTGAGTTATGCTTTTATTGACTGATAACCCGCGGTAGTTCCACAGACGAGACAAAAGGCGGAACCACATACATCACTTCCTCTAATGGCGGCAATTTTCCTACCTGTGCAAAGAGTGAATTGCGTATCCATTCCTTAGGGGTAACCACAATAAAACGTCCTGTCCAGCATCCGTCAAAATAAGAAGGATTGCCCGGCTGTTTCTTTATGGGATAACAGATATTTTCTCCTTTGCTCCGCATCTCCGGCGAACGACCGGGATCATTCACCCACACGTGTTTATCATCAATCCCACGAAGTACCATCCAATGTCCTCTCGCCCCAGGACGCAAGCCACGCACCGCACCTGTATATCTCACATTCACCAATACAGGAATACCACGGTCGATATAATCCTTTAATATCCGGTAATCTTTCTGCTGGAAATGCTCGGCACTTACCATATTTTCGTAATAACGGGCCAGTGAATCTATCTCAAAAGCATAATAACCACCCTGCCCTATCGAAGTACGCCGACGGAAAGGAGCATGCTTTTTCAGGAAGTAATTCCGTTGATATTCCACCAGTTTCTTTTCAGCATCCTGAGCCGACCGTTGTTTGTCAGTCGTCATCCCCTTGAAATAGTCGAATACCATTAATGAGGAAGCCAGGGAACAATGCGAATAAGGGCATCCCGTGATTTTCTGCGAATACCAGGGAACAGGAATATTATTGGGGGCTAACTTCAGAATCTCTTGAGCCTTCCGAGTTCCCTGAGTATTCCGGGCCTCCTGGGGTTTCCGAGCCTCCTGAATTTTCTGAGTCTCCTGTGCACAAACCCAGGTATTCCCCCATGCAGAAAAGCCCGAAAGCAGAATAAAAAATATGTAGTTTTTCTTTCTCATTCAATTTCAATCTAATCGACCGGTCTCAACAACAACGACTTTCAGCACATCAATTCTCTCCATTATCAATAATCCGTGCAGTCTCCACCTTTTCCAGTCGTGCTCGCAGTTTCGGCATCATCGAGCGGCGAATCCGCAACGTCATACTACAATCCATATCATACGACTGGTTGAGAATCTCAGGCTCCTCTTCTTTCACAATGCGCATCACATCATTCATAAAAGGATATTCGAACATGACCGTCACATCATCATCCACCGTTTTCTCTATAATCGTAGCGGCAGCGATAGCTTCGGCAGCGGCAGCTTTGTAAGCCACAATCAATCCGCTGGTACCCAGCTTGATTCCTCCGAAATAACGGACTACGACAATCAGAATATCCGTCAGTTCATTGGAGTTAATCTGCCCGAGAATAGGCTTGCCTGCCGTACCGGAAGGTTCCCCGTTGTCATTGGCACGAAAATCCTTGCGTGCCGCACCCAACATATAAGCATAACAGACATGCCGGGCATCATAATACTTCTTTTGATACGTTTCAAGATGTACCTTTATCTCGTCAATTGTACGCACAGGAAGTGCGATAGCAATGAACTTGCTTCGCTTTTCTGTATAAATACCTTCGGAAGGTTCAGTGATGGTTTTATAAGTATCTTCAGCAGTCATGGCACAAAGATACGGCTTTATTGAGAAAATTCAATCTATCATTTGGAAATATTAAGTGATGTTCGTTCATCAATATATGTTCGAATTGATGCAAACAAGCGGTCGTTTCAGTACAAATGAGCGATTGTTTTACTACAAACAAACGGTTATTCTATTATAAACGGACGGTCGAACTGCTACAATCGACTGTATGATTGTAACGGTTCGACCGCTTGATTTTATTAAATAAGACTTATGCTTTAATCCAACTTATGAATAACCAATCCTGAGCGGAGTTTAGGCTCGAACCAAGTGGTCTTGGGCGGCATGATATTACCGGTATCCGCAATATCCATCAATTGCTTCATAGACACAGGATAAAGTGCCAGAGCTACTTTCATTTCACCGCTATCCACACGTTTCTTGAGTTCGCCCAATCCACGGATACCGCCGACAAAGTCGATACGCTTATCCGAACGCAGGTCTTTTATCCCCAGGATTTCATCTAAAATCAGATTAGACGAAATGGTCACATCAAGTACACCGATAGGGTCATTATCATTGTATGTACCGGGTTTGGCAGTCAGGCTATACCACTTGTTACCGAGATAAAGAGAGAAGTTATGCAGACCGGACGGCTTGTATATATCCTCACCCTTTTCTTCTACGGCAAAGTTCTTTTCCAATGCAGCAATGAACTGCTCGGGAGTCAGTCCGTTGAGGTCTTTCACTACGCGGTTATAATCAATAATAGTCAGTTGGTTGGCAGGGAAGCAGACTGCCATAAAGTAATTATACTCCTCATCACCACGATGATTCGGATTCTGTTTGGCTTTCTCAGCCCCAACTAATGCAGCAGCGGCAGAACGGTGATGGCCGTCAGCGATATACAGTGCCGGCATCTTCGCAAATTCGGCAGTGATGGCCGCAATATCCTCGTCCTGGTCAACAATCCAGAACGTATGACCGAAGCCGTCGCCCGGAGCGATGAAGTCATAAACCGGCTTTCCGACCGTATATTTCTTGATGATAGCATCCAACCTCTCATTATCAGGATAAGCGAAGAAAACAGGCTCGATATTCGCATTGTTCACACGGACATGCTTCATTCGGTCTTCTTCCTTGTCGCGACGGGTAAGTTCATGCTTCTTGATAACTCCGTTCATATAATCGGGAACATAAGCACCGACAACCAGTCCGTACTGTGTCTTCCCATTCATAGTCTGGGCATAGATATAATAGTTTTCCTTCGCATCCTGCACCAGCCATCCTTTATCCTGAAACGCCTGGAAGTTCTCGGCAGCCTTGGCATACACCGGCTCGGCATGCTCGTCCGTGCCTGCGGGAAAATCTATCTCAGGTTTGATGATATGATAAAGAGACTTCTCGTTACCTTCCGCTTCAATGCGGGCTTCTTCAGAATTCAAGACATCGTAAGGACGGGAAGCAACCTGTTCCACCAAATCTTGCGGTGGACGAATGCCCTTGAAAGGTTTAATTATTGCCATGATATTAGTATTTAATATGTAAAAAATAAAAGCCACAGACTTATTGAAAATCTGTGGCTCAAATATACTACTATTTCTACGAATATTATTTATTCACGCGGAATTTTTCGCAACCGTCTTTCAAGAAACCAACGATTTGTTTGGCAGCGGCAATACCTGCATTGATATTTGCTTCAGCAGTCTGTGCACCCATCTTCTTCGGAGTTGAGAAATAGCGTCCTGCAAACTTCTCAGCAAATTCAGCGTTAGCGGCAGGCATGATGTCCGTGATATATTTGAAGTCGGCACGGTCTTCCATCAGCTTAATCAGTTCGGCTTCATTGATAACTTCCTTGCGGGCAGTGTTTACCAACATGGCACCCTTCGGCATATCTTTCAGCAGCGCATAATTGATAGAATTCTTAGTCTCGGCAGTAGCAGGAATATGCAGAGACACCACCTGGCAAGTCTTATACAACTCTTCTGCCGAATCAAGTGCTTTCACACCGTCTTTTTCGATTACTTCTTTCGGGCAGAATGCATCGTAAGCATACACTTCCATTCCAAAGCCTTTGGCAACACGGGCCACATTACGGCCAACGTTTCCGTAAGCGTGGATACCCAGCTTCTTGCCCATCAGTTCCGTACCGGAAGTTCCGTTATAGAAATTACGGACAGCATATACCATCATACCCAAAGCCAGTTCGGCAACCGCATTGGAGTTCTGTCCCGGAGTGTTCATCACACAAACATTGTGAGCAGTGGCAGCAGCCAAGTCTACGTTATCGTATCCTGCACCCGCACGAACCACAATCTTCAATTCCTTTGCAGCATCCAGCACTTCAGCATCAATAATATCACTACGGATAATGATAGCGTCGGCGTCTTTCACTGCATCCAGCAACTGAGCCTTATCTGTATATTTTTCGAGTAAAGCAAGCTCATATCCGGCTGCTTCTATTTCTTTACGAATACCGTCTACCGCAACTTTAGCAAACGGCTTTTCTGTAGCTACAAGTACTTTCATAATTCTTTCATTAATGAAGTTTTTCAAATTCCTGCATACAATCAATCAAAGCCTGTACGCTTTCTTTCGGCATAGCGTTGTAGCAAGATGCGCGGAAACCACCTACCGAACGGTGTCCCTTGATACCTACCATACCTCTTTCAGTAGCAAACTTCATGAAGTCAGCCTCGAGGTCTTTGTATTCGGGAGCCATAACGAAACAAATATTCATGCGTGAGCGGTCTTCCTTGGCAGCAGTACCTACGAACAATTTGTTGCGGTCGATTTCCGCATACAGCATATCAGCCTTTTCGATGGCACGGCGTTCCATTTCTTTCACACCACCCTGAGCTTTGATCCAACGAAGGTTCAACATGGCAGAATAGATAGGTAATACCGGCGGAGTATTGAACATTGAACCGCCATCAATGTGAGTCTGATAATTCAGCATTGACGGGATGTAACGTGACACCTTACCTACTGCATCATTCTTCACGATAACGAACGTAACGCCCGCAGGAGCCAGGTTTTTCTGAGCACCACCATAGATACAGATATATTTGGAAACGTCAATCGGACGTGAGAAAATATCAGAAGACATATCGGCAATCATCGGAACCGGAGACTCAAGGTCATGCTTCAATTCCGTACCATAAATCGTGTTATTGGTAGTGATATGGAAATAATCTGCATCTGTCGGGATTGTATAATCTTTGGGGATATAAGTATATGTAGCTTCGGCAGAAGAAGCGACTTCTACAACTTCACCAAACCCCTTAGCTTCTTTCATTGCTTTTTTTGCCCATACACCGGTATTCAGGTAAGCAGCCTTTTTTTCAAGGAAGTTATAGGGCACCATGCAGAACTCCATACTAGCACCACCACCCAGGAACAGTACCGAATAACCTTCGGGGATATTGAGTAATTCCTTGAATAATGCCACTGCTTCGTCAACCACAGGTTGGAAGTCTTTGGCACGGTGACTGATTTCCATAATAGAAAGACCAGAGCCGTTGAAATCTAAAATAGCCTTCGCTGTGTCTTCTATCACTTCACGCGGAAGAATGGAAGGTCCTGCATTGAAATTATGCTTTTTCATTTGAAGTTTGTTTTTGGTTTAACAATTTCGTTACTTTTGTCCTTTGACTTTGCGAATTTACGAATTTATTTCCGGTACACAAATCTTTCCTTATAAAAATACTGTTTTAAAGCAGATTTTCCTTTCTTTTTATTGGTTTATACAGGATATATACACCATATTGTTATCTACAGATAACAAGTAAGGAATAAAAGTCGAAAAACGAACAAAGCATGGGGAAGTTACTAATAAAGTGAAAGCAAAATGCAATAAAAACGTATATTTATTTAGCTTCTTCAATAATAGTCTTCATTCCTTTGATTTTTTCGCCTTGAATCAGGTTCAAGAGTTGCTTGACCTTCGCCCGGCGCACAGCAACAAAAGCATAATGTTCCTTCACGTCAATCGCCCCCACATCTTCACGGGTCAGATTCCCTTTCTTATACAGGAATCCGGCAATATCCATCCGGCTCAGTTTTTCCTTCTTTCCTTTACCTATATATATAGTAGCCCAAATTGACTTTGGCGGACGGGGGGGATTTTCAGGCAACGCAACCGTTTCCATATCTTCAGGAATATAAGCGGGTAGCTTTTCTTCCTCATGAAGAATCAGATAAGACGTTCCCGTAGCGTCCCAACGCGCCGTACGCCCGTTCCGGTGTGTAAAGGCTTCCTCATTCACCGGAAGGTGATAATGGATGATATGCCCAATCTCCGGAATATCCAGTCCACGGGCAGCCAAATCGGTAGAAATCAATACATGGCAACTGCCGTTACGGAACTTATACAACGCACGCTCACGGTCCGGCTGTTCCATGCCGCCATGAAAGCGTTCGGCAGACAGTTTCTTATCTGCCAATAGTTTCTGCACACGATCCACCGCATCCCGGTGATTACAAAAGACGATACTCGAGCTGCTTCCCAATGTGCAAAGCAGATTATACAAAGTATCAATCTTATCTTTCGCCGGAGAAAGCACTTTCATCAGCGTCAGACGGGATTCCTGTTCTTCGGAAGCGTCCGGCAGGAAATTCAGCCTGACTGTACGGTTCAGTCCTGTAAATTCGGGAATCTCTTCAGCATCCGTAGCCGAAAGCAACATACGCTTTTTCAGTCCCGGAAGCTGCGTGATAATCTCCGCCATTTCATCATGGAAACCGAACTCCAAAGACTTGTCAAATTCATCAATGATTAAAGTCTCAATGGTTTCGGGGTTGAAATTTCCCTTAGACAAATGGTCGGTAATACGTCCCGGAGTACCGATAATGATAGCGGGATGATTTCCTTGAATGCTCTTCTTTTCTTCCGCAATGGGGTGTCCGCCGTAGCAACAACAGGTTTTCCAGGAAGTCCCCATGGCTTTAAACACACTGTCGATCTGCAAAGCCAACTCACGCGAAGGAACCAGAATCAAGACCTGTACATTACCGTTGTCCGGCTTCAAGGTGAGTAATAAAGGCAACAGATAAGCCAGTGTCTTGCCCGACCCTGTCGGTGACAATAATATGACGTCTTTCTTTCCGGTAGCTTGTTCAAGTGACGCTTCCTGCATCGGATTCAGCTCTTCAATCTTCAAATTGCGGAGAGCCGACTGTATAATTTCATTTTTCTCTAACATGGTGACAAAGATAATAAAAGGAAGAGTATGAGGACGAATACGCAGTTAAACTTTAGCCATACCGGTCAAGATATAACGTCCTTTTAGATTATTCTCTCTCATATAAATGGTAACTTCCGCCCGGCAAGCCGATATTAAGGCATATCCGGTCAGTTCCGAACTCATAGCTTTGACAAACGTGTACTCCGTATCGTTGTGAATAAAAGATATACGATGGTATTCCATAACCTGTTTTATGTATTTAAATTCTATTGGGTAGTCAAATATACGAATATAATAGATACGTATAGCGAAAATAGGAAAATATCTTCATAACGGACGTAAAATAGCCGAATGGTATAGCGGAAAGACACACAGGGAAAGCACAAAAAAGAAGCGGGAAACCTGAAAAGCATATCAGCTTTTTCAAGTTTCCCGCTCTGTTTGTTATGTTATCTTTCCAGTCATTTCACTGACCGGGAGTTAACTTCCGACGAATTGAATTATCCGCCGAAGTTATCGAACATCAAATTCTGAGCCGGTACGCCAAGGTCGTCGAGCATCTTCTCAACGGCTTTCGACATCGGGCCGGGACCACACATGTAGTATTCGATATCTTCAGGAGCTTCGTGGTTCTTCAAGTAAGTTTCATAAATCACGTTGTGAACGAAGCCCGGAGTGTACTTCACACCTGCAGCATCGGCAGCAGGATCCGGACGGTCAAGCGCCAGATGGAATGTGAAGTTCGGGAAGTCCTTTTCGATTTGCAGGAAGTCTTCCAGATAGAATACCTCGTTCAGTGCACGGGCACCGTAGAAGTAAGACATCTTACGGTCGGTAATATGCAGCGTCTTCGTCAAGTGCATGATTTGTGCACGCAACGGAGCCATACCGGCACCACCGCCAATCCACATCATTTCCTTATTAGAATCCAAAATCGGGTGGAAATCTCCGTAGGGGCCGCTCATAATCACCTTGTCACCCGGTTTCAGAGTGAAGATATAAGAAGAAGCGATACCTGGCATTACATCCATAAATCCGGGACCTTGGTCTTTCGGTTTGAACGGTGGAGTAGCGATACGTACTGTCAGCATGATACGGTCACCTTCAGCAGGATAGTTGGCCATAGAGTAAGCACGGATGGTTTCCTCATCGTTCTTACATTTCAAGCCCATCAAGCCGAATTTCTCCCATGCAGGCAGGTACTCGTCGCCAATCAGGCTCTTGTCAATATCCTTGTCATAGTCCATTGAGAATTTAGGAATCTTAATCTGCGCATAAGAACCGGGGATAAAGTCCATGTGTTCGCCTTTAGGCAGAGCCACGATAAACTCCTTGATAAACGTAGCCACGTTCTTGTTGGAGATAACCTCACACTCCCACTCTTTCACGCCGAGTATAGACTCGTCAATCTTGATAGCCATGTCACTTTTCACTTTTACCTGGCAGCCCAGACGCCAGTGATCCTGCTGCTGTTTGCGGCTGAAGTGAGGAACCTCGGAAGGCAGGATTTCGCCGCCCCCTTCAAGCACCTGGCATTTGCACTGTCCGCAAGAACCCTTACCACCGCAAGCGGATGACAGGAATACTCCGTTTACAGACAGCGTATTCAGCAAAGTAGAACCGGAAGCCACTTCCAATTCCTTTTCGCCGTTGATTGTCAGTTTCACGTCACCTGACGGTACCAGGAAATTCTTGGCAACCAACAGGATGACAACAAGCAACAGAATAACCACAAGGAATACCCCAATGCTCGCTAATATTAAATTCATATCCATTGTCTTATTCCTTTCTTTTTAGATGTTCAAACCAGAGAAACACATAAATGCGATTGCCATCAGACCTACGATGATAAACGTGATACCCAAGCCCTTCAACGGAGCGGGCACGTCAGAGTAAGCCATTTTCTCACGGATAGCAGCCAAGCCGACGATAGCCAGCAACCAGCCGATACCGGAACCCAGCGCGTAAGAAAGCGCGTCCCAGATGTCACCGATATACTTCGGGTCGCTCGGACCGAGGTTGATACGTTGCTGCATAAACAGGGAAGCACCCATGATAGCACAGTTAACGGCAATCAACGGCAGGAAGATACCCAGTGAAGCGTACAGCGCCGGGCTGAAACGTTCTACCACCATCTCCACCAATTGCACGATACCGGCAATAACGGCAATGAAAAGAATAAAACTCAAGAAGCTGAGGTCGACGCCTTCAATGATAGCGTTGGCAGCCAGCACCTTGGTCTGCAACAGATAGTTGACCGGCAGCGTCACCAGCAACACGAAAGTTACGGCGATACCCAGTCCTACGGCAGTCTTCACATTCTTCGATACAGCCAGGTATGAGCACATACCCAAGAAGAATGCGAATATCATGTTGTCCACAAAGATAGAGCGGACGAATAAACTTAATAAATGTTCCATATCTTCAATTAAGAATTAAGAATGAAGAGTCCTTCATCTTTATTAATTACTTTCTTCTTGCAGTTCTTTGTGACGTGCACGTTGATACCAGATGATGCAAGCTACGATAATCAACGCCATCGGTGGCATCAGCATCAAGCCGTTGTTCACATATCCTATGTTCCGGAGAGGCTCATAGTTCAAGATATTGAAACCGAGCAGAGTTCCCGAACCAAGCAATTCGCGGAAAAAAGCCACGATTACCAAAATCTTGGCATAACCCAAACCATTACCAACACCGTCAAGGAAAGATTCCCAAGGACCGTTCTGCATGGCAAATGCTTCCAAACGTCCCATAAGAATACAGTTGGTAATAATCAAACCTACATATACAGAAAGCTGAACACTTACATCATAAGCAAACGCTTTCAGAACTTCACTCACGATAGTTACCAGTGCAGCTACCACAACCAACTGAACGATGATACGTATACGGTTAGGGATGGTCTTGCGCAGCAGTGAGATAACCACATTGGCAAACGCTGTAATGACCGTCACTGAAAGTCCCATCACGATAGCAGGCTCCAGTTTTGCGGTAACAGCAAGTGCAGAACAGATACCGAGCACCTGTACGGTCACCGGATTGTCTATTCCCAACGGAGCAGAGAATACTTCTTTATTCTTCTTTGAAAACAGTTGTCCCATATTCTTTTTCTTCTCCTTATTATTTAGTTAAAAAACTCATGTAACTACCCAAGCAAGCTTTCAGCATGGCATCCACACCTACAGAAGTGATTGTACCACCGGAAATGCCGTCCACCTGATATTCAGGATTCTCTACCTTGCCGTTCTTCACAACTCCCAAAGCGATAGAACCGTTCTCCAAAGTCTTCTTACCGACAAACTCATTCTGGAAATGATCGGTTGCGATTTCAGCACCCAGCCCCGGAGTCTCACTTGCATGAGAGAAGTAAGTGCCGTAAACGGTATCCTTGTCTTCGTTCAGAGCGACATATCCCCAGATAGCGCCCCAAAGACCGGCACCGTAAACAGGAACTACATATTTAGTCTGACCGTCCACTTCGCATACGAATACGTGAAGACGTTGTTGCTCTTTCGCTTCTTTCTCGTAGTTGGTAGCAAATTCGCCTGTGTTCTCAGTCAGCGTACCGTCTACGTTCATCAGCATATCGCCCTTTACATATTTCTTATATTCAGCATCCGCATCTTCTACGTTCTTGATGTTCAACGCAGCAAGAATCTGCTTTTTAGTATCCAACTGCACATTCTTGTCCTGTGTAGTTTTCAGCGAAGAACTAACGAATGCCAGCAGGAATGCTACGATAATAACCATTACCGAAGCATAAATGATAGTATAACTATTACTATTTGTATTCATTTTCATCCGGTATTTATTGGTTAGACTTGATAGCGCGTTTCTCGCGGCGGCTGATATTGCCCTGTACTACACAGTAGTCAATCAGCGGAGCGAAGATATTCATCAGCAGGATGGCGAGCATCATACCTTCAGGATAACCCGGGTTCAGTACGCGGATGACGATAGCCATCACACCAATCAGGAATCCGAAGATGTATTTACCCCTTTCCGTACGTGCGGAAGTGACAGGGTCGGTAGCCATGAATACGGCACCGAAGCAGAAACCACCGAGAACGAGGTGTTCATACCACGGCATATTAGCCATAGCGTTGCTTTCCATGCCGATTGAGTTGAATACCCAAGCCATGAACGCACCGCCGACAAATACGGAAATCATTGTCTTCCAGCTTGCGATGCCTGTCCACAAAAGGATAGCGGCACCAATCAGGATGGCAATCACACTTGTCTCACCGATAGAACCCGGAATAAGTCCCGTCACCATATCCATGCTGAATGCAGGAGCCGCGCCGGTCGTAGCAGCTTCTCCCAGCGGAGTGGCAACGGTCAGCCCGTCTACCGACTGTCCCAGCCCGAAGATGCTGTCGCCCGATACCCAAACGGCATCACCGGACATCTTGGTCGGATATGCGAAGAACAGGAATGCACGTGTAATCAACGCTACGTTGAATACGTTCATACCTGTACCACCGAATACTTCTTTAGCGAAGATTACAGAGAATGCAGTAGCTACGGCAAGAATCCACAGCGGACAGTCCACCGGAACAATCATCGGGATCAGGATACCCGAAACGAGAAATCCTTCCTGAATCTCTTCTTTCTTCCATTGGGCTACGACGAACTCGATGCCAAGACCTACTACATAAGATACGATAATTTTGGGCAGTACTGCCAGAAATCCGTAGACAAACATTTCGAAAAAGCTGCCTGCGGTACCCGTGTGGGTAAAATGCTGGTAACCTACATTGTACATACCGAACAGCAGTGCCGGTACTAACGAAATAACCACAATCGACATGATGCGTTTGCTGTCAATCGCGTCGTGTATATGCGTTCCCGTTTTCGCAGTCTTGCTGGGCACGAACAAGAATGTTTCGAAGCCGTCGAACACCGACTGGAATGCGTGGAATTTGCCGCCTTCTTCAAAGTTCGGCTTTATCTTATCGAGATAATTTCTTAACGCTTTCATTAATATATTTACTATTTTACGATTTACTATTTACGATTTGCCATGCGGGTAGATTATGCCATTTCCGAACGAAGCATGTCAAGTCCGGCACGGACGATGCGTTGCAGTTCCATCTTTGAAGAGCAGACAAACTCGCAGAGGGCGAAGTCTTCGGGAGCTACTTCATAGATGCCGAGCGCTTCCATGCGGTCGATGTCGCCGGCGATGATGGCTTTAATCAAAAATTCAGGCAAAATGTCCATTGGAAGCACTTTGTCGTACTCACCGGACATGATCATATGACGTTCGCCACCTTTGACACGTGCATCCAGTGTGTATTCCTTCTTTCCCATCAGCCAACTGAAATAGGAACGGTTGGTACTGAACTGGTTGAAACGCGGCATGATCCATCCGAGCATTTCGTGAATGTCGTCTCCTTCGGGGATAACGGTCAGTTGGCTGTGGAATGCGCCTAAGAATCCGTTCGGGGATACTTGCTTTCCTGTCAGCACGTTGCCGCTGATGTAGCGCAGGTCTTTGCCTGTCGTTACGTTGCCTGCGAATACGTTAGTCAGCAGTGCGCCTACCTGAAGTTTGCAGTAAGCGGGTTTCAACACTTCAGAACCTGTCACGGCTACAGTACGGGTGAAATCCACATGTCCCGTATTGAAAAGACGGCCGATGAAGATGACGGCTTGCGGATCAATTGTCCATACTGTCTCGCCTTTGGATATAGGGGCAAGGTGGTTGATCTGAACACCTACGTTACCTGCAGGGTTCGGTCCGTCGAATGCGGTGATTGTGACGTTCTTTGCCTGAGTCAATGCGGCAGCGTTCTGCTTCACGCTTATGTTCAGGTATGTTTTTGCCATTTTGGCAAGGGCATCAAGTCCTGTCTGGAAATTTGCTTCTTCACCTTTCAACGCGAATTGGAAGTCGGGTGCCAGCGGATTGCTGTCGAAAGCGGATACGAAAATGCCTTTTGGCGTCACTGTCGGGTCTGCGATGATGTCATAAGGACGTTGTCTGATAAACGCGAAAAGACCGGCTTCCAACAAAGCGGTTTTTACAGCTTCCGCATCCATCGACGCTACATTCTTCTTACCGAACTCTTCGTAGTCCTGCTCTGCAGCAGCTTCCACTACAATGTTCAAGACTTTACGACGGGCTCCACGCTCTACACTCGTCACTACGCCGCTCACGGGCGAAACAAATTTTACTTCAGGATGATACTTGTCAATAAACAAGGGTCCACCAGCCATCACATACTCCTGCTCTTTTACGACTACCTTCGGCGTCACTCCAGGAAAATCATCGGGTACGAGTGCGTAAAATCCCGGCTCTTTCACTGTCGTGTACGTCTCTGCAGCTGTACCTTTCAGGTTTATGTCAAGGCCTTTGCGTAACTTTATTACATTTGCCATGCTATAAATAAAATAATGGTTTCATAAATTTGCCGCAAAAGTAATAAATAATAATGTGATTAAAGAGGAAAAAAGAAAGGAATTACGGAAAAATATCCGTAATTCCTTTCGTGGTCGCACACAGTGTGTTCGTTGCCGGTTGGGATTCATTTAAATAAAAACATCTGTTCTTCTATTCTTCTTCGGCAAACATGGGATCCCAGGCGGGAAGACGAATGGGTTTCTGTTTGAGGATTTCCGATACTTTTTTCGTGGCGTATTTGGTTTCTATCACCAGGCGGAACATATATTCGTTGAACCACTCATCAGTCATGATGAGATGACCTTGATAACCGGAGCCGGCCCCCCAACTATTTTCAACCATCCATTTGGTCGGGTTTCCGTTTTTGTCGAGGTCTACTGCCATGAGCGTCATGGCATGGCTTGAGCCGCTGGCAAAGCTTTGAATGCGCTGCTTCTTGTTCATGCCGAAGGTTGTGCCCATGAGAGATTCGTAGTCGTAGTTTTTAACATCCAGCAGACCACGGTCAGAGTTGAGGAATTTGCCTACATCGCAGGAGAAGTACATCATAGTGCTGTCTTTGAGGGAGGTTATCGCCATCTCTTTGATGTCCTCTATGGGGAGATTGACATAAGTCCAGTTTTTGCCGTCGTAGCGGTGGCGGTCATAGTCTATCTCGTAACATTTGTAATAGTCACGGCTGGGGTCGTTCATGAGCATGACGTAGTTGCCGATCAGGTTTTCGTCACCGTACTTCTTCAGGAAAGAAAGCGGGGTGTAGGTTTCCGTAGATACGGGTTTGCCTTGGGCGTTGTATTCCGTCCAGGTAAATTCGGTGGGGGGAACGCCCAGGTTCAAGACCAGCATGCGGTAGATGGTGCCGAGCATTTCGGTTTTCGTTTTCTCGAGGAGTGCCGGTTTCGTGCCTTTGGCGGCGAGGTCGCGGAGTTGAAGGCCCTGTTCACGGAGTTTCAAGGTAATCAAGTTCGCCATGCGGGAGGTGTTCTCGCTACTGTTCGTTTCGGGCATTACGTCTTTGGGGACAAGACCGTATTTGCTTACGATGTCGGCCACACCGGTGAAAGTACCGCCGTCACTCAAAGGGTGGTGGAACAGCCACTCTACCATTTTGTCGTTCATCGGTTTGTCGCTGGTGTCGATGATGCCTTGCAGGAAAAGATTCGCTTTCTCCAGTTGGTCGAAGAAGAAAGGATAGGTTTGCGAAAACTCGAACGAGCTGAGATTGTGGCGGGCGATGGCCTTGGCACGCATCACGTTCAGACCGGTGAAGAGCCAGCAGCGGCCGGAAGATTTCTGGTCGGTGACGCCTTTGGAGTTCACTTTGACGGAGAAGTGCGTATCCATACCTTTCAGGTTTTCCTGGTTGAGAGCCAGTTTGCGGATGTCGTTGTTGCCGATGGCGTTGCGGATAGCCTTGTCAGCCGGGGTGTTTTGATAACTCTGTTTAATTTGTTGCATCATGTCGTCGCTGATGCCGCCTTTTGCGTTTTGAGCTTGTGCCGAATAACAGAAAGCACAGAAAACAAAAACTGATAAAATTCGTTTATTCATTAGTATAAATAGTTTATTAATCAATTACACTTCAGATATAGTAATAGGAAATTGCAAATTTACGATTCTTTTTTAGAATTATTATCTAAGAGTATCAAAACTAATTAAAATAAAAGAGTTTTCTTTGCAGTCGAATTCCTCAGAAAGAAATTATGAAGAAATATATAATAGGTGTATTGATGATGTTTGCATCCATCAATATTATGTCGGCTACGGCTGACAGCACAGCAGTAAAAAGCGACGAACTGCCAATGTCTACAATATCTATCAGTGATGATACCCCGACAGATATTGACGGCACTTTGTCAGACACCATTCCCACCCTCTCCAAACGTGAGTTACGCCGCCAACGTGTGGCAAAGCGAAATTTGCATTATAATATATTAGGTGGTCCCAGCTATACGCCGGACTTCGGCCTGCTGGTGGGCGGTAGCGCGTTGATGACGTTCCGGATGAATCCGAGTGACACCACTCAGCGGCGTTCGGTGGTGCCGATGTCTATTGCGCTGATGTTCAAAGGCGGATTGAATCTGATGACGAAGCCGCAACTGTTCTTCAAAGGCGACCGTTTCCGTATTTTCGGCACATTCTCTTATAAGAACACGATTGAGAATTTTTACGGAATCGGATACAGTACCAATAAAGACTATCCTCGCGGGGAAGACACGAGCGAATACCGTTATAGCGGCATCCAGGTGAACCCGTGGTTCCTCTTCCGTTTGGGAGAAAGCGACTTCTTCGCAGGGCCACAGGTAGATTTCAATTACGACAAAATCACCAAGCCGGCAGAAGGAATGGTTCATCAGCCATCCTACATTGCGGCGGGCGGAACAGAACATGGATATAAGAATTTCAGTTCGGGACTCGGCTTCCTGCTGACTTATGACACACGTGATATTCCCGCCAATGCTTATCGTGGAATGTATCTTGATTTTCGCGGGATGATGTATAGCAAGGCCTTCGGCGGTGATGATAATTTTTACCGTTTGGAGATTGATTACCGTCAATACAAAACAGTCGGAAGACGGAAGGTGATAGCTTGGACGGTGCAGACCAAAAACGTATTCGGAGATGTGCCGTTGACGAAATATGCGCTTAGCGGAACGCCTTTCGACCTTCGCGGATATTATATGGGACAGTTTCGCGACAAGTCATCACATGTAATGATGGCTGAATACCGTCAGATGATAAATACGGACAAGAATACATGGGTGAAGAAAATGCTCAATCATATAGGATATGTGGCCTGGGGCGGATGCGGATTCATGGGCCCTACTCCGGGCAAGATAGAGGGCGTTCTCCCCAATCTCGGCGTAGGCCTGCGCATTGAGGTACAACCCCGTATGAATATACGTCTCGACCTCGGAAGAGACATGGTGAACAAGCAGAATTTGTTCTACTTTAATATGACGGAGGCGTTCTGACACAAGACGATGGAAGACTTTCAGTTCAAGAAGAAAGACATTCCGATTGGGTATATATACATTCCGCTTAGGGACAATAAAAGTATTATAAATAAGTATTCGCGTACAATTAACGAGGAAGAATGTAAAATTGATAATAAAAGACTGCTCATAAATGAAATTAATCCTTATATTTGCGCAAGCTATAACACAGCAAGAGCAAATAATAGGATTTTTTTATGAAGCAATTTATATCTGTTTTTTCGGGGTTACTACTTTTATTCACTTCCGCTACTCATGTGGTTGCACAGGAAAACGGTGACTATTCCCAATTAAGTGAAGATGATTATACTAAAATTGCCCTGCCACCATTGTCTACATTATTCGAGAATGCCAAAAACAGTCCCATCTACGAACTGGCAGACGTAAAGGCGGCAATAGAGCGCAAGTTACTGCAAAAAGAAAAATGGGCATTTCTCGGTTTCTTCAGTTTAAGAGGAAGCTACCAGTACGGAATGTTCGGCAATGAGTCCACATATACGGACGTGGCGATTGCCCCCTACCTCACCTATTCTACCCAAGCCCAAAACGGTTATACCTTGGGGGCGGGCATCAACATTCCATTAAATGACTTATTCGACCTCAAAGGGCGCGTCAGCCGGCAAAGGCTTACACTGAAAACCGCCGAACTGGAGCGGGAAGTAAAGTACGATGAAATCAAGAAGAATATTATTGAGATGTACGCCATGGCCACTTCACAGATGCAGGTTCTCCAGACGAGAAGTGAAAGTCTGGTGCTTGCCAATGTACAATACGAAATATCCGAGAAGAATTTTGCCAACGGGACCATAGAATCGTCAGATTTGGCAATAGATAAGGAAAGACAGTCGCAGGCCCGTGAATCATACGAGAAGAGTAAGTTTGAATTGACCAAGAGCCTGATGATACTCGAAGTTATTTCACGTACACCCATTATACGAAAATAAAAATCTAAGATATGAATTTTATCATTTCTACCATACGGACCCTATTCCGCCATCGCTGGCTGATACTGATAGGAACCGCCCTCTTCACATTATTCGTCATCTATTACACCCGCCATATGCAAGGCGGCTATGACGTGAAAGCTACGCTTTACACGGGAGTAGCCTCAGGCTACAACCTGGAGAGCGACAAGCGGACAGACTGGGCAACGGTACAGAATTCTATGGACAATCTGATAAGCATCATGCAGGCTGAAAGTACGCTGAAAAGAGTATGCTTACGGCTATTCGCCAGAGTCCTTATCCAAGGAAATCCGGACAAAGAGAACAATGGCATCACTGCTGCCAGCTACAATTACACTTACAACCATCTGAAAAACAGTCCGAACGGAAATGAGATACTGAAACTAATAGACAAATCGAGTGAAGACAAGACCGTCTCCAATTTCGAATCATATATGCGTCCGCACAGAGACAACTACATCTACGGCCTGTTCTATTACAATCACCCTTTTTATAGCTACAACACCCTGAAAAACATCAAAGTGCAACGTCGTCTGACCAGTGACTTGCTGGATATCAGCTATTCGTCCGGCGACCCGGGTATCGTATACAACACGGTAAGTATCCTGATGGATGAGTTCGTCGAAGAATACCGCCGCATCCGCTACGGGGAGACGGATAAAGTAATCAAGTACTTTGAAGAAGAATTGAAAAGAATAGGGAAAAAGCTGAATACGGAAGAAGAAGACCTGACCAAATATAACGTAGAAAAACGTATCATCAACTATATTGACGAAACCAAAGAAATAGCCGCCATCAGCAAAGAGTACGAGTTGAGAGAACAAGACGCGTTGTTCGCCTTCAACAGCACCAAGTCCATGCTCGACGAACTGGAGAAACACATGGACAGCAATGCCAAACAAGTGGTCAAAAACATGGAGTTTGTCGATAAACTGCGGGAAGCCTCCAGCATCACCGGCAAAATATCGGAAGCCGAGGCGATGACCGATACAAAAAAACAAGACTCGCAATCCCTTGAAAGCGACAAAAAAAGACTGGCCGAGGTAAAACAGGAACTGAATGACTTGACCTCTTCATACATAGGTCATAAATATACCAAAGAAGGCGCTTCGCGAATCAACATCATCGACCAGTGGTTGGAGCAGACTCTGCTATACGAAAAAGCCAAAGCCGAACTGAAAATCGTGCAAGACGCCCGTCGGGAACTGAACGAGCGTTATGTATTCTTCGCCCCCGTCGGTACGACCATCAAGCAGAAAGAGCGTATGATAAACTTCACCGAGCGCAACTATCTGACTGTATTACAAAGCTATAACGAAGCCCTGTTGAGAAAGAAAAATCTGGAAATGACCTCTGCCACACTAAAAGTGCTGAACGAGCCCACCTACCCGATTTCTTCCAACTCGACCAACCGGAAGCAAATCGTCATCGCCGCATGCGTAGGCAGTTTTCTGATTATCGTAGCTTTGCTGCTGTTGATAGAGATGCTCGACAGGACATTGCGCGATGCCAGCCGCACCAAGCGCGTGACAGGCTATAAAGTGACAGGCGCTGTCCCCAGTCTTACACTCTCCCGCTACGGTGGGCTGACCAAGACCTACGTACAATCTTCCGTCAGAGAACTGACCAACTCCCTGCTCCGTTTCCTGACCAATCGGAAATCTCCCGGCGTGTTCATCATCAACCTGTTCAGTACCAGCGAAGATTCCGGTGAGGAAGTGATAGGGAACCTGATTTGCGGATATATGCAGAGCCGCATGCTGAATACGAAGTTTATCACCTACAAAGAAGATTTCAACACTAACTCCACCCAATACCTGCTGGCAAAAAGCATTACAGACTTTTACACCCCGCAAGGAGAAGACATACTGATTGTCGCTTATCCGCCCTTGTCCGAAAGCAACATTCCGACTGCCTTACTGCAAGATGCCAACGCCAATATCCTGGTGGCTCCGGCAGACCGGGGATGGAAAACCATCGACAAGCAGCTTTGCGAACAACTCATGCTGCAACTGGGCAAAACGGACGTACCTTTCCGCATCTGCCTGACAAATGCCAGCCGGGAAGCAGCCGAAGACTTCACCGGACAACTTCCGCCACACACGCTGTTGCGCAGAATCGGCTATCGCCTCAGTCAGCTATCACTAACGGAAAAAATCAAATTCAACCTCAGGAGAAAAGCAAAAGAAGCAAAAGACGAGGACGATGACGAATAGGATAATAACTTTCCACATTCTGCTTGCCGCGCAGTTCGCCCTGGTCGCGGCAAGCATGGTTGTAAATGTCAAGATAGGCTTGTTCTCAATGGCACTCATCTTGCTGTCCACCACCATTTGCCTTGTACAGCTCAGCAATGACGAACGTACCGACTGGCGGTCCGGCCAGAACACAATGACCTGGCTCTTTACCGCCTGGCTGCTGTTCTACCTATTGGAAATAATGAATCCCAACAATGTGATGGAAGCATGGAACATCAACCTCACTCCCTATGCCCTCACCCCTCTGATATGCGCCTTCGTCATACCGATAGTGATACGTACCAAGAAAGATGTCGAACTGCTGCTGATAATATGGTCTGTATTCGTCATCATCTTCACCCTTAAAGGCTACTGGCAGAAAAACCACGGTTTCAGTTCCAAAGACCTCTACTTCCTTCATGTCCTGGGCGGCGCCCGGACACACATTATCTGGTCGGGCATCCGCTACTTCTCCTGTTTCTCGGACGCGGCAAACTATGGCGTGCACTCTGCCATGGCAGGCGTCACCTTTGCCATTGCCGGCTTCTTTGTCGACTCAAAATGGAAGCGTATCTACTTCCTCTCCGTCGCCTTCTGCGGCATCTACGGAATGGGAATCTCCGGGACACGCTCCGCCATGGGAGTCCTCATGGGCGGCATGCTGATGATTACCATCATAGCCAAGAACTGGAAAGCACTCCTGGCCGGCATATGCATATCCATCGGAGTCTTTGTCTTTTTCTATTACACCAATATCGGAAGCGGCAACCAATATATCCACAAGATGCGCTCTTCCTTCCACCCTACCGAAGACGCCTCTTACATGGTGCGCGTCGAAAACCGGCAAAGAATGAAGGAGCTGATGGCTAAGAAACCCATCGGCTACGGCATCGGACTCTCCAAGGCAGGCAACTTCAACTCCAAAGAACAAATGCCCTACCCGCCTGACTCATGGCTGGTCAGCGTATGGGTGGAAACGGGAATCGTCGGGCTGATTCTCTATCTCGGCATACACGGCATCCTTTTCGCCTGGTGCTCATGGATATTGATGTTCAAGGTACGCAACAAAAATCTGCGAGGGCTCGTAGCGGCATGGCTCTGCATGGACGCAGGCTACTTCATAGCCGCCTATGTCAACGACGTAATGCAGTATCCCAACCCATTGACCGTATATATAGGCTTTGCCCTCTGCTTTGCCGCCCCGCATATCGACAAGCAATTACTAGTATCCATCCAAGAAAACAACGAACAACAATGACAAACAACACACCGGACATATCCTTTATCACTATCTGCTACAACGGGTGCAAGGACACCTGCGAACTGATAGAATCCTTGCAAGACAAGATACACTCCGTAAGCTACGAAATCATTGTGGTAGACAACGCCTCACACGAAGATGAAGCAGCCCGGATAGGCCAACTATACCCTTCCGTCGTCGCCATCCGCAGCAACGAGAACCGCGGTTTCTCCGGCGGCAACAACATCGGCATCCGCGCGGCAAAAGGGAAATACCTCTTCTTCATCAACAACGACACCTACATCGAGTCAGACCACATCGCCTGCCTGATAGAACGCCTCGAAAGCCGTCCCGAAATAGGCGGCGTATCGCCTAAGATACGTTTCGCCTTTCCACCGCAACACATACAGTTTGCCGGATTCACCCCATTGTCACGCATCACGTTACGCAACCATATGCTCGGTTTCGATTGCCCGGACGACGGCACATTCGACACCCCCCACCCCACGCCCTACCTGCACGGCGCAGCCATGATGCTCAAGCGGGAAGTGATAGAAAAAGTGGGAATGATGCCGGAAATATTCTTCCTCTATTACGAAGAACTGGACTGGAGCACCAGCATGACACGTGCCGGCTACGAGCTGTGGTACGACCCTCGCTGCACCGTCTTCCATAAAGAAAGCCAGAGCACCGGGCAACTCAGCAAACTGCGCACCTACTACCTGACACGCAACCGCCTGTTCTACGCCCGCCGCAACCTGAGAGGATTCGACCGCATCGCCGCCGTCCTCTACCAAAGCACCATAGCTGCCACCAAGAACATCCTGACCCATACATTCAAAGGACGTTTCGACCTCGCCGCAGCCGTATTCTACGGAGTAAATACCGGGCTGCTCTCCCCCTCGTCCGAGAAAAACACAGTAACTCCCTAAAATCCGAATACTATGATTATCATCGACTGGATTCTCTTTGCACTCCTTGCGCTTTGCGTCTGCTACCTGTTGCTGTATGCCATCGCATCGAAGTTCTACCGGACTCCCCGCTTCCCGGAAGCCCGCACACTCCGGCGCTTCATCGTGTTCTTCCCCGCTTACAAGGAAGACCGGGTGATTGCCTCTTCCGTACGCAGCTTCCTGCAACAGGACTATCCGCGGGAACTGTTCGACATCATCGTCATCTCCGACCAGATGCAGCCTGCCACCAACGAAGACTTGCGTTCCCTGCCCATCCGCCTATTGACAGCCAACTACAAGGACAGTTCCAAAGCCAAAGCATTGACAATGGCAGTAGATTCCATCAGCGACGAGCACTATGACATAGTGGTCATCATGGATGCCGACAACCTGACTTCCCCGGATTTTCTCGCCGAAGTGAACCGTGCTTTCGACAGTGGAATAAAATCCGTACAGGCTCATCGCACCGGCAAAAACCTGAACACTGATATCTCTATTCTCGACGGTATCAGCGAAGAAATCAATAACGGGATTTTCCGCAGCGGACACAACGCCCTCGGACTTTCCGCCGCCCTGTCCGGTTCGGGAATGGCTTTTGAAGCCGACTGGTTCCGACAAAACGTGCGGCTTCTCGAAACAGCAGGCGAAGACAAGGAACTCGAAGTGCTGCTTCTGCAACAGCGCATCCACACCGTCTACCTGCCGCAAATTCCCATATACGACGAAAAGACACAGAAAGAGGAAGCCATCAGCAACCAACGGAAACGCTGGATAGCCGCACAGTTCGGTATTCTCCGCAGCTCGCTCTTCAGCCTGCCCAAAGCGATAGGCCAAGGCAACCTGGACTATTGCGACAAGATACTCCAATGGATGCTTCCCCCGCGACTGATACAACTGGCGGGTGTCTTCGGTCTGACACTTGTCATCACGATTATCGGCATATGGCTAAGCCTGCAAGGCACTGCTACCGGACACGAATGGACGATAGCAGTCAAATGGTGGATACTCTCCGCCGCCCAAATAGCAGCAATGACACTCCCCATACCGGGACATTTGTTCAACAAGCAACTGGGCAAAGCCGTATTACGAATCCCCATGCTGGCATTAACCACCATCGGCAATCTGTTCAAACTGAAGGGAGCCTATAAAAAGTTTATCCATACAGAGCACGGAGAATAAATCAGAAGAACAATTCCTTAAACGAAAAGAATATGAGAATAGCCATCGAAGCCCAGCGTATCTTCCGCCCCAACAAGCATGGGATGGATTTCGTCGCTCTTGAAACGATTCGGGAGTTACAGAAAATGGACCATGAGAACGAATACTTCATCTTTGTCAGTCCCGGCGAAGACAGATGCCTTAAAAGTTCGGACAACGTGCATATCATCGAATTGAAATGCCCCACCTATCCGCTTTGGGAACAAGTGGCGCTCCCCCGTGCGGTAAAACGCGTCAAGCCCGATTTGCTACATTGCACAAGCAACACCGCCCCCCTGCACTGCCCCGTGCCCCTGGTACTGACATTGCATGACATAATCTATCTGGAGAAACGCCAATCGTCCAGCCTGTCATGGTATCAGGAAATGGGGTGGCATTATCGCCGTCTCGTCGTTCCGCGCATCCTGCCGAAATGCGAAAAGATTATCACCGTCTCCCAGTTCGAGCGGAAGCGTATTCTCGAAGCCCTGCACCTGCCCGACGAACAACTGGTAGCCGTGTACAACGGATTCAACAGTCACTTCCACCTGCAACCCAAAGCTCCGGAGATTACGCGGAAGTATATCGACGCAGACAATTACCTGTTCTTCCTGGGAAACACAGACCCCAAAAAGAACACTCCGAGAGTGCTGAAAGCATACAGCGATTATCTGAAAAAATCAACTAAGAAATTGCCGTTACTTATCGCCGACCTCAAAGAAGACGCTATCGACCGGATACTGGAAGACGAGAAAATCACGGAAATAAAAAGTTCGCTCCGCTTCCCCGGATATATTGCGAATACTGACCTTGCGGCACTTTATGGTGGGGCATTCGCGTTTCTGTATCCTTCGCTTCGCGAAAGTTTCGGCATCCCGATGCTCGAGGCGATGGCTTGCGGAACGCCCATCATCGCAGGGAATACTTCCGCCATGCCCGAAATAGCAGGCGAAGGCGCTTTGCTGGCAGACCCTTTCAACGTGGAAGATATTACAGACAAGATACTGCAACTCGAAGAAGACGAAGCGTTCTATCAGCAGCAAGTGGAATACGGGCTCAACCGCAGCCGGATGTTCTCTTGGCGGAATACGGCGGAATCGTTGCTAAAGATATACAAAGAGTTCTCCAAATAGAGCTAATTTTATATTATTATTTAGGCACGGATTACGCAGATTACACGGTTAAGATAATTAATAAGCCGCATAGTCCACATAATCCGCGCCTACATATAAAAAAGACTTGCAACCAAGTACATATACTTGTCGCAAGTCTTTCCTTTGATACTATTACATTTCCGAATAAACCGCCTTCACCTCAAAGCACGGGCAAGCCTTCACCCACTCTTCCGGCTCGATTTCTCCGTTTCCGTTCAAATCCGGACTCAAGTCACGATGCCCGCAAATGCGGCAACCGGGATAATCACGCAGCAGCGTGAGGATAAGCACGTGCATTGAATGAATCTGCCACTCCGTGCGGGTATCGGCAGGACGACCGTGGCAATCGAGTCCGCCCTCATAGCAGATACCTATACTGTTCAAGTTGTGTCCCTTTGCATGCGCACCAACCCGTTCGATGGCACGAGTCGTTTTTATGTCCCCATTTTTGCGAATATAGAAATGATACCCCGTCCCGTTGAAACCACGCCGCCGGTGGCACACTTCCAAATCATCTTCCGTGAAATCCCTGTCCGCCCTGGTGGCGGAACAGTGGATTACAATCAGGTCAATCTTCCTCATCGACCCGTCCTTTCACTCTTTTTGCCCTTTCTCTTTCTGCGAAAGAAGAACAGGACTTCCAATACAATGTCTAAGATTCTGTCAATCATTTCTTTGCATTTTATAGTTTATTTTATTGATATGAAGACGGAAAGCCGTGCACTAGCCTTCCGTCGGGAAATAGCCGTAAGCCGGAAATACGACTAGGCTGCCGGGTCCGGGTCGGGAGTCTCTCCGCCGTCACCGCCTTCTCCTTCGCCGGAACCACCGGAACCGCCACTTCCGTTTCCGCCGGACGCGGACTTCTTATCCGAGAGCAGCTCAAAGGTCATATTATTCTCCCCGCCACGAGTGGTCGCCGTGCTGTCGTTGGCAAGACGCAAGGAATTATCGACTTTGAAACGAAGGTTGACACGGGTGATATTCTTCACGGTGCAATCCTTTTCCACCTCTACACCGGGACAAGTCAGCGTAGTATAAAAGATACCCAGCCCTTCGACTTTCACCTTATTGCCCGCCACAAGGACTTTCTTCATCGCACGGACAAAGGATTTCATGACGTGCGACACGTCTTCTACCGAAAGTGCTCCGATAGACTCGATTTCACGCGCCAAAGATTCAATGGAATAGATTTTCGCTTCCCCGGACTTGGGTTTGAGAGCGTACACCATCGGCGACTCGTCATCACCGATTCGTTTTCTGCGCTTGTAGCGCACTACTGTAACTGTTGCCATACTTAAAAGATTGTTTCTACGAAAGGAAGGACATTCTCCCTTTCTGATGGTGAAACAAAGATACGGCAACACACCGACAGCCTGACGGGTTACATCGGGCTACGCAGGATTAAGAGGGAATAAAGAGGAATAAAAACAAGCATTGCTATCTTTGTGAATGCCCAAGATACAAAAATGGCAGCATGATTCCGAATCTCATGCCGCCATTCCTGTAAGTGCTTATCATCAGATATTTTCAATTTCTTCTACGGAAAGTCCGGAAGCCTGAGAGATAGTATCGGTGGAAACTCCTAATTTCTTAAGGTTACGGGCAATTTCCCAGCTCTTTTCCTTCATACCTTTCTCCATACCTTCTTCCATCCCTCTCTCCAGTCCTTTTCGCCAGCCTTTTTCTTCCGCGAACGAGATGGTAGCCAGTTGGTCACGAAACACTTTGATACTCTCATCGTATTTCATGCGCTCTTCTTTAGTCAGGGAAGCAATGTCCACAATCTTCTCCAACTTCTCGAAGACAGATTTTCGTGCCTTGAAAGGCATTCTTTTCAATGTGTCCATATTCTTCAATACATAAATCCAACGTTCAAAATCAGTTTCACATTCCGATTCCTCTTTGTGAAAAGAAGGAAGCTCGATAAAGATAAAACGTAACTTATCCGAAAATGTTTCATGCGTATCACGGTCGGCCAACACCACGTCCGTCCGAAGTTTGTGCGGAGCGTCTGCCAGACAGAAGTTCAGGAAAAACACGCCATACACCGCTTTCAAGTCAAACTGCCAATGAGCGCCCCGCTCTCCTTGCCGGGCAACAGTATGCGATAAATAAAAAAGAGCCCGCTCCTTAAAATTCGTCTGCTGCTTGTTCTGCATCTCCACAATAAACTGTTCACCACTCTCTGTCGTACAATAAATATCGTAAATAACTCCGCGGTCGCCCATGTATTCAGGAAGTAACTCCTTATCCAAAAAAGTGATATCCGTGATACTCTTCTCGTTTACAAGCAGGCCGTTCAAGAAATCAATCAGCAAGTCTTTCGTAATTTCCTGCCCGAATATCTTTTTAAAACCTACGTCCGTAAACGGATTGATAAATTTTCCCATTTTCTTTGTTTTACGTTTGTATAGACCGAGATGTATCCGGTCTATACAAAGATACTATATTTTTCATAGTGAGCGGTTTCTTTTCCTTTTTTTAACGTCCCCCCATTCCTTTTCAATCTTCCCTAATGTTTTCAATTTCCCTCAAATGAGATTACCCAAAACTTGCACAACTCAGTAAAAATGCGTAACTTTATAGCTAGTAAAAACAAACTCAACCACCCTATCAATGAAAGCAAAATCCGACAATCTTCCCGAACAGGAAGAAGAAAAAGCATTCCAATACCGCAGCTACGGAAAAGGCGAGCTTGCCGCATTATATCTCCCCTACATCAAGCAACAGAGCGCAGTAGCCCGGTTCAACGAATGGATAGACGCTGCACCAGGACTGAAAGAGCGTCTGCTCGCCACCGGCATGAATCCCCGAAGCAGACGCTACACTCCCGCACAGGTACGGCTCATCGTGGAAGTGCTCGAAGAACCGTAGATAGTGATTAACGGGGTAGCGATTAGTGATCACTCCTCCGTTAATCACTAATCAAACAGTTCTTTTTCCGGTAGCCAGCAGGAAGTGTCGAAGACGGTATTCCGGGTACGCTGGTCGATGGGCACGGCAGGATCGTGGGATTCTTCACAGGGGAGATACCGCCCACTGACGGGGTCGTAGACGAAAGTAGCCACACCACCTACGCCGAGATGTTTGAATTTCACTTTATCCACATATACGCGGGTGATACCGATTTCCTTGTCACGCTCTACCACAATTCCGTAATCAGCCTTGTTGTAAAAATCTGCGGAGCCGTTAATGTCGTACATTTCCACACGCGGGGTGGCATTCGTCACAGGATTGCGGTTCATCTTGCGCGGGTGGGCGACAACTATCAGCAGGCAATTATATTGAGTGGCAAATTCCGTGAATTTATTCAATAAGTTGGAGAGATACTGCGTTTCCGACTGTCCCGGTTTGGGGTCATGGTCGAAGCGGTTGAGAGGGTCAAAGACGAAGATGCGGCAGCCACGGCGGACGACGAGTTCACGAGCTTTGGCAAGCACGCGGTCGGGGCTGACGTCACCTTTGAGGGAAATGTGCGATACGTTTTCCGCCAGAAACTCTTCGGAACGTGCCAGAAGAGCGTCCGTCATGCCGCAGCCGTTCTGAAAGCGATGACCGGTAAGTTTTTCAATCAGTTTGCGGAGATGATAGACGATGGGGACATTCTCCGGACTGAAAAACCCAATCTTCCATTGATGCCGCAGGCAGAGGCGCAGCACCAGTTCGTCCACCCATTCTGATTTTCCCGCACCAGGGATGCCGGTCACAATGACGATGCGGCGGCGCTCGTAAGTACAAATTTTATCCATTTCTTCCCAACCGGTCTCCGTACCGGGACCGAAACCGTTGTCGAACAAGGCACGCAAGTCGCTATGCAGGTCGGCAGCGGTAAAAATGCCTTCCAGCGGGACTTCCGCCGCTTGCTCGATGGCGATGCGGAGACTTTCAATACCATATTTACAGAGATGCTCGTTGGCATCCTTGCACTCCGGACCGTAAGTGACGATACGGCAACGTTCGGCTCCCATGCGGTTGACAAGCTCGTCGCGCAGGCGGATTCCGGGGGAATCGGTGTCTACGGCAATGATGATTTCTTTCAAGTCCTCGAAGTGAGTTTCCATGAAACGGTCGAGCCACGAGAGATTGGAGTTGGCGCCGGCGGGGACGGAGATGACACTTTCAAATCCGGCGGCGATGGAAGAAGCGGCATCCAGTTCGCCTTCGTGGATGATGCAGGACGTTTGTCCTACGACGGAGTCGATATTGTAAGGAATCAGTTCGGCTCCCTGCACCATTTTGAAATGCTTCTTGCCACTGCGGAATTTCGTGTTTACGAGTTGCCCGCCATCGAAGTAGTTGAAGCAGACGCAACGCTCTTTCGTGCTGGACTGCGGCATAAATTCTTCCTGCTCCGTGATGCGCAGCGCGGCAATGACGGACTGCGGGATGCAGCGCGTCTCGACCAGCCAACGTTCCGTGGCTTCGGAAAGCGTTGTCTTCGAAGCGTCGAACACCGGACGCTGAAAATGCTGCGGAACGGCTGCCGCACGACGCTGGCGGGCTGCACGACGCTCCGCCTTCTCACGCTCCTCATTATCGTCGGGGACGTAGAAATCGGCTCCGCAATGATAACAGTGGCAATGCCCGGTGTCGATATTGACACGCAGCGAACGGTCGCGCTTGTTATGCCTCGTCGGGAGACATTGGTTACAGATTGTTTTGATAACTCCACTCGTGCGATGACGTACATCGACTTGGTAACTGGCAAAATTTCTCATAATTTCTATTTTGTTTTTCAGATTATCTCATTTTTCAGATTATTTCATTTTCCACACGGTATAAAAGCAAATTCCATCCGGTACAAGCAACAGACGGGCATCGGAACGAGCGTTCGTAAGCGCCGGACCGGTTTCCATTCAAGCGCGGGATGAGTACCTGCCGGACGTGGGCAGAGCAATCTCCGGACGTGGGCTGAAAGCCATCAGTCCCCCGTCCGGCGATTGATGAAAGCCGGACTCAATGCAGCCATCTCCTGCCCACGTCGTCCCACACTGCCGAACCGTCCGGTCGCGGTGGCGCATCGTCCGGGATGAGATGTCCCAGATACGTCCGCCGCTTGCCGACTATGCTCTCAAAACGGTTCGCGCTCCCGATGTCCCGTTCTCTGAGTTCCTGTAGCAACGCTTCGCGCAACTTGACGCAAGTGGGTGAACCTGCAGCGATATAATTGGAAAAATACCGTTTCACATCATCAAAGAAAAGCAGCTCTTTCTCCTTCCCGTAAAGCCGTATATGAGCTTTGAACAGCTTGAGAATCTGCTTCTGGCGGTCGAGGAAGAGCCGCCCCAGTCCGGAACGCTGCCCTGCCAGCTCCATATAGAGCCGCGAATCGGCAAGACTGTCCACCAGCACTTCCCATGACACCACAGGCTGCAACGGGCGTTGCCCCTCTTCGTCCACCGAACGAATCCGCACCCCGCCCGTCACCGCAACCGGAACAGCAGCGGCAACGGCAGCAACCGCCACCGCTTCCGGTGCGCCGGTATTCCTGCTGTTGTTTTCAACAGAAGGAATACTTCTCTTCTCCTCTACTCTCTTCTCTTGGGTTTCGTTGGGTTTTTGCCCCTTGCTGGCGGGCGTTTCAGCGCTTTTGACAGGCTTCCGCGGACGACCGCCTTTTTTGCCGTTTTCGGTGTCCGCCCGCCACTTCTCCTCAAGCCTATGCATCACCCTGTCCAGATAGGGAGCGCGGAACGTCTGCCGCTCCTCGTCCACCTCAAAAAGATTGTAACCACGGAGCACATGCTCTGTCATTTCCAAATCCAAATCGTAGCGACGGGCAAAAGCTTTCAGTTGAAGCGGCTTGCAAGACGCCTCATAATTGTCCTTCGTGCGCAGATGCAGCAGTAACATCACGTAAATCCCGATAGCTTCCGCAGCATCCAGCTCCAACATCATGCCGGCGATATTGTCGTCGTTCAATAAATTCACTTCCAAGTTAAAATACTGGTCTTTCTTCATTCTTTTTTCCCGTTTAAAAAAATATTCGACAAAATCTCACCTGTTCCGGTGGGGTAACTTCGTGAGCACAAAGGTCTTTTAAATGTATGACATACACTTCTTCAGAAATGAATAGAGTGCTATAAAAACTTTTAAAGACCTTTGCATCAACAATTTAATAACCCAAAAAAAAAGATGAATAAACAACCAAAACTCCTCAATGAGGACGAAGTAATGCGACAGAAACTAGAAAAATGCATCCATGCCACTTTCGGCCGTTTTATTTGCTACGTACGTACTATCTCTCCACTGTCTCACGAGGAAATGCAAGAACTAAGCTCCATCACTTCCGGCACGGCATGGCGGATGGAAAAATCGCGCAACTACAAGATTCTATCGTATGCACAGGCATTCTACGTACATCTCAGAGCACTGAAATGCGAGTTTCATATCCAAAACCTCCGCCGGGCAACCACGCAGGCATTGGAAGAAGGAAAATGCCTTGTCATATCCGTCATAGACAAGGACGAGATAAATAATTACGACAAGAATGCCATTCTTTTCGCACAGGCGCCCACCGACGAAGAACTGGAAAGACGCCGGAAAGCCAGAAAAGCCCTACTAAAGAGAAATGCGAAATTTGGTAAGAACAAAAAGAATAACAAGACAGAGAAGAAACCTGCCGACAAAAAGAAGATAAAAAAAAGATAAAGTTTCTCATAAGTTTTATTACCTTTGTGGCACAGCTAAGCTGAACAACAAATGTATAGAAATGAATGACAGCGAAGAAACAAACAGTTCGACGATAAAAGCACTTATTGTATTCAGAGAAGATGGGGACACAGACAATCTGTTCGTCCCCATCTTGTGCGATGCCATCAGGATGACGGGTATCAACGTGCGATGTTCCACACAAGAGTTTTGGGAGTCGGATACGGCGTATGACATCATCCATTTCCAGTGGCCCGAAGAAGTAGTGGGCTGGACTTGTGACAATCCCGACATCATCTGCCGGCTGGAAGAACGGATTCGTTTCTTCCGCTCGCGAGGGACACATTTCATTTATACACGCCACAATGTACGCCCGCACTATGCCAACGACGTCATCAGCCGGGCGTATGACATCATCGAGTCGCAAAGCGATGTCGTGGTGCATATGGGGCGTTTCAGCCGCGACGAATTTGCCGCCAGGCATCCCGGCAGCCGGAATGTCGTGATTCCGCACCATATTTACCAATATACCTATCAGGAGAATATCAGCGTAGAGCGTGCACGCCAGTATCTCAAGATTCCGCAGGAAGCGTTCATCGTCACCGCTTTCGGCAAATTCCGCAACCGTGAAGAAATACGCATGATGCTCGGAGCATTCCGCGCGTGGGACCAGCCGGACAAGTTACTGCTCGCCCCCAGGCTTTATCCTTTCTCAAGACGCAACGACTATGGTGGCAATTTCCTCAAACGATGGACTTCACGTGCCGGATATTATCTGCTCATGCCGCTGCTCAACCGCTGGATGAAGCTGGAAGCCGGAGCCAACGATGAACTGGTGGACAGTTGCGACCTACCTTATTATATGGCTGCCTCGGATGTGATATTCATCCAACGAAAAGATATATTAAACTCAGGTAATGTCCCTCTTGCCTTCTTTTACCACAAAGTAGTGGTGGGGCCCGCTGTGGGAAATATCGGCGAGATACTCTCCGAAACCGGTAACCCGACATTCGACCCCGATGATAAAACGGACATTGTCCGGGCACTCAAATCCGCCCGCCGGCTTGCATTACAAGAGAAGGGAGAAGCAAATTATGACTACGCCATGGAGAACATGAATGTCCGGAAAGTGGGAAAGGAATACGCGCAAACTTATAAAGACGCAGTAAATGGCTAACAACATCAAGCGGCAGCTATTTTCGGGCGTCTTCTACACCGCGCTTGCCAAATACAGCGGTGTCGTCATCTCCCTCGTAGTAGCGGGAATACTGGCACGCCTGCTCTCGCCGGACGACTTCGGAGTAGTAGCTATCGCCTCTGTCATCATCGCTTTTTTCAACCTGCTCACGGACATGGGCGTATCGCCCGCCATCATACAGAACAAGTCGCTGACCAAAGGCGAACTGTCGGACATTTTCTCATTTACCGTGTGGACGGGCATCGGCATCAGCGCGCTGTTCTTCGCCGCGTCCTGGCCCATCGCCCACTATTACGAGAGCGACATCTTGCGGACATTGTGCCAACTGCTCTCCGTCAACCTGTTTTTCGCTTCCGCCACCATCGTGCCCGGAGCGCTGTTCTACCGCAACAAGGAGTTCAAATTTATCGCTGTCCGCAGCTTCGTCATACAAATATCCGGCGGTGCCGCCGCCGTGACCGCCGCCCTCTGCGGAGCGGGACTGTACGCGCTGATTATCACCCCGATACTATCCAGCATACTGATATTCGTCATCTCCTTCCAGCGCTATCCGCAACGCCTGCGCTTCACGCTGGGACTGACGCCGCTACGGAAGATTTTTTCCTATTCCGCCTACCAGTTCCTGTTCAACGTCATCAATTATTTCAGCCGCAACCTTGACAAACTCCTGATTGGCAAGTATATGAGCATGTCCGACCTCGGATATTACGAAAAATCCTACCGCCTGATGATGCTTCCCCTGCAAAACATCACGCAGGTCATCACCCCGGTGATGCATCCCATCTTCAGTGATTTACAAGATGATAAAGAAAAGCTGGCTACTTCCTACGAACGTATCGTCCGCTTCCTCGCCTTTATCGGACTGCCGCTGAGCGTGCTTCTTTTCTTTACAGCGGAAGAAGTGACGCTGATTATCTTCGGCAGTCAATGGCTGCCGTCCGTACCCGTATTCCGGATACTGGCGCTTTCGGTGGGCATACAGATTATCCTTTCTTCGTCGGGCTCCATCTTCCAGGCGGCAGGCGACACGCGGAGCCTGTTCGTCTGCGGGTTGTTTTCGTCTACGCTCAACGTGGCGGGAATGTTGCTCGGCATTTTCTATTTCGGCACGCTCACGGCAGTGGCAAGCTGCATCGTGGTGACGTTCACCGTCAACTTCGTGCAATGCTACCGGCAGATGTACCGAGTGACCTTCCGGCGGAGCTTCCGGCTGCTCATACGTCAGCTTATTTCTCCGTTCGCGGTCAGCGGTTTGATAGCGATGGCACTCGTGCCCATGCAATGCACGATGGAAGGTATGAACTTTTTTGTGACAATTATTGCCAAAGGTACAATTAGTTTTATTATCTTTGGTGGATATATACAAGCTACGCACGAATTTGATATCATCGAAAAAGTACGGAGCATGGTAAAACAGAGAAATAAAAGAACAGAATAAACGATATTATAGAAACAGAAAAAACCGATGAAAGCCTTGTTCCTTATTTTCCACGGCTTCGACAAAGCCAATGGAATCAGTAAGAAAATACACTACCAGGTGAAAGCCCTCAGAGAATGTGGAGTGGACGCACGCCTGTGTTATTACGATATTACTCCCCATGGCGAACACCGTCTGATGGTGGACGACGAGGTCATTGCCGATTTTGGGACAGGAACTACGGCAAAGATGTGGAAGCGTATCTACTACGCCCCTATCATTGAGTATGCGCGCCACGAAAAAATAGAACTGGTATATATACGTTCGCACCACAACGCCAACCCGTTCACCCTGAAGATGGTGAAACGCCTGAAAAAGACCGGAGCCAAAGTAGTAATGGAAATACCGACTTATCCGTACGACCAGGAATATATCACGCGTTCCATGAAGTTTTCCCTGTTTATCGACCGCTGTTTCCGCCACCGGCTCGCCAAGAGACTGGACGGCATCGTCACCTTCTCCAACGCTGAAACGATTTTCGGCGGACGGACTATACGAATTTCCAACGGAATAGACTTCGACGCCATCCCGATGAAGCACAGCCAAAATGCGACGACCGATGAGCTGCATCTTATCGGTGTAGCGGAAGTGCATTACTGGCATGGATTTGACCGGCTGGTGAACGGACTGGCGAAGTATTACCGTACAAATCCCGACTATAAAGTGTATTTCCACATTGTAGGGCCCATGGCCGGTGAACGCGAACGAGAAGCAATCCTGCCTGTCATCCGTGACAATCATCTGGAGCCTTATGTCATTCTGCACGGACCTCTGCACAGCGAGGAACTGGACGCGCAATTTGAAAAGGCTGACTTTGCCATCGGTAGCCTGGGACGCCACCGAAGCGGTATCACGCATATCAAGACACTGAAAAACCGCGAATATGCCGCCCGCGGATTTGCCTTCACGTATTCGGAAACGGATGAGGATTTCGACGCTATGGCGTATGTATGGAAAGCCCCTGCGGACGAATCGCCGATAGACATCCCGAAGCTGATTGAGTTTCAACGCTCGCTTTCCATGACTCCGGCCGAGATTCGCGAATCAGCCCGCCCGCTATCATGGAAAGCGCAAATGCAGAAAGTGATTAATGAAATCGGATTCGGGTAACAAACACCCTGTCATTCTGAAACAAATTACAAACAATAGCTGATGAACAAGAAGATAAAAATAGCCTACTGCATCCCCTCACTCTATTACCCCAGCGGCATGGAGAGGGTATTGACGTTGAAAGCAAATTATTTTGCGGAACATTTCGGCTACGAGATACATATTATCCTGACTGACGGAAAAGACAAGGAACCGTATTACAAATTATATCCGTCCATTACTCTCCACCAACTCGATATCAATTATGACGAGATGTACGGCCGCAGCCTGTGGAAGCGAATCTCCGGCTACTGGAACAAGCAGCAATTATTCATGAAACGGCTGAACGACTGTTTGTGCGAAATCCGTCCGGACATCACCATCTCACTTCTCCGGCGGGACATCAACTTTATCAATAAGATGAAGGACGGCAGCATCAAACTCGGGGAAATCCACTTCAACAAGTCCAATTACCGTGAGTTCAGCGATAACCGTCTCCCGGCTTTCGTACAGCACTGCGTGAAGAAGTACTGGATGTGGCAGCTTATCCGACAGGTGCGGCAACTGAAACGCTTCGTGGTATTGAGCTATGAAGACGCCGCGGAATGGACGAAACTGAAAAATGTAGCGGTGATATACAACCCGCTTCCTTTTTTCCCCGAACGGCAGTCCGACGGGTCGTCCAAGCAGGTGATTGCCGCAGGAAGGTATATGCCGCAAAAAGGGTTCGACCGGCTGATTGACGCCTGGAGCATCGTCAACATGCAGCATCCGGACTGGGTTCTGCGTATCTACGGCGACGGTATGCGACAGCAACTGCAACAGCAAATCGACAGGTTGGGAATCGCTTCCAGTTGTATTCTGGAACACAGTACGCCTGATATTGACGAGAAATATTGCGAAAGTTCCATATTTGCCCTTTCATCACGCTACGAAGGGTTTGGCATGGTGATTATCGAAGCGATGGCGTGCGGCATACCACCCGTTTCTTTTGCTTGTCCGTGCGGTCCGCGGGATATTATCGACGATGGGAAAAACGGTCTGTTGGTGGAAAACGGGAATATTGAGATGTTGGCCGGCAAGATATGTTATCTGATAGAAAATGATGAAATACGCCGGAAGATGGGGCAGCAGGCACGCATCGACGTGGAGCGCTTCAAGATTGAACAAATCGCCGGACAATGGAAGGAGTTATTTGAGAGTCTCGTTTAGGCTGTCGGGAAGTCTTATTTAAAAGGAATTGCTTATGAAATGGTATGCCAAATATTTACAGGTTTACGAGAAGCCGTTCGCTTCGGCACCGGCGGAAGTAGTAAGCGGCGTGAAGGAGAAGTTGCGGCAGTTAACGGAAAACAGTCAGCCATTGGCTTCGGTCATTCTCATTTGTCATAATGAGGAGACGCGTCTGCTGAGTTGCCTGTGGTCGCTTTGCGACAATGAATGTGATTTTCCGATAGAAATACTGGCTGTCAACAATAATTCGACAGACCGCACGGAAGAGGTGATGCGGCAACTGGGCGTCACGTATTTCAACGAGACGAAGAAAGGGCCCGGACACGCCCGCCAATGCGGACTCGACCGGGCAAAAGGGAAGTATCATATCTGCATTGACACCGATACGATATATCCGCCCCGTTACGTAGCGACACACGTCGGGCAACTGATGAAGCCGGGGGTGGCTTGTACGTTCAGCCTGTGGAGTTTTATTCCCGATGAACGCCATTCCGGCATAGGGCTATGGTGGTATGAGGCTTTGAGGGATATGCATCTGCGCATCCAGGCTATACAGCGTCCGGAGCTTTGCGTACGTGGCATGACGTTCGGGTTCAATACCGAGCTGGGCAGACGGTTCGGGTTCCGGACGGACATCATCCGCGGTGAGGACGGTTCGCTCGCCTTAGCCATGAAGCCTTTCGGCAAACTCGTTTTTATCCGCTCCGGAAAAGCGAGGGTGATGACAGGATACGGGACGCTGAATAATGACGGTTCTCTTTTCAATAGTTTCAAAGTGAGGCTGGTGAAGGCTATCAAAGGGCTGGGCGGCATTTTTACCAAGAAAAGCGAATATAAGGATGAGGACAGCAATCTGATAAAAAACAAACAAGATACACACTAAAAAAACAAATACCGTTATGATAACACGTAATCCTTATGACAGAAACGACCTGAAGATAGGCAAGAAAGACAGAGTACTGGAAGTGGGCCCCGGACACAGCCCTACATTCCGCTCGGATGTGCTTGTGGATTTATTTGTAGACACGAATTATCACCGCTGCGGAAATCTGAAGATTTATCCGCATCAGGAGTTTATCAATGCCGACGGTGAGGCTCTGCCTTTCAAGGATAAAGAGTTTGATTACGTCATTTGTAACCAGGTGCTCGAACACGCGGAAAATCCGGAGAATTTTATCCGCGAGCAGTGCAGGGTCGCCAAGAGGGGGTATATGGAAACTCCCAGCCTGCTGGGGGAATTTCTCTTTCCCAAGAAATCGCACAAATGGATTATTCTCTATCTGGACGGCAAACTGATTCTTTTCGAGAAATCGAAAATGCCGGGGAATTATGAGAATAATTATGGCGAACTGTTTCTCAATTATCTGCCCTATCAGTCGCTAACCTACAAACTGTTATGGCTCACCGAAGGAGACTTGATGCTGAACCGGTGCGAATGGAAGGATGACTTGGAATTTATCGTCAATCCGACGGACGAGAAATATACTGCTTTCTTCACTAAACCGTGGAGCCGCCAAATGGTGGAACAGATGTATCCGCGCAGAAGCGCGTCGAAAGAGTTCAAGAAAGTAATAGGCGCCTTTTATTATATGATAAAGAACAAAGTAAAAACTAAAACTCATAGACACTCTCCTATCAGTCTGGAAGAGTACATGAGGATTAAAAAACGGAAATAATAAAGATAGATACTATGAACGATACTCTTACTCTCTGTCTCGAATTTATTTTTTGGTTTGCCCTGTTTGTAGTGTTCTACACGTATCTGGGCTACGGAATCGTACTTTATATTCTCGTCAAGCTGAAAGAGCTTTTCGTGAAGCCGGTGAAGCGCTCGCTGCCATCGGCGAACGAGGAACTACCGGAAGTGACGCTTTTCATCACTGCTTTCAACGAGGAAGACGTGGTGGACGAGAAGATGGAGAACAGTCTTGAGCTGGATTATCCGGCGGATAAGCTGCACATCGTCTGGGTGACGGACGGCAGTGACGACGGGACGAACGAACGTTTGCAGACTCGCTGGGCAGGAAAGGCGACGGTGCACTTCCAGCCGTTGCGGCAAGGAAAAACCGCGGCGATGACGCGCGGAATGACGCTTACAGACACTCCGCTCGTGGTCTTTACGGATGCCAACACGATGGTGAACCGGGAAGCGGTGCGGGAGATTGTGCTTGCTTTTCAGAATCCGAAGGTGGGTTGTGTGGCCGGTGAGAAACGGATTGCTGTGCAGACCAAGGACGGGGCGGCTGCCGGTGGCGAAGGGATTTACTGGAAGTATGAGTCGACGTTGAAGGCGTTGGACGCACGGTTGTACTCGGCTGTGGGGGCTGCAGGAGAGCTGTTTGCCGTACGCCGGGAGTTGTTCGAGGCGATGGAGCCGGATACGTTGCTGGATGATTTCATCCTTTCGTTGAGGATTACGATGAAGGGGTATATCATTGCTTATTGTACCAATGCTTATGCTATCGAAAGCGGATCGGCGGATATGCGGGAGGAAGAGAAGCGGAAGGTACGTATTGCTGCGGGCGGTTGGAAGTCTATCTGGCGGTTGCGCCCGTTGCTGAATCCTTTCCGGTACGGGGTGTTGAGTTTTCAATATACGTCGCACCGAGTGCTGCGGTGGTCTGTTACGCCGTTTCTGTTGTTTGCGCTGCTGCCGCTTAATGCCGCGATTTTGCTGGCAGGCGGTGCGCCTGTGTTCTATGGTATTCTGCTGGTGTTGCAGGTGCTTTTCTACGGATTGGGATATTGGGGTTATTATCTGTCTACCAAGCAGATAAAGAACAAGCTGCTCTTTATTCCGTATTATTTTCTTTTTATGAATGTCAATGTGTTGAAAGGGATACGTTACCTGAAAAAGAAGAAAGGTAACGGGGCTTGGGAAAAGGCGAAGCGGGCGGAGAAGTAAAGACAAATCATCTAAAAAAAGAAAACAGACATGGACAGAACATTACATGATGCAAATAATGCACAGAGGATACTGAAACTGACGGCGGATACGATGTTGCTGGTCGACCGGAACGGAGTCTGCGTGGATATCGCGCCGTATTGTGACACATGGTTTCTGCAAGAAGATATACTTTTAGGCAAAAATATATTCGAACTTCTGCCGGAATATACCAGGGAGAGGATGATGCCTGTCTTTCAGACGGTACTTAGGGAACAAAGGAGTATCAGCAAAAATTTCAAGTTGGCAGTGAGGGGCGAGACGTATTATTTCAAGTGTCTCATGCATCCTTATGACGGGATGGTGCTTTGCCAATATCGGGACATCACGCAAAGAAGCAACGTGAAACGCCAACTGGAACAGGCGAACCGCACGTTGCGGGAGATTCAGAAGGTGGCGCAAATAGGGCAATGGGGATATAACACCAATGAGAATGTTTTTCATTATCTGGGATATACCGGAGTGTTGTGCGAAGAAGCGGTGCGGACGATTTCTTTTGAGAAATACAGGGAGTATATCGTCGAAGAAGATCAAGAGACATTCATCAACTGGCATCTCAGGAATGTGGAAAAGTTCAATACGGACAGTATCAGTTACCGGGTGAAGGTGGACGGGGAAATTTATTATATGCGTATCCAGACTTACCTACGTGAGGAGCTTCCGGACGGCAGTCTCAATATCGAGGGGTATATCCAGAATATCACGGATATACAACATAGCAGAAATGATATTAATACGCTGACGCACGCCATCAACAATGCGAAAGAGAGCATCTTTGCCGCCAAAGAGGACGGCACGCTTATTTTTGCCAACCGGCGCTTCCTTCACAACCACGGACTTTGTGAGAATGTGGATATCCGCAAACTGAAGATTTATGATATTGCCGCCGACATGCCTACGCAAGATGCTTGGAATGAGCGTTGCAGGAATGCCCTGCATAGCGGAAGCAGCAATTTCATCGCGCATCATCCTTCAAAGATTAACAGGGATATATTGGCATACGAGGGTACAATGTACAACGTCACCAATGATTCGGGTGAGGACAGCTACTGGTCGTTCGCACATGATATTTCCGAACGTATGCGGTATGAGGCACAAATCAAACGGCTGAACCTAATTATGGATACTACCATCAACAATCTTCCTGCGGGAATTGTGGTGAAGGAAGTGAACAACGATTTCCGGTATATCTACCGGAATCGGGAATCGTACAACCGTGACTCGTTCAACGGTACTTCGATTGGTATGAACGACTTCGATTATTATCCGTCCATCGTGGCGGAGAAGAAGCGGCAGGAGGATATCCAGGTGGCCAGCACCGGAAAGGGAATGCACTGGACGGTGGAAGGCAAGGACAGGAACGGAAACCAGATTATCCTCGACAAACGGAAGATAAGGGTGGATGGAGACGAACTCTCCTCGCCTATCATCGTCAGCATCGAATGGGACGTCACAGAACTGGAAATGATGAAGCGGGAGCTGATGTCGTCTAAAGAGAAGGCGGAAATGTCCGATAACCTGAAGTCGGCCTTTCTTGCCAATATGAGCCATGAGATACGCACTCCGCTGAATGCGATTGTCGGCTTCTCGCATCTTATCGCTGAAAGTGACGATGCGGAGGAGAGAAAGACGTATTATAATATTGTCAATGCTAATAATGAGCGTCTTCTGCAATTGATTAACGAGATTCTCGATTTGTCGAAGATTGAATCGGGAATCGTTGAGTTTTCTTTCGGGCCTGTCAATCTGCATTGTTTATGCAAGGAGGTGCATGATGCGCATATTTTCCGTACTCTACAGGGAGTGAGTCTCGTTTACGAGCCTTCGGACGAGAGTCTGATGATTGAAACGGATAAGAACCGGGTGTTTCAGGTGATTTCGAATCTGATTGGAAATGCGGTGAAGTTTACGAAGGAAGGGAGTATCAGTTATGGTTATGAATTGGTAGACAATCAGATTGTTTTCCATGTGACGGATACGGGTACGGGCATTGAACCGGAAAAGGTGGGACGTGTGTTTGAACGTTTCGCCAAGCTGAATCAGCATGCGCAGGGAACGGGATTGGGGTTGTCTATCTGTAAGTCAATCGTTGAACGGCTCGGCGGACAGATTTCTGTCAGTTCGGAGTTTGGAGTGGGGACTACGTTTATGTTTACTTTGCCGTACAAGGACAAGGGGACGGGTACAGGGAAAGAGGAAGTGAATTTGGAAAGTGAAAGTGGCGCGGTAGCGTCAATGGATGGAGAAACGGCTTCAATGAGTGGGAATTCTTCTTCGTCAGACGGTGATGCTTCCTCAATAAATGGTGATTCTTCTTCTAGCGAAGCAACACAAGATTTGGATAATGTCAAACCGGCTTGTATCCTGGTTGCCGAAGATACGGACAGTAACTTCGACTTGCTTGAAGCTATTCTCGGAAAGAAACATCGCCTTATACGTGCGCATGATGGAATGGAAGCGGTTATTATGTATGACGAGGTGAAGCCTGACCTTATTCTGATGGATATAAAAATGCCGAATCTGGATGGTCTGGAAGCTACGAAAATCATTCGCGAACTATCTGCAACTGTTCCTATTATTGCTCAAAGTGCTTTTGCTTACGAACAGGATCGGAAAGCGGCACAAGAAGCCGGATGCAATGATTTTATAGCTAAACCGATAGCGCAGGACAAGCTAAAGGCGATGATTAAGAAATGGCTGTCGACATCATAAGAGTGTAGTGTATCTAATATGCCCCTCTAATATGCAGCCTGCATGAGAGACTGTACGACAGACAAATAATATATTAATAACTAATTGCGATATACTATTCAATAAACAACTCATAAGATTAGATGAAAGCCTTTTACAGACTATTTTACTACATATCTATCCTGCTGACCGGCGTCTTGGCAGGCGTAACAATAGCCGGTGCTTTTGCAGGCAGCGCCACACCGGACAGTTTCAAATTTATGCCTTTCATCGGTTTAGGTCTGCCTGTGCTTTTATTGGCAAACCTGGCTATTGCCATTTATTGGACTGCCCGTTGGCGGTGCTGGGTTTTCATTCCTTTGATTGCTATATTTTGCAACTGGGGATATATCAGTAGTGTGCTCCAGTTTCCTCTTTTCAGCCCGGCTTCGAAGCCGATGGTCAAAATGGGGGCATATACTCCGGGAGTATTGACCGTGGCGACCTATAATGTCGATGCCTTCAACCACGAGCATACGGGCTATTCATGCAAAGAAATCGCTGCTTACATGAAGAGCCAGCAAGCGGATATTCTTTGTTTTCAGGAGTTTGGCATTAATAGCGAATTTGGTATTGACAGTCTTTGCGTGGCTCTCTCCGACTGGTCTTACCATTACATACCTTCTTCTCCCGAAGGGGAGCAGTTGTTACAACTGGCTGTATTCAGCCGCTATCCTATCAAAGAGGAGCATCTTATCATCTATCCTGATTCCAAGAATTGCAGTCTTTGGTGTGATATTGAGGTCAACGGGCGAATGATTCGTTTGTTTAATAATCATCTCCAGACTACAGAAGTGAGCCGTAACAAGCGCAAGCTGGAAAAGGAACTCCGCACGGATGATACGCAACGGGCAGAACGTGCGGCTCTTACTCTAATGGACGGACTGTACGAGAACTTTGAAAAACGTGCCGTCCAAGCTAATATTCTTAACCTGTTGATTTCCGATTCCCCCTATCCTACTCTAGTCTGCGGTGACTTTAACTCCCTGCCTTCGTCTTATGTGTATCACACGGTGAAAGGTGATAAGTTGCAGGATGGATTCAAGACAAGCGGACATGGGTATATGTACACTTTCAAGTATTTCAAACATTTGCTGAGAATCGACTATATTCTCCATTCACCGGAATTGAAGAGCACGGATTACTTTTCACCGGATTTGAATTATAGCGACCATAATCCGGTGGTGATGAGGGTGAAGATGTAAAAAAAACGTCTACTGATATAATAAATACAAAAAGAATAATAGACATAAAAAAGAAGAGAGGATGTATCACGATTTGCGGATACATCCTCTCTCCTTTTTTATGTCTCAGAAATGTTCTTCCCTGCAACTATCAATTGAAAATATAACGAAGGCTGAACATTACACGGTAAGTAGAAGCCGTGTTTTCGTAATTCTTATAGGTAGAATTCAAGACTTGACCGCTGGCTTTCTGCATGGTAAATGTTCCGTCGCCATTGTCTTTCAGTGGAATAGTCGAATTTACAGTTTTGTATAATCCCCAGTTTTTGTTAAGAAGATTAGCGAGATTTTGAATATCCACACCAAATTGCAACAAGTTCTTCTTACCGCCTATCATCATATAGAAATCTTGATTGAACTTGAAATCTAACTGATGATGCCAAGGCATCACTGCACCACCACGTTCGGCATATTTACCCAGATGTTTTTTCAGGTATTTGTCTTGCTGAATAAAGTTCCAGAAATCTTCTTGCTGCTGGGCAGCAGAGTATGTCACTTCGCCTGTCTTCTCTGAAGTCACATCTTTGAATGTCAACTCATCTTTGGTAGCAGGTACATATATCAGATTATTAGCGCCGCCATCACCCACAATGTTGGTAGTGTAAGTATATGAATAACGGGAATAAGAATAGCTTCCGCCCGCATAGCCCAACGGAGCACCTTCATAAATGAATGAAACGCTTGACCTGAAATGCTTGGCATAAGCTTTTGAGTAACCTAATGAAGCGATAATACGGTGAGGGGCTACATAAGTGCCATAACCCAATTCATGGTCATTGATGCCGTTGATAGAATATGTATTGGTTTTATATGCAGAAGTAACCTGGTCGCCAATGCCGTCTCCATAAGAACGCGCACGAGAGTAAGTATAAGCAAATGAAGCATCCAAGCCAAAATTGAATGATTTATGCAACTGTGCTGTCAATGACAAATAATATGCTTTCGAACCGCCATTTTCAATCAAATAAGCACCTGTATTGTTATTGTAGCTCTTATAGACAGTACGTGTGTCATTTTTACTGATTGTTTTTGTTCCGTCAGCATAAATATTAGCATTGGAGATTACAGCCGGATTGAAGTCACGGTTGTAAATGCCTTCCAGTGTAAAGTCAATATCACCAGGCAACTTGGTGTCAAAAGCTAGTGAAGTTTTCCAAGTGGCGGGCATCTTCAAGTCTTTGTCTATGATAGTAGGACTGCCGGGAATACTAACCTGCGGAGTAAAATTACCCTTGTAAACATCTTCCAGAATATCATTTACATTCGTATGGAAATTAGGGGCAACTGCACCGGCAGTAGAATTTTTACTTATATTATAACCATATTGTGTCTGACCTACTCCCGAATTTCCGACTGCCGAAACCAGCCAGACAAATGGCAGGCGTCCAACAAAATACCCCGTACCACCACGCAACACATACTTGCGTTCTCCGGTAATGTCCCAATTAAAGCCAATACGCGGAGAAACTGATAATGAATTACCCGGTTTCTGGTCTGTAGAGAATTTACGATCACCAAACTCTAGTTTTGCATACTCAGCATTATAGTTGTCTTTCAACGAAGGATACACTGGTAATTCAAAACGCAGACCGGCAGTTAATTTGAAATTTTCATTGATATTCCACTGGTCTTGAACGTATGCTGAATACTGCATTTGTCTCATCTGAGAAGTAAACTGTGATAAATCCGCAGAATTGGAGTGGGTAATCAAGAAGGAAGAAGGTTTTTCACCTGTTACGAAGTCATTCCAGGATTTAAAGACATAAGCACCGTTTGCACCTTGCATATAGCCATTCACCGCTTTGTTATGTTCGAACTGCAGACCGGCCATAAAGTTATGCTTACCCCATGTCCAGGTAGCCTCGTCTGTTATGGTAAATGACTTTACTTGACGGATGTTTCCTTCTGTAAACAGCTCTGTACCGAACATGGCATATACCGCGCCATCTTCCAAGATGTAAGTAGTCGGGAAAGCCCCACCATCATAAGAGCGTGGCTCATCTTGATAGGAGTAGGTTCCGCGCAAAGTATTATTCAACACGCCCCATTTTGAATTCCATTCGGCTGCAACAGACGTGAATCTCTGCTCTTGACGATAACGGGTGTTCCTGAAATATAAGCCTTCATCATTGCTGGCTCCTTTTCCCGAAGAGATTCCTTTTTTATCATCACCGGGGAAAATGATAGCCGCCGTCATCGGAGAAACTGATGTAGAAGGAGAAGCGTCATATCTATTATTGGTCTTGGAGAAACGAACATTCACCTTATTGTTTTCATTGATGTTCCAGTCCAAACGTGCCAGAAACTTATAGGAAGGCACTTTTACATTATATCCTTGATAAGCGCCCGGATCGTAATCATATGTATTAATCAGGTAATCACGGATTTCATCCATCTTGGAAGCAACAGGACGATGGATACCATTGACCCCGTATTTCTCACTTTCATCATTACGGGCACGTGCGACAGGGCCTGCCGTCAAGTCATCCTCATATTCTCCGTTCACGAAGAAGAATAACTTATTTTTTATAATGGCTCCGCCTAAAGTGGCTCCATAAGTATATTGATGTGACTTCTCGAGTTCAATGGAGTTATCACCCACTTTGTCGCCAATCAGATTATTGTTCGTAAGGAATGTATAAGCAGAACCTGTCAGCTCGTTTGTTCCGGATTTGGTTACTGCATTGATAGCCGCACCGGTGAAACCGCTTTGACGAACGTCATACGGAGTGATTGAGACAGAGAGCTGCTCCAATGCATCCAAAGAAATAGGAGCACCACCCGCTGGCAAGTTGGAACCGATGCCGAAAGCGTTGTTGAACGAAGCACCGTCTACGGTCACAAAGGACTGACGATAGTTACCGCCACCGGCAGCAAAACCGTTGGACGTTGTGTTGGATTGCGGAGACAAACGCATTATATCGTTCATGCTACGGCTCACCGTAGGGATGGAGGCGATTTTTGCGCTGGTCAGGTTGGTCACCGCTCCTGCCCTGTCGGACTTCATATTGCTTTCTTTCGAAGCTGTCACTACTACTTCGTCCAATAGTTCCGAACTTTCTTTTAAAGACACGTTTAAAACATAGTTCTCTCCCAACAAAAGATTGATGCCTTTGTAAACTGCCGTTTGATAACCGACATAGGAGACTTCAACCTTGTATGGCCCACCGGTACGCATACCTTGCAGGGTGAATTGTCCGCTGACATTGGTTACAGTACCATAACGAGTACCTGACGGCTCATGAATGGCTACAATCGTAGCACCGATAATCGGTTCGTCTTGTGCAGTTACTTTACCGCTCATTGTAGCGGTAGTGACCTGGGCACTGATACCCATAGCTACCAAAAGGATAATAACCGTAAGAATAAATCTTAATCTTTTTAACATAATCACTTTTAAAATTCGTCCTTTATAATATTATAGATCTCTAAATCAGCGACAAATATATGGAAAATAAGACAGATACATATTATAACCGTATTACATTTTTTAAGAATAAGATAAAAAAAGGTTTAGACTTAAGTCTAAACCTAAAAAACATCGGAGAGGTCTTTATCCTCTCCGATGCTATAATTATCTACCAACAGAATGAATATGTATTCTCTATTTGTTTATCTATATTCTGCTTTTATATCCAGTTTATTCCTGGATGGACATATTCTTGATTTCTGTTGTAGTGGCAGCCGCAGCGTCACTTCTGTAACGGAATGCAATACGGATATTCTGATCCTTATATGCACTCAAGTCAACAGGTGTCACAGTCGAGAAGTCCCAAGAGTCTCCTGCCGGCATACCTTCTACTGTCAATTCAGTCCAAGTGGCTTCAAGTACATCACCGTCATAGTCGGTTGATATCATCACATTGAAGTAATTGGCCATCTCGCCACCTTTCAAGTAATTGATAGCAATATCAAACTTCAATACCGGTACTACCGATTTCTTCAGACTAATTTCCGGTGAAACAAGCCAACTGTCGGTTACCTTATTGCCACCAGAGTAACCGGAACCTTTCCAACCATAGGTGTTGTCCAGCTTCCAAACACTCTTCAAGTCACTCAATTCAATATCTTGGGCAATGAAGCCACCATCATCACCATTCAGGAATGAAGAGGAATAGTAAACTTTAGCTTCCATCCATTCGCTTTGCGACTTCAAGAATACAATGACACTCGGTGTAGAAACTGTAGTCTGAATCCAAGTTGCACCATCATAAACAAATTCGGTAGCTGCAACAGCCAAGTCTGAATCTGAATAATAAACTACTGCTATAACATCGTCTTTCTTAGCATATGGATAATTCTGCTTCAAATAGATTGGCAATGTTTCAGCCGGTTTGGATACATAAGTACTGCCTATTGCTGTGTAATCGGCAGGTTGAAGCACTGCAATACTTGCAGCTTCTGATGTATATGCTTTCCATTTGGCAGTAGTTGCATCGTAACGATAAACTGCGGATGTATTAGGTTTGGAAGCAATGGCACGAGTCATGCCGAAGGCTCTGAGATTAGCCGCTGTTACTTCTGCAACGGAAGTTACCATTGTATTGACAGAACCACTCTTCGCACCTATGAGGTATCCTTTCACTATGACTTGTTTACCATTAAGACTTGCATCTATCGTACTTTCATCTACGTAAGAGAAAGAACCTTTTGCTGTAGTAGCTCCATCAATTTCTATGTCATAATAATTATATCCTTTACCGCTATCCTTAATAGTCAATGTGCCTGTATAGGTAGCATAAACAGCACGGGGGGCATTAACATAGGCATCCATATCCGCACCATCCATATTTTGAGCAATCAAACCGTCTACTGATGTATTGCCTTCTGATTCTTTTTCAACTTGCAAACCATCAGCTGCAAATTGCATCAAACCATTATACTTGGAAGTTGTTCCAGTTACAGAAACAATATCACCTATCTTAGAGGTCGGAACTTTATTTTCATATACCAAAATATTACCTGTACCGTCAGTCAGCATAAAACCTTTTGTATAGATAGCTGCTACCACACCTCTTGTGGTATATGTACCGTCGGCCGACAAAGCTATCAGCCCTACCGGTGCAGTAGTAGTTCCCGAACCATCAGCAAGAGCTACTGATGTAGCAATGGTATTCACAAATTTACCGCTACTTGTACCAACAGCATATCCGGTCACTTTCACTTTTTTACCATTCAACTCACTGTCGATCGCTATCGGATACTGAATACTACCAATAGCCGTAGTAGTACCTTCAACTGCAACATTAAAGTATTTATTATCCGAGATGGTTAATGTTCCTTCATAAGTAATGTATTCTACCGGTTGAGTAGTGAGATACGCATCCATGTCCGATGCACTCATATTTTTCGGTGTCGTAGGATACGCAAAGGTCGTTTTACGCTCTACAACTGCTATCTCCGCATCTTTAGAGAACTGAAACGGAGCACCTTTATACGAACTGATAGCACCTGAAACTGTCACTACATCCCCTAAAGAATATGTTGGCAATGCATTCAGATACACCATTATAATACCTGTTTCATCTTTTACCAGAAGACTTTTGGCATTGGCTGCTACAACCTCACCTTTTACATCATAAGTACCGGCACCTGAATTGATAGCATCGGCAATATTTGTATAGGTAGGTTCCGGCTCTTCACCACCACCGCCTGTACTCGGTTCTGTTTCAGAATAAGCATAATTGACCAGACGCATAGCACCGTCAGCAGGATTCTTCACTGCCTCTTCGAGAATGTTAGGAATTTGTCTCACCGTAGACGGAGACAGATAGGAAGCAGATACTGTTTCACCCCATACTGCCTTGTAATCGTCAGATGTCAAATCGTATTTTGAAACACTATTAAAGTCTTTCAGATATTCGGGAAGTTCTTCAAAGTTATTATAATTGATAGTTACTTTTGAACCATCACTCAAATAAGGATACTTATCGTTAATGTATGCTGGGAGATACCATGCTGCAGGTGCATCTTCTGTGAAAAATTTATTCTTACCTACCGCTTCCAAAGCATTTGCATAAGTTTCTCCTTCCGGATCTTTGGATAACGCCAGTTCTTTATTTGCAGCTATGCCAGCAATGGTTTTGTATTCAGCATCTTCGAGCGTTAACGTAACGTTCTGTACATCCATGGCATTAGTGAGGTCATCATACCCCGGAAAATTGTCTTCGTTGTAGTCGCAACTTGCCAAAAGCAGCAAGCCAGCACACATACTAAATAATATATTTTTCTTCATAATCTGTCTTGGTTTAGAAATTGAACTTCAATCTTACAGAATAGGTACGACCGAAACCATAGAGTACGCGTGTAGCCGATTCCCAATCGTGACTATTACCGTCACGGGCGTCAGCGATATATTCCTGATCGAAGAGGTTATTGACATTACCGCTCAGAGTAGCACGCACCTTGCCAAAATCGAAGGTGTAGCCCGCGCTCAAATCAAATGTACTGTATGACGGTATCTGCCATGGATTGCTTATCAGAATTTCCTTACCCATCTTTGCACTTCCCGCGTCAATGTCATAATCGGCATAGTTGCGTGCAAAGAAGTTCCAGTCTGCCGCGAGACGTACACCTTTCATCGGACGGAAAGTAACGCCCAAAGCTGCTGTGGTCTGGGCAGAGCCACCAACATGGACATTATCCATCTTGATGTTAGCTTTATACTGTTCAGCATTTGACATATCTACCACAACAGTACCTTCGCTAGGGTCTGACAGCATCTGACCGGATGAATTGAAATAGTAACCGGTAGCATTACCATTCCAACGCCAATCTCCCCATGAGAACATACCATTGACCTCCATCCAAGAGAATGGTTTAGCCATAAAGTCTAATTCAATCCCCCAGTGGTCTGCATTAGCACCAGTCATATTCAAAGTATAACGGTCGCTGTCTCTCATATCACCAGAGTCATACATAGCCTTGTCCATCCAACGTGTGTAATACGCGTTCAGATTAGCAGTAAAGAAGCCACTACGGAAGCCATACCCCATTTCAAAAGACATGATTTTTTCGTTTTTAGCATCATTATTGCGCGCGTGAGAAGTTTGTGAGTTTAGAAATGATGTATCGAACATTGGGGCGCGGCTGATATAACCTGCATTAGCGAATATGTTATTACGCTCATTGAGATTATAGTTGATACCACCTTTGATATTTCCACCCAGATAATTTTTAGTGGATGATTTAGCCTTATCTTTGCTATAATAAAGACGATCGTAACGCCAATAACCTGTGTTTGAAAGTCCACCGGAAACAAAAGCGCTGAGTTTGTCCTGATTGTATTCCAACTGCGCGAAAACACCTTCCTGCAATACCAGACCATCATAGTCGCGTCTTAAAACATCCCCTATACCTAACTTGGCATTTTTAAAATTAGGGTCGGCAGCGATAGGGTTATTCTCAGCAGACACATTTTTACGGTTGTATGAATCGACAAAGTATTTGCCGCCAAACAAGTCGGTAAGAATATCCTGGTGCAAACCTTTGTAGTAACGAAGGTCGATACCGCCATAGAAGTCGAAGTTTTCACCAAACTTTGTAGTATAGGTAGAAAGTAATCCATACCACATATGATTGTTCATCATCTTACTCATCACCATCTTTGAACCTGTGGTACTTTGAGCATTCATCGTCTCAACGGCATCGTAATCAAAGGTTCCGTCAGGTCTGCGGAAATCATTGTTCACCAATCCGTTTGTAGAACCATACCATTTGTTACTGTAATCACTATCTCCTGTACCTCTATAACCGTCACCACGACCGATTGATACGTAAGCAGCAGTACTCAGACTGGATTTCTGGTCGATTTGCCACAAGTGGTTTAATGATATCTGCGGTTTGTGATAGGAGTTTCTCGCAGAATTGTAAACTTGACCGTTTCTGTAACCAAAAGTCGAATTATACTTATAAGGACTATCATCGCCCATATATTGTTTCACACGCTGCCATTCCTTAATGCTAAGACCGTTTTGGTTACTACGTTGATTGTGCCACTGGGGAGCACCAAAAGCCGTAAAAGTCAACTGATGGTTATCATTGAAACGTTTAGCGATACTGGCAAACCAAGTGTAGCCTTCAAATTCTGTACCTTGAATGTATCCGTCACCCCATGTCTTACCACCTAACAAAGTAAACGCCCATCCGTCTTTGGAAAGACCGGAAGATACACTGAACAAAATCTTGTTATAACCATCATTACCCATACCATAAGATACAAAGCCTCCTTTTTGGGCGTCTGTACTCTTGGTTATGATATTGATAGAACCACCGACAGCCGGAGATGAGACTTTAGATGCACCCAAACCACGTTGTACCTGCATACTGCGAGTCACATCGGACAAACCTGCCCAGTTAGACCAATATACTTTTTGATTCTCCATACCATTCATAGGCACACCGTTAATCATCATCGCTACATTTTCGCTCTTGAAACCACGTACATTGGTTTTAGAGTCACCGTAGCCACCACCGTCTTTCGTGGTATATATACCCGGAGTAGATTTCAGAATTTCAGGAAACTCCTGTGAGCCTAACTTTTCTTCTATGAATACCGGATCGATTGTAGACACTGCTACCGGAGTTTTACGTGCAACGGCAACAGATGAAGTAATCGTGACATCTGCCAACATCACTGCGTCCGGCCGCATCTTGATAATGCCCAATTCCACAGAAGTACCTTTCTGCGTAATTTTCTTTTTTTGGTCCTTGTAACCCACATACTTAAATAATAATGTGGCATTCGAAGCAACACTTTGCTTAAAATAACCGTCAATGTCGGTTGTAGACCCTTGTGTAGTACCTTCTACCATTACGGCAGCTCCTACCAGCGGCTCACCAGTCTCAGAATCGACCAGCTGACCGCGCACTGTAGTTTGGGCCGATGCGGCAGTACAAAATACTGACAGCACAGCAACTAACAGGACTTGAATTAGAAATCTTCTCATAATTCTGCTTTTAGTTAATAGATAATGTTAATCAACCTTTAAAATGTGTTGTTAAGATGCAAATATAGTACTATTAAACAAGATAATCATTACAATTGTGCTACATTTTTTCAAGGAACTAAAGCATTGTTGTTTTTTGTTAAAGCAAAAAGCTCCACATATAATTGCGGAGCTTTCTTTCTATTACAAATGTGAGAAATTTACTTTCAATATAAAACCGAATTCTAGTCAGTCATTAGCTTTCTATAACGAACACGTTTCGGCTCTTCATTTCCTAAACGTTTCAATTTATTTTCTTCGTACTCTGAATAAGAGCCTTCAAAGTAGAATACGTTGGAGTCTCCTTCAAAAGCAAGGATGTGTGTACAGATACGGTCGAGGAACCAACGGTCGTGGGAGATAACTACCGCACAACCTGCGAAGTCTTCCAAACCTTCTTCCAGTGCACGCAATGTATTTACGTCGATGTCATTGGTAGGCTCATCGAGCAATAGTACGTTACCTTCTTCTTTCAAAGCCATCGCCAGATGCAGACGGTTTCTTTCACCACCGGAAAGGACGCCGCAAAGTTTTTCCTGGTCGCCACCGGAGAAGTTGAAGCGGGAAAGGTAGGCACGGGCATTTACATCACGTCCACCCATACGAATCAATTCATTACCACCGGAGATGACTTGATAAACGCTCTTGTTCGGGTCGATATCACGGTGTTGCTGGTCTACATAAGCTACTTTCACAGTCTCTCCTACTTCAAATTCGCCTTTGTCTACTGTATCCAAGCCCATAATCAGGCGGAACAAAGTAGTTTTTCCTGCACCATTGGGACCGATTACACCGACAATACCGTTAGGGGGAAGCATGAAGTTCAAGTCGTCGAAGAGAAGTTTGTCACCATAGGCTTTGGCTACATGTTTGGCTTCGATTACTTTGTTACCCAGACGAGGACCGTTCGGGATAAATATTTCGAGTTTCTCCTCTTTCTCTTTTACGTCTTCATTCAGCAATTTATCGTAAGAGTTAAGACGGGCTTTACCTTTTGCCTGACGGGCTTTCGGAGCCATACGAACCCATTCAAGCTCGCGTTCCAACGTCTTGCGACGTTTGCTGACTGTTTTCTCTTCCATTTCCATACGTTTGGTTTTCTGTTCCAGCCAGGAAGAGTAGTTGCCTTTCCAGGGAATACCTTCGCCACGGTCGAGTTCGAGAATCCATCCGGCAACGTGGTCGAGGAAATAACGGTCGTGGGTTACGGCAATAACTGTTCCTTCGTATTGTTGCAAGTGTTGCTCCAGCCAGTCAATAGACTCTGCGTCCAGGTGGTTGGTAGGCTCATCGAGCAACAGAATATCGGGTTTCTGCAAGAGTAGACGGCAGAGAGCCACACGGCGACGTTCGCCACCGGAAAGATTGACTACCGGTTGGTCTTCGGGCGGACAGCGAAGGGCATCCATCGCACGTTCCAGTTTACTATCGAGATTCCATGCGTCTGTCGCGTCAATAATATCCTGCAATTCGCCTTGACGGGTAAAGAGGGCATCCATTTTATCCTGATCCTCATAATACTCGGGCAGGCCGAATTTTTGGTTGATTTCTTCGTATTCTGTAAGTGCGTCAACAATAGGTTGCACGCCTTCCATTACTACTTCTTTTACTGTTTTTGTGTCATCCAGATGAGGTTCCTGTGCCAAGTAACCTACAGAGTATCCGGGAGAGAATACCACTTCGCCCTGATAAGATTTCTCCAAACCTGCGATAATCTTCAATAAAGTAGACTTACCGGAACCGTTCAAACCGATAATCCCGATTTTTGCTCCATAGAAGAAGGACAGGTAAATGTCTTTCAGCACATTCTTATTCGGAGTGAAAGCTTTGCTCACTCCCACCATTGAGAAGATAATTTTTTTATCGTCAGCAGCCATATATTAATAATGTATATTGTTGATAATGGCACAAAGATAAGAAAAATGTTTGAAATCTTTTGGAGTTATAAAAAAATGTTCTACCTTTGCACCCGCATTCGAAAGAAAGCAAACAAGGATTGATTCGCTAGCTCAGCAGGTAGAGCACAACACTTTTAATGTTGGGGTCCTGGGTTCGAGCCCCAGGCGGATCACTTTTAAAACAGCAAAAATGCATAAAGCTCTGATAATCAAACTTATCAGAGCTTTTTATTTTATATCAAACCTGCATTTTACCGCAAATTGGAACACCTAATACAGGTGAAATCGGAGGACTTAAATTCCTCCAAATTTTAGTCCTCCGAATTGGTGTTTTATTCGCTGATTGTCTGCATTTTACGTGATACTATTCATCGCTTCTAAAAGTAACTTTGAACCATTAAACTTTTAAAGTGTATGAGTATGAAAAGAAATTATTTTTCGGTCCTTTTCTACATCAAGAAGGCCAAATTATTGAAAAACGGAGAGGCTCCTATCTGTCTGAGAATAACCGTAAATGGGAAACGCGCGGAAATTCAAATCAAGCGTAGTGTGGAGATTGGTAAGTGGAATGCCCAAAGGGAATGTGCGATTGGTAAGGACAGAAAGCATCTGGAACTTAATCACTATCTGGAAACAGTACGTACCCGCGTACTTCGTATTCATCGTGAGTTAGAGCAGGATGATAAACCTATCACTGCTGAAATTCTGAAGAATTTATTCTATGGTGAGAGCCAAACTCCCAAGATGTTATTGGAAGTTTTCAAAGAACACAACACAAAGTATCGTGAGTTAATAGGGAAAGATGTGGTGAAAGCTACAGTGCTCCGTTATGAGAGAACCGTACGATATCTTGAGGAGTTCTTGAAAAAAGAATATCAATTAAACGATATTCCTCTTTACAATATCAACCATGAGTTCATATCCAATTTCGAATTCTTTATCAAAACAGAAAAAAATTGCGCACAGAATGCAACTGTTAAATATTTAAAGAACCTAAAGAAAATTATCATATTGGCACTTACAAATAAATGGATGACGGATAATCCATTCTCCGGAATCAGGTTCAAACAAACCCAATCTAATCGGGAGTTTCTCAGCGAAGAGGAACTACATATTATTATGGAAAAAAAATTTAAGATACCTCGTTTAGAAATAGTACGCGACATATTTGTTTTTTGCTGCCTGTCCGGATTAGCATTCACAGATATAAAACATTTACGTCCCGAGCATATTACAAAAGGTCCTAATGGGGAAAATTGGATTCGAAAGCCTCGTGAAAAGACAAATAACATGTGTCACATACCGCTGCTTGACATTCCCGCATTAATAGTTGAAAAATATAAGAACAATCCGATCTGTGTACAAAAGAACATGGTGCTTCCTGTACCTTGTAACCAACGGATGAACAGTTATTTGAAAGAAATTGCCGATCTGTGTGGAATTACTAAAAAGTTGACAACCCATGTGGCACGCCATACGTTTGCATGCATAGCTCTAGCAAATAAAGTGTCAATGGAAACAATCGCTAGAATGTTAGGACACTCAGACATACGAACCACAAAAATTTATGCAAAAGTTTTAGACACTACTGTTTCCAAAGAAATGGAAGTGATGAAGCATAAATTTGCCATATAAATAAGATATCAAAGGGGATGTCGTTTTTTGCGACCTCCCCTTGTTCGAAAGTTATATCCCTCTGAATCTAAACAAACACACGTCTCTTTATTGAGTGTTAGCTCCTAGTTCAGTTCATCTAGTATCTCATCTATTTCTTTTTTCATAAGCCAATGGACTATTTCTTTGGTTTATTATCCTTGAATGTAATATCAATCTTGTAGTTGTCATCCAATTCCAGCGAAGCTTCATATTTTTTCCCCTTCTTGCTGATAAACTTGAGATATCCGGTGCGCTTTCCCTGTAACAACAGGAGCATCTGGTTGTCCGTCAGTTCCCTGCCGTTGAAGGTCCGGAACAAAAGAAAAGCGCAATCGGGATCGCCACATTTGGCAACCTTATTGAAAACGGTAATCGTTTCTGCCCCACACTTGGGGCATCTGCAGTGCGGCAAGTCCGGACACTTGAGTTTCATGGCAAGCAGTTCGGACGTGATTTGCCGGGCGTAGGAGTTGATATTTTCCGTGAATGTTTTAGTGGATACTTCTCCGGTTTCGATTTCATGCAAGGCACATTCCCACTTTCCGGTCATGCTCACATTGGCAATCATCTTCTCTTTTACGATACCATATACTTCCAGTCCTTTAGGAGTGGGTATCAGTGAGCGTCCGCTTCTTTCCACATAATGTCTGGCAATGAGCAGTTCGATAATTCCAGCCCGTGTAGCCGGTGTGCCCAGCCCGGAGTCCTTCATCGCCTCCCTTTCTTTCTCATCGTTCAACTCCCTGCCACATCCTTCCATTGCCGCAAGCAGGCTTGCCTCGGTGAATATCGGTTGCGGCTTGGTTTTTCTGACCAACGTATCGCTGCCAAGAATAAGCAATGATTCTCCTTCCTGAAATTCCGGCAGAAGGTCTTCTTCTTTTTCATCCGGTCCATTGCAGATGTCTCTCCATCCCGGAATCTTGATTTGGCATCCCTTTATGCCGAACAGCACACTGTTGCAGTCCACTTGTATGGAAACCGTTTCTTTCAGGCATTTATCGGAGAATGCCTCCAGCATACGTCCGGCAATCATGGAATAGATATTCTGCTCGTCGAGGGAGAGATTCTGAGGAAAGTTCTCCGTAATGATTAATCCGTGGTGGTCTGTCATTTTACTATCGTTCACACAGTGGTGGTTCAAAGTCCGGTTACAGAGATTCTCCGCATGACGTGCAAAATGGGGATGTTGCTTCAGCAAAGCGATGAGAGAAGGAACCTGTTCAAAGATGTCCTCTGTAATATAACCGGATCCGGTACGTGGATACGAAATGTAGCCGAATTCATACAACTTCTGGGCAATGTTCAGCGTTTGTTCCGCGGTCAGTCCCAGTTTGGTGTTGGCACTCTGCTGCAGGGCAGTTAAATCGTAAAGTAGTGGAGCTTCTTCCGATACTTGCTTCTTTTCTACCTGCACCACTTTGGCTGTTTTCTCTTCATAGACCTTTTTACGAGCCATGTCAAGTTTCTGGGGTGTATCATACTTTTCGGCACAGGTCATTACAAGTTCTTCCCCCGCCTTTGTAGTCCGTAGTTGCAGTTGGTAATAAGGTTTGGCTACAAAATCCCTGTTGGCTAGATAGCGGCGGCAAATCATGGCAAGTGTCGGGGTCTGCACCCTGCCCAGGGAGTAATTGCTCTTTCCGGCAGCCATGCTTAACGCGAGGCTCGCATTAATACCTATCACGAAATCTGCTTCTCTCCGAGCTTTAGCGGAACGATACAAGTTGTCAAACTCCCCGCTTGATTTAAGGTTGTTAAACCCTTCCCGTATTGATTTTTCCGTGAGTGAGGATATCCACAGGCGTTTGGTTTCTTGGGTGTACCCCAGATATTCAAGGACATATCTGGCTATAAGTTCCCCTTCACGCGCTGCATCCGTACAAATGATCACACTATCGGTCTGATTCAATAATTTACGGATCACATCCAATTGTTTCAATGCCGACGGATCAGCCTTATAGCCCTCTTCTGTTTTTACCTGGCGAACAACCAGTTTGAACGGATCGGGAATAATCGGTAACATCTCCTTTTCCGCATGGATGATACCGTAATCAGAAGGCAGGGCCAATGCCAGCAGGTGGCCGTAAGTTCATGTAACGGCATACCCGTTTCCACTCAAATATCCTTCCTGTTTCTCCGTTGCGCCCAGAACTCGGGCGATGCTACGTGCCACGGACGGCTTTTCACAGATGCAAATCGTTTTCATCTTGGTTATCTTTTAATGTTGAATGACTATTTTATTTTTACACTCTTGGTCTTTGTCTTTCCCTTCCTCACCTTCTTCGGTTCTTTGGGTACGGAGAGTTTCTCTTTTTTCTCCGATACCTGTATGCCTTCCGTCAGATTCGGTACGGAGGTCTCCCTTGCCGGGAAACGGCTGATTAAATCCATAGAGAATCCGGTCATCCCGGCATCCAGTTTTACCAGGTCTGCCGGTTGGAGGTATTTCTCCCCGTTTTTTCTGGCTGCCAGCTCATACATGACCGTTTCACGCCCTTGCAGGATTCCTTCATAATTCTGGTAAGGGAGGTTCGATTCGGACAGGCCGTTCTGACGGAGCATCCCACAAATCTCATCGGGCGGCAATCCCCCGAACTTCCGGTCAAAGGGAGAAGATAGGATATATCTGTATGTCGCCAGGAGCTGTTTTTCGTGGCTCATATCGGGGCATCCTTCGTATCCCTGCAGTTGCTTTATCTTCTTTGCAATACTGCCAAGGCTCTTGAAAGTATTCCTGTCCCTATCCTGAAGAGGTATCCTGCCAATCCGAACCAGCTCCGTCTGGATGCGGTTCAGGTTGGATACTTCCCATTTATTCAACAGGCTACTGCGGTTGTTCAGGTACTCATCCCGGAGGATGGCAACCGGATTCCTCGTCTGGAGGAACAATCCGATCCGTTTTCCCCATGAGGGTTCGTGAAGGTTGGATGCACTCCAGCGGATCGTATTGAAACGATAGGCGTCCATGAATTTCCTGAAAGGGTTCCGGTTTGTGAACAGGTTCCTGAAAGTCTTCAGGAATGCTTTTCTTCCGGCATCCCTACGGCTGCGTGGTATCTCGTTTTCGGGAATGAATGTGTTATTTATCAATTCCATAAGCACTATAATTTTGGCTTCGCCTGCTTTTGGGGAGAAGCGTTTTTTGTCTTGACTTTTTTCTTTTCATTGTCACGTGGAGATTCGGGTTTGTTATGTAGTTTCACGGCTGTTTGGACCTGTATAGTATCCTTCGAAACTCCAACAGACTGGATTGTCCGTTGATAATCCTTCCGGACCCCATCCCGGTTTAACAGTGTCCCGGCCAATGACTTGGCTGCGTTTTGCAGTTCATCCATCTTCTGTTGAAAAGGATAATCCCGGCGCAGATCCTTTTGCCGGATAATCTCACGGATACTTTTCTCCACGGGTAAGAAATCCTTTTTATAGGCAAACGATTCGTCCGCCGGTAAATGGGCATATCCTCTGTCAGCTATATCCTGAAGAGTCATGATATTCCAGTTTCGGGCGGAGAGTTCCAGTGCGTTAGCCGTAATAAACCGGTCGAGGTTTTTCCCTGTAGGATGCATGTCGAAAGTGACGGACGGCTTGTAATTCGCCAAAATTTCCATTGCCGCTTGCGGCATGGAGGTTTGATTCCCGTTGGAGAGTTCCAGCATCCGGCGTGATACAGTTTCTATCCGGTAGATATTCAACGATTCCACATCCTGCAGAGAATTGGAGTAGAAGTTGTCCGCTATTGATTGCAGGTAATCCCTAAACCCTACTGTTCCTGATAGTCCGTCATTGAATACCCAGATACCTTGTTCCGTTTCAACGATGGTATAGAATTGTTTGGCCTGTTTCCCTGATACGACCTTTTCCATTGCATCCTCATACACAACAAAACGCTTATAGCCCAGTGAGTGGTCCAGTGCCTGGAAATTTGCTACCGTCAGTTCCTTTTGGCATGCTCTCAGGTAGGCCGCTTTCCGCAGAGGAACAGAATTGTTTTCTGTGATACCTCCGTGAGAAACGATGAAACGAAGGGCTTTTTCACTGTCTTTTACCGGCAGTTTGCTGGTGAAAGGAATGTCCTTGGCAGGTATTCCCTCAAAATGCAGCAAAAGGTTATCCGGCACCGTTTTCTGATCCATGGCTATCCGGGCGACAAGATCCATAAATACCGGAAAAGAGTCTTTATCCGTCGGGACATACGATACGACCATGACAGTCGATACCCGGTTATCTGGCAGCAACTCGATAAACAGGCTTTTCAAATCTTCTTTTTCGGTTAATCTGTCTTTTATTTTTTCCATCCATACAGGCATGACAATCAGTTTTAGATACGGGGATTATGTGACTTGTTACGACGGGGAACAGCCTTTTTCTTTTCCGATGTCGCCGGTCCGGTCAGTTGCAATGGCGGACAAGTCAGTTTATATGCCAGACCAAGTATCTTGTCAGCAAGTTGCTGCTGTCTGTTTTGGATATTATAGAATGCTTTTTCACTATATCCTTTTTGGGATTGAAGTTCGGACATTTCCTGATCCAGCGGTTTGAAATCACCTTTGTAGGCGAATTCTCTATAACTCTCATTGGAATTGAAATCTGCCGGCAGACCGTATTCCCGTATGAAGAGCAGATTGAATATCTCTGCATTCTTCGACGTTATCGATAAATGGTAATCTTCCGTGAATTGTTTGAAGGCATGATAAGTCGGTTCTATGGGATAGCCGCCTTTTTTCAGCAGTTCGGATTGCTCTATGGGATACAATGGCATTTTCGCCAATTCCCCATAGAAAGGATTGGATTGGAAAAAGCTCAGATGCTTCTGCATATAATGTTCCGTGCTATGGTTCGGATTGGAAATGTAGAATTCCCTGATCCGTTCCAGAGCCTGTACTTCCGGAGTGAAGAACCGGTCAGCCAGATATTGCAAATAGCATTGTTTGTAGACAGCTCCTTCATCCGTGGCAGGCAGGTAAACGGCACCTTTGGGAGTCTGTATGGAGATGACGGGCTCTATCTCTCTATTCTGCCGGTTATCCGGTGAAATTCCATAATCACGTTTTAAAATGTAGGCTGCCTGATCACGGATCAATGCTTTTACCTTCTCCTGTTCACCCTTGTTTTCTGCCGGAATATTCTGTAACGCATTAAACTGTGAGTTAAAAGAGTTCTTATGCATGAACGGAATTTGTCCGGTTATATAATCTATTCCATAAATTCCGGCTGTTTCTTGTAAAGACAGCAGCCGGAGTATCTGGGCATTTGCGATACTTGTGACTATTCCATAGGAGGACGCGAATTTGTCATAAGCGTCAAATGTCGGTTCTATGCGATGGCTCCTGTCCAGTCGTGCATTTCTCAAGATAGTCGCATCCAGATATTGCGCTTTATCCTGTATAAAATCGTTTGTATATAATGAGAAGGGATTGGTGGATGTCTGAAACGCCTTTATAGCCTCTACATTCTGATTAGCCAGTTTGTACAGGTTGACAAACTCCGGTTTATCTTCGTCCGTAATAAAAAAATGGTCGGCCAGATGTTGCATATAGGAATGGCAGCACATCTTTCCGTAACCGGAATATTCAAACAAAAGCACTCCTTTTGCGGTTTCTACAGCGGTCAGGGTTTCCGACGGATCATCATGGAGGGTATTCTGTGCCAATGCGAAACGTTTGGCCTCCGGTTGTACAAGTAGATGGTCCGCAAGCCCGCTGGATACCAGCATGGGCAGGCTTTTTTCTGCATCGCGTGAATAAAGGTATTCCAATCCTCTGAGTGGGACATTGTTCTGCATGCTTCCTCCGTTCTCACTGATAAATTTAGGTACCAGGCTGTTATCCTTGTCAAAGGGACGGATATCCGGGCAGATTACTCCTGAGGGAAACTGATAACGACACAAATCAAGATCAGGCAGGTGGCTTTGAACGAGAGATAGTTTGTACATTTCCCTTTGCCGCCGTAAATATTCGGTAAATCTTTGATTTGCCATCGATACTTCTTTCTCCGGTATCAGGTGTATTTCCAGTTGCCGGGGTTTTCCTTTGGAGTCCTGAGCAACAAAAAAATGAAGGATGAGTTCGGTATTTTTCTGTTTCATGTTTTTTCTTTTTATTAATGATTATAATTTGATTAATCCGGATTTCTTTCTTGCTTCTTTTTTCGCCTCCTTCTTTTCCGGTTTGGAAGGTTCGTATCCCCGGACATTGTATTCTGTTTGCAAGATTCTTCCGGCCACATCCTTTGCCGTTTTTTGGAGGGCCTCGGAAAGTGGTGAATGCTCCGATTTTTTCAAGTAGGAGTGCGTCAGTTTATCCAGTATTTTCTCAAAGCTGTTTTCATGGATAAACCCGTAGCCGAGTTTGGAGATGTCAATGCCATTCTTGTAGATTTCATCCAGACGGGCAATATCCGTCATGAGTTCGCTTCTATCCAGATTGAACCTGCTTAAGAAATTATCATAATCGCTTTTGTCGGGTTTCATGAAACACCGGACGGATGGAGAATGGTCTTTCATGAGATCCTTTGGATAATAGACAGCTTCCGAGGGGATGAAACAGTGTGGCATCTCCGGTGTGAACATGGCGGCGCATTGTCTGGAATCTTCCACTATGATATTGTTGGCGGTGCTGAAATAATAGATATCAAGGGAGTCAACACCTCTCAATGCTGATGAGAAATAATTGTCTGCCAGATATTGCAGATACCGTTCCATGCAGTGGATTCCCCTTCCGGTATCATCGAATAAAAGCACACCGTTCCCGCTTTGTATGGCGGTAACGGTTCTCTCCCGGGTATTGTCCATCTTTTCCGAATGATAGTGTATGTATGCCTCCAGTACTTTTGCTGTGTCGGCACTGTCATTTATCCTTTCCAGCAGAGCAACCGTATCAAACATGTGTATGGGTAATCCCCCTGCAGAGATTTCATGGGCGAAAACAAGACTTCTGAGCGAAATGGAAGGGAGTTCCTCCAATTCCCCGTTATACATGACTTCATGTATGACGGAAGGAATATCCATATCGATGTCTTTGTCCATTTGGAGACAATAGATGGTTTCTTCCGGGATATAGGTCCCGCCCAGTGCGAGTTCCGCCTGCTCCCTCAGGTAATTGCCGCACAGCATATCCTGGTTCTCTCCGGATATATGGCTGTAATCAACCACTTTGCCCAGTCCGTCGTTTACATTAAAAAGAATGGTATCGTTTGTATTCATATTCTTCTGATTTATAAAGTGAATGATGAAGAGAGTTTACGCCCTTTCGACGGGCCGGTAGCTTTTTCATTTTTTATCTTATGCTCCACCTCCTGCTTTTCCTCCAAGTCTATGGCTCATGGAAAACAGACCATGATCTTTTCCGGGCAGCAAAGGGAGATTCTTTTTTGCTTCATGGATTCGTCATCCAGCCGGATGCAGACAAAATAGTCCATCTCTCCTTTTCCAGTTTCCTTGCTGGTGATGACTTTCCCTTTATAGGGAATGGGGGCCTGTTCTTCCGGATCGTTCTCTACAATCCATGCCCCGATATAAATCTGACTTTTGGGTATCATATTTCCTGTTATTATTTTAAACGGTTGGTCTTTCGTTTTTGGTTCTCCGGCTTTTTGACGGCCCTCGGCTTTTTATTTATATCCGTGGGTAGCGGATGGAGAAGTCCCTCTTTCAAGGTATAGGTCTTGACGGGAAAAGGCTCGGATGAGTTCTTCATCCGGTTCTGACCGAAGTCCGCCATGCAGTATTGCAGGTGTCTGACCGCTTCCCGGTTGTTCTCCGGGATATAAAGCGCATAACCGGAAGACAATACTGATTTCTGCACGTCATTCAGCCTCCGGTTCCCCACAGTAAATTCCACCATCGGATCATCCAGCATGTTCTTGAGGGAACGGTGCCCCCTCACATCGAAATCCCTTTTCAGAATGCTGTCGGCGGCCTCCCGGATTTCCATGGAGGCTTGTTTGAATTCCTTCCTATCGAAATCAGCCGCTGATCGTACCTGCGTTATCCTTTCGAGTTTCCGGGCAACTGGCAGTAGCTCCTTAAAGTAGGTGAACGGCTGCTCATGAATATTCATATAACCGTTCTTCATCACGGTCAGCAGCCGGTAAATATCCCGGTTGGAAGGGATGATTTGCGCACGTACGTCCGGATCGAAATGGAATTTGTCAGCCAGTTCCATAAATCCGTCAGCCGTCGTTTCCATCGGGCTGTAAAATAGAGGAGTCAGCCCATTAATAAACTTGTCCGGCAATTTGGATTGGGGCACGTGGTTCTCACGCTGGAATTCAAAAGAATTATTCAGCTGCCGGGCATGGTCGATCCGGTAGGATGCGTCAATATGGGCTGCCAGCTCTTCCGTTACATACGGATATTCATAGACACCCAGATGGCCGATGTCGTAATGCGGATCGAAGTAATGGTCGATGATATGCTGCAAACATTCCCTGAATCCTTCTTTTCCGATTTCATTGCCGGAGAATATCAGATACCCGAAGTCATTCTCCACCACTTTCAGCGGTGTCCGGAAATTCGCCTCTCCCCGGTAGATTTTCTGCCTTTCGTCCTGGGATCTGCGGAAACTCATATAATCGGCTTCCTGCACGAAAGACTTTTTCAGGATGCTGCAATCGGTATCTCCTTTATATCTGAAGCAGTAGACAGCGTCCGAGAGTGAGATCTGACGGGAAGGGTACTGGAAGCTCCGCTGCAAGTAAGGCAACAGCTCCTGCCGGATATACTTGTCCAAAGGCATGTGTGTATCCGGTGACGGCACATCCCTCATCCAATTCAGGTCATACCGTACCATCTCCACATCCGGCACATACGTACAGCTTTTGACTTCGTTGACATTGTCCGACAGGAACTTATGAAAGGCGGCATCCGTTACCTCCCTTTGGTTTCCTTCGACGAACCTGAGTGAGTTGCCCGGTAACGGTGTATAATGGTGATACCGGTCTATCGCAATGAATATGCTGCCCGGTCTTTCGGGATCGAAAAATGAATTTTCCATTTGGTCTCTCTTGTCCATGTTTCTACAGTTTAGGGTGGGTGCTTTTTTTCTTTTTCACGTCCCGCTTTTTATCCAAAGCCTTTTCGATAACTGCTTTCACCTTGAATACCTGCTTGTTTGCAGGCGGTTCTTTAGAGAATACGATCCGGGAGAAATCCCCATTCACCCATGCATAGGAATGGGACGGGTTGTCCCTTGCCTCTGCGGGCAGAAAGAGCACATGTCCCGCCTGCAATACCTGCCGGTGAGGGGTAAAGAGGCGAACACCGTCTACCATGACACTGTCCATCGGGTCACTGAGAATCCTTTCGACCGTCCGGTGTCCGCGTACGTCGTAGAACCGCTTGAGGAGTTTATCCAGCTCGTCCTTATCACGGCTGTTTTCCTCTATCTGTTCACGTATTTCCGGTGTCGCGGGTCGACGGGAGAGTTCGGTAACTGTGCGTTCCTTGTCCGCCATCGCATCCAGCGCATCAATAATATTACAGTTGCGGTGGCTGATGTCACAGTGCGCAGTGTGGCAGAAACTGCGGAAATCTTCCGGGGTAGGCTTCATCTCATTACGGTATGCCAGCTCCATCTTTGGGAGTCTGTCCATCTTCAGGTAAGGATATTCAGTGAACAGGTTCCCGCCCGGATTGACAGACGGCCCCTGTCGGAGGATGCTTTCTGCCCTGTAAACATGAACGGGACCGAGGTTGAAATGGGGATCAAAGTAATGGTCCGCCACAAGCTGCAGGAATTTCCGCATGTTTGCCTGCCCTTCCGCCGTATGGGTGAAGAACAAAAAGCCGTCAGCGGTTTCTATGGCTGTATAGGATTGTTCGGGTTGCTTCATAATTTTATAATTTAGGGGAATTGTTCTTTTTCGTTTTTGTTTCTTTTTTCAAAGCGGCGGTATATGGGATGATTCTGCCGTTTTTCTCCTGATACACAGCTTTACCTGCCGGAGATTTGGAGTATGCCATTACCCGGTTACATTTCTTGTCGGCATGGAGAAAGTGCAAACCGGGCATTGATTCGGAGATTTTGGAAGAGTAGATCCATTTGCCTTCCAGAAGGGCTTGTCTCATGGCCTGGCTGGCATCGGCTCCCCCAATGAGAAACGGAACGCTTTTGTCATTCAGTGCCCTTTCCAATGTACGGTGTCCCCTTACATCGAATTCCGTTTGGAGAATATTCTCCGCTTTTTGGCGCATTTCATCCAGCACATCGGCCAAATTCAGACCGGAGGATTGTCCGTTGATGCAGTTGTCTATCCGGGTGACATACTCTTGAAATACATTCCAGCATCCGAAAGCCGGATCAGCCACAAGGTCACGCTTGAATCCGTTTTCTATCAAATACAGCAGTTTGCTGATATCCGCATTGTTACGGTTTGCAGGGCATCCGGCAAATTCTGTCAGGCGAAGGAATTCAGAAGCGGTCGGCTCCATATTCGTTTCAAATGTCTGCCTCCACCGGTTCCGGTCACGGAAAGCATCTTTTGAGAAGATGGTTTCATCAAAGTCATATTCCCCTTTCCCGTTTTGAGGGTTCTTCCGGTAACAGGCATCCACCAAGGGACAGATATCATCGGACAGCCTGTTGACCTGGTATTGCCTGACGGGACCGGGTTCACTATGGACCCGGAAATAGTTGTCGGATAGTTGCTGATAAAAATTTTTTAATCCATCCCGTCCAGTTTGGGTATCACTGAAGAACAGGATTCCTTTGGAAGTTTTCACAGCATGCAAGGGTAATTTATAAACCGGGTTATAGTCATATCGGACAGCCCGTTCATCCTGCTTCCTGTGAAACTGGAGCAGCCCATCCAATTGCTCTGCCGTCAACTTGGGTAGCTCGCCGGATTCCATGAGGATGTCGCTGCGTGACTGTGCAAACAGTACATTCCTCAGATTGGTGCTTATCAGGGGAACCAGTCCCTTCTCACGGACATAGGGCAGAAAGAACCGGTTGATATATTCTTTCTTGGCAATATCCCCTGTAAGGACAGGCACATCCGTCATTTTCGGGAATGAATAGATTTCCAGACGGGTATCCGGTACAAAAGCGGCATATTTGGCTTTTATCGTTTCCCGGCTGAACAGAGCCATGAATGTATAAACAGGGTCTTGCCTGTCGGGATCGGCAGAATAGAGTATATAGGAGGATTCCGCATGAGGTTTCTCCTTGCCGGTTTCATAACCGACAAGAAGATAGCCTTCACCGTCTTTCTTGAAAAGCTCGTCCAGCTGCTTGGGGTCATCAGAAAGATAGGCTGCCATATTATTACATTTTAGGGATTATGGACGGCTTGCGGGTACGTGTTTTCTTTTCCGCTTGCCGGGAGGCTTCTTCCTTTTTCAAAGGCTTCCCGGCTATTTGTACCGGCCCGTTTGTCTGCTGCTCACCGTTGCTGACCTGCTGTTGTATCTGTTTCTGCCCCTCTTCCAGCTTCTTGGTGCTTCTTTCCCAGAGGAATTCAACACCCCGCTCGGCGGCACTCATCTGAATGGATGTGGTATAATAGTTCCCGTTATTGGACTTGAAACGGATAGGCACTTCCTCTCCACGTAAGGCGGCTTCATATTCTGATGGGGAAAGCGTATAATCTTTTACCTTGCGGGGAACGCGTACCTGCTCTACGGGCATGTGAAACAATTCATTCGTTACCGGGTCTTTGGAAAGGTAGCAGGGCCTGGTTTCCTTGGTGCGGTAATCAATGACCATGTCGACTGTTTTACCCAGGTTGCCGGTCTGGTTTAATGTCTTGAGATCGTCCTCCGTCAATGTGTATCCCCTGTAATCTTCACCCACTTTGGGAGCCTGACGGATATAATGGATGTCAAACTTGACCACACCGTTCTCATCACGGAACAGGGAGAGTTTAGCATCACCACTTTCACGACCCAGCTCGGAAGGTTTGGCTATATGGAAGGCTACAGCGGAAGATTTCCCTTGCAACATCCTTTCAAGACTGTCCTTCGAATTTTTCAGGACATCCGGGGTAATGCCATATCTGGCAGCCTGTTCCCAATTGATTTCCCGTTCATTATAACGGTGGTTGTTATACACCCTGGTCGAAGCCAGCTCTTTTCTTACCGCTTCGTTCTGTGGTAGCTGCGCTGCCTCTATTTTTTCTTTGGCCTGCTCTACAGGTGTTTCTTTCGGGATGTTGTACAAGGAGTAACGTCCCGGATTGTTGTAATGGTAGAGAAAGTTCTTTCCGAAGTTGGTGAAGAAGTTACCTCTCTGGTCCACCTTGATGAACTGGCCTTTGTCCGCTTCATTGGCTTCGAGCGTTTCCAGTTCGCCATTCGCTGCGATTCCTTTTACTCCTTTGGCTTTCTGCTCTTTCTTGTCATATGCCATCAGATACCCGTGTTCCTGAGTTGCTCCGTTGTTTTCAGGGGCTAAGTTTACATTGTCCATATACGTTAATTTTAAAGATTAATGAATCATTTGCAAGGGTAAAATTACTATCTTTGCCATTAAATAAATTGATTATGAAGAAGTTGTCATTGATTGTCATGTTCTGTCACTTATTGTCATGTCCGGCTTTTACACAATCCCCGTCGAAGGAGTTCAGAAGCGGACTCAGTTCAATCATCTGCCGTATCCATTCCGCCCGGCAGTGAAAATCTTTCGTATGAAACAGCCGGTTGCCGGTAACCGTACTGGCTGATTATCCTATTATATTCCCCTTGAATGAGAGCCGGAGGAGGTTTGCCCTCTCTTCCGGTTTCGGAATAAGGATGCATCCGGTGAGAAAGAAAAGGGTACTCCATGCCGGAGTGGATATAGCCGCACCTTATGGCACGCCGGTCTATGCTTCGGGAAACGGGAAGGTCGTTGAAGCCCGGTACAGCAGCAGTTACGGCTGGTACGTCGAAATCAGGCATGCGGGTGGCTTTTCCACGCTGTATGCGCACTTAAGTAAATTGTACGTGAAAAAGGGAAACGTTGTCCACATGGGGCGGCGTATCGGCAATGTCGGGCATACCGGTATCGCGACCGGCAATCACCTGCATTTTGAACTGAGAAAAAACGGGAAGCCGCAGAATCCCCTGCAATGGGTGATACTGAGGGATTCACGTTATAAAAAGAGCCATTAATCCAATTCGTTATACAATGAATATTGAAGAAGCTAAACGCATTCCGTTGGAGGATTATCTCCGGCGCATGGGATTTTCCCCGGTCAGACAACACGGGGACAGTATCTGGTATTGTTCTCCTTTCCGTGAGGAGAAGACACCTTCTTTCAAGGTGAGCACATCCCGCAACCTATGATATGATTTCGATGCGCCCATATAGGCTACACAATAAATATCTCTATGGCAAGAGATTAGGTTAGAGTTCAACAGACCTATCCTCAACGACTTAGCTGGAGGAGAAATCCAAAGGTGACAAAAGCATTTCGGTAAAGTCATTAGTCAGCTAAATACCAAGCTGCGACTGCATGGCGAGAGGAAAAGACAGACACAAGGATGAAGCCTGATTGGTTGAACGATAGTTCTGCTGCACACGTACCAGCCCCGACGAAAGGTATTTGATTCACGTCGGGCTGAAGCACCCCATGTAAACCGAAATTACAATGGGGCAGGAACTGGCTTCAGAGCAACCACAATAAGTGGAATAGGAACGTAAGTCGCATCCGACAGTCTGCCGAGCCAAACAGTTATTGTGAAAGCAAATGGGGATTCCCTAAATCAGAATGCCGTAAGGCTATGGGCATAGGACCCTGAATATCTGACATGGGAACGGAGCTTCCGTAGTAGTCCGAGCAAGGGAAAGCCTTGTACATGGCGAAGGGAAGCAGTTAGATAACTTAATACAAACAATGGAAAATGTGCGAGACATTATGAGAAGTCCTGAGCAAGTATTAAAAGCTTTAAACAAGCATGGTAAAGTTTCGGATTACAAGTTCGAAAGGCTGTACCGTATCTTATTCAATGAGGAGATGTTTCATGTTGCTTACCAGCGTATTTACGCCAAACCAGGCAATATGACACCCGGTACGGATGGGAAAACCATCAATCGGATGAGTCTTCAAAGAATAAACAAAGTCATTGCATCTTTGAGAGATGAGTCTTACAAGCCTAATCCGGCAAAAAGGATATACATACCCAAGAAAAACGGTAAGAAAAGACCGCTTGGAATTCCTTCCTTTGAGGACAAACTTGTACAGGAGGTGGTGCGCATGATTCTTGAAGCCGTCTATGAAGAGGTGTTTGCAAACACCTCACATGGATTCAGACCAAACAGAAGCTGCCATACCGCATTGACCCATATCCAAAAGACATTCACAGGTACAAAATGGTTTGTGGAAGGAGACATTAAAGGATTCTTCGACAACATAGACCACAATGTATTGATTGCAACTTTGCGGAAACGGATTGCCGATGATAGATTTCTAAGGCTCATCCGCAAGTTGTTGAATGCGGGATATATTGAAGACTGGAAGTTTCATAATACAAACAAGGGAACTCCACAAGGCGGTAATATCAGTCCTATACTGGCAAACATTTATCTTGATAATTTTGACAAGTATATGGAAGAATACGCCCTACGCTTCAATAAGGGAAAAGAAAGACACATCACCAAAGAATACAAGCAACTCAGCGATAAGATGCAACGCATCCTTAAAAGCATCAAGAACATACAGGATGCAGATGTCAGATTACAGCTTAGGGATGAGTATGAGAAACTGAGACGTGAAAGGCAAAAGATTGAGAGCAGAGACAGTATGGATGAAACATACAGAAGGCTTCGATACGTAAGATACGCAGATGATTTCCTCATAGGTGTTATCGGAAGCAAGGCAGAGTGCGTTAAAATCAAGTCGGACATTACCAAGTATATGGAAGAAAACCTCAAGTTGGAACTGTCACAGGAAAAGACATTGATAACAAACGCACAAAAGCCCGCGAAATTTCTTGGCTTCGATGTTTCAGTCCGTAAGTCTGATGCTGTCAAGCGGGACAAGAACAATGTGCCAGCCCGTTATTACAACGGTAAGATAGTCCTAAAGGTCGCCATAGAAACGGTGCGGAACAAACTGGAAGAATACAGCGCCATCAGATACAAGGTAGAAAATGGCCGACAAGTTTGGTTTGCAAAGTTCAGAGGCAATCTTATGAAGAAGAAAATCGAGGACATAGTGGCGGCATATAACTCTGAAATCAGAGGGTTCTACAACTACTACTGCATTGCCAACAACGTGGCATACGCGCTCTCAAAGTTTGGATACATCATGGAGTACAGTATGTACCATACCATTGCAGGAAAAACCAATAGCACTGTAAGCAAAGTCATTGACAAATATAAGGTTGGGAATGACATTATAGTGCCATATCAGGATGCAAAAGGTAAATTACGGTACAGGAAATTCTATAATGAGGGATTCAAACGTAAACCACCAATGTACTATACGGAGGTAAACGACTTATCCTACACAATCGCAATTCCACAGCCGACGCTTACTGAGCGATTGGATGCGAGAACATGTGAATTATGTGGAAAAGTCGGGCCTGTAGTCATGCGTCATGTCAGAAAGCTAAATCAGCTTAAAGGAAAAACTGAATGCGACAGGCTGATGCTTGAAAAGCATAGGAAGACATTGGTTGTCTGTGAAAAGTGTTATGCCAAAATACACAGCCATGCTAAATAAAGTCATGTTATCAACGGAGAGCCGTATGCGTGGAGACATGCAAGTACGGTTTGGGGGCAGGTACGGGAAAACCTACTGCCGAAAGGCAGTAAGGCGTTCTGTACCGAGCCTACGTATCGGACAAGGAGGGGACATCATCACCCTGACGATGGAGCTACAAAAGACGAAGAATATCTCTTATGCATTAAAAGCGATAGAGGGACATTTCCCGGCTGCTTTCCGGCCTGCCGCCTCTGTCAGGAAGCCGGAGCCGCAGGCTGCCGGTTACCGGCAGGTACGCGTTGATCCGCTGACGAACCCGGTCTTGCTGGATTATCTCAAGGAAAGAGGTATTTTAGCCGAAATTGCCCGGAAGACTTGCAAGGAAGTGCATTTCGAGAACAAGGGCAAATGGTATTTTGCCGTGGCCTTTGCCAACCGGAGCGGCGGGTATGAGATCCGCAACAAATACCTGAAAGGGAGCATCTCTCCCAAGGAGATTACACATATTAAAAACGGCGGCGACCATTGTATCGTAGTCGAAGGTTTCATGGACTACCTGTCATACCTCACACTCAAATCAATGCGCCCCGGCAGCGGGCAGCCTGCCGATTATATCGTATTAAATTCGGTCAGCAATGTAGACAAGGCTATCCCGATATTAAAAGAATATAAGAGTGCTTTCTGTCTACTGGATAATGATCCTGCAGGAAAGCAAGCATTCTGCCAAATGACAGAAGCCGGATGTCCGGTTAAGGACAAGTCGGACTGTTATGCGGAATATAATGACCTGAATGATTACCTGCTGGGAAAGAAGATGGTTCCGGAGAACCGGCAACGCCATGCCGGAAACACTTCCACCAAGGAAAGGTCGCAAACGAAACAGCACGGTTGAAAATTATAACAAAGCTGTCACCGCTTAAAGCATAAAAAGAGGGCCAAATCCGGTTAAACAGATTTGGCTCTCTTTATTATTTCAGCCTCCGGTTAACTTCCGGATAGCTGTTTTTAGTAATTTCTAATCAGCAGCTCGTTGACCGTTTCCCTCTTCTCGGCAATGGAGCAAATGGAACGGAAGATACTGATCCGCTGGATATGGAAACCGGCATAGAGGTCGTCGAAGAAGGTATTCTCCGGATTCTTCTGCCGGGGATCGGAGTTGGAAAGCATTCATTTGCCACCCGCGTCGTCTATTTCCTTACAGAAATCTGCCAGGGTGACCTGCTCTTCGTCCCCGAAGTCCTGCGGCATATACGAGGTGCAGGCATTGCTCTCATTGACCGGCTTGTAAGGCGGGTCAAAATAGAAGAACGACTTGCTTCCGATGTATTCTCCCGTCTGCCGGTAGTCACCGTCCAGAATAATGACATCCTGCAACAGCTTATGGTTAAAACGGATCAGTTCCTCTTCCAGCAGTTTCACCCTTCCCCCGAAACCGAAAGTGACGGACAGCTTTCCCTTACGGTTCACGGAGTAGATGCCGTTATAGCAAGTGCGCATAAAGAAGATAAACAGGGCTGCACGGGTGATGTTATCCGGGGTACCTTCATTGTAATAGGTACGTTTCTCCATGAAGTAGGCTTTTCTTCGGGCATGTTCTTCCAATGCGATGTATTCCTCCTGTATCCGGGAAAGTACCCCGATCAACTCTTCCGGGGACTCCTTGATGACGCGGTAGACATTGATCAGGCTCTCGTTGGAATCATTGATGACGCAGCGGATTTCAGAATAGGTTTGTCTTATTCAGAAGAACAGGGCACCGCCGCCGACAAACGGTTCTACGTATGTATCCATCTGCCCGAAGTCTTTCGGAAGCGATTCGATCAGTACGGGGAGCAGTCTTCTTTTGCCTCCCACCCAAGGGAAGCAGGGTTTTCCCGGCAGACCAGCCGGAGAACTTTTCTTTACTTTTTCCATGTTTACAACATTTAAATGATTAATAAATTATATAGGGATTATTCATCTTCTGCCGTTTCCAGCAGGTGTTTCAGGTTGGGATCATTCTCAATGCGGAGCAGTTCTTTTTCAATAATCTGCGCCACATCTTCTTTGATTTGATAGTAGTTCCTTTCGATTTCCTCTTCCATGTGGTCCTTACCGTCCGCACCGGTAAAGTCCGTGATCACCGGGATTTTCCGGTAGGCTTTCGTTTCCGCGGCTACCTGTTCGTTATCCACTATGATTTCGGCATGGAATATCTTCTGATTTATCTTTTCATCGAAACTGTCGCAGACCGAACCGACAAACTCCCCCTGCGAGAGGTTGGATATCTTGGAGGCGGGGATGAGCGAGTCGAGCTGGGTAGAGATATTGGTCGAGGTGTCCTCCCTGGTTATATTGATGGACTTGCGCTGCTGGAGTACTTTTCCGAACCTTTCCGAGAGATTCTTTGCGGTTTCACCCACTACTTGCCCGGCAAAAATATTACCGATTGTATTTTGGATCACACGCGCCTCCTTATCGCCGTAATCCCTAACGAGTTGGCTGTAGTCTTGGGCACCGAGCATGACAGCCACCTTGTTGCTCCGGGCGGTGGCTATCAACGTGTCAAGCCCTTTAAAATAAATAGTTGGAACCTCGTCCACCAGGATGGAACATTTGAGCTTGCCTTTCCGGTTCACCATCTTGACGATACGGGCATTGTACAACCCCAATGCCGCCGAATAAATGTTCTGGCGGTCAGGGTTATTGCCTACGCACAGTACTTTGGGGGCATCCGGATTGTTGATATCCAGTGTGAAGTCATCGCCGGTCATAATCCAGTACAAGGCAGGCGATATCAGCCTGGAGAGCGGAATCTTGGCGGAAGCTATCTGGCCTTGGAGCTGCTCCATCGCGCCTCCTTTCCAAGCATCCATAAACGGTGACAGATAATTCTCCAGCTCCCGGTAAGAAGTGAGTATGGTAAAGAGGTCGGAGTATGGTTTGTTCAAAAGTTCGATCGCATGCGGGAACGTACAATACCGCCCGTTTTCATAAATTTTGAGATACCAGATCAGGGCTGCAAGCAGGATAATCGGGCTTTCCACAAAGAAGTCCCCCTGTTTTTGAATCCAACTCTTGTTCAAGTTAAGCATAATTACATACGCGGACTCATAAGCATCCGCAATGTCGGACAGGAATGCCGGGTTGAGCGGGTTGCACCGGTGGCTGTGGCGCGGATCATCGAAATTGATGACATAGAACCCGACCGGACGGGCATATTTATCCCGGTTCTTAAGCAGCTGGTTATAAGCGATCAGGCTTAAATCCGGAAACTTGAAGTCATAGCAGTAGAGTGCATAGCCTTTCTCTATTTGCTGCTTGATGAACTGGTTGATGACACAGTAGGATTTCCCGCTACCGGGACATCCCAGCACGATGCACCCCCTCTGCGGGGATACGACATTGATCCAGCCGTTGTACCATCTTTTCTTGTAATAGAAACGTGTCGGCAGGTTCACCGAGTATTCATTGGCAATCAGACGGGTTTCCTGCATGAAGCTCTCGTTCTCATCGTTAAAGACGTCATCCATGAGCTGGTTCTTCAGCAAGCGGGTAATCCAGACTCCGGCGGTAAGCAGGCAGATATATCCGGCGGCTACGGTAGATACATATGATAAGGTAAGAAGCGTAACGGAGAAACGGGTTGTCAATAAGAACTCACTACCGAAAAAGAGCAACACTCCGGCTGTAAGATAACAGCCGATATGCTTTCATGACATCTCCACATCCTTCCGTCCTTTGGCTCCCATACAGGAGAAGAAGAGGAAGAGCAGGCTGAAGGATTTGCTGACCAACGAGTGGGAAAACAGTCCCGTATCCCGTTGGAAGTTGAGCAGTATCTTATCCACTACACCGATGGTCAGATTCATGGAAAGAAAGTAGGGATAACAGAAATAATAAACATTCATTACTAAAAAGATGATGCTGACAGCCCTCATAAAGTCGAGGTTCTTATTAAGTCCTCTGGTTTCGTCCTGTGACATATTATCATAATGGATTAATAGTGATACATTGTATTAGCCGAGATGCGGACCTTTGCGCTTTCTCTTTTTCTTTTTTCCGTAAGGGCTTTGGGGCAGGTCTTCTGCCGGATAAGGATAGGATTCCGGTGAGAAGATGTCCAGCATTCCTTCCACCAGTCCCGGTTCTTTTGTTTCCAGTCCAGTCGGATGCAAGACAGGCACTTCTTCTTCCTTTCCCAATAGAACCACGCCATACTGCCGGTTGACGACCGATGCCGAGTATTCCTTTCCCAATGCCGAACCTTTGAATACGGTTCGGGAGGTATGGTCAATATAAGTAACTCCATAAATCACTCCCGCAGCGTTCTCATAAAGCATGGCGGTGATGCCTTTCTTACTTAAAGCCTGCAGGAATTCCTGACGGGTATCCTGTTTCAGAGCCGTGGCAATCGCTTCTTTCGTCCCCTCGGGTATCGGATGTTTTGCCATCCATTGCTTACTTTTGAAAAATTTCTTTTGAAGTGCCGCATATCCTACACTCTTGCCGATCTTGCTGGATTTGATGGCTACGCCCACCCGGTCACCCTTCTCATCGGTAGCCGCATAAACCAGTCCATGGCAGGTCTTCCCCTCTATCGTTTTACGGGTTTCTTCCACCGTCACATGGAAAAGCCCGAGCAGGGCTTTAAATTCCTTAATGGATTGGAATTTGTACCCTTGCATGACGGGCTTGACCACACCTGCTATCTGGTGCTTGATATCCCCTTTATAGTAATCAACGACAGCCAGCGGCAAAGATTCACGACGTTCCTGTTTCTCGGCAGGCAACAAGTGGTATTTTCTTTCCAGCTCCCGGCAAACGGTGGTAGAGCGTTGCCACTCTTTATAATCATTGATTTTCTTTCCTTGCCCGTCGATACGCAGGGAGACGATATGGATATGGGGCCTGCCGATATCCTCGTGCCGGTAGATGATATAGGGCTGGTCACCATACCCCATCATTTCCATGTATTCCTGCCCGATGGCTGCCAGCTGCTCATCAGCCAGTATATCGTCCAGGTGCGGATTGAGTGAGACATGGATAACCGGTTTCTCGGTGCGACGGTTAGCAGCCAGGTACGGTTCAAAGGAACGCATGCAATGCTGGATGGACGGATGACCGTCTGCCGGTTCCATGATCCGGTTTCATGACAGTGGCCGTGCCTGCTGCTTGTCCACTTTTTCGTGATTATAATATAATGCCCCGTAAACAGAGGCTCCTGATGTTATTTTTGCAACCATTGTTCGAATTCTTGGGTGAGACGGATAATCTCCCGGTTCAGGGATATTAGTTCAATAGTCAGTTGCTCCAATTTATAGAGCATGGCGAGGGCTTTCTTCTCAGAGAGTCCGGTATGCAAGGTCTTGACCGCCTGGTTATAGTTCACACCTATGCGGCGGTATTCGCTTTGCAGGTTGGTCAGCTTGATGTAGTAGTCCGTTGCCACCTTGTCGATCTTTACGACTTTCATCGGTTTGTCAAAAAGGGCGGAAAGGATGAACTGGGATTTGTTTTTGGCTCCCGAGTTCTCGAAAAGCCTTTCGAACTCGATGTTCTGGAATTCGTCCAGGCGGAAACCATAATAGTAGGAATGAAGCTGGGATTCCTCCTTGGGAGTCCGTCCGCCTCTTCATTTGCCTGATTTGTCAGCCTGCACAGGCTTGCGCGTATTACTGATCTTTGCCATACTTTTAAGTGTTTCATTTATTCGGCAGCAAAATAAGTGATAATATTCATACGAACCTAAAATCGGGAAGTGACTACAACTGACAGGAGATGACTATTTGTGACAGGGGGATTTTTACTCTCTGTTCACTTCCCGATTCCGCAGTTCACGATATTCTTTTCAAAGGTTTCCCGGAGTTTTGGAAGCAGCACCGAGAGGCTTTTCTTACGTCGGGCAAGATCCGCACGCAGGTCGTAAGGTTTGGGGAGGTTGACATGGAAGAACGACTCGAATGCCGTCACCAGTGAAGCGAATGACTGTCGGTTTCCTGTACCGTCCGTAACCAATCCGGAATAATCCAGTGAGGCGATCAGTTCCATCAGATTGACAAGGGAACCCTTCCAGTAAAGCGGGGGCAGATCCGGCCCCTTCCCTTTCGTAAGGGAAGGGACTGTGTGGTATTCGGGATGTTCCACGGAAAAGTGAAGTAGTCCGATTTCCGTCTTGACAAGAGCCGCAGCTTTCGCCAGACAGATATGCAGATACTTTCCGGGTATCTCCTTTGCCATGTTCAGGCAGGTATCCAGTTCCAGCTCCAGATAGTATAGGTGTCTGAGTCTTTCAAGAAGGGGCATTTCATCCTTTGCAAGTCGTAACAGGTAATCAAGAAACTCATCATAGGCGGATGACAATATGTTTTCCGAAACGGTGTTTCTTTCCTGGACCGCTTCCCGGAAGCAGTCCAACAGGCGGTGTGTCGTCAGTGTTCTCATGCTGTTCATTTTCTTGGTTTGACAATGGTGCCTTCCGGCGAAGATGCAGGGGCGAATATGATGCCGGAGATAACCGTTTGGGGTATATTGTCGGTTAACAGAATGAATACCAGTCAGATAAAACAAAATCTCGGCCGTAGAGTGTAAACACAAAAGGCGTACACCGCTTTACAAAATTGTACGGCAAGCGTACACCTTTTGTAAGGGATGTGCCCGAACATGCCGTTCTCAGGGTACGGTTTCCGTCAGCAGGATACACAATTGGTCCGTATCATACAGCGGAGTGCTCATGGAACAAGGGCTTCTATTTGGGGAGAGCTTCCTGAAGAACACACGTCCTGTGCCCGGGTTGGGCATCTCGACAAGAGCGAACGGCTTTCCGCCGGTTGTCAGGCGAAAATTCCCCTCTCTGTACCATTTCCGGTAACTGATCCTTTTAAGGGTGCTTCTTTCAATTTCAGCCGTTATGGGGATGACCAGCTGCTCTTCTATGATTTGTGACATGCTTCCGTGCACCGGACGGAAATCACCGGGAAGGAGAAAGCCGGTCCGCCACATTCTTCTCCGGCGTTCAAAATCGCAGACCTCAAAACCGAGTCTGCCGCATAAGGGTCGTATATTCATATTCAGATTGAATTAAAAGCTGTTATAGACTAAAATGCCATTCATATCTCCCGGCAAACATATCCCGAAGCGGGCGGAAATGCAAATAACGGATGTTAATAATATCCGGTTTCGCGACGAAGGATATCGTACTTTTTCAGCTTGTCATACAAGGATGTCCGGCTAATACCGAGTATCCGGGCCGCACGGGCACGATTCCCGCCGGTCCTCTCAAGCGTGGCAAGAATCAGCTGCTTTTCCTTCTCCTCTTCCGACAGGACCGCCACCTTATCCTGTCTCATACTCAGGTCCAGTTTCAGAGACTCTACGGATATCCATCCCCCCTTGGCAAACACGACCGCGCGTTGGACCGTATTCTTCAGTTCCCGGATATTCCCCGGCCAGGCGTATTGTTGCAATGCGGCGGTCGCCAGCCTCTCGAAGCCGTGGACCTCCTTACGGTACTTTACGGAAAAATGTTTCAGGAAGAATCCGGCGAGTGGAAGGATGTCCTCCCTGCATTCCGAGAGTAACGGTACCCGGATGGTATACTCGTTCAGCCGGTAGTACAGGTCTTCACGGAACCGCCCTTCCGCTATGGCCCCCTCCAGATCCGCGTTGGTGGCGGCGACAAGACGGACGTCGAAAGGACGTTCCTTTACTGTTCCGACCGGCAGATAACGCTTCTCCTGTAGGGCACGCAGCAGTTTCATCTGGTTTACGGGAGTAAGGTTCCCGATTTCATCCAGAAACAGCGTGCCGCCTTCCGCCGCATGGAAAAGTCCCACCCTGTCACTGTCCGCTCCGGTGAACGAACCCTTACGGTGCCCGAAAAACTCGCTCCCGCCAAGTCCGTCAGTTACGGCCCCACAATCCACGGCTATGAAAGGCTTGTTCCTGCGCAGGCTCTGTTCATGAATCTCGGCGGCGATATGTTCCTTGCCCGTGCCCGATGCGCCACGGAGCAGTACGGACATGTCGGAACGGGCCACCGGACCTATCTGCCGGTACATCTCACGCGCCTTTTCACTTTCACCACGATAGAACTCCGTTACGTCATGCCTCGGATGGTTGAATACTTTTTCAATGGCTTCAAACAGCCTTTCCGGTTGTACCGGCTTGCAGAGGTAATTGACGGCCCCCAGTTGCATGGCTTCCACCGCATTCTCCACCTGGCCGTAATTGGTCATGATAAAGAACGGGGCAGAACAGTATTTCCCGTTCATCCATTCCAGCAACTCCGTACTGTTACCGTCAGGCAGGCGCAAGTCGGCCAGGACGAGATCGAACTCCTTTGCCTGGAGTTCCTTGCGGGCCGCCGAAAGCGTACCCACATGGGTGGTGTCCATTCCTTTCTTCCTCAGCCAGTTGCCGATACTACGGCCGAAGACAACGTCATCCTCTATAATCAATATGGTTTTCATGAGTGTCTCATTTCATTTTCCTGTCTTATGTTCCTCTTCATGTTTTCCGCACAAGCAATCAGTCTTTCAGCGGCTTCCCATATTTCACGGATGCATTTTATCCGTTCTTCCGTCCAGAGTTCCGAATCGGACAGTACGATGGCGCGCAGTTTCTCCACCGGATAATCAAGGCGAACGCTTGTCCATAGGGGAAGATTCTTGTGCAAGATCTCCCGAACCGCCGGTCGGTCATTCTTTTCCAGTGCCTTGCGTAGCCGGTCAAGGTCCTTGCGGCTTTCCGAGATGAAGACATCAAGCATCCCCTCCCTGTCATCCTCTCCCGAGAGGATCAGGGAGAAGTCCGGCTGCCATGCTCTCTGCCTGTCCCTGCCGACACTCCGGGAGACGACCGCCATCAATTCCTCCATCCGGAAAGGCTTGCGGACATATCCGGCAAATCCTCCAGAAAGGTATTCAGCTTCCGGCTCCACGCCGGCTGTCAGGGCTATGACCGGAATCCTCCTCGCCCTTTCTATATTGGACGAGCGCAACAGTCCCAACAGTTCGAACCCGTCCATGTCGGGCATCCGGATGTCGGTAAGCAGGACATCATAATCATTTTCCCGGAGTTTTTCCACCACTTTCCGGCAGTCGGTACAGCAGTCACATTCGACCCGGTTACGCCTGAACATCTCACGTGTGAGGGAAAGCTGCCTCAAGTCATCATCGAGCAAAAGAATGCGGGCTCCCTCAATCCGGCAGTCAATCGGTAGCCGCTGTTCATCTTTCAGTGACTTGCTATCGGCAAGGATAAGGGGCAGCAACACAATGAAACAGCTGCCTTCACCCGGTCTGCTCTCCACCCGAATGGAGCCTCCTGTTTGCGAAACCAACCGGGAAGTAATAGCAAGGCCGAGCCCGAACCCGGGAATATTGCGGGCGTTGTCCAGCCGTTCGAATGCGTCAAATATTCGTTTCTGCTCATTATTGTCCATTCCCGTTCCTGTATCCTGCACCTTGATACAAAGTTCTCCCTTATGGAACATTGCTTCCAGTAGGACATGTCCCTTTCCGGTAAATTTCAAGGCATTGGAGAGCAGATTGTTTACGATCTGCTGCAGATGCCCCTTGTCACAACTGACAATCGCGTTCATGCCGGAAAATCTGGTCAACAGCTGCAATTCTTTTTTTTAGCTGATGGCAAGTAGCTGTCTGCAATCTCCCGAAACAGGGATTCCAAGTGAAAGATGGAGACGTTCTCCCAGGCCTGTCCGGTATCCAGCAGATAGAAGTTCATTAGCGTGTCCACCAGCGAAAGCATATAGTCTGACGCATGTCGGATATTTCCGGCGTATTCCTCCTGCATAGCCCTTTCCTTTTCACCGGGCAGCAGTTCCGCCGTTGCTCTGATAGTGGCAAGGGGAGAGCGCAGGTCATGGGCGATAGTCAGCATCATACGCTTCCTGGATTGGAGGAGTTCCGTGTTTTCCAAGTTGGAAGCTTCCAGCTGACGCCGGTATCGGTTCCGCCGGTTCAACTCCCGATGTATGATGATATAAAGTAAAATAGTCAGCAATGAAATAAAGACGGCAAGAGTGGAAACCGTATAAAAGGACCGGTCTCGTGCCCAAAGGAACTGCATGTAACGTTCCTCAAGGCGCCGGTCGGTCTCCAATTCAAAATCCTTGATAATACCATACAACCTACAGTTTAATGCCATATTGTTATTGTACAGATACTCCATTTGTACCAGCAGACGTTCACGCTCAGTCTCCTGCCGGCCGGTCAGTTCCCTGTTTAAAGAATGAAGCATACTTGCAGTTGAGACTTTCCGGTCTTTTTCCGCAGGTTGCAGCCGTTCCCGTTTTTCCTTCTGTTCCGAATAAACGGATTTTCTCTTCTTGCGTTTGAGGAAGGACCAGAAACTTTTCTTCGGAACTTCCTCTTTGACTCCAACAGGCGCTTTCTCATTGCGGATATGGGATGCAATCACTGGGATTTTCCGGTTTATGATTTCACCGGCTTCACGAAAACGGCTGAATGTATGCATTACCGTGTCAAGCAACTGTTCCTTTCTCTCCAGAAGCAGGCACAGCGAATCTATACGCACCCGTTGTCCGGATGTATGCACATATTGCTTCAAGGACTGTAATGTGCCACATACCTCGTTTCTCCTTTTCTGATAAGTACCCCGATCGTTCTCGTCCCACACACTGACCGTCTCTCCATAAGTGGCCAGATCCAGCAGGCCGGCGTAGGCTTCTCCGGTCAGATGCCAGAAATGAAGCAGTTCCTGTTCATCCTGTTGCAAATAGTTTCGCTTCATCTGTTCCTTACGAAAAAGACAAATAGTCAAGACAAGCAGGAATATCAAGATAATATATCCCGAGAATATTTTAATTTTTAAACACATAATAATCTATACTTACATCCTTCATTCCTGCTTGACTACCCCCAAAATAAGTAGTGAGAAAAAATTCCCTAATCAGCCATATAATATATTTTTCAATATCTAGGTCTAGTCGTATTAGATTCGTTTTCCATTTGAAGTCCATAATAGTACTAGGCTTTGGCTCAACAGAATATTATTATATACAAAACAGCCTTTTCAATAAAAAATATAACTACACATTTTTTTATTTTCCGACAATCGCCCAGTATAGTTGAAATTTCCATCCCTATTCTGTTCCTTACTCTTATTTCAAACAATTCAATTGCTTTCCTACGAGAAAGCCTAATAAATATTTACATCTTACGAGTTATATTAAAATTCAGATCTTATTTTAATTCAAACAGAACAATTCCCTTAATATCTCTTGATGAACTTCCAATAACCGCTTCAAACTTGCCCGGTTCGGCCACCCATTCGTGTTTGGCATCATCAAAGAAGCTCAATGCTTTCTTATCAATCGTCAGCGTTACCGCTTTCTCTTCTCCCGGAGCCAATTTCACTTTTTGGAAACCTTTCAACTCTTTTACCGGACGAGGGAGAGAGGATTTCTTATCACTGATATAAAGCTGAACAACCTCCTGACCTTCACGAGTGCCTGTATTCTTCACATTGACTGTGAAAGAAATGGTATCATCTACAGTCATTGTTTTCTTGTCGGCCGAGGGTTTTCCATAGGCGAAAGTAGTGTAGCTCAATCCGTGTCCGAACGGGAACAGCGGTTTGATTTTCTCTTTATCCGCCCAGCGATAACCTACGAAAATATCTTCCCGATAGATTTCATTAATGGTGTCTCCTCTATGTTTAGACTGTGCCAGTTCTTCTTTATTACCCGGATATTCGCCCAGTTTATGAGCACCTACATCTTCCAGTTTTGCAGGGAAAGTGAAAGGAAGTTTTCCTGAAGGATTAGCGTCTCCCACCAATACGGAAGCAAGAGCTGTTCCGGCTTCCGACCCCAAGAACCAACCTTGAACAATAGCAGGCACTTCATTCACCCAAGGCATGGCCACAGCATTGCCGGAGATATTGACAACAATCAGGTTTTTATTCACCTTTGCCAGTTCGCTTATCACTCTATCCTGCGCGTATGGCAAACCCAAAGAGGCACGGTCCGAATCTTCACAATCCTGATGATTGCTCTTGTTCAAGCCACCGAAGAAGATAACATAGTCGGCATCTTTAGCCACTTGCAAAGCCTCTGCGAGCAGTTCATCTTCCGAACGGTTGTCCTTCAAATCCTGACCGGTTTTCACACCGTTATACTCTCCTGTCGGATCGCCTACATACCCACGGGCATATACCACTTCCGCTTTTGAGCCCACACGGCTTTTCAGTCCATCTAACGGAGAAATCTCATATTTCACTTTCAAAGAAGAACTACCACCACCCACAGTCATCATCTTTATCGCATTTTCACCGATTACTGCTATTTTCTTCGTTTTATTCAAATCGATAGGCAATACGTTACCGTTGTTCTGCAACAATACAATGCCTTCTTCTCCAATCTGACGTCCGGCTTGTCCGTGCTCGGGAGAACCTAAAGAGCCGAACGGTTTGTGCGGATCCATTGAAGTACGGAATATCAGACGAAGGACATTACTAACCTTTTCGTCCAGTTCCTTTGTTCCTACTTTACCCTCTTTTATCAGTTTCAGGTAAGGGAAAGCAAGGTAATAATTATCATACGCATTTCTCGTTCCGGCAGACAGTCCGTTCGTCCAGGAACCAAATTCCAAGTCCATACCATTGTGAATAGCCTGTTCGGTGTTGTGCACACCTCCCCAGTCGGACACTACAACGCCATCAAATCCCCATTCATCACGAAGAATATCTTTAAGCAGACGTTTGTTGTGACAAGCGTGCTGTCCCTGATAAAGATTATAAGAGCCCATAATCGACCATGTTCCACCTTCCTGAACAGCCGCTTTAAAAGCAGGCAGGTATATTTCATAAAGAGCACGATCACTCAATTGCACATTGGTGGTATGACGGTTGAACTCCTGATTGTTCAATGCATAATGCTTCACACAGGCAGCTACCCCGTTCTCTTGTACACCTTTGATGTAAGGAACCACCATAGTGGCGGATAGATACGGGTCTTCTCCCATATACTCGAAGTTACGTCCGTTCAAGGGAGTACGGTAGATATTCATACCGGGCCCCAACAAGATGTCTTTCTTGCGATAACGCGCCTCTTCACCGATACTTTTCCCATAAAGATGCGACATTTCGGGATTCCATGTAGCAGCAAGGCACGTCAGTGCCGGATAGGCAATACAGGAATCGTTTGTCCATCCTGCCTGATCCCATTCATCCCACAACACTTCCGGACGGATACCGTGAGGACCGTCGGTAGCCCATACTTCGGGAATTCCGAGGCGGGGAACGCCTGCCGAACTAAATTTAGACTGTGCATGAATCATCTTCACCTTTTCTTCAAGAGTCATCTGGTTCAATGCATCTTTCACTCGCTCTTCGATTGGTCTATTCGTATCCAAATAAACGGCAATATCGGATGTTTTTCGTTCTTGATCGCTAAATGAGTTTTGTTGTCCCATTACGATTGGCATACTCATACAAAGTATCCCTAAAATTGTCATTTTTCTTTTCATATCTATTGTAAATGATGTGTGACCTTCATACCAATATGTATCATGCCTACAAATAAACACACTTATTAATAAATAAAAAGCGAATATTTTGTCTAAAAAAGACAATATTTTACTTTTTAACCATTTCACCACTTATCTAACTATTTTATTAGTCGCTATATATCCTAAAATCTGTTTGTCCTTCTTTTCGATATCCAGTTTATCGCTTAATTCATATAAAATATCCCAATCATTTGCTTCTCTTCAACGTCAGCACCGGTAAGAAAATAAATACCCCGATTACGGACATTATCAATCCACCGATAGTGCCTGCCGCCAATGGGAACCAGAACCCTTCTTTTTCCACTCCCACCATGAAAGGGATAAAGCCCAGGATAGTGGAAGCCACCGTCAGGAAAATAGGAATCACTTTCGTGTTCCAGGCTTTCACGTAAGCCCGGAGCGGTGAAAGACGCGGAAAACGCTTGCGGATAGAATTATATTCATTCAGGATATAAATACTCGCATTTACCGTAATGCCGCAAAGCAGGACAAAGGAGGCAAAACCGCCCTGATCGAAGTTCAGTTTGAACCAGTAGAACGTCAGGAATACGCCGATATAGGATACCGGAATCACAAAGATAATCGCCAACGGCTGTTTCAGAGAATTGAACAGAATACTTGTAATAAAGAAGATGATGGCAATCACTATCAGGAGCAGGCGATACTGCTGGTTGCCCTTTCCACCCCATGACCAGTTGTTTTCTTCCGATTTGGCGGTATATCCCATCGGAAGAAGTTCGTTAAACTCTTCCAGGTCTTTCTTCAACAGTTTGTTTCCCTGTTCCGAAGAGCCGATATACTCATATTGCAGGCATAATCGATACTGCTGGTTCTCCTTCGCCACTTCCTGCGGCATCTGTCCTTTTTCTACGGTTGCCAATTCCGAAAGCTTATACTCCTTACCGCCCGCCTCGAAAGGGTAATACTGCATCGCCCATACATCCCTCTCTTCCGACTGCCGCGAAGATAGCTTTATCTTTTCCGTGCCCTCTTCCGTCACCACCGAACCGATTTCCATATTCCGCCCATATACCGGACGAATGGCGGAAAACAGTCTCCCGGCTCCAATCCCTTCCTCCGCCATCCGCCGTTTGTCCAGATTGAAATAGAATTCCATATAATCATCCTTCCACCAGGAGAAATCGGAACCGATGGTCACTTCCCGGATACGGCGGTGGGACAAAAGCTTTTCTTTCAGTTGCTCGGCACGGGCATACAACTCGTCATAATTGTACCCGTACATCTTCACCCGGAAGGAGCCCGCATTCTCACGCACGTTATTGCTGAATCCCTGATCCTGCAATCCGTAGATGCTCCAGTCGCCGCCACCCAATTGGAGCACCTTGCCGATCATATTGGCTTTCAGCGTATAGGGGAAACCGCTTTTCTGATGTTCTTTCGTGAAATAAATATGAATGGATGCCCTGCGGGCACTCTCCACAGACGTCTGGAACTGCCTGATTTCCTTAAATCCGCTCAGATAGACCTCCATCTTCTTAACCAGTGTGTTCATCTGTTCCAGTGTGCTGCCATTCGGCAGATTAGCATTGGCATGAAGCACCACCTCTTCATTGCGGGTAAAGTAACTCCCCTCATATACCTTTTGCACAAACAGCCTTAACGTTCCGCCCAGTACCTTGTCCACTACCGGTTTCACCTTTTCCTTATAAATGGAAGTACCCAGCGTCTTATTATAAACTTCCGCCCACTTGTCATCCCCTTTCATCTTTTCCGGCAACAGGAATACCGGCAATCCGAAAGCCAGCAATAACAGTATGCAGACCGCCACCCGCCAACGACAGAGAATCCGTATCAGCCACCCGTAAAAACGGCTGAAATAAACCGGAACACGCCGCATTTTCGAACGTATCCACACAAAGGGACGCACGCTGCCCATCCGTCTTCCGAGTTTTGAAAGAGATGTTTTCTTCCGCCGTTCCAGTCCGATTTTGTCAATCAGGGAAGGGACAAACAACAGGGCGACCAATAATGAAACTCCCAGATTGATAATCACCACAGCGGCAAAATCCTGCAAATTAAGACGTATCTTCTCATCCAGGAAGAAGATGATAGCCAGTGCCCCTATCGTTGTCAACGTAGCTGCCAGCACGGACATGAACGCCTTCCGGTTCCCGCGCCTCAGATAGTGGTCGCTCATCACAATGGTATTGTCAATCACAAGATTCAAAGAGACGGTGATGCCTGCCAAAGAGTACAACTGCATTTCCAATCCGAACGCATAATAAAAAATAACGGCTATCGCCATATTGACGGACAGGCTGACTACAATCAAAAACAGATATTTGGGACTGAAAGTAATCAGCAACACAAACAGCAGCAGAATGGCTACCGTCACTCCCGTACGCAGATAAATCTTGTTCAGTTCTTCCTGAATAAACTCCGTCGCGTCATAACTGGTGTGAATCTCATACCCCACCGGAAGCAGCGACCGGATACCATCCATATACGCTTTCACTTCCTTGCTCAATGCCAACTGGTTAGCCGTTTCTTCCGCCACGACAGACAGGTAAATCGAGTTCAGCCCGTTAATCCGGTAATAGCTCTGCGGCTGCTCTTCCACACGGGACACCTTCACCAGCTCATTCAGGCCGATAATTCTCCCGTCTTTCATCTTTACCTGTATGCGTCCCGCATCAAAATCCCAACTTTCCGGTTCGAAGTCTTTGTTTTCAGATTCGGGAACCAGTGCCAGACGTATCCACTGCCTGTCCGAAGCGCCCTGTTCCACATCATAAGTACCCATGAACTCTTTCTGATAATGCAACCGGACCGCCTCGCGGATATCATCCGTACTTATCCCGAGTGTACGCAACTGTTCGGAATCATACTCCAACCGCCACTCCATCGGGGTAGCACCACTAAGGTTAATCTTATAAATCCCCGAAAGCTGTGCCAGGCGTGTTTTTATATGTTCTTCCGCGTACTGCTGAATCAATACAGGCGTAGCGGGCGCATTAATTGTAAACGTCATGAAAGGAGACTGGCTGTTCTGTCCCGGGCTCTGCATCTGAATATACGGGTAGCTCACCCCGTCCGGCAGTTCCGGCCACGTCTGACGGATAATGGTAGAAGCCTCAAAGCGGGCGACTGCCGCATCCACATGTTTATCCAAATTCACGCTGATACTTCCCCACCCGTTTCCCGAAGTGGAGTAAATTCCCCGAATCCCTTTCACGCGGGCAAGCATCGCCTCCAGTTTACTGGTAGCCGTCATCTCCACCACACGCGCCGAAGTGCCCGGCATGCTGAAACGTACCGTGAAGCCGGGCAGCGTCCGTGACGGGTTCAGTTTGACAGGCAACAGGGGAACAAGCGCCAGCCCGACCAACGCCACACAGACAAAAGCCACAATCAGCGTAAAGGCAGAAGCCTTCGGGGATTTATTTATTTCAGATTCCATAATTTGCATCATCGTTATTGCACCACGGATTACACAGATTCTCACAGAGTATTTTCACCTATTCTATCTGTAATACTCAATCATGAATATGCTTCTTAATGAATATTTTTTATCTGTGTAAATCTGTGGTGAACTCTTTTATTTATCATTTAACCAACTTCCCCCCATTGAAATCGAACCTGTCCGAAAGAGAAAGCTTCGCAGCAAAATCGAACAGGGTAAGCCGGCGTATCTTGTAATAATTCAGCCAGTAGTTCTGCAAGGCTGAAATATAATTCCGCTGTGCCTGCTGCTGCCTATTGAGTGAAAGTGTCAGGCTGTTTATATCCGCCTTGCCGATGATAAAACGCTGTTTCGTCTCATTATAAGCAAGTACAGACAAATCCAGCGCCTCTTCCGCGCTTGCTATCAACTGCTGCTGGATATTGAAATCGCTCACTGTCATAATCACTTCCTCTTCGATACTAATCTCATCCTGGCGTGCCGAAATCTTCACCACGTTCAGATTATTGCGCGCCATATTATACTTGCCTTTGCGGACACCCCAATCCAGTAACGGGATAGAAACACTGACCGCCACCAGGTCCTGCTGCATCGGTTTATGATACACATCCCCGAAATTATCCGCCACCTGATTGAAACCGACGCTCGCATTCACACTTGCGTTGAAACGGGATTCTTTCTTTGTCTTGTCCACATTCCGCTGCGCTTCCAGTATATTCTGCTTCAATTCCAGCAATTGGGGGTTGTTGCTTCTCCCCCAGCTCAAAGCCTCATCCACCGGAATCTTTATCATGCCCGGACGGGAAGGGAGTTTCAGTTCGATTTGCGTATTCTTATCCAGATTAAGAAAAGACGCTAAGGAGAACATCGCCCGTTTCAGGTCGCTTGCCTTGTTCTGAAGAGTGTTCTGCGCGTTGACACGGTCCAGTTTCAATGTCAGTAGGTCGGCTTGTGAGATGGCGGCTATCCGGTGGCGCTGCTGCCCGATGCGGTAAAGCGTATCGGTGGAAGCCAGGTTGTCCTTTGCCAGTTTATATTCAGCCTGCACCATGGCGAGGGAAAAGAAATAGTTCGTGGCCGTTTCCGAGACTTTCTCCACATTATAAAGAAACTCCTTCTTCACGCGCTCGTATTTCAACGGTTCGATTTTCCGCTCCCACTTGAAAGGGTTGTATCCTACCAGGCTCTGCGAATATCCGAGCCTTATAGGGACACTGGTGAGTTGTGTCGCGCTGTTATTCCCGAAGCTGCGCATATAGGCAAGGTTCGATTCCAGGTAGAATGTACCCCCGGTCAGGTCGAGGTTCTGACGTACGCTCAGACCGCCGTAGGCGTAAAAAGACTGCTGCGTGCGGTACACGTCGAGGTTGGAGCCCGAATCATAACGTTTCGTTATATCCCGGTTATATTGTGCCGGGGTCAGGTCCAGCGTCAGGCTGGGAAGGCGGTTTGCCTTGTATGTCCGGTATTCCCAATAGCCGGAGAGGTACATGTTCTGCGTGCGGAACGACTCCAGGGAGCTGTCGTTGGCAAGAGCGATCGTACGCTCCAAGTCGAGCACAAGGCGCTGCTGCGCATGCAGCCCTTGCAAGCCGGTGCAGGAGAAAAACAACCCGGCAAGCAGGCTGTTATGAATGAGACGGAATGGATGGGTCATGGTTATCATCTTTTTATATAAGAGTTATCAATGTTACAAACAAGAGGCATGGTTGTGCCAGGTAATGAATACGATAGTGCCAAGCTATGGGAACTGTTGTGCCAAACTATATGAAACAACCGTGCCAAGCTATGGAAACTGTTGTGCCAAGCTATACGAACCAGAGTGTCAAGCCGGAGGCACTGCCTTACGGCGGTAAATGAACCAGTAAAGCAACGGTATGATAAACAGGCTCACTGCCGTGCCTACCGACATCGTCCCTATCATGGCAATGGACAACGGCTTTTGCAGTTCCGAACCCATATCCGAAGAGAACAAGAGCGGCACCATGGCGAAAACCGTAGTCAGCGAGGTCATGATAATGGGACGCAGGCGCCTGCGTCCGGCTTCATGGATGGCTTCCAGCAAAGGGACACCTGCTTTACGCAGTTCATTGATTGCGTCCAGTTTCAGGATAGAGTCATTGATGACGATACCGCAGGTGACGATAAGCCCGATGGCTGACATCAGGTTCAACGTATGCCCGCAAATCCAAAGCAGCAGAAGCGCGAATGCAACGTCTATCGGAATTTCCGCCAGGACAAGCAGGGGTTGCAAAAAGCTCTCGAACTGTGCCGAAAGGATGAAATACATCAGCAACAGGGAAATCAGGAGTATCACCACCAGTTCGTCCAGCATTTCCCGGTTCGAGAAGAAGCTGCCGGAAAACCCGGTATCCCACTCCCCTGTATTTCCGGCTACCTGCTTCACGTCTTTTATCAGCCTGTCCGCATCGCGCACTCCATAAAAATCGAAAGGCACAAATTCCCCGTTACGCCCGGCAGTAATACTTTTCAGGTCTTCGGCAGGAGTTACCTTTACCAGTTCCCGGAGCGGGATATATTCTATATTGCCCCGGTTATCCGGCTGTGTCTGTACCAATGTCTCCTGCAAGACCCTGTTCACGGTTTTCTCATTCCCCGCAATAGTAATCGGAAGATACTGCTGGTAGGAATGCAGCATAGTCACGCTGTTCTCGCGGAAAGCCGTTTTCAGGACACGGTAAAGTTCATTATAGGAGACACGGTAAAGCAACAGTTTTTCCTTGCTGATGCTCAGGTTCAACTGGTTCTCAAAAGCGATGCCCGTAGGATTGATTCCGGTTTCTACTGTCAGTTCATGTTCCAGTTTGCGAATCGTTTCCGCGACAGGAGCCTGCGCCCTGTTGCGGGCATAAAATTCGGCTACGATATCCGGCTCGCCCGTTACAAAAAGTTTCTCGAATACCGTCTCCGGCGGAGAGAAAGAAATGACGGAGAGCGGATAACGTTCTTTCAGCCGTCGGTATATCTCCTGTTCCAAAGGAGCAATCCCGCCGGAAGTCTCCGTCCGGAAATAAAGTTCCGCTTCGGAAGATGAAAGCTCCCTTTCCCGGTTCAGGATAAAATCCTGCCTGCCGACAGAAGCCGTCTGTTCCAGGGAGCAGCCGTCCAGTTCCTTAAAAAGTTCGTCCACACGCTTCCTGTTTTCATCCACGTGGATATTCTCATTCCATTCTATGCGGACAATCAGTTCGTTTTCTTCGATATCGGGCATCCGCTCCTTGTCTATAAAGAAAAAGAAGAATACACAGAGCGGAATGGAAATGACGCAAAACAATACGCTGGACGTTTTATGACGGAACACCCAGTCTACTCCGGCATCATAGAAACGGTCCAGTGTATGGTCTTTTACCGGGTTATTGAATTTAAAGGAGAGCCATTTCCATTTACGGGTATGGATACCTGTACGGTAGACCAGCAGATAAAGGACGGGAAGCAGCATGATACCTGTAAAATAAGACACCATCAGCCCTACCGTGACGGAAAAAGCCTGGTCGTAGAAGATAGCTCCGGCAATGCCGCTCATAAAAATCAGGGGAGCGAATACGGCGATGGTGGTCAGCGAAGAGCTCAGCATGGGCGTCACTACTTCACTTGTCCCTGTGATACAGGCACGTCGCAGTGAATATCCCCGTTCGCGGTATTGCGAAATATTCTCGGTCACGATAATCGAACTGTCAATCATCATTCCCAAAGCCAGAATCAATCCGGCAAGGGAAATGATATTCAGTGACATATTACAAAGGTAGAAGAATACGAAACTGATTACGATGGAAACCACCATGCTGAGCCCGATGACCAACGGGGATTTCACGTCACCCAGGAACAGGACTGCTACCAGGCAGATAAAGAGGAATCCTAAAGAAAGGTTCTGCTGCAGATTGGAAATCGTGAAGTCCAGCAGTTCCGTCTGATTACGGCTGATACTGAAATCAATATCCGGATATACCCGCTGGAAATACTCCATCGTTCCTACCAGGGAGTTCTTCATCTTGTCCATATTCTCATCCGCCTGCTTGATGACAGCCAGTGTCACCGCACGCTTTCCGTTCGACAAGGACACGCCCTTTTCCTTCACTGGCACGATATTTACCTTGCAGAAATCCTTTAACTGCACAATGCGGTCGCCCTTACGCAGATAGATATTCTCCACATCTTCCGCCGTACGCAGCAATGTCGAGAATTTGATATTATATTCGTAGTACCCGTCACGTACCGTCATACTGCCCGGTTCTACATTGTTGGACGACAGGGCGGACTCAATATCCCCGATGGCAAGTCCCATCATGGCAAGCTTGTCCTCGTCAGGCACAATCTGTACCTGACGTTCCACCAGTCCGGTCACGTCCACCATAGCCACTTCTTCGAGCTGCTCTATCCTGCGCTTGATAACCGATTCGGCAAATTCACACAAGTCAAGAAAGGATTGCTGTCCCGTGGTAGTGCTATAAGCATTGTCATTCTTCAAGGTCAGGTTCAGGTAGAACACGGGAATATCCGTTGCGCTCGCCTTGATGACTTTCGGACGTTCCGTTTCTTTGGGGAGATAGTTCATTGCGGCGTCTATCTTCTCATTGACCTCGATAAAAGCAAGGTCCGTATTAGTGCCGAACTCAAAAGACAGGCGGATGATACCCGCCCCGTCCCTCGATTCGCTATGAATATCCTTCAAGGTGGAAACTTGAATCAGTTGGCTGCGCAAAGGTTTCACAATCGTGTTTTCCAGTTCACGGGCGGATGTATTGGCGGCAGAAACCTGTACGGTAATCTCCGGAATGGCGATATTCGGAAGCAGCGATATCGGCAGTGTGGAATAGGTAACCAGGCCGATTATAAAACAGGCGGTGAAAGCCATCAACACGGCGATAGGACGCTGGATTAAAAATTTTATCATGCTTACTTTAGTTTTAGGCACGGATTACACGGATTACGCTGTTGCTTTATACTATCACAATTCTAAAACCGTGTAATCCGTGCCTTTTTGATTATCTTACATTTACTTCCGCTTCATGCGCCAGATTCAGATTCCCGGTTACAATAACCGTGTCTCCTTCCAACAGACCGTCTTCAACTCCTTTCCGGGATTTATCAGAAACAATGTATTCCGTTGCATTCTCCAGTCCCGTATGCACATAGTTCCACATGGCCTTGCCTTTTTCCAATGTAAACACCACTTGCTTGCCGGAACGCAATACCACAGCCGTCTTGGGAATCACCAACTGTTCACCCAAGTTCCGCCTGACACTGACCCGCACATTCATACCGCTGAACAGCTTGCCTTCACCGTTTACGTCAGCCTTTACCTTTACCATTCCATTGGTATCCACCAACGGATTGATTTCGGATACACTACCTTCAAAAGAACTTTCTCCGGCATAAGGAATAACCGTCACCTTATCTCCTTTTTTAATAAAGGCAAGCTCATTCTCCAATACGGTAAATTCAGCTTCCAGCCTTTTGGTATCAAGAATAGTACAGAATACTTCCGAGGTATTGGCCGGGTTATAAGGCTTCGAAAAAAGATTAGCCACCACCCCGTCAAAAGGCGCGGTAAGCGTTGCATGTTCCGTCTCCCTTTTTGTCAATTCGTACTGGGATTTCGACTGCTCATAACCGCTCTTCACTTTCGCAAGTTTCATTGTCTCCACTGGAACCTTACTGAAATCATCCGGCGTATATCCCTGCCCGATAAGCACATCTTTCAATTCGAGTTCAGCTTTCAACAAAGCGTCTTCCGCCTGGGAGAGTTTCTGCTCCAGACGGAATTTATCCAATTCCGCCAGTTTCTGTCCTTTATGTACACGGTCGCCATTCTTCACATAAATACGGGCAATGACTTCACCCGTTTCAAAACGCAAATCGGCTTTACTGCGGGCATTCACCTTGCCGTTGCTTACCAGTTCATGGTCAAAATTCCGCTTCTTCAGAATTTGGGTAGTAACTTCATTCTTTGCGGCAGGAAGAACGGTGGTCACTCCTTTCTCCTGTTCATCAGCACTATTTTTCTTGTCAGAGCAAGAGGTGTTTACTCCTAATGCCAAACATAACAGTAACCATATACATTCGTGTTTCTTCATATTTATTGGTTCTTTTATTTCAATAATTTCTTTACTTCCTCTCTCATTTCATAATCCTCTCTGTTTTTTATTTTATCCGCAACTTAAAGATGACAGGATTATCATCATCATTAAGTTCATCATAAAGACTTTTAAACGCTTGTCTATCTTTATTATTCGCAAAAGATTTACTTAAATAAATTACCTCCCAAGACTTTCTAAAAGAATAAGTGGACTGGACGAGATAAAAGTTATTATTCCATCAGAACCACTAACGCTTCCGTCAACCCATATTTCCATAGTACATTCTTTCGGATTATTAGATTGATCAGGGACATAATAATCAATAGGAACATTTTCTGCCCAGCCAAGTTTCTCTATATCTAACAAAGTCAATATATCCTCATTCTTCTTAGAATTTGAATACTGAATTACAAATAAATATATTGCAACAAGCACAATAATATTTAAAATTTTCTATTCCATAAAATGATACAATTTATACATAATTACACATTCTGTTCTCAAATTAATAAAGTGTTTTTATCCTTCATTTTATCCTACATCAAACGCCACTTCCTTTATTTAATTATAATCATTTCAATTTCTTTCTAACCCCCAAAGAAAAGCATTAACAGAGAGACTTGAGAACAATATTCTGTCTAAAAAAGACAAAATTCTGTCATATCTCCTATTTTCTACATTTCCTCCTTTATCTGACTTTTTTCAGAATCCGCTCCCAACGGATTTTTCCTGAATATTTATCTTCCGAATACCAGATACGGACTACTTTACCTACAATATACTCTTCCGGTAGCATCCCCCAATAGCGCGAATCTTGCGAATTTGCCATATTGTCACCAGCAACAAAATAATAGTCTTTTTCAAAACGATATTGTGTAATCGCACTATCCCCCAACAGAATCCGTCCGTCTTTCAAAGAGAGTTTTTTCTTCTGTTCCCAGTCTATCAGCTGCCTATACAGAAAGAAACTCGTACGGTTCATCACTACCTTCCGCCCCTTTTCGGGAATTGCCAAAGGTCCGAATTCACAGACAGTCCATCCTTGCTGTTCATCGTAAGGAAATGCATCCACTGCAATGCCGTATTGTTCCGCATGTTCCAACTTCTCAATATACCGTTCGTCTTGATTCCCCAACCTCTCGCCACAGCCACGTACCTTATATCGCCCTCCCCGAATCTCCAACGTATCTCCCGGCAAAGCAATACACCGTTTCACGTAATATCGCATAACATCCATGCTGATACTGTCCCAACGATTCTCCGGATAAGGAAAATTGAATACCAGCACATCATTCCTCTTAAAATCACCAAAACCGGGTATCCGATAGATATCTACGTCTTTACCCTCGACAGCCGCAAATACATCAAACAGCCGGGCCCCCTTTATCATCTTATTAACCAGAATGTAATCGCCATTTACCAATACCGGCTCCATCGACTCGGAAGGAATTCGAAATGAAGTATAACAAAACACCTGTACAAAAAAGAATAATAACACCAAATAGCACACTCCTGTAAACAGTTTCACAAACAATGTCAGCAACTTCTTTATAACAGCAAGAAATCTATCCATATCGCACTTCTTTATTATCCAATGATTACTTTACGGCTCTCTCCCTCTCCTCCAGCAATGCTCGTACCTTTTCCCTCATATCTTCTATCGCCTTCGACATCACCTTCGGCTCCTTAGTCAATACGATACGGGCATTTTCCTTCATCTTCTCAGGCTGAAAACATACAGGGTCTGCATAAAACTTCGTCAGTACATAATAAGAATATATACGTATAGGCAGGACATTGTGGGAACGAATCAGACATTTTTCCGCTTCTTCATATCTGTTCAGCTTCCAATAATTCATCCCCTGCAGATACCAAACGACTTGTGTATTACATAATTCCAACGCCTCTTCCACGATATCGACCGACTGTTCATATTTCCCCAACTCATACAAAATGTGCCCATATTCATATAAGAAATTATGATTGCCTTTCAATAACGGATACAACCGGACATATTTCTCTTCCGCTATCTCGTATTTCCCATTATAATACCATCTACTATCTTTTTTCCAATTTACGTAAGCAGAATATGAATTATCGGTACAAATAGCCCATCCTGTTCCTCCCAAAAACAATACAATTAGAACAAGCCAGAACCTACTGCGCAGAATATCCTCCCAAAAACACATGCCAATAATAGCATAAAAAGTAACTTGCAGCACTGGAATCTGCAATGGATAAGAGAAAAAAGCAAATACAGACAACGACATCAACACCGCACAAAATCCATACTTTTTTCTCCTATACGCCCTATACCATGCCAGACAAATAATAGCCAAAAAGAGAATTAAGACCAACAGCCCCTTTTCGACAGCTATCTGCAAATAATCATTAAAAGCATATTCCGGTATTCCCGCCACATATTCTTCCCAAGCTTCATAATCTCCACTGGCAAAATGCTTTTCCTGCAACACTCCGCAGACATGCATAAAACTGCCATCCCCATATCCGGTGAGTGGTTGCCCGGCAATAGCCTGTATACATAATTTCCAGATAAACAGCCTTCCTAATGCAGAATTTCCCTTTATGACAAATCCCAAGATACACAATAATCCCACGCACACCGATAGCAACATCACTCCACCGGATATTACTTTCCATTTGTTCTCATGCAGATAATGCGATAATCTCCTGTGCCATGAGTATCGGACAAAACACAACCAAACACTTGACACAACTACAGCCAACCACGCTGCACGGCTCATGGCGGCAATCAGCACACACAATAAAAGAACAAGCACAATCTCCACAACAAAGTAAACAGGCGTACGCCCGCCCTTTTCTTTCAACCGTAGCCATTCATTGAAGCAAAGCATATATCCTACAGCCACATACCCAATATATGGTCCGGGATTATTGAATGTTCCTGTAAGTGTAAACAACAGATTGCCAGGCATTGCGCAACCAGCCAGTTGCAACAGCCCCCATACAGCTTCTATAGAACTTAAAAATATCAATGTCCAACTAAAAAGAGAACCAAGTTTGTCTGCTTTTATAGAGGGGCTTAACAGCAATGCCATCAATACCAAACTTATTGACAAACTTATAAAAGCCCGGCCAATCCATAACCAATGTCCCTCAGTTGCTCCTACAGGTATATCTTCAAACCTCAGAAGAACAACACTCAACATGGAAACAATTCCTAACCCTCCCCAAAAATATGCAACAGATTCTTTTTTAGTCAAACACATACACTTCAATGTTTAAAAATCAGTTTGTTTACAATCAACACATTTTCACTCATACGCAATTCCTCATATTTTTCCGGATAATACTCGCCTATAAATTCGTCATTAAGGTAAGTAACCCAAGTATTGGAGAGATTGGAAGATACCCAACGACCAAAATTGAACAAACCTGAAATATCCATTTCGGGAAAAGAGCAACTCTCTACTTTCTGAGTATTCTTATCCAATAAAGTAAAAGAGGTAGTCATATCAGGCAAAGCCCAAATAGACAAAAGATACCTGTCTGTATTTAAAACTATATCACAATTCGCATGTTCTTCTTTTATATAATAGCTACTTTCAACGCCTATAAAATCGCCGGTCATTTTATAGTTCGATTTATGCTGAAAAATCTTATGTATCGATTCGTCCTGAGGATTGAACGAATAGAATATGCCAACAGGAGGATCGTAAATTTGAATAGTCCCATCTTCCTGCAAAGTCATTGTATTCCATCCGGAACTACTAAAAGGATATATCTCTGAAATGGCTAAAACTCTTTTAGAAAGTTCTCCCTGTCTGTCCATAATCCATACTCCATGCATTTTGTTCATTCCACTCACTGTATGACAAAGGAAATTACCATTGGATAATTCCCGCCATTACTGTCCCGTAAAAGTGGATAAATAGTTCTTTGAAATAATTGAAATATAGTCTATTAGATACTACTTTTTAGGCGCGACGATTTGAAATCATACCTTTGAGGTCAATTAAGGTGACCTCAAATGAACCAAGATAAATATGTTTTCGCTCAGTTAGTAGAATTCTTGAACAATGATAAGTTCAGAAGACTTGTAGACAAGTATGATGGCAATCGTTATGTGAAACATTTCACTTGCTGGAGTCAGTTACTTGCAATGATGTTCGGTCAACTCAGTAATCGTGAAAGTCTTCGTGACTTGATTGTAGCTTTGGAAGCACATCAAGGAAAGCGTTATCATTTGGGATTGGGTCGTGAGCCCATTGCCAAAACTACGCTTGCATCTGCCAATCAGAATCGGGATTACAGAATCTTCGAAGATTTTGCTTTCTATATGATGAAGGAAGCATGTGAAAAACGATCGACTCACATCTTGGATATTCCAGGAAGGAAGTATGCGTTTGATTCCACTACGATTCCTTTATGTTTGGCTACATTCCCTTGGGCGAAGTTCCGTAAGAAAAAAGGTGGAGTTAAGGCTCATGTCCTTTATGACATAGAAGCACAACTTCCAGCCTTTTATACAGTAACTACAGCATCCAGGCATGATTCAACAGAAATGTCCGCAATTAATTATGAGCCAAATGCTTATTATATATTTGACAGAGCGTATGACTCGTTTAAAGAACTTTATCGGATTCATCTTACAGGTTCTTTCTTTGTAGTCAGAGCGAAGTCTAATCTGAAATGCAAGTTCTGTAAATGGAAGCGTAGAATGCCGAAGAATATCCTTTCAGATGCGGAAGTGAAACTGATAGGGTACACTTCTGAAAAGAAGTATCCTGAATCATTCAGAGTCATCCGTTTCTATGATGAAGAGGATGATCGTGAATTCACATTCCTGACGAATGCCAAACACATATCTGCACTTGATGTTGCCAATCTTTATAAGAAAAGATGGTTCGTGGAACTTTTCTTCAAATGGCTGAAACAACACCTTAAGATAAAAAGGTTCTGGGGTACTACCGAGAATGCGGTTCGAATACAGATTAGTGTTGCTATCATCACCTATTGTTTAGTAGCTATTGTCCAATATGATATGCAACTGAATCGTTCAACTTATGAGGTCTTGCAGATTCTTAGCATCTCATTAACAGATAAAACGCCTTTACAAGAGCTGTTTAATAAGACTAATTTCAATGATGTCAAAGAACAATTTAATCCCCTTATTCCGGGATTATTTGATTAATTAATAACTCGTCCCGATTTTAACGGGACACTAGTGAATTCCCGCATATAATTGTATACCAACTTAAATGGATGTGATATTGTCCCTATATAGGCTCCATCAAAAGAATATTCATAAATTCGGCACGGACCAATATCGGCTATGTAAATCGAATTCTTTCCTAAAAAGCAGGATGTAAGTTCGGCATACTCTCCCGGACCTTCACCTCGTTTGCCAATCGTATTCAGAAACGTTCCATCCGAATTGAAACGATAAACAATGTCTTGTTTTGAATCGACTACATAAATGCCGGAGTCATCAAATAAAATGTCTTTTACTCTTCCAAAAAAGCAGGATTCCGGCAATTCCAAACGAGTGAACTTCACCGTATCAATAAAAGTTGATAATGGATAACTTTCTTTGATATTGGTATGATCATACTTTACTATTTCACAAGTGTCGTCATAAGTAGAAGTACATGAAACACAAAATAACAATACACATAAAAACAGATTTATTATTCGCATGGTACTTTATGGCATTAAGTTCATATGTTTTTTATCGTTTAAAAATCAGTTTGTTTACAATCAACACATTTTCACTCATACGCAATTCATCATATTTTTCCGGAAAATACTCGTCTATAAATTCATCATTAAAACAAGTAACCCAAGTATTGGAGAGATTGGACGGCATCCAATTGCCGAGATTGATCAAACCAGGAATATCCATTTCGGGATAAGAGCAGTTCTCTACTTTCTGAGTATTTTTATCCAATAAAGTAAAAGAAGCAGTCATATCAGGCAAAGACCAAATAGACAAAAGATACCTGTCTGTATTTACAATTATATCACAATTCGCATGTTCCTCTTTTATATAATAGTTACTTTTAACGCCTATAAAATCACCGGTCATTTTATAGTTCGATTTATGCTGGAAAATCTTATGTATCGATTCATCTTGAGGATTGAACGAATAGAATATGCCAACAGGAGGATCGTAAATTTGAATAGTTCCATCTTCCTGCAAAGTCATTGTATCCCACCCGGAACTACTAAAAGGATATATCTCTGAAATCGCTAAAACTCTTTTAGAAAGTTTTCCTTGTCTGTCCATAATCCAAACTCCATGGGTATTTTCATTACCACCATCTACTGTATGACACAAAAAATTACCATTTGGCAATTCCCGTATATAATCGTATACTAATTCAAAAGGATGTGAAATTGTACCTATATAGTCTCCATCAAAAGAATATTCATAAATCCTGCTTATGTAAATATCGGCTATGTAAATCGAATTCTTTCCTAAAAAGCAGGATGTAAGTTCGGCATACTCTCCCGGACCTTCACCTCGTTTGCCAATCGTATTCAGAAACATTCCATCCGAATTGAAACGATAAACAATGTCTTGTTTTGAATCGACTGCATAAATGCCGGAGTCATCAAACAAAATATCTCCCACCCTTCCAAAAAAGCAGGATTCCGGTAATTCCAAACGAATGAACTTCACCGTATCAATAAAAGTTGATAATGGATAACTTTCTTTGATATTGGTATGATCATACTTTACTATTTCACAAGTGTCGTCATGAGTAGAAGTACATGAAACACAAAATAGCAATACAAAAAGAAACAAATTTATTATTCTCATAACACAGCTATTTTATATTCGGTAAAAAGACTTTAGTACTTCAAAACGCTAAAATCTCGACGATGACATTTAACGAGAGATACCAAAGAATTTTTACCGAATAATATTACTATTTCTTACATCTATCTAACCCTCTTGCACACCCACTGTATTGGCTATCATTCCGCATACAGCAAGGAATTTGGGTTGGTTTACCTAATTCTCCAATCCAATAACTATAAAATTTTAATTCAAAATATGGCTCCAATGTCGCATCTATTTCCGGATCACATGCCGCAGAAAAAGCCTCAATATTCGCCACTAGATTTAAATCCTGATTTCTTCTGTCTTTCAGGTTCACCGCTATTGTTACAAGAACAACTGCGAACAAATAAATAAAATACTTTACTTTCATGTTAGTTCATTAAATTAAAATACAACTCGCGTATCCTTTTACGGAGCAAAGGATTACCCACACATATTATTTGATTGTTTTGGTCTAACAAGAATACATGAGTGCCCGGAAATTCCATTTTATTGATTTTTCTAAACTCGGCACCATCCGTACATACCGGAATCTGAAAATCTTCATCCTTCAATATATCGTACAGATTTCGCTCAGAAACAGGCTTCATTACAAACAAATATCTTATGTTGGCATTTGTCAATGAATCCACATCCGTAATAAAACGTTTCCAGTCGTCTATCCTCAATTGACACTCTATGCAGGATACAGAATCCATGAGTGCCAATATCTTATAGTCTGCTGTAGAGTAATCGTAGTCTACCGACTCTTTGCCATACAAGCGAAAAGTCATCTGCTCCGGAAAAATCAGTTTTTTACCGTACCATTCCTTGACATAACGAACCTCATCTTGCACAAAAAACTCGCTTCTCAAAACTAAAAATCCTAAAGCCGACAATACCAATAGTATGGATATTGTCTTTACAAACTTTATCTTCATCAAATAAACTGTTATTGGGAAAAATCCTTCCCACTTATGATACATTTTTCTCGTTAGCTCGCTTTTATCATTTCAGCGAGAAGTAGCCGGACACTTACAGAAAACACAACTGTTCTACTATCGTTTCACCTCCTTTTTTAATATGTTATACTTTTTTCTTTCACCCTTTCTCTTTCCAACGGACAAGCTCACGATATGCGGACAATCCCTGTTCTTTTTTAGTACATTCTAAAGAAGCACCCGAAGATGCCACATTCCTGATGGTATAATTCTCCAAGAAATCCGCCCATTGACATAGAACCGCCCAATGCATACCCACAAAAGCAAAGTCCTGTTCCTCCTCCACAATGGCAAGAACCATCTCCAGCATATCGGCAGTGGTCTCTACCACACTATTCCCTTCTTTCACTTGCCGGGAAGCCACGGGATACAACCCCATGTCATAAGGTGGATGCTTTCGCTGCCAACAGGAACTCCCACAATACTCAAATACCGGTTCGAGCAAAGCCTTCATCCAATCAATGCGGTGGAAAAAACTCAATACGGGAAAACTCTCGTAGGCATCTCTTACATTGCCCAACGTATCAGCAAAGCAGAAAAGCTTGTTGTCCGATGAAAGGAAAAAACGGTGCGACGCTACAAAATCACGATATGCAGGCAACATCTGCCGTGCGAACACGGTATCACGTTTGCCAAAGGCTTTACTGTTCCATTTGCAATCGAGCCTGTCGCAGTCCGCTTTTATCTCCTGATAGTGATTACCGACCGATTGCATCAGTCTGTTCATCGTTCGTTCACCATTCCCATTCCAAAAAGGATACAAGCTTTCGCCAGCAAACAACAAGTGTTCTCCTTCCTCATATCCAACCACCAGTATCTCCTCATACCCATTTTCCACACCCAACTTTTGAGAAAGAACGATATGTCCTTCTTCGCTCGTAAACGCAGCACCCTCTTTCATAGCCAAATGCAACCCCTCACACCGGACAAGCCGCCATCCACCGTCTACCCGGCTCTCTGCCTTGGCTTTACCGAACATACATTTCACATCCATATCGAACAATATTTCCACCTCGTGGGTACCGTCATCGTCTCCTTCTATCCGATAGGATACAAAGCCTACAGGCCACCCTGTCATATTCCATTGTTCGGACATGGACGAGGATACAAAATCAAGCCGAAGATGCAGGTCACCGCATTGAAACACATAGTGTGCCTGCGTGGCTTGTATATCCACATATTGCAACAGAGCAGTGTCGGCATCAGCATAGGTCTTATTCTCTACATACAGTCCGAAATCCATTAAGGCAGGGCCACCCGTGTTGCGTCCGTAAACTGCCAGAAGGTTATCTCCTGTCCGAATAGCCTCCATGTCCTCGTCCGTCAAAACATGGCATTCGGCAGAGGGAGTAAAGCATTCCTTTTTAAACCAATATTGTCCGTTGCAATAAATGGTCAGTTGGTCATCGCAGACATATCGGACGTACATTTTATGTCCTCTCAAGGCTTCTTTGTCCGTCACCTCGAATTGCCGGCGAACATACAGATTGTCCGCCACCCATGCTGTATGCACCGGATAGTCTTCATACCCGAAACCAAATCCTCCTCTGCCCGACTGCCACGAAGATTCATCACATCCCGGTTGTTCCCAGCCTTTTCCCGGAAATAAAAAAGTATACTTACACTCCCAACCGGAAATATCATCTTCCGAAAACGAAGCCAAAGGAAACATACGCAAGGAATCTCCGCCACAAAAGCGGTACGTCTTGCCATCCACCCTCACGATTCCCGTCAACGGAAAAGTTGAAAGTCCGGGCGACACCGTCCAATCCACATGCCCGACGGAAGAAACACCGGAAAAAGGAATATTCCGACTGTCCGAACAGGAACAGGAGCAGATGCAAATCAGTGAAACACAACTTACTCCCTCAATGATTCTCTTGACAATTGTTGTCAATCTGCCATTCATTCTTATTTCCATAATTGAATTCCGTTTTCGTAACTAAAAATCCGTTCATCGACTCCACGTGTATGATTGCGTAAAAACAACAATGCATTTTCGGGAATCCCACAAAACACCAACGAATCGGAAGCAGCCTTTACAGTGCCTGCCGATTTCCAATGGCAGTCGCAATAAAACAGTTCATACACATCTCCGGGACGGATATAATTGTCCCGGTTGCGGGGAGTATACACAATGTGGTCTATGCATACCTTTCTACCCAAGTCAAGACCTGCCCAGCCACCGGAAGGATGAGAATAATCAAAGGATGTCCAGGTTTTACCGTCAAACGCGTTCATATATTCGTGCGTACCGTCATTGTAGAAACATCCTGGAGTGCCTATTGACTTCCCTTTGACGGAAGCCGTATCGCCTTTCTCATAAAAAGCGATTTCCGCCACGTTGCAATGAGAGTCGGCAGGTCCCTTATATCTAAGATAACGATACGCTTTGTCCGAGTAACTTCCCGCTACGGTATTTAGCCGGGCAGGCACATCCGTTATTATGTATAATGTATCCGCATCCACAAAATCCGGACGGTTACTTCCTTCGAAAATACCTCCCAACATACGTTCACAGAATAAATCTTCTCCCCCCAAATCGCATTTTGCATACAACACGACCTTCTGCTTGCCTGTGCCGGCAGTACAATAATGCACTTTACCACTCTGCCTGTCGATATAAAAGGGATCGGTCAGGAAGGTGAGTAAACCATTCTCTATGGTAGCCACTCTCATCACTGCACCATTGCGCACATTCCGGAAAATCAGATGGCGGGCATCATACTCTGCCCAGTCCACAGGCACCCAGTTGTCTCTTCTACTCGCACACAGATAGGCTATTCGCCCCTTACGTTTGTCGTGATACTGCCTTTCGAGAGGGATAGACAATTCTTTACTAAAAGAATGTCCATAAGTGGAAGTAACGTCGATGAACTTAGGAAAATTCCAGAAAGGATACACCTCCTCCCCATATGCTGTCATCTGCTTGTGCAGCTCTCTGTTCACACTGAAAGTATACCTATATATTTTAGGGCTGAAATCATCATTATACAATGCACTCTTATGTATTTTTTCCAGTTTCCCCATAAAATCGGATGTATATTCCTCTCCATTTTTATCCCAAGTGACCACCCAAAAGTGTCCTGCATTTGTATGTCCGCGAAGAGGCAGGAAATCGGTGGCGCAAGGAATGCCCAACGCACGAAACAGATAAATCTCAAAGTCGGTCAGGTCTTGGCAACGCCCCACCTGATATTGCACGTAATGAGGGCCGATATGCCCGAAAGGAAAAGGCGAAACAGATGTATAAAAAGAACTGTTGTCCTGCAGCCGATCTCTCAGATATTCGGCTACCACAAACGGGTCTTCACAATCCAGTGAGTCGGACGACCGCAAAGAATCAAGCATCGAATTGTACTTCTCATAGTACATCTCCCGCCAGTAGGTCAACGGTTCGTCTCCGATACGGTAAGGAAGCAGATACTCGCAAAAGGTTTCAAAAGAGACGTTCTTTCCCCAAGGCTGTTCATGCCAGACTTTAAAAGCCCAGTCAATATTGTGGCACAAGTAAGCGGAATCGACTTCAAGTATATCTCTTTTCTGTTGCATCCTGTCTATCGGTCCGAACAGTTGTCGCACAGAATCCGCCAACTGTTCAAACGACCTTGAACGAGTCTCTTTCAACCATATATAATAGGATTTGTAATTCTCCAATTGCTCGCTCTCGGGATACGTATAAAAAGGCATATTCTCTATCAAAAAGCAGGCAGCGGCATATTTCAGACTGTCGACAGCATTCGCATGGTAACGCCGGAGCACTTTCTCCAATTCTACACGATTGTTGCCCGCCGCACGTAAGGCAAACTCCAAAGCAGTAACAGATTCCTGAGGAAGCATTTTATTCAGAATATCTGTCCCAGTTATCATAAACACCAGAATCAGAAACCCGTACATGTATTTTAAATATACCTTTACCATCTGTGTTTTTTTATTATAAGTATTAGTTTCGATTTCCAAGCACGCTGCAAAACAAGTGGTTTCAGTACGAAATCCAAGCTAATATTTTGCCTAAAAAAGACAAAATTCTGTCATATCGCCTATTTCCTACATCTCTTCCTTTATCTGACTTTTTCAGAATCCTCTTCCTACGGATTTTTCCGTTCTCCTTGTCGCTCAGCCGTGGATTCCGGTTTAGCAACTTTCGCATCGGATATGTCAGTCCTATCAAATTAAAACAGCTTACATATAAGAGGACGACTTAAGTTGTCCAATCGGCCGACAGCGGTTGTCCTATTGGCCGACCTCTGTCGGCTGAATAGACAACTACCGTCGGCGGTTAGTAATTAGAAATAAAATATATGATAAGAATGGCAAGTTTCCACTTCTTTGCCTTCTTATCATATATCTCTGAATAATAGCCATGCCAGTTCGTTTATACCGGCATCAGAACGTTGCCGGAAGTGCCAACAACTGATACAGCAAAGTTTTTGCCATCCTGCGATGGCCTGTCGCATTAGGATGCAGCCTGTCGGTATCCGCATCATGAAAATAAATGGAGCACGAATCGTTCAGCGGGTATAATCCGCTAAGGCTATGAAGATCGATGACGGGTACTGCCCATACATTGCCGGCTTCTTTAACAGCTTGGACGTATTCATCTATATAAACGCCTATTTGATTGGCGAATCCTTCGTCGGGCTGTACATTTTCACTGCTGAAGCGGGCTTGCGCACGATGAAGCGGAGTCAGCAGAATCACTTGCTTGTCCGGATAGTTCGTCTTCAGAAAGTGAAGCACCCTATTGATTCGCCCTTTGAACGTATCGTTTTTCAGCAATGGCATACGATATTTGCGGGAATATTCCAATTGTGTATCCGCTACTTTCGTTTTTTTACGTATAGGGTCCGTATACCACTCTCCTAACGGCACATTTGCAAAAAAGTCGTTGGTACCGGCAAAGATGACAATAGCGTCTACTGTATCCTTCTGCTCTTCCCACAATTTATGCGCCTGCTGCAGAACTCCGTTCCATTCGTTTCCATTGATGCCATATACCAAGGGACACAAGCCGAGCCACTCTGCCAAATACTCCCAATAACACTTTGTGGTACCCACTCGTTGTTCATCCGTAATGGAATCACCCAAGAAAGCAACCCTCTTTCCTTTCCATTGACTTTCCGTTATAACGACACTTGGCGTAACGGTTCCTTTGCATTCGCCAAATGGATATGTATCTGCCGCTAAAAACAGGACAGACAACAAACAAGTCACAAATTTTCTTTTCATATACAATACAAATCAATTAGTAAACTATATTATCTACAACTTATTAGAGTGACCATAGAGAAAACTCTTTCTTCGGGATTTTTTCCCAAAGAAAGAGTTCTTCCTTTCTTGATTAAGATAGGTGATAAATAAACGCTATTTGGCGTCTTTACCCCACAGATAAATTTCAGCAAAACCTATCCAACTATTGGGATTTCCTTCCATTTCTGTAACTTCTATCATGAAATAACGCCCTTTTGCATTTTCATTATTGATTGATATTTTTTGGAAATTCGCACTGCTTTCTAATGTTATATCCGCATTATTCACCTTTGTCCATCCCTCACTCCATTTTGTTGTATCAAGAGTACCATTTCCACCATGAGTATTCCAATGCCAATCACCTTCATAGCCTTCTGTTCCTCCTAAATCTCTCAATGGTTCTCTCCATTCCCATTGGTCTGTAACATAGAAATTACATTTATACGGACCTGTGATGTCTCTATGTTCCATAATTTCCACTCCCGTAAACACATAGTTGGCATTCTCACCAAGATCAATAACCACATAATAAGGTTTGTCACATCCCCGATAACACCAATCGCTACGCCAGAATGTATTCGTATCACCATCTATAAGCTTCATAAATGATTCATCCTCATTCTCTTCAAATTTACCGGTTACTCTCCAACCTGTACGTTCCAATCTTTTTGCTGCCGTTACAGTCAAGGTTCCCTGCAACGTACCATCGGTCCAGTCTTCCACAATCGGATCGGACAGTGTGGCGCCACGTTCACCTACGTAAAGGTCGTAAGTATAACTTCTACCGGCTTCGGCTGGTTTGATGCCTGTAATCTTTCTTGTACCGCCAGTCGTCGTTCCTACTTCAACAAACGTTTCCGTATTGCTACCCTCGCCCGGTATTACCAAAGCGGCATACGTATCATTGCCCATTGCATAGGGTGTGATGGATTTCACGGGGCCTTCCACGTTCACCGGAGAAATGGCGGCATACTGAGAGCTGACGGTCAGTGACGCCACACTGCCCAGCCCTTCTTCTACACCGGCTATTTTGATGATAACACGTGCCATCCGACGGTTCATATTCAGTTTCAATACACCATCGGCAGGCTTTTCGGATATTTCCGTCGTACCAGTCATGTAGTCCGCATTGGTGATGTATTCGTTCGATGATTGGTCGGCAGGCAGAATGAAAGTGTTGAAAGAGACACTCGCCACTGCGGGATAATACGCATGATAAGCTACCGCTTCCGGATAAGATTCCGCCCATACCAGACCGTTTTCCCCTTCGGTTGCCCAGTTCTTGTCCGCGCCCATCGTATATACCACAGGGAGCTCATCGCCACATCCAACCGCCAGTTTGTCACCTTGATTAAATGTCTGTTGGCTGGCATCATTCGCCCCCATAGGGTTGCTACGCGTAAACAGCGAATTGCCATCCACCACTGCGTTTATCAGAACCTTGTCGGCATTTGTCGCCGAGCTTTGTCCTTGCACTTCATCGTCATCGTTGCCGCAAGCTGAAAATGTAGTAAGAGCTGCAAGCAAATAAAAATATCTGAATGTTTTCATTGTATATTCTACTTAATTGAGTGACTAATTGTTATCTGCCTATTTGATTGCCTCCAGATTCGATTCAGAAGTAACCACATCCATCGTCAGAGTATAGCAAGTACCCTCCGTGAGTTGAGCTTCATCAGATTTCCATTCATAATCCGTATCACCTATATTGAAAGTAACGGTTAACGTTCCGGCATTTTGCGGCAGCAAAATACACTCGTAAGCTCCCTCCGCATTCTTGAAAGGCGTGATGCTTGCCGTGCCGGCAGCAGAAACGGCTACTACGGCCGGTGTTGCCGTCGTCAAATCGCAAGTTCCGCTTAAAATTACGCCATTCGCCTTCAGGTTGTCCACCGGTGCTGCAACTCCACCGCTAACGGGTTTGATAATCAGTTTGCACAATTTATGTTTCAATTTGATATCAAGTCTGCCATCCTCATTTTGAAGATTGACCGCTCTCTTCGCCAACAGGAAGTCTGCCGTCTTCAAAGCATCTTCCGTGCTCTGATTAGAGGGGACTTTTACTTCAAGACTTCCGTTTGTCAATTGCACGTTGTCTTTAGCAGGCGCAAAGGCACATACTGTTATATTCGGATTATTGGAGTCCCACATCAATGCCTCGCCACTGGAAGTATTCCACCCATCATCGCCCTTTTGCATCAGAATGTTGTAGTTATACTCCACATTTCCGGGGTTGTCGATAATCAACTGGAACTGTTCTAAGTTTTCACTGTTATAACCGGCACGCGTCTGCAAGTCGCCTACCCCCACCGAAAGTTGTATCCGACGGCTATCTGCCGTAGAATTATCGACAGACAGTCCTTCTGTCTGTGAGCAGCTTGCAAGTAGTCCAATAACCGCTGCCGACAAAAAAATCTTTTTCATATTATCTAAAAGATTAAGAAGTTTAAAAATCAATTAAAGTCCATTCGCGAAATAATAATCTGTTCAGACTTCGCTCCAAAGAATCACTTCGGGACCGACCATATATGAACGGTCCCAAAGCTGCTTCTTTCAATTAAGAGTTGTCATTCAATCTACCGTCTGAAGATCGATTTCTGCAAACTCAACCATATCCCGAGTACCACTATATGTCACTTTGATAATGAAGTACCGACCTTTCACGCTACTGTCCAAATCAAAATATTCATATTCGGGGTGATGCAGACTCTTCATCTCTGTCACCTTGCCCACAGGCACCCAGTTGGCTTGATTCTCCCAGTTGGTATCTGTCTTCCATCCATATTCAGTCCAGTCAACATCTCCACTTTCTTTTCCTTCCCAAAATTTCTCATGGTCAAAATTCCACCAGGTCTTGGAATCGGAACTAACATAAAACTCAAGTTGGTAATTATGCTTATCCTTTTGATCATCATTATTTATATGCATAAATCCGATTTTACCGAAAGAATGCTCTTCTTTCGTATCTATAACCAAGACAGGAGGAAGATCTCTTGCATTAGGCCCATCCCAATGGCTTGCCCAATATGTTTCAGGATCACCATCCAAAAGATGTTTGAATTTACCACCCGAATTATATCGTCTTTCTTCATATTTACCTGTAACCTCCCAGTTACTACTATGATGAATGACCAGTACGTGCATATTTTTCTCCGGTGAAGAAGCAACAGGATCACTACTCATACGAATCGGAAGTACATAATCTCCCCATTCCAATTTCTCACCGGTAAAGGTTATAAACAAGTCTGCGGTCTTTTCTCCCTTGCGCAACTGTATATTTTCGGAGAACTCATAACATTCTGCCGGCAATAGCTTATACGTAGGATACATTGCAGTCGCATATGTTTCATCAACCGCGAATGTACATGTAAGCCCCCACTGGTTTTCCGCATCAATACCAAACTCAACCGAGTTGACGCGAGGAGTGCCATTCTCATACTGTACAATCCGTTCGACAGCACTATTGAAACCTACAGACGGACTAACGACGTTGATTTTCATGAATATCTCATTTTTTGCAGCATTCACCAGGTCGCTCTCACTACGTAAACATATGGGTAATACCCATGTAGAATTGGGGGCAGTGTTTATTTCATCCTCAATGACTTTGGGTGTCATAGACACAGTAACCTGTTTGTAGAACTCTTCCGTTGCAAAATCCAAATGCGAGTTGTCAATGGAATAGCCTTTGGTAAGTACCTTGTAATTGGTCCCTTCGGGAATGCTGTATTTTTGGTCTACCTCTGCCTGTGTCAGCGTATGGATGTCGCAAGCAGCCGGCTGCGCCATAAAGTCCTTACCACCAAGATTGACAGAGAAAGAATATGTACTCTTCTCATCAGCATTGTATAAAGTGATTTCAGGGGTTCCGTATTCTTTTATATACAACACTTTATTATACTCCTCAGGAACCAAATTGTCCAATTCATATTTATCTTGCTCGCAAGCCGCCAGCAAGGCGAGCATACTTGCAATTCCTATAAACTTAGTTTTCATAATGTATTCTTTTATTTATTAATAACCGGGTGACTGCACTAACTGCGGATTACTGTATATTTCCGTGTCATCCGATGGAAGTAAATACAAACGATTATACCATCTCAATGGTTGTTCCGCTAATATCGGTTTATTAAATTCCTCAAAAGTAGGATCTACCTTGTTGTTGTTCAAAACATAAATTTTACCGGCACCTGATACTTGAGGAGCGATTGTCCAGCGACGCATATCGTAGTAACGATGTCCTTCCTTAAACAATTCAACAAAACGTTCGTTACGAATCAAATCAACTACACTCATATTCATCCTTGGCATATCCGCCTCTTCCAAATCATCAAAACCGGCACGTCTGCGTACGAAATTGAGTTGTTTCAAGGCCTCCTTATTATTCCCTAATGCAGCATAACATTCGGCAAGATTCAAATATAGTTCCGCCATACGGACAAACGGCAACCGGGTAGGAGTTCCCGTCACTTTGTTCGTCTTGTCATACTTGATATCGGGTGTCATAAACTTCTTCGTCATAAATCCTGTTCCGGTATAGTTACGGTCATTAAGCACATATCCATTCGTAGCACTATTCTTCAGATTAAGCCAAAGTGGTTCTCCATCACGTATATTCGTAGCATACTGACAGCCATCAAAAGCAATCCACGCATAATAACGAGCTTCCCGACCGGCATTAAACTTGATAATGTCATTCTTTACGTCTTCCTTATCAATATCATCTCTCTCTAAAGCCGGACTTGAAGTACCCTCATAAAAGCGGGTATACCACTCGCTTTTATGATAGAAATCATTATCATCAGCAGGCAATTTCCCATTTTCCGTATAAAAACGCTGTACAGTGTTCAACGTCGGCGCATTGAAAGACCAACCACTCATTGAATGCCATGTAGTTCCGTTCGTCTTGATAATCTTTCTGGGGGCTTGCGAAATTACAGGCCAATAGTCCGTCGGTCCCATACGCTTCGTGTTCACTCCCCAAATAAGTTCGTTGTTTCCGTCGCTTTCGTTCGAAGCAACCAAATACTGGAACATACGAACACGTTCTTTAAATAACTCATTCTCCGGTGTATCTTCTTCTTTGCCGGGTATAAAAGGCAATGAAACTTTTTGTTTTTCAGCTATCGAATTGGCGGTTTCTATATCAAACAATTTATAACCCGCCTTATCGGCAGCTGCGAAAGCCTCCTGACATGCAGTCAACGCAGTTTCCCATTTTTTTCGTTCATATTGCGAACTTACCAGTTCATTTCCATATCCCGGAGTCTCGTATTTGCTGTTTTTCCAGCTCTTATCGTAGAACGAGCCATTCCATAAAGGAGAAGCGGCATAGAGTAATATACGGGCTTTAATGCACTTGCAAATAGTGGCATCAGCACGTCCTGCATCACTAAGTTCCCGTTTATCGGGAAGCAGATTGGCAGCCTGGTCAAGCTTTTTAGCAATGTATTCCACACAAGCATCATAGTGCGAACGTCCCGGCATCTCATTCTTAGTTATGTTAGGGTCCATCATTTCCGAAACGATAGGAATGGGGCCGTAAGTATTCAGCAATCGGAAATGGTAATATGCATCCAAAAAGTAACACTCGCCTTTGTATTCGTCTTTATCATCTTCTGTCACTCCGACCGGATTTAAGATATCAATCTGTTGTAGAAAACGATGTACTTGCCCTAATGCAGAATACCATGTATACCACATTCCGATACCATCTGTTGTATTAGCCGTACCAAACTGAATTTTCTGGCATTGCCCTGACCACGTCAGTGGATAAAGTGTCTCGTCCGAACCATTTTCAAGATAATTGATATTATATGTATGAAACTCCAGTATTGGAGCATAGCAGGAAAATAAAAATCCCAGTGTTGCAGCTTTGTCTGTCATCGTATCTTCCATATCCGGTTGTGCTGGCGGAATGACATCCAAGTAATTGCATGAGGAAAAACAGGCCAGGCAGGTTATACCGACAAAACCTGATTTTATAAATCGATTGGTATACTTTAAAATGTTCATATCTGAATTATTTTTATGAATTGTACAGTGTTAGAATGTAAGTTGTACTCCAAGATTGAAAGTACGTTGCAATGGGTAGGCATTCCATGCAAGCTCCGGATCCCACAATTTGAACGGGCTGAACACTGCAAGATTGTCCCCATTGAAATAAACACGGCAATGAGGGAATCTATAACCGAATTCCAGTGTCTTGAACCGTAAGAAATTAGCATTGCGCATCCAGAAGGAACTCTTCACAATATTATTCTGAATGTCACTGATGGTTGTTCCCAAGCGGGGATAAACCGCATTTGGATTCGGATTATCTACCGACCAGTGCCCATCGGCAATCCATTGCATCAAGTTGGTCGGCAGAGTTTGCCCCGAATGTCCGTCACCTCCTCCGCTTTGGAAAGGAGCATATCCCTCATTAATCATAATCTTACGTTTGGCAGAACCATTGAAGAATACGCCAAAATCAAACTTCTTATAAGTTAGATTTAAGCCAAAACCGTATTGAATATTGGGAATGTCTGCATAGGGAGAAAGCATTACTTGGTCTTGTTCCGTGATTTGTCCGTCACCGTTAATATCCCGATACTTGATATCACCCGGACGCAGGTTGTTACCTCCCAATTGTGACTGGTCAGCCCAGTTGTCTATCTCTTCCTGACTGCTGAATAAACCGTCGGCTAAATATCCGGTTAGTGTATTCAACGGTTTGCCAGTTTTCGTCTGCCATACATACGGATAGTCCGGTTCGTCGGCATATTCATATTTATTACGGTTGAAAGTAAAGTTTCCGCGGAAATCAACAAACCAGTTCTTACCGAATTGTTTATTCCAATTCAGGCTTATTTCCACACCTTTGTTGATTACTTCACCGATATTACTCCAAGGCGCATACCCTCCATATCCCAATAAGCTGGGGAAAGAAGCACGCTTCATCAGAATTCGGTCACGGTGGTCATAAAAATAATCAAACGTAAGATTCACTTGATCGAAAAATGAAATGTCAACTCCGACATTTAGTTTCTTCACACGCTCCCAACCCGCATTCTGTATGGCAAGAGTTTTGAATTCAGGTCCTTCACGGACAATCGTACTACCCGGCATACCGGTAGAGTATATTAATTTCTTGTCGTGAAACTCTTTTGCATCAGCATTAGGAGAGAAATTAATCTGATTGTAATAGAGGAAGTGAGGAGCATCCTTGTGAAACTGGTCGCTACCAACCAAACCGTAAGAACCTCTGACTTTCAAATGATTGATAGTCTTTGAAACCGGTTCCCAGAAATCTTCGTTACTTACCACCCATCCGAGAGACACGGCAGGGAAAAACTCGAAACGTGTACCCGAAGCCAGACGTTCGGAACCGTTATATCCGAAGTTGAACTCTACAAGATATTTATTGGCATAGTCATAAGTGATACGGCCTGAATAACCTTGGTTACGATTAGGAAGTATGGAATTGCGATATTCACGCATCATGTACATTGCCATGGCGGTAAAGTTATGATATCCGAAACTACGTTTCCAGTCCAACCGTGCATCCAAATAGAAAGTCTGATCCTGTTCTTTTTTGTGATCGGACTCTTCAATAAAATATTTTCCGGTTTTCAATGTTTCCAAATCATACTCATTTGTTTCCGGATCGAAAGAGTTCGCTTTCATCTGATAATAGAAAGGGTCGATAGAACGTTTATATTTGGAGTATGAATAATTTTTAAAGTTAACCAATACCTTCGCGCTCAGTCCTTCAGTGATGAAATCTAATTTCTGGGCCACATTCAAAGAAGTGTTCATTGTATTATAATTGACTTCTTGAAACGACTTCAACATATTGGCATATGGGTTCTCACCATATACTCCCGGGATTAATACTACATTACCGAAACGAATATGACCTTTGTCCCCCTCTTGTGCCGGAAAAGCAGCAGGAAACGATACGGGATTGGTGGCCATCACACTTTTATACATATCAGCAGTAGAATACTCCGGACCATTACGATGTCCCATTTGTGTCATGATACGCAGGTCTACTGTTGTTGTATTGGATAATTTGTAGGAGATATTGTTCTGAAAATTATATTCCCACGTGTTGAAGTTAGTGTCATAGAAATAGTTCTTTGGCGTATTCATCAAACCTGTATCGTGGTTGGCCTGCAAGCTTAGGAAGTAGGTAACTCTTGAACCACCCCCCTGTACATTAACATTAGCACGTTGGTTAAAATTTCCTTTTTTAAATATAGTATCATACCAGTCCACGTTTGGATATGCGTACGGATTGATTCCATCTGCAGTGTATTGAATTTGGTCGGCATTATAAACGTCATCATAATCACGTGCCTGACGGGCTTCGTTAAACTTGCGCATGTAAGTAGGACCGTCTGCAAACTCAATACGATTCATTGGCTGGAAATAAGAAGCTTCCAACGACACGTTCACGGTTGCTTTCGTATTTTCAGAACCGCTTTTCGTTGTCACCAACATGACACCATTCGCACCCCGGTTACCATAAATAGCCGTTGCAGATGCATCTTTCAGTATGGTGAAACTTTCAATTGTTTCTGCCGGAATCGTGTTCAAGTCACCGGATGAGATTTCCACTCCATTGAGCAAAATCAAAGGTGTGGCTACGCCACCGAACGTATTGATACCACGAATATAGAAATCGGAAGCTGCTCCCGGTTCACCACTATTCGTTTTTGCAACCACACCAGACAATTTACCGGCAAGGTTGTTGGTCAATGAAGAAGACGGAGCTTTCAGGACAGTACCTTTCACGCTGGCAATAGAACCTGTCACTGAGACTTTCTTCTGCGTACCGGCACCGATAATCACAACTTCATCCAATACTTCATTATCCGACACCATTTTAATCTGGATAACGCCCAAATCACCTACTATTACCGTCTGGCTCTTATAACCGATATAAGAACATTCCAATTCCGTTTTGTTAGTCACCTCTAATTTGAATTTACCATCAAGGTCGGTAATAGTACCTCGGTCACTACCTTTAACGCGGATATTAACCCCTACCAGTGACTCGCCACTGGTAGCATCAATCACAGTTCCATATAAAGTGCGTTTCAATGGAGCTTTGTTTTGCAAAACCTCTTGCACAGGAATACCACTATTCTCAGCCACGGCATCCAACGGATAACTGCCGAGAATACAAGCAAACAATGGCAAGGCAACCACCATTCTTTGCTTCTTTTTCAATGAATTTAAATCCATACTGAAAATTATTAAAGTTAACAATAGTTTTTTGATCATTTTATTTCATGTGAAACCTGTCCGGTTCACGTCATTTAATCTGATCGAAAAAATATTTTGATAAATAATTAATTTACTCAATCACTCCCACATATCCTCCGTTGCGAACCATCTTCAACGTCAATGTAGAAGTAGAGCGAATCTCTGACTCCCGCCTTATGTAATCCATCGCCGAACGGTCGGCATTCATGCCGTCGGCAAAGCCGGTCAGATGAAAATCCCTATTGGGAGAAAGGAAATCGAGGTTGACCGTGACAGTACGCGGCTCACCATTCGTAATAGCCCCCACGAACCACTTATCTCCACTCCGACGGGCAATAACTATATATTCGCCCAACTTGGCATCCAAAACTCTCGTCTCATCCCATACCACAGGAACACTGGCTATGAAATCCGTACAGGGACGTTCGCGATAATACAACGTAGGACTGTCCGCCAACATTTGCAGCCCGCTTTCAAATACTACATACAGTGCCATCTGATAGGCACGTGTCCCCGAAGCGGCAGGATTTCCATGCGTCCATATATCAAAATGGTTTTCTTCTGGATGAACATTATTCATGGCTCCCGGAGTAAAATCCATCGGTCCTACAGTGTTACGGATGAAAGGCAGCCAAATGCTGTTCGCAGGATCGCAACGCTTGCCCATCTCCATACCTACCACTCCTTCGTACGAAAGCACATTGGGGTAACGGCACTCCAGTCCGGCAGGCTTGAAAGAACCATGGAAATCGATTACGAGTTTGTGTTTGGCTGCTTCTTTAGCTACACGCTCATAGAAATTCACCATCCACTGGTCGCTGCGTTCCATAAAATCTATCTTTAATCCTGCTACTCCCCATTCGGCATACTTGGCGAACAATTGGTCAAAATGTTTTTCTACTGTAAGCCAACTCAGCCAAAGCAGAATCTTCACATTATGCTCTTTGGCATAGCGGATAACCTCCGGCAGATCGATTTCCGGATGAGGAGTCCAAGGATCACTGGCGGCTGCCATCCAAGCACCGTCCATCAATGTATATTCCAACCCCAACTCCGCTGCAAAGTCTATATAATATTTATAAGTCTGCGTATTGGCACCCACTCTGAAATCTACATCATAAATACGGGGATTCCACCATTCCCAACTTGATTTACCTGGTTTTACCCAACTATAATCGGCAAGTTCGCAGGGTGCTGAGAGTTTATATACCATTTCATTCTCAACCAATACCTTTTCGTTTTTCGTTATCACAAAGAAACGCCAAGGGAAACTTCTTTTTCCTGACGTCCGGGCAATATACGAGGCTTCTTCCAAAATTTTGAATTTGTAATCATTATCGTCCTCAAAACGGACGGGACATTTGGGAAACAAAGCATACATTCCATTGTTACCCGTACTTTTCAGAAACATACAGGGATAATCGGTAAGGTCGGCTTCCGATATCAGAATCTTACAACCACCGGGCGTTTCAAGCAATGCTGGCAAATAAGCCATGATATCATCCGTCCGGTAACTTTCCGTCTGCATACAGGTATATACAGACTCATAAGAGGTGGAGAAAGCATGTGCTTCGCCCAAACAGGTACGATAATCGGTAGGAAAGTTGATATTGAAATCTTCTCCGACTACCTCTATCGGACTTTTTCTATCAGTAATGAAACGATAGGCTACACCGTCATCAAAAACACGAAATTCTACAGTATAATCTCCTGCCATATTCATGCGCAAATAATTATAATGATTGCGAACCGTTTCATTTTTCAGGGGAATCTCCCGCTTCCTGCTCTCATCCACCGTGCCTTTCCGCACTTTTCTCAGCACAGGTTTTACTCCCAATGTACCATCGGAAAGGGTCATCCCCATCGTACACCTATCTAATAATATATCATCACCGGTAAAGACTGAATAATAAATCTTATCTTTCAGCTCGATGCTGACTTTTATAGTACCATTGGGAGAATGTACGTTCAGTACTTTCCCGTAGACAGCACCACTGACTGCAAGTTGAATGAGCAACCCTATCGCTCCAATAAACACCTTTTTCATTTTATCGAAATTTTCATCAACATAACTTAATTTTAGTGTTTGCAAAGTACAATATTTAAATCTACAAGACAGGCGATTATTTTACCTAAAAAAGACAAAATTCTGCCTTTTGTATATTCAGAACTCCTTTCACAAACCTTCTACCTCTATCCCTGTCTACAAATCCGTTTGGCAGAATTTTAGCCTTTATAGGTAAAATTTTAGCCTTTATAATCTTTGGCAATTCATACATTTGCACATTATTACATTTATTAAAATTGCAAATTTCTTATGAGAACAATCACAAAAAACGCATGGAGAAGTTTCTGTATGGCGACAGCTATGACAGCAATTTGCTCATGTACCCTGTCCACTCAAAAAGTAGACGGACAAACTGAGAAACAAGATGACTATTATGTGGCAGCTTATATCTGGCCGTCATGCCACAACGACCCGATGGGACAAGACACTCTATGGGGAGAAGGCATCGGTGAATGGGAAGTCATCAAAAAAGGTAATCCTCGTTTCGAAGGACACTACCAGCCGAAGGTACCTTTGTGGGGATATGAAATGGATGATGACACGCAAGTCATGGAGAAATGGATTGATGTGGCAACCGCCCATGGCATCAATATGTTTATCTTCGACTGGTACTGGTATGACGGACAGCCTTTTCTGGAAAGCACCGTCAACAACGGATTCCTGAAAGCCAAGAACAACGAAAAAATGAAATTCTACTTAATGTGGGCAAACCACCACGTAGCACACAACTATTGGAATGTACATCGGTACAAGGATGACAAATCGCGTTTATGGAACGGAACGGTAGACTGGGATAACTTCAAAATCATCGTAGAACGGGTGATACGCCAATATTTCCACAAGCCAAACTATTTCAAGATAGACGGTTGCCCGGTATTTTCCATTTTCGGCTACTACGAGTTGCGCGAGAACTTCGGTGATGCCAAAGGAGTGAAGAAGGCGATGGATTACTTCAGAGAAGAGGTGAAAAAAGCCGGGTTCCCGGATTTACATCTCCAGCTTATCGGTGACGGCTTCCCCTTCCCTGAATTTATGGAAATGGTGACTACGGTAGGTGTCAACAGTGTAACGAAATACAACTGGGGATGGCCTTTCGAAGAAGACTATGTATCATGGGGAACAAAAGCCATGCAGCGCCGGGAACAATGGACGCAAGCACTGGATTCGCTCGGAGTTCCTTTCTTCCCGAATGTATCTATCGGTTGGGATGATTCCCCCCGGTTCCCGAACAAAAAAGCCGATGAAATCGTGCATTATAACGATTCGCCCGAAAGTTTTGCCGCTTTCCTGCAAAAGACGAAAGAATACGTAGACCAACGTCCCGGACGTCCCAAACTGATTACAATCAACTCTTGGAACGAATGGGTGGAAGGCAGCTATCTCCTGCCCGATATGAAGAACGGTTTCGGTTATCTGAACGCCGTAAAACGAGTGATGAACGGTGAATATGAGAATTTTGGAAATAAAAACTAATCAGTACTATATTATGATGAAACGAAAATTTGGGATGTTAGGGTTCCTGTTCCTGTCGCTAACTTTCGGTGGATGCCAAGATAGCAGTGAGGATGAAATCATTGAACCTGAACCACAGCCACCTGTAGCTATGGGTAAGGACACGACATTAGAGTCACCCGATGGAGGGCTGAAAGTGGAAATTTCGACTGAAGGAAATATCACGTATACCGTCTCACACAATGGTGTAACAGTGGTAAACGCATCCCCCGTCTCCATGACACTGGACGACGGACAAACCTGGGGAAAAGGTTCTACTTTCATCGGTTCTACCAAAGAATCAGTCAATACAACCATTGATTCGCCGTTTTATATCCGCAAATCGGTGAATGATATCTACAATGAACTGACATTGCACTTCTCCGAAGAGTTCCGCATCGTGTTCAGAGCTTACAACGAAGGAATGGCTTACCACTTCGAATCAGAGCGGAAAAAAAATTTCAAGGTTCTATCGGAAGAAGTGGATTTCAGTTTCCCCTCCAGCTTCACGATGACGGCCGCTCTTAGTCCGGGAGCTACAGATACGTGGCAGAGAAACGCAAACAACAGCTATGAGAATTTCTATCAGTATGATATCAAGGAAATCTCCGGCGGATGCCAGTTAGCTATGTTGCCGTTGATGGTGAAATGCGAAGGGAAAATCTTGTGTATCGCTGAAGCGAATGTTAAAAACTACCCAAGTATGTTCATCCGCAAAATGCCGGGCAACCACTTGGCAGGTTATCAACAGGAACGTGTCAGAAGTGCCTATCGTGACGGTTCATACAAATGGCCTTCCGAATGGTATAAATATATTGCCAGTTGCGAAGGTTCCATGACATTCCCCTGGCGCATCCTCATGGTGATGGACAAGGAGTCGCAGTTGCTGGACAACGACATGATATACAAATTGGCACCAGCACGCAGCAAATTGTTCGACACGTCGTGGATTAAACCCGGCATGAGCACATGGGACTGGATGACAGCCTATTCTCTTGATGGAGTAGGTACCCCGGGTATCCATTTAGAAAATTACATATACCACATCAACTTTGCCAAAGAAATGGGTATCCCTTACATCACTATCGATGCAGGAAGTGTCAATATGTGGGGAACCGATTTTTCTTATGATTCTTGCTTAAAAGATGTCATCGAACAAGCTAGAAAGAGTAACATAGGTGTATGGGTGTGGATGGAAGCGGCTTTCTTCTCCGATGTATTGGAGAAGGCAGATAACAGCACGTTTGAATACATATTCAGAAGGCTGAGCAATGACGGTATCAAAGGTATAAAAATAGACTTCTTTGAACGTAGCGACCAAGAATATATTGACCTGCAATGGAAAATAGCGGAAATGGCAGCTAAATACAAACTCCTGCTCAACCTGCACAGTTCTCCTGTTCCCCACGGACTGCACCGTGCCTATCCGAACATACTTGCATACGAAGCAGTAAAAGGACAGGAACATCTGAAATATGAGGGCGGCAGAAATGGCGACTGGATAACTTATGACGTCACTTTCCCCTTCCTGCGCGGTATGGCAGGCCCCACCGACTACACTGCGGGGCTGATGCGTAACGCTTCTCAGAGCAAGTGGACAGTAAACCACGACCGTCCAATAAGCAAAGGTACCCGATGCCGACAAATAGCAGACTACATCGTATTCTTCTCCGGATTGGGTACGCTGGCGGATAACATCACAACGTACGAGAAAGAGAAAGAATGTGCCCGATTCTTAGCTTCCATCCCCACCGTATGGGATGAGACAAAGGTACTGACCAGCAAATTAGGAGAGTATATATCCATTGCACGACAAAACGGTAAAGACTGGTTTGTAGGTGCACTGAATAATCGGACAGATTCGCGCAGTCTGACACTTGACCTTTCTTTCCTTGATTCAGGCACATACGAAGCTGAAATATTCAAAGACGGCGATAACGCCAACACGGATGCTACAAGCTACAAACGAGAGCTCATCACTATCTCCGACAGCCGTCAGTTATCAATAGAGATGAAGAATGGCGGCGGATTTGCAGCCCGTATCTACAAGAAATAAGTTGAACTTTAAATAACAAATTAAATAAGGTATATGAAGAGATTTATTTTTCTGTTTTTTATATTGTGCGGTTTATTAACTGAAAGTTGCAGTAAAAACGATTCGCTGATAAACGAACCGCCAAAGGAGACTCCAGGCACAGACAATAAAGACGATGACGATGACAAAGAGGATACCTCCAATGGATTAAAAGTATTATGCTTGGGAAATTCCATCACACGGCATGAATACGCCCCAAGTATCGAATGGTTCTCTGCCTGGGGAATGGCAGCTTCGAAAGAAGAGAACGACTATTGCCATCAACTGGAGAGAATGTTGTGCCAACAGCGTCCCGGCTCAAAAGTGACTCCACTAAACATAGCCGATTGGGAGCGAAATCTGTCCATGAACCTGAATACATTGCTGGACCAGCATTGTAAAGACAAAGATGTCATAGTCATTCGTTTGGGAGAAAATGTAGAAGATAAGACGGCTTTTAAAACGGCAATAGGCCGGTTGGTGAGTTATTGCAAAAAACAAGCGAAGCATGTGTTTATTACCGGCTGTTTCTGGAAGGACGACGAGAAAGAGGCGGCTATCAAACAAGCGGCAACAGCTTACGGAATTCCTTATGTAGACCTTAGAGGAATCGACCAAGTGGGTGTCACTCGCCCTTCTACAGGAGATATTCTGTATGATTTAGACGGAAAACCTTATACGATAACGAAAGATTTCATTATAGCCCATCCCAATGATAAAGGAATGAAAAGAATAGCGGAGGAAATTATGAAAGCGTTCTTACTTCATATCAAAGACAACGAAACAGCCCCCAGCTATGCCGCACGTTCGTTCACATTAGATAATCCTCAAACTTTTGTTTTTCTACCTGCCTCCCACACTGCTACGGGACGGGCCGTTGTGGTATGCCCCGGTGGTGGATACGGGTATTGCAAACCGGAAGACAATTATGAAGGGAATGGCTGGGCTCCATTCTTCAACGAACGGGGAATCGCCTTGATTGTGGTAAAATATACACTTCCCGAAGGTAACTGCCAATTGCCGATCGCTGACGCAGAAACAACCATCAAACGTGTTCGCGAACATGCAAAGGAATGGTATGTCAACAAAGATGATGTGGGAATTATGGGATTCTCCGCAGGGGGACACTTAGCTTCAACTATTGCCACTCACTCCACAGGAGATGCACATCCCAACTTCCAGATCCTGTTCTATCCGGTTATTACAATGGGAGCCCAAGGACATGCATGGTCACGTGAAAACTTCTTGGGTAAAAACCCTTCAACGGCACAAATGGAACTTTATTCTAACGAGAAACAGGTAAAAACAGATACGCCACGTGCTTTCATTACATTCACCGAAGATGACACGGAAGTTCCTCCCACCGTAAACGGCAAAGCCTACTATCAGGCATTGATAAATAAAGGAATACCTGCAAAATTAGTCAGCTGGCAAAGCAGCAACGGATGGGGCGCCGGACATGGATGGGGAAATTTGGGTTCTTTTGTACATCATGAGGAATTAATGTCTCAACTTTCAGACTGGTTGAAGTCATTTTAAAATATAAAAATAATATATGAAAAGGAACAATTTATATTTGTCTGTCTTATTGTCCGGCTGCGTGCTATGCAGTTGCAACGGACAGCGATGGACGGAATCCGTAGCAGACGGATATCATCTGATAACGCAAAAAGACGGCGCCACATTGGGATACAGTCCAACGTCAGGAATCACTATTATCCAACAGGACGGCTACGCATTCAAAGACTTGAACCGCAACGGCCGACTAGACGTGTATGAAGACTGGCGACAACCGATAGATGCACGTGTGGCGGACTTGACCGCCCAACTCAGCATGGAAGACATCGCAGGGCTTATGCTGTACAGCAGCCATCAGACCATCCCCGTGAACAGAAACGTCTATAACGGCAAAACACATACCGAAAGCGGTATGCCTGCCTGGGAACTGACCGACGAACAAAAGACGTTTCTCGAGAAAGACGGAGTACGCCACGTGCTTATCACCTCTGTGGAAAGCCCGGAAACGGCTGCCCGTTGGAACAATGCGGCACAAGGTTATGTAGAAGGTCTAGGATTCGGCATTCCGTGCAATAACTCTTCCGACCCCCGCCACTCATCGCGGGCAGATGCGGAATTCAACGCCGGCGGAGGTGGCAAAATCTCCATGTGGCCGGGCAGTTTGGGCATGTGCGCCACTTTCTCGCCCGAAATCATGAAACGTTTTGCGGAAATAGGCTCCATCGAATACAGGGCACTGGGGTTCGCCACTTCCCTTTTCCCGATGGTGGACGTAGGAACCGACCCGCGATGGATGCGCTTTTGCTATACAATGGGAGAAGGTACCAAACTTGCTACCGATATGGCACGTGCCTATTGCGACGGTTTCCAGACATCGGAAGGCGATGCGGAAATCTGTGACGGATGGGGCTGGCACAGTGTAAACACAATGGTGAAACACTGGCCGGGCACCGGAGCATGCAACGAAGGCGGACGCGACGGTCATCAGGGGTATGGAAAATACGCTGTTTTCCCCAACGGCAATTTCGAACTGCATACGTTGCCTTTCACGGAGGGTGCTTTCAAGTTGGAAGGCAAAACCAAGGTATCGGCTGCCCTGATGCCCGACTACTCCGCTTGCGTAGGTTTCGAACCGGACGGTGTAGGCAGTGGATTCAGCCGAAAGTTTATTCAGGATATGCTGCGCGAACAACAAAACTATGACGGAGTGATTTGCTCCGACTGGGGAATCACGCATGACGAAGTAGGAGTATACGCCTGCAAAGGAAAACCATGGGGCATGGAAACCAAAAGCGTGGCAGAACGCCATTACAAAGTTCTGATGGCAGGAGTCGACCAATTCGGTGGAAATAACGACCGGGGACCTGTGCTCGATGCTTACCATATAGGAGTGGAAAAACAGGGGGAAGAATGGATGCAGCAACGTATGCGGACTTCCGCCCGCCGTTTATTGACCAATATCTTCCGTACCGGTTTGTTCGAGAACCCTTATCTCGATCCGGCACACACAAGCGAAGTGGTAGGCTGTCCCGAATTCATGCAGGAAGGATACGACGCCCAGTTGAAAAGCGTTGTCATGCTAAAGAACCATGCAAGCGTACTGCCGTTGGAAGGAAAGAAGAAAGTGTATATCCCTGAGCGTTATGTCCCCTCCTACATTGACTTCTGGGGTGGACGTATTGAGGAACAGCACATCACTCCGCTGAGCAAGGAACTGGTGGAAAGATACTTCGAGCTGGTTTCCACTCCGCAAGAAGCTGACGCAGCTATCGTATTCATCGAATCCCCCAACAGTGGTTACGGTTTCGACGAAGAAGCTGCACGCACAGGAAAAGATACGGGTTATCGCCCTATCAGCCTGCAATACAGCGACTATACCGCCACTCATGCCCGTGCACAGAGTCTGTCCGGTGGCGACCCGTACGAGGACTTCACCAACCGCAGCTATCGAGGCAAAAGCGTGAAGACAGTCAACAAGGGCGACATGGACCTGGTCATCCAAACAAAGAAGAGCATGGGAGAAAAGCCGGTGATTGTAGCCATCAATGTACTGAATCCTCCTGTGTTGAGTGAGATAGAGCCTTACGCCGATGCATTGTTTCTGTTGTTCGACGTACAGCGTCAGACGGTTCTCGACCTGATGGCAGGAAAAGCGGAACCTTCCGCCCTGCTGCCTTTCCAAATGCCGGCAGACATGCGCACAGTAGAGGAGCAGGCGGAGGATACTCCACATGATATGCGTTGTTATCACGATGCCGACGGTCATGTGTACGATTATACGTACGGACTGAACTGGAAGGGTGTGATAGACGACGAACGGGTGAAGAAATACAAGTAATATCCGTTTTTCAGTTTTCAATAAAAGTTCTGCACGTATATCGGCTGATTCACTCGCTGGACACGTGCAGAACTTCTTTTTTATTCTAAAAGTAATGGTTCCGCATGCCACGGTTGCTATCCATTGCTTGGTACGACTGTTCTCATTGCTTGGCACAACTGTTTCCATTGCTTGGCACAGTCGTTTCCATTGCTTGACACAGTCGTTTCCTATTAAGTGGCACAATGATTGTTCCTATAGAAGACAATGGGGTATATGTACATTAAAGTCCGGAAGGCTTACGAAACACTTCTCCTTCTTTTGCCAGTTTGCCCAACAAAGGCAGACCTTCTTCATCCCAACCGATGGGTTGCATCCGTAAAGAACGGCTATCCACCATAAGCATATCATGAAGTGAATTACGCACCAAATAAAGCATATACCACTCTTTATAATCCGGCGAAGGAACAAAACATATATTGCCGGGAGCGTATGCGTTATTTTCGGGCGATTGCCTGAAAACCGGTTCAGACAATTTAGTCCATGAAGCCGGAGAAAGTGGGTCGCTGTCGGCACTGGCAACTAATAATCCTATGCAGTGATAGGGAGTCCAGTTGGCACTAGCGGAATAATAAACAAGAAGTTTGTCTTTGTTACGGGAATGAAAAAGAAAAGGCATCTCGTTGACGTAGACCGGATAGGCAGCTTTATTCCCATCAGTTCCCACCCATTGGCATTCCCATTCATACTTGGGTTCAGATATCAGGACACGTTCGGATGCCAACGTCCACGGATCGGACATTTCGGCAATATACAAGCATTGCATTTCCTCAAAGATACGCTTGTTTTTCCAGCCGCTCCAAAGCAAATACAGTTTGCCTTTATGTACAAACGGATGCCCGTAAATAGCAAGATTATTGTGAGGATCGGTAGAAATTTTGCCTTTCAATACAAATTCTCCTTCCAACGGGTCGGGGGAAGCATTTTCCAGTACATGCAACTGGCGGTTGTCCGAATCGCCGTCGTCCATGCTAAAATACACATACCATTTTCCATTGATATAATGTATCTGTGGGTCCCAAATATGAGAATAAGATTGACTGTCGTCCACCGGCCATATCGTTTTGGTAGGTTCATGCGTTATTTCAGTAATGTCTTTCAATGCCCACAAACAGATTTTATCATCCACTCCGCGAATGTAATAATACATACCGTTATGGAACAGGGCACCAAAAGCCGGACCGCCAATCGACAAAAGCGGATTCGTATAACAGGAAGCGGAATCTATGGTTCCCGATGCGTGAGATGTTGTTGCTTTATACTGGCAGGAGAAGTTACTGAACAAACAAGCCAATATCCCCACAATATGTATAAGACGTATCATAAGAAATGAACTTTAAGGCTAAAAACTGCGACAAAGGAAATATAAAAAAAGCAAATATCCGCATTCTAACAGGATTTTATTCCTTGCAGGCAGAATTTTAGCCTTAATAGGCAAAATTTTAGCCTTTATTCATCCGGAGATTTAACACTTTTGCAAAGTGAACATGAAAAACAATTTAAGAAACATATAAATATTGTTCTATATGAAAATAGTAATGAAAGAGATGGCGAAGTATTCGTACATCTATGGGGTGTTAATCATGTGGGTGTGTTGCACCGGCTCTTATGCCCAATGGAAACCTGCCGGTAACAGAATCGTTACAGAATGGGCAGCACAAGTAGACGTAAGTAATGTATTACCCGAATACCCGCGTCCTTTGATGGAACGTACGGAGTGGGTAAACCTGAACGGACTTTGGCAGTATGCCATTCTTCCGTCGGGCAAAGCAATGCCGAAGACGTATGACGGTGAGATTCTGGTACCCTTCGCCGTAGAATCCGCACTTTCTGGTGTAGGAAAAGAATTGGGAGAGAACAACGAGTTATGGTATCGGCGCGCCTTTTCCGTGCCTTCCCGCTGGAAAGGGCAACGGGTATTGCTGAATTTCGGAGCGGTAGACTGGAAAACCACTGTATGGGTGAACGGAACCAAACTCGGTGAACACTGCGGCGGATTCACTCCTTTTGCATTCGACATCACACAAGCGCTGCAAAAAGGAGACAATGAAGTAGTGGTGCGGGTATGGGACCCGACGGACAAAGGCAAACAGGCACGCGGCAAGCAGGTAAGCAACCCCGGACATATCTGGTATACACCGGTGAGCGGCATCTGGCAGACCGTATGGCTGGAACCTGTCCCCGAACGTGCCATAGAAAACATCCGGACGACTCCCGACATAGATGGTGGCAAACTGACGGTGGAAACAACAGTGAACAACCCCAAAGCCAACGACCGGATAGAAGTGAAAGTGCTTGACGGCAACAAAGTCATCGCCTCCGGCAGTGCATTGAACCATACTTCCGTAGAAATACCGATGCCGGCAGATTGCAAATTATGGTCTCCAGACTCCCCTTCGCTTTATGACTTGGAAATCTCATTTTATGCCAACGGCAAATTGCAGGACAAAGTGAAAAGCTATACCGCCATGCGAAAATTCTCCACGCGAAGAGACGAAAAAGGGTACATGCGCCTGCAACTGAATAACAAAGACATCTTCCACTTCGGTCCGCTCGACCAGGGCTGGTGGCCCGACGGTCTGTATACCGCACCAACGGACGAAGCCTTGTGCTACGACATCGAAAAGACCAAAGAACTCGGATTCAACATGATACGCAAGCACCTGAAAGTGGAACCGGCACGTTGGTATGCACATTGCGACCGTCTGGGAATGATGGTATGGCAGGATATGCCCAACGGCGACAAGAATCAGGACTGGCAATATAAGCAGTTTTACTATGGTCCGGAGATGGTACGTACTTCGGAATCGGAAGCTATCTACCGGAAAGAGTGGAAAGAGGTGATGGACTGTCTCTATTCTTATCCGTGCATTGGCGTATGGACACCGTTCAACGAAGCGATGGGACAATTCAAATCCGTAGAAATAGCTGATTGGACCCAAAAATATGACCCGACGCGCCCGGTAAATCCCGCCAGTGGAGGCAATTATTTCCCTTGCGGGGATATTCTCGACCTGCACAGTTATCCGGAACCCGTCATGTTCCTCTTCGATGCCGACCGGGTGAATGTAATCGGTGAGTTCGGCGGAATCGGCATGGCGCTGAAAGGACATCTGTGGAACGAAGACCGCAACTGGGGATACGGTGACCTGAAAGACAAAGAAGAAGCAACGGAAGAGTACCTGAAGTATGCCAACCGCCTCAAGGAACTGTCGGCATTGGGACTATGCGGTGCCGTATATACCCAAACAACCGATGTAGAATCGGAAATCAACGGACTGATGACCTACGACCGCAAAGTAGTGAAAATGAACGCGAATGCATTACAGAAAGTCAACAGTGAAGTTTGCCATTGCCTGGATAATCCGCTTCCTGCAAAAAATTCCCGTTAGTAGACATTAAAAAACACGTAATTTGCTATTATGACAATTATAAATAAAAGAAATCTGTTTTTCCTAATTTCCGTCTGGCTGTTGTCTACACTTCTGCCGGCGCAGAATGTCACCATATCCACTCCCCGTACACAGTTGCTCCTCTCGGCACCAAACGGCGGTACACCGGAACAACTGTATTACGGTTCACGCACCTCCGATGCGGATATCCGAAGCATTTGCGAAACAGCACGCGGGAGAAATGCTTATCCCGTTTACGGAATGGGGTATCCATGCGAAACGGCATTGTCCGTCCGCCATGCCGACGGTAACCTGACACTTCAAATGGCAGTCATAGGCGTAAAAGAAACACGCCTTACAGAAGAAAATGCCACTTTGACGGTGATAGAACTGAAAGACAAAGTGTATCCTTTCTTCGTCAACATCTGCTACAAAGCATGGCAGGATGCGGATGTCATCGAGACATGGACTGAAATCCGTCACGAAGAGAAGAAGCCCGTCCAACTTCAGCAGTTCGCTTCCGCCTACTTGCCTGTCCGCCGTGGCAATGTCTGGCTGGCACATCTTTCCGGTGCCTGGGCAAACGAAGGACAACTCTGCCAGGAAGCATTGCAACCGGGTATGAAAGTTATCAAAAACACGGACGGGGTACGCAACTCCCAATCGGCACATGCAGAAGTGATGTTCTCGCTCGATGGCAAACCGCAGGAGAACACGGGACGCGTCATCGGTGCAGCACTTTGCTACAGCGGCAACTACAAACTGCGCATTGACACGCAAGAAGACGACTGGCACCATTTCCTCGCCGGCATCAACGAAGAAAACTCCTGGTACAACCTGAAAAAAGAAGAAGTATTCCGCACCCCCGCATTAGCACTGACCTACAGCGACGAAGGAATGAGCGGATGCAGCAGGAAATTCCATCAATGGGCACGTTTGCATAAACTTGCCAACGGGAACACTCCCCGCAAAATTCTGCTGAACAGTTGGGAAGGCGTCTATTTCAACATCAACGAACAGGGCATGGACCAGATGATGGGTGACATCGCTGCCATGGGAGGCGAACTGTTTGTAATGGACGACGGTTGGTTTGGCGACAAATATCCGCGCAAAAACGACTCTTATGCTTTGGGCGACTGGACCGTAGACAAGACCAAACTCCCTGGCGGACTGCAATCATTACTTGACAACGCCCGGAAACACGGCATACGGTTCGGCATCTGGCTGGAACCGGAAATGGCTAATACCAAAAGCGAACTGTATGAAAAGCACCCCGAATGGATTATCAAGGCACCCGAACGGGAAGTGGTATGCGCCCGCGGCGGCACACAAGTCGTGCTCGACCTCTCCAACCCGCAAGTGCAGGATTTTATCGTACAGACAGTGGACGAATTGATGAATTCCTATCCCGACATTGATTATATCAAGTGGGACGCCAATATGTCCATCATCACCCAAGGTTCGCAATACCTGACCAAAGACAATCAAAGCCACTTGAACATCGAATACCACCGGGGCTTTGAGAACGTGTGCCAACACATTCGCGCCAGCTATCCGCAACTGACGATACAGGCATGCGCCAGCGGCGGCGGACGTGTCAACTACGGCGTACTACCCTACTTCGACGAATTTTGGACAAGCGACAATACGGATGCACTTCAACGTATCTACATCCAATGGGGCACTTCCTATTTCTTCCCCGCCATCGGCATGGGGGCGCATATCAGCGCAAGCCCTAACCATCAGACATCGCGTTCCGTTCCATTGAAGTTCCGTATTGATGTAGCGATGAGCGGACGCTTAGGTATGGAAATACAGCCCAAGGATATGACGGAAGAGGAAAAGGCATTGTGCAGAAACGCCATTACCGAATACAAGACGATACGCCCCGTCGTACAGTTCGGAGATATTTACCGTTTACTTTCTCCGTATGACAAACAGGGCGCAGCTTCGCTGATGTATGTATCGCCGGAAAAGGACAAAGCCGTATTCTACTGGTGGAAAACAGAACATTTCTGCAACCAGCACTTGCCACGGGTGAAGATGGCAGGACTTGCTCCAAACAAATATTATAAAGTGCATGAGCTGAACCGCATCGACACTGAACCTTTGAAATTTGAAGGTAAAAGTTTCAGCGGTGCATATCTGAATGACAACGGACTGGAAATTCCCTCTACCCACAGAGTGGAACCTTCGAAACAAAACGAATATGCCAGCCGCGTGCTTTATCTGGAAGAAGTAACTCCCTCGTCTTCCGACAACCGGATAGCACAATGCCCTCCGTTGCGTGTTCTTTGCTTAGGCAACTCTATCACCCGCCACGAATATAAAGCAGACATCGAATGGTTCTCCGAATGGGGCATGGCAGCATCCAAAGAAGAAAACGACTATTGCCACCAATTGGAGAAGATGCTCTCGCAAAACCGTCCTGGCACAGTGGTTACCCCACTGAACATCGCCTATTGGGAACGCAACTTGAATTGCAGTATCGACTCGCTGATTGGTGCTCATGCTACAGACAAGGATGTGATCGTTGTCCGCTTGGGAGAAAACGTACAAGATAAAGAAGCATTCAAATCAGGTATCCTCCAACTGGTGGAATATTGCAAGCGGAAAGCAAACAAAATAGTCATCACCGGTTGTTTCTGGAAGGATGATGAAAAAGAGCGTGCCATCATTAACGCTGCGCATATGCATGGACTCACTTATATTCCGATTGACTGGATAGACCGCTTGTATGATTCACGCCCGAAAGTCGGAGACACTCTTTATGACATACACGGAAAGCCATATACTGTAACCAAAGATTTCATCATCGCCCATCCCGATGACGAAGGCATGAAGAAGATAGCGGAAGCAATATATAGAGTTCTCTAATGGCTCCCCGACTCTTCGCCCTTCCATTATTTATACCTGTAGTTTCCACACAATGAGAAACTACAGGTATATGAATAGAAAATTTCAGTTTAAACCCACCAAACACAATTGAATCAGCAATCAATATTTATCGTATAAATATTCTTTCATGTCATTATTTTACGGATAATATCTTTGGAATTTAGTCCATTAATCCTTTATTTTGTACAGAAAAACATAAAATTGTAACATGAGCGAAGAACAAATATTTGACGAAGCATATAAACTATATTACCGAAAGTGTTTACTGTTCGCCCGGTCTTATACCCATGATATAGTACAAGCTGAAGACATCGTTGCCGAAGCCATGATTGTGTTATGGGAAAAACTCTGTAATGCGGAAGAAATAGGTGCGACATTACCCTTTCTGATAGGCACTATCCGCAATAAAATACTACAATATTTCCGTAGGGAAACCTTCAAGCTTAAAATCCACTCCGTTCTCGAAAAAGACAGCATGCGCGAATTGGAAATGCGCATATCTACTTTGGAAGAGTGCAATCCCCAGGAGCTATACAGCATGGACATACAGAGTATATTAAAAGAATCATTGAAAACAATGCACAGCCAAACCCAAACTGTCTTCATGCTCAGTCGTTTCGCTCATAAAACCAATGAAGAGATTGCCCGGGAACTGGGCATTGGAGTAAAAGGAGTGGAATACCACATTACAAAAGCACTGAAAAAGCTACGGATAGACCTCAAAGATTTCTATCCTCTTCTGGACGTACTGCTTTAATCCCTGTTTCCTGTCTCTCCCACTCTCCCTTGCAAAATACGTATATTCATTGCTTTTTCTTCTTAACTACTATACAGCCCCAATAAATTTCTTAATCTTTTTTGAAAAAAATTCATTATTCCGCTAGGGTTATTGCTTTTTTATGCGACTATTATATAGAACAGCAATAAAATAATGCTATGGAACGAAATGTAATTCTTAAATATCTACGGGGAGAAACCTCTCCCGAAGAACGTATCAAAATGCTCCGATGGTTGGAAGAAGACCCGGCACATTTGGAAGAATACAAATATCTGCGCCGGATTTTTGATGCAACCTTATGCAACGAAGAGAATATACCCCTATCTATTCATTCGTCACGCTCCACCAACCGGAGAATATGGATGCAAATAGCGGCAGCCGTAGCGTTTATCTGTCTTTTTGCAGGCGGAACATGGCTATACACACAGCATCTTTCCGAAAACCAGGCAGAATTGTTAGCTGCACGCGATATCCACGTCCCTGTAGGACAACGTACGGAAATCACCCTAAACGATGGAACAAGAATATGGCTCAACTCCAATACAACCCTGCACATAGAAAGCCAAAAAGGAAAAGACCTGCGCCGTGTCCGCCTGAATGGTGAGGCTTACTTTGAAGTAACGCCGAACAAGCACCTGCCGTTCGTAGTACAGACAGGTTCTCATGAAGTGCAAGTGTTAGGAACAAAGTTCAGCATATTTGCCTATAAAGACCGGAACGATTTTTCCGTCAAACTGTATGAAGGAGCGGTCGACGTGAGTGACAAGCAAAACGCCACCACTCTCCGTCTCTCTCCCGACGAAGAAGCGAAGATATCCGACGGCGGACAATTGATAAAAGTTCCCTTCGACAAAGCAGAATCGCTGTTATGGATTGAAGGTATTTATTACTTCGAAGACACGGACTATGCTTCCATCTTCCGGCAAATGAAAGAATATTATAAGGTAGACTTTGATGTCCGTAACCCCCAAATACTACAATATAAATGTACCTGTAAATTCCGGCAGGAAGACGGTTTGAAACATATTCTGGAAATCCTGCAACGAATCCACCGGTTTGAATACGAATGGAGTGACGATGAACAGACCGTCATTATCCGATAAATTATTACTCTTTCAGTTAACCCTATTCATTATGAAAAACAAAGATCCCGTTTATTTAACTAAAAAACGGCCGGAAGTGCTCCAACACTATCCGACCGTAAAAGTCGTGCATACTTCCCTCGTTACCCAACGGAGAATGAACTCGTTATATTACACAACTTATTAAAACATACAAAGTTATGAATAAAAAAATAACTCTTTTGTGTGGAATAATGTTTTTTATATTAAATATGACTGTTTTTGCACAAAATAAGACAGTTACACTTCATGAAGAACAAAGTTCCATTCAAACAATCCTTTCAAAGATTGAGAAACAGACGAAATACCTGTTCGTCTATGACAAAGCGCAAATCGACGTAAAGCGTAAAGTTACGTTGAAAGTAAACAACAAACCGGTTTCGCAAGTACTGAATACATTATTTGCAGGCACACAGGTTTCTTACACCCAGAACGGAAACAACATCGTACTGACCGTAAAAAAAAGCAGTAAACAACCGACGAAAACCGTAAGAGGCGTAATCACCGATGCAAACGGTGAACCTGTTATTGGCGCCACAGTGACATCAACGGCAACCGGCAAGGGAACAATTACCGATATGGATGGTAAATTCACTATGGACGTTCCGAAGAACACGCAACTGCAAGTATCCTATATCGGATACAAGAAGCAGGAAATTGCGGTAGGAGAAAAAAACACACTGAAAATTGTGTTGGAAGAAGAAAATGCAGTATTGGAAGAGGTGATTGTAGTAGGTTACGGTACTATTAAACGGAAAGAGATGACTTCTGCCATCTCGCACATCGGTGCCAAAGATCTGAATCAGATGCCTACAATGGATGCATCTATGTTATTGCAAGGAAAAGTATCCAGTGTGTCCGTATCAAATATAAATTCCGCCGACCCCGACCAGCACGGTAGTATTCAGATTCGTGGTGTATCATCCCGTAGCGCAGGACTGGGTCCGCTCATCGTAGTAGACGGTATACCGGGCGGCGACCTGGCGAATATCAACCCCAATGATATCGAATCCATGGATGTACTGAAAGACGGTGCGGCATCTGCCATATATGGTACACGCGGCTCAAACGGTGTAATCCTCATCAACCTGAAAAAAGGAGCACGTGACAATCAAGTACACGTCACCTACAACGGTTCGCTTACCATCACGGAAGCAAAGCCGTGGGAATTGGAACCACTTAGTGCCGACGAATATCGTAAATACCGTTGCGAACAAAATCCGGGCAACGACTACGGTGGAAACACCAATTGGCTCGATGCCATCACCCATACAGGTATTACCCACATGCACTCGCTTACTTTCTCGGGCGGCGGAGCGCAAAACAATTACCGCGTAACGGCAGACTACCGGGATGCTGAAGGTATCCTCATCAACCAAAAACGCAGGGAATACGGAATGCGTGCCACTGCCAACCTAACCACTAAAGACGGTCTGTTCTACTTTTCAAGCACCGTAGCTCCCCGCATCATCGACCTCAAAAAGGGAAAATATTACAACTATCAAGTGGCATTGAGAAACAATCCTACCGTACCTGTATATGACGAAACCACAACCAACGGCTATTTTCACTTGCCATTAGGCACAAGCACGGAGAATATCGTAGAAGATCTGCGTGTCGTTTCCCGCGACCAGACTACACGCCGCATCGAATGGAATGCCACCGCCGGCATCAACCTTCTGCCGCTTTTCCTGCCCAACAACCAAAACAACCTTCTGCTGAAATCGCAGGTCACTTTCGCCCAACGACATGATGACGAAATACATGGTAGTTACTCGCCGTCCACCTACACGTGGATGATACAGAACAATCGGAAAGGTGAAGCATCGCGGGCATATTATAAAGCTATGACCAACAATTTTGAATGGGTTACGAATTTCTCCGCCACTTTCGCCAAGCACCACAATGTGCGTGGCATGGTAGGCTACTCTTACAATTACGTCGTAGCCGAAGGATTCAATGCAGCCAACAAAGATTTTGCCACTGACGCCTTGCTCTACCACAATCTCGCACAAGGTACGTATGCCGCCGAAGCTGGTAAAACGGAGATGGGTTCGTACAAAAACGATTCTAAACTTATCTCTTTTTTCGGTCGTGTGAACTATGACTGGAAAGGTCGTTATATGATGTCGGCAGCTATTCGTCACGAAGGTTCAACACGTTTCGGTAAAAACCATAAATGGGGAAACTTCCCTTCTATCTCGGCAGGATGGCGTATTTCCGATGAGAGTTTCATGAAGAATGTAAAATGGATCGACGACTTGAAGTTACGTTATGACTTTGGTGTAACCGGTAATCAAGATTTTGATAGTTACAAGTCACTTTCCACCTATTCCTCTTTCGGTTACTACTCCTATAATAATACAGCTTTCCATGTATGGGGACCAGGCAAAAACACGAACCCCGACCTGCGTTGGGAGAAAGCCAAAAACCAGAACATCGGTCTTGATTTCAGTTTGTTCAACAACCGCGTGACGGGTTCGTTCAACTATTTCATCCGCAAACAGGAAGATTTGCTGGGCGACTACCAGACTTCGGTTCCCCCCAGTCTGTTCGCCACCATCTTCACCAATGTGGGAACCATGAAGAATACCGGTTTTGAGTTCGACGTGACAGTGAACGCCGTACGCTCCAAAGATTTCAATTACAGTTTCACACTCGTAGGAGCCACAAACAATAATAAATTTGCCAGCTTCTCCAATGATGTATTCAAAGGACAGAAATACTATTCAACCTGTCAAATGGTCAGCCCCAATAATCCGGGATATCTGCAACGCATCGAAGAAGGCGAACGCGTAGGTAACTTTTTCACTTGGCGTTATGCAGGTGTCAGCGATGACGGCAACTGGTTGGTTTATAACAAAAACAACGAAGTAATCCCTGTCGGTGAAGCCAAGGAAGATGACAAAGCCATTACAGGCAACGGCCTGCCCAAATTCACAGCTTCTACTACCCATTCTTTCAAATGGAAAAATCTGGATGCATCCATCTCGTTGCGTGGCGCATTCGGCTTCCAGCTCTTCAATGTGCACGAATTTTACTTCGGGCTGCAATCCATGCAGAGCAACCTGATAAAAGAGGCGTACGGCAAAAACGCACACATCACTACTGGTATGAATGTGCTGACAGACTACTTCATCGAGAACGGTGACTATGTGAAAATCGACAATATCACACTTGGCTATACCTTCCCGTTGAAGACACGGTTTCTGGATAGCGTCCGTGTGTATGGTACCGCACAGAACCTTTATACATTTACCGAATTCAGCGGTATAGACCCGTCCAACTTCGAAGTGAACGGCCTGACTCCCGGCTCCGGTGGTGGTGATTATACCTATTATCCGTCGGCATTCCAGTTCAACTTCGGTTTGCAAATTAATTTTTAATTGAAAAAAGATTATGAAAATCAAACATATATTTCTAGGCATAGGCTTGCTGGCAACCGCCGGTGGCGGACTTTCATCGTGCACCGACCTTGAAGAGAAGGTTTATGACCAGGTGACAAGCCAAAACTATTATCAAACGAAAGATGATGTGATTCACGCTGTTTTTCGTCCTTTTGAGCACACTTATTATTCCATGTGGCAGGTGCACGAACATGAAGAACTGCCTGCCGACCAGTTGGTTACCGTCGTACGCGGCGACTGGTGGTGGGATGGCGGCAAATGGATTATGTACCACCGCCACCAATATGACGGCATCCAATACAACAACCCGGGTTCCGGCGAATGGACATCGGAATGGGAGCTGATGTATCAGGCCATCGGCCAATGCAACCTCGTTCTTGACGACCTTGCCGAACTCAATCCCGCCACATTCAAGATTACCGATACCGAATGGGCTTCTTATATAGCTCAGTTACGCTGCATGCGCGCTTTCTGCTACCTGCGGCTCATCAATTGCTACCGCAACTGTCTGCTTGTCACCACAAGTGATGCCAGCGTAAGTATGCAACCCGAAAACCGCAAGCAAGTGGAACCACGGGTGCTGTTCGAGTTCATCGAAAGCGAACTGAAAGATTTCTGTCTGACCAACTTGCCGCCGCGTAGCGGAAACTACGACGGCCCCATGCAGGGACAATTCACTCAGGGAGCTGCCGCCGCACTGTTGGCACGTCTCTATCTGAATGCTGAGAAGTGGATTGGCGAAGCCCGTTGGGACGACTGTATCAGAATCTGCGAACGTATCCGCAAAGGTGAATTCGGCCATTATGAGCTTGCCGAACGTTGGGATGCCCCGTTCGACTGGAACAACGAAACATGCAGTGAAGTAATTTTTGCATTTACCGCTTCGTTTGCCACGACTTGCCATCACATGACCAACTCACGCCAGACAGTCTATGGCCGTATGCTTCCCTATCAGTGTGGTCCATATCTGGGTATCGAGAAAGACGGTGAACGCAACCCGCGTTACTGCATCACTCCCAGTTACGACAACTCTTACCCCAATCGTCAACTCTTCGATTACAAGTTGGGACAAGTATCGCAGAAATTCCTGAAATACCCTAGTGACTTGCGTTGGAAACAATATAAGAATACAAGCAACAACACACGCGAAGGTATGATGTTCCTCGAAGGAAAGATTCCCAACAACACACAAAGCGAGGGATTCGGAAAATCACCGCAAGGCTATACCATCTACCTGCGCGACCAGGTCGGACAATTCTTTACAGGCGGTGAAAGCGGACAAATCACAGGCGACAGCGAATCGAAATGCGAGAACGGTGATTTCAATTCAGGTCTGTTCGTGGTGAAATATCCGTTCTATCCCTACGAAGGCGGTGCATATAAAGAATCAGACCATGCGGTAATCCGTCTGGCGGAAGTGTATTACACCGAAGCCGAATGTTATTTACGTAAAGGAGATGCGCGTACGGCAGGCTCGCTGCTGAACAAGGTACGGGAACGCAATTACTCCAGTTTTGGAGACAATATCGCCTACGCACCCGAAGGTCGCGTAAAACTGGATATGGACGAAATGCTTGACGAATGGGGACGCGAATTCCTTGCCGAAAGCCGCCGACGCACCGACTTGATTCGCTTCGGGCGCTTCCAGGAAGCATGGTGGGACAAAAAAGCGGATGCTGACACGCATTATGAACTTTTCCCGCTTTCACAAGACCAGTTGGAGCAAAATCTTTATCTGAAACAAAATCCGGGTTATCCCGATATCACACGTTAATTTTTAAGATTATGAATAAAAACAAATACAATATGTTTTCTTTTCTACTTTTAGGACTGGCGCTAGCTTTGAACCCCAGTTGCAGCGATGATAAAAATCTGGAACCTGCGCCAGAAGCCGTAAACATCAAAGTAAGCAACTATGCCATGTTGTACGAAACCGTACATGTTAATACGACCAATGTGGCTTCGGGAACCACAGTCACCGTCAACTTTGGCGAAGGCACCGTAGTGGAAGGAAAGAGCGGCATGGAGATTTCCCATACCTATACCCGCCCCGGACACTACACCATTACAATGGAAGCCGACGGATACATCACATCTACCAAGGATATTGAAGTAGGCTCCAAACCCGGCATAAGCGAAGAACTGAAATGCCTCAAAGACCCCGATAACAAAAAAGTGTTTGTAGCGGCACACCGTTCTCATACAAGCGACACGTCCATTCCCGACAACAGCCTGCGTGCCGTCGAAGCTGCCATTGCAGCCGGTACGGACTTTATCGAAACGGATGTCTGGTGCACTACGGACGGGGTAATCGTTGTTAACCATGATTATGATATTTTATGCAATGACGGCGAGAAGGTGGATATTCGCAAAGTGAAATACGAACGTATCAAAGGTACGCGCCTGATAGACCGCCACACAGGCAAGTTCAGTGAGAATCCTGCAGATGTATTGCCTACACTCGAAGAATTCCTGAATGCCGGCCGCGGACGAGTGTTCTACAGTCTCGACAAGATTGAATATAATCCGTCTGTCAGTTATATTGTAAAGGAAGTGGAACGTCTGGGCATGATAGAAAGCGTTTATTTCTATGCCGGCGGCAATCCTCAGACCATTACTACTATTCTGGAAACAAATCCGCATGCACATGTAGGCGTATGGTCGGGCAATATTGTTCCGTTCCGCAACTATCCCGACGGTATCTTCTACTCACAGGGCGACTACTTGCCTTCGCAGGGCTTTGATACCAACTTGCATCCGGACATCGCGGAAGGAATCTTTCCTTGGATCAACTATCTGGGTGTACACGATGAGGCCACTACGGAGAATAGCCTGAATGAGGCTCACCTGGATGCTATCCTTGCCGAATATCCGTCGCTTGCCTTCATTCAGTGCGACGTGCCCGACCTGATGATACCCGCTTTAAAGAAACGCGGTCGCCGTTAAACATAGAATACACAATTAAAAATAAAGATTATGCATTTATTCAAAAAATATATGAGTGTCTTGACAGCCGTCATGTTATTGTTCTGCGTGAATGCCTGTAAAGACGAAGACGAAGGCGAACTGGCACCTTGGTTCCGGTTCACCAATTCGAATGGTGTAGTATTCCCTTCGTTGAACGAAGTAGACTTCGGTGCTCACGAATATGTCATGAACGTATATACCAATATCAATTGGGAAGTCACTTCTGATGCGGAATGGCTCTATGCCACTCCCGACAAGCGTCTGGGCTGTGTGCAAGGCAAAATTATCATAAAGGAAAATACAGTGGAAGAAGAACGTACGGGAACAATCACCATACGTTCCGAAAATCCGAAACTTCCCGTCCACACTATCGTATTCCACCAATCTGCCGCACCACACAAAGTAGAAAAGTTATTTATCACACCTGAAAAGAAAGGTACGGGCGACGGCTGGACATGGGAAAACGCCATGGGAGCAAAGGAACTGGAAACTCTGTTGTCAGATGCCACCGACTTGTCCGAAATCAGCATCTATCTAAGTGAAGGTACGTTCAATATCACTGCAGGAACAAATATCACCAAGAAAGTCAAATCTATCGAAGGCGGCTACACTCCGGAAGGGGAACCCTCTTCCAACCCGACCATACTGACTTTCGGAACGAAACCTTCGGCACTGACTTCTATGTTCAGAATGAATGAGAATGCAGAAGTAACATTCAAAAACTGTATATTCGATGGCGGTTACAATGAAACCGAAAAAGGATATGGCCGTGCTTTCGAGATAAGGCATAAAACAGCCTTGCTGCAACTTACCGAATGCGATATCCAGCATTTCAGTGTGAGAGGTACAGACTCGGGCGACCATTCCGGTGCAGCTATCTTTGTCACGGAAGGAGCATTCAGGCTGAACAAAGTAAATATCACTCATAATGTAGTCCACCAGCGCGGAGTAATTTATTTAAATGTAGACGGCGACCGATACGGCTACGGCTTTATGAACAATGTATTGATAGCGGACAACATAAGCGAAAGCTGGTGGGGAGTAGCCATTCATGCTAAAAAAGCCCTTTGCATGAACAATGTCACCATCTGCAATAATACTAATGAAGGCAACGGCAACCATGCAACAATCAATGGAAGTGGTAGTTTCTTCATTGCCAACACTACCGTGATAGCCCAAAATCCAACGGTAGAAACCACATGGACTAATTTCGGTGCATTCCGTTGCGAAACTAATGTCTCCAGTGGCGAATCGGCTGTAATTATCAATTCCATATTCGGAAATGATACGGATGATGGACTGACTATGACAGATAGCGGAAGCGGAGCTTCTTTCAAATCCGGCGGTTGGTGTCTGTATGGAAAAACACAAAATTGGTTAGTTAGCCAGCAAGCTACTACTGATACTTCCTATACTGACCAAGCGATAGCCAAACTCGGCAAGTATGAAGACGGTGCTTTCCAATGGAACCCTACAGCAATAAATACGCTTCAGTTTGCTAAATATGCCGATATTCTGAAAGCAGCCAAAGAATTCACACCGGCTTCCATCCCGACTTTGGGACAAGACTTTGTGAACTGGATGGGTGAAGAAGCCTTCGGTCTTGACGGCAAAGGTAACCCACGCAACCCGAACAGGATGCTGCCCGGAGCTTATGATACCGGATTGCAATAACCGTTTAACGAAGAACAATCTTAATATCAGCCGGCTATAACTTCCCTACGTTTTCTCCTCTTTTCTAATGAGAGGAGAAAACGTACCGACAATCGTTAAAGCAAACTGACGTTAAATATCTAATTATCTTAATTATTGAATAGTATGAGAAAATTTTTTTGGACTGCAACGGTCATCGGATTATTGACCGCCTGCTCACAGACAGACGAGATACCTGCCAAAGATTCGATGGCAGACAACCAGCAGATACGTATTCATGTAGGTGTGAACAACCTGCAAACACGTGCCGGATATGACAATACGAATTTAGACCGTTTCGGTCTGATTATAAACAACACCGTGGATGCCACTTGCAACTACAATGTAGAGATGCTAAAGACAGGCAATGCGTGGGAAGCTGCCGACGGTACGCCACTGACATGGGATGAAAAACGTTCCCCAATAAACGTATGCGCCTTTGCTCCCTACCAAAAGGATGTAACCATGGACGGAAATCTACCCATAGGAGTACCCGTAAGTTATGCGGATGCCAATGAAGTAAAAGCTGCGGATTTTCTGCTGATGAAAGCCCAAGTGAACCCTCAGAGCGACTTAACGGAAGACGGCAGCCTCCGCATCAATCTGAAACATAAATTATGCAAACTGACAATCAGTTTCACCGGTGCAAGTGAAATTACCGACTTGAAAGTAAACGGAACAGTGTTGAGCGGTAGTTGCAACCTATCAACAGAAAATCCTGTAGTAACCGCCAATGGCACAGACGGCAGCATCACGCCTTTCAAAGAAAGCGACGGCACATATCAATGCATCCTGATGCCACAAACGGTGGAATCGGGTAAGCTGAACGTCACCTTCACTACCGGCGGACGCAACTTCAGCTGGACCTCAAACCAAGCAATCACATTCGAAGAGAACCACTCCTATGCGTTGCCTTTGGAAGTGGCAGGCGCAAGCCTTTCACTTAAGAAAAGCGTAAAAGCACGTGCGTGGGATGTCACAGCTGAAAATGAAGTTTTAACTATAGACAAGTAATCATTCACTAAAAATAGATTATTCCATGAAAACATTTAGATATTTTTATTTACTCACCGCTTTGATGACCTTTTCGGCATGTGGCGATGATGAGGAAACGCAAATTCAAGTTCCGGAGACAGATTTCACTCACGTCAAAATTGACGCGATGGTGGGTAGAAGTTCATTGTTTACGCGCAGTAATCCGATGGGGGAAACAGCCAAACAAAGTGAGTTCAACAAAGGAGACAAGCTGTCAGTCAACAATGGTCGCACCCATGTAGTCTATACAATGGGAGACGACGGATGGACGGCAACGGGCGAAGGTCTGAAGTGGGAAGAATTCCCGACCACATTTCAAGCCTATTATCCGGCTGCGGAAGGTGTCTCCTTCCAATCGTTTACATTGCCTGCCGACCAGGCAAGTGCCGAAAAGATTGCTTTAGCAGACTATATGACTTCCACCCGCAAAATCGATGCCATGCCGGGAGAAGGAAAACTGATACTGGACATGGCACGGCAAACGGCACGCGTTATTGTGAACGTGAGCGGAGTGGATGCATCTTTGGGTGGCTCCCTGTCTTCCATGAAGATTTATTCGCAATATGCATCTATCCCTGCAAGCGGTACTGCAACAACCATTGCATCTTATGTATCCGGTCATACGTATGCCGCTTTGGTAGTGCCGGGTGAAGGCAGCGATAATCAAGTATTCCTTGAATTAACAACCGCCAACGGTACGAAAAAAACGGTCACAGGTATCAGAGCTACCACAGCCGGTAAAAGTTACGCATACAATATCTATGTAGGAGAAAATTCTATCGAACTGTCTGAACCCATTGTTACGGATTGGGAAGAAGGTTCCACTCTGCCCGGTGATTTACAGGAAATCGAGAAACCGATTGCCCCCGGCTATTACGTAAAACCGACAGCGACAGGTAATGCTTCCGGTACAGACTGGGAGAATGCTATGGGAGCGAATGAACTACGTGACTTGCTAAAACGACAGTCAGCAGAAGAACTGGACGGAAAAACAATCTACCTGGCAGGCGGTGAGTATCCTCTTGTAACCAATGAACTCACCACAGGAATAGAGTTGGGAGGCAAGATGGTTATCACCCTTCAAGGTGGTTACAATCCGCAAAGTGAAGGAAAAAGTGTAACCGACCGTAATATTCAAGCATACGTCACGTCATTTACCAACACCGCATCTTTGAACGCAATCACTAGAATGTTCAAATTAGGCACTGATTTAGACATTACATTCAATGGTATTACGCTAGACGGTAAGTATAAGAAAGACCAGAATGGTCACCTTCGCGGTATCCAAGTAGAAGGCTGCACACTGAACATGAACAATTGTGTTATCAAGAACTTCAACACAGGAGCGGTAGATAACGGTGACGGTCAGGGGTCAGCTCTCCGGCTGAATGCAGGCTTTATTAAACTGAACAAAGTAGAGATTATAGATAATGTCGGACCATCTAGAGGAACAATTAATTTGAATTGCGGTGATAATGGCTATTCTTTCTTTAATAACTGCCTGTTCAAAGGCAATATCATCAGACTGTATTGGGGAGTTGCTATCCAATCCAATGGAAATGCTTGCATCAACAACACTACCATCTACAACAATAAGAGTGAAAACACAACAGGTCAATGTGCCACTATCAACGGTAGCGGCAATGTATTGTTCGTGAACTCCACCATCTATCACAATAAAGAACTAATTTCGAAGGAAATGGGTATTTACCGATATGAAGGTACCAACAACCTTCAGTTCATGAACAGCATTATCGTATCCTCCAATGCTACTGTGCCCACCTTTAAACAAGAGAACGGACAATGTACTTCCAAAGGATACAATGTCTCTCAAAACACAACAGGATTTGCAACAAACGAGAACGACAATCTGATAAACGGACCATGGAGTTTCAATTATAACAATGGCGTCTGCGAATGGAATGCACCTAGTGACATGCATTTCGCAACTAAATCAGCCGTTACCAGTGTCGTAAGAGCATACAAGACCGACAACTTCCCAACTATGGGACAAGACTTCGCCAACTGGCTGGGCGATGATCTTGGAAAAGACCAAAACGGAAACATACGTAACCCAAACAAGATGCTGCCCGGAGCTTATGATCCAGGACTGTAATCCGTAATTTACATTATATTTCCACTAAAATCCTGCCATTTGGAATAAATGGTAGGATTTTGTCGTTTTTAGGCAAAATTTTATCGTTCTTTTAATTTAAAATTTTATCACTTTGCAGCAACATTATTAAACGATATATGAAGAAACAAAAACTTTATGCAGCAGGACTCTTGCTCCTTTTGCTAGTATGGACAAGCGGATGCAAGCCCACTAAGGAGATAAACGCTCCTTTATCGCTGACTTGGGAAATGGGCAAAATCCATCCCGAAGAAGGAACGTATGAAAACTCCTTTATATTGAAAAATTTTTCAGATGCTCCGGTTGGCAAAGACTGGGTGATTTATTATGCACAACTCCCCCACCATATACAACAAGAAACATCATCGTCAAAGGTGAAAGTAGAATGGATTAGTGGTACCTATCACAAGATATATCCGACAGCAGAATTTGCTTCGCTGGCTCCAGGTGATTCGATACGGGTAACATTCAAGTGTGATGGTGAAGTGCCCAAAACCTCACACGCTCCCGAAGGTAGCTATTGGGTAAGCCGGTCAGGTGCGGGAAAGGGACAGCCGCTACCAGTGGAGATGCGCATCATACCGCTGGCTCCAACCAAGGCACAAACCGCCTTCCTGCATCGGCTTTATGAAACAAATGCACGTTTGCAACAGCATCCTTTACAGGAATTACGTCCTGTTGACATCTTGCCAACAGTGAAACAAGCCATACCTGCCGAAGGTGAGATGCTTATCGAAAACAAGATTGCCCTGTCATTCCACAAAGATTTTGCCAATGAAGGAAAATTACTGAAAGAAAAACTGGAAAAGACATACGGACTGGAAGTAGCAACGGAAGCAGAGGAAAGCATCCTATTGGAATATCTTCCCGAAGACCAGGAAGTACCAAACGACGAGTATTACGAACTGGACATCAACAACCGACAGGCTATCGTGAAAGGGAAGACATCGCATGGCATCTTCAACGGAACACAGACCCTGCTGGCAATGCTGAAAGGACAAGGAGAGACATTGCGACTGCAAGCAGTCTCTGTCCGCGACTATCCCGACCTCTTGTACCGCGGACAAATGCTCGACATCGTCCGGAACTTCACCACGGCAGAGAATCTGAAAAAGTTGATAGACATCACTGCATCTTATAAACTTAACACATTTCATTTCCATTTCTCGGACGACGAAGGCTGGCGGCTGGAAATACCCGGACTGGAAGAACTTACTTCGGTAGGAGCACGCCGCGGACATACCACGGACGAAGCCGAATGCCTGTACCCTGCTTATGAAAACGGATACGATCCGAATGCCCCTACATCGGGAAATGGTTTCTACAGCCGTACCGAATTCATCGATCTGTTGCGTTATGCCGCCGAACGACATGTACAAGTGATTCCGGAAATAGAGTCACCGGGACACGCACGGGCGGCCATCACAGCCATGAAGGCACGGTATGAGAAATACATCGGTTCGAACCCGGAAAAGGCTACCGAATATATGCTGCATGACCCGCAGGACAGTTCCCAATATATCTCCGCACAATGGTATACGGACAATGTTATGAACGTGGCAATGCCTTCCACCTATCGTTTTATAGAAAAGGTGGTACGGGAAATCAAGGAAATGTATCGCGAAGCAGGTGTCCCTCTGACAACGATTCATGTCGGTGGCGACGAAGTTGCAGAAGGAGCCTGGAGCGGTTCTCCCCTATGCATGCAACTGATGAAAGAGAAAGGAATGACACAGATGCACGACTTGGCGGAATATTTTATCACCCGTGTATCCGAATGCCTGCAACAACAGGGCATTTCATTCGGCGGTTGGCAGGAAGCAGCGTTAGGGCATCGCACGGAAACGCATGCTGCTCTTGCTCCACGAGCCGGTGGTATCTATTGCTGGAGCACGGTTGCCGAATGGGGAACAGACGAAATTTCTTATCAAATAGCCAACAACGGCTATCCGGTGATTCTTTGCAACGTGAACAACTTCTATCTGGATTTGGCTTACGATGCGCATACTGACGAACCGGGCCACTTTTGGGCAGGATATGTAGACGAATCCAAATCCTTCTCCATGTTGCCATATCGGGTATACCGTTCCTCACGCACTACAATGGCAGGGCATCCGGTATTGCCCGATTCCATGGAAATCGGCAAAACCGCCCTGACTGCATTGGGAAAACAACGAATCACAGGCGTACAAGCACAACTATTTGCAGAAACCATCCGGAATTATCAACAAGTAGAATATTATACATTTCCTAAAATAATGGGATTGGCAGAACGTGGCTGGAATGCACATCCGATTTGGGAGAACTTATCAGGAAACACAGAAACACAGGCATATGAACAGGATTTGGTACAATTCTATCGGAAAATCAGCCAGAAAGAGATGCCCCACTGGGTTCAAAACGGTATTCACTTCCGTTTGCCATATCCAGGGTTGTGCCTGAAAGATGGAAAGCTATATGCCAACACTTCCATTCGTGAAGGACAGATACGGTACACTATGGACGGAACGGAACCAATGGAAGATTCTCCATTATGGGAAACTCCCATAGATTGCCAGACAGAAGTGGTCAAAGCCAAGCTTTTTTATTTGGGCAAAGAAAGTATGACAGCTGTGTTAGAACAATAGTTTTCGGTAAAACAAGATTAAGGATAACAAATAGCAGGAAGGTGACAAGTGCATCTTGTCACCGCCTTTATTTTTAAAAGCCACATTATTGCATGTTACCGGAAAATATATATCTTTGTTCCATGATGATTTCGTTTCAGAGAATATCCGAAACAATGTAGAATTGGAAATATCATGAAAAGCATATTTATTTTTTTCTTTTATATCATTCTTTTTGCAGGACCTCTGTCAGCTTCCGTCACTTTTCCTTTCAAAAAGTACCAAGTATCCGATGGCCTATCACACAACACGGTATGGTCTATTCTTCAGGATTCTTACGGTTTTATCTGGACAGGGACAAGCAACGGTCTGAATTGCTATGACGGATATACAAACCGGGTGTATCGACATGTGGAAGGAGTTTCCCGCTCATTGGGGAATAACTTTGTATCTTCTCTGATGGAAGATAACCAAGATATATGGATAGGCACCAATAATGGTGTATATATCTATCACCGTTCTACAGATGATTTCTCTTTTTTCGACAAGAAAACACGATACGATGTATTCGTCAGTTGTGAAGTAACCGAAATATGGAAAGCGGACAACGGACTGATTTGGATTACCACCTTGGGACAAGGGATATTTGTATACAACCCGCAAACAGGCGTTCTACGACAAAATATCCTACAGAATTCATTTGCTAGAGATATCTGTCAAGGGGTAGATGGACGTATTTATATATCCTCTATCAACAAAGGAATATTTGTATTCGACCGGATGGGCTATTTTCTATCTACCCTTTCCACACTTACGGACGAAGCAGAAGAAAAGAAAAAAGTAAATGGTCTGTTAAGTACCTCTGAAGGTATCTGGTTCAGTACTGAAAATACACTAGAGTGTTATTCCGAAAAAGAAAAAATGGTGAACAGTTATCCGCTTCCTTCCTCCATCTCTATCCTCTGCATGATAGAATATGACAGCGAGCAACTATTAATAGGCACGAATTCGGGACTTTTCCTCTTCGGTAGACAAAACAAAGAATGGAAGAAAGTAGAAACTACAGGCGAATATGCCATGAGTAATCCGGTAGTAAATGCAATGATGCTGGATGCCGAAGGAACTCTTTGGCTGGCAACAAACGGAGGGGTGAATTACATGCCGAGGCAATTACGAAGGTTTGAACATCATATCATCCCCATGGGACAGAAAATCGCCCAAGGCGTCAACACTTTTTGCGAAAAAGAGAATGGAGAGGTGTATATAGGCACCCAACACGGATTATGGCTCTACCAGCCGCGGACACAAAGCTTGACGGAATGTGTGTTATCGCCGCATACTGAAAGGAAATACAACATCAGTGCTTTACATTTGGATGGTGAGCGGCTTTGGATTGGCACACATGAAAACGGACTGTTCAGATATGACCTGAAAACCGGTGTTAGCAAAAATTACACCCATTCCGACCGTATGATTAAAACATTGTCAAGCAACAATGTTATGTCAATCGGCAAAGACCACAAAGGGAACATTTACATAGGAACCAGTATGGGACTTTGTACCTACAATGAGGAACAGGACAATTTCTTTGTGAATATATACGTAGGAGCAATGACTCCCGTCACCGATATATATGAAGATTCCAACAGAAATCTATGGATTGCCACTTCCAACCTGGGAGCTTTCTGCTATTATCCAAACGGACAATGGAAACACTATGGACAAAGAAGTAACTCTTCGATAATTCCCGACAATACAATCACTACTTTGTTTGAAGACAGCAAAGGGGTGATGTGGCTGGGAACCAATGGAAACGGACTATGTTATTTCTCTCCCGAACAGAAACGTTTTGTCAACAACTGCTCCGAAAATACGCAATTACAAAATGTGACCATCTATTCCATCGAGGAAGACCGGAACGGTAACTTTTGGATTTCGACAGACAAGGGATTGTATAAAATCGACCGGAAAACAAACGATGCACGCTTATTTACCATCAATGACGGTCTGCTGAGCAATCAATTCATTGCCGGCGCTTCTTTATTAACATCAGACGGCAGGTTGTATTTTGGTGGCAGCAATGGTTTCAATGCTTTTGTCCCCGAACAAATAATAAAAAACACGTATGTTCCGCAAGTATATGTGACTGACATCCATTTCCCCTATTCCAATGACGAGAATACATCTCGGGAAGCGGCAAACACCCATGAAGAACTTCTCTACCTAAAAAAAGAAATCAGATTGCCCTACCAAAAGAATAGTTTCACCCTTGACTTTGCAGCTCTGAGTTATGGAGAATCACAAAGAAACCAATACAACTATATGCTGAAAGGAATAGACCCGACATGGATTCGAAATACAACTACCAACTCTGTATCTTACAATCATCTACCTCCCGGTGAATACACATTTATGCTAAACGGTTCGAATAACGATGGAGAGTGGAACCGGGAAACTACAATGCTGAAGATTATAATCACACCACCATGGTGGCAGAGTGCTTGGGCATACATAGCCTATTCATTACTCCTGACAAGTATCATTATCTATGTAGGATATCGCTGGAATCTATATGTCAAACGCAAATACAAACGGCGGATGGAGGAATTCAACCTTGCCAAAGAAAAAGAGACTTATAAACTAAAAGTAAACTTTTTCGTCAACCTTGTACATGAAATACGTACACCGCTCAGTCTGATTTGCCTGCCATTGGAGAAGTTACGAGAAAACAAGAGGGAGGATGAATATGTGTCGATGATTGATAAGAATGTAAATTATCTGTTGAATATCACTAACCAGCTCCTCGACTTTCAAAAAATAGAAAGTAATGGAGTGCTATTAAATCCCAAACCTTGCCATTTGAATCTCCAACTTGTTTCCATCTATGAGCAATTCCATAATATTGCAGCATTGAAGGATATCGAGTTGTCAATCGTTCTCCCGACAGAAGATATATATACTTCCATTGATATTGACAAAATAAGAACCGTCATAGTCAATTTATTAGGCAATGCAATAAAATATGCCCAATCGCACATAGAATTAAAATTAGAGACTACAGAGGATACAATCACGATTCAGGTAAACGATGACGGATGTGGTGTACCCAAAGACCAGCAGGAGAAAATCTTCCAATTGTTCTATCAAGTACCGGATGCTCCTTCCAACAAAGGAACAGGTATCGGGTTGGCTTTCTCCAAAATATTAGCTGAAGCCCATAAAGGAACATTGTCACTACGAGACATTCCTTCCGGTGGTTCATCTTTTATCCTATCTCTTCCAAAAGTAAACATGACCGATACTGTGAATGAAAACTCAGCACATAAGGAAGATATTTGCGAAATGGAAACAAACAAGGAAGTAAATACAGAAAAAGAAAAGACTACACTCTTATTAGTGGAAGACAATCCGGATTTGCTGAGTATAACACGTAATTCCTTACAACAATGGTATCATGTAAGATGTGCCGAAAATGGTCGGAAAGCCTTGGAATTATTGACGGAAGAGAACATCGACATTATTATCAGTGACGTCATGATGCCAGAAATGGACGGTATAGAATTATGCCATCAAATAAAATCAAACATTGAATATTCTCACATACCGGTCATCCTGCTTACAGCCAAGACTACATTGTCTGCCAAAATAGAAGGATTGGAAAACGGAGCAGACGTATACATGGAAAAGCCATTCTCAATCAAACAGCTACATAAACAAGTTGAGAATCTGATGGCATTACGATTGGCTTTCCATCAATTGCTAAGTGATTTTCCCAAAACAAACGACAGCATGTCCGAGCCGGAAAAGTATGCATTTTCTTCGAAGGATATGGAATTTATTAAAATTCTGGATGAGATATTGGCAGAACAAGTGGACGACATAGATTATTCAGTAAATAATCTGGCAGAAAAAATCAATATGAGCCGTAGTAATTTTCATAGAAAAGTCAAGGCTGTCACTGGTATGACACCCAATACTTATGTGTTGAATTATCGTCTGAACATGGCTGCCCAATATCTATCCGAAGGAATGCGCATAAATGAAGTTTACTTACAATTAGGTTTTACCAGTTCTTCCTACTTCGCCAAATGTTTTAAACAGAAATTCGGTGTATTACCAAAAGATTACACAAAAAATAAAAAAAGTATGATCTCATAAAGATTCTGTAGAAATCTCTATAAACTTAATATAGCACTGAAAATCAATAAGATGAAGCGCTAGTTAATATAGTGTAATTTACTTACCACACATAGCAAGTTCTATTTAAAGCACACACGCAATAAACCTCAAATAACGAAACGTGCCAACTCCATAATTTGAATTTTGAAATTAGTACAATTACTGTTAAAAGACCCAGTCTCCTTTAAACGAAATCCAACTACCTAATTATATGTTCAAATATAAAACCCTCATAAAAACAGTTGTGCTTGAAATATATCGAACTCATTTTTTACATATTTTTAGTCAAGTTCCAAATCATTGCAGCCCTCTTTCAAAATAGATAAATTAGGGATCAGAAAGATGAGGGTTATATAAGCTAAAAAGTATTGTCCACTAATTGTCGGTCGTTCTTTAAAAATGCCTTGTTAAACTTGTAACCATTAGAAAGTGCTTATTTTATGCCATGAAGCAGTTCGTTATTTTGTGATAATGTTTTGAAGATGTTGTATTTTAAGCTAAATTTGTATATTAATAACATTATCAGTATGATACCATGAAATAATTAAAAGTGTCTATAGCTGATAATATAGATAAATAGTTTTAATATGGGACCATCATTTGAAACCGATTTTTCAGCTAAAGAACCATCTTTGGGATATTATTATCAGATTAGATATAGTTTATATCTTCTTCTGCATGAACGTAAAAAAGAGAATCCTTGCATAAGACTTGAAGATTTGGATGATATTGTTATTGATGATGTCAACACTAAAAATTTATTTCAAACGAAACTCCATGTTAATTCAAAAGCTAACTTAAGTGATAGAAGTCCTGATTTTTGGAAAACAATTAGAGTCTGGAGTGAAGCTATTACTACTGGAATAATTACTGATATCGAAAATACATTCTTTACACTAATCACAACTGCTACAATTAGTGATGGATCATTTATCCATAAACTGTCTATTAAATCTGACGAGTTAAGGATTGGGGTTTTAGAGAGCATGTTATTAATAGCAGAAGAAATAACTAATGTAACTAACCAAAATGGCTACAATGCATTTCGCGCTTTAACAAATGAACAAAGAGAGAAGTTAGTTCAAAACATTTTCGTAATTGATGCATCTTTATCAATTGAAGATACATTTTTGGCAATAAAACAAGAATTGAAGTTCTCCGCTCCAGTTGGTAAGCTGGATTCCTTTATAGAAAAAATTGAAGGATGGTGGTTTGGACAGTGTATTTTACTTTTGACGAATAGAAAAGATTGCATTACAATTAAAGAATTGCAATTAGAAATATCGGATATACGCGAAATGTTCTCGGAAGAGAATTTACCAGATGATTTTCCTAACCCATTAACTATTGATGAAGAAGAAATTAACAACTATGAAGAAAAAATATTTATAAAACAACTAAAATTAATATCAACCAAAAATAATAGTTTGCGTAGAGCCATAAGTGACTTTAGAAGAGCCTACGAACAACGTTCTAAATGGTTAAGAGATAATCTTACTGGAATAGAAGAGTACAATAGGTTCGACAAATTGTTATATGATCATTGGGATCGTGTTTTTTCTTTGATGAAAGATGATTGTGAAGGACTTACAGATGATGAATTGATAAAAGCGGGGAAATCTTTTTATGAGACTTATTATGTAAAGAGTACGCCTACTTATAAAATAAGGAATAATTTTCAGCCTCAATATATGACAACTGGAAGTTGTCATATGCTTGCGGATGAGAAAAAAATCGGATGGCATCCAAATTTTCAAGAACTACTTAAAGATTAATAAATGAAACAATGGGAAAATAGATCTCCTATAGCAGCTAATTTATTGAATCCTGCTTTTTGTGGGGAGATTATCAGAAGAACAATTACAGCATACAATGATAATGATGAAAAGTTACTATTCTCATATTCATTGATGCCATTAGTTTTGCCAATCCTTTTACACAAGAAAACCAGAGATAAAATGCCAATGAGGTCAAGTACCTATTTTCATCATTGGGTAGATGAAAATGAACCATTATTTCTGAATTTTGCAGATCGTGTAAAAGAACTATTGCCATATTCAAAAGAAGCATTAATGTTTTTATTGTTACACAGGTGCGTAAGTATCACAAATGACGGTAAAATTGAAATACAGAATTATAGAAAAAGAAATCTCAGAGGTGAAAATACAGATGAAGTTCAATCTATTTTCAAAAAAGCTGAGTTATTAGGTAAATGGTTACGTTTGACAGGTAATGAACAGACAATATATATGTTTTTAAAAATACGACCTTAATATGCAGATTCAAAATATAATTTTATACAAAGATGCAGAACATAATAGAGTTCTGACATTTGAAATTGGGAAAGTGAATATTATTACAGGGGAATCTAAATCTGGTAAAACTGCAATAATAAATATAGTCGATTATTGCTTAGGAAGTAAAGATTGTAAGATTGCGGATGGTGTTATTAGAGATAATGTTCAGTGGTTTGCAATTACTGTAGTTTTTAATAATGATGAACAATATGTGATAGCCAGACTTAATCCCAATGTTAGAAATGCCAACACAATAACCGAGATCTATATAGAAAATGTAGATAAAGGAGTAATCCCAGAATTTAAATCTTTGCATGCAAACAGCAATATAATTGCACTGAAGGATTTCTTATCAAAGAAAATAGGAATAGCTGAAAATTTGCAGGTAGCAGAAAATAATACACGAGACTCTTTGGAGGTAAATTTTAAACATGCTCGTTTATTTTGCTTTCAACCTCAAACTTTGATAGCCCAACAAGATTATCTTTTTTACAAACAAACAGAGCCCTTTGTTCCTCAAGCTATAAAGGATTCTTTGCCATATTTTTTAGGTGCAATTAGAGAAGATAGTCTAAAAATAGAGCAAGAAATAGCACAAAAGAAAAGAATTCTTAATAGATTAGTTAGGACAAAAAATGAGGCAGAAAAGATTTACAGTGATGGCATAAGTATGGCTTTTGCTCTTATTGAAGAAGCTAAAGAATATGGTCTTCTTCAAAAAGGACTTGAGGTTAGTAGTATCTCGGAAGCTTTAGCTGTATTAAATACCATAAAAGACTGGGAATACAATTCTTCTGAAATATCCGTAAATGGCGAAAATTCTACATTAAAAAAATGGCAGTGAACACTAAAGTTACACCACACTGATTTATCATAACTTTTTGTTATAAGGGCGCTATTTGGCGTCCTTTTTTTGTTCTCGATACAAAGATAACATTTTCTATTCATTATCAAAAATATTTGTCTTTTTATTTGCATATCTCATTTATTTTCACTATATTGTAACAGATTAAAAAGATAAGCGTTATGAAAAAGAGAAGGAAAAGACAAAGCATCATGGAGTTCAGGGCTTCCTTCCCGGACGAAGAAAGCGCAATCAGATTCTACGAGGAAATAAGGTGGAAAGATGGAGTGGTTTCACCTTTTGACCCGACATCTAAGGTGTACAAATGTAAGAACGGTAAATATAAGTGCAAGAATACTGGGAAATACTTCACTTATAGAACTAAAACATTCTTTGCCAACTCAAAATTAGAAATGCGAGATTGGTTGTACGCAATTATTATGATTAGCAATCACAAGAACGCTATATCTTCATATCAATTAGCTGACGATTTGGATATTCCACAGAAAACAGCGTGGTATATGCTTCACAGAATAAGAACTGCAATGGCTAAAGAAAACAATCAAAAGTTATCAGGCGAAGTTGAGATAGACGAAACATTCGTGGGCGGAAAGAATGGAAATCGTCATAAAGATAAGAAAGTAGAAAAGTGTCAAGGACGTAGTTACAAGGATAAAGTTCCTGTATTTGGTGCTATAGAAAGAAGAGGGAAAATTTTTGCAAGGGTCGTTCCTAACACCCAAGCTGAAACACTTGTTCCAATTGTAAAAAAGAACGTTGAAGTAGGAAGTTCAGTTTATACCGATGGTTGGAGCTACAAAGGACTAGAGAAGAAATATACCCAAATGTCTGTAGACCACGGAAAGAATTTCTATGGAATGATTCTAGTTACCGATGACGGAGAAATCATCGAAGTTACAACAAATAGGATTGAAAACGCTTGGTCGGTATTCAAAAGAACTATTAAAGGAACATACATTCATGTCAGCAAGAAATATATGCAGAGATATGTTGACGAGTTTGTTTTCAGATTTAACACCCGAAAAATTAGCAAATTTGAGAGAATTGAATTACTTTTGCAATATGCAGCAGCTTAAAAATTATGGCAAATAACAAAGACATAAAGACAGAAAAGCCTAAGAAGGAGAAGAAAAAAAGGAAGCCTATCTATGAAGTAGAGGGTTTTGTTCTCACTATACCCAAAGACAAGCTAAAAGAAGCACTGCTAGAAATGAGCAAACCAAATCCTGAAAAAGAGTAGCTATTTTCCTTTATTATTCCCATTTGACGGATTAAACAAATATCTAACGACAAGAATAAATATACCTATAATATTAGCTGTGGTAGTCGTTATTAAAGTAATAACAACAGAATCTGCCAACTCAAATCCATTTAAGATTTCCCCATGTCTAAAAAGGATAATAAAAATGGCTATCATATAAACGCATAAGAATTTGAATATATTATCAGCGTAAGCTTTTCTTTGCAGCCTATCCTGTCTTTTACTTTCTAATTCTTCTTTTTTTATATCAAGTTCTGCTATTTTTATTTCTTGTTCTACATCTCTATTAGACATAGGAGTTTCACTAATAGGAGAATTTCCAATTTCTGAAATAAGAACATCGTCTTGTATTTGTTCTTCACTCATTGCTATTTATTAGATAAAATGTCATTAATAACCTTCCTATAATAGGCTTTGGTGTATATATCACTTATTTTATTATTCATTAGATATTTATAGCTATAAGACCAAGGAGTACCATCACGATGTAATAGTTTAATTAGTTCATCATCAGATAAGTTATGGTATCTTTTCCATACCATATCAGCAATTTTTTTTAGTTTTTCATCTTGAATAGTATCGTCTCCCAAAGTTGACTTACAGCATATGTTTCCGCCCTTATTATGTCTAAATGCATAATATACAGAAGGTATAACAGGACCATTTTCCCATGCCTCAACACATTCATTGTCTATTAATAGCGATTCATTATATAGGGCTAAATAAAAACCATATGTTATATATACACGCTTCATTAAGCCAAATTGTTTTAGCTTAAATCCTTCTTTTTTTGCCAATTCTATAAAATAATTAGCGATAGTAATAACAATAGATTTCATATATTTACTCCTTATTATTTTGCAAAATAAAACATTTAATCCAGATAATGTATTTTTTATTAGTAAAAATTGAATATTGTTAGTTGACAATTAGCCATAAACAACTATCTTTGCACTAAAGATACGAAAAATTGGGGAGAAATCCAATTTTTTGGAAGAAATAGTGTAGCCTAATCGTCATCAGAATCACCACCTCGGATAACAGAACTTGGCTATAAATGAACTTACTCGTTGGGTAAAGTGTACTTCGTCATATACTGACGTGGTGCGCTGCCATTGAGTAAGTGGGCTTGTGGTGAGCCTTGATGACGTATGGCAGTAGCACTACGTCTTTTTTTTGTGACTTTGCGTATGGTTATTGCTGAATAAACTGACTTCTTTTAGTATTAACCAATAAAACACAAAATGTATGAAAAAGAATCTTTTACTTCTGTTATTATTGATGCTTAGTCTCAGTATCCAAGCGCAAAGTATTAAAGTCAGTAAAACTGATAAATTCACAAAAGACAAAGTTGTGTACACGTCTTATGAAAAGATTTCATCAGAAGCATTTATCGGTACTCAAACAGGAAAAAATATTGCAATATGTTTTGGTCGTGAAAATGGCTTAAATATGATATTGATGAAATGGCTAACAGCAGATGCGCGATTAGTAAGTGTAAATTCCAAGGTGGTATTTCTTGATGAAGAAGATAATACACATGAATTTACAGTATCAGACTATGCATCGGGAAGAGGAGAAGGAACAGTAGGAGCATTAGGAATGGACTTATGGGGACTTCGTATATTACTATTAGGTGATTTGTCTGTTTTTAAGAACCATATAATGACTGCTGTTAGAATATATACTACTGATGGATATTATGACTACAAAATCAGAAAGAGTGCAGCAGAAAAAGCAAGGGAAGCCTATCGTTTATTTGAGAAAGAAATACAGAAAGGAAATCTTGATAAATGGAAATAACTCTATAAACAAATTAATAACGTAATAAAATGAGAATAACAAGTTTGAAAACAGCATCTTTAATAGCATTTATAGGATGCCTATTAAAAGCAATCATGACATTTATTTGTCTAATCACAGATATATCATCATTTATATTTCAAATAGCAGATATAGTATCTATGTGCTTGATAGGATTATTCTTTATTTCACTTTACGAAAAAATAAGTTGGAAAATTAAAAAATAGTGACTATCTTAGCAACCAATTAATACCGGAGCGTTTTGCTCCGGTATAACTTTTAGTTATAACAAACAACGTGGTGTAACTTTAGTGTTCACTGCCAAAAAAATTAATAGAACAAAGAAATGAACAAAAAATAGAGCTTGGACATTGTGAAGACACTATCTCGGCAACTAAAACATTTCTTCAAAATAACTTTTATTATGCAGAAGAGGTTATCCAACAAAAAATAAGACTTGAAAGCGTAGGTCTATTCAATGATACTGAAGCCGATAATACCAGATGCCCTTTATGTTGTAATAAACTTGAAACACCAATTCCTTCAATAAAAGCAATTCATTCGTCTCTAAATAATTTAAATAAAAGTTTAGAAGAGACAGTTAGAGAAAAGCCTCGATTGACCAAATATCTACAAGATCTTTGTCTAAAAAGAGATTCAATGAAAGATGGCATTATAAAAACAGAAACTGCCATTAATGCTTTATATAAAGAACAAGAAGAAGCAAGATTGTTAAGAGATCTGAATTTACGAAGAGGTAAGGTTATTGGGCGTATCAGTCTGTTTTTAGAAAGTGTAGACTTTTCTGAGGATAAAACAATTGATAATCAAATGATTGCCATCAGTGACGAAATTAACGATTTGTCGCAGTTCATTGATAAAGAAAGTAAAGAAGATAAATTGCATTCAATTATTAATAAAATAAATCTGTTTATGAGTAACTGGGTAAAAGATTTGGATGTAGAATATGAAAACGCATTAATTCGATTTGATTTGCCTAAGTTGACACTTATAGCAGATTTGGATGATAAATCTATTCCTTTATCTCAAATGGGTAGTGGTGCGAACTGGGTTAGCTATCATCTATTAATACATTTTGCTTTACATCAACATTTTATTCAAACAAATAGACCAATACCCCATTTTCTTATTATTGACCAACCTACACAAGTGTATTTTCCTCCAGAAAAAGATATCAATAATGACGGCATAATACAAGAGAATTCAGATGAAATAGCAGTAAAAAAAATGTTTGATTTTATAATAAATCGAACTAATAGTTTAAATTCAAACTTTCAAGTAATAATAACAGATCATGCATATCTAAATGAAGATAATTTTAAAAATCATGTACGAGAAGTTTGGCGGAATGGAGAAAAATTAATTCCAAAAGAATGGTATAAACCAGATAATGAGGATGTGAAATAAAGAGGCTTAGAATAGTATTATTTTCAACTTACGCTTATTCCCGTGTTCTTAAATAGAATTCGAGGGTCTTCATTACTGATTATAAAAAATCTTATATCCAAAAATGAAAGTTTTAGTAAGAGTTTTTATGGTTAAACATCAACATGCGCCTGAAAGATGCACATAAAGACAATATAAGTAATATAAGTTTTCAGTAAGCATCCGATAAAATACCCGTTTTCTCTATCATATTTTCATAGCACCTTTGCCTGTGCAATATTGCATGAACTTCTAACATATTTTCATTATGACAAAAGAACAATTTACCTCTTTACAGGAACTGCATCGTTTAAGCGGTCTGAATCTTCTGAAATTTCTGCAACGTGAACATGTCAGTTACTCCACGTACAATTATTGGAAACGTAAATCTTCCAGTGTTCCCGATCACGAGACATCTGCTCCCCAATCAGTCTTAACCCCCATCAGCCTGAAGTCCCCCTGTATTGCTTCCTCCTCTTCTGTTTCCGGAATGACCCTGTTGTTTCCTAATGGTGTCCGTGCCCATTTGGGTGCCGGTATGGAAGAGGCCGCTTCCCGTTTGATTAACCAATACGCCTGTTGCCATGTTCTGCCTGAATGATACGATGCGGTATTTTCTCTGCCCCGGCAGGACTGATATGCGCAAGGGTATCAGTTCTCTCTGCGGTGTGGTACACGAGCGTATGGGCTGCAGTGTCAGGAACGGTGATGTATTCATCTTCATTGGCAGCAGCCGTAAATTGATGAAGCTTCTCCATGCCGAGGATGGCGGTCTGGTGATGTATGTCAAGCGCCTTGAAGCCGGTCATTTCAAGATTCCCGAATATGACGAGAAATCGCGCAGCTATCCGATGGAATGGCGCGATCTTGTCATTATGGTGGAAGGAATCCGTGAATCTCCCGGGCAGCGTTTGAGACGTCTGAGGGCGGAACGAAATGTATATACTGTATAAAAATAGATGTCGTATTCCTTGTCTGTCCGGGATATATTTTGTACATTTATAGTGTAATTAAAAGAAACGGATTATGACTCAGGAAGAGATGCTTTCACAGATGAACTCAATGCTGCAGTCCCTGCAGCAGGTGAACGCATCCCAGGCTGAGACCATTATCAGGCTTACCCGGCAGAATGAATCCTTACAGAACCGTCTCAATGAGCTGACGGCTCAAGTCGCATGGCTGAACCGCCAGCTTTTCGGTCACAAGTCAGAGAAACTCCCGTCTCTTGATTCCAACCAGCCTGACCTGTTCGGTGACTTTCTTCCTGATAACGCGGCTGAACTGGAAAAAGCGCGTGAAGTAGCGGTGCAGACAATCACAAAAGAAACGGTGGAGAGCAAGAAACGGGAACGGAATAACCGCAGGATAATGGAAGGTCTTCCCGTACTTGAAAGGGTAATCATCGAGCCGGAAGACATTGACCTGGAACTGTACAGGAAGATTGGTGAGGAAGTGACCCGTGTGGTGGAACATAAGCCCGGACAACTTTATATAAAGGAGATTGTACGGCCCAAATATGCCCTTAAAGACAACACTTCACTTCCACCGGTCGGCAGAAAAGGAGTGGAGATAGCCGCCATGCCGCTGTTGCCTATATACAAAGGAATAGCGGGACCTACACTTTTGGCGGAGATACTCCTGCAGAAATATGAGTATCATCTTCCCTTCTACCGCCAGGTGAAACAGTTGCATCACCTGGGCTTCAAAGCTAGTGAAAGTACCATAGACGGATGGTTCAAGCCTGCGGTTGAACTTCTCAAGCCACTTTACGAGGTACTCAGGCAGGAAATCATGAAATCCGACTACATACAGGGGGATGAAACGACCGTACCTGTACTGGACAAGGCAGGACATCAGACCAACAAGGAATACTTGTGGATGGTCAGGGCAGTAGTCGAACGACTGGTGCTTTTCCATTATGACAAAGGATCACGGTCAGGTACGGTGATAGGGCAACTGGCTAAAAACTTCAAGGGTTATTTTCAATGTGACGGCTTTGAGGGTTACGAATCGGCTTTCAAGGTCAACCCGAATGTGCGCCTTGTTAACTGCATGGCTCATATACGCAGGTATTTTGAGCAGGCACTTGCTGAAAACAGGCAGATGGCGGAACATGCCTTAAAAGAAATACAGCTTCTATATCGCATAGAACATGACTGTGACCAGAAGCAGCTTACAGAAAATGAACGAATGGGAAAACGTCAGGAACTTGCTGGACCTATTATGGATGCCTTGAAGCTATGGATGGAAACAGAAGGGATAAAATACAGCCCAAACAGCCTGACCGGAAAGGCGATAACCTATGCCTATACCCGCTGGGAGAATATGATGAGGTATCTGCAGGATGGACGTATCCATATTGATAACAATCTGGCGGAAAATGCCATCCGACCAATCACATTGGGTAGAAAGAACTACTTGTTCTGTGGAGACCATCAGGCGGCCGTCAGCATGAGTGTCGTCTGTTCGTTACTGGCTACGTGCAAAGCGCATAAAGTAAATCCGCGCACTTATCTGAATGACGTTATAGCAAGAATGCCATATATGCAGAAGGCAAATTATGAGGAACTGCTACAAATGTTGCCACACAAATGGAAGGAAAAGAATAAAGAATGATGGAGATACAACGATAGATGGCTGCTTACCTGGAAAGGAGATATAGCCATTTTTTATAGTGTACTTTATCGGATGCTTACAAAATATGTTAGAAGTTCATGCAATATTGCACAGGCAAAGGTGCTATGAAAATATGATAGAGAAAACGGGTATTTTATCGGATGCTTACAGAAATGCAATGTGTAGCTGGACTTCCACTACTATATCGTTACCTGCCCATTTAAAAAAGCGTTTTTAATCGCTGATTTATAAAAGATTAAAACGAACTACCCTCTTTTAAGTGAAGTATCTAATCTTTTCAATATATCTGTAAAATTAGAATAAATCTTCTGTTTGCTACATCCAATACCTGCGAGGTATTGATAAGTCTTTAACAAATCACATTTTCTATTGAATGGAGCATCAGTTTCTGTGAGTATTCTGTCTAATGGAATGTGTTCTATTATTTTTTTTCCACTGACACTCCGAGTCATAGCTTCATTTACAGAAAAGTAATAACCCTTCTGTATTATTTCTGGCATTACGCTTAATTTACCTGTATACCAATGGAATATAACGTTTTTAATATTGTATTCCACCAATATGTCGAGTAATTCTCTTTCGGCATTTCGAGAATGAACACTGATAATTTTATTTTTATCCTTTAAACATGTCAGTATTGAATGCAGACAATCCAACTGTGTGTGTTTTGATAATATACCTTCTCGTGAAAAATCCAAACCTATTTCACCTATATATGAAGTCTTATCTACATACAGTTGAAATAAATTCAATTGATCTTCAATCTCTTTAGCCAAAAGAGGGTGAAAACCTAAAGCCAACCGTATATGTCTATATTTACAAACTGCGTTGTATCCAATATTAAAATGCTCTGGACAATTAGTAACACCAATGACCAGATTTCCCTCTGCTTCCATCTTTGCAATATAAGCTTCGGGGGCAGGCATCATATCAAAATGACAATGGGTATCGACCATGATTCTCTTTAATTAACCACGTTTTGACTTGTTCATATGAATGTAAAGCTAACTCTGTATATTGTAATAGTTCATCTTCATTTGTTATACCATTAAGCCTCAATTCGTGCTCAATATTTTTTCTGTTACATCTAAATTTCAAGAAATAGATTAACGAACGAATATCATTACTACTTTCTTGTTTTGTATCACTAATTTTAAAATGTCTACTATCAAACATATCCGTTCCAATATCCATTATGTTGTCAGCACCAACTATATCTAAAGCAACGCGACGATATATGCATGGAAGACAATGTCCACAATGTCTTATATTCCCACCACGTCTATCCCACCATCTATTATGTGAACGTTTTGCACAAGAACATGACTCTGAATATATAGTAGACAATATTCTCTTTTTGTCATCATTCATATAACAGTCTATCATCATATCAGCTTTTGATTTCAATTGATAGGGATTTATGATTGTATTATTAATCCCGATTTTTGTCAAAGCATTCTGAATACGTTTGATAAATGTTGGATGTGTTGTCCTTGTGCTACAAGCACCTCTACGTCCTTTATCAAGAGGAATATTTATGGATATAGTACCATTCTCTGGTACTATAAGGCTTGTTTTATCAGAAATGGAATGAGCAACATATATACCAGCTGCAAAGAAAAGTAACGAGCGTGATCTAAATGTACCTTCTGCACCTGATTTATTCACCCACGTCTTAGGCTTTAATCCAGCATTTACCAAAACACGTTCATATTGATTATTATAAAATCCCTTCTCTCGGCAAATATCTAATATTCGCTTTTGATCACCACCTTCTTTTCCTAATTCTTTATGCGAAACCAATAATATTTTTCTATTTTCTAACAAAGAACTGGCTTCATCAATAAATCCGATTAAAGAATCTAATCCCCCAGAAAATAAGCATACTTTATCAAACTCGCCTCGTTCAAAGTTCTTCTGTATAGTCGGTCGGTAGTCGTATTCAGGAGCTTGTACAAAATTGAAATACCACGTGTCTCCAGTCAAAAAATTTACAGCAGATTCGAAAAGTGTCACTGCATGCTGCATTTTTACTACATTTTTAACTGGTATACAATTAATAATCAAGCTTCTATGCCATCCATCCAAAGAAAATTTCAACCTATTTATTGCTCTATCGACATTATAGACAACTAAGGATAATATTAAGAAGTCAAATGCCGTTGACTCCATATCATGGGCAAATGTCCACAAATCTTCAAAGCCAAATTTCATATCTACAGAATGAATAATATTCTGCTCATCAATAAAAGATAAGGAAAATGTCCCCAATCGTCTATTATCACGATTTTGACTATACTGTATGTTTACAACTATTGCCATATATCTAAAATTTTACCTGTCATTTCATCAACAAATTGTCTACCTTCCAGAGAGAATATATTTATATTATGCATTTCCTCTCCTAAATAAATAGACACTTCATTCTTTAAAAATCTTTTAATTTCGCCAAACACTCTTTCGGGATTGGCTTCTTTAGAAAAAATATGTGTTTGGAAAAGCTCTGCATTATATTCTATGATATAGCTTACATTATATGAAATAAGCCAACCATCTATCATATCTTGGTTGGCGTTTTGAATAATACCATTAAAATCTTCTATCTCTTCACACTCATTGAAAACTTCAGCTAATAACTCATCCAGTGCAGCCTTTGCTGCCTCATCATCAGGATTAGCATCATCTTTTTCAGCCAATTTGTCATAAAGTTGATATAATAGTTTTTGAGCTGTTAATTCTTGTAATGCATCTGGAGATAAACCTAAAAAGTCAACAACTCCTAAATCTTTAATTCCACTAACTAATCCTAGAAAATTTTGAGCTATCCGCGAACCAGCCTTACCAAAAGAATAACTTTTTCCACGTCCTCTACCACTTTGTTTTCCAGTTTCATTTCTTTTACCTCTATAAACAGTGTCACTAACTGCATTTGAAAAAGCTATTAAAAACTTTTTTATACTTTCCGGAGTAGCTTCTGTGGTCACTTCCGTCATAGCTTTCTTAGCTGAGCTCCAATTAGGAGTAGTTTTCAGTTTGAATGATTGTGATGTTCCCATAATCTATTGTTTTATTGCTCTATCCAATCGTTTGTTTATTGGAAGACTTTGGATATAGTCTTTCAACTCATTGATTATTTTAGCACGTTTGAAAAAGATTCCAGCTTGTGCATCAATCTCATTGATTGAAACACCTTCAAAAATTAATTTACACCTATCTAAAGAAACACCTAATAACCTATTATTCTCATCACTATTCACAATTCTCCAGATATGTTCTTCTGTAGGATTTTTCTTTAATCCCATATTCAGTAGCATGGCAAATTGATCTTTCTCTTCATCAGCAAACTTTGACAGTTCTCTTTCCAACTCTGGTTTGAGAGTACGAACTGCAACATGTTTGCTTAACCTTCCAAACACAGCATTAACATGGGAACTAATAAGACTTTCTACAGGAACTGCATCTTTCAATGATTCTCTTGATATCCAAAAATAATTCCGAAGATTAATGTTTACTAAACTCGGTGTTGCCTTCAACCATCCTTTCAAAATATCTGAGTCCCATTTGTCTTTCCATCCAGTGGCAATAATAGTTCCAGCATTTGCTTGCTCTTCTATTTCTTTAATATCACAAATATATCCGTCAATTATTTGTTTTTCATACAATTCTTCAAAGCGTGCCCTATAAATAGGATTATACTCTAGTGTCATTAATTTCACTAAAATTTCTGACTTTATATCATTGAAATTAGCCACGTTAGCCAATTCTAAACGTATATCTAGAGTGTTTAAGAAACGTTTCAATTGACGAGGATTACCATTCAAAAAATTCAGCATTAAAGGTATAATACAGACCATTCGTTCTACAGAGACAAAATTTGCAGTAGGATTATCAGCTTTCATCATAGCTAAATCATATCTTGTATGCTTATCATTTTCTCTAAATTTTAAATACATCTTATATACCTGAGAGTATTCCAATGCAGTTAGTTTCTGTTTACATAGTAGCAGAAGTATATATGTTTCCTGTTCGGACCGTGATAATTTGGGTAGTTTATAAGGTAATTGTATCAACTTCTCCAAATAGTCAGAGAATGGGCTATAAGCTTTTTCCTTTGTTCGATCTACAGGATAATGTTTTTCGATTGCATACTCAATTATTCTTTCATCTGCACCAATAATGAATGCCGTTCTACTAACATTTAAAAATAGTTTTACTGCCTCCAAACATTCTATTACCCTTTCTGGAGCACAACGATCTAAATCATCAATATATACGATTATGGCCTTGTAATTTGCTTCTACTACTATTTTTTCAAAGTCCTGTCTAAATCTTGAAATTATTTTTGAAGTATTATAGACAGATACTTCCTTTAGAAGTTCATTGTAGTCATCTTCTTCTATCAAGCCTTTTAAGTCATCTTTTGTCGGAAGTAACTCCTTTACTTTATCTGGTAGTATAACACCTGCTATCTTTTTCAAAATTAATACCCCAACTGAAAGCTTATTGATTTTTCCAATTAACTCATCTGCTTTTTCAAAAAAGTCTTTATCCTTTTTTATATCGTTGACTATTTCAAAAAGAATATTTTCCATCAAAGTCAATTTAGTATTCTCATAATTTTCAAATTGCCAGCTATTAAACGTAATTTGAAGTATTTTATCGGTTTTCTGATGGTTCTCACTATTTTTCTTAACAATCCATTCATCTAAATCCTTTTGAAGTAAAAGCATAAGACTGCTCTTTCCACTTCCCCAATTTCCAAACACCCCTATAGACAAAGGGAGCATTTCATCTTTAAGAACCACATTTTTTAATAACATGGAATGAACCTTATAACCAAGTAAATCTTCATTTGTCTCTAAATCTTTCCACATAGTCTGCTTTATTTACTCTAGATACCTTTATATATGTTTGACCAATTTCACCAATCAAAAAAACAGTGACAGATAACAGCAAGTTACTCTATCTCATCCTAGTTCATAATTTATGTAAGATTTCCACGTATTACAAAGACATGTGGATAAGGCCGAATAATCAAATCAAACACTTGCTTTTATTATGAACTATAGTCTTTTACAAGACTAAGTTTGATTATTTTTCATTACCTCATGAAAGAAATCTGCCATTTCGCTATAAGTATGTTCACGTCCTTCCTTTGATTTAGATAATATAGATTTCTCGGAATTCTCAATCGCTTTATCAAAATCTCCTCCATTAGCAAGCAAGAAATTATGTAATCCTCTGCATTTTCTGCTCAAAAAATCCTCGGTCTTTTCATAACTACAAATTCGCTCCAATTCCTTTGCTAATTCATTTGAGTTATTGAATTGTTGAGTCGTATATTTGAAATGATATAAGAACCATATTTCCAAACAGCGCTCGTTCTCAAAAAAACGTATTAGACTTTCTGTTCCTTGCCGCTTCTTGATGATCGTTTTTTGATGATATTTTGTTTTTAGTCTTAAATAGTTCTCTCGATTACGCCCTTCTTTCTTATTATCCATATCAATTAGACAGAATATCATATTATATCCGTCATCGATGCATTGTTCTATTCGACGTTCCAATTCAGCCATGCTAGTGGCATGGTTTGGAACAACTGGTTTCACTTGTGCATGAATAACACCTTCTAATGACTTCAAATAATACTTTTCAGTCGGCCCTTCACCAATAACAGCTATTGTAGTTTTTGTTTTCCGCATTTTCATATCACTTCCTTAAAAAATGGGACCTAATTCCGGTTTTGCACCAAGTTTTCCTGTTCTATATGCCTTATAAAGAGATAGATTTTTGTGCAATCCAAATTCAGAAGCACAATAAAGTTCAGTAGAGGCATCTTCCTTTGATTTCTCAGTAAACCAAACCATATCTCGACGTATAAATTCTTCATCCAATAACTGCTGGTCTTGTGTCGTGAACAGTATTTGCGAATTGGCTGTATTCATCATAAAAGTCGTCAGAAAATAGAGCAAAAGATCATAATGCAAATTACTTTCTATTTCATCAAAACTATATATATGATCTTCACGTAACATATTAAACATACATTCCTGTAGCTGAAAATAGCGTAATGTCCCCAATGATTGGTCAATAGAAGATAAAGTAAAATCAGATCCGTCTATGGTGTGATGAGTAAAAAACACATCTTTGCCACTTTGCATTCTTGCTTCATTGTCAATACTTATATTAGAAATATTAAAATCAGCCTTTCGCATAGCCGATATAAAATAATCTTTCTTCTCTTTATTATCAATCAACTGCTGGGCAATATCCAAAAGAGTATTTCCCTTCATACCATGCACATACCGAACAATCCAGTTATAGGTATCACGGAATATCTTTGCATCTTCATTTAGAGATACTTTTGCGAAAGTAGACAGTACAGTATGGTTATTCAAAGTATTGTCTACAATTGTTTTCTTACTTTTCAAATGCAAACCGACTGTACGACCAAATTCAATATCCGGTACTACATCTTCATGAACAAACTTCCGACTATAAAATAAAGATAATACTCCATTAGGAGCATATTCCATTTTCTCAGAAATGATATAGCGGTTATTATACTCCACTGAATAGTCGTATCGTACTTGCCCTATATAAAAGGACACGGACAATCGGGTATTTTTATCCTTATCCAAAGCAAACGGATAAAAAGGTATAGCCTGCAGCTTATTAGTATAGGGAGACACCAACATTCTCCATATTGTTTCATAGGCATAGAGAATATTACTTTTTCCGGAAGCATTAGCCCCATAAAGTATAAGCATACGATTTAACCGCATCCCTGGTTTGATTTCGATAGTCAATAACTCATGAGAGGTCTTGTCTTTGGTAGCCTCGAAAGATAACACCTGCTCTTTTCGTATTGACATGAAATTTTCTATACCAAGTTCTCTAATCATACATTCATCCTTTCATTTCGTAATTTTCCTACAAAAATAACAAATAATCTGCGCAAAATACACTTTTCTTGCTATTATTTTACTTTTTTATCTTTTGGGGTAATTTCGTATCATCACCAGTTGATCAATTCCATTCTTTATGAAAAGAGCTGACTTTCCGTGACAATAAATGACACTATAATCTAAATCATGCAAATACGCCCTATCTTGCATCAAAAATATGGTGCAACTAAAAAAATATCATTATTATGGAAGTCATTTACATTGAAACCAAACTGTTTGAAAAAATGATGAATCAATTCAACGCTTTTACAAAACAAGTAGATTCGCTTTGTCAAAAAGTCAATGTCAAAAATCTTAGTGCATGAATGGATAGCCAAGATGTATGTTTGAGATTGAATATTTCTCCCCGGACATTACAAACCCTAAGAGATAACGGTAAATTACCTTATTCACAAATTCAGCACAAGATTTTCTATAAACCGGAGGATGTAGAGGCATTATTGACTTTTGTAGGGCTTCAACGGAAAGAGAAAATTTTAAAATCAAAAATATAAATAGGTCATGAAAGGTATTATAATGAAAGACAACAAACAGGTTGTTGCTTTTTTCAAGGCATTGGACAGTATGCTTGTGAAAATGAACAAGATCATAGATAATAGCCGTCCTCCATTGAATGGAGAGCGATATATTACAGATAAGGAGTTAGCCCAATGATTAAAAATTAGCAGAAGAACTTTGCAGGAGTATCGTAACAATGGAATGCTTCCTTATTATCAGTTAGGAGGGAAGATCTTGTATAAAGAATCAGATGTGGAAAAGTTATTGGAAGATAATTATCGTAAGGCTTTTCAAGAGTAGATTCTCTATCTGGTCTGAAATATTATCAAAGGTATTATGTATAATATTCATCTGATTATAATAGTACTACGTTCAATTAATGGCTCACAAATTAGCATATCAAATAGAAATTTCGTAACTTTGTAATATGATAGAAGGATGAATACCACTGTAAAATGCAGCAGGTAATACAGGGTGAAATCGGAGGACTTCACAAACCTGATGTCTTAGAAATACTGATAATCAAACGGTTACAGAAGCATAATATAAAGCGTTCGAGCCCCAGGCGGATCACTAAAAACAAATTAATCTCTTGATAATCAGATGTTATCAAGAGATTTTTTGTCTTATACCGGAACAGATTGGTAAGGCAATTCCATTAAAAAAGTACTGCCTATCCCCAATTGGGAATCGATCAATATACGTCCGTTCATTTTGTCAACAATAGATTTACAAATAGACAAACCCAACCCCGCACCTTGAATAAAAGAATCTATCTTCTCGAATCTTTCGAATATCTTGTCTTTCATATCCTGCGGAATACCACATCCGGTATCCCTGACACCGATACGCACATAGCGGGAATCTACTTCATAGAATATCTCTATATGCCCGCAAGTCGTATTCTTGAGAGCATTCGAAAGGAAGTTATCCAGTACCTGTTTGATTCGTGTCCTGTCTAAATTCACCAAGAAATCCCGCTGAGGATAATTAGCCCGAAGTTCGATGCCGGAAGGTATCTGACAAGCATATTCCGAAACGCTCTCATCAAAAAGGTCTGCCAGATTAAACCAATCAGGATGCAACTCCAGATACCCGGATTCTATCTTGGAAAGGTCAAGAACATCGTTTATCAGATTGAGCAAAAGCTGGCTGTTGTGAGTGATTTGCGAATTATAAAATTCTTTCTCCGCCATATTTTCCGTGCTTGCCAACAGACTTGAAAAACCGACGATAGCATTCAGAGGAGTACGAATCTCATGACTTATATTAGCCAAAAAAGCAGACTTCAGGCAGTCCGACACTTCGACTTCACGACGGGCCTTGTCTTGAGACTTATTATAGACAACAGTTGGCTCCGTTTTATCCGAATTTATCAACAGATAACCTATAGGATTATGATTGTCATCATACAGAATGGTTGCTTTTGTCGCTAAATCAATCACCCCTTCTTTCTTTGAATTCTGATAATACTGCCCCACTTTCGAGAAATCATAGCGGAAAGTAAAATCGGTATCTTCGTTATTCCTCAACTTTTCTTTCATTTCCTCCGGGAAAATAGGATTCTCGAAGATATTAATCCCCAACAAGTCTTCTTTCCTATCTATATGAAAAATCTCCAGTTCCTTGTCATTCAGACCAACTAGGATTCCATCCTTATTATACAGTTCGAGACCGACAGGTAAATGCTTGAAGATATAATCCAGAAGACGTTCACTATACCGCAAAGCCTGATAAGCTGTTGCCATATCAGGACCGTCCTGAACTTCGGCTATGCCATAGACTTTTTTATTTCCCTCTTCGTCCGTTTCCTGAAAGCTGACTTTGCTACGTATCCAGACAGGGCCTTTCACCGTGTCGAACAAATATACAGTTTCCGACATCTGAAGTACACCAAAAGAATGAGCTGTCGTAGGATGCTCTTCCTCTTTCAGTATACGTTTATTGAAATCCTCAAAACTGATAACTCCTGTTTCATCCAAACCCAAAAGTTCTGATATATATCCAGAACATTCATAGCTCGCAGTTGTTAAATCGGCCTTCCACCACCCCATGTTAGCGTGATTCATCAACTTCGAGAAAAATTTGAAATCTTTCTGTTTATTCATAACATCCACTAATCATTTTAACATAGTTAAGCGCACAAAAATAAATATTCCACTTAACCAGGACTTTCTACAAAGACTCTTTTTAGCATATTATAAGAAGATTATGCGTCATTAAACTAAAAAGCGCCCGACTGTAATTCTCTCGAAAAGAGAGATTTCCAGTCGGGCGCAGGGTGTGATTTCTATATTTTGTTTTACTTCTTCAATGCCTTATAAACAGCTTTTGCCATTATTTCAGCTCCCGCTTCGTTCGGATGAATCTTGTCCGGAAAAAGCTGGGGGATTCCGTCCATTGCCGTATGAAGATCGATAACCGGCAAATTATTTTTCTTGGCAACCTTCTTTATCATCGGAATTATTTCTTTAGCGATAATATCATCGTTGATGTTATCACCGGTCTGATAAGCTTTGGAAGGATAGCAGAGATAAATTTCGGGTTGTGCGGGCAGAGCTTTGAAAGCATCCACCATCGTCTGCAAGTCTTTTGTGAAGTCTGCTTTATACTTCCAGTTGAATGATTTGCTATCGTTCGTTCCTAGTTTGATAACTACGATATTGGGATTGAAAGCCAATGCATCCTGATAAGTTTTTTCGTTCATATAAGGACGGTCACCTTTATTTAATAATGTGCGGGCACTTACTCCGAAATTCTTTACCCAATAAGCATCCCCCATCATGCGGCCCAATACAGCAGGATAGCTGTCACGGTCGCGATTCTTGATGCGTGCTCCATATGTAATGCTATTGCCGATACAGGCAACACGGATAGCATCTTTATGAGGAACCTTGAAACTACGCAGCCAGGAAGTCAGCTCGTCCAGCATTTCGTTTTTATAAAGGAAACTCTCGCGAATCCCCCAGCCATGTCCTCCGGAAGGATAGATATGGAGAACGGCAGGGACTTTATGCTTATTCAGAGCCAGATAATAATTCACACCGTTAGCGGGCGGCACTGCCTTGTCATCATCACTATAAACGATAAAAGCACGCGGCGTGTCTTTCGTCACTTGCTTTTCATTGGAATACTCAGTTTCCAATTCGGCAGAAGCGTCCTTACCCAAAAGGTTATTGCGTGAACCCATATGAGTATAAGACTTATCCATCGTAATCACCGGATAAAAGAGAATCTGAAAGTTCGGACGAAGTTCGGGTTTGGCATGAGTGGCAACGGTTGAAGCCAGATGACCGCCGGCGGAAGACCCCATAATACCGATATCATTGGGATTCAGATTCCACACATCCGCGCTGTCGCGCACAATTTTCATGGCAGCTTCGGCATCCGAAATAGGAAGTGTGCGGTCACCTTTCGGCATACGGTATTTGAGAACAATCAGCGCAATACCTTGTTTGTTGAAATACGGTGCCCAGTCATAACCTTCATGATTGACAGCCAGATGCGAATATCCGCCACCGGGACATGCCACCACAGCACGACCTGTCGCCAGTTCCGGCGCCGGAAGGAATACACGTAGTGAAGGCTGTTCAATATCAAAAGGTTTCGGAGCATTTTGGGCTACCACCCGAAAACCTGCCAGCAAAAGAAGCAACAGGAAGAAAATAGTAGAAAATTTCTGTTTCATAGTATATATATACTTTGATTAATGAATTATTGGATGCGCGAAGATAGTAATTTTGTGTATCTTTGCACCTCATTTTGATTATAAAAATTATATGCAAGGAATAAAGAATCTCACACAAGGTCCTATCAACCGCCAACTGTTCAATCTGGCAATGCCTATCATGGCAACCTCATTCATCCAAATGGCGTATAGTCTTACGGATATGGCATGGGTGGGACGACTGGGAAGTGAAGCTGTAGCCGCTATCGGTTCTGTCGGGATTCTGACATGGATGTCCGGTTCTATCTCCTTATTAAACAAAGTAGGTTCCGAGGTTAGTGTCGGACAGTCCATCGGTGCACAGAGTCAGGAAGATGCACGAAACTTTGCATCCCACAATATTACAATTGCATTGATTCTTTCTTTGTGCTGGGGTGGATTGCTTTTTGTTTTCGCAGACCCTATCATACGTATCTATGAACTCGAAGAGCACATTACCGCCAATGCCGTCCAGTACTTGCGAATTGTTTCTACCGGATTGCCGTTCATATTCCTTTCCGCCGCCTTCACCGGAATCTACAATGCGGCAGGACGTAGCAAAATTCCTTTTTTCATAAGCGGGACAGGATTGATACTGAATATTATCCTCGACCCTCTGTTTATCTTCGGATTCGGACTGGGGACAAACGGCGCGGCTTATGCAACCTGGATTGCGGAAGCAAGCATCTTTCTGATTTTCGTCTATCAGTTGCGACACAGGGATGCGTTATTGGGCGGTTTTCCATTCTTCACCCGCCTAAAGAAAAAATACACACGGAGAATCTTAAAGCTGGGACTGCCCGTAGCTACTTTAAATACCTTGTTTGCTTTCGTCAATATGTTCCTTTGCCGCACGGCCTCAGAGCAGGGAGGGCATATCGGACTGATGACTTTCACTACCGGCGGACAGATAGAAGCTATCACTTGGAATACTTCACAGGGGTTCTCCACCGCACTAAGCGCCTTCATCGCCCAAAACTATGCGGCCGGACGAACCGAACGAGTACTCAAAGCCTGGCACACAACTTTATGGATGACGGGAATTTTCGGAACGTTCTGTACACTGCTTTTCGTATTCTTCGGAAACGAGGTATTCTCTATCTTCGTCCCCGAACAGGCTGCCTATGAAGCCGGTGGTGTGTTCTTACGTATCGACGGATATTCACAACTCTTCATGATGCTCGAAATCACGATGCAGGGAGTATTCTACGGAATCGGGCGCACGATACCTCCTGCCGTTATCAGTATCGTCTGCAATTATATGCGTATCCCGCTCGCCATCTTGTTTGTCCGGATGGGTATGGGAGTAGAAGGCATCTGGTGGGCTGTCTGTGTCACAACTGTTGCCAAGGGGCTGGTTCTTTTAAGCTGGTTTGTCATAATCAAAAAGAAGTGCCTGAGCATCCCTACTCTAGCTAGAGGATAGTTTTTCATAGCTTTTCATTAACATGCGAAAAGAATTGGCCGAGTTATTTTAACTTAAAAAGTACACGCTTGCCAAATAATATATATCTTTGCAGTGTTATTTATTATACGATGTGATTCGTATAAAACTATATTATTTTATAAACCAATTAAAAAGACATCAACATTATGAACAAGATGAAATTTATGGTTCTCTTTATGAGTATTGCCATGATATTTGGTAGTTGTGGAAGTATGAACAACACTGGTAAAGGTGCTGCTATCGGTGGTGGTTCGGGTGCTGCACTGGGTGCAATCCTGGGTGGTGTTATCGGTAAAGGTAAAGGTGCCGCCATCGGTGCTGCCATTGGTACGGCAGTAGGTGCGGGAACCGGTGCTCTTATCGGCAAGAAGATGGATAAGGCAGCAGCAGAAGCAAAACAAATTGAAGGCGCACAAGTAGAACAGATAACAGACAACAACGGATTGCAAGCCGTGAAAGTAACATTCGATTCGGGTATTCTTTTCACTACAGGTAATGCCAGTCTGAGTGCTGCCGCTAAATCTGCTCTCAGCAAATTCGCCAACAACGTACTTAACCAGAACCGTGACATGGACGTATCTATTTATGGATATACCGATAACCAGGGCTGGAAAAACAGTACTGCCGAACAAAGCCGCCAGAAAAACCTGAACTTGTCACAGGAACGTGCACAGAGTGTATCCAGCTACCTGTTGAGTTGTGGTGTTTCTACCAATCAGATTAAAAGTGTACAAGGAATGGGCGAAAGCGACCCTGTTGCAAGCAATGACACTGCAGCCGGACGCGAACAGAACCGCCGTGTAGAAGTGTACATGTACGCTAGTGAACAGATGATTAGAGATGCACAGGCAGCCGCTAATTAAAAAATTACTGCGTTACACGCGAAACCTGCTGATATTCTTCTTTGCTTCAACTTTACTGACGGTCATTATCTATCGGTTTATGCCGGTTTATATTACTCCGTTGATGGTTATCCGAAGCGTTCAGCAGATTTTTTCAGGAGATAAACCCACGTGGAAACACACGTGGGTTTCTTTTGATAAGATATCTCCCAGTATGCCGATGGCAGTCATTGCATCCGAAGACAACCGCTTTGCCGAACACAACGGCTTTGATTTCATAGAAATCAAGAAAGCGGTGAAAGAGAATGAAACACGGAAACGGGGTGCAAGCACCATCAGTCAGCAGACAGCCAAGAATGTCTTCTTATGGCCGCAATCTTCGTGGGTACGGAAAGGACTCGAAGTTTATTTCACGTTCCTCATCGAAACGTTCTGGTCGAAAGAACGAATTATGGAAGTCTATCTCAACTCTATTGAAATGGGTAACAGCATCTACGGTGCACAAGCTGCCGCTGAAAATAAATTCGGCACAACGGCCGCCAAACTGACAAGAAGCCAATGCGCCCTCATAGCCGCTACTCTTCCCAATCCGATACGGTTTGACTCGGCCAATCCTTCGCCTTATATACTAAAACGCCAAAAACAAATATTACGGTTGATGAACCTCGTTCCCAAGTTTCCGCCGGAAGAAAAAACGACAGAAAAGAAAGAAAGCAAAAGCAGGAAAAAGAAAAAGCGGTAGACAGATACCACAGTTATTCATCATATGCCTAAGCATATAAGAAAAAAGAAAGAGCAACGGGAATCCATCTCCGTTGCTCTCTTTATATCATTAAGTTTGTTTGTATGTATTATCCTCTTTTAAATGAAGTCCTTCAGTTCTTGTTGCAAACGTTGACGCGTGAAGAAGATGCGACTCTTCACAGTTCCTAATGGCAAACCTAATTTTTCTGCAATTTCGCGATATTTGAAGCCTGATACGTGCATGGAAAAAGGCACTTTATACTCCTTGGGCAATGCATTGACAATGCGGTGCATTTCTTTCAAATCATAAGAACCTTCCGTGCTTTCGAACCCTGAATCCTGCGGCAGGTTCAAGTGGTAATAATTATCGGTGGGGTCTACGAAAGTCTGGTCACGTACTATTTTCCGGTAGTTATTAATAAAGATGTTACGCATGATAGTATACATCCATCCCTTGAAATTTGTGTCTGGAGCAAATTTTTCCTCGTTATCCAAGGCTTTTAAAGATGTTTCCTGCAACAAATCATTCGCTTCTTCACGATTGGCCGTCAGTTTATAAGCGAAACGAAGCAACTCCTCCTGAACTCCAATTAAATCTTTTCTGAAACTTAAACTTTTCATACTTTAAGGGTTTTATGGTTAATATTTCGTTTTTCTCGTCGGTTGCAAGTTTAAGGGTATTTTACGTCTCATACAGGGGGATTTTAATCAATTTTTAGGGGGTATTTCTGTCAAATGATAGTTTTCAGGTGCTTTCTGATAGATTTCAGGTGGTATTCGGAGAAAAAAGTCCCCGTTTATTTGCTTAACAGAACCAAATAGATTACTTTTGATTAATATTATCAAATAAATGAAGAGACGATGACTATACTTATTATTGTAGGAATTATTGTATTATTGGGCATTATTTTTGCATCTATGTACAATTCGTTAGTGAGACTGAGAAACAACCGTGAAAACGCTTTTGCCGACATTGACGTACAGTTGAAGCAGCGCCATGACCTGATACCTCAATTGGTAGATACCGTGAAAGGATATGCCGCACACGAAAAGGAAACACTCGACCGGGTGATTCAGGCACGCAACGGCGCAGTCAGCGCCAAGACTATCGATGATAAGATAGCCGCTGAAAACCAGTTGAGCTCTGCCCTCGCAGGATTGAAAATCACACTGGAAGCTTATCCCGACCTGAAAGCGAATCAGAACTTCCTGCAATTACAGGAAGAAATAGCCGATGTGGAGAATAAGCTGGCTGCCGTCCGCCGTTATTTCAACTCGGCAACCAAAGAATATAATAACGCCGTTCAGACATTCCCGTCAAATATCATAGCAGGCATGACCGGATTCCAAAGAGAAATTATGTTCGATTTGGGAAAGAACGAACGCGCTAATCTGGAACAAGCTCCCAAAATCAATTTCTAATACCCAGTCACCGTTCACTCACTGCATAAATCAAACACGCAATGCAATACGTCGGAATCCAAACACAGCAGAGCCGGAACAACCTACGTTCCGTGTTTCTATTGCTGCTCTTTCCTTGTCTGGTAACAGCACTCCTTTACCTGTCCTGCTATCTGCTGATTCTTTTCGGATACGGAAAGAGCATGGAAGTTGAGATGATGCCTATGGTCAATCATTTTTTCCTCTCTTCCCTGCCCTACACTTTAGGAGTGGTGGCGATTTGGTTTCTTATCGCCTATTGGGCCAATACGAAAATCATTAATTCCGCCACGGGTTCCAAGCCGCTGGAGCGCAAAGAGAACAAACGCGTTTATAATCTAGTGGAAAACCTCTGTATGTCCCAGGGCATGAGTATGCCGAAGATAAATATCATTTATGACGATTCGCTGAATGCATTCGCAAGCGGCATCAATGACCGTACATACACGATTACCCTTTCGAGTGGTATCATCAAGAAACTGAATGATGAAGAACTGGAAGCCGTAATCGGACATGAGCTAACTCATATCCGCAATCGGGATGTACGCCTGCTGATTATCTCCATCGTATTTGTCGGAATCTTCTCCATGCTGACGGAAATCACATTCTATGCTATTACACATATACGTGTACGCAGCAACAGTAAAGGCAGCGGAGGAATTTTCCTTTTCATGCTTGTCGCTTTGTTGATAGCCGCTATCGGTTTCCTTTTCGCCAGCCTGATGCGTTTTGCCATTTCACGCAAACGTGAATATATGGCAGATGCAGGAGCGGCGGAGATGACAAAGAACCCGCTGGCACTCGCCAATGCTTTGCGCAAAATATCTGCCGACCCGGCGATAGAAGCTGTGCAACGGAAAGATATAGCGCAATTATTTATTCAGAATCCCAAAAAGAAAACAAAAGGCTTATATAGCAAGCTCAGCAGTCTGTTTGCCACTCATCCCCCCATTGAAAAGCGGATTGAGATACTGGAACAGTTCTAAGTTCTTCTTATATATTAAGGTAAAGGTCAGGATTTCTGTTTAATTTTCATTAAAGGAAAGGGAAGAGCTCCCGACTTTTTCGTATATTTGGTTGTTATACATATGTATATCAACCTAAATGCAACTGATATGAAAATGAAGAAACAAATCTTAATGTTGGTGCTGGTCTTGCTGGCAGAGTTCCCCACCCTTTCGGCTCAAAGTAAAAAAGAGAAGAAGGAACAGAAAAAAGAAGCTGTGACGAAACTCATCGCATCCGAAAATTACAAGATAGATGCCCGGACCGCTCTGCCGATGCGCGGACGTTCCATCCCGCTAACATCTCCCTACTCACTGGAAATCAGAAATGACTCGGTCATCTCCTACCTGCCTTATTTCGGACGGGCTTACAGTATTCCTTATGGCGGCGGTGACGGGCTGAACTTCAAAGCACCCCTCAAGGAATATACCATGGAAATGGATAAGAAAGGAAATGCTGTCATCAAATTCATAGCCCGGAATCCTGAAGACAGATATGAATTCAGAGCAAAAGTATACCCTAACGGTTCGGCAAACATTGATGTCAGTATGCAGAACCGGCAATCCATCAGTTTCCAGGGAGAATTGGAAATGAAGGACGAATAAGTTTTTGCTACTCTTCCCTTATCTCATCGCCACCTTTTAATATAGGCAGACAGATGTGATATTTTACAGCCAGGATGCGGGTCAGGAATACGGCCGACCCGCCGATTAGCTGGCATCCGTATGACTCAAGTCCCGCCACATCGCAAAGCCAGTAAGCAATACCGCCTACCACACAAGCCATTGCATAAATTTCTTTCCGGAATATCAAGGGAATTTCGTTGATAAAGACATCACGAATCACGCCACCGGCTGCTCCCGTGATACTACCCATAATGATTGCCACCCAAAAAGGATATCCCAAGGCTATGCTCTTGCCCACACCTACCACAGTGAACAGCGCCAGCCCGATGCTGTCGAAAATAAAGAAAGTATTGTTGAGCCGGATAAGCCAACGCCCGAAGCAGATAACCCACAGCAAAGCCAGCCCTGTACAAATCAGGTAAATGGGGTCTGTCATCCACCCGGGGGTAACATCAAGCAGGACATCACGGATGGTACCACCCCCGATAGCCGTAGCAAGTCCGACAACATAGGCTCCGAACCAGTCGAAACGCTTCGCCGAAGCCAGCCGGATACCACTAATAGCAAAGGCAAATGTGCCTATAAAATCAAGAATTTGAACGAATGTGGGCATATATTTGTTATTTTGTCTGCAAAGTAACGAATAAATTCCGTAAGAAAATGTACTTTTGCTTCACGAATTAAACCGAATAAGGTAGAAACAATATGAAAATAACAATTGTCGCGGGGGCACGCCCCAATTTTATGAAGATAGCTCCCATCACACGCGCTATTGAAGCCGCACGGGCGCTGGGTAAAAGTATCTCTTACCGGCTGGTTTACACAGGAAGGAAAGACGATACAAGTCTGGACGCTTCTCTCTTTTCGGATCTTGACATGAAAGCTCCCGATGTGTATCTAGGAGTGGAAAGCAGTAATCCAACGAGTTTGACAGCAGGAATCATGGTAGCCTTCGAACAGGAGCTGACCGAAAACCCGGCACACGTCGTTCTTGTAGTGGACGACCTGACCGCAACCATGAGTTGCGCCATCGTAGCCAAAAAACAAGGAATCAAGGTGGCGCACCTCGTAGCCGGAACCCGCTCTTTCGACATGAAGATGCCGAAGGAAGTGAACCGTATGATTACCGACGGGCTGTCCGACTATCTGTTTACAGCCGGCATGGTTGCCAACCGCAACCTGAACCAGACGGGCACGGAAAGCGAAAACGTATATTATGTAGGCAATATCCTGATAGATACTATCCGATACAACCGCAACCGGTTACTTAAACCGATATGGTTTTCCGTACTGGGATTACAGGAAGGCAATTACCTCCTGCTCACCCTCAACCGCCGCGTATTGCTCAATGACAAAGAGAATCTGCGACAACTGATGGAGACATTGATTGAGAAGTCTGCCGGCATGCCTATCGTAGCACCCTTGCACACGTATGTGCGCAATGCGATTAAAGAACTGGGCATCGAAGCCCCGAACCTACACATCATGCCGCCACAGAATTACCTTTTCTTCGGTTATCTGATAAACAAAGCAAAAGGAATCATCACCGACTCCGGCAACGTGGCCGAAGAAGCGACCTTCATGGGTATTCCCTGCATCACCCTCAATACATATGCCGAACATCCGGAAACATGGCGCATGGGAACCAACGAGCTTGTCGGAGAAGACCCGTTCCTGCTCGCTAAAGCAATGGACACGCTGATGAAAGGCGAATGGAAGCACGGCGAACTCCCCGAACGTTGGGACGGACGCACTGCAGAGCGTATCGTACAGATTCTATCAAGCAAATAACAATCACCTTCCTTGCCCTATTCTGTCAAAGTGTAGGGCAAGCAGTTTCAACCTGCCTTGAAACAAAGTGTTTCACACCGGGAAACGAAGTGTTTCACACCGAGAAACAAACAGTTTCACACCGAGAAACAAACAGTTTCACACCGAGAAACAAAATGTTTCACCGAATGATACAAATAGTTTCAACAAATGAAACTAAATCTGAAACCAGTTGTTAAATATATATGCCCAAGCCTGACTTATTTGAGCATTGGGCGATATATGCTTGTAAACAACCAAAAACGATGGGTAAAAAAAGTTATATATTCTCTTATCCTTAGAGTTATTTGTTAACTTTGCAGCCCTACTACGAACGTTATGAAACAACGATATAGCAAAATACTTATACTGCTCTTACTTGTATTGGCAGCTTCAAATGCTTTTGCACAGCAAATAAAAGGGGTAGTTACTGATTCAGTGACACATGAGCCATTGATGTATATCTCCGTCTACTATCAGGAAAAGAAGGATATGGGTACCATCACCAATATTGACGGAGAATATAGTCTCGATGCCCGCAGGAACGGTGGAACACTTGTTTTCTCCGCCGTCGGCTATATCAGCAAAACGGTTAAAGTCAGCTATGGAAGCCAGACGGTTAACGTGCAATTAGCCCCGGACAATGTACTTCTGAGCGAAGTCGTTGTAAAGCCCAAGAAAGAAAAATACTCCCGCAAGAACAATCCGGCAGTCGAATTCATGAAAAAGGTGATCGAGCACAAAAAGGCGCAAGTCCTCGAAGTGAACGACTACTACCAGTATGAAAAGTACGAGAAGATGAAAATGTCTATCAACGACCTCACGCCGGAAAAACTGGAGAAAGGTATCTACAAGAAATATTCTTTCCTCAAAGACCAAGTGGAGGTGTCGGAAACTACGAATAAGTTGATTCTCCCGATTTCCGTACAGGAGACAGCTTCGCAAACCATCTACCGGAAAGACCCCGAAAGCAAGAAAACCATTATCAAAGGAAAAAACTCCAACGGTATCGAAGAGTTCTTCTCCACAGGAGATATGCTCGGCACTGTATTGAAAGATGTCTTTGCCGATATCAACATCTACGATGACGACATCCGTCTGCTGCAACAGCGCTTCGTAAGTCCTATCGGCAGTAACGCCATTTCTTTTTATAAATATTATCTGATGGACACATTGATGGTGGACAGGCGCGAATGCGTACATCTGACTTTCGTTCCGCAAAATTCGCAGGACTTCGGGTTCACCGGGCATCTGTACGTACTGAATGATTCTACGTATGCCGTACAGAAATGTACGATGAATCTACCCAAAAAGACCGGAGTCAACTTCGTCAACCGCATGGACATCGTGCAGCAGTACGAACAACTTCCCAACGGCAACTGGGTATTGTCCGATGACAATATGACCGTAGACCTTTCCTGGAGTTCCAACAAAACGGCAGGCGGATTGCAGGTAGAACGAATCACAAAATACAGTGATTACAAGTTCGACCCTATCGAACAACGGCTCTTCCGGTTGAAAGGAAGCGTGATAAAGGAAGCTGATATGCTTTCGAAAAGCGACGAGTACTGGGCGAGCGTCCGCCAGGTTCCGTTGACGAAAAAGGAAAGTACGATGGACATATTTGTCAACCGTCTTGAACAGATTCCGGGATTCAAATATATCATCTTCGGAGCGAAAGCCTTGATTGAGAACTTTGTAGAGACAGGAAGTAAAGGGCATCCGAGTAAAGTGGATATAGGCCCTATCAATACGATGATTTCGAGCAACTACATCGATGGAACCCGTTTCCGGTTGAGCGGCATGACTACGGCGCATTTCGACAAGCACTGGTTCTTGAGCGGATATGGCGCTTACGGCCTGAAAGACGAGCGGTGGAAATATAGCGGTACGCTGACCTATTCGTTCAACAAACGCGATTATGTGGTTTGGGAATTTCCGAAACATTATATTTCGGCAACTTACAGTTACGATGTAATGTCGCCGATGGATAAGTTCCTGTTTACGGATAAGGACAATATCTTCCTGTCGCTGAAAACAACAACGGTAGACCAAATGTCCTATATGCGCGATGCGACTGTCAATTACGAACTCGAAACGCTTACCGGTTTCGGAGTGAAAGCGATGCTCCGCCACCGTAATGACGAGCCTACCGGAAAACTGGAATATCTGCGTAACGACGCCGCACAAACACGTGTACATGACGTCACGACTACCGAAGCAAGCCTGACATTGCGCTATGCTCCGGGCGAATCATTCGTCAATTCCAAGCAACGCCGCGTGCCGGTATCACTGGATGCCCCTATTTTCACGCTGACTCATGCCATGGGATTCAAAGGTGTATTAGGCGGAGAATATAACTTCAACCGTACAGAAGCAAGTGTGTGGAAACGTTTCTGGCTTCCCGCTTCCTGGGGAAAGATAGACTGTAGCGTAAAAGCAGGTGCAGAATGGAATACCGTGCCTTTCCCGCTGTTGATTCTGCCGGAAGCCAACTTGTCCTACATCACCCAACGGGAAACGTTCAACCTCATCAATAACATGGAATTCTTGAACGACCGTTTCGCCTCCCTGTCTTTGTCTTACGACATGAATGGAAAACTATTCAACCGTATTCCGCTCATCAAGAACCTGAAATGGAGAGAGATGTTTCGTGTCCGCGCATTGTGGGGAACACTGACGGACAAGAATAATCCGTTCAAGAGCAGCAATCCCGACTTGTTCCGTTTCCCGACGCGCGACGGAAAGTTTACCAGTTTCGTGATGGACCCGAAAGTGCCGTATGTCGAAGCAAGTGTCGGTATTTACAACATATTCAAGTTGCTGCACATTGAATATGTACATCGTTTCACCTACCGTGACAATCCGGGTATTAATAAGAATGGTATCCGTTTCATGGTATTAATGGTATTCTAAGAATTATGCAACCTCTAGCAGAGCGGCTACGGCCCAAGACTTTAGACGAATATATCGGCCAAAAACATTTAGTGGGGCCGGGTGCTATTTTACGCAAGATGATTGATGCAGGACGCATCTCTTCTTTTATCCTTTGGGGCCCGCCCGGAGTAGGCAAAACGACTCTTGCGCAAATCATAGCCAACAAACTGGAAACTCCTTTTTATACATTGAGTGCTGTAACTTCCGGTGTGAAGGACGTGCGCGAAGTGATAGACCGTGCCAAGAGCAACCGCTTCTTTTCACAGTCCAGCCCGATACTGTTTATTGATGAAATCCATCGGTTCAGCAAGTCGCAACAAGATTCTCTGTTGGGAGCAGTAGAAAACGGAACAGTCACGCTGATTGGCGCAACAACGGAAAACCCGTCGTTCGAGGTCATCCGCCCTCTCCTGTCCCGTTGCCAGCTTTATGTGCTCAAATCTTTGGAAAAGGAAGACCTGCTGGAACTGCTGCAACGCGCCATCACTACGGATACCGTATTGAAGGAACGGAAAATCGAATTGAAAGAGACAACAGCCATGTTGCGCTTCTCCGGTGGAGATGCCCGCAAGCTGCTTAATATATTGGAACTTGTTGTGCAATCGGAAACGGAAGAAACGGTTGTTATCACCGATGAAATGGTGACCGAACGGCTGCAACAGAATCCGCTGGCATACGATAAAGATGGGGAGATGCATTATGACATCATCTCTGCTTTCATCAAGTCTATTCGCGGAAGCGACCCGGACGGGGCTATCTATTGGCTCGCCCGTATGGTGGAAGGTGGTGAAGACCCTGCTTTCATTGCCCGCCGGCTTGTCATTTCGGCTTCGGAAGATATCGGACTGGCCAATCCGAACGCATTGCTTCTGGCAAACGCCTGTTTCGATACGTTGATGAAAATCGGCTGGCCGGAAGGACGGATTCCTTTGGCTGAAACAACAATTTATCTGGCAACCAGTCCTAAAAGTAATTCAGCATACAGTGCTATTAACGATGCGCTGGAACTGGTCCGTTCAACCGGAAATCTGCCTGTCCCCTTGCATTTGCGAAATGCTCCGACAAAACTGATGAAGCAACTGGGCTACGGGCAGGAATATAAATATGCGCATAGCTACGAAGGTAACTTCGTCAAACAGCAATTCCTCCCGGACGAACTGAAAGATAAACGGATATGGCAACCACAAAACAATCCGGCGGAACAGAAGCATGCCGAACGGATGATGCAGTTGTGGGGAGACAAGTTCAAGAAATGATAATTCAAATGGGAATTTCCATTATACAAGCAATAATATTACCTGCTCCTCCTTCCGGAAGGAGGAGTTTTTTATTTTGAGCTGCTATTTAAAGAAAGACGTATAACATATTATTAATATCAAAATTGAAATGAAGATTGTAGTTTTAGACGGCTTTGCCGCCAATCCCGGAGATTTGTCCTGGGAAGGTATTAAAGCTCTCGGAGAATGTACGATATATGACCGCACTGCTCCCGAAGAAGTATTAGAACGTGCAGCCGGAGCAGAAATGCTTCTGACTAATAAAGTAATCATCAACGCAGACCATATGGCCGCACTGCCCGAACTGAAATATATCGGCGTACTGGCTACCGGATACAATGTCGTTGATACTGCCGCTGCCAAAGAGCGGGGAATCACCGTTACTAATATCCCCTCATACAGCACAGCCTCTGTTGCTCAGATGGTATTCGCACACATCCTGAATATCAGCCAGCAAGTACAGCATCACTCGGAAGAAGTGCACAAAGGCCGCTGGACAAACAGCAAAGATTTCTGTTTTTGGGATACCCCATTGATGGAACTGAGAGAAAAGAAAATCGGTCTGGTCGGACTGGGAAATACCGGATATACGACTGCACGTGTTGCTATCGGTTTTGGTATGCAAGTATATGCATTCACTTCAAAATCACATTTCCAGTTACCGCCGGAAATCAAGAAAATGGATTTAGACCAGCTATTCAGCGAGTGTGATATTATCAGCCTGCACTGCCCGCTTACCCCCGACACACGTGAGATGGTGAATGCCCGTCGTCTTGCGATGATGAAGCCGACAGCTATTTTAATCAATACCGGCCGTGGTCCGCTAGTTAATGAACAGGACTTGGCGGATGCACTTAATAGTGGCAAGATTTATGCAGCGGGAGTAGATGTTCTTTCTACCGAGCCCCCTCACGCTGACAATCCGTTGCTGACAGCAAAGAACTGCTATATCACTCCGCATATCGCATGGGCTACGCTGGAAGCTCGCGAACGCCTGATGAATATCGCAATCAGCAACATACAGGCATATATCGCCGGAACACCGGAAAATGTAGTAAACAAGTAAGAAAGTACGGAAAGCGGCTATAAAGCAGAAGGGTGTCAAAAAGGTAAAACTATATTCCTTTTGACACCCTTCGTTTATTTCTATTATCTCCTGTTTATCAGACTCTTCTTAATATGAATGACCACCTTCATCCATCTCTTTCTCCGTAATCTTGTGACGGTCGATGCTGCGCCAAGCGTAGAAAATATAAGCAATCACAAACGGAACGAGAATGGAAACGTAAGCCATTGTCTTCAAAGTAAACTCACTAGAGCAGCTATTGGCTAAAGTCAATGAACTTTGCAAATCTGTATAAGACGGGTAATAAGCAGTGTTATTATATCCTGCCACCAACAATAAAGACAAGACAGTCAGCACCGTACCGATTCCCGTAAACCAAATACCTTTATCGAAGGTCTTTTTGAGCAATGTCTTGCCGATACCGAAAAGAACTAATACAACCCCTATAAGGAACAGGATAAGAACTACCGGCATTTCGATAAAGTTAGTAAAGTATTTGAAAGGCTGCATATAAATCTCCTGCGTATCCGGATTCACTGCAAAACCGTCAGAGACCAATGTACGAATGACGAATGACAGGAAAAACACAAGGAACAGAATTGTATTATTCCGTACAGCATGGCGACATTTTCCGGTCAGTTCCTTATCTGCTATATTATTGATAAAGTAAAGCGCTCCCAACACACGGGCAAGGAAGAAAACAGCCAATCCTAAAATCACATTCCAGATATCAGTCAGCGCATCCAATCCGTGCCAACCGTTTCCCCAATGGCTGATGACGGGCATAATGGTATCTGTCATATTTGCCTTATTGATATAAAAATCAGAACCAGTGAAGAATGTAGCCACCGCTCCACCAAGCAACAACGGCCCTACTACCCCATTTATCACCAGAAAAGTCTGATATGTCTTTTTACCCAACAGATTTCCCGCTTTACTCTGAAACTCATAACTGACAGCCTGCAACACAAAGCTGAAAAGAATAATCATCCACAGCCAATAAGCACCGCCGAAGCTAGTACTATAAAATAACGGAAAAGAAGCAAAGAAAGCACCACCGAAAGTGACCAGTGTAGTAAATGTAAACTCCCATTTACGTCCCGTAGAGTTCACCATCATCTTACGCTGTTCTTCCGTCTTACCGAGACAGAACAGCAATGAATTACCGCCTTGCACAAACAATAAAAACACAAGGATAGCTCCCAGCAAGGAAACGACAAGCCACCAATATTGTTGTAGAAATATATACATAGTCTTTACGATTAATGGTTAATATTATCACCCGTTTCCGGTCCTTTCCTGATGGCCTTTACCATAATTCCGGCACCTGCAATGAGCATTACTGTGAACAAGAGCAGAAAGATAAAGAAAGTGGTCTGCACAGCCCCCACATCCAGTTTGGAGATAGCAGCCGATGTAGGCAGCATATCACGGATAGCCCACGGCTGACGGCCACATTCGGCAACCACCCATCCGGCCTGTCCGGCAATATAACCCAAAGGAATAGTCAGCAAGGCAATCCAATGCATCCAGCGCATTTTGCTTAAATCCTTCTTATAAACGAAGAAAAGGACTACGATAAAGAATAGAATGAAATATCCGCCCAGAATTACCATAACACGGAATGCGTAGAAGTTCAGAGGGACATTCGGAACCAACTGGTTCACATCCTTAATATATCCGTAGCCGAAATAAGGGATGTTTTCTTGTAATACTTTGTAAGCTACTTGCGCGTCTTCTTCGTGTCCTGCACTCTTTGCCGCACGATAGGCAGCCAAAGCACCGATAGCCGTCTTTCCCCGTTCTATCTTCTCGGCAGCCGAAAGAGCTTTCGTTCCGTCTTTCATCTCATAACCGCCCTCGATGATATTTGCAATGCCCGGAACGTAACCATTCACATCACGTTCGGCAAGGAAAGAAAGCATACTCGGTATCTCAATACGGAAAAGGAACGGCTCCTTTCCATCATTATACGTCTTTTTTTCGGGATTCAGCATACCGATTCCCACCAGTCCGACATTCGTGCCGCCTTCGTACAAGCCTTCCACAGCAGCCAGTTTCATGGGCTGTGTCTGCGCAATCTGATAGCCGGAACCGTCGCCCGTCCAAGCAGCCAACAACGATGCCGCCAATCCGAAGATAGCGCCAATCTTAATGCTGGCAAGCGCAAACTCACGGTTGCGTTTCTTCAGCAAGTACCAGCAACTAACGCCGACTACAAAGACCGCACCAAGCACCCAGCCGGACAGCACTGTATGAAAGAATTTATTCACAGCCACAGGCGAAGTGGCTACTGCCCAAAAATCGACCATCTCATTACGAACCGTATCGGGATTGAACTCCATACCTACCGGATGCTGCATCCATGCGTTAGCAACGAGAATCCACCAGGCAGAAATCGTTGCCCCCAGACCCGTCAGCCAGGTAGAAGCCAAATGGAAACGTTTGCTGACTTTTCCCCAACCGAAGAACATCACAGCGATAAATGTGGCTTCCATAAAGAATGCCAAAATCCCTTCAATAGCCAACGGCGCACCGAAAATATCTCCTACAAACCATGAATAATTGCTCCAGTTCGTACCAAACTCAAACTCAAGAATCAAGCCGGTTGCCACACCAATGGCGAAGTTGATACCGAAAAGCTTCATCCAGAACATTGCAGTTTTTTTCCAGAATTCTTTGCCTGTTTTATAATACAGCGTCTCCATGATGCCCATCACCACTGCCAGTCCGAGTGTGAGGGGAACAAAAATCCAGTGGTACATAGCTGTCATCGCAAATTGGGCTCTCGACCAATCGATAAGTGAAGTGTCAATACTTTCAATCATAATCTTATGTAGTTTAAGAGTTAAAAATCAACCGGTTTCTCGGAAATGGCACGTTGTATCAGTTCGTTGCCCACATAGGTTCCCTTGTCAGCATCCGTAGGATGGTCGCCGAGAAAGTCAGGAAAAAAGAACAATTTGAGGATGAAGAACATAACGAATAATTTCAGCAGGATAATAACCCACAGAGTACGACCGAGTGTCATACTACGGAAACCTTCCAGATAGAATTTCCAAATAGAAAGCAGTGCATTCTTCATATGTCAGCGTTATAGTTTGTAATGAGTACAAATATACATTTTTTATAATTAAAACAAACAAATACCCCGGATTGTTGCAGGACTTGTTGTGTTTTTATAATAAAAAGACATTTTTCTTGTCTCGCGCAACCGAAAAGACACATTATCAATAAAAAAAACAGCTCCCTTGTTCGTCCGCCGACGAGGGAGCTGTTCAACACAAAAACTAAACTAGACTTAACTAAACTATTCTATTCTCGGAATTTCACAATCCCTTTCTGTTCTTTGCAAAGGTAGGGATAAAACGGGTTTCGACAAATAATTATCGACAAAAATCTTAATTTCACCGATAAAATAACCAACATTAGCTCCTTTCATCAAGAAAAGCCTGGAAAACTTGCTTGTAACTATCACTGATAGGAATATATGTCTTGTCAAAAACAATACGCCCGCGGTCAATCACACGTATCTTATCTTTCTGAACAATGAAAGAACGATGTACACGTATGAAACGAGTGGAAGGCAAAAGCTCTTCCATGGCTTTCATACTCATAAGTGAGAGGATGGGTTTGGGAGCGTCTTCTGTATAGATTTTAATATAATCCTTCAGACCTTCGATATATGTAATTTTCTTCAAGTCTATTTGTACCAGCTTATAGTCACTCTTCACGAAAATACTGTCTATCTCCTCCGGCTTCTGCACCAGTTCGAACCATTGCAATGCTTTATTGGCCGCTTGCAAAAAGTCAACGTAGGAAATTGGCTTCAAGAGATAATCGAGTGCGTTGACACGATAACCGTCGATGGCATACTGACCGAAAGCAGTGGTAAATACGATGCGGGTGCGGGAATCTACCATCTTCGAGAACTCCAGTCCGTTAAGCTCCGGCATCTGAATGTCCAGAAACAGAAGGTCGACCTCTTCGTCCGGCAACTCTTTCATCGCCTGAACCGCGCTGGAATACTTTCCCACGAGTTGCAGGAACGGAGTCTTATTCACGTAACTCTCTAACAGGCTGAGAGCCAAAGGCTCATCATCAACTATTGCACAACGTAACACCATAACTATTCTATATCTAATGTTTTATACTTAACGTTTTCCACCTATTCCCTGATTCTAATACTCAATCTCGATTCATAGACAGAACCATCCCTTGAGCTGCCTTTCGACCAAGTGTAAGCCCCGGGATAAAGAATCTCCAGCCGCCGGCTCACCTGCTCCAACCCCACACCCGAACCACTCTTATCCTCCACTGTCTTGGGATGATTGCTGTTGCGGATTTCGCAAACCACTTCCTTGTCATTCTCCGAAAGATGAATACTGATAAAACTCGGTTCGGTAGGAGAAATGCCATGCTTGAAAGCATTCTCTATCAACGAAATAAAGATAAGCGGAGCAATAAGCGTCTGACTATCCGGCTGAATGTCGAACCGGGTAGTCATCTGCACATTGGCGGACAGGCGGATACGCATCAACTCAATATAATTGCGGATAAAATCCACTTCCTTACAGAGAGGGACGTACATCTGCTGATTATCATACAATACGTATCGAAGAAGTTTGCTCAACTCCTGCACCGCTTCCTGCGCCTTGTCCGAATCAAATGCAATCAAAGCATAAATATTATTCAGAGTATTCAGCAGAAAGTGCGGATTCAGTTGGTTACGCAGATTCTTCAGTTCGGCTTCCGCACGATTCCGTTCCGCTTCCTTACGGGCGGCTTCGTTCTGAGCCCATCGCGCACTCATACGGATGGCGGCACTCAGCCCGATAGTGAAGACCAGGCTCAGCATATCCCTGAGGAAGAACAACCATCCCGGCGGCATACCCGGGCGTTTGTGTTTGGGCGTAAACGAAGGATCGAACGTCAGGTTCTGCCAAAAGTGAAGCAAGACTCCGATGATACATAAAAAGATGATGTTATAGATGACATATCTTTTGGACTGACTCTGGAAAAGATAGCGGGGAACCAAAAAGAAATAGTTGACGTAGAACACAATCATAAACGAAAGCGGTACGGCAAGATGACGTATATAAGCCATCCAGTTGATGTTCCCGTTCCCACGCTCAACGAAAAAGAACGGGAAACCGAACATAATCCCCCAACTGATAATATGTATCAGTATTTCCAGGGGACGACGTGCGGATGTAAAGGTTTGTTTCATGGAGACAAAGATAGCTTTTTATTCGTATCTGATAGCCTCTATCGGGTCTAAATCTGCTGCTTTTTTGGCAGGATACCATCCGAAGAAGACTCCGGTGACGGTACATACCGCAAAAGAAAGGAATACACTCCACGGTTGGATATAGATAGGCCAATGTGCCGCACTTTTAACGACCCAACTGGCTCCGCAGCCTATAATCACTCCGATGATACCACCCGTGATACTAATCATGATGGCTTCAATAAGAAACTGGCTCAGAATATCAACCCCCCGTGCACCGACGGACATACGCAGACCAATCTCGCGTGTACGTTCCGTTACGGATACATACATGATATTCATAATTCCAATGCCGCCCACCACCAGTGAGATTCCTGCGATGCAAGCGAGCAAAGTTGTCATCAAATCGGTAGTAGAGTTGAGCATCGTACTCAGTTCCTGTTGTGTACGGATAGTGAAATCATCATTGTCCGATGCTTTCAGTTTATGATTACGGCGGAGAATCGTACTGATTTCATCCGTAGCATATTCCGTCATATCTTCGGTGAGGGCAGAAGCAAACACACCTTGCAGATACGTTACAGCGAGCAGACGTTTCATGACAGTGGTATAAGGGGCAAGCACTACGGCATCCTGGTCTTGTCCCATAGAGTTGTACCCCTTGGCCTTGAGCACGCCTACCACCCGGAAGGGTATCTTGCTGAAACGGATAATCTTGCCTACCGGATCACTTCCGTCCGGGAAAAGATTGTCCACTATCGTCTTTCCTATCACACATACTTTTGCGGAGCTTTGGATATCAGCTTCCGTAAACATCTCCCCATTCTCAACCGTCAACTGGCGGATATCGAGATATTCCGTTCCTACACCATTCACGGATGCCGGATAGTTATTGTTGCCGGCAATAAGCTGTCCCGATGAAGAAACATTGGGACTGATGGCAGACAAGAAACTTGTCTCATCGCGCAAGGCTTCGTAATCGGCAAGTTTCAAGGTCTGCATAGCAGACGGATCTTGCCGGACACCGCCACGCATATCGGCTCCCGGATGAATCATAATCATGTTCGAGCCCATTTCGGAGATTTGCTGCTGGATGCTTTTCTTCGAACCCTGCCCGATAGCAAGCATCGTGATAACGGAAGCAACACCGATAATGATACCAAGCATGGTGAGAAAAGCACGCAGCTTATTGTTCGCCAACGCCCGGAGAGCTATCTTGAATAAATTAGTTCCATTCATGTTATTAGTAATTAATAATTTACTGATTAGCGCGATAATGAACAGCAATGAATTTATCACTAATCACTATCCCGCTAACCACTGTTTAATCCTCGTCATTCTTCGGCAATGCAGCCAGTGCTTCGGCAGCGGACAGAATATTTGAGTTGACAGTGTCCTCTATGACATGACCATCGCGCAGTCGGATATTCCGGCTGCTATATTGCGCGATTTCGGGATTATGTGTCACAAAGATGAGTGTACGTCCTTCCTTATGCAGTTTCTGAAACAGGACAAGTATCTCGAAAGAGGTACGGGTGTCGAGGTTTCCGGTTGCTTCGTCCGCGAGAATCACGGCGGGATTGTTTACCAGTGCGCGTGCGATGGCAACGCGCTGCATCTGTCCTCCGGACATCTGATTGGATTTGTGTTCCAGACGGTCGCCCAACCCCACAGCCTGCAAAGATTCGATAGCACGGCGGCGACGTTCGGAAGCACTCACGGACGAGTTGTACATAAGCGGCAGTTCGACATTCTCCACAGCGGTCGTTTTGGGCAGCAGATTGTAACTTTGGAACACGAACCCGATCTTACGATTCCTCAACACCGCACGTTGAGGTTTGCTCATCGTGCGGACGGGAATATCATCGAGCAGATACTCTCCGCTTGTCGGGGTGTCCAGACAGCCCAATATATTAAGGAGCGTAGACTTTCCCGAACCGGAAGTACCCATGATGGTGACAAACTCCCCTTCATTGATAGTAAACGAAACGCCCCGCAACGCATGAACGGTTTCGTCCCCCACCTGAAAGTCCCGTTTGATATTCTGTATTTCAATTACTCTCTTCATGATTGTCACTTGTTGTTCCTCTTTTTATTGTCTCCCGGACGGCTCGGCATGAACGGGCTTCTTTCTCCCCCACTCTCTTTATTGGGAGCGGCTCCGACATTTTCGCCCGGCATCGCGCCTATGATAGCTTCGGACACAACCCTCGTCCCTTCGGTGATGCCGCTGACAATTTCCGTAGATATGCCGTTGCTGATTCCGATTTCTACCGGATGAGCTGTGAATGTCGTCCCTTCACGTGTCCAGAGTTTATGTTCACCCTCGCAATCTTTCACGATGTCATTAGCACCGATGAGAGGTTTCTCCGGAACGAAACGCAAAGCCTTGTTCGGAACAGACAATACATTTTTCTTATCAAGAATATAAATCGTGACGTTGGCCGTCAGGCGCGGTTTCAGTTTCAGGTCGGGATTAGGCGCCGAGATTACCACTTCGTAAGTCACCACGGTACTTGTACTGCTGCTTGTGCTGCTCGTACTGCTTGCGTCCCCCAAGCGAATCTGTGTCACTACACCTTCAAAAGTATCATTCGGATAAGCATCTACCGTAAAGCTGGCACGCTGGCCTTCTTCCACCCCACCTATATCAGCCTCATCCACATCGGCCACCACTTGCATTTGAGTTAAATCCGCGGCAATGGTGAAAAGTGTCGGGGTTTCGAATCCGGAAGCAACCGTCTGTCCGGCTTCCACATCACGGCTGATAACGACGCCGTCAATCGGTGAAGTAATCGTTGCATAAGACAAGTTGCGTTCCGCTTTTGCAAGAGACGCCTTACTGCTGTCATAACTGCTCTTCGCCTTCTGATAATTATAAAGAGCCAGCTCGAAATCCGTATCGCTAATCAGAGATTTCTCATGCAATCCTTTGCTGCGCTCGTAATTCTTCTTCTGATATTCATATTCGGCTTTAGCCCCGTCATAAGTTGCCTGTTGGGAAGCCAGTTCGCTTTGTAAAGTAACACGATCCATTTCTGCAATCAACTGTCCTTTGGTGACTGTCGAATTATAGTCTACGTAAATCTTGTCGATGATACCTGATACCTGCGTACCGACTTCTACTTCCGTCACCGGTTCGATTGTTCCGGTAGCAGTCACCGAATTTGAAATATCGCCTTTGCCGACAGCGACAGTGGCGTACGTGACTTTGTGTTTGGCGGGCGCACCTGCGAAGAACCATATTCCCGCACCTGCCACCACAACGACTGCCACGGCGATTAAGATAATCTTTTTCGTTTTCATCCGTTTATTATGCTTTTACTTATTTATTATAATGCTAATTTATCCCCCTGATAGAACTTCAGCAACTGAGTGTTCAGTATTGCCATATATTTAGCCTGAAGTTGTTCTTGCTGAGCTTGCAGCAGGTTATTCTTTTCGGTAAGAAGTTCCACGGTATTCTTCATTCCCAAGTTGAATTGTTCGCTGATCAGGTCGTAGCTGATTTGTGTACTTCTCAGCTTCTCGTTGGCTGCCGCATAACGCTGCTGTGCACTGCTGGCATCCAGCCAAAGACCTTCAATCGTCTTGTACAAAGCCTTCTGCTCGTCAAGCAACGACAGCATACTCGTTTCGCGCTGCAACTTAGCCTTCTGTATGGCGCTCTTCGTCTGGCGGTTATTGAAGATAGGCACACTGACGGACAAACCGATAGAATTGTTCCACCCATTCTTCACCTGCTCGCCGAAAGTGAAATCGCTGCCGCTCGTATGATTCGTCCCGATACCTGCACTAAGGCTGATAGTAGGGAAATAACCGGATTTTGCAATGTCAATCCCCAATTCGGAAGCTTCCACATTGAGTTTGCTTGCTTCAATTTCAGGACGAAGAGCGAGAGCGCTTACATACACGTCCCTTTTAGCGGGCAACGGGGCAAGCACATTATCGTCGGCCAAAGCGGGGAGATAGACGTCCATTTCATTCTCCCCGTCCAGTTCGAGCAGTTGTTTCAGTTGTAATTTGTAATCTTGCAAGGTGGCTTGCGCTGTGACAAGTTGATAACGATCGGTGCTGACCTGAGCTTCCAGTTGCGCAAAGTCACTTTTGGCTATACTTCCTGCATCCAGCAACTGCTGCCCGCGGTCACGCTGCGCAATGGAAACCTGCAACGTATTCTCGTTTACTCTGACAGACTCGGCTGCATAAAGAATCTGAATGTAAACCTGAGCAATGGATTCCCGGATATCATTCTCGGAAGTTGCCACGTCAAGTTCGGCTACCTGATTGTTCAGTTGCTCCTGCTTGATAGTCTTCAGGCGTTTGCTGCCATTATACAATGTCCACGAAGCATTCAGACCATAATTACCGTTATAACTGGTTTTGCTGTTGCTACTGATTATCTCGCTACCGCTCACCCGGCTGCTCGTCTCCTGATACGGACGATTCACCACTTGCTGACTGGTAGAGAATGAAAGGCTGGGAAACAAGGCAGCTTTAGCTGTCTTTACGTCAATCTGTGTACTTTCCGCAGCCACACGGTTTTTGCGAATAGTAATATTCTGTTCCAAGGCATAGTCGATGCACGATTGCAAATCCCACCGGACAGGGAGCTTTGCTTCGTTCAGCATATCGGCTTGCAGCGGAGATTCCTGAGCAGATATGCCCGAAAGCATACCTGCACCAAGAAATGCCATCACTGTCAATCTTCTTACATTTACCATATTCATATTTCTATTGATTTACTGGTAACGAAGGTACGTACATATTATATCAGCAACAAAAGCGATAGACGGAACACGGAATTTTACCGTTAAATGTTTTTTTTCTGTCGATAGGCAGATTTTTCCGAAAAAGCCTCGGCTACACTTAGCCGAAGCCCTTCATTTGAAGTAACCAAGAAGCTATTTTTATATATTACGAGAATATTGTTGCACAAAATATACATATTTTCCATAACTTTGCAGCGACAAAAATCTCACACAAATGGAATATGCTGTAGAAGAGTTGAAAAGCGCATTGGTCGAGCTATGCGAAAGTGAAGGAATATTGTATGCAATGGTTGCGGTAGACCGTCGTACGAAAGAGATCATTCTTCCTGATACTTTACAAGGTGCTTTGCAACATCCTGAATATTTTGTATGTACTTGCAGAAAAGTGAATGATAATTATATAGTAGAGGAGATTACGAAAGTGTAACTCTCCTCTGGTCTTTTTCTATTTCAGTTCATTTATCCTGACCGTCGATATACAAAGCAGCTCCTTTATCCATAAACAGTTCTACATTCTGTGCGTGGTGGGCAATGTAAGCCGCCGGACCCGTATCACCGGAATTACAGATTTCTTCCACTACATCCGCCTTACTTTTCCCCGTTATCAGGAAAATGACATGGCGGGCATTCAGAATCGGATAGCCGGTCATCGCAATACGTTTCTGCCCGTTGCGGGGATGGCTGCTGACTACATAGATGGAATCGGAAGTCAACAGACTCTCTTGTCCGGGGAAAATGGAAGAGGTATGTCCGTCGTCACCCGCACCCAGCAATATAATGTCAAATTCCGGCCAGCCCTGCTTGAGCGGCACCTGCTGTTTCACTAATTCCGAATAGCGGGCAGCTTCTTTCACCGGTTTCGCTTCGCCACGAATACGGTAGACATTTTCGTAAGGGATAGGAGCCAACCCTAATAGAAGATTACGCATCATCCCGTAATTGCTGTCCGAATCATCGGGCGGCACACAACGCTCGTCCACCCAATAAACATTCATACGATGCCAGGGAGTAATATCCATATACTCGTTCGCCCATAAATCAAACATCAGGGCGGGGGTGCTTCCACCGCTCACCGCTATATTGAACACCTTGTCAGGTTCCTCTTTCATAATCTCCACCAGACGGAGTATCAACTCACGAGACGTCTCTATGGACGAAGGAAAAATTTCTAGTTTCATAATTCACAATATTGATCTGTGTTTGTCAAATTCTTACAAGGGTTAGTCCAGTCAGCTCCATGTTCGTGCATCATAGCTTCACTTTCCAAAGGCCCCCACGTACCTGCGGGATAGCCGTAAAGAGGTGCGTCAGGATTCTCTGTCCAGTAACGGAGTACCGGGTCGAAGAATTTCCATGAGGCTTCCACTGCATCGCTTCGAGTAAATAAGGTCGGGTCGCCCTGGATACAGTCGTCTATCAGACGTGCATAAGCGTCGCCGCTCGGCACTCCACCCAACTGGGCATAACTGAAGTCCATCGTCACCTGGCGGACTTCGAAGCCCGCACCGGGGACTTTCATTCCGATCTTGAGAACTATTCCTTCGTTTGGCTGCAAACGAAGAATCAATTTATTTGCCCGTGGACAGTTGCCACCGGCACAATGAAACATCTGATGAGGTGTTTCGCGGAAATGAACAACGATTTCGGTCACTTTTGTCGGCATCTGTTTGCCTGTGCGGATATAGAACGGGACGCCGCTCCAACGCCAGTTGCTGATGCCCAGTTTCATGGCAATATAAGTCTCCGTGCGCGAGTCGGGAGATACGCCTTTCTCTTCACGGTATCCTTTCTTGTTGCCGGAAGACGTATATTGTCCGCGAACGATATGTTCGTTCAGATCTTCTTCATTCAAGGGGGTAAGAGATTCGTAGACTTTCACGACCTCGTTACGGAAGTTATCAGCGTTGAAGATAGCAGGCGGTTCCATAGCCGTGAGGGCTACAAGCTGGATAAGATGGTTCTGCACCATATCACGCAAGGCACCCGCCGTTTCGTAGAATCCGCCGCGCTGCTCGATACCGAGATTTTCGACGGCGGTGATTTCCACGTAGTCGATATAGTTCCGGTTCCAGAGCGGTTCGAAGATGCCGTTGGCAAAACGGAAAGCCAGCACGTTCTGGGCAGTCTCTTTACCAAGGAAATGGTCGATACGGTAAATCTGCTGTTCGTTGAAGACCGAAGCATAGATTTTGTTCAGTTCACGTGCCGATTCGAGGTCGTAGCCGAAAGGCTTCTCTACAATGATACGCGAATGGGGAGTATTCAGTCCGGCTGCTTTCAGATGTAAAGGCACTACGCCGTAAAGAGATGGTGGAGTGGCAAGATAGAACAGCAGGTTATCAGGGTCTACCTCGTTGGTCAACTCTACCAGTCGTTGGCGGAGTGCCGGGTAACCTTCTTCTTTTGCCGGGTCCATCGGCAGGTAATACAAATGGGAAATAAAGGCATCCATCAGTGCCGCGTCCTGTTCTTCGGACTTCACAAAAGTCTGAAGTTCACCTAATATATATGAACGGTAGTCCTCGTCAGAGTAGATTGTACGCCCGATACCCACGATACTATAATCTCCGGTCAACCGCTTTTCACGGAAGAGGGAATAGAGGGCAGGCATCAACTTACGCTTGGTAAGGTCGCCGGACGCACCGAAAATAATCATTGCAAATTTATCCATTGTCGTTTTTTTATTTCTTACTTATAAAACAATCTTGTTACTCATCATATCCTGTCAGACGTTATACGTACCCGACTTCGTGTCGCCACCGTGTCCCGTCCAGTTTTCGTGGAAGAACTGTCCGCGCAACTCGTCTCTACGTTCGAAAGTATGCGCACCGAAGTAGTCACGCTGTGCCTGTACGAGGTTGGCGGGCAAGTCGGCGGAAGTGAGCGAATAGAAGTAGTTCAAGGCAGAAGAGAAAGCGGGAACGGGAAGTTCTTCTTTCATAGCTTCGGCCACGAGGCTCTTCCAACCGGGGAGCAACGTCTTCATCTCTTCCTTGAAATAAGGAGCCAACAACAAGTGTTTAGGCTTGTCGGTGGCTTCGAAGGCGGCTGCAATGTCGTTCAGGAATATACTGCGGATGATGCATCCACCACGCCACATACGGGCGATGGAAGCCAGGTCGAGATGCCAAGCGAAAGCGTCGGAAGCGCGTTGCAACACGGCGAATCCCTGGGCATAGGAGACGAGCTTGGAAGCATAAAGGGCGGAGAATATGTCCTTGACAAGTTCCACCTTATTATATATAGGTTGTGTATGTTGGCACTGGAATTGTTTGGAAGCCAGGCGGCGCAAATCTTTCTGGGCGGAGAGACTGCGCTCAAACACGGCCGTGGCAATCAGTCCTAACGGCATGCCGAGTTCCATGGCGTTGATGACCGACCATTTGCCCGTTCCTTTCTGTCCGGCAGCGTCCAGAATCTTATCAATGAGATAACCGCCGGCTTTGTCTTTATGACGTAAGATGTTGGCAGTAATTTCGATAAGGTAACTGCGAAGTTTACCTTCATTCCAACGGGCGAAAACGTCTGCCATTTCCTCGTTGTTCAAATCGAGCAGTTTCTTCATTACCCAATAGGCTTCGGCAATCAGTTGCATGTCGCCATATTCGATACCGTTGTGAATCATCTTCACGAAGTGACCGGAACCTGCCGGGCCTACCCATTGGCAGCAAGGAGTACCGTCCGATGCTTTTGCCGCAATGCTTTGAAGAATCGGTTTCACTTCCGGCCATGCTTGTTCCGAACCGCCGGGCATGATGGAAGCACCGTTCAAAGCCCCTTCTTCACCACCGGACACGCCACTGCCGACGAAAAGAAAACCTTTCGATTCGGCAAGCTCGACACGGCGGTTGGTATCTTCGTAATTGGAATTACCACCGTCGATAAGAATATCACCGGGTGAGAGCAACGGGAAAAGCTGCTCCATCAGTTCGTCTACCGGACTTCCGGCACGAACCATCATCATTATTTTCCGGGGGGCGGCTATTGAGTCTACAAAAGCTTTTATATCTGTGAATCCTTCGATATTTTTACCTTTTGCCCGGCCGTTCATAAAGCGGTCTACTACTCCTTCTTCCACTCCGGGAACGGTACGGTTATAAACCGATACATGCCATCCCTTACTCTCCATGTTTAAAGCAAGATTCTCGCCCATCACAGCCAAGCCGATAAGTCCGATATCTGTTTTATTCTGATTTGTCATAACTTGTATATTTTGTAATAATGTTTACCATAGTAACAATTGAAATGAACATTTGTTCGATATATTTAGATTAAAATATTATTTTTGTGGGCAACAAATAGAAACAGAAATGAAGAAAATCAGAATCGGTTTATTAGCCCGTATTGTTATCGCTATCATTCTAGGCATTGCCATCGGCACCTTTTTTCCGGCTCCGCTGGTACGGATATTCGTCACTTTCAACGGCATTTTCAGTGAATTTCTGAATTTCTCCATTCCGTTGATTATCCTCGGACTGGTCACTGTGGCTATTGCCGACATTGGCAAAGGCGCGGGAAAGATGTTGCTCATCACTGCTCTGATTGCTTACGGGGCTACTCTGTTTTCGGGTTTCCTCTCCTATTTTACCGGGGTCACGATATTTCCGTCGCTTATCGAACCGGGTGTGCCACTCGAAGAGGTGAGCGAGGCACAAGGGATTCTCCCCTACTTCTCCGTATCCATCCCCCCGTTGATGAATGTGATGACGGCTTTGATTCTCGCTTTCACGCTCGGGTTGGGGCTAGCTTCGCTGAACAGCGATACATTGAAGAATGTGGCACGGGATTTTCAGGAAATTATCGTCCGCATGATTAGTACGGTGATTCTGCCTTTATTGCCGCTTTACATCTTCGGCATTTTCCTGAATATGACACATTCGGGACAAGTATATTCTATCCTGATGGTATTTATCAAAATCATCGGGGTAATCTTTATCTTGCATATATTCCTGTTGGTCTTCCAATATTCCATTGCGGCGCTGTTTGTGCGCAAGAATCCGTTTAAATTGCTCGGCAAGATGATGCCGGCTTATTTCACGGCGTTGGGTACGCAATCCTCGGCAGCTACCATTCCCGTAACGCTGGAACAGACGAAGAAAAACGGAGTTTCGGCAGATATTGCAGGATTCGTGATTCCGCTGTGTGCCACGATTCATCTGTCGGGCAGTACGCTGAAAATCGTAGCTTGCGCGCTGGCGTTGATGATGATGCAGGGAATGCCGTTCGACTTCCCTCTCTTTGCCGGTTTTATCTTTATGCTGGGAATCACGATGGTGGCCGCACCGGGCGTTCCGGGCGGGGCTATCATGGCTGCTTTGGGAATCCTGCAATCCATGCTCGGCTTCGATGAATCGGCTCAGGCTTTGATGATTGCTCTTTACATTGCGATGGATAGTTTCGGAACAGCCTGCAACGTTACCGGCGACGGAGCTATCGCGCTGATTATCGACAAAATGATGGGGAAAAACCGTGCTGAACGACTGTGCTGAAAAATAAATGGAAAGTGGTTTGCATATACAGCAAAAAATGCCGACATTTGCAGCCACATTTTCAATTATTAAATACATAGCGTATGAAAAAAGCCCTAATTTCAGGCATCACCGGGCAGGATGGTTCTTATCTTGCCGAGTTTCTATTGCAAAAAGGTTACGAAGTACACGGTATTCTCCGTCGTTCTTCTTCGTTCAATACAGGACGTATTGAACATTTGTATTTTGACGAGTGGGTGCGCGACATGAAACAAAAACGTACTATTAATCTGCATTATGGGGATATGACAGATTCTAGTTCGTTAATCCGTATTATCCAACAGGTGCAACCGGATGAAATCTACAATCTGGCTGCACAAAGCCACGTAAAGGTTTCGTTCGACGTGCCCGAGTACACTGCCGAAGCGGATGCTGTCGGCACACTGCGTATGCTCGAAGCTGTACGCATCCTGGGACTGGAAAAGAAAACCCGCATCTACCAGGCTTCTACTTCCGAATTGTTCGGAAAGGTGCAGGAAGTTCCACAAAAAGAGACAACTCCGTTCTATCCCCGCTCTCCGTACGGGGTAGCCAAACAATATGGTTTCTGGATTACTAAGAATTACCGTGAAAGTTACGGAATGTTTGCCGTAAACGGTATCTTGTTCAATCATGAGAGCGAACGCCGCGGTGAAACTTTCGTTACCCGCAAGATTTCTCTGGCTGCCGCACGTATCGCGCAGGGCGAACAGGACAAGCTGTATTTAGGTAATCTGGACGCACGCCGCGACTGGGGATATGCCAAGGATTACGTGGAATGTATGTGGCTGATTCTGCAACATGACGTTCCCGAAGATTTCGTGATTGCTACGGGAGAAATGCACACTGTACGCGAATTTGCGGCACTGGCTTTCAAAGAAGCGGGAATCGAACTTCGTTGGGAAGGTGAAGGCGTAAATGAAAAGGGTATCGACGTAGCTACCGGAAAGACTTTGGTAGAAGTTGACCCCAAATATTTCCGTCCGTCGGAAGTGGAACAGTTGCTGGGTGACCCGACAAAAGCAAAAACTTTGCTGGGATGGAATCCGTGCAAGACTTCATTCGAAGAACTGGTAAGTATCATGGTCCGCCACGATATGGAGAAGGTGAAACGCATGATTGCCAACAAACACTAATCAAATCAATCTTTGAATATGGAAAAGAATGCAAAGATATACGTAGCAGGACACCGCGGACTCGTAGGCTCTGCTATCTGGAAAAATTTGCAGGATAAAGGATATACCAATCTGGTAGGCCGCTCCCACAAGGAGTTGGACTTACTGGATGGTGTAGCTGTTCGCGAGTTCTTTGATGAAGAAAAGCCGGAATATGTATTCCTTGCCGCCGCTTTTGTAGGCGGCATCATGGCAAACAGCATCTACCGTGCCGACTTTATCTACAAGAACCTGCAAATTCAGCAGAACGTGATTGGAGAAAGTTTCCGTCACAATGTGAAGAAGCTGCTTTTCCTGGGTAGTACGTGTATTTACCCGCGTGATGCCGAACAGCCCATGAAAGAAGATGTGCTGCTCACTTCTCCGCTGGAATATACCAACGAACCGTATGCCATTTCTAAAATTGCCGGATTAAAGATGTGCGAGAGCTTCAACCTGCAATATGGTACAAACTATATCGCTGTGATGCCGACCAATCTTTATGGCCCGAATGATAATTTCGATTTGGAACGCAGCCATGTATTGCCTGCCATGATTCGCAAGATTCATCTGGCTCACTGTCTGAAAGAGGGCGACTGGGAAGCTGTACGCAAGGATATGAACCTGCGTCCGGTAGAAGGCGTCAATGGGGACAGTCCAAAAGAAGAAATCCTCGCTGTCCTGAAGAAGTATGGTATCAGCGACACGGAAGTGACTCTTTGGGGCACTGGTACTCCGCTTCGTGAATTCCTTTGGAGCGAAGAAATGGCAGACGCCAGTGTATTCGTCATGGAGCATGTAGACTTCAAGGATACCTACAAAGAAGGTGACAAGGACATCCGTAACTGCCACATTAACATCGGAACCGGCAAGGAAATCACCATCCGCCAACTCGCGGAACGTATCGTAGAAACCGTAGGTTATCAAGGCAAACTGACTTTCGACAGCAGCAAACCGGACGGCACTATGCGGAAACTGACCGACCCTTCAAAGCTGCATGCTCTCGGATGGCATCATAAAATCGAAATCGAGGAAGGCGTACAGAAAATGTACGAATGGTACTTGAAATAAGAAGTAAAAACAATCTGTTGATATGCTATCAGCATCATTATTTTAGCTTATAGCATAATTGATTTTCATTATAGCATAATTAATTATCATTATAGCATATCTGATTATCATTATAGCATAATTAATTATCATTATAGCATATCTGATTATCATTATAGCATATAAGAATCAGCTCATAGCATATCACAGATTTACTCCCTCTCCCACCCCATTTCCAAAAATTCTTCACTCATAATTCTTCATTCTTAATTTAATTGCTATATTTGCACAATTTAATACCAAATGTGCAAAAAACAATGGAACAAAGTTTTATAGCTTACATTGAAAATAGTATCAAGAATAATTGGGACTTGGATGCCCTGACCGATTATAAGGGTGCCACCCTACAGTATAAAGACGTAGCCCGTAAAATCGAAAAACTCCATATCATTTTTGAGGAAAGTGGAATCCGCAAGGGAGACAAGATTGCCGTATGCGGAAGAAACAGTTCGCATTGGGGAGTAACTTTCCTGGCTACGCTGACGTATGGAGCGGTTATCGTACCTATTCTCCATGAGTTTAAAGCAGACAATGTGCACAACATCGTCAACCACTCCGAAGCCAAATTACTCTTTGTAGGAGATATGGTATGGGAGAACCTGAACGAATCGGCAATGCCATTGCTGGAAGGTATCCTGATGATGAACGATTTCAGCCTGCTGGTATCACGCAGCGAACGCCTGACTTACGCACGCGAACATCTGAATGAGATGTTCGGCAAGAAATATCCCAAGAACTTCCGCAAAGAACACGTCGCATATCATAAAGACGAACCCGAAGAATTGGCCGTTATCAATTATACTTCCGGAACCACCAGCTATTCAAAAGGAGTGATGCTCCCCTATCGCAGTTTGTGGTCGAACACCCAATTTGCATTCGATGTGTTGGATTTGGAAGCCGGAGATAAAATCGTATCCATGCTTCCTATGGCACATATGTACGGGCTGGCGTTCGAATTTCTTTATGAATTTTCCGTAGGTTGCCATATCTATTTCCTTACCCGTATGCCGAGTCCGAAGATTATCTTCCAGGCATTTGAAGAAGTTAAACCCAGTCTGATTATAGCCGTACCGCTTATCATCGAGAAAATCATAAAGAAGAGCGTACTTCCGAAACTGGAGACTCCCGCTATGAAGATATTGTTGAAAGTACCTATCATCAATGATAAAATCAAAGCAACGGTACGCGAGGAAATGATAAAAGCGTTCGGTGGGAACTTCAAAGAAATTATCGTCGGTGGAGCTGCATTTAACCAGGAAGTGGAACAATTCCTGAAAATGATTGATTTCCCCTATACGGTAGGATACGGAATGACGGAATGTGGTCCGATTATCTGCTACGAAGACTGGAAAAAATTCAAACTGGGCTCTTGCGGAAAGGCAGCACCTCGTATGGATGTACGGGTTTTGTCGTCCGACCCGGAAAATATCGTTGGAGAAATTGTTTGTAAAGGCCCGAATGTAATGTTGGGATATTACAAGAATGAAGAAGCTACACAGGAAGTTATTGATAAAGACAGCTGGCTGCATACAGGCGACCTCGCATTGATGGATGCCGAAGGTAACGTAAGTATCAAGGGACGCAGCAAAAACCTGCTTCTCAGTGCAAGCGGGCAGAACATCTATCCTGAAGAAATAGAAGACAAACTGAATAATATGCCGTACGTAGCCGAAAGTATCATCGTTCAGCAGAACGAAAAGCTCGTCGGTCTTGTTTATCCGGATTTTGACGACGCTTTCGCCCACGGTCTGAAGAACGAAGATATAGAACAGGCGATGGAAGAAAATCGGGTAACATTGAATACAATGTTGCCGGCATACAGTCAGATTTCCAAGATGAAGATTTATCCCGAAGAATTTGAAAAGACACCGAAGAAAAGTATCAAACGGTATTTGTACCAGGAAGCTAAAGGTTAAGACAACTACCTTAGCAGAGAAGAGTATAACTTAAACCGAAGATAAAGAGATATAGAATGAAGATTAAAAAAACAATAATCACGGCAGCTATCCTAATGGCTGCCGTTTGTTTGCCGGCACAGAACAAGAGTGCAGGTATTAATATTTCCATCTGGAAAGATATTTGTACGCAACCGCATGACAGTACGCAGACCACTTATGTGAATATCGGTCTGTTGTCTACCATGAACCGTCTGAACGGTGTCGGAATTAATGCATTGGGAAGCGTAATCCACGGTGATATGAACGGCGTTCAGATTACAGGATTGGCGAATCTGGCAGGCGGGACAATGCGGGGCGTTCAAATAGCAGGCATCAGCAATATCAGCGGAGACAATACGGTGGGATTTTCCACTGCCGGACTGGTTAATATAACCGGTGACGGTACACGTGGAGTAACCATTGCCGGACTTACCGGTATCGGTGGAGATAACTCTTCGGGAGTAATGATAAGCGGTTTTATGAATGTAACGGGGAACATGGCTTCGGGTGTCCACTTCTCCGGCGCAGCGAATATCACGGGACAGAGTTTCAACGGTATGATGACTTCCGGACTCTTGAATGTGGTAGGCGAAAAAATGAATGGTTTACAAATAGCCGGCATTGCCAATATTACGGCTACAAAGTTGAATGGTCTACAGATAGCATTGTGCAATTACGCAACAAAAGCCCGTGGACTCCAGATTGGGTTGGTCAACTATTACAGGGAAGATATGAAAGGACTTCAATTAGGATTGGTCAACGCAAATCCTAATACAAGAATACAGATGATGGTATATGGTGGGAATGCGACTCCTGCTAATATAGGAGTACGCTTCAAGAACCAATTATTCTATACGATTCTGGGAGTGGGCTCCATGTACCAGGGATTGAATGACAAGTTTTCTATGAGTGCGTCCTATCGTGCCGGTCTGTCCTTTCCTATTTATAAGGGACTCTCCATCAGTGGCGACCTCGGATACCAGCATATAGAAGCTTGTGATAATAAGGATGAAGTAATTCCAAGACGCCTGTACGCATTACAGGCACGTGCTAACTTGGAATATCAGTTCACTAAAAAATTCGGTATTTTCGCGACAGGCGGCTACGGCTTGACCCGATTCTATAATAAATCTAGTAATTACGATAAAGGAGCGATTGTAGAAGCGGGTATTGTTCTTTTCTAAAACTAAAAATAAAGTTGAGAACTTATGGTTATTAGAGAATACCAACAAACAGATAAAAATGCCGTAATAGATTTAATTAGGCAGAACACGCCCGAATATTTTGCACCGAAGGAAGAAGCAGATTTAAGTTACTATCTGGATAACGAACGTGAACTTTACTATGTTCTTTTGCTTCACAAGGAGATTGTCGGATGTGGCGGAATAAACTTCACAAAAGACAAAAATATCGGAAAAATAAGTTGGGATATCATACATCCCCAACATCAAGGCAAATCACTGGGAACTCGATTGCTAAAATATAGAATTGAAAAATTAAGGACTATTGATGGTATTCAAAATCTAACCGTCAGGACTTCACAATTAGCTTATAAATTCTACGAAAAGAAAGGGTTTATACTGAAAGAAATAAAAAAAGACTATTGGGCAAAAGGCTATGATATGTATAGTATGGAATATAATAATCTTTAATAATAAAAGTGCAATTCAAAAAATATAATGAATTGCACTTTTATCTTATGTATCAAGTTATCATACTTTTTCCTTTATCAATCCCGTACGATAAGCAACAAGCAACTTTTTCAAATCCTGAATCTGCGTCACAAGTTCTTTCCCTTTATCGGTATCCTTCACCATCATCCGCTGGGAGTTAAACTCTAAAACGAAATTAGTCGATTTAATATCCAACCCCTCTTCAATAGCTTTCTGACGGGACTGGAACGGCTCATGCTGCACAAGCTGCATGCCATGGGAATGGTAAACAAGTGTATATCCTGCAATGCCTGTCTCCGGCTGATAAGCTTTGGAGAAGCCGCCGTCAATAACAAAAAGTTTACCGTTCGCTTTCATCGGTTGCTCTCCTTGAATCGTTTTCACAGGTACATGACCATTGATAATATGCGAATGAGGTCCTAAAGCTCCAAACTCAGCCAGTATCTGGTCACAAATATCTTCCCGGTTACGCAGTGTATAATAATGACCTTTCTTCTCTTTATGCAACTCTTTATCGTCCACAAAGTAACGTTCGAAAGTAGCCATCTTATCCTTATCGAATAAAGGAGCTTCCGGGCCGCACCACATATACCAGATGTAATCCATCGCAAATTCCTTGTCCTCTTCCCCGTCTTCATCGAAATAAGCGGTACGAATCAACTGGTCGGCTTTATCCAGCAATTTGCGTCCCCAGTATTCCTTATCCCGTATCTTGACATGCTTGAAGCTGCCGTCTTCATTCAAAGGCACGGAAGCATGATAGAGAAGGTTAGAATTGGAAACCAGATACATTCCACCATATGTAAACAGGCAGCGCATATGTTTCTTCAGCTTCTCACTATTCATAAATGAATAATGAATCTTCTCTACCAACTCGCGTTCCTCATCCGTCAAACGATAAGGGTCGGCAGGGTCTATGGTCGGGAAGTTCGTATCGCGGAGCGCATATTCTTTCCCTTCATAAATAAAGACACCACGTTCAAAATCTATCTTGTCCAGCAGTTTGCGGTTTGCCATCCCGAACTCAGGACGACGGTCGATAATCTCGGCTTCCAGTTTAAACTGGATAATAGTGATAGCTTTGTGCATCTGGGTAAGCAGACGCAGGGTCTTCTCATTATAATGAGTATCTGCAAAGTTCATTTTCGGCATGAAGATGGAGCAAGGGTCATCGGCATAAGTATCCATGGCGAAGGTAGCCAATGGAAGCAGATTGATTCCATAACCATCTTCAAGTGTAGCCAGATTGCCATAGCGCAGAGACATACGGATGACGTTGGCTATGCAACTGTCGTTACCGGAAGCAGCTCCCATCCAAAGAATATCATGGTTGCCCCATTGAATATCAAAGTTATGGTAGTTGCACAAAGTATCCATAATAATGTGAGCACCCGGACCACGGTCGTAGATATCACCTACAATATGAAGAGAGTCGATAGTCAGACGCTGAATCAGGTTGCACATGGCAATGATAAAATCATCCGCACGCTTTGTAGTAATAATCGTACTGATAATCACATTGATATAAGCATGTTTATTCGGCTCGATGGAAGATTCGTGCAACAGTTCCTGTATGATATAAGAAAATTCGGCAGGCAGGGATTTACGTACTTTGGAGCGGGTATACTTGGACGATACATTCTGACAGACTTTCACCAGTTGGTTCAACGTTATCAGATACCAGTCATCCAAATCCTTTTCACGGTCTTTCACCAGTTGGAGCTTTTCTTCGGGATAGTAAATCAAGGTGCAGAGTTCTTTCTTTTCGGCCTCACGGAGAGTATTACCGAATATTTCATTCACTTTCCGTTTTACCGCACCCGATGCATTTTTCAGCACATGTTGAAAGGCTTCGTATTCGCCATGTATATCTGTCAAGAAATGTTCCGTCCCCTTAGGTAGATTCAAGATAGCTTCCAGGTTGATTATTTCCGTACTTGCATCAGCAATCGTAGGGAAACTTCGGGAAAGCAATTGCAGATAGCGAAGGTCGCTCACAATACTTTCAGGAGTTATATTACTTTGAGCAGTCATTTTATTTTATTACAATTCACTAATTACCAATTATTTTGCTTCTTATGTTCTTTGTTTGGAATCATACGATTCGGTTATTTGTGATAAATATAGCGTTTTTTTATTTATCCGTTCATAATTTTCATATAAAATTATATTCAACCGAGTAAGAACATCAACAGCACTTGTGCGATAATCACCCGCAGAAACATACACAACGGATATACTGTCGCATAAGCCACGGACGGATTGTCACCGGGAATTGTATCATTGGCATAATTCAGCGCCATCGGATTAGCCATACTTCCGCACAGCATGCCGGATACCGTACCAAAATCTATCTTCATCATCTTGAAGGCTATGACGCCTACCAAAACTGTCGGAATAATTGTCAATCCGGCTCCTAGAGCAATCCATAACAGACCTTCCGGACGGAAGATAGTATCAAAGAAATGTGCTCCGGCATCCAGCCCCAAACAAGCAAGATACATAGACAGCCCCAATGCACGCAACATCAGATTTGCACTGCGGGTGGTATAGGTAATCATGTGTATCCGCGGCCCGAACGTTCCCAAAAGAATACCTACGATAATCGGTCCGCCCGCCAAGCCCAACTTCACTGGAGTACTGATACCTGGAATGGAAAAAGGAATAGCTCCCAACGCCAGACCCAGCACGATACCGATAAATATAACCACCAGATTGGGCTCTTTCAAACTTTTGACAGCATTACCCAATACTTTTTCCACATTCTGAATGGCTGCCTTCTCTCCTACTACCGTCAGCCGGTCGCCCAACTGAAGTATCAGTCCCGGAGTAGCAAGCAACTGCACGCCCGAACGGTAAACACGGCTGATATTAATCCCATAGTGATTTCGCAAGCGGAGTGAGCCCAGTTTCTTACCATTCAATTCAGGGCGGGTGACGACGATACGCTGGGAAACCAGTTCGCTGTCAATCGCATTCCAGTCAATGTCCTCATTGTTCCAATCCGTATTTTCCTGCTCACCGAAAAGTACGGTCAAAGCTAAGGCATCTTTCTCCGCTGTTATCACCAGCAAACGGTCTCCTTCTTTCAATACTTTATCGGAAGTCGGGATGCTGACGTGCCCGTCCCGCCACAAACGGGAGATGACAAACTTCGGATAGCTCATATGAGCTATATCTTTGATGCTCTTATTGAAAATAGCAGGATTGTGTACTTGAAACGCTGCAATGTAAGTTTTGTTCGCGTCATCTTTCTCTTTTATCTCTAAATCTTCTTTACGGACTAGTGCTTTGCGAATTAATAAAACGGCAAGAATTACGCCGACTACCCCCATCGGATAGGCTACGGCACACCCCAAGGCAGGCGTACTGCTCTCCATTCCCATCTGTTTCAAGGTTTGCTGCGCAGCTCCCAACGCCGGGGTGTTCGTTGTCGCTCCACAAAGGATACCAACCATATCGGGAAGTGATATACCTGTAACATAACTGGTCACCACCGTCAACAATGTTCCCAAAAGAACGACTCCCAACGCCAGCATATTCAGCGTCACTCCCCCTTTTCGGAAAGAGCTGAAAAAACCGGGACCAACTTGCAGACCGAGGGAATAAACAAAAATGACGAGCCCGAAACTTTCTGCATAATTCAACATCTGCGCATCCACCGAAAGCCCGAAATGTCCGGCAAGAATACCCGCAAAAAAAACAAAAGTGACTCCCAGGGAGACTCCCCAGAAATGCACTCTTCCCAAACCCAAGCCTATCGCTGAAATCAACGAAAGTACTACAACAGCCTGTAAGGCAGAATGTTCGATAAATAAGCTATATAACCACTCCATGTATATTCAAACTAATAGGGCGCAAAGATAAAAACTATTTAGTCCCATTCAAAACTTTTAGCTTTCATTTCGCGCCCCATACATGGTCCGGTTCTTATATCCTGAAATCTTATTGGCAACCCTTTTACCGCCTTACCTATTATTTTGTTTTTAATCCTAACGTTACTCCTGTCTTCACATTATTATCCTCTCCCTTTTTACCCGCATATTGATACTTACCGACTTTTCAACGAATGTTTCTTCTACCTTTTTCCCTGATATTCCACATAATTATTCCGCCCGTCCAGATAACCGCTCAGCCTGTTACCACCGATATATACATCATCCAAATATGAAACATCGTTCGGTCTATAAGACATACGGATAGAGGTCTGTGCGTAATTATCCCAGCTCCAACGAAATTTATATTCAAACTCCTCTACGTATCCATTGGGATATTTCACCCGTAAATAGTCAATGCCTGTACGGTCCAAGAAGAAATCGAGTTCCTGACGGCAATAGTTACCATCTATATCCCAATAAGAACTTACCCACGTACGGCTACATAAATCGACGGAACGATTGTAATAGCCTCCGCTAATATTATCATCATCATAAAAACTGTCAATTTCCACTTCGCAAGAAGTAAGGCTTATCATCAATACAGCCATCAAGGCCAAGCCTGCATATTTGAATGTGTTCGTTTTCATATTCCTTTATTTTTAATGGTTTATTATCTATCATTTATCTTTCGATATGACAAAAGTATAGAATGAATTTTCCCCATAAAACTGAAAATTCCTACTTGTCGGGAGGAAATTCCCTAAAGCTTCCGGAGCCGATGAAGTCCGTTTCAAGGAATTCTTGTATCTTTGTCCCCCACTGACAACACATAAAAGCATCTGTCGCATGAAGTCTATCAAATCGCATATCACCCAATTACTGAAGTCTCTCAATGAGGGAGTATTTGAAAAGGAACACACCATCGCGCTTTCCCTGCTGTCGGCCATGGCAGGTGAGAGCATCTTCCTGTTAGGCCCTCCGGGGGTAGCCAAGAGTCTGGTGGCACGCAGGCTCAAACTTGCTTTCAAGGATGCGGACGCTTTCGAGTATCTGATGTCCCGCTTCAGTACACCGGACGAGATATTCGGTCCTGTCTCCATATCCAAGTTGAAAGACGAAGATACGTACGAGCGTATCACAAAAGGATATTTGCCCACAGCAGCGATTGTCTTTTTGGATGAAATATGGAAAGCCGGACCTGCCATTCAGAATTCACTCCTGACGGTTATCAATGAAAAGATATATCGCAACGGACAGTTCACGGTACGCGTACCTCTGAGAGCCCTGATTGCCGCTTCCAACGAACTACCCGCCAAAGGTGAGGGCTTGGAAGCATTGTACGATCGTTTTCTGGTCCGCCAGTTTGTAGGATGCATCGAGCAGGAATACGCTTTCGACCAGATGATTTCTTCCACGAGAGAGATTGAACCCGAAATTCCGGAGAAACTTCAGATAGATGACGAGTTATACTCCAAGATACAAACCGAAAGCGAGAAAGTAGGAATCCACTATACAATCTTCGAACTGATTCACAATATCAAACGAGAAATAGAGCAGTACAACACAGGACGCGATGAAAATACCCCGTCCATCTATATATCCGACCGTCGCTGGAAGAAAATAGTAAACCTGCTCCGCACTTCCGCCTATCTGAACGAGTCACCGGGAATACACTTCTCCGATTGCCTCCTGATGAGCACCTGCCTGTGGGATGAAGTCTCCCAATTGCCCATTGTCGAAGAAATGGTGGAGCAGTCCATCGCACGGGGTATCAACACTTATCTGCTCGGCGAAAAAAAACTGGAGCAAAAACTGGATGCCCTGAAGGAGAATATGAAATCCGAACATAGTCTGCGGGAACTCAGCGACCCGGGAATTCAGATAGTGGATACATTCTATCATCGTATCGAAGGCTATCATATCGCCGGCAATCTGCTCATCTTTGCTTCAGACTATCAATCGTTGAAGAAAGACAGTAACCGGTTATTCTACATCCAGCAAGACAAGTTCCGCCCTGTCAACAAAATCTTGAAAGCTTACGACTTTGTAAAAAACAGGAATATTGCACAAAAGAATATCTATTCTCTCCGAAAAGGAAGACGCTCTGTTTTTGTCAATAATCAGGAGTATCCACTCTTATGCTACGATAACTGTGACCCTCTGCCGGCACAGCAAGATGACAGCACTCCGTTCGAATTCACCCTGCAGGAAGTCATCGACCTGCTCCAACAAATGGAAGTCGAATATAAGACTATTTCGGAACGGGAGACTGCATACACCAAAGAACATCTTTTCCTAAGTCCATCACAGAAAAGCAAGATAAGACGGATTTTAGGAGAAACCGCACATATCATCGAAAACTATCGGAACGAGCTCCGCATCATCGCCCATGCCCATGAACAAGAGAACAGAGAGTATCAGGCTTAAGTACCTGCAGGATATTTATTACGAGAAATTGCAAAGAATAGCCTATGATGTGTACGATGAACAACTGCACAACTTGATTATCCGCCCCGAAGAACTGGACGCGGATATTCATCAGTATTTTCGTCACACACAGCCCTCTTTACAGGATTTCTACTCCCGTTATGCATCGCAATGGGAATATTTTCACGAAATGGATGAAGCGTCCGATGCCAAATTTCTTCAATTTCTGAAAAACAGTGCTTATCCCTTTTCCATGAAATACCACCTGGTAGACCTGAACGTGAAATATTATCTCCAGCGTTTCGCTGTAATCAGCCCGCGCTCCAAGGAATGGAAAGCTCTGCGAACTCTCTTTTTCGACAAATGGCATACGTTGCTCTCGAACAACGAATTCAACTACCAAATGGAGCATATAGAGCAACTCTGTGATGACTTTCATCGTCTTCAGCTATCGCTTTCCAAAAACCTTCCGGTACGTGGCGGTTCACGCCTCGTCTGGCTGCTCCGTAACCACAAACAGATAGCGGAGCAAATCCTGGAATACGAAGAAACCATCAAACGGAATCCGGCAATCCGCGAATTGGTGGAGATATTGGGAAAGAAGCATCAAAGCAAACGGAAACGTTTCAAAATGACTGCGGGAATCCATCGGGAGCAAATCGTATCTCATGCCACACGCAGTGATATTACAGGCATTTGTGAAGGAAACGATTTGAACAGCCTTCTCCCTCTCGAATATTGTTACCTTGCAGAAAAAAGCCTGCAAACCGTATTCTTCGAACGTTTTATAGAAAAGAGGCTTCAAGTAATCGATTACCAATCGCACGAAAAGCAAGCAATCAATGACAAGCAAACAGCAGGAAATGAAATCTCCGAAGAAGCCGAAGGTCCTTTCATCGTTTGCCTGGACACTTCCGGCTCCATGGCGGGAGAACGGGAAAGAATCGCCAAGTCAACATTACTTGCCATTGCCGAACTGACAGAAGTGCAACATCGGAAATGCTATATCATCCTTTTCTCGGATGATATTGAATGTATCGAAATTACTGATTTGGGAAGTAGCTTCGACCGTCTTGTCGATTTCCTGAGCCAGTCTTTTCATGGCGGCACAGATATGGAACCTGTCATCACTCATGCTTTGCGGAAAATCAGCGAAGAAGGATATATGGAAGCAGACATTATCACAGTATCCGATTTTGAAATGCGTCCCGTTGATAATATGTTAGCCCAAAGCATAGAACGGGCAAAAGCCAGACAGACTAAGATGTATGCCATTTCCTTAGGTGGAAAAAGTGCTGAAACCAGTTATCTGAAATTATGTGATAAATATTGGGAATATAACGTTCAAAGCGCCGAAAAACTTAATAAAAATAGAATTGAAGAATCAAATATTTAATCAATGTTATAAAGCATGCGGTTTTCCTTGTTTTACTTGCTAATTTCACAGAAGTCCGTATATTTGCAATGTGTTTTTCATAGTATTAGATTTAAGGTTAACAAAAAAGATTGGCTGTCTGGGATAGATAGCCTTTTTTTATGCTCTTTTTTCTTCGTCCATATAGCGTCAATATCCAGTCAACATAGTTACCCTATTTTATAAAGATGCCGTCACTATCGTGAGCGGATAGCGTCAATATGTTTCAGTTTCTTTCCCTGCCAACAAAAAAAACAAAGACAATGAAAAAAAAATCTATTGTTTAACATTTGAAACATAGCAGGTTACCTCATTTATCGAAAAAACGGTAAAAAAAATCTTGCTAAAAGATTTGCATAGTCGAAAACTTCCCCCTATCTTTGCACCGCATTTGAGAGAGAATGCGGGTTCAAGGAAGTTTGGGTGAGTGGCTGAAACCACCAGTTTGCTAAACTGACGTACTCGTAAGGGTACCGGGGGTTCGAATCCCCCAGCTTCCGCAAAATCTAAAAATAAAAAAGAGCTAAGTTTCAAGACTTAGCTCTTTTTAAATCAATAAAAACTCCGGTGGGTTCGTCTAACGGTTAGGACACATGCCTCTCACGCATGTAATACGAGTTCGATTCTCGTACCCACTACTATATGAATATCAGCCTCTTACCAATAAGTAAGAGGCTTTTTTATTGCCCTATATCTATATCAAAGTATCGTTTTTTAGACATTATAAACGGGTATCTTCAAAAGAAAAAATGTCAATTGTAGTTCTAACTACATTCCCTCTTCTAATTTATATATCTCAAAGAAAGACTCCTTATCAATCCTTAGCCGAATTCTATCTTCCCGTTTCTGCCCTGCCAGATTCACGAATAAGTTGAAATATAGCTGGCTGAAAGAAAGGTTGGAACGATCATATTCTATATCGAACGTCCAGATTCTGCGGAAAGAGTCGAAATAGGCAAAAGATTGCTCCCCGCCTTTACACATGAAGACTTCCGGGAAAGATGTAGGTGGATACGGTTGGAATAAGCTCGCCAGTTGGGCATAAACAAAGTCGATCATCCATTCATCCCCCGACAAGGCCAATTCGCCTTTCAAGCGAAGTTTGACCGCATAAGCCGTAGTCACATTTGGCGAGGTATAGATAGGAACCTGGCTTTCTTCCGGATAATTGCCATCCTTATAGCCGAGACTCATCGTCAATCCCGACTTACCGATTCCATTAAACCCGTCGGCTACCTGACCATCAGCCAACTGATTTTTCAGATTCACCATAAACGTCAGTTTGCCGAGGGTAGGATCCCCCGGATATTGCGCTACCGTATCCAGCACATAATCTTCAGTATTATAACTCCGGGCAACCAATTCACCCTTTCCGTCTTCCATAGCCGGACCGCCATTCTCAACATCCACATTGCCTACCGGATAATATATAGCATCATTATCCCTCGTACAACCACAAAAACACAGCAGTAACACTGCCAATCCTATAATCTTATTCATTATCGTCTTACATCTTGATTTAGAGAACAAATATACATCTTTTTTGCAGCACACTTGATTTATGTCAACCGTTTTTAGTATTTTTGCACACATCAAGACAGAAAAGACATGGATACACTATTAAGAGATACCGTAAATGCCGTTGTAAACTCCCGTTTCCCCGAGATGAGTATAGAAGGAAGGCGGCAGATAGAAAGTATACTGATTCGTGAAGAATTCCCTAAAGGCGCCATCGCGCTGAATGAAGGAGAAGTAGCTCATGAAATCGTATTTGTCGGCAAAGGAATGCTCAGACAATACTACTATAAAAATGGGAAAGACGTCACCGAACATTTCTCCTATGAAGGTTGCATCGTCATGTGCATCGAGAGCTTTCTGAAGCAAGTGCCTACACGGCTGATAGTAGAAACTCTGGAACCTTCCATAATCTACCTCTTCCCCCGGGACATGATACAGAAACTGGCAAGAGAGAACTGGGAAATCAATATGTTCTATCAGAAAATATTGGAATACTCCCTCATCGTATCACAGGTAAAAGCAGACTCCTGGCGCTTCGAATCCGCCCGCGAACGCTACAACCTCTTGCTCGAGACACACCCTGAAATCATCAAACGGGCTCCTTTGGCATACATAGCCTCATACCTGCTGATGACACCCGAAACATTAAGCCGCGTACGCTCCGGCGTTTTATAAAAACTGCCCTCAATAACGATAACAGAACTGCCCGTTATCGGCTTTTGCGGTATTCCTTGGGAGACATACCTGTATAATGCTTGAAATACTTCCCGAAGAACGACTGGTTCGCAAAGTTCAACCGGTCCGCAATCTCCTGTATATTCATACTTGAAGAATTCAGCAACGCTTTCGCTTCCAGAACTACAAATTCGTCAATCCACTCTCCCACGGTTTTTCCACTGACCTCTTTCACCACACCCGACAGATGCTTCGGTGTCAGACAAAGCTGATCCGCATAAAACCTCACACTACGCTCAGACTGGTAAGACTCAACCAAAGACTCATAAAAACGTTCGAAGATATACTCCTTTCTGCTCTTAGTTTTCGACGCAGCAGCCGCAGCAGGAGCGTGACTGTTAAAGATATTACAAAGTTCGAAGAAAAAGCCCTGCATCAATCCCATCACGGCTTCCTTGCGATATGCACCCTCTTTGTCCCTCAGCCGTTTCCTCACAAATGCATGATACTCTTTCACCACTTCCTGCTCATGCGGAGTAAGACTAAAACACGGGTAATCCTTCAAATAAAAAAACAGCGAAAGCATATTCCCCGCTTTGGGCAATGTCTCCAATATATTCTTCGACACAGCAAAGAATATGCCTCTATAATTAGAGCTGAAGTATCGCCGTTCAATAATCTGATTCGGCAACGCCACCATCATCACCCCCGGAGACAGTTGATACTCGCGCAAACTGATATTTAAAGCCCCTTCTCCTTCCAGACAAAGCCCCACCGTCAACACTTCCATTTTACCGGGACCATCATATAAGGAAACAACGCTCTCCGTATCGAAGAGCGCTATATCATTATCAATAACATCAATGCAGTTTGAATCCAGATGCTTAGATTGAACCACCGAAGAAATACCAATCTTCGGAACACTTTGAATATCCATACTCTCTCTTTTTTACGACAAATATACCAGCAATAAATCAGACATACAAGTCAAGATAGGATATTACAGGACAAAACGACCATTTTTGGCTACTTATTGACCACCCCGAATAAATACCCCGAATCACGTTTGGCAGCAGGCACCGTCCACTCTTCCGGAACAAATTTCCACTGATTCAACGCTTTCGGGTCCATCACTCCCTTTTTCTCGATGTAATTCATCAGATAGAAACGAAGGTCCTTATCCGTAGAAAAAACGATGCGCTCCTTCAACTTCTCCTGAGGAATCCCCGACCCTTTCGTCAACAATTCTCCGCCGCCGTTGCCCCGGTAAGAGTTCAGCGCTACCCTGTAAATCTTATCCAAATGGAAAGGAGAACCATCCGCCATACTGACAATCGTCACCTTCTCCCCTTGCGGTTTCGTGACATCTACCGTATAAATAATGCCCGAAGCCGAATCGAAATTGAAGCTGAAATTCTGGAAAGAAGCCCTGTCCTCTGCACCCTCACGACGTTTCTCCTTGAACCAGAGCAGATGGTCGTCCGGCGATTTCATTTGGTTAGTCCACATATAATACGACATTTCCAGGAAGTCCTTGATTTCCTTTCCCGACAATGTCATCACATACAACATATTCTCATACTTATATAAGTTGAACATATCGCTGACGTACACATCCCCCTTCTTTATCTCCGCGTCGAACGAAAGCGGAGCAGCAAAGGAAATCTCAGCCCCCGTGATGTCGAGCTGCAACGTATGAATCAAGTCGATAAAAGCAGAAGGACCGAAAAACGAAGGATGCGTAGAAATATCCTCGGTAAACGTGCCAATCTTCTTGGAAACGAACTTCTGCACCGCCTCATACTGCGGAGCGAAACGCTTCATAAAGTCCTCGCTGACACCATAATCCTTCGTAGCCGTCAGTACTCCCTGAATATCCTTACCCACTACCTTGCCGTCTTTCATCCTTACAGTTACGTCAATATTGGACAAAACAACCCCATTGCTTGCCGGGTCGATAACCACCACCGAATCTCCGGCAACATTCACCACTTTCTTACATTCACGGGCATGGTCGTGTCCCATCAACACCATATCAAAACCTGGTACATTCTTCGCCACATTCAAAGATGCATTCTCATTATATTTTCCCGACATCTTGAATGCTTCCTGTCCCGCATGGAACAGTCCGATTACCAAGTCCGGCTTTTCCGTTTCACGGATAATCTTCATCCACTTGCGTGCCGTCTCTTCCATATCGTCGAAACGCAACCCCTTCCACAGATTTTCAGAAAGCCATGCCGGGATAGCGGGCGTAATCATTCCAAGAACAACAATCTTCACACCGTCACGTTCCAACACCTTATAAGGCGGAAGATGCGTCTTTCCCGTAGAAGTATCCATGATATTGGCACCCAATACAGGAAAGTCACAAGTACCAATCCAACGGTCGAATACCGCGCGTCCCGTTTCCACATCATGGTTACCCATGTTGCCGGCATCATACTTCATATAATTCATCATTTCCGCGCAAAGATGCGGAGACACGGTATCAATGTAATTATAATAATAAGCGGTAGGCTGCCCTTGCAGAATATCCCCGTTATCCAACAATATCAAGTTGTCCTTATACTGCTGCCGCTCTTTCTGCACAAACGAGTAGATGCGCGCCAGACTGCCTTTCCACTCCTGGCGGGTGATAAAATTGTAAGGATAATAATTGCCGTGCACGTCGCTTGTTTCTACAATCTTCAGCTTCACTACTTTTTCCTGCGCTGCCACCGACAACACCAGGCATAGAAGCCAGAAATAAATCAATGTAATCCGTTTCATTCTTTTTCTATTTTTAGCGGATGCGAGAATACGAAGCGAGCCCCACCGGTATAGTCGGAATCAATCCATATAGCACCCTTCCATTTATAAACAATCAATTTGCAGATAGACAACCCCAGACCTGTTCCCTGGGCATACTCATTCAGTTTCTCAAAACGCTCGAACACAAGTCCCTGCTTCTCTTTCGGGATGCCGCATCCCGTGTCCGTCACTGAGAAAACAGCCATTTGCTTCTCCTCATCTATCGAAAAGTCCAACGTAATCTTTCCTTTTTTCGTGAACTTATCAGCATTGGACATCAGGTTGATTATCACCTGCTGCATACGCTGCACGTCCGTCACCATTCGGTAAGTCTCAACCTCCGAAGTAAACAGGAAACGGTTGTCCGACGACTGCCGCGAGAAACTGACCGAAGCGACAACCTGCCTGCACAACTGCACCACGTCGCACTCTTCCCAAGTCAAAGTCACCCGGTTGGCTTCCAGGCGTGAAAGGTCGAGAATATCATTAATCAGACGAAGCAGCAAGTCCGAGTTCGTTTTGATAATCTGATAATAAGACTGCTGCTCCTCTTCCGTACAGTCGCCTACGGCAAGCACATCCGAGAATCCGACAATCGAATTCAACGGCGTCCGTATCTCATGGCTCATATTAGCCAGGAAAGCACTCTTCAGGCGATTGGACTCTTCCGCCCTGTCCTTCGCTGTGCGCAAATCCTTTTCCGACTTCAACAGTTCATCTTTCAGACGCTTGGTGCGGAAATAAAAGAAAAGAGAAATAAACAGCCCCAACGTCACTATCACAAACAAAGCACACGCCGACCATATCTGATACATATATTGCTGATAGAACGAAACCGGCTGATTGACAAGCTGCACATCGAAAGGCAACCCGTTCGGATTCACTCCCCACTCTTTGACCTTTCGGCTGTCCAGCACCGCCTTACTACCGATAATCTCCAGATGTTTCTCCACATCGCCCGCCTGATTATCCAGCCGGACAGATTCCATCGCCATTTCTCTGCCCACCTTCCGATAATCCGGCAACACGCCGCCGATAGCCCAATACCCCAGACTCACCGATGAAGGCGTAAACGCCGGAATAGTGGGAGTCGCTTCCATCATCGCATACGTGGCGTTCCGCATGAAATATCCCTCGTTCATATCCACCCGCCAAGTTCCCACCATAATCACCGTATTTTCCGGCAGATGCCTCAGTTCCTCGACAATAGTATAAATCGTATGTTTCCGCCCGTCCATCAGAATCAAGTCCAGATCGGGGAATTTCTTCATCTCCCTTCGCACCAATGCCTGCATGGTCACTCCGCCGTAGGTATTGTCCGAGATAAAAGCGATATGCTTCGTCTTCGGATAAAACGCCTGAATCATGCGGATATTATCCTCTATATTATAATGGTTGATAAAGCCCGATTTCAGTTCGGGGATATTCAGATGGTCGTCAAAGATATCGACAGATTCGGGCATCCAGCTATCGAGGTCCGCCATCGCATCCTTCGGCAATATCACCACATTGCTGCTGACCAGGCTACACATCACAGGCACTTTCACCTGCATCGAATCCCTCTGCGACAAATAAGCCGCCCATGCTTCCTGTCCCAACAAAATAATCTGAGCCGGACGGCTCTCCCCCTTATATTTAGAAAGAATCTGCGTCATCATATCGCTCCACAAAGGAGACTCGGAGAAACTTTTGCAGTTCATGTTCTCGATGATAATATCCCGCTTTCCATCCAACTTCTTATACTCTTCCATATAATCTGAAATCGTCACCGAAGTCTGGTGCGCAGCCGGATTATAAGAACAGATAATCAGAATCGGATTCTTATCTTTAGAGACAGCAAAAACTTCCATTGACTGTAGAAGCCAAATGAAAAAGATAAAAAGATGCCCGGAATATCTTAGCATAATAATGCAGTTTTGATGTGTCAATTCATTTATTTAAACCGCAAATATAATAAAACTTGTCGGGTTTATGAGATTTATATGTATTTTTGTCGCTCATTCATTTTCAAAAAATTGTTTATGGAATTATTTCACAAAATGATTTCCGGACTACTGGGAATACCGGAAAAACAAATAAACAGCACACTCCGCCTTTTGGGTGAAGGTGCTACGATTCCTTTTATCAGCCGCTACCGTAAAGAAGTTACGGGCGGGCTGGATGAAGTCCAGATAGAGCAAATCAAGGAGCAACACGATAAGTTGTGCGACATATCCAAACGGAAAGAGACGATTCTCAGCACCATCACCGAACAGGGGAAGCTGACCGCCGAACTGGAAAAGCGTATCAACGACACCTGGAATCCGACGGAACTGGAAGACATCTATCTCCCCTACAAACCCAAACGGAAGACACGTGCCGAAGCAGCCCGCCAAAAAGGACTGGAACCGCTTGCCACTATCCTGATGTTACAAAGAGAAAACAACCTCGACGCCCGTGCCGCATCTTTCGTGAAAGGTGAAGTGAAAGACGTGGAAGACGCTCTGAAAGGAGCCCGTGACATCATCGCCGAACAAGTAAACGAAGACGAACGTGCCCGTAATGCCGTACGTAACCAATTCGCCCGACAGGCCGAAATCAGCGCCAAAGTAGTGAAAGGCAAAGAGGAAGAAGCCGCCAAGTACCGTGATTACTTCGACTTCTCCGAACCGCTGAAACGCTGCACTTCGCACCGCCTGCTGGCCATCCGCCGGGCAGAATCGGAAGGACTGCTGAAAGTCTCCATCACCCCGGACGACGAAGCGTGCATCGAACGCCTGGAACGCCAGTTCGTACGCGGCAACAACGAATGCAGCCGGCAAGTGAACGAAGCCACCATTGATGCTTACAAACGCCTGCTCAAACCTTCCATCGAAACAGAATTTGCCGCCCAATCGAAAGAGAAGGCGGACGATGAAGCCATCCGCGTATTCACCGAGAACCTTCGCCAACTACTTCTCGCAGCTCCCTTGGGACAAAAACGGGTGCTCGCCATCGACCCCGGATTCCGTACCGGATGCAAGGTCGTCTGTCTCGACGCACAAGGAAACCTGCTGCATAACGAAAATATCTACCCGCATCCGCCGGTCAACAAAACCAGTGAGGCGGCATCAAAACTCCGTAAGATGGTCGAAGCCTATCAGATAGAAGCCATCTCTATTGGCAACGGAACGGCAAGCCGCGAAACGGAAGACTTCATCAGCCGCCAAAGTTTCGACCGCCAGATTCCCGTATTTGTAGTCAGCGAGCAGGGAGCTTCCATCTATTCGGCTTCCAAAATCGCCCGCGACGAATTTCCCGAATATGACGTGACAGTCAGAGGAGCCGTTTCCATCGGACGCCGGCTGATGGACCCGTTGGCGGAATTAGTCAAGATAGACCCAAAATCCATCGGAGTCGGTCAGTACCAGCACGATGTAGACCAGGCGAAACTGAAGAAAGCGCTCGACCAGACCGTAGAGAACTGCGTGAACCTCGTCGGAGTCAACCTGAACACGGCAAGCAGCCATCTGCTGACCTATATTTCCGGTTTAGGCCCGCAACTGGCGCAAAACATCGTCAACTACCGGGCAGAAAACGGCGCCTTCGGCTCACGTAAAGAATTGATGAAAGTCCCGCGCATGGGCGCAAAAGCCTTCGAGCAGTGTGCAGGATTCTTACGTATCCCCGGAGCAAAGAACCCGCTGGACAACACAGCCGTGCATCCCGAAAGCTACCACATCGTAGAGCAGATGGCAAAAGACCTGAAATGTACCGTCGACGAACTGATAGCCGGCAAGGAACTTCGCCAGAAGATTAACATCTCCGACTATATCACTCCCACCGTCGGTCTGCCCACCTTACAGGATATCCTGCAAGAGCTTGACAAACCGGGACGTGACCCGCGTAAAGCTATCAAGGTATTCGAATTTGACAAGAACGTGCGCACCATAGCCGATTTGCGCGAAGGCATGATTCTTCCGGGCATTGTCGGCAATATCACCAATTTCGGCGCTTTCGTCGATATAGGAATCAAGGAGAACGGGCTCGTACATCTCTCCCAACTAGCCGAACGGTTCATCTCCGACCCGACGGACGTTGTATCCATCCATCAGCAAGTCATGGTGAGAGTGATGAACGTAGATACCGACCGGAAACGTATCCAACTCAGCATGATCGGGGTACCGCAAGACTGATTGCCTCTCTCTTCTCTCCCCACCAGACTATCAGAATCGTTAATACAATCATAAGTACTGTGCAAATGAGCGAGCCTTCAAACCCGAAGGCTCCGCCATTCAGCACATTTTCTTCGGGCATATGCAGTTTCAGCATCGTAGACATGAAATCGTTTCCGCTCACCTGGTAGCCCAAAATCGGGCCTTGTATCCAGTTCCAGAAAAGATGCAGTGAAATGGGGAAACAAAGATTCCGGGTATATAAATAGGATGCCCCCAACAACATACCTGCCAACACAAGATTTATCATCGGCAGGAAGTCTATCTCCGGATTAAAGATATGCAGGAATGCGAACAACGCCGCCGAAATGAACAGCGACAGGAATTTATTTAAACGGGTATGCAGCAGATGCCCCAGGATATACCCGCGCATCAGAATCTCTTCAAACAGCGCGACTAACAGAAAAAACAGCAACGCCCCCAGTAAATCCAACGGTTTGAACTGAAACCCGGTCACTTCCACTTCTCCCATGACCAGAGACAACCCGAAGCCTACCAGATACAGCAAAGCAGCTATCAGAAATCCATACCACAACCCTTTGGCGTGCCCCTTGACGGACAATCCCAAATCGGAGAACGGACGCCGCTCCAACCGGAGCATAATGACAGCAGCAGTAAGAACAGCCAGCAGCATACTGCCTTCCAGCAGAATATATCCCACCATCCCCGGATGACGTGCTTCCACACCAAGCACCAACGACAAGAACCCTTGAGCCAATATACCATACAATCCCATAAATACCAAAAACACCACAATAAACAGTGGGATGCATACCCATACAGGGAGTCTCTTAGGCTCTTTCTTCTCTACGATGTTGTCTGCCGTCATTTTTACAATTTGTTAATCCGGCTACAAAATTAGATATAAAACATAAAAAAACATCATGTAATCTCTATTTTTCCTATATTTGTCAGAACAAATCCGCAAAACTATGAAATTTAAACTACTATTGATAAGCTTCTTATTGGCTGCCAACTCATTAGGAGCCACAGCGCAAGTGAGTAAAACGTATTATGTGAGCAAACCGGGAACACTGATTTCCATGATGACTGAGGACGAAGCAAACGCCGTCACCCACCTCACCCTGACCGGAAAATTGAACGCCGAAGACTTCAGACACCTGCGTGATGAGTTCGATAACCTGAAAGTGCTGGATATTTCGAATGCCGAAATAAAGATGTACAGCGGGAAATCGGGAACCTATCCCAACGGCAAGTTCTACATTTATATGCCGAACTTTATCCCTGCCTATGCCTTCTCCAACGTAGTGGACGGAGTGACCAAAGGCAAACAAACTTTAGAAAAAGTAATCCTCTCCGAAAAGACCAAGAATATCGAAGACGCCGCTTTCAAAGGCTGCGAGAATCTGAAAATATGCCAGATTCGCAAAAAGACAGCTCCCAACCTGTTGCCGGAAGCATTAGCAGACAGCGTTACCGCTATCTTCGTCCCGCTGGGCAGCAGCGACTCATACCGCTACAAAGACAGATGGCAGAATTTTGCTTTCATTGAAGGTGAACCGGTAGAAGCTACTTTGCAAGTAGGACTTATGGGCAAACTGGAAGAAGAGATTCTGAAAGCAGGTCTTCAACCCCGCGACATCAACTTCCTGACCGTTGAAGGTAAACTGGACAATGCCGATTTCAAACTAATCCGCGATTATATGCCGAATCTGGTATCGGTCGATATTTCCAAAACAAATGCAACGGCTATCCCCGATTTTACTTTCGCGCAAAAGAAGTATCTGCTGAATATGAAATTGCCTCATAATCTGAAGTCTATCGGACAGCGCGTGTTCAGCAACTGCGGTCGCCTGTGCGGTACTTTGGAACTGCCGGCTAGTGTGACAGCTATCGAGTTCGGGGCATTTATGGGATGCGATAATCTGCGTTATGTGTTGGCTACGGGAGACAAGATTACAACGCTGGGCGATAGTTTGTTTGGAGACGGTGTGCCGAGCAAGTTGGTTTATAAGAAATAAGAAGAAAAGAATTGCCCTGATATCGGTTGAGTTTAATCAGCCTATATCAGGGCAAATAATCTCTTTAAAACGTTCCAATTACCGCATCATCAGGCTCAAAAAACATAATATAATAAATAGGAATATAAGTAACTCCGCTTTTCTGATAAACCTTCTGCTCATTAGACAGGACAAACGCCTGGTGAATATTATATGTTTCTACTTTCAAGAACTTAGTGAGCGCACTATGAACAGTGTAGTCTTTGCCTGATTTGATTTCCAAAGGTATCACACTAAGATTATCAGCATCATCTATCAAGAAATCGACTTCTCCATTATTTTTATTATCATAGTAATACAAATTAAATCCATGTGCACGCAACTCTTGAGCAACAACCGTTTCATAAACCGAACCTAGATTTATGCTTTGTACGTCCTGCATAATAGCCTGTATATTATTCTTAAAGAACAAACCCGTGAGTAACCCCACATCATTCAAATAGAGTTTGAGCAAGTTCTTGCCACAGTTCTCCACTAAGGGATAACTGGGAGCACTGATAGCTTTCACTTCCAGAACTACTCCGGCAGAGATGAGATAATCAAATTCTTCCTCATAATCTGCCATTCGCTTACCTTTCTTCCCTTCAATATCCTTCGCCACCATACGTTTTTTCTTGTTCTCCAAATTGGATGGAACCAAGCTATACACACGCTGTATCTTCAATTTTGCATGGTCTTTTTCATACTTTGAAGCATCTACGCCATAAAGGGTGAGAATATCTTCCTGTATTTTACGGATAGCCATCACATTCTTCTCTTCAACAAATGTCTTCACAGCATCAGGCAATCCGCCTACAATCAAATATTTCTTGAATAAGTCGAGCATTTTAGCATGTAGAGAATCAGGTAAGGACTGGCATTGCAGAAACTGAGTCCTCATAGTAGAAATAGCAAGTTCACCTATACCATTGGCAATGATAAACTCCTCAAAATCCATAGGATACATGTGTTTAATCTCAATACTTCCTAAAGGAATAGAAGATGTATTTTTCAATGTTACACCTAATAATGAACCACTCGCTATATAGGTAAATCGGTTGTCCGCCTTCAAGAACTTCAACAAGGTGAGCAGATGGTCATAAGCCTGAATCTCATCAATAAAAACAAGCGTATCCATACGCTCTTTCATCCTGTCACCCGCCACTACACTCAATGCCAGGTAGAAATCATTCACAGTCTTGGCATCCGCAAAGATTCTATCTCCCAATTTATCCTCTTCCATGTTTACCTCTATATAGTTCTTATAGAGTTTCTGTCCGGCATGACGGATAATAAAAGACTTACCTATCTGCCGTGCCCCATCGACGATCAATACTTTGTTAGAGTCCGTCTGCAAATAGTTCTCGATATAACTTTCAATCTTACGATATAGCATATTACACTTTTCTATAATTTATCAGGCCACAAATATACACTTTTCGAATAATATTAAGACTGATAAAATACACTTTTCATATAAATATAACTATTTCTGCATACTTTTCGGTTTATTATAGAAAAGAATTACCCTGACATAGAGTTTGTAACTTATGTCAGGGTAAAATATTCATCAATTATTTATTCGTCAGGCAAATACTTGCTCCTTTCTTCAGGATGATCTTCTAAATATCCTTTTATAACATCAGGTAACCATTCATACGGAGTAAGAGGATCATATAATTCTTCCTGAACAAACTTCTGGAGTTCTTTTGGATTTCCTTTCATCAGTACATCGTTTAAAAGTACTCCATATCCACCAGCACCAATGCAGACTTTTATATCAGGCCGCCTTTCACCGTTTATCGTTTTTAATCTTATAAGTGCACTTACTCTAAGATCAATATAAGAATCAGGAGTAGCTGGTTTCAATTGATTAACCAAAGCCACAAAACGCTCAACAATCTTTCTATCACGAATAATCACTTTATGGCTATCGTTTCCAAACACAATGTGCAAACAATCGGTGATAGGAATGTCTGTATCTACATCTCCGATAAACCAAAAGTTTACATTTTCGACTTCATTACTATCAATCATAAAACGATTACTTTTGCATGAAGTCATAAATAGAAACAATAAAACTAACGAACCATAATAATATATTCTTTTACAATTCTGAACTCCATGTAGGTTTCTTCCTTTTTTCATATACTTGTGTTTTTTCTTTATCAATTACATTTGAAGTAACTCCTTTCGTTATTACAGTTCTTCCATTGTGGTTTCTTCTAGTAACCTGCCCGGGACGAGTTTCTCCATTAGCCCTTGAAGTTTTCTGTTCAGAACCGGTTATCACCCGTCTTTCTTCTTTTGTCCTATATTGTGAATCACTACCACGCACTCTATTTTTATCATACGCTTGTTCGTTTGTTTTATGCTCTAAAGCATGGCTAGCTTCATGTTCAAATATGGTAGCAGGAGAATTAACTGTTCCATTATCATTCTGTCTTCCCCATTCACTATTCCAATAAATACTTCCTGCACCACGTGCAACATCCGGATTATATGAATCTTCATAGGTCGCTTCCATCACATTTACTTTTATATCGGTATTTTCCACAATTGCCACTGTTGAAGCTCCGCCTCCATTGCCCGCTTTAATGCCATTGGCTTTATTATACTGATATGCAGTGACAACTGACCGGACAAAAGAATTAGGATGAGTAACATTACCGCCGCTATACGTATACGATGAACGATTATCATTGTACCAAATTACGATTGTCCGCCCATCCGGATCTATATTCTTCACCGGACTATTCGCGCAATAGTTATAAGGACTTACTCCATAATACTTTTCCGCCATCGGATCCACCGCATTCCATCTGCCCAATGCCGCATCATAACGTCTAGCCCCGTAATCATACCAATCCAGACCGCCTTTTCTATCCAGTTCCTTCCCGTTATACTTATAATCCTGAACAGACGAAGTCGAAGCAAACGTACCGCCAAACGGATAATAATGATTCACTTCCTCAACTGTCCCATTCTGGGACACAACCACACGATTATTACCTTGATGATCCTGCAAATAATAATGATACTTACTATCACTCAAAGATACAAATCCGGCATCTGTCAATAAAGTCTTGGGGATTCCATTTTCATAGATCACATTACCGCAATAATCGGTAGTAGTTGTATTTCCTGCGATACTATGAACAACATGCAGTTTGGTGCCTGTCGCATCATAAAGGTAAGAAATAGAGCTGCCATCTTCGAACTCTATACGGTTCGGTAAATTTAGGTAATTATATTGAATATCGGCAATATTCTTGTTCGAATCTTTAATTAAATTTCCATTTGTGTCATAAAAGTACTCTGTATCCTGTTTTGCTCCGTCCTTGAATTCGAAACCATCAGCATAAACCGAGTTTATAGAGTTGTCATTTACTGCCTTCAATTGATTACCATCATAAGACAAAGACAAGTCGTCAATCAAGCCATATACAGAAGAGGCAGTCTGCCCGTATCGTTTCAGGGCTAGAATATTTCCCATCTTGTCATACGATGTCACACGCTCGCTAAAACGATTCGGGTTCTCATTCAAAAAACTTCCCTCACCGTAGGCAGCATCTGTCAAGCGTGAAAATCCATCGTAGCCGAAGCGATAACCACGCAAAAACAAAGAATCGGCAGACCACGTCATACTGCTGATATTACCGTCATAGCAAGGAACTCCCACACCGTCCGTATAATGAATGTTCTGATGAAACAAAGGATTTTCAATTTGAGACAACCAACCCCGTACATTATATTCATAAGCAGTGTGAAGCAAGCTATTATGAAGGGATTGTGTACATAGCTGCCCCAATTCATTATACTCATTGCTCGATAATAAAACTTCCGGTTTGTTATTCAGCTTATGAAATACTTCTGTCAGTCGTTCGCCGGAATCATAGGTATACGTATACAATTCACTCAAAACAGGAGCGGCGAAACGTGTATGTTCGTGCAAATGGCTTATCAGGCTTCCGGTAAAAGAATTATAATTATAAAAATCACGGTCGCTTCCATTCAAATGATGATCCGATACGGTTTGAATCTTCCGACCGTGCTCATCATAATACATCACTGACCTCTGATAATCGGGAAAGGAAGTTTCACCGGATGAGGGAAGATGCAAGGTCAACGTTCCGGTCAGAAATCCTTTGGGATTAGTACACTTTTCGCGAAAGCCTGTTCTTGGAGTATAGGCGAACAGGGAATCCGGTCTGAACCGTTCATCATCCATAAAATTATAATTATCATAATAATTCACCGTTCGAATTTCCGGATTGTCAAGAATCAGTTGTGCCGGACCACTATGAACCAATGTATAACCTGCATACTCCGGTCCCCCCGAGTACTTGCCGGTAATCCTACTACCCAGATACTTCCCCTCAAATGGATATACTTTATTTCTACAAACACCTTGCAGACACACACGCCCGAAAGAGTCGGAAATATAAAACTCACATTCCCCTTTTGCCCTTTCCATGCCGGTCTGACTGAGAATCATTCTGTTATCCCGGTCATAAGCGTAATAGTTCCAATCAATACCCGGTAACTTCTTGGCGGAAAGATTGCCCGCAGCATCATATTTATACACATAAGCATATTGTTCGAGTAAATGGGGCTCAACCGCGCCCACAGAAAGATGCGCGGACAATGCAGGCGGAAGAACAGCCCTAAGTTGACCCAAATCATCATATACGCAATAAGTATCGAGCACCAGTTTACTGCCTGTAACGGAATCCACTTGCCGCAACAATACCACCTTGCCGGATTTATCCTTAAACTCAAACACGATTTTACCGCCTTCATCTTCTGTCCGGGCGACCGACAAACTACCATCCGGATAACTTCTGCCCACCAAAATCGACAAAGAATCTCCTGCTCCTTCCAAAATTTGAAAACTATAACAATCCAACACATCATCGCCCGCCACATTTGTAAAATCCGCAGTCTTCACCATTCGTCCATGTTCATGCCATGCGTGACCGGGGCCGCACTGTCCGACTACCTTCTCCAAAGGAGAAGCTTCATACCTGTATGATGTATACGTGTGCGTATCTCCTCCATAAGTTTTCAGAGCCTGTTCTTTATACACACTGCTCAAGACAGACATCCCGCTGCCTTGCATAACAGGAACCGGCAGCCACGTGTTACTCTTACGCCCCCATGAATCATACTCCTGCCATGTGACGAGGTCTTTCATCTGAGGGGTAAATTTCTGTCGCACTGTCTGATCCAAACGACCCATATCATCATAATAGCTTATACTTAACGAACCATTAGATTTACTTCCATCACGACTTTTAAAAACACTCACCATATTTTTCCCCGGAAAGAAATTCAAGGAATGCAAAGGTTGAGAGTCAGGATGAGGAATATCGGGTTCTTTTTCTCCCTCAAACACAAGTTTATGCGCACACAAATCAACGGACAATGTGTGTTGATGGACGGCAGGTGTAACTCCATCGGGTAATAATGCCACAGCCGAGCTAGCTTTCACCGGAGGGTACACGCCTATTGCGTCTCCCGGAAGAACGGGACACGAAGTTGAAGTAGAATCCGACTCCACAGGCGTTCCGACGACAGATAGCTGGAGTTTGTATATTCCGGGTGAAAGGAGAACACTGTCATTATACGAAAAAGAAGACAATGAACCTATAGCAACCTTTTCCGTGCATATATCCCGCAGTGCAAACGAATCAGGATCCCACGAAATCAGCGATATGTTTATTCTAAAATATGGATAATACATTCCTCCTGTACCTTTGAGCGTCATATTTGAAAATCTCATAGAAACGTTCATTGATTCACTTATCCGAAAATAAAGTCCTTCGTGAGGTTCGAATGCAGGATTAGACTGACCGTCTATATCAGACAATTTTGCATGCCTGGGTTCATTGTCAGAAAGCGGAATTATAAACATCATTGACGGTTTATCGTCGTTCGGATGAATTGATTGGGCAGAAAGATTCAAAGCAACTCCCACTATCAGAAATAAAATAGCAAATAATCTGTTTCTTTTCATAATGCATCTCCATTTATTATCGTTTCACCTCCATCACTACTAGTCTCCTTATCACTGTTGTAAAAGTGATAATCGTATATATTCAATATCTTTTTTATATTATTCTCCATTAAATAGCTCTCTCTGAGTTTACCCAAATAGTCATATTTATAAAAAGTGGTCAATCCGTTCGGAGAAGTGTCGGATTCGAGGCTCATGTCTGATGTATACTTATAAATATAGAAATGAGATTCCGGTAGCAAGTGTCTGATACCTTCCAATACTTCATAATTGATTTTATCCAATCGGGTCGAAGAGAAACTTTCGGGTGAAACAGACATTCTGTCCGCCACGTCACGATAAGTAGCGTTCTCTATGCGTGCTATGATTCGTTGCCCCTCAGCTCCCCAAATCAATACGACCGGCACACCCTGTTCTTCTATTTGTATCGGATTGCCATATTTATCAACGCGGGAAACCAAATACATCCTTTGTTTATGATTATTATTCGTTTTGTACATCATTTGTACATAGGGAACACCGTCCGATTGTCCGTATATATACTCCTCTCCTTGCAACTGTGTCCCCGTTCTCACCATTTTTCGCGAAACAGGTGTCAGGACATTACTCATCTTCATCCAGCTATTCCCCGGCTCATCAGCGGCATAAGAATAATCAGTACTGACATCCTTCCCGTCACTGGTTCGGCTCAAAACTCTGCTCAATAATTTATGGCTGCCGTACTCATGCGCCTGATATTGTACGATTTTCTTGCCGGCAGGAGCTACATACGCAACTTCTGTTGTCGAATCCACCAGACAGGCATGAGTATACGTCTTGGTAAGCGTTCCCACTTTCGCGCATGTGTAATCATTAAAGTCTGAACAGAAAATAAGAAGGTTCTGATGTGCGGTGACAAATGCTCCCGGCGCCACTTCCTTATATTTATAATTCACCTTTTTCTTCAACTGATTGTCTTCATCATAATATTCCTTAGAAAGAAGCTTCCCCCTTTCCATTGAGCGACTTGTGAATGGTTTTGTACTCCCTTCCCCCACCAGCATGGAATAAACAGCCGGTTCATCATAATGAGTCATTCCGTATATATCCTCGCCATAGTTGGAAAAGTGATGTTTGACATATCCTTGCGACTGCCCGTGCCCGTCAATATCCTCCTCAATCACGCACGAATATCCCACATCAGGAGAATTCAGGTTGGTGACTTCTGCAAAAAATCCTCCTTCGGATTTCAATATAAGATTCATGCCGCCATCCGCGTAATAAATGATTTCGTGCAATGGCTTTGTTTTCGCAATCCCGCTGCTCTTTTCCGTCGTCTTTCTCTGTTCCGAATAATAATAGCGTTTTATTCCTAGCAGGCTGTCTGCCTGATTGAGAAAGCTCATTTTCTTTATTCGCAAACCGCCCGAATCTCCGCTCCGCACGTCCAGGGCAGTATGTGATGGATTTACAACTTTAGAATAACGGTTCAGCTCATACTCAAACCGACTTTTGCCACCAGTGGGGTAGATAATCTCCTCCAGCACTTCGGCTTGAGTATACGTCAACGAAGGCTGCTTCACCTTAAACGAAGGTGTGGACGAGAAACTCACCGTTCCTCCGGAAAAATACCCCCATGAATCCGTTTTCGCCCTCACAAAATCAGAAGGCATAGGGTGCGATTTATTATAATTGAAGTGATATTCCTGAATACTTCCTTCCGTAGGAGATTGAGGCACCTCATAGTGCGACAGGAAGAAATATCCATGCGGATGATGTATATATATGGGAATAATTGCCGGATTGCCGGGACGTTCGGTTATCAATGACAATTTTCTTCTCTCGTTGTAGACATAATCAAAATAAATAGTCTTCAAAGGATGGTTCGCGTTTCCTTTTATGTAGATAGAGTGCAATACCAGATTTCTCAGTTTCGATTTAATCGTTTCCCGCAACATATAATCGGAAGACGTGTCGATGCCGTTACCCAAAAACACATGAAACTGCTCAGCAGGATCTTCCATGAAAGAGTATATATCTTTCCGTCCATAGGCGTTTTTTCGTCCCCATGCCAGATAGGTGTCGACAAAAGAACTAGAATAGCCATAGTCATTGTAGTAATTAAACTCTAAAGTCTCATCGGAGGTTTTTATAGTCTTGATAGTTGCCGGAAAAATCAAATACCCCGTCATCCCCGCCTGACCGGTTTGAGGATTTTGTGGAGTACAGGGTATACCTGTCACCGTTTTACACTGAGGGACATATTTTAAGTCACACATCACCTGGGAAGTATCATAGCTGAACTCCACAACCCGTTTGTCTACAGTCGTTATTTTAGACAACTTCCAGGAAGTAGGAATCAATTCGCCATCCTTTCGAGAGTAATAGGGCACACTATATTCGGTCGCTTGCAAACCACCGAACTCATATCTACACCCATCAGGTGTTACTAAAGTAAACTTGTTGAAAAAACGATTGTTGTACGATCGAACTCCCCATCCACTAAGCGGAATCCTGCTGTTCAACTGCTCAGAATTTATAAACCCCTCGCCATTAGCCGGATTAAACTCCACTTTAATATCCTGATCCGAAACGACATACCACTGCCCGTTTCCTTTGTAATAAAAGTTGCCGGAGTAACCGCAAAAACTAAATGAGAATTCATCGGCGGACAATTCATAATAATCGCCACTTTCACCCTCAATATGTTTTGTAGCCTCCACGAATTGCGCATTATTCATGTTTTGAAGTTGGGAAGCATGAACATAGTAACCGGAAGCGTATCCGTTAGATTCACATTTTTCATCGTAGAGTCCGTGAACGGCACGAGTGATATATCCACCCGCTTGCAGGCTCCACCCTAAGCCCAAACATCCCGGCTGTACATTCGGCTTCACGGATGCCAAGTGGTAACTGGTCGAGAGAGGCAGTGTAAAGGCACCTGCCTTCAACTCATAAAGCGGTATTGATATGTCAGGAATACCAGTATATAGACTGACCGGAACTGTCCCATATTCGCCCAAACTCGTAATTTCCGGACTGGGAACATTCTTAATAGGTAATAGCTGTGCCATGCTGCTCAGATTCATACTTACCAAAAGAACGAAAGCTAAAAGAAGTCTTTTATTCATACAGTTAAATAGTATTTGAATTTTAAATGAACTGATAATATTCCCACCATTAAGGATAGCGCGCATATCCATACGGTGAGAATATCACTTTTATTAATCTGTTACATCTTTTCTTTTTACAGATTCATCGCATTACCGCCCAGCGCACCGAGCACTGCCGAAGCCACCGCGATGACTACCTTCAAAATAGTATCCCAAAGGGAACTTTTCATTGCCATAATTTTACACACCTCCTTTCCGACTCTTTAAATGATTAGTTACTCTTGTTCTTTGTTACCCTTTTTCTTTGGTTACTTTTTTCTTTGGTTACTTTTTTCCTTAGTTACTCTTTTCCTGAAAACTCGTCTTTCACCTCAAAGCACGGGCACGCCTTGATCCACTCTTCCGGTTCGATTTCCCCGTTTCCGTTGCGGTCGGGCGAGAGGTCGCGATGGCCGCACACGCGGCAGGCGGGAAAACGTTCTCCCAACTGATGCGCCAAAAGTTTGAGCGATGCCCTCTGTTCCGGTGTCCGCGTGTCCGCCGGACATCCCCGGCAGTCCAGGCCACCTTCGTAACAGATGCCTATCGAGTGAGCATTGAAACCTCGGGCGTGTGCCCCGATGCGGTCTACCGGACGGGTGAGGTGGACTGTCCCGTCCTTGCGGATGTAGTAGTGATAGCCCGTGCCGTTGAATCCGCGGCGGCGGTGCATCGTTTCCAAGTCATCCGGGGTAAGCGAACGGTCCTCGCGCGTGGCGGAACAGTGAATCACAATCAAATCAATCTTTCTCATAGCATAACTAAATGTTAATTGTCTACTGCCAGTCGGCAATTACTTATGCTGCCGGATCCGGATCGGGAGTTTCACCGCCATCGTCTCCGCCGCCACCGGGATTCTCACTGCCACCGTCGTCGGGGTTGCCCTCACCCTCGGTTTTCTTTTTCTTGGGCGCGTCGAGGTCTAGAAACTCGATTTTCTCATCGGCACGGGTAGATGCCAGGTTGGGACGGACACTGCTCGAAGGACGGAAGTTGATATTCACGGCCTTGATATTCTTCATCGTGCACTTGTCCTTCGTGTCCGCTCCCAATGTGGTGGCGGAAAGGCTGAATACACCGAAATCACGAATATTGACGGACTTGCCGTCGAACAGTGCCGCACGCATCGCTTCTACGAGATTGGTCAGCACACTCTGGATATCGCCCAGCGACAAGGAACTTTTGTCCTTCATAGTGTAAGCGAGTTTATCCAGGTCTACACTCTGTCCCTGCGTCACAAGTTGCGGGTGAAACTTCACCACCCCGTCAACCTTTCTCGGGTCTTTACGACCCATTCTTTTAAATGGTATTGCCATGATAAATTTTTTAAATTAAAAATTGAGAATTAAAAATTGAAAAATAAATGTTACAGATTGCGGTTGTCGCAATGGGTATCGGGAGAGATGAACGAGCTCTGTTTCTTTCTCTTTCGATACCTCAAAGGTACTATATCACAGTGGGGTGAAATGACGTACTTTGTCTCCGTTTGTCTTACTTTGATTCAGTTTCATTTAGAGTGTATTTACTTTAATTCGGATTGATTTTATTTTACTTATACTGTTGGCTGTCCGGGGGATTTTTCGTATATTTGGAATACGATAAAATCAATTTTCCGAAGATATGAAAGCAGAAAAGGAAGAACCGGCAGAAGAGCCGTTTGTCATACGACCGTATTTGAAGTCGGAACTGGCACATCTATACAATCCTTATGTACCGTTGGTGTATGCCATGCGGAAAATGAGGGAGTGGATCAGAAATAACAAGGAACTGTATGACGCAATGTATAGCGGCGGCGAAGGTAAGAATGACCACGCTTACAGCGCAAGGCAAGTGCGGCTCATCGTGAAGTATCTGGATGAGCCGTGAATCTCTTTATAGTGGATTTCGATGGACCATAATGAAAAAAATCGGCTATAATGAAAATGAAATTAGCTATAATGAAATCCAGATTAGCTATAATGAAAAAAAGATTTGCTATAATGATATTCCAGCCCATACATGGCAATCTAAAATAAGCTGACTATAGCTTTTCTTATATAATAATGTACGCATCCGCACGCGTACGGAATATGTTCTTTTTTTATTAGCGCACGCATACATTAGAATCTGGTGGTGGTGATACCACCTCTAGTTTTAGTGTGCGTGCGCTTTGTATGAAGAACATATATAATAAGAAGAAAAATACAGAAAAATATCGGGAAACACGGCTTCAATAAGTTTTTTCCTAAAAAATCTTTATTCAACAGAGAGGAAGTACTATATTTGCGTCTTTTTATAAATAATTATTAATTCATAAAAACAATTCAAATTATGGAAAAAGAAACATTTTTGTGTTTGAATTTCAAGTAACAAACGAACACGTCCAGCAGTTGGATCTCTACAACAAGAGCGATTTGCCCGAGTCGGAAAAAGCCGGCATAAGACTGCTGAAGTACTTCAGAAAGCACAAAAAAGAAGTTTTCCCGAACGAACGAAACGAATATCTTACACCATTCGTGAAGTTCTTCGACGACAACACACTCCTGTCGGAAAAAACTCACCCGCGCACCATCGCCCAAATGGCTATGCAGATGGCTGACTTCCGCATATCAAATGTCAAAGAGGGGTATTTGTCAGAATCTCAGCTTAGTAGATGTGTACAGAAACTGCGCATAACTCTTTATGGAGAATAAGAAAACTCTATTTACTCCACACTACAATTTATAGCCTCTTTTCGGGATGAAAAATGTTTTTTTCCGTTCCAAAAAGAGGCTGTATCTTTACCGGCGAAAACAAATGCTGCTACATCTAAAATCCAAAGTCACACGACGTACTTTCCTTTTTTCTGCAACAGACACATGTTAATAAAAAAAATAATTTTATAACTCATTAATTATCATCATGAATCAATTTTATGTAACCTGCTATCGCGGGTATTCCAAAGTTATCGGACAGGTTGAACTCTGCAAATTCTTTGAACAGATAGGCAGTAGTATGTATCATCATAAAATCGAACAAATAGAGACAGCTCTCAGCGAAGGCAATTTGGCGAAAGCCGACAGCATAAAACGCCAATTACCTTACTTCACCCTGACTGCCAATTACTCTGCCTGCCGTCTGCCCCACAGCCTTTCGACCTATAACGACCTGCCGGTACTGGACTTCGACGAAATGCCGGCGGAAGACATTCCCCGCCTACGCCTTCTTGCCGAGAACGATCCTGACACGATAGGCTGCGCGCTTAGTCCGCGCCGCCACGGGCTGAAACTGCTCGTCTACCTGAAAACAGAAGAGGCGGTGCGCCTGCGTGCGGAACTTGAGGCAAAGGATACAGTGACATATGCCGAACTGGAACATTATCACAAACGAATGTTTGAACTGACTTCCCGCTATTACGCCCGGCTGCTGGACAGCAAAGTAGACCCCAGCGGCAGCGACCTGAGCCGAGGCATGTATGCCACTTATGACCCGGATGTGTTCTTTTCCGATGAACGGTTGGCAGGCGTCACCGCGCTAAACGTCACTGTCCAACTGCCATTGCCGGAAGAATCAACCCCCTCAAAGCGGAAAAAGGCGCTGCGGAAAACTCAGGAAGACGCAAGCCTCCCCGACACGAACGACGCAAACCGCCCGGATATTTCCGACATTGACCCCGTGTCACAAATGGAATTCCGGAAAGCGGTGGAATATACGAAACGGAAGTTCCACTTTGAACGCAACAGCCGTGACTGTTTCATCTACTGCCTGGGCAACCAATGCTACACCCGCCACATCGCCGAAGAAGATGCCGTACGCATGACGCTGCACGATTTCGGCAGTGAGCCGGATTTTGACGCCGAATCTCCGCTGCGCAACTCTTATCTCTACACCAGCAAGACTGACGCCAACGAAGAGGAACAAAAGAAGCCGCTCGTGCAGAAAGTGGTCGATTTCCTGCGGGAACATTACGAATTCCGTCGCAACACGATTCTGGACAGTGTGGAATTCCGTCCTTTTGCCGGCTCAGCCGCTCCCCTTCCCTTCGTGGCGATGCGTGGCAAGGACTTCAACTCCATCTACACGCATCTGCAATTGTCGTCTGTCTACTGCTCGTTGCCGATGCTGAAAGCTGTGATTGACTCAAGCCTCACGCCTGATGTCAATCCGTTTGCCGACTACTTCTCTTCCCTGCCCCCTTGGGACGGTGTGACGGATTACATCGGGCAACTCGCCGCCAGGGTGCAAGCCGAAGACCAGCCGTTCTGGGAAAGCAGCTTCCGCCGATGGCTGGTGGGGCTGGTGGCATGTGCGCTGGATGATGAAGTGCAGAATCAGGAAATGCTGGTATTTCACAGTAAGCAAGGGGTAGGAAAAAGTACTTTCATCCGTAATTTGTTGCCGCCCGAGCTGCGCACGTATTACCGCAACGGTAGAATCAATCCGGACAACAAAGACCATATGCTGATGTTGTCCACTTGCCTTATTATCAACCTGGAAGAGTTTGACGGAATACTCGCCAACCAATTGGCAGACTTGAAACGTATCATCGTGCAGGACAAGATAACCGAGCGCAAAGTGTACGATTTACAATCGAGTACGTTTATCCGCCACGCGTCGTTCGTGGCAAGTACCAACAATCCGTACTGTGTGCAGGAGTTTGGCGAAAGCCGCCGTATCCTGCTGAGTATCGTCAACAGTATCGACTATAGCAGTCCGGTCAATCACCAGGGGATTTATTCACAGGCTTTGGCCCTTTACCGGCAAGGTTTCCAATACTGGTACGAAGGGGACGAGATTACGAGCCTGAATAGCAGAAACGAGAATTTCCGTCTGAAAGAACCGGTTGAAGAGAATCTGTTCTTCTATTTCCGTGCGGCGAAAGGGAAGGATATTAACGCTAAATGGTATTCCGCATCCTCTCTACTATCAATAATAAGCCTGAACGGACGCATCCAGTCAAACCGGCAAACACAGCAAATGCTCGTCGCCGTACTAAACGGCAATAAATTCCGGACAAGACAAACCAAAGACGGAGTGACGGAATATTGGGTAGTGGAATATTCACAGGAAGAACGCACGGAAAATTCAATACGCCCGCAACTGCCGGTTCAGAAGGGGTTGGAACTGTAATTTTCGCATAAGACGGCAGTTTTTTACGAAATGGCGGATGAACGGATAAATAGGTGACGTAAAAACAATCACACTCATCCGTTTTTCCGTATATTTGCTTCGATATGAACGATGAATAAAGAAAGGTATCGCAATATGCTGAAGCAAATACCATACGGATTGACGGACTTCGGACGCATCCAGAAAGAAAACTATTATTATGTGGATAAGACGATGTTTATCGAAAAGATAGAAATGCAACCGTCTTACCTGTTTCTGATTCGTCCCCGACGTTTCGGGAAAAGTCTCACGCTGGCTATGCTGGAAGCCTATTATGATGTCCGGTATGCCGACCAGTTCGACGAATTGTTCGGCAATCTGTATATCGGGCAGCATCCTACGCCGATACATAACCAGTTTCTCATCATGAGATTCAATTTCTCTGAGGTGAGCTCGAATATCAATGAGGTGGAAGAATCTTTCCGGTTGCATTGCTGCGGGAAACTGTCCGATTTTGTTTACAGATATGAGCATCTGCTGGGAAAAGACATCTGGAAGGTTCTAGATGAAAAGACACAAACAGACCCCGGCGCTTTTTTATCCTCAATCAATACTTACGCTACCCGTAAGGGAGACATCAAGATTTATCTCCTGATTGATGAATATGATAATTTTACGAATACTATTCTTTCAACTTACGGCACGGACCTTTACCGGAAAGCGACGCATGGCGAAGGATATATCCGAAGATTCTTTAATGTAATAAAAGCTGCCACGACGGGAATGGGTTCTGCCGTCAACCGTTTGTTCATCACGGGAGTAAGCCCGGTGACGATGGACGACGTGACAAGCGGATTCAACATCGGCACGAATATCACTACCGATCCTTGGTTTAACGACCTTGTTGGTTTCAGCGAGAAGGAACTACGCGAGATGCTGACGTATTACACAGAGCAAGGGGCTTTGCCTTTGTCGGTAGACGACGCGGTGACTATGATGAAACCCAATTATTACAATTATTGCTTTAGTGAAAATAAATTAGCGGATTGCATGTTCAACTCGGACATGGTGCTTTACTGTATGAAGTCGTTGATATTGCACGGAGTTAAACCGGACACGATTGTAGACCCCAACATCCGTACGGACTTTAATAAACTGTCCTACCTTGTCCGCCTTGACCACGGACTGGGAGAAAATTTCTCCGTCATCAAGGAGATTGCGGAAAAGGGAGAGATAGTGACTGATATCGTCACTCATTTCTCTGCATTGGAAATGACGGACGTGAGCAACTTCAAATCTCTGCTGTTCTATTTCGGACTGCTTTCTATCAAAGGCGTGGATATGATGGGACGACCCATCCTGCACGTTCCCAATCTGGTGGTTCGCGAACAGCTATTCAATTTTCTGATTCAGGGATATGCCCGCCATGATGTCTTCAAGCTCGACGTGAACCGTCTGTTCACCTTGTTTGAGAATATGTCTTTCAAGGGAGATTGGAAGCCGTTGTTCGAATTTGTTGCCGGAGCTATCCGCGAGCAGAGCCGCATCCGCGAGTATATAGAAGGAGAAGCACATATCAAGGGCTTTCTTCTCGCCTATCTGAGTATGTTCCGCTATTATCAACTGTATCCGGAATATGAGATGAACAAAGGGTTTGCCGATTTCTTCTTTAAACCCAGTCCGGTAGTACCCGTAATGCCGCCGTACACTTATCTGCTGGAAGTGAAGTATGCGAAAGCCGGTGCGTCGGATAAGGAGATTAGGATGCTTGCCGATGATGCGCAGGAGCAGTTGGTTCGTTACAGTGGGGATGAATGTGTGGCGGAAGCTCGGGAGAAAGGGGGACTGAAACTGATAACTGTTGTGTGGCGCAGTTGGGAACTGGCGCTGACGGAAGAAGTAGATGTATAAGGAGACTTATCACACGAGAGGTATAGGGAGACTTATCACACGAAATGTGTGAGTGGGGCTTATCAATAAAAATCAGGCACGGATTGCTAAATAAAAAATCAGGCGCGGATTACGCGGATTTCACGGCAGCCAATCATTTGTGATTGACAAAAGCCGTGTTATCCACGTAATCCGCGCCTTAGTTTTATGGCTATGGCTAAGCGCTGGCGTGATTATTTATCACCGTACATTTTCGCTCTCAGTTCCTTGATGTGGTCTGACGTGATATATTCGTCATATTCCATCATTTTGTCGATGATGCCGTTTGGAGTCAGTTCGATGATGCGGTTGGCAACAGTCTGGATAAATTCGTGGTCATGGGAAGAGAAAAGGATATTCCCCTTGTACGTCTTCAGGTTGTTGTTGAATGCCTGGATAGATTCCAAGTCCAAGTGGTTGGTAGGAGTATCCAGAATCAGACAGTTGGCGTTGCGGAGCTGCATGCGGGCAATCATACAACGCATCTTCTCGCCACCGGAGAGCACGCTTACTTTCTTCAGCACTTCTTCGCCGGAGAACAGCATACGGCCGAGGAAGCCTTTCATATACACTTCGTTGCCTTCGCCGAACTGGCTGAGCCAGTCTACGAGGTTGAGGTCGGTGTTGAAGAAGTCGGTGTTGTCCAAGGGAAGATAAGCGGTGGTGATGGTCACACCCCAGTTGAAGGTTCCGGCATCCGGCTTCATGTTTCCGTTGATGATTTCGAAGAAGGCGGTCATGGCACGCGGGTTGCGTGAGAGGAATACGATTTTGTCGCCTTTCTCTACGTTGAAGTTGACGTCGTTGAAGAGCACTACGCCTTCTTCCGTCTTCTTGCTCAGTCCGGAAACTTCCAGAATCTGGTTGCCCGGTTCGCGTTCGGGGGTGAAGATGATGCCCGGATATTTGCGTGAGGAGGGTTTGATTTCTTCCACGTTCAGTTTCTCCAACATCTTCTTGCGGCTGGTGGTCTGCTTGCTCTTCGCTACGTTGGCGCTGAATCGGCGGATGAACTCTTCCAGTTCTTTCTTCTTCTCTTCAGCCTTCGCCTTCTGGTTCTGCTGCTGGCGGAGAGCCAACTGGCTTGATTCGTACCAGAAGCTGTAGTTGCCGGCAAACATGTTGATTTTTCCATAGTCGATGTCTACGGTATGCGTACACACGGAGTCGAGGAAGTGACGGTCGTGGCTCACCACGAGCACGGTGTGCTCGAAGTTGGAGAGATATTCTTCCAGCCAGGTCACTGTTTCCATATCGAGGTCATTGGTAGGCTCGTCCAGCAACAGGTTGTCCGGGTTTCCGTACAGGGCTTGCGCCAACATCACGCGCACTTTTTCCTTACCGCTCAGTTCGCCCATCAATGTATAATGCTTGTCTTCCTTAATGCCCAGTCCGCTCAGCAGCATGGCTGCGTCACTTTCCGCATTCCATCCGTCCAGCTCGGCAAATCTTTCTTCGAGTTCGGATACTTTCAGTCCGTCTTCGTCTGTGAAATCTTCTTTGGCATACAATACTTCGCGTTGCTTCATAATGTCCCACAACACGGTATGCCCCATCATTACGGTATCCATTACGGTAAAAGCGTCCCACTTGAAGTGGTCCTGGCTCAATACGGAGAGACGTTCGCCCGGTCCCAGGGCAATCGAACCGGTAGTGGGGTCCAAGTCCCCGTATATCGTACGGAGGAATGTAGATTTTCCCGCACCGTTCGCACCGATAATACCATAGCAATTACCACTCGTAAACTTCAGGTTTACGTCATTAAACAACACTCTTTTACCAAACTGAACCGATACGTTTGAAACTGTAATCATCTTCTTTATTTACTATTTTGCAAGTTACTATTTACTATTTTACAAGTTACTATTTACTGTTTTAGCGTGCAAAGGTAGGCAATTTATATGAATTATGAGCTATCCGGTATGTGCCAATCTGACATAAAAGTGTTACCTTTGCAGCGTTTTTGGCAAAAATGCCAACTTGGCAAAGTTTTTGCAGGCAAAATCAATGACATCCGGTCAGTCCGGTATGTTTATAGACGGTATCTTACCCAGATAACGTATGTTTTTAAATAGTAAATAGTAACTTGTAAAATAGTAAATACCAAGATGAATCCGAAAGAAAAAAAGGTGAAGGAAGAAGAGATGAATGTGGAAGACATTCTGAATAATGGTGCGGAAGACCAGCCGCAGAACGAACAGGCTGAAGACGCGGCTCCGCTGACGCATGAGGAAGAGCTTGAGCAGGAGTTGGAAAAGGCTCAGGAGACGATTGAGGAGCAGAAGGACAAGTATCTGCGCCTGTCTGCCGAGTTTGACAATTACCGCAAGCGTACCTTGAAGGAGAAAGCCGAGCTGATTCTGAACGGTGGCGAAAAGAGCCTGAGCAGTATTCTTCCGGTAGTGGACGACTTCGAACGTGCCATCAAGACGATGGAGACGGCAACGGACGTGAATGCCGTAAAAGAGGGTATCGAGCTGATTTACAATAAATTCCTGGCTGTGCTGGCACAAAACGGAGTGAAGGTCATCGAGACGAAAGACCAGCCGTTGGATACGGATTTTCACGAAGCCATCGCAGTAATCCCTGCACCGTCGGAAGCACAGAAAGGCAAGATTCTGGATTGTGTGCAGACGGGATATACATTGAACGACAAGGTGCTGCGGCACGCTAAAGTAGTGGTAGGGGAATAAGATTAATTTGTAATTGGCAAAGAAGCATGGCAGAAAAAAGAGATTATTACGAAGTACTGGAAGTGGCGAAGACTGCCACAGTAGAAGAGATAAAGAAGGCTTACCGCAAGAAGGCGATCCAGTATCACCCTGACAAGAATCCGGGAGATAAAGAGGCGGAAGAGAAGTTTAAAGAGGCAGCCGAGGCTTATGATGTATTGAGCAATCCGGATAAGCGTTCGCGGTATGACCAGTTCGGTCATGCGGGTGTGAGCGGTGCGGCAGGCAATGGCGGGCCGTTCGGCGGTTTCGGTGGCGAAGGTATGTCGATGGATGATATTTTCTCTATGTTCGGCGATATTTTCGGTGGCCGTGGCGGCGGATTCGGTGGCGGATTCAGCGGTTTTGGCGGATTCGGCGGCGGTGGCGGCTCGCAGCAGCGCCGGTATCGCGGCAGTGACCTTCGCGTGAAAGTGAAGCTGACTTTGAAGGAAATCTCCGAAGGGGTGGAAAAGAAGTTCAAGCTCAAGAAATATGTGCCGTGCGATCATTGCCATGGTTCGGGTGCCGAAGGGGACGGCGGTTCGGAGACGTGTCCTACCTGTAAGGGCAGCGGCTCGGTGATTCGCAACCAGCAGACGATTCTGGGCACCATGCAGACGCGTGTCACTTGCTCTACTTGTAATGGTGAAGGTAAGATTATCAAGAACAAGTGTAAGAAGTGCGGTGGCGACGGAATCATTTACGGTGAAGAAGTGGTGACGGTGAAGATTCCTGCCGGTGTGGCAGAGGGTATGCAGCTCTCGATGGGCGGCAAGGGTAATGCCGGAAAACACAATGGTGTGTCGGGCGATTTGCTGATTCTTGTAGAGGAAGAACCGCATCAGGACTTAATCCGCGACGAGAATGACTTGATTTACAACTTGCTGTTGAGTTTCCCGACGGCTGCATTGGGCGGCGCTGTGGAGATTCCGACGATTGACGGCAAGGTGAAAGTGAAGATTGATGCGGGTACTCAGCCGGGTAAAGTGCTTCGCCTTCGCGGAAAGGGGTTGCCGAACGTAAATGGATATGGAACGGGGGACTTGCTCGTGAATATCAGTATTTATGTGCCGGAAGCTCTCAACAAGGAGGAGAAGGCTACGCTGGAGAAGATGGATGCTTCGGACAACTTCAAGCCGAACACTTCGGTGAAGGAGAAGATTTTCAAGAAGTTCAAGAGTTTCTTCGATTGATTTTTTGCTGTTATATTATATAGAAGGTATAAGTGAGCTGTAATCTTTTTTGCGGCTCACTTATACTTTATATTCATTTATACTTTAATTATAAGGTAAGATGAAATGATTGGATGAATTAAATAATTAAAAAAAATGGCGGAACCTTTTAAGAACATGTACAACGAGCAGTTTTTCGATAGATTTACGAAAGACTTGAAACTCGTTATCAACGATTTTGATGCCCGCGAGTTTGTGTCCCGGATAATGGATGATGAATGGGAAAACAGAGAATTAAAACAACGTTGCAGACATATTACGACTGTTCTGAAAGAGTTTTTGCCCGTTGATTACAAAGATGCAATCGCCAAAATACTCGAACTGTTGGATTATGTAAAAAGTACGTATCCTGACTTTTCGGTCATAGACGATGAGAAGTTCGGGTTGACACTGGAATATGGGGCGATTCTGGATAATTATGTCGAACAATATGGGTTGGACGACTACGAGACTTCTGTCAGAGCGATAGAGAAAATCACTCAGTTCACCAGTTGCGAATTTGCTGTCCATCCTTTTATTATTAAATATCCGGACGAGATGATGAAGCAAATGCTGCTCTGGTCCAAGCACGAACATTGGGGAGTGAGACGGCTTGCGTCAGAGGGTTGCCGCCCGCGCCTTCCCTGGGCAATGGCGTTGCCGAACTTGAAAGAGAATCCTGCGCCAATCATTCCTATTCTGGAAAATCTCAAAAATGACCCGTCAAGGTTTGTACGATTGAGCGTTGCCAATAATCTGAATGATATTGCGAAAGATAATCCCGAAACGGTGATTGATTTGGTAAAAAAATGGCGGGGAGAGTCGAAAGAGGTAGACTGGATTATTAAACACGGCTGTCGGACTCTCTTGAAACAAGGTAATCCGGAAATGATGGAATTGTTTGGCTTTGACTCTGTTATAGAAAATATCAGTATTGATAATTTCCAAATCCCAACGCCCAAAGTGAAAGTCGGAGATTCGTTGGAGTTTAGTTTTAAGCTGCTGAATCATAACGATAAAAAAGTCAGGATACGACTTGAATATGGCATCTATTACCAAAAAGCGAATGGAACGTTGACGAAAAAAGTGCATAAAATCAGCGAAAAAGAATATGCCGCAGATTCTGTTACACAAATAACTAGAAAACACTCTTTTCGGGTAGTTACAACGAGGAAATTACACCTCGGACTGCACCAAATTGCTGTAATAATCAACGGAAATGAATTTGAAAAGTATAGTTTCGAGTTGGTGGATTAAAGGAATCAGATGAGGTATAATGATTCTTTAAAGGTATCATAAATAATTCTCAATTCATTTGCAGATACAATATTAAGTACTTATATTTGTACTTATCAAAAGGAAGATTATGAGAACAACCAATTATTCAGAACTAAGAAATAACCTCAAGAGTTATCTCGATGCGGTTATCAATGACAGTGAACCATTAATCGTTCATCGTTCAGGAAACGAAAGTGTAGTCGTTATTTCTTTGGAAGAATACAATTCTATCAAAGAGACTGAATACATCATGAAATCCCCCGCCATGATGGATATCATCAGAAAGGGAGACGATGAAATAAAAAATGGCGGCGGCACTTCGGTTGATATTGAAAATCTATGGAAATAAAACTTCTTGAACAGGCTAGAATAGACCTTGAGTACTGGAAAAAGACTGGGAACAAAGTCATTATGAATAAAATAACGGCTTTGCTCAGAGATATTTCAGAGCATCCATATACCGGTATAGGTAAACCGGAACCGTTAAAATATGAACTTGCGGGCAAATGGTCAAGACGTATTAACTCAGAACATCGAATCATCTATTCCGTACATGAAGATACGATTGAAATATATGTATTTTCTATGAGATATCACTATATGAAGAAATAAAAGAGAGTGACTCTCCCCTATAAATAATAAAACGCTCCATGAATGTTTGGTAACACATGGGGCGTTTACTATAAATTTCACTTATTACAATAAGTTGATAGCTGACAGTTCTTTAGATAAAGCCTGAATACCTTTTTGGATTTTCTCCAGTTGTTGCCTGCGGGGTTTATGTACTCCGGCAGCGTAATGCCACAACTGACGTTCATTGATTCCCGTAATCCGGCTTAATGCAGCTTTGGTAAAGATGTTGCTATAATAGTTTATAAAAGTAGCAGCATCAATTTTGAATTTTAATTCGAATTCTCCGGACAATACTTCGCAAGGATTAGAATTATCTTCCAAATACAATTCAATCGCTTCTTTCATATTCTCCTCAATCTCTCTCATGTCATTGCCAACAGTGATAACCGGAGCACCTTCAATATAAGCACTCAAGTTCTTTCCTGCGTGTTCCACAATTACTTCTACTGTTTTCATATCAATCTCCTATATTAAATTACAGAGAACTCACAAATATAGTAATAATATGAATACTATCAAAAGAAGTATTCATTATTTCACTATGAATTTCACTTAGTATCCCGGATTCTGGTTCAAATTCGTATTCATCACCCGTATCTTCTCTGGGATAGGGAACACGGTTGTATAGCCGCTTGCTTCATCCGGTAATTGCGGACGGCTGCTGTACGCTCTTGTAAACTTTCCGAAGCGAATCAGGTCTTGACGTCTCCAACCTTCCCAGGCCAATTCAAGTTGGCGTTCGGCAAGTATGTTTTCTAAAGTGGCGGAACGGGGAGCGGCGTTTACACGATTGCGAACTTCGTTCAGTTCATTATCGCCGTTTTCGCCGTTTCGTACTTTGGCTTCGCTTTTCATCAGTAAGGCATCGGCGTAGCGGAAGAGAACGATGTCGTTTTCCATCAGTTTACCGTCTTTGGTGGCGGTCGGGTCTACTTCGTACTTTTTCATGCGGGCGCCTGCTGTTTGTTCGTAAGGGGTGTCGGTGATGTCCAGGGCTACGTTCCAGGGGAGATATTCCAGGACAGTACCGTTGTCTAGTTTTATGATGTTGCCTTTGAGGTCACGCACGATACCGGCGAAGTAACAGATGTCGAAGCGGGGGTCTTGGGTTGTCGTTTCGTAGCCGAAGGTTTCGAGAGCTTCAATCGTTGCGCTGGGGCCGTTCTCGCCGCTTAAGCCGTAGGCTTTGGCGTGGTTATAGTGGCGGGAACGGAAAAGGTATTGCATTTGATTGGTGTATAAGGTTTTGTTCATCGGGATGGTGAAGATGTTCTCTATCGACGGTTCGTTGAAGACGGAGAAGTTTGTTTCGTATTTCGGTTCCAGTTTATAGCCGAGGGATTTTAGTTGGTCGCAGTAGTAGACGGTTGTTTCCCAGGCGTTGAGTTCGTTGCCGTTTACGGTGAATTTGATGTTCTTTCCGTCCGGGCGTTGGGTGTCCGTCCAGTCGTTGTCGGTGTAGACTTCGGCGTTCAGGGCTAGTTTGGCTAGCAGGAAAGTGACTACGGGACGGGTGATACGACCGTAATAAGGGCCGGATTGGTTGCTGTGCACGTCACTGAGTAAAGGCTCGGCTTCCTGCAATTCGTGGAAGATAAATTCAAAGACGGTTTTGCGGTCGCTTTGGAGTACGTCTTTCATGGCGACAGAGGAAGATTGCACCAAGGGGATGCGGGCGAATAAGTCCATCAGGTAGTAATAGTACATGGCACGCATGGCTTGCACTTCGGCACGATAGGCGGGGAGTTCCGCGTCGGAGTGGGTTTCGCTGAATTTATCTATTATTTCTAAAGATTTGTTGCTGAGCATTACGACTTTGTAGAGGTATTCCCAGGTGGCTTGGATGGCGTCATTTTCGATTCCCCAGTCGTGCAGGTAGAGCCCTTGCCAGAAGCCACCGTCGTACCAGTCGCCGCCACGTGTAGGGATGATGGCTTCGTCGGTGGTGAAGGTGTTCAGGTCGTAGACTCCCCTACCCGTTCCTTGCAGACCCTGGCTGTCGCTGTAACCGCCGACATAGGTGTAGAGTGAGGCTACGGCGTTGAGATATACGTCGGACAGTTTGTTGTAAACGTCACCGGCGGGAAGTTTGTCCTTTGGATTTTCTTCCAGGAATTTATCGCATGAAAAGAGAGTCATACACATAATAAGAATAAGTCCTGTTATTCTTGTAAGTCCTGTAATTCTTATTATTGACGGCTGTTTAATTTTCTTTGAACATTGTTCTATCTTTTTTGAGCGTTGTTCCGTTACTTCGGAGAATTGCTCTATATTTTTCAACTGTTTTTTCATCATGTCGTCCTCTGTTTTTAGAAGTTAATACTTAGTCCCAGTATGTAGGTGCGGGCTAACGGGTAGCCGCGTTTGTCGTCCACGCCTAAAGTTGAGTTTACGGTGGAGCTGTTAATCATGGGCGAGAGTCCCGAATAGCCGGAGATGGTCGCCAGGTTGTTGACGGTGAACGCCAGGCGCAGGGAACGAACGTACTTTTTGAGTTTCTGCACTTTCTCTATGGGGACGTTCCAACCCAGGGTCACGTAGTCGAAGTTGACGTAATCTCCCTTTTCCAACCAATAGTCCGTGGCGGTCTGGTCTTTAATGTTCTGCTTCGGGGCTGCTTTCATGACGTTGTAGTCGGGGAAGATATTCATGTTCATGTAAGTCAGGGAAGTTCCGTTGTAGATTTTATGACCGAAGGCTCCGTTTATCTGGACGGAGAGGTCGAAGCGTTTGTAGCGGAAGCTGATGTTGGAGCCGAGAATCGTTTTCGGGACGGCTTGCCCGGCTACGTAACGGTCTTCGCCGTCTTCAAGGCTGACACCACCACCGTTCAGGTCGGCGATGCCGTAGGTATATCCGCCGTTGCCGTCGGATTCCAGTCCTGTGCTGTGTGGCAGGTAGAAGACACCTAACGGTTGGCCTACCATTTGGTAGACAATGTGGTTGTAGCCACCGTGGAAGCCGGCGCCGTCAAGACTGGCAAGGCTTTTGTATTCGGGGGCGGAAATCATTTCGCCGTTGTACATACCGCTCAGAGAGAGCAGTTTGTTGCGTTGGAAGGTGATGTTGGCGTTGATGTTCAGTTCCATGTCCCGGGTTTTCAGAGGGGTGATGCCGATGGCGATTTCAGTACCCCAGTTGCGCATGGAGCCGATGTTCGCCAACAGGGTGTTGTAGGTGAATGGCGGCACGCTGACATTGTAGAGGTAGAGCATATCGGTGGTGCGGGAGTTGTAATAGTTGGCGGAAAGCAATAGGCGGTTGCCGAACAGGGCTACGTCGATGCCGGTGTTGAAGGTATGCTTTACTTCCCATTTCAGGTCGGGGTTGGTGTTTCGCAAGTCGCCCAGGGAGACGATGGCGGAGTTTCCTACGGGAACGACGCCGTTCGGCTTGACGAGGTTCAGCGTGGTGTAGGAATCAATTCCGCTTTGATTACCTGCAAGGCCATAGCCGATACGGAATTTCAGATTGTCGACCACGGGGAGTTGTTTCATGAATTTCTCCTCACTAATCACCCAGGCAGCGGATGCGGAAGGGAAAAATCCCCATTTATGATTAGCGCCGAATTTTGAGGATGCGTCGGTACGGGCGTTGAGGGTGAGTATATAGCGGTCGGCGTAGGTGTAGTTGAAGCGTCCCATGAAGGAAGCAAGGCGGGGTTGCTCGTAGTAGGAGTTTGTACCTTCCCATAGGCGGAGCGCGCCTGCTTGCAGGTTGTTGTAGCCGAATTTGTCGGTGCTGAAGTTGCTTACTGTGGTATAGTATCCGGTGTAAGTTTCTTTCTGGAGTTCGGCAAGGGCGAGGGCGTCGAAGAAATGTTTTTTCCGGTGCTTCTTGTAGGTCAGCATCATATTGCCTAACAGGGATTCACGTTTTTTGGTTCCTTTGTAGGCCTGCCCGTTTGCCCAGACAGAAGTGGGGAGATATTGGGAGTTTTCGACGATATTGTAGCTATAGGCGCCGAAGAGTGTGAATTTCAGTTCCTTCATCAGATTGAACGTCAAGCGGGCGTGGGTGCTGATATGCGAGGTGGCGTCATCGTCCTGCACTTCCATCCATGCCAGTGGATTGGTGATTTGACTGGCAGTAGTGATGCCGTCCCAGGAGTTGGTGACGGGGTCTTTATGGTTGGGATAGGTGGGGTTGAAGGTGGCTGCCGAGTAGAATGTTTTTTGATAATCCACCAGGTTATGGTTCTTGAGGATGGAGCCGAACATTCCCAGTTCGCAGTTCAGGAAACCGTCGAACATCCGCTGGTTCATGTTCATGCTTGAGGTGAAGTTCTTCATGTCTTCATTCAGGATGACTCCCTGACGATCCATGAAACCGAGGGAAACACGATAGTTGGACTCACTGGAACCACCGTAGAAGGCGACGTGGTGGTTCTGCTGTATGCCGGTTTGTTCGATTTCTTTTTGGAAGTTGGTGTTGTATCCTTTGTCGAGGATGGAGATGCCACGTTCCGAGGCCACCTGGCGGAATTCGTTGCCGGAGAGCATTTTCAGATTTTTGTAGACGGTGGAGATGCCGAAGCTGCCGTTGTAGGCTACTTGCGTCTTGCCTTGCATCCCTTTTTTCGTGGTGACTTCTATCACACCGGATGCACCGCGCGAACCGTATTGGGCGGTTTCGGAAGCATCTTTCAAGATGGTGAAGCTCTCGATGTCGGTGGGGTAAATAGAGGTCAGCATACTGAGGTCGCCGAATACTCCGTCGACGATAATCAGCGGGTCGTTGCCACTGGTGAGAGAGGTGGTTCCCCGTAGGCGCACGGCATCGAGGGCGGCGGGTCCGTTCGTTGCCCGCTGGATGGTCAGACCGGGGACACGACCGCGAATCGCTTCCAAGGGATTCGTTATCTGGTCTTTGTTCATCTGCCTTTCCGTGATTTTCTCTACGGAGCCGGAGATGGTTTTCAGACTTCCGGTGGCGTATCCTACCGTGATTAGGGAATCTATGGGAACAGTTACAGGAATCTTCTGCGCAAACAGGCTGCTGCAAGAGGTTATCAGAAGAAGACCGAGAAAAGTTAGTTTACCGTGTCGTCGTACCATACTGATTAGTTTTTTAAGGTAATATTATAATATATAACAATAAAAGAGGGAATCTGGTTGAGTAGACTCCCTCTTTTATTCAGAAATGGTATGGACATGAAGAGAAATCCGTGCCTGAATATCTATTTCACGATTATCTCGTCAGTAAATATCCAACCGCCGAACTCTTTTCCGGCTTGTGCCTGATAGCGTACATATCTTCCTTGCGCGTTTCCTTCCCAAGAGATGTCCGTAAATTTAATAGGGACTTCCTTGGTCACTTCAAAGGTCTGATGTTTCAACTCGGTGAAGTTGGTTCCGTCGTCGGAGATAGAAATCGTGACAGATGCGGGCAGGAATACTTCTGCGCCTATCACTTGCATAAAGGCGGCGGTAACGGAATGGATGGAAGTAGCAGCTTCCATGTCAATGGTTACGTCCAGGCGGTTCTTAGAGATAAACCCTTGCCATGCACCGTCACCGTAAGTCCAGTCGCCACGTATGCCGTCCGTCAATGTGACGTCACCTTTCGCCGCATAAGAAGAATTGTAGGGAGTGTTGTAAATCACTTTCTTTCCCCGAGCCAAATGCGTAACGGGTTGAGCGGATTCAGGACGGCTTCCGATTTCTTTCTTCAAATCGAAAGGGTTATAGCCTTTCGCCTGCAAGTCTGCCACCGCTTTCAGCGCACGGGCATGGAAGTCCGGCCATGATTTACGTTCGGGAGCCGACCATGCCACTTCCGCCAACGCCAATGTACGGGGATACAGCATATATTCCACGTGTTCGGGAGTCGGGATATATTCGGTAAAAAGATTAACTTGCGCACCATACACGAGTTTTGCCTGCTCCGCCGACAATGAAGCGGCGACCGGATTGTAAGAATAAACTTTTTCCAACGGCAGGTATCCGCCGATGGCTTCCGGCTGGGAGTACGGAGCATCCTGATAACTGTCCAGATAACAGTGGCTTCCCGGTGTCATAACAGCCCGGTGACCGGAAGTTACAGCGGCAATGCCGCCTTCTTCGCCGCGCCATGACATGACTGTCGCATTAGGAGCCAGACCGCCTTTAAGTATCTCGTCCCAACCCAGCAAACGACGGCCGCGGGCATTCAGAAATTTTTCTATCCGGTGAATCAGGTAGCTTTGCAGTTCGTCTACATGAGAGAGGTGTTCGTCCTTCATTCTCTTCTGGCACTTCGGGCAGGTTTTCCATGCTGCCATGCCGGCTTCGTCACCGCCTATATGAATGTATTCGGAAGGGAAAAGTTCGATGACTTCGGTCAGTACATTCTCAAGGAAAGTGAATGTCTCTTCGTTTCCGACACAGAAGTCCGCGTTCTTATAAGGTTCGCCCGCACAAGAGAGTTGCGGATAAGCTGCCAGCACTTCTTCCGAGTGGGCAGGCATTTCAATCTCCGGAATAACCGTGATAAAATGCTGACGGGCATATTCTACGATTTCACGGATATCATCCTGGGTGTAGTAGCCGCCGGAAGCTCCGGGTTCGTCGTAACGAAGGTATTTGCGGTCGCCATTCCACCATTTCTTCCAGTTGGCATCGGTACGCCAGGCTGCAAATTCTGTCAGCAGAGGGTATTTCTTGATTTCAATCCGCCAGCCTGCGGCATCCGTGAGGTGCAGGTGCAGACGGTTGATTTTATAAAATGCCAGTGCGTCTATCTGTTTCTTCACAAATTCCTTGGTAAAGAAATGGCGGGATACGTCGAGCATCAATCCGCGATAAGCGAAACGGGGCGTATCTTGCACTTCAACCGCAGGAACAGTGGTGCCCGCGCCCGAAGAAGCCGATAGCTGCAAGAGCGTCTGAATCCCGTAGAAGAGCCCGGCTCCTGAAGTTGCCTGAATCAATATCCGTTCCGGAGTGACGGACAGCGTATAGCTTTCAGAAGTGGGCAACTGCTCACTCTTTTCCGTTATCAATAGGGAAAGTACATTCTGCGTATCTTTCTTTTTCCCTTTCTTGAGATGAACCGGCAATGCTTGCAGGCAATTCTCCAGAAGCTGCGCTTCTCCACCTTGTAGGTTTGTATAAAGTTTTGTTTTCTCCGAGAGTAAAAAAGAGCCCGTCCCCTGCTCCATCTTCAACGGGACAGGAATGACGGACTGTGCTTTAAGGGAATGTGCGGTCAAGCACATTCCCAATACCCATAAGAAAAGACAAACTTTAGTGCATCTGTTTCTTATATTCATTAATCTATCGTGATTTCGTCTACAAACAAGAATGCCGGACTGTCTTTGCCACCATGCCATGCCGGTATTTTACTTTCAGACAGGGCAACTACTTTCACGTATTGAGTTTTTACCGGGCTGAATGACAGTTTATGTTCGTAGATACCATTCTTATCGCTTTCTTTCATAGCAGGATACTCTTCGGAAGCAACTTTGGTAAAGTTCTTGCCGTCGTCCGAAACTTCTACGGAGAGTCCTCTCGCGTCAAACACCCAGTCGCCCTTCTCCACGCAAGTAGAAATAGCAACGCTCGAAATCTCGGTGGGCTGCTGAAGGTCGATGGTCATATCCATATCGTTCTTGTAGAATGCAATCCAACGTCCGGTCTTGTAATTGCCGTTTCCTTTCAAGCCGTCTACCAGTGTAGATTCGCCTTTGAACATGTATTGCTTATTGACAGGTTGGTTGGCTACAATCGGCTTCATGCTGGATTTGCTGAAATTCACCTTTTCAGAAACCACACGGCTGTTTCCGGTAGGACGGACAGCAATGGCAGAGAAGGTTACATTCTCCTTGATTTTCAGCGGGCTTTCATAAAGCGGAGAAGCGGCGGTAGGTTCTGTGCCGTCCAAGGTGTAATGGATAGGCGCACCGTCGATGGTAGACAAAGTGATGTCCAGTGTACCGTCTGCCGGATTCGGAGTGTATTCGGCAGTTACGTTAAATACATGTTTACCATAATTGTATCCTTCCGCATCGTACCACTTAATCAGGCGCGGCAGACGGGACAGGAAGTCTTCATAATTCTTCTTGTCGGGAGCCGACCACTGGATTTCGGACAAGGCAGCCCAACGCGGCAATACCATATACTGGGCATGAGAGAAAGTAGGAATGTATTCAGTCCAGAGGTTAGCCTGTACGCCCTTGATATATTTCTGTTCTTCCGGAGTGAGGGAAGCCGGCATCGGCTCGTAGCTATACACTCTTTCAAGAGGCAGATAACCACCGATACCGAGAGGTTCGTTCTCTGTATCTTTTGTCTGATAGTAGTCGAAATACAAGTAAGTGTTCGGTGTCATAATCACATCGTGTTTCTGCTTGGCAGCTTCGATACCACCCTTCTCACCACGCCATGACATGACAGTCGCATTCGGTGCAAGTCCGCCTTCGAGGATTTCATCCCAACCGATAATCTGACGTCCGTGGTCGTTCAGGAATTTTTCGATATGGTTGATAACAAAGCTCTGCAAACGTTCTTCCTTACTATGCTTATCGTCGGACTTCAAGCCCAGCGCCTTGATACGTGCCTGACATTTCGGACATTTCTCCCAACGCACTTTCGGACATTCGTCACCGCCTACATGGATATATTCCGACGGGAAGATTTCAATCAGTTCGGCATATACGTCTTCGAGGAATTTCAATACCTGGTCGTTTCCGGCACAGAGCACGTCTTCGGATACACCCCATTGTCTCCATACTTCGTACGGGCCACCAGTACAGCCGAGTTCCGGATAAGCGGCAAGGGCTGCCTGCATATGTCCCGGAAGGTCGATTTCGGGAATAACGGTGATGTAACGTTCTGCAGCATAGGCTACGATGTCTTTTGCCTGTTCCTGAGTGTAGAAACCGCCGTAAGGCTTGCCGTCATACTCGCCGGAGTTACGTCCGATGACTGTCTCTGTTCTCTTGGAACCGACTTCCGTCAGTTTCGGATATTTCTTGATTTCCAGACGCCAGCCTTGGTCTTCAGTAATATGCCAGTGGAAACGGTTCATATTGTGCAAAGCCATCATGTCGATATATGTCTTCACTTCATCTACGGTAAAGAAATGGCGGCTGGTGTCGAAGTGTGCACCACGATAAGAGAAACGGGGAGCATCCTTGATTTCTACCGCCGGCAAAGCTATATCCGCACCCACTGCAACAGGCAGGGATTTGCGCAAAGACTGGATTCCGTAGAATACGCCGGCTTCCGTAGGACCGGTAATGGTTATTCCGTCACCGGCAACTTTCAACTGATAAGATTCGGGATTTTCGGCTTCCGCTCCCAATGCCAGTACAATGGCATTCTTGCCTTCTGTTCCGGCTTCGATGGCAAAGTCTTTTCCGGTAGCTGTTTTCAGATAGTCTGCCAGGAACTTTGCGTTGCGTTGCATCTTTTCGTTACCTTCCGGATAAAGGATTTTCACTCCGCTCTTCAGGATGAAGGGACTTCCCTGAGCTGTAACAATTTCCTGCGGCAAGGGGATGATCTGGTAATCAGCTTCTTGTTGCGCAGACTGGCACGAGGCAAAAAGTCCCGCCACTGCCAGGCATCCGGTTAGTTTTAAGAATTGTTTCATAAACTAAAAATTAAGTGTTAAGTTACTAATAGATATTTAATTATAGGTTTCACGAATATGTCTGAGTCTCAAAGGCAACTCCTCTCCTTTCTTGATTCGGGGAGAAGTAATGATAACCGTTTTACGTTCTCCGGGCAAGAGGTCGAAGAAGTTATCACTAAAACGGGCGCCCTGCAAAGGAACTTCAATAAAGACATCTTTTGCCAAGGCTGGAGAAAGAAGCGTCAGTTCGCATTTGCCGTCTGTCTGCTTCATCTTGCAGGTGATGGTCGTTTCGGGCAGGAGTAGGTCTTTGGTCTTCTCGAAGAAGTAGACTGTTTCATCAATGATACGTCCGGACTCGTCTTTCAGGGTCAGTTGCATGAAGCAATGGCGGAACATTTCCGAAAGCCGGGTATCCGTTGAAGATTGAGAGGTTCCCGTAGATTTACGTTCTGCAAATGAGAGCAAATCGTCCTGCTTCGCCCGGTACACGCATTTGGAAGTATTTGCCGGAACCGAAAAAGATTTCAGCAGTACCGGTTTCCCAGCCTTTTTCCCTTCAAAGTCTGTTATTTTCATCTCCAATGTCATCTTCTCCATCGTATCGAGACAGTCGGAAAGAATATAAACGCACAGACTGTCATTCTGCTGAACGGGGTTGATATGGATAGGTGCGAACGCACGCTTCGCCTGATAATGCAGGGCTTTCCAGTTGCCGTAATAGTCGATGCCCGACCAGGAGACAACGGGCCAACTGTCGTTCAACTGCCAGTATAGCGTACCCATGCAGTAAGGACGGTTGCGGCGGTGAGCTTCCAAGCCGTGACGTATACCTTGTCCCTGCAATACAAGTCCGACATAGACGAAATCCTCAAATTTATCGGGTACGATATAATCACGTTCCATATAGGTACGAATCAAGTCATTGCCGATGCTGCTCTTCTGATGAGCATTCATCACTTCCGATTCGATTTGGTAATCTTCGGGGGATGCGAATGTGGCAATGGTTTTCATTTCGGGGAAAGACTGGAAACCGAATTCACTCATGAAACGCGGCAAATCGGTATCCAATGATTCAAAAGGTTTCTTTCCGTACCAGACACCCCAGTTGTGGCTATCCCCTATCCCCCATGACTCGGGACGTCCCCAGTTGGCAAGGTAAGGAGAGCTATGGACGTAAAAGCGGTCAGCGTCAAGTTCTTTCACTTTGGCGGGAAGTAACTCACGGAAAAGTTTGTCATAGCCGGTCATCATCTCCTGATAAATTTCCGGGGTGTATTTCTTCTGATACCCCCAGTATTTCAGGGCTTCAAGTATCTCGTTGTTGCCGCACCACATGGCTAGCGAAGGGTGATTGCGGAGACGGCGGATGTTGTAGCAGGCTTCCGCCTCTACCCGTTTCAGAAAAGTGGGGTCGGACGGATATGGGGTGCAGGCAAACATAAAGTCCTGCCAAACCAAAATTCCGTTCTCATCTGCCAAATCGTAGAAACGGTCGTCCTCGTACGTTCCGCCGCCCCATACGCGGATGACGTTCATGTTCGCTTCCTTGATGTCACGGAACAATGTCTGGTAGCGTTCGGTCGTCACATTCGTCAGAAGGGCGTCCTGCGGTATGTAGTTGGCTCCTTTGGCAAACATCGGGATACCGTTTACTTCAAAATAGAAGGATTCTCCGTCCGCATCTTTCTCGTTCACCAGACGGACGGTGCGGAGTCCTATGCGATGAGATTGTTCGGCCACAACTTTGCCGTCAGAAACCACCTGGGCAGAGAAGTCATACAATGCCGGTTTGCCCCAACCGTTCGGCATCCAACGTACCGGAGAGACGACTTCGGAAGGGATACGGACAAAGTTGATTCCGGGTTGCAGGGTGACGGGTCGGTTGACTACGCTTTCTTCCCCTTTTTCAAAGGAATAGCTGATGCGCACTTCTGCCTGAAGCGGATGAGAAAGTATATTGGTTATTTGCAGTTCATTAGACAGCTTGGCCGATTGTTCCGTCAACGACAGTTGCCTGACATGGTAATCGTTAATGGAAGCGGCGTCATAGAAACGGAGTTTCACCGGACGCCAGATACCGCTGGTCACCATGCGGATTCCCCAATCCCAGCCGTAGCTATAAGGAGCCTTACGGGAGAATACACTTAAATGTTTCTCGTGGTGGTCGTTATCCGCAGGATAATTAAATCCGTTGGATGCATATTGAGGAAGGGTCTGCCGGATAGGCGAATGAAAATATATATGGAGTAAGTTTTCCCCCGGACGAAGTTGCGGCTTTACGGGTAACGAATAGCCGACAAACATATTATCAGCTTTCAACAGCAACGAGCCGTTAAGATAGACATCCGCATAAGTATCCAGACCTTCAAAGATGAGTTGTGCGTCGTCCCTCTTCAGTTGTTCCGCCGTGACGGCAAAAGAGGTACGGTATTCCCAGTCTTCGTTTTCCACCCATTGGATTTTCTGTTCGTTCGTTCCATAAAAAGGAGAAGGAAGGAGTTTGTGGTGAATGAGGTCTTGATGTACTGTGCCGGGCACTTCCGCCGTCCGCCATAGTTCTGTTCCTGCCTGAGCAAATTCCCAGCCGGAATGTAGGATTACAACTTCTGAATTGTCATTGCTCTGTGCATACGCCATGCTGCAACAACATAGTAGTCCGCACGCAATCTGAGCCTTTTTTCCTGTCAAACTAAATATCATAGTGGGGGTATTAGATATTAACGGAGTCAAAGATATTACATTTTTGTCAATTTTCCCCCATTATTCAATCGTTATTTTTATAATTTCGGAAGTACGAATGCCGGGCTTCAACTCTCCATTGATATTATAATATGTTTTGTCCCCTCCTGCCAACGAAGCTCCGGCGCGTGCCACTCTCGGTGTACGGGTGATTTCCTGCCAGATATTCTGATTCATATTGTAGACCAATACACGGTCATTAAATTTATACCATTCTACCGGATGAAGGAGATAATCTTTCTCCGGACGTTGAAGAGCTGCCAGAAAGATGTCTTTATTTACCCCTCCTGTGCAAAGCACCAGACTGTCGTTTAACACAACAGCCGCCGCTCCCCCTAAGGATATAATGTCTCCGTCACTTCCTTCCGGGGTAGCTACCGGAGTCCACTGCCGGGATACGGAAGAATAACAGTAACCATTTGTAGAAAGTGTGGCGGGCCTCCCCTCAGTGGAAGGAGCAAATCCACCCCATAGGTAAAAACGGGCTTCGTCTCCCCTACGCTGTCCGGCACAGACGGCTTGCGTCCGTGCGTCTCCGGGAAATTCCGGTAACTCCTGCCACCCTGCCGGAAGATTAGCCAAATCGAGACAAAGGAATGAGTTTGAAGGTTGGCCGTTTCTATTTCCTCCGGCAACAAATAGCTGTTCTCCAATCAATGTTCCACACATATTATCCAATGTATAAGGTAAAGCCGGTAATGTTTCTATCACGACTTTCCCTTTCTTTTCATTCTTCACATTTCCATTCCGCCCATCCCACCGGATTTTATAAACAGAATTCAGCGCCCCCTGTCCGTTGTTTCCTCCTATGCAGATGATGCCGTCCGGACAAGATACGGAAACCCCGTAAGCGGCAGGAACGGGAAGCTCTCCCACTTTATTCCAAAGAAGCAGAGTGTCGGGATTTATTTCTGCCGCATAGATACCTTGGTAGTATTTCTTTTTTCCTCCTTCACTAGCAGGTGTTCCGGGAAAGTTGCAGCCGCCGGCTATGAATAGTTTTCCATTCAGGATTCCCGAATAACAGGCAGAAACGCCCGATTTGATGCCTTTCTCTGATTTCGGGAATCCTTCCATTTTCTGCAAGCGGATATCAGTAATGAACCGTTCGGGTGCTTCCGCCCGAAAGGTTGATGCCGGCAAGCCTGCTTCATTCACCAGGTTCGCCCGTGTGAAAGGCTGCCAGCCATAGCGGACGTATCGCGGATGTTTTACCTGTTCACTATATACTTTTATCTGACCGTTTATTATCTCGGCAACTGCAGGGTAATAGACGCCGTCCGTTTCGGCTACTTCAAACGTGCGCAAAGCACCGCCATCCGAACTCTTTAAGCCTTTGCCATAGTCGAACGTCACAAATACCGCATCCTCACGGAAATCTGCATGACGGAACAACGGACCGGACGGCAACACGCCCGACATACCATACGTCTTATGCAAAGCCCAGCGCGCCAGTCGTTCGCCAATGGGTTTCTTATTTCTGGGATGTACGTCCAGTGAATCACCATAATCACTCGACACCGCCATTCCCGTATTCGATATTTCGTTCATCATCCTGCGCTGGCTGTCACGGAACCACGGCCATGAAGGACGGGCTATACCGGAGAGCTGGACATAATAGAACGGCAGTTCCTCATTCCCCCAGTTCTTACGCCAACTGCTGATTAAGAGCTTGAAGAGTTTCTCGTGAGCCTCGTAATTATGGGCGTTCGATTCTCCCTGATACCAAATCACACCTTTGACCGGATATTGCGCTAACGGACGAATCCCCGACTCGTACAAATAACAAGGTTCGTAAGGGTGGCGTTGGAATTTCTCTTTCGACTGTTTGATGTTTAATGCAGCACGTCCGCGTACCCAGTCTTGTATAAAGTCATTGTGTGTCCAGTCTTTTAAGATAGCCGGGAAGTGGTATTCCAACGTATTCCGGTCTATCCATGATTCGGTAGGTGAACCGCCGATTGCATTGCATATCAGCCCTACCGGAACTTTCAAGCTATCCCGCAACATCCGACCGAAATAGGATGCTATCGCCGAAAAACGGGCGGCATTGTCGGGAGTACAGGTTTGCCATTCTGTGTCTTTATAATATTGAAGATGATTCAGGGAGTCGAGGACGGAAGCATCCCATTGCACCGCGTCCGTGCGCCAACGGGCTTTCATGTCATACAAGCGCAACTGTTCGTCGGCAGCTTGGGGTATGTCTTTTTTGCCGGTAGTGGCTTGGCTCAACATAAACTCCATGTTCGACTGACCGGAACATAGCCAGACTTCTCCTGCCAGAACATTTGAATATTTCAAGGTTCTTTGGGGGGTGGAGATTGTCAGCGTATAGGGACCACCCGCTTTCAACGGGGATAATTTCACTGACCACTTCCCGTCCGGTGTAGTTTTGGTAATCCACCTCTGATGGTCTATGCGAACTGTGACTTGTTCTCCCGCATTGGCTGTCCCGTGAATCAACAAAGGGGTATCACGTTGGAGAACCATATTATCCGTGTAAAGCGGGGATAATTTCAAGCCGCCATAATCTCCGGTGATAGCCGAATAAACAGTTTTTGCCATTATCGCTGCCCCTTCAACAGTAGGATGAACGGCATCCGGCAACAAGAAAGGATAAGGATAAAGCGGTTCGTGGAAATCTATCAACTGCACACCGGCATAACGAGCTACCGTTTCGATAGCCGTTTGTATCTCGCCGTGCCAGTCACGGGTTCCCGACAGGAAACGGGCATGGCGGTCGGCAATCGGAGTCATTCGGGCTATGATAATCCGTGCATCGGGATTAGTTTTGCGGAATGTGTCAATCAGACTTAAATAGTCTTTCACGAAAAAATCGCGGTAATTGGGCCAGTCACGAGGGTCGGTATCATTGATTCCCAAATGAATGACAACGATGTCTCCTGCAAAATCCAATGCTTTCTTATATTCTTCCTGACAGGTATAGGGGCGGTGTCCCTGATTGAGCAAGGTTGCACCGGGCTTCCCGAAGTTCCCGACTTCATAACGCTCACCCAGCAGTTTCTGCAACTGTACGGGATAAGATTGCGTTGCACGGTCGGATAATCCGGTTCCGTAGGTGATGCTGTTTCCTACGCATGCAACTTTCATCCGTTGTTGGGCAGACAGTGCGCAGCAAACGAACAGACAGACGGATAGTATCAGAATCTTTTTCATTTTTTCCGGTATTTATCTTTCTCCGATATTTAGTTCTTTCAGATATTTAACTATTTCAGATATTTAGCCCTAATATTTACTTCTTTCCAATGTAAGGTTTCACAATCTCCACCCATTTCAGATAACCTTTTCCAAGAAGATGCAAACCGTCATTTGTGTAGGCAGTGTTCATCTTTCCGGTTTGCTCGTCTATAAAGTGAGAGTACAAGTCTATATAAGTCAATCCTTCCTTCTCTGCCAGGCGGACTAATCCTTTATTGATTTCGGGGATAACCTGCCAACGGGAAGTATGCCCCTTGAACATATTGTAATGGTCGGTGACGGGAAGAACACTTTGCAAATATAGCTTTGTTTTCGGTGAATCAGCCTTTATCTTTTGAGCAATCATTCCGATACGGGATACAATCGTATCGGCGGACGTTCCACGGCTCACATCATTGATACCAATCAGCAGAAATATTTTAGCAGGTTTTCCTTTCAAGATAGCGTCCAGACGGTCATATACTCCCATACAAATATCACCGCTGATTCCACGGTTTTTCACATGTTTGTTATGAAACAGCTCCGCCCATTCGGCACCGTTCGTGATACTGTTTCCCAGGAAAATAATGTCGCTGGAAGTAACAGGCAGTTCCTCAAACAACGTAGCACGCTGGTAATAAAACGTAGAATATTTGCGTTCCTGAGCATGGCATGCCAAAGCCAGGGTCAATATGACCACTAAAAACAAGTTCTTCTTCATGGCTATTCTTTTTATTTACTAATTAGTATATCCGTTTTTCATTATAGCATATTTCTTTTTCATTATAGCATATCCGAATTAGCTCATGGCATATTCGTTAATGCCCTTCCCCTTATGATTGGTATGTCACTTTAGTGTTTTGTCCGGTGAATAGACAAGTCCGTCTACAGCCTTCTGTCCGTCGGGAGTGACAAAAACGGTGGTGAACATCCATTTTACTAACCGGACTTCGGGGGTAGTAAACTTCCCTACCGGCAATTTCAGTAATACTTTGTTCCATCCTTTTTGCAGACGAACTTCCAAAGGGGGGCGTGCTACACAGTTTTCGTTGCCCAATGCTATTTCGTTACTTTTAGTCCGGTGGGTGGCTGTCCAGACAGGGGGGATTATTTCCTGTCCATTTATCCAGATACGGCTTTCTTTATAATCCCATTTTCCCGGCAAGGGCGGCAAGTCTGCTTCGGAACGTCCGTAATTCTGAAATTCAGCCCATAGACCGACGGTTTGTTCTTTCGGTGAATAGACATAGGTGTAGGCATAAGCTGTATGGTTCTCTTTCGGTTCTTTGTAGAATCCGGGAATAAGTGTGCCCCACACATGACGGAGATAGATTCCCGCACCAATGGCGGGGCGTACTTTGTATGTCTTTCCTGCGTAGCTGTAACTATCCTGCAAAGTTTCTTCCGGCGGGAAAGCCTTTGCCAAATCCCCTTCATTCGGGAAAGGGTCTGTTATGTTCCATTTCACATTTGTCTGACGGACGTACGCAAATGGATAGCCAGCGAAGGTATGTTCTTTATGCCACAACAGGCGACGTTCAAAATCGACAAAGTTCTTAAATAGTTCCGACTGTTCGTCGGTGGGAAGTATTGTGCCGTTCTTATCGAAGTATTCTGTTCCGCCACCTTTCCAGGCACGTTCTGCCATAGCCAGCATATTGGGATAGAAATTATTTTCAATAATCATCCCCCGTTCGGTACTGACTAACCGGTCATTCCAAACAGCCAGAATCGTGCCGGCGAGGTCGTCGCTTCCTTGTTCCTTATTATAGATACGGCTGTTGTACAATGCGATGATGTCACCGAAGGTATCGAAATGGTTCAGATAATGGAAACGCGAGTCAATGGCAGGAATACCTTCCTGTGCCTTTCCGCGATAACTCCAGAGCTGGGTCATGTCTATTTCTCCTTTTTTATAGTGCCAGCCCGGATTCCATGAGATTACTTTCTTGCCTTTGGAACGTACATAAGACACCATTTCCGGCACAAACCGGGGATTGGTAAACTGGACTTCGTCCGTACCGATATGTAAATAAGGCACATCAAACGTTTCGCAGACTTCATCCAACAGGAGTTTTAATATCTTCATCCCTTCGGGGCTTTGCATATCGTGGCGGAAGGTGCGCATGAATGCGGCACTGTGGCCGGGGATATCTATTTCGGGGATTAACATCATGTGGTGTGCCTTACAGAATGCGACCAGTTCCTTAGCTTCTTCCAGCGTGTAATATTTTCCGGGCATCCGGGTGGTGTTTACACTATCATTCAACATTGGGAATATCTTGCTTTCCAGCCGCCAGGATTGATTCTCGGTAAGATGCCAATGGAAGACGTTGATTTTGAATTTAGCGAGTGCGGTGATTTCACGTTTGAGTTCTTCCAGCGACATGTAGCTCCGTCCTACGTCCTGCATGAATCCACGGATACGGAAGGCAGGCCAGTCAACAATTTCAGCTCCTTGAATCTGTGTTTTTGAGTTTCTTTTCTCTGCCAGTTGCCTTAAAGTCTGCATAGCCCAATAAACGCCGCTTTCGGTCACAGCCTCAACGGTTATCCGTTTCCTGGTTACATTCAGGCGGTAAGCTTCATCCTGGTTTATCGGTATTTCGGGGAGAGAAGGCAGTAGTTTCACATCAATGACGGTAGTTGCCTTTGGCGAGACGGTTCCTCCCATTTCTGCAATAAAAGCCTCCCACTCCTGTTGAAGCACAGGAGTGGAAAGCTGTACATTATTCACTTGAAAGCTGGTATGAGAGGGGGTAAACTTTTGTGGCTGGGGGAGCAGGTGACTACCACCTGCTTTTACCACTGAAACTGTGTATAAGTTAATTGTAAAATATATTAATAGTATTAATTTGTTTTTCATGATTACAGGTCGTGTGTGTATCTCTATTTTATTATATCCCTTAGCCGGACAGCCTGGAAAGTCATGTGAGCTACACTACTTTCATACAGTATGCCAACCGTCTCTTTATCAATCATAGTCAGACAAGAATATCCCCATCCTTCACCCTCATCCAACATCACCTGATGTTCGGGCAGCCAGGTGACACCTCCGTCCAGACTTGCCTTGATGGTGATATGATGGCGACCTTTAACCGTATTCGGGTTGGAGAATAAAAGAATATCCTTGTTTAATGCATTGTCTTTCGCTTTTACACTAATCAAACTTGCCATACAAACCGGTTCCTGCAAAGCTTTGCGGGAAGAGGGGTGTTCTGTCCAAGTCTTGCCGAAATCCTTTGTAGTGGAAACTGCACGGCTACCGCCACGGTTATCTCTCATGTTCAGCATCAACACGCCCGGCTCTACTTCCGCCACTTGGGCTTCTGTTGTATTGGTACGTGCGTAGTTATGGATTTTCCATGTCTCGCCACGGTCTTTGCTATACATGATTCCTGCATTCGGAATACGGGTAGAGTCGATAAACTGAATCGGGAATACCAGTGTGCCGTCCTGCATGGTGATACCGCGTCCAGGTCCTTGCAGAAGGAAATACCATGAAGGGTCTTTCACTTGTTCTGTTATATTGATGGGCTTAGACCACGTTTTACCGTCGTCCGTACTCTTTGACAACACCAACTGGGCTGTATGATTCATATCCATTCCCGGATATGAGCTCCACCAGGCACGCTGATTACCCATTCCGTGTGTCCAGGCTGCCACTACCCATACTGTGTTGGTCTTGGTATCCACCAGAATCGAAGGGTCGCCGACACCGTTCTGTGCAGCAGGCAAATCACCCGTTTCGCCGAAAGCCAAAGGCAAACGCATCTTCTCCCAAGTTTTGCCACCGTCTACACTGCGGCTCAAACCTATATCCACATGCTCCTGCAAATCGACACTGCTATTATAACGTACATCATATACTCCCAGCAATGTGCCATTATTGGTGGTCACCAATCCCGGAATACGGAAAGCTGCCGAACCGTCATCACCGGCATGGCGTACGCCCACTCCTACCCTATGAGCTATATTCTCCGGAGAAACTGTATGCATAAGGGCTTCTTTGTTATCAACTTTAATCGCAGCAATCTTAGCCGAAACCTTATCCAGCAAAGAAGCATCCGGCTTCATCTGCAAACTAATCCAGAAATAGTTTACTCCGGGGAAAAGTTTCTGATTAGCTTTTAATGTAACTTTCTGTTTCGGATTATCCACTTGCGACTTATTAATCGAATAAGAAGGATTCGCAGCCAGTGTCTTTCCCGGCGTATGGCTGGAAATATAAGATACAGGAGCAAAGAAATTCTTACCGTAGTTCTGTCTGGCTTCCGTACCACTATAATATAACTTAACGGACTGTATGTCCGCCAGATTTACATCTTTGCCAAAATTCAAAACTACTTCATCCAGACTACGACTCTCTTTGGCATTCAAACGCAGCATAAACAACACATTATCCTGTCGTTCAATCAAAATAGGAATCTGAGTTTCACGTACAAATACAGTATCCGATGCGATAGCCTGCAAGGTTCCGCAGACACACAAAAAAAGGATGGACGATAATAAAAGCAGGTTTCTTTTCATGGTATTATTAATTGTTTTGGTGCAAAGATATAAATTTATCATATTACCAGCAAATAATTAAATATTTTATTATATACATATCACATAATAAATCATCAAGAAGATAAAGAGAAGTACATTTATCTAGTTTTTACTTTCCGATATTTAAAGTAAATTATCTTCCGGTAAACTCTCCGAATTTTTCTTTTCCTTTGTCATTCTATGCAACGAATAAGAAGTTAGTCCCTAATCTGACAACGTAAGGTAAACAGGTTCTTCATGTACTTTTATTTTCACTACATATTCATATCTCTCTTCGTAATCACCCCCTTTCATCTTTACCACATCCGGTAAAAACAATAAAAAAGAGAGGAGTAATATTATATCGTAAATATTGATTTAAATATTTGAGTCTACCTTAAAAAGTTAGTCCTTTCATAAAATTACTCCTAACTTTTTAAAGTAGACTCAAAGGTTGTTAACTGTAAAAAAACGACAATCTTAATACCTATTCCTGTTCATATCCCGGAGTTTGTTCCAGCAATGGATTGATATTCATTGTACTAATATCCAACGGCCATAAGAGTTTATGTTTTTCACTCACACTAATCAAAGGAGAAGTAGCAGGATAGTTGGCTGATGCGGAAAATGCTAACGAATTGTGAGATACATCCTGCATACGTACAACATCAAACCATCGTTTACCTTCCCATACAAATTCTTTATCACGTTCGTGCAATATAGCCAATTCGTTTTCCTCAAAACTACCATCAGTGTATTCATATCCGGCATAGTCATCACCATAAGCACGTTGACGTACATCATTTATATAAGTGCTACATGATTCACCCAATCCGTTCGCAACTTCAGCCATCATAAGTAAAGCGTCCGCATAACGATATACGATGACATCCGTATCATAAATACGGTTATTATTAGAATTAATCGAACCGATACATTTCTTCAACACACATCCGAAACTTGAAGGGTCTTTATCTTCTTGGGTATAATACTCCAGGAATGTAGCATCACGACGACTATCTTTTTCATCATAAGCCGACCAGAAAGCATGAGTATATTCGTGCCGGAATACACCACCAGTTCCCTTTAAATTTAATGTATCCGTATCTATCCGTTTGCTGTCACGTCCATATACTTGTCCGATAAATACCGCATCCTGATAAAGGAATTGTCCACCCCAGTTAGTTGCTTCGCCATCTGCAAAATGCAAAGTGAAAATAACTTCCTTATTATTACGATTGGAAGTATTAAATACATTCTCAAAGTCAGACAGTAATTCGAATTTACCTATAATCTGATTCAAAGCAGACTGGGCCACTTTCAAATCTGTTGTTCCGGTAGCTGTATGTCCGTCAATAGTCACTTTAGCAGCCCACATATATATTTCAGCTTTCAGCATCAAAGTAGCCGCTTTAGACCATATCGTCTTATCATAATCATTCGCCACTGTCACATCAGCATAATTATCCTCTGACTTCCGGATATCCCCTTTTATAAATTCAAGTGTTGCCTCTGCTGTCGCACGTTCCACATAGAACTTATCAGCCGTGACCTTGCCGTTCAGCAATTCAACTTCAGTTACAACGGGTACCCCACCATACGTTTTATATAGCATAAAATAGTACAACGCCCTTAATCCATAAGCCTGAGCCAGATAATGTTTCCTGTTTGTGTCATCCAAAAAACTACATTCATTCTCTACTTTCTGAATAAAATGGTTGACTTGCATGATTGGAGAATAAAGACCGTACCAGTTACTAATGCCCGGCCTATCCTGGTCAATTACATTTGAACGCAAGTTGGCATAATTCAAACTCGTATTCTCGGATGAAGTTCCCACACGTTGTGTTCCGCCACGGACTTCTCCCAAAACATAGAACATATCATAATAACTCCTCAGTTGAGAATGCATACCTGTCATATATCCATCTACCTGTGCTTCATTATTCCAATAGTTCCCACTTCCGAAATAATCTTCGGGAGCCAGATCCAAAGCATCACACGATGTATAAAGGACAGTAGATATAAATAAAGAAATGATGTATATTATTTTTTTCATAATCTGTCTTTTTTATATGTTAGAAAGAAACGTTGATTCCAAAAATCACAGTACGCGGCAACGGATATCCCCCGTTGTTGTCTGCCTTCTCAGGTGAAAACAGGTGCTTCGCTTCTGTCAGATAGCCTAAGTTTTGTCCCGTCACAGACAATTCCACGTTACTTAGTTTAGCCTTTTGCACCCAAATGGACGGTAAACGGTAGGTAAGCGATAATTCACGAAGTGCCAGATAATTACCATTATATACAAACATGGAAGAACTACGACAATAATTTCTCTTCCCCAGTTGATCCGCCCAAACGTAAGTAGGATATTTTGCGTTCGGATTATCCGGCGTCCAAGTGTCCTTAGTTTCTTGAATAGTATTGTATGTACCTTGTGCACAAGCCATAATCCACATTGATTTCCAGTCTACAGCCTTAAAGCCCAAAGCATAATCAAAACGTGCTGATAATGTCAAGTCTTTCCAGCTCACAGCAGTATTGAAACCTCCTGTCCATTTCGGCACCGTATTACCGACTTTCACCATATCATAATTGTCAATCACTCCATCTCCGTTGACATCTTTCCATTTCACATCACCCGGCTGAATAGGCAATGCATTCTCCTTTTGACTATCCGATAATTTATTATAGCCTTCCGCTCCTCCATACAAAGGTCGGCCGGTCGAACCATTATTACCAGAAGTAATATCAATCAATCCTGCCGGTATCTCATCCTGCGATTTATAGATACCTTCGGCAACAAACATATACAAATCGCCTGGGCGTTGTCCTTCCTGATAACCTCCTACCCACATTTTCTCGTTACCATTACCGGTATATACCTGATATGCATCCTGCCGGTTACGCTCCAAGCTGTTGTCCGGTAAAGCTACTACCTTGTTCTTGTTGAGTGCACCATTCCAGTTCAAATTCCATTTCCAGTCTTTCCGGTCAACAATACGGAAAGCCAGTTCAAACTCGAAGCCTTGATTCTGGAACTTTCCATTATTGGAAACCACAGAACCAACTCCCGATGTGGAAGGTACAGTGATATTGGCATATTTATCACTAGTCAGACGATTATAATAAGTCAAATTGGCATTAATACGATTTTCGAGGAATCCCAAGTCAAGTCCGACCTCAAAAGTTCTGGATTTCTCCCACATCAAGTATGGATTAGGAATGCTCCCCAAAAGGAATCCTGTAACACCATTATATGTGTTACTGCCATATGAGCCTTGTACAGTATAATTGCCTACAAAGTTCTTGTTGACATTACCGTTCAGACCGAAACTTGCACGTAATTTACCAAATGAAAGTATATCGCTTGTGTTTGCCATAAATTTTTCCTTGCTAAAAACCCAACCGGCAGATACACCGGGAAATACCCCCCAACGGTTTTCTTTAGCTAATTTTGAATATCCGTCTTTTCTGAGAACTAATGACAGCAAATATTTTGATTGATAATCGTAGTTCACACGCCCGAAGAAAGACATGATACGCTGGCGGGAATGCCAAGAGTCAATGGAGCGTTTTCCTTCTTCTTTTGTAGTATATTGTAAATCCATAAAGTCGTCTGTCGGAGCGCCCGAACCAGATGCATTGAAACCTTTGTTGTAAGAATCATAATACTCAAAACCGGCCATTGCATCCAAATAATGATCTTTGTTAATCTGATAATTATAATTCAATACAGCGTTATAAGTCTGATCCAACGTGCGGTCATAAGAGGCGGAAGTGCCGCGCGATGTAACCTTGTTACCCGGAGAACTCAAATAGTCTTTATTAAAACTTTCAACTTTCTCTTCCTGATAATACCAAATTGCGCCTAACTTTAGTGACAGCCCTTTCATAAAATCAATAGTAAAGGACTGGTTCATTGTAAATTTGTCTGTGTTTTGGTCACGAACAAATTTATCAAAATTATATTGTTGGTTACCGTCTCCCGAGTTAGGGCCCAGCAACATTTCCCCATCTGCATTATAGCCGCGGAAAGTAGGCGGCAAGGACAAACAACGCGAGAAGTAATTGGCCTCGGCTGTCTGAGTGGCAGGCAGACCATTCCACGTAGCGTCTGCAAAGTTAAAACTGGAACTGGAAGTCAACCATTCTTTCAACTTATAATCAGCATTGAAGGTGAAAGTGATACGCTTGTACCAGTTACCATATGCAGTACCGTCACTCTTATTATAACCTAGTCCGGCATAATAGCTTCCCTTCTCATTACCACCGCTTACACTCAAATTGTAATCTTGTGAAAACGCAGGAGTCTGCACGTTGAAATCCGCAATATTGGTGTTCTTGTAAATAAGTTTATCGCCGTATATAGGGTCAATCATCGTTTGCCAACCCTGATTGAGCAAAAATGCCAGGTTATCAGCATACTTCATTGTACTCCAAATAGCAGAAGTTGTTTTATTTCCATCCAAAGGAGTCACTCCATCACTTGCAAAATAAGCATTACCTGTACCGTAAGGAGTAGCGCTAGTCAATCCACTGAGAGAAGACCATGCTTTGACAGCACTTCCGTCCGGATGTTTCATATCGCCTGTATAAGCGTTCTTATATCCCATGCGCATCCAATAAATATAGTCTCCGGCATCAAGGAACTCATAAGAATTCTTGAAATAGTTCAAGCCGAATTTAGCTTTCAGGTTGACTTCCGCCCTACCGCTCTTTCCGCGTTTGGTGGTAACAAGAATCACACCATCATTAGCACGGGCTCCGTAAATAGCTGTTGCTCCGGCATCTTTCAGGACCTCCATTGATTCGATATCATCAGGATTGATATCACTCAAAGAAGAACGCACCTGCCCGTCAATCAAGATAAGAGGAGAACCCGAACCGTCAAAGTTCGTACCACCACGAAGCACCAAAGTCGGGGTGCTGCCAGGATTACCGGAAGTCTGGCTCACGGACAGACCTGCGACAGCACCGGATAATGCCTGACCGGGATTTGAATATAATCCCTGTTTCAGTGTTTCTTCCTTTACTTTGGAAATTGAGTTAGTGACTTTAGTACGTAACTGTTTGCCACCATAACCTGTTACGACCACTTCTTCCAACATCTCGGAATCTTCTTTCATTTGTATCCGGAAAGAAGTCTTTCCCTTAAGGTCAATCGTTTGCACCTGATACCCGATGTACGAAACTCTAATTTTCCCGTCCGGATTCATGTTTAATACAAATTTACCATCAATGTCGGTAATAGTACCATTTGTCGTACCCACTTCGACAACACTCGCTCCGATGATTGGCTCACCAGTAGCATCGCTCACCACACCAGTAATTGTTTTTGTCTGTGCCACAGCTCCTATGGAGCAGAAAAGACACAACACAAGCAAAAAGATGTCTTTTTTCATTAGTATTACTTTTAGTTAATAAATAAGAAATTTTTAAATGCTTATCCAAGTCCAATTAGAACTTATTTTCCAGTAATACTTGTTTCCTTATGCCAGATTCGCTTTTAGAATTTCAATTAAAACAAAAACCACACTTTTTACTCTCTTCTTTTTCTACTATCTCGAATAGTTCCATTTACCCTCTAATTGTTCATTTCATAATTCGTTTTTTTATATTTAAAAGCATATATAGAAAAATAATTTATTAAATAATTTGTAGTTATTAATAATATACATATATTTGCAGCGGTTTTTAATCATGCATTTTATTATCAAAGGATGAGTCATCTATAAAATTAAAAGAATATTAATAAAGATATTACTAAGTTCTAATTGAACTTAGACATTCTTTATAAATCCACATATATTAATTTAAAAGTAATACTTATGAAAAAAAGCATCCTTTTGTTGTTCTTGTGCTTTTTCAGTTCCATAGGAATGATGGCACAAACAAAGTCAATCACCGGGACGGTAACGGATGGCGCTGGTGAAACAGTCATTGGTGCAAGTGTTGTAGAAGTAGGTACCACAAATGGTACAATTACAGATTTCGATGGGAAATTCACCTTAAAGGTTTCTCAAGGTGCGAAAATTACGGTTACTTATATTGGTTACACTCCACAGACATTTACAGTCGGGGCAGAGAACCACTATAATGTTATCTTAAAAGAAGACACAGAAGTATTGGACGAAGTAGTAGTTGTTGGTTATGGAGTTAAACAAAAACGGTCTACATTGACAACTTCAATCTCCAAACTTGATAACAAAACGCTAGAGAATGCAGCAGTTGCCAATGCAGCAACGGCATTACAAGGCTCAGTCAGTGGACTACGGGTCATTAATACTTCCGGTTCTCCGGGTAGTGCGCCAACCATTGTCTTACGTGGTGGAGCAGGTATTGAATCTTCCAGCAGTCCTTTAGTAGTCGTAGATGGAGTAATCCGCTCGATGGATGACATCAACCCTTCTGATATTGAATCTATCCAAGTACTGAAAGATGCCGCTTCTACCGCTATTTATGGTGCACGCGCCAATAGCGGTGTTATATTGGTGCAGACTAAGAAAGGAAAAGCCGGTTCCGCGCAAATATCCTACAAATTCAAGGGCGGTATGAACTTCGCCCGCAAAGGATACGAATATATGAATGCCGAAGAATACATTAAATATGCTCGTCTAGGCTCTCATTATTCAGGAAGATCTCTTAGCGACATCGACAACACCAGAGGTTATGGTGCCGTGTATGGCCAAAATAATCCAGGAATGTATGATATCAGATATCTGGAAGGAAACGAACAGTTATTGAATGAAGGATGGAAGAAAATGACCGATCCCATTTCAGGCAAAGAAATTGCCTTCCACGACTATGGAACTACTCTCAGAGACGAAGTATACAAAGATCCCGCATTTACCCAAGACCACTTTTTAAGCTTCACCGGTGGAAACGAGAACGGAACATTTGCCGCATCGCTGGGATATTATTCCGAAGACGGCACTGTAAAAGGAACACAATACCGCCGGTTCAGCGGGACACTGAACGGTAACTACAAAGTGCTCCCTATTCTGAATATTCGTGCCGGACTTAATTTCTCAACTTCGGAATCACCGCAACTGTACTATGATGATATGGCCGACTTGTTCGAACGTATGCAGAGTATCGAACCGACTTGGCGCCCCTTCCTGGAAGACGGTTCGCCAAACTACGGATATGGAAAAAGAGATGGTAACCCGATGTATTGGCTGGACAAACTGACGAATCAGAATAACACCAGACGTACTACTATGAATATCGGTGCAGACCTGGAATTAATCAAGAACAAACTGTTCCTGAAAGAAAACAGTTCTATCTACTACGATGATTATACACGTGAATATTTCGACAAGGCTTACCGTGATTTCTGGAACAAGAATACAGAGCGTAAAGCCGGATATGAATATACACGCAAAATACAACAGCAACATAGTGTACAATTAGAATACTCGGACACTTTCAAAGAAAAACATAATTTCTCCGCATTGTTAGGCGGTGAGTATTTTGAATACAAATATACGCAATACAAAGGTACAGGACAAGGAGCTCCTTTCGATGACATACCGACTTTAAATGTTGCATCCAAAGACAATGCATCTGCTTATTCTTATCGTGAAGGATACCGGATTTCATCCTTCTTCGGTCGTGCGACTTACGATTATGAACACCGTTATTTGTTTACCGCAGTCCTTCGCTATGACGGTATCTCCAAATTGTCCGACAACCGTTGGGGATTCTTCCCCGGAGTTTCTGCCGGATGGAACCTGCACGAAGAGGCTTTCTACAAAGACAGCAAACTGGCAGAAATCGTTTCTACCATCAAACCACGTATCTCCTATGGTGTCAATGGTAATGTAAACGGCATCGGCAACTATGACGTATACGGACAATACGAAAAACAAACAGCCTACAATGGTACAACAGGTATATTAAATACGAAAGTTATCAATTCACAACTGAAATGGGAAAAGAGTAAATCTTTTGAGTTAGGTTTAGATTTGGGATTCATGAACAACCGCTACAATCTGGTACTCGACTATTATAACCGTACGACTACCGACCTGCTGACTAACATTGATTTGCCGGGATATACAGGGTTCGATTCTTTCAAAACCAACTACGGTTCATTACGCAACTCCGGATTTGAAGTAGAAGCTAACCTAAATTTAATCACAAACCCGAAAGGCTTCAACTGGGATTTCTCATTCAACGCATCGTATGTGCACAACAAAATCTTAAAACTCCCTTATAACGGAAACGAAAACAACCGTAGAGGTGGTTCACAAATATATTCAGGTCGTAAAACTGCAAGTGGCGAGGACGAACTAATATGGGTAGGCGGATATCAGGAAGGTCAGACAATGGGCGATATCTACGCATACAAACAAGTAAAAGTTCTAAGCAATTGGGATGAGGTAAAACAACTTGCAGGAAATTATATTGACGAGGTAGCAGGTCTGTACGGGCCCAACGTAAGCGATGCCGACAAGAGTAAATACAAATTGACCAAACCTATCGAACCGGGTGACGTATTATGGGGAGACATCAACGGTGATAATCATATCACCCAATATGACCGCGTAAAAGTAGGTAATATCTATCCAAAATGGACAGGCGGATTCTCTACTACACTTTCTTATAAGAATGTCTCATTGTACGGACGTTTTGACTTTGCTGTCGGACATACAATTCTGAACATGGTCAAGATGCGTTCATTAGGACAATCCGTAGGATTCAAGAATATTATCAAGGAAGGTCTGAACTGCTGGACAGAAGATAATCCTAACGCGTCTCTTCCAAAATCATACTATGACGATTCTTCCAACAAGAAGAATTTCTATCGCTCTACTTCAGGCGGTGATATTACATCTGTTAACAACAGAAACTCTATCTTATATGAGAAAGGTGATTATCTGGCACTAAGGGAGTTAACTTTAAGTTGGAAGATTCCGGCAAAATGGATTGCAAAAGCAAGAATGACAAACGCTTCTTTATACATCACAGGACAAAACCTGTTCTACATCACAGGTTATTCGGGCAGTTCACCAGAAGCGCCACTAGTATACCCAGGCGTTGACACAGGACGTTACCCGACTCCGAGAACAGTTTTGGTAGGCGCATCTATCTCATTCTAATATCATCAAAAAGATTCTGATTATGAAAAATAAAATATTATCACTAGCAATTTTAGCATCCTCCCTATTCTCTATGACAGGATGCCTCGATATAGAACCAGTGAGCAGTACCACGGATGAAAATATGTGGCAAAATGAGGGACAGTTCACCTCGTTTGTATACGGAGTGCACTCCCGCCTGCGGGACAACACATTCAACCTATTTATATTAGGAGAATTAAGAGCCGACATCTACAGCATAGAAAACAACGGATGGTCAGGCGAAAGTAACGACGCACAAATATACAGTGCAAACCTACTGACAAAAGAAAGAACCGGACTGAGCAATTTCGCCGGGCTATATTCAAATATCAACCAGATAAATCTGTTTATTGAGAAAGCTAAAAACAGTGATGTTGTCACCCAGAACGATAAAAACTATTATTTGGGACAAATGTATGGTTTAAGAGCCTTCTATTACTTCCACTTGCTCCGCTCTTGGGGAGATGTCGTATGGAACGACCAGCCCAGCATGGGGTTTGAAGTAGGAAAGCTGGAAAAAGCAGCCTCGCCGGCAACTGAAATCATGCAACATATCAAAGATGACATTAATCTCTCGGAACAAAGTTACGGAGAAGACTACAGTTTCCGTGAAGGAAGGGCATTTTGGTCCAAAGCTGCGACTTTGATGCTGAAAGCAGAAGTTTACCTGTGGGCAAGCCAACAAATGAATGGGGGAACAGGAGATGCGACAACCGCCAAAAATGCCCTGACCGAAATTCAGACTAAAATTGATCGTAGCAAACTTGATTTATTGAGTAATTATAGTGAGGTTTTTGATTATGGCCATAAGGGAAACAATGAGATTATCTTCACTATTCATAACAAGCAAAACGAAACAAACTTGTTTGGCGGAAAATGGCGCGACAACATGGTTCCTCAGCAAATCATATTAAATTCTTATTATGATATGGAAACTGGCGCAAATTTCAGATTGAATATGAACGGAACAATCCATTATCCGCTGGATATCAATATCTACAATCAATATGACAATAACGACATTAGGAAAAAAGCAACTTTGAAAGCTGTATATGAAGCCAGCGCCCCACATGATTACAAAGGTTGTTTTGCCTACAAATATCAAGGCACAACCCCCAGTGGCGCTTCCGAAAGGCTTATGGCTGACGATTATCCTATATATAGATACGCGGATTTATTGTTAATGCTGGCTGAAGCAAAATCTCTTTTGTCTGAAGATCCGACTAACGAGATTAACTTAATCCGCGCCCGCGCTTATGGAAATAAATATGACGATGCAACGATAGGATATCCCAACCTTGCAGGAGACAACGACGGTATCAAAGAAGTTCTACTCAGAGAAAGATTCAAAGAGTTCATGTTCGAAGGAAAACGTTGGTATGATTTGCGCCGCTTCGGCAATGACTATGTATACAAATATACTACTGCTGACAAGAATTTACCAGGACGTCTGCTTTGGCCTATCGACAGCAATACAATGACTGACAATCCTGCGTTGAATCAAACAAAAGATTATTAATATCAACTGTAAAACTAAAGTGTGTCAAAAGCCAGTAATAATCTCCATTCCCTTACAGGTTACTGACTCTTGACACATCATTTTAACGAAAGATATTCAGTAAGTTCTAAAATGTAAGGCGACTAATTCATTGAGAGTTAGTTGCCTTTTTTGTATTGCCAATTGTAGTAGAAAGAAGTACTCTATAAACTCATTTGCACACGAATTTGAACTAAATAGTACATAAAATATCCATCATGCTATCACATCCTACATATTTCTCATTATCAATACATTACATATAACAAATGATTTATTTAAAACGTATCTATCATACTTTTGCTACAAAAACAAGACATCTATCATATATAAAACAACCAGATAAAGGTTCCACAAGCATAAGACGGCTTTTTTTATTGCAATAAATCCGTATAAACCCAGCTACCATGGTTTAATGTCCCAACTTGAATGGCTCTAAATTTATATCCTACATATGTGGGGATATATAGCCTGCATACGTGGGATATAAAAAGACTATCACTCCAAATAGACAGTAACAAATATACAATCTATTCTAAAAGCTTCTTTAACCAAGGAAGAACTAATTCCGATTTAAAATAATGATTAGAGCCGTCTACGTTCACCAATCTATAAAACTCATCTCTATCGAGTCCTTCCGGCAATGCGTCAAAGTCCGTCCGATTATGCGGATCGGCATATTTAGGATAATGATGTATCTCGATATTCTCCGGATGTCCGGCAATTTTATATGCAGCACGTACAAGATTCAAGTCACGATCCAGTCCCCCTTCCGTCAATATCATAGGACGGGGAGCCAAAGCAGCAACAATATCGGGAAAGTTGAACTTGTGCCAAAAGTCAGGTATCAGATGGCGGATAGAGTTGGGGAAAGGTCGCGTGCCGTCCTTATCAGGCACGGTCATTACCAATGCACGTTCTTGTGTTTGACACAGAAAATCATTGTAAACAAAAGCATAAATAGACGTATCGAGTGTTCCCAGTACCATTAACGGTTCTGTCCCCAGTGAAAAGCCACTTACGATAATCCGGTCTTTACGGATATAGGGCTGTGTTTTCATCCATTGAAGAACTTGCATATCAAGATAAGAAGTATATCCCAGATAACTCCATCCCAACTCTAACAGAATTCGCGACACCAAATCGTAATTATAATTTCTCCCACGTGCATAACATTCCAAATCCGAGGACTCACCGGCTGCCGGATTATCAACGGCCACTGCCACATAACCAGCTTTCACAAAATTTCGTGCCATTGTTACCTTGGGATTCTGATAATCATCATTCAGCTTCGAGGAGACGCCCGGCTCGCCTGCCAATCCTTCTTTACTACCACCAGAACCGGGAATACATAAAACAGCAGGAACCGACTGCCGTAAAGAATCCGGTATCAGCACTAAAAAAGTAGATACACATTCGGGCAAAGGATAAAATTCCCACTTTTCCAGTTTGTAACCATCACGTTGCTTACTGTATAGCCGTTTAGGTGATGGTATGTCCTTAATTTCGGGAAAGTTCATAATCTCCTGCATTGACTTCCGTACTTTATGTTGCCATTCACAAAATTCTTCCCCAGTCATATTTTGCTGAAATGCACATTCTGGTTTCACATGTGAAAGCATTGCGTGAACAACTCCGTAAGTACTCAGGAATCGTCCATCCTGTCGTTCTGATTGAATGATATTATGTTCCCGTCCTATTACTTCCATAGTTTGGGCGGAAATAATGCTACTGTAAACTGTCAGCATTAATAAACCAACTATTATACTTTTTCTCATTGTAATGTTATATAATGAAAAGGTCACTCCTATCGTCCTATGATGAAAAGAATCCTTGGCATGATTTAGATAAAGCACGCCAAGGATTTATTAAATGAAAAGTTATTATTTAGTTTGCGGTATTGTCTTTCATACAACGAACTGGATAGCCATATGCTCTAGCCTGACTTCTCAGAGGGAAGAAATTAGCAGTATCATACATCAAACAACAAGCATTTGCAGCAGTTACCGGACTGTTACTCCAAGATTGCCCTCTATTAGCCGGGTTCTTTATTACAAATGTAGCATTATTCACATATCCCGAAGTTGCATAACTAGGAGTTGCCCCGACAGTGAAAGTACCTCCGGCATTTGAAATAAAATCAGCCATCGTACCATTAACATTTACAGTAACCGCACCAGTACTATATTTACCTCCAGCCGCAATATTTACAAATCCTGTCCAAACATATGCATGAGGTACACGATATCCCGGTGGACATGGATCATAGATAGTCTTACTACCAGACTCATTCACTACCGGACTGGTTGCTGTCACAATATTGGCGTTTCCCCACAAATCATTACCACCATCTACGAGCCAACTTTTTGCACCAGATGCTATGTAGCACATTGGATATCGGGCAATATCATTAGCTTCTATCGGTGTAGTAATCCATCCCCAAGTATTATCAGTAGCAACAGTCAGTGATTTAATAGCATCAAATGCGTTACCATCCTTGTCATAAGTCGTCAAAACTGTTACTGACCCAGCACCAGCATCATCTCTTTCCGGGAATGGATCTTTACGTCCCCATTGATAACGCATTCCTTGAGCTTTATTGTTTTTATTTACTGCCCAATATCCGTCAGAAAGAGCACCTAAGTTTCTATCCATCATTACAGGATTGACCAACTTATTATAGTCATTGTAGTCCGAATGAATAGTATATGTTTCCACTTTGGAATCCAAATCAGCATCCGTCACCCAAATATGCCAACTCCAAAGAATTGTAGTGCCATCTGCTGCATAAGCTGCAATAACAGCGTTTCCTGCATCCAAAGACGTATTCTCGGAACCGTTCAAGGTAAAGTAAATATATCCATTTTTCAGTTGGACTCCATAAATCAATCCTGGCGCAGTCTGCCAAAGTATATTAGCCGATGCCGGTGCTAATGTTTTCGGAGTAATCCCAGGAGCTGTTCCCGATAGCGGGTCATAATCAGCAACAGGCTGAGTAGTAGCACCATTTCCCATCACCGTAGCTTTGAAACGATATTCCTGTCCGGCTTTGCCAGCTATGTAACAGTTTGCCGTTTCGTTCTCGCTCAAATCGATAGAGGTATCCACTACAGAACCACTAGTCAATTGATCTAAATCCAAAGTCAAGGTAGTAAATTCTCCGGCAATTATATTCATCCAATCAATCTCACCAGTCAAAGCAATATCTTCAACACCAGTTTTCTCCAATATGAGTTTAACAGGGCATTTTGCTGAAGATAAAGCCAATGGATTTACTGAAATATATCCATGAAATTCTTTATTTGCGACCAATTCCGGTGCATTATCTATTTTCAACAAGACATCGGAAGAACCTTCAGAAATACTAAATGAGCCCGTGGTCAAATTGAACTTATAATTCCCAACCAAAGGTGTTCCCTCTGGTGCAGAAAGTTCTATCGACTTCACTTTCCATCCCGAATACTTGGCTACTGTAGTATAAGCGACATCCAAATACCCCAATGCATGCTTAAATGTCACTGGAACGGCGTTTTCCACTTCTGACGTGTTTATTGCTGCATATGTCAAAGCAGTGCTTGCCAAGTGAGCATTGGACGTCCCCGACTGCAATTGCGTACTATTCAAAATCCCCGCTATGGATGTTGCCGCAGTGTTAGTTTTACTATAAGGTGAATAAACATAGAATGTATGTTCACCACTCCCCCACGCTACCTGTGTGTAGAACATCCCCTCGGTCTGTCCCACAAAAGGAGCTGCAACGCCCACAACAAGGTTGTTTGTTTTTGTCTGCTCGCAGAAGAAGCCTATTTTACTATCAGCCGCCCAAGTCGTCTTGTTATCACCCAACTGTGACTGGCAATTAAAGAAAATCTGATTTCCTCCCGCCGGACGTGTAAAATCAGTCTGAGTATAGTCATCGTCACTGCATGCAGTAGCAAGTAACACTGCACAGAGTCCTAAGACTGAAAATATAGATTGTTTTTTCATCTTTGTATGATTTAAATTTTAATGAATGATATGAATCTGACAGGCAGACTAATAACCCGGCGTCTGCTGTACCAATGGGTCCTTCGACATTACCGTAGCATCGACAGGCCATAACAAATGTTTCTCGACAAGGTCGCCCGTAACGCTAATCTGAAGAGCTTTAGCCAATTCTCCATCCTTCATACGGCGGATGTCATACCAACGCTTACCTTCACCAACAAACTCTTTGGAGCGTTCTTCCAGAATCGCTTCTTCTGCAGTCTCACTACCACGGGGGTATTTATTGGCGGCATATGCGGAACCGTATGCACGTTCACGGACACTATTGATGTATGCAGCAGGATCACCTCCCTGCAATGCCACGATTTCAGCTAGCATCAACTGCAAATCCGCATAGCGATAGACTGGCCAGTCATTCGTAAACTTACGTATATCATTGTCCAGTTCTCCTTTATATTTATTCAAGAGTATGGCTGCCGCTCCGCCGTCTACCTTATATACATCAAAGAAAGTGGCGCTACGACGAATATCGCTTTCACTGAATGTATCAAAGAATTCTTTTGTATACTGATAGTTGGATGCCGTACCATTCAGTTTCAAAGGATTCACATTATTACCTTTGTACTCTACACCATCTGCATTCTCGAAACCTACCAGATTGGTATTCGTAGGATACATGAATTTGCTAAAGAAATTCTCTTTCTCATTCAGCATGTAGCGAATTACGAATATCATTTCTTTATTATCTTTCTTCTTTACGTCAAAAACCTCTTCAAAGCTGGTCTTGGAAGCAAAGTCGTATTTGCCGCAATCTATAATATCCTGCAACGCTTGCTTTGCTGCCGCCAAGTCGGCCGGTATATTTTTCGAGTAGACGCTTCCACCGCCAATGGGTTTTACCTTACATCCCCACAACAGGATTTCAGCTCTCAACATCTTTGTTGCTGCCTTGCTCCAATAAGAACTCTTGTCTGTAGAATTGATGGTAAATGCATCATCTGCAAAATAATCTTCTGATGCCTTGATGTCTTTTACAAGGAAATTGTAGACTTCTTCTTCCGTAGCCCGCGGCTGATTCAAGTCGGAAGGGGTAAAACTACCGTCCATCACACGTGCGGTTTCAACTAGAGGAACTCCGCCATAGGTACGGAACAGATGAAAGTAATAAAAGCTTCTCAATCCGTGCAACACACCCATATAATAGTTCTTTTCTGTTTCATTCAAGGCAGAACTGCCGGGTACGGACTGGATGGCATGGTTAATCTGCATGATGTCCATATAGAAGTTACCCCAGTTACTTATTACAGAATTAGCTTCGGTGAGGTTGTTTGTCACAGCCGGCACATCGCTAATAGTCTGATTGAACAAGGAAGAGTTTGAGCCGTAAAAGGTTCCACCTCTAAGTTCACCCATTTTGAACAACACTTCCTGACGTTCGCGAACACGATAATGCAAACCACGCACAAAACGTTCCGCCTGATCTTTGGTACTCCAGTAATTACTGATACCGTAGGAGTCTACCGGACTCAAGTCCAAATAATCGCAAGACTGCATGGCTCCTATCAACAACACTAATAATGTATATTTTATTTTTTTCATAATGCTATCTTTCTTTATGATTTTAGAACACAACCTTTAATCCCATCAGAACTGTCTTAGGCAAAGCATATCCGCCCTTGTTGCTACTGGTGGTCCCATATTCAGGAGTGTAGAGACGATTGTCCGTTATGTAGAACAAATTCTGTCCGGTAAGCGTCACCGTCACTTTATCCATGAGGGCTTTTTTAGTCCACTGCGAAGGTAAATCGTAGCTCAAGGAAATCTCACGGGCACACAGGTAAGAAGCATCTTCCCAGAACAATGAAGTATTGCGGGTATAGTTCTTTTTAAAGTTAGTGTCGTTAGTCATCAATACCGGAAGTTCTGCACCCGGATTATCTTCCGTCCATGTCTTTTTAGCCAAATCCGGAACATTGAAGTGACCGGAAGTGATACCCATGAAATATTGATAACCGCTATTCCACTTCTTGTATCCCAACGCATAGTCGAACCGTGCAAATAATGTCAGACCTTTCCATGTAACGGACGTATTGAAACCACCCATCCACTTTGGAATCTCATTGCCAAGCTTCACCTGATCGTACGTATCAATAATTCCATCACCATTCACATCGTACCATACTGCATCCCCTGGAGCTAACTGCTGTGCATTTTTCTGCTGTTCAACTGTCAACTGCGCATAAGCCGCCGGACCATATACCGGTTTAGAAGGAATCTTGTCTACGTAATAAGCATAATTTGCCAAATCGGCTTCGTCACGTACAACGTGCATCATCTTAAATCCGTAGATATCACCATAAGACTGTCCTTCCTGCATTCCCCCCTTCCATACGGTTTCATTACTACCTTTGCCTTTGTAAACTTCCGTTCCGCCCTGGCGGTTGTTCTCATTACCGTTATCGGGCAATTGCAGAATTTTGGATTTCACAAAAGTGATGTTGGCACCTACATTCCATTTAAAGTCCTTACGAACAAAAATGCGGTAATTGACTTCAAGCTCCATACCCTGACTACGCACAGCGCCGTTATTTGTCGTCATCGAGCCTACACCGGATGAGGAAGCTAAAGGTACATTAGCAATCAAGTCGGTAGTCTTTTTGTTGAAGTAACCTACGGCCAAGTCTACCTTATTAAACAATCCTAATTCTATCGCAGTATCAAAAGAAGTCGTCTTCTCCCAACGCAATCCGGGATAAGCAATATCGTTAATCAACAGACCGTAGATACCGTTGTAGTTACCGGCATTTCCATAACTGCCTTGTAGTTCGTACAACCCGATACCGTTCACGTTACCATTCTGCCCGTATCCCATACGAACCTTTATGTTGGAAAATATATCCAGATATTTCTCCATGAATTCTTCACGATACACATTCCATGCGGCACTGACACCAGGGAAAAATCCCCAACGGTTGTCTACCAGCTTGGAATAACCGTCGTAACGTCCGGAAAAAGAGAAAAGATACCTGCTTTTATAGTCATAGGTCGCATTTACAAAACCGGACATGATACGCTCCTGTGTGTGAGTGGTAGACATGTTACGGGTAGATTTCCCATTAGCATCCAACGGGGCAGTAAACTGTAACCCGATAAAATCATCGGAAGTAGCTCCCTGACCTGATGCCGAGAGTCCGTAGTTATATTTGTCTATAATTTCAAAACCTCCGACTGCACTGACGTTATGGTCACCGAATGAGGCATTGTAATTAAGAATGGCGTTGTAAGTCTGATCCAGTTTGCGCGCATAAGTAGCAGAAGCTTTGCGGTTAGAATTCAGCTTGCCGGGAGCAGTAGGCAATTCTTTATCAAAAGATTCTGTTTCTTTCATCCAAAGATACCACATACCACTCAGTTTCAGACTAAGTCCTTTCATCAAATCCACTTGAAAAGAAGTTCCCAATGTGGTCTTATAAGCTGTATTTCTACGATAATAGTAGTTCTTCATCTCATTCCAGTTGGCATTCTGGGTATTATTGAGTAGTGTAATAACTGTTCCATCCAGATTAGCCCCTTTGAAAGTAGGCGGGGCCGCAGCCACTACGCTCCAGAAATTAGCGTCACTCATGTAGTTAGGGTTGGTTTCCGAACGTGAAAAGTTTACGAAACCGGAAGCTTTCAACCAACTTTTAATTTTATATTCACCATTTAAGTTAAAAGACAAACGCTGGTATCCCGACTCCAACGGAAAACCCGTTTCATCATAATATCCGATACTTGAATAATACTTACCTTTATCGTTTCCACCGGAGAACGAAACATTATAATCCTGCGTCCAGGCATCCTGCGTGTTCAACTTCATAAAATCAGTTTCCTTGAACAATAGATAATTGTCTGAGGCAGGATCTTTCATCGACTGCCAACCGTAGTCCAGGAGATACTTATTTTTATCCGTCAGAATAGATGTACTATAGATGCCGTTGCTGCTTTTATTTCCGTCGGCAGTAATGTCATTTCCTGTACCCCATCCATTCACCAAATTCATATCGTCTCCACTACGCTTTGCCGCCATACGCTCCCAATAGAGATAATCACGGGCATTCATAAAATCATAGTTGTCGCGGGCAAAACCTTTACCGATATTTACGTTCAAAGTTACTGTTGTTTTTCCCACATGACCGCTCTTGGTAGTCACCAATACTACACCATTGTTGGCACGTGCACCATATAATGCTGTCGCAGCAGCATCTTTCAAGACTTCAATAGACTCAATATCGTTGCTGTTGATATCATTCATATCATCTTTCTGCACACCGTCGATAATATACAACGGACTACCTGAACCGTTCAAAGAAGCACCTGCACGTACCTGGATAGAAGGGCCTGCTCCTGGTTGACCGGAAGTTTGTGTAACACGTACACCAGTAACCGTACCAGCCAAAGCTGTCAATGGATTGGAACGTACACCTTTCTCCAAAACTTCAGAAGATACTTTGGATATAGCTGCCGTCAGTTTATCTTTAGTAACGGTTTTACCATAACCTGTGACAATAACTTCCTGCAAACCTATGGCATCATCTTTCATCACTACCATAATATTCTTGCGTCCATCCACCGAAACATTCTGTTGAACATAACCTATGTATGAAAAAACAAGAACCGATTTGTTCTTCGTTAATGTTAACGTATATTTTCCATCCAAATCTGTAATAGCACCATTTGATGTGCCCACTTCCAATACAGAGACACCAATCAAAGGCTCTCCTGCAACATCTTTCACAACACCACTTACCATTTGCCCAACTTGTGCATATATGCTGACAATGGAACAAAGCATGGCCCCTACCATGAAAATTACTTCACGGTAGTACTTTAAATGTATTTTTCTCATATTAAAGAAGTTATTTAGTAGATAATATAAACAGTTCCAATCTCATCCATCCAGCCGGACGAGTTGATAGTTTTTGGAATCCAGGCTCATCACCGAGTTCGGCAACAACAGCCATGTCACCATCAGGCAAAAGAGCCATACATGTATATCCTGCAGCTTTGTCATAAAGTACCATTTGGTCTGCCGGGTCGAATGTATGCGAATGACCTCCAAAGAATTTAGCTTTAGCCAAATATAATATACCACGATCGTCATGAGCTGCTGTCTCAGCAATCCCTTTCGAACCACAGTAATACAACCATTCATCCTTTACTATAACACTTCCTGCACAGCCTTTGGCTGGAGTAGGTAGTGCTGTCGGAGCATAATCTGAAAAAGAAGGCCATTTGGCTCCACCATCTGTACTTACATAGTTCTGACGGTATCCGTTATAACGGATATTGCCAATCAATGCACCGTCAGGCGCTTCCGTTACTGTCCATTCACCGGACTTATTAGGTTGCCCGGTTTCCCACGTCACTCCGTTATCATCTGACCACATAGCTGTATTTCCGCCATTTGAAACGGTGCCAGCAGCTTCATTCACCTTAAAAGTACGTATAGGAACAATCAGACGGTTCTTATATTGTTCACTTGATGTCATTTGCACTCCTGAACCAGGACCAAAGCTACCAATCATTCTTGTCGCACCACTAAAAATTCCAATTGTCACTTCGTCTGTAAGATCTTTTTTTGTCCAATTTAATCCATCATCTTCCGAAGTATACATTATAGCTCTATTGTTATAACCTTGCTTGCCCGACTCTTTACCTACGGCATCCCATAAAGAGGTAAACAAAAAGATTTTCCCTGTAACTTGGTCGACAACAACAGTCGGATCCATATATGACAACTTTGATGAAGTAGTTTGACTGGTTAAGTTCTTTTCAGTCCATGTTACCCCCTTATCAGTACTACGTTTCATCAGAATATCCGTTCGCCCCGCTTTGTCTTGCCAAGTTCCATAACGAGCTTCACAAAAAACAAGTATGCTACCTTTCTTTGTAACCGCTATGGCAGGAACACGATATGAAATGTCATTACTTGTTTTTGAATTGAATACGGTAATTGTTGGAGAAGTTACCTCCCATACCGGTTCAGAGCCAGGCTCAGGGTCAGGATTTGGATCCACAACCTCATCCGGATAAGGTACCGGACTGAAATCATTAACGTTATCATCCGAACAGGCATAAAGAAGGCATAATCCGATATTTAGAATTAAAGCATTAAATAAATATTTCATAAATAAAAAAATTAAAGATTAATAATAGGCACTAAAATTAAATCTAGCTTTAGCCAGTCATCCGGTCGTTTAAGAGGTTTTATATTAGGTAACGATTTACGAGTAAACGATTGTGTATCTGCTGTTTCAAAGATTATAGCCATTCGTTCGTCCGGTAACAAAGCCATACAGCTGTATCCGGAAGCTTTGTCATACAAAAGCAGACTATCATTCCAAGTTTTTCCGCCATTACAACTTTTATATAAAGTCAACCCAGCTCTTTCGTCATATTCTGGAGTTTCCGGAATTCCCTTTATTCCAGAGAAATAAAGATGTGCACCTTTCCCTAGCACACTAGCTTGGCAGCCTTTAGACACGCCAGGCAGAGTCGGATCTTTCACTGCTTTACTCCAAGTCATGCCTCCGTCTTTGCTATATGCTACCATACGTGCACCTGATACCCGAGCATTATACACTAAAACTCCATTAGGAGATTCTGCAATCTGAAACTCATTATCTGTATCTCCATTCCCTCCTACTGTCCACGTTTCACCATGATTGTCTGAGAAAATAGCAACATCATGTGCTATTTTTCTTTCTGTATCAGAAATACGGGCCGGCAAAATTAAACGTCCACTGTACTTCTCACCTACCATCTGTAATCCTGCTCCCGGACCAAAACCATATATATAGCGTCCATCAGGTATCAAAGATGCAGTAACATCAGCTGGAGCAGACCAAGACTGACCATTATCATCCGAAGTAATAAGAATGGCACGATTATTAGCTCCTGAATGGTCATCTGTCGGCCAGAAAGTCGTAAAAAGAAAAACCTTGCCAGTGCTTGAATCTAAAATAGGGGTTGGATCCATATAAGCCCCGGTAGTTCCTTTTGTTAAATCTTGCATGACCGACCATGTCTGACCATTATCTGTGCTACGCTTCACTACTATATCTGTACGACTTTTATCTTGCCAACTTTCTCTACGCGCTTCACAAAACACAAGCAAAGAACCATCTTTAGCTGTCAATAATGAAGGAATACGATAACTATTCACATTATCATCCCCTGCAGAAAACACGGTGTATTTAGGAAACTCAGAAAAAGTGTTTTTAGTATTTGACTGCGCTTCTCCTTTCATATAAGAAAAGAGAAGCATAAGTCCTGCTAATAGTATGCTTTTCGATATACACATAGTTTTAGATTTAATCTTTAAAAGCTACATAATACTTCAAAGAAGTTCCTTACAAAGCATATAACTGCGAATCATCATACGAGGTATATGGAAAGGACCTTTAAAGAGATTCCCTTTGGCAGGTTGGGCTACGGTACCGTCACGGTGAAGATAACCATACCACTCTCCGTACTCCTTATCGGGGAAGTGAGCGTACGTCCAATCACTGATCTGCTTATGCATCTGAAGATATTTCTCATCTCCGGTAGCCTGATACGCATATAAAGTAGCAATAATAGCTTCTGTTTGCGGCCACCAGAATTTCATATCCTGAGAATAATCTTGAACCGGAAGATTACGGCAGTCACGGAAGTTGATGATTCCACCGAACTCCTTGTCCCATCCCCATTCCCAGGACCAATCGAGAATTTGAAGAGCCAATTGGAGTAAATCTTTATCCCAGTTGCGATATTTAGCTTCTTCCATGATGAACCAGGCCGTTTCAATACAATGTCCCGGATTTATGAGACGTCCGTTACAAGTATCAATAAACTCACCATTGGGTCCTACCATCTCAAGCAAAGCTTTGAATTCAGGATGGATGAAGTATTGACGTAATGCTGCAATTGAACGGTCTATTTGCTCTGTCAGCACTGGGTCGTCAACAACCATACGAATTCGAGAAGCTGTATTGATCAAGATCATCGTTATTGAATGCCCCCGTGCTTCCAATGCAGGCAGATATTTCGGTTCCAACAAACCGGGAGTTTCAAGAAAATGCTGTATGCTCTTGAAAATCTCCAAAGCTCTCTCTGCATATTTTTTATCACCAGTTGCCAAAGCATATTCTGCCATTGCAATAGCAGCAAACCCTTCGGAGAACACATAACGACGTTTACGCAAGGGAGTACCTTCTTCCGTCACTTCAAAAAACATATGTCCGTCCGTATCAAAACAATGGGACTCAATAAAGTCAATACAACTTTTCGAAGCGGAAAGCCATTCGGGATTTTTCTCTATATTATTATATGCAAATGCTGCTATGAAACCAAAACGTCCCTGAAACCACACAGACTTTGTGGTATCTATTATATTACCATCGCGATTGACGCAAGTATAGACACCGCCATGTTTACGGTCCAAGCCATACTTCATCCAAAACGGCATAATGTTGTTCATTATGTCATCCTTATAGGATGCAGCCCATTGATTTATATATTCTGTTTCGTTCATGTCTCGTACTATTAGAATTTATTACAACGTTCGAAGAAATGGATTGCTTCCAATTCTGCTTTCATCTGTGCCTCTTCTGCATCTGTCATATTCTGAAACGGAGTACGGTTCTTACCTAAATCAAGACCTATCAATTTCATAATGCGTTTTCCGCCGACTATATTTCCACGGAAATGACAGATAACATTAATCACTTCTTGTGAGAAATTCTGCCGTTCGCGAGCTGTTTCCAAATCACCCGCTTTCCATGCATCGATAATACCGACTAACTCTTTTCCGTTATAATTGGTAGTTCCCCCAATGCCACCTTGAGCACCGCCCATAGCCAGACAAGGAAGAATCGTTTCATCCTGACCATGCAGCATATCGAACTTACCATTCTTATATAAACGACACTGATTGTACTCATACATACTTTCAAAAGTATATTTGATACCTGCAAAATTAGAAATACGTCCATCTACTGCTTCCAACAATTTAACCATCGGCAAAAAAGCGCCATTAAATGCCGGAATATGATAATAATAGAAAGGCAGTTCGGGTGCACCGGATGCAATCTCTTCGATGTACTTAACTAATTCTTCAATACGTCCAATCTTCGGAAAGGGTGGAGCCATAGCACCAATACCCCATGCGCCGATCTTTTGTGCATGTTCGGCCAGCATACGGCTCGCTTTCACACAGCAACTGCCAACATGTACAATCACTTTAAAACCGTCAGGAGCAACAGATACCCAACGTTCAGCCAGTTGCATACGTTCTTCTTCTGTCAGCATATAGCCTTCACCGGAAGAGCCATTGATAAAAACTCCTTGCAGCCCATTCTTTACCAGCATTTTAGCGTATGCTTCAATTGGTTCTAAATTTATTTCACCATTTTCATAAAAAGGAGTAAACGGTGCATCAATAAGTCCTTTAATTCGTTCCATCATTTTATTTTTTATAAAGTTAGTATTATTCTCAATCTACCATATTATCTGTCTTCGGCCTTAAGAAATAGATTTGAAGTACCAATGCCACAGCTACTACAATGCTTAACATTGCAAATCCTTGTCCCAAGCTTCCACCATCTGTCCATTTGCCAAGAACCTCGGTCACGGCAGCTCCGGCAAATACTCCGGTCATATTCATTATGCCATAAGCGGTTGCACGATGTTTTGCCGATACGAACTGACACAGAATAGGCATATTATTTGCATCAAATATTCCAAAACCAATACCAAAGAGCAGACCCGCACCAATCACACTGATAAAGCTATGACCAAAACCAAGCAAAAGCAACGCCGGTATGGTCATTCCCAAACCAATAGCTCCTGTATAAATACGTCCACGAATATTTTTTTGCACCCAACGGTCGGACAATATTCCACCTAGAATAACACCGATAAAAGACGATACTGCAATTGTTATGGTAGAGATCGGACCTGCCTCAGCCATAGGAATATTCAGACTATCTGCAAATAACGTCGGAAGCCAATTCTTTGTAGCCCATCCCGGAAGGCTGGGAGCAGCAAAATAGATAAGAATTATCCAAAATGCCCAGTTAGTAAACAGCAAGGAAAGCCCACTTATGACAGAAGGTTTCTTCTCTTTAGGAGTATTGTCTATTTCCTTAACAGCAATATTATGAATAGGATTTTCTTTCAAAAATAATATAAGTACCAAAGAATAGGCAATACCAACAATACCAAACCAATGAAAAGTGCTCTGCCATGAAAAAACTGCAGCAGCCGTAGCCCCAAAACCACCGATAGCCTGGCCTACATACAATCCCGTCATATGTACTCCTACCGCTAAAGAACGTGATTTCCCCTCATGCCAGTCAGCAATCAACGACAAAGCCGACGGAATATACAACGCTTCACTGATTCCCATTATAGCACGTAACCAATAAAGTTCGTGAAAATCTTGAGCATACCCCATCAAGAAAGTAACAGCAGACCAAACAAAAAGACTGCCAACCACCAACCATTTACGATTTACCCTATCTGCTATTATTCCGGCAACGGGACTCATAAAACCATATATCCACAAAAAAATAGCCATCAAAGCTCCAAAAGCCTCTGCTTTATTCAACTCCACAATATCAACTTTCATAGCTTCTTGCATAGTAGAAAGCATCTGGCGATCCATATAATTAAGAAGCGCCACTATCCACAATAAACCAACTACCACCCAGGGATAAATATTCTTGTTTTTCATATAAAGTAAATTTTTATGTTTCACTCGTATTAAATCATTGCAAACATATAGACATTTTTATTATTATCCAAATATTTAATTAAATATTTTATTATATCACGGTAATTAATTAATAAGCAATACACAACAATAGTCTATACGACTAAAAAAGGCAGCGCTACTACAATAAATAACGCCACCTTTTTTTGCATCGAAAAGCAAACCAATAGTAAATCAAAGCTTTACTTTAGCTATTAATTTACGAATTTTACCATGACCGATAACCGGCGCATGAGGATCCTCCGGATATACAATCACAAATTGTCCCGGTAGCAGATTAACATAAGTAGTAGGACGATCCGAATATAAAGCACATTCTTCCTCTTTAGAATATGCCTTAACCTCATTTTCCAAATCCTCTAAAGCTTTCCAGCCAATCGTTTCTGCGCCCTCTAACAGAATATGCACATCAATGTAATCGTGATGCAACTCTAAAACCTGCTTATCAGGAGCTACACACTCTGGATTTACATTATTAATAAATAGACGCTCACCATCAATCTCAATACGCCCCAATTCCGCGTGAAGTAAATCATGCGTTTTCACATAGTCAAATAAACGTCCAAACATAGGGTGGAGCCCTTCAATGCGCTGACTATTTTGCAGATTAGATACAATCATATTTCTCCTTTTATTTATAGTTAAACAATATCTGCACAAATATAGGACTAATATTTAATATACACGTTTATATTAATAAAATTATTTATTATATCAATTTACAAAACCTGATATTTTGCATTAGTCATTTGTGCCAAAGAAGAATACAGAAACGGGCATTACAACAAATTCAAATTCATCAAACACCTATTAATAAATAAATTTATTATCTTTGTGGAAAAGAATAAAGAAGAACTAAGATGAAACAACATTTACTGAAAGAAATAGAAGCAGGAACCAAAAACGCTCTTCTCAAGAAGAAGATTATTACGCATTATATATATAGTGGTAGTTCTACTATTACAGATTTAGCAAAAGAACTAGATCTTAGCGTCCCAACTGTCACAAAATTCATTAGCGAAATGTGTGAAGAAGGCTATATTAATGATTATGGCAAACTGGAGACAAGTGGTGGACGTTATCCCAGCTTATACGGGCTTAACCCCGAATCCGGATACTTCATTGGGGTAGACATCAAGAAATTTGCGATTAATATAGGTTTAATCAATTTCAAAGGTGATATGGTAGAATTAAAAATGAATATCCCTTTTAAATCAGAAAACACTTCAGAAGCACTTGATGAGCTATGCAGACTTATTCTCCAATTTATAAAGAATGCAGATGTTGACAATGATAAAATATTAAATATCAATATAAATGTTTCCGGTAGGGTAAATCCTGAATCCGGGTATAGTTTCAGTCTATTTAATTTTGAAGAAAGACCCTTAGCAGAGGTGCTAACTGAAAAAATTGGATTTCGGGTAACAATAGATAATGATACACGCGCTATGACCTATGGAGAATACATGAAGGGATGCGTAAAAGGAGAAAAAGATATTATCTTTGTAAATGTTAGTTGGGGGTTAGGTATCGGCATTATTATTGATGGGAAAATATATACCGGAAAATCAGGCTTTTCCGGAGAATTTGGACATACAAATGTCTTCGACAACGAAATAATTTGCCATTGCGGAAAAAAAGGATGCCTGGAAACCGAAGCGTCCGGTTCTGCCCTTCATCGAATATTAATCGAACGTATTCAAAACGGAGAGAGTTCTATTTTATCAAACAGAATTTTATCAAAAAACAATGCATTAACTCTTGATGAAATTATCGCTGCCGTGAATAAAGAGGACTTACTCTGCATTGAGATAGTAGAAGAGATTGGACAGAAACTTGGGAAACAGATCGCAGGATTAATAAATATCTTTAATCCCGAACTGGTTATCATAGGCGGAACTCTGTCATTAACCGGTGATTATATCACCCAACCCATCAAAACAGCAGTGCGCAAGTATTCTCTAAATTTGGTCAATAAAGATTCAGCCATCATGACTTCCAAGTTGAAGGACAAAGCTGGTATTGTAGGGGCTTGCATGCTGGCACGCAGCAGAATGTTCGAGAGTTGACTCTATCTTCAGCGCCGGGAGAGAAAGTTATCTATAAAACGAACAATGTAGACTACGGCAACCCCGGCAACAACTAAAACAATAATACGACTTAACATAGATGTATTTTTATATTTCACATAAAATCCAAACAAAGAGACATTCCTAGTCATACTAAAAGAATTCTGTAAAAAATAAAACGCTGATTATTAACTTAATAATCAGCGTTTTATTTGAGAGCCGCTAGCCAGACTTGAACTGGCGACCTACGCGTTACGAAGTCCCGTACAACGGCTCTATTATTATACTGATTACTAATTTATTAAATGCTCTTTTCTTACCTTTTCAAAAAACAATCTACTATACAATTGCTGTTTTTAAGATAGAACTGAGATGTTAATATTGAGTTTTGAAATAATTAACAGAACACATATCTACTATAGATTTACTAATATATCATAAGAGGATACTGAAGTATCTTTCGATAAATACTTAACTTTGCTCATAAACAATTTACCTCTATTATTTTTTGCACTTATATAGAAATAAGAATGCTCAGTAGATATTGTACATGTTTCGCCTACGGCAACATCTTTGGTATCAATCATTTCTAGCAGTTCCGCATCATCATCTCCAGAACTCATAATACATACATCTACATCATGCCAATTTACACCAGTTAGATTTTTTATTGTATAAGTTTCTTTGCCATCATCATCTGATGAACATGCTGCTAATAACATCATTGGCAGTATTGCCATTAAAAATAAAATCTTTTTCATAACGCTTATTTAGTTTGTTTTAAATCATCAAGAAAATTGATATGTTCCATCGTTTCATAATATTTATTCAATGGATACAGTTGTGTTATTTGCAACAGTTGCATCAAATTCATATCCTATTTTCATTTCCGCCTTAGACCCACAAGGAAGAGGAATGCAAGTACAACAGAATATAACTACCGATAAAGGAGTACGGTTTTTACCAGTAATATAAACTTCAGAAGAAGCAAAATTGACAACATCTCCAGAAGGCAAGGTCATATATCGAACCTTAATCCCTAAACGCCCTTTTGTTCCGAACCATGCGGATCTTTTCGCCTCATAAACCGTTCCTTTTGCTATTGTACCTGCTGGAATAGCTATTTTCTTGTCAATAATAATATCTCTTGAAACTTTAAAGTCGATGGTTTGCCCTTCATGGACTTGAGATGCTTTTACATTATTAATCGCTTCTAAAGACACTATTGTACCAGCTTTTATAACTACATCACTTTGCTTCTGGGCTTTAGATGGCATACACAAAAATGCAACCATCATTAAAAATAAAATCTTCTTCATTGTGCTTTAATATTTAGTTTGTTCTTTAATTCGTTGAAAATGTCAGGATTTTCCATATCCAACCATGTATATCTTTTATAACTATTCCGATCAAAAGACTGCTGCTTTTCATATACAAATAGATAATATTTGTCACACAAAACAATAACAGATGACTCCAACAACTGAGCATAAGATTTAGCTTGCAAGAAAGCATCCTCTATCGCCTGGTTGTTCTTCATGTGCAGCTTGGCTTCAATCAGAACTTTTGCCCTTTCCTCATTGGGCTTGTTATCATAATGGAGTGCATAATCAGGAAATACCCTATGACCTCTCCCCGCTTGGATTGGTAACTGCCGGATGAAGTCTTTGTTTTCGTACCACCCCATAGAATTAAGTAAGGGTTCCAACAATTGTTGTTCTACATCATGCTCGTACTCTACAATTACATCTTTGGGTAAGGTTGGAGCATACAGCTTTGGTAAAGTCTCTATATCAAACCCTTTTGTTTTTATGATACGCAATAGCTCCAAATAATCCTCACTATTAACTGCCCATCCGTTTACTCCTTGAAAGTTCTTTCTTATGAGTGGGTGCCCGGAGAAGTATTCATCTTCCCGAAGCTCTTTTAGTGTAATATGAGGAATGTCTATTCTGTTACTTACATAAGTGTTGCTGTAATAATGTGTAAATGGGTCAATAACTCCATCTACTTGGGCTATCCATAAACAGGTAATTGCACTAATTGGTGCTGTTTCGTAATGAATCAGAATGTCTCCCTTCTTCGTTTCTTGATTTGACTGCCAAAATCCGGTAGTCCATTGCTCGCCATATCCTCTTATCAATCCACCAATGAACCATGCTTGTGATGGTTGGGGGATTTCACTCTTTTTCTCCGTGTGTAGGAGATTTGGTGCATAATCGTACATGAATGCACTCAATTCATCGGGTGTCAGGTTGTTTTTCGTCCTGAACAGATAGAATACCTTACATAACTCCCAGTAATACATACATCTGCTTTTGTAATCTGGCTTTTTGGGAATAGATGGCAATTCTATCTCGAAATAGTCGGCTAACCTTTTGAGTTCATAGAATCTGTCAATGTACAAATATGGAAAGAAATATTCACCAAGCAGGCAATTTAACTCCATTGATAGAAATGGAATGTATTCAAGCATCAAGTCGAAATCTCCTATCTTCAATACTTCTTCATTTTCTATCCGTAATCCTGTAGAGATAATATCTTCATATATATTACCAGCTTCATCAAGTGACGGATATTCTATACCTTCAAAATCGGAAACTTTATAGCACCAAAAATCTTCCAGTATTTTGCATATAATTTCCTTGTTGAAATTGTCTTTGATACTTGGGTTATAACGTTCTAAAAGTTGCTCCTCGTCTATCCATTCCTTTCTGTCTGAAAAGCTGGATATGACAGTTTCTCCTTCCGGGGAGTTCTTATATAGATTCCATATATATTGATTGAACTTCATCTTATACCCAGTTCATTACATTGACCACTCCTACTACTATTGCCCAGTCTTGAATTTCACTGGCAGGAAGATCATATGGTATAAAACCCTCTTCTTCATTAAAAGATACACATTTTATATATCCTTCCTTTTCTGAAGGCATTACTTTTTTTATAACCACTCCATCTGGGGTTGCCAAAGCATACACTTCCCCCCACCTTACATGAGATCTACTTTTCCAAATTCTGCATCCTACAATAGAACGTTCAGGAATACTTCTTTCTGGATATTTTCTATTTATCATACTACGCCCACGTGTTCTCATAGTAAAATCACACCCAGCTAAATCGGGTATAATGTATCTATCGCATTTATTAGCTTCTATCGCTATTTCAAACCCTGAAGGCATTCCGCAAGAAGCAGCTTCCAACTCAAATAAAGGGATAGCATTTTTGTTATTGCAATCCAAATGCGGTGTATCCAAAGCGATATTATCGCAATCAAATTCCACAAAAGGTATAATAATATTCTGTCCAAATCTTTCAACTATGCTATTATATAGTTCTTCTGTAAGACTTTTCTTTCCAGTCTCAAGTTCAGACAGATACGATTGAGAAATACCTACTTCCTTTCTAAACGTCTCTTGATTCATTTTCAGAGACTTACGCAGTTTTGCAATATTTAGTCTATTCATATATTGTTAAATATTGTCAATATAGCGATATTTTATTGCGATAAATAGCGATATATTGCGATAACATAGTATATTTGCATCATCAAACAGTGATAACCTAATCACTTTTGCAAAGAAACGAATTTAAAATCTTTTACGCAATAGTATAAACATATTAAAATACACGATTATGAGCACGAATTTAAAAAATCAGATGAAAGAGGTCATGAGTTTAGCATGGTCTTTTGTAAAGAGAAACGGTTTTTCTATGAGCGAAGCACTGAAATGCGCATGGGCAAATATGAAGTTGAAAGCTCAAATGAAAAGCAAGATTGTGAAGTTCTACTTTCAGAAAGTAGATGGCACAATGAGAGAAGCTTACGGCACGCTTTGCGAAAAATACATGCCGGCAGTGACCGGTAATGACAAAAGAGCAAAGAACGATACAGTTCAAACCTATTTCGATACAGAACGCGGTGAGTTCAGATGTTTCAAGAAAGCTAACCTTTTAAAAATTGCATGATTATGACACGTTACGAGATTGAACAAGGCTTGAACGCCTTATACAGAGACCTGGACAATGTTCAGAATATGGATGAAGAAACAGCCCGCAGAGTTTACAATGTAGATTGCAAAGCTGACTTCATAGAAGTTATCGAAGAAGAAATTGATACCTATGAAGCCATCCTTTCAGGGCCAGATACAGGTGAAGATAACGACATGGATTATGATGCCCTCTGTCTGATTCAAGGTCTAAGCAGATACGCATAAATACACGATTATACAATGCCCGTCCGGTCTCGATACCGGGTACAATCCGTAGAAGGTATGGCGGGCGCAATATATAACGGATTTTTCGTCCGTGCGCATAATGGCAAGCCTTCGGGCACATAGCAGACAGCGAAGTTAATCGGCTACAGGCAGTAACCACCGACACGTTCACAAGGTTCTAAACGAAAGATTCAAGTTGTAAGTATGACTTTTAAATTTTCTTTCAGTAGAAATTCAACGATATATTGCCCGTCCAGTCTCGATTCTGGGTACAATCCGTAGAAGGTATGGCGGGCGCAAATTTCTAAATCATACGATTATGTCACATTATTATTCAAAAGTGGGTGCTGATAGTTTATTATCACTTGTAAGCGCATCCGACTGTGTGGATTATTTTGATGTATCCAGTCTTGTTTCTGAAATGGATGAAACAGAGGTTCTAAACCAAGTCAGTGAAGATACCATAATTAGTTATCTCGAAGATAAGGGTTTTAAAGTAGAAAAGGAGGATTGATTATGAAAATAATCCAGTTGATTTTATCCATACTTTTAACCTTATGCGCTATAATTATGTTTTATGGGGCAATCACAACCTACAGCCCAATAAAAACGATCTCTATTATTATCATGGGTATTATATGTGTTGGTTGTTTTGCTTTTGTTAGAATCGCCTACACAGAATTACGTGAATAACCTTTAAAACACTTCATAACAAATAAAGAAATGAATGAAACATTAGAACTACAAATTAAGCGGTTAGAGTTTTGCCGTGACTGTATCGTACTTGATTACGATGCCGGAAGAGAAGAATACAATCGCCTTGAAAGGATGATTGAAGAATTGAAACAACTAAAATCCAAACAGAAATCCGCAAAAAGGTAGACCGATAATCCGGCATAAGGTTCCTGCAATAAACCAGTACTGTGAGTAAGGGAAACCAGCCGGGCGGATTCTGAAAAATATAGTAGTTTTTGTCGTGTTTTATTTTGTGTTTGTACTAGGTGTGCCGTCTGTGAAGATAGTGCACCTTTCTTATATGGGTGGTTAGCTCATCGGTTAGAGCTTTGTGTTGCGCAACCAATTATCATAATTGAGGGAGGTTCGATTCCTCTACCACCCACCAATCATAAATTTAATTTTTAATCTTATGGCAACAATCAGAGAAACGATTTTAAAAGTAAAGCCGGGCAAACAGAAAATTATCCCGCTATCAGAAGTTGATGTTACAGGCTACAGACAGCAAGCCCATGTAATTAGCAAAGAATTAAGAGATAAAGGTATTGTTATTCCAGGCGGCAAGCCGGCATATACAATCTCTAAAAACAAGTACACCGGTTCAATGTATATTATCAATAATATGCAGGAATAGTATCTAATCTTACGCGATTATGAAAAGAGTACTAACCGAACTGACACCTGAGTGTGAAGTAACAGCACAGATGTTTATTTCCGGTATGGAAAAGGAAGAGATTGCAGAAGCCAAATGCAGGGCATTCAGTACAATAAACAACCAACTGCAGAAAGCTTTTCAAATCCTTAATGTAAAAAATGGCAGGCAGCTATGCAAAAAGTTTTATGAACGTTTATCAGGTGTTGAATATACGTTTGATTTTTCACCGGCTATACGTTCTGCTTTTGCTTGCTTCCTTCTATGTGTTTTCGGATTATCGCTCTACCACGAACAGAACGATATGAAAAGAGCCAGAAGAACGAAAATAGAAACCGTTGACAGGATAAGGAGGTCAGAATGAATGCGGAAACGAAATTAAACACCCTCTACCGGATTGGCAACAGAATACCTTTAAACAAGTCACAAGCTGCAGGATTTGTTGGCGGACGGTATCGTCTTGAGAAATTAATAGCCGAAAAGAAGATACGAGCAACAAAGACAGGTCCGACAAAGATGTCTCCTTATGATGTAAACGCCTGTGATGTATTTCTTTATGCCATCGATTCTAAAGAACAAAGAATATAATTAACCCTTTAAATTTTACGATTATGAGTCTTATCAAAAAAAGTAATGAATTAGTAATCCCTACCACAGTAAAGATGATGATTTACGGTCAAGCCGGTATGGGAAAGAGTACGGTAGCACTGAGTGCTCCGAAACCTTTGTTATTGGATTTCGATAACGGGGTGAAACGTATGAATATGGCACATTTGGAAAACATAGACACAGTACAGGTCACTTCTTGGAGTGATGTTCAACAGGTCTTGCAGGAAGATTTGTCAGCTTATCAGACAATCGTAGTTGATACCATCGGTAAGATGATGGATTTCATCATTACTTATAAATGTGGTAACCGCCAACCGTCTATCCGGGATTGGAGTGGTATCAATGCTGAATTTTCTTGGATGACAAGAACACTCTCAAGTCTGAACAAGCACATCATTTTCGTTGCCCATCGTGACACAAGAAAAGAAGGTGATGATACGGTGTTCATTCCTGCCTTACGTGAAAAATCCTACAACTCCATCGTTACCGAATTGGATTTGCTCGGTTATCTTGAAATGAAAAGCGAAAGAGGCGTTCAAAGACGTACTATCACTTTCGATCCGACATCAAGGAATGACGGAAAGAATACCTGCAATCTTCCTTCAGTAATGGAAGTGCCGACTATCCTTGACAGGAACGGTAATCCAACTGCCAAGAACGACTTTATCGCCTCGAAGATTATTAACTCTTACCTTGGGATGCTCGCCGCCAAGAAAGAAGCACAGGAGAAATACGATAAGGTGATGGAGGAAATCAAAGAGCAGGTTGAGCTGGTGACAGACGCAGAATCCATCAATGACTTGTTATCAAGGCTTGGTGAATTTCAACATATAGGTAGTTCGGTGGTTGCGGCAAAAGTGCTTATTAATAATAAAGCAAAAGCATTAGGACTTGTTCCCAATAAAGAGACAAAGACTTATGAAAAACCAGCAGCTTAATTACTGTATATATGCAACATTATTGGATGCCTATTGGGGATATCTGAATAGTGATGTAATTTGGGAAAAGTATTGGGGATGGAGCGAAAATCCTCCCCATACTCCCGAAGAATTTCACGAATTGCAGTTTCAAGAACTGATAGACCGTATCAATCGAAAGCCTTTTGATAGTGAAGCGGCTGACAAGGGCACAGCCTTTAATGAATTGGTAGATGCTCTAATCGAAAATCGAAAACCAAACGGGATGGATGTAGAAAGGAATACAGAAAATACTTGTTATACAGTTGTTTATAACAACCGTACATTTGTTTTCCCTATTTCTCTTTGCCGTGAGTTTGCCGGTTACTTCAAAGGCGCATTGACCCAACAGCGTGTAGAAGCCATTCTGCCCACCGCATACGGAAATGCTTTGGTTTATGGAGTAATTGATGAATTGATGCCTACCAGTGTTCATGACATCAAGACAACTGGCAGTTATACTGTAGGAAAGTTCAAAGACCATCACCAACATCTGGTTTATCCATACGCTCTTATGCAGAATGGATCGGATGTACGGACGTTTGAATACAACATCGTAGAGTTCAACAAGGGCGGTTATGTGGTAGATACTTATACAGAGACATACGTTTTCAACCCCGAACGTGATATTCCTATTCTCACTAATCATTGTGAAGAGTTTATCAGATTCTTGGAAGAGAACAGAAGTTTAATCACTGATAAAAAGATATTTGGAGGAGAAAATTAATGGCAAATCAAATAACCGGACGGATAATCGAAATCGGGCAAACCGTTCAAATAGCATCCAAAAACGGTGGTTCCTCATTTACAAAACGGGAATTTATTTTAGATGCTACCACTTACGACCCTTATACGGGAGAGCGTAGCGAGTATGAGAATGTTATTCCCTTAGAGTTTTCGGGTGACAAGTGTACAGAACTTGACCGCTTTAATCAGGGTGATGTCGTTACCGTATCATTTGTCTTACAGGGACGTTCTTGGACGAATCAGGATGGAGAGCTTAAACGCATGGCATCTATTCGGTGCTACAAAATAGAAGGACGTAGCGGTGTATCACAATCCCCACAGAGTGCACCAGTGCAACAACTGGCACCACAGCCGACTTATCATCAGCCGCAGGATTTTCCGCCTCCGGTTGATGCAAATGGTAATGCAAAGGACGATTTGCCTTTTTAGTGTATGCTATTCGACTTGAAGAATGAATATCAAATACCCAAGTTTAAAGAGTATGTAAACAAATTGTTTAGTGAACGTGCGGTGGTGGAAGTGAAAAAGAAACTCCCTAACCGCACGCTTGCTCAGAACAGCTACTTACACCTTCTTTTAGGGTATTTCGGTAGTGAATACGGTTGCAGCCTTGATGAAGCAAAAATAGACTTCTATAAGAGAACTTGCAACCGTGATTTATTTGAACGTAAGATAACCAATAAGAAAGGTCAAGAAGTAACTTACTTACGCAGTTCTGCCGAACTGACAACAGGTGAAATGACACTTTCGATTGACCGCTTTCGTAATTGGAGCGCATCAGTGGCAGGTATCTATCTGCCGGCTGCGAATGAACATCAAATGCTGATATACGCCCAGCAGGAAATACAAAGAAATCAAGAATTTATTTAATCATTTTATTTTATGGACAAATTTTTAGGTCAAGAAATCCCCGAAAAGAATAGATGGCAGTTCTTACAAGACAATGCCGATGCTGTAGAAGAAATTGGCTATACTCACCGTTTTACACCGGATGAATTAGCGCAAAAGAAAGAATATCTTGCTGAAACCTCAATTCAGATTAATGATATTGAGATAGAGAAAAAAGAAGCTATGGAAGCATTTAAGGCTGAATTAAAGCCTTTAAATGAAAGAAAACAAGAACTTCTTGAAAATATAAAGAAAGGCTCTGAATATGTTGAAAATGAAGAGTGTGTGAAAATTCTCTATCATGAAGAAAAGATGGCTGGGTATTACAACAAGCTTGGTGAGCTGGTTTATTCCCGTCCTATAATGCCGCAGGAAATGCAAAGAACTATTTTTAATATTAATCGTAAAACAGGAACAGAATCATGAGCGAAAACAAATTAAACGTGGTTGTACCGAAAGATTATAATGGTACGCCTATTGAAGTAGTATTGAGAGAGGGTGAAGCACCAGAACTTTTGGAAATAAAAGAACCTGAAAGGGTTGTGATAAGTGGGATTATCGACACTCCTTTTAGATGGCTGGAAAAGCGCATTGAATTAATCAACCAGAAAGCGTCGAACATCATTGTAAACCGTGATGTGATGGGGATAGCATTGACGGTTGACGAAACGAACTATTACCAATCGGACATCAGAGGTGAACTGAAAACCTCCAAAGAAATGATGGAGTTCGGCATCAATACCGAAAAGAAATGGGAACCCATCAAGCTATCTAAGTTTATCAAGATGCACCGTGCTTTCTTTACCGATAAATCGCAAAATATGATGCTTGTTTCTACTTTAAAGAACTTCAAGGCAAAAGTAAACCAAGACATCGAACGCAGTAAGGAGGAAAATGGCAGTAAGGTAGATAACTACTCGCAAGTGGTTGATTCTAATTTGCCGAAATCGTTCAAACTGAACATTCCTCTTTTCAAAGGTTTTGTCAATGAAGAAATTGAGGTTGAGATTTACGCTGATGTGGATGGTAGAGATGTTTCCCTTTCCCTTGTGTCCGCTGGCGCAAATGAAGCCATAGAGGAATACAAAAACAAGGTGATTGATGAACAGTTGGATGCTATCAGACAGATTGCACCTGATATTGTAATCATCGAAGTGTAACTTAGTTAACCTGCCTGCTCCGTCTGTGAAAATGGGGCAGGAAAATATGGGGCGTTTGGCTGGTGTGACTAATGTGATGCGCAGCATTGTAGAGGAGGGAAGTTCGATTCTTCCACGCCCCTCATAAATGTGAGCCACACATAAATGGCAAGGGTTAGTGAATAATGGTTGTTTTGCCCCGGAGAATGCGCTTCGGGGCTTTAGTTGTATGTGAAACGTTTTAAAGATAAATAATTATGGTTAGAGATATAGACATCGAAGCTATGGCAGACATATTTCAAGAATATGGTATTTCTGTATCAACCGATATAATTGAAAAGGTTGCAAGTGATTTTATTGACCATTTGGATGTAATGCGAGATATGGAAATGACATCATTTATGAAAGGTAACGGTGAATCGGATTTTCAAAAGGTGTTGAGCTTAGAACGTGAATTAAATAAAACTAAATACGAATTGGCGAAAATATCCAAAGAGCATAAAGTTTACCATGATAGCGTAATGCAAAGACGAAATGCTTCTGAGGTTTGGATTGAAAATGATACTGTAAAATATAGGTAAGATGCCGTACTATATAAAGCGAACAAAGGCTAAGAAGAAAGACAAGCCTCTACCTCTGTTTGATAAAGCAGGGGTAACAGTAAAGAAGAAGCCGGATTTGAAAGCTAAGCTCGACAAAGAGTTTTCTCTTTTTATCCGGCTTCGTGATTGTATGCCAAACGGTTATTTCAAATGTATCTCATGCGGACAGATAAAACCGTTCGAACAAGCTGATTGCGGCCACTATTTCAGTCGCACGCATTTGGCTACACGTTTCGATGAAAATAACTGCCATGCTGAGTGCCGTCACTGCAACAGGTTCAAAGCTGACCATTTGGAAGATTATCGGGTGAATCTAATTACTAAAATCGGTCAACAGAAATTCGACTTGCTGAAAGTGAAAGCTGCCGATACTTCTAAGAAGTCTGATTTTGATTATGAGCAGCTTATCAAGTATTACAAAGCACTTAATAATAAATTACGAAAGGAGAAAGGGTTATGAGTTATGTATTGCGTGATTACCAACAGAAAGCATCTGATTCAGCCGTTTCTTTTTTCAACAACAAGGCAAAGAAAACTAACGCCATCATGGTTTTGCCTACGGGCAGCGGAAAGTCGCTTATCATAGCGGATATAGCGGCAAGGCTTGATGGACATACTTTAGTGTTCCAGCCTTCAAAAGAGATTTTGGAACAAAATTTCAAGAAGCTTTGTTCTTACGGTGTACTTGACTGCTCAATCTATTCAGCTTCTTTCAACTCAAAGGAGATAAACCGAATAACATTTGCTACCATCGGAAGTGTAAAGAACCATCCCGAACTCTTTACGCACTTCAAAAATATCATCGTGGATGAATGTCATCTTGTGAACCCTAAAGAAGGAATGTATAAGGATTTCTTTGAGGCAGTGAAATGTAAGGTACTCGGACTGACAGCTACGCCATACCGTTTAAGTTCCAGTCGTGATTTCGGTTCTATGCTGAAATTCATCACCCGGACAAAGCCGCATGTTTTTTCAGAGGTCATTTACCATGTACAGGTATCTACTTTGCTTGATATGGGATATTTGGCTAAACTGAACTATTACCCTATGAATCCTATCGGATGGAACGAACTCAATTTGAAAGTAAATACCACTGGTGCCGACTATACGGACAAATCAGTTCAGAGAGAATATGAACGGATAGACTTCTATGGTTATCTAGTTCATATTGTCCAAAGGCTGATGAATCCGAAAATGGGAGGAAAACGGAAAGGTATTTTAGTGTTTACACGGTTCTTGAAAGAAGCCGAACGTTTAACTTGGTCTATACCTGGTTGCGCTATTGTTTCCGGTGATACTCCGAAAGGTGAGCGTGAAAGAATACTCGAAGCGTTTAAGTCCGGTGAAATTCCGGTAGTGGCAAATGTCGGGGTATTGACTACAGGTTTTGACTACCCGGAACTTGACACTGTTGTTATGGCACGTCCTACAATGTCACTTGCTATGTGGTATCAGATAGTCGGTCGGGCTATTCGCCCCCACCCTTCCAAAGAATGTGGCTGGGTCGTAGACCTCTGTGGTAACATCAAACGTTTTGGCGAAGTCTCTGATTTACGGTTGTTTGATAGCGGTAATGGTAAATGGGTAGTTTGTTCCAAAGGAAGACAATTAACTAACGTGAGATTCTAACTATGGACGAAGGATTTTTGAGGCTAAGCCGCAGGTTTTTCTCGAATGAAATGTGGAAGGTAGCCCGTGAGTTTTCGGAGTGCGAAGCGTGGCTTGACTTAATTCAGTCAGCACGATTTGAGGCAACCGACAAGGCGTACAGCGAACTCATCGGAGGTCGGGAAATCTCTTATACAAGAGGTCAATATCCAGCATCTATATCGTTTTTGATGAAGCGTTGGCAATGGTCTGAAAAGAAAGTGCGCTATTTCCTTTCAAAACTTAAAAGAAAAGGTATGATAACGACTTGTAACAAACAAGGCATGACTGTGATAACTTTATGCAACTATGATGAATACAACCCATACAAGGGCATACCCAAGGACGTAGACAGGGTCATAGATAACAATAAAGAAATCAGCGAATTAAACATTGCTTTGGGCGAGCTAAGGGCAGAGTTAAGGGCAGTTGTTGAAAAAATGGGGCAAGCTAAGGGCGATAATAAGAAGAAAGATAAAGAAGATAATACTAAAGAATCTCCTAACGGAGATAAGAAAGACGCGGCTAAAGCCGCTACTCTCTCTCGAAAAGAGTCTTTTTATCAATCTCTTGTACCTTTTGTCGGCAAGTATCAAAAGGAAATGATTCGCTCCTTCTTTGATTATTGGTCTGAACTGAACAAATCAGAGACTAAGATGCGCTATGAACTTGAAAAGACCTGGGAGCTTCCTAAAAGGTTAGTAACATGGGCAAACCGAGAAAGAATGTCCACCAAGCCAACTACTGACATTGGTGTGGTTCTCAAAGATAACTCTCCTGACAAATACGATTCGCCACAGGAAAGAAAATGGGAGGAAAGATGGAACAAATAGATTTCAAGAAAACAATCGACAGTCTCAGAAAGACCGGATTTAACCCTATCCCTAATCTTGTGAATATAGCGATACCAGATGCAAAGAATGTCCTTTGGCGAGGGTTGAATTATTTCACGGGAAATGCCGAATGGTTGCCGGAATACGAGGAAATAGCCACATGGCTTTCCGGAAATAACGGACGTGGGCTTTTATGCCACGGCAATTGTGGGCGGGGAAAATCACTTATATGCTGGAAAATTATCCCTTTGCTTCTCAATCACTATTGCCGGAAGATTGTAGCATGTTATGATGCACAACAGATGAACGCTGATATAGACGCAGTGAAGACAAAACATATCATCTACATTGATGATGTCGGTACAGAGAATCTTAGCGTGAAATTCGGAGAAAAAAGACTTGCATTCTGTGAAATTGTTGACGAAGCGGAAAAGCGGGGAAAACTCCTGATAATAACCACTAATCTATCGCTTGATGAAATCTCCCAAAAGTACGGGGAACGTACTATGGATAGATTAGTTTCCATTACTACACGAGTGAAATTCATAGGAAAAAGCTTAAGAAAATGAATGTTACAATATGCTGGACTACCAAAGAATGGAAAGTCATAGAAAAGATACGAAAGAAGTTCGGCATATCATCTTATATGAGTGTCAACAGAGAAACACCTTGTAATATCAAGGAAGAAGACATGGAACTCCTTAAAGAGACAGAAAAACGTGGATTTATCCAAATAAGAAATAAGTAAAATCATGTTAGTAGGAACAACAAATCTTAATACGACCCTCAACCTAGCATACGTGTTGACAGATGTCGTAGAAACTCTTCTCTATGATTTGAGAAGTGAAATGGGAAAGCAAGGCTATGAGCTGCGCCACGATGCGAAACGTAATTTCAATACTGCGATAGCCGCCATCCGTAAATTGAAACAAGACGTGGATAAGACACAGTTCTCAACACAAGAGAACTTCGGTAATGACTCCGATTGTCTCCTAGCTTTCATCCGTCTATTGGTAGACCGGTGCGGAGATGATGACAAAAAGATGTTCGCATTCTATAATTATATCAAACGTCACCCTTCACAACTTGACTTAACACTATCTGATGAAAAGAGTGTGTTCGCGCATATTTTCGAAGGTGATGAGAAGCTGGATTAGTTATGAGAATACTCCTAAACATCCTCCTTCTCCTAGGAGTGAACATCTTATTTTACCTGGTAGTCTATGCGATAGCAGACTACCTAATGGATAATATTAATTAAAAGAACAAGAAAGAGTAAATATGAGACTAAGACAAGCAAAAAAGATAATGAACAATGTCCGGTTATACAAAGGCATGATCTGGATATATGGGAGCGGTCGAGTAGACATGGCAAATAATCGTATGTGTCGATACTATTCAGCAAAAGACGAACGATTTAAAGCAATCGTACAGTTATCTAACAAAAATCCACTAGCAGCCCTAAAACTGCTAAGAGGAAAAGTTTAACGAATAACAATTTAAATATGAGCAAAATAACTTTGGCTGATGATGCAAAGTCAGCAGTAATCAAAATGTGTGAAGGTAATCCGGGAGCTATAACAGCTCTCATTGAGATTATTAAATGTGGTGAACAGGTCGACCCTGATGACTTTATGGGAGGACTTGGGAAAATCCTTGCTTTAGATACACTGGAAATCTATGGAACAGATATATATGTGTTATGGAATGACATCTGTTATAGGAATACTTCTAAAATGATTGCAGTTCTTAGAGCTAATCAATTGGGCTTTATTTCAGACCAAATATTAAAAGATGCGTGCCATAGACAAGATGGAAGCGGACGTAAAATCATTCCTGTCGAGGAACTGTATTCTAAAGTGGTTGAAAGGCTTCCTCGTTTCGATTTAGTCAATCGTTAACCTTCAAATTATAACAGAAATGAGCATTAAGATAAGTAGGGAAGCGTACGAGAAACTAATCAAAGAAGATTTAGACTTTCTCAATGAACATTGTCCGGAGAGCTTGGAATTAGATCATATTAAAGCAATTATTCGCAGCTCCATCAACTGGAATTATCCGGAAAAGGCTAAGAGCATGTGCCTTAAAGATAAAACAAAGGTTTGCAATTTATGCCATGAGTGCGATATAGATGTGATTAATCCGAGTTATTAACCGATGTATAAAGAAGAATTAATATGTCAACAATACTAAAAGAAACTTACCCAACAGCAAAGAAAGAGCATATATGCGAATTTTGCGCCTGCAAGATACATATAGGACAAAAGTATATTCGTCAGAAAAATGTCTATGATGGGACTAAGTACGACTTCATCACACATCAAGAATGTAAGGAAGTAGCTCGTAAATTGAGAATGTACGATGATTGTGATGATGAAGGTTTAGACGGTGAATCTTTTCGCGAAGACTTGGATTCATACGTATACGCCAATCATTACGATGATGAAGCGGATGACGTCTGTTCTGATTGGCAGTTGTCTCATTATGAGATAGCGAAGAAAGTATTGGAAGAATTTAAAACATGATAGCAAGGAATAAATTATGACTCGCAACCAATTCATCCATTACGCATATCGACACAGTGAAATTATCATTTACCACCAAAAGCATCCTGAAGTTGATATAGAGTGTATGCTGATTGGTGTTGATTTTGACAATGAATTGTTTCATTTAGTTCCAATAGATCAATATTTATATGAAGATAGGTCGTATTGGCTTCCTTATACATCGTGCGACAAACAGTTTAAGAAGCCTAAGATGAAAGTAGTAAGGAGTGATAGAACAATAGTAACTAAATAATTCTAATAAATTAAGAAGTGAAAGCAATAACAATAAAACAACCGTGGGCCTCTTTGATAGTCCACGGTTTTAAAAACATCGAGAACCGTACTTGGGCGTGTCCAGAGAAATACATAGGGCATAGAGTGTTAATCCATGCAAGTGGAAAACCTGTAGAAATGAGAAATCCCACTAGTGTATTTACAAAAACTCAATGGGATAGTCTGCCTGTTGAATTTCAACGAAAAATAATATGTGCAGAGGGCATTGTCAATTCTGCTATCATTGGAAGTGTGGAAATAATTGGATGCTCAATCAATCATCCTTCTAAATGGGCAGAGAAAACAGATGCTAGTAAAGGCTATTATGAAAATCCTATTTATAACTGGATATTAGCTAATCCCATATTATTTCCAGAACCAATACCAGCTAAAGGTAAACTATCTTTTTGGGAATACGATAAAATTCAGGAACCCGTGTCAGATGGCGACCACAATGTTTGCATGTGTCGTATATGTGTTGATGAAAAAGTTCAGGTGATGAGTATGGGAAAATATTTCGTATGTAAATATTGTGGTGGACGTTGGTACAAGTAAATTCAAATCATCAAAAAAAATGAAATATATCTGTATCAAGGAGTGCTACGCATTAGATAAGCAATCACTCATACCAAAACAGTTATTCCGTGTCGGACAAATATATGAGTTTTCAGAAGAACCTGATAGGACGTTTTTCAAGAAAGTAACCACATAAGAAAACAATAAACTTTTTGCTCACCTAATTTATAAGGTGAGCAACATAAAACAAATTAGAAAGGAATCAAATAATGCCAATAAGTGAAGTTTATAATATGGACTGTATGGAGTACATAAAACGTATTTCTGACAACTTCTTCGACTTGGCTATTGTTGACCCGCCATACGGAATTAACGCTCCCAACATGACAATGGGAAGCAACATGAAGCGTAAACATGGTGGGTATAATGGTGAGAGTGTTGCACAACGGTTGAAAAAAGGAAGATTAAACCAAGGTGCTGGGAAGTTGAAAAACAGGGCATTGAATACAATGTCTTGCGATTGGGATTTCACCCCGCCTACTGATGAATACTTTCAGGAATTGTTCAGGGTAAGCAAAAATCAAATTATATGGGGTGGAAATTATTTCCGGTTACCCCCGACCCGTGGAATTATTTTTTGGGACAAAATGCAACCGTGGGAAAATTTTTCCCAGTTCGAACTGGCATGGACTTCTTTTGACAAACCTGCAGCAATGATCCGGTTATCCAATACTGGCGGTGCCAACAAAGAAACAAAAATCCATCCGACACAAAAACCCAAAGCATTGTATCACTGGATTTACAAGAAATATGCCAACCCAGGAGATAAAGTACTCGATACTCATTTGGGAAGTGGCAGTAACCGGATTGTTGCGTTCAAAATGGGATTTGATTTCTATGCTACCGAGATAGACGTGGAGTATTTTAAATCACAGGAAAAAAGATTCCGACAAGAATGTTTCGGTGAAATAAAAACGGAAAAAGGAACTCTAATACAAACAAGCCTGTTTGGTATTTAATATTCATAAAAAATTATCCTTTAAAATAGAAAGGGGAGAACCAGCGAGCACGACCAAGCTTAATTCTCCCCCAAATCTTACACGATTATGATGCAAATATACTATTTACTTTTTAAATAATCGTGTTATGATGAATGATTTTTCAATTATTGAGCAAATAAAATCTGTAAAAAAAAGAAAAGAGGAACTTTCAAGAATAGAACAGAATATGTCAACTCCCACCTTGACGGATAAATCACTCATCCCAGTCATTTATGAGATGTTCAAGGAGATTCTTTCTGAACAGGATTTCGCACCGATGCCAGAAAGTCCCCATCAGAGAAAGAAATTTGTGTTCGTTATACTTTTCTTATATTCTCCCAAGACACTAGCCGGATACCACTCTCCAAAGGGATTGAGGGATGCGATTGCAAAAGCTATCGGATTACACGATGTCACATTCATTTCCAACAATATTGAAACTGTTGCTTTTCTATCTCAAAACGATAAGTACTTCAAGAAAGATATAGAGTATCTTTACACTGAGATTATTAATCGCTTAAAAACCAAAGGGCTAATCAATTAGTGAGCCGGAGTTTAGTGCTCCGGCTATTCATTATACACATTTCTACATTTAAGTTTAGATGTGAATACCTTTTTATATTCTTTTTCATAAACAATAACATCATCTATGAATGCTGTATCTTTTTTCCGGTAAATCCATTCGTAATCATTTTTATCATACCAACGATTTATCACACATATAGATTGTGAAGGAGGATTTTTAGATTTGACTATATTTTCCGTAAGATATTCATTGTAAGTTGAAATGAATAGAGTTTCAACATCTTCAATATTGCGTTCGTCTTCTTGATCATTTGAACAAGCAAATGTTCCAATCCAAATATTCAAATCATCATCATTGTTAAACTCGGAGAAGTGCGAATGTCTTACATTTAGCCTTTTGGTTATTTTGTCAACTCTCTTGTGTATGCCAAAATATCTAAAAATCTTATTTTTCTGTTGATTATATTTATGACCACTAAAAAAGTAGAAGCTGAACAGACTTTTATCAGCCGTATTTTCATCTTTTTCATACTCTTTTATTTCTTCGAGATTTTTAAATGGCCCTACCCATTGAATTGTAAATGTTTTATTGATGTCTTCCATTGTTCTGCCAATCTAAATATGAAACTACGTTATTATGATTTGCAGTACTCTTTTCTTTGTATGTTTTCATAATCTGGCATACTCAGTTATTTATCGAAATGTATTTTACCTCCGCAGTGGGGGCAGGTTATGGTATTAGCATCATCTTTTACTTCTTCTGGTGATGCAAAGAGCTGCCACATAGGAACGTCCAAAGCTTCTGCTACTTTTTCAAGCGTTGGGTAGGATGGGCTTTTTAATATGGCGTATAAGTTCTGCCTTGTAGTATTCATCTTTCCGGCAAAAGATGTCATATTATACCCTTTTTCTTTAATAAGTAATTCTATTCTATTCATACTATTATTTTTTTGCAAAGATACGTTTATTATGACAGTGTCAAACATATCATTTACAAAATAAAGTTAAAAGAAAGAATTTTATTTCTTATTTTATTTACAATGTCAAATATATCATTTACATTTGCATCATCAAAAACGAAGTAATAACAATTAAAAGATATATGATTATGGCAACAAAAATGAGTGATAAGGTAAAAGGTAGTTTGATAGCTCAAATTATGAGTGAAATGAAATCAGCAGCTATATTACAAAACAAACCTTTTGATGAAGGTGTTTTCTTCGACCTCATATTTATGAGCGATAAAGAGTTACTGAAAGTTTCAAAACTTTGCGGTATTAAATAATAGTATAAACCAGCAGGGCTTTCGCCCTGCACAATATAAAAGATTATGAATACAAAAGAGATAGAAGTTGGTTTGAGATACAGAGTGTCAGGTGATTTAGCTAACGGTCACTATGCAGATGATACACCATGTATAATACATGAAGATGTAGTAAGGGTAATCAAAAGAATTACAGAAACCCATATTATTTGCGAGTGCGGTCGTAGATTTATTATCAATGATAATCTCAAAATTGAGAAGTTCTAAGTTTAACCGGTAGCCTTCGGGCTACCACAATACACACGATTATGGCAGTATCAGTAATTAAACAAAGAACAATAGAAAAGTTCATCATGTCAGAATTTGTACAAGGCAACTTAAATACAAAAGAGCAAGTAAGCTGTATGCTTCTTCTGATTCAAAAGAAGTTGGATATGTCAGTAGAGCAAGCGAGTGACTTTATGAGAAATGCAATTGGTATTAACGCTTAAATATACGATTATGACAAAGCAAGAACTTGAAAGTAATATGACTAAAGTAGCCGGCGTGCCGGTTGAAATAACAGTCAGAGGCAAGCGCTCTTTTACTTTCTCTTTTGAGGGTAAGAATGAAACAGCAGCAAAGAAGATACAACAATACTTTGCACCTGTATCGCTTGAATACGACTACGATGAAGAATGTGATCTGACTTGTTTATATATGAACCTTTAATAATACACGATTATGACAAAAGAACAATGGATTCACCATAAGAACGTAATGTGTGAAATCAGCCTAAGTTTTCATTTTGCTTGGCTCGCCAACCCTAGCCCGTTGAGGTCAAGATTGTACGATAACCACTGTAAGATGTTTTTTTATTAGCATACACGATTATGAAAGTATATAACTCTAGCGTATTAGTAGCAGAAGGTTACTTAGTACCCAATCCCAATTTCATCCCTAAAGGTGAATACAAAGCAACAGAACTGGACGAATATAAACGTAGCGTTGATTTTCTGATAACGAGTTGCGGCAACAAGTATGAAGTCATCTTCAACAATCCTGTCGTTCTCAAAGAAACACGTTCTATCAAGCGTATTGGCAGCAATGAGCGCTACGCATATCTAGTTACAGAAAAAGCCTTAGAGAGCCTAAAAAAACAATATACGCACGCTTGTGATTTTTAATATAAGAGAAGAAAGATTGAATGTAAAATTTTAAATATATATATTAGTTATGAACTCAATAAACAAAAACGGTTGCAGCGTATGCCAACCAGGTAAAGAGAATTACACTACCTATAACACCAAACTGAAAGGCAAAAGAGTAAAGATGTACCAATACGACTTTCGTACTGAAAGTAGTGAGTTGTTTTCTTGTTGTGCGCCTACCTTAGAGGCGTGTAGAGAAAAGCGTGATAAATGGTTACAGAGCAAGAAATAACCAACATTTCACCTATTGTTGGTTTTATAGGTTGAAGATTTTTCATTATCTTTGGTTTACATAGTATCTTTGAAGTACTATCGCGGGTTAGAGCAGTGGGCAGCTCGTCACTTTGACTTGGTGAAGGTCAGCGGTTCGAATCCGTTACCCGCAACTACTTAATTATTAATTTAAAAGACACGATTATGAACATTCTAACGCTTAGTATTAAGCAAAAGTATTTCGATGAAATTTTAGCAGGTAAAAAAACTCATGAATACCGCGAAATTAGACCTACCAATGCAAAAAAGTACATAACCTACTTATGTGGTGGTAAAGAATATAAGGCTGATGAAGAATTACCTGAAGAGGGTGAGATAGAATTAAAACCTATCCAGTACGATGCCATAAAACTGCTAACTGGTGAATATAGGGGTAAACGTCCGTATATTATAGTTGAGGTGAAAGGCGCAGAAGCATCAATTCTCACAGATGATGAAGGTAACGATGTTGTTTACACCTATAAGGGTGAAGAATATCTTGCCGCTCAAATGGATTATACTTTAGGCGAAATACTAGAGAAACATATAGATTGAATTGTTTAAACCTAAAATTTGATTTGCTGAGTCGCAAGAAGAATTAACAGAGTAGCCGGACCGCGCAGAAACATGAATGGAGCAGGTGCAGGCGGTAGATTGGTTGCCAACCGTAGAGGTACGGCTAGTGCCACACAGTTAGGTTCACGTAGACAACGTTATGCTGATTTACGTGTGTCATTGGGTATGTCCGGAGGTTAACCATGAATAAGGTAGAGCAAGCGAACCGGTATATAGACCTCATTCGGGTAAAATCGAATGAGGCTTTACTGTTTTTATCACTCGGTAAAGACTCGCTTGTTCTGCTTGATTTAATCTATCCGAAGTTTGACCGGATTGTTTGTGTGTTTATGTACTTTGTCAAGGACTTGGAACACATAAACCGTTGGATAAACTGGACTAAAGCCAAATATCCTAAGATAGTGTTCATTCAAGTGCCACACTGGAACCTTACATACATTCTCCGTGGCGGATTGTATTGTGTCCCTAATCCAAAAGTTAAACTGTTGAAGTTGACAGATGTAGTAAAAGCTATGCAGCTCAAATACGATGTCTATTATACCTTCTTAGGCATGAAGAAAGCCGATGGTATGAATCGCAGACTTATGCTGAAGGGTTATGAAGAAAATGGATATGAGAATAACGGCATGGTTTACCCTTTGGCTGATTGGAATCAGAAAGACATTCTCGCTTACATGAGACAACATAATCTTCCAGAACCAGTGAGATACTCACTAAAAGCCAGTTCTGGAGTTGGTTTTAATCTTGATTGTATGCTTTGGATGGAAAAAAATTACCCACAGGACTTACAGAGAATTTACAAAGTGTTTCCAATGGCTGAAAGAGTGATTTGGGAACACCATAATAAACAAGATTGATAGGAGAACAACTGAGTCAAAAACAGAAGAAAAGGTAGAATGAAAAGCGCTGCTGATATTGGAGTACAGACAAACCGTTTGAGCCGTGCAGCAGATGGTAATCCTACAAGACAAGCAAGGATTAACAGTATTGGCGGTGCCATGTATCGTAACCTTAGCCGTTTGAATTATACAAGAAACGGAAGCGTATACCAACAGTATTCAAGAGCCGCCCGTCAAGGACGTAATAGTCTTGGATTGAGTAACGGATAAATAAAAGGAGGTATTGAGTCAAAAGAATATCTAAAAGAACTGCTAGATATAATACTACAATGTTTCCCAATACCAGTGAAGCCGGAAGGCAGTATGCTGTTGGAAACAGAGCAGCCAACATGATTCGTGCAAATTTGCAAAATCAGGGAAATAGCAACTTTATGAGAAATTATAATCGTATTATTCGTGCTAGAAACAATATGCTAAGTTCTTCGCGTGGGTTAAGTAATGGATAGGGAAAGGAGTTCTTGAGTCAGAAAAAGAAACAAAACAGTTGAACAGATACGTCTGCAAGCAGGAAGATTGCAACGTGAAGCCGAAAATAGATACGGTACAAGATTTACCAGTAGAAATTTGCGGATTGTAGATGCTTACAATAGCACCATGAATAAATTGGCTCGCCGTCAAATATCGCAAAGACGTGCGCAAGGATTAAACAATGGTTAATATGGAACTAAGTAAATACATAAAGAGTGAATCGGTAGAACTTAATCGTTCTGCCATTCACTTCGCTGATTATAATCCTCGAAAACTATCCGATGAATCACGTAAGACATTGAAACGTGGTATCAAAAAATTCGGATTGGTTGGTGGAATTGTCGTTAATAAGCGTACAGGTCTTACAGTAGTCAGCGGACATCAACGTTTAACCGTTATGGACGAATTACAGAAGTTTCCAGATAATGACTACCGTATTCGTGTTGATGTCATAGACGTGGACGAAAAGCAGGAAAAGGAACTCAATATTCTGATGAATAACCCGAATGCTCAGGGAACATGGAATTTCGATGCTCTTGCAAGGATTGTTCCCGACATTGATTGGAAAGATGCCGGTCTGACCGATGCTGACTTGAACATGATTGGAGTTGACTACCTATTACAGACCGAAGAAGAAAACTCCATTGCGGACGCTCTGTCTGATATGATGGCACCAGTTGCCGAGCAGAAAGAAGCTGATAAAGCCGCTAAACAGTTGGAACGTGCCGAAAAGATTGCCCACATGAAAGAGGTCAAGCAACAGGTAAAAGAGAATGCACAGAAACAGGCTCAAGATATGGATGCCTACGTGATGCTTTCCTTTGATACCTATGAAGCTAAAGCAGCTTTCTGTGAGAGGTTCGGGTATGACCCGGATATGAAGTTCATAAAGGGAGAAGTGTTCGATGAACAAATTGAAAGGATAGATTGACATGAGTAACAGTGAATCTCAAAAAAAGAAAAGAAAAGGAGGAAGAAAGCCCAAGTTTGACTATACAAACGAGGACTTTCTTTCTCTCGTGGAATCATATGCCAAAAAGGGATTCACAGATAAGGAGATTGCCCATGCTATTGGATTATCGCCACAAAAATTTAGCGAAAAGAAAAGTGCATACAGTGAATTAAGTGATGTCCTCTCACGTGCGCGTTGTGCGATAAATTCCCTTGTGCGCGCCAAATTTCTTGCAATGGCTCTTGGTGGCATAAAAACTAAAAATACCACAGTTCGGAAGTTACGGGATAGAGATGGCAATCTGACAGGCGAAGAAGAAGTGCAAGTTGTAGAAGGTGAGCTAGCTCCCAATTTGAGTGCTCAAATGACTTGGCTATACCATTACGATAAAGATTGGAGAAAGGTTGAACGCAAGCAGGATGAAGATGCAGATATCCCTACTGATATTGACCACGGTATCAACATTGATTCTTGGATTAAAGACAAGCTGAAATGATAGTACCTCAAGAAATTTACCATCCATTATACGAGGATAAGGAAAAATTTATAATTCTTATCACCGGTGGGCGTGGTAGCGGGAAGTCTTTCAATGCTTCCACTTTCATTGAGCGATTGACTTTTGAAATGACTCCAGTAGAGAAGATAGTTCATCAGATTCTTTACACCCGTTATACGATGGTTTCTGCCGGCATATCTATCATCCCCGAAATGATGGAGAAGATAGACTTGGACGGAACGACCAAATACTTTAAAACTACTAAGACGGATATAGTCAACAAAATGACTAAGAGCCGTATCATGTTCCGAGGTATCAAAACTTCATCAGGAAACCAAACAGCGAAACTAAAATCTATCCAAGGTATCACTACTTTCGTCTGCGATGAAGCGGAAGAGTGGACGAATGAAGAAGAGTTCGATAAAATAATGCTCTCCATCCGTAAGAAGGGTATCCAGAACCGGATTATCATCATAATGAACCCTTGTGACTCTAATCACTTCATCTACAAAAAATACATTGAAAATACCCATAAACTCGTAGAGATTAACGGTGTACAAGTTCAAATCTCCACTCATCCGAACGTGCTACATATCCATACAACCTACTTTGACAACTTGGAAAATCTTTCTCCTGAGTTCCTAAAAGAGGTAGAGGACATGAAGTTGAATAACCCCGAAAAGTATGCTCATGTGGTTATCGGTCGTTGGGCTGATGTTGCGGAAGGTGCTGTGTTCAAGAAATGGGGCATCGTGAAAGAGTTCCCGGCTTATGCTAAGAAAGTAGCTCTTGCTTCCGACTGGGGTTATACCAACGACCCGTCAACAGGTATTCGTTGTGGCATCGTAGATAACCGATTGTATGTTGATGAGTTATTCTATGAAACTGGAATGCTCACAAATGCCATTGCCGAAAAATTGAAGCCGTGGGGGCTGAAAGTCTACGGAGATAGTGCCGACCCTCGTTTGATTCAAGAGATAAAGAACCGAGGTGTAAATATCTACCCAGTAGATAAGTTCCCCGGTTCAATCAAAGCCGGCATTGATAAAATACATGAGATGGAACTATTCGTTACTGAACGTTCATACCATATCATTGAGGAACTCCGTAAATATGTTTGGGATAAAGACAAGGACGGTCATTATATCAATGAGCCGATAGACGCTTGGAATCACTGTATCGACCCTATTAGATATTATATATTAGGGCATATTTTAGGACGTATTTTGAAGCCAAAAGACTTAACTGGAATATTCACACACTAAAAATATAGATTATGTCATTAACGCTTGAAGAAATATTAGCATTGCCTGACATCGGGCAGAAAATAAGCTACTTAAAGAAAGGTAGAAAAACCGAGCTTCCCGACCGTTGTAAACTTTGGGACGACTGGAATCCGGAACGCCATGAAATTATAGTGGATAAAGAAAAGTACCCGAACAGAAAGGTTCTTGAAAAGGAAGCGGAAAAAGTTTTCGATGAAAAGACTGGCAAGACCTACGAGATTGAAGCACAATACAAGACCGAACCGGTAAACCGTATATCTATTCCTTTGGAACAAGATATAGTGAACATTCAAACGGCTTTTACTGTCAGCACCGAACCTTCAATGGATTGCACTCCAACCGATGATGATGAAAAAAAACTGTTGGATGCTGTCAAGGCTGTATTCAAGTCCAATAAAATCAAATACCAGAACAAGAAGATTGTCCGTGCTTGGCTTTCCGAACAGGAAGTAGCCGAGTATTGGTATGTTACCGATGATGATTCATTCTGGGCGAAGTTCTGGAAGAAAGTTAAGACCACATTTGGTGGCAAGGTTAAACCTACCAAGAAACTGAAAAGCGTGTTATGGTCTCCATTCAGAGGCGATAAGCTATATCCGTTCTTCAACGATGAAGGTAAGATGATTGCTTTCTCCCGTGAGTACAAGAAAAAGCTCATGGATGATTCGGAGGTAACTTGTTTTATGACTATCACGGATAAAGCAGTCTATCAGTGGGATTTATCTAAAGGGTATGAGGAAAGGACTTCTTTCGTTCACGGATTCCCCAAACTGCCGGTTCTCTATGCCTACCGTCCTGAACCTTATTGCAAGAAGATAAAGACCTTCCGCGTCCGGTTGGAGAAACTTTTATCCAATTATGCCGATTGTATAGACTATCATTTCTTCCCTTTATTAAAGTTGATTGGTGATGTGGAAGGGTTCATGGGTAAGGTTAAGGATAGAATGGTAAAACTCACAGGCGAAGGTGCGGATGCCCAGTATCTGACATGGAACCAAGTCCCTGATACGGTTAAATTTGAAGCTGAAACACTTACTAACATGGCTTATGATATGTCAAACACTCCAAGAATATCCTTTGAAACATTAAAAGGTGTTGGCAAAGCATCAGGCACCGCTTTCCGTTTCATGTTTATGGGTGCACACATGGCGGTAGAAAATCACGGTGAGGTTATCGGTGAGTTCTTACAACGAAGAGTAAATTTCATTGTCTCCGCTTTAGGCTCTATCAATCCAACCGAGTTTAGCAAGGCATCACAGACCATCGACATAGAAACAGAACTGGTTCCATATATGATTGATGATTTGAACGACAAGGTAAATACTGCCGTTTCTGCTGTCAGTGGTGGCATTTGGTCAACACGTGAGGGAATTATGTTTGCCGGGAATGCCGATCGAGTGGAAGAAGAACTTAAAGAAATCAAGGAAGAACAGGCGGCAAAAAATAATCAAATAGAAAAAACAGGACAGAAAAATGCTTTGTAGCCAAAAAAATTACGAGGATTATAATACCAATACAAGAAAAACAGAACATTTAGCGGTGATTCGATAGAATTGCCGCTATTTTTTTGTTTGATTGAAACTTTTCTCTATTTATTTTGTTTTGTAACTAAAATTAGTTACATTTGCAGAAAGAACGAACTAATATGGGTACTAAAGAAAAACTGATAAACCGTTTTTGTAAACTGCCTAAAGACTTCACTTATGAAGAAACTTTAAAGTTGCTGTCTGTTTTTGGATACAGTGAACACAACAAAGGTGCAACATCCGGCTCTCGTATAAGATTCAAGAATGAACAGACGGGACAATATATTGATATTCACAAACCACATCCAGGCAGCATAATGAAAGCTTGGATGATGAAAACAATATATCAGCATTTGAAAAGTAATGGTTTAATTAAATAAAAGAATTGAATATGGACTACTTGGAATATAAAGGATATAAAGGTTCAGTAGAATACAGCAAAGCTGATAACTGCCTTTTTGGAAAGGTGCTTGGAATGAGTAAGGATTTGATTCTTTATGAAGGCAGTACCATTGATGAACTCCGTGCTGATTTTGAGGCCGGAATTGAAAATTATCTTGCTGGATGCTTGGCCGATGGTGTAGAACCTCGCAAACCATATAGCGGAACATTGAATATTCGTATCTCACCAGAGATTCATAGTAAGATTGCTATGCTAGCACAAGAAGCTGGAACAACTATCAATGGATATATAAAACAGGCTTTGGAGAAGCAATTGCAATTAACACACTAATCAGTCTCTTGGAAACTTATTTAGGCGTGATTCCATTCGGTTTCACGCCTTTTTTATACCATTTTCCAACAATAACCCAATTGTTGTTTTTCATCCATTCAATTATTTTCTCTCCTCTTTTATCCTCCTTACTTTTATACCACGAATTTTAAATAACAATTTAATTCATACGGTATGAATATTCAAGAACTTATCTTAGCAGGACTGCAACAAAAATTCACTGGGGTGGACACTGCTATCTTAACCCGAATCGCCACTAAAAAGGCAGAGGGTGTAACGGACGAGACAAAAGTAAACTCCATCGTAGAGGGTATCAGCTTTTCGGACGTGCTTAATTCCTACGGTGACTTCCGTGCCGGGGATGCTTCAAAAACGGCAGTTACTAACTACGAGAAGAAGCATAACCTTAAAGACGGTAAGCCAGTCGAAACTACCACTACTACCACAACCATCAAAACGGAAGAAAATAAAGACGATGTGCCTGCATGGGCGCAGGCTCTGATTGATTCCAACAAGAGCCTTTTGACGGAGGTTTCCACCTTGAAGCAAGAAAAGCTGCAAGCTACCCGTCAGGAGCAGATTCTTGCCAAAGCAAAGGAGTATGGTATTCCCGAAAACTACGCCAAGAGGTGCGCCATCAAGGACGATGAGGATTTGGATGCTTATTTCAAGGACTTGAAGCAAGAGTTCGCAAATGACGGCTTCAAAGGTGTTACACCTCCCGAATCAGCGGAAGAGAAGATTGAGAAAGAATCTGAATCTATCGCTAAGATGATTGACGAGGGAACGAAAACTATTGTTGAACAAAACAAGAATTAATTATGTCAGCAGGATTTAAGTATGACTTGGTTCCGCCTGTTGAGCAAGAGGAACGCTACGATGTCCAGACAGGCATCCGTAGACGTGGCCCATTCAAGCTCGACACGCAGAACCTTGTAGTGGGAAGTTTCCTTCCCGGATTTACACCAATTTATGCAGACTTGAAAAACAAGTTTGCTTATGCGGTTATCAATGTGAGAGTTATCGAAGCATACACTTCTGGTACAAGTATCAAAATTGCCAAGAACTCTTTGGCTTATGTGGGAATGTTCATTGGTAATGGTACTAAAGGCGCGGAAGTGACAGCCATCGACAAGGCTAATAAAGATTACGATGTCTTGACTATCAAGGCTGCTTTTGGTGAGAATATCGCCAAAGATGCAGTTCTCTTCCAAGCAACCGCAGTCGACGGGCTGAAACAAAAGTATGTTTCAAACTCCGCGTTGTATGAAAGAACAAAGGTGGAAGATGGTATCGTGTTAGTTGCGCTGCTCCGTACAGCCGCAGAGATTGAGCCTTCAAAATTGGTTATGCCGTTCTCCGAGAACGATAAAGCCAATATGAAGGGATGGTTTGAATTTAACGAGTAAGGAGGTAGGATATGTTTTTAACGATTCAAACATTATTCGATGATGCGAACATTATGTCCGCTATCATCAGACGTGTGAACCAAACGCGTAAAGATACAATCTATTGGCAGCAGTATCTTACTTTCCGCAGAGTAACTACCCGTCTATTCAAAGACTACATCGGCTCTGTAACTGGAGTGATGGCCGGTTCTATCAACTCACGTTTCGGTGAAAAGCCCATCCGTGAACGTAGAAATATCGGTTCTGGATATGGTGAAATAGCCTATCTGGGCGATGCATATCAAATGTCTATTGACCGTCTGTCTGAATTGCAGGATTTGATTGACAAGTTCAATCAGGCTAAACCAGCAGACCAAAATACGGCACTGGAAGAAATCGTAAACTTCCTGGCAGACGACTACCGTCAGATTACCCTTGCAGCTCACAAGCGTATGGATATTATTGTCGGTGCATTACTGATGACTGGTGAAGCCACCGTTTACAATAAGGATGCTGCTATCACTTCCGGTCAAACCGACAACAAACTGTTGGAGATTTCCCTTCCGTTCAACTTTGTTAAGCCTACAGCCGGAGATATAATTGTTGATGGAAAGAATATGTTTATCTCTTATCTGAGAGAAAAACTGCATTCACTAGCTCCAGACTTTGGTGCTTATGCCAAGATGATTATGACACGTACAACCTTCAACAAGAATGTACTTGGCTCTTCTGAATTTGGCGAACAGTACAAGATGATTCTCGGCACTAACGAAATGAAATTGAGTACTGGCTTGATTTCTTCTTCGTTGGCTTCTGAAGTATTCACCGGTATCGGTCTGCCACGTATCGAAATCAAAGAGGATTACGTGAAAGACCAGACAGGAAAGAACGTACAGATTTATGCGGACAACCGCATCACCTTGCTCAACAGTGACGAGGTCGGTTATATGCGCCATCATACCCCGTATGAAGCGACAGACCCGGTATCAGGACGTACTTATGTTCCATCAGAGGGACAGATGCTTATATCCAACTACCGTGACAAGAACGGCCGTTATATGGAATATACAGCAGAATGGATTCCACAAATTACCAACCCGGATTTGATTACCAATTTTGACTTGAGCGAAATTGCATCAATCCAGTCAGCATAAGGAGGAGAATATGAAAGTAAAGGTTATATCTGTTTTCCGCGACAAATTCACCGGACAATATTATAATCCGGGGGAAGTGATTGAAGTCAGTGAGGAATCCCGTGTATTGGATATGGAAAACCGCAGACTTGGCGAACGGGTTGAAGTGAAAGTTCCTGAAGAAAAGAGGGAACTCAAAATATCCCTCTTTGAAAAGGAATTTGAGAAAAAGGCTTTGGTTGACGCTTTGAAGTCTATCAGTGTCCAAGCGACCGGGAACATGAAAGAAGAGACTCTTTTAGCCAAGATTGCCGAGTTGGACGAAGAGTCAACTACCAAACTTAAAGAAATATTAGATATTAAGTAAAAAAGGGTAGTACTCCTACCCTTCCATTGTGTAACTTATAATTCAAAAAAGAAATGAAGAATTTTATTTTTGCCATGTGTGGCTTTTTAATGATGTCTTTAGTCTCCTTGAACGTACAGGCATCGAGTGTTGAACCTTTCGAGTGTAAATACGTAGCCCCATCCGTTAATGTTGCTCTGCCGGATATCCAGTGTATCACTTTTGAAGCTGTTCCGGCCGATTACATTGTAATGTCAGTTCCGCAACCAATCTTTATGATTGCAGATAGTCCGGTAAAGCAACCAACAACTATTACGGCAATGCAAGGAAAACAAATTTCAGTTCCTAAGTGTCCGTTCCGATATATCTACAAATCGAAGTATTGTACGCATTACTCTTATACTGCATATAGCAGACTGATTACACCATATTAAAATGACGGTAAATGAATACATATCACAGAAGTTTCAGTCTTTCGGCATTAATTTATCGAAAGCCGACCTTTTTGATATGTGTCTGAACGCAGATGTAAACGGAGAGGATGAGATGAACGAGGATTGCCGTGGACGTGTCTTCGTTGCAATTGCGAAGTTCATCCCTTCTCTCCTACTCCGTGCTACATCAATCAGTGAAAGTGGTTTCTCTATGTCTTGGAATATACAAGGTATCAAAGACTACTATTCTTTTCTCTGCAAGCAGTACGGTTTGAAAGACGAGTTGAGTAACAAACCCAAAGTGACTTTCTTATGATATTCTCTCCACACATATTGCAAGCAAAGGTTATCATCCCGATGGATAAGGATGAGTTCGGTAGACCCATCCCAGGAACCGGTGGTGAAAGCTGGCAGGAGGTATGCAAGTGCCGTTGTGACGATAACACTACCAAAGAGTTTAAGTCAGACAATGGCGAAGTATATCGCCCGAACTATCATGTGGTATGCGAGAAGAGAACCGCTATCAAGGCAGGAGATGAAGTTCGTTGTATGGATGGCGATAACGTAAGAAGTCAAGGCGAGGTTTATATGGTGAAGAGTACGAGCTATTTTAACTACTCGGAATTATGGATGTAGATTTCGATTTCTCCGATGTTGATGATTTCTTCGATGAAGGAGACTCCGAAGTTCTTGCAGGCATGGAAACAGAAGGCAAGGCTTTCGTAGAAGATGCCAAGAGGACAGGAAGCTATCAAGACCGTACAGGGCATTTGAGAGCATCCAATGGTTACGAAGTTGATAAATCGGGCTTGACACTGAAAAATGAAGCTGAATATGCCTCATTTGTTGAATCTAAAGGATATGAAGTTGCAGGTAGTGCTGCTGTAAGGACTGAAAAAAGATTGAAAGATAGATTTGAACGATGATAGTAACTACCGACATAGGAAACATTCTCTACCGAGATTGCAAGGCTTTCAGAATAGATACTGTACCCGATGGTGAAACACTTACGGGGAAATTGAAGTCTGAAAGGATTGTCATTCACGTCAAGAAGCAACAGACGGACAAATATTGGAAGAAGTCTTTCGTAGAAGTGAATCTTTGTGTACCTGACTTAAAAGAAGGAGAAGCAAATACCATTCGACTGAATGAACTCGAAAGAAAAGCCAACAAACTGTTTAATGATGTAGTTAACACCTATGATAGTACCCGCTATCGTTACTCTATCGATTCAATCGGTACAGAAGCGGACACAGCTTTGAAGTGTCATTATGTGAATGTAAGAATTTTATTTGAAGTATTGAATGTAAAACGATAATTATGATTTCAGCAGTAGGAATTAAAAGAATCTTGTTTGCCGACACTGATAAGGTAACGGCAGACATTACCCCAGAAATCGCAAAGACTTTGATTCAAGCCGCTATTAAAGCTAAGAACGAAGTGTTGAATGTACATGGGGAAACGTGGCAGATCGAAGAAACGGAAGCCTCCGTCACTGGATATAAGAATCAGCTAACAGGAAAGAATTACCGTTACGATGACGTACCAGGTGAAGTCTCCCCTTCTTTCTCTATCGGGCAATATGACTGGAAAACAAAAAAAGCTTTTATGGGTGGTGATATCGTCCAGGCAGATTCTACAGATGTCGGTTGGAAACGTGCCTTAGACAAAGTTATCGTTAATAAGGCTTTATTTTGTCTGACTGATGATGATGTCTGGTTTATCTTCCCCAAATGCCGTATCATTTCCCGTGAAGCTAATACGGATAAGGCTATTGCCATTGCAGTACGTGGAATGGTTCAGGAACCAGGAATCGAAGGTGTTTCTTCTGAATACAATTACGAAGAGGAAGCTATCAAAGCATTGGTGCCAGTAGCGTAATATTTTGAGGTAAAACGATTGTAAACAACAAGGGTGAGGTGGTGGTATTCGCTTCACCCTTGTTTCAATTTAGAATCATGAATCAAGCAGCAAAAATAGTTTCTGATGCCCTTTTAGGGCTTGATTTTAAGAATGTCGAAATAGGTGGAGTTGTTTATACAATCAAGCCGCCCACTATCAAGGTTATATGTAGTGCTATTCGTTATTTTTCCAATATTGGTATGGCAGGTGACAACATCATGGAAGCTATCAAGGAACTTCCCCGAGCCACCGATGATATGCTGAAAGGCATCTCCTGTTTTATTTGCGGTAATGAGAATATGGCTAAGGCTTTGGAAAACGGAACCTTTGATGAAATCAAAGTCGCTTTGGAGATGTGTTTCTCTATGATGGATATATCGGCTTTTCAGTGTGTCAGCTTGATGAAGAACGTGTCGATGCTGGCAGCAAAACCGAAACAGTAGGAAACACAACGTTCTTTGGGCAAATAGCCCATTTGATTGATACCCTTCGTTTAAGTTATACAGAAGTGTTTGAGGTTATCCCTTATAGAAATCTGTTGATGATGCAACGGGATAAATTACACACGGTGTATGGCGGTCAAAAGGTAAAGAAAATTAGTGGCAAAGAATTAGCAAATCGTAGAAAAAAGAAATAAAAAGGGGCAAAGCCGGAAAAATCCGGCTTTAGTTATTCTTAAACAGGCTACCTTGTTTTTTACCCATGATTGAACTTAAGGGAGTCTAAATCTTATCACTAAAATGTGGAGCATACTCTTTAAGTCTATACTTTAGGCGGTTTAATGTTTGGTTATCCTCTATTTCTTCTAGTTTTGTAATAATCTCATAAAATTTATTACTATTTTGTTGCATAGCATATATACATGCTAAATTGTATAATCCATCTGACACTTCGTAATCTTCATTCGCGAAAAAGAGTCCTAATTCAATATCATTCCTAGCTTCATCTAATCTATGTAAACGCTTTAATAGGCTTCCTTTATATATATAGATTCTAGCCTTTAAATTAGTATTTTTATTTTCGGGAATATATGTTATAGCTAAACTATATGATTCAATTGCCTTTAAATAATATTTCTTATTTCTTGAATTAGCAAATGCTATTCCTTGAGAAAAAAATAGCTCCCAGTTATTATTGTTTTTTGTTACATATTCAAATTGCTTAGCTGCTTTTAGCCATTCTTCATTTGCTGAAAAGGCTTTGGCCATTGATAAATGAAGTTCAACATCATTCATTGGAGGCTGTGATAGATTTTGCTTCAATCTTTCATAATCTTTGAATAATTTTTTTATTTCTATCAAGATATTTTTATCTATCTCACTCTTTATACTATTTATATAAGAATAAGAGTTTACATTAGATTCTACTAACTTTTTCTCAAGTTGTAGTTTACTTTCTTTCAATTCAGCAATTTGTTTTTTTGATATTTCTTCGGATATGCTATGTATATCTTTAAGGCTGTCAATTTGGCTTTTAAAAAAAGATTCTTTCTCTCTTAATACTTTTATTATTCCTATAGATATCACCATGTTGATTATGGATATAATATCTGAGACATTTAATGTAGTTTCCATAGTAATTATTTGATGATTCAAAATTCGTTGTTAGCTTCTTAGCATTTGCCTTGCATTAATAGACAAGGACTTTTTTTCGGCCTGTTCCTATTACTTTAAGCAAAAGTATTAAGAAGGTTTGTGATTTCCAATTATTTCACTACAATTCTTCCATTATCGTGCTTTTGTAGTCTTGTAAATAGCCCAATAAAGTACCAGTTTCTACTTTTATTACTATTTTTTCACAACTGACCGATTACAGATTTTTCGCAGATAAAAAGTACCTGTAAATCTTGTATATGTCGCAAAATTACCAAGAACAACAAGAAATATCCAATCTTATGTTTATTGTTGCAAATTCGACAAAAGAAAATTCTAATAACATTTGGATATACCCTAAATTCGAATAGTAAATAATTAAAACCTATAATAAAATGGCAAAGCTTTACTTTCGTGTCGGTGCAGATTTTGATAAGGTTATCAAACTCCGTGAAGAAATTGTAAAACTAAAGAACGAGTTGAAGAACATAGACGCTACTCAGTCCCCTGCAGCTTTCAAGGCTCTAAATACTCAGCTTGCTGCATCTAATCAAAAATTAGATGAGTTGGTGACTAATGCTGCTAAAGCCGGCGCCGAAATGGAAATGGGATTTAAGAAGAAAATCTTTGATGCCTCTCAGTCTGTTAACGGATTCACAGAGAAGATTATTTCTCAAAAGAATACTATTAAAGGCTTTGAACAAGATTTAAGGGCTTTACAGGAAAAGTACCGGAAAATAACTATGAATGGCGGTAAGAATCAAGGTGCGCTTGATTCTATACATCGAATGAAGAATATCATTGCAGAAGAAAAAGATGTATTGTTCAATCTTACTCAACAACAAGCCGAAGCGCGTCTTTCTGTGAAAAAACTCCGTGATGAATACACCCTTTACAACGATAATGCCAAAGAAGTTGTAGAAAAAAACAATGGCATTGCAATTTCTTGGAAGAAGGCGTTGGCGGTTATTGGTGGTGTTGGTGTGCTGAAAGCATTAGGCTCTGAAATAATTCGTATTCGTGGAGAGTTTCAAGCTGCTGACACAGCTATTCAAACCCTATTAGGAAACAAACAGAGAGCCGATACACTAATGGCGCAAGTTCGCGAATATGCTAAGGTTTCTCCACTAGAGTTCTCCGATGTCACCCAAGCAGCACAAATGATGTTAGGTTTCAATATCGAAGCCGAGAAAGTACCACGTTTTCTTTCCGCTATCGGTGATGTATCTATGGGGAATACACAAAGATTCAATTCCCTTACACTTGCTTTTTCACAGATGTCTGCTGCAGGTAAGTTAATGGGACAGGATTTGAATCAGATGATTAATGCCGGATTCAACCCACTGCAAATCATAGCGGACAAGACTGGAAAATCCATTGCCACACTTAAAGATGAAATGTCTAAGGGAGCTATTTCGACTGAAATGGTTCAGCAGGCATTCATAGATGCAACTTCGGCAGGTGGTAAGTTCTATCAGATGTCCGAGAATGCTTCAAAAACTATTAATGGACAACTTTCTATGATGCAGGATACGATGGATACTGTCTTTAATGAGTTGGGGCAGAAATCGGAAGGAACAATCATAAATGGCATTCGGATAACAACTTCACTGATTGAGAATTATGAGACAGTGGGTAAAGTGTTGGTTGGATTGATTGCTACTTATGGAACTTACCGTACTGCTGTAATGTTGGTTACCGCTGCAGAAAGTAAACACACTCTCGTGGAAATAGGACTTACCAACGCCCGTGTATTAGCACGAAAAGCACAATTAGCCTTAAATGCAGCAATGCTAACTAATCCTTATGTGGCATTAGCTACGGTAGTTGTTGGGTTGAGTGTAGCAATGTGGACGATGTCTGATAGTACAACCGCTGCCGCACGTGCACAAAAGGAATACAATGATATAAAAGAAGCTGCTTCAAAGAGGGAGCAAGAACACAAACAGAAAATAGAAGAACTTCTAATAGCGGCACGGGATGAGAGTTTGGCCACTCTTACCCGGCAAAAATCTTTAGAAGAACTACGTAAAGAATACCCGAAAATTTTTGAAAAATACGATACTGATAAACTGAAGTTAGAAGGTATTTTAAAGCTAAAGCAACAAATAAACGAGGAAGATTCAAGACGTTCCGTTCAAAGTAAAAAAGAAAATTATAACGCTCTAAAGCAAACAGTTACCAACCAACAGAGATATTTGCAATTGTTTGACAATCCTGATTTACGAAAAAATATGTCTGATGCTGACAGGGAGATATGGAAAATGTTTTCCGGCAAACAGTCCTATGTACAGGTGCGTGAGCAGATGGAGAAAAATTCTGAGCTTTTGAAAAAGTATCAGAAAGATGTATTAGAAGATAACATAGCTTCTTACAAAGCTAACCTTAAAAACTATTCCAAAGAAAAACTTGAAGCAGAATTGAAACTTGCTCAATCATCAGTTTCCAAACGCAACGGTTTTGCCATAAATGGAATGATGGTAAAAGGTGGAGACTTGGAGGGCATTGTTTCTTCAATAAATAGTGCATTGGCAGAAAAGAAACCTTCTACCACCTACAAAAAAGATTACGAAAAAGCTAAGAAGGACTGGGAAGATGCCAAAAAGAAACTATCTGAAATAGAGAAGGACAAATCTAAGTTTACCTCAAAGCAATATGAAGAAGCTAAGAAACGGGAAGAAACTGCCGAAAAAGCATACAAAAACTTAGGAGGAATCACTGGCAATGCTTTATCTAAACAAGAAAAAGCTGCTAAAAAGCAAAAAAAAGAACAACAAAAGACATCCGAAGAACTTCTGTCTCTCCGTCGCCAAAACCAACAGGCAGAAGTAGACCTTATGAAGGAAAACACAGAGAAAAAGCTGAAACAGATTGACCTAGATTATCAAAAAGAACTTGATGCTATCAAAAAGCAAGAAAAAGATTTGAGTGAAAGGCAAGGTGGTAAACTGACACAAGAACAAGCTAATGAGATTTCAACCCGTTATACTAATGCTGAAAATAGAAAGGAAAAAGATATTGCCGATGTAACTAAAGAGCAACTTAAAGCTGAACAGCAGGCTTTAAATGATTATCTGAAAGAATATGGTACATTCCAACAACAGAAGCTTGCGATAGCCCAAGAATATGCAGAAAAGATAAAAAAAGTACAAGAAGAGAGCGGGGTAAATAGTGCCCAAGTTAAATTACTAGAGAAACAACGGGATGTTGCCATACAAAACAAGGAGACAGAAGCAATAAAGGCAAACATTGATTGGGTTACTGTATTTGGTGAGTTTGGCGGAATGTTTAATGATATGGTGAAACCCGCTTTGGAAGAAGCAAAAAAATATGTCCGTACCGACAAGTTCAAAAACTCCGACCAAGCAAGCCAAAAAGCACTGATTGATGCCATAAACCAAATGGAAAAATCCTTGGGTGGAGCCGGTGGTTTGAATTTCAAGAAACTTGGTCAGGACATAAAAACATACCAAATGGCTGAACAAGACCGTCTTATCGCTATTGAAGATGAAAAAACAGCCCAAGATAAACTTATTAAAGCGCAGGAAGATTATGAAAAGGCTTTAAAGAATGGTACAGAAGAAGAAAAACGAGCCGCCAAAGATGCACTTGACATTGCGCAACAAAATGCAGACACAGCATCTGCAAACGTCCGGACGCAGACGGATATTGCCAACGAAAGTCAGCAGAATTTAACTAATACTGCTACAAATCTCAGAACCAATATGAACAATGTTGTTGAGGGGTTGTCTAAACTTGCATCCGGTGGAATAAGTAGTGCTTATCAGGGGTTGTTACAAGCCGGTTCAGCTATGAAAGGGGCTATTGGCGAAGTAACAAAGAACTTAAAAGATGTTCCTATTATTGGTTGGATAGTAGCTATCATTGATGTATTCAAAGATGGATTAAGCGATGTTGTCGGAGGATTACTTGATGCCGTATTCAACGCTGTTAGCGGAATTCTAAGTGATGTTTTGTCAGGGGACTTATTTGTGACACTAGGTAAATCCATACGAGATGGTGTAGGTAATATATTAAATTCAATCTCCTTTGGTGGTTGGGATTCTCTAATGAATAAGATTAGCGGTAGTAATGCCAAAGAAGTACAGGAAGCTATTGATAAGCTAACAGACCGAAATGAAATCTTAGGAAAGTCCATTGATAGGCTTACTGAAGTAATGGACAAGGCGGCAGGCTCTAAATCCATATCAGCATATGAGCAGGCGTATAAATATCAAAAAGAACAGATTGGTAATACTCTTAACATTGCACGTGAACAAGCAAGGTATCATGGTTCCCATAAGAGCTGGCAACATTATATGGAATGGACTGACGAACAACTCCGTTGGGCTCGTGAAAATGTGGATAAGACTTTCTCCGGTACCGGTTCCTTATGGGGGTTAAGCCCTGAACAAATGAAAATGTTACTTAGCAATGCTGACATATACGAACAAATCAAAAATGAAGGAAAGGGTGGATATGGCGGTCGTGTCTTGGAGAAATTGGAGGCATATGCCGACCAAGCCGGCAAATTGGATGAACTTACCGAGAAGATAAACGAATCACTCATGCAGGTTTCTTTTGATAGTCTGCGCGATAGTTTCTTGGATTCCTTGATGGATATGGACAAAGATGCTAAAAGCTTTTCAGAGGATTTTTCAGAATATATGCAGCGTGCTTTACTCAATTTCTCTATGGGAGAGTTGTTTGATGATGAATTGAAAGAATGGTACAATGGAATTGCAGAGTTGATGAAGGAACAAGGTGGAAAACTAACCAAACAGCAGATAGAAGATGCAAGGAAAGATTACGATTCGATGGTTCAAAAAGCAATGAATGAAAGGGATAAAATTTCGGAAATTACCGGATACACAGGGAGCTCTTCTTCCTCTTCCCAAGAAGCTTCAAAGAAAGGTTTTGCCGCTGCTTCGCAAGATTCAATAGACGAACTTAACGGACGTTTCACAGCTTTGCAAATAGCTGGAGAAGAGATAAAGAATCAAAGTGTAACTCAATCCCAATCATTAAATATTCTAACGATGAAAACGGATACACTTATTTCCATAAATACGGAAACGAGAAATATTGCTGATGACACACGTGATTTGATAGCAAGTTCATATCTCGAACTGGTTCAAATCTCCGAGAATACCGGAGCAATAATAAAACCAATCCAACAAATACAGAAGGATATTTCAGAAGTTAAAAACAATACCAAAGGATTATCAACAAAATAGTTAGTTATGGCAGATTTATTAATAAATGGCAGAGATGCTTTTCAAGTATGGGGAGTCAGAATGGGAGATAATTTTCTTAATTCGCTTGGAGCATCAGTTCCTATGAAAGAATTCATTGAAAATAAATCTCGTTTGGAACATGGAAAACGGATAATAGCCACCACCCCCAAATTGGATGAGAGAGAAATCACTTTAGCTTTCACCATAGAGGGCAATTCCCAATCTGATTATCAGACAAAGAAAATAGCCTTTTTTGAAGAACTATACAAAGGTGTAATTGATATTCAGATTCCGGCTATCAACAATGATATCTATCACTTGATTTATTTAGGTAAAAGTATTACCTATGCACAAAGTTTAGACAGAACCTTTGGTAAATGCTCAATGAAGTTTTGTGAACCAAACCCTAGTTTAAGAACCTAAATTCCAACAATAGGGTAATTGTTGTATATGCGAGTGCTCAAAATTGGGCACTCTTTTTTTTATCTCCGAACTTTGGTGTCATGGAATCAGTAGACATCAAAGACATATCCGGCAATCTCCGCTTCTCGACACCAATCAATGAGGGTTCGAAAAGACACTTTCTATTGATGAAGGAGGACTATATCACACTGAGGTTCTCTTCTGTTGAACCGGTGTATTTCAAACTGGGTGACTATATAGACAACGAACTCGGCATGTTCGAGTTAGTAGACCTGTATAAGCCCACCTACAATACGACTACAGGTGCATATGACTACGAACTCCGCCTTGATGCCTACTACTGGAAATGGAAGAATAAAAAGTTCTTTTACACACCGGAGACAACCGGACGTGAAGCAGGATGGAATCTTACCGCCACCATTGACACACACTTGAAAGTCTTTCTTGACAACCTGAAAGCACTCGGATACAAGTTCAGAGAAGAAGAGTTTACATACGAGATTGACAGTACAGTAGAAAACACTTCCAAGCTCGTTTCTTACGACAATGTGAACCTAATAGACGCACTCACACAGATGGCGGAGACTTGGGAGTGTGAATGGTGGATAGAGAACAAGACTATTCATTTCGGGCGTTGTGAATACAGCTCCCCAGTAGACTTCAAAGCTGGCGATTTAACGGACACGGAGAACGTGAATGTCAATGCCATGCAAAGAAGCGACAGCCAGACCACATATGCGACCCGCGTCTACGCTTTCGGTTCCACCCGTAACATCCCTGCCAGCTACCGGAAGAGTTTGATATTTGACGTGAAAAAGGTCAAAGGACGGGATATATCCGATACGGAAAGAATCTTAAAGAATGAGTACTTTCCCATCAGTTCTCAAATAAAAGGAGCGGATATTAATGTTAGCATAAAGCATACGGATATGTATTACCCAGAATATCCAAGAAAATATACTGTAGATGTCGCTGATAGTTTAAAAGCGGGAAACTATTCATTCAAAGCCAACGGTGCTTCCATAAATGTCTACTATCAAACTACGCCCCACGCTAATTCTAATATAAAAGCTATTTTCACATTAGAGTATAATTCGTTTGATAAAAGTGAAGAGATAAAATTGGGCGAGGTAGTAATGAAAGCTATAGATAGTTGGCCGGTACTTAAACTGAAAGACATGGCTTTTGTTCTAGAAAATGATGTTCAAAGCTGTCGACTTTCTATAAAAATGGAATATTCCAACAATGGTGGAATATATGTTGAAAACAATGGTACTCTTTTATTACATTGTGATAATGTAGGAGCAAATACTTCTGTAACGTTCCTTTCCGGCTCCAATGCCGGACGGACATTTGATGCTGGCTATAACCCGGATTTACTCACAGGGGGCAATTCGAACGTTATCCGACTACCCGAAGGTGTAACAGCTTCTTTGGGTGACCAATATACGATTAACAACATCATCAAAGGCAAAGTTCCCGACAACTATTTCAGCAAGGACGATAAAGAACTCACCTTGAACGGTGTTGTCCAAAAACGTCTTATGCTCCCGGAAGGTGTTCCTTATGTGGACGCTTATAGATACAGCCCAACCGGTGAACGTATCGACATAGGAGATGAACGTTACGACAACCCCGACAACGTGCAAATGCCGGAAGAGGAGGCAATTGAAGAGATAGTTATATTTGAGGATGAATATCCCAAGTATATCGGCTCTGTATCCAGTATCTCACATGAAGAAAAGGAAGAAATAGACGAAGAGACAAAGCAACCAACCGGAAACAAGTATCCTATCTATACCTTCAAGGATAACGGACTGAAGAACTTTACGAAAGACTTTCTTCTGGAAGAGTTACACCTAATTTTCCAAACCGGAAAGCTTGCCGGACTGGATTTCGCCCTTAATCTCAAAGAGAGCGATAACACCGGTACAACCTTTGAAATCGTCCGAAATGAGGACTACGGGCGTGCACTTCCTGATGATGTGCTATTCCCACAAGCCACACATATGGAAGACGGTGAAGAGGTCCCCGAAGACACATATGTCCTTTACGGCTTCGATACGGCATTCATCTCTGAGCAGATGTTACCGGACGCAGAGCAGGGACTATTAAAGAAGGCAAAGGAATACGTAAAGAAATCCATGATAGACCCATCCACCTATGATTGTGAGATGGACGCGGATTTCATTTACAATAATGGCAATATTCGTACCTATGAGGTAGGAGCTAAAGTCAACCTGATTAACAAAGCGTTTTTCCCCGAAGGACGGCAATCCCGTATCATCGGTTTTGAATGGCCACTGGATATTCCTTACGACCATCCCATCTATACAGTAGGTGAAACTGCTTCATATTCCCGTATCGGAGAGATAGAAAGTAAACTTGATTCTCTCACCTACAAGGGACAAACTTACTCCGGTTCCGTAGTCGGTGGCGGTGGGGCAAGTATCTATGTGATAGGGGTAAATGATAAGACGCTACCGTCTGACCGTAACGTGTTCTCATCACAAAAATCCCTTGCTACCTTCCTGAATAAGACACAAGAAGAAACAATGGATTATCTTATCAAGCTTCTTGGTGGTGTCATAACCGACAAGATTGAATCCCAGAACTTCATAAGCGGTACGCTTGGTACAGGATTCTTGGTCAAACGTGACCCAAAAACCGGACGCTCGTATGCAGAGTTTGACGAAATCTACGTCCGCCTGAAAGCGGTCTTCGAATCTCTTACAATCAAGGAACTTCAGTCGGTAGGCGGTGAGATACTTCTTACACTAGCCAGTATTGAATGTACTAAGGTTGAAGACAGTTCGGCTGTTCCAGCTTATGATTCTGAGAACGCCTGTCTTTACGATGTAGACGGAAAGGCGTTGTTTGTCCCGAAAGTTGAAAATGGTGTCTATCGTTGCTATTTCACGGCTGATGATGGAGAAAAAGCCATCATTAACCAGTTTGTAGTCGGTGACCTTGCGCAGTGCAGACAGTTCAATATCAAGGAAGGGGTTTATACTGGTGTCTCTAACCGCTATTATTGGAGATATGTTGTTGCTATAGGAGACAATTATATAGACTTATCTGTAGATGACTGTGCGGAAGGCAGCGATATCCCGCAGGTTGGAGACAAGATAATCCAATTGGGGCATCGTACTGACCCGGCACGCCAGAATGCAATACTTCTATCTGCTTACGGACTTACGGCTCCTACCATACAGATGTTGCAAGGAATTGATTCTTATTCGCTGGATGGCAAGGCGGTAAAGGAAGAAGGATTTGACCAGGAGACGCAGCAGTTCTATTCAAAAACGTACGGACGTAGCTATACAGGCACACGGGATAAAAAATCGTTTATTCAGTTTGACCCTATAACAGGTTTGAAAATACACGGTGCCGAAATAGACGTTTCAACCGATAATTTTACTATAAATGACAATGAAGGCAATCAGATTGCTGTCTTTGAAATAGGAGAAAATGGCAAACCACGCCTTAAAGCTGATAATATAAATGCCGATGAACTATTATCAAACGGGGACAAATGGGCACTCAAAAAGGACGGAAGTGGATTTCTCGCATCCAATAATATAGAATGGGACAAGAATGGATTATTGAAAATACGTGCAAATATTGCTTATCCATACATAAAATATCCTTTATCATCCGAAGGAGTTGTTTTAGATTTATCCAAAGGATACAATATTCGGTTAACTTATGGCAGTGGTGTAGGTTTATATATGCAAATAGCTATCTTACCTGACCCTACACTATTTCCGAATATTGAAGTGTCTATTTTTGGACGTTGGATAGAAACAAGGTCATCTCCTGAGTACTATGTGAAGAATTATAATAACAAAAGTTTCCTTTATAGACACTTCAGTCCTTTTACATCAAGCAGATATAATAAAATAAATGTAACGGGAACAGAACTACGTGTCAAGTCTATGGAGTATAATGACGGTTATTATGCTTGGTATGTAGTTAATTTCAATGAAATCGGAGAAGAATATTTTTCATGGGAAGAATAATTTAATAAAGTATATTATGGCTGAAGAAAACATTTATACATTCAAACGTTCAGGTCCAAATATTGATGGTCTGTTAGATAAGGTAGAAGCGGGCTTTGTCTATATGGTAGACAATACCAAACTTGACTTCGGTGATATTTATAGAAGAGATAACAAGGCTATTACACAAAAAGAGTGTGACGAAGTTGCAAATATTATCAAACAATACAAATCCGGTAAAGTCGTTGTCATTGTAAACGAGGCGCTTAGTGATTCCTATAATAGGTTTGGCGTTTTGAATATCTGCACAATGGATGATATGATGCCTACTTCTCTGATGTTCTATGATGACGAAGGAGATTTGATTGCATATACTTTGGATGACGGGCCGTCAATCGGAAGCATCTGGAAGGTGGTAAGAAAAACCAGTAGTTATACAATCGCTCCACCGTTGACACAAGCACAGTATGATGCGCTTGCCGTAAAAGACGAACATACTCTTTACATTATAACATAGTAAGGCTTATGGCAGATACAAGAAAATTACGTATAGGAAATCGTATCCCCGATAAAATTATGCTCGGTAATATGGAGTGTAAAAAGGCTTACTTGGGAAGTACTCTGGTTTGGGAGCAGGAAAATATCCCTTTGGTTATCACCCCCAATACAATACACGGTATCCCGTCTTCCGGCGGTTCATATGATGTGACAATCAAGGCAACCGGTAACTGGACGTGTTCATATAACCCGACATGGGCCAGACCCGATAACGGCTCGGGGGCAGCAGGAGAAACAACCTTCACGCTGGACATTGATGCCAATACCGGTAATGAACGTGGTGACTATTTGGAGTTCGAATTGGACGATACCGGATATGTCGTAGAACTGGACGTATTACAAAACGCAGCATCGCCTATTAGTGGCATATCACTTGAACCGCCATTCCCTTCTGAGTTGCTTGGAAATGCATATTCAGGTGGAGAGTATGAAGTTGTCAGCGAAAACGATTGGTCTGCATCCTTTGCCGAAAGTATTGAAATGAACCCGACTACGGGAGGAGCGGGAAGAACCTACGTAGATTTTCAAGTCCCTGCAAATACCGATAAACCTCGGGTAGTCGCATTGGAATTAGTGGATGAAATAACAGGTGAGAGATATCTGTTTGGTTGTATACAGCAGGCTGTCACAGGTGCCTCTAAAGAAATAGTACCATCCACGGAAGGATTCACGAATGTTCCTAAGGCAGGCGGACTTCGTTCGACTTATATTGCGTCTTTAAAGGACTGGATATATGATGCGGATTTATCGGTCAACGCCAACTGGTTAACTGTTATACAGAAATCGGGCGTTGAAGGTATAACTGAGGTCTCGATTATGGTGTCACAGAATCAGACAGGACTGGAAAGGCTGGGAGAAATTTGGTTTGCAACTGCTGATGGTACAGATTATTCACGTATTGGTGTTCACCAATTAGGATAATATTATGAGTTTATTAATCAAAAAACAGATAAAGCTATGATTACATTAGTACTATTATCATTCATTCTCATCGCAGGTTATGTTTACGCGATGATTAAAAAGGGGAAAAAAATCCCTTATTCAATCAGTGCCACCTACTACGCGCTGACACACAAGTTTTGGTTCGGGTTGTGCATGATTGGCTCCAGCTTTCTGCTTCTTCCGCCCGCATTTGAAGCAAGCACGGAGAACAACCGGTTCCTTATATTCCTCGCGGTTATCGGTATGATTGTATTGGGTGTATCTCCTAACTTCAAAGTCGAGGACAAGATACCACATATTGTCGGTTCCTGCATTGCCTTAATCTTCTCCCAGATATGGGTGGGCTGTAATTCCTGGTACTGGCTGTTAATGTGGGCTGGATTCATTGCATACATGGCGATTTCCATGAAAAAGCATTGGACAGGCAATTTCATCTCCGACTTCATTAAGAGGAAACCGATGTTTTGGATAGAGGTAATTTCATTGTTAACCGTTTATCTTACTTGTATCGTATGAAAGAAGCAATAGTACATACAACCACTGGTGGTTTTGCCGCAATTGCTACAGCCTTTGTATATGAGTCTTTGCAGCATATGATTCCTTGGCTGATTGCATCATGTGCAGTAATCCTTTGCGATTTAGCCTTTGGGGTGCGGAAAAGTATGCTAATGGGTGAAAAGGTCAGGTTCTCGCGTGCGATCCGTGCCACTATGGGAAAGATGGTGACTTACTTCGCATTCGTTTGTATGGTCTGTATGATTAGCGTAGCAAGCCACAATGAATATCCGATAGATGTGTATTCCTGTTTATTGGTATGCTTCATAGAAGGATGCTCGATAGTTGGCAATATACTGAAGCCAAAAGGTATAAATATCAATCTTATCGGGGCATTAGGAGTGTTTGGCAAAAAGGTGTTTAAGGTTGATAAGGAAGATGTGAGAGAAATTATAGAGAATGAATTGGATAAAGGAAAGTAACCGACCCAAGCACCTGCTTTACGCCATCCCGGCAGGTGCATTGCTTACCATCCTGTTTGTAGCGGGACTGGCTGCCGGCATGGAGTTCAAAGACCGTGCATACGGTGGAAAATGGGACTGGCTCGATATTGCCGCCACGCTGATAGGCGGTCTTATCGGACAGGCGATTCAAATTGGAGTATTAACATTAATCGTATAGGAGAAAATAAACATGAGTATACCAAGAGGACTAAGAAATAATAACCCTGGCAATATCCGTATCACAAAGGACAAATGGCAGGGACTGAGAGAAAAGCAGGAAGACAAATCGTTCTTCCAGTTCAAAGAAATGAGATGGGGCTACCGTGCCCTTATCCGTACTTTACAGAATTACCGTAAAAGACACGGCTGTCAGACGATTGCCGACTTCATCAAGCGGTGGGCACCGGAAAACGAGAACAATACAGCCGGATATATCAGCCGTGTATGTAGTGAAATGCAAGTCTCGAACACATACGTTCCAGATATTAATGACAAAGCGACCATGTGCGCTTTCGCTGCCGCAATCTCACAGGTAGAGAACAATGCTCCGGCTGTCATGGCTGACATAGAAGCCGGATGGGATTTATTATAAACTTTAATCAATAGGAGAGACAATCATGGCATTAAAAGATATTACATTCAATCAAGTAGACGATAAATATGTAAGCGACCCTATACAAGTAAATCAGGAAAGCATTGGTTTGCAGCTTGAATTTGAAAAGGGAAGCACATTGTGGGTTCATATCAGCTACGATAGCGAAAACTTCCAGTCAGTGGAAAAAAGAATGTGCGATAAGGTTTTCGCCCGCCCTGTCATTGGTCTTAAGAAAGGTCAATATATCAAACTCGAATCTACACAACAGCCTGTCAAGGCTCAATACTTTGAATCTGAAGAATAATGGAAGCAATAGGATTAAATCCGATAAGGCTTGACGCAATAGGGATTGATCCTATTCGTCTGAATGCTATCAGGCTTGGTGTTCTTGGGGCTTCTTCCGGTTCCGACCGCCCCTACATCGCCCCGGAAGTATTGGCATCCTTAGTTGCGGTAGTCAAGTGTGACGGCAAGAGCAATAACGACCCGGACAGAGCCATCATCAAGAACCTGGTTGACCCCGACAATCCGTTTGTGATTAGCAATGCGGCTTACAAGCTGAATAGTGGATTTGGGAAGTATGAAGAAGACTTTTCTACATGGAAAGCGAAATCAAATAGCGGTATTAAAATTTCTTCTGATGGAACTAAAATAGAAACATTAGCTAACAATTTTTCATGTCAATATGAATATAGTTCTATTGGTAGAGATGTTCCATCTTTTAAAGTCAAGATTTCAAATTTTACAGAAGGAACTATTAATTATTATTATCGTGAGGAAGATGGTAATGAAAAACATATAAATTTTGGACCTATCACAGTAGCTAATTCTAAGGGAATTATAGAATTACCTAAATCATATAATACTGTTGAAAATGGAATAGGTTTTAGAGGTGGATTTGTTGGCATACTAGGTGTAAATATTGGTGTAACCATAGAACAAATCCCCTCTTTCCAAGGCGCACTAGTAACAGATGGAGTTGATGATGTAATACGAAGTCAGAAAACTATTGGTGAAATGCTTGATGGCAGTAATGAGATTACTGTGGTTAGTATGATTCATCTAATAGATATTAATCATGCTGGCGGTTCTGGATTTACTAATTATGTAAGAGTAGGAAGTTCTTTTATAAGAAATGATTCTAAAGTTAATGATAAGACTGGAATATATGGTTGGACTTATTCTAACAGCGGCAATATTGGCACTATCAATAATATATTAGGAGATAAAAATGATTATAAAACTATTGGTTCTTCATTACCTTTAGATAGCGTATTTAACGTAGAAGGGTATAGTCATAGTTCAGGTATAGCAGAAATATGTCAAGTCGCTTGGTACTGGACTTTCATTGCCAATAGAGTATTGACTTCTGATGAGATTAATCAGGTAATAGCCTACTATAACTTGGATAAGCATGTTAAGCCTGATGTGTACTATGATGTAAAGAAACAAGGTCTAAGCAATAATACTCCGGATGCAGATTGGTACCTGAAAGACTTTAGTGGCAATGGTCGTGATATGCAGTTGTACAATTTTGCTAAGAAGTTAGGTAGTGGTGTTGGTAAATATGAAGCTGATTATTCTACTTGGGTTAAAGTAGCAGGTGTTAGTTCTACTCCATTTGGTTTTAAAATTACAGGAGAAATCAGCTCTAATTATTGGCTAGTATATGCGTATAATAGTATTACCCCTGCTCATAAAGTTAAAGTATCAGGGATTCCTGAAGGTGGAGAATTAAGATACGCAAGCGAAAGTATTAAATTGGAAAACGGAATTAATGAACTACCCGAAATGGAAGCTACTAGTGCTAGAGGATTTACAATAAGACAATATACTACACAACTTAGTGATTGGATTGGTTTATCGGTAGAACAAATCCCCGACTACGAAGGTGCATTAGTATTTGATGCAGTAGAGGACTATGGTCAGTTTGTAGGAGACTTAGGGCTAAAGGACTATACTGTTGCAGTTGATAGAGCTTATCCTAGTCTAAAAGGTAATGGAGTTCCTGTGATTTCAAGTATAAAGGGTGATACTGCTACTCCATTTTTATTTGAGTTTGCTGATAATACAAGTGTTGTAAGACCTTATTCTTTCGGAGCAACTACGGTTCTATCTCCTATGGAATTGAGCAGAAAGATTAGTTATCAATCTACATATATCTATGATGGTACTGCTATTAACAAAGGGTTACATGGCAATACAGGGAATGGTTTAACCATAGGTAGATTTGGAATTGATACTCAATATGCTAATATAGCACTATGGAGTTTATTACTCTTCCCTTACACCCTTTCCGAGTTTCTGCTAGAGCGTCAATTAAAGAGGTATAAGTTGGGTTCTATATATCCTAGTAATTCTATCGTATTCAGACCTTATATAACATCTAATTTACCTTATAATGTAATAGAAATTAGAATAAATAATGAACTTGTTTATTACTGGATTAATCAAAAAATTAATAATGATGAATCCGGTAAATATTTTCCAAAAGGTTCTACTATGAATATAAGAGTTAAACACGATAATACTCTTAAAATACCTTCTAAAATTAAATACAATGGTAAAGAAGATGAAACTAGCTATTATGCCAATGGAGTGTATCAAGTTGATGTTACTTTAGATAAGACACCTCAGAAAATCGAAATACAAATAGACGAATACATTCATTACGAGGATATTGTTCAGCCTTATCCTTTTATCATTCCTATTATTGATACTGATGGTAAAGAATACACTTATGGTGATAAGATTAAGGTTGGTACTGAAATAAGAGGTGGAATTAATGGTAACAATCTACTTCCTGAGCTATATAAACTCAACGGGTATTTCAACTTTAACGGAGCTTATTTTAGTGCCAGTAATAAACATGTTATAGGTAAAACTAATGTTTTTGAATTAACTAATGCTCCTACTTATCTAAAAGCCAACGAACCCAACTGTATTGCCGACCCTCAACGTTTACGTATTCCTAATTCTTCTTATAAGATACTAGGATATATTCCGGATATTAGTGGTCATGGTAATCACTTGAAGATTAATAATTCTGCTTATGCGGGAATGAGTGGAGCTAATGGCTATTCAGAAGACTTTACTACATGGTTAAAATCTTCAGGTGTTAAGGTTGATAATGACAAAATAGAAATAAATGCATCTACTGAAATGTGGTTACTTAGACAATATACAACATCTGCATCTAAGTTTAAAGTCAATGTTGTAGGAATACCTAATAATGGTACTTTAAAATATGGTACAATTAGCAATCCACAACAGCTCCACAATGGTATTAATGAGTTGGATGCATTTAGTTTTGATGCACTTACAGATATTGGATTCTTTAAAACAGGTGCAAGTGCTAATGATTGGATAGGTTTAATTATCGAGCAAATCGGAGAATACGAAGGCTCATTCTGTCTTGACGGAGTTGAAGATTACCTTACTATTCCAACATTGGAAGGGCACGGTGGTAAACAAGTACTGATGAAGGTGAATTATAGATTAAATTCATCTAGAACATGTACATTATATGACCAAAGGACAATTTTAAGTGGATGGCAGGAAACTTTTACCATAGTATCAACTTCTTATAACATTGCGTATGCTCTTGCAAATAATGGTCAGACTTACATTGATGGAATATTAAATACTAATATCATTGGCAACTCGCTAGCAAATATAACTCATAATATAACCGTTGTTAACGAGAATGTATCTGAATCTAACACTGGAGTAATAAATATTGGTGCACAAGCTGAATATAAAGGATTCGGTAATTTGTCTCTCTTCGCCTTCATGTCCTTTGATGATATTAGCTCCGAAGAAGAAATCAAGGAACTGAATGACATTGTAGGTATTGAAGGTGGTTATGTGGAAAGTCCGGATTATTATTGGGACGCTTATGGTAAGAGTAATAAACCCCATGAAGATATTGACTATGGTATTCTTGGGGAATCTGTAATTACTAGGAATAGGATTTTTGACAAGTCTGTTGAAGGTCTTAAAGTTATAGAAACAGGAAATGTATCTGATATTATTAATAGAGCATTAACTGCTAATAATTTTGCTTATAGTGAAGAAAGTGGTCATGGTGGGCAAAGTCTTATTTTACCATTTAGTATACCATACAGTGGTGGTTGGGATTATGCTAATGATAGAGCTTCTTTTGAGCCACTAGATAATGGAAATAGCGTTAAAATTACCCAAGTTAAATCAAGAGTAGCTTTATTCTGGAGTGGTAACCCTATTAAAAAAGCATGGTATAAAGTAAGTGGAGTTGCTCCTGGAAAAGGAATTAAATTCGGAAGTGATGTTTTTAATGTTTATAGTGTAATTGCAGAATCTGATGGTATTTATGAAGTTGATTGGTCGTTAAATACCAACGAATCAGGAACTAAAATTGCTATATGTATCATGAGTAATGGTTGGATTGGAGAATGCGACATTACTATTGAGCAAGTTGCTCAGTATCAGAATGGCTTGCTATTTAATGGCAGTAATAATTATCTTACGAACAGTGATATCCCATCTGTTACCGATTTTACTGTTTTAATTAAATGCCTTCTACCTGATGACTTTGGAAATTCAGATGGTTGTGTAATTAGAAAAGGCTCACACAATGATATACGTAATGGGGGATATAGTTTTATATATGCTTTGGACAGTGTTGCCGCCCCTACTTCTAGAAATAGCTATTGGTCTTTTGGCAACCAACTTAAAAGCCCTCCGGCAGTTAAATTGCCATTAATTGGATTTATGACACCGACAAATGTAAATGGTGTTCCTATTACAAAGAATGGTAATCCGGATGCAAATGGGATGTGTGTTGGTGCATGGCTAAATTACCTACGAATGGTGTACTTTAAAGTTATGTTTTATCCAAAAACGATTGATATGCTGAGTATCAATATGCTCAAAAATTTGTTCGCTCAAGATATTTTGATTGACGTTAATAATCCAATATTTAAACAAAATAATTAATATGAAATACATTACATTTCCCTCAGAGAATCTGAACGAGATACCGCAAGAGGTGCTCGATGAATTACACCTGGTTCCAAGAAAAAGCATTGATGGCACTAAAGTGATTATGAAGGTAGACAATTACGAGAAACTGTTTCCGTCTGCTGTGGCGCTCTCTTTAGAGGAGGATGAAGAAATGCCACAAGAACCGTTTTATCCTTATCCGATCTACGAAGGCAAAGAACTTGAAGACTTGCTTTCAAGTTCTGAATGGACTTCAAACGATAATATCCTATGAGGTCACTCCCTTGGATATTAGTCTGCCTGCTGCTTGGCGTGTTCGTGTGGATGAAATTCCGTCCGCACGAACATATCCCGGCAGAAGTGAGAACCGAGACGAAGATAAAGACGGTTATCAAGGTTTGCTCTTTAACCATATCTCCGCCCATGGCTCCCTTGCTCTTCATTCAGTTAAAGGATACCATACACATAGGCGATACGGTAGTCCAACGTGAACAGGCTTACTATGAAGACAGCCTTTACCGTGCATGGGTGTCCGGCTACCGTCCGAGACTGGACAGCTTGCAGATATTCCCAAAAACCGTGTATCAGAATGTGACAAATGATATCTATCATACTATCATACCGAAGAAGAAACGCTTTGGGCTGGGCTTGCAGGCAGGGTATAGCTATCCGGACGGTGCCTATTGGGGTATCGGAATCAGCTATAATTTGGTTATGTGGTAAAAAAATAGGAAATAGCATATTTTTGTATCCGTAGATACTTGTCTTTTGGCAAGTATCTACGGATACAAAGTCGTTTTTTATATCTTTCCTCTAAAGAAAAAACATATTCCTTATCCTGTCAGTGTGAGATTCCCACGATTTTCATTTATATTTGCACCAATGTTGAACTTAATATTGAAGTTTTATAAAAAGTATATTAGTTAAATAACTAAATTATTAGTACTATGTCAGTAAAACAATTAATAGATGGACAAGTAATAAAGATAGATAATCATTGTAGAGGGTGTGAATTCAAGTGGGGGGAGGGTGTTCATCTCCATAAGAGAATGAATAAGGATAAATTCAGTAAAGCTGAAGTATTAATTCCCATTGCAGATAATGAGCGTGAATCAGAACTTGAATTTCGAAATCTACAAGGAATAAAATCATCTCAAATAAAAAATGAAATAGTCAAAGCTTTTAAGAATAAAGCGATTAGAAGAGATTTTATTTTATCTTTTTATAAGGCCTTAGATGAAATTCTGAGTAATGAAGGATTCGATAAAGAAAAAAAAATTGAGATTGCTAAGAAGTCGGCAAAACATATAGCAAAATTATTCGGGTTAAATCCTAAAGTTAAAGATTATTTTTGTGAAGAAGCAGATAAATATTATGTTCAGTTCTCTCGAAGAAATAATAGAGATTTTCACATATTGGTTGATATTAAGAATAGAGATTTTATAATTGGAGAAAGTATTTCTGACATAAATCAATACAATCTAGAAGAATAGTTGAATGTCAGGTTGCTTATAATATGAATAATTTACCTCTAGGGGTGAGATAATTTTAGAAAAAACAGAAAAAGAGGCAGTTTGATAAAAATTATCATCCTATTATGTTAGACTATGGAAAACCTCAAATATACATATGCTCTTAATGAAAACAATAGTATTGTAACAATAAATTTCGCTATAAAAGGCGAAATTTACTTTTGCCCTCACTGCAAGAATATAATGATTGTTAGAGATGGAGGTATTAAAGTAAAGCATTTTGCACATAAAAAACGAACTTCTAGTTGTAGCTATGAATCGTACCTACACTCTTTGGCAAAAAAAAGATTCGAAGAATGGTTTAATTCAGACAGACCATTTAATATCTCCATCAACAACAAGGACAGATGCGAAAAATTTGAGAATTGTATATGGAATCATGATGAAAGATTGGCTTCCGATTATTGTGAAAAAGACCATGAATCCGTTTGGGATTTAAAACAGTATTATGATTTAATATTTCCCGAGAAATCTTATAAAGGATTTCGTGCAGATTTATTACTTGCAGATTCCCAAAATGTACACGAACCGATTTTTATAGAGATTTGTGTGTCACACGAATGTGAAAAGGAAAAATTGGAGTCGGGCATACGGATTATTGAGATTCCATTAAAACATGAATATGCATTGGATAGAATTATACAGAAAGGAGTAATTCGTGAAAATATAAATGCATTATTATATAACTTCAAACATAAAGTTGGCGTAACTTTAACAGAGGGCTTAAAACTCAATAAATTTGTGTTACTAGAATCAAGACATGGTTTTTGCCCAAGCAATCGTTCGAATTGCAAAATATATACTCAAAGACACCCTTCTTCTATATTTGAGATAACCTTCGACTATCAAGCTAATCGGATTCTATGGATACCCCCTTTTATTTTTGGCTGGACAATAGCATATAAGACATATAAGAACAGCGATAATGTAAAAAACTGTTTCTTATGCAAATACCACAAACAGGATAGCTATGATCAATGGTACTGCTGTTTATATAAGAAATTTGGTCTTGAAAAATACTGTAAATCCCATCAAGCAATTGATTGTAATTATTTCATTCCAGATTATTCTCTCATAAAAAAATGCACTGAAGATTTACGTTATGTATCATATAATATTTGGAAGAAAGGTATGGATGATAAAGGAATAGATCATAACAAGGAGAAGGCAACTGAATAAGCTGCATCACTGGCTGCGGTTGCTCACATCCAAATCCCTATCCTTTAGGGAGGGAGTATGTTCATTTTGCCTGTAAAATAATACTCAAAAATTCAATTAATGTTTCTTTAAGTGAACCCTCTGGATAATTGATAATTAGATACATTTTAATGTTTTTACTATATTTGCTAAAAAACATGATTACATAATCGGCATGGTTAAGAATCAGAGCACCAATTTATATTAAGTAAACCTATTTAATTAAACATTTAGAACTTGTTACATTATGATCGTTCCAACGATGAGATTTTACGAGATGTATGAAGAATTGGCTTCCGACCGTTCCAAGATAGAATATAAACGCCAGCAATTAATGCCAAAGGCTGTGAAAAAATTCCGGAAGACTCTCCGTTTTCCGGCTTGGGAACTGTTTGAATACACAAATCCTAGTCGGCGCAATTCATACATTCTATTTTTTTATGCTGCAAATAGACAAGCTGTTGAAAACCCTAAATTTGATTATTTCTCTGTAATAAATGTGGATAGTAGGCGATTCGTTCTGAAATGGGGATGCTCCCCATATAAACATACCGACTCCGATTCAATGGTATGGACTAGAAGGATAGATGCATACAGTACCCATTTCTTTTCCCGTTATAGAGAACGTGTTTTCAAGAATACCGAACTAGGGCTTAACGAGGTAATATGCCGATATTTCACAAGGAATAAAATAGCCTTACTGATTGAACTTAATGAAGACATAAAGAAAAACTATCAAAAATATGGTGGAGCAGCTCACCATGCGATGAAGGTGAGTGACGGGCTTTGTTTCATCAGGACTTCGGTTGAATGTCTTGTAGATCTGAATACTCAAAAGGAAACAGCGAAAGCATTAGGATTTGTCTATGTTACCTTTGTCGATGACAATACCCTTACAAATTCGCAAAATGAAGCGACTTTTCTGGAAGGTATTCGTTCCTCACAGAAAATTTTTAAAGATTTGATTGCGAACATTGAAGATTAACATCTCCCTCCTAAGGGAAGGAGATTCGGATGGAGCAACCGTAGCCAACGATGCAATTTATTCAGCTGCTTTCTCCTACCCTTTCATCATCATGATATCAGCTCTCATCTCTATATATTCAGTATATTTTTCAGGATTGTTGGTATAGTCTATCACCCTGTTTATGGCTATCTCAGCTTGTTTTTGTTTGACGCGTGTGTAATATCTGATAATTCCTTTACTTTTGTCTGAATGACCGAGACAATAATCTATCACTCCGTCAGGTATGCCAAGTTCAAAGGCGAATTGTGCAAAAGTTTTACGAGCAGAATAGAAACACAATGTCTGTTTAATCCCTAAGTGCTCCTTTAGTTCCCTCATGCAAAGATTGATATACTTTTGCAAATTAGAATAGGTATAAGAATACCCCAAATCCAAAAATCCCCTTTTATTTATGTACTTACTGATAATTGCTTTCGCTTCACTGTGTATAGGTATCGTTATGACTGATTTCCCTGTCCTAGCATGAACAGTCTTGATTCTTTCAAAAGAAAGTATATCCACCGACAAATCGACTGATAATAAATCTTTCAGATTGATACCGCACAAATAGAAAGAGAGTAAAAACATATCCCTACCTAAATTCAATCGTTTTCCTTCAACTTCCGTTCTTTGTATTTTCTGAAATTCTTCTATTGGAAGGTCGCATTCTTTAGGTTCGGCTGTTGGTATTTTCGTGTATGCAAATGGGTGTATGTCTGTTTTAAGAACCCCAGTTTTTATCAACTCGTTTATCCGGGCTTTCAGATGTGTTAATCTCAATCCGATGTTTCCATTAGCATAACCTTTCTTTATCATCCACTTTTTAAAATGCTCTACCAATAAAGTATTAATTGCAGGAATAGGTACATCTCCTTCCGCATTAATAAACACCCGTACAGTCTCCTCATTCATTTTAGCATAGCTTTCCCTACCCTCTTCCCTTATTTCATTTATGCGCTGTTTCCAGAACTCTAAAAACGAAATATGTGAAGGGCGTTCCTTGGATATTATAATCCGTTTTATCTGAATTGCAGAAAAATAGTCTATGCATTCAATAGAATTAAATTTCTCTTTATATTGTGAAAACACAAATTCAAGCCTTTTATTCATGACATTCGCATCCTTCCGGTAAGCGACTTTACCGTTGTCAAATTCCGCAATATCATCTAACAGAAACTCTGTTTTGATGTAGGCACGTTCTTTCTTTTGGGAGATGCAGACTAAGATGGGAAGCCTGCCATCATGTTCCTTAATGGAACTTAAAACTGTTAATCTGATTGTTGCCATAGTCGAATAATCAAAACACAATTCTACTATACAATTTTGTGCAAATATATACGCAGATTTATGTTTTTTTTATTCGGAATTGAATTTTCAGAAAAGAAAAACGCTGATTAAACAGTTAATAATCAGCGTTTTATTTGAGAGCCGCTAGCCAGACTTGAACTGGCGACCTACGCGTTACGAATGCGTTGCTCTACCAACTGAGCTATAGCGGCGTTTGTCTCCCGTTTACGGCGTGCAAAATTACAGCTTTATTTGAGAAAACAAAAAGAATCCGACATTTTTTTAAGTTTAAATTTTAAATCGGCTTTTGTTGACTAAATCTAAAACTTCTCTTTGTGGTCAAATTTCCCCTCATCGGTATAGTATTTCCACGTACCTTTAGGCTTGTTATTGGCATACTTCCCACGAAGTTTCAAAGTACCATCTTCGTAATATTCACGATAACGTCCGTGCCTTTTTCCCTCTTTTACTTCCGACTCGCTCTTTAATGCTCCTTCAGGATAAAATTCCCGCAGAACATTTCCTTCAAACTTTTCGACATAGAAACGTTTCAGTTCACCCATCTGCTCTTTTTCGGTTTCGGCATCTTCGTTCATTTCTTCATCATCTTCATCAGTAGCAACTGAAGTTACCGTCTCTTCAGGCTCATAGGGTGCATAATCCATAACATATTGCAAAGAAGCCGACCGGCTATCCCCTATCACCTGCATAGTCCAATAAGGGAAAGAAAACAAAACATCTTTATTAGATTGTATTTCATTCCATGTACTCGCATTCATCATAGGTTTCAACTGAGAATAGAACTTATGCATATCTGTATACAAGAAAATAGTAGAACTGGATTTCATATACGAAAGTGCATCCTTAAACCCTTGATTATTTTTCAATAAATTCTTTTGCTCGTAATCCTCTACAAATGAAAGCAAAGAAGAAGCCTTATTACTGAAAACTACATAATCATCCACGTAAGTATAATATGGCTTCTCAAACTTATCAAATAACTTTCCGAAAAACAGGCGGAAGAAGCCCTTCATCTCGACATAATTGATCTCAAAGTCTTTATAATTAACCGTCTTAACCTTAACCGGAGTACGCCGCTTTATCTTCTTCTCAATAAACTCCATATTCTTACGGGCATCTTTTATACTTTTAGCCCTGACAGCCAAAATAAGCTCAGGATCATATCCCAACAAACCCGGTTCAGATTGTGTAATGGCAAATTCACCTGACATCCAACTCAGAAAGTTATCCTCCAAAGAAATTCCAAACAATCCTTCAATCTTTTTCCGAGAACTTTGATAAGAATCATACAACTGTTTATCATGCACAGAAAGTGCATTTTCCAACTCTTTCACAAAAGTCACAGGATTATTGAAACCTATATTTGTATAAAGAGCCGTTCGCCCGGAAAGAATCTCATGCGCTTTCATCTTATGTTTTCCCGAATTCAACAAAGCAGTAACATAAGGATCGGCAGAGTCTTTTCGTAAGGTATACCCCTTCACCTCCATTCTGTCTTTGTTTGCATTCAGATAAAGACCGGCAAAGTTCATAGAATTACTAAAGAGATCAACATATTCGTTTCTCGTTCCTAAATAAATAGACATAAACTGAGGAATGCGCGCATAATTGATAAAGACTCTTACAAGCCCCTTGCCCGAAACTAATTTCTCCGTTTCGATAAAGGACTGGTCGAGTCCGATTTTGGGTTTATTGCGCGAGTTAATAGCCGATTCGACAAGAGCGGATGTGTACGAACCTACCAAATGATTGTCCACAAAAGCAATGTAGAAAATATCACGTGTATCAGGATCACGCATTTCAAGTATATTGATGCCGCTATGCATTCGGCTAGTAACCGTAAAACCGCTCATCACCAATACCGTTTCAACCTGATCTTTCAATAAATCCATCTTCGATGCTTTCTGCATATCCAAAACAAGCAGGAAATCCCAATTGGTGGCACGGGTTTTATGAAGTGAAATTAGCATATCCCGTTCACCGACAAGAGACAATAACACTTTATTGCTTTTAACTACCGAATCCAACTTTTCTACACTCGCTGTTACTTCTTCAAAAGATTTCGCTTTCTTCAGACATTGCCATGTCTCACTTCCACTAAACTTCTCCCAATCTTCAATCGGAGCTGATGACTGAATAATAAATGCGGCATCTTCGGGGATCAAATAAATCTGTTGGATATTACGGTCGGGTGAGACAAACAGATAAACGATGGAATATAAAATATATACCGCCAAGGCTAATCCTACCGTTACTAAAGTTCTCTTTACTATTTTCTGAGCATTCTTTTTCTTATCGGGGTCAACATATTGCTCTTGCTGCCCGTTGTGCAATTCTTCCATCATGTTCCGTTATTGAGTTGAGTGGGCAAAAATACTAAAAAAAATGAAATTAATTAATTAGTTCTGACTCATTTAGCAAAATTATTCCGCGAAAGAGATTTTATAAAACACAAAATAGTCTAAGTAACCTACTCTCCTGTTTTTATAAAATCTATTCTGAATAAATTATAATCTGTTGACTAATATGGCAAATATATACTAACTTTACAGCATGAAAAAGAAATTCCAACTCGAAGTTCCGGGCGGAGCCGACAAGGTTTTACTTCATACCTGTTGCGCTCCCTGTTCATCGGCTATCATCGAATGCCTGATGCAGCATAATATTACTCCTGTTATCTATTACTGCAATCCCAACATCTATCCACAGGAAGAATATAATATGAGGAAAGATGAATGCACACGTTATGCCCAATCTTTAGGGCTTCAAATCATAGACACCGATTACAACCACGAAGCCTGGCGATGCCAAATGACAGGAATGGAGCAAGAACCCGAAAGAGGCGGACGCTGCCTGCGCTGCTTCAAAGTCCGCCTGCTGGAGACTGCCCGTTATGCACACGAACATGGTTTTTCTGTCATTACCACCACACTTGCTTCCAGCCGCTGGAAGAGTCTGGAACAGATAAATGAATCCGGGCAATATGCTACTGCAAACTATCCTGATGTTACCTACTGGGAGCAGAATTGGCGCAAAGGCGGACTAAGCGAACGCCGTATCGCTATTATCAAAGAATATAATTTCTACAACCAGCAATATTGCGGTTGTGAATTCAGTATGAGAAAAGAAGAATAACAGACACCATTATCACCAGCAAATCAATGAATCGAACTAAAAAAGGTAAAAACAGAAGACTGTTCAAAAAGAAATCACGCTCTAATTATAAACTAGGATACATTATCGTCCTCATTGTACTTATTCCTATTATATATGGTGTCTATTTGTATTACCAACAAACTGACAGACCCCAAAATAACGAATCACAAACGAATGAATCACTTCATTTTTTTTTCGACAATGATTTACAGACCCCTATATCACTAATTCCCCGGCAGGAACAAATAATCCACCACACCGGATACATTGTTTCTTACAACAAAGACTTAAAACTTCCCAACTGGGTTTCTTACGAATTAACCCGGGAAGAAACAAAAGGGAAAGAGAAAAGAAGCAATCGCTTTATCACTGACCCACTAGTCAAGGGGCTGATTGCAACTAATGCAGATTATGCACGTTCAGGATATGACAAAGGACATATGGCACCAGCTGCGGATATGAAATGGAGTCCGCAAGCTATGGAAGCATCTTTTTATTTCAGCAACATATGTCCGCAACATCCACAATTAAACAGAAGAGGCTGGAAAAAACTGGAAGAGAAAATACGGGACTGGGCAATAGCAGACAGTGCTATCATCATTATATGTGGTCCCATTATAACCAAACAGCCAAAAACAATCGGGAAAAATAAAGTTGCAGTACCGCAACAGTTTTTCAAAGTAGTCCTGTCTCCTTTCGCTAAACCAATGCGGGCTATCGGATTCCTGTTCAATAACAGACAAGCCGTAGAACCTCTCTCCACATATGCAGTAACAATAGACAGCATCGAACGTCTTACTAACATGGACTTCTTCGCACCTCTACCCGACGAAATAGAAAACAAGATAGAAGCAGAAGCAAATTACTTCCAATGGCCTAACTAATATCCATCCTCGCTAAAACGAGTTTGGCTGATTTGAACATACCATATTCATTCCATCCATCTATGTGAATGAAAAAGCCGTCACTAAATGAGTAAAGAATAAGATAATTTACTCATCTCTTCTGCGATTCATCAGCGAAAGGAATCGTCTCTATCTAAATTCTTTTTATCTTTGACGAACTTTTTAAAAAGCTCGAAAGATGAAGAAAAAAAAGAGAAACATTTTATTATCAATTCTAATAGGAGCATTCCTTCTTTGCGCCATTGCCGGGGGGAGCGTTTATTATTACCTGTTTGCTCCTCAATTCCATCCATCTAAAACCGTATATATCTATGTAGATCGAGACGATACCGCCGATTCCATATATAACAAAATAAAGAAGTTCGGATATGTCAACAAGCTCACTGGATTCCAATGGATGGCTAAATACAAGGATTTCAAACAGAATATCCATACCGGACGTTATGCTATTCGTCCGAATGACAATGTATACCACGTATATAGCCGCTTTTCCAGAGGATACCAAGAACCTATCAACCTCACTATCGGAAGCGTGAGGACATTAGACCGACTGGCACGAAACATAGGCAAACAGCTCATGATAGACTCTGCCGAAATCGCCAGCCGGCTATTCGATCCTTCTTTTCAAAATAAAATGGGATACACAGAAATAAGCCTTCCCTGTCTTTTTATACCGGAAACTTATCAAGTGTACTGGGATATAAGCGTAGAAGATTTTTTCAAGCGCATACAAAAAGAGCACGAACGTTTCTGGAACAAAGAACGTCTCGCACAAGCCACCGCCATCGGAATGACGCCGGAAGAGGTAAGTACACTTGCTTCCATTGTTGAAGAAGAAACAAACAACAATGAAGAAAAGCCGGTAGTAGCCGGATTGTATATCAATCGTTTGCGTAAAGATATGCCTTTACAGGCAGATCCAACCATAAAATTTGCCCTGCAAGATTTCGGACTACGCCGCATCAACAACGAACATCTGAAAATTAATTCACCCTATAACACCTATATGAATACCGGACTCCCGCCCGGACCTATTCGAATCCCCTCAAAAAAAGGAATAGACAGCGTATTGAACTATACAAAACACAACTATATTTATATGTGCGCCAAAGAAGATTTTTCAGGAACTCATAATTTTGCTTCCAATTATGCCGATCATATGGCAAATGCAAGAAAATACTGGAAAGCGCTAAATGAAAGAAAGATTTTCAAGTAAATTTGTGATAAAACAGACTGAAAAGCCTATCTTTGCCCGATAGATTAACAAACTGTGATCAACACTAAATAAAAGAAATAGATATGAGCAAGCAACTCTTACTTGGCGATGAAGCCATTGCACAAGCCGCACTGGATGCCGGACTTTCAGGTGTTTATGCCTATCCCGGTACTCCTTCAACTGAGATTACAGAATATATTCAAATGGCCTCTATAACGACCGAACAGAATATACACAACCGTTGGTGTGCCAATGAAAAAACAGCGATGGAAGCTGCGTTGGGTATGTCTTTCGTAGGCAAACGGGCATTAGTTTGTATGAAACATGTAGGTATGAATGTAGCAGCCGACTGTTTTGTCAATTCCGCCATCACCGGTGTGAAAGGCGGATTAATCGTGATAGCAGCAGACGACCCCAGCATGCACTCTTCCCAAAATGAACAGGACAGCCGTTTTTACGGAGATTTTTCACTGATACCGATGTATGAACCCAGCAATCAGCAAGAAGCATACGATATGGTATATAGCGGCTTTGAATTCTCTGAAAAAATGGGTGAACCTATTCTAATGCGTATGGTAACCCGCCTTGCACATTCCCGCTCCGGAGTAGAACGTAAAGAGCAAAAGCCGCAGAATGACATATCTTTCAGCGAAGATCCACGCCAATTCATCCTGTTGCCGGGAAATGCCCGTAAACGCTACAAAGTATTGCTCTCCCGCCAAGACGAGTTTATGAAGGCTTCTGAAGAATCACCTTACAATAAATATACAGATGGTCCTAACAAAAAATTGGGAATCATCGCCTGCGGTATCGGCTACAATTATTTGATGGAGAACTATCCCGAAGGTTGCGAATATCCGGTACTCAAGATCGGTCAATATCCATTACCTAAAAAACAATTGCACCAATTAATCGAATCTTGTGACGAAATCCTCGTTTTGGAAGATGGTCAACCATTCGTAGAAAAGCAATTAAAGGGTTATTTGGGTATTGGCATTAAAGTAAAAGGACGATTAGACGGTACTTTGACACAAGATGGAGAATTGAATCCCGACTCGGTGGCGCGTGCGGTAGGCAAAGAGAACAAATCGGAATTTAGTGTTCCTTCTGTAGTAGAAATGCGCCCTCCCGCACTTTGTGAAGGATGCGGACACCGCGATATGTATATCACGCTGACTGAAGTTCTTAAAGAAGAATACCCCACTCATAAAGTATTCAGCGACATCGGTTGTTACACGCTCGGCGCAAACGCTCCATTCAATGCCATCAACTCATGTGTAGACATGGGAGCTTCTATCACTATGGCAAAAGGTGCGGCAGACGGTGGCCTTCATCCGGCTGTGGCCGTAATCGGAGACTCCACTTTCACCCATTCGGGAATGACCGGATTACTCGACTGCGTAAATGAAAACGCCAATGTAACCATCATAATCTCCGACAACGAAACTACTGCCATGACAGGCGGACAGGATTCTGCCGGAACCGGACGTATCGAAGCTATCTGCGCAGGGCTCGGAGTCCCCCCCGAGCATATCCGCGTAGTTGTGCCATTGAAGAAAAACTACGAAGAGATGAAGAAAATCATACGCGAAGAAATCGAATATCGGGGTGTATCTGTCATTATCCCACGTAGAGAGTGTATCCAAACATTAGCACGCAAAAAAAGAAGTAAGTAAGCCATGAAAAAAGACATTATATTATCAGGAGTAGGTGGACAAGGGATTTTGTCCATTGCTACAGTAATAGGCAAAGCTGCCTTGAAAGAAGGACTTTATATGAAACAGGCGGAAGTGCACGGAATGAGCCAACGCGGTGGAGACGTTCAATCCAATCTCCGCATCAGCGACCAACCGATTGCTTCCGACTTGATCCCTTCCGGCAAATGCGACCTGATCATCTCACTGGAGCCTATGGAAGGTCTGCGCTATCTTCCCTACCTCAGTTCTGAAGGCTGGTTGGTGACTAACGAAACTCCATTTGTCAATATCCCCAATTATCCGGAAGCAGACAAAGTAATGGCCGAAATCAATAAATTGCCTCATAAGATTGTATTAAATGTAGATAAAGTAGCCAAAGAAGTTGGCTCTGCCCGAGTTGCCAATATCGTTTTACTGGGAGCAACCATTCCATTTCTTGGTATCGATTACGAAAAAGTGCAAGACAGCATTCGTGAAATCTTCCTCCGCAAGGGAGAAGCAATTGTAGAAATGAATCTTAAAGCATTGGCCGCCGGTAAGGATATTGCGGAAAAGCTGATGTAATAACAGGCATTACCATGAGTACACAATACTGGGAAGAAGAACTAGAAACCATGAGCCGTGAGAAGTTGCAGGAATTGCAACTTCAACGGCTTAAAAAAACAATTAACATAGCTGCAGATGCTCCTTATTATAAAGAAGTTTTCAGCAAACATGGCATTACCGCAGATAGCATACAGTCGTTGGAAGATATCCGAAAAATACCCTTTACGACCAAAGCCGATATGCGCGCCCACTACCCTTTCGGACTAGTAGCAGGTGATATGAGCAATGATGGTGTACGCATCCACTCTTCCAGTGGCACTACCGGAAATCCGACCGTGATTGTTCATTCGCAACACGACCTCGACTCTTGGGCCAACCTGATAGCCCGCTGCCTGTATGCCGTAGGTATCCGCAAGACTGATGTTTTCCAAAACAGTTCAGGATATGGTATGTTTACAGGCGGTCTAGGTTTCCAATACGGTGCCGAGCGCCTCGGTTGCCTTACAGTTCCCGCTGCAGCCGGAAACAGCAAGCGACAGATCAAGTTCATCAATGACTTTAAAACGACTGCTTTACACGCCATCCCCAGCTACGCCATCCGCTTGGCTGAAGTTTTTCAGGAAGAAGGACTCGACCCGACAAAAACGACACTAAAAACATTGGTTATCGGCGCCGAACCTCATACAGACGAACAACGCCGGAAAATAGAACGAATGTTGGGCGTAAAAGCATACAATAGTTTTGGCATGACGGAAATGAATGGCCCTGGCGTCGCTTTCGAATGTCAGGAACAAAACGGAATGCACTTTTGGGAAGACTGCTACTTGGTGGAAATCATTGATCCCGAGACAGGTGAACCTATGCCTGAAGGAGAAATCGGTGAATTGGTACTCACCACTCTCGATCGTGAAATGATGCCGCTGATTCGCTATCGTACCCGCGATTTAACTCGTATCCTACCCGGAAAATGCCCATGCGGACGTACACATATCCGTATTGACCGCATCAAAGGTCGCAGTGACGATATGTTTATTATCAAAGGAGTCAACATTTTCCCGATGCAGGTTGAAAAAATCCTTGTACAGTTCCCCGAATTAGGCAGCAACTACTTAATTACCTTGGAAACTGTCAGCAACCAGGACGAAATGATTGTCGAAGTAGAATTGAGCGACCTCTCTACCGACAACTATATTGAACTGGAAAAAATCCGTAAGGATATCACCCGTCAATTGAAAGATGAAATCCTGGTTACTCCAAAAGTGAAACTAGTAAAGAAAGGCTCTCTCCCACAAAGCGAAGGAAAAGCCGTTCGCGTGAAAGACTTGCGAAACAACAAATAAACGGCTCAAATTGACCATGTGCTAATATACCTTCCGCAAGTTTCATCACACGGAATGGTATATTAGCACATTATTAATTAATATCATATAGTATGCAATTACTTAAGAAAAGAATCTTGCAAGACGGAAAATGCTACGAAGGGGGCATCCTTAAAGTAGACAGCTTTATCAATCATCAAATGGATCCTGTTCTGATGAAATCAATCGGAGTTGAGTTTGTCCGCCGTTTCGCAGCCACAAATGTGAATAAAATCATGACAATCGAAGCCAGCGGCATCGCCCCGGCTATCATGACAGGCTACCTGATGGATTTACCTGTCGTATTTGCTAAGAAAAAGTCTCCTAAAACGATACAGAATGCATTAAGCACCACCGTGCACTCATTTACCAAAGACCGTGATTATGAAGTCGTTATCAGTGCCGACTTCCTCACTCCTAACGACAATGTACTTTTTGTAGACGACTTCCTTGCATATGGCAACGCTGCATTAGGCATTCTCGATCTCATCAAACAATCCGGAGCCAATTTGGTAGGAATGGGATTCATCATCGAAAAAGCGTTCCAGAACGGCCGTAAAATATTAGAAGAACAAGGGATCAGAGTAGAAAGTCTGGCTATTATTGAGGATTTATCTCACTGCCGCATTAAAATCAAAGATCAATAACCAGAGTTGGGGTTAAAATATTGGCCTTTTCCTTTTGTTCTTTTTCCGTATTGCACCGCATGCTTGGGACACACATGATAACATGCCAGGCATGAGGTACAGTCCTTTCCCCACACAGGCTTTCCTTCTGCAACAATTATATTCTCCATCGGACAACTCTTCTCGCAACACCTGCATCCGATACAGGCATCTGTTGCATAAAAATTTTCAGGTGACATCTGAAAACGATTAAATAAAGGATTGATTATTCTCGTTTTGATAAAAGGAATACTGCCTTCATGGCAAGAGAATACACATTCTCTTCTACTTATCAAAGTATTGACTCTTTTGAGGCTTGAAACACTCTCCACCAACTTTTTCCTTTCCAATTCTTCGTTATCTACATCAAACCCCGGAAGCAGTACATAATTATTGGGCATAGTCACAGAAAAACCCGCATGACACTCCCATCCCTTATATTTTAATGCTTTCATCATGACCTGTTGAGTAAGCCCGGTGTCATCCCCACATGAACAGACAAAAAACAAATATTGCCCTTTATACCCTTTCAGAGAAAGTTTCTGAATAAAACGTAATACAATTACAGGCGGAGCCCATGAATAGACCGGAAACACAAATCCTATCTTCTCATCTTCCCGTAGACAGAACTCAAACATTTCATTCCTTAATACATCGGGAATAAAGACTAAATCTTCTTTTTGCTCTTTGGATAGCTGAGCAGCGATCCACTTAGAATTGCCTGTACCTGAGAAATAAAATATCATAGAAAAGTATATAAGAAAGCCGTACCGACGATGTGATGAAACTCTGATAGAACAAGATTTGAGCGCTCGCCCTCTTTGTAATCCACCGGCTTGAAGCTGTCCCGAAGGATGTGGCCCGCCATTGAAGAACGAAGCTTTCTCGGTGCATCAGATTAATTTGAAGAGTTTCCCGATCCAGTCGATACGGCTAATATTTTTGTATCACAAATGTAATAAGAATCCCTGAGACTAGCAAGAAAAAAAAGGATTTTGTTTACCTACTAACATTTTTTTCATTCCCTTTCATCTGCCTAACAAAATAAAAGTGCCAGTCACTAACTTAGTAACTGACACTTTGTAAATCATAAACTGTTGAAACTTAAGCAGCTTTTGCTTTTGCAACTACAGCTTTGAAAGCTTCCGGGTGATTCATAGCTAAATCAGCCAAAACCTTACGGTTTATTTCGATACCGGCTTTGTGCAGACCGCCCATCAATTTAGAATAAGACATTCCTTCAAGACGTGCAGCAGCGTTGATACGTTGTATCCAAAGAGCGCGGAAGTTTCTTTTCTTATTTCTACGGTCACGGAACGCGTAAGTCAAACCCTTTTCCCAAGTGTTTTTAGCTACGGTCCATACATTCTTTCTTGCACCAAAGTAACCTCTGGTTAATTTCAAAATTTTCTTTCTTCTTGCTTTTGAAGCAACATGATTTACTGATCTTGGCATAGTTTTACTTTTTTTGAATGTTAGCGCCGCTACTTCACGCAGCGAACTTCAAGCTAATGCATTCGGTTAATACTTTAATAATACTTTTACGCTTTTGATTACTTCATTGCTAAGAGTTCCTTAACCTGGCTTACATTTGTTGTATCAACAGTTGTAGAGTAGCACAAGTTTCTTTTTCTCTTTTTGGATTTCTTAGTCAAAATGTGACTGTGAAAAGCGTGCTTTCTTTTGATTTTACCTGTTCCGGTAAGGGTAAACCTTTTTTTAGAACCGGAGTTAGTCTTCATCTTTGGCATCTTACTTGTTTTTAAATTATTAAATATATAATGGCAACGCACTATACCTGCGCGTTACACATCTTTTCTTATTCTTCGTTCGTTTCCCGCTTTTCTACTTTCTGTGCAGGAGCAACCGGTTTCGGAGCCGCAGGCTTTTTAGGAGCCTCTTTCTTTTTCGGAGAAAGCTGTATAATCATACGCTTTCCTTCAAGTACCGGCATCTGGTCTACTTTAGCATAGTCTTCAAGATCATTTGCAAAACGAAGCAGCAATACTTCACCTTGTTCCTTGAAAAGGATAGAACGACCTTTAAAGAATACATAAGCTTTCACTTTATCACCGTCTTCGAGGAAACCTTTAGCATGCTTTAACTTGAAGTTATAGTCATGGTCATCTGTCTGAGGTCCGAAGCGGATTTCCTTCACATTAACCTTCACCTGCTTCGCTTTTTGTTCCTTCTGACGTTTCTTTAACTGATAAAGAAATTTAGAATAATCAATAATACGACAAACAGGGGGTTGAGCATTAGGAGAAATTTCCACTAAATCCAATTCTTTCTCTTCAGCCATTTTCAAAGCCTGAAAAATTGGATATACTTTCGGTTCAATATCGTCGCTCACTATGCGAACTTCCTTGGCACGAATCTGTTCATTGATTCTGTATTGCCCTTTTAGAGTGTCATTCTTCATTAAAAACGTTTACTTCCTGGTTTTATCTTTTTATTGTTATACTAAATATTTTATTCTGAAACGGCTGCAAAGTTACCATTTATTTATCATATTCTGAACTTCTTCGTTCAAAATTTTAGCAAATTCTTCAAATTTCATGGTTCCTTTATCGCCTTCGCCTTGTCTGCGGACAGAAACTTCACCATTTTCCGCTTCTTTCTCACCGACAATCAGCATATAAGGAATACGCTTCATTTCATTGTCGCGAATCTTACGGCCTATTTTTTCATTGCGGTCATCTACAATCGCACGGATTTCATGAACCTTCAGATACATCTTCACCTGTTCTGCATATTCATTGAATTTCTCACTAATCGGCAGAATAACGACTTGTTCCGGTGTCAGCCACAATGGGAACTTACCGGCAGTATGTTCTATCAGCACAGCTACAAAACGTTCCATTGATCCGAACGGAGCACGGTGAATCATTACCGGACGATGTTTTTGATTGTCAGAGCCCATATATTCAAGTTCGAAACGTTCCGGCAAGTTGTAGTCAACCTGGATCGTTCCCAACTGCCAACGGCGGCCGATAGCGTCTTTTACCATAAAGTCAAGCTTAGGGCCATAAAAAGCAGCTTCTCCATACTCTATCTTAGCAGGCAATCCCTTTTCCGCGCAAGCCTCGATAATAGCCTGTTCGGCTTTTTCCCAGTTGTCATCGCTACCGATATACTTTTCGCGGTTCACTTTGTCACGCAATGATATCTGAGCCTCAAAATTCTGGAAATCCATAGAACGGAACACGATAGATATGATATCCATCACACGAAGGAACTCATCTTTCACTTGTTCCGGACGACAGAAGATATGTGCATCATCCTGTGTAAAGCTACGTACACGGGTCAAACCATGCAACTCTCCACTTTGTTCATAACGGCAAACTGTTCCAAATTCTGCAATACGCAACGGCAGATCCTTATATGAACGTGGGAAGTTCTTGTAAATCTCACAGTGATGGGGACAGTTCATCGGCTTCAAGAAGTACTCTTCACCTTCTTCCGGTGTATGGATAGGCTGGAATGCATCCTTGCCATATTTTGCATAGTGCCCCGAAGTCACATACAACAATTTATTACCAATCGGCGGAGTAATCACTTCCTGATAGTCGTAACGAGTCTGAATACGACGCAGAAACTCCTGCAGACGCAGACGCAACGCAGTACCTTTCGGCAGCCACATAGGAAGTCCCTTACCTACAGTCTCAGAGAACATGAACAATTGCATCTCCTTACCAATCTTACGGTGGTCACGCTTCTTCGCTTCTTCCAGCAATACCAGATATTCATCCAGCATTTTCTTTTTCGGGAACGTAATACCGTAAATACGGGTTAACATCTTACGATCTTCATGACCGCGCCAGTAAGCACCGGCAACAGTCGTCAGTTTGATAGCCTTGATAGGAGCAGTCGTCATCAAGTGAGGGCCACGACAAAGATCGGTAAACGCACCCTGGGTATAAGTTGTAATATGCCCGTCTTCCAATTCGGAAATCAGCTCACATTTATAAGTTTCTCCGCGATCACCAAACATCTTCAAAGCGTCAGTTTTAGCAATACTCTTTCTGACTACCGCTTCTTTCTTTGCAGCCAGTTCCAACATCTTGGCTTCAATAGTAGCCAAGTCACTTTCTTTAATCACAGTTTCTCCCGGATCCACATCATAGTAGAATCCGTTCTCAATAGCCGGACCGATACCAAACTGAATACCCGGATAAAGTTCCTGCAAAGCTTCAGCCAACAAGTGAGCACTCGTATGCCAAAAAGCATGCTTACCTTCTTCATCATCCCATTTGTAAAGTACAAAATTAGCATCTTCATTAATAGGACGTCCTAAATCATAAGTCTCACCATTCACGCCACATGCCAGCACATCCTGTGCCAAACGTGAACTGATGCTTTCTGCAATCTGTAAACCGTTCACTCCTTCGTTATACTCACGAACGGAGCCATCGGGAAATGTTATCTTTATCATAATATGATTATGTTATATTTTCACAATTTGAACGCAAAAGTAACTAAATCTTTTGAGTTATCCATTTTTTATCAAAAAAATGTTATTCCGTCTGGTCTGTAAAACGCTTGATTACATTATAAGCGGAAACAATGCCCAGCTCACCTGCCTTACTTAAATCAGAAATACCCAGTTTATTATTACCCAAGAAAATATGAGTAAGTCCTCTGTTGAAATAGGCATCCGCAAAATCAGGATTCAACTCAATCGCCTTATCATAGTCAGCCACTGCAGCGCGATAATCTTTCAGCATAGCAGAAACATTCGCACGGTTATAATAAGCATAAACAAAATCAGGTGCCAAATTGATTACTTTATCCAAATCTTTCCGTACCACTTCATAATCCACCGCAGTAATCTCCTTACGCTTCTCGCCCGGGATTTCAGTTTCGGCAGCTTGTTCCGCCTTCTGATATTCCAGTTGCTTGCAACGAATAAGGGCACGCATAAAGTACGCCGGGAAGAAATCCCCATCCAGCAGAATCGTTTGTGTCAAATCTGAAACCGCGCTTGAGAAATCCTGAACCAGATAAAAATCAATCGCACGGGCAAAGCGTTTGGGAGCGCTCTTTTCATCTGCCACAATAGCCGATGTGTGCGTATCAATCAAAGCAAAATGGAATTTCACCTGTTCCTCTGTCAACGGAGCTTCCATATTCGTTATACGAAGACGTTTCGAAAGCACACCCGAACGATTCAAATCTTCAATATATTTATGAAAATTCACAGAACGCTTCACATCACTCATCTTCTCATAATAAGTCAAAGCGAACATTGGTTCCAGTGTAATATTCACATTCTTATCCTGCACACGTCCACGATAATCACTCGTATAACGCTGTTCAGCTTCAGAGTCGTCCGCAATGACTATCTTACGATAGTTGTTCATATTCTTATCCGACTTCTTACGGGTCTTTTCCCCCTCTTCGCCCTCACCCTCTTTTTCTTTATTCTGATTTTGGGCTACATCTTTATTCGTCACACCATTCTGCTTATCAATCTGAGCCTTCATGACTTTAAATTCATCCTGCTCCGCTCCTTTCTTGTCGCCAATCTTCCGGCGGGCTTCCGAACGCTGATAATATCCGGCGAGGAAGTTAGGATACTGGTCGATAACAGTTGTGTAATCTTTTATTGCTCCCCGATAATCCCCTGTCTGCGCACGAAGCAAACCACGATTAAATACTGCCATCATATTATCCGGCTCCATTTGGATTACGAAATCGAAATCCTCAATCGCACGGTTATCATCTCCTACCCGGGCACGAAGCAAACCACGATTATAATGCCCTATAAAGTTATTGGAGTCAATATCCAATGCCAGGTCATAATCACTCATGGCCCCTCTCAGATTATTCTGATGGAACCGTGCTAATGCCCGGTTAATATAATTTCCGGCATTCTTGGCACTCAGATGAATAGCACGGTCGAAATCCGACTCAGCTTCAGCATATTTAGACTGTTGCAATTTCACAATCGCCCGGGCAGCCCATGCATCCGGATCATATTTATCCAGTTCAAGCGCTTTATTAAAGTCATTCAAGGCAGCAAGCGTATCCTTCTGTTGCAATGACACTTCCCCCCTCATCAGATAAGCACGGGTATAACGCGGAGCCACTTTAAGCAAACTTTCCAAGTCCTCTTTTGCCGAATTATAATCCTTTTTCTGAATATGAGATAAAGTCAGATTATGCCACAAAGTAATATTCTCCGGATCATAATGCAAAGCCTTCTGATAATCTTCAATAGCTCCGTCAAATTTACTCTGCCGGATTCTCGCCAGACCACGAATCTGATAAGCCCCTACCACAAACGGATTCCGTTGGATAGCCGCGTCACAGTCTATCTCAGCACCTTGAAAATCTTCCAGGTTCAGCTTAGCAAGCGCCCTGAAGAAATAAGGTTCATACAGATAAGGTTTAGCATTAATCACCTGATTAAAGTACTGAATAGAAAGTACATAATCCTCAAAATAAAGAGCATTTCGGGCGATAGTCATCACCCGATCCGTATTAATCTGAGCACATACTAGTGTGGGGAACAGCAATAATACTGTTAATATTCTTTTTATCATCGGCATTTTATGCTTGTAAACGAAGCAAAAATAATGCTTTTCGTTTACTTAACAGGGATATAAACGTTTTTTATCTTTATTTCACCTGTTTCATCTTATAGGAACTGCGGGCTTTTCCTTTCAACATCGTATTCAGTTTCCCTCTGATCATCTGCTTACGAAGCGGAGAAATATGGTCAATGAACATCTTACCGTCCAAATGGTCGAATTCGTGCTGCATGACACGTGCCAGATAACCCTCCACTTCCTCTTCATGTTCCACAAAATTCTCGTCCATATATTTCACACGGATTTTATTTCCTCTCTTCACTGTTTCATGAATACCGGGAAGGCTCAGACAGCCTTCTTCCATGCCCACTTCCTCACCACCTACTTCCAGGATGTGAGGATTAATATAAGCCTTATTAAAATCTTTAAATTCCGGATAATCTTCCGAAAGCGGATCCAGTGTAATTGTAACAACACGAATAGGCAAACCAATCTGCGGAGCAGCCAGCCCTACACCGTCTGCGTGCACCATCGTTTCAAACATATTCGCGATCAACTCTTTCAAATTCGGATAATCCGGTGTTATGTCCTCTGCCACCTTTCTCAAAACAGGCTGTCCATATACATAAATAGGTAAAATCATATCTTTATATTCTACTGATAAATTAAATTATTCTTTTTGTTATCTACTAAAAACGTTTACTCTCCAAATATGTTTGCAGAATAATCGTAGCACTTATCTCATCCACCAATGCTTTGTTCTGGCGATCCTTCTTTTTCAGTCCCGCCTCCAACATTGTACGATGCGCCAGAACAGATGTAAACCGTTCATCCACATACTCAACCGGAATCTCAGGAAAGCACTTCTTCAGTGAACGAACAAAAGGTTCTATATTTTTCATATTCTCAGAAACCTCATTATTCATCTGCTTAGGCAAGCCGATAATAATCCGTTCTACCGGTTCTTTCGCAACGTAATCACCGATAAAGTTCAGAAGTTCATGCGTAGGCACCGTCGTCAACCCATTTGCAATCAACTGCATAGTGTCGCTGACAGCTATCCCTGTACGCTTTCTTCCATAATCTATTGCTACAATTCTACTCATGGGGCACAAAAATACAAAAAAAGACGTTTCCCGTGAAAGGAAACGTCTCTTTTATTATAATATTTCAAATGTATATTATTCTTCAACAATAGCTACACGGCTCAGTTTAGCGCTATCATAGAACATATTGCTTACACCACCCTTGTAATCAACCTTCAATTGAGAAGCAGGAACACCAAATTCGTTAACCATCAAGTCACGAACTGCTTCAGCTCTCTTCTTACTCAACTTCATGTTGTACTCAGCAGAACCAGTACCCTTATCAGCATATCCCGTTACAGTATATACTTTGCCAGAATTCTCTTTGATAGCCTTAGCCATAGTCTCAATGTTCATGTATTCTCTCTTAGCGATATTGCTCTTGCCAATATTGAATACAACAACCAGACGTGGGATAGCGGATACAACTTCTTTCTTAACAATTACTTCAGGTTTCTTATTACGTGCTTCAACCAACTCGCGTTTCAAAGATTCGTTTTCACCCTTCAAAGAGTTTACTCTGTCTCTCATGTCAACCAACTGGCTTTCCGGAACCATAGGAACAGTAGGAACAGCATCCCAACCGCGCTTCTTGAACTTATAAGTAACACCTACAGTCAAACCAGCCATACCTTCCTTGCTTACGCCACCGAAAGCATTCTTCATTAACAGCCCACGCAATTCCACGTTAAGATCCCATGCTGGAGACAAACGGAAACGGTTAATCAAACCTGCATTAAAGCCGATATTATTTTCAGTCGGTTTTGTCCATGAATGCACCAATCCAACACCTACATAAGGAATAAATGAGTAGACACGTTCTTCGTTATAACCGCAGAACATATTAGAAAGATTGAACATCACATCACCATGGAAATTAGCAACATTCCATTTTTGTTTGTAATACCCATTAGAATAAGTGCCGCCTTTTACATAAAGGTCATCTGCTTCCGGAGATGCACCTTTAGCCTGAAGACCATTATATGCGACACGCAATCCCAATCCCGGCGTAAACCACTTACCTACGGCAATGTCAAGTGCCGGAGCAAGACGTTTTCCAAAACTAGCCTTACTGTCGTTATCACCGAAATACATTTGTGCACCAACACCACCGCTGATAAACCAATTAGCGCCAAAGAGATTTGTTTCCACTCTATAGCTCTTTGCGGCTTTTTCTTTTTCCTGAGCAGACACACACACTGTAGCTGCTGCCAATAAAATAAACAATAAACCCTTTTTCATCTCAATTTATTTTAGTAAATAATATATTTCAATTGTCTTACAGGATGGCAACCACTCCAAACGCTCCACACCTGATAAAGAGATAACAAGCACTGTCCTCTCCTCTAAAATTAGTGCAAATATAGATATTTAATATAACACAAACAAAAAATCACGTAAATTTTCATTCATACATAGATTTTTATGGAATGATAAAAGTGTTATATAACTCTAAAAGGCTTCTAGAGGCATTTATCACAAAAGAATCAAAACAAAAAAATAGCCGATGGCAAAATCACGCATCGGCTATTTTCATATTCCGGTTATATCTTTATCAATATACCAACTTCACATTATCAATCCACAATGTATTTCCGGGTGAACCGATATAAGCACCGCCATGACTGGATGTAAACTGAAGACACATATGAGTCGGAACATCATTCTCATTTCCCCAGGCCACCTCATGAATAGGCACACTTTCGCCTTTACTATTTACCGTATAACTTTCGGTAACTTGCAAACGCATCATATGAGCTTTATATTCAGGTCGGCCGGTAATGTCACCATACATAATCTCATAGGAAACATTATTCTTCCAGTCCGTTGAATGATAATAATAGGTCACCATCGTACCTATACGTTTCGCATACACATTTCCCTCTGCATCCTCCCAACGTTTCTGCAGAAACAAGATAGCTGCCGGATAATCTTTACCGGGAACATCCGTAATCTTGCTGAACCCGGTAGCACGGATACGATTTTCACGGTCGGACATCTTCACTTTATAGTCAAACTGGAGTGCAACCGGTTTTTTAGTAAACGGAATCCCTGTTTGCAGCATCTTCTGAGGATTCTTAGTACCCTTAATCGGCTCGTGTACCGACCCGGTAAAAATAGATCCGGCCGCCAATACCGTAATATTAACGAGTCCGAGTACCTTCACACTCTCCATGCGTGTATCCAACCGTGCGCAGTATCCGTCTCCCCTCTTTTCCGGGAAAACCGAAGTATTTGTTTTCGTAATGCCTGCCACCTTTGCCATCACATTTGAAGTAGCCCAAGGCGATCCACCCATATTCTTATAAACTTGATCTCCCTTAATTACAGACGTCGGGCCTATCGCATATACATTCTTTGTATTCCCACCAATAATGCTCGACTCCTTTATCTGACGGTCTACCCATTGATTCATGTCTCCAAAAGGAACCATTTCCACTCTATGTTGCGCCATCAAAGACAAGGAAGAAAAAAATGCCACGAAACCTGTCATCAACAGGCGATGAACGATTTTCTGAACCATTGCTTTCCTTTCTTTTTCTTCTTTTTTATAAATTATAATCCCATTGTTTCAAAGCAAAATCCCAGTTTTCTTCTACCAACCGGATTGTACGGTCATCATATTTATACTTATTCTTCTTATAACCCTTCTTACCGCCCACATACTTTTCTATATCTCCGCGTGCTTCGGCAAATCCGGGGATAGAAAGAGAGTTATAAATATTTTCCGTCATTCCCATCGCATCTGCTTCGAAATCTTCAAATTTCACCTCCATCAGATTACCTTCCGGGATAAACTGTTTGTCCGATTCATACTTATGATAAAGCTTTGCATAAATAGAAAGAATATTCTCCTCTAATTGTTCATTGCTTACATCCTGCAATTTCAACGGTTGAATCGTATTTGTAAAGAAACTGCGTGTCGATTCGAATACTGTATACGGATTACGCATCAGGTAGATAAACTTAGCGTTCGGGAACATTTTCACCAACTCCTTCACCCTGCCCGTATGCGGTGGATTCTTACTGAGGAACTGAGTGCCATGGGTATTCCACAGAGAGATTTTAATCAACTTTGTAAATACTTCCTCAAAAACTTTCAGTTCAGCATCCGTGATATCATCAAACAGCAAATATTTATCGGCATACTCCTGTTGATATTTCGGCAAAAACCAAAAATTATAATAAGTATAAGGCATCATATTCGACAACGCAAATTCCTCTTCCTGAGGAAGATCCACAGCCAGTTCCATATTGTCAGTCGGACGCTTGTCCGGCATCAGCCAGCTCATATTCTTCTTGAAGAAAGGCTGTCCCCACATCATCAAATGAGGGAATACAGTCTGATACGTTGTATTATAGCCAAAGTGCTTGTCACAAGAAAATACATTATGCACAAAAGTTGTTCCGCTTCGCCAATGTCCCAAGATAAATACAGGGTCATGCTCCAGCGGTTGATTAGCCAGTAACTTTTCATAACGGCTATTCTGCAAAGCAGCCAACGGAGAGAGCAAACGGCACACAGCCTTTGTCAATCGGTATTTCCCCTTATAAGACGGATCAATTTCACGACCGGCAGTGATAGCCTTAAACGTTTTCCAGTCGGCACCTACCAATGTATTAATCGGAAGTTTATTAAATTCAAGCAATCCCATACTTTCTTACTTTATAATTTTCACAGCAAATCCCTGGCGTTCCAGCTCTTTCGCAGCTTTCTCTACAGCCTCATAATGTTCCGGAGCAATTCCCAGTTTCGATAAATCCAATACAGGAACATCATCCGTATTACTCATATCTTTCACTTCCACACGGTCGATAATCATACCTACCGCTGAAGTATTATTTGTAATCGGGTCGATCAGGATGAACGATCCACAGGATTTATTCTTCTTATACGGATCAAAGAACAGCTCCTTGGCAGTAGTCAGCACCACACGGGCAATCTGGTTCAATTGCAAAGGCAAAGTCTCTTTTGTCAATTGCCCGTTATCCAGAGACAGATGTTCCATTGTATTCACATCCACTTTATATTTAATCGTATCGATACGTGTACGGCTCAGATTAGTAGTCTGCTTGATAAAGAACGACTTATTTACGTCCATCGGCTCTTCATCCATCCATACCATCATCGCTTCGAAGTTACGGTCGACAGTCGGCATATTATCAGGATGCACAAGCATTTCTCCGCGAGACACATCAATTTCATCTTCCAAAGTCAGCGTAACCGACTGTGGCGGAAAAGCATAATCCCATTCTCCGTCATAAGTCACAATACTCTTCACCTTCGAAGTTTTGCCCGAAGGAAGTGCCATCACCGTATCCCCCTTACGAACGATGCCTGACGCAACTTTACCGCAAAAACCTCTAAAATCCAGATTCGGACGAAGCACATATTGGACCGGGAAACGGAAATCAGTCAGATTATGGTCATTATCAATATGAACAGTCTCAAGGAAATCCAGCAGAGAAGTTCCCTTATACCATGGAGTACGCTCCGACTTATCCACGACATTATCCCCATCCAATGCAGAAAGAGGAATACAATTCACATCAGGAATACCCAACGGAGCCACAAACTTCTTATATTCCGTAACGATCTCATTAAACCGTTCTTCCGAGAAGTCCACCAAGTCCATTTTGTTGACAGCCAACACCACATGCTTGATACCCAGCAAAGACACCAGAAAAGTATGACGACGTGTCTGGGTAATCACTCCCGTACGGGCATCCACCAAGATAATCGCCAGATTAGCCGTAGAACCGCCGGTAATCATATTACGTGTATATTGCTCGTGCCCCGGAGTATCCGCAATGATAAACTTGCGTCCATTGGTGGAGAAATAACGATAAGCCACGTCAATCGTGATTCCTTGTTCACGTTCAGCCTTCAAACCATCAAGCAGCAACGCATAGTCGATATGTTCACCGGCATTACCCACACGTTTGCTGTCGCGTTCCAACGCATCCAACTGGTCCTCATACAGTTTCTTACTGTCAAATAACAAGCGACCGATCAGCGTTGATTTTCCGTCATCCACCGATCCGGCTGTCAACAGCCTCAGTAAGTCTTTCTGTTCATCTTTATCCAGAAAAGCTTTTATATCTAATTTATTATCTGCCATTTCTAGTTACAATTAAAAGTATCCTTCACGTTTCTTCTGTTCCATACTACCTTCCTGGTCAAAGTCAATCACACGAGTCGTACGCTCGCTCTTAGTGGTAGTCATCATCTCTTCCACAATCTCCTCAATAGTAGCGGCTCCACTTTCCACTGCGCCGGTCAGCGGCCAGCAACCCAATGTACGGAAACGAACCATTTTCATTTCAATCTGGTCGCGGTACTTTTCGGGCAGACGCTCATCATCCGCCATAATGATATTCCCGTCAAGATTGATAACCGGACGTTCTTTAGCATAATAAAGCGGGACAATCGGAATATTCTCCAAGCGGATATATTGCCAAATATCCAGTTCCGTCCAGTTACTGATCGGGAACACACGGATACTTTCTCCCTTATGCACACGCGCATTATAAATATCCCACAGTTCAGGACGCTGGTTTTTCGGATCCCACTGGTGGAACTTATCCCGGAACGAGAAAATACGCTCCTTCGCACGTGACTTCTCTTCGTCACGACGAGCACCACCGAAAGCAGCATCAAACTTATATTTATCCAGCGCATGAAGCAATGCCTGCGTTTTCATTAAGTCCGTATGCACTTTGCTTCCATGCGTAAAAGGTCCTACTCCTGCATTAAGAGCCTCCATATTGCTTTCCACAATCAGATTCCATCCGTATTTTTTCGCATATTCATCGCGGAACTGAATCATTTCCTTAAACTTCCATTTCGAGTCGATATGCATCAATGGAAATGGTACTTTACCCGGATAAAACGCTTTTTCAGCCAAGCGCACCATTACCGAAGAGTCCTTTCCGATACTGTAAAGCATCACCGGATTCTCAAATTCCGCCGCCACCTCGCGGATAATATGAATAGACTCTGCTTCGAGTTCCTTCAAGTGGCTTAATTTATATTCTTCCATTACTAAAATAATGATTTTATTCTTCTACCAAACATTCCTTTTTTACTTTGGGTAAAATCAGCTCCAGCAACCGATTCACCGATACTTCCAAACTTAATTTGGAAGTATCCAGCGACAAAGCCGGATGCTCGGGAATCTCAAACGGAGCAGAAATCCCCGTAAAATTCGGAATTTCTCCTTTCCGTGCTTTTGCATACAAGCCTTTCACATCCCGCTTCTCGCACTCTTCCAACGGAGTACTCACAAAAATTTCCAGAAAATCATCCTTGCCGATAATATTCGCAGCCATTTCACGAATATCATTATTAGGGCTGATAAATGCTGCAATCGTAATAATGCCGCTATCCAAAAACAACCTGGACACTTCGGCTATGCGACGTATATTTTCCACCCGGTCAGCTTCCGAGAACCCCAGATTATTATTGATTCCGCTACGGATATTATCACCGTCCAAGATACGGCAAAGCAATCCACGCTTATGAAGTTCGCGTTCCAGCGCAATGGCGATTGTACTCTTTCCCGACCCGCTCAGTCCGGTAAACCAAATCATCACGCTATGCTGCCCCAGAAGTTCTTCTTTATCCCGGCGTGTCATCATGCGGTCAAAAATAGGATATATATGATTATTTTCTTCCATTTATAAATTAGTTTTATTAAAAGTTCCAAATCATCGGAATCAGAATAATGGAAATTACAAAAGTAATGATGTTAAGCGGCAAACCGATACGGACAAAATCCGTAAACTTATAGTTACCGATACCCTGTACAATCAAATTAGTCTGATAACCGATAGGTGTAGAGAAGCTGGCAGATGCAGCCATACAGATCACAACAAAGAAAGGCGTCGGACTTACCCCTAACTGGGCGGCAATTGACAACGCCAACGGGAATGCCAAAGCCGCAGCCGCATTGTTTGTAATCAACTCCGTAAACAGATTCGTGATGATAAACAACATTGCAAGCAACACATGCGGCCCGTAATCATCGCTTAGCCCGATTATGAACTTCGCCACGCAGTCAGCCACCCCTGAGTTCACCATCGCCTTACTGATAGCAAACGCACAGGCAATAGTAATCAAAATATCCCACGAGATATATTTAGTATATTTACGGGCAGGAAACAGATTTGTCCATGCCATGATAATAGTAGTAATAGATACAAAGAAAAACATATCCAGCTTGATATCCGGCAAGATTTCTTTCATCATCGGAAGCTCACCCACTGTTGCGCCGACAATCATCAAAACCAACAGCAGCAACGCAAACCAACGCTTCTTCTTTCCCGTTGTATCCGGCTCATTCCCATTTGTCAACAGAACGAATACCGAAGATTCACCCCATGTCGGAATAAATGTATCATCTGCCATCACCACCAGCGTATCACCTTCGTGAAGCACTACATCTTCCAGATTTGCCACGAACCGCTGTCCGTTACGCGTCTTGATTTCCTTAACCTCAGCCCCATAATGACGCTGGAAATTAAAGTCCTTCAGCTTTTTATTGATACCGGGAAAACGAGCCCCCAAAACAGCTTCCACTCTATGCAGCTTTTCTCCTTCTTCCACATCTTCGTCAGGTACAGCCGTATCCGGACGTGCATCGGGCAACAGACGTTTAGAAAAAACAAAAAGATAAATAATGCCGGCAATCGCAATAAAAATCCCCACCTTGCCAAGTTCAAACATCGAAAAGCCCTCAAATCCGGCTTCCAATATCATTCCATGCACCACCAGATTGGTAGAAGTACCGATCAACGTACAAATACCACCTAAGATAGTCACGTATGAAAGAGGAATCAGAAATTTTGTAGCTGGAAGCTTCACCGATTTTGCCCAGTGCTTGATAATTGGAGCAAAAATAACTACTACAGGAGTATTATTCAGGAAAGCGGAAATAAATGCGACCGAAGGCAAGATACGCAACTGCGCCTTAAACACCGTTGTCCTACCCTGAGGCAACAATTTCTTTATCACTTGCCCCAACGTACCTGACTGACGAATACCTTCACTCACCAGAAACAGCAAAGCAACAGTAATCATGCCTTTGTTGCTAAACCCTTCAAGCATCTCTTTAGGAGTCAGAATACCGACACACAAAAATAATACCACTACCGAAAAAAGTACCATACCCGGCCGCATCTTATCCGCAACCAAGGCAGCTACCATTCCTAATAGGGACAATAGTACAAATACAATTTCAAATGTCATATAAACATTAATTAGTGTTCTCTTTTGGGTTCAACGATAAACCAAGGATTCAATAAATCCTCCTTGTTATATCGTAGAGGTTCGTCTTTTCCTGCCTGATACACTTCCATTCCGGCGGCACGGGCTATCGCATGTCCGGCAGCCGTGTCCCATTCCATCGTTGGAGCGAAACGCGGATACACATCGGCCTTTCCTTCCGCAACCAGACAAATCTTGATAGAACTTCCGCTTGATATCAGTTCAACGCCGCCATGCTTCTTCTTCAAGCCTGTAATGTATTCTTCCGTTTCCGGTGAGAGATGCGAACGGGAAGCCACCACTATAAAATGATCGCGTGCCTCTTCCAACGGCATCCGTTCCGATTCCTTTATCAACTGTTCCAATGACACTCCATCATCTTCCAGACCGATAATACCGGAACACTTATAAGCTCCCACACCTTCAACCGCAAAATAAAGTTCTTTTCTTACCGGTACATAAATAACACCCATCACAGGTACTGCATTCCGCACCAAAGCTATATTTACTGTAAATTCACCGTTACGCTTGATAAACTCTTTTGTCCCGTCCAACGGATCTACAATCCATAAAGTATCCCATGTGCGGCGGATTTCATAATCCAGATGTTTTCCTTCTTCACTAAGAACAGGGAAAGGAGTCACATTCAAAACAGCAACAATCGCCTCATGCGCTTTCCTGTCTGCTATTGTCAGCGGAGAGTTATCAGCCTTTCGTTCTATCTCGAAATCCGATGCAGGATCTTCATAAATAGAAAGTATTTCTTTACCAGCTTTTAATGCCGCATCGATAGCAGCCATTACATATTTTTGTTCCATTCAATCCCTTCATTAATACCTTATTTCCATTAAGGTTGTGAATCATCCAAGTTAAGAGTTGACAAAAGTAAAAACTTTATTTACTATAAAAGTTTCCCAACTATCATTTATAACTTCTTTTAGTAGAATAATAAAAATATCTAAACGAAACAATCCGCCTCTCTCTCAATAAAAAAGCAGTAACTTCCCAGTTACCGCCTTCTTATTCGGAAAAAACGTTTGTCCTTTCCAATTATATATTACCAAAAAGAAATCAATATACACGATACAGCAACCAAGCTCCCTGGAAATCCGAGCGGTTCGGATACTTAGCCTTGAATGCATCGCGGGCTTCAGCAGCAGCAGCTTTATCTGCAAATGAGCTTACAATAACGCGATACATTGCCTTGTCTGCATTAAATGCGATAGTAGAGTGATAACCTTGTGCGTCCAGCCAATCCTTCAAACCTTCTGCATTTGCTTTCACACCAAAGCTACCTGCCACGATGCTGTAATCTTTCAATCCTTCATTGCCGGAAACCACTGTAACCTTTTCCTGGCGAACGCCGGATGTATCTGCCACTTTAGGCGTTGTCACAGGAGCTGCAACTACCGGAGTCACTTCTACCGGAGCCTCCACTTGCGGTTCTGCCAGTTCCTGCTGTTTTGCTTTCTCATAAGCTTTCTTATAGGCACTTTCGCTGGATTTACAAGATGCAAATGCCAGTACCAAGCATACTCCCATTCCTAATACGACTAATTTTTTCATAATCCTATACTCTGTTTTAATTAATAATTCAACGTTCCCGTCTATCTATATTTAGTTTCGGGCAACAAAATAATAGAAATTTTATCATCCGACAAAGAAATCCGTCAAAAAAACGTCTATTCCTGCTTTTTCCTGTAAGAAATCGTCCCCGTTGCCTGGTTGGTAGGCATCAAAAGCACTTCCGCAATCTGAATATGCTCCGGAGCCGATGCCGCAAAATAAACCGTTTCGGCAATATCATCTCCTGTCAACGGACGTATCCCTTTATAGAAATTATCAGCAGCTTCCTTATCACCACGATAACGCACCACCGAGAAATTTGTTTCCACCATGCCCGGCTTAATGTTCGTAACCCTCAACGGAGTATCCACCAAATCAATACGCAAACCGTCCGAAAGTGCTTTCACGGCAGCCTTAGTGGCACAATACACACTTCCACCCGGATAAGCAGCGTCACCGGCAATGGAACCGATATTGATAATATGTCCCCGTCCGCGTTCTATCATACCAGGGACCACAAGACGCGTCATAGCCAATAATCCCTTAATATTCGTATCAATCATGATATCCCATTCGTCCAGACTACCTTCAAATTCCTTATCCACTCCGATCACCAGCCCGGCATTGTTTATCAACAAATCAATCCCAGTCCATTCCGACGGCAAATCGTCCAGTACCGCCTTCATCTGTCCACGGTCACGTACATCACAAAGAAGCGGATATGTCATCAACCCGGGATACTCCTTCTTCAACTCATATATCAACTTCTCCAATTTTGAAACATTACGGGCATTCAAAATCAAATACCATCCTTCTTTTGCAAATTTACGGGCACAAGCCTCACCAATTCCGCTAGTTGCACCGGTAATTAAAACAATTTTATTATCCATTATGTTTTGGTTTATAGTATTCGGTGGCAAAAGTACGCCTTAAGTCATATTGGTTAGTCTCCGAAGCCAGTTAAATAAGATTAAACCATAAAAGAAAAAAAGAATTATAAAACTAAGCACTTTTTTTTCGTTTCCATGAACAACCTTTTGATAAAAATGTTATATTTGTTGTATCGTAATCATTTTAAATATTACAAATTATGAAAGGATTGAATGTATTAGCAGCTTTTCTGGGTGGTGCAGCCGTAGGCGCAGCCCTTGGTATTTTATTTGCTCCTGAAAAGGGAGAAGATACCCGTCACAAGATCGCCGAGATTCTCCGTAAAAAAGGGATCAAGCTCAACCGCAGTGAAATGGAAAATCTCGTGGATGAGATTGCAGCCGAAATGAAAGGAGAAATAGCAGAGTAAGTGAATAACAAAGGACTAAAAACAGAGCGACCATGTTTGCAGACGATAAAAGTATTGAGAATTTTCAGCAATTATTTTTCGAGTTCAAGAAGTATTTAGAACTTCAAAAAGAATATACCAAATTAGAATTAACGGAAAAGCTAACCATACTTTTCTCTACGTTAATCATGATATTAGTACTTATTATCCTTGGCATGGTAGCCCTGTTTTACCTGCTTTTCGCACTAGCTTATATTCTGGAACCATTAGTAGGCGGACTCATGGCAAGTTTTGCCATCATTGCGGGCATCAACATTGCTCTCATCGCCCTGGTCGTCATTTTACGCAAGCAGCTCATCATCTCTCCAATGGTGAACTTCCTCGCCAATTTATTTTTAACCGATTCAAACAAATAAATTATGAGTGCGCAGACACCACCAAAGAAATTCACGTTAGAAGAGATTGCCGAACGCAAAAAGAAACTCTTGAATGAGATTCATGCCCAAAAAAGAGCCATGACTGCTACAACACGCGAGATATTTGCCCCGATTGCCCCGGCAACCAATAAGGCGGATGCTATCATGCGCTCGTTCAATACCGGGATGGCTATCTTTGACGGAGTAGTGATGGGAATTAAGATTATGCGAAAGGTGCGGGCGTATTTCCGGAATTTGAGATAATTATTTTTTCGATACGCCAACCGATTTACAAAACAACCAAGTGTGGTTTATAACTACTTCTTTTCATCGCCAGGCAGGTACAGCAGGTACAGAAATTCCCCTCTCCCTAACACACGCACACATGCGCGTATAATAGGTAAGAAATAGAATATTGGCAGAACCGGATATCCCCCAAATGCCTCTTCCCCATAATTCTATTTCAACATATCTTTAATATATTTATATGCATTCCTCGCGTACATTATAAACGCGTGCACGTATACGTATGTGTGTGTGTTAGGGAGAGGGGGAATTTCTGTACCTGCTGTACCCGGCAAATTAATAAAAGCTATGTTTCATACAACCTAAAGCGCCGCTTTAGAGACCATAAAGCTATGCTTTAGCAGTCGTAAAGCATAGCTTTACAGAATTTTCTCAAAACATTGCTCCCATTGATTCTCACGAAGTATACAATAAAAAAGGTCATCCGGCTTTGCCCGTCATAACGGAACAAAGTCAGATGACCTTAACTATATACATATTAAATCTTACACGTATGTCTCCAGCAGTTTCACATTTCCTCCTTCGGGAGTAATAGTGACATCCTGAGTAGTAGCAGGAAGCAGGATAGACTCCCCTGCGCTGACTGTCAGTTCATTTCCCTCGTTATCTCTCATTTTGCATACACCTTCCATGCAGATAAAAATCACAAACGAGTCAAGCTCCGAGTAATCACAACTGATTTCTTCGGTCATGTCATACAGAGAAGTCGTGAAGTAAGGACAGGCCACCAATTCTACCGGTTCATCCTTCACTGCGTCGTATTTAGTGCGGTAATCATCCAATACTTCGTAGTTGATGGCTTCACGAGCTAAATCAGTGTGAAGTTCACGGGTTTTGCCGTTCGCATCCTTGCGGTTGAAGTCGTAGATACGGTACGTTATGTCAGAAGTCTGTTGAATCTCGGCAATGAACGATCCGGCTCCGATACTGTGCACACGTCCGGCAGGAAGGAAGAATACATCTCCCGGATGAACTTCGTACTCTTGCAATACATCGGTAATCGTATTGTTCAACACACGCTCCTTATATTCTTTCGGAGTAATCTGTTCAGAAAACCCAGAACGCAACTTTGCTCCTTTGTCGGCATCTACCACATACCACATTTCAGTTTTTCCCATCGAGTTATGGCGCTTCTTGGCCAAGTCGTCTGCCGGGTGTACCTGGATTGACAAATCCTGTCGAGCATCAATAAACTTAATGAGCAACGGAAATTTATTGCCGAAACGCGCATAGTTAGCTTCGCCCACCAGTTCCTCGCGATACCTTCTTACCATATCGGCCAAAGTTAAACCCTTATCCGGGCCATTAGCCACTACGGACTCGTTGTCTTCAACGCCGGAAATCTCCCAGCTCTCTCCTACTCCTTTCAAGTCTGAGTTCAAGTGCTTGAACGGAATAATCTTGTCGCCCCCCCAAAGCGTCTGCTTCAGAATCGGTTCGAATTTTAATGGATACATTTTTGTTTTTCTTGTTATAAACTTAGATTAAATTCGCTCGGATTGTTACAATCCGGGAACAAACATACAAAAAATAGTTTAGTTTTTAAGAAAGGGAGATGAAAATCTTTTTGAAAAAAAAATCGCATTGCAAATAACAAGGAACATAAAGTAATAAAGCTAAACTTTCCTAAAGTACCTCTTATATTTAAGCGGAATAATTTGTGAGTAAGAAAGAATTTCCTTTTATTTGCAGGAAATTTTAATAATACCAGACATGAATAACACATTCCCAACAGAAGGGAATCTTTCAGGGCTCAGCCGTGAAGATTTTCAAAAGGAGATAAACAATAAAGAAACTGATTTATTTATCCTCAAAAATGCAAAGGGAATGGAAGTAGCTGTAACCAATTACGGATGCGCCATTCTTTCTATTATGGTACCGGACAAAAACGGTAAGTATGCCAATGTGATTCTCGGACACGACAGCATTGACCATGTAGTCAATAGTCCGGAACCTTTCCTGAGTACGACTATCGGACGCTACGGTAACCGTATCGCCAAAGGAAAATTCACTTTATTCGGCGAAGAACACGAACTTGCCATCAACAACGGACCTAACTCCCTGCATGGCGGACCGACAGGTTTCCACGCCCGTGTCTGGGACGCTGTCCAGATTGACGAGAGTACAGTACAGTTCAATTATGTTTCTGCCGACGGTGAAGAGGGTTTTCCCGGTAATCTGGAAGTGGAAATGACCTACCGCCTGGAAAACGAAGTAAACGCACTGACTATCGAATACCGCGCAACAACCGACAAAGCTACAGTCGTTAACCTGACTAACCACGGTTTCTTCAACCTCGCCGGCATCGCCAACCCTACTCCTACTGTCAACAACCACATTGTCACTATCAACGCAGATTTCTATACACCCATCGACGAGGTTTCCATCCCGACAGGAGAAATTGCCAAAGTAGAAGGCACTCCGATGGATTTCCGCACTCCGCATACCGTAGGCGAACGTATTGACGATAAATTCCAGCAACTGGTATTCGGTGCAGGATATGACCACTGCTACGTACTGAACAAAATTGAAAGCGGTTCGCTTGACCTGGCTGCTACCTGCAAAGACCCGGAAAGCGGACGTATCATGGAAGTGTACACCACCGAAGCCGGCGTACAGCTTTATACCGGCAACTGGCTCAACGGATTTGAGGGCGCACACGGTGCCACATTCCCTGCAAGAAGCGCTATCTGCTTTGAAGCGCAGTGTTTCCCGGACACTCCGAACAAACCTCATTTTCCATCGGCTACGCTACTCCCAGGGGATGAATACCAACAAATCACTGTTTACAAATTTACTGTAGAAGAATAATAATCAAAAATAACTAACCTAATTTTATAAACTAACATTTTTTTTGAATCATGACACAAGAAAAAAAGAACGGTAATCTCATCGCGATTATTACAATGTTCTTCTTATTTGCGATGATCTCTTTCGTGACTAACCTCGCCGCACCTTTCGGTACAATCTGGAAAAATGAATACGCAGGTTCGAGCACATTAGGTATGATGGGAAACATGATGAACTTCCTGGCCTATCTGTTTATGGGTATTCCTGCAGGTAATATGCTTGTCAAAATCGGCTATAAGAAAACAGCTCTTATTGCAATGGCAGTGGGTGTCATCGGATTGTTCATCCAGTATCTTTCCAGCGTATTCGGCGCAGGTACCGATGTTTTCGCATTCGGTGAATATGCTATCAAGTTAAACTTTGTCATCTATCTGCTCGGTGCATTCATCTGCGGTTTCTGCGTATGTATGCTCAACACTGTAGTGAACCCGATGTTGAACCTTTTAGGAGGTGGCGGTAACAAAGGTAACCAATTGATCCAGACTGGTGGAGCTCTCAACTCTTTGTCGGGTACATTGACTCCGCTCTTCGTAGGTGCTTTGATCGGTACAGTGACCGACAAAACTGCAATGTCCGACGTAGCTCCTCTCCTCTTTGTTGCGATGGGAGTATTCGTAGCTGCTTTTATCATTATTTCGTTTGTTGCAATCCCCGAACCTCATCTTCAAAAGGCCGGTTCCGTGAAGGAAAAGTTCGCTCACAGCCCTTGGAGTTTCCGTCACACTGTATTGGGAGTTATCGGTATCTTTATCTATGTGGGTATTGAAATCGGTATCCCGGGTACGCTAAACTTCTACCTTGCCGACTCTACCGATAAAGGTGCAGGTATATTGACGAACGGAGCTGCAATCGGTGGTGCAATAGCTGCTATATACTGGCTTTTGATGCTTGTGGGACGTACTGCAAGTAGTGCTATCAGCGGTAAGGTTTCAAGCCGTACGCAGTTGATTGTTGTTGCAGCTACTGCTATCGTATTCGTTCTAATCGCTATCTTCACTCCGAAAGATGTAACAATCTCTATGCCGGGTTATTCGGTAGGCGAAGGTTTCATGATGGCTCAAGTTCCTATCAGTGCCTTGTTCCTCGTTCTTTGCGGTCTTTGTACTTCTGTAATGTGGGGTGGTATTTTCAACCTTGCTGTCGAAGGTCTAGGAAAATATACAGCTCAGGCTTCCGGTATCTTTATGATGATGGTAGTAGGTGGTGGCGTATTACCGCTGATCCAACAGTCTATCTCCGATGCTGCCGGCTACATGGCCAGCTACTGGCTGATTATCGCTGCTCTTGCTTATCTGCTGTTCTACGGTCTGGTAGGTTGCAAGAATGTCAATAAGGATATTCCTGTGGAATAATAACAACAAATTTATTCACCTTTAAAATATTAATATCATGGATACAGAATACGTAAGAAGTCGATTCATTAAACACTTTGACGGAACTACCGGATTTTTATATGCTTCTCCGGGTCGCATTAACCTGATTGGCGAACACACCGACTACAACGGTGGATTCGTATTTCCGGGAGCAGTAGACAAAGGTATGATTGCCGAAATCAAACCGAACGGTACTGACAAAGTAAGGGCTTACTCTATCGACTTGAAGGATTATGTAGAATTTGGCTTGAACGAAGAAGATGCTCCACGCGCCAGTTGGGCAAGATATATTTTCGGCGTTTGCCGTGAAATGATCAAACGTGGCGTTGACGTGAAGGGATTCAATACAGCTTTCGCGGGTGATGTGCCTTTGGGTGCAGGTATGTCTTCTTCTGCAGCTTTGGAAAGTACGTATGCTTTCGCATTAAATGAACTGTTCGGTGAAAACAAGATAGATAAATTTGAATTGGCTAAAGTTGGTCAGGCAACAGAACATAATTACTGTGGCGTGAACTGCGGCATCATGGACCAGTTTGCTTCCGTATTCGGAAAAGCAGGCAGCTTGATTCGCCTGGATTGCCGTTCACTGGAATATCAGTATTTCCCGTTCCATCCGGAAGGTTATCGTCTGGTTTTGATGGATTCGGTGGTTAAACACGAATTGGCTTCTTCTGCTTACAACAAGCGTCGTCAAAGCTGTGAGGCTGCTGTTGCCGCTATCCAGAAGAAACATCCGCACGTAGAATTCCTGCGCGACTGCACAATGGAAATGCTGAAAGAGGCGAAAGCTGACATCAGTGACGAAGATTATATGCGTGCAGAATACGTAATCGAAGAAATCCAACGCGTACTTGACGTTTGCGATGCTTTGGAAAAGGACGATTACGAAACTGTAGGTCAAAAGATGTACGAAACTCATCACGGTATGAGCAAGCTGTACGAAGTAAGTTGCGAAGAACTCGACTTCCTGAATGACTGCGCCAAAGAATACGGTGTGACCGGTTCACGCGTAATGGGTGGCGGTTTCGGTGGTTGTACTATCAACCTTGTTAAAGACGAATTGTATGACAACTTCGTTGAAAAGACAAAAGAAGCTTTCAAAGCTAAATTCGGTAGAAGCCCGAAAGTGTATGACGTAGTAATCGGTGACGGTTCTCGTAGATTGGAATAAGAGATTATTCAAGATTAAATAACTAAGAAGGGCGGCTTCCCATCACGGTAGCCGCCCTTCTTCTCAATTAAGAAAACCTAAAACCTATTATCTATTGATTTAACTAACTCCAATCTTATTATTCTTTTACTGTACGCCTTCTGTTGTCATCTGTACCCTCTTCATTGTGCCGTCTTCATTGTAATACAAACGGTCGATGCAAACGGAACGACGGAAACTGCCACCGGCGGTATTAATGCCACCATTGTGATAAATGAAATACCAGTCTCCCTTAAACTCGATGATGGACTGGTGATTAGTATTGGAGTTACCCGCAATTTCATTCAGGATGCCTTTATATTCCCAAGGTCCTGTAATGCTACGGCTCATTGCATAGCAAATCTTTTCTGGAAATCCGGAAGCATACGAGAGGTAATACCAGTCTCCACGTTTATGTATCCAGGGAGCTTCCGTAAAACGAGGAAGACTAACCGGAATAATCGGACCGTCCAATTCGATCATGTTCTTTTTCAGTCTGGCATAGTAGCATTGGGTGTTTCCCCAATAAAGATACGCCTGACCGTCATCGTCAATAAAAACTGTCGGATCAATATCATCCCACCGAATTTTGGTATATTCGGTGGTCATGTCATTGGTAACCAATGCCGAACCGCGGGCATCTGCAAAAGGACCTGTCGGAGAATCTGAGACGGCTACACCGATAGATTTACCGGGAATCGTATTGTGTTCTACCGTTACATACCAATAAAACTTGCCGTCACGTTCAATCACCTGGCTTGCCCACGCCTCACCTTTTGCCCAACTGAAATCCTTGGCTTTTAAAGGAACGGGGTGTTCCGTCCATGTTTTCATGTCGGGAGAGGAAAAGACACACCATTCATTCAGCAGATAATGTTCCTTGGGGGGCGGACATTCATCGTGTCCGGCGTAGATATATACTTTTCCATCATGTACCATGGCTCCCGGATCCGCCGTATATTTATATTGAATGATGGGATTGCCATTGGCAATAAAAGTAGTGTCATTCTGCGCTGACAGTCCGGAAAAGGCTGTCAGTGCGAATGAGAAAACTACAAATCTAATCTTATTTATCATTTCTTCGTGAATTTATAAACAGCAAATGTATTCGGTTCCAATTCGGCTGTAAATACATGTCCTTCAATGGATACCGGAGTCTCTTGCGGAGTAATGGCAAAAGGTTGTTCAAGCGTATTATCTTTGTCCAAATCAAGTGAGCGAAGCTTGATACAACGGCCATTCGATAATACGTCTTGTTTCTTCAATCCTGCGAAGTTCAACGAAATAGGTTGGGCAGTATTCGAAGTGTTGGCAACCTTTACAATCAGTTCATTCTTATCCTTATCATATACGGCACTAGCAAAGAGTCCGTTCTGACCTTCGGCACCTGTCACGTTTTTCTTGTCTATGGTAAGCGGAAGTACATTCGTCCCTTTGTTCTGTGCATACAGTTGCTGCACATAGTAACTTACGGTACGTACGGAATTCAGGTTATCAAACCAAATCATGTCCGGACGCCACTGCCAGCCTTCCACATGGGCGAAAAGCGGAGCATAAGTAGCCATATGGACAATGTCAGCGTTACGTTCCAGTCCGGTCATGAAAGCAGCTTCGAGCAAGGCGGCATTGAAATGGTTCCATTTCTTTCCTTTTCCGTGGCAGGCATATTCACCGGCAAAGACTTTCGGACCTTTACGGTCGTAGTTGTCATAACGTGCGCCTTGGGCTAAGAACCAGCTTTCGGGACGATAGAAGTGTTCGTCCACCAAATCAGCTCTCAGGCGTTTCATTTCGGGCCACAGGTAATCGAATTCCTTACCTTCGGAATTAGGGCCGGAGCTGCCTACAATCTTCACATCGGGATACACCTTACGGATAGCTTTGATAAACGGCTCGAGACGTTCGGGATATTCTTTGCCCCATTGTTCGTTACCAATACCGATAAATTTCAGATTGAAAGGAGCCGGGTGCCCCATATCTGCACGCACTTTTCCCCAAGTCGTATTAACGTCGCCATTGGCAAATTCAATCAGGTCAAGTGCATCCTGAATATAGCTGTCCAAATCGCAGACTGCAACGTGAGCTTTCAGGTCGTCATTCTGATATTGGCAAGACAAACCGCAGTTCAGAATTGGAAGAGGTTCTGCACCCATTTCTTCCGACAAGAGAAAGTATTCATAGAATCCAAGCCCGTAGCTTTGATAATAATCCGGGAAGAAACGGTGGGTAAAAGTATATTGCCAACGGTTTTCGTTCAAAGGACGGTTTTCCACGGGACCTACTGACTTCTTCCAGTCATAACGGGTTTCCAGGTCCGTACCTTCTACAATACAGCCGCCGGGAAAACGGAAGACTCCCGGATGAATATCCGCCAAAGCCTGTGCAAGGTCTTTGCGGAGTCCGTTTTCATGTCCTTTCCAAGTATCTACCGGGAAAAGAGAAATGTGTTCCAGGTCTACGGTTCCTTTGGAAGTAAGGAAAATGCGGAGTGTGGATTTGGGATTGGTTACTCCCGGTTTCAGGATTACCTGGTATTTTTTCCATTCTTTTGAGTCAATGGTAAGATTCTGTGTGGCAAAAGCCTGGCGTTCGCCCATTGATTGGGTATCTACGAGTTCAATCCGCAATGTTTCTTTCGTACTTCCCTGTGGCAGACGTGCCCAAACGGAGAAACGATATTCCTCTCCTTTCTTGACGCCGATACCGAAAAAGCCTTCGTTATCAAGTCCGGTATGCTTATGTGCGTGTCCCGGGTCGAAAAGGCGTACATAATGGGGATTACGTTCAAAAGGGCCGTCGTCCATCAATGACACTTTCCCGTAGGTATTCCAGCCCATCAGATGTTGAGGAAACTCGAATGAACGGTTCTTGACAAGTTCGGCATAAAGTCCACCATCGGCAGCGTAGTTGATGTCCTCAAAAAAGAGTCCGTACATGGTAGGTTGGATTTCTGCTCCCAACTTCATGGTTTGTATCACCATTTCATTGGTTTGCGCATGAAGTGCCATTCCGGCAGAGATGGCTAATGCAGCCAAGATTTCTGTGTATCTTCTCATGGTTTTCAATATAAAATTATAGTTGGTTTATTTGATTCTTTTTCCCCAGACAGAACGTCCCCGGCTATCGAGCCCGGTAAAGATAATGGTTTCCGTTTCATTCTCCCAATCGTGTCCTGCAAAGATAATCAGATTCTTAATTTCCTCTTTGCCCAATCTTACCATTAATAGGTGTTTTTCGGTCAAAAAGGACCAATTTCCATTCATTTGCACAATTTTCCATTCGTCATCCGTTATCTCCCCTTTGCAGGTTCCATCCTTTAATAAACTGATACGGGTTGAGAGATTCCACTCACCATCTTTCAATTCACCTTCGCCCCAAAGGATTTGCCCGGCTTCCAACTGGCGTTCGTACTTGGGTTCCTGTACACGGATAACCTCCCACTCTCCTGCCAAGTCCGCTTCGGTGAACTTACGGGGAACTGTCCCTGCATATCTTTCGGGAGAAACGACCGGCCATCCGTCCGGTGTAAAGAACAACTGGCGAATATGCAATACCATCAACTGGTTTTGCGGAGAAAGACGCCCTTGGTGAGCCATGAAATAGTTTCCTTCACCATCGGAGAAAACTCCGCAATGCGCTGTACCCGCCCACCCGGGATGATTCTCAAAACAATAGGGAGCGGTCAGTATCGGAAAATTATTGGTCGTATCTTTCACCGCCTTTCCCGAATAATCGACAAACGGCCCCTCAGCGGCATCCGAACGGCTGACACGTACATTATAGGTTGTCATCAACGGGTCATAAGAAGTGAACAGATAGTATTGTTTCAAATTAGGGTTGTAAATTATTTCCGGTGCTTCGAGGTTGTCTTTCCTGTAATTGGCACGACGTGCTACAAGATGCCCCAAGTCTCCGTTTTTCAGAGGCAATCCAGTTTCAGGGTTCAGTTCTACACAGTATAATCCGCCGAAGAAAGAGCCGTAGTGCATCCACCATTTTCCGGTGACCTCGTCTACTATGACACTTGGATCAATGGCGTTCATGGCAGTGGAATCATCTGTCTTTACGGTACAACCCACTTGCGTCCACGGCCCTTCGGGAGAAACAGATTCAGCAAGCCCGATATAGGAAGTCTTACGCCCGAATGCGGATACACAATAGTACAGACGATATTTGTCCTTGTAGGGGATGATATAGGGTGCCCAAATATTTGTAGCCCCATGTCCGCCCGCGTGAGCCTGTACCCACCGGACAGCTTCTTCGGGTATCTTGGGAAAAGCCCATCCTAGAAATTCCCAATGTACCAAATCCTTGGAACGGCGCATCTGGATATATCCCAAAGGAACTTCTTTTTCTTTGGCTTCCTTCCGGTTTTCACCGAAAATAGCGTCAGTGGAATACATATAATAATAGTCGCCCAGTTTGCGACAGGACGGGTCGTGCACATTATATGTTCCCCACTGGCGATAATCTTCCATTTTAGCTACGGATAAATAATTGTCATCCCAAGGATTCGCAGAAGGAATCGGTTTAAACACAGCAGAAGTGCAACTTGCGAACAAGCTGCCTGCAATTAAAAAGACGGGCAAGAACAAGTTTTTCATAACATCAGTGTTTTCGTTCATCAATCATGTTACAAAAATACGGCCAGTTTCACCTATTGAAGGTGGACATACGAACACGATTGGTGGACAATCCTGTATTCTGCCGAAAAGAAGCCCGTTCCGCTTTTGCGATTTGAGATTATCTTTTAACTTTGCTCTTATTAATACGTACTCGCATGAAAAAACAGCTATTCGTACTCCTTATAATTTATAATATTCTGTTTTTTGCCGGCCGGAAGAACATGCATGCACAGGAACGGTTCGCCGACCGCTACAACATCACATACGTGACAATGAACAACGGATTACCCCACAATTTCATAGATGACTTATATAAAGACAGTCGTGGATTTCTATGGATTTCAACTGCCGGAGGCGGAGTTTCGCGCTACGATGGCTATGAATTTGTGAATTACAATCCCAATACCCCTCATTGCAAACTGAAAAGTAACTTTATTATTAATGTATGCGAAGATTCATTTCAAAGACTTTGGATGGTGTCGGAAGGAGGAACGGATATCATTGACCTCACCAACCTGAAACCGACCTTGCCGGGAGATGCCAAAGGGGTATTGAAAAACGTCTTGAATCAGCCGGCTGCGCACGTCATGAAAGATTCTAAAGGTTGCATCTGGTTACATTGCGCCAATAAGCTCAATCGTATTGAATTTAACGAAAAAGGAGAAGTAAAATCTGTTTCCACTCTCGATCCCGTTGCCCTGAACGGACCGAATATCGCTCTTCAGGATATTGACGAAGACGGTAAGATATGGGCGGGAATCAATGGTGAAATACTTAAAGTGGATTGGGACTCACAAGGAAAACTGACAGCCATCCCCATCGCCGAATGCCTAAAATTCGAGTCCGGAACCTATATATCCGATTTTCTAATGAAGGAAAACGAGGTATGGGTTTCTACTGACCGGGGACTGTTCCGATATAATAAAAACGGGAACGTCGTCAAACGGTACGAACACGACCCGATTAATCCCCGTTCGCTTTCACAAAACTATCTGACCGACCTAGCTATCACAAATGATAAACAATTGATTATTGCCACCTTGTGCGGTGTGAACATCTATAACCCAATGACCGATGACTTTGAACGCATCGCATCCTATGGCCTTCAGAATGGAAGTTCCAATCTGCTGAACAGTAACTTTATCAATGACATACTATCTGAAGAGGATCATATCTGGTTCGGAACAGAAACCGGCGGTATCAATATGCTGAGTCCAAGACGGTTATCCATACGTAACTATAAACACGACAAAGAAACCCCGTCGAGCTTGTCCTACAATCCGGTAAATGCCGTTTATGAAGATATTTACGGCACATTATGGGTAGGCACCGTAGAAGGCGGACTGAACCGGAAAGAGCATAACAACGAGCAGTTTACTCATTTCACCCGTGAAGGTGAGGGACTGAGCCATAATTCTGTCAGTGCATTGACAGCCGATCAAGACGACCATCTATGGATAGGAACTTGGGGCGGAGGTATCAATTTGCTTGACTTGAAAGCTCCCCGACAAGTGCTGAAAGTAATTTCTTCTCAGACAAGCGGAGGATTTCCAATCGACTTTATCGGTTCGCTGACATACGACCCTATAAATAATGGTGTATGGATAGGAGCCAATCAAGGACTTTATTTTTACGAAATGGCTACCGGAAAAATCTGCGCTCCCCTGGCAAACAGAGTGGCGCAAAATATTCACGGCTGCATCGGTTCTATAATTGATAAAAACGGGAAACTCTGGATAGGATGCATGGAAGGTGTGTACATCATCGATCTCCACTCACGCACATCCGCAGGGGAGTTTCAGCACAGGCATCTGAATTTTAAACTGGATGATCCCGACTCACATCTGATTGAAAAAATCACCTGTTTCTTTGAAACCAAAGATGGTACTCTGTGGCTGGGAAGTAACGGATACGGTATTTACAAACGGACAATAGACAAACAGGGTAAGGAAATATTCGTATCTTACAGTACTTCTCAAGGGTTGCCCAACAATAGTGTGCGCGGCATATTGGAAGACAGCGACGGCCATCTTTGGATTGGGACAAATAATGGCCTTTCCTGCTATCATCCGGAAGAGAATCGCTTTATCAATTATACTTCTCAGGATGGGTTGATTGACACCCAGTTTTACTGGAACGCCTCTTGCCGTTCGACACGTTCGGGACAAGATTTACTTTATTTCGGCAGCGTAGGCGGATTGGTGGCTATCGAGAGTAATCGTCCCGCCATTTCTCTTCCTGCCGTCAAGGTTCGTTTCACACGCTTGAGGATTGGTAATGAGGAGATTTTGCCAGGAAACGAATATTTGCCTGAAGATATTGCTATCACTAGTGAGTTACGGCTACACGAGAAGGAGAAATCGTTTTCTTTAGAATTTTCAGCACTCAATTTTGAAGCGAGCAACACGGCTATTTACAGCTACCGGCTGCTCGGATTTGATGAAAAATGGGTGCATGTGCCCGGCAATCGCCGTTTTGCCAGTTACACAAATTTGCCTCCGGGAAATTATACGCTGCAGGTAAGATATACCCCTGACAGAGAAAATGAAGGGGAAAATGTAACGGAGTTGAACATCACAATTGTCCCTTACTTTTATAAGACTGTATGGTTCATTCTATTAATCATCATTCTCGTGCTTGTGATTGTATGGCAATTTTACCAATGGAGAATTCGCACGCTGAAACGGCAGAAGGAGTATTTGCATCGCACGGTGGAAGAACGCACGCACGAACTGGAGCAACAGAAACATTTGTTGGAGAATCAGACCGAAGAACTATCACGGCAGAACCGGATGCTGACCCAACAGAATGAGAAAATTACGAAACAGAAAGCACAGTTGATCCGAATGTCGCGCAAAGTGCAGGAGCTGACACTTGATAAGATTTCTTTCTTTACGAATATCACACATGAGTTCCGAACGCCGATTACGTTGATTATCGGGCCTATTGAGCGTGCATTGAAGTTGAGTTATAATCCGCAGGTGATTGAACAACTTCATTTCGTAGAGCGCAATTCGAAGTATTTGTTGTCTCTGGTCAATCAGTTGATGGACTTTCGCAAAGTGGAATCCGGCAAACTGGAAATTGTCAAGACGCGGGGGAATTTTCTGAAATTCATTGATTCGCTAATCACTCCTTTCGAAGTGTTTGCAGGGGAAAGGAATGTCGTGCTGAAACGATATTACCGGATGGAAACACCGGAGATTCTGTATGATGAAGAGGCAATGCGTAAAGTGGTGACTAATCTGTTGAGTAATGCAATTAAGTTTACGCCGAATGGAGGTACTGTCTCACTGTATATATCTTCCCTACCATCTAGTAAGAGTGGAAAAGAATCTTTATATATATGTGTCGGAGATACGGGACCGGGCATTCCGGAAGAAGACCTGAACAGGATTTTCAATCGTTTCTATCAATCGCAGAACCAAGTGAAGTATCCGGTTTATGGACAGGCGGGAACAGGTATAGGCCTTTATCTCTGCAAACGAATCGTGCAGATGCACGGTGGAGAAATCAAAGTGCGTAACAATCGCCTTGCGGGCTGTTCTTTCCGCCTTCTCCTCCCCTTGCAACAGGAAGAAGAAAAGGATGATAAGTTAATAATCATTGATTCTAACGGTTCTTCATCCAATCCTGTCCCGGCTTCTGAGCCCTCCAAAGAGAAAGAAGCTTTGACGATTCTAGTGGTAGAAGACAATGTAGATATGCGGAGATACATCCGTTCCATTCTCCGTGAACAGTACAATGTACTGGAGGCGTCAAACGGCGAAGAGGCGCTAAATATTCTTTACAGCACCCCGGTGGATTTTATCATCAGTGACTTGATGATGCCTGTTATGGATGGCATTGAGCTCTCCCACCGAGTGAAGGATACTTTTGCCATTTCACACATACCTTTCTTGATGCTGACTGCCAAGACCTCGCAAGAGACACGCCTGGAAAGTTATCGTATGGGAGTGGATGAGTATCTGCTGAAGCCATTTGATGAGACTTTGCTCTTGACACGCATTCAGAATATCTTGGAAAACAGGAAGCGGTATCAGCGAAAATTCACACTCAACATGGATGTGGATGTGCTAAATATGAAAGAGGAATCCGGAGATAAGAAGTTTCTGAATCATGTAATGGAGGTCATCAAGGAGAATTATAAGAATTCTTATTTTGAGGTAAGTGATTTTAGCGAAGCGGTCGGAGTGAGCAAAAGTCTGCTGAATAAAAAGCTGCAAAGCCTCATCGGACAATCTGCCGGACAGTTTATCAGGAATTATCGATTGAATATAGCACGCGAACTGATTCTGAAGAATCGGGAAACAAAGAATATGAATATTGCGGAAATATCTTATGAAGTCGGGTTCAATGATCCGAAATATTTTACAAGGTGCTTCACCAAATACTTCAATACGACACCGAGTTCACTGCTTAATAAGGAAGAATAGTTTTATCTAAAACAATAATTCCACATAATAAGCTGTATCTTTTTACACTTAAAATACTTTTATCCACCTCTAAAACACGTTTGTCCACCCTCATTTACAATCAATGCCATATTTTTGCCATGCAATTGGTGCTCAATCCTTTGGAAGAGAACCATGCATTTAAAGTTTATCTAATATTAATATTATGAAGAATGACAAGAAAATGGCTGTCGCATCGTGCATAGCATCGGCTGAATTCAACCTTTCCCCTATTGCACAACAATCTAATCCATCAAATTTACAACCTTAATACTTTTAAAAATGAGGAAACATTTATTTTTTTCCGTAATGCTTAGTCTGTGTACCTTTGGCGGCATAGCGGTGTATCCTACACCTGCAATGGCTACCGTGGCACAATCTCCGACTATCAAGGTTCGTGGTCAGGTTATCGACGAACAAGGTGAACCCATGCCAGGGGCTACCGTCAGGGTTAAAAATGGACAAGGCGGAACCATCACCGACTTAGACGGAAACTTCCAACTGGAGGTTCCCGGAAACGCTACCCTTTTGATAAGCTATGTGGGCTTCAAGGAACGTGAAGTGGCTGTTCGCAATCGTGCTATTATTGAAGGCATCCAGTTGCAAGCCGATAATAAGATGCTTGAACAAGTGGTTGTCGTAGGTTACGGTACACAAAAGAAATCCGACTTAACCGGTTCTGTTGCCGTGGTAGATGCGGAAGCCTTGAAACAGACATCAAACTCCAACATCTCCACCATGCTCGAAGGTAAGGTTTCCGGTGTGCAAGTCACCTCCGACGGACAGCCTGGTGCCGATCCCACCGTTCGCATCCGTGGTGTCGGGTCTTTCGGCGACACCTCTCCTCTTTATGTTATCGACGGTGTTCCCATGGGAACTTCCATTCGCGATTTCTCCTCAAACGATATTGAAACCATCCAAGTACTGAAGGATGCTTCGGCTGCTGCCATCTACGGTTCGCGCGCTGCCAATGGTGTGATTATCATCACTACCAAACGCGGACAAAAAGACCAACCGCTGAAAGTGGATTACAATGGATACTTCGGTGTGGATAATATCCCTAAGGGTGTCTATGATGTAATGAATGCTGACCAGTACAGCCAGTACATTGGTCAGGCGGCCGCAAACTCCAACACTCCGTTGCCAACGGGATACAAGCTTGACAGCGAAACCGGAAAATACCATTTCCAAGATGACACCAACACTAACTGGTTTGACGAGGTATTCAAAACGGGTATCCGTCAAAACCACAATGTGAACCTCTCCGGAGGTGGTGCCCATAACACCTATAATATATCATTAGACTATTTCAACCAAAAAGGGACTCTCGAAGGTGCCGGCCCTAACTACGAACGTTATACGGCGCGTGTCAACAACACCATGGAGACCAAGTTCATAAAGTTCCAGACCAGCCTTGTTTACTCCCACTCCGACCAAGACAACATGGGCTTGTCGAATGCTTCCGAATACGTTCAAGGCTTGTATGGTGATGTTACCAACGTGCTGCGTGGCACTTTACTGATGCAGCCCACCATCAAGGCATACGATTCTTCTACATGGGTACTTGATAACTTGGTGGGAATCGCCAACAACTTCAATTATGACGCTTACGGCTACGGCGTATACTACGATACCGTGCATGGTGACATCTCCGCTTCCAACCCGTTGCTGGTAAATAACCTGCTGAAACGCAACACTCGCGTGGATCGTTTCGTGGGAACCGGATCTGCCGATGTGGATATCCTCAAAATGATTGGCGTTGACAACAAAAATCATAAGCTCAACTATAAAGTCAACCTCTCTTACAGCAAAACCCATTGCAAGGACTTTACTTGGATTCCTGCATGGGTACAAAGCAACCGTGTGTACTTGGCCAAGAGCAACGAACGACTCACCAAAGGGTCGCGCGACTATTCGGATGCTTTAATAGAGAACGTGATTACTTACGATGGCACGATAGGCAAGCATCATATCAACGTATTGGCAGGCCAGAGTTACGAAGAAGAAGACACCGACCTGCTGACCGGATGGGGAATCAACTTCACCGAACCTTATTTCCTACAACTCCAGAATGCTTCCGATACGTATTCTGAAAGCTACGAATACAAGCATTCAATCCTCTCTTACATCGGTCGTATCAATTACAATTACGATGACAGATACTTATTCTCGGCAACAGTGCGCCGGGATGGCAGTTCCCGCCTGACCAGAAATATCCGTTGGGGAACTTTCCCTTCCGTCTCTGTGGGTTGGCGTTTCGACAAGGAAAAATTCTTCCCTTTCGACCAAAATATCGTAAACCTGTTCAAGGTGCGTGCCAGCTATGGTGAACTCGGTAACGAGAATATCGGTGAGTATATGTATCAGGCTGTCATGTCGCGCAACAACATGACTTACAATTTCAACGGTAACGTAGTGACCGGTTCTGCCGTTTCCACTTTTGTGGACAATAACTTGGCATGGGAGAAAAAGAAGACCTACAACGTGGGTATCGACCTTGCCTTGTTTAACAATCGCTTGGAATTCACAGCCGAATGGTACAAGAATACCAGCGAAGACCTGCTATATGCTGTCCCTGTTCCCGAACAGGCCGGTGTATCCAATACCACCGTTACGATGAATGCCGCCTCGATGAACAACTCCGGTTTTGAGTTCTCGGCTACCTACCGTAACCGCGATCGTGACTTCAAGTATGAAATTTCGGCCAATCTCAGCACGTTGCGCAACCGCGTAACTTCGCTAGGCTTTGGTACCGACTCTTACATCTCCGGAGCATACATTACCAATGTAGGCCAAGAAATAGGCCAGTTCTACGGCTGGGCTTATGAGGGCATTGCCCGCACACAGGAAGACTTGGACAACCACGCCACTCAAGAGGGTGCCCAGATTGGTGACTGCCTCTATAAGGACGTAAGCGGACCGGACGGTAAACCCGACGGTAAAATAGACGCCAACGACCAAGTGGTGCTGGGCAGCGGTATGCCTAAGATTCATTTCGGCCTTAATGCCCGTTTTGAATACAAGCGTTTCGACTTGAGCATTGCTACCTTCGGTGCGCTGAACTATCACGTCAGCGACGACATCTACAACTCGCTTAACTCTTGCTACGGCTGGGGAAACAAAGAGGTGGGTATGCTCGATGCCAACCGCTTTAGCGAAGACGGTAGCACTTACCTTTCCAACGTGCCACGCACCTATGTCACCAACAGTGCCAGCTTGGGTTGGAACGACCTCTTCAGCTCACGCAAGATTCAGAACGCAGCCTACTGGAAGATTGCCAATGTAGAATTAGGCTACAACTTCCCCAACGAGTGGTTCGGTAAATATGTATCTGATGTACGCTTATACGTATCAGCACAGAATCTTCACACATTCACCGGCTATCACGGTTATAATGTAGACTATGCGGGAGGAACTTTCACCCCGGGATACAACTTCTGTTCTTATCCTACTGCACGCACTTTCATGTGTGGCGTTCACTTTACATTCTAATCGTTACTATCTAGTACCAAATACTAAAAACATTTCTTATGAAACTAAATAAATATTCACTTGCTCTCATTTTGGGATTTAGCACGCTGTTTTCTTGCAGTGACAGAATGGATTTGTTGAATCCCAACCAGCAAACCTCAAGTACTTTCGGCTTCAATGCCGATGATTTGGAGGAAAGCGTGATTGCTGCCTACAACCACATCCGTATGGAGGGTTCCTATGCCCGTGTAGGCTACACCATCGACGTGTGCCGTGGCGATGAAGCCTGGAACTCTTCACAAGTGTGGTATCTCCCTTTCGATGACCTTAACGCAGAAGTCACCTCGGACATCACATGGTGGCCTTGGCGGGAATGGTACTACACCATCAACGTATGCAACTTCGCCATTTCGCGTTGCGGTGAGGACAACAGCCTACTTTCTGATAAAATGAAACGCATCAAAGGACAAGTGCTTTTCCTACGCGGCCTATCGTACTACAACTTGGTTGGTTATTATCAGAATCCACCCCTCATCACAGATTATGCCACCTATTCATCATTGGACGGACTTTATACCTCCAACAGCACATACAACGACGTACTCGATCAGGTGGAAAAAGATTTCCATGAGGCGATGGCATTGCTTCCTTCCCGTGATGAAGGCGGTGAATGGGCTGGCGGACGCGCCACCTGCGGTGCTGCGGCGGGCTATTATGCCCGTGCCTTAATGATGCGCCAGAAATACAGCGATGCACTCACGGTGCTGAAAGATATCATCGGCAAGAAATACGGCACCTATCGGCTGATGCCCAACTATGGTGATAACTTCCGAGAAGGTTCGGCATACGAGAACAATGCAGAAAGTCTCTTCGAAGTGCAGTACCTCGACTATGGTTCGCAAGGCACCGACGACGAGTGGACTCCGGTTAATACAAGCCCCAATGCTACACAAGGTTCGGCCATTGAGAGCAACTTTGGTCCCGGCAACTACGGAGGATGGGCCGATATTTCGGCTTCTCCATGGCTCTATCAGCTCTTCAAAAGCGAACGTACTACCAATGGTAAACTCGATCCCAGGCTCTATTGGACTATCGGAACCTACGAAAATGACTGGGCGGATTTCGAGTATGGTAATGTAGCTTATACGCATACACTTACAGCCACCGACAACATCGTGACCAACAACACTTATGGCGGTTTGCCGATTGCCAAATTCACAAATCTCCGTACCGGTCTGTATAGCACTATCATTACAGGATTGCACGATGGCATCAACCTGCGCCTGATGCGCTATTCCGATGTGCTGCTACGTGCTGCCGAATGCGAAAACGAGGTCAATGGTCCCACACAGCAAGCTATCGACTGGATCAACGAGGTGCGTGGGCGCGTCGGTCTGGCAGACTTAAAACTCGAAGACTTCGACACGGCTGACAAACTCTTTGAACAGATAGCCAATGTGGAACGTCCTAAGGAGTTCGGCTGCGAATTTGGCCGAGGCTTCGACCTCATCCGCTGGGGCTTCTTCTATGACAGCGGCCGCTTGCAGCAACTCAAGAAACACGGCACGGTACGCCGCTCTACAGTGGGAGTAAAGGATCCTGTGAACTACAGCGATATAGCAAACGATTCTGAACTGAAGAGCACTTTCGACACCTACATATCCGGACACGAATTCCTGCCCATTGTGCAGCAGTTGATGAACAACAATCCGAATCTGAAAGGCAACTCTGCCAACTATAGTACAGATAACTCCAGTTACTTCCGGGAAAGCGGGTGTAAAGTGCGTCCGGTTGTAAATTTAAGCAAGTAAATAAACTTAGAAGAGGTCTCAACCCATTACCTATTAAAAATTAAGACAATGAGATTACTAAAAAAAATAGCATACGCTTGCTATTCCGTAACCTTTGGGTTACTGGCATTGACAGGCTGTACGGATGGCGAACTTTATGACGTAAACGCCCCCGACTGGATTTCCGATAAGATACAGGAAATTGAAGATTCGAAGAAACAACCGGAAGAGGAGGTGCTTGAGGGCATGCAAGAAGATGTGTACACCATCGGAAATACAGATTTCACCTCCGGTTGGTGGGCTGCTTTCTCCAAGTATTACGTGGTACCCGATGGCGAAAAGTGGAATGCGGTGTTCAACCTCCACATCAACCCGGCCGATAACACGTATTACAAAAACTTTGTCCTTGTAATCACCAACGATGCAGATCGTGGAGGTACAGGATACATTGAATACGGAGCCATCCGCTTTGACTTCGCAGCAGCCCTCAATTCCGAGTGGGGCGATTATATCGATAGGCAATACATCTCGAGTACGTTAATTTTCAGTCCCGACGAAAGCAACATAGATGCCAATGTACAGAAATTGGGCGGTAAGGTGACACTTACCATAGATCGCACCAGCGAAAGTGCTTTCACCGTAAAGATAACCAACAGCGAGGTGACTAAAACTTACAAGCAACCATACAAGGAAGAAAATCTAAACGCTGATGCAAGCAACGCCAATATCCGCTGCTTCTTGGTTACCGAAGGCTCTTACATCGACTTCTTGCAAACCAACATCGTCCCTATTGGAGGCCTTACATCTGCCCTAGACAAGAATCCGGTATCAATGGTACTGCAGGACGTACCCGCTCAAGTCAACATAGGTACTCCGCTCGAAGAGACCATGGCCAATGTCTCGGCCATCGTCACCTTTGAAGAGGGAGTGACCAAGACTATACCGGCCGCCGAACTCTCTATCTCTGCCATCCCCGATATGGAGCAACCGGGCGTGAAAACCCTTGTGGCCATCTACAACAAGACCTTTAAGGGTGAGAATTGCGACAAGCCGATTATGGCCAATACTACTTTTGAAGCAGTGGAACAGATTGCATCCATCGAGGTGACTACCCCACCCTTGCACACACAATACTTTTATTACACCTCGGCAGCCACCGAGAATTTGGCGAACCGGACGATGGCCTTCGACCCAACAGGTATGGTAGTTACGGCAACTTACACCGACCAAAGTACAAGAATCATTGACAACGCGAGACTCAGCTTCTCTTCCGTTTCTGCAAAGACCGGCACTCAGACCGTTACCATTACTGCCGGAGAAGAAGTCACCACAACAGTAGAGATTACTGTCTCCGAATCTACAGTTTCTGAAGTGAGAAACACAGCCAACATGGTAGGAGCCGAAGATAACTCAACGGGCTTCCACGGAGCCTCCTCAGACATATTCAACGTACCTGTGGGCAAGACAAAATACATCGCCTTCACTAACTACAGCGATTTGGCTGACAACTGGAACAACTTCCTTGTTTTTCTCCATAAAAGCATAACCACTGACGAATACGCATTTGTTCGCGCCGACAACTTCGGATTGGGCAACGGATATGCCGCCTGCGTTAATGGCGGAACACAAGGCGACTGGAGCACTTGGCTTTCCGGTATGAATGGAGCCAAAGTCACGGTTTACGTAACCAATTGCGGCAATAGCACCGCCGACATTCAGGCAGTGATGGTAGGGACCAAAGGCACAACCTCTACCCAGTATTATTTGGGTATCAATACCATAGACCCCAATGACCTATGCTTTACATTATCTGTCGAGAAAGCTCATCTCGTCTTCAATGAATAAGAACAACTATTATTTTCTTTATCATTTCAAAAACTTACCAATCAAATGAAAAAACTAACATTTTTCTTAATATCCTTGCCGGCGGTCTTTGCTTTTGTAGCTTGCTCCGATGGGCTGGACAATATAGAATACAATAGAAACAGCGATATAGCCATAGCCACTCCCGAAGTAACTGCAACCACAGGCACCTCGCTGGCTGTCACTTCTTTGGTTACCGGTAATCTGAATAACGTAGTCAAGAAGGGCTTTTGCTACAGTGTCAATGCCCCAAAACCAACCATCAAAGACAACATAGTGGACGCCGATGAGAATTTCAGCGCCACGATTTCCGGCTTGACGGGCAATACCTCTTACTATATCCGTGCTTATGTCTACGGTAACAGCCGTTATACCTACTCGGATGTGCTCACGGCAACAACAGAAAGCCAAAGCCTTGACGAACAACTCAAAAACTACGTGGCACCCACCTATGAAGACAACTATGTGGGAATAGCTACCTGGAACCAACGCAATAAATGGAACCTGGCCAACGTTCATGACCCCACAGTGATGAAAGCGGATGACGGATATTATTATATGTATCAAACAGACGCCTCCTATGGAAATGCACATAACGGAAACGGGCACTTCCACGCACGTCGTTCCAAGGACCTGGTCAACTGGGAATACCTCGGAGCAACCATGAGCGAAACTCCCCCGGCATGGATTAAAGAAAAACTAAACGCATATAGACAGGAAATGGGTTTAGAACCGATTGACAATCCTTCTTACGGATATTGGGCACCAGTGGCACGAAAAGTATCCGCAGGCAAGTATCGTATGTATTACTCTATCGTTATAACCAACTATATCAAAACCGGTAAGCCGGAAATTGAAAACAATGGAAACTTCGACAATTCATGGACAGAACGTGCCTTTATCGGATTAATGGAAACTTCCGACCCGGCAAGCAATATATGGGAGGATAAAGGTTATGTAGTATGTTCTGCCAGTGACAAAGGAATGACGGATTACGGACGTAGCAGTACGGGTGATTGGAATGCATATTTCAAAATCAATGCAATCGACCCTACCTATATTATAACTACCAATAATGAACATTGGTTGATCTATGGTTCATGGCATAGTGGTATCGCTGCTTTACAACTAAATCTGGAAGATGGCAAGCCACTAAATGCTTTAGGCAAACCCTGGAATATTACGGGAGATGATAACTCCGGCTATGGAAAAATCATAGCCAAACGTGGTAGCAGCCGCTGGCAAGCATCTGAAGGACCGGAAATTATTTATTGCAACGGTTATTATTATCTTTTCCTGGCTTATGGCACATTATCCGTAGAATACAACACACGTGTTTGCCGCTCTGCCAACATTGACGGACCTTACGTAGATATAGACGGAAACTCTGCCATGGGTAACAGCGAGCTATATCCGATACTGACTGCCCCTTACAAGTTCAATAATAGCTACGGTTGGGTAGGTATCTCTCACTGTGGTATATTCGATGATGGAGAAGGCAATTGGTACTATACCTCTCAAGGACGTTTCCCTGTGAATGTAGGTGGCAATGAACACTCAAACGCCATCATGATGGGACATGTCCGCAGTATCCGTTGGGATGCCAATGGTTGGCCTCTCGTTATGCCCGAAAGATACGGAGCAGTGCCACAAGTACCTATCACAGAAGCCGAAATAGCAGGAGATTGGGAACATTTAGCATTAACAACCAATACAAGCGACCAAAGAACTTCTGAGACAATGACTTATGACCTCAGTACTCATAAAATAACTTCCGGTAGCTGGAAAAGTGCCACATGGACATTTGATGAAGCTACCCAAACAATAACCACAAGCGCCGGAGTCGTACTTTACCTGCAACGTGAAGTAGACTGGGAAGCAACTCCCAGGACACATACCATCGTTTACGCTGCCCACGGTACACAAAAGACTTATTGGGGAAAGAAAATCCAATAAACGCTCATTGATAATCTTCAAGAAACTGCTTCCGGAATTTTGATACCCAGAAGCAGTTTTTTTCTCTTTTATGCTGCATAACATATAAGAGTGTATTTGATACACCGAACTAAAGTGTTACTTTTACACCCAAATTAAAGTAAGCATCTCATTTACATTAAAAATAAAACCATGAAAAAACATTTTCTACTTGCAGGAATTGCAGCACTGATGCTGTCAGCATGCAATAAAAAGCCGGCTTCCGAGCTGACTTTATCCGGTCTTGACCCGGTGAATTTTCAAACAGAAGTGAACAATGCCCAAACGAATCTTTATACATTAAAGAATAAGGCAGGCATGGAAGTATGCATCACTAACTTCGGGGGACGCATCGTGTCTGTCATGGTGCCGGACAAGAACGGAAAGATGCAGGATGTAGTTTTAGGTTTTGACAGCATTGCTGATTATATTAATGTACCAAGCGATTTTGGCGCTTCTATCGGACGTTATGCCAACCGTATCAACCAGGGACGTTTTGTCTTAGACGGTGACACTATCCAATTGCCGCAAAACAACTTCGGTCACTGTCTGCACGGCGGTCCGAAAGGCTGGCAATACCAGGTTTATGAAGCCAGTCTTATTGACCCGATGACATTGGAGCTGACTCGTATTTCACCGGATGGTGACGAAAACTTCCCGGGCAATGTAACTGCAAAAGTGACTTACCAACTGACCGAAGACAACGCTATCGACATCAAATATAGCGCTACTACCGATAAAAAGACGATTATCAACATGACCAACCACTCTTACTTCAACCTGGCAGGTAATCCGTCGCAAGCTTCAACTGATAATATCATGTATGTAAACGCAGACTACTATACTCCTGTAGACAGCACCTTTATGACAACAGGCGAGATAGCCTCGGTAAAAGACACTCCGATGGACTTCACTACTCCGAAAGCTGTAGGACAGGAAATCAACAACTACGATTTCGTCCAGTTGAAAAACGGAAACGGATATGACCATAACTGGGTACTGAACACGAAAGGCGACATTTCCCAGGTAGCAGCCAAACTGACTTCTCCAGAAAGCGGCATTACCCTGGAAGTCTATACCAACGAACCGGGTATCCAGGTTTACACAGGCAACTTCCTCGACGGAACCGTAACCGGAAAGAAAGGTATCATCTACAACCAACGTGCTTCCGTATGTCTGGAAACACAGCACTATCCCGACAGTCCTAACAAGGCAGACTGGCCTTCAGTAGTTCTGGAACCGGGACAAACATACAACAGCGAATGTATTTTCAAATTCTCAGTAGAGAAATAATATTAACTCATAAATCATATTTATTGTGGAAGCATTAGATTGGCTAGTAATTGGGGTCTTCTTTTTGGCTCTAATCGGTATTATCGTCTGGGTAGTCAGACAAAAACAAAATGACTCGGCAGATTATTTCTTAGGCGGACGCGACGCGACATGGCTCGCAATCGGCGCCTCTATCTTCGCATCAAATATCGGTTCCGAACACTTAATCGGACTGGCGGGAGCCGGAGCATCCAGTGGTATGGCTATGGCACACTGGGAAATTCAGGGATGGATGATTTTGATTTTGGGATGGGTATTCGTTCCTTTCTATACACGAAGCATGGTATATACGATGCCTGAATTCCTGGAACGCCGTTATAATCCTCAGTCACGTACAATCCTGTCGGTTATTTCTTTGGTAAGTTATGTATTGACAAAGGTAGCTGTTACCGTATATGCCGGCGGTCTGGTATTCCAGCAGGTATTCGGCATCAAAGAACTTTGGGGTATTGATTTCTTCTGGATTGCAGCAATCGGACTGGTTCTTCTGACTGCACTTTATACGATCTTCGGTGGTATGAAATCAGTATTGTACACTTCTGTGCTACAAACTCCTATCCTTCTGTTAGGTTCACTTATCATCCTTGTGCTTGGTTTCAAAGAACTGGGTGGATGGGACGAAATGATGAGAATTTGCGGAGCCGTAACGGTCAATGATTATGGTGATTCAATGACTAACCTCATTCGTAACAATGATGACCCGAACTTCCCCTGGTTGGGTGCTTTGATTGGCTCCGCCATTATCGGTTTCTGGTACTGGTGTACTGACCAGTTTATCGTACAACGTGTACTTTCCGGAAAGAATGAAAAGGAAGCCCGCCGTGGTACTATCTTTGGCGCTTACCTGAAACTGTTGCCTGTATTCCTGTTCCTGATTCCGGGTATGATTGCATTTGCTTTACATCAGAAATATATCGGTGCAGGTGGTGAAGGTTTTCTACCAATGCTCGCAGACGGAACGACCGCAAATGCTGATGCCGCTTTCCCGACATTAGTAGCGAAATTACTTCCTGCCGGTGTGAAAGGTCTGGTGGTGTGTGGTATTCTTGCCGCTTTGATGAGTTCTTTGGCTTCTTTATTCAATTCATCTGCCATGTTGTTTACTATCGACTTCTACAAACGTTTCAAACCGGAAACTCCGGAAAAGAAACTGGTAGGTATCGGTCAGATTGCAACTATCGTTATCGTTATCCTGGGTATCCTCTGGATTCCTATCATGCGTAGCGTGGGTGATGTCCTTTATACATATTTGCAGGACGTTCAGTCTGTATTGGCTCCGGGTATTGCCGCTGCCTTCTTGCTGGGTATCTGTTGGAAACGTACTTCCGCCCAAGGTGGTATGTGGGGATTGATATCCGGTATGGTAATCGGCTTGACCCGTCTCGGTGCTAAAGTATATTATAGCAATGCCGGCGAAGTAGCAGATTCTACATTCAAATATTTGTTCTACGATATGAACTGGTTGTTCTTCTGTGGATGGATGTTCCTGTTCTGTATCATCGTAGTAATCGTAGTTAGCCTGGCAACAGAAGCCCCGACGACCGAAAAAATCCAGGGACTGGTATTCGGTACGGCTACCAAAGAACAAAAAGCGGCTACACGTGCAAGCTGGAATCACTGGGATATTATCCATACAGTTATTATCCTGGCTATCACAGGTGCATTCTACTGGTATTTCTGGTAATTAAATAAAAACTCATATTAACAAAACAATGAATAACTATTATAGCTCGAATCCTACTTTCTATCTTGGTATCGACTGTATCATCTTCGGTTTTAACGAAGGCGAATTAAGCCTGTTATTGCTGAAAAGGAATTTCGAACCGGCAATGGGCGAATGGTCACTAATGGGCGGTTTTGTACAAAACGGCGAAAGCGTAGACGATGCCGCCAAACGTGTACTGACGGAACTTACAGGATTGGAAAACGTGTATATGGAACAAGTGGGAACCTTCGGGGCGGTCGACCGCGACCCGGGAGAACGGGTAATCTCTGTTGCATACTACGCATTAATCAATATTGATAAATACGACCGGAAACTGGTAAAGAAGCACAATGCTTACTGGGTGAATATTAATGAACTTCCCCAATTGATTTTCGACCATCCTGTGATGGTAGAAAAAGCACGGGAATTAATGAAACAGAAAGCATCTTCCGAACCTATCGGTTTCAATTTATTGCCGAAACTCTTCACGTTGTCCCAATTGCAAAGCCTATATGAAGCCATTTACGGCGAGGAGATGGACAAGCGGAATTTCCGTAAGCGTGTTGCCGGAATGGATTATATAGAAAAGACGGACAAAATAGATAAGCTGTGTTCCAAACGCGGTGCAGCCCTGTATAAGTATAACAGCAAGGTTTACCAAAAGGACCCGAAATTTAAATTATAATCAATATGCTGGAAGAACTGAAAGAAAAAGTATTTCATGCCAATCTCGAATTGGTAAAGCATGGATTAGTCATCTTTACCTGGGGGAATGTTTCTGCCATCGACCGCGAAAGCGGTCTGGTAGTAATCAAGCCCAGTGGTGTAAGTTATGATAATATGAAAGCTGAAGATATGGTAGTAGTGGATTTGGAAGGCAAAGTCGTCGAAGGACGGCTGAAGCCTTCCTCAGATACTCCTACTCATGCAGTGCTCTACAAAGCATTTCCGGAAATCGGAGGAGTGGTGCACACTCATTCTACCTATGCGACAGCTTGGGCGCAAGCCGGATGTGATATTCCGAATATCGGAACCACTCATGCGGATTATTTCCATGACGCCATTCCCTGCACGGCAGACATGACGGAAGCGGAAGTGAAAGGCGCCTACGAACTGGAAACCGGAAACGTGATTGTGAAACGTTTCGAAGGATTGAATCCCGTACATACACCAGGAGTTCTGGTAAAGAACCACGGACCTTTTTCCTGGGGAAAGGACGCTCACGACGCAGTGCACAATGCCGTAGTAATGGAGCAGGTAGCCAAGATGGCAAGCATTGCTTATGCCGTCAACCCGAATTTGACAATGAACCCGTTGCTGGTGGAAAAACATTTCAGCCGCAAGCATGGCCCGAACGCTTATTACGGACAATAAATAATTAAAGATTAACAACTTAAAATTGAATAAAGATATGAACGCATTTGACCAATATGAAGTATGGTTCGTAACAGGAGCACAGCTTCTGTACGGAGGTGACGCAGTAATCGCAGTAGACGCACACTCTAATGAAATGGTAAACGGACTGAATGAATCCGGCAAACTTCCTGTAAAAGTGGTATATAAGGGAACAGCCAACTCTTCCAAAGAGGTGGAAACTGTTTTCAAAGCTGCTAACAACGATGACAAATGTATCGGTGTCATCACTTGGATGCATACTTTCTCTCCTGCCAAAATGTGGATTCACGGTCTGCAACAACTGAAAAAACCGTTGTTGCACCTGCACACCCAGTTCAACAAGGAAATTCCCTGGGATACAATGGACATGGATTTCATGAACCTTAACCAGTCTGCTCATGGCGACCGTGAATTCGGGCACATCTGTACCCGTATGCGTATCCGTCGCAAAGTAGTGGTAGGTTACTGGAAAGAAGAAGAAACACAGCATAAGATTGCCGTTTGGATGCGTGTTTGCGCTGGTTGGGCAGACTCTCAGGATATGCTGATTATCCGTTTCGGCGACCAGATGAACAACGTAGCCGTAACCGATGGTGACAAAGTGGAAGCTGAACAACGCATGGGTTATCACGTAGACTACTGTCCGGTAAGCGAACTGATGGAATATCACAAAGAAATCAAGAATGAAGAGGTAGATGCACTGGTGGCTACTTACTTCAAGGAATACGACCACGATTCTTCTTTGGAAGACAAATCGACCGAAGCTTATCAAAAAGTATGGAACGCGGCTAAAGCAGAACTTGCCATCCGTGCCATTCTGAAAGCTAAAGGCGCTAAAGGATTCACTACCAACTTCGATGATTTGGGCGATATCGAATACAACGGCTTTGACCAGATTCCGGGATTAGCTTCCCAACGCCTGATGGCGGAAGGCTACGGATTCGGCGCTGAAGGTGACTGGAAATCGGCTGCTCTTTACCGTACTGTATGGGTAATGAACCAGGGACTTCCGAAAGGCTGCTCATTCCTTGAAGATTATACACTGAACTTCGACGGTGCCAACAGTTCTATCCTGCAATCACACATGTTGGAAATTTGCCCGCTTATCGCTGCCAACAAACCTCGTCTGGAAGTACACTTCCTCGGTATTGGTATTCGTAAGAGTCAGACTGCACGTCTTGTATTTACCTCAAAAGTTGGTACAGGCTGCACCGCTACGGTAGTAGATATGGGTAACCGTTTCCGCCTGATTGTAAACGATGTAGAATGCATCGAGCCGAAACCGCTGCCAAAACTGCCGGTTGCTTCCGCTCTTTGGATTCCGATGCCTAACCTTGAAGTAGGTGCAGGTGCATGGATTCTGGCAGGTGGTACTCACCACTCTTGCTTCTCTTACGACCTGACAGCCGAATACTGGGAAGATTATGCGGAAATTGCAGGCATCGAAATGGTACATATCAACAAAGATACTACTATCAGTTGCTTCAAGAAAGAACTGCGCATGAACGAGGTGTATTACATGCTGAATAAGGCGCTTTGCTAAACCTTAAAATATTGATTTCAATATGAAATTAGATGCAAAATCAACAATCGAGACAGGCAAAGCCATTCTGGGTATAGAACTCGGTTCAACACGAATAAAAGCAGTCCTGATTGACCAGGAAAACAAGCCAATCGCTCAAGGCAGCCACACATGGGAAAACCAATTGGTAGACGGGCTTTGGACTTATAGCATTGAAGCTATCTGGTCAGGCTTGCAAGATTGCTATGCCGACCTACGTTCCAACATAAAGAACTTATACGGTGACGTGGAAATCGAGAACCTGGCAGCTATCGGTGTCAGCGCCATGATGCACGGTTATATGCCGTTCAATGAAAAAGAAGAAATCCTCGTGCCTTTCCGCACTTGGAGAAACACTAATACAGGTCGAGCAGCGGCAGCCTTGTCCGAACTATTTGTCTACAACATTCCTCTGAGGTGGAGTATTTCACATTTGTATCAAGCTATTTTGGACAATGAGGCGCATGTCAAAGACATCAAATTCCTAACAACCCTTGCAGGTTATGTGCATTGGCAGATAACAGGTGAAAAAGTGTTGGGCATCGGCGACGCATCGGGTATGCTCCCCATAGACTCGGTTACCAACAACTATTCCGCAGAAATGGTGGCAAAGTTCGACAATCTCGTTGCTCCAAAGGAATACGGCTGGAAGCTGGAAGACATTCTGCCTAAAGTATTATCGGCAGGTGAAAATGCCGGTATTCTCACGCAGGAAGGAAGTAAGAAACTCGACGTTTCGGGTCATCTGAAAGCAGGAATACCGGTCTGCCCGCCGGAAGGAGACGCAGGAACCGGCATGGTTGCAACCAATGCCGTCAAACAGCGTACCGGAAACGTATCGGCAGGTACTTCCTCATTCTCTATGATTGTGTTGGAGAAAGAATTATCGAAGCCGTACGAAATGATTGACATGGTTACTACTCCAGACGGAAGCCCCGTTGCCATGGTACATTGCAATAACTGTACGTCCGACCTCAACGCGTGGGTTAATCTGTTCAAAGAATACCAGGAACTTTTGGGCATCCCTGTAAATATGGATGAAATCTACAGCAAGCTCTACAACATTGCCCTCACAGGTGATGCCGACTGCGGTGGCCTTCTCTCCTACAATTACATCTCCGGTGAACCTGTAACGGGTATTGCTGACGGAAGACCGCTATTCGTACGTTCGGCTAATGACAAGTTCAGCCTGGCAAACTTTATGCGGACTCATTTATACGCCTCAGTCGGAGTTCTTAAGATTGGCAACGACATTCTGTTCAACGAAGAGAAAGTCAAAGTTGACAGAATTACAGGACACGGCGGATTATTCAAGACCAAAGGAGTAGGTCAGAGAGTGCTTGCAGCAGCTATCAACTCACCTATTTCCGTAATGGAAACAGCAGGTGAAGGTGGCGCCTGGGGTATTGCCCTGTTAGGCTCTTACCTCGTGAACAATGAAAAGAAACAATCCCTTGCCGATTTTCTGGACGAAAATGTATTTGTAGGTGACGCCGGTGTAGAAACATCTCCCGTGCCCGAAGATGTAGCCGGTTTTAACGCATACATTGAAAACTACAAAGCCGGATTGCCAATTGAGGAAGCGGCAGCTAAATTCAAATAAGCCACATCATGGGGCTTATTCGCTCCTTTCTCAATCATCATTTTAAGTATTCACATAAACTATCCCCATCCCCTCTCCGCTTGGAGAGGGACAAGGGGAAATCTACCATCATGAAAACCACCTCGTTCATACTTGTCCTTATTCTATCCGTTTCATTGGGAAAAGCACAAAATCGGCAACAAGTTTCCTACTTTCCCTTACAGGATGTGAAGCTGCTGGACAGTCCTTTTCTGCAAGCACAACAGACTGATTTACATTATATATTATCAATGAATCCCGATCGCCTGCTCGCCCCTTTCCTTCGTGAAGCAGGACTGACTCCCAAAGCTCCGAGCTACACCAATTGGGAAAATACAGGACTGGACGGGCACATCGGTGGACATTATTTATCCGCACTCTCCATGATGTATGCTGCGACCGGAGACACCGCAGTCTACAACTGTCTCAACTATATGCTAAATGAGCTCCATCGTGCACAACAAGCTGTCGGAACAGGATTTATCGGCGGCACTCCGGGCAGTCTCCAACTTTGGAAAGAAATTAAAGCGGGAAATATCCGTGCCGGTGGTTTCGACCTTAACGGCAAATGGGTGCCTCTCTATAACATACACAAGACTTATGCCGGACTGCGGGACGCTTATCTTTATGCAGAAAGCGACCTCGCCCGACAAATGCTGGTGGATTTTACCGATTGGATGATTGATATCACTTCCAGTCTGAGTGACAAGCAAATGCAGGACATGCTTCGCAGCGAACATGGCGGTTTGAATGAGACTTTCGCTGATGTGGCCGAAATCACAGGCGACAAGAAGTATCTGGAACTGGCACGCCGTTTCTCTCACAAGCTTATCTTAGACCCACTTATCAAAGAGGAAGATAAGTTGACGGGAATGCACGCCAACACACAGATTCCGAAAGTAATCGGCTACAAGCGAATTGCCGAACTTTCACAAGATGACAAGAATTGGAACCATGCTACAGAATGGGATCATGCCGCCCGCTTTTTCTGGAACACGGTAGTCAATCACCGTTCTGTCTGCATTGGAGGAAATAGCGTCCGCGAACATTTCCATCCATCGGATAACTTCACGTCCATGCTAAACGACATTCAAGGACCGGAGACCTGTAATACTTACAACATGCTCCGTCTTACTAAAATGCTTTATCAAAACTCTCACAATTCCAATCATACGAACGAGCCTGCTCCCAACTACGTAAACTATTACGAACGTGCGCTTTACAATCATATCCTAGCGTCACAAGAGCCGGATAAAGGTGGATTTGTCTACTTCACTCCTATGCGTCCGGGACACTATCGTGTGTACTCACAACCGGAAACATCAATGTGGTGCTGTGTAGGTTCAGGCTTGGAGAATCATACCAAATACGGTGAATTTATCTATGCACATCAGAAAGACACGCTCTATGTCAATCTCTTCATCCCCTCACAACTGATCTGGAAAGAGCAAGGTATTACTTTGACACAGGCAACCCGTTTCCCTGATGACGGCAAGGTAACTTTACGGATAGATGAAGCCCTTAAAAAAAAATGTACTTTAATGATACGTATTCCAGAATGGGCGAACCAATCCAAAGGATATAGCGTCAGCATCAATGGAAGAAGAAAAATATTTGTTATGCTAAAAGGTAACCAGTATCTTCCTCTCCACCGTAAATGGAAGAAAGGAGACCTAATAACCTTTAATCTGCCAATGAAAGTCAGCCTTGAACAGATACCCGACAAGAAAGACTATTACGCTTTCTTATACGGCCCTATCGTCCTTGCGGCTTCTACGGGTACCGGACATCTCGACGGTTTGTACGCAGACGACAGCCGTGGCGGACACATCGCCCATGACAAACAGATACCTTTACAGAAAGTGCCGATGTTGATTGGAAATCCCGAATCAATCCGTAATTCCCTTCACAAAAAGGACGGTAACCAGTTAACATTCACCTTCGACGGGAACGTATATCCTACACAAAACAAAGCATTGGAACTTGTCCCGTTCTTCCGTTTGCACAATACCCGCTACGCTATTTACTTCCGTCAGGCAAACGAAGAGCAATTCAAAGCCATCCAGAAAGAAATGGCAACAGCCGAAAGAAAAGCAACAGAACTAGCGAACCAAACCGTCGATCTGATTTTCCCCGGTGAACAGCAACCGGAATCCGACCACGGAATCCAATACGAGCAGGCAGAAACCGGTACAAACAAAGACCGCCATTTCCGCCGTGCCAAAAGTTGGTTCAGCTATAACCTGAAAGTAAAAGAAGAAGCAAGCCAGATTAGAATTACAATACAGAAGAATGACCGTAACAAAGTAGCCATTCTATTAAATAATGATAAACTGGCAGTCAATCCTACCATAAGCGAAGCAGATAAAGACGGATTTATTACCCTCTCCTGGCTTCTGCCACAAAAACTGAAAGCTGGAAGTTGCCCGATATGCTTCACCCCTGACGGGACAGAGTGGACGCCCGCCATTTATGAGGTACGCCTGCTCAAATAATCAACGTTTATCATCACCGGAAATCAAACATCTATATAATCATTTAAACAAATACCATTTTATGAAAGCAAAACTATTAGTCAGCACAGCCTTTTTGGCAGCGTCGGTATCTCTTTCCGCACAGAAGAGTGCTACCATCACCGTACATGCCGAGCAAGGCAAAGAAATCATCCCGAAAGAAATCTACGGCCAGTTTGCCGAACACCTGGGTTCATGTATCTACGGTGGGCTTTGGGTAGGCGAAAATTCGGACATACCTAATATCAAAGGATACCGCACGGACGTATTCAATGCATTAAAAGACTTGGCAGTCCCCGTTCTCCGCTGGCCGGGCGGTTGCTTTGCTGACGAATATCATTGGATGGACGGCATCGGCCCGAAAGAGAACCGTCCGAAGATGGTTAACAATAACTGGGGCGGAACAATCGAAGACAACAGCTTTGGTACACATGAGTTCCTGGATCTTTGCGAAATGCTGGGCTGCGAGCCTTATGTAAGTGGAAATGTAGGCAGCGGTACGGTAGAAGAACTTGCCAAATGGGTAGAATACATGACATCGGACGGCGACTCTCCAATGGCGAATCTCCGTCGCAAGAACGGTCGTGACAAAGCATGGAAAGTAAAATATCTCGGTGTAGGGAATGAAAGCTGGGGATGCGGTGGCAGCATGCGTCCGGAATACTATGCAGACCTCTATCGCCGTTATTCTACCTATTGCCGCAACTATGACGGCAACCGCCTGTTTAAAGTTGCCAGCGGTGCCAGTGACTACGATTACAACTGGACAGATGTATTGATGAACCGTGTAGGACATCGCATGCAAGGTCTTTCCCTGCATTACTATACAGTGACGGGATGGAGCGGGAGCAAAACATCTGCAACCCGGTTCAATAAGGACGATTATTACTGGACAATGGGCAAATGCCTTGAAGTGGAAGACGTACTCAAGAAACATTGCGCCATCATGGACAAGTACGACAAGGACAAGAAAATCGCCCTCTTGCTTGACGAATGGGGAACCTGGTGGGATGAAGAGCCGGGAACCATCAAAGGGCATTTATATCAGCAGAACACACTGCGTGACGCTTTCGTAGCTTCATTGAGCCTTGACGTATTCCACAAATACACCGACCGCCTGAAAATGGCAAACATCGCACAGATAGTCAACGTACTCCAATCCATGATTCTGACGAAAGACAAAGAGATGGTGCTCACTCCTACTTATTACGTCTTCAAAATGTACAAAGTACACCAGGATGCCACTTATCTTCCAATCGAACTGGACTGCGAAAAAAAGAATGTACGCGACAACCGCACCGTACCTATGGTGAGCGTAACCGCATCGAAAGACAAAAACGAAACGATTCATATTTCCCTCTCGAATGTGAACGCTGACGAAGCACAGGAAATAACCGTCAACCTGGGAGATACAAAAGCGAAAAAAGCTGTCGGAGAAATCCTTACCTCTGCCAAACTGACCGATTACAATTCTTTTGAAAATCCTGATATTGTAAAACCGGTACCCTTCAAAGAGGTAAAAATCAATAAAGGCACAATGAAGGTAAAACTTCCTGCTAAGTCTATTGTTACTTTAGAGTTACAGTAATTCAAGGGCTGTTACTTATTGTACCACAAACAAGAAGACTGTTAAAATGGTAATAAAAAAGATGGCACTTTTGGATTGTTAAATCCACATAAAGAGTTATCTTTGCCAGCAATCTGACAGAAATCAATTAAATTTTAATGATATGAACGATAACAAACTTATGAATCGTGCAGCGGATAACATCCGTATTCTTGCTGCTTCAATGGTTGAAAAAGCCAATTCCGGTCATCCGGGTGGTGCCATGGGTGGTGCTGATTTTGTTAATGTACTCTTCTCTGAGTTTCTAGTATACGATCCGGAAAATCCCCGTTGGGAAGGACGCGACCGCTTTTTCCTCGACCCGGGTCATATGTCTCCGATGCTTTATTCCACGCTGGCATTGACAGGAAAATTCACTCTGGATGAACTGAAAGAATTCCGTCAATGGGGTAGCCCTACTCCGGGACACCCTGAAGTAGACATCATGCGTGGTATCGAAAACACTTCCGGTCCGCTGGGACAGGGACATACTTTCGCCGTAGGTGCCGCTATTGCCGCCAAATTCCTGAAAGCCCGCTTCAACGAAGTGATGAACCAGACAATCTATGCTTACATCTCCGACGGTGGTATTCAGGAAGAAATCTCCCAAGGTTCCGGACGTATTGCCGGCGCACTGGGACTGGACAATCTGATTATGTTCTATGACTCCAACGACATTCAGCTTTCCACTGAAACGAAAGATGTAACCGTTGAAGACACAGCCATGAAATATGAAGCATGGGGATGGAAAGTAATCAGTATCAACGGTAACGACCCTGACGAAATCCGTGCGGCTATCAAGGAAGCACAGGCAGAAAAAGAACGTCCGACACTGATTATCGGTAAGACCGTAATGGGCAAAGGCGCACGCAAGGCAGACGGCAGCAGCTACGAAGCCAACTGCGCTACTCACGGTGCTCCGCTCGGTGGCGACGCTTATGTAAATACAATCAACAACTTGGGCGGTGACCCTACCAACCCGTTCGTAATCTTCCCGGAAGTAGCCGAACTGTACGCAAAACGTGCAGAAGAACTGAAGAAAATCGTAGCTGAAAGATACGCAGTGAAAGCCGCATGGGCAAAAGCTAATCCGGAACTGGCTGCCAAACTGGAAGCTTTCTTCTCAGGCAAAGCTCCGAAAGTGGACTGGGCTGCTATCGAACAGAAAGCAGGCAGCGCAACCCGCGCCGCATCCGCAACCGTATTAGGCGCACTTGCTACCCAGGTAGAAAACATGATTGTCGCTTCTGCCGACCTTTCTAACTCCGACAAGACCGACGGCTTCCTGAAGAAAACCCATTCTTTCAAGAAAGGTGATTTCAGCGGAGCATTCTTCCAGGCTGGTGTATCCGAGTTGTCGATGGCTTGTATCTGTATCGGTATGTCACTTCACGGTGGTGTTATCGCTGCCTGCGGTACATTCTTCGTATTCTCCGACTATATGAAACCAGCCGTACGTATGGCTGCCTTGATGGAACAACCCGTAAAATTCATCTGGACGCACGATGCATTCCGTGTAGGTGAAGACGGTCCTACTCACGAACCGGTAGAACAGGAAGCACAAATCCGCTTGATGGAGAAACTGAAAAACCATAAGGGCCACAATTCTATGTTAGTGCTTCGTCCGGCTGACGTGGAAGAAACAACCATCGCATGGAAACTTGCCATGGAAAATATGTCCACTCCGACCGGTTTGATTTTCTCCCGTCAGAATATCGCCAACCTTCCGGCAGGAACCGATTACGAACAGGCAGCCAAAGGTGCTTATATCGTAGCAGGTTCTGACGAAAACCCCGATGTTATTCTGGTAGCTTCCGGTTCTGAAGTCTCTACTTTGGTAGCCGGCACAGAATTGCTTCGCAAGGATGGCGTAAAGGTACGTATCGTATCTGCTCCGTCCGAAGGTCTGTTCCGCAGCCAGTCTAAGGAATATCAGGAAGCAGTTCTTCCGTCAGACGCAAAAATCTTCGGTATGACTGCCGGCTTGCCTGTCACTCTTCAAGGTTTGGTAGGTTGCCACGGTAAAGTTTGGGGATTGGAATCTTTCGGTTTCTCCGCTCCTTACAAAGTGTTGGACGAGAAACTTGGATTCACTGCTGAGAACGTGTATAACCAAGTAAAAGCAATGCTCTAATGAAAACAATCGGATTAGCATGCGACCATGCCGGCTTTGAACTGAAAGAATATGTTCGCGGCTGGTTGGAAGCAAAAGGCTGGGCTTATAAAGACTTCGGAACAGACTCTACCGCAAGCGTAGACTATCCGGACTATGCCCATCCGCTAGCCCTCGCAGTGGAATCGGGTGAGTGTTATCCCGGTATCGCTATCTGCGGCAGCGGAAACGGAATCAATATGACGTTGAACAAGCATCAGGGAATTCGTGCCGCACTCTGCTGGAACGCAGAAATCGCACACTTGGCTCGTCAGCACAATGACGCCAATATTCTGGTGATGCCGGGCCGTTTTATCAGTACTGAAGAAGCGGACATGATTCTGACAGAGTTCTTCTCTACAGAGTTTGAAGGCGGACGCCATCAGAACCGTATTGATAAGATTCCGGTAAAATAGCCTGAAGATAAATCAAACAGATATAAAGCTGTTCTTCTTTTTGAAGGGCAGCTTTATTTTTATACCTGTTTCACCGGACAAGCCCGACTATAAACTGATAACAGAAATAACCGCAGACAACAAACTTCAGCAAAGTGCCGAGAATGAATCCGAGCAATGAACCGAACCCGGATTTTAGTGCCTGGGAAAACTCCTTATTTCCCAATAATTCACCAATCACGGCACCGAGAAAGGGACCGACAATAATTCCCCAAGGCAAGAAAAGAAGCCCGACCAACGTTCCGATGATGCATCCCCAATTTCCCCATTTACTACCGCCGCTATATTTACTTCCCAACATTGGAGTGAAATAATCCAATACCTGCAATACAGCTACAATCAATAACCATACGATTAATTGCGTCGTACTATATTGTACTTTATCCGTCAAATGCAGAAAAACCAATCCCAAGTAAGCAATAGGTGGTCCCGGAAGAAACGGAAGAATACAACCTGCCAATCCGGCTATCAGACAAAGGGCACTTATCACAATCAAAACAATATCCAGCATAGTCTATACATTTTAATATCTGCACAAAAGTACAGTATCTTTCAGTAAATACAAGCTAACATCGAGAATTATTTCGCCCCCTTCACCTTTCACCGTTTCATGTATCACTCTATCAGTAAACGGTTTATGGTGAAGGTTCTCCCCCTTCACTCATCCCTTCACCGTTTTTTCTTTTCCAAACCGTACCTTTGAAATATAAAAACCGTACCTTTGTCAATTATGTATATATTATACAATATAAAATGAACGACAACAAATTAAAAAACAAATCAGTCCCTTTCAACTACGCCCGCTGCTACAACGAGCAATGTCCGAAAGCTTGTAACTGCCTTCGTCGGGTGGCTGCACTTCTCACTACCGCTGATACTTCCTACATCAGCATTGTAAACCCTATGTGTATTCCGGCAACCGGCATTGACTGCCCCCACTTCCAAACCGCAGAAAAGATGCATGTGGCATGGGGTATCAGCCATCTGCTGGACAAAGTACCTTATAAGGACGGAACAAACATCAAACAACTATTGATTGGACATTTCGGAAAAACGCTTTACTATCGCTTTTATCGCAAAGAACGTTTCCTCAGCCCTACAGACCAAAACTACATCCGCCAGCTTTTTCGCCGGAAAGGTATCACCGAAGAACCGATCTTCGACAGCTACACGGATGAGTATAATTGGTAAAGCTGCGTTCTAACTAGTTTCTAGCCTACTGAAACTTTTTGTTTCAAGCGCTAGAAACTAAAAGTTTCATACGGTGAAACACTTCGTTTCACACCGAGAAACAAAGTGTTTCACACCGGGAAACGATTCGTTTCAGTAAATGAAACAAAAAATGGAACTAGTTGAAAGCGGAAGAACTCCGGTGAAGGGATAGGTGAAGCTTAGTCCTTCACCCGCTATCACCGATGAACAAAGCGATACAGAAGATGTTGAAGAGGTGAAGGGTATATCTTCATAAAGATATTTAGCTGATAATTTCAATAAATAAACTATATTTGTAAAACGATGAATAAGGAAATGACAAAGAAAGAATTGGATATTGTCTATTTTATTTCATTCTGTATAGAACAATACAAAGTACATATCTCAGCTTCGGGTGCTGAGGTTATGGACTTATTCGACAAGTATGGAGTAACGGAATACTTATTTGAGAATTTTGAGGTACTACATACGGAAAGTCACGTATGAACAAGCAGAATTATGGGTAAAAAGACGTATGCTATCATCTCAAGCAAAAACAGGATATATCAATATCTACGAGCTAAACGAAAGTTCTGTATCTGAAATAGATGTACTGTGGTTCGATGAGCCGACAGAAGAATGGGTCGATTTTGTCATGTCCAACCGTACCCTTATAGATTTCACACATAATCACGACCTCGTATATGGTCCGGTTGCCAATGACAGGGTTTACGCGGCATTCGCCCTATACGAAAGCGGTTTTTTAGAAAAAGAGGGACTTATCAAGAAATTGAAAACTTACAGGCTAGTAAACCAAATGTTATTCCATACCGATAGGTCATTGCAGTATCTAAAATATATTGAATCAAAAGGAATTGCTTATGAATAGAGAAATAACCAATAAAAACCTGCATTTACTGATACCCGGAAAGGTCAGCCTTTTTACCAAGATTTATGTAGAAAAGCAACAGGGCACTCCGTTGGAAGCACTTCGACGTTTTTATCGGTCGAATACTTACAAAGAACTGGAACAGGAAAAAACCAAGCTATGGCATTACGGCCCGGTAGCTCTTTATGAGGAATTTGGAGAAAAAAAGTGAAGCATACATTTCACATTGCTATTAAAGCTATTAACTAAATCCATTTACCATGAAATATTTATTGGTATTATTTCTTACCATTTTATATTCCTGTCACTCTACTACTTCTAAGAAAGAACAGGATAATGAAGCCGATAGTATCCGCTCACAAAAGGTGGAAATCGAAACAGAAATGAAAAAAGACTCTGTATGTCTTGAAAGAATCCCCGAAAATTCAAAAGAACAAATACAAACAAAAACTACTGTATTGCAACCTGTTCCACGTGATATCCCCATAGGAGAAAAAATAAGCTCCGCCTTGCTTTCCATGCAAACGGAATATGATTGTTATCCGTTATCGACAACCAAAATAAAAGTTACCATTACTAACTACTCGCATGCTGAATATGAATGTGGAGAAAGTTACAGCCTTGCGTACTATGACAAAAGAAAGGAACAATGGGAAGCACTACCGACCAATCCCATCATCAATGACATATTATGGTTGATTCCGTCCGGACATTCCCATCAACAGACAATCACACTTTATACATCTGAAATATCCAATTGCCCCGGAAAATATCGCATTTACAAAACATTCAACAGAGGTACTAAAGTGGCTTATGCGGAATTTGAGCTTGCGGACGGAGGGAAGGACGTTAATATCATGAATAAAAATAGAAGTAAATGAAAACTAGTTTATGATATCGTCCAGCAATAAATCAAAATGCAATGAATAAAATAGTATCATTCAAATATATGTATCCTGCTTCTTTAGATAGAATGTCTAAAGAAGCTTATTCTGTTGGTGAACTTCTTCCTATTGGCATCTCATGGGAATGTAATGGAACCGTATATAGTAAGAAAAATGAGAATGGTGGCTTGTGTGCTACTTTATTAGAGTATGGAAATGTTATTGGTATTGTAGAAAGTCCTTATATGGGTAGCTTCAATCCAGCATATATATTGGATGGTACAAATCAAATCATTTGGAATGTAACAAATTTATTTATTGCAGCTTATGGCAAAAAATATTACGGTGGGATTAAGCTACATTTTATAGATGTCATAAATGAAAATGAAACTTTATGTTTCATCATCAATATAGCAAATTGCGATTTCCGCTTCTCTGTAAACATAAAGACAGGAGAAATAGGACGACTAATAGAGACAAGATAAAAGAATGATAGAATATGAAAAGAAAATTGACTATATGAAATACTACGTAATAAAAAACAGACCTATGCCTTGGGGAAACTATGGAGAGATGCTGTGGCAAGGTATATCTATTTATGACAAAAATGCGGATTCACATTTCATTCTTAGAACGGGCGAGTTTTGTCCACTCATATACCGTTCTCAATATGACAGGGGGCATCCGGTCTTAATTGTAAAAGAAGAAGTCCTGCGTTTGATAGAAAGCGTAAATTTAACCGGAATAACAGTAAAGCCAATTATAAAAGAAAAGATTGTCAAGCTAAACTGGGAAACATGGGATTTGTCGAAACCTGAACCGCAAATATATCCATCAGGGGACATGGATGCTGAAGAATATATCACCAGACGAAAACATAATGAAACCACCGCGGAACAAATGGGAAACCTTTATGCGTTAATACCTCAAAAAGATGGTCTATTGTATTGTGAAGGAGTTCGGAATACTTCCAAACTCGTAGAACAAAGCCTTTCGGGAATAGATGTCTTTATAGACAGGCTTTATAGTTATTGTTCTTCAGAAATTTATGTTAGCGAAAAAGTAAAAAATCTTTTTGCCAAGCAGTATGGCGACTTGCTTTCTTTTCAAGAAATACAAACGTTCGTAGCAGACGAGGAACTAATGCAACATTTAGAAAAAGAGGCTGTACGAAAAGAGTTTTTAAAACAACGTGAAGCCGAAATGACTGATGCAGATTGGAAACAATGGTATCAATTACGTGATTCGGCAAGAAAGTTAATAGAAGGAATTTCTATGTTGAAAAGTGAAACAGCCAAAAAGAAACGAGAGTCAAATATTATAGAGAAATTGAACTCTGCTAATAGTGCATATCCACTGAAATATGAAAATTGGATGCTGAATTATTGGCAGAAAGAAATGTGATAAAGTTAACAAAACAATGAAGCATATAGAGAAAATGAATAAAATCAGTTCAGACATTGCATACTTGATAGAACTCTTGCGGAACAAAGGTATTATTTTTACTAAAGGATTATCCGATAAAGAGATACTGGATATAGAAGAAACATTTATGTTTATTTTTCCACCGGATTTGAAACTATTTCTTCAAATAGCGTTGCCTATATCTAATGGTTTTGTCAATTGGCATTCAACGAAAGATGTAAAGTCAAGACTTAACTGGGTCTTTGAAGGAATTGCTTTTGACATAAGAAATAATGCTTTCTGGCATGCCGATTGGGGTGAAAAGCCTGATTCCTTGGCAGAGCAAATCCACATAGCCGAACTATTTTATAATAATTGTCCCAAACTAATCCCAATATATTCACATAGGTTTCTTCCTGCCAGTCCCTGTGAAATGGGAAATCCTGTATTGTCAATATACCAAACAGATATTATATATTATGGAAATGATTTGTTGACATACTTATGTAACGAATTTGGTATAAGAAATTATAAATCGTCATTCCAAAAAGAAAAGCCAAAACATATCGAATTTTGGAGCGATTTTCTATAATGAGACATGTAGTACTATTTATTCATCCAATATGCAATAAACTCAAAACGATGCAAATTTCCGTCCACGTTTGCCCCATTTACACAAATAAAAACTATCTTTGCGTTTCAGAATCCCGAAAGACGAAAGAAATGGAGCAAATAGACAACCTGAAAGAGCTTATCAATCAAGGGGACGTGGACACAGCGATTAAGCAATTGGACCAGCTTCTCCAAGACAATTCTGTCGAAGAAGAGAAAGATACTCTTTACTATTTACGGGGAAATGCCTACCGGAAAAAAGGAGATTGGAAACGGGCGCTGGATAATTACCAGTTTGCCATTGATATCAATCCGGAAAGTCCTGCCGTCCAGGCAAGGAAAATGGCGATAGATATCCTCAACTTCTACCACAAGGATATGTTCAATCAATAAAATCAATAATCGAACTCAAAGATAACGTAATAAAATAAAGATTATGGCAAAAATCAAAGGAGCAATCGTAGTCGACACGGAGCGTTGCAAAGGATGCAACCTGTGTGTAGTGGCGTGTCCGCTCGATGTAATCGCCCTCAACAAAGAGGTAAATATGAAAGGCTATAACTATGCCTGGCAAGTGAAAGAAGATACCTGCAACGGATGCAGCTCGTGTGCAACGGTTTGTCCCGACGGATGTATCTCGGTGTATAAAGTAAAAGTAGAATAAAAGAAAAGAATATGGCAGAAGAAGTTGTATTAATGAAAGGAAACGAAGCCATCGCCCACGCAGCCATCCGTTGCGGTGCGGACGGATACTTCGGTTATCCTATTACTCCCCAATCGGAAGTGTTGGAAACGCTTGCCGAACTGAAACCGTGGGAAACAACCGGCATGGTAGTACTCCAGGCGGAAAGTGAAGTGGCAGCTATCAATATGGTATATGGCGGCGCAGGCAGCGGAAAGATGGTGATGACCTCATCTTCAAGCCCCGGTGTGAGTTTGAAACAGGAAGGTATCTCCTACATCGCAGGTGCCGAACTTCCTTGTCTGATTGTCAACGTGATGCGTGGCGGCCCCGGATTGGGAACTATCCAGCCGAGCCAGGCAGACTACTTCCAGACAGTAAAAGGCGGTGGTCACGGTGACTATCGGCTGATTGCCCTCGCCCCGGCATCCGTACAGGAAATGGCGGATTTCGTTGCACTGGGATTCGAACTGGCATTCAAATACCGCAACCCGGCTATCATCCTTGCTGACGGTGTTATCGGACAGATGATGGAAAAAGTGGTTCTTCCCGCACAGAAACCACGCCGCACGGAAGAGGAAGTTATCGCACAATGCCCGTGGGCTACCACCGGAAAAGCAAAAGACCGCAAGCCGAACATTATCACTTCCCTCGAATTGAAACCGGAAGCGATGGAAATAAACAACCTCCGTTTCCAGGCCAAATACCGTGAAATAGAAGCAAACGAAGTACGCTTCGAAGAAATAAACTGCGAAGATGCAGAATATCTGATTATTGCTTTCGGCTCAATGGCACGTATCGGTCAGAAAGCAATGGAACTGGCACGTGAGAAAGGTATCAAAGTAGGTATCCTTCGCCCTATCACCTTGTGGCCGTTCCCGACAAAAGCAATTGCCGCTTACGCTGACAAGGTGAAAGGCATGCTCGTTACGGAACTGAATGCAGGGCAGATGATTGAAGATGTCCGCCTGGCTGTGAACGGTAAAGTAAAGGTAGAACATTTCGGACGTCTCGGCGGCATTGTTCCCGACCCGGACGAGATTGTAACTGCTTTGGAAGAAAAAATAATCAAATAACGAAACGATGAATCCCGATAAAATAAGAAACGTACTGAACATCCTCTTTATGATACTGGCTCTTGCAGCCATTATCACTTACTTCGTCGTAGGAAAGGAAGATTTTAAAATGTTTATCTACGTATGCGGCGCGGCAATCTTTGTCAAGCTGATGGAGTTTTTTATACGGTTCACCAACAGATAAGGAGAAGAAGTTATGACTAAGGAAGAAATAATCAAACCCGAGAACCTGGTTTACAAGAAACCGACTCTGATGAACGATAATGCCATGCACTACTGCCCGGGTTGCAGTCACGGTGTGGTACACAAGCTCATTGCCGAAGTAATAGAGGAAATGGGCATGGAAGATAAAACGGTGGGAATCTCTCCGGTAGGATGCGCAGTTTTCGCCTACAACTATCTGGACATCGACTGGCAGGAAGCGGCACACGGACGTGCTCCCGCTGTGGCAACTGCCGTGAAACGCCTGTGGCCGGATCGTCTCGTTTTCACCTACCAGGGAGATGGTGACCTGGCTTGCATCGGTACAGCCGAAACAATCCACGCATTAAACCGTGGCGAGAATATCACGATAATCTTTATCAACAATGCTATCTACGGCATGACCGGTGGTCAAATGGCGCCGACGACACTGGTAGGCATGAAAAGTTCCACTTGTCCTTACGGACGTGATGTAGAACTCCACGGCTATCCTTTGAAGATGACCGAAATCGCCGCCCAACTGGAAGGAACTGCCTACGTGACCCGTCAGTCCGTACAATCCGTACCGGCTATCCGCAAGGCGAAGAAAGCCATCCGCAAGGCATTCGAGAATTCAATGAACGGCAAGGGCTCCAACTTGGTGGAAATCGTTTCCACTTGCAGCTCCGGCTGGAAGATGACTCCCGAAAAGGCAAACAAATGGATGGAAGAACATATGTTCCCGTTCTATCCGCTGGGTGATTTAAAAGATAAAGAATAACGCTAAAAGTCAACAGAACAATGAAAGAAGAAATAATTATAGCAGGCTTCGGTGGACAAGGCGTATTGTCTATGGGTAAGATTCTGGCTTATTCGGGCCTGATGGAAGGCAAGGAAGTGAGCTGGATGCCGGCATATGGTCCTGAACAACGCGGTGGAACAGCCAACGTTACAGTAATTGTAAGCGATGACAAAGTTTCTTCGCCTATCTTGAGCAAATATGACACTGCCATCATTCTGAACCAGCCTTCACTAGAGAAGTTTGAAAGCAAGGTGAAGCCCGGCGGCATCCTGATTTACGATGGTTACGGAATCATCAACCCGCCTACCCGCAAGGATATCAAAGTATACCGTATCGACGCGATGGACGCAGCCAATGAGATGAATAATGCCAAAGCATTCAACATGATTGTGCTCGGCGGTTTATTGAAGCTCCGCCCGATTGTAACATTGGAAAATGTCATCAAAGGACTGAAGAAAACCCTGCCGGAACGCCACCACCACTTGATTCCCATGAATGAGGAAGCCATCAAGAAAGGTATGGAATTAATCCGTGAGGTTTAATTAACAGATAACAGGCAATGGATAATTGATAATTATTAGCTACCATATAGTATGGTTGCAACATAATTTTCAATTATCCATTATCATTAAATCAATTAAAGTAAGTATCTTTGTCCCCAATTATGAGACGAATCTTACTATTATATATATTACTTTCCGTTATCGGTTTGACAACTGTCCATGCACAGTTCGATAATGGTCGACAAAGAGTAGACGAAAACGGATACGACCAATATGGTAATCAGGTAGACCCTGCCATGATTCCGGACAAACTGGATAGTGCAAACGTTGAAGTACAGGGCTTGCCGCCTACATTATATATGTGGCGTATCAAAAATCAGTTGGGCGACCGGAGTATCATCCCGGCGGATACAGCCTACCATCATTTCCAGAACACGAATCTTACAGACGGGCTGACCGGACATTACAATTATCTGGCCAATATGGGCTCTCCCCGTATGTCACGCATCTTCTTTGACCGGCGTGACCCGGAACCGACTATTTTCATGGAGCCTTTCTCCAGTTTCTTTATCCGTCCCACGGAATTCAATTTTACAAATAGTAATGTGCCCTACACCAATCTGACCTATCACAAGGCAGGTAATAAAGTGAACGGTGAAGAACGTTTCAAATCATACTTCTCCGTCAATGTCAACAAGAAACTGGCTTTCGGTTTTAATATAGACTACCTATACGGACGAGGATACTATAACAATCAGAATACGGCATACTTCAATGCCGCGTTTTTCGGTAGCTATATCGGTGACAAATATCAGATGCAAGCCATCTACAGCAATAATTATCTGAAAACAAACGAGAACGGCGGCATTGAGGACGACCGGTACATCACCGCTCCCGAAGAGATGGCACAAGGACAAAGGGAATACGAATCAACCAACATCCCGACCAAGCTAAGTGCTACGACCAACCGTAACCACGACTTCTACGTATTCCTTACCCAACGCTATAATTTAGGATTCAAACGTGATATACCACAGGCCGAAAATGACACGACTCCTGCCAAACAGGAATTCGTGCCGGTCACCAGCTTCATACACACGATTCAAGTAGAACGTGCACGGCACACGTTTAACTCTAATGACGATATGCGGGAAAAAAAAGGTTATTATCAGAATACTTATCTTGATCCCGACAATCCGATTGCCCACGATAGTACCACTTATGTAGGAATCAAGAACACCGTCGGCATCGCCCTGCTCGAAGGTTTCAACAAATATGCCAAGGCCGGTCTGACCGCATTTGCTTCTTATAAAATCAGTAAGTACACACTGATGAACATGAATGGCAGCCCGTCTCCCGACAAATATAATGAAAACGAGATATTCGTGGGCGGTGAACTTTCCAAACGCGAAGGAAACGTGCTTCATTATCATGCTATCGGTGAAGTGGGACTGGCAGGAAAAGCTATCGGTCAATTCAACGTAAAAGGGGATATCGACCTTAACTTCCCTTTGTGGAAAGACACGGTAAGCCTCATAGCCCGTGGTGAAGTCAGCAATAAGCTCGCACCTTTCTATATGCGCCATTACCACTCCAAACATTTCTTGTGGGACAACGACATGGATAAAGAATTCCGTACCCGCATCGAAGGGGAACTGAGCATTGCCCGTTGGAGAACACGGCTGAAAGCAGGAGTTGAGAACATCAAGAACTATACTTACTTCAACCAACAGGCAACGCCCGAACAGAAAGGCGGAAGCCTGCAAGTATTATCGGCAAGCCTTAACCAAGACTTCAAGCTCGGAATATTCCATCTGGACAACGAAGTGACCTGGCAGAAGTCCAGTGACCAGACGGTGCTTCCCTTGCCCGACCTTTCACTGTATCACAACTTCTACATGCAGTTCAAACTGGCGAAGAAAGTACTTAGCGTACAATTAGGTGCCGATGTACGATATTTCTCCAAGTACAATGCCCCTGCATATACACCTGCCATTCAGAACTTTCACCTGCAACCGACAGACGACCAGGTAGAGATTGGAGGTTATCCGATTGTGAATGTTTACGCGAACCTGCATTTAAAGCGTACACGTTTCTATGTGATGATGTACCACGTGAACCAAGGCATGAGCAGGCCGAATTACTTCCTGTCTCCTCACTACCCTATCAACCCACGTGTACTGAAATTCGGTCTTTCGTGGAATTTCTATGATTAACAAAACCTTTACGGCTTATGGAGACACGCCCCAGATTAAGACTGTTCAGATATTTAGTACCTGTCGTTATTGTACTGGCCATCCTCTTTTCCGTCCGCCAATGCGGCAAAAAGGAAAAGCCGCCGGGACATCCGCGTGACTATGCAGCCATTGCCAAAGAAGGAATATTACGCATAGCAACCGAATACAATTCCATCAGTTTCTACGTAGACGGTGACACCGTTTCCGGTTTTCATTATGAACTGATAGAAGCCTTTGCCCGTGACAAAGGACTGCAAGCCGAGATTATACCTCTCATGAGTTTTGAAGAACGATTGAAAGGATTGGCGGAAGGACGTTTCGATGTTATCGCTTTCGGTATATTAGCCACCAGCGAACTCAAAGACTCCCTGCTTCTCACCACGCCTATCGTACTTAACAAACAAGTGCTGGTGCAAAGGAAAGCAACCGAAGAAAGCGACTCGCTCTATATCCACAGCCAACTGGACTTGGCGCAACGTACACTTCATGTCGTGAAAGGCTCCCCTTCCATACTACGCATCCAAAATCTGGGAAATGAAATCGGAGACACTATCTATATAAAGGAAATAGAGAAATACGGTCCCGAACAATTAATTTCACTGGTAGCTCACGGAGACATCGACTATGCCGTTTGTGACGAAAGTATCGCACGGGCGGTCGCAGACTCTTTGCCACAGATAGACATCAATACAGCAATCAGCTTTACGCAGTTCTACTCATGGGCAGTCAGCAAACAATCACCCGTTTTACTCGATAGTTTGAATACATGGCTGGATAAGTTCCAAAAGGAAGCGGAATATCAAAAGATTTATAAAAAATACTATGATAAAAAAAGAACCGAATACGGAAAATGAAATAGACATCTACGTCTATTTCCAAAAATAAACTCCCGAAGACTTGACTTTCGCTTTCGAATGTCGTATCTTTACAAAGTTAATGATAAAGTAGTTTCAATTAAACTACACGTAAAGGCGGGAATTGCAACTCCCGCCTTTCTTTTTTATCTAAAGCAATAAATCGTCCCCTACTCCGGCTTTTTGTCTCATTCCTCCCCAAGCTTACCGGTCCTCAGCCCCAGACTTAGCTCCATTGACCTTGCTTCTTACTATCAATAGAGTGTGTATTCCCCTTAAACAGAAGCTCTGTTCACCCGAAACGGAGTCTCTGATTTACTCAAACAGAACGTCTGTTGGGGGGAAATGAAACTTTCTTTTTCCAAACTTCTTCTCTAAGTTAATAATCAATAAAGTTGCTCTTGACAAAAAATAGCTTTATCTTTGGGGTCTGTTTAAAACAGGCACAATAGGTAATAACATTATGAGTGAAAAGATTATCAAATGGGGCTTCATCGGTTGCGGAGAAGTAACCAAGACGAAAAGTGGTCCCGCTTTCCAGAAAGTAGAACATTCGGAAGTCGTGGCAGTAATGAGCCGTGACGGTGCGAAAGCAAAAGCTTATGCCAAAGAAAGAGGTATCAAGAAATGGTATGATGATGCACAGGAGCTGATAGACGACCCGGAAGTAAATGCTATATATATCGCTACTCCCCCTTCTTCACATGCCACTTATGCCATCATGTCCATGAAAGCAGGCAAGCCTGCCTATATTGAGAAACCGATGGCCGTCACTTATGAAGAGTGTACCCGCATCAACCGTATATCCAACGAAACGGGGGTTCCCTGCTTTGTTGCTTATTACCGCCGTTACCTTCCATACTTTCAGAAAGTAAAGGAACTGGTAGAGAACGGGACTATCGGTAATGTTATCAATGTGCAGATTCGTTTTGCCCAGCCGCCGCGCGATTTGGATTACAATCGTGATAATCTTCCTTGGCGTGTGCAAGCGGATATTGCCGGAGGTGGTTACTTCTATGACCTTGCTCCGCATCAAATTGATTTATTACAGGATATGTTCGGTTGCATCCTCGAAGCAAGTGGATACAAAAGCAACCGCGGCGGGCTTTATCCTGCCGAAGATACTCTGAGTGCCTGTTTCCAGTTCGATAACGGACTGGTGGGTAGCGGTTCCTGGTGTTTCGTCGCCCATGATTCTGCCCGCGAAGACCGCATAGAGATTATCGGTGACAAGGGAATGATTTGTTTCTCTGTCTTTACTTACGAGCCTATCGGACTACATACCGAACGTGGACGCGAAGAAATTTGCATCGGTAACCCGGAACATGTGCAGCAACCGCTTATCCAGGCGGTGGTAGACCACTTGCTTGGTAAATCCATTTGTTCTTGTAACGGTGAAAGCGCAACACTAACCAACTGGGTGATGGATAAGATTCTCGGAAAACTCTAAAAGAACGTTCCCCGGATCTTTATTCCTTCTCTTTCAGTGTCTGCCGATACCGGTAAAAAATAAATAGAAGCACTTCATTGTATATTGTTAGTTTTTTCTATCTTTGTAGGACTAGAGATTAGAATAAAACTAACAATATATTTTTTGTGCTATGACGAAAGAAGAATTAATGCGGAAAGCTATCGAGCTTTCTAAAGAAAATATTGAAAATGGTGGAGGTCCGTTTGGTGCTGTGATTGCTACCAAAGAGGGGGAAATAGTTGCAACGGGTGTGAACCGTGTTACGGCATCCTGTGATCCTACTGCCCATGCTGAAGTGAGCGCCATACGTGCCGCTGCCGCGAAGCTCGGAACATTCAACCTTAGCGGATACGAAATCTATACTTCCTGCGAACCTTGTCCGATGTGTTTGGGCGCTATCTATTGGGCACGACTGGATAAGATGTATTACGGCAACAATAAAACCGATGCCAAGAATATCGGCTTTGACGATTCTTTTATTTATGACGAACTGGAACTTAAACCGGAAGACAGAAAACTACCCTCAGAAATCTTACTACACAATGAAGCCCTTACTGCCTTCAAAGCCTGGGCAGATAAAGAAGACAAAATAGAATATTAAATGTAAACCTCTCATAATTATTAACCTATTTAATTACCCCTCATATAAAGAAAAGTTGTCTCTTTTTATAGTGATGACAGATACTAATAAAAATCCCTGGAACCGCCGTAGACACTCAGCATTCCAGGGATTTTTTACACACAAAAGTTATTATTGAAATTGAAAACTGTCTTTATTAGGATTAGAAGCGCATACCTAATGTTAATAGTACTTGACTACGGGTATTGGTTACTTTGGTAGCTTGCGGAGTCACTATTTCCCAAACTCCCGGTGAAGTTTCCAAGTCATTATAGAATGGATAGAACTTCTCTTTATACATAGAATATTGATAAGCTAAATCAGCATAAAAAGCCTTTCCACGATATCCTATTCCGATTGTATAATTACTATGCGACTGGGAATTTGCAAAGTCTGTATCTGTCAAAGTAGAGTTAACCGGTATCCATTTATAAGCATCATTTTCTTTGAAAGCAGTAGTACTGTAATTATAACCTAAACGGAAGGCAAACTCAGGTATTACTTTATACTCAGCACCGATACGGAATGTATGAACACCTTTCATAAAATCTTTAATTGTAGTATTCTGATCTACCATTTCGTCTCCTTCAGGGTACTTAAACTTCATAGATGAATAATCTTCATATTCATACTCTGCTCCCAACGCTAAAGAAGTTCCAACAGTATAACCTAGACTCGCATTAAATCTCCACGGAGTAGATAGGCGAAAATCCTGTTCTATTCTTCTTCCATCATTTGCATCAAAAGACTCTCTTGTTGTAACAGCACCTTGAGCAGGCTTATCATCACGAACCATAAATGTCTTATCACCATCTTGTACTTCTTTCAAGTAAACATCCGACGTCATACTTGCACCATTCTCGTATGTCAAATTATAAAATGTAGGCGTATGTATCGCAAAACCAATACGGAAAGGAGAAGACTCGAACGGACGGAAAATAGCACCTAATTTCACATCTACTCCCGATCCTTTAATACGATTGAATGAAGCCAATTCATAACCTTCACCATTTCCATAATCTTCATCATATAGAGTGGTCTTCTTATAATTCACATCGTATGCACCAATCGTCAATCCTAAATAGACACGATCATTCACATTCAACGCAACATTGAAGTCATACTGACTGATCCCCCCTCGTTCATTGGAGTTGAAATAAGCCTCAGCCTCATCCGGGACTACCGGATCGTATCGATCATAACCTTTATCCAAAACTGAATTTGTGAGATAACCTTGATACCCCATAATGCCTAACCAACCAAGTCGATTGTTACTATAGGCATCAGCACCATTAAAGTCATAATTATCTTTATCATACCATACAGCATCTGTAGCCTGTTGTCCCATCTGATTAACCTGAGATACAAAAATCTTATCATCTACGGCTCCCATCAATCCGCCCATTGTCATATTCTTATAGAAAGACTTGGTGCGCTTATAATTAAAACCGAAGTTCACATAACGCAATGCTGTCTGATTTCCAATCTTGGAAGCGAACACAAAACCTATGTTATCAAACGACCACTGATTCTTATCATTATTAAAAGTCTGCCCCAAATATTTGCTCTCCGTACCGTAAGCAGAATAGCTAAAAGATGTCATGATGTCATTACTACGATAAATACCGATACCGGCAGGGTTAGTTCCCATTGTAGAAATATCACCACCCAAAGCGCCCATTGCCCCACCCATACCTACAAAACGGGCGGTTCCATTCAAGTCTCGCTCCGCTAACTTCGCTGCATCATATATTGTCTGTGCGCTGACACCTGCGACAAAACACAAGGCACAAGCAACTGCGATTATCTTTTTCATAACGTTGTCTTATATTACAGAGTTAATATATAGTGTTTATTACCTTCTTCCACTTCTGCTAGATCCGCCACCACCGCCACTTGAGCGTGAAGATCCACCACCTGAATAGCTGCCACTGGAACGAGAGCTACTACTGCTACTTGGTGAATAGCTGCTACGAGAAGAAGAACGGCTAGAACTATCATAAGAATGGCTAGAACTTCTACTACTGCTTCTAGTAGACGGGCTACTAGTCGAAGTACCTCTATTGTAAGTAGAAGAAGATCTTCTTGTAGTTCCATATGATGAAGACGATGATGATCGTGAAGGAGACGAAGCGCTACGACGAACGGAGCTTTCACGATTACTATTGTAAGTTGAGGAACTACGTGTACTGCTCGGACGTGTGTAGTTACTACTTCTACGAGTAGAAGAAGCATCACTGCGGGTAGTTACTCCGGTACGTCCAGTACTAACACGAGTTGCTTCACGTCTTGTACCAACAGTTCTGCCGGTATAAGAACCTGAAGAACTACGGCGTTCTGTACCTATTGCCGATCTACGGTCTGAATATGTTCCACTTCTCCGTGAAGAAGAGAAATTATTGTAGCCATAAGAACGACGATTCGTATAGGTGTTGCGTGCCCAATGGTTTCCGCCACCCCAGCCCCAGCTAGGACCACCGTGCCAATGGTGATGATGTCCCCAGTAGCCACCGCCACCATACCAGCCACCCCAGTAGCCGCCATACCAGCCGCCCCAATAACCCGGAGCGTATCCCCAAGCATAGTAAGGACAATTCCACCCCCAACCATAATTCCAGCCCCAGCCGTAAGAACCATAGCGCCAATCCCACCACATCGGGTTACTGAACGTCGGGAATGCGTAAGCATACATACCGTCAGTATATACGTTCCAGTCCCAGGAGTTCGGTCCGTAAACGACATCCCAATAGAGCGGGCTGCTGATACTGATTGCGAAACGCGGATTACGGAAACGGATAATACGTTCTGCGTATTCATAGTCGTCTTGCGTACCATTAAATTCGCCAGTCACCCATTCTCCGTCCAAATCCGGTTTAGATTTTTCTTTTATGTATAAGGTATCATTATCCATTACGAACTCATTTTCACGTGCATCGTAACGGCGGTTATATTCATCCACGTCCCGTGTTCTACCCTTGCGGTCCTGAACAACTACGGTAGTACCCGGTGAAGTATAGATGTTGGTCACCTGTTTCTTCGGTTCCTTCTTAACCGGAGCTTCTTTCTTCTCCTGTTTGTCTTTAGAAGGGACAAAGTAAAGGTCGTCATCAACGCTTTGTGCCATCAGGCCTATCGGGAGGCACAAGGCAAATAGCAAGAAGTAAACAATCTTTTTCATATCATCTCGGTTTATGTAATTACTTAAACTTATTCACGTTACAAAGATAAGGAAGAGATTTTTTATCCTTGGGAGATTTTCCCGAAAGAGAAGTAGGGAAATCCCTAAAAAGTCTATTATCTTTGCACATTATTTATTAGAAAAGAAAACAACTATGAAGTATTTTGAGTTCACATTCCATACCCATCCTTGCACTGAAACAGTTAATGACGTACTGGCTGCTGTGCTCGGTGAAGTCGGTTTCGAGAGTTTTGTTGAATGTGAAAGCGGGTTGACCGCATATATCCAACAATCATTATATGACGAAACCGCCATTAAGACTGCAATCACAGAGTTTCCCCTACCCGATACGGAAATCACATTTACCTATGTAGAAGCAGAAGATAAAGACTGGAATGAGGAATGGGAAAAGAATTTCTTCCAGCCGATTATTATCGGCAACCGATGCGTGATTCACAGCACTTTCCATCAAGACGTTCCCAAAGCGGAATATGATATTGTTATCAACCCGCAAATGGCTTTCGGAACAGGACACCACGAGACGACAAGCCTTATCATTGAAGAACTGCTGGATAGCGAACTGAAAGATAAATCCTTGCTCGATATGGGTTGTGGGACTTCTATTCTCGCCATCCTCGCACGGATGAGAGGTGCACGCCCGTGTACAGCTATCGACATTGACGAATGGTGTGTACGAAACTCTATTGAGAATATTGAATTAAATCGTGTAGATGACATTGCCGTTTCACAGGGAGACGCTTCGTCTCTTATCGGGAAAGGGCCGTTCGACGTTATTATTGCCAATATCAACCGGAATATTCTGTTGAATGACATGAAACAATATGTCGCTTGTATGCATTCGGGGTCTGAACTATATATGAGCGGATTCTATGTAGATGATATTGCGGTTATCCGTGAGGAAGCGGAAAAGCACGGATTGACCTATGTCCATTATAAAGAGAAGAATCGCTGGGCGGAGGTGAAGTTCATTTATAAAGCCTGATAATTCTTTGAATGATAGAATATAAAAAACAAGAGGGTGTCAGAAAGGAAAAGTTTCCCTTTTGACACCCTCATTACATATAATATAACGAGATTATTTAAACTCTTTTTTTACCTGTTCGCACCAATCCTTGATTTTCTTTTTTGCCTGTTCCGATTGATTATCCAAGTCAATGACCAGTCCGCACCAATGGTCGCCACGCAATGCCCTGGAGCGTTCGAAAGTATATCCTTCGGAAGAAGTGAAACCGACCAAGGTAGCTCCATCCCCTTCGAAGACTTCCGCCAGCAACCCGATGCCGTCCGCAAAGTTTTCGGGATAGCGTATCTGGTCGCCCAAGCCGAAGATAGCGACTTTCTTTCCCTTTAAATCCATTGTCCGAAGTTCCGGCAACAGTTCATCCCAATAAGTAGGAAGCTCACCGTCAAACCAGGTGGATGCACCGACAATAAAACAATCATAAGCGGCAAAATCATTCTGCCAAGCTTGTTCTATCGGTACTACCGCTATCTTGTCTTCACCAAATTCCTGCTGAATTTTCTCTGCTACCCAACTTGTCTTTTCAGCCTTAGCTGCATAAAATAAACCTATCTTTTTCATAATCTACTACTATTTAATATTCCAATAATTTCCTGGCAGCTTCATAGATTTTAGCCTCATCCGGCAGAATCTCTTTTTCAAGAATCGGATTGAAACCGACAGGAGTAAATGTAGAACCTACACGCTGCACAGGTGCGTCCAGATAACGGAACATCTCTCCGCCAATCATAGCGGCAAGCTCCGCGCCAAAACCGGAGAATACTTTATCTTCATGGACAACCAGCGCCTTACTTGTTTTCTTCACTGACTCGAAAATTGCTTCCTTATCTAATGGAATCAAAGAACGGATGTCGATAACTTCCACTTTCCAGCCGCCCTCTTTCTCCAACCGCTCTGCTGCATGCAGACAGAAATGAGTCGTATTCCCATAAGTAATGATACTCAAATCCGTTCCTTCGCGACGAATGCGTGCCTTGCCGAAAGGAACTTCAAAATCTTCCGGTACAACAGTAGCCGCTTCTACGGAGTTATACAATGCTTTCGGTTCGAGAAACAGAGTAAACCCTTTGGAGCGCATACTGGTACGGAGCAATCCGGCAGCATCATCCGCAAAGGAAGGACAGACAATACGTGCTCCCGGCAAAGTTGTCAAAGCGCCTTCTATGTTTTGGGAATGATATAACCCGCCACCGATATAACCGCCGGAAGCCAGACGCAAGGTTATGTTCGGAGCAAATTTCCCATTGCTACGCCAGTACTCATGCGTACACTCCACATATTGTTCGACGGCAGGCCAGAAGTAATCAGCAAACTCCGCCCCTTCTATCACGACATGAATCTTAGGGTCAAAGCGGCTCATTCCGTTGGCTGTACCTACAATGTAATCTTCGGCTATCGGCGCGCTGAATACACGTGCATCGCCAAACTCCTGCTGCATACCTTTCGTCACATTAAACACACCGCCTTTTTCCTTGTTTGCCACATCCTGACCCCAAATAAAGGTGTCGGGATTATGGCGGAACTCCGCTTTCAATGTTTCGTTAATGGCGTTGACCATGAAAGTCTTCTCGCCTTCTTCCTCATGAGTACCTTCCTTATATTTCTGCGGCTGATAAGGTTCGGGCATTACAAAATCATAGATGCTCTTGGGGTCAGGATCAGGGGCAGCCAACGCTTTCCGGTTGGCAGCGGATAATTCTTTTTTTGCTGCCGCCTCTATTTCTTGCAGTTCTTCTTCAGTCAGCCGTTTGTAACGGAGTAACATTCGGCGAAATTTCAACAACGGGTCGGCTTCCTTTACATATTCCAGTTCGTTTTCATCCCGGTATAAGGTATGCTTGTCCGAGTTGGAATGGGAACCGATGCGGACACAGTTGGCTTGCACAATCACCGGATTACGGGTAGCGATGGCGTATTCGCGGGCTTCGGTCATGGCGTTCATCGAGTCGAATACATCTTTTCCATTACAATAGATGATTTTCAGGTTCTTGAAGCCGGAGAAGTTTTCCGCAACTTTACGGTTGGCGGTCTGTTCCGATTTGGGGACAGAGATGCCGTAGCCGTTATCCTGAATCACAAAAATCACAGGGAGACGTTCGAGGCTGGCGCCATTGATAGCTTCATAGACAAAACCTTCCGATGTAGCCGATTCTCCATGAGAGGTAATGGCAACTCCTTTATGCCCGTAATACACCATCGCTCTGGCTACGCCTGCCGCATGAAGGTCATGCGTACCCGTTGCGGAAGAAATGTTTTCGATGTGCCATTCCGGTTTGGCGAAATGGTTCGACATATGACGTCCACCGCTTCCGGGATCGGTCGCTTTTGATATACCGTTCAGAATAATTTCTTCTGCGGTCATTCCGGCGGATAACACGGTCAGCATATCTCGGTAGTAGGGAAACAGGAAGTCTTCTCCAAGAGTAAAGACCTGCCCGACAGCCAGTTGGATGCCATCATGCCCCGCATAGGGAGCATGGTAAGACCATCCTAAGGATTGCAACAGGTAAGACGGCGCCTTTTCGTCCAAGGCACGTCCCAATGTCATCAGATGATACCACTTCTTCAGTGTTTCGACATCTGTATTTTTTATATCATACTTTTTCATAGTTAATGAAGTTCTTAATGAATGAAACAATCAGTTTATCAACCTTGCCAGTTCTCCAGATAATCAGCAATGAAATGCAGGAAGTTACCGCCCAACATTCCGTCTACTACCCGATGGTCATAAGACAAAGAGAGGTACATCTTATGACGAATAGCAATCGTGTCGCCTTCCGGAGTTTCTATGACAGCAGGTTTCTTTTCAATATAGCCTACTCCCAGGATAGCTACCTGTGGCTGATTGATAATCGGTGTACCGAACAGGCTCTTGAACGTACCGAAGTTGGTTATGGTAAATGTACCACCGTCAATATCTTCGGGCATCAATTTGTTATCTCTTGCTTTCAGAGCCAAGGAGTCGATGGCAACAGCCAATCCATTCAGGTTCAGACGGTCGGCATCATGCACTACGGGCACAATCAGATTTCCATCATTCAAAGAGACGGCAATCCCCACATTGATATGTTTCTTGAAGAGAACATTGTATCCATCTACGGATACATTCACTTGCGGATAGGTTGCCAATGCTTTCGCTACAGCTTCCGTTATCACAGGCATATAAGTCAGCTTGACACCTTCGCGACGGAAGAAAGCATCCTTATTCTTTTCACGCCAACGCACCAGTTTAGTGACATCTACCTCCACCACATTAGTGACATGCGGAGATACTTTCTTTGACATAACCATATGGTCGGCAATAATCCGGCGGACACGATCCATCTCTTTCACTTCCACACCCGGCATAGTGACAGGAGCGGATGATTTGGATTCAACCGGAGAAGCCGGAGAAGATTTCGGGCTTACCGGTGCGGAAGCAGCAACCGATGGTTTGCTTGCAGCCGGAGCAGCAACGGGTGCTGACGGTTTGGAATCCCCACTGACTCCTCTTTTCTTCTTATCAATATAATCTTTTATATCTTTCTTACTCAATCGACCTTCGTAGCCGGTTCCCTGTATGGAATCCAGTTCTTCTTTCGGAATCTTCGCTTCTCTCGCCAACTGAATCACCACAGGCGAATACCAGCGTTCTTCCTCAGCAACCACCTGTTTGGCAACTTCTTTCTGAGGTTGCGACTGCTTCTCCGAAGCATCCGCTTTTACGGTTTCTTCACCGACAGGCTGCGCATCGGAAGCACCTCCGCCATCCAAATCTATAATGGCTACAACTGTACCTACCGCAATGGTATCTCCTTCCTTATATAAAATTTCAACTACTTTCCCCTCTACCGGAGAAGGTATTTCGGCACTTACTTTAGCAGTATTCACTTCAAAAAGAACATCGTCTTCCTGAACCATATCGCCCACTTTTACAGACCAGGAGACAATCGTTCCCTCTGTTATACTCTCGCCCAACTTAGGCATTTTTATTTCGAATCTTGACATAGACAGTAAATTTATTTATTCAACCTTGATATAATAGAACAATGGGTTGAAATAGAAAGTTTTATGTTAAGGTATTTTTAACCGGATTATGATGAACGAAGCTCAGATTTCAACGGCTATATATCCACTCTTTCCCAATATACTTTTCGTTCCGAAGCTGATTGGCAGCCACTATTTCTTCCTCACTGAAAGAACTGACCCTTTGCGATTTGCTGAAATACTGAAAAACATTCTCTTTGAAATCATCCACAGTTCCCACTGAAAAGTGCTTACGGATATTAGTGACTTCACTCCGAACAGACGGAACAGCATATACAGAAGATAAGGTTTCGTCATCAGCCAACGGCTCCGGATTCAATACTTTATTCAGCACCGTAAGATTTGTATCATAAAGCAAAGTGCAATGATACAGCACCCTGTCTTTATGTACACACTGCGCACTCCCTGATATTTTCAACCCATCCAGATAGATGCCGAGCCTTTCGTCTCCTTCTGCCATTACACCTATGGATGCCAAAAAGTCCAACGTCCGTTGAAGATAGGTGATAAACTCAGGAAGACGCGAAACTGTTTCAATAAAAGTCAGATTGACATTACCCAAATCATGATACACCGTTCCTCCGCCCGAAAAGCGACGGGCGATATGTATCCGCTCCCGTTCCGCCCATTCCGTATCCACTTCCGACTGTAAACGCTGATGTTTTCCTATCACAACAGAGGGAGTATCCTGCCAAAGCATAAAAACGTCATCGTTCCCCTGCTTCAGCAAATACTCCTCTGCCGCCAGATGAAAATAAATATCAGTATAAGGACTATATATACATCGAATCATAGACTTGGCGGAATAAGAATTAAAACATTATCTCATGGTAAATCTCTCCGACCGTAGGATGCGGAAATACAGTTTTCTGGAACTCTTCCACCGTGTATCCTCTCTGAATGGCAATACCGGCCACCACAATCAGTTCCGATGCAGGATTTCCCAACATATGGCAACCGATGATTTTCCCTTCTTCATCCTGAATCAACTTGCAAAGCCCGTTGCCTTGCTCATTCTCCGCAACAAATCGTCCGGAATAAGCCATAGGTAATTTTGAGACACGGTAAGGAAGTCCTTGTTTTATCAGTTCTTCTTCAGTCTTTCCTACGCCTGCCACTTCGGGATTGGTGTAGACTACCCCCGGAACACAATTGTAATTCATCCGGTCTTCCACTCCCAAAATATGATTGACAGCAACTTCCGCTTCACGAATGGCAGTATGCGTCAACAAAGAATATCCCGTAATATCTCCGCAGGCATATACATTGGGGTGGGAAGTCTGTAGATGTTCATCCACCTTTACCCCGTTCCGCAAAAGTTCAATGTTCAATTTATCCAGTCCGACGCCGGATAGGTTTGCCTTTCGACCTACACTGAGCAGTATCTTATCCGCCTCAATCGTTGAGTTTTTCCCGTCTTTCTCTATTACAACTCCATTCGGTTTCACTTCCACCACTTTCGTATTCAGATAGAAAGTGACTCCCCGTTTGGCATATTCGGCACGGAGCATACCACTCGTTTCCTTATCCATCGCTCCTAGTATCTCAGACATCATTTCGACTACATGAACCTTTACGCCCATGCTATTGAAGAAAGAGGCAAACTCCATCCCGATCACTCCGCCACCGATAATAACCAGATTTTTAGGCAGTTCCTTTATTTCCAATGCTTCTCTAGAAGTCCAGTAACTGACTTCCGACAACCCCGGTATCGGGGGAATCACCGTATCAGAGCCGGTACAGACCAGCAGATATTTTGTAGAGTACGTCTCGCCGTCACAAGCTATGCGAATCACCCCGTCCTTCTCTCCCTCAATGAAGGCTTCTTTCTCTACGATGGTCACCCCATAAGAGTTGACAGTCATCTTCACACCCCCTGTCAGCATTTTCACCGTTTTATCTTTACGGCTCATGATTTTAGACAAATCAAAAGAAGGCGATTCGGCAGAAACACCATATTTGGAAGCAGTCTTGATGCTATCCAGTATTTTAGCAGAATATAACAAAGTTTTAGTAGGAATACACCCTTCATTGAGACATACTCCACCTATCGCTTTCTTCTCGAAAAGAACGGCTTTCAATCCGTTTGCACCTGCCCTTTCGGCGGCTGTATAACCGGCAGGACCACCACCAATAATAGCTATATCAAAATTCATAATCGTATTTTTTTAAGTAATAATACGATTATAACAAATAACAGAAGAGATAAGTTGTTCAGCGAAGAAATACCCGCTATTTAATTGTCAGATTTTTAAGTTCTTCCAACGTGCCGTTAAATACATTCAAGTCGACGTCTTCCTTGATTCCAGGCACATTCCCCACATCTGTATGTTGCCAAAAGTCCCATTTACCCTGATACTTCACGGAGTCGACATAATAATGGGCAATCCAGTAAGGATAGGCGTTGAAAATGGAGTCGTCCAGATAACGTGTCTTAAATTTATAGGAAGTATAAAGAATCGGCTTCACCCCATAATGGGATTCCACACGGTCGAGCCAGCGTTTAATACCTTGTTGCAATTCCGCCTTATCCTTTCGTCCGGTCACTTCCACGTCAAGTACAGGAGGTAAATCGCCCGTATCCAGCTTTACTGTGCGGATAAAAAAGTCGGCTTGCTTCAAAGCATCCGTGCTTGGAATATAAAAATGATAAGCTCCCCGGATAAATCCGTGATTACGGGCATTGGCAAAGTTTGCCGAGAAAGTAGTATCACCATGATCCCCGCCTTCTGTCGCTTTCATGAATACAAAGTGCAAAGGAGTCACAGTTTCTTTGTTCTGCCGGAGCTTCGGCCAGTCTATTTTTCCCTGATAGTGGGAAATATCAATTCCATGAATATCGTATCCCGCCGGAATGCAGACTCCATATTCTTTTAGTCCGTGACAGGGTTTCCAGCGGTAAGCATACGGACGGATAAAGAAATAATAGAAAACAATAGAAAAACAACCGACAATCATCACTGCCAGGACATTACGAAGCCAAACAGGCATGGCATGACTATGCTTCGCTTGTACCTTTTTCGGAGTACGGGAAGATTTGGAAGAAGAAGCCGTTCCCTTCTTTCGTGTAGTAGCGGAAACAGTTTTTTTCTTCTGTACAGCAGACATCGGGTTGTTGCGTGGCGGCATTTACTTAATGGAAAGAAGCGGTGAACAGAAGCCATACAGATGTTCTGCATGGCACTTACCGTTCACCGCTTGTTTATTTATCTTTTATTTAGCTTGTTCCAACTGCAAAGTCTTAGTTGCCTGGTCGCAAACTTCGGTAGGACCAAAGTACTGGATCGGACCCGGATATACATAATCCGTCTCAACAGCCCAACGGTCACGTTGTGCAGCGAATGCCTTGAAAGGAGCACCGTCCAGTTTCACCAATGCTTTCTGGATAACCGGCTTCATTTCACCGTGACGACGTTCCATGTTCATCATCATTGTGATAGGCACACCACCCGCAATCCATTCGACAGCAGGAGCAGTTGTGTTGCGTACAGAAGACATATAACCGGTCTTGCCGTCAGCAATCAACATAGAAGCTGTGTAACCCAAAGAGTAGCAGTAGTCAGCATCGAAGTTTGACGGAGCAGCGCAACGTCCTTCATAACCGAAGAAGTGGTGCTGTGCAGCAAACTTACCTACATACTTGCCTTCTTCTTTCCAGGAAGCCAGTTTAGTAGCTACCATTTCAGACAACAGCTTTTCTGTTTCAATCAATGATACCTGTACGTTTCCGTGCGGGTCACGATCCAAAGTCAACTGACGGGCAACACCTTCCGGCAGACTTGCATAGATAGCAGAGTTTTCCGGAGAAAGTTTGCGGATGATATAGTCACGTTGGTGAGACTTCTTGATTTGAGCAAATTCTTCTGCGTTAGCAGCCAGGAAGTCGTTCAATTCAGCGATCAGACGTTTCATAGCCGGGATGAATTCCACCAATCCTTCAGGAATCAATACAGTACCGAAGTTATGTCCCTGGGCAGCACGGTCTGCTACTACTTTAGCGATATATGTCACTACATCATCCAAAGACATATCTTTAGCTTCCACTTCTTCAGAAACGATACATACGTTAGGTTGTACCTGCAAAGCACATTCCAGTGCGATGTGAGAAGCCGAACGACCCATCAATTTGATGAAGTGCCAGTATTTACGGGCAGAGTTACAGTCACGTTGGATATTACCGATTACTTCTGCGTAAGTCTTGCAAGCAGTATCGAAACCGAAAGAAGTTTCAATCATATCGTTCTTCAAGTCACCGTCGATAGTCTTCGGGCAACCGATTACCTGTACACCATACTTCTTGGCAGCATAGTATTCAGCCAATACGCAAGCATTTGTGTTGGAGTCGTCACCACCAATGATAACCAGTGCTTTGATGCCCAGTTCTTTGATGATTTCAAGTCCTTTTTCGAACTGTTCTTCTTTCTCCAACTTCGTACGGCCGGAACCGATAATATCGAAACCACCCGTGTTACGGTATTCGTCGATGATATCAGCAGTCAGTTCCATATAGTTATGGTCTACCAAACCACCAGGACCCAAAATAAAGCCATACAGCTTGCTATCCGGATTCAGTTTCTTGATACCGTCGAACAAACCGGAAATCACATTGTGTCCACCGGGAGCCTGTCCACCAGAAAGGATTACACCCACATTCATAGCAGGAAGAGTTACAGCTTCACCGGCTTCGAATGTAATTAACGGCATTCCATACGTGTTAGGGAATAATGCTTTGATAGCTTCCTGGTCAGCTACAGACTGAGTAGCAGCACCTGCTACAGCTTTAACGGCTCCTGACGCCAATGCTTTCGGAAGTTTGGGCTGATAAGCAGCCCTTGCAATTTGCAATGCACTTTTAGTCATTTTCTTTAATTTTTTATTTAAAGGTGTTAGTAAGTTTCTTGTCTAACTTGAAAAGCGTTGCAAATTTCGCACTTTTTTCCGAATTATGAAAGAAGGCAGTGAACTTTTATTTCCGACGCAAAAAATACAAAGCGGTTAATATTCCGCACATATCATTAAATGCTAACAAAAGATATGGTACTTTATACTATCTATTTTTCTTCTACTATCCATTTCTCGATATTACGGGTTTCCGCACTGAAGTTTACGCCGATTTTAAAGAGCTTTCGTCCGTCCATTTCGAAAGGAAGGGCATAATGCTTGTCGTTAATCTGCTGCAAAGCATCTTCCGCCGTGCCATTCAGTTTAAATTCCATGATATAAATGAACTTATCAGTCTGCAAGACAAGGTCGATGCGTCCTTCATTCGTATGATATTCCACGTTGACGTAGAAACCAACCAGTTTAAAAACGATGAAAAGCACGTTTTCGTAATGCAATTCCTGGTCACGAATCACTTCGTAAGTGGTATCCGCAAAGAAACTCTGTAAGCGACGGAAGAAAGAATTATAATCTCCCGATTCCACTTCACGGACAAACTTCTGAATCTCAAAAGGGGATTCTACCTTATTTACATTCGCATAAAAAGGAAGCAGAAAACGAATAAAACCCTCTTCCACTTCACGGTTGGGAAAACCTAAACGATACATGCCAAAACGTTCATCATATCCCTTAATAGTGAGGTATCCGCTCTGGTAAATCACCGGAATAGGATTGGTGGATTCAAAGTCTATGCTGTTCAATACCTGGGCGTCAGTTTCTTCATGTGCCATCCGTTCCAGGTCATAATGATGTTTTTTTAGTAACTTCACCAAATAGGTAGGCATGCCCGTCTCAAACCAATAACTGCCGAATTCCTTACGTTTGAAAGCATTAAGCAGACTGAACGGATTGTACATGCCGATTGAATTGTGCGTAAAGTGATAGCCGTCATAGCACTCTCTCAATTCTTCACAAAGTTTATCATACGTTATTCCTCGCGCTGCGGCAAATTCATGAAGTTCCGTTTCCAGATTTTCGTGGATTTCACGCTCGCTGACACCACATATTTCGATGTACTCATTCCACATTGAAATATCATCCAGATTATTCAAATCACTGAATACACTAACTTTGCCCAACTTCGTCACACCAGTGAGCAGAGCAAACTTGATGCAACCGTCCTTAGTCTTCAAAGCTCCATAGAATGTTTTTAGGGTATCTCGGAATTGTTTCTGTAATTCCTCATTACCTATAGCTTGCAGCATAGGCTTGTCATATTCATCAACCAAAACAACTACCCGCTGTCCTGTCTTCTCGCAAGCACGTTGAATGATACCTGCAAAACGTAGAGAAAAAGAAGTCTCGGACGGACGGCTGCCATATTGGCTTTCCCAATATTCCAGATTATCATTCAATATCTTATCCAAACTTTCCTGTGTATCATATTTCTCGATATTAAGATCCAGATGCAATATAGGATATTTTATCCAGTCCTTTTCCAACTTTTCTATTGCTAATCCTTCAAACAAGTCTTTTTTTCCTTGAAAGTAGGCTTCTAAGGTAGAGATGAGCAGACTCTTTCCGAAACGGCGCGGACGACTCAAGAAATAATAACTTCCCGTCTTGACCATTTGATACATCAATGCCGTTTTATCAACATAGAAATAACCGTCATTACGGATCTTTTCAAAATTCTGAATACCGATAGGATATATTTTATTGCTCATATTCGCTTCCTTGTATAAATCAACATCTCTCTCGCAAAGATATATATTTTTAATAGAACTCTTTATCATGGCAAGTTAAAAGATTATTTTCCGCAATTTGTATCCTACAATTTCCTCATAGAAACCTCACTGATAAATCGGTTAATATTCTATACATATCATTAAAAGCCAACAAGATATATTATGTCACCAATTTTGATAATAAATAGCCATTATCCACAAAATCATGGTTGGGCAACGGTAAATTCACTGTTGGGCAATCGTGATTTCACCATTGCCCAACAGCGTTTTGAAAGGTTTCGGACGAATATGACAAAAAAAAATGAGGGAATCTTTTCAGTTTCCCTCATCCGTTTAGCTTAGAATAAATAAAAAAGATTAGACAGAAGGATCTGGCGTTTCATCTTCGGAACCACCACCCGGATTATCGGGTTTCCCTTTGTCTTCCTCTCCATCTTTCGACGTATTAGAGAAAGATTCTTTACTCACTCCACCCAGCATCTGCTGAAATTTGTTTCCCGGAGTAAAAACAATCTTTACTCTAGATATTGTGTCCGAGTCTACATCTTCTTCTTTATCCTGGCTTTTGGCTTGAATGGACGGACGGAATGAACCGAACTCTCCCAACTTTACCGAAAAGCCTTCTTCTAAAAAAGAAATCATAGTGTCTTGAACACCCTTTAATACAACATCTACTATGCCCCGATGCATCCCAGTACGCTGGTTTACTTCATCACAGAGTTTGTTGTAACCGATACTACCAATAACTACATTAGTAGCAACGTACTTTGACAACGGATTCTCCTTGTCGAATTGAAGTACGATTTTTCTTTTTCTATATTTAACGCTCATAGCGCATAATATATTAAATGAAATTGCTCACTTGCAACTCCGATGACAAAGATACGATAATATTTCATAAGACACAACAACTAGCAGTAAATATACATAGAATTTTTATTTATCTCACATTGCCTGATAAAGTTGAGCTAAATATTTGCATCTTATAAAGATTTGCCTTACTTTTGTAAAAGCATATAACGGTATGCTATGTTTTTTTAGAAAATAATTGTTAGAAGCGTCATGCTTCATTCTTGTTTCTGAAAACCTGAGAAATTTTCAAAAACGTACAAGAATGGTGCAGTTGGTTTCTACGCTGGTCTCCAGCGTGGGTCTACTGTCTATTCATCTGTACGTTTGGGTTTTCTCAGGACCTTCAGAAACGATGAATAGCACGTAGTTCCACGCTTTTCTTTTGTAAAATTCCTAACAGGAGCTAGAGGATAAAAAAACAAAATTATGAGAACTATTATTACGACTATTTTATTGATTTTCACCGTTTTTGTAATGGCACAGAAGACTGATCTACAAAAAGAGAAAATAAAAGGGCATGTTATATCCATGAAAGAAACATACTACAATTTCGCGTTTAAATTCGGAGAGTATATTAAGGAAGACAAGGACAAATGTAGTCAAACATTTTACGATGAAAATGGTAATATCTACAAAAAAACAACAAATAAAATAGAAAAAAGAATTTTCTACGACAAAATAACCAACAAAGAGGATATTATACATTATGTCTACGACAAAAGTCTTAAACTCAATACCATTATTACCCTAAGAGACAAAACTATCTTAGATAAAGAAACCCATATAGAAGAAATAGTCAAAGACACCCTACAAAAAACAGAATATATTTATGATGCAAACGGAAAACTCATTGAGACAAACACCTATGATTATGACCTTAAGGATTCAAGCAAAAAAACATTATCTCAGAAAGTGAAATACTCTTACTCATCTGCTGAAAACACTATTGATACTTATAACGGGAATGGTGAATTATCCTCAAAAAAATAATTACTCAAAATGGTAAGAAACATACTGAAAATGCAGGTGGAATACTCGTTGCAACAGAATACAATTCAATAGACCAACCTCTAAAATCAATATTATATTTAGGAGCAAACAATGGTTCTGCCGCTTCACAAACGACCTATCAATATAATAAATATGGCGACATACTACAAAAGAATAGCGAAATTGGACTAACAATCAACTATAAGGATGAGCACCATATCACCACTGAAACATACAAATATATATACGATTCGCATCAAAATTGGATTTGCCGAAAGAGATACAAAAAAAATGAAATGACAGAATGGATAGAACGAACATATACATATGCGAATACATCTGACGAACTAATAGAAGCACGGTTACTAAATATAAAACAAGAACAAATGGAAGCACAACAAAAGCATAATGACTATCATAAAAAAATTGAGCATGCAAGGCAGATACAGAAAGAAAAAGCTATCGCCCAACAATTGCAAGACTCCATCCGCCATGAAAAAGAAAAATTCTACGAACTAATAAAAACTGTACTCAAAAAGAACATTATGAGAATTTCAGCAGGAGGAGGGTATGAACGCTATAAGACTTCAAACTGTATTCAAACTATTAAAAAAGTATTTGTAGAACAGCAAGCCGTTACTTTCACATTAAAAGATAATACAGAATTACCTCCCATCAAATTAGTTTCAAAAGAAGAAGTAACAACAGGTGGATTTATGGAACACTGCACTATTTCTTATTCTGCAGACAAAAACTTTATTTTATTACTTATAAACGGTAATGATTATCTGAATGAAGCCGGAGTTTTAATCCATCGCCTTCCCCACGATATGCACCAAGTTTACAACCTAAGCGATAAGGCAATATCCAGTTTGAAAAAAGAAAAGAATATAGATAAAATAAACAGAACAGCAACCAATGCGCTGAGGTTTATCAATAAATTGAGATAAAACTTAGACCATGATAAATAAATTATGTAACATGAAACACCTATCTTTACTTAAAAAATTATTTTTTACAGCTATTACTTGTATAAACATAATAGCATGCAGCAGCGATGACCATGAAATTGAGTCTGATATATTCGTTGAAGCAAATGTGGCACGAATCCACGTGACACAGGCTGGGACTTTATCTGAGTTAATGAATGGTTATGAAAAAAACAAGATAGAAGACTTAACATTATCCGGCTATTTGAACGGGAGTGACATCTTGTATTTGAAAGAGGAATTAAGCAAAACATTGATTAAATTAAATTTATCAGATACGAAAATCGTAGAAGGAGGTGAACCGTATGCAATGGTAACAGAAAAATATTATACGAAAAAATGATGAAATCTCCGATTATTTTTTTTCTACCCATTCATACCCTAAATTACAAACCATCCATCTTCCTAAAGACTGCACACGTATAGGAAAGTATTCATTAGCTAATCTTACTAACCTTTCTTTCGTAGAACTACCTAATGCATTAGAAGAAATAGATAATGTAGCATTATATAACTGTTTAAGTCTGAAATCTGTAATTTTTCCTAGTTCTTTACTAAGTATTGGAGATTATTGTTTTCAAAATTGCCAAGAACTCACCTCCATTCAATTTAATAATTCCTTGCAAAGAATAGGACTTTGTGCATTCCAAAATTGCAAATCACTTACAAATATAAACCTTCCCAACTCATTAAATTCAATAAGTCAGTTTGCTTTTGACGGATGCTCCAACTTATCAACAATAACAATATCTGAAGGCATTACCGAAATACAATATGGCGCCTTTAGGAATTGTGGCAATCTTTCATCAGTCAACTTGCCCATTTCACTTAATGTAATATCTTTCTCAGCCTTTGAAGGATGCCTCAGTCTAGAAACTATAACTATTCCTCAAAACGTTAATAAAATGTAAGCATCCGATAAAATACCCGTTTTCTCTATCATATTTTCATAGCACCTTTGCCTGTGCAATATTGCATGAACTTCTAACATATTTTCATTATGACAAAAGAACAATTTACCTCTTTACAGGAACTGCATCGTTTAAGCGGTCTGAATCTTCTGAAATTTCTGCAACGTGAACATGTCAGTTACTCCACGTACAATTATTGGAAACGTAAATCTTCCAGTGTTCCCGATCACGAGACATCTGCTCCCCAATCAGTCTTAACCCCCATCAGCCTGAAGTCCCCCTGTATTGCTTCCTCCTCTTCTGTTTCCGGAATGACCCTGTTGTTTCCTAATGGTGTCCGTGCCCATTTGGGTGCCGGTATGGAAGAGGCCGCTTCCCGTTTGATTAACCAATACGCCTGTTGCCATGTTCTGCCTGAATGATACGATGCGGTATTTTCTCTGCCCCGGCAGGACTGATATGCGCAAGGGTATCAGTTCTCTCTGCGGTGTGGTACACGAGCGTATGGGCTGCAGTGTCAGGAACGGTGATGTATTCATCTTCATTGGCAGCAGCCGTAAATTGATGAAGCTTCTCCATGCCGAGGATGGCGGTCTGGTGATGTATGTCAAGCGCCTTGAAGCCGGTCATTTCAAGATTCCCGAATATGACGAGAAATCGCGCAGCTATCCGATGGAATGGCGCGATCTTGTCATTATGGTGGAAGGAATCCGTGAATCTCCCGGGCAGCGTTTGAGACGTCTGAGGGCGGAACGAAATGTATATACTGTATAAAAATAGATGTCGTATTCCTTGTCTGTCCGGGATATATTTTGTACATTTATAGTGTAATTAAAAGAAACGGATTATGACTCAGGAAGAGATGCTTTCACAGATGAACTCAATGCTGCAGTCCCTGCAGCAGGTGAACGCATCCCAGGCTGAGACCATTATCAGGCTTACCCGGCAGAATGAATCCTTACAGAACCGTCTCAATGAGCTGACGGCTCAAGTCGCATGGCTGAACCGCCAGCTTTTCGGTCACAAGTCAGAGAAACTCCCGTCTCTTGATTCCAACCAGCCTGACCTGTTCGGTGACTTTCTTCCTGATAACGCGGCTGAACTGGAAAAAGCGCGTGAAGTAGCGGTGCAGACAATCACAAAAGAAACGGTGGAGAGCAAGAAACGGGAACGGAATAACCGCAGGATAATGGAAGGTCTTCCCGTACTTGAAAGGGTAATCATCGAGCCGGAAGACATTGACCTGGAACTGTACAGGAAGATTGGTGAGGAAGTGACCCGTGTGGTGGAACATAAGCCCGGACAACTTTATATAAAGGAGATTGTACGGCCCAAATATGCCCTTAAAGACAACACTTCACTTCCACCGGTCGGCAGAAAAGGAGTGGAGATAGCCGCCATGCCGCTGTTGCCTATATACAAAGGAATAGCGGGACCTACACTTTTGGCGGAGATACTCCTGCAGAAATATGAGTATCATCTTCCCTTCTACCGCCAGGTGAAACAGTTGCATCACCTGGGCTTCAAAGCTAGTGAAAGTACCATAGACGGATGGTTCAAGCCTGCGGTTGAACTTCTCAAGCCACTTTACGAGGTACTCAGGCAGGAAATCATGAAATCCGACTACATACAGGGGGATGAAACGACCGTACCTGTACTGGACAAGGCAGGACATCAGACCAACAAGGAATACTTGTGGATGGTCAGGGCAGTAGTCGAACGACTGGTGCTTTTCCATTATGACAAAGGATCACGGTCAGGTACGGTGATAGGGCAACTGGCTAAAAACTTCAAGGGTTATTTTCAATGTGACGGCTTTGAGGGTTACGAATCGGCTTTCAAGGTCAACCCGAATGTGCGCCTTGTTAACTGCATGGCTCATATACGCAGGTATTTTGAGCAGGCACTTGCTGAAAACAGGCAGATGGCGGAACATGCCTTAAAAGAAATACAGCTTCTATATCGCATAGAACATGACTGTGACCAGAAGCAGCTTACAGAAAATGAACGAATGGGAAAACGTCAGGAACTTGCCAGACCTATTATGGATGCCTTGAAGCTATGGATGGAAACAGAAGGGATAAAATACAGCCCAAACAGCCTGACCGGAAAGGCGATAACCTATGCCTATACCCGCTGGGAGAATATGATGAGGTATCTGCAGGATGGACGTATCCATATTGATAACAATCTGGCGGAAAATGCCATCCGACCAATCACATTGGGTAGAAAGAACTACTTGTTCTGTGGAGACCATCAGGCGGCCGTCAGCATGAGTGTCGTCTGTTCGTTACTGGCTACGTGCAAAGCGCATAAAGTAAATCCGCGCACTTATCTGAATGACGTTATAGCAAGAATGCCATATATGCAGAAGGCAAATTATGAGGAACTGCTACAAATGTTGCCACACAAATGGAAGGAAAAGAATAAAGAATGATGGAGATACAACGATAGATGGCTGCTTACCAGGAAAGGAGATACAGCCATTTTTTATAGTGTACTTTATCGGATGCTTACAATAAAATAGAATATGATACATTTCAAGGTTGTAATAACTTACAGGAAATTCATCTAAAAGGAACAACCCCACCTGATATTTCATATTGGTCAGCTGACTATATGAGTCATTGCACGCTATTTATACCAAAAGGTTCACTAGCTGCCTATAAAAAGACAAACTATTGGTCATTGTTTTATGACATCATTGAAGAATAAGAGTTGTTATTTTCTCAATCAATATAAACAAAACCCCATTTATTAACTATAAAACCATTAAAAGTATGAAATCAATGAAGAATTTATTTGTAATTGGATTAACTCTCGTAATTTGTGCCGGATTTACGGCTTGTGGTAATGATGATGATAAGCAAGAAGTAACATTGCCAACAATATTCGAAGGTAAAAGAATCACTCAATGCGAATCTACAGCCAACGGTTATACAGAAAGAAATGCGTATAGCTACAGTAACGGAAAGCTCATCTCTTATAGTGAGTATGAGATTAGTAACAAAGAAACTATTGAAGATAAATATACCATCGATTATGAAAATAATCAAGTTCGAATTTCATGGAAAGACGGCAATGACAGTGAAATTTGCACATACTCCTTAAATGAAAACGGCTTTGCAACCTCTGCAATATTAGTCACTAAAGAAGATGAGGATGTATGGAATACGCATTATACTTTCGAATATGACGCAAATGGTTATCTAATCCAAATTACGGAAGGAAACGATGGAGAAGAACCGGAAATAATAGAAATAGAGCGAAATGACGGTGACGTACTATCATTCAGTTACGATGACAGTCAATATACATATACCTATACTTCAAATATAAACAAAGGCGGAATCCTTCCGGTTGATAACGGCTGGCTTAATATGGAAGCAGAACTTCATATTGCATATTATGCAGGAATCTTGGGTAAACCCACAAAACACCTGATTGCATCACAAAAAGATAAATTCGGCTACAGAAGCAATGAAGAAACCTATGAATATGAATTAGATGCAGATAAATACGTGAAATCCTGTACAATAACAGACAACAAAGGTGATGTTTCTTCCTTTAATTATACTTTTAAATAAAATTTCCACTCTATAAATATATAATGCAGTGATACGAACTTTTCATACAAAAAGTTCATATCACTGCATTATTCATTCTCCAAAAAGCAGATCAAAAAATTGGCTAGAGTATCTTGAATATGAAACATTTCAATACTATCAAAACACTCTCATGAAATAAGTTGTCTGCCCTTATCCGTAAGTCTCAACTTCTGATTTCGATTATTCGAAACATTTGAAATACTATACTTCTAATCATTTTTCCAACCACCACCTAAAGCCTTATAAAGTTGCACGACAGTAATCAACTCGTCACGAATCGCATTACTCAAACCAATCTGGGCATCGAAGTATCCACGCTGGGCATCCAGCACATCCAAATAATTGATAACGCCATTAATGTATTGAAGTTGCGCAAGATCCATGTAACTCTTCGCCGAACGTTCAAGGTTGGCTCGAAGCTCATATACCTCTTTTATCTTATTGAAATTTACAATTGCGTTGCGTGTTTCCTTAAAGGCTTGTAATACAGACTTCTCATAATTGTGTACTTCGGCTTCATAAGCCGCTTTCTTCGCTTTCAGTGCCGCACGATTCTTGCCCCAACCAAAGATAGGAGTCAACAGAGCTCCTTCCATAACGGCATAGGGAGATTTCAAGAGGCTGGACAGAGAAGTACTTTCCGTACCGAAACCACCGGTCAGTGCCAGGCGCGGGAACATATTCGTATAAGCCACTCCTACTTTGGCATTGGCGGCAATCAACTTCTGTTCAGCTTGGCGAATGTCGGGACGACGTTCCAGCAAAGTGGACGGTAAGCCTACCGGCAGCATCTTCGGAGAATTGAACTCCTGAAGCAAACGGGAACGGGCTATCTTGTTAGGATACTCACCTGCAAGAAAAGCGATATCGTTTTCTTTCAGAGAGATTTTACGTTCCAAGTCCGGTACCAATGTTGCCGTACGTGCCAATTCCACTTGTGACTGACGGTAAGAAGTCTCCGAAGTCAATCCCCCGGCAAAACGGATACGCGCCAGGCGGACACCTTCTTCACGGGCTTTCAAAGTCTGTTTTACAATATCCAGTTCCGTATCCAAAGCCACCAGTTCATAATAAGCCTGTGCCACTTCCGCCACAATCGTCATTCTAAGTGCCCGTTGCGCCTCTATGGATTGCAGATATTCGGCAATACTCGCGGAACGCGCCCAACGCAGATTTCCCCAAAGGTCGAGTTCCCACGAAACCAGGAACTGGGCTTCGAACGTATCCGATCTCTTGAAAGCATCTCCCCCATGATTCTCCAGCTCACGTTCTGCAGTCACTTTCCCTTTAATGTCCGGTAGCAGTGCCGCGGTAGAGATTCGTTTCTGCGCAGCCATTTCCTGTACACGGGCAGCGGCTATCAGCATATCCTTGTTATGCTCCAATGCACGTTCTATCAGACTCCGCAAAGTAGAATCCGTGTATATATCTTTCCAATCCTGGTCGCCGAAGCTGGCTGAATCCTGATGTTGCGCCAGACTATCGGGCAAATGAAGGTCGGGACGGACATAACTTTTTCCTACCTTGCAGGAAGTCAAGACTCCTGCAAGCAATAAGACAGCAATATATAGTTTCTTTCGTTTCATTATTTCTTATGTTTTAAGATTTTCGACTTTGTTTTATATACCATCACAAAGAAGAACGGTACGAGAATAATACCGAATACAATGGCAAATATCATTCCGAAGAATACACCTGTACCAATCGCCTGACGACTTGCCGAACCGGGACCGCTTGCCAACACCATCGGAAGCATACCGAGAACGAAAGCCAATGAAGTCATCAGAATCGGACGGAAACGCAGTTTTGCCGCATAAATAGCGGACTGCACCAAATCTTCTCCTTTATCCACCTGCACTTTGGCAAATTCCACAATCAAGATGGCATTTTTGGCGGCAAGCCCTACCAACATAACCAAACCAATCTGGAAATACACATCATTCTCCAATCCGCAAACCCAGACTCCCAAGTAAGCTCCCAAGGCGGCAACAGGCAAAGAAAGCAATACCGCAATAGGCACCGTCCAACTTTCATATTGCGCGGCAAGGAATAGGAAGACGAACAGGAATACCAACGCCATCACCATACCGGTCTGACCGCCCGCCTGTTTTTCCTGATAAGAGAGTCCGCTCCATTCCAAACCAATATTATCGGGAAGATGGTCACGGGCAATCTGCTCCATGATCTCCATAGCCTGCCCGGAACTGTAGCCTTGCGCGGCTGCTCCACGAATTACGGCTGTAGTAAACATATTAAAACGCTTGATACTGCCCGGCCCCGTGGTATAGGATGCGTTTCCTAAAGAAGTCAGTGGCACCATCGCCCCGTTGGATGCTTTCACAAAGAACAAATTGATATTATCCTTATGTTCGCGGTAAGGAGCTTCCGCCTGGATATATACCTTATATATACGGTTGAACATGTTAAAGTCATTCACATACACCGAACCGGTATAAGCCTTCATGGTAGAAAACACATCAGCCAAAGGCACACCCAGCATCTTTACCTTATCACGGTCTACATCAAAGTAGAGTTGCGGTATCTCCGATTGCAGGGAAGAGGACAAACCTGCCAATTCCTTGCGTTTGGATGCATAATACATCAATGTATCCGCCGCATCTACCAAATTATCAAAAGTCGCTTCGCCACGAGCTTCCAACTGCATTTCAAAACCACCCGAACTACCCAATCCCGGTATTACCGGCGGAGTGGAAAGATAAACTTTACATTCCGGATATTCCTTGAGATGCTTTTCCACCGTATCCATTATCTTTTCAATACTGGTGTTCTTGCGTTCTTCCCAAGGCTTCAGAATAACCGTCAGTTCGGCACGTCCCTGATTACTTCCTACACGCGGGCTGCTTCCCGTCACATTCTGTATATATTCGATATATGGATTCTTTTCCAAATAAGCAATGGCACGTTCTGTCACGATGCGTGTACGTTCCAGGGTAGCGCCCTCCGGCAATTCAAATTCAATCTTGAAATATCCCTGGTCTTCCACAGGCAAGAAACTGGTCGGAATAATACGGTGAATCAGCATGATAGCAATCAATACCATTCCGAAAGCACTCAATACGCGGCGGGGATGTTTGATAGTACGGGTTACGGCAGCTACATACTTATTACTACCGATACCCAGCCATTCATTGATTTTCCTGAAAACAATATTTTTCTTCTTTCCACTGTCCGGCTTCAAAATCAGAGAACACATGACAGGGCTCAATGTCAAAGCCACCACCGTAGAGATAAGCACAGACACTACAATCGTCACCGTAAACTGGCGGTACAACTGCCCCGTAATCCCACTCAGAAAGCTGACCGGAACAAATACAGCCGCCAACACCAACGATGTAGCAATCAAGGCACTAGCCAGCCCATTCATCGCTTTCTTGGTAGCTTCATAAGGACTCAGTTTTTCCGTTTCCATTATATGTTCCACGCCTTCTACCACCACAATCGCATCATCCACAACGATACCGATGGCTAGAATCAATCCGAGCAATGTCAATATATTGAGTGAGAAACCGAAAATCAACATGAATCCGAAAGTACCAATCAATGAAATAGGCACCGCTACCACCGGAATCAACGTTGCACGCCAACTCTGTAAAGAAAGATAGACTACAAGCACGACCAATACCAAAGCCTCAAACAACGTTTTATAGACCTCGTGTATAGATTCGGAAATATAGGTTGTCATATCGAACGGAATCTCATAGCTCAACCCTTCGGGGAAGTTCTTACTGATTTCATCCATTGCATCTTTCACCCTCTCGGCAACTTCCATCGCATTGGCGCCCGGTAACATATAAATACCTAGTACGGCCGCATTCTCACCGTTGATACCACTCTCCGTATTATAAGAAGAAGCCTCCAATGACACACGTGCCACATCTTTCAACCGAATGATGGAACCGTTTGCATTAGCACGCACCACAATATCTTCAAACTGTCCTACCGTGGAAAGACGTCCCTGCGTCGTAATAGGAATCGTTATATCCAACCCTTGCACCGGTTGTTGTCCTAATACACCTGCCGCCGATTCACGGTTCTGGTCTTTCAGGGCATTCTGCAAATCCTGTACAGTCAGTCCGAAGTTCGCCAACTTATCGGGCTGTGCCCAGATCTGCATGGCATAGTAACGGCTACCGATATTCGACACACGTCCTACTCCCGGAATACGGCGAATTACGTCGAGCACATTGATTGTAGCAAAGTTACTCAGATAAATCTCGTCAAACTTAGGGTCGGTAGAAGTCAGACACAGAGTCATCAACTGACTGGGAGCCTGCTTTTCTACAGAAATACCATTCTGAATCACTTCCGCCGGCAAACGGGACTCCGCCAGCTTCACACGGTTCTGGATCTCAACTGCCGCCAAATCCGGGTCGGCAGAAACATCAAATGTCACCGTTGCCGAGAAACCGCCGGAATTGGAACTGTTTGATTCCATATAAAGCATTCCCGGCGTACCGTTAATTTCCTGTTCAATCGGAGTAGCCACCGCCTGCGACACAGTAAGCGCGCTCGCACCCGGATAGGATGCACTGATTTTCACCACCGGGGGTGTAATCTGCGGATATTGGTCCACCGGAAGCATTGTCAGACCAATAATGCCGACAATTACGATCACGATGGAGATTACAGCCGAAAAAACCGGCCTGTCTATAAAAAAAGTAACTTTCATCGCTTATTCTCCTTTCGCGTTATCTTTCGTTCCGGTAGTACTATCTTCTACCCCAACCACTTCATTTTTTGTCGTTATTATACTATCTCCGGCTTCTACATCTGCCCGGCTTACCCGTACTTTCATACCCGGAGTCAACTTATGGAAGCCTTCTACAACAACCATTTCTCCTTCTGCCAGTCCTCTTTCCACCACTACATTATTCCCTACTTCCGGACCTAATTCGATAAAACGTTTCTCTACCGCATTATCTTTACGCATAGTATAAATATAGGCTCCGCCTTTCTCGATAGTAACCGCTTTCATCGGAACCACAAGTGCACCTTCGCGGACATCCAACAACAATTTCACTTTTGTAAACTGTCCCGGTAATAATACTTGTTTCGGGTTAGGCATTTCCGCACGCACGGAGAAAGTACCGGTCTGCGGGTCGACTTGCGGCTCGGCAAAGTCTACGTAACCTTTATAGGGATAAACAGTGTTATCTGCCAATGTTATGGTAATATTCGGTTGCCAGGAACGGGTAGAATCCTGCTGTCCCAAATTAATATTCCTTTCCTTACTTTTCAGGTAATCGAGCGCCGTCATGCTAAAGTCTACCAATACCGTATCACTTTTCACGATGGTAGCGAGCAATGATTTTCCACCGGGACCGACTAATGTACCCAAGTCCACATTTCTTTCACTAATGTGTCCTGACAATGGCGAACGGACAATAGTATAACCCAACTCAAGCTCCGCCTGCGCCAAGTCCGCCTCACTCATGGCTACGGTTGCTTCAGCACTCTCGTAAGCGGCTTCCGCATTGTCCAAGTCCAACTGGCTCGCTGCATTCTGTTCAAACAGCGGACGGATACGTTTCAAGTCACGTTCCGCCTTCAAAGCCTGTGCTTCGTCTTTTTTCAACTGGGCTCTGGCTTTATCCGCTTTGGCACGATACTGATCCTGATTAATCACAAACAAAACTTGATTCTTGTTTACATACGTACCTTCAGCGAAAAGCATATTCTCCAGATAACCTTCCACACGGGCACGTACTTCGACGAACTGTTGGGCACGGATACGTCCCACATATTCCCCATATATTTCTACATCGTCTTTCACCACCGGTTCAACAATGACTGTCGGCATCTCCGGCTCAGCCTTCTGAGGTCGAGTCAATATCCAATACACGCCCAGCACAAATACCGCGCAAATAATAGCAGCAATGGTTCTCTTTCTCCTCAGTTTCAACTCATGTCTCGAAAAGAATAATCTCATATCGAATCTTATTATTAAATTTAACTTATGTTTGTTCTATATTCCTTTTACACAATTTACGTGCCAAAACTATTTACACTACCTATTTATTGGTATTCAGTCCATTATACGCTGTCATTCCAGATGCAGGAATGTGGAATTTGCCGGGTAATGTGTAGAAATAATCCACAATTCCGACTTTTGGAACATTTTTTTTAATTCCCATATCAACAACTAAACAAATTATACCCTACATTTGTATTATAATAAAAACAACAATACTAGACCGTGTCCTAATGAAAAAACAAATCTTTTCAACATTAGTTTTGTCAATTTGCATCTTATTGCCTTTTTCTTTGCATTCTCAGGAGCAACGCAAAAAGGTGGGAGTAGTTCTGAGCGGTGGCGGTGCCAAAGGAATGGCACACATCAAAGCATTGAAAGTGATTGAGGAAGCCGGAATCCCTATTGATTACATAGCCGGAACCAGCATGGGGGCTATCGTAGGTGGTCTTTACGCCATCGGATACACACCGGAACAACTGGATAGTATGGTACGGAAACAAAACTGGACATTCCTGCTCAGTGACCGGGTCAAACGAAGTTCCATGTCACTGACCGACCGTGAACGCTCTGAGAAGTTTGTCATCTCCATACCTTTCACCAAAACTCCCAAAGACGCAGCTACGGGAGGAATCATGAAAGGACAGAATCTCGCCAATTTATTCTCGGACCTGACGATGGGGTATCATGACTCTATCGACTTCAATAAACTTCCCATACCCTTTGCCTGTGTAGCGGCTGATATTGTAAAAGGAGATCAAATCGTATTCCGCAACGGAATACTTTCTACTGCTATGCGTGCGAGTATGGCCATTCCAGGCGCATTCACCCCGGTACGACAGGACAGTATGGTGCTGGTAGATGGTGGTATTGTCAACAATTACCCGGCAGATGTAGTCAAAGCAATGGGAGCCGATATTATTATCGGGGTTGATGTACAGAACGCTCTGAAAACAGCAGACAAACTAAACAGTGTCCCTGATATTTTAGGACAGATTGTAGACATTACCTGCCAGACGAACCATGAAAAAAATGTAGATCTCACAGATACCTATATCCGTGTGAATGTGGACGGCTATTCTTCCGCCAGTTTCACGCCTGCCGCCATCGACACATTGATGCAAAGAGGCGAAGAAGCGGCAAGGGAACAATGGAACTCTCTGCTTGCCCTGAAAAAGAAAATAGGAATACCGGACGATTATAAGCCCAAACAACATGGTCCCTACTCTTCCCTTTCTAACGTACGTACCATCTATGTGACGGACATTTCCTTCACCGGTGTGAAAGCCGACGACAAGAAATGGCTAATGAAGAAGTGTAACCTGAAAGAAAACAGTAACATCTCTACTCAACAGATAGAACAAGCCTTGTTCCAGTTACGTGGCAGCCAGTCTTATTCCAGTGCCAGTTATACATTGACAGACACTCCCGAAGGCTATCACCTCAACTTCCTATTGCAAGAGAAATATGAGAGAAGAATCAATTTGGGCATCCGTTTCGATTCGGAAGAAATAGCGTCTCTGCTACTCAACGCAACGGCAGATCTCAAAACCCACATCCCTTCCCGCCTGTCCCTTACCGGACGACTGGGAAAACGATATGCCGCCCGTATAGACTATACTCTCGAACCGATGCAACAACGCAATTTCAACTTCTCATATATGTTCCAATACAATGATATCAACATATATGAGGAAGGCGACCGTGCTTATAACACTACTTATAAATATCATTTAGCCGAATTCGGTTTCTCTGATGTATGGTACAAGAACTTCCGCTTCGGGCTAGGACTTCGTTTCGAATATTATAAGTATAAGGATTTCCTGTTCAAGAAACCGGAATTCATCGGATTGAATGTAGAATCAGAGCATTTCCTGAGTTATTTTGCGCAGGTACAATATAATACTTATGATAAGGGATATTTCCCCGCCAAGGGTAGTGATTTCAAAGCAGCCTATTCACTCTATACGGATAACATGGCACAATACAATGACCATGCCCCATTCTCTGCATTGAGCGCTTCGTGGGCGAGCGTCATTCCCATCACCCGTCGTTTTTCCATCATTCCTTCCATTTACGGGCGTATCCTGATTGGAAAAGGATTCCCATATCCTCTGCAAAATGCGATTGGCAGTGAAGTACCCGGTTTTTATATCCCGCAGCAATTGCCTTTTGCAGGAATTACCAACCTGGAACTGATGGATAATACAATCATGATTGCATCGTTAAAATTCAGACAGCGCATGGGAGCTATCCATTACCTCACCCTGACAGGAAATTACGGACTGACAAACAGTAATTTCTTTGAGGTATTGAAGGGCAAACAATTATTCGGTATCAGTGCCGGTTACGGAATGGACAGTATCTTCGGACCATTGGAAATATCATTGGGATATTCCAATCAGACGGATAAAGGAAGTTGCTTCGTGAATCTGGGATATTATTTCTAAAGTTGCATTGCCATTCAAAGCAGAAGAATTCCGGGTACTACAGCGATAAATACCTTGTACTTGTCTTTCGTAACTCTTCTATATCATTGGGCTAAATGCAGTACTTGCCACCAACAGGTCTCCTATATGTTTTGTCCTATTCAAGTACCAGTTTTTAACCCTCAGAATATATAACACAAAAGTCGCCTTCAGCTCTGGCTTGAACTTTGAAACGACTTGATAGAGGGTGATTCGGCTGAAAGCATCCCCTGAAAGGGAGACATTTCGCTTTCAGCCAAATCTTTCGATGAAATGGAGCATTTAAAAAAGAGACTGAAGGCTGAAAGCGGTTGTACAGCAAGAAGATAACAGCTCGAATAATGTTTTTTTCGATTATTTATTCGCCTGAATCAAAGAAAGTGCCTATCTTTACCGCAAATATTTTTATTATTCACCATTAAATATGAAGATTATGGCAAATAGAAGAGAACTCAAAAAGAACGTAAACTATATCGCAGGAGAATTGTTCACCGAGTGTTTAATCAACAGTATGTTTATCCCTGGAACTGACAAAGCTAAAGCTGATGAGCTAATGGCTGAAGTACTGAAGATGCAGGATGAATTTGTAACCCGCATCAGCCACACAGAACCGGGAAATGTGAAAGGTTTTTATAAGAAATTCCGTGCAGACTTTAATGCAAAGGTAAACGAGATTATTGAAGCTATCGGGAAATTGAACTAAAAGCAGAATGAAGAAAGCAATTTATAGCTTTATCTATTACCGCCTGTTAGGGTGGAAGACAAACGTTACGGTACCTAATTATGATAAATGCGTGATATGTGCCGCTCCACACACAACAAACTTTGATTTATTTATTGGAAAACTGTTTTATGGCGCCTTAGGCCGCAAGACAAGTTTCATGATGAAAAAAGAATGGTTTTTCTTTCCGCTCGGACTTTTTTTCAAAGCAGTGGGCGGGATTCCTGTAGACCGCAGCCGGAAGACGTCGTTAGTCGACCAGATGGTTCACCATTTTGCCGAGTGCAATAAGTTCCACCTGGCTATCACTCCCGAAGGAACCCGTAAAGCGAATCCAAACTGGAAGAAAGGTTTTTATTTTATCGCCTTGAAGGCCCAGGTCCCTATTGTCCTGATTGGCATTGATTATACCAAAAAGACAATTTCGGCAACAAAAGCCATCATGCCATCGGGAGATATCAACAAGGATATGAGAGAAATCAAACTTTATTTCAAGGACTTTAAAGGTAAACATCCTGAGAATTTTGTTCTTGGCGAACTTTAAATATTAGTATAGAGGTATTCAATTATGGAGTCTATCCGTATTTCCATAGTACAAACCGATATCGTTTGGGAAAATAAACAAGAAAATCTCCGTCTGCTCCACGAAAAGCTGCAAAGCCTCCGTGGAACAACGGAGATTGTTGTTTTACCGGAGATGTTCTCTACCGGATTCAGTATGCAAAGCGAAATGCTGGCAGAATCAAACTCCGGCGAAACGGCTACAACTCTCAAACAATGGGCCTCGCAATTCCAACTGGCTATCTGCGGCAGTTATATAGCAGCAGATAACGGGCGGTTCTTCAATCGCGCCTTCTTTCTGACTCCCGAAGGAGAAGGATTCTATTATGACAAACGACACCTGTTCCGTATGGGACGGGAAGCAGAACACTTCTCAGCGGGTGACAAACGGCTCATTATCCCCTACCGTGGATGGAATATCTGCCTGCTTGTCTGCTATGACCTTCGTTTCCCGGTATGGAGCCGGAATGTAAACAACGGATACGACCTATTAATATATGTAGCAAACTGGCCTGTCCCCCGCCGCCTGGCATGGGATACCCTGCTGCGCGCACGTGCACTCGAAAATCAATGTTATGTATGCGGCGTGAACAGAACCGGAACCGATGGATATCATTTGGAATATAACGGAGGCAGCAGAGTTTACTCGGCTTTTGGCGAAGAAATAGCTTCTCTGCCCGACGGACAAGAGGGAATAGCTACGACAACGCTCAATCCGGTCTCTCTCAACCAATTCAGAGAGAAGTTTCCGGTATGGAAAGATGCCGACGAATTTCATCTATAGGATATGCTATAAAACAAATGTTAAAAACGGATTGAAACGACAACAATACCTTGAAGTAGGTAGTTAATAATATAGACTTCTTTTGTATCTTTGTCGTGAAAATACAGTCGTAAGGACGCTAATCTTACATAACTTAATTAACAACTTTATGAAAACAAATCTTAGTTCTCAAATCAGTCTCCACCGGGTCTCCCCCAGATATTACAGACCGGAGAATGCATTTGAAAAATCAGTCTTGACAAGACTCGAAAAAATCCCCACAGACATCTATGAATCTGTAGAAGAAGGCGCTAACTACATTGCTCGCGAAATAGCACAGACCATCCGCGAAAAGCAAAAGGCAGGACGTTTCTGCGTATTGGCACTGCCAGGCGGTGATTCGCCCAGACACGTATATACGGAACTTATCCGCATGCACAAGGAAGAAGGACTCAGCTTCCGCAACGTGATCGTATTTAACATGTACGAATATTATCCATTGTCTCCCGATGCTGTCAACAGCAACTTCAACGCTTTGAAGAATATGTTGCTGGATCATATCGACATCGACAAGCAGAATATATTCACCCCGGATGGAAGCATTGCCAAAGATACTATCTTTGAATACTGCCGTCTGTACGAACAGCGTATTGAAAGCTTTGGTGGTATTGATATTGCTTTGCTGGGTATCGGTCGTGTAGGAAATATCGCATTCAACGAACCGGGTTCACGCTTGAATTCTACCACCCGCCTGATTTTGCTGGATAATGCATCACGCAATGAGGCAGCCAAGATTTTCGGAACGATGGATAATACTCCTATCAGTTCTATTACGATGGGTGTAGCTACCATTCTCGGCGCTAAGAAAGTTTATCTGCTTGCATGGGGTGAAAACAAGGCAGCCATGATTAAAGAATGTGTGGAAGGTGCCATCACCGACACGATTCCTGCATCTTACCTGCAAACTCACAACAACGCGCATGTCGCTCTCGACCTTTCGGCAGCCATGAACCTGACACGTATCCAACGTCCGTGGCTGGTAACTTCCTGCGAATGGAACGACAAGTTGATCCGTAGTGCTATCGTCTGGTTATGCCAGTTGACAGGCAAGCCTATCCTGAAACTGACCAATAAAGACTATAACGAAAACGGCTTGAGTGAACTGTTGGCTCTTTATGGCTCTGCATACAATGTAAATATCAAGATTTTCAATGATTTGCAGCACACCATCACCGGATGGCCGGGTGGCAAACCGAATGCTGACGACACTTACCGTCCTGAACGTGCCAAACCGTTCCCGAAGCGTGTAATTATCTTCTCTCCACATCCGGATGATGACGTAATCTCCATGGGGGGAACGCTTCGCCGCTTGGTAGAACAGAAGCATGAAGTACATGTAGCATACGAAACTTCCGGTAATATCGCCGTAGGTGATGAAGAAGTAGTTCGTTTCATGCATTTCATCAACGGATTCAACCAGCTTTTCAACAATAGCGAGGACCAGGTTATCAATGAGAAATATGCAGAAATACGTAACTTCCTGAAAAATAAGAAGGATGGTGATATGGACAGTCGTGACATTCTGACTATCAAAGGTCTGATTCGTCGTGGTGAAGCCCGTACAGCTTCCACTTACAACAATATCCCGCTGGATCGTGTACACTTCCTCGACCTGCCGTTCTATGAAACTGGTAAGATTCAGAAGAATCCTATCAGCGAAGCGGACGTGGAAATCGTACGTAACCTGCTCCGCGAAATAAAGCCTCATCAGATATTCGTAGCTGGCGACCTTGCCGACCCGCATGGAACACACCGTGTATGTACGGATGCTGTTTTTGCTGCCGTCGACCTCGAAAAAGAAGAGGGTGCAAAATGGTTGAAAGACTGCCGCATCTGGATGTATCGTGGCGCGTGGGCTGAATGGGAAATTGAAAACATCGAAATGGCAGTGCCTATCAGTCCGGAAGAACTTCGTGCAAAACGTAATTCTATCTTGAAACATCAGTCTCAGATGGAAAGCGCTCCGTTCCTGGGTAATGACGAACGTTTGTTCTGGCAGCGTAGTGAAGACCGCAACCGCGGTACAGCTACTTTGTACGACCAGTTAGGACTGGCTTCTTACGAAGCAATGGAAGCATTTGTGGAATATATTCCATTATAAGGAAAAACATTCTTGATTAAGAGAACATAAAAACAATGAAAGAAGAGTGGGAAGTTTGGATACTTCTCACTCTTTTTTTGTTTATTTTTGCGGGCAATCTGTGATACATGACCTAAAAGAATTGAATGATGAAAAAAATAATAGTGTTTTTTCTATGCCTTACGCTCGGCATAAACTTCCTTTCCGCACAGGATATTGAAAGGAATATAAAAGAACGGTTAACCGATTATTTCGGCAAATATACCGCAACAGCTAAAATCAGCACACCCAAACTGAATAATATCGATATTAATTATGACCGCAAAACGATTACTGTCTATGTTTCGGAAAGTTTCGCTTACCAACCTTTCCGCCCAGAAACGGTAGAAACGATTTATAATCAAATAAAAGAATTGCTCCCCGGCCCTGTCCATTATTATCAACTGACGATTTATGCGGACGGAAAGCCTATTGAAGAACTGGTTCCTAATTTGTATCGGAACAAGAAAAAAGACAAGGAGCGAATGTCTCTGAACGTTGATTATAAAGGAGCGCCCTGGGTAAAAAACATCTCACGGCCTAATGATATTTCACGCGGATTGCAAGACCGTCACATTGCAATCTGGCAAAGTCATGGCAATTACTTCAAGAATGACAAGAGCGAATGGGGATGGCAACGTCCCCGCCTATTCTGCACTACGGAAGATTTGTTCACCCAATCTTTCGTTCTTCCTTATGTAATTCCCATGCTGGAAAATGCCGGTGCCATCGTTTATACTCCCCGCGAACGGGATACGCAAAAGAATGAAATCATAGTAGACAATGATATGCCCAACGCTTCCCTTTATCTGGAAGTAGGAAGTAAAAAAGCAAAATGGGCAATGGCTCCTGTAAAAGGATTCGCCCAAAAGAAGACGATTTATAGGGATGGGGAAAATCCGTTCACCGACGGAACCTGCCGTTTCATCTCCACCGAGAGAAAGAAAAAGAAAAATAAGGATCAGGCATTTGCCGAATGGGTACCTAACCTGCCGGCAACAGGCGAATACGCCGTTTACGTTTCTTATCAGACACTGCCGAATAGCGTCAGCGATGCCAAGTACCTCGTTTTTCATAATGGCGGAGTTACAGAATTTAAAGTAAATCAAAAAATAGGTGGAGGCACGTGGGTTTATCTAGGTACTTTTGAATTTGACAAGGGAAATAATGACTATGGCATGGTTGTATTAAGTAACGAAAGCAATGAGCATGGTGTAGTATGTGCCGATGCGGTACGTTTTGGCGGAGGAATGGGCAATATTTCCCGGGGCGGAAAGATCAGCGGACTGCCCCGTTACCTCGAAGGAGCGCGTTACTCGGCACAATGGGCAGGAATGCCATCCGAAGTATATGCCGGACGCAAAGGTGAAAATGATTATGTGGATGATATCAATACACGTTCCAATGCTATTAATTATTTATCGGGCGGTTCCGTTTATAATCCGAACCAACCGGGATTGCGTGTGCCGTTGGAAATGACAATGGCACTGCATAGTGACGCAGGATGCAGTAAAACAGATGAATTGATTGGTTCGCTCGGCATTTATACAACTGACTTTAATAATGGCAAACTGAACACGGGAACAGATCGGTATGCATCACGTGACCTAACCGATATCCTGCTTTCTCAGATTCAGAAAGATATTCATTCGAGCTATAACCTGCCCTGGACACGCCGGAGTATGTGGAACCGGAATTATAGCGAGACGCGGCTTCCCGCCACTCCTTCTACGATCATCGAGTTACTTTCTCATCAGAACTTCGCTGATATGCAGTTGGGACACGATCCGAATTTCAAATTTACCGTAGGACGTGCCATTTATAAAGGTATCTTGCAGTTTATTACCAGCCAACATGACAAAGAATATGTAGTGCAACCTTTGCCTGTTAGTAATTTCGCTATCCGTTTCGGAAAAAAGAAGAATACGCTGGAACTTTCCTGGAAAGGTGAGGATGATCCACAAGAGCCTACTGCCCGTCCACGGGAATACATTGTATATACACGCATCGGTTACGGTGGATTTGACAATGGAACTTTAGTCAGCAAACCGTCTTATACAGTCAAGATAGAGCCGGGACTTGTTTATTCATTTAAAGTGACTGCCGTTAACCGGGGTGGAGAAAGTTTCCCATCCGAGATTCTTTCCGCCTATAAAGCAAAACGGGAACGGGAAAAGGTATTAATCATCAATGGATTTGACAGAATCAGCGGTCCGGCTGTTATTAATACTTTTGATAAAGCGGGATTCGATTTAGAACAAGATCCCGGAGTTCCGTACCTGTCGAATATTTCATTCAGCGGAGCACAGACCGGATTCGACCGTTCGCAGGCAGGTAAAGAGGGAGAAGGTAGCCTGGGGCATAGCGGAAGCGAATTAGAAGGAATGAAAATTGCAGGAAATACGTTTGATTATCCTTTTATTCACGGGAAAGCGATTCAGGCGGTCGGAAAATATAGTTTCGTGTCATGCAGCGATGAAGCAGTAGAGAACGGATTGGTGACACTGGAAGATTATCCGATAGTGGATTATATCCTGGGATTGGAAAAAGAAGACCCTGCAAGTAAAGCCTACTATAAAACATTCTCCTCGGCTATGCAACGGATTATCACCAGCTATTGCCAGTCGGGTGGTAACATATTGGTTAGTGGTGCCTATGTGGGAAGCGATATGAGCGGAACACAAGGAAACCGGGAGTTTACGGAGAAAACGCTGAAGTACGGTTACCAAAGTAGTTTGACTGATAAGACCTCAAACCGGATCAATGGACTGGGACGTACGATTACCATCCCACGTGTTCCCAACGAGAACAGTTATGCCGTTCCTGCACCGGATTGTATCGTTCCGGCAGATACTGCTTTTCCGGTATTTACCTATGTTCCGGGCAACCAAAGTGCGGGCATCGCCTACAAAGGAAACTACCGCACTTTTGTATTGGGTTTTCCTTTTGAAAGCATTCAATCGGAAGTTAATCGGGCAACTATTATGGCAGGCATATTGGGATTCTTTACTCAGAAATAAAAAATATCCTTTTTTTTAATCTGTTTCTCATTTTAAATTCTATCTTTGCTACTGTAATAACCCTTAAAACTAGAAAAAGATGTATACTATACAAGCAAATCCCAGCGGTACGCGCAGCATAGAAGTATCTAACGAAAACTTGAGAACAATTGAAAAATATGCTCTGTTCCGCCATCTCATCGACAGTACCGGCATTGTAGATGAGGCAGTTCTGGATAAGTTGAAACTAAATATCCGCTCCCTTATCGCCAGCCAGGAAGAAGACAGCAAAGACTTGCTGGACCTCTGTATCGATGTGATTTATCACAATAATATGAAAGCATTCGGTTTGCAGCAACTTATCAAGCTTTATCTCACCTGGCTTTCCAGTCCGGAAACGGAAGAAGAGGAATAACCATGATTACGGTAGATACTCGCGGAACAACAGCTTACAGTCCGCTGATTCCTGCAATAAAAGCCATGTGTGGTGCTTCTCCCGGTGAAACGATAGAGATTATAATGAACCATGCCGACGCATTTCAGGATTTGAAAGAATATCTTTCCGAGCAAGGTATCGGTTTCCGCGAAATCTACGACGGAGAACAGATGACATTAGAGTTCATAATCAATAAGAAGTTTTGAAAAAACATCCTAATGATTGAAGTTAAACATCCCAATGAATAAAAAAATCATTGGGATGTTTTTTTATTATCCGTATCTTTGCGGCATGAAAGAATATCGATTGACTGATTGGTTACCCACTACTAAAAAAGAAGTAGAACTTCGCGGATGGAATGAATTGGACGTCATTCTCTTCAGCGCGGATGCTTATGTGGATCATCCTTCTTTTGGCGCTGCCGTTATCGGGCGTATTCTCGAAGCGGAAGGTTTGAAAATAGCCATCGTACCTCAACCTAACTGGCGTGATGACCTACGTGATTTCAAAAAACTGGGACGTCCCCGTCTGTTCTTCGGCATCTCTGGTGGATGTATGGACTCGATGGTAAACAAATATACAGCCAACAAACGACTGCGTAGTGAGGATGCCTATACCCCGGACGGTCGCCCGGATATGCGTCCGGACTACCCTTCTACCGTTTACAGTCAGATTCTGAAAAGGCTTTATCCTGATGCCCCCGTTATCTTAGGCGGCATTGAAGCCAGTATGAGGCGGTTAAGCCATTACGACTATTGGCAGGATAAAGTACAAAAAAGCATTTTATGTGATAGTGGCGCGGACTTGCTCATTTATGGAATGGGTGAAAAGCCAATTGTAGAATTAACCCGGAAAATGAAAAGTTTACTTCCAACAGAAGAAACTTCATTAACCGTCAACGACTTAAAAAAAATTGTTGGAACAATTCCTCAGACAGCCTATCTTTGTCGTGAGATCGAGTGGACTCCCGATGCGGAAGATATCCAGCTCTATTCGCATGAAGAATGTCTGGCAGATAAGAAAAAACAGGCAAGCAATTTCCGCCATATCGAAGAAGAATCCAATAAATATGCGGCTGCACGTATCACGCAGGCTGTAGGGAATAAGATTGTGGTAGTTAATCCTCCTTACCCACCGATGAGCCAGGAAGACCTGGACCGTTCTTTCGATTTACCATATACCCGTATGCCCCATCCCAAATATAAAGGGAAACGGATTCCGGCCTATGACATGATTAAGTTTTCCATCAATATTCATCGGGGATGTTTTGGCGGCTGTGCATTCTGCACTATTTCCGCACATCAGGGGAAGTTTATCGTCAGCCGCAGCAAAGAATCTATTCTGAAAGAGGTAAAAGAGATTATCCAATTACCGGACTTCAAAGGATATTTAAGTGACTTGGGGGGTCCTTCTGCTAACATGTATCAGATGAAAGGAAAAGATGAGTCTATTTGTAAGAAATGCAAACGACCGTCGTGCATTCATCCGAAAGTTTGCCCGAATCTGAATTCGGATCATCGCCCGTTACTGGATATTTATCATGCGGTAGATGCTTTGCCCGGCATAAAAAAATCCTTTATCGGTAGTGGGGTACGTTATGATTTGCTGCTCCATCAAAGCAAAGATGCAGCTATCAATCGCAGTACTGCCGAATATACCCGTGAACTGATTATCAATCACGTCAGCGGCCGTCTGAAAGTGGCTCCCGAGCATACCAGTGAGCGTGTATTGTCTATTATGCGCAAGCCGTCTTTTGAACAGTTCGAAACATTCAAGAAGATATTCGACCGTATCAATAAAGAAGAAAATCTGCGTCAGCAACTGATTCCTTATTTTATCTCTTCACACCCGGGATGCAAGGAAGAAGATATGGCGGAACTCGCCGTTATCACCAAACGGCTGGACTTTCACCTGGAGCAAGTACAGGACTTCACTCCTACTCCGATGACAGTAGCCACCGAAGCATGGTACACGGGATTTCATCCGTACACCTTGGAGCCGGTATTCAGCGCTAAAACTCAACGGGAGAAACTGGCTCAACGCCAATTCTTCTTCTGGTATAAACCGGAAGAACGAAAGAACATCATCAACGAGTTGAGACGTATCGGGCGTCCGGACCTGATAGATAAACTATATGGAAAAGGAAAAGAAGTAGAAAGAAACAAAGGTAGAGGAAAAAGATAAATAGGCAGGACTGACTGTCTATTTATCTTCTTTTACCGGCAGCGCTACAATCTCCTGCAGCACACTGACTGCTGTCTCTACATTCGACACATCCTTAATCAACATACTCCGTTTTCCATTCTGTTCCCTCAAATCACAACGACGGGTATATTTCATCATATAGTCTATAACCTTACCGAAAGCCTGGCTCTGGTAGAACGGACTCTCAGGGTTGGAAACAAAGAACAAGGTCATACGTCCGCCTTTCAAGAATATTTTCTCTGCTCCCAAACGTGCTGCGAGGCGGCGAAGAGGAACAATACGCAACAATTCCTGTGTTTCCGGTGGAACAGGACCAAAACGGTCTTCGAGCCGGGAACGGAAAGCGTCCACGTCTTTATCTAATGTCAAGCCATCCAGTTCGCGATAGAGCAACATACGTTCACTGCTACCGGTTACGTAATTGGCAGGCAACAAAAGCTCAAGATCACTTTCCACCTGACATTCGTCTACAAATCCTTCACCACTAATCTGTCCTTCACCCTTGATTTCATCTGCGTACAAATCCGCAAATTCATCGTTTTTCAGTTCATGGACGGCTTCGGAAAGAATCTTCTGATAAGTTTCATATCCCAAATCGGCAACGAATCCACTTTGTTCTGCACCGAGCAGATTTCCTGCTCCACGAATATCCAAATCCTGCATAGCAATATGGATTCCGCTTCCAAGATCACTAAAGTTCTCGATTGCCTGAAGCCGGCGTTTTCCTTCTGTCGTAAGGCTGCTCAATGGCGGAGCCAGCAGATAGCAGAAAGCTTTCTTATTGCTACGTCCTACTCGACCACGCATTTGGTGAAGGTCACTCAATCCAAAATTTTGGGCTTGATTGATGATGATAGTATTGGCATTCGGAATATCAATACCACTTTCGATAATGGTTGTTGCCAGAAGTACATCATAATCATAGTTGACAAAGTCTAAAATGATTTTCTCCAGTTGCGATGGTTCCATCTGCCCATATCCGATTGCTACACGGCAATCCGGGATATGACGTTCAATCATCGCTTTCAATTCCGGCAGATTGGCAATTCGGTTGTTGACAAAGAAAACCTGACCGTTACGGCTCATTTCAAAATTAATAGCATCCGTGATTACTTCTTCATTGAAGGTGTGAACTTCGGTCTGAATCGGATAACGGTTGGGCGGCGGAGTAGAAATCACACTCAAGTCACGCGCACCCATCAATGAAAATTGAAGTGTACGGGGAATCGGGGTAGCAGTCATCGTCAATGTATCTACATTCACTTTCAACTGACGCAGTTTTTCCTTTACGGAAACTCCGAACTTCTGTTCCTCGTCAACAATCAACAGCCCCAGGTCTTTAAACTGAACATCTTTTCCCAAGATACGGTGTGTGCCTATAAGGATACCGATTTCCCCTTCTTTCAATCCTTTCAGAACCGCTTTGGACTGTGATGCCGTACGTGCGCGACTTAAATAATCTACCCGGCAAGGCAATCCTTTCAAACGTTCGCGGAATGTCTGAAAATGCTGGTAGGCAAGCACTGTTGTCGGCACCAGGACAGCTACCTGTTTATTATCGGCTACCGCTTTGAAAGCAGCACGAACAGCAACCTCTGTTTTTCCGAAACCTACATCTCCGCAAACCAAACGGTCCATCGGACGGTCACTCTCCATATCAGCCTTGACTTCAATAGTCGCTTTACTCTGATCGGGTGTATCTTCATAAATAAAGGACGCTTCCAGTTCACGCTGCAAGAAACTGTCAGGACTATAAGAAAACCCTTTCTCCTGCCGACGTTGCGAGTACAGTTTAATCAAATCACGGGCAATATCCTTTATTTTGCTCTTTGTGCGTTCTTTCAGTTTCTCCCATGCACCCGTGCCCAATTTATTCAGTCGTGGAGCTTCGCCTTCCTTCCCTTTATATTTGGAAACTTTATGCAGGGAATGAATAGAAACGAATACCACATCTTCATTCTGAAAGACCAGTTTCAGAACTTCCTGCGTAGTATCCCCATTCGGAATACGTACCAGCCCTGAGAAACGTCCGATACCATGATCCGTATGCACGACATAATCACCCGGAGTAAACTGATTCAATTCTTTCAACGAAAGAGCTACTTTTCCCGAACGGGCCTTATCGCTTTTTAAATTATATTTATGGAAACGGTCGAACAACTGATGGTCTGTAAAGATACAGAGCCGTAAAGTGTTGTCTACAAATCCTTCATGAATAGTACGCTCGACAGGGGTAAATTGTATCTTATCACCACGATCCTCAAAAATAGCCTTGATGCGCTCCGTTTGCTTTGTACTATCGCTACAGATGTAAAGCGAATATCCTTTTTCCAGATAGTCTTTGAAAGAGTTTGCCACCAAATCAAAATTCTTATGAAAGATAGGTTGGGCGGAAGTACTGAAAGTGATACTGGCATTCGGTGTACCGGTCGGCTTGTTACCAAACTCCAACCGGCGAAAATCAAGCGCACGTATCGTAAATTCACTGCCGTCTATCAATTTTCCCTCCAAAGTAATCCTCCCATTCTCTTCGGCTTCCTGAACAGCTATTGCCTGCGGAGTCAACGCCTCATCATGCACCACCTGTATCCGTTCACGCAACCAAAGGAAATCACGCATCGCCAAAGTCGTCTCTTTCGGGATAAAATCAAGGAAAGAAGTAGTCACATCTCCCGTCACTGCCAAGTCAGGTACAATAGACACTCCGTCTTTCTTCTCACGGGATAACTGGGTTTCCACTTCAAAAGTCCGGACACTCTCTACTTCATCGCCAAAGAAGTCAATACGATAGGGATATTCCGAAGCAAAAGAGAAGACGTCGATAATGCTGCCGCGAACAGCGTATTGTCCCGGTTCATATACATAGTCTACATATTCAAAGCCGTAGCTATGCAAAACGTCCGTTATAAAAGTGGTATCCACTTTCTCGCCGACATTCAGTTTCAACGTTTTGCTGCTCAATTCTTTACGGGACACAACTTTCTCAGCCAACGCATCCGGATAAGTTACGATACACAATCCCTTCTCCCCTTTCTGCAAACGGCTCAGTACTTCCGTACGAAGAATCTCATTCGCCGCGTCTTTTTGGCCATACTTGATGGAACGTCGGAAGGAAGAGGGAAAGAAAAGCACTGTCTCCGCACCCAATATCTGTGTCAGGTCGTGATAGAAATATCCGGCCTCTTCAAGATCACCTAAAATAAATACAAACGGGCAACCACCCTCTTGCACCAATACAGAAGAAAAAAGGGAAGCAGCAGATGCACACAGCCCGCCACAAAAGATAGTTTGAACAGAAGTGTCCTTCAACAAGCGCTTCATAACTGCCGTATTGGGGTGGGCAGCATATTGTTGTTGCAACTCAGTTATTGTCATACCTATTAAAAATTTCATCGCAAAAGTACAAAAAATAATGGGAGTACATACTTAAAGGATAGAAGTATTACAGGAAGGCGCTTCCCAATGAAGTATAGCACACGTTAAATTTTCCTTAGTTCATCTATAACTAAAGGAAAAGAGCTACTTTTGTTTCTAAATTTTATAGTAACTATATGCAAACATCGGATAGCATCGTAATTATCCCCACCTATAATGAAAGGGAGAACATAGAAAATATCATCCGTGCCGTTTTCGGACTTCCCCAAGTATTCCATATTCTGGTTATAGAGGACGGTTCTCCGGACGGAACGGCAAATATAGTAAAAACTCTGCAACAAGAATTTCCTGAACGTCTTTTCATGATTGAACGCAAAGGAAAGCTAGGGCTGGGCACCGCCTATATCGCCGGTTTCAAATGGGCACTGCAACATGCCTACGAATATATCTTCGAAATGGATGCCGACTTCAGCCATAACCCGAATGATCTCCCACGTCTGTATCAGGCCTGCTCGGAACAAGGCGGAGATGTGTCTATCGGTTCCCGTTATGTCAGCGGAGTGAATGTAGTAAACTGGCCGATGGGACGGGTACTGATGTCGTACTTCGCATCCAAATATGTGAGATTCATCACAGGTATTCCCGTGCACGACACTACAGCCGGATTCGTCTGCTACCGCCGCCAGGTATTGGAAACGATTGATTTAGACCATATTCGTTTCAAAGGATATGCTTTTCAGATTGAAATGAAATTCACCGCTTATAAATGTGGGTTTAAAATCATCGAAGTTCCCGTCATCTTCATCAATCGCGAACTGGGCACTTCCAAGATGAACAGCAGTATCTTTGGAGAAGCCATATTCGGTGTGATTAAATTAAAAACAAATAGTTGGTTCCATAAATTCCCGCAAAAGAAATGAAACGTACACTGATCCAAAATGCCATTATTGTCAACGAAGGAAGAAAAGTACTGGGCTCAGTCGTAATCGAAGACGAGAAAATCGCCGAGATATTGACTGGTGAAGAAAAGACAACCGTACCTTGTGATGAAATCATAGACGCAACCGGATGTTACCTATTGCCCGGCGTCATCGACGAACATGTACATTTCCGTGACCCCGGACTGACTCATAAAGCGGACATTACCACAGAAAGCCGTGCCGCAGCAGCCGGGGGCGTTACTTCTATCATGGATATGCCGAATACGAACCCGCAGACAACCACTCTGGAAGCCTTGGATGAGAAATTCGCTCTATTGGGAGAAAAGTCATCTGTCAACTATTCCTGCTATTTCGGAGCAACCAATAATAACTACACCCAGTTTGCACAACTGGACAAGCACCGTGTTTGCGGAGTGAAGTTATTTATGGGTTCGAGCACCGGGAACATGTTGGTAGACCGCATGGCCAGCCTGCGCAATATATTCGGCGGAACCGATTTACTTATCGCCGCCCATTGCGAAGACCAGGGAATCATCAAAGAAAATACGGATAAATATAAAAAAGAATACGGAGACGATATGCCTCTGGCTCTCCATCCTGTGATCCGGTCGGAAGAGGCTTGTTACCGCTCTTCCGAACTGGCTGTACAACTGGCACGCGAGGCAAACGCCCGCCTGCACATCATGCACATTTCTACCGCTAAAGAACTACGTTTATTTTCTGACGCTCCTTTGGCGGAAAAGAGAATTACAGCAGAAGCCTGTGTTTCACATTTACTCTTTACGGAGGACGATTATGGGACACTAGGCGCACGCATCAAGTGCAACCCCGCCATTAAAACTGCCGAAGACCGGAAAGCTTTGCAGGAAGCTGTCAACAGCGGCCTGATTGATGCCATTGCAACCGACCATGCTCCTCACCTGCTAAACGAGAAAGAAGGCGGAGCTTTAAAAGCCATGTCCGGGATGCCAATGATACAGTTTTCATTAGTCAGTATGTTGGAACTTGTGGATAAGGGAATCTTCCCTATCGAAAAAGTAGTGGAAAAGATGTCTCATGCACCAGCTCAAATGTATCAAATAAATAACCGTGGATTTATTCATAAAGGTTATCAGGCAGACCTTGTATTGGTACGCCCCGACTCCGAATGGACGGTAACGGCAGATTGTATTTTAAGTAAATGCAAATGGAGCCCGCTGGAAGGACGCACCTTACACTGGAAAGTGGAGAAAACATTTGTAAACGGGCATCTGTTATACAATAATGGAGAAATAGACGACACCTATCGCGGGCAAGAATTAAGATTCAGATAAAGAATATTCGTCATCAATAGCATATGAGTACTGTTTTATCCTACAAAATACATTCTGTCAGCCCTTACATCAACTGGATTTACTTTTTCCACGCGTGGGGTTTTCAGCCGCGTTTCGCAGCTATCGCCAACATTCACGGATGCGATTCCTGCCGTGCTTTGTGGCTGACCACCTTCCCTGAAGAAGAACGCAGCAAAGCTTCCGAAGCCATGCAGCTATTCAAAGAAGCGAACCGGATGCTGGACTCGCTCGACCGGGACTATGAAGTGAAAACAATTTTCAAACTCTGCAAGGCTAATTCCGACGGAGATAATCTGCTGATTGAAAAGGGAAAAGACCAATTCATCACCTTTCCCTTGCTTCGCCAGCAAACACCTAAAAGAGACGGCAGTCCTTTCGTTTGCCTGAGCGACTTCATTCGCCCGCTATCTTCCGGTATCCCGGATATCATCGGCGCTTTTGCCTCTTCCATCGACGCAGATATGGAAGGATTGTATGAACAGGATCCTTATAAACATTTACTTGTACAAACCCTCTCCGACCGCCTTGCAGAAGCAGCTACGGAGAAAATGCACGAATACGTACGTAAAGAAGCATGGGGTTACGCTAAAGACGAGAACTTAGGTATAGCAGATTTATTAGTTGAGAAATATCAAGGCATCCGCCCTGCAGTCGGTTATCCTTCTTTGCCCGATCAATCCGTCAACTTCCTGCTGGACGAACTGCTGGACATGAAACAGATAGGCATTTCGCTGACTGAAAACGGAGCCATGTATCCTCATGCTTCCGTTTGCGGACTTATGTTCGCTCACCCGGCTGCCGAGTACTTCTCTGTCGGAAAGATTGGAGAAGACCAGCTCGAAGATTACGCCCGCCGCCGGGAAAAAAGTGTAGAAGAAATCCGTAAATTCCTGGCAGCCAATTTACAATAGCAATTATAGACTCCATGAGAGAACGAACAACAGAGGCAAATAACCCTATTGAGCAAGAGTTCTTGTCGGTCATCCGCGAATACGAGCGGGTTATCTACAAAGTGTGCTATCTGTATGCCAATCCCAACGCTCCGCTCAATGATCTCTATCAGGACGTGATACTGAACCTTTGGAAAGCTTTTCCTAAATTTAGAAAAGAATGTAAAATCTCTACATGGATTTACCGCATTTCCCTCAACACCTGTATCAGCTTCTATCGAAAAGAAAAGAATGTACCGGAAATAGTCAGCCTTACCCAGGAAATAGACTGGACAGTCGAAGCTCACGATCCGCTCAATGAAATGCTGAGGCAGCTCTACCGGATGATTAACCAATTGGGACAACTCGATAAATCAATTATCCTACTCTATCTCGAAGATAAAAGCTATGAGGAAATCGCAGAAATCACCGGACTAACCGTGACGAACGTAGCGACCAAGCTAAGTCGTATCAAGGACAAACTTAAAAGAATGAAAAAGGAGGAATAAGATATATGGAACTGGAAGAACTGAAAAAATCCTGGAATGTACTTGATGAGCACTTAAAAGACAAGGAGCTTATCAAGGAAGAAGAACTTTCGAAGCTGATAGCACATGCCGACAAAGGTATCCATGCTATTGCCAGCCTGAATATCAAGCTGATCCTGATTTCCCTGCCGGTATTAATCTTGTTTTTAGCGGAAGTACTGTTACATAACCGGTTGAATCCGATCTATATCATCATTCTCCTTGCCTGGATTCCGGCACTTTGCTGGGACATCATCACCACCCGTTTTCTCCAACGGACTCAAATAGACGAAATGCCTCTTGTAGAAGTGGTAGGACGTGTCAACCGTATTCATCGGTGGACTATCAGAGAACGGTTGTTTGCCATTGCTTTTCTTCTGATACTGGCCATACTTTCATTTATCTACTGGCAAGTGTGGCAATACGGAATAGGGATGATGCTCTTTTTCTTCCTGTTATGGGGTGGCGGACTCGGACTGATCCTATGGATTTATCGTAAGAAGTTCTTGAACCGCATCCATGAAATCAAAAAGAACCTAAGTGAATTAAATGAACTGATATAGAAAATACAATCTAAAATATACTAACTAAAAAGTCAGCATGTTACAACGCTTATTCATATTCCTGTTATTAGTACTGATTCTACCGGATATTTACCTGTATCTCCGGTTTATCGTTCAGCTCACAGCAAAGCGGTGGTTGCGAATCCTCTATTGGCTACCGAGTGTCCTTTTAATTGCGGGGTTGCTATACCTGGTGTTTTTCGCCAACAATCCGTTTTCCGAAAGCCATACACGGGATATCGGATGGTTCTCCATCTTCTTTTTCCTGTTTGCAGCTCCCAAACTATTATTGGCTCTCTGCACCGTTGTCGGAATACCTTTCCATAAATGGCTCCGGATGCCACGTACCCCGTTCATATGTACTGGATTAACATTAGCCGTCCTCAGTATTTTCATGATTCTCTACGGCTCTTTCATCGGACGGAGCCGATTTGAAGTCAAAGAAGTCACCTACTCCTCTTCCCGACTTCCCCAAGCCTTTGACGGATACCGTATTGTACAGCTTTCGGACTTGCATATCGGTAGCTGGATAGGAAATGCTTCCGCTATCGAAAGAATGGTGAATCTGGTGAACGCCCAACAGCCTGACCTTATCGTCTTCACCGGAGACTTGGTAAACCACCGTGCGGTGGAGTTAGATGGTTTTCAAGAGATTCTCGCACGGTTGAAAGCCAAAGACGGTGTTTATTCCATATTGGGAAACCACGATTATGGCCCCTACTTTCGTTGGAAAAACAAGCAGGAACAGGATGACAATCTGATTGACTTAGAGCAAAGGCAGGCAGCTATGGGATGGAAATTACTAAATAACTCACATACATTCCTGATTCAAGGGAATGACAGCATCGCACTCATCGGAGTCGAAAACGAAGGCGAACCGCCTTTCTCCCAACACGGTGATCTCGCCGGAGCAAAGGCCGGTACTGAAGACATGTTTCAAATATTGCTAAGCCACAACCCTACGCATTGGAGACGGGAAGTACTTCCCAAATCGAACGTAGACTTAATGCTGGCAGGGCATACCCATGCCATGCAACTTCAATTCGGAGACTATTCTCCTTCCGTTTATATCTACCCCGAATGGGGTGGAATGTATCTGGAAGGTACACGCGGTTTATATGTCAATGTAGGGATCGGTTATGTAGGATTACCTTTCCGCTTCGGCGCATGGCCGGAAATAACGGTGCTTACCCTACGACGGTAAGCACACTTTTCCCATTCACTTTCTTATGTACCTGCACCTGGACGGAAATCCGTTCACTCATTTCTTGTACATGAGAAATGACTCCAATCTTTCTTCCCTGCATTTGCAGTTGTTCCAAAGCTTCCATAGCTGTCCGCAGGCTTTCCGCATCCAAAGAGCCGAATCCTTCATCAATAAAAAGGGATTCCACTTTCAGATTATTACTGGATAAAGAAGACAGTCCTAAAGCCAATGCCAGGGAAATCAAGAATGATTCGCCCCCGGAAAGGGAATAAACAGTCCGCACCTCATCGCACATATCACAGTCAATGACCTGAAGCGCCAACGTACCGGGAACCTGCTGCAATTTATAGCGTTTAGAAAGGTAAGACAAATGCTTGTTGGCATGAAGCAGCAGCAGATTCAAAGTATAACTTTGCGCGATAATCTTAAACTTCGCTCCGTCTGCACTTCCAATCAGCTTATTAAGTTTCGCCCATCGCTCGGCAACTGATTGTTTCTCCACCAGTTCTTTAGCAATCATTTCCACCGTTGCCTTATTCTTGACCTGTTGCAGCAAACGGGCTTCAATAGTAGAAAGACTTCGTTCCGTATTCAGATTTTCTTCCTGTTGCTTCCTGATCGTTTCAGGAAGTTGTTCGGGAAATTCAATCTGTTTACATTGTTCTTGTAACTCTTCAACAGCCAAAGCAATCTGTTTCATTTCTCCATGCAAGCCTGAAAGACAGTTTTGCACAGTTTCTACTTCTTTACGTGCTTGATCCAAAGCAAGGTTCAGTTCTTTCTCCTTTCTCGCCACGGCTGCTTCCGCTTCGTCCGCACTCTTTCCTTTTAACAAGACCGAACGTTCTTGACGAAGAGCATCCAATGTTTTCTCTATTGTAGCAAATCGTTTCTGCTCGGAATTAGCTACATTTTGCAAAGTAGCCAATTGCTCCTTGGCAGACGAGACTTTCTGCATTGCCAAACGGCAGAAAGAGACATTTTCACGCAGAGCCTCACAATGAGCACGCATCTTTTTAACCGCTTCGTCACTGTGTTGCCATTCCGCATAAAGACCGCGATATTCCAGAATCAGCTTTGCCAGTTCTTCCAGGCGATGCCGTATCTGTTCTTCGCTGCCCGCGTCAAAACCTTCTTTCTGTAATACAGCCAATTGTTCGCACACCTGCCTTTCAATTGTCTTTTGATGTGCCAAATCACGTTGTAAAGCGATAGTCCGATTGTTTATCTGCTGGCAAGCCGTTGCCGCCACATTATATTCCTGTTCAATATTCCGGAAAAGAGTATCCACTACCCCTTGCTCCCGATGATAAGGATGCGATGTACTGCCACAAACCGGACAAGCTTCACCTTCCTGCAATTGCTGACGCAAAGCCTTCACATCTCTCCCAACTGCCATACGTGCATTTTCATAAAGCCGCTGAACAGTTTTTAACGTACTCTCTTGCTCTGCCAGTTGCTTTAAACAACCTGCCGTCTCTTTCTCTAATCTTTCAATTTCTGTTTTCGCTTTTGCCTTCGTTTCAGTAAGTTGCCGGATATTCTGCTGACGCGTCCATTCTTTCTGCAACTTCACCTGCTCTTCCGCCAATGACGGATAACCAAAAGAATTTAATCGCTCCAAGCGTTCTTCGTTTGCCTTTATTCCAATAGTTAATTTTTCTTCTTCCTGCCGCAAGATTATTTCCACTTGTTCAAGTTGCAAAGGCTCTTCCACTCCTGTATGATTCAACAAGCGATTCAAGGACTGATAAGATGATTGCAAGTGTTCCGTAGCCGTCCGCATCTTCTTCTCTTGTCCGGTCACTTGGTCGCAGGCTGCTTGTAACATCTGTTTCGCCTGTACATATCCGTCTTGCTGCGATTGTATCTGCACATCCAACTGACGCGCTTTCTTCAAATCCGGTTGTATAGCTTCCCATTGAGCCTTAAAATGCAACAGCCCTTCTTCTTGTGAAACAAGCCTTTCCATAGCCCCTTTCAACTTCACCTGCTTCCCTTGTTCTTCTGTTTGTTTCTTCTTCCGAAGTTCCTCCTGCATTTTTAATGAACGGACAACATTTAGTTGCGTATTCTGCTCTGCCAGCAATTTAATCCCCGCAGCACGCTTTTCAACCAATATTTTTTTTTCTTTCTGTAAGGCAAGCAATTCTTCTTCCGGTATCAGTTCAATCACACTCATTCTATTATGAATCAAAGCGACCTCTTCCTGTGCCGCCTTATTCCGAGCAAATATCTCTTGAGAGATTTGCGAATAAACGGCTGTCCCCGTCAGTTTTTCAAGCAATTCTGCTTTTGCAGCTCCTTTCGACTTCAAAAAGGTGGCAAAATCATTCTGAGCCAGCAGTACGGTACGGGTAAACTGCTCATACGTCAGACCGATTAACTCGACCAATTGAGCCAACAGTTCTTTCTTAGTACCTTGAAACTCTTTCTCCGTGTCCAAGTCTTTCACTTCCAATGCCTGTGGTTGCAAAGAACCGCTCACCTTATTTCTTGTCCGTCTCACCGACCAATGAGAACGGTAACGATGACCGTCTATCCCTAAAAAATCAACCTCCGCATAGCCGTCACCCGTTCCGCGGCGCAGCAGATTCCTGACATCGGACTGGTTTATCTGATTATCTCCTACGTCTGCCAAATTTACACTTTCTACCGAAACGGCAAAACGGGGCGCTTTATCATATAATGCCAGACACAGTGCGTCCAACAAAGTAGATTTACCCGCCCCTGTAGCCCCCGAGATAGCAAATATTCCCGCAGATTGTAACGGTTCTGATGTAAAATCGACTTCCACAACTCCCTCTATCGAGGTCAAATTCTTTAATCGTATAGCTAATATTTTCATCCTTCATTCTCCTCTTCTTTACGGGTGGCAGCCAAATAGGCTTCTTGAAACAGTTCGGTCAACTCTTCCGGCATTTCCGCCTGATAAATCTTCTCAAATGCAGATTGTGCAATCTGTAAGGGAGACATCTCATGCAGTCCTCTTTTCCAATCCGCCTCCTCTTTTTCTATACTTCCCTCATCACCACGATAAGTGGAAACAATACGTGCCAACCGGTAGTTTTTATCTGCCAGTGCCTCCTCTATTTCCTGTCGGAGCATAGGTTCCGGCTCTTCCAACAATACTTTTACTTCCAGATAAGGAGCCATGCCCTCTACTGCCGGCAGTTCTTTCAATGCTTCCAGCACAACTTCCGGCAATGCCGGTTTTCCACCCGGCACGCTTACCAAAGGTATTGACTTCGGACATTCGAGCCGTTCAATACCTACCGCACAACCATCATCAAAAGTCACCATCACCACTCCATGACGATAATGCTTCTCCGCAAAAGACATCGGGATAGGGCTTCCTGCATAACGTACATTCTCCCGGCCGGATACCCGCTGGGCTTTATGAATATGCCCCAATGCCGTATAGGCTATCTGTTCAGAAAACGCATCCGGCGACACACATTCCAAACCTCCAATTACCGTACGTTCACTATAATCTTTCTCTGCAATCTCCGAACCGGTAGCCTGCAAATGGCCGATGGCAAGAATCGACTGATTTGCTTTTCTCCTCTTCCACAACCTTTGCAAGAGCTGCGTATAAAGTTCACGTACTCCTTCCGCATACTGATTGCCTTCCGTCCGCACTGCCGGATAATCTCCTTGCCGCAAGAAAGGGACAGCCATGCAAAGCAATTCAACTTCCCCCATCCGGTTTTTCAGTTCCACGCACAGATGATCGTAATCTATTTCTCCGCCTTCCAGTTTGCGCACTACTCCTCTGACTTCTGTCCTCATAGCCTGCAATAAAGGCAGAGGAGCTTCCAGACGTACCGCCGAATCATGGTTACCGGCAACAATCACTATTTGCAGGTTCGGATTCTCAGCCGTCACCCGGTAAATAAAACGGTAATACATACTTTGGGATGCAGCCGAAGGATTGGAGACATCAAAAACATCCCCGGCTATAATCAATACATCAATCTCTTTCCGACAAATTTCTTCTGCCAGCCAATTCAGAAATGCTTCGTGTTCTTCAGTACGGTCATAGCCGAAGAAAGTTTGTCCCAAATGCCAGTCAGCGGTATGTAATATACGTATCATAATTTTGTATTCATCTTTAAAGAAGCAAAAATAATACAATCAAAAAGATTATATGGCATCTGCATCCCTTTTTTACCAATAATCATGTATATTTGCAACATTAAAATCCAGCCCTATGAAGATACTTTATTATATTTATCAGATTTGCATTGCTTTGCCTATTTTATTAGTGTTGACTATCCTCACGGCAATCGTCACTATAGCAGGTTCCCTCTTGGGTGGAGCCCACTTCTGGGGATATTATCCGGGAAAGATATGGTCACAATTAATTTGTCTTTTCCTGTTGATTCCCGTAAAGATTCACGGGCGTGAGAAACTGCATGACAAGACTTCCTATATTTTCGTTCCTAATCATCAAGGTTCATTCGACATATTCCTTATCTATGGGTTCATTGGAAGAAACTTTAAGTGGATGATGAAAAAGAGCCTGCGCAAACTGCCGTTCGTCGGAAAGGCTTGTGAAAGTGCAGGGCATATTTTTGTTGACCGTTCCGGTCCCAAAAAAGTATTGGAGACTATCCGGCAAGCCAAAGAGTCTTTGAAAGACGGAGTTTCGTTAGTAGTTTTCCCGGAAGGGGCACGTACTTTCACAGGACATATGGGGTATTTCAAAAAAGGAGCTTTCCAGTTGGCTGACGATTTACAGTTGGCAGTGGTTCCTGTCACTATTGACGGTTCTTTTGAAATTCTGCCGCGTACAGGCAAGTGGATACACCGCCACCGCATGATTCTGACAATTCATGACCCTATTCCGCCTAAGGGAAAAGGTATGGAGAATATCAAAGCAACTATGACGGAAGCCTATGCCGCGGTTGAAAGCGCACTTCCCGAGAAATATAAAGGCATGGTGAAAAACGAAGATCAAGATAGGTAGTACCAATACGGACTCCTCAATTGACACTCTATTAATCAGACAGAACCGACTAAAAAGAAAACGGCTATTTTGATAAATGCCGTTTTCTTTTTAGTCGGTTCTGCCACACAAAACACATCCAAAAGGCTCAAGGGTTACTTATTGGTTGTAGTATTTTGTTCCAATCGTTGATGTTCTTCTATCAATTTCATATTCTCTCTCGCTTTGGAAAGAAATTCCCGCACAAGTTTATTACTTTTAAAAGAATATGGAGCATCTTTTATAATATCATCTATCTGAGGAGTCATAACTGGATATGGTAAAGAGCTGCAAAGCATCATAAATACACTTGGCCCCAACACATTTTCATAATTTGTTGAAATAAAGTTTTTTACGTATTGATTCATTTCTTTCATCAGTGAATCTCCTTCTACTATCAACTGTGAATGTATTTCCTCCAAGTCACCACCGTCCATTACCATGCGGGTTTCTCTCTGTTCCAATTCACTTATGCTTTCTTCCAACCGATTTCTTTTGTCGATAAACTCATACAATGCTGCATTCAAAGGAGTGCCCATTGCTTTCAGGTCTGTATTGCTGATAGTAACCTTGATTTTGCCATTTTCCAGCACTATTGGCATAATGCTTTCATTATCCATGTAAAGCGTCACCATCTGTACTGAGTCTATTTTCCCTTTCATTGAGAACAGGCCGTGTACCACTTCGGCAGAATCCAGCTTTATCCATTCACCATCGTTCAGGGATTTGAGATACAACATTTTTCCATCCAGACTATTCACTGAAGATGTTCCTTCAATCTTGTACTTGCTGGTGCAAGAAGTCAGAAACGGAATCAAAAGTAAAAAAGGCAAAATTTTATTCACGTTCATTTATTCATTAAAATTCTGAGTGCAAAGGTACAACTGATTCAGATTTCAAGGAAACATTTTATCAATATTTAAATCTTGTAAGACTCTTTTCTTTAATAATCCTTATAAACATACCTACAAGGGACTTTTTTTCATTTAGTTTATCTAATTTTGTAGTCATGAAAACATCGACTTTTGCCCCTTTTGCCAAACCGCTTTATGTGATGGTAAAGCCAGTAGGTGCCGTATGCAATCTTGCATGCGATTATTGCTACTATCTGGAGAAGGCCAACTTATACAAAGACAATCCGAAACACGTAATGAGCGATGAACTTCTCGAAAAGTTCATCGACGAGTACATTAACTCACAGACCATGCCTCAGGTGCTTTTCACCTGGCACGGAGGAGAAACGCTGATGCGTCCACTCTCTTTCTACAAAAAGGCAATGGAACTGCAAAAGAAGTATGCCCGTGGACGTACGATCGACAACTGTATCCAGACCAACGGAACAATGCTCACCGATGAATGGTGTCAGTTTTTTCACGACAACAACTGGCTGGTAGGAGTTTCAATCGACGGTCCGCAGGAGTTCCACGATGAATACCGCAAGAACAAGATGGGAAAACCTTCTTTTGTGAAGGTGATGCAGGGAATCAATCTATTGAAAAAGCATAAAGTGGAATGGAACGCAATGGCTGTCATTAATGACTTCAACGCCGACTATCCTTTGGATTTCTACCACTTTTTCAAAGAAATAGATTGCCATTATATCCAGTTTGCCCCCATTGTAGAGCGTATCCTTCCGCATCAAGACGGGCGTCACCTCGCCTCTCTTGCCGAAAACAAGGAAGGCACACTGGCTGACTTCTCAATCACTCCCGAACAGTGGGGGAAGTTTCTTTGCACTCTTTTCGACGAATGGGTAAAAGAAGACGTAGGCAACTACTACATACAAATATTTGATTCTACACTTGCCAACTGGATGGGCGAGCAACCCGGTGTATGCTCCATGGCAAAAACCTGCGGACACGCCGGCGTTATGGAATTTAACGGAGACGTTTATTCCTGCGACCATTTTGTGTTCCCCGAATATAAACTGGGAAATATCTACAGCCAGACTCTCGTGGAAATGATGCACAGCGAACGCCAACATAACTTCGGAAATATGAAATACCAGTCTCTCCCGACTCAATGCAAAGAATGTGAGTTCCTCTTTGCCTGCAACGGAGAATGTCCGAAGAACCGTTTCAGCCAGACATCAGAAGGCGAACCCGGCTTGAATTATCTTTGCAAAGGATACTACCAGTTCTTCAAGCATGTAGCTCCATATATGGACTTCATGAAAAACGAATTGATGAACCAACGCCCGCCGGCAAATATTATGGAAGCCTTAAAAAGTGGAACATTCAAAGCAGAATATTAAACACTGGAACATATTAACAATCATATATTTAATTTTTATCACTGAATTAATGAATAGACTAAGACTTTATTTATTGGCGCTGACCGCGCTGATCGTATGTTCCGCCAAGGCGGATGAAGGTATGTGGTTATTGCAATTGATGCAACAACAGCATTCTATAGATATGATGAAGAAACAAGGTTTGAAGCTGGAAGCCCAAGACTTATATAACCCGAACGGCGTTTCATTAAAGGATGCCGTCGGCATATTCGGCGGCGGATGCACGGGAGAAATCATCTCTCCTGAAGGTTTGATCCTGACAAACCATCACTGTGGTTATGCTTCTATCCAGCAACATAGCAGTGTTGAACATGATTATCTGACAGATGGTTTCTGGGCTACTTCCAGAGATAAGGAACTCCCCACTCCGGGACTGAAATTCACATTTATCGAACGCATTGAGGACATTACTGATATTGTCAATGCTAAAATAGCCGCTAAAGAAATCACAGAGTCCGAATCGTTCACTGGTGCGTTCCTTCAGAAACTGGCAGAAGAACTTTACTCCCAAAGCGACTTGAAAGATAAAAAAGGCATTGTGCCGCAAGCACTTCCATTTTATGCCGGAAATAAATTCTACCTGTTTTATAAGAAGATATACCCAGACGTACGTATGGTTGCCGCACCGCCTTCTTCTATCGGCAAATTCGGTGGCGAAACAGACAACTGGATGTGGCCCCGCCACACGGGCGACTTCTCCATGTTCCGTATCTATGCAGACGCTAACGGCGAACCGGCAGAATACAATGCCGCCAATACACCGCTGAAAACGAAAAAACATTTGCCTATCTCTATCAAAGGTTTGAACGAAGGAGACTACGCTATGATTATGGGATTTCCCGGAAGCACAAGCCGCTATCTGACCGTATCGGAAGTAAAAGAACGTATGGAATCAGAGAACGAACCGCGTATTCGTATCCGAGGTGCCCGCTTGGCAGTCCTGAAAGAAGTAATGAACGCCAGCGACAAAATCCGTATTCAGTATGCCAACAAGTATGCCGGTTCCAGCAACTATTGGAAGAACTCCATCGGTATGAATAAAGCGATTATCGATAACGATGTACTTGGTACAAAAGCTGCCCAGGAAGCTAAATTCGCTGAATTTGCCAAAGAAAAGAACAATTCCGAATATGCGGAAGTAGTAAAGAAGATAGATGATCTGGTAGCTAAAACAGCTCCCCTCAACTATCAGTTCACTTGCTTAAGGGAAACGTTCTTCGGAGCTATTGAATTCGGCAGCACCCTGTTATCTAAAACACGGGAAGCACTGGTAGAAAAGAATGATTCTTTAATTAAGGTACGCATAGAAGCTCTGAAAGAGACATATGATGGTATTCACAATAAAGACTACGACCATGAAGTAGACCGCAAAGTAGCCAAAGCACTGTTCCCGCTTTATGCAGAAATGATTCCGGCTGACCAGCGTCCGTCTATCTATAAGGTTATCGAACAGAAATACAAAGGTGATTATGACAAGTTTATCGACGACATGTACGATAACTCCATCTTTGCCAACCGTGCAAACTTTGAGAAGTTTATCAAAAAGCCGACAGTAAAGGCTATAGACAACGACCTTGCTTTACAATACTGCCAGTCTAAATATGACTTGTTCGATCAAATCGTTTCACAACTGAAAGATATGGATAAGGAACTGGCTTTGTTGCATAAGACATACATTCGTGGTCTTGGCAACATGAAGTTACCCGTACCTTCTTATCCGGATGCTAACTTTACGATTCGTCTGACTTACGGCAACGTGAAACCTTATGACCCGAAAGACGGAGTACACTACAACTATTACACTACCACCAAAGGTATTCTTGAAAAAGAGAACCCGGAAGACCGTGAATTTGTAGTACCCGCCAAACTGAAAGAACTGATAGAAAAGAAAGATTACGGACGTTATGCTTTGCCGAACGGTGATATGCCGGTTTGCTTCCTGTCTACTAACGACATCACCGGTGGCAACTCCGGTAGCCCGGTATTGAATGAAAACGGAGAATTGATCGGTTGTGCTTTTGACGGCAACTGGGAATCATTGAGCGGTGACATCAACTTTGACAATAACCTGCAACGTTGCATCAACCTGGATATCCGCTATGTCCTGTTCATCCTTGAGAAATTAGGCAATTGCGGACATCTGATTAACGAAATGACAATTGTAGAATAAATGAGAAAACAAATTCTATTTGCTATATTTTCATTGGCAACTCTCAGCATCCACGCCGACGAAGGTATGTGGATGCTGACTGACCTGAAAACACAGAATGCAGTTGCCATGCGTGAACTAGGTCTGGAAATACCTGTCGAAGAGGTATATAACGCAAACGGTCTTTCCCTGAAAGATGCAGTCGTACACTTCGGCGGCGGATGTACGGGAGAAGTCATCTCTTCCGAAGGGCTGGTCCTGACTAATCATCATTGCGGCTATGGAGCTATCCAGCAACACAGCAATGTAGAGCATGATTACCTGACAGAGGGCTTTTGGGCTATGAACCGCGATGCGGAGCTTCCTACTCCGGGACTGACCGTCACATACATCGACCGGATTCTCGATGTGACTGATTACGTCAACGAGCAGCTAAAGAAAGACCCGGATCCAGACGGTGTCAATTACCTGTCGCCAAGTTATCTCAGCAAAGTAGCGGAACGTTTTTCCAAGGCCGAAAATATAGAAGTCACTCCCGCAACCAAGTTGGAACTAAAAGCCTTCTATGGCGGAAACAAATACTATATGTTCGTCAAGACAGTGTACAGCGACATTCGTATGGTGGGTGCTCCTCCTTCTTCCATTGGTAAGTTCGGAGCAGATACCGACAACTGGATGTGGCCGCGTCACACGGGTGACTTTTCCCTTTTCCGTATTTACGCGGACAAGGATGGAAAACCTGCAGCATATTCAAAGGACAATGTTCCTTTGAAAGTAAAGAAACATCTCACTATCAGCCTTGCCGGAGTACAGGAAGGTGATTTCACCTTTGTTATGGGATTCCCCGGACGTAACTGGAGATATATGATTTCCGATGAAGTGGAAGAACGTATGCAGACTACCAACTTCATGCGTCAGCATGTACGCGGAGCCCGTCAGAAGGTACTGATGGAACAAATGCTGAAAGACCCTGCCGTACGTATTCATTATGCCAGCAAGTATGCGTCGTCTGCCAACTATTGGAAGAATGCCATCGGCATGAATGAAGGACTGGTACGTCTCAACGTATTAGATACCAAACGTAAGCAACAAGAAGAGCTTCTGGCACGTGGCCGCGAAAAGGGAGATGGTTCTTATCAGAAAGCTTTCGATGAAATTCGTTCTATCGTGGCTCACCGCCGTGACGCTCTCTACCATCAACAGGCAATAAACGAAGCATTGGTAACCGCCCTCGATTTTATGCGTATTCCTTCTACAATGGAAATGGTTGCAGCCTTGAAATCAAAAGACAAAGAGAAAATAAAGGAAGCTACCCAAAAACTGAAAAAAGAGGGTGAGAAATACTTTGCCTCTGTTCCTTTCCCGGAAGTGGAAAAGATGGTCGGTAAAGAGATGCTGAAAACCTACGCCAGTTATATTCCCGCAGAACAACGGATTAATATCTTTGAAATTATCAATTCCCGTTTTAAAGGAAATATTGACGCATTCGTTGACGAGTGTTTCGAACATTCCATCTTCGGTAATCCTAAAAATTTCGAGAAGTTTATCAAAAAGCCGAGCCTATACAAAATAAGTTATGACTGGATGGTACTATTCAAATACTCCATTACCGATGGAATATTGAAAACGGCTATTGCCATGAAAGAAGCCAATCAAAACTATAATGCCGCCCACAAAGTATGGGTGAAAGGCATGATGGATATGAAGCAGGAAAAAGGTATTCCTATTTATCCGGATGCAAACTCCACTTTACGGTTGACATACGGTCAGGTACTTTCTTATGAGCCGTTTGATGGTGCTGTCTATGATGCCCACACTACTCTCAAAGGAGTAATGGAGAAAGAAGACCAAGGAAACTGGGAATTTGTAGTACCTCAAAAGCTGAAAGAGTTATATGCAACCAAAGATTATGGACGCTATGGCAAAAACGGTGAAATGCCTGTTTGCTTTATTGTAAACACCGACAATACAGGAGGAAACTCCGGCAGCCCGGTTTTCAACGGTAAAGGTCAACTGGTAGGAACTGCTTTCGACCGTAACTTTGAAGGACTGACGGGTGACATCGCTTTCCGTCCCTCATCACAACGTGCGGCCTGTGTTGATATTCGCTATACGCTCTTTATCATAGATAAATTTGCGGGAGCATCCCATATCATTGATGAATTGACCATTACGGAATAAACAGAAGAAATATTTATAAAAAATGGATAATGAAGACAGATGAATTTACATCGTCACTCATTATCCATTTTTCTTTTCCAACTTCCCGTCAATCAAAAGAAGTCTTCCATCATATACATCTCATCAATTATTCCATTCTTTTGTTTTTGATATGCAAAATTCTCTCTTTTACACTACAAGATAATATCCCCAAGACTACTATTTTGTGAACAAAAACAGCTTTTTCCCGTTATATTAATGAAATAGAATTTATATTTGCAGTCTTCAATGACTGCCATTTAACTATAAGAAAGAAAAGATTATGGAAAAGTTTGAAGATTTAATAAAGTCACCGGTACCCGTTTTAGTGGATTTCTTTGCAGAATGGTGTGGACCGTGTAAAGCTATGAAACCTGTTCTGGAAGAGCTGAAATTGGTCGTAGGTGACAAAGCCCGTATTGTGAAGATAGACGTTGACCAGCATGAAGAATTGGCAACTAAATATCGCATACAGGCCGTGCCCACGTTTATAGTGTTCAAAGATGGAGAAGCAGTTTGGAGACATTCCGGTGTAATCCACAGCAGCGAACTACAAGGGGTTATCGAGAAGCATTACACATAAAAAAGATAAAGATTTCGAATGAAGAAAGTATTAGCAGTGGTAGCACTTGTCATGATAAGCGTAATTGTATACGCTTTCAATGATAAGGCAGAAACCAATCAAAGTAAAAAAGAGGTAACAGGTAACGGTGAAGTCGTCGTAATGAACAAGGAAATGTTTCTGAAAGACGTCTTCGATTATGAAAAATCAAAGGAGTGGAATTACAAAGGTGACAAGCCCGCCATCATCGACTTATACGCTGATTGGTGCGGACCTTGTCGCCAGACGGCTCCTATCATGAAAGAATTGGCAAAGGAATACGCAGGGAAAATAATCATTTATAAAGTAAATGTGGATAAGCAGAAAGAACTGGCAGCCCTGTTCAACGCAACAAGTATTCCATTGTTCGTATTCATCCCCATGAAAGGAGATCCACAGCTTTTCCGTGGGGCTGCCGATAAAGCAACCTACAAAAAGGCAATTGATGAGTTTTTATTAAAGGAAAAAAGATAGTGACGCTATCCAGTAAGGATAGTAACGCTATAATGAACAAATAGTGACGGTATCCCGTGAGGATAGCGTCACTATTTTTATATACTAATCCAAGACTCTCCTTATAAGTAAAAAACGTGGCTATTTTTCTTTTATTCAAAAAGAAATAGTATTTTTGTCACAATGAAAACACAATACCCCCTCAAAATATGAAAACACTATTTTCAAAAAAAAGCTCCTTACTTGCGGTCACAGGTATTTGTATCTTTCCGCAACTTGTTTTTGCTCAAGTTTTAGAACGCCCTCATATTATCCTGATTGTATCTGACCAACATCGTGGAGATGCCATGAACTGTATGGGAAATAGTTCTGTCATTTCACCGAATATGGACGCATTGGCAGAAGACGGTACACTCTTTACAAACGGTTATTCTTCCACCCCTAGCAGTACACCTGCACGTTCCGGGTTATTAACCGGTCTCTCCCCCTGGCATCACGGCATGCTAGGATATGGCAGAGTAGCCAGGCAGTATCGTTATGAGATGCCGCGTATGTTGGGCGACTTAAATTACTATAGCTTTGGTATTGGCAAAATGCACTGGTATCCACAAAAAGCACTTCATGGATTCCGGGGAACATTGGTAGACGAAAGCGGACGTATAGAAAGTCCCGATTTCATCAGCGATTACCGGTTATGGTTTCAAATGCAAGCTCCGGGATTAAATCCTGATTCTACCCATATTGGCTGGAATGACCATGGAGCAGCTACCTATAAACTTCCGGAGCAGTTACACCCCACGGCATGGACAGGAAAAATGGCTTGCGAAATGATTCGTAATTATGAAAGTATCAACAACCAACCGTTGTTTTTAAAAATTTCTTTTGCGCGTCCACATAGTCCCTATGACCCACCTCAACGTTTGTTAGATGAATATGCCAATCGGAATATACCCGAGCCCTGGGTGGGAGAATGGTGTAAAAACAAATCATATGCCCAACTAAAGAATCCTCAAAAAGTGAAACAGGATGCTCCTTATGGTAACTTTGGCGAGGAATACGCAAAAGATTCACGCCGCCATTATTACGCGAATGTAACTTTTATTGATGAAGAAATAGGCAAAGTAATCAATACTTTAAAAGAAAAAGGGATATATGACAATGCACTTATCTGCTATATTTCCGACCATGGTGATATGTTAGGAGATCATCATCACTGGCGTAAAACATATCCTTATGAAGGATCTGTACATATACCCTACATCGTAAAATGGCCGGCAAGTTATCAATTCATTAAAGGCAACAAAATAACCCAGCCGGTAGAATTGCGTGATTTATTACCTACTTTCCTCGAAATAGCCGGTGGTTCTGTTCCACAGGATATGGATGGCCAATCCTTGCTCCGTTTGATGGAAGGTAAAACTGACCAATGGAGGAAATATATTGATTTAGAGCATGCAACTTGTTATAGCCCTGATAATTACTGGTGTGCACTCACCGATGGAAATATAAAATATGTCTGGCGTTTTCACACAGGAGCAGAGGAGTTATTTGACCTCTCAAAGGATCCTCACGAACTAAAAAATGTCGTAACAGACAAAAAATATAAACGTCAATTAGAGGAACTCCGCCAAGCTATGGTTGGACATCTTGCAGAACGTGGTGAGAAGTTTGTAAAAGACGGTAAGTTGCAGGTATTGAAACAAACAATTCTTTATAGCCCGCTATTTCCCGATAAAAATCCGACTGATACCGGAATTTAAGAATTAATATCCATGCAAATCCAAGACGAAAGTTATATTAAATGGAAACTTTTTCTCGAAGGCAATAATGAAGCTTATAGTTGGCTTTACACAAGCCATATCCAATTACTATATCAATATGGTCTACAAATCACTCCTAACACAGAAGTAGTGAAAGATTGCATACAAGACGTTTTTGTGAGAATATACAAGAATAAAGACAAACTAAGTATTCCCAAAAACGTAAAGATATATCTAATGATATCTCTTAAAAACAGTATCTATAACGTATTTAATAAAGAGCGGTTGGAAGAAGACTATGTTTTCAATTTTCATTCTATAGAAGAACAGCATATAGCCGAAAACGACTTTTTTAATGAAGAAGAGCACCGCGAGCAAATCAATGAGATAAAAAGGATACTCCATGTACTAACTCCCAGGCAACGAGAGATTATATATTATCGTTTTATAGAAGAAATGGAGTACGACGAAATTTGTCAGATTATGGATCTAAATTATCAGTCGGCTTACAATCTACTCCAACGTTCACTGCAAAAAGTAAGAGACACTTTCGGAACATCAGAATGCATCGCATGGATAAGCCTTCTAGCAACTTTCTTCAGGTAAATATAAAAAAGAGATTTTCTTAAAAAAAACATAAGTTCAGTGAGTAGAATCCATTTTTTGAGTTGTCCTTATATAAAACAACGCATAAAATGGATTCAAAAATAGACTATAGTAATTATAAAGCAAACTCATTACTCAATGATGCTTATTTTTTAGAATCGGAACAGCATCCGACTCCGGAAAGTATCCTGTTTTGGGATAAACTAGCCCGGGAAAACAAGCAATTAGGGAAAGAAATAGCCATTGCACGTGACTTCCTGCAGATGCTTCAGCATATTCCTAAACCCTATCTTCCTCAACAAAAAGTGGATGCCCTTTGGCAATGCATATCCGAACAGAATCGTCAGGAAATACAGAACAAAAGAAAAAGACTTGTCCTGTACCGTACTTTGGCTGCAGCTTGCATTATTATCTTTCTAGCAGGTGGATGGTATCTGCAAAATACTTATCAAAAAAGCCAATGTATGGAATTTTCCGATATAGTAGCAGTGAAGAAACCCAGTATCTCTACCGACCAAACTCTGTTGATTCTATCCGAAGAAAAACAGATAGCTATACAAGGTAAAGAAAGTAATCTGCATTATAACCAACAGGGAAAATTAAATGTCAATTCGCAGACAATTAGCCAAGAAGCAGAAAACAAGAAAAAAAAGAAAATCTACAACCAGTTAATAGTACCTGCGGGAAAACGTTCGTCAATTACCTTCTCTGACGGCACACGCATTTGGTTAAGCGCCAGTTCACGAGTTGTTTATCCAATTGAATTTATGGAAAACAAACGGGAAATTTATGTGGAAGGCGAAGCTTTTTTGGATGTATATCATGACGAGAACCGACCATTCATTGTAAAAACGAATAAGATAGACATACGAGTATTAGGTACTACATTCAACGTTTGTGCATACGAAAATGAGAATACGCAAACAGTAGTACTTGTCACTGGAAAAGTAGAAGTAAAGACCAATAATAACGAAATCAAAACTCTGACACCCAACAACCTGCTTGCATATAATGATCAGAAAGGTATTAGCGTACACCCTGTAGATGTACAAGAATATATAGCTTGGAAAGATGGATTTTATCAGTTTAAGCAAGAAAGTCTGAAAGTTATTACCAAGAAGCTCAATAAATATTATGGTAAAACAATCATTGTCGACAAGTGTCTTACCCAAATCACTTGTAGTGGTAAATTAGATTTAAAAGAAGAACTAGACGATGTATTGCGTACGCTTATTCAAACCGTCCCGGCTCAAATAACAAAATCAAACGGAGAAATCTATATTCATGTCAAATCTAAATAAATTGAAAGCCTATGAAAATATGACTCTTTAGAAAATGTTAAGGCCGGATAATACCCACATATCACCCGACCTTAAATTAAATTACTCACACGGTTAAATATTAATAATCTAATTCGTTATAAAAGTATGGAAAAACACGAGTTATTCAGTCTAAAAAAGACTGAAGAAAAACAATTATTGCTAATTATGAAGTTCTTTTTCACTTTTTTACTGATAGGAATTGGTCATTGTATGGCAACAAGTTCGTATTCACAAAATACATTATTTACAATGAAGATCTCACAAAAGACAGTGAAACAAGTCTTTCAGGAGATTGAAAAAAATAGTGAATACATTATCTTCTACATGGATCGAATCATTGATACGAATCGAAAAGTGAATATTGATGTGAAAAACCAACAAGTAAGTGCTATTATGGATCAGCTATTTGCCAATACAGATAATACTTATAGTATAAATGACCGACAAATTACTATTTTCCACAAAGGAGAGCAACCAGTCAGCCAACAGCAAAGTAACAAGCTGACAGTTACAGGTGTAATAACCGACGCACAAGGAGAATCCATGGTTGGTGTTTCTGTTAAAGTCAAAGGAACAACATTAGGAGGAATCTCTGATATGGATGGACGATACTCTATAAGTGTTCCTGACAAGAATGATATTCTTATAGTTTCTTTCATAGGTTATGCTACAGAAGAAATCAAGATTAACGGACGCCGCAACATCAACATCCGTCTACGTGAAGATACCAAAGCACTGGACGAAGTAGTCGTTGTCGGTTACGGCCAACAAAAGAAAGAGAGTGTAGTAGTATCCATGAGTTCGGTCAAACCTTCCGAAATAGCTGCCCCCACCCGAAATCTAACTAACAATCTGGCAGGTCAGGTATCCGGTCTGATCGCTGTACAACGTTCCGGTGAACCGGGATACGATGACGCAGAATTTTGGATTCGCGGTATCAGCACATTCGCTTCCAACAGTTCTGCCTCTGCTCCTTTAGTTTTAGTAGATGGCGTTCCTCGTAAAATTACCGATATTGAACCGGATGAAATCGAGACATTCTCCGTATTAAAAGATGCTGCCGCAACTGCCATTTATGGTGCCGAAGGTGCAAATGGAGTTATATTAGTAACCACCAAACGTGGTAAGGACGAAAAGCCTAAAATTACATTTAAGACAGAGCACTCCATTTCAAGCCCACAACGTTTACCTGAGTTTGTAGGTTCTGCTGACTATTTAAGCCTATATAACGAAGCTTTAAATAATGATGGGGAACCCGATTTATTCAGTGCTGAAACAATAGAAAAGTATCGTACCAGCACAGACCGAGACCTTTATCCGGACACAGACTGGATCGGTGAACTGCTTAGAAAGAATACACATAATCACCGGTACACATTGAATGTGCGTGGTGGTTCGGCACGATCCAGATATTTCGTATCTGGCGCTTATTATACAGAAAGTGGTATATACAAAGGTAATCCGACTGAAAAATATGACACTAATATTGGTCTGGACCGTTTCAATCTACGTTCAAATATTGATATGGATGTCACTTCTACAACACTGGTATCTATCGACCTAGCAGGACAATACCTGATAGCAAACTATCCGGGCGAATCCTCCTCCACTATCTTCCGTTCTATGTTAATTACTCCTCCTTATTGTTTTCCTGCAGTATATAGTGACGGAACAGTAGCCACTTATGAACAAGAACGAGGGGTAAATATGAGAAACCCCTACAATCAATTGATGAATTCAGGATACACCCGTCAATGGAGAACAGGTATTCAGTCCAAAGTAGGTATCAGACAGAAACTAGATTTCATCACCAAGGGACTTAGTGCCAAAGTGAATGTCAGCTATGATTTTGATGCAACATTCAAATCCATACGCTCATATAACCCTTCCCGTTATCATGCAACCGGCAGAGATGAGAACGGCAACTTAACATTTATCCAGGTCGTATCAGGAACACCGGATTTGAGTGATTTGAAGGACAATGGAATTGAAGCGCAAAAAAGAATATACATTGATGCAGCCATCAACTACAAACGTACTTTTGCAGAGAAGCACGATGTAAGTGGTATGCTGTTATATATGCAAAAGGAGACACAACTCAAAACCCAACCTCTCCCCTATCGTAAACAAGGTTTGGTAGGACGTGTAAGCTATTCTTTTGACGGACGTTATTTTCTTGAAGGAAATTTCGGTTATACAGGTTCAGAAGCATTTGCCAAAAATCATCGTTTCGGCTTCTTCCCGGCTGTAGGACTGGCTTATTATTTATCAAATGAGCCTTTTTATCCTAGAGTTTTAAAGAATTATGTAAATAAAATCAAATTAAGGGCCTCTGTCGGTAAAACAGGCAATGATACAACTAGCGACCGTTTTATTTATCGCCCCACTTATTCTATGAATGCAGGTTCATGGTCACAAGGAATAGGGAGTAACGGAGGTACAAACTCCTTGGGACAAGGTATTATCGAAGGATTTCCGGAAACGTTAGATATTGGTTGGGAAATTGAGAAGAAACAAAACTATGGTTTCGATTTAGGACTTTTCAACAATAAAATAGACATTGTATTCGACTATTTCCGTACCGAAAGAAGTAACATTCTGATGCAAAGAAAAACTACACCAACATTAAGTGGCTTTCGTGTAAACCAATATGCCAATTATGGAGTCGTATCCAACCATGGTATAGATATGTCATTGAACGCACACCATCAAATAGGCAAGGTAAAACTCAGTGCAAGGGGGACATTCACATTCGCCAGGAATAAAATAAAGGAATATGATGAGTTACCCCAGAAATATCCATGGATGGAACGGACAGGCAAACGAATTAACGAAAATAACCTTTATATAGCCGAACGCTTATACACAAAGGATGATTTTATCATCAACAAAAACAGCAATGGTATTGAAAACTATACTTTACGTCCTGAATTGCCCCAAAGTACTTTAGGCGGATTACTTGGCCCCGGTGATATTAAATATAAGGATGTAAATGGTGACGGAGTAATTGACTCCTATGACAAGGTGGTAGGAGTAGGACATCCCACTGTACCGGAAATCATCTACGGATTTGGATTAAATATAGAATATAAAGGTTTTTATGCCAGCGTATTCTTCCAAGGTACCGGAAACTGTTCTGTCTTATTGGGGGGAAATACTCCGGAAGGCTGGTATCCGTTTGCATGGGGTGTCGACCAATCCAGTTATCGTACTTTTGCTTTAGACCGTTGGACTGAGAGTAACCCGAGCCAAAATGTATTAATGCCACGCTTGCATAAAGACAATGCCAACAATGCCAATAACCAAGTGGCAAGTACATGGTGGCTTCGTAATGGAGGTTTCCTACGATTAAAAAACATGGAATTCGGTTATCAGCTACCCAAACAATTCTTGAAGAAATTCAATGTTCAGGCAGCCAGAATCTATGTAATGGGATACAACCTTGCTTTATGGGACGACCTTAAGTATTTTGATCCGGAAGCAGGAAATGCAAATGGAGGAAACGTATATCCTAAAAATCGCACTTTCACCTTAGGAGTAGACTTTACATTCTAATTAAATCTATAAAATATGAAAACAATAAAGAAACTATATAAGAAAGCACTAATAGCTGTTTTTGCATTGTGCAGTATTTATTCTTGCGATTATCTGAATGTATCTGATGAGTTAGCCGGAAATCTTCGCTCATTAGATGAAGTTTTCGACAATGTAGCTTATACCCGAAGATGGTATGCCAACATATTCACCTCTATTCCTGATTATTCCGGGATTACCGCAGCTGCCGGAAATATCACAGGATTTAAAAATCCCTGGGCAGGTATGTGCGATGAATTAACTGTTGGATATGGAGATGCAAAACTTTACAACAAAACAGATAAAAACGCATCCAATATGAGTTTTCATCGTTGGGATATGTGTTATAAAGAAATCAGGCAAGCTAACATATTTCTGACATATGCCAAACCCATAGCTGCAAACGGAACTCATGTCGATGTCCTGACAGAAGAAGAACTTGCAGAAATGAGAGCAAATGTGAGATTCATGAGAGCATATTATCATTATTTGCTTTTCGAACAATACGGGGCCATCCCTTTAATAAAGGATGCAATTCTTGAAAGAGAGGACAATCTGGATTTACCGCGCAATACTATAGACGAAGTAATCAGCTATTTAGACGAGGAATTAACAGCAGTATCCCACGAGTTACCACAAAAAGCCCTGCATGAGGACGACCAGCATAATGCATGGCCAACCAAAGGTGTAGCTTTGGCCGTAAGAGCCAAAATGTGGGTATATGCAGCCAGTAAGTTATTCAATGGTGAATACAAAGAAGCACTCTCCATTACCAATTTGGATGGAACAAGACTTTTCCCTGACAAAGATCCCAATAAATGGAATAAGGCAGTTGCTGCCTTGGAAGACTTCATGAAGTTCGCTGAAGAAGAAAACAACTATGAATTACTGAATACAGGTAATCCTTCACAAGACATATACGATCTTTTCCAAACATATAACAGAGAAATCATATGGGCTACAGCAGCAACATCATGGGGTGGAATGACAAATGACATGTTCGATCGCAGATGTACTCCGAGAAGTGAACAAAACGGAATGGGTTGCATTGGCGTCACTCAAGAACTTGTAGACGACTTTTATATGAAGGATGGCCTTCCGGTACAGCCGACAAGTTATCTGCCACAATCTCCATTGTATACAACCGATGGATTTGACAAATACACTGAAACGGTCAAAGCCGGAAGTAAAGAAATTCAGGTAGCCAATAATGTCAGCAACCGATTCCTCAATCGGGAAGCACGTTTTTATAATACAGTATTTTTCCAGAACAGAAGATGGCATGTGACAAACAACGTAACCCAATTTCATAAAGGAAGTCCTAATGAATTAAGTGGTACCATTTATACCCATACCGGCTATATGTTATATAAAAGATTTAATAGGGAAGTCAGTATGAAATCTCCGGGAGTTCAGAACAAGTTCCGTCCTTCTATCATTTTCCGTCTCGCGGATCTCTACTTGTTGTATGCAGAAGCCATCAATGAGGTCGCTCCTACGGACAAACGTGTACTGACCTATTTAAATGAAGTACGCCGACGTGCCGGTTTGACAGACATTGAAGAACTTAACCCTGCCATTACAGGAAACCAAGAGTTACAAAGGCTCGCAATTCAACGTGAAAGACGTATTGAATTAGCAACGGAAGGACAACGCTATTTCGATGTTCGTCGTTGGATGATAGCAGATCAAGATGGAGAAGGACGCCAGTTTGGATATGTTCATGGCATGAATATGAATGCAGCAGAAGATAAATTCTACGAAGAAGTAGAAGCCAGTCCAATCGTCTTCAGACGTAAAATGTACTTGTATCCTATCCCCGACAATGAAATGAAAAAGAGCGAGCAACTCGTTCAAAATCCAGGATGGTAAATCATTATTATGTTTCATGACTTAAATTCAAAAAAAGATGAAGAAAATACATTCTATACCGACAGTTATCGTTTTTTTGATGTTGATAGTAAGTTGCGATGAAAACTTTGAAATCGCGGATAAAGCAGAGAGCCTGGTATCTGTCGCTATCAACACACTAAATATACAAAAATCATTCAATATAGGAGAAAGTTATCAGGCAGAACTTTGGGTACAACGAGGCGGATTAAACGATATGTCCGGAAAAGTACAATTCGTAATAGATCCTGATTTACTGGATTCTCTGAACAGAGAAGACAGGACTAACTATCAAATGTTACCGGAAAACTGTTATGAATTGACTAATATTGATTTCTTAATTGATAAAAATGAAATGTGCGGTTACATAACCTATCACCCAGAAAAGATAGTTGAATTATCCGGTTATGACCAAATTCAATATATCCTTCCGCTCCGGCTGGTTTCTAACAACCTGAAAATCAACTCTGAAAGGTGTGCTTCATTATTAGCATTTCAGGTATCAGAACCCATTGTACAAATAACAAACTCAGGAGTATTCAATATTGATCCTTTGCAGACTTCTCAGATGGATGTTCATATCAGTGTACCTTTTACAAATAAATGGGATATTGAATGCAACTTAACTCACAACCTGTCGCTGATCGAATCATATAATTCAAGTAATAAGGTTAATTTCACCTTACTGCCCAGTGATTCGTATACTGCTCCAGAAAAAATTTCTTTACCGGAAGGTACTAATGAAACAACAGCTTCCTATCTGCTCAAAGATAATCTGCTTCCCGGCAATTACATATTACCTGTGGCTATTGGAAGTATTGAAGCCACACAAAATGGTATTCCCAATAACTCATTAGTTATAGATAAAGAGAGCAATACATTGTTCCGTATAGTTAAAGAGGGACAGAAAATAAATAAGTCAGATTGGGAAATTATTGCTTGCAATTCTGCTGCTGCAGCTAATCCGGTAGAAAATCTCATTGATGATAATGAAGCGACTTTTTGGCATTGTAAAACTAAATCCGAAGCTGGTTGGTGTGAACCTCCTTACGAGATTACCATTGATATGAAAAAACAAGTCACAATTACCCAAATTGACCTGATTAACCGTGGAGAAGCCAGCCGAGCCAATAATATCAAATGGGTGGAATTTTATGCCAGCAACGATAACAACAGTTGGGAAAAAATTGGAGCTTCAGATTTCAATGATGAGTTTATCAGAGAAACATTTCGTTACTATGTCAAATCGACCACATCCCGTTATTTAAAATTAGTCATCCCGGAAGGTTATGGAAATGCATGTCCCCCCGCAGCAATTCGTGAATTAACAGTCTTCGGATACTAAACTGGAAATTCCTGATTAATAGGAATTACATGAAAAAGAAATGTACCTCAAAAGTCTATAAGAAACGATTGGGGTACATTTCTATTATTTTGAAATATTCTTTAAATCCTAACGAATCTCTATTTAAAATATCCTACAGGATGGTTCATCATAGGAATCTGAGTGTCTTTCAACTTCAACACTTTCTTCAACTGAGCATTATCCATCGAAGCACGTGGCACCGTAGCTAAATTAACTGCAGAACAGAAAATTGAAATATTCTGTGAAACGATTCCCGCATCCATAGCCCCCATCAATTGGGTATGTGCATTCTTTGCATCTCCAAAACGAGAAAGGTCGCTAATCAGTACTAAAGCAACCGGAGCCGATTTCACAAAAGCCTGTCCACCAGCCACTGCGCCCCGGTAATCTCCTTCAGCCACCAGATTCAACTGGTGATTCTTTGCATCATACAGGTAACTGCCTTCCGGCAACACTACATATACATCCACATCCTGCTTGTTCAAAGCCGACGGAGCTGTTCGTTTACCCGAATCTTTCCGATTGATTCCATTAGCAGCCCATAACAAATCAGACAAGTCAGCCAGGTTCAGGGCTTTTGAAGCAAATTCTCTGGTTGAATGACGTTCGGACAACGCTTTCATTACCGTACCTGTACGGTTCAAATTAGGCTGTGGCAACTTAATCACTTTATCAGCAGCAAAAGTAGCTGCCGAAAGCACTAGACAAACTAACAATAGTTGTACTCTTCTCATAACTATAGTATTAAAAGTTGATGAGCAAATATAGACAAAAAAGGTCTGCATTCATTTTCGAATACAGACCTTTTAAGAGTTATTATGAGGTTTGATTATTTATCGCCGAAATAACGGTTGTACAGACCTTCAAAACCTTTACCGTGACGAGCTTCGTCCTTGCACATTTCGTGTACAGTGTCATGGATAGCATCCAAGTTCAAAGCTTTAGCACGAGTTGCGATACGTTTCTTGTCTTCGCATGCACCTTGTTCAGCATCTTTACGTTTCTGCAGGTTTGTTTTAGTATCCCAAACACAGTCACCCAGCAATTCAGCAAATTTAGCAGCATGTTCAGCTTCTTCCCAAGCATAACGTTTGAAAGCTTCAGCTACTTCAGGATAACCTTCACGGTCTGCCTGACGGCTCATAGCCAGATACATACCAACCTCAGTACATTCGCCCATGAAGTGGTTGTTCAGGTCTTTAATCATTTCTTCGTCGCAACCTTTTGCAACACCGATAACGTGCTCGTCAGCAAAAGTCAATGCACCACCTTCTACTTCAACAACTTCTACGAACTTGCTGGCAGGAGCTTTACACAAAGGACATTTCTCAGGAGCTGCGTCACCTTCATAAACGTAACCGCAAACAGTACATCTAAATTTTTTCATTTTCTTCTCAATTTTAAATTAATTAGTCAATACGTATTTCTTTATCTTTTCTTAAGCAATTCTTACATATACCTTTATAATAATAATGCACTTCCGATACCTGATGTCCGTCCATCTCCAGACTCTCTACCCTTTTCACCGCTTCCGGACATTGCAAGTCATAAATGTGTCCGCAACGTTTACAAAGAAAATGGGAATGAATGGAAGTATCCGCATCAAAATTAGTATTCTTCTCATCAATCGTAAGCATCTGGGCTGCTCCCTGCTCAGAAAACAGTTTCAAAGTATTGTAAACTGTAGTCTTTGAAAGCGTAGGCATCGAAGGAGATAATGCAGTATAAATATCGTCAGCCGACGGATGGATAGGATGCTCCATCAAATATTGCATAATAGCAATACGCTGCATCGAAGGTTTTATATTATGTTCTAATAATCTTTCGTACGGTTTCATCATTTGCCCCTTTCTTTCCAAGCTTGTATTCATTACAATTATAAATCCAATGCAAAGATAAAGAGTTCTTCGGAATAAACCAATAGTTTATGAGAAAAAGTTTCATAAAAAGCATTACTTTTGTCACATTATAATAAGGAAAAAAGTATGAGAAGCAAACGTATTTCAATTATATTATTTATCATAGGCGCATTTTGTATCCTATCAGCTCAATCTAAGGCACAAAATAAAATAGTATTTGATAAATTAATTAACGATTTAGGTACTTTTTCAGAAGATAGTAATCCTAAAGTTTGTACATTCAAGTTCACCAATCATCAGACTGACGCTATAGCCATAGCGCATGTGCAAAGTACATGTGGTTGTGCTGTTCCCCAATATACTAAAAAGGCTATTCTACCAGGAGAAAGTGGAGAGATTAGCATTATCTACAATCCACAGGGACGACCTGGGGTTTTCAATCGTACAATTTTAGTAAGCTTCTCCGGTCAAGAAAATAAAGTACACTTGTCCGTGAAAGGTACTGTGACACCAGGAGCTATTCGAAAAGACAAATCTTATCCTTATGTAATGGGAGATTTACAGTTGCGAACCACTGGCATGAAGTTAAAACAAATGCGTGGTGATATTCAACAGCAAAGCATTATGGTAGTCAATAGCGGGAACGGCTCTCTTCATGTATCAATAGAATCCAGCATCCCTTGTCTATCCGCTACATTAGTCCCCAATATTTTACAACCAAATCAAAAAGGAGAAATTCAAATCATACGTTCTGCTGATAAAGATAAAAACCGGACATTCTGTATCCGATTAAAAGAAAATACCCGCCAACAGAATGTAGCGGGTAAAGTTTCTATCATTATCACTTCGGAAAAATGTAGTCAATAATAACTTATGATGCGGTTTACTCTGACTGAAGAGTCAAAATGAGACCAATTCACCTGACTATTTTGCTGTTGCATGGCTTCCGTCCAATTACCAATAGCATCCTTTTGAGTATAAGTGCTTGTTTCCTTAGCTTCTATCTCTTCACCCAAATCTTCCTTATAAGAAACCTCCGTCCACCAGTTGTTTTCATTATATTTATAAGTCCAGTCCAATTGTCCCCCTGCATCAGTCAGTCGGGAAGCAAGCAACAAGGATGATGATATAAAACGTATCACTGTACGCTCTACTTCATTTTCTCCTTCTTTCACTATTTTATCCGTTGATGCCAAACTGCCGTCATCATTATAAACATAAGATATCACTTCTGTATTAGTGATTACTCCACCTCTTTCCTGTGTAACAGTTTTCTGAACCGGATACAGACTTTCGGCAGTATACTCAAAAGTAGTAGTTGACGTACCACTCCAAGATTCTGAAATATATGAAGCAGTATTACCATCAAAAGAATAAGAAATACTCCCATCTTCACTAGAGATGCTTTCCAAACCTTTTACTAAAAAGAATTCATAAGCTCCCAAAGGAAATATCAGAGGCACATAAGATTCATGCTTTCCATAAGCCAATGTATATATTACAGGTTCTCCGCTAAAATCATTCACAATAGCTTTCACCATTTTTCCAGATTCATCATATTCATAAGAATAGCAAGCTACCGTTTGCCATACGTCACGGATATACGTTACCGGTTCGATTCCAGTAGGATTATAATATGTCAGATGGCCATTAGCGTCAAATTTCCATTCAATAGAAGAGATTGCTTCCTCATCTTTATTCCACACTTCTAAAGATACCAAATAAGATGATTCTTTCACAGTATTCACATTTCCTTTCCATCCCATCATTGCCAGATGCGATTGCCTTTCCCAAAATGAAGTAACCGGAAGCTCCGGAGGAATAATTTCCGGAGTCTCCGGTTCAGTGTCACCACAAGAAGTGATGACACTTAGGAGAGGAAGAATAAATAATAACTTATTCAATAATCTCATGCAAATTATTTATCTTGGTTCTCTTTAAGCCCTGCGATAATTTCCTCCAAAGTCTTTGGAAACGTATACACTCTTATCTGATCATCCACTTTACATACAGGACACTCTTTGCGAGTCACTCCATTCGAGCCACGATTATAGACAATTACATTTCTAACAGGCAGTTCCAAATCTTCCTTATTTGATACATGGAAATTCTTGATACAACACCAGGTTTCCGGTACTTCCCAAACCAAGTTCGGGCAGTTATCCACATTTACACAGTTCAAATAAAAAGGCTTTGCTGCATTCTGCAAATGTTCTTCACCATACTCAACAATCTTTCCACCAACAGTTTTTTTACTTCTATAATTGACCGTTTGATCGACCAGTGTAAATCCGGCATTATCCGAGAAAGTTCTCAACTCTGCATTATTAGAGAGATCCAATATAGCAAATTTAGTACATTTAGCAAAAGTTTCATCTTTCACTTCAATAATATGGTTGTCACTTAGTGAAAGCACACAAAGTTCAGGCAACTCTGATAAATCCGGAATCACTGTCAATCCACAGTTATTCAAGCCTAACTCCATCAATGAAGAGGATTTCATCTTCGGAAAAGATTTTATTTCATTTCCATCTAAAATCAATATATCCAATGCACTTGATAACGCATTCAATTCATTCGCCGAAACAGAAGTAATCTTATTATTAGCTAACGTAAGTGTACGCAATCTTCCTTGTGCTATTTTGGGAATGGATGTAAAGCCGCAATTGTCTAAAAGCAACCCTCCCATGCGAACACCTTCACCGCGACTTTCCGGTAAGGAATTCAGGCCGGGATTATTACGGAAATCAAAAGTAGACACCATCTTCATACTGAAAATAGTAGAAGGCAGCGTGGATAGTTTAGTATCATTCATTCGAAGTGAAACCACCTTTTGCAATTTCTCCGCAAGTGCAGCAGGAAATTCAGATATTTTATTTCCACTAATTTCCAAGTCACAAAGCTCCGGAAGTTCACCCAAGCGAGCAGGAAGCTCATCCAATTGGCTATTCACAATAGTAAGTGAACGTAGATTCTTCATCTTCTCAAAGTTCTTCGGAAAAGCTTTGAATCCGGTATTCATTATCTGAATAGCATAAAGCGTAGACTTATCCAAATTGTCAGGTAATTCTTCAAACTCCGGAATATCCATAATTTGAATACCTTCCAAAGTAGAGAATGAACTGATAAGTTCTGGCAATTTTTTCATTCCTGGAAATGTCTTATTATCAAATATAATATTCGCCAAATAAGATATATTTCCATAATCATCTACCACGAATTCCAGATTTTCCCAAGTCAACAAGTCTTCATTCTCCACACGCCATGTTTTAGGCCATTTAGTAGAATCAGTACCAAGCACTTGCTCACAAAGCCCAAACAATTGATTACGCAATTGATTATTAACATAAACAAAACGAATAGAAATAGGGAAATAAAAAGTTGCCATTTCTCCATGCTTAATAGTGACAATGTTTTCATCATCCACATAAGCTTCCTGAATTTGTGTTCCCTTATTGTTATAAGCAATATATTTCACAACTTTATATGTACCTTCTTCTAAAGCAAGGATTTCAGAAGTCAGTTCGTCTTCATTACCAGTTAGATCAACCGTTTTCAAATCAATTTTGTTACCATCTTTTTCCAGCGTCACTTTCAGTCGTGCCATGTCTTCTAATGTAGATATGGTAAAAACCTTATTGCGCACAAACTTAAAAGTCACTTCTCCTTGTCCTTCGGCTAAGGTTGCAACTTCATCATCATCTGAGCAGCCTGTAAACAGAGCTGCGCAGATCATGAAACAGAATAGAAGTGTCCACTTCATATACTTTGTCATTTTCATTTCCAATTCAAATACCAGTTTTTATTAAGCATTCTATAATATCTCCAATTACCGTGCAAAGGTACTGTATTGAGATCCTCTTGAGTCAATGGAGGTAGTTTAACCGCAACAGCAGCAGCTTCTTCATCCTCCGGACAAGTACGGTTATATTCAGCCGGGAATTCAGAAAATTTAGTGGGGGCATTAGTAAACCCAGCTAAAGCTCCTTTATTATCATAACCTTCCTGATTAAACAATAACAAGAACGGATTCCAACAAGCCAAATACTTATGATACAGTATCCAATTAGGCACTTTGCCTGTCAAGCGATTCAGGTTCAATGTTAGATATTTCATATTAGGAAGAATCCCATCTTTAACATCATCCAAATCAGGAATACTACCATAAAAGTAATTATATGACATATGAAGTTCTTCCAATGCTTTCATATCACGGAATAGCCAATCATATTTTGTCAAATCTCCTCCTAAACCAATTGTTTCCAATTTCTCATCTCTTGGAATGTCCGTACTCAGATTCATGACAGAACCACTAACTCTGTTACCACCTATATCCAAATATTTAAGTTTGTCCTTCAATCCTAAAAGAACATCTTTAATCGATTCCAAGCTCAAAATTGTATTACCGTTCAAATCCAATTCTTCGAGACTCTGCATATTAGCCATTTCTGCAGGCAAAGTCTGAATTCCATATCCCATAAGGGAAATACTTTTCAACTTGGTTAGTGTTGTAATTTCAGCTCCAAGTGCAATTTTCTTTCTATATGCATTCGAATTGGCAATAGCAGCAAATGTTTCAAGTTCTGTCAGGTATTTAATCTGATACGGAATTGACTCATCTGTATCAATCATTGACAAGCGGAAACCAACAACACGAAGTTCTGTAGAATCTTTTATCGTGACTCCCGTTATAGGATTTTTATAATCATAAGTACGTTCTTCTACAACAATATTATCCCAGTGAGTAATCGGGCGGCTTGTTGAAAAACCCATACCTCCATTGATAACTCGCGTGATAGCTAAAACTGCCAATGAGTCACCTTCACGTGAGGGTATGATTACCGGAGCCTTTTCCTGAGTAATTTTCACGATTTTGTTCAACATAGATGTTTCTCCGGAAGCACGTGTAGAAGCCGACTTCTGGTTGAACTGTACTTCAGCAATACGGTCAGCATCAAAATCCGTATAAGTTTTAAATTTAAAACGGAATTTCTGCTTACGAGGAATTGTTGTTGACGGAGTATATGTAGAACCACCATCAAGAGTCAACCATGCCTTTGCTTCTTCCGGAATTACAACTTCAAAAGGAACATTGGCGATAGCTTCAACATCTACATAAGCTTTTTCAGGAGCAGCATAAGACGGCACTGTCACTTCTGCTTCTGTAAAATCAATAGTAGGTTCGTATCCATATTGTTTTATCAACACTTCTGCTAAGTCTCCTTTATCAGAATAGAAGATAACTCGACCAGTGCGTTCCTTATATAAATAAGAAGAATCTGCCTTTATCACACACACGCCACTTCCTACTCCGGTAGCCGGGCTAACCATACACCAATCGTCTTCAGCTTCAGCAGTCCATGTCTGTCCGGTAGCAACCTTTAGCTCAATGGTTCCACCATTATTTGAAAACTGCATTTCTGTCTGATCAACAGAAAAGCTGTTTACTGCATCATCGTCATCATCTCTACAAGAAGCTAACGATAATAATGTCAGGGCAACTATTGCCCAACACATTGTTCTCATATGTTTAAATAAATAATTCATAAATTCTGTTCCTCCATTATTTATTCATATCCAAATCAAGAATCGGACATCCAAAAATATACTGATTCGAATCATATGCCAATCTATATATACCAGAAGATATTTTCGAACAAACTTCAGATGGAATAGTTACATCAATATTATTATTGTCAGTTATATTAAACTCAGCCAACAAAGTTGGAAAATTTGATTCTGGAATTTTATGAATATCATTGTCTGATACATCTAGAAGTCTTAAAGTCGCATAGGCCGGATAAGAAGATAAAGCGGACGGCCACTCCTTTAAAGGACGAGATTCCCTACCTGCCTTATCAATATCCCATTGATCTGTCAGATATAATTTATTCAGCATAGGTAACTCCATTGCTTTCATTGGGAAGTCTTTGAATCTATTGAAAGATAGATTCAACCCGGATACAAAAACCAAATTTTTGGAGTTAAATTCAGTTGGCAGATTTCTAAGATTATTTCCTGATAAATCTAACGCTTCCAATACTTCCAATTCTTCGAAAGAACAAGGAGGCAGTGTATCTAATTCACAGTTATTGATTAATAAATAGCTGATTCCTGAACCTTTCAATGCTCCCGGGAAATATCCTTTTCCTTTCTCATCTTTATTGGCCTTACCAAAATCATTCTTAGTAAGTGTCAATGTTTCAACATTGATACCATTGAATCCATCGGCAAAACGCTCTATATGATTATCTGAAAAGTCTACGCTTGTAGCTTGATATTTGCTATCTTTTCCATCTTTAAACAAATTTGGAAACACCTTCAGCATATTGTTTGATGCTGTAAATTTTTCAATATCATCTGTCTCACAGAAATCATCTGCAATCTCTATAATCTTATTATGATCAAAAAATGCCTGTACCGGTGCTAACTTACGATCTGTTCCCGGCAACTTTCTCAATTTGTTAGATGAAAGATCTAGTAAACCAATTTTAGTTGCTTCAGTCAATGCTATAGGAAATTCTTCCAATCCACAAGAAGATACATACAAAATCTGTAGCTCATCCTTACAGCTAGTTATGAATGCATTTAATCCTCTCAATAATTCTGCCGGTTTCATAGTTGAATTACAACTAAAGTTCAATGAAACGACCTTTTTCATTTTTTCCAATGCAGTAGGGAATTTCTTAAACTTACAATTATAAAACTCCACATCGGTTAAGTCAGGTAACTCTGCCAATTCTACAGGAAGATCATCATCATTTAATCCAATCAAGCCATTCGCTACAAACAAATAGTTTAGCTTCGTTAAGTTGCGGATTGAAGCCGGAATCTTTGTTATGCGATTGGAGATAGAACCTTGAGGAAAATCATAGGTACTGGAAGTTGCATATTTTAAAGGTGTAACTTTCTTCGAAGCATATAATTTACCATTATCTGCCGGTGAAGGATGCAAAATACTTAATCTCTCTTTAGCTATTTCTATACGACGAGCACGATAATCAATACCTTTACGATACAGATCAATAGGATTTAAACTATAGCTAACCTCATCCCCGTCGAAGTTTTCAACAGAAGCTAAATCATTATGAGTACCTAATGATAAAGAAACCAATTCTGTCAAATCACCCAAAGCATCAGGTATTGCCCCCTTCGGATTAAACGCGCCAAGCTCCAATGTTTTCACACGACCATAGGTATCTAATTCCACACCCGGCTGGTTTCCCCATTCATCAATTGGACGCTCGGCAAAACGCCAGTTGGCTCCTGTCGGAAAAGATTCACCGGCATAGCTCCAGTTAACTCCATCCATATTTACCCAAATAGTGTAGAGGGCAATATAGTCTTTGATGGCATACATATTCTCAGGGAATTTGACGTCAACGCTTCCTTCTGTATAATCTCCAGTAGTAACCGTCACATAGGTATTTTTCAAATCACCTGCCAACAAAATACTTCTACGATCTTTATCGTACATCATGTAACGAGTTATTTCATACTCTCCGGATTCCCAACTTACAGTGTCAGTATGCAGGTACTTTTCATTGCTTGTTTCATAAACTTTAAAAGCATGCGGAGTTGCATATTCACTTGTACCTTTCTTACGATAGTAAAGATCCACTTCTTCTACATTTGCATAACTAAAATTTTTAGGATCAGTTTCTAATGCAGCACGAGTCTTACCACTATTAGCTTTATCCATTTCTTCATCATAGTTGGACAAATCTTTCAAAAGATCGAAGTAAACACGTCCACGTACAGTTGCTTTTACTTTCACATCAAGCTCTGTAAGATGTCCACTCGTAATCTGAAAGGTTAGTGATTCATCCGGATAAATAGTAGCCAACTTCTCAGGTTTCTCCATACCCGGTTTCACTGCACTCAAAAGAGTGTAACTCATGATACGGTATTCACCTGAACGCAGTTCCAAATTCTCAGATTCCAGTCCGAGATCTGCGGCATCAGCCACAGAACTCAGATTCAAGGATTGTGTTACATACATATCATTGTACAACATAGATACCTCTACCTTTTTAGCATCAGACATATAATCTAATGTAGTAGCTCTAGTTACGGCCTTTGAAGAAGTCAGACGTAACTTGAGGTATCCTGATGTTCCATTGCCAGAAACGACATCGTCATCTGAACAACTTGACACCAATACTATACAAAGCATTGCTGCAAACAACCAGTTTATTTTTCTTAATAGATTCATTTTCTTTATCAAAAAATTATTGAATTATTTTTTATCTTCTACGGTAAAACGCAAAATGATCTTGCTTCCAATATTACCCGCAACTAAATAATAAGTAGTTTTAGTCCTATTAGGTTTATCACTCTTAGAATATTCCGTTAATGTAATAGTTCCCATAGTTGGATCATAATCATTTTCCGGAGCAATTTTAACAGCAGAAAAGAAATCACCTAATCCATAATTGATATCATCAGGGCAAACACTTCCTACAGCATATTTAGGTTCTCCTGTTTCCCAACACCATGTTGTACCAACACCTTGTTCTGTTGCAAGATCCAACCCACTATAATAAAATTCATTCTTATCAAGTGGTATCTGTAACGATTGTTCCTTCAAATCTGATTCAAGTTTGGTTACGTCAATCTCAGCCTTATTCTGTCCTAATACTATATAACTATTAGCTAATTCAGGACGTAATTCCCATGTGTCTGTCTCTTCATTAAAATCAAAAAGATCCGATCCCATAATGTCACCATATTCAGGATCTGCATATTTTTTAGTAGAAACAGCAAACAATGCAAAGAATCGATTCTCATAAGCTAATATTTCACCATTCATACCTGTTTCAGATTCAATATCACGAGCATTCATCTCAATTGTAAATTCACCGGATTGAATAGCTGAGCGGCTTTTTATAACAGGCTTACATTGTCCCCAAGGAGAATTTATCATCATATAATCGTCCGGATCATAGCCGTCAGTATCAATTCTAACACGTCTAATAACCGAGGGAACTCCATTATCAGCTAACACCACTCTCAGCAAAATAAGAGAAACATCTTCAAGATCAGCAGCTTTCACTTTAAAGTTCATCTTCCCACCTTCCGTAGCAAACATATACACACCAGTCGTTTGATCTTTCCCAGCTTCTATAAAGTTTGTCTCATCTATATAGATATAATCTGTACCAACACCTTTTACAATAACAGGTAAGCCCTTTATTGATTTATCTGTATTAGCATCCAAAATATCAATTATCCCGCCAGTCAAATCATCTGTGTCTAAAGCACCTTCTTTTATCTCAACATCCATAGTTACCTGAGTTTCGAAGAAGTTCTTAGAAGTGTTTGTATTTATAATTGTTGCCTCTGAATAGTCTGAAGAATTCTTTAGTTTCCATGCAACATTTGACATCACCTTAACAACTGATTTATAAGTTCCATCCTCATCGATCAATGTCGTTGCAGCAATAGACTCTTCTCCCTCATAAAAGGTCACAGTTGGAGTAATACCAGCAAATTTCACAGCATAATCCTTCGTAGCTGGAGTACGAGTTTCTGCCTGATAGGCAAAACTTACAATAGCAGTCTGTTCGTTATATCCACCTGCCGCATACAATTTTTCAGGATCTGCATGAAAAACATATTTGATTGAGCCATCATCATTGCGCCCTTTTTTCTCATATGTCAACCAATCCGGTGATATACTAATTGAATAATCATAATTACTCTTTACACTTACTTCTGCTGTAATCTCTTGTTTTTCATTGTCAATAACCAAATCAGTACCATTCTGATTTTCTGTTGAGAAAGTAAGAACAGAGCCCTTTTCACCTTGAGTTACAATTATATCGACGGACTTTCCGCTTGCCTTATCCTTGATAGTAATAGTACCAATACGAGTCTTGAAATCATCATTATTCTCTACTGTTACTATTATCTTCTGTTCACCGGCAGAACCTGTTCTTTTACTCAAATCAATCCAGTTATGACTTACGATAGCAGTCCAATCATTCTCTGCTACAAAAGAAACTGTTACAGCGTCATTGTCAGACCCTGTACATGTTATAGCCAAATCTGCTGGAGAAATGACCTCGATAGTTGTATTAGAGCCCTTACTTTCATCGTCGTCATCACCACAAGCAGCAAAAGCACACATCAGGACACATACAAATAAATATTTGAAATAAGTCAATGTTGTTTTCATATTCTTATCTTTTTAGATTAAAACTTATTGAATTTGAAAGTAGAACAGTCGCTACTTTCTGCTATACTACGAGTTGCAGCACCATTCTCGTTATTTTCAGCTTCGTCTTTATCAAGTGACTTAAATATATATTGATAAACTCCAAAACTTCCTATTTGAGGAACGTATGCTTCTAATATAAGTACAAAGAAGTTGTCAAAGGTATTGAAGTACGAAGGATACTGAGCAACAGAACGCACCCAAACCGTTCCATAATTACTTTCACGAAAACCTGCTTGTTCAGGCACTGTAACTACTAAATCCAAAGGATCTGAATCATCAAAAATTACACGAATTTCACCGGAGCCGGAACGTCCGAACATATCAGTAAGCATCAATGTCTTTTCATCTTTCTTATAACCTTTTACCGAATATGATCCCATATTACTGTCAAAAGGAAAAGATGCCAACATCGTAAAGTTAGCTTCATCCGTTTCTTTTTTAATTTGCAGAAAATCATTCATCTTAAACGGGTGACATTTGATAAAGTCTACCCATGTTTCATTTCCATATAAATCCCATGTTTGAGCTTCGGGCTCAACCAAACGTAATCTCACTACCAAGCTATCGTCACGATTGACATTATCATAATGACCTGCCAATTTAACAAAAGCAGTACGTTCACCAGCCTTAATTGTAACATTATTAGTGTTATCCACAAAATCAAAATGATAACCACGAATAGCTGTTGATTTATCATTAATAATCTCAACAGCATAGTTCCGGTCATAATCAGCCAAAGTAGTGGTAGCAACCGGCACTTCAAATATTTTGTCCGTCTCTAATATTGGCATCGTATAGGTAGTATCAGAAAACATCACATACTCAGGACCAGAATAAGTAATGTCTTCTGATTGACACCCAACCATAAAGGCAGTTGCAAACGGAACCATCAACAGAAGATTCAAAAATTTCTTCATATTCATCTAATCTGTTATTTATTATTGTTTAATAATTACTTGCATTACCTACTACCAAACCATTGGTAGCCTCAATTTCATGCTTTGGAATAGGCCAAGTAGTAAAACGGTATTTAGCATCTGTATATTTCACATTCAACTGATTGTTGATAGAACCGTCGATGCTATACAATTGCTTTTCACGTTTTATCGGATCATGCCAACGTTTCAAATCAGACAGACGGAAACCCTCCATATACAATTCGCGGGCACGTTCATTCTTTATTTCTTTCAACAAATCATCACCTGAGGCAGAAACAGAACCAAAACCACTAATACGTTTACGCTTAACCGACGAAAGATCTTTTTGTGCATTTTCCTCATCACCCAACCAATAGTATGCCTCGGCACGATTCAAATAAACCTCAGACAAGCGGAACGGTTTAGGCATGTTAATGAACTTAGGGGTAGCTCCACCATCCAAATCAGGATTACCCGGATATTTAGTGATGATATATACCTTATCTCCATAAGCATCCTCAAGCTGATTACAAAACACAGAAGCACGTCTGTCATTATCATCGTACAAACTCAGAATAGCTTCTGAGAAATGATATTGAGGACTATAAGTCACAGTATTATAGCCTAACAAATATCGTCCTAATGAGCCGCCATAGCTTACCGGTGTCATAGATATCTTCCAAATAATTTCGTTGCTTCGGTCATACTTCCACATCTTCTGATAGTCAGTATATTGCGTAGAACCAGCCTGAGAAGCATTATTTATAGCATCGGAAAGTGTATAAACACCCGTCTTTAGAACTTTCCCGGCAGCTTCTACCGACTTTTTCAGGTATTCATTATCCTTTTTAATACTTAGATCACCCATTCCCATATACAGATAGACACGCGCTTGCAAAGCATATACCGTTCCTAAACTGAAATAAGGATTATCCGCGACAGTACGTGCAGCAGGGATATTATCTTCGGCCTGTTTCAAGTCACTAAGCACCTGATTATAGGATTCAAGTAAAGTAGAACGTTTTACCATAGGTACATCGTCTCTATAAGTCATAGCCAGACAAATCCCCATATTCTCAGTATTTGCATTAGCGGTAGTCATTGGTTCGCAGAAAATACGAATCAGTTCGGAAAAGGCTAACGCACGGGCAAAATAGACTTCCCCTACGCGCTTCTTGAAATTTTCTTTATCTGCAGCAGTCTTCAAAGTAGGTTCTACTTGGTCTTTGTAATCAAAAAAGAAGTTACAACGAGAAACAATCGTATAAAGTCCGTTATACACATTGGCGATTTCAGAAGTAGTCGACTTGATATTCCATTGATAAAACTGCGTATAAATACCCGAATTGGTTTTTAAAGCCGCATAAGCCATATCAGCCTGAATATCCTGAAACAGCACCATATTACCACTATAAAGTGCATCATTTTTAAAAGAACTGTAAATACCCAACACCCAAGCATCACAGTCTTTGATGGTACGAAGCGCTTCTTTTTCCGGTACTGAGCCGTCCGGAACAAGATCCATCTCGCACGAAGAAACCATAAATGCCAATATCGGCAACAACAATAATAATATTTTTAATTTTCTCATATTCTTGGATATAATATAAAATAAGTAATCGTTAGAATCCAACTTCCAGACCGACGGTAAACTGGCGGGACATCGGATATACTGCCTGATACATGTTCGATGTTGACTCAGGATCCATTCCTTGGAATTTAGTCCATGTAAACAGATTCTGTCCTTGTACATATACTTTTACGCGTTGAAGAACTTTTGTCGGTCTTAATAAACTTTTCGGTAAATCATAAGAAGCAGTCAAGTTCTTTAAACGCAAAAAAGAAGCGTCTTCCAGCAAACGATCGTCAAACTGAATCGGAATATCGTATCGGGGAATAGAAGCAATATCACCCGGTTTTCTCCAACGATCATACAGCATCTTGCTCGAATGGTTGTAACTTGCATAAGCCGAGCTGTTACTTTCGCTAAAGAAGCGGTCATTGTTCATCATATAACGCCCTGACACCCAACTAAATCGTGCAGAAAGGCTAATCCCCTTCCATGAGAGCGTAGTACCGAATCCACCTTGCCATGGGGCATCCGCGCTTTTACCAGTCAACACTTTATCCTCTTCCTTAATTTCATTCGTAAGTTTTCCGTTCTTATCATACCAAAGAGCATCTCCATTTGCCGGATTGACTCCTGCAAACCGATTCAAATAGAATTCCCGGCTATCATGACCCACCTTCAAAAACAAGTTAGTCTCTCCCATGTCATACTCATCGCGGCCATCATACAACTCGGTAATTTTATTTTTATTGTAGGAAACATTTCCGAATATATTCCAACGGAAATTTCTAATACGGAGTACATCCGCATCCAATGATAATTCAACACCACGATTGACCATAGCACCTATATTACTCCAACGCATACTATATCCCCCTACTGCCGAAATAGGAACTTCCATCAACATATCAGTAGTTTTCTTATTGTAAAACTCGGCAGCAAAATTGAACCGATCAAAGAATCCAAGTTTCAACGACACATTGGTTGTCATTGTCTTTTCCCAAGTCAACTCTTCATTTCCCTTGGAATTAGGAGCCATACCGGACATAGCTTCTCCGTCAAGACCATAGATAGGCCCTCCACCTACCAATGCCCAATGATAATATGCCGGAATTGAGGAATTACCAGAAGTACCGACACTTGCAGCTAACTGTGCATTTGTCAACCAATCTATATGCTCCAGAAATTTCTCCGCTTTTGCATTCCACATCAAACCGACTGACCAGAAAGATCCCCAACGGGAATCTGAACCAAAACGGGAAGAAGCATCGCTCCGGACTGACAAATCGGCATAATATTTATTCTGATAGTTGTAATCGGCACGGGCAAAGAAAGACAAATAACGAGCCTCGAGCATATCATCCGTAGGCTTATCACCACGAGTACTGGTAGCCAGAGTTGTCATCTTATCATTACTCTGTCCGCGACCGATAACAGAGAAACTGTCATTCTGATTATCCACCCACTCCTGACCAAGCATTACATTAAAATGATGGTCATCCTTTACATCAAACACATAAGTAGCCGTGTTAGACCAAGTCATATTAACATACCGACTGGCTCCTCTACCGACATATCCTTCACCCGCATTGGTTGCATAAGAAGGCAGAGAAAATATATTAGTACGCCTATTCAGATAATCGATACCTCCCAAGGTTTTGATCGTCAATCCGGAAATAGGACGCAATTCGGCAAAAGCGGAAGCTACGACTTTCCAGTTATTTTTATCAGAAGGATTATATTCCATGTATTCCAATGGATTTACATTTGTACCGAGCCAAGTACCTTCTTGTAATTTAGCAATACTTCCGTCAGGAGCATAAGGATTCCAATAGGGAAGCATAAAATGAATAGCAGAAATCGGAGTTACAGTATTGTAATCACCCGAGGTAGCCTCTTTGATTTCTTCATAAGCAAAGGAAGCATTCGTACCGATCTTAAACCATTTATTGACTTTTGCTTCCAAATTGGCACGCAGAGTATAACGTTTGTAATCAGAACCTACCGCAATACCATCCTGAGAATGGACATTACCTGAGACATAATAGTTGAATCCATTCTGCGTAGCTCCGCTTGTCTGCAAATCAACACTAACCAAAGGAGCGGCATCATTATATATCACATCACGCCAATCTATATTGGTACGTTCAAGCAAATCACGATCATACGTTCCTGGAATGAGCTTACCTATTTCCTCCTCAAAATTCAGACGCTCTGTCGTATTCATCATATCCCACTTTCCATACGCTAGTTTGGAAACACCATATTGTGCACGTACGGTGATCTGACCATTATCACCGGAACGTCCTCTTTTCGTTGTGATTACCACTACCCCATTGGCAGCACGCGCTCCATAAATAGAAGTGGATGAAGCATCTTTCAGAACCGAAATACTCTCTATGTCATTCGGATTGATAGAGGAGAAGACCTCATCGGTAATGGCGATACCGTCTAATATAAATAGCGGTGTAGTGCCGGCATTAATTGAGTTGGTTCCGCGAATCTGGAAATTAGCCGTAGCACTAGGCTCACCACTACTGGAAATAACCTGCAATCCCGGAGTCGTACCTTGCAAGGCTTGGTCAAAACTCGGAGTCGGGACATTTTCCATTTGTTCAGCTTTTACCACCGACATTGAACCTGCCACTGTTCCTTTCTTACGTACACCATACGCAACGACTACCACTTCGTCCATTTGTTGCGCGTCACTTTCCATCGTCAAATTAATGCGAGTAGCAACAGTCACCTGTTTACTCACCGTCTTCATTCCGATGTAAGAAAACTGCAAAGTGGCGGGAGATTTCGTCACTGTGATACTGTAATTACCATCCATATCGGTAATTACTCCATTTGTAGTACCCTTCTCCAAAACTGACACACCAATCATCGGCTGATTATCTTCCGCCGAAATAATGCGCCCTTTTACCTGATATCCACCCTGTGCAAAAAGCAACAGGGGAATATTTGTCAGAGTAAAGAGTACAAACAAGAGAATTGATTTTCTCATCTTTGTTACTTAAATTAAAATTAATGAAATTGATTTATATTTATCGGTTTGTCTACAAAGAAAATACACGTATTATCTTCACGTATGAAATAATAATACGCTCCTTCCCCACAGCTCAATTTCCAAAGCATAACTTTGCATCGACCTTTGGGCAAGATATATCTTCTAAAAAAATAGAATAAGAGAAAACTAACTTGGCTGATTTTTAATATTGCGCCAAATATCTAAATAGACTTTTCGTGTTACTGCTACGTGAATCGAATGTATGTTCATCTGCTCTCTTAAATTATAAATTAAAAACAATATTACTTGTTCTGTTTAAGTGTCTTATATTTCTGAATATGTTTTATTCGGCTACAAATATAAATATTATAGTTAAATAAAAGAAACAAAATGTCGCATATTTTACACCAAACTTCCAATGATATCTTTTTGTCAGTTATTCAAGTATATCCGGAATAGATAAATAACAGAATATAAGTCATATCACAACAGAAGACGCGTTTAACTTTCATTTTGATATTTCATTTAATTGTCTAAACAACAGTATCACAATTCATACAAAACACCTTATTGAGAGGATTCACTATATAAAAGATAAATATTCAAAACTATTTTCCTATTTTTGCACCCACTATATATAAATAAGGTATAAGATGAACTACGGATTCGTAAAAGTAGCAGCAGCCGTGCCACACGTGAAAGTGGCTGACTGTAAATTCAATGCAGAAAGAATAGAAAGTCTGATTGCAGTAGCCGAAGGCAAGGGAGTGCAAATCATAGTTTTTCCGGAAATGAGTATTACCGGATATACTTGTGGTGACTTATTCGGTCAGCAGCTTTTATTGGAAGAAGCTGAAATGGGATTGATGCAGATTCTGAATAATACGCGTCAATTGGACATTATCTCTATTGTCGGTATGCCGGTGGTTGTCAATTCGACGGTTATTAACGGGGCTGTAGTTATTCAGAAAGGAAAAGTATTAGGTGTCACAGCCAAAACTTATCTTCCTAATTATAAAGAGTTTTATGAGCAGCGTTGGTTCACCTCTGCCCTACAACTCACAACAGATAATGTGCGTTTGTGCGGACAAATCGTCCCCATAGGAGCAAATCTACTATTTGAAACTTCGGATACCACTTTTGGAATTGAAGTTTGTGAAGACCTTTGGTCTACGATTCCTCCCAGCTCTTCACTTGCACTGCAAGGAGCGGAAATCCTATTTAATATGTCGGCAGACAATGAAGGTATCGGAAAGCATAATTACTTGCGTTCTCTTATCAGCCAGCAATCTGCACGCTGCATTGCAGGATATGTATTTTCATCTTGCGGTTTCGGAGAGTCTACTACTGATGTAGTCTTCGCAGGAAATGGACTGATTTACGAAAATGGCAGTCTTCTTGCATGCAGTGAACGTTTCAGCATGGAAGAACAACTTATCATCAGTGAGATTGATGTAGAACGCATACGCGCTGAACGTAGAATCAATACGACTTTCGCAGCCAATCAAGCAAATTTGGAAGATAGAAAGGCTGTCTCTATTGCTACGGAATTTGTGAATAGCAAAGAACTGACACTGACCCGAAGTTTCAATCCGCATCCTTTTGTCCCACAAGGGAAAGAACTAAACGAACACTGTGAAGACGTTTTCTCTATTCAAGTAGCAGGACTGGCACAACGCCTTGTTCATACCGGAGCTAAAACCGCCGTAGTCGGTATATCCGGGGGATTGGACTCAACACTGGCATTACTTGTTTGCGTGAAGACTTTCGATAAACTGGGATTATCCAGAAAGGGAATTCTCGGAATTACAATGCCCGGCTTCGGAACTACCGACCGAACTTACCATAATGCTATCAACCTAATGAAATCATTGGGAATATCTATCCGTGAAATCAGCATCAAAGACGCCTGCATCCAGCATTTCAAAGATATAGACCACGATATAAATGTACATGACGTTACTTATGAAAATTCACAGGCACGCGAACGTACACAAATATTAATGGATGTAGCTAACCAAACCTGGGGGATGGTAGTGGGCACAGGTGACTTATCGGAACTTGCTTTGGGATGGGCAACTTACAATGGTGACCATATGTCAATGTATGGCGTCAATGCAAGCGTCCCCAAAACACTTGTGAAATATCTGGTACAGTGGGTGGCAGAAAATGGTGTGGACGAGGATTCAAAAGCTACCTTACTTGATATAGTGGATACCCCCATCAGCCCGGAGCTGATTCCAGCAGATGAAAACGGGGACATCAAACAAAAGACGGAAGATTTGGTAGGCCCTTACGAACTACATGACTTCTTCCTTTATTATTTCCTGCGTTTCGGTTTCCGTCCGTCAAAGATTTATTATCTGGCAAATATCGCATTTAGAGGAAGTTATGACGAAGAGACCATTAAGAAATGGTTGCTTATCTTCTTCCGCCGTTTCTTCAATCAACAGTTCAAACGTTCATGTCTGCCCGATGGGCCGAAAGTCGGTAGCATTTCTATCAGTCCGAGAGGAGATTGGAGAATGCCGAGTGATGCCAGTTCAGCGATGTGGCTTAAAGAAATAGAGAACTTATAGTTCTTTTGGATAGAAAGTTTATTCTGGCAGGCATTTTTGTCTGCCACATTTTTGTATTTATTTTAAGTATTATACAGGGAAAAACAAAAATGTTGCAGCGCTATATATCAACGATTTAGGTATAAAAACGAGGCCATTTTAAGAGAAGTTTACAAAAAACGTACGGTTGATTTTTACTTTTTGAAAAGAAAAACTGCGTTTTCCTTGTAATCCGATATATTCCAGCATATTAGCATCTATTATAAATAACTATCCGGACAGACTTGTGCAACTGTTCAGTTACACAAGTCTGTCCGGATAGTTACTCAAGTCCATTTGCACCGTTACACAAGTGCAACAGAATAATACCAGCAGTTGAATTAGTTAAAAGATAAGGAGAATGCACTAATTCATACAATAGAAGTTTCTAAATCTTCCTTATGATTTGACTAAATCATACAGTCAATTGAATCACTGCATCACTTCTTTTTTTATTCGTTCTACATCAACTTCTCTGATTCTTCGAATAATATTAGCAATCAATCAGAGTACGCCCTTACTGGACGGAAGTTCAAAATGATAGATATCTCTTTTGAGCGCCATCTTCAAGGCACGTGCAAGAGCTTTAAAAATTCCCTCTATCTTGTGGTGCTCATTCTGCCCTTCCGCTTTGATATTCAGATTCATTTTTGCAGCGTCACTTAACGACTTGAAGAAATGAAGGAACATTTCCGTAGGCATCTCTCCTATCTTTTCGCGCTTGAATTCAGCATCCCATACCAACCAGGGGCGACCGCCAAAATCCAGACAAACCTGGCAGAGACAATCATCCATAGGCAATGCATAGCCATACCGTTCGATTCCTCTCTTGCTACCCAAAGCCTGATAAATACAATCTCCCAAAGCAATAGCAGTATCTTCGATGGTATGATGTTCGTCTACCTCCAAGTCTCCTTTTACACGAATTGTCAAATCCATGCCGGAGTGCTTTCCGATCTGTTCGAGCATATGGTCGAAGAAACCAAGACCGGTGGAAATATCACAAGTACCGCTTCCATCAAGGTTCAGAGATACATATATATCCGTTTCTTTTGTTGTACGACGGACTTCCGCTTTCCGTTCACCTGCAAAAAGAAACTCGGCTATCTGATCCCAATCTGTTGTTGCAAGCGCACAAACATCTTCCAAACCTTTTTCTTTCAAACTTTCAGTTGAATCCTGCAAATAGATGGCACGGCATCCCAAATTCTTGGCAAGCTCTACGTCAGTGGGACGGTCACCCACCACAAAACTTCCCGCAAGATCATAGTCGGGGTTGTTGATGTATTTTGTCAGCATACCGGTACGCGGTTTGCGAGTAGGCGCATTATCCCCGGGAAAACTACGGTCTATCAGAATATCGTCAAAAACAATCCCCTCTCCTGCCAATGTCTTCAACATCAAATTGTGGGCAGGCCAAAATGTTTCTTCCGGAAAAGAAGAAGTACCCAGTCCATCCTGATTGGTAACCATCACAAATTCGAAATCGAGTTTGCCACGGATAAAGCCCAAATTACGGAATACTTTCGGATAGAATTCTAACTTTTCCAATGAATCGAGCTGATAATCAACAGGTGGTTCAATGACCAATGTACCATCTCTATCTATAAATAATACTTTCTTCTTCATATCCTTTATCCTTCATATTTTCTAAGAGCCGCCAACAATGTATTATTCTCTATCCGGGTACCTACTGTCACACGCAAGCAGTTGCAACAAAGTGATACCGAATGGCGATTACGGACAATAATACCTTCACCTACCAGATAATTGTAGATTTTCACGGCATCTGTCACCTTAACCAGGAAAAAATTCGCATCGGACGGAAATAGCTTGATTGTGCACGACAGTTTCCTAAATTCTTCTTCCAGATAGTCACGTTCTTCCTTCAGCGTTTTTACCCAACGTTCTATCTCATAATGTTTGTGCAACATAGAGACAGCCTGTTGTTGAGTCAATTGATTGACATTATAAGGATACTTGATTTTACTCAGGATAGCGATTATTTCAGTTGACGCAAATGCCATTCCCAAACGAATAGCGGCACATCCCCATGCTTTGGAGAATGTCTGGAATACGACAAGGTTCGGATATTTATCCAATTCTTCCAGGAAAGAAGGAGCAGAAGAGAAGTCGTTATATGCCTCATCCAACAGTACCAACCCCTCAAACTTACAAAGGAGCTTTTCTATTTCAGAACGAAGCAAGTCGTTTCCTGTCGGATTATTCGGTGAACAAAGGAAAATCAGTTTGGTATGGTCGTCAGTAGCTGCCAATAGCTTATCTGCCGAAAACTGGAAGTTATCATCCAACAGTACTTTCCGGTATTCTACATCGTTCACATCGGCACAAACCTGATACATTCCGTAAGTAGGGTCGATAGCTACGACATTGTCTTTACCCGGTTCGCAGAATGCACGAAAAACCAGGTCAATAGCCTCATCACTACCATTTCCCAAGAAGATGTGTTCGGGAGAGACTTTCTTGATTTTCGACAGCAGTGCTTTCAGTTCACACTGCATAGGATCCGGATAGCGGTTATGAGGCGTATTGTACGGATTCTCGTTTGCGTCCAAAAAGACAGATGCCGTAAAACCTTTATATTCATCACGAGCCGAAGAGTATGGCTTCAACTTCCATATATTCGGTCGGGTTAGTTCTTGTAATGTTTTCATCAGCAATACTTTTTAAATTTCAGTTATTACTTATTAATTGCTTTAAGGCGGATAGTGACGGCATTCTTATGTGCATCCAGATGTTCATTAGCCGCCATTTCTTCGATAGCCGGACCGATAGCCTTTATTCCTTCCGGGAGGATTTCCTGAAATGTAATTTTACGGATGAAACTATCCAGGCTTACACCGCTATATGCTTTTGCATATCCATTGGTCGGCAAGGTGTGATTCGTGCCGGAAGCATAGTCGCCCGCACTTTCGGGAGTCAAAGAACCTAGGAAGACGGAACCCGCATTGGTGACACGCTCAGCTACTTCCATATAGTTTTCCGTTTCTATAATCAAGTGTTCGGGAGCATAGGCATTTGTAAGCTCCAATGCTTCATCCATATCCTTAACCAGAATCAGTTTACTGTTCTCCAACGATTTGACAGCAATCTCCCGACGAGGCAATTCAGCCAGTTGGCGTTCTACTTCTGCCATGACTTCTGTTTGCAGTTTCTCGGAAGTCGTAATCAGCATGGCCTGACTATCCACTCCGTGTTCTGCCTGCGACAATAAATCCGCAGCCACAAAAGCAGGATTTGCCGATGCATCAGCCAACACCTCTACTTCTGATGGGCCGGCAGGCATATCAATGGCTACATCACGCAAGCTGACCAATTGTTTGGCGGCTGTCACATATTGGTTTCCGGGACCGAAAATCTTATATACTTTAGGAACACTTTCCGTTCCATAGGCCATCGCTGCAATAGCCTGTACACCGCCTGCCTTGAAAATCTTGCTTACCCCTGCCAATCGAGCAGCGAAAAGGATAGCCGGGTGAATGTTTCCTTCCTTATCAGGGGGCGTACAAAGCACGATCTCTTTGCATCCTGCAATTTTTGCAGGAACAGCGAGCATCAGCACTGTTGAAAAAAGCGGGGCTGTTCCGCCCGGAATATAAAGTCCTACTTTCTCGATACCTACCGCTTTCTGCCAACAGGTTACACCGTTCATTGTCTCTACCTTCTTTCCGACAAAGCGTTGGGAAGAGTGGAATATTTCGATATTCTGTTTAGCCAAAGAGATAGCGGTCTTCAATTTGTCACTCACCAATGATTCGGCTACCTGCATTTCTTCAGGAGTGACAGCAAGTGCAGACAGGGTCACTTTATCAAAAGCTGCTTCATATTCGAGTACAGCTTTATCACCTTCTGCCCTTACCTTATTTATAATAGAACGAACCGTATCAAACAGGCTTTCCGTATTCAGTGCCGGACGCTTCAATAGTTCCGTCCACTGCTCTTTTGAAGGGTATTTAATTAGTTTCATAGTTATACAATCATTTTTTCAATCGGAAGTACCAAGATACCCTCTGCTCCCAAAACTTTCAGCTTTCCGATGATTTCCCAAAAACGTTTTTCGTCAAGCACTGTATGAACGGAACACCAGCCTTCTTGTGCCAACGGCATAACGGTAGGACTCTTCATACCCGGCAATACAGCGATAATTTCTTCCAACTTATCTTTCGGAGCATTCATCAGCACGTATTTCTTATCTTCTGCAGTCTTCACTGCGTTCATACGGAACAACAGTTCATTCAGCACCTCTTTTTTCTCATCGCTCATATTCTTGTTACCAATCAGCAGGGCTTCTGATTTCATAACCACTTCCACTTCTTTCAAACGGTTGCTGACTAAAGTAGAACCGGAGCTTACAATATCAAAAATAGCATCGGCCAGTCCAATGCCCGGAGACACTTCCACAGAACCGGTGATAACGTGGATTTCTGCATTCACACCATTTTTCTTCAAGAAGTTACGGAGAATGACAGGATAAGAAGTTGCGATTTTCTTCTCATTGAACCATGACAATCCGGGATATTCAATGTCTTTCGGCATAGCTAATGACAGACGGCATTTACTGAAACCCAGACGTTTAATAATATCGGCATCTTCTTCTTTTTCCATAAATTCATTTTCACCGACAACACCCAAATCAGCTACACCGGTAGCCACCGTTTGCGGAATATCATCGTCACGAAGGAATAATACTTCGATAGGAAAATTGGAAGACTGCACCAACAAAGTACGTTTAGTAGTGCTCAACTTGATATCCGACTCTTCTAAAAGTGCCATTGTCTCTTCGAAGAGACGTCCTTTGGCCTGTACTGCGATTCTTAACATGATCTTATTTAATTATTTATTATTAATTACTATCCAAATCAGGAAATAAAAAAAGGCTTACCGCATTCGGTAAGCCTTCGTTATCGTTATATAGAGTATACACAATATCATCTACGCCCACCGAGTTATTCGTTAGGAAAATGATGATGATGATGTATAGCTGTATATTTCATATTTCTTCTATTAACTGCGACAAAAATAAAGCATTTGTTTCATACTTCCAAACATTTATCACAAAAACTTGAGTTTTTATTTCAAATTAAAGGTAGAATCTCTTCCGACTCTACATCACAATGAGTAAAATGCATCTCATCCTTCGACTTTTCTTTCGAGAAAGTAAAATAGGTGCAAACTGCTTCCGTACAGACTTCTTCATCCTTATTATATAGCTTGGCTTGGATAATAACAATATTCCGTTTCACTTCTTTAATGGACGCACGCAGTACAATATGGGTATCTTTTGTACTGATAGGTTTCCGGTAACGAGTCTCCATTTTCGAAGTAACCCCTGTTGTCTGTAACTTACGAAGTACCGCCCAAGCACAAATTTCGTCCAACAAAACCGCCTGAATGCCACCGTGCAATGTATCAATCCAGCCCTGATATTCAGGACGGGGCTTCCAGATACTTACGACTTCATCACCGTCTTCATAAAACTCCATCTTTGCTCCAGACTCATTATGTGAAGCACAACCGAAACAGTTGTACCCTTCCATGCCTTTCCAAGGATTTATTATCTTCTTCATGGTTCTCTCTTTTTAGTTTTTCTCCTCAAATATAAGCAAAATATGAAAAAGATAAATCATTTCCACCCATTTACTTTCGGATACAACGAATTGCAAAAGCTTTTTTCTCGACACCCGGTGCAGACCTTTCAATCGTATTCGCATCACTTTTCAGGTAAAAGACATCATCGGCTATTACTGCATTTGTATCATCCAACGTCCAATATGCCAAATGTTTACCTTCAAATATATTCTGATTCGGTTCAACCCACATTCCCACAGGAGCAGCATTAAAGCCTGAAAGATTATTAGCCGGTTGTGCTGTTTCTCCTGTTTTCAGTGGTAACCAAGTTCCTGATTTCAGCAAAGAAGCATCTTCCTTCAGATAAGCATTCAAAATATCCCAGTCTTCCCAATTCGGTATGTTCCAATGTGCAGGTAAGAAATTAGCAGATAATGCCACATTAGCAGTATAAAAATAGTGTTCTGCATCCGATTGCAAATATCCGACAGCATTTTCTGTTACGGCATCCAACTTAGTAAGTTCATCACCATTCACATACAAGGCAGTCTCCAAATTATCCCGCATCCAGTATTGAGTCCCAATCTTCACCAATGGATAGTTATGAATCATACCGCCACGTACATCACGGACAATATCTTCTAATGCTAAAACAGATAAGACATTATCTGCAACGGCTACCGATAATGATATTTTTCCATCCGCCATTACATAAACATTATTACGAGCGGCCAAGTTCCCGGCAACATACGTTAAAGAATTATCATCCATATTCCATGAAACGCTTCCACCATGAACCTTGCCTGATTTTCCCGGTAGTTGTGCCACAATCCCTTGCGATAAATCCACACTACCGTCCTCTTTCATCGGATAGGCAACGATTGCCTGAGAAGAGAACTCCGGAGTTACCAAGTACTCTTTACATATTTCGGCAACTTGTTTTCCGCCATTTAATACTCTATATACATCCGATTTTTCAAAAGTCAGTTTCGATACATCTACATATTTATGGAGAGTTACCGATTCAGCCTGATCTGTCTCAGTTCCATCCCAATCGCCGATTTCTCCACTGACTTTACTCATTAATATATCTTCATCTGCTACAAATGTAATTTCCAGTTCTCTCTGCTTACCGCTTTTCAGTTGTAAAGTGGAAGGTAACAAGCTAGTATATGATTTCCCCCCGGCTTCCAGCATTATATATTGGTATCCCACAGTTGCTTCCTGCGGTATCAGAATCAGCTCCTTTCCTACCAACCGGTTCCCTTTTATCTCCCATTCGCCTGCAGGAGTAATCTCTTTCTCTTCGGAATAAGCAGAGAATATCTCTTTCTGAAAGTCATATATTGCCTTAGTATAAAAACCATTTACAGAAAGCGTGGGTTTGGCAGACAACATATCTTCTACATTTTCCCCTTCACCGGGAACAAGAGCGACTTTCAAACGAAAGAATTGATGGTTATAAGTCAGCGCTATAGCCTCTTTACTGGCTAATACATCCTCTTTGGATGCTATCAGAAAATCCGAATGCGAATAATCTGCCTGTTCATTCTGACTCGTAGCAACTGACACTTGCATGGTACTTTCACCCATTGCCACTCCTTCTTCTTGATATGGATAATAACTGATTAAATTCAACGTTACTCCATCGTCCGGGTAATAAACCGACTCATCAGCAACAAATTCACCATTAGAAGAACGCACAAAATGAAGATTATCGGCATAGCGTTCCTCTTGCATGGTAGTATTCCCCGCAAGTGCAAACAAGCCAACTTCATCCCCTTCCTCAAAACTATTATTTGCCACACGAGTATTAACTACCTCATGAATATCAGCTACAAATTTCAATGGAATATCTCCATTATTAATGATTTCCCCTTCTTCCTCTGAGATGTGATTCACACAAGCAGTCAATAAGGCAGTGAAAAGAACAAAAAAACTTACCCCTTTTTGTAAGTTAGAAAATACTTTCATCTTATTTTTATATTAATTTCCCACTAGAAATTTCTGATTGAACAGAAAAATGGCATAAGAGAAGTATTAGCTTGCGGTTATGAAACACTATACAACACGTCTGTTGTTACTGTAGAATCTTTAATTTCAGCATTTCATTTTGAAATGCCGGACGCGAAAGTACATATTATTATTAAGACAATATATGTTTTCATTAAGAAATGTTCAATTCTTTATTTAACACACAAATAATCAATCATTTATAAATTCCTATATATTAATCCAACTAAAACCTATACCTTATTATATAAGCAGTTGACTATTTTCAGAAAGAATAAACCACTTCAATACCGGCAATATGTTTTCCCCGTGAAGGTCCATACTGATAACAATAAAATGCATCCAACGACCAACGTTTAGCTAGATCAATCTCAACTCCCGGACGATAGCGCATACGATCTGCTCTCCAAAAAGAGGCATCGTCCAGACTTTGATAGATTTCGACAGAAAAATAAGGTGAAACAATTCCTTTCGTAGGTGCATAGGCCAATTTTAAACGGGAACGCAGACGGGTTTCCGAATCTCCACGGTCAAAAGTCTGCTGGAAACTCTCCCGCAAAGATACTTTCAACCATTGATAACGGAAACTTGCAACCACACTGATATGATAACGATGCCTGAGTTTCCAATCCGAATCACCCGGATTCCAACAATGAGTTTCATAACCGACACCCAAATTCAAGAAAGAATATGCACGATAAACACCACCGACGGAAAGCCCCCAACGGTCTATCCTGCTCATATCCTCTTTCGTACGCAGTTCCAAATCACCGGAAACTGAAAACCTGGAATCTATCTTATGATTCACTTTAAACTTGGTCCATGTAGTGAAATCATCACTTTGTGCCCATACGGTGGACGCCATTCCAACTAATAAAACGAACAGCCAAACCTTAGCGCTATATAATATTCTATTCATTGATTATCGGGTTAAAGTTACAAAGATAGTAAATTATCTCCGGCAAAGAAAAATCATGATACTGAAATAATTCTGAAAAGGATTAGCCACTTTTTTCCTTTTTTATTTCCCGGATTTTACGTACGTTTGTGATATTCTAACAGTCCCTTTGTGAATTGAAACCTAAAATACTATATGTGCTCAACAAATATTCCCGGTAATGAACGTTCGCTTGTCATCCGTCTGATAGCCGGAGATGAGGATGCATTCTGTGAACTTTATGCGGCTTATAAAAATCGCCTGATATATTTTGCCATGCGTTTCCTTAAATCACGCGAATATGCCGAAGATATCTTTCAGGATGCTTTTACTGTGATTTGGGAAAGTCGCCGTTTTATTAATCCGGACGCTTCATTTTCTTCTTATTTATATACAATCATGCGTAACCGGATTTTGAACCAGTTACGTGAACTGGCAAGCGAAGACCGGCTGAAAGAACAAATCCTTTCACAAGCTATAGATTACAGTAATGAAACGAACAATGAAATCATTGCCAATGATTTGCAAAAGATTATATTTCATGCACTGGAACAACTTACTTCCCGCCAGCGGGAAATATTCGAAATGAGCCGTGAGAAACAAATGTCTCACAAAGAAATAGCAGAAGCGTTGGGAATTTCAGTCAACACGGTACAAGAACATATCTCATCTTCTTTGCGTTCGCTTCGTACATATTTGGAAAAACACTCCGTTACTGGCGCTGACCTGATTTTACTTCTTATCTGTCTCAATCTTTAACGTGAGATAGTTTCTAACGGCATATACAGTTAAAGGAAGTTAACTACACCCTAGATATTCTTTTCACTTGTGTACTAATTATGTAAAGGGAAAATTAAGTTATACCCGGATTCTAAATAATAGGATATGAAGAATACAGAAAATAATAAGAGCCTATATCGCCGTTATCTGGATGATCTCTACACAACAGAAGATGCACGGCAACTACTGAATAACCTGCACGACTCGGATAATAATGAGATACTCAACGAGTTGTCTTCTGATGTCTGGGAAGAAGCCGCAACACAGCAACCTCTCACAGATCTTGAACGTGAACACTATAAACGAGAGGCACGTCAATTATTGAAACGCATAGAACATAAAAAACGTACCTGGTTCCGTCGTATCGCAGTTGCTACTGTCAGCACAGCAGCAATCATTTGCCTGGTACTGGGCGGAATTCATTATCTGAAACATCAGAATGAACAGCAGATTATTTATTTGGAAGCCTCAACCTCTTATGGCGAACGCAAACAGATCCTTCTACCCGACGGCACCCAACTGACACTAAATTCCTGCTCACATGTCCGATATCCGAATAGCTTCATAGGAAAAGAGCGCAAAATAGAGCTGGAAGGTGAAGGATATTTTCAGGTATACAGAAATGAGGAACAACCCTTTATTGTCAGTACCCACCGCTTCAATGTACATGTACTGGGAACCTGCTTTGATATAAAATCCTATACTTCTGATGAAATCGTTTCTGTAGAAGTGGAAAGCGGAAAAGTGCAAGTGGATTTGCCGGAAGCAATGATGCGGTTGAAGGGCAAAGAGCAGGTACTTATCAATACCATTTCGGGCGAATACAGCAAACGACGGGAAGAACGTCCCGTAGCCATATGGAAAAAAGGCGGACTACGTTTCAACAGTACTCCGATACGTGATGTGGCTAAGGAACTGGAGCGAATGTATAATTGCCGTATTACATTTGCCGACGGTAAATTCAACAATTTGATTTCCGGAGAGCACGATAACAAAAGCCTGGAAGCAGTTCTTCAATCTATCGAATATACAAGTGGTATCCGGTATAAGAAGGAAGGCAAGCGCATACTGTTATACAAATAGTAAAAAGATGTTAATCACACCCTAGTACATAGTTTACAGTGTGTATTACCTTATAGAACCTTGAATATTTAACTTATAATTTAAAAAAAACATATTATGAAAGCACCTGGTTAATCCTATTTCAGAAAAATAGGAGCCGTCTCTCAGAGAAGCCCCTATTCCGTAATCCGGACGGATATTCATTCGTTTCGACCCGTGTGAATAACGTATCGCGTATTACGAGCCTTTGTTTTAAATAATCTATTCAATTACTAAAACGTACAAATTTATGAATAATCTTCCTAATATAAAAAGGAAAGGTAGAAATGTACATTCATTTTTAGCTTTTTTACTATTCGTATGCTTGTCATCATTGCCTTATTATACACAGGCACAGGAAAAGAAAAACATTACACTGGATGTCAAGAATGAAACTGTAGAAAATGTATTCAATCAATTGAGCAAGCAGACCGGCTACAAATTCTTTTACGACCAGGAAATTGTAAATGCCGCTCCACGCATTTCAATCAAAGCACGCAATAGCTCGTTAGAAAATATTTTGAGCAAGATAACGGTACAGACCAATTTATATTTCAATAGGAAAAACAATACCATCTCCGTCGGTAAACAGAAAAGCCGGGAAACAATAAAATCAACAAGAACTAAAACTGTCAACGGAACAGTTACAGACCAGAACGGTGAACCCATTATCGGTGCCAATGTATTAGTAAAAGGTACGACAAACGGTATCATTACCGATATTAACGGAAACTATTCTTTGGCAAACGTAACCGAAGATGCTACCATTCAGTTCTCATACATCGGGTATCAAACAACCGAGGTCAAAGCAAACAGTAAAGAGTTGGCGCGTATCATACTAAAAGAAGACAGCGAGCTGCTGGACGAAGTAATAGTAGTAGGTTACGGTGTACAGAAACGCAGTGATGTCACAGGCGCTATATCGTCCGTAACTTCCGAGAAACTGAATTCTACCCCCTCTTCCAGCCTGGGTGAAATGCTGAGAGGACAAGCTGCCGGTGTACAGGTTACAATGTCCAATGCCGCTCCCGGTGGCAGTTCGAATATTCTGATCCGGGGACGTCGTTCGCTTTCCGGCGGAAATGATCCTCTTTATATTGTAGACGGTGTTCCGATGACTAGTATAGATGATATAAACTCCAACGATATAGCATCGCTCGAAGTTCTGAAAGACGCTTCTTCTCAATCAATCTATGGCGCACGCGCAGCCAATGGTGTCATACTGATCACTACTAAACGGGGACAGACCGGAAAGATGAAAATCAGTTATAACACCTATGCCGCTTCACAAAGCATCCATAAGAACTTTGAGTTTTACAATGGAGAGGAATGGGCTGCTTTACGAAAGGAAGCATACTATAATGCCAATCTTAGCTATGATGAAGCCGACTGTTTCAGAGGGTTGATGCTCGACGTACTTAAATCAGGAGAGTATGTTGACTGGGAAAAGCTAATGATAAGCTCCGCCTGGCAACAAAAGCACGACATCTTGATACAATCCGGCGGGGACAAGACAAAGTACGCTCTGGGACTGGGATATTTTGACCAGAACGGTATGGTTCCCAATTCGGGATTCCAGCGTTTGAGCGGACGATTGAACATCGACCACAAACTATTGAAAAACCTGACAATAGGCACGAACTTCTTATACACCAAATCATGGAAGAAAACAGCAGACGGCTCTTTCAATTCATTTATCACCATGCCACCTCTGGCAAAAGTATATAATGACGACGGTTCCTTGCGCGAAGATGTAACCGAAGCCGGTGAATCCCATTACAACCCATTATGGAATATCGACTACTCAAACAATAAAAGCCAGACCGACCGGTTATTGATTAACTTCTTCGTGGACTGGAAAATCACAAAGGACTTGTCATACCGTGCAAACGGAAGTTTGAATACCAGGACTGTCCATAGCAACACTTATCAGGGGACAAAACATACGACAGGGCGCAATAATAATGGAAAAGCGACTGCCGGCACAAGTTTCGCCAACGACTACCTGTTCGAGAATATAGTCAACTACGTGAAGGATTTCAATAAGAACCATCATTTCGACGCAACCTTTATGCAAAGTGTCAACGTCATCGAATGGAAGAATCTGGGAATAAACGGTACCGGATTCGCAAACGACGACCTGACTTATAATGCGATAGGCTCTGCCAATGAATACGGTACGCCTACCTGGGAATTGTCCGATAGAAAACTTCTATCTTTCCTGGGACGTGTCAGATATAACCTGTTCGAGAAATACTTGTTCACCTTCGCCTTGCGTGTGGACGGTTCTTCCGTTTTCGGAAAGAATAACAAATACGGTTATTTCCCTTCGGGAGCCTTTGCCTGGCGGATAAATGAAGAATCATTCTTAAAAGAAGCCAAATGGCTGTCCAACCTGAAACTCCGTTTAAGTTACGGTGCGGTCGGCAACCAGGGTGTCACCCCTTATAAGTCACTGGGATTGACAGACAGATACCTGACCGAATTCGGAGACAAGACTGTCATCGGTTATCTGCCCGGAACGGAATTGACCAACCCTAACTTGAAATGGGAAACGTCCACTTCCGGCAATATCGGACTTGATTTCGGATTCTTCAACGGAAGAATCAATGGTACGATAGAATACTATAATACCAAGACTACCGACCTGCTTGTCACAAAGTCTATCCCAAGCTCGCTCGGATATTCCACCCAGACTGTAAACCTGGCGGAAATGAAGAATAATGGTATCGAAATAACGCTGAATACCACTCCCGTCAAAATCAAAGATTTCAGATGGGACGTCAACTTCACTTTCACTAAGAACAAAAATGAAATTAAAAAGATAGACGGACAAGTCGATGAGAACGGAAAACCGCTTGATGACGTGAACAACAAATGGTTTGTCAGACATCCGATGAATGTATATTACGACTATGTATTTGACGGCATCTGGCAAAAAAATGACGATATCGCCAATTCTCATATGCCGACAGCTACTCCGGGCAGCATCAAACTGCGCGATGTCAACAACGACAATCAGATCACAGCCGATGACAGGGTAGTGATGCAACGTGACCCCAAATGGATAGGTACGGTCGGCACATCTTTCAACTACAAAGGATTCGACTTATCCGCTGACCTGTATATCTCTCATGGAGGAACGATATACAACCCTTATCTGACTACATTCGAGAATGGTGGTGACTTGACTGCCAAGCGGAATGGTATCCGACGCAATTACTGGACACAGAATAATCCGTCTAATGAAGCCCCTGCACCCAACATGACGCAAGCTCCCGCATATATCAGTTCATTGGGTTATCAGGATGCCTCGTATGTCCGTCTGCGAAACGTTACTTTCGGATACAACTTCCCCCGTGCTCTTATCAGCAAAGCATACATGCAAAGTCTGAGACTCTATATGACACTGTCTAACTTCTGGACGAAAACCGATGTACAGGCTTATGGTCCGGAACAAACTCCGGGAGATTATCCCGAACCCAGGACTGTATTGTTTGGATTGAATGTGACATTTTAATAAGATAAAATCATGAAAAAGAGTATATTATTTATATTTACAGCCTGCTTCCTGCTCACCAGTTCCTGCTCCGACTTCCTGGATGAAGAGCACAAGACAAAGTACAGTTCCGAATATGTATTCGGAACACCAGAAGGGTTAAAGCTCGCAGTCAATGCATTATACACATTGCAACGTTATTACGCAAATGATACCGAAAATGCTACCGTCTTCGCTTTGGAAAGAGGTACGGATTTAGCTGTAACCAACGGTGGAACCGGTAACTTTTACGGCATCTATGACCCTAATTATTTAAAGCCGTCTGCCGGTCAGGTAGGATTCATGTGGCGTACAATGTATCAAATCATAGGCAAAGCCAATGAAATAATCGCTGCAGCCGAGGACTTGGAAGATACCCCCTCCTTACGGGCTACCGTCTCAGAAGCTAAATGTTTCAGAGCGCAGTCTTATTTCCTGCTATACCGCACATTCGACAGGATATGGCTGAACATACAGCCGACTACTGCCGAAAACGTCAACGACCCGAGAGATTTTCATGCCGCTTCCGAGAAAGAAGTGTTCGACCTGATTTACGAGGATTTGGAGTATGCCATTACGAACCTCGACTGGGTATCCGACGAAGCGGGAAGATTCACCCAGGCTGCCGCCCGTCATATGAAAGCCAAAGCCGCATTATGGCTCAAAGACTGGGATACGACTCTGGAACAAATGGAAGAAATAGAGAAATCGGGACATTTTGACTTGATTGCATTAAATGAAGTATTTAATGCCGGAGACTTGAATCATAAAGAAGCGCTGATGGTGCAACAGTGGAGTAAAAATCCGGGCGGTAATTTATCCAATGCCACTCCAAAAGGCAATTACTATGCAGCCTATTTCATCGCCCAATACCGTACCGAAATCGGCGGAACCGCAGAATATGCCTGTTCTTATGACAACTGGGGATATACTTACGGAAGATGTCTCCCCAGCCCCTATTTATTCTCACTGTATGACAAGGCTAAAGACAAACGTTATCAGGAGTACTACATACACCAGTACAAAAATACGACTGATAAAAACATCACATACGGTTCGGCTACTGTAAAGCCCGGAGATTATTTCCCACTATATAAGAATGGAAGCATCAATAAGAATGTATATCCAGGATGCATCAAGTATGGGGATAAATGGACGCGCACTGCTTCGGAGACACGCAGTTATAAAGATGTGATAGTGTACCGTCTTGCCGAATCCTATATAATGGCAGCCGAGGCAGCCTTGATGAAGAACGACCAGACATTAGCCAAATACTACTTTAACAAAACATGGGAAAGAGCCGGAAACGACAAATTCACCGGTGTGCTAACCATGAAAGACATTATGGACGAACAAGCCCGCGAACTGTCTTTCGAAGGTGACAGATGGTATTTTCTGAAACGGCTGGGACTACTTATTGAGCAAGTCAAGGCATACGCCGGAGATCCGGAAATCCCCGCATCTATTCTCGGACGTAACAATCTGCCCGCCAACCCTCACTTCGTAAGATGGCCGATACCCGAAGCGGAAGTTATTAATATGGGAGCCGAAAACTTCCCTCAAAATATAGGATACAAATAATCACTGAAACAACATACATATAATTAAGATGAGAAAGAAAATTACCATATTAACACTACTGTTCTGTTCTTTCGTTACAGGCTTGTTTGCCAATACTCCACAATATGACATTTGTATATATGGAGAGTCAGCTTCCGGAGTAATTGCTGCAATACAAGGCGCACGTATGGGTAAGAAAGTAGTGCTTATATCGAAAAACGACCATGTAGGCGGTCTTGTCACATCAGGGCTGACCGCTACCGACATGAACCGTAATGACCTGATAGGCGGTATAACAAAAGAATTCTACAACAAAATATACAACTACTACCTGCAACCCGAAGTATGGCGCAATCAGGACAGGGAATCATTCATGGTTTCGACATTAAAGCGCACATATAGAGGGAAAAATGATGAAAGGCAGATACAATGGGTCTATGAATCCTCAGTAGCCGAACGAATTATGCGGGATATGCTGAAGACGGCAGGAGTAGAAATTCTTTTCAACCACCGGCTCGACCTGGATAAGAACGTCCGGAAAGAAGAGAATATAATCCGAAGCATCCAACTGGAAAACGGAAAGGTCATTGAGGCCAAAATATTTATAGACGCTTCCTACGAAGGTGATCTTCTGGCACGTGCAGGAATATCCTATACAGTAGGACGCGAATCGAACCTGCAATACGGGGAAACCTATAACGGCATCCGCATTAATTATGACCAAGGGAAAGACCTGACCCCAATAAGCCCCTACATCAAAGAAGGGAACGCAAAATCTGGCACTTTACCCTACGTGGCAACCCAGGAATGGGGCAAACAAGGAGATGCGGACAAACGCGTGCAAGCCTATTGTTACAGAATGACTCTGACAAACGACCCCGACAACCGTATATCCATCCAAAAGCCGAAAAACTATAATTCGTTATGGTATGAGATATATGTACGTATGCTGAAACTGGAACCGGAAACAAAACTCCAGCAAATTATAACATTGACTCCTATGCCTAACAAGAAAACGGATACCAACCATCTGGACTTCTTCGGAGCAAGCTACGACTATGCAGAAGCCGACTATAAGACCAGGCAGAAAATAGAGCAGTTGCATAAAGATTATGCGTTGGGCATGTTATGGTTTTTGGGACATGACAAGCGTGTACCGGAACATATCCGCAAGGAGATGCTGGATTGGGGATTGCCTAAAGACGAATTCACCGACACCCGGAATTTCCCTTATCAAATATACGTACGGGAAGCCCGCAGGATGATCGGTACATTTGTGATGACAGAAAAAAATGTACGCAAAACCGACCGTACACCAGCCGAATATTCGGTGGGACTGGGTTCTTATGCCCTTGACTGCCATTATGTATCCCGCGTCATCGACCAAGAGGGAAAGTTAAGAAACGAGGGGACTATATTTGCCCCTACCATTCCCTACCCCATCAGCTATTACTCACTGACTCCCAAAGAAGAAGAATGTGCCAACCTGTTGGCAACCGTATGTTTGTCATCTTCTCATGTAGCTTATAGTACTATCAGAATGGAACCGGTATATATGATATTAGGACAATCGGCAGCCACTGCCGCTGCTCTGGCAATAGATTCCAATTTACCTGTCCAGAAAATATCTTATGATGTATTGAAGTATAAATTACTACAAGACGGACAATTATTATCAGTACCCACTAAAAAATAAAGTTATGAAACTAAAATACCTATTTACCTCATTATTTGTGCTTTCCGCTGTCCTAAACGCTTCGTGTTCAGACAACGACAACTATACAATTCCCAAAGGTTCTTTTGAAGAAAAACCGATTGTTCCCCCCGTTAAAGTTGAGACATCCAAAGTAGACGGAAAATGGAAATTGCTTGTAGACGGACAAGAATTATATATCAAAGGAGCTGCATGTAATAACTTCTATGCTGAAGCAGCCGACTTCGGAGCTAATGTTGTCAGGACATACGGAGTGTCCGACAAAAGTAAAGCCATTCTGGATGCCGCTCAGGAAAAAGGACTTTATGTCAATTTCGGGCTTTACGTAAAAAGAGAAACCGACGGTTTCGATTACAACAACACAGCAGCAGTGAAAGCCCAGTTTGATGAAATGAAAGCAACAGTCGAACGCTTCAAAGACCATCCGGCGCTTTTGGTCTGGTCGATAGGAAATGAAGCGGAAGCAAGCTACACCAATCTCAAACTATGGGATGCCATCAATGATATAGCCAAGATGATTCATGAAACCGACCCCAATCATCCCACTACAACAACATTGGCATCTTCTAATGTGAACCATATCAAAAATATTATAGAAAAGGCTCCTCATATAGATATTCTTTCGGTCAATACGTATGCGCCTAACCTGCCAGGAGTATTGGGCAATCTTCAGTCCGCAGGCTGGACCAAACCGTATATGATTACGGAGTTCGGACCTCGCGGTACGTGGCAAATGAATCCAGAACCCGAAAGAGTGCTGCCGTGGGGTGGCTTGGTAGAACAAACAAGCAGTGAAAAAGAAGCTGACTATCTGAAAGCCTATCAGGAAAATATTGCTGCCAATAAGGACAACGGTTGTATAGGTTCATTTGTATTCTTATGGGGATACCAGACTCACGGGGAAGTACTGACCTGGTACGGGCTGTTTGACAAGAAAGGATATACCTTCCCGGCAGTCGATGCCATGCAATATGCATGGACAGGAAGTTATCCGAAGAACCGGGCTCCGGTAATAGCAACCCGTAATGATATGCTGATGAATGGCAAGAAAGCGGAAGACGCTATTATTGTCAGCCCGAACTCATCCAACGAAGCTAAAGTCACAGCCACCGACCCGGATGGGGATACGCTGACCTACGACTGGATGATTATGAAAGAAAAGACAGCTTCTTCAGACGGTAGCTTGCCGGATGGCATCACCGGATTAATAGATGATAACACCAAAAAGGAAATTACATTCAAGGCTCCCTCAACGGTCGGCAACTATCGCCTGATAGTCTTTGTGCGCGATGTGAAAAACAAGAAAGTAGCAAGTGCGGTTATTCCATTTTCTGTTCAATAAAAAATTATCGACTATGAAACTATTAAAATATAAATTAGGCATTTTGTTGTGTCTCACAGCTATCTTCTTCATTGCATGTGACAGTGACGACGAAAACATACAACAGAACCCGAAACCGACCATCAAATTCACGAAAGTCGGAGACGAACCAGTTATTGCCTATCCTGGAACAGAACTCAATTTTTCTGTTGAGATGACGGGTACAGCCGGTATTAAAAGAGTCGTTACCATGCTCGACTCCCAGGAAATCCCCGGAAGTTCCAAAGAATATCCGGAAAATACGGATAAAGGCTCATACAGCGTATCATACACCATAAAATCAGAGGAAGTGGGTAAAACACTGAACTTTGTTATACTGGCAACTGACAATGAAGAAAAGAAATCCACTACCGAATATGCTGTTTACATCCAAGCAGCCAAACCGGAAATTGAAATAAGGATTCCTGATACCGCACCGGAAACGGTCACTGCGGGAGAAATGGTAGCATTCGACATTGAGATTACTTCCACAACAACATTAAGAAGTATAAAAACATATCTCGAAGGCTTAGAAATTATCGATTTAACCAAAGAGATATTTGAGAATCCCAACAGTGATACCTATGTATTCTCATACACAACTACTGATTTGAATGCCGGACAAACCCTGTCATTCATATTTGAAGTGATGGATGCCAACGGTGGTATCGTAAGAAGTGAATACAGCGTAGAGGTAACGAGAGCGGTGGAATTAGACATAAATGAATTCTACACACTTAAAATCGGAGCACAAACCAGTACAGATGCAGGACCTTTCCTGAATACTACGAACGGAGAAATTTATGTACGAGAGGGAGCTGCTGCCAAGTCTGCTAATATCGACATTACCCTATTCTACAGCAACAGTTCATACGGCTATTATTTCGTATCTCCGTCTGACGCAAGTATCGAAGCTATTTTCAAAGCACCGGATGCAATAACAACTTGGGAACATCGTAACAGTACAAAACTGAAAAATATCCAAATAACACCGGACGAATTCTTAGCAATTAATTCTGCTGAAATGATTCAGAATCTCTACACCAATTCATCCGAAGCAGAAGTAGAGAAGCTGACAAACAAACTGGGAGTAGGCTCTATTGTCGGATTCAAAACTGTTGCCGACAAATATGGTATTATGATTGTCAGGTCATTTGCCAGCGGCAGTTCGAAAGGAAATGTCACCATCGACATGAAAGTGGAAAAATAACCCGGTTCTCAAAATAAATTAATTCTTAACCGCCCTTATTTATGACAAAAATAGGGGCGGATTAGAAATTATTATCTATAAAACAATGAAAATAAAATTATTATCCATCCTGTTAATTGCTTTTCAGCCCTTAGCATTCGGAGCTAATGACATACCTGAACGACCGCTCTATCTTGATTCTTCCCAGCCAGTCCGGACGAGAGTTGAAAATTTGATGTCCTTGATGACCCTGAAAGAAAAGATTGCCCAAATGTGCCAGTATGTAGGGCTGGAACATATGCGCGACGCGGAAAAGAATATCACAGAAGAAGAATTACTGAACGGTCATGCCAGAGGATTCTATAAAGGATTGCACTCCACAGGAGTAGAACGGATGGTCACACAGGGCGAAATCGGTTCATTCCTTCATGTCCTGACTCCGGCGGAAGCCAATCATCTGCAAAAACTGGCGGAGAAAAGCCGCTTGAAGATTCCCTTGCTGATAGGGATTGATGCCATACATGGAAACGGGCTTGTCAGTGGTTCTACCATTTACCCGTCTCCCATAGGAATGGCTTCCACATTTGCGCCTGATTTAATAGAACAGGCAAGCAGGCAGACAGCTCTCGAAATGCGTGCAACAGGTTCTCATTGGGCTTTCACTCCCAACATAGAAATTGCTTGCGATGCCCGTTGGGGAAGGGTCGGAGAAACATTCGGCGAAGACCCGTATCTGGTATCCCGCATGGGAGTAGCATCTATCAAAGGCCTGCAAACAGACAATCTTACAGGATTAAATACCGTATTGGCTTGTGCCAAGCATCTCGTCGCAGGGGGAATAGCCAATAACGGAACCAATGCCGGTCCGGTAGAATTGAGTGAAGGCAAACTGAGAAACTTCTTTTTGCCCCCATTCAAAGCAGCCATACAAGAAGCCAAACCTTTTACCCTTATGCCGGCACACAACGAATTAAATGGAGTCCCGTGCCATGCAAACAAATGGTTAATGACCGACATCATGCGCAATGAATACGGATTCGACGGGTTCATTGTTAGCGACTGGATGGATATGGAAGCAATCAGCACACGCCACCGGATAGCCGAAAATACAACCGACGCATTCTTCCTATCCGTAGATGGCGGAGTAGACATGCATATGCATGGTCCTGTTTTTTCCGATGCCATCCTGAAACTTATAAAAGAAGGAAGACTGACGGAAGAAAGAATTAATAAAACATGCGCCAAGATACTGGAAGCCAAGTTCCGGTTAGGATTATTCGAGAACCGGTATGTTACGGAAGCCGGCATAAAGAAAACGGTTTTCAGCAAAGAACATCAGCAGACGGCACTCGAAATCGCCCGGCGTTCCATCGTCCTTTTGAAAAATGAGGCCCTGCTCCCCATTGACGCCCGGAAGTTCAAAAAGATACTCGTGACAGGCCCTAACGCCAACAACCAGTCAATCATGGGCGACTGGGTATTTGAACAACCGGAGAAGAATGTCTCAACCATACTGAAAGGCATAAAAGAGGAAGCATCCGGCACACAGATAAATTATGTAGATGTCGGCTGGAATCTGAGAGCATTGGACAGTGCCAAGATAGAAGAAGCTGTACAAACAGCAAAGTCTTCGGATTTGGCAATCGTCGTAGTCGGTGAAGATTCTTTCCGGCAGCATTGGAAAGAGAAAACATGCGGAGAAAACAGGGACCGTATGGACATCACCCTTTGGGGGAAACAGGACTATCTTGTGGAATCTATTTACAAGACAGGAGTCCCTACTATTGTCATCCTGGTAAACGGACGCCCCCTTGCCACCGGATGGATTGCTGAAAATATCCCGGCTATTATCGAAGCCTGGGAACCGGGGTCAATGGGAGGAAAGGCAATTGCGGAAATCCTCTTCGGTAAAGTAAATCCCAGTGGGAAGTTACCAATTACCATCCCACGGCATGTAGGTCAGATTTCAACGGTATATAATCACAAACCGTCCCAATTTCTACATCCTTATATCGACGGGGATAAAACACCGCTTTATCCTTTCGGGTATGGTCTAAGTTATACTTCTTTCAAATACGGCCAGCTTAAAGCAAACAAGACGGATTATAATGCCAACGAAGAAATAGAAGTTACAGTAAATGTCAGCAACACAGGAGAAAGGCAAGGGGAAGAAATCGTCCAACTTTATATTCGGGATGATTACAGTAACACCACCCGACCGGTGAAAGAACTGAAACGTTTTCAACGTATTCTTCTGGAAAAGGGAGAAAGCAAAGTGGTAACATTCCACTTAAACAAAGAAGACTTGTCCTATTACAATCACAAAGCTGAATATGTACTGGAACCGGGCACGTTCACCGTCATGGTGGGCGGCAGTTCTTTGGACAAAGACCTACAAAAAGTTAAGTTTAACGTAAAATGAAACCGTATATGAAGAAACTGATTCTATTATTGACCGTTCTTACTTTTCTGTTCAGTTGTAAAAGCAACCCGGAAGAAGAGTACGATATATGTATCTATGGCGGTACTTCCGCCGGAGTAATAGCAGCATACTCTGCCAAGATGTTGGGTAAGAAGGTATTGCTTATCGAACCGCAAAACCGCCTCGGCGGACTGACTTCCGGCGGGCTTGGTTTCACCGATATAGGAAACAAACAAGTAGTGACCGGATTATCAAAAGACTTTTACCGCCGTTTGGGCACTCATTACGGTAAACTGGAACAATGGATATTCGAACCCAAAGTAGCGGACAGCATCTTTAATGACTACATTAAGCGGGCAAGCGTCGAGTTTTTATACAAATACAGAATCACAGACGCCCAACTTGCCAACGGATATATAAAAAATATCACCCTTGAAAGTTCCGACAGAACAAAACCCGGCAAATCCATAGCCGCCAAAGTATTCATCGACTGTACTTATGAGGGTGACCTGATGGCTAAAGCAGGAGTTTCCTATACGATAGGGCGGGAAGATAACAAGCTATATAATGAAACTTACAATGGTGTCCAACTGATGAAAGGCCACCAGTTCCCGGACGGAATAGACCCCTACAAGATAAAGGGTGATTCCACGAGCGGATTATTATGGGGAATCAGTCCTGCCGCACTCTCATCGGACGGTACGGGCGACAAGTTAGTGCAAGCCTATAATTACCGTATTTGCCTCACCGATAATCCGGCCAACAAAATAGAAATCACCCGACCGGAAAATTATGACTCCACCAAGTATGAGTTGCTGCTACGCCTGTTTGACGCCCAACCCGATAAAAGAAAACTAAACCATTATTTTATCTGGAGCCGGATGCCAAACAATAAGACGGATATAAATAACCGGGGAGGATTTTCTACTGATATGATTGGAATGAACCATAACTATCCGGAAGCATCTTACGAAGAAAGGGCGGAAATCATTCAAGCACATAAAGACTATACCCAGGGATTACTTTATTTCTACAAGACCAACCCCAGGGTTCCGCAAGAATTAAGAGATGAAATACAAGCATGGGGCTACCCCAAAGACGAATATACAGAGGACAACCATTGGTCGCCCCAACTATATATCAGAGAAAGCCGCAGGATGACAGGGGATTATGTAATGACGCAAGCACATTGCGAAGGACGGGAAACGGTCACCGATGGTATCGGCATGGCTGCATATACCATGGACTCACACAACTGCCAACGGATACTCATAAAAAAAGACGGGAAATACATGGTAAAAAATGAGGGAAATGTAGAAATCGGCGGCGGACTCCCCTACCCCATATCCTATCGTTCCATCATCCCCAAGGAAGAAGAATGTAAGAACTTGCTCGTTCCCGTTTGTCTCTCTGCCAGTCATATCGCCTATGGTTCCATCCGTATGGAGCCGGTATTTATGGTATTGGCACAGTCTGCCGCAATCGCCGCAGCAGAAGCCATAAACACAGGAAGCGTACAGACCGTCGATATAAAGAAAGTACAGGCATTGCTACACGAAAATCCTCTGTTGGACGGTAGTTTTTCCGAGATACTGATAGACGACAGCGAACTGGACTTATCCGTCAATAATGATTGGGAGATTATTAAAAAGCAGGGAGGATATGGTCCCACTTTCCTGAAATCCAAAGTCCGCAACGGTTCGCCCATCCGTTTCACCCCACATATGGAACATGAAGGAAAATACAAAGTCTATACTTATTATCACATGAGAAAAGACATATCACCCGCTATCACATATTCCATCTCGGACGGAACCGATAGTTGGACAAAAGTCATACATAAAGACAGCGTGAGAATAGAAGGACAGACTACAGGAGAATGGGTGGAACTGGGGACATACGATTTTCAGAAAAGCCCCATGCCCTATGTAGAAATATCCACCGGAGATACAAGCGGGACGGTCATTGCCGACGCTGTACTGTTCATACCCGTAAAATAAGACTTATATGTATATGAAAAAGATTTTGTGTTTGCTATATCTGTTATCAATATTTTGTTTTTCCCATGCCCAGAATGAGAATACGTATTTAGAACAAAAGATTGATTCAACCCTATCGGGTATGACTATCCGTGAAAAAGCAGGGCAGTTGAACCAACTTGACGGACGCGGTACAATTGAGAATCTGAAGATATTGATACAAAAAGGAGAAATCGGTTCGGTAATGAATGTTACCGAACCCGAAGTCGTCAATGAATTACAAGAAATCGCCTGCAAGCAATCAAGAACCGGTATCCCCCTGGTTTTCACACGCGACGTTGTGCATGGTTTCAAGACCATGCTGCCCATTCCGTTAGGGCAAGCTGCCACTTTCCATCCGGAACTGATACAGGAAGGAGCACGAATCGCAGCCATAGAAGCCACGGAGCATGGTGTCAGATGGTCATTTGCCCCCATGATAGACATATCCAGAGATGCCCGGTGGGGACGCATAGCCGAAAGTTTCGGTGAAGATACTTATCTCACAGAACAGATGGCTGTTGCCGTAGTAAACGGATTTCAAGGTGATGATTTATCAAATCCGCAATCAATGGCTGCCTGCGCCAAGCATTTTATAGGATATGGAGCCGTAGAAGGAGGACGTGATTATAATTCAACCCATATTCCCGAAAGGCAGTTGCGAGATGTCTATCTTCCGCCTTTCGAGAAAGCCGTAAAAGCCAACTGTTCCAGTATCATGACTTCGTTCAATGATAACGACGGGATTCCGGCTACAGGAAACAAAAAACTATTAAAGGATATTCTCCGCAAAGAATGGAATTTCGACGGGGTTGTCGTTTCTGACTGGGGCTCTGTGACGGAAATGATAAAACATGGCTTCGCTGAAGACCGGAAAGATGCAGCCCGAAAAGCGATAGAAGCCGGACTGGACATGGATATGTCTTCCAAAGCATTTATTCAGAATATAGAGGAATTAATCGCCAAAGGGATAATTTCCGAAAAGACATTGGACAATGCGGTGCGAAATGTGCTAAGATTAAAATTCAGGCTCGGACTGTTTGATAATCCGTACACTGATATCAATAAGAGAAAAGAAACCTACTCGGACAAACATCTGGCTATTGCAAAGAAAATAGCGGAAGAGTCTGTTGTTTTATTAAAAAATGAGAGCCACACATTACCGCTGTCTTCGGAAATAAAAAGTATCCTGATAGTAGGCCCATTGTCCGACGCTCCCCACGACCAACTCGGAACCTGGACAATGGACGGAGAAACAGAGAGAACACAGACGCCTGTAAAAGCACTGCGTGAAATGTATGGCGACAAAGTGAAAATTCATTTTGTGAAAGGTCTGGAGTACAGCAGAGATAAAAATAAGACGAACTTCAATAAGGTATTGGCAGAAGCACACCAGGCAGATGCCATTATAGCTTTTATCGGCGAAGAAGCCATCCTGTCGGGTGAAGCTCATTGTCTGGCTGATATAAAGCTGCAAGGAGCTCAATCCGAACTTATCAAGGTATTAAGCGGAACAAATAAGCCGCTCATTACAGTCATTATGGCGGGACGCCCGTTGATTATCAATGAGGAACTAAACCTATCCGATGCTGTATTATATGCCTGGCATCCCGGAACGATGGGCGGTAACGCACTGGCGGATATTTTATTTGGTAAGGTCACACCTGGCGGCAAACTACCCGTTACTTTCCCAAAAGCAACAGGACAAATTCCCATCTACTATAATCACACCAATACCGGGCGTCCGGCTACAGGAAAAGAAAAGCCCTTAGACGAGATACCTTTAAATGCCAAGCAGTCCGTATTAGGGCATTCTTCCTATTATCTCGATTTAGGAGCGCGACCTTTATTCCCGTTCGGGTATGGTCTGTCATACACATCTTTCGAATATTCTGATTTAAGAACAGACCGCACCGTACTCACTTCGGACGATACGCTTTCAATCAGTGTCAAAGTAAAAAATACAGGGCAATATAAAGGAACAGAAGTGGTTCAACTCTATGTATCGGATCTTTTCGGTTCCGTCACCCGGCCGGTAAAGGAACTAAAAGGATTTAAAAGGATAGAGTTAAGTCCAAATGAAGAAAAGATGGCAATATTCGAACTTCCCTTAGACGAACTGGCTTTTTGGAATATTGACATGAAAAAAGTAGTAGAAGCGGGTAAGTTCAAAATAATGGTCGGCACTGATAGTCGACGCGGACTGGAAACCTTTTTCGAAGTAAAATAACAATATTAGAAAAGCGGCCTCACCCAAAGGATGAGACCGCCTTTCCAGTATCAATCTATCAGCGAAACGATTATTTCGCTTTCTTATAATTTTCCAGTCCAGTCTGCAGGAACTCGATATACTTAGGAATATCCTCGTTGTAAGCATATGACTTGTTCAGCGGTCTGCCCTGATTATCCAGCAACACATAGAAAGGCTGGGCGTTCGCACCAAACTTCACACGTTGCAGATAACTCCATTTGTCACCGACTGTACGCAAAGTACGTTCCGTACCGTTTTCCACGATTTTCACGGGTTCGGTCAACGGGGTCTTGTTATCCACATAAAGCGTAATCAATACATAGTCATTATTAATCAAGTCACTTACTTTCGGGTCAGTCCATACTGCTGCTTCCATCTTACGGCAGTTTACGCAGCCATATCCTGTGAAGTCAAGCATGACAGGTTTCCCATTCAGACGCGCATATTCCATACCTAAATCATAATCGTCGAATTTCGCATGTACGTCATTCTTATACAGGTTGAAATCCTGAGTCTGCATAGGTGGAGCAAATGCACTTACCGCCTTCAAAGGTGCTCCCCACAAACCGGGAACCATATAAACCGCAAATGCCAAAGAGACTAACGCCATAAAGAAACGGGTAACTCCCACCTTATTATCATCGTCATCATGCGGAAACTTGATCTTACCCAACAGATAGAATCCGAGCAAAGCAAAAATAACAATCCACAAAGCAAGGAACGTTTCGCGGTCAAGCAGTCTCCAGCCATAAGCCAAATCGGCTACCGACAAGAATTTAAGCGCAAATGCCAGTTCGAGAAAACCTAATGTCACTTTGATTACATTCATCCATCCGCCTGATTTCGGCATAGACTTCAACCATGACGGGAACAACGCGAACAGAGTGAACGGCAAAGCCAGTGCGATGGCAAATCCCAGCATACCGATAGCCGGGGCAACGACACTTCCTGTTGTAGATACCTGTACAAGCAAGAAACCGATAATCGGACCTGTACAAGAGAAAGAAACCAATGAAAGCGTGAAAGCCATCAGGAAAATACTCAGCAATCCCGTGGTAGATTCCGCCTTGCTATCCACTGCATTTCCCCACTTCGACGGAAGCCTGATTTCAAATGCTCCGAAGAACGAAGCGGCAAAAATCACCAACATCAGGAAGAAGAGAATATTAAAGACTGCATTGGTAGACAACGCATTCAACGCACTGGCACCGAAAATCAACGTAATGGCCAACCCCAATGCTACATAAATCACAACGATAGATGCACCATACGTCCATGCATCACGAATACCTTTCTTCTTATCCTTGCTACGTTTCAGGAAAAAGCTGACAGTCATCGGGATAATCGGCCACACACAAGGAGTGAACAAAGCCAGCAAACCGCCGAGGAAACCTGTTATGAAGATATAAATCCAAGACATATCTTCCTGCCCATGTTCTTCGCCCAATGCTTGCAGGTCGCTGATGACCGGCTTCCAAAGTTCACCGGATGCAACGGCAGGCTGAATGTCCGTAGCCGCATCCACCGGAGTGGCGGGTACCAGTTCCATCATAGCAGCAGAGTCTTTTACTTCAGCAGGAGCGGGAGCAGGTTCTTCCTTTTTCTCCGGTTCCTTTTTCTCCGGCTGTTCTGTCTTAGCCGCAGCAGCACTTCCGGCTTTCGCTACTCCGGAGAACTTGAACGGCACTTCGGTAGGCGGAAGACAACTCTCATCATCACAAGCACCATATTCCAGATATCCTTCTATTTCATAAGCCCCGCCTGTGAGTTTAACTTTCTGAATGAACTTTGCCGTATTCTCAAAATAACGCACTTTCATCTCAAACAGTTTGTCGAAAGTCGCTACCTCCTTGCCAACCGGTTTCAGTTTCCCGGCAAGTTCCAGCCCACTTTTCTTATCAACGTTGAATGTCGCAGAAATAGGTCCCCCATCTCCAAGTTCAGTAGAATAAACATGCCACCCTTGATCAATAGTGGCGGTAAATACAATCTCCGCTTCGGTATCAGAAAGAGTGTTCAACTCAGTTTTGAACTTTACCGGATCTTTAATCTGTGCTTGCAAAGCATACACAACAAAGCTTAAAAGCAGAAAAGAAATAAACTTTTTCATTTTCAATAATTGGAGGGTTATAATTCATAATCTACACACGCACGGCTTTCCTTTGTTTCTACCAGAATCTTACCGGCAGCTACGTGGTCGGGGTGCGTTGCATAGTATTTCACGTCTTCCAGAGTATCAAACTCACTGTAAAGTGCTATATTCCATGTCTCACCGGGATTCATGTTCAATCCCACTTCCACTTTACGGATTACAGAGATTTTAGCAGGAAGTGCTTCTATCGCTTCCTTGAATTTTGTCATAACTGCCCGCTTCTCTTCAGCAGGAACGTCGTCTTTTAACTTAAATAATACAATGTGTTTTACCATTACGTTGTTATTTTAATGAATTGTTTCTATATTTGTCTTGTTAATACTTTGCATAAACAATGCAAATTTACTCTATTTGGTTCAAATATACACTTAAAGAGATGTTAATTATAGGAATAGCAGGCGGAACAGGTTCCGGAAAGACCACCGTCGTACGAAAAATCGTAGAAAGTCTCCCCGCAGGGGAAGTAGTATTATTACCTCAGGACTCATACTACAAGGACAGTAGTCACGTCCCGGTCGAAGAGCGTCAGAATATTAATTTTGACCATCCGGACGCTTTTGAGTGGAGCCTGCTCTCCAAACACGTCATGACGCTGAAAGAAGGAAAGAGTATCGAACAGCCCACCTACTCTTATCTGACTTGCACCCGCCAGCCCGAAACTATTCATATCGAACCGCGGGAAGTCATCATCATCGAAGGGATTCTTGCCTTATGCGACAAGAAACTGCGTAATATGATGGACCTTAAGATATTCGTGGATGCCGATCCCGATGAACGTCTGATACGCGTCATCCAAAGGGATGTCGTTGAACGCGGACGTACTGCCGAAGCTGTAATGGAACGCTACACACGGGTTCTGAAACCGATGCACCTGCAATTTATCGAACCTTGCAAACGGTATGCCGACCTTATCGTGCCCGAAGGCGGTAGCAATAAAGTGGCTATCGACATACTGACCATGTACATCAAGAAACACTTGAAAGGTTGAGAGCCGAGAATGGAGAGAGTTGAGAATTAAAAACAAAATGTCAGGTATGAATGTCAAGGCGCTGATTATCCCTTTATTCCTTGTGTTATTCTGTTGTATGTTCGGATGCCGGAACAAGCAGCACAGCAAGACGGACGAATCCGCTCGCGATCTTCCACAGATAAAAGACAGCGGCGAATTGGTTGTACTGACATTATACAGCTCTACTTCATATTTCATTTACCGGGGACAGGAAATGGGGTTCCAGTATGAACTCAGCGAGCAGTTTGCCAAAAGCCTGGGATTAAAACTAAGAATCGAAGTAGCCAACAACGTTGACGAACTGATCCAGAAGTTACTGGCAGGCGAAGGGGACATGATTGCCTACAACCTGCCCATAACCAAAGAATGGAAAGACAGTCTCCTCTACTGCGGTGAAGATGTGATTACCCATCAGGTAATCGTCCAGCAAGGAAGAGGTAAACAGAAACCGTTGAAAGACGTTACCGAACTGGTCGGAAAAGACATATACGTAAAACCCGGAAAGTATTATGACCGTCTCGTCAATCTGAACAGTGAACTAGGCGGCGGAATCCAGATCCATGAGGTGACCAATGACAGTATCACTATCGAGGACTTAATCACCCAAGTGGCGCAAGGCAAAATACCATATACCATAGCCGACAACGATTTAGCGAAACTTAATAAGACGTATTATCCCAACCTGAACATAGACTTGCCTATCAGTTTCGACCAGCGCTCTTCATGGGCAGTACGGAAAGACAGTCCGGAGCTGGCCGCAGCCGCCACCAAATGGCATCAGGAGAACATGACCTCTCCCGCTTATACAGCCAGTATGAAACGCTACTTTGAAAACAGCAAAATGATGCCCCACTCTCCTATCCTTTCATTGAAAGAGGGAAAGATTTCCCATTACGACGATTTATTCAAGAAATACTCCAAAGAAATCGGATGGGACTGGCGTATGCTTGCATCGCTGGCTTATACAGAATCCAACTTTGACACGACGGCCGTATCCTGGGCAGGTGCCAAAGGGCTGATGCAGCTAATGCCCGCTACCGCCCGCGCCATGGGAGTACCTGCCGGAAAAGAACAAAACCCGGAGGAGAGTGTCAAGGCAGCTATCAAATACATTGCTGCCACCGACCGTAGTTTCAGCATGATTCCCGACAAGGAGGAACGTCTCAACTTTATTCTGGCTTCCTACAATGCCGGTTTAGGACATATTTACGATGCCATGGCTCTGGCGGAAAAATATGGAAAGAACAAATTGGTATGGAAAGATAATGTAGAGAACTTTATCTTACTCAAAAGCAATGAAGAATACTTCACCGACCCCGTTTGTAAAAACGGTTATTTCCGTGGCATTGAGACTTACAATTTCGTCCGCGACATCATGTCGCGCTATGAATCCTATAAAAAGAAAATCAAAGCGTAAAAATCATCGTTTATAAGTCATCAAGCTAACCCCGACAATTGCCAATACCGATAAAGGCAATGCAAACAATATCGGGTCTATCACCGGAAAAGGATAAGTGGTAATCAGCACATCCCGCCCGAACAGGGCTTTGCAGATACCCAGCGCAGCAGATTCTTTCTGATGAAGAAATACAAGAGCGAACAAACTGCCGACTGTTCCTACCCAAAGGCTTGCCATCACTCCCTGCTTTGTAGCTTTCTTCCAATATAAAGCGCAGAAATAAGCGGGCAGGAAAGCAGCCGCACAGATTCCCATAAAGATAGAAGTTCCACGGGCAATAATGTCATGCGGCAGCATATAGCAGATAATATAGCTGACCAGAATAGAGAACAATACACCAAGACGGATTACATTGGTCAGCTTACCACGTGAACGGGGTTTGTATGTCCCGTAAATATCAGACCCTACCGAAGCCCCCATCGTATGAAACTGCGAGCTGAGCGTAGACATACTTGCCGAAAGGATACACAACATGAAGAGTGCGGCAAACCAGTCGGGCATTGCCTTATTTATGAAATATGGAATAATCTTATCAATATCCTGCACCACCTCCGTTGCGACCGCTCCCTCTGTTTTCAAGAAAAAAAGATTGCTCAATGCACCGGCATGATAAATCGCGCCTACCGTTATAATCAAAAAGAAGCAACCGATAAATACACCGCGATTCAACTGCTTGCTGCTTTTCACCGTCATAAAACGAACCACCAACTGAGGTTGTGCGAGGCAACCGATTCCCACTCCTAAAATAAGAGAAGTAACCAGCGAATACCATTGTGGAGAGCCCGTCACAGGCATTGCAGTCCATCCCTGATGCCCCAACGCTTTAAACTTCTCCGGGACTAGCGGAGCAATAGCAGTCAGTTCTTTATTGGCTTCCACAAAATTCATATCAAGCACCCGATAGAGAGAAAACAACAGAAACAGCATACAGCCGAACATGATAACCGCCTGCAAAGCATCCGTGTACATCACTCCTTTCATCCCCCCTGCTATCACATAAGCTGCAATCACCAAAGTAAATATCAACAAAGAAACGTTGAAATCAATCTGAAAAATCTGCTCGATAAACACTGCGCCGCCTTTCATTACAACCGCCGCATACAGTGGCATCCCAATGAAAATAACGGCAGCGACAAATACCTGTATATTACGTGAACGGAAGTGCCGCCCCAATAACTGGGGAAAAGTGCTCACATTCAGTTTTGCCCCCATACGCCGGGTACGCAAACCGAAAAAGATAAAAGCTATCACAACTCCGATAAACATATTCAGGAAGCAAAGCCATTGGATTCCCATCCCGAAAGCGGCCGCCACACCGCCAAAGCCAACGATAGCGGATGCGGAAATAAACGTAGCACCGTATGAAAGAGCCATTACGATAGGATTCATCTGACGTCCCCCCACCAGATAATCACTGGCAGATGTCGTTTTCTTATATCCTAAAAAGCCAAGATAAGCAAGTGACAGCAGATAAGCTATCACAATCAGTCCTAGAGTAAATGTATTCATCGGGTTTCGTCTTTTTTATCGTCCTTATTCCAATATTTCAGCCCGAACCAGGCAGCAAAAATCACACATACTACTGAAAGAAGGTATGGCAGAATGATAAAAGGGTCGTCTATTCCAAACATTTGCGTATCAGATTTAATCAATTAAGACGCAAATGTAAGGAAATTATTGAAAAGGCAAAACTTTTGTTTACTAATACTGATTATAGTGTATCTTTTTCTCGTCAAATTTCTGTTTCGGGTTCTCTTTTGTAGCCGGATAGCCGAAAGGAATGACACAAAGCGGAAGAATACTCTCAGGGAGATTAGTATATTTGCGTACGACTTGCATACGGTCTTCGTAAGGATAAGCTGCTGTCCATACAGCACCTAATCCCAAGCTTTCAGCAGCCAGCAGAATATTCTGAGTGGCGGCGGAACAATCCAAATACCAATAGGATGAACGTGCGGAATCCCCGCAGACAACGATGGCATTACGAGCCTGCGTCAACATTTTGGCATAAGGAAGCGCGGCAGCCATCGAATCCAACTTGGCGCGATCGGTCACCACGATGAATTCCCAGGGACGGACATCTTTTCCCGTAGGAGCAGCCATCCCGGCACGAAGCATCAGGTCGATTTTCTCTTTCTCCACTCCTTTGTTCAGATAAGTACGCACGCTTTTGCGTTCGAAGATATTATCCAATACAGCATTTCCGGTTCCGGACGTTCCTTTTTCTTCTTTTGCAGAAGAACATGACACCATAGCAGTCAATGCCATGAACAGACATAAGAAAGAGAAAATCTTTTTCATTGTGGTAATGTTTTAAAATAGGTTCAACTTATTTTTCTGAGCTTCCTCCAATGAAACTGTTTCACGCTTCATCAAACCGCTCTTTTCGCGAAGCGCCTCGTATTCGCTTTCCAACTCGTTCACCAGTTCGGCCTTCATCTGCGGATTCAGCAGTTTGGCGGCGACACCGGCATTCAAGGAAGCGTCTTTCAAGTGTACCACCGGAGCGTGATATACAGGAGCAATCTTCAATGCAGTGTGCATCTTTGAGGTAGTGGCTCCCCCAATCAGAAGAGGTATATCGAGTCCGGCCTTTTCCAGTTCAGCGGCCACATGGGCCATTTCTTCCAGCGAAGGAGTAATCAATCCGCTCAATCCAATCATGTCCACCTTTTCTTCGATAGCACGCCGCACGATTGTTTCCGCAGGAACCATCACCCCCAAATCGACAATATCGTAACCGTTGCAGGCCATCACTACGGCAACGATATTCTTTCCGATATCGTGCACATCCCCTTTCACTGTAGCAAGCAATATTTTTCCGGCAGAGGTTGTTGCTTCTGTTTTTTCCGATTCAATGACAGGCTGGAGGATGGCAACGGCTTTCTTCATTGTCCGGGCAGTCTTCACCACCTGCGGAAGAAACATTTTACCTGCTCCGAAAAGTTCGCCTACGTAGTTCATTCCATCCATCAACGGCCCTTCAATCACATTCACCGCTTTATCGTAAAGCGGCAGAGCTTCTGCCAAGTCCTGTTCGAGATAATCGCCAATCCCTTTCATCAAGGCATATTTCAAACGCTCCTGAACGGTTCCTTCCCTCCAAGCATCCTGTTTGGCAGCCGGCTGGCCTGCTGCTCCGCTCATGGTTGCTTTCAGAGATTCCGCCAGTTCGATAAGACGTTCTGCCGCGTCGGGACGGCGGTTCAAAACGACATCTTCTATCTTTTCGAGCACATCGGCCGGAATGTCGCTGTATAAAACGGAAGTTCCCGGATTCACGATTCCCATATCCATTCCTTGCTGAATGGCATGATAAAGGAACACGGCATGCATGGCTTCACGAATATAGTTGTTGCCACGGAAAGAGAAAGACAGGTTACTCACCCCACCGCTGATATGCGCGCCGGGAAGATTTTTCTTAATCCATCCGGTAGCTTCAATGAAGTCCACGGCATAGTTGTTATGTTCTTCGATTCCCGTAGCTACGGCAAGCACATTGGGGTCGAAGATTATATCATGGGGATTAAAATTGACTTTATCAACCAAAAGACGGTATGCGCGTTGGCATACTTCTATCTTACGGGTGGCAGTATCCGCCTGGCCTTTTTCATCAAAAGCCATGACAACGGCGGCAGCTCCGTATTGCTTGATAGTCCGGGCATGTTCGAGGAACACTTCTTCCCCCTCTTTCAAAGAAATAGAGTTGACGATTGCCTTTCCTTGCAGGCATTTCAATCCGGCAACAATCACTTCCCACTTGGAAGAGTCAATCATCACCGGGACACGGGCAATTTCCGGTTCGGACATGATAAGATTCAGGAAAGTCGTCATCTCGGTCTTGGCGTCCAGCAGTCCGTCGTCCATATTGACGTCAATCACCAAGGCTCCGTCCTCTACCTGCTGACGGGCGATGGAAAGAGCTTCATCGTATTTCTTTTCATTTATCAGACGAAGGAACTTACGCGAACCGGCTACATTACAACGCTCGCCGACATTCACAAAATTAATTTCCGGTTTCACTTCGAGCAGTTCAAGCCCGGAAAGCCACATACAGTCCGGTTTTGCAGCCGGAACGTGTGGTTTTGCACCTTTTATCAGGGCTGAATATTCGGCAATGTAGGCATCTGTCGTTCCACAGCAACCACCTATTATATTTATTAATCCTTCGTCGATATATTCTTTCACTTCGTGAGCCATATCCGCAGGTGTCTGGTCGTACTTGCCCAGACTGTTCGGTAATCCGGCATTCGGATATGCACTAATGTAATAAGGTGCGCGGGCTGCCAATTGCTCAAGGAAAGGTTTCAACTGACGGGCTCCGAACGAGCAGTTCAAGCCGACAGAGAAAATATTGGCATGTTGCACGGAAGCGAGAAATGCCTCCAAGGTTTGTCCGGACAAGGTTCGCCCGCCAATATCGGAGACAGTCACAGACAGCATGACAGGCACTTCGACACCTGTCACTCTCATTGCTTGTTCAGCGGCAAAAATAGCCGCTTTCGCATTCAGCGTATCAAATATTGTTTCAATCAAAATAGCATCTACCCCACCCTCAAGCATCGCTTCCATCTGTTGCTGATAGGCAGCAGCCAGTTCATCGTAGCTCAGAGCACGATAAGCCGGGTTGTTCACATCGGGGCTCATGGAGCAGGTTTTGTTCGTTGGCCCTACGGAACCGGCTACAAAACGGGGTTTGTCGGGATTCTTTGCTGTATATTCGTCAGCAAGCCCACAAGCCAGTTTTACGGCGGCAAGATTTATCTCACGTACATATTCTTCTACGTGATAATCGGCCATAGAGACTGTGGTTGAGCTGAATGTATTCGTTTCGATAATGTCCGCACCTGCTTCGAGATACTTACGGTGAATATCTTGAATTACATCGGGACGTGTCAGACAAAGCAAATCGTTATTCCCTTTCAGTTGTCCGGGAATATGCGCGAAACGTTCACCACGAAAATCTTCTTCTTTGAGATTGTATTGTTGAATCATTGTACCCATTGCGCCGTCCAGAATAAGGATGCGTTCGGATACGATTTGAGAGATTGTCTTCTTCATTTATCCTATCATGTCATCGTTTGAACATTCTTGCCATATCTCTACGGTCGTCTTTCTCTTTGATGGATTCTCGTTTATCATATTCTTTCTTACCTTTCGCCAAAGCGACCACCAGTTTCGCCAAACCTTTTTCATTGATAAACAAGCGTACGGGAACAATCGTAAAGCCGGGATTTTTCATTTCCCGCTGTAGTTTCTCCAATTCTTTTTTATTGAGCAACAACTTCCTCTCCCTACGTGCCGTATGATTATTGTACGAACCATAGAAGTACTCGGCGATATGCATATTCTTCACCCACAATTCGCCTTTCGCAAAATAACAAAACGTATCTACCAGGCTCGCTTTTCCCAAACGAATGGATTTGATTTCCGTACCGGTCAATACGATACCTGCTGTATAGGTATCTATCAGTTCGTAATCAAACGTAGCCCGTTTATTCTTAATATTTACAGAGGGTTGTTTCATCTTCACACATTAATTAAGTATGGCCGTCAGTTTGTTAAACACTATTTGAATCACCGTCGGACATAGTATTAACAACACAGACGACAAAAGGGTGTATTTCAATCGTTGTTTTTCTTCTACTCTCATCAGTATAGGAGCTCCTTCCCATACTACATAGACGATATAGAACTGCAGCAACCAAGCAATAATTCTAAAATCGGGTAATAGTCCGGTTACGATTTGAAGCAGGAAGGGTACAACTAGTGCATATCCCGCAAATTGTTGCGTTAACGGCATATCGCTATACAGACCAAACATTCTTGTCCCCATCTCATTAATGGCATAAGCAGCCAGAAAATAGCCACCGAACAAGGCTACAGCTACGGCACAACAGTTGGTCATAGCTATTTGGAAACTTTGCGGACCTCCCCATCCATTCGTCAGTAATGAACCGATGAATACGGACAGACCGCATAAACCAATCATAGGATAGACAAAAGCCACATATACTTTTCGCCTATCCTCTTCCATAGAAATTTCCTCCCAGGCCTTGGCCGGAGAGGAAATCAATTTCATTGCTATGTTAAATAATTCTTTGTAGTTCAATGTTATTTTACTGTATATTCCCACGGTGTGGCATCAGTAGCACCATCCAAGGTATTTTCTGATGAATTTACTTTTGCTTTTACTGTAATCTTTGTCGGATTTTGACCTGCCTTATTGCGGAATGCACTCATTGCATAATCCAAACGATATGCTTTATATGCAGAAGTATATCTATTACGAGATACATTCTCTGCTTCCCCTTCAGTATTAATTACATGATTTAAAGTAAGTACCAACTCTGTTGCACCAGATTCAATAGTCTCCTCGTCATACGTAAGAATAAAAGAATGTTTTTCAAGTTCCTTATTCTGCTCCTCAGAGCTATTTTCCACTTTCACCCAATAGACAACAGGAATAACAAGATATTGTTGGTCAAATAAGACGCCCGGTTGTGTTGAATAGTCAGATGCTAAATTAAATGCATATAATGGTGCATTAGCTTTTGATGATTCTGAAGCATTTGTAGGTCCTTCTGTGTATTTAGCATTAATCGAAACAGGAGTACTACCACCATAAAGTGTTACATAAAGAGTTTCGGAATTATCAGGCTGCTCAGCCGAATCATATTCATACCAAAAATTATAAAGTTCTCCTGTATTCAACGTTATTAATGATGCATCATTAATAACAAGCTTTTGCCCTGCAGGCGTTTGAAATGTAGTGGGATAAGTACTAGTACATTTAGCAATTGTAAATAATTGCCTGATAGTATTATCATCTCCATTCATACAAGAAGTAACCGACATACCCATCACCACAGCCATCAAAGCCACCAAGAAAAATTTCATCTGTTTCATAAACATATTTTTTAGATTTTGCAAAGATATAAATTCTAATTCACAATTAATAAATGCAGATACTTAAAAAATACTGCATCCGTTACTTTATTATTTTTGCAAAAAGTTCCAAATGGTCATCTACATAACTTGCAATCAATGCCGTAACCTGTTCTTCCATATCTAAGTAAGCCTCTTCCAACTCATCAAAAGCTTCGTATTGCTCATACATAGCCATGAATTCATCGTCCGTCCGTTCTTTCTCCAAGTCTTTCCGATTGGCATCAAATATTTTCTTTGCCTTATAGATTAACTTCGAAAACTCTTCCGCTCCCCATATACGCATCACTTTAGCAAACGGATTATCAAAGATATATCCACCGTAACCATTCTGAATCAACTGGCAGAATCCTCCTGCCATCACCTCATCACGAAATATCTGGTAAGCCAGCAAAGAATGTTGTTCTCCCGTCAACAAAGGCATCGTCTCTGCAGTCAGTTCACCGCCGATTACCTCTTTATATTTATCTGTAAACACCTGGATAAATTCATCCATTCCTTCACCCGCAGCCTTCTGTAAAGCTGATTCTACAACTTCAATCATAATCTTCTTTATAAATAATGCAGCAAAGCTACGAATTTTATTCTACATCCAGTAATAATCCCTCCATAATCTTGCCAATCTTAATTTCACTATCCGTCCTCCACTTTCTTCACACGGCCCATATCATCTCATTTACAGACGTTTCCGGTGAACAATTCATATAAAATACAATATTCACCTCTATTCACCACTTCACAAGATATGTATTTTACAATCTTACAATATAGCGAGAAGTAATATTTGCCATATTATAGAAACAGGCAGATAGTGTATATATCCCGAATAGAAAATATTTGTTCAACAATAGCCGATTCCAGTTGACCGCCTAGCCAACTCTAGTCGTCCTATTAGCCAACAATAGTCGTCTAATAGGACGACTAGAGTCAGCCGATAAAGATATTGTAAGGTGATCTATGAATATCCGTCTTCATGCAGACTGTTTATCATGCATGTAAATGCATTCCCATATATACACCTATTAAATAAGGTATAAGCCAAATACACCAGACCATAATACTAAAGCGATTGAAATGCTTCTTTGCCCCAGGCGATCCCTTTACATATGTCCATATCGCCCATGAAGCATGGACAAACATAAGAAGAATAGCAATCATACCCGTCACGGTATGAATCTCGTCGTGCAAGTGAGTTAATCCGGCAATATGCTCCATCAGGCTTGTACCGACCGCATCAGCTATCAAACCGAGAAGAAAGAATATAATATGCCAAAACTTCAGTTTCTTTTGGAGACGTTCTCCCCAAACCCCGATTGTATAAAATATAAGCGCAGACGAAATAACACAGATTGCCGCTATTAAATAATGTATGTCTATCTGATTCAGTTCCATAGTTTTTTGTTTTCCAATAAGAACAAAACAACAAATAGATAGTTCACCTACCCCCAATCTTCCGCAAATGCAATCCCGACTTTACAAACTGCGAAAAAACGTAAACTGAATTGTCACTTTTCACAAAAAAGTAATAAAAGGCGATTTGCAGAAACAAATAAATCGACTACCTTTGTGGGCGATTTAGAGAATCGTGACTACGTATTTTTAATTATATCACTAAAAAAAGAGCTAATTATGACTTATTCACACGAAGTGGAACACATGTGTGTTGTAAAGAAGGGTCCTAACCACGGACCGGCTCCCATACCCGAAGAAGGCAAATGGGTAAAATCTAAAGAAATCGTTGATATTTCTGGTTTGACACACGGTATCGGTTGGTGCGCTCCTCAGCAAGGTGCTTGTAAACTGACGCTGAACGTTAAAGAAGGTATCATTCAGGAAGCTTTGGTTGAAACTATCGGATGTTCCGGTATGACTCACTCTGCTGCTATGGCTGCTGAAATCCTTCCGGGAAAAACTATCCTTGAAGCATTGAACACTGACCTTGTTTGCGACGCTATCAACACTGCTATGCGCGAACTGTTCCTGCAAATCGTTTACGGACGTACTCAATCTGCTTTCTCTGAAGGTGGTTTGATCATCGGTGCAGGTTTGGAAGACTTGGGTAAGGGTCTGCGCAGCCAGGTAGGTACTCTTTATGGTACTTTGGCTAAAGGTCCCCGTTACCTTGAAATGGCAGAAGGTTATATCAAACAGATCTTCTTGGACAAAAACGACGAAATCTGCGGATACGAATTCGTACACATGGGTAAGTTCATGGACGAAATCAAGAAGGGTACTGATGCCAACGAAGCATTGAAGAAAGTTACAGGTACTTATGGTCGCGTAACAGCAGAACAGGGAGCAGTTAAATCTATTGATCCACGTCACGAATAATATAAGGAGGAAAGAAACTATGATTAGAGAAGTAAAATTCGAAAGCCAAGACCGTCGTATCAAAGGTATCATCGAAGCCTTGAACGCTAACGGCATCAAAGACATCGAAGAAGCTAACGCTATCTGCGAAGCTGCCGGACTTGATCCTTATAAAACGTGTGAAGAAACTCAGCCTATCTGCTTTGAAAATGCAAAATGGGCTTATGTAGTAGGTACTGCTATCGCTCTTAAGAAGAACTGCACAAACGCTGCTGAAGCTGCTGAAGCTATCGGTATCGGTCTGCAAGCATTCTGTATCCCGGGTTCTGTAGCTGACGACCGTAAGGTTGGTATCGGTCACGGTAACCTCGCTGCCATGTTGCTGCGCGAAGAAACTAAATGTTTCGCTTTCCTTGCAGGTCACGAATCTTTCGCTGCTGCCGAAGGTGCTATCAAAATCGCTGCAAAAGCAGACAAAGTACGTAAAGAACCGTTGCGTTGCATCCTGAACGGTCTTGGAAAAGACGCTGCTCAGATCATCTCCCGTATCAACGGCTTTACTTATGTTCAGACTCAATTCGATTACTTTACCGGTGAACTGAAAGTTGTTCGCGAAATCGCTTACTCTGACGGTCCTCGTGCTAAAGTAAAATGCTACGGTGCTGACGATGTTCGCGAAGGTGTTGCTATCATGTGGAAAGAAGGCGTAGACGTATCTATCACAGGTAACTCTACTAACCCGACTCGTTTCCAACATCCGGTTGCCGGTACTTACAAGAAAGAACGTGTTCTTGCCGGAAAACCATATTTCTCAGTAGCTTCAGGTGGTGGTACAGGTCGTACTCTTCACCCGGACAACATGGCTGCCGGACCTGCTTCTTATGGCATGACCGACACAATGGGACGTATGCACTCAGACGCTCAGTTCGCCGGTTCTTCATCAGTTCCTGCTCACGTAGAAATGATGGGATTCCTAGGAATTGGTAACAACCCGATGGTAGGTTGTACAGTAGCTTGTGCTGTTGACGTAGCTCAGGCTTTGTCTAAGTAATCCAGATTACTTTATATATGGGAGAGTAGGTTTATTGTTCTACTCTCCTATTTTTATTTAAAACAATAAACTTTTGGAATAGCGATTCCATTCATATACTTATTAAAAAGATACTTGAGCTTTTAGCTCTTATTCTCTGTTCTGAAAACCGCCAAATAGAAGTCCATGAGAATAAGTAACTGAAGGGTTGCGTTTTACGGGCGCGAACTATTCGTACTTATTCATGGACAGGGTGCTTGGCGGTACCTCAGAACAAAATAAGTTTCGGATGGTTCCGCCTTTTTTATTTATAGTAGTTTGTCATATTCCCGACAGATTACATAATAGTAGACAATTAAGCTACATTTATGTGATTTTTTATCCACACACAATCTAGCCCGCAAGATAAAATAAGAATAACTTTGTAAAAACAAATAAAATGCTACAACATTATAGAGAATCATCTATATAAAACAACTAAATATGGTACACATTGGTCAGCTAATTGAGTTGGAGCTTCACAGGCAAGAACGTTCTGTTACTTGGTTTGCCAATAAACTCTACTGTGATAGAACCAATGTATATAAGATATTTAAGCGTGGAAGTATAGATTCTGACCTACTTCTACGCATATCTACTATTCTAAACCACAACTTCTTTTTTTACTACTTACAGGAACTCGAAAACAACCAGAAAAAAAACACACAGCCATAGAATAAAATCAATATCTGAAGTAATCCTACTGCTGACAAATAGTCTACAAATATGTATACTATACAGCCACAACATTTTGTCAATCAGCATTAAATAAGAGCGTACCTTTGCAAAGTAAAAAGAAACTAACCAAATAATATATACACAATGAATTCACTATGTCTAATTCCAAAGCATTGAATGAAATATTCGATTTCATCTGCAAAATAAGATTCCTTCGGTCACTCATCGGGAAGATATTACGTAAAACAAAGTTTCCAAAAGTGTGAATCAGACTGAATGTATATTGGTCTACAGGAAACCAATAGATATAAAAACAGCAGGAAATAAAGAACAATGGATGTATGGCGATTCTATCTATTTTTTTCAAAGATAGAATACTTGCATCTTATCTCAAATAAAAGGTTATTAAATCGATTGTATAATTTAATTAAGAAAATGTTATGAAGAAAGTTTCATGGAAAATTGCTACTTACATGAGTGTTGTATTATTAATTTTCAGCATTTATTCTTGCGGAAATGATGACGAAGATTCAGTGGGTTCGCGTGCACAATTAGTAGGAATCTGGAATGGAGTATCTGGTATAGAACAAGAGTGGAAAGATGGAGATCTAATTCACGACGATAAAGAAGATTATGATGCTACTGTAGAGTTCAAAGAGGATGGCACTTTCATAGAGAGAGACAGAGATGGAGGAAACTCGTCAGACAATGTTACCGGAAAATGGTCATATTCCGGCAATAAGTTAACTTTAACTGATGACGAAGGAGAAGAGGATACAATAGTCTACACTGTTACCAAATTGACCAAAAACGAATTAGTCATGGAACTTCGTGAAAAAGAAAAAACAGATGGAATTGTATGGGAATATTATGCGCAATTTTCATATATAAAATAAAGCGCAGTCCATTTTAGAGTATCTCTCAGACTTACTTCAAATGTAGTAAGTACACATCTTGAGATTGATAATAATTTCAATACATATACAACAATCTAAAGACCATTTTTGCATATTGAACATTGATTATTAGTATATTCATTATCAATTCTCCTTTTGATAAAACTATTCAAGGAAGTCAGTTGTTTATATTGTATAACCCAATATTATACACAATGCTACTGACTTTCTTAAATATGCTTGCTACTATCATCAGCGTTATCAGTCTGCTGATTGTCACCTATGGAGTTTTTGTCGGCATCATTGCTTTTATGCGCAATGAGATGAAACGATTCAACGGAACATATACCATCAATAACATCCGGCAGCTCAGAGCTGATTTCGGTAGTTATCTTTTACTTGGTTTGGAGTTTTTGATTGCATCTGATATACTGAAAACTGTAGTTGATCCGACTTTAGATGAATTAGCAATCTTAGGCGGGGTAGTTGTGGTAAGAACTGTACTTTCTGTCTTTCTGAATAAAGAGATTAAAGAATTGGCAGAAAATGAGTCCTCTAAAGAAACATAATTTCTAGTGGCATAATCTCACAAAAGCCATTCTTTTTCTATTGCCTGATATGACTAAATTGATTACTTTTGTTTCATTAACCCTTTAGTGAAAAGAAAGGAAAGATTAAAAAATACATCATAAACATGGGAATACTACATTTATCAATTGAACTCACACTTGATTTGGTTGCCTTGATATCAGGAATCTTTCTTATTGTTCGCGCAAAAGATAATTATCCCAAATTGTATTGGGGAATTATAGCAGTGGGTATAGGGCTTATGTTTTCGTGGGAGAACATCGGGTGGCTGACAATCGTTACAGATACCCCCGAATACAATTTCACGGACTTACTCTGTATTGAAAAGATGCTCAAATGGTATGCTTTAGCCAATATTGTCGCACTATTTCCCATCGCTTCCTTATCTCCGGGATACCTCAACCACTTCAGGATATTCACATTTTTATTGCCGCCTATCATTACAATCACCGTAGGAATCTGTTATTTAGGATTTAATGGAATCATAACTCCTATATACTCATTGAATGAAATAATACCGAATATTAATAATACGGACGTCAAACTTAGAGTTTGTATATTCCTACTTTCCGTCATCACTCCCCTCTTTATTCTTATTTATGCGATGGTCAGCACCAAAACCTATCGCAAAATAAATAATAATATGCATTTATTTATAGGGTTTCTATTCTTGTTTTTGGGAATATACATTCTGTTTACTTTGAGTATCAATGAATTCATCTTCAATTTATTCGGCATTACGGCAATCGTTTTCACCGTCCTGTTTTCAATACTGTATTTACAATCCGAGAATCCATTCTCAGATCATATCAGCATGGTACTAAACACGGAAAAAGAAATGCCACAAATAGAAAAATCGCCTCAACCTCTCCCACTCTTCTCTAGCATTGAAACATATCTTAAAGAACAACACCCTTATATAGACCAATCTTACAACATTAAAGATTTGGCAAAATCCCTAAACGAAAAAGAGCATGACATTTCAATGGCAATCAAAAGTCAGGGATTCACTGGTTTCCGAGAATACATAAACTGTAACCGATTAGAATACTTCAGACAGTTAGCCATCGGGAACTCTGAAAAAAGCGTGAAAGAACTAATGTTCTTATGTGGTTTTAGCTCCCGGGCGACCTTTTATCGGAACTTTTCCGAAAAATATGGTGTATCACCCAGCAAGTTCATTGAAGACCAACAGATTAAACAATAGAATACCATTTAAAAAGATACCGTGATTGCTATATAAAAGTGTCTCATTTCAGGAATGAGACACTTTTTATTTTCACAATTAACGGTAATACGTTATTTTTGACTGAAAAATTAAATGCGCCCCCAAGCTATCATAGATTAGAAAATCACATGGAAAATCAAGAGTTACATACCGATCATTGCAATCACGCAATCATCGAAAAAAGACAGGAAAACATTTTTTTATATACTACTATTACCGGGAATTTACAATTGGTTCATTTTGAAGAGATCGGTTACTTCCGTTATAATTCCAAAAGTAAATTGTGGGAAGTTGTATTGTACAACAAGCACACCTTAGTGTTAAAGCGAAATACAAACTCACAAAAAATACTGGGTTTGCATCCTTATTTTCTTCAGATTAGCCAGTCCTATATTATTAATATCACTTATCTGGCTTCAATTGAAGATAACAACTGCTTATTACTTCCCCCTTTTAACAGTTCGTCGGAACTGCTGCAAGTGAGCAAATCCTTTCTGAAAAAGCTAAAAGAGAAATATCCTTGTCTTTAACCGTCCAGAAAGTCCGTCCCTATGCAACAGCCAACAGTTCCACCTCAAATATCAATGTCGAGTATGCGGGGATAGAATCAACAGCCTTAATACCGTATCCCATCGTATAAGGTATATAGATTATCCACTTATCTCCAACATGCATTTTCTGAAGTGCCACCTGCCAACCTTCAATTACATCACTAAGACGCAAGGCATCGGGACAGGTACGTTCATAAGAATTATCAAATACCCGCCCGTCAATCAGGCTTCCCTTATAATGCACGGTAACAATACTCCGTGGTTCCGGAGAGACAGTTCCTTCACCAGTCTCCAAAACCTTATAATAGATACCACACGGCAACGCAAAAACACCTTCCTGAGAAGACAGTCTTTTCAGAAATCGCCGGTTGGCCTCTTTATATTCTTTCTTTTTTCCCATACACAATTTTATTAGAGCGTACAAAAATAATTAGAATTAAAAAGAATCTACCATAAAAACCGTATATTTGTTTGCTAAATTATAAAGAACTCTTCACTATGAGACAAATTAAAACTAGATGTAGTAGCATTGCTACCAAATTATTCTTCCTTATAATAATGATTATGGGTCTTTTCGGATGCACACGCAATCAAAAAGATATTATTCCTTCTGCAGAATATGCGCCATACGTCAATGCGTATACAGGCGGAGTCATCTCACAAGGTTCAACCATACGCATCGAACTGACGCATGACCAGCCAATGGTGGACATGAACAATGAACTGAAAGATAATCCGTTCAGTTTCTCACCTTCATTAAAAGGAAAAGCCTATTGGGTCAGCAACAATACCATAGAGTTTGTACCGGAAGAAGGTACACTAAAACCGGGGGCATTCTATGAAGGAACTTTCCAACTCGGGGATTTTATTGAAGTAGATAAAAAGCTGAAGGAGTTCAATTTTTCATTCCGGGTGCAGGAACGCAACTTTACTATCCACACAGAACCTATAACAATTACAGCCACTCAACCCGATGAAGCAAGTATAAAAGGAGAAATACGTTTCAGTGACGTGGTGAAGAAAGAAGAGGTAGAGAAGATGTTGACTGCCGGCAATGGAAAAAGCAAAGATTATCCGGTAGAGATTACTTCGACCAACAACCCTAGCCGTTATGAGTTCAATATCAACCGGATTCCACGAGAGACGAAAGATTATCAACTAGAGATAAAGGCAGATGGAACGCCTGTACAAATCGACCATACACAAAGCGAAGAAATTCTGATTCCGGCAAAAGACAGTTTCCGCTTTCTAACCGCCGAACGCATTGACCAACCGGAGAATGGGATTGAAGTCGTATTCTCCACCCCCGTATCCAATACCCAGGATCTGAAAGGACTGATTGAGATACCGGAAATATCTTCCTCTATCACTCAAATCAAGGACAACAAAGTATTTATCTATTTCGAAGCAAACAAGATAAATAAGTTGACTTTAAATATTCACGAAGGGGTAAAAAGCAGCCAGGATCGGACTTTAGGAACTTCACATTCTATCTCGTTCAGTGAGCAGAACCTGAAGCCGCAAGTCGAAATGTCTACTTCGGCAGCCATCCTCCCCGATTCGAAAAGCCTGATTATTCCGTTCCGGGCTGTCAACCTGTATGCGGTGGATTTGAATGTGATCCGCATTTTCGAGAATAATGTATTGATGTTCATGCAGAATAATTCGCTGGCTTCCGCCAATGAATTGCGCCGTTCGGGACGATTGGTTTATAAGAAGACCTTGTGGTTGGGTAAAGATTCGTCAAAAGACATTCATCGCTGGGAAGATTACTCGATAGACCTTGCCGGACTGATTCATCAGGAACCGGGCGCTATCTACCGGGTTATCTTATCCTTCCGACAAGAATATTCAGCATATCCTTGCGGTGGAAACGATAGTCAGGAAATGAAGTTTGCCGACAGTGCTTCCGATGGTTTGACAAAAGTAAGCGGAAGCGTTTTGTCTGAAGAAGATGAAGCCATGTGGGATGTTCCCGAAGCTTATTATTACTATTACGGTGCCACAATGGACTGGAGCTTGTACCGATGGACGGAACGGGATAATCCTTGCCATCCATCCTACTATATGGAGTCGACCCGGACGGCCTCCTGCAATGTTTTTGCTTCCAACCTGGGAATGATTGTGAAGAAAAACTCCCTGAATAATTTATGGGTTGCAGTCAACAATATTTTAGATACAAAACCCGTCGGCAAGGCACAGGTCACCGTTTATAACTTCCAACTGCAAGTAATAGGCAAAGGAGAAACAAACGGGGAAGGTCTGGTAGAAATCGCCCCGAAAGGCGTACCTTTTATTGTCGTTGCGGAATCAGATAAGCAAAAAGCCTATGTACGTGTGGTAGACGGTGAAGAGCAATCCGTCAGCCGGTTCGATGTAGGCGGAAAGGATATTCAGAAAGGTCTGAAAGGATTTATATATGGCGAAAGAGGCGTATGGCGACCGGGAGATACGTTGCACATATCCTTTATCCTAGAAGACCGTGAGAAAAGAATACCGGACAAGCATCCGGTAGCACTGGAGATTTACAATCCGAAAGGACAATTCTATACCAAGATGATTTCGACGCAAGGCATGAATGGTTTCTACACTTTTGACGTCCCGACTCAGCCCGATGTTCCTACCGGTCTTTGGAATGCTTACGTAAAAGTGGGCGGAACAACCTTCCATAAAGGATTGCGCATCGAGACAATAAAGCCCAACCGGCTCAAAATAACGCTGGCACTACCCAAGGTGCTTCAAGCGACAGACAAAGAGTTTCATGCCCCGCTCACTTCCGCGTGGCTGACAGGGGCAACCGCGTCACGCTTGAAAGCGAAAGTAGAAATGTCACTGTCCAGAGTAAACACACAGTTCAAGAATTACGGGCAATATCTCTTCAATAATCCGGCAACGGACTTTACAACCATCAAGACGGATGTATTCGATGGCGTGCTCGATGCGGAAGGAAGAGCAGGCGTCACCCTGAAACTTCCGGCAGCGACAAATGCGCCGGGTATGCTGAACGCATCTTTCACTACACGCGTATTCGAACCGGGCGGAGACGCAAGCATCTATACGCAAAGTGTCCCGTTCTCACCATTCACATCGTATGTGGGCATCAACTTGAATCAACCTCAGGGAAAATATATTGAGACGGACAAAGACCATGTATTTGATGTCGTTACGGTGACCCCCGAGGGAAAACCGGTAAGCCGCTCAAATCTGGAATACAAGATATACCGTATCAGTTGGAGCTGGTGGTGGGAAAACAGCGATGAATCTTTCAGTTCATATGTAAACAGCAGTTCTATCACTCCGGTAGCCAGCGGCAACTTGCAGACTAACGGCGGAAAGGCTTCCTTCAAATTCCGTGTCGACTATCCGAGTTGGGGACGCTACCTGGTATATGTAAAAGACAAAGAAAGCGGTCATGCCACCGGTGGTACTATCTATGTAGACTGGCCGGACTGGAGAGGACGTTCAAGCAAATCGGATCCCAGCGGTATCAAAATGCTTGCTTTCTCACTGAACAAAGATTCTTATGAAATAGGCGAAACGGCTACTGCCATTATTCCCGCTGCTGCCGGCGGACGTGCTTTGGTATCCATCGAAAACGGTTCGACAGTGCTCAAACAAGAATGGATAGAAGTATCCAACCAGGGAGATACCAAATACAACTTCAAGATTATGCCGGAAATGGCACCGAACGTATACCTGCACATCAGCCTCTTACAGCCTCATGCGCAGACGGTTAATGATTTGCCAATCCGTATGTACGGAGTTGTTCCGGTATTCGTGACTAACAGTCAAACGATATTGCAACCGCAGATACAGATGCCGGAAGTATTGCGGCCGGAAACGGATTTCAATGTCACAGTCAGTGAGAAGAGCGGGAAACCGATGACGTATACATTGGCTATCGTAGATGACGGCTTGCTGGATCTTACGAACTTCAAGACTCCCGACCCCTGGAACGACTTCTATTCACGTGAAGCACTCGGTATCCGGACATGGGATATGTATGATAATGTATTAGGAGCTTCCGCCGGAAGTTACAGTTCGCTTTTCAGCACGGGTGGAGACGCTTCATTGAAACCTGCCGACGCAAAGGCGAACCGTTTCAAACCGGTAGTTAAATTCATCGGGCCTTTCTATCTGGGAAAAGGCAAGCATCAGACACATACGCTGAAGTTGCCGATGTATGTAGGCTCAGTGCGCGCCATGGTAGTGGCAGGACAGGATGGGGCTTACGGCAATGCGGAAAAGACAGCTTATGTACGGACACCGTTAATGCTGTTGTCCACTTTGCCGCGTGTACTTAGCATCCAAGAGGAAATTACTGTTCCGGTGAACATCTTTGCCATGGAAAACCAAGTGAAGAATGTAACCGTATCTATCCAAGCCACCGGTGGCGGGGTTCAGATTGTCGGTTCTCCGCAACAGTCGCTGACTTTCAACCAACCGGGCGACCAGCTTACTTTCTTTACGCTAAAGACCGGCAACAAAAAAGGAAAAGCAACCATCCATCTTACAGCAAGCGGTGGCGGACAACAGACAAAAGAAACTGTCGAAATAGAAGTACGAAATCCAAACCCGGTTGTGACATTACGCAACAGCCAATGGGTAGAAGCCGGACAAAGCGGTGAGCTGTCATACAGCCTTGCCGGTTCTTCCGACAATAATCATATCCAACTGGAAGTTTCCCGTATCCCGTCGGTAGACATCAGCCGCCGGTTCGACTTCTTGTATAATTACGAGCATCACTGTACGGAACAGTTGACTTCCAAAGCCCTGCCACTCTTATTCGTCTCCCAATTCAAGGCGGTAGACGAACAGGAAGCGGAGAAAATAAAGACAAATGTACAAGAAGCCATCCGGCAGATTTATGCCCGCCAGCTTCCTAACGGCGGATTTATCTATTGGCCGGGAAATGCCGTCGCAGATGAATGGATTAGCTCGTATACGGGAATGTTCCTGACATTGGCACAAGAAAAGGGATATGCTGTCAACTCCAACGTATTAAGCAAGTGGAAACGCTTCCAACGCGCAGCAGCTCAGAACTGGCGGATGCCACAAGATGCAAGCAGTTGGCAGCAATGGCAGGCGGAACTGATGCAGGCTTTCCGCCTATATACGTTGGCATTGGCAGGCGCACCGGAATACGGAGCAATGAACAGAATGAAAGAACAGCAAGGTATGTCCATCCAAGCCAAATGGAGACTGGCAGCCGCTTATGCCTTGACGGGAAAGATGAAACCTGCCGAGGAGCTGGTGTACAACGCTGAGACTACTGTCATCCCTTATTCTTCTATGAACTTTATTTATGGTTCGTCCGACCGGGACGAAGCGATGATTCTGGAAACATTGCTTCTGATGAACCGCGAACGGGATGCGCTTCAACAAGCGAAGAAAGTATCAGAGAATTTATCGCAGGAGAACTGGTTCAGCACCCAATCTACTGCATTCGCCCTGATGGCAATGGGACGGTTGGCAGAAAAACTGTCAGGCACATTGGATTTCACATGGACATGGAACGGCAAACAACAGCCTGCGGTGAAATCTGCGAAAGCAGTGTTTGAGAAAGCAATCTCCACTTCCCCGAAATCCGGTACAATCTCTGTAAAGAACCAGGGTAAGGGAGCACTGGGTGTAGATGTTATCACGCGCACACAATTGCTGAATGATACACTGCCTGCTATCTCGGATAATATCCGGATGGATATAAAATATACAGATATGAACGCTAATCTTATATCAGTAGATGATATTAAGCAGGGAACCGATTTCATCGCTCTTGCTGTCATATCCAATGTCAGCGGCACTTCGGATTACACCAATCTGGCACTGACTCACATCATACCTTCCGGCTGGGAGATATATAATGAACGGATGCTGGTTACCGATACGGAAAATCCTAACAGTGAAACAAGTACTCCAAGAAATTCTATCAGCAGATATTCTTATCAGGATATCCGCGATGACCGTGTACTGACTTACTTCAATTTGCGTCGTGGCGAAACGAAAATGTTTACAATCAGACTGCAAGCGACTTATGCAGGCAACTTCATTCTTCCGGCTGTTCAATGCGAAGCCATGTATGATGCAACCGTACAGGCACGAAGCAAGGCAGGAAGAACAACGGTGAGCCAGTAAATTTCAGGCACGGACTATACGATTTCACGGTTCTACCCGTTAACTAAAACCGCGAAATCCGTATAATCCGTGCCTGATCATTCATCACAAATATATGTGCCCTTACTTTTGCCATTCAATGATTTCTATCTATAAATTCTTCAAACGACTATCTGTCTTCAAGAAAGTAATGACAATAAGCATTACTCTTTTGCTAATTGGATATATCTTTTGTCTGCCCCGGCAATTGTTTCATGTCCCTTATTCTACAGTCGTCACCGACCGTAACGAAGAATTATTAGGAGCACGCATCGCCTCCGACGGACAATGGCGCTTTCCCCCACGCGAGACAACACCGGAGAAGATCAAACAATGTCTCATTACGTTCGAGGATAAACATTTCTATCATCATTGGGGTGTCAACCCACTATCCATCGGAAGAGCCATCTACCAGAACACCAGGCACAAACGTATTGTGAGTGGTGGAAGTACGCTGACGATGCAAACCATCCGGCTTGCCCGAAACGAATCAAGAACTTTCGGCGAGAAAGTAATCGAAATGATTTGGGCTACCCGGCTGGAATTCCGGGCTTCTAAAGAGGAAATCTTATCCATGTATGTATCTCATGCGCCTTTCGGAGGAAATGTAGTAGGACTGGATGCAGCAGCCTGGCGGTATTTCGGTCATTCGGCGGAAGACCTGTCATGGGCAGAATCGGCCATGCTTGCCGTGCTCCCCAATGCTCCCGCCATGATTCATCTGTCCAAAGGACGGCAAATGCTTCTCTCAAAACGAAACCGGTTATTAAAACAACTTCTTGAAAAGAAAATCATAGATTCATCTACCTACGAACTGGCTGTCACCGAGCCTCTTCCCGATGAGCCGCATCCTCTTCCACAGACAGCCCCCCATTTGGTCAGCCGTTTTTATAAAGAACGAAACGGGCAATATACCCGTTCTACCATCGACCGGGGGATTCAGACTCATATAGAAGACCTGGCTGAACGATGGAGCAATGAGTTCAACCGGAGCGATATTCGTAATCTAGCCATTCTGGTGATTGACATACCTGCCAATCAAGTGGCAGCCTACTGCGGAAACGTACATTTCGACCGGAAACAGGGCGGCAACCAAGTCGATGTGATTCAAGCCCCTCGGAGTACAGGGAGTATCTTAAAACCTTTTCTATATTATGCCATGCTGCAGGAAGGTTCGCTGCTGCCGGATATGCTATTGCCGGATATACCTATTAATATAAACGGCTATACTCCTCAAAATTTCAGCATGCAATATGAAGGGGCTGTCCCGGCTTCGGAAGCGCTTGCCCGCTCTCTGAATATTCCTGCTGTGACAATGTTACAAAAATATGGAGTGCCCAAGTTTCACAACTTCCTGCAACAGACCGGGTTTAGAACTATCACCCGTCCCTCGTCTCATTATGGATTATCTTTGATTCTAGGGGGAGCGGAAGCTACTTTATGGGACGTGACAAACGCCTACGCCCAAATGGGACGGGCCCTCACCCCCAACCTGAGTCCGGAACTCACCAAAGAAAAAGAAGCCGGAATTATCATAAAGGAAGAAGAAAACAAGACTGTTCAGCATGAATATATTTGGGACAAAGGCGCCGTGTGGCAAACGTTCAACGCTTTGAAGGAAGTAAACCGTCCCGAAGAAATCGACTGGAAATCAATCCCGTCCATGCAGACCATTGCCTGGAAAACAGGAACCAGTTACGGATTCCGGGATGCCTGGGCAGTCGGCGTCACCCCCCGTTATGCGGTCGGTGTATGGGTAGGAAATGCAACCGGTGAGGGAAAACCCGGACTGGTCGGCGCACAAACGGCAGGCCCAGTATTATTCGATATATTCAGTTATCTTCCTGCTTCACCCTGGTTTGAACGACCGACCGATGTCTTTGTGGACGCGGAAGTGTGCCGCCAATCAGGACATCTGAAAGGCCGTTTCTGCGAAGAAACGGACACTGTCCTTATCCTCCCTGCCGGACTGCGCACGGATGCCTGTCCGTACCATCACCTTATCACACTGGCTGCCGATGAGAAACACCGTGTCTATGAGAGCTGCGCCAACACAGAACCTACCTTACAAAAATCATGGTTCACCCTCCCACCCGTATGGGAATGGTATTATAAGCAACACCACCCGGAATACAACCCTCTCCCACCCTTTAAGGCAGGTTGCGGGGAAGATACTTTCCAGCCCATGCAATTCATTTACCCTCCCATGAACGCGCACATTAAGTTACCGAAACAACTGGACGGCAGCAAAGGGTTCCTGACCGTCGAATTAGCACATACCAATCCCAATGCGAACGTATTCTGGCATCTCGATGATACCTATCTGATGCAAACGCAGGATTTCCATAAGATTTCCCTGCAACCCGCTCCCGGAAAACATTCCTTGACAGCAGTGGATGGAGAAGGCAACACAGTTTCCACTACTTTCTTCATTGAGTGAGCATCAATTTTACTATCTTTGCGCCATGAAACAGCCATTAAAAGAAAACGGAGGACTACCGGCGTCTATCCTCTGGACACTTGCTATTGTGGCGGGTATCTCGGTAGCCAATATCTATTACGTCCAACCTCTGCTGAATATGATACGCCATGAACTTGGCATATCAGAGTTCCGAACCAACCTCATCGCCATGGTGACGCAGATAGGTTATGCAGCCGGATTGTTGTTTATCACTCCTTTGGGCGATTTATACCAGCGCAAGAAAATCATCCTTGCCAACTTCCTCGTCCTGATATTCTCCCTGCTGACGATTGCCCTGGCACATAATATCCACGTGATACTTGTCGCTTCATTCCTTACAGGAGCCTGTTCCATGATTCCGCAGATATTCATCCCCATGGCAGCCCAGTTTTCGCGCCCGGAACATAAAGGCAGAAATGTAGGGATTGTCTTATCGGGACTGCTGACCGGTATCCTGGCTTCGCGCGTTGTCAGCGGATTTGTAGGCGAACTGTTCGGATGGCGGGAAATGTACTACATTGCCGCCGGCATGATGTTTGTCTGTGCGATTGTCGTACTTAAAGTCCTTCCCACCATTCAGACCAACTTCCGGGGAAAATACAGCGACCTGATGAAATCCCTGCTGGCTTTAGTGAAAGAGTTCCCGCAACTGCGCATTTACTCTATCCGGGCAGCGCTGAACTTCGGCTCCCTTCTCGCCATGTGGTCTTGCCTGGCTTTTAAAATGGGACAAGCACCCTTCTTCGCCAATAGCGACGTTATCGGTATGCTGGGACTTTGCGGAGTAGCCGGGGCACTGACCGCCTCTTTTGTGGGAAGATATGTAAAACGGGTGGGTGTGCGCCGTTTCAACTTCATCGGCTGCGGATTGATTCTCTTGTCCTGGCTACTGTTTTTCGCCGGCGAGAACACCTACATCGGAATTATCGCCGGTATTATCATCATTGATATAGGAATGCAGTGTATCCAGCTCAGTAACCAGACGAGTATCTTCGAACTGAATCCCCGCGCTTCGAACCGCATCAATACTATTTTCATGACTACCTACTTTATCGGCGGCTCCACAGGAACGTTCCTTGCGGGTAGCTTTTGGCAGTTGTATGGCTGGCACGGTGTTATCGGTGTCGGGGTCGCTTTAACGAGTATTTCCTTATTAATTACGCTTTTCTATAAGAAATGAGTCAACAAAATGAACGGTCAAACCGTTTATTACAAAAAATAGAGCCAATGAAGTACGGAGTTAACAAAGAAATCTTACTGATCACCGCCGGTACTATCTGGATTATTGCCGGTGCCAATATCTTACGAATTGGAATTGTGACCTGGCTGAACAGCTCTCAGGAGTGGATGTTCAAGATTGGAGAAGCGACCGTTGTTTTCTTACTATTCTTTGTATTGATTTTCAGAAGACTTTATTATAAACATACCCGGCGGATAGAGCAAAAGAAAGAAACCCGCAACTGCCCCTTCTCTTTCTTTGATGTAAAAAGCTGGATAATCATGATATTCATGATTTCTTTGGGAATCACTATCCGAAGTTTCCGCCTGTTGCCCGACAGTTTCATCTCCGTCTTTTATACGGGGCTGTCCATAGCATTGATTCTCACCGGAATACTCTTTATACGTTATTGGTGGCTAAAGCGTAAGACGATTCTCGACTAACGCCTGCATCTGCCTATATTCCAATAAAATATAAACTTATAATAAATTTTATTGCCTGGTCTCACAATGCTAAAGATTTCGAGCATTTTGTACTATCTTTGCAAACTAAAATAAGAACAGGAATGAATTTAGCTCAACAAGACATTAATAAATTCATCCGTTTCCAACGGAATGAAATCACAGAAAGTATTCTATACGAGCGGCTCGCCCTTATAGAAAAAAACACAAACAACAGCAAAACACTCAGGCTCATTGCCGCGGAAGAGAAGTCACACTATAACATTCTCAAGAAATATACCGGAAAAGATGTCACTCCCGACTATAAACGCATTGCCCGTTTCTATCTTCTGGCACGTACGTTAGGGCTTACTTTCGCTATCAAGCTGATGGAATCCAGCGAAGAGAACGCTCACAGCAATTATGACAGATATGTCAATATACCCGATTTGCAACGTCTTGCCCGGGAAGAAGAAGTGCACGAGCAGAAACTCATCGCACTCATCAATGAAGAACGATTGGAATATATGGGTTCGGTCGTATTGGGACTGAATGACGCATTAGTGGAGTTTACCGGTGCACTGGCAGGATTTACACTGGCGCTGAACGACAGCAAGCTAATCGCCCTTACCGGCAGTATTACGGGAATTGCCGCCGCATTATCAATGGCTTCATCCGAGTACCTTTCGACCAAGTCGGAAGGAGACGACAAGAAACATCCTATAAAAGCAGCCGTCTACACGGGCATTGCCTATCTGATTACCGTAGTGTCACTGGTCGCTCCGTTTATCCTTATCAGTAACGTAATCGTAGCCCTGGCAGTAATGCTAAGTATGGCACTTGTCATTATCGCCCTCTTCAATTACTATTACTCCGTAGCCCGCGGAGAAAGTTTCCGTAAGCGATTCACGGAAATGGCCGTACTCAGTTTCAGTGTAGCAGGTATCAGCTTCCTGATCGGATACGCCCTAAAAACATTTACCGGCATTGATGCCTGATAATAAAATGTCTTAATAAAAGAGAAAGTACCAGAGAACTTAATATGAAAAAAGCCCCTTCTCCTATTGTATCGCTGATACCGATTACCGTGCTCGTATTACTGTTGTTTGCCACTATCCGCACTTTCGGCAGTGACGCCCTAAGTGGCGGAAGCCAGGTATCATTGCTTTCCACTACTGCCGTATGTATCCTTATCGGAATGGCATTCTACAAAATCCCCTGGAAAGATTATGAGATTGCCATAACCAACAATGTGGCAGGAGTGACGACAGCTATCATTATTCTACTCATTATCGGCGCACTAAGCGGTATCTGGATGATTAGCGGCATAGTGCCTACACTGATTTATTATGGGATGCAGATTATCCACCCGAGTTTCTTCCTTGCATCCACCTGTATCATCTGCGTACTGATTTCCGTGATGACCGGAAGTTCGTGGACTACGATTGCCACCATCGGCATCGCATTAATGGGCATCGGGAAAGCACAAGGATTCGAGGAAGGATGGATTGCAGGTGCCATCATCTCCGGCGCATATTTCGGCGACAAGGTTTCACCTTTATCGGAAACGACTATATTGGCAGCCTCCGTCACGGATACTCCCCTTTTCCGCCATATCCGCTATATGATGATAACGACAGTTCCTTCTATCATCATCACGCTTATTATTTTCACCATAGCAGGATTTTCACATGACGCAAGCAATACGCAGCACATCACGGAAGTGGCCGCCGCATTGAACGAGAAGTTCCATATCACGCCGTGGCTTCTGATAGTCCCTGTGGCAACAGGAATATTGATTGCAAAGAAAGTCCCTTCTATCATCACGCTGTTCCTGTCAACCTTACTAGCCGGCATCTTTGCTTTAATCTTCCAACCGGATTTGCTGCAGGAGGTTTCGGGAATGACCGCTTCCGGTTTCGATTCGCTGTTCAAGGGATTGATGATGACCATCTACGGAAGTACAAGCCTGCACACGGATAATGCCGTTCTGACAGATTTAATCGCCACACGCGGTATGTCCGGAATGATGAATACAATCTGGCTGATTCTATGTGCCATGTGTTTTGGCGGGGCGATGACAGCCAGTGGCATGCTGGGCAGTATCACTTCTATCTTTGTCCGCTTCATGAAGAAAACAGTCAGTGTGGTCAGTGCAACGGTTTGCTCCGGCCTGTTCCTTAATGTGGCAACTGCCGACCAATATATCAGCATCATTTTGACCGGTAATATGTTTCGGGATATTTATGCTAAAAAAGGATACGAAAGCTGCCTGCTGAGCCGGACTACGGAAGATTCAGTAACCGTTACATCTGTGCTGATTCCCTGGAATACCTGCGGAATGACTCAGGCCACGATTCTTAGCGTACCTACACTGGTGTACCTTCCCTATTGTTTTTTCAACATTATCAGCCCTTTAATGAGTATTGCCGTCGCAGCTATCGGATATAAAATTGCACGACGTTCGTGAACAATCCGGCATGGACTTTGTTTTTGCAATAAACGGACAACGTATTAAACCTAAACAAAAAAAAGTTATGAAAAAGTTTATTGCATTATTAGCATTGGTATTAGTAAGTGCAAGCACGATGATGTATGCACAGGAAAGTAACGCAGCAGCACGCCGCGCAGAAAGAAAAGCTCAGAGAGATGCGGAAAGAGCTAAACTCCGTGCCGAAGAACAGGTACAGGACATGGCAGCTTACCAACAGGCCGTACAGGCTTTGAAGAACAAGCAATTTGTATTGGAAGCCAATCAGGTTATCTTCCGCAATGGTATGAGTGCTTTTGTGACTTCAAACACCAACTTCGTTCTGATGAACGGTAACAGAGCCACAGTACAGACTGCTTTCAACACTCCTTATCCCGGCCCTAACGGAATCGGTGGTGTCACAGTAGATGGTAACTCTTCGGACATGAAGATGAATGTCGACAAGAAAGGGAATGTGAACTGCTCATTCAGCGTTCAAGGTATCGGCATCTCCGCCCAGGTATTTATCACCATGAGCGGCGGAGACAACAATGCTTCGGTTACAATCAGCCCCAACTTCAGCAACAATAACCTGACACTGAACGGAAATATCGTTCCGCTCGACCAGTCTAACATCTTCAAAGGACGTTCCTGGTAATCCGGATACAAGAATCTTATCACAACTCCGCTACAAATCGCGCAAAATGCGTACATTTGTAACGGAGTTTTTTATTTATCCATTCTTAAATTATGAGAGAATTCATCATCGCAGACAATCAGGATATCAGCAAGGCAGGTATGATGTTCCTGCTGGGCAAGCAAAAGGATGTGGCCGCTCTTTTAGAAGTAGACAATAAGGCAGAACTGATTCAGCAACTACGATTGTATCCGCAAGCGGTGATTATCCTGGATTATACATTGTTCGACTTTGCCGGAGCGGATGAACTCATCGTCCTGCAAGAAAGATTCAAAGAGGCCGACTGGATTCTATTCTCCGATGAGCTTAGCCTTGGTTTTCTCCGGCAGGTACTATTCAGCAGCATGGCTTTCGGAGTGGTGATGAAAGATAACTCCAAAGAGGAAATCATAACTTCCATTCAATGCGCCACCCGCAAACAACGGTATATATGCAATCATGTCAGTAATCTACTGCTTTCCGGCAATGCTTCTCCGATAGCCGCGCCAGTGATGGACGACCATCTGCTGACGCAAACGGAAAAGAATATCCTAAAAGAAATTGCGTTAGGAAAAACGACCAAGGAGATTGCGGCAGAGAAGAATCTTAGTTTCCACACGATTAATAGCCATCGCAAGAACATCTTTCGCAAGTTGGGGGTGAATAATGTGCATGAAGCTACCAAGTATGCGATGCGGGCGGGAATTGTGGATTTGGCGGAATATTATATTTGAGAGTAATCCCCTTTATTCAATATTCTACGTAACAATAGTACGTGACAATTATCCTGTTCAGCCAATCTTCACCATTCAAAAAGAAATATTTAACAGAAGATTTCCCCGCTTCCCACACAGATTTTCGATTCTTCATCGTAAATAACTCCGAACTGTCCGGGAGCGATGCCCTGTAACTTTTCAGAAGACAAAATACGAAATTGATTCTCTCCTATCGGTATGAGTTTTCCTTTGGTAAATTCCGGAGTATGGCGGATTTTAAAGGTTATATCCAATTCCTTATTCTGCCCTGTCCACGGATTATCCGTAATGAAATGGAAATCGTTGATTCGGAATTCATTGCCATATTGCGTTTCCACGCCATAGCCATGAGATACATAGATAATATTTTCCTGAATATCTTTCTTTATCACAAACCAGGGGCCACCACTCAACCCAAGTCCCTTCCGCTGTCCGATGGTGTGGAACCAATAGCCGCGATGTGTACCCAGTTTCTTGCCGGTTTCAAGTTCAATGATCACCCCTTCCTTTTCTCCAAGGAAACGGCGGACGAAATCATTATAGTTTATCTTTCCGAGAAAGCAAATGCCCTGACTATCTTTCCTCCGGGCACTCGGCAATCCTGCACTCAACGCCATTTCGCGCACTTCATGCTTCATCAGTCCACCAATAGGGAACATCAGTTTGGAGACTTGCAGGTAATCTATTTGTGCAAGAAAATCCGTCTGGTCTTTTATAGGGTCTTTAGCTGTCCCAAGCCAGGTTTTGCCATTACGTTCCAAGGTAGCAGCATAATGACCGGTTGCTGTATAGTCGAAATCCTTTCCGATACGCTGTTCAAAACAACCGAACTTAATGAGTTTGTTGCACATTACATCAGGGTTCGGGGTCAGTCCTTTCTTAATCTTGTCAATAGCGTACGCCGCCACGTTATCCCAATATTCGCGGTGTAAATCCACTACTTCCAAAGCCAGACCGTACTTTCGGGCTGTAGCAGCAGACAATTCAATATCTTCCTCTGCCGAGCAATCCATATACTCCGCCCCGTCCATACCAATCTTGATATAAAAAAGAGTCGGCTTGTATCCCTGTTCGCAAAGGAGATGTACGACAACCGAACTGTCGACACCCCCTGATAATAATGCAGCTATATCCATTAAAATAATTCGTCTATTAATAACTTACTCTATAACAATCAAAGACCTAATAATAGTCAATACCTATTGAAAACTTTAACGATACAAAGATAAGGTGGAATCCTCTAACAGCCAATCACACATTAAAGGCATTTTTATACCATAAATGTGGTAGATAAGCAAAGTATTTCCTACATTTGCACAGTGAAAAGCTTTTTATGATGACAAATTTAAGAAAGATAATCCTTATACCTGCCCTGGTTATCGTATTTATCAGCGGCTTTTTCTCCTGCGGCGTCGACCGTTGGCCGGAGTATGCCCACATGACTGCATTGGATACATGGATGTACGATATCATGCAACAGAACTATCTGTGGTATCAAGACCTACCTTCCTACAATGATGTGAACCTATTCCAGGAGCCTGCCACGTTCCTGTCTAAAGTAAAATCAAAAAACGACAGTTATTCGTTCGTGGATTCCGTGATGGAAACCCCACTGCCCAGTTACGGATTTGACTATTCACTAGTCCGCAACCCGGATATAGACACTGCTTACAATGCACTGATAACCTATGTCATTCCCGGTTCACCGGCTGCCGCCGTACTAAAACGTGGTGACTGGATTGTAAAAGTAGATACATCGTATATCAGCAAAAAATACGAGAGTCAACTACTGCAAGGTACAGAACCGATAGAAGTAACTTTGGGAAAATATCAAAAAGTGCCACCTGCAGAACCACCAGTAGAAGGTGAAGAAGAAGAAGAAATTTACCGGGTTGTGCCGGTAGACGACCCGGTAAAAATAGGGGCAGCCGTATCATTGGTAGACAACCCTATCCACTGCAAGAAAATATTAACGCTGGCTGACGGAAGCGAAGTCGGTTACCTGATGTACAACAACTTTACAGCAGGCACTAAAGATAATCCGGAAAAATACAATACCGAATTACGCGAATGGTCGGATGAACTTGCTCAAAAGAATATCCACCAAGTGATACTTGACCTACGATATAATAAAGGAGGAAGCATTGATTGTACACAACTGTTAAGTACCATGCTTGTGTCTTCTTATTATCTTGACCAAACAATGGCATTCCTGGAATATAATGACAAGAACACGGATAAAGATGCAACTCTGACATTCAATTCGGAACTATTAAATCCCTCCGGCAAAAATCTTGATTTAGTGACTCTTATCGTTCTGATAAGTGGAGATACGGCAGGAGCACCGGAAATGTTGATACACAGTCTGAACGGAAAAATTCAATCTTTAATAGCTATCGGTAGTTCAACTAAGGGGCAAAATGTAGCTACGGAACAATTCATCAATGAAGAGTTTATGTGGTCTGTCAACCCAGCCGTATGTACTATCTATAATTCAGAGCATGATACTTATGGCGGATTCAAACCGACATACGCAGTCAATGCCTCAACCGATTACTTGACTTTCCTGCCGTTCGGTGATGAAAAAGAAACTTTGCTAAGTGTTGCCCTCGGAGTACTAAACAAAACTTATCCACCAAAAGAAGAGGAGGATAAAACAAAAGCACAATTCAAGATAGAGAAGAGTGTCAGCAGTCCGGCAAGCAGAGTGTTTACGGGTGGAACCGGAATAAGAATCAAATAATAAACAGCATACAACAAAAAAGGAGAAAGCTCTCACTTTCTCCTTCTATCGTAGTTTAACCTCAATCTATTTTATGATTGACGTATCCAAAGATACAACATCAAAAAGCCAAAGTCAAGCATTAGCCCCTTTATTTCTTGAAAAACTTATCGAAGAACAGGATTTGGTAATCAATAGAGTTGTTCCAATACTTTCCGGTATGTCCGCCCGGACGGGTAATAAAATCATGATTAATCTTTCTTGCCAACAGACGGTTGTGCAAGTCTTTGTTTACATTCAAGAAGAAATCCGATTCGCCACAGTCGATGATGATTGCCAAATCCCCGTTCTCTATCTTATCAATCTGATTGATAACGGTATGTTCGTCCCATGACTTCTTATTATGTGCAAATTCGCCCAATTGTTTCGCCATCTCCCAGTTTAACGGGAACGGACGAATATCCACTCCACCACTGGTACTTCCACCGGCACCAAACGTATCTTTATGACGGATAGCATTCCACATCGCCCCGTGTCCGCCCATACTCAATCCGGTGATGGCACGTCCTTTCCGGTCGGCAACCGTCTTGTAATGTTCGTCAATATACTTCACCAATTCCGATGAAACAAAAGTTTCGTAACGATAAGACGGATTTTTCGGACTATCCCAATACCAACTGTTCTTTCCGTCCGGACAGACAAAGATGATTCCTTTTTCATCCGCAATCTGCGGAAGATTCGGCTTTACACCAATCCATGTCTTTGCGTTTCCGCCGTAACCATGCAACAGATAAATGACAGGACAAGCCACCGCTTTCTTTCCCAGTGCAGCATCCGGTGTAACGACCACCACCTGCACATCTTTATTCATGGAAGGACTATTTACTAATAAGGTATCTACCCGGGCAGCAAAAGAAGGCGCTGCCAGTAGCAATAATAAAACAGCTAACAGGAAATTTCTCTTTTTCATTATATGTATATAGTTAGATAAAGTTATTCCAACGCTCCCTGAAGGATATGTGCCTTCATCGCATCGTTGCAAGTAATCAATTTTACAGTCTTCACAAGGAATCTGTTTTTATATTTCCCACAAATATAAGATATATTCCTTTTTTATTCACTGAATATATCATTCTTTAATACTTTTTTCGTACTTTCGCGGCACTAAACTGCAATCGCATGAAAAGACTGCTGATATTTCTTTTGTTTTTTAATACATTACTCCCCCTGCTGCAAGCACAACCCGTGCACCAGATAAAGGGAACGGTGATTGACAAGAACAGCCGTCAACCATTGGAGTTCATCAATGTGATGGTCATTGGCCTGAACAAAGGCAGTGTCACCAACGCAGAAGGACATTTCACAATTGAGCAAGTGCCGCCCGGCATCTATCGCCTGCAAGCGACCGCCATCGGATACAAAAGCGTCACCACTCCCGAATACATCCTTTCCACCCGGAACCTGAATATCCCGATTGAGATGGAAGAAAACCTGACCGAACTCGAAGGAGTCACCGTCACTGCATCTCCTTTCCGTCGTGATATGGAAAGTCCCGTCAGCCTGCGTATTATCGGACTACAGGAAATAGAAAAGAGCCCAGGAGCCAACCGTGATATTTCACGTATCGTACAGTCTTATCCCGGGGTTGCCTTCTCACCGATAGGCTACCGGAATGACCTCATCGTGCGTGGCGGCTCTCCTTTCGAAAACCGTTTTTATCTGGACGGAGTAGAAATACCGAATATCAATCATTTCAGCACACAAGGTGCGTCCGGCGGCCCTGTAGGAATCCTCAATGCCGACCTGATACGTGAGGTGAACTTCTATACCGGTGCTTTCCCCACCGACAAAGGAAATGCGCTCAGTTCCGTGCTTGACTTCAAACTGCGTGACGGGGATATGGAACGCAACTCACTGAAAGCAACGCTCGGGGCTTCCGAAGTCTCCCTCGCCTCCAACGGACATCTGGGGAAAAAGACTTCTTATCTGGTATCCGTACGCCAATCCTACTTGCAGTTCCTGTTTGATATGCTCGGTCTTCCTTTCCTGCCGACTTTCACCGATGCCCAATTCAAACTGAAAACCCGTTTCAACGAACAGAACGAACTGACCGTATTGGGACTGGGAGGGATTGACAATATGCGGCTGAATACCAAAGCCGACAGCGAAGACAACGAATATATCCTCGGTTACCTGCCTAAAATCAAACAGGAAACATTTACGCTGGGCGCTGTATATCGTCATTATGCAGGCGCGCATGTACAATCACTGGTTGTCAGCCACAGCTATCTGAACAACCGCAACACGAAATACCGTCAGAACGACGAAAGTGTTCCAGAGAATCTGATGCTCCGTCTTCGTTCTACCGAACAGGAAACCAAATTCCGCTTCGAGAACAAATCTTCTTTCCGCAACTGGAAAATCAACCTCGGAGTGAACCTGGATTACAGTCAATACTCCAATACAACTTTCCAGAAAGTATATACCAATCAGGCACAAACATCCGACTATCACACTTATTTAGGAATCTTGCGCTGGGGGATTTTCGGAACCATCAATTATTCGTCAATGGACGAACGCTTCACAGCCTCTTTAGGATTAAGAGCCGATGCCAACAATTATTCGTCGGCAATGAAGTCGCTTTCCGACCAACTGTCTCCCCGCATATCCCTCTCCTACCAACTGGCCGACCACTGGTTTGTCAGCGGAAATGCAGGACTTTATTACCAGCTTCCCCCTTATACAGCTCTTGGCTTTAAGAACAATAACGGAACGTATGCCAACAAATACAATCTCCGTTACATGAAAGTCAGTCAGGAAAGCCTGGGCATCAGTTGGCGTCAGGGCGATACTTTTGAAGTCTCCGTAGAAGGGTTCTACAAAGACTATGATAAGATTCCGCTCTCTGTTGCAGACGGTATCCCTCTTACCTGTAAAGGAAATGACTATGGAGTAATCGGCAATGAATTGCTGACTTCCACTGCCCAAGGACGCTCTTACGGCGCAGAGGTTTTAGTAAAATGGCTCATTGCCAAGAAGCTGAATCTTGCTTCTTCCTTCACCTTATTTAAAAGTGAATACCGCAACGACAAAGAGAGTGAATACATTGCCTCCGCATGGGACAACCGGTTTATTTTCAATCTGCGCGGGACGTACAATCTCCCCCACCAATGGAGCGTCGGAATGAAAGTCAGTTGTATCGGCGGTGCTCCCTACACACCTTATGATGAAGACAAATCATCTCTTGTGTCTGCGTGGGATGCCCAAGGGAAAGCATACTACGACTATACAAAATACAATAAGGAACGCCTGCCTGCTTTTGTGCAGGCAGACATCCGCATTGATAAGACATTTTATCTGAAACACTGTATGCTGGGTTTCTATATTGACTTGCAAAATATCACAATGAGCAAACTCAAGCAACAGGATGTGCTTATGAGCACGGGAATTATCGAAAACCCGGAAGCTCCCGCCGACAGCCGGCATTACAGAATGAAACGCATTGAACAATCAAGTGGGACATTGCTGCCAACCTTAGGAATTACATTTGAATATTAATTTTATAATTGAACATTAATTAAAAGAGTATGAAAAGACAAATTGCTATGATTGCCCTCGTATTACTGGGCATGGGAATGACAGCTTCCGCACAGTTCGGAAAGAAATTTAATGTAGGGAAAGCCCTGCAAGCAGGAAAAGACGTAGTATCGGCAGTTACATTATCAGACGCCGACATCGCTAACATGAGCAAGGAATACATGGCATGGATGGACACGCACAATCCGCTGACAAAACCTGACACTGAGTACGGCAAACGCCTGGAGAAGCTGACCGGACATATCAAAGAAATGGACGGGCTGAAACTGAACTTCGGTGTTTATGAAGTGGTAGACGTCAATGCCTTTGCCTGTGGCGACGGTAGTGTACGTATCTGCGCCGGACTGATGGATGTTATGACTGACGAAGAAGTGATGGCAGTGGTAGGACATGAAATCGGCCACGTGGTTCACACAGACTCTAAAGACGCAATGAAAAACGCTTATCTCCGCTCGGCAGTGAAGAACGCGGCAGGCGCAGCCAGCGACAAGGTTGCCAAACTGACTGACTCTGAACTGGGAGCTATGGCAGAAGCCCTTGCCGGTGCACAGTATTCACAAAAGCAGGAAAACGAAGCAGACGAGTATGGTGTTGAGTTCTGTGTAAAAAATAATATCGACCCTTACGCCATGGCTAACGCATTGACCAAACTAGCAAAAATGGCCGAAGGAGCTCCGCAATCTTCTTATATGCAGAGAATGTTCTCTTCTCACCCGGATACAGCAAAACGTATCGAACGCGCCAAAGCCAAAGCAGACAGCTACGCTAAGAAATAAGGAGTCTATCTCTTTATCATATAATTAGGAAGGGGAATGCCGAAGTGACCGTACTTCAGCATTCCCTTTTCCACTTCTAATACAAAAAAAGACAACACGATTATTAAATATTCATTAATATATTACATAGATTTGCATAGTGTCGTGATTTCATGTAATTTCGAAGCTATAACCATTTTAATCCATTTATGGAATTTTTTATCATTCTTCTCTTACTCATACTGAATGGCGTATTCGCCATGTATGAAATTGCACTGGTATCTTCCAGCAAAGCACGTCTCGAAACCCTTGTAGCTAAAGGTAACAAATCAGCACGCGGAGTATTAAAACAACTGGAAGAGCCGGAAAAGTTCTTGTCTACTATTCAAATCGGTATTACTCTCATCGGTATTGTATCCGGTGCTTATGGTGGAGTAGCCATCGCCGACGACCTCGTTCCCCTGTTCTCTCTCATTCCGGGAGCAGAAGCGTACGCACGCAACCTGGCCATGATTACCACCGTGGCAGTCATCACTTATCTTTCCCTTATCATCGGAGAGCTGGTTCCCAAATCCATCGCCCTCAGCAATCCTGAAAGATATGCAATCCTATTCAGCCCGATAATGATTCTGCTGACAAAAGTGTCCTATCCTTTTGTCTGGTTGCTCAGTATCTCTACCCGACTGCTGAACAGACTTATCGGCTTGAAAAGTGAAGAACGCCCTATGACGCAGGAAGAGATAAAAATGATTCTCCACCAAAGTTCGGAACAGGGTGTGATTGACAAGGAAGAAACGGAAATGCTACGTGACGTGTTCCGCTTCTCGGACAAACGTGCCAACGAACTGATGACACACCGCAGGGATCTCATCATCCTTCATCCTGACGACACGCAGGAAAAGGTAATGAAGGTCATTGAAGAAGAACATTACAGCAAATATCTGTTGGTAGACGAACGGAGAGACGAGATTATCGGAGTGGTTTCCGTAAAAGATATTATCCTGATGGTAGGCAATCAACAACAGTTCAATCTGCGTGAGATAGCCCGTCCTCCTCTCTTTATTCCAGAAAGTTTGTATGCAAATAAAGTTTTAGAGCTATTCAAGAAGAACAAAAACAAGTTCGGAGTTGTTGTTAACGAGTATGGTAGCACGGAAGGTATTATCACACTGCACGACCTGACCGAAAGTATCTTTGGAGACATCCTCGAAGAGGACGAAACGGAAGAAGAAGAAATCGTCACAAGGCAGGACGGTTCGATGCTGGTGGAAGCCTCAATGAACATTGACGACTTCATGGAAGAAATGGGAATCTTATCCTATGAAGACCTGGAATCGGAAGACTTCACCACTTTAGGCGGACTGGCAATGTTCCTGATAGGCCGCATCCCGAAAGCCGGAGACATCTTTACTTACAAGAACCTGCAGTTCGAAGTAGTAGACATGGACCGGGGACGAGTAGACAAACTGCTGGTCATCAAACGGGATGAAGAATAAGGATAAACCGAGCGGTAGCTCAACTATATTTATATTAACTTAAAGCACTTAACAATGAAAAAAGTAATTATGTTAGCAGCCGTCGTAGCTGCTTTGGCATCTTGCCAATCAAAAGCCAACAAAACTGCAGAGGCAGAAGCAGACAGTCTCGCCATTGCAATGACTCCAATCACTGAAATGACTGAAGTTTATGCCGGTACTCTCCCCGCTGCCGACGGCCCGGGTATCGATTATGTACTGACCCTGAACGCTGCAACTGATGGTATAGACACCACTTATACACTGGATATGACTTACCTCAATGCAGAAGGCCAGGGCAAAAACAAAACCTTCACTTCGAAAGGAAAACAGCAGACTGTACACAAAGTCGTGAACAAGAAACCTGTTACCGCCGTTAAATTAACCCCGAAGAATAGCAATGATGCTCCGATGTATTTCGTGATTGTGAATGATACTACTCTCCGCCTGGTGAACGATAGCTTACAGGAAGCTGTCAGCGACTTGAATTATGACATCATCAAGGTGAAACAATAATAAATAAGCAACCTAACCCTAACCAGTAAAAATGCTCTGCAGAGAATGAATAGTTCTTGCAGAGCATTTCTTTTTCAGACCTTGTCCCGGTCTTTTTGATTCTAATTCTTTTTGATTCTTGTTCTTTCTTATTCTTTCTAGTCCAAGTCCTATTTTATCCAAGTACCGCTTGTCCTTCTTGCAGGCGTTTTAATCTTAGCAATGCTTCGATGTAATAATAGTCCGCATAGATAATGGATGCATCTATTTCCGAATGGGCCGGCCAGTGCCCTACGCTATGCAATAAGAACGAAGGCTTGCTTTTACCACTCTGATAGTTGTCGGTACCTAGACTTGCCAGCATCCCGACAGCCGCATCCTTATAGCGTTTTCCTGTCCCGTTCGGAAGATACGTAGACAATTCGAGCAAAGCGGAAGCAACCACCGAAGCTGCCGAAGCGTCACGGGGAGCATTCGGGATATCCGGGGCGTCGAAATCCCAGTAGGGTACTTTGTCTTCCGGTAGGCGTGCGAGATAGACATCGGTCACTTTCTGCGCGAAGTCGAGATATTTAGGATCTTTCGTTTCACGATAGACTACGGTATATCCATAGATTGCCCATGCCTGACCGCGCGCCCACATCGTACTGTCGGCATATCCCTGATGGGTGACTCCTTTAATCAGATTTCCTGTAATTGTATCATATACAGCTACGTGATACGAGGTGTAATCGGGGCGGAACTGACATTTCATGGTCTTGTCGGCATGAGCTACCGCTACATCATACAGGTAGGGGTTGCCGCCATTCTTTGCCGCCCAGAAAAGCATTTCGAGGTTAATCATGTTGTCCATGATTGTATTGTGCGGCCAGTTGCGGGGTTCCACTTCACGAGGCCATGAAAGGATTGTCCCTACTATCGGATTGAATAGAGTAGCCAGTGTGTCGGCTGTATCCAGGATTACTTGTTTGTACGCCGGATTCTTGGTCAGGCGATAACCGTTCCCATAACTGCAAAAAACGAGGAATCCCAAATCATGGTCGAAAGCCGGAATCTTGGAAAGAAACTCCAGAGAGTTCGTAAACTTCTCCGCTTCTTCCCGAATCTTCTTGTCTCTCGTATATTCGTAATCATACCACAGCACTCCCGGCCAGAAACCGGCACACCATTCTTCTTTCGTAGCTTTACGACAGTTCCAGTGTTGCTCGTCAGCCATGATATTACGCGGCATCATCGTATAGTCAATTCCGGAATCCGTTTTCAGTTCCGCAAGCGTACGTTGTGTCTGTTCTGCACAGTAATCCAATGCCTTATTCACATCCAATGTACCGGAAGGCTGATGAGCACACGTACAGAACCCTAATATCACAGCCAAACCTACTACAATCTTTTTCATCTTAATCTGATATCTTCGTGTTAATTCTTATTTTTTATTTACTCTAAACCAGTCTACGTCTGCCCAACCGCGGTTACCCTCATTAGGAGTCACACAGAATACACCGACTTTGGCTCCTATCCATTTGCCTTGACGGGCGGTGAAGGCGTCCCCCACTGTCGTATATTTCTTTCCGTCCGGACTATAAGCAAACGAACACACAGCGCCTTTACGGACTTTGACCTGCAAGTAAACTGTTTTCCATTCATTATCCGCTACTCCCGGCATCTTGAGATATTCCACCGGAATACGTGCTAATTCTTTTACCTGCTCGGGATTCTGTTGTTCCGCATCTTTGCAGACTGCCTGTTGCAGAATAAACTTATCTCCCGCCTTGCGGATAGAAAGATAACTGTAATCCCATCCCATCACGATAAGTCCGGCTTGTTCGCCATCCTGTTTTGCGGTAAACGTCAGCTTGGTAGTGGCTGTAAACTCTTCCGCAGGAAACTTCTGCATCAACAGGTTCGGTACTTCCCAAAAGTTCACAAACTCTTTTGAAAGGCTGCCCGCATACAGGCGAATATATCCTAGGTCGGTAGTGAATCCGTAAGTATCTTGCTTATTAGCGTGCCATTGCCACTGTAACCCCAAATGCCGGGTAATGAACTCATCACTTTCCGGCGGAGTAGCTACCGGATAAGTCTTTCCTACATTCGGCTTCTTATAAGTAGTCACCGGCTCACCGCAACCGTCTTTGTCTTTATCCACTCCGATTACCGGCCAGTCATTCACCCAGGTCATCGGGTTCAAGTGAATCACACGCCCATAAGCCCCTTTGTCTTGAAAATGAACGAACCAGGATTCACCTGTATGAGTATCTACCCAACCGCCTTGATGAGGGCCGTTTATATTTGTCTTTCCTTGTGCCATCACGATTTTCGATTCGTAAGGGCCATAGATGTTCTTTGAGCGAAGCACCAATTGCCAACCGGTAGCCACCCCACCTGCCGGAGCAAAAATATAATAGTATCCGTTCCGCTTGTAGAGTTTCGGTCCTTCTACGGTATGGTTCTTTCCGTCGTTGCCGTCGAACACCATCACCGGGTCGGAGATAACTTCCGTTCCTTCTGTATTCAGTTCTGAAATCACAAGAATACTATTCACTCCACTACGGCTTCCGGCATAGGCATGTATCAGATATACTTTTCCGTCCTCGTCCCATAAAGGAGTGGCGTCAATCATCCCTTTTCCGGCTTTCACCAATACGGGTTTACTCCATTTTCCTTTCGGGTCTTTCGTCTTTATCATATAAATTCCATAATCCGGATCGCCCCAATAAGTATAAAACTCCCCTTTATGAAAACGGATAGACGGCGCCCATACGCCCTTGCCGTGCTGTGCCTTATCGAAAAATTCTTTCGGTTCCTGCACCGGCAACGCATAGTTCACCAACGACCAATTCACCAAATCATTGGAGTGAAGGATAGGAATTCCGGGAATACAATTAAAACTGGATGCTGTCATATAGAAATCTTCTCCGACCACACATATATCGGGGTCGGAATAATCAGCATGAAGAACCGGGTTCTGATAAGTTCCATTTCCCTTATCAGCCACCCAAGTCTTAGAAATTTCTTGTGCGCCCGCCAATGTGCAGCAAGCCATCATCCCTGCCAAAAACAGAATCTTTTTACGCATATACCTTACAAATCAAGTTCATTCAAAATTCAATCGTTATTCCTAAAAACAGGTTCTTTCTACCTTTATAAAAACTAATCATCCGGAAAACCGAATCTAATATCTTTTCTTTCAAACAATCTATTTACTGACCTATTTGCTTATATATACGAAGGGGATTAGGTAAATACCTAATCCCCTTCACTATTTTTTCTATAATTCTTCTAATCTATCAGTTTTCTCCCTTCAAGTCCGGCTTATTCATTGGCTTACCCAGAAAGATTTCCTGACCATATAACCACTGACTTAATAATATCCTGGATTTTGTGTCATTTCCGGATATTGCATCGAGATTGCTTTAGGAATCACTCCAAACCTTCATTTTGCAAATAGGTATCAAACAATGGGAACAAGCGCATACTGCCCCGAATCAAAGCGTTCGCATCACTTACAAACCTGTCACTTCCGGCATCCCATATCATAACCTTATTATAAAATCCCAGAATATCAGCATAAATCAAGTTCATTCCTGACGGCAAATACAGTAATCTTTTCGGCAGTCACTCCTGTCAAATCGGCTTTCTTCAACACTTCAACAAAGTCACTAGCCTGAGGCACTGTCTCTTCCAAAGTTTCTACCACTTCCGTTATCACTTCCGGTGTTTCTTTGGGTTGTTCTTGTGGTTTCGTCTGTTCATCTTCATTATCGGAGCAGGCAGCCATAAAGCATATCACTACTCCGCACAAATACACTAATAGTTTCTTATTCATAAGATATAAAATTAAGTAAAACACAATGCTTGTTGCAAAACTATATATTTTCTATGAAGATGTATCTTACTTTTTCGGAAACAAGGTTGTTTTCCGGAAAGTAAGATATAATTAATAGCCCTAAAATAAAAAAACGGGAAGATTTTGCTTTGCGCACTCTCCCCGTTTATACTTCATTCGGTACGGAATCTTTTCTTATTTATTCTTTGGCAAACATTAATGTACCGAATCCTAACTGGTCATAGCCACCGCTATTAGGTCCGTAATCACCGGCTCCGCCATCTGAATTTCCGCGACCAGCGTTCTCACGCATCTTATCTACCCACATCTTGGCATAGATACTCGATTTTCCATAATCTTGTGCCAGACGGTTCACTAATTCCCATGCAGGACGCACCTCACCACGGGAATCTTTTCCTTCTCTTCTTTCCTGTGCCGAAATTGTATCCCAGCTACCACTACAATTGGTATAGGTAGTATAAGGCAAGTCATTATCCGTATATCTAAAATCAGTCATCTTCCAGCTAGCGCTTGAGCTACCAGTTTCAGCACCACCGATGTTATATTTAGCCACATACTCACACATAGCTAATGCACGTCCGTCATCGAATATGAAAAGGTCTTCCCCCACATTCTTTGCCATCTGGCAGAAAGCGCCTAACAAGCTGACACACAAAGTGGCATGTCCCTGGTCGCGACCTGATTCCTGACATTGTCCCAACATTTCATTACTATCCGGGTCTAGGTGCGTAAACGGGACACCGTTTCCTATATTTCCCGAACCGATACCAAACTTAAAGTATTGAATGGCTTCATTGATTTTGAAGTTATCGTCTGTCAGGATACCGATAGAAAGCAATGCAGTCATTGCAGACAAATCCCAGTTCAGCCAATAATGAAGTGCACATTCGTTTCCATTGTGTGTGGACAGGAATTTCGTAATATGGGGATAGAACACATCGACTATCCATGATTTGAACTTTGCAAGGTCAGCGTCTTGCCATCCGGAGTAAGAACGCATTATTTCCGCTGCATTTGCTATTTGATGTACTTGTATAAAAATCAAGAACTCGTTCGGGTCTATAAACTCCCCTTTATCGTTCACGATAAAACCGGTACAGGTTTTAGCCCAATCATTCAGAATAGCAATAGCTGCATCGGCATATTGTGTGCCATCCGTCTCCGACAATTTCCATCGAAGAGCCAATTGATAGGCGGCAGCGGCATCTCTCATCAATTTCGTATAATTATTCCAGTCATTAGGATATTTACCAGACCAGTTATTTTGGTCGAGACGCGCCAACAATTTCACAGGAGATGCCTTATAGCCGGATTGCGACAAGTTGTTTCCACCACGAGTTAAATGGTCGAATGCGTTCTTCCAGGGCTGTGCACCGGATAGTACTTTCCCTTTTACAAACTCAAAATCCGTTTCCGTATGGAGCATACAAGGATGCTCCAAGGTCGTAACATAATCCTTTACTTCCGGCCAACTGCTCATATCATTAGAACCGTCTTCTATCTCACTGCAGGCAAAAAGTGCGGTAGAAGTCAGGGCGAAAAGCCCTGCTCCTATTATTGTATGTATTTTCATCTTATTCATGGTAGTTATTCGTTATTGTTTTCACTGTTTACAAAAGCTTGAAGTTCCTCTAGGGATTTGAAAGAACGAATCCAGTAAAGATCATAAGTCTGAGCAGTTTCCGGGAAATCGGCAATTACAAACTTACATTGCACTAAATCAAATACCTGATTCCAATCTGTAGGAGTCACTGTTTTATATTTTGACTGTAAGTCGTAATACAAGACATTTGGCTCCGCAGTCGAAATCTGACTTGCACCCAGAATCTCGTATCTATTATTAGCATCTCCGCCTGTTCCAAAATATTCAGGACCGATTTTCTTAATGCCATCATCAAAAATCTCTAATTTAATACAGCCATTGGGTTTGTTCTTTCCTGGAATCAATTGAGATTTAAATCCTATCTTAATGGCAAAATATCTATAATCAGCAGGAGTTACATTTACAATTTTTCCTTTACCATTTCTTGCAAGCCATAAGTCACCACGGTATCCAGAGCCCATCTGAACAGTGGTCTTATTTCCGTCAGATGAAACGACAGACGCATTGTTGCCATCCAAATACCAATTATTATCCAGTCCGTTCCCCAAACCATTACCTAATGAATACCAGAAACGTCCATCGGCAACTGTGACAGTTACATTTTGTACAACAGGGCCATAAGAAGCTGTTATCACAGCAGAAGCGGCCTTAGTAGTATGTACTTTCAATTTTCCTGTTTTATCCACACTAATCACCTCCGGATTATCACTCGTCCAAGCCAGCAGCGAAGCTGTAGCATCTACCGGTTCCAACGTGTACTTAATCTGATATTCCTGTCCATATCCCAATTGATTAAGTTCCGCATCTTCAGTAAACGTCATTCCGGTAATTGGAGTTACTATCTTAACCCCTATCTCGCAACTTGCAGACACCGGATTCGAACTGAAATCATCAGCCGTCACTGTAATAGTCGCATCCCCTTTGCTGATTCCGGTCACCAAACCTGTCTTTTCATCCACTGTAGCTACTTCCGGGTTATTACTTGTCCATTTATAACGCTTGAACGTAGTAGTTGCCGGTTCTGAAGAAACAGTTAATTGATATTCATCGCCTGCCGCAATCTCTTCTGCCGGAACATTAGTTATATTGACGGCTGACATATAGGTATATTCATCCACAACTTCAACTGTTCTGGTGACGATAGCAGCCTCGGGCCCGAAGCCTATTTCCGGTGTCATTGTTATGATAGCTTTTCCCGCTTTATCTTTAGTCATAACCAGACCTTCCTGTGTAACTGTCGCAACAGATTCATCAGACGAGGTCCATTGTACATTCGTATCAGTCGCACTCTCGGGCATGATACTCCAAAAGAGCTGAAGTTCCTTATTCTTTAGCAAACAAATCGTTTTATTTCCTGCGTCATATTGAGTATCTTCAAGAGTAATGGCAGATATTGTAATCATCTCATCCATCTTCTCTCCCAAATCCTTATCATCATCACATGCAGTCAGACCTAAAAGCGAACAAGCAGCCAGTCCGACAAAATATTTTATATAATCTCTTTTCATAATTCTTATTCTTTAAGTTATTTCAGACTTAATTATTGCCATCCCGGATTCTGTCCCAAGTTCGGATTCAATTGGCATTGGTCTACCGGAAGCGGATACAGGTCGTTCTTACTACCCCAGCGACGGCCGCCTTCCAAAATCAAACAACCTTCCGAATCTTTTGCCATAGTAGAAGCACCCGCCCATGAAGTAGCAAAGTCCGTTCCTGTCCATTTCACCCCAAGAATAGGTTTCGGCATCTCTACAATAGCCGTATTCCAACGCTTCAGGTCATCAACACGGAAACCTTCATTGTACAATTCGATGGTACGTTCACGACGAATTTCTTCCCGCATATCCAGACTGTTTTCCGAAACAAAAGAAGTTGTCAGTTTAGGCATATCAGGGTTCACACGGAGACGAACCAAATTTAATGAAATGTTCAATGCATCGTCCAAAGCTTTACCGGTAGTCCCTAATTCATACATGGCTTCCGCATAATTCAACAAAACCTCTGCATAACGGATAATCGGGAAGTCATAACCTTCAAACGTATCGGCAACTTTACGCTCCGTACCCCATTTCTGATTCTGATAACCGGAACCCTGGAAAACATTACATGTGATGGCATTCGTCGCATCTTCTCCTTCCATGCCTTTCCAGTCGATACGCGGTTTGTCGTTATCCCAATACTTGGTTCCGTGAGCCAAAAGACAATTCTTCATACGGTTGTCACGGTTCTCGAATTCCGTAGTCAGTCCCCCGTATCCTTTAAAGACATCGGCACTCTTTGTATGCTCAATCGGCAATCCATTGCTGCACAAGTACATATTCACAAATTTGCGGTTGATATATTGCACGTTAGCCACGCAACCGTGAGTGATATTAGTCCCGATAGGAGCAATCGTTTCATCATGACGGCGATAGAATATATACTCTTTATTGGCACTCTTAGTCAGATTGGCAGGATTGGACTGCACATTCTCCAGTATAAACAGATATTTATAAGCCATATCACCCAAAGAAGCAGGTTTGAAAAGTTCGAACTGCTTACTGTCTATTACTTTCTTCGCCGCATCCGCAGCAATGTCCAACAAGATCTTGGCACGCTCTTCATTATTGCGGTTCTGCTGCCATGTGCCTTCATATAAAGCGACACGTGAAAGGAATGCATAAGCTCCCCATTTGGATATACGTCCTTCATCATCCGTCGCAATAGTTTCCGGCAATACTTCAGCCGCATCTTTCAAATCCTGAATTACGAAGTCAATCACTTCACTGCGGTCATTGCGGCTCATGCGTAATTCGGGTGAAGTAATATCCAACGGTTCTCTGGTAAGAATCACATTTCCATACAATTGCACCAAATCAAAATAAGAATAAGCACGGAAAAACTTGGCTTCCGCTACATAGCGGCTGATATCGCCGTTGCCGGAAAAAGATGCCGCCTTTTGCAGCAACAGATTACAGCGGCGGATATGAGCATAATTGCTTGTATAGTTACCGTCGGAAGTCGGAATCGGATTGCTACCGTTACTGTACATATTTACGGAACTGGAAGTCATCAAGTCCGAACGCCAGTCGGAATGTGCACCGTCAGAAATAACTGACTTGAAATCACGTGTCCAACCATAAAAATTGGTTGCAAAATATTTAAAGTCATCTGCTGCTCCCCACAGATTACCATCCGCCAACTGGTCCTGCGGATCAAGGTCCAGACACGAATTCAGTGTCAGTCCAAGCGATACAATCAAAAGGGCTTTCTTATATAGTTTCATAATCTTCATACATTAAAAAGTTAGATTTAATCCAAAAGTCACTGTGCGGACAAAGGGGAAACGTCCAGCGGCTGACACTTTGCGACTTGCTTCCGGATCCCAGCCGTCATTAATCTTAGAGTATTCCCAAAGGTCGGCTCCTGCTACGTAAACACGGCATGAACTGATTGCCTTCGTTTTAGCCAGAAACGCGGAAGGTACGTTGTATCCCAGCGTCACATTCTTCAGACGAATGTAAGAGCCATCTTCTACCGACCAGGAAGAAGCCTGGTAGTTATAATCGTTAATCTCATTCTTATTGCTATATGTAGGATAATGAGCGCCCCGATTGTCAGGACTCCATGTATTACCCACAGACTGGTTCGAGGTATTCAGGTACAATGCTTTCATCGGTATGCGCCATATCTCATTACCGTTATTATCTCCCGTACGGAAAATAGTACGTTTTGCAGCTCCCTGGAAAACCAGTGACAAATCAAACCCTTTCCATTCTGCTCCCACATTAAATGAGAAGGAGATTTTCGGATCGTCCGTACCCAGATAAACAATGTCGTTCTGATCCAGTTTACCGTCATTGTTTACATCGGCATACATATTATCTCCCAAACGGAAGTTTTGTTCGGTCAATCCGATAGTATTTCCGGTAAGGAATCTATATAAATACTTCTGGCGTTCTTCTTCCGTCTGTGCCTTGCCGGCATAACGCAGGCCGAAGATACTGTTCAACGGATAGCCTTGTTGTTTGTCAACGAAACCGGATTTCAAAACTGATACCGCACCGATATCCGTCAGTTTGTTGGTATTGAAGGAGTAAGTACCTCCTACGTGGTAAGTGAAGTCTTTTCCAATCTTATCAGACCAGTTCAGCATCACTTCCCAACCATGCGACTTGAACTTCCCATTGTTGGACATACCTGCGTTATCACCCAGAATTCCCGGATAAGAGATGTTTATCAGCATATTGTCATTACGCTTCATATATACCTCGGCAGTACCTGTAAGTCGGGAATTCAATAAGGAGAAATCCAATCCCAAGTTATAATTCTTAATGCGTTCCCATTCACGTCCCAAAGAAGCGATTTTGCCGTTCGTATCTATGATAGTGCCTTTGTTGGGACCAATATAAGCTCCGCTTTGGGATTCAAACTTGTAGAACTGTGTGCCGTCATAGCGGTCAATACCGCTCTGGTTGCCCACTTCACCGTATGAAAGACGGATTTTCAAGTCGTTGAGCCACTTGACGTTCTTCATGAACGCTTCTTCCGTAATACGCCATCCACCGGATATTCCATAAAAGAAGTCCCAGCGGTTTTCCGGTTTGAACTTGGAAGAACCATCATAACGCATATTTACTTCCAGCAAGTATTTAGACTTATAATTATAATTCAAACGGGAATAATAGGACATCACAGCCTCATGCCATTTCGTACCATGTTTGTCTGTCAGATTCACAAGCCCTGCACCATTTACCGTTTCCAATGAGTTCTGGATATCTTTCACCGATACACCAAAATAATCGTATTCTTTCAATTCGTATTGGGCACCGACCATCGCACTTACATTGTGGTGTTGCGCAAATGTGTTATGATAGTCAACATAACCTGTCATAGAGTAGAAATCGGTACGTGAACTCGTTTTTTCGTAAGACGATTCTTCCTGCTTGTAACCGTCGGCTTTAGTATTTATTTTAGTTCCGGCATAATTATAGGACGTTATAGCCATCTTTTTGATGTCACGTGAAGCTACTCCGGAGTTATAACCAAGATTGGCTACCACATCCAAGTGCTTATTGATATTGTAAGTGAACTTCTCGCTGATATTGATTTCGGATACTTTCAATTTATTATCGCCACCCAGTTCGGCAAACCAGATAGGTGACAGCCAGGTTCCCCACGAATACGGTTTCCCGTCGATGGTAGAAGCCGGAAGACCCGGTTGCGGATAACTGGAAGTCAGCGTCCTATTCAGTTGGGATGGAGCTACCTGATCCTGACGGTTATAAGCTATGACAGATTCAATAGCGAAGTTATCAAAGACTTTCAGTTTGTTAGTCAGACGAAGGTTGAAACGCTGGTTGTTATTATTTCCCCATTTCAGGTTACTGTCATCATACATATATCCTACGGACAAACGATACAAGTTTTTCTCCGTACCTCCGGAAATAGCCAGGTCATGTTGCGTGGAGTAAGAGTTGCCGAACAATACATCTTGCCAGTTGGTATCCATAAATACGAAGTCCATTACATCCGAATAACTGGGAGCAAAAGGATTGGCGCTATGCTCCAAATCAATGTATTTGCCTTCGTTTGCCAATGCCATTTTCGCATATTTAACCCATGAATAAGAATCCGGCTGACCATCGTTCTGACAAGTCTGCAACACAGCATTCGCCCACTCGTTCATTTTCATCAGTTCCGGCTGCAATCCCACCATCTTGTAAGTGTATGAACCGCTATATTCTATTCTCGCTTTTCCTTCCTTTGCCTGCTTGGTGGTTACCAATACGACACCACCTGCCGCCCGGGAACCATAAATAGCTGCCGATGCATCTTTCAGAAAATTGATAGACTGGATATCAGAAGGATTAATATTACGCAATGCATTTACACCGTCATAAGCTACTCCATCAATTACAATCAATGGCTCCGCATTATTTGCAGAAACAGAACCACGCAATTTCAAGCCCCAGCTCTCATCTCCCGGTGCTGCTGAATTACGAGTAATCGTAACACCCGGAACCTGACCTTGCATTGCCTGTAACGGACTTGACATCGTCCCTTTATTCTTCAGCATTTTATCGGATACTACCGTTACGGCACCTGTCAATGTCTCTTTCTTTTGCGAACCATATCCTACTACCACCACTTCGTCCAGTACTTCGCTGTCTTCTTGCAATTTTACATTAATCACCGTTTGCGCAGCTACATCTATAATCTGGTCTTTATAGCCGATATAGCTGAATTTCAGTTTGGCTCCGGCAGGCACACTAATCGTATAATTTCCATCAATATCCGTAATGGTTCCTTCCGTTCCGCCTATCACAGTTATGTTCACACCAATCAACGGCTCACCCGTGGCATCAACCACTTGACCCTTCACTTTCTTCTGAGCCTGCGCCACAACCTGGCTATCGTACATATTCGTATCGGCCCATGCCTTTGAAACAGGACAAAATCCCAGCATTAATCCTAACGCAAACACTGCTGTTTTGTTAGGCCGCGAATTAAAAATTAATCCTCTTCGTTTCATAAAATTAAATTTGAGGTTTAAAAATAATATTTATTTCTTGTTTTCTAAAATTAAATGAGGCATCAGGATGTCTCTCCATAGATTCTTTTTCCATAAGCACAAAGGATTATATATTAAATAAATAAGATTAAATACATTTTCTGAAGAATTCACGCATTTCGCGGCGACCTATAAATAAGTGGTTCTCTACCGTACGACGGCTAAGTTGCATTTCTTCTGCTATTTCGGCAGATGTCTTGCCTTCATAACGACTCAATGCGTAGACTATCCGACGCTGTTCGGGGAAGGTAGAAAGTTGCCGCTGCTCAACGGAAGCCAAATCATCGGCAATAATCGTTTCTTCCGTCTCATTGGACGAGGTTACGGCAAAATCATACATATAACTGTCTATCTCCTGCTTCTTATAATAACGGCGGATATAGTCGGTTACTATATTACGGGCAATGGTGAACAGGAAATACTTCACTGTATCCGGACGGAGCATTTGTTTATAGTCCAGCAGACGTATAAATACGTCTTGGGTTAAATCCTCAGCTTCGTAGCGATGAGTGATACGATAAGTAATATAGGTAAGAATCACCTGATAATATTCTTTATAAGAATTGGTGATAATGTTGTCGGAAGTGTTAGTCGTTGTATCCATAATACTATCTTTTCGGTTTTAATCACAATGCAAATATAAAGGGGATTCCGGAGATAATAGCAGGAAAACAGGGCGTATCAATCTCAACGAATCGAGATAGACTTATTCCAAATTATATCACTCAATATCAGTATATTACATTTATATTTCATTGAGTCTCATTTTATAAAATGAGACTCAATTATCCCCATTTAGAGAATCTTGAGAAGATAAACAAGTAGAACATTTGGGTAAATCAAGTACTGGATATCAGTGAAAGATGTACGTGAAACTGATGAAAGAAGTACTTACTCTTCTTTGGCAGTTCCACCGATGCTACGGATATATTCGTTCGGAGTGACTCCCGTACTCTTTTTGAATGACCGGAAGAAAGAAGCACGTGAGCTAAAGCCGCAAAGCTCTGCCAATGCGGTTAATGTATAGCGGGAATAATGGCTGTCCTCTACCATTTTCTTGAATTGAGTGACGCGGTATTCATTGATAAAGTCGTAGTAGGACTGGTTCAGATACTGGTTCAAAAGATACGATAACGAATGTGAAGAAGTATCCAATGCGGAAGCCAAGTCACCCATTTTCAAGTCGGGATTAATATAAGGCTTTTCTTTCTCTACATAAACTACCAGTTTCTTATGAAGCTCTTTGCATTCCTCTTCAGTCAGCCTGTTGGTCTTATACTTCTCTTCGGTAGCAGTGGACGATTGTTCAGAAATCACTCCCGGTTGTTCCGTTACTTGTTCTTTCCGGGATATATCCTCTACCGGTGTCGAAACCACCTGAACGGGAGAGGGAAGCAAGCGGCGCATGCGTTTCCATACATAATAGCGTATAAAGGCTACAATTCCTATGATTAATAAGATAGAAAGCGCCCATCCCCACCAAGGAATCATAGGACATACCGTCACTTGGCAGGTAGCTTCTGAATGTTCATTTCCCGGAAGGCGGACACGGAATGTATAAGTCCCGGAAGGAAGTCCATAATAAGAAACTTCGTTCTGCGCAGCCAATAGTTTCCAATCTTTATCAATCCCTTCCAACTGATATTCGTATAGCAAGGCAGAAGGCAATCCGTAGGCAAAATCCGTAAAGCAGAAGGTCAGATTATTCTGATTATATTTCAAGGACGAACCGGTAAAGGAAACGCCGTTAGCCAATATATCCGTAAATACTATCGGACGCGCCTTGCCACGTACTTCATCCACACGCTTCGGGTCGACGTAAATCAATCCTTTGGTATTGCCGAACCATAGTATTCCTTTATCGTCTTTATAGGCAGCCCCGTTGGTGAAAGTCGGCCCGGGCACTCCGTCATTGAAAGTGAAAGCGTCATACTCTTCCCCTTCTTTCCTTATACGCAGCAAACCGTCATTACAGCCTACCCACAACCAACCTTGATTATCCTCTACAATCGCCATCAGCGAATTGTCAGGAAGCGTGGAAAATACGGACTGGTTACGGAAACGGTCCATTGTCAGCGTAGACGTAAACAGACTCCCTTTCTCACGGATAAAATAAAGGTTATGTTCGAAGTCTTCATAAATCGTCCGTACTTTGTCCTTGTTCACGAATCCTTCAGGAAAGACATTGGAACGCAGGCTCTGGGAAGCCGGGTCATAAATACACATACCGGTTTCCGTGGCAATCCACCCTTTGCCGGTAGAGTCGAAACTGACCTCATATACATTGCCTTCCGGCAGTTGGGAGTTGGCACTGGTAAAGTGCTTTATCTGTTTTGTCAGTCCATTATAGCTGAACAGTCCTTGCGAAGTGCCTATCCAGAGATTTCCTTTTGTATCCGGTTTCACACAGAAGATATGTCCTTTCTGAAAAAGCTCGGTATCCCCCTGGGCGAAATATTTAAGAGATAACGTCTCCGGATTCAATACCATCATGCCGCCACCATACGTACCGATATAATATTCTCCTTGATAGAAGCTGATGGTCAGTATCAAATCCGAGGTCAGGACAGGTTTTACAAAGCTCTTCACTATTCCCGTAGCTTCGTTTATATAGAACAAGCCGTCACGCGAACCGATAACTTTCTCCTGCCCTCTGCTTATGAAAGAGCGGATAGAAAGGTTTGCCGAATTGAACGAAGGCGGATAGGCATATGTACGGAAAAGACCGTTCTGGTAGAGTGAATAATCCAAGCCTGCCTGGAAATGTCCTACCCATACGGCACCTCTGTCATCAACGAGCAAGGAGTAGACAGAGTTACTGCGAATCCCTTCCTTATCGCTTACATCATGGTAGAAACGACGCGTCACCTGCTGGTCTTTATGTGAAAGGAAATGGACGCCATTGCCGTCGGTAGCTATATAGACGGTTTCTTTTCCGTCACTGGAGATGTCGGAAATAACATCGCATCCTAAAGATACCGTATGGGAGAACGTCTTCTTTTTCATATCGAAACGTACTACCCCCTGGCTCATTGTCCCCAAGTAGAGCGTCTCCCCGATACGGGTAAGGCAACGGAAATAATCGGCTTCGGGCACATTCTCCTGAAAATGCCAGGAATCAATCTTTCCGTCTTTCAATGAATAGGAGTACAGTCCTTGCACCGTAGCCAACCACAGTGCGGTCTTATCTTCATTCAGACAAATATCCATGATTCGATTACAGGCAGCCAACATATTCCGGTCTGTCAATACTTGGAGCAACTGGCCGTCTTTATGAATGAACAAGCCTTTTTCCGTACCGATATAAAGAATATCTCCGTCGGACAGTAACGTATTGACGGCAAAGTCTATCTTTTCGGGAACAATCCTCTCCAATTGGCTGTTTGCGCGGTTCAGCCGCCAAAGTCCGATGCCATTTCCCACCCAAAGTTGTTTCTTGGCAGTTTCCGTGATACAGTTCACACGTTTCATTCTTCCCGACTCAATGCCCCGGAATTCAAAATGGCGCACTTTCACGCCGTCAAAACGGTCAAGACAGTTATCCGTCCCCAACCATACAAAGCCTTCGGAATCTTTATAAATAGCATTGACCAACAGTCCGGACAGCCCGTCGGACATGACGACATTACGGAATGTGTAATTCTGGGCTTGCAGTTCCATACCACAAACCAAGTATATTAATATAAGAATCTGATATTTAATCGTGTTCTTCACTTACAACTGCTTCCTTTCATATTAAACATGTGACAAACATACATAAAAATCTCCAAAAGAGCACATTCCTTTTCCTAAAAAAGTAGCCCCTTCGTATTTGTTGTATATGACAAACAAATACGAAGGGGCGTGATTATTTACTCAATGCTATTGAAAATTTTATTTGCACCTGCTTTAATAACAGTCTTAATCTGAACCTTTTTCTACCAATTCAATCATATAGCTATAAGTATATTTCTTGTCAAGCAAGCGATATTTATTGTGCGGATACATTCCCCAACTATTATCACCGCCTAATCCGCGTTGCTTCAAGTCAACGTGCAGAAAGATATTCTTTTGCGGAACAATATCAATAGTATGCTGCAATTTACGAGTCAAACCGGGGTCAAGGTCTTCCGGCGAGAAATGTAAAGCGGAAAATGCGATAGGTTGTAAGCCTGTAATTCTCACTCCTTGCCCTTCACTATCCAATAAGGTCAGCCAACGAACATCTGTCTTATTTCCCGTTTCCTGTGGACGTATATACCAATAGAACTGGTTTTCAACTTTGTCTTCATATCGTCCGATAAATGAACTTGAATAACGGTCGATATAGTTCTCCAAAGGCCCTCTACCGTAATAGGTCAAGTATTCATAAGGTTGATGCAATTCCATACGCATACCAAAACGGGGAAGTTCGGGAAGTTTCGTTCCTGTCAGTTCAATACTCCCTGTCACAATGATAGTTCCGTTATCCCGTATCAAATATTCCATCGTATAAGGCGCTTGAATATCGCTTAAGACCCAATCAACCCTTACGGATAACCCTTTTTCATTCTTCTCCCCTATTGTCACTTTCTTCACATAGCGGTTGACATGAGCCGTCCGCCAGACACCTGCCAAAACGGGCATTTTATTCCCAAAATCATTATCGACCGGAGCACGCCAAAAGGCAGGTTCGGGATATTGCCTGATAGGTTGCTTGCCATTTATCATATAATCAAACAAGATTCCCTTTTTCAAATCAATCTTACCTGAAACGACCCCCGATTGAAAAGACAAAATATTGTCTTTCGTTTCATAAGACAGTTTTCCCGAGCAAGGTGGAAGCGATGTAAAAAAACTACTTTTATTTAATTGCATCTGCTCTCTAGCTACTTCATAGCGGGCAGGTACTAAATCGGTAGCAACCCGGGTATACGCATAGAGATTAAGGAAATACTCATTTCCGTCTTCCGGAATAACGGGAAGAGATAAACGTATCTCTTTCTCTTCGTGAGGTCTTAAATCAACGCTAAAATCCCCTGTAGATATTTTTTCTCCGTTTTTGTATATTTCCCACATGAAAGCATACTCATCCAGACTGGTAAAGTCATAACGGTTTTTAATGGAAATAATTCCTTTCCCCAAGTCTTTTGCGCTAAACAGAATGTACTGATACACTTTCTTCACTTCATACGCTTGTGGTTTAGGAATACCATTGGCAGAAATCAAGCCGTCAGTTCCTGTGTTTAGTTCCCCTTTCTTATCTTCCAGCCATTTATAGCTACCCATCTTACCATTATACGTCCAATAAGTACGTCCGTCTCTTGGTTCGGTTTTTATCTTAAATCCCTGATCCATAAAATCCCAGATAAAACCGCCCTGCAAGTTAGGGCTGTCATAAATAATATCCCAAAGGTCTTTAAAATTGCCATTGCTGTTTCCTTGGGCGTGAGCATACTCACACATGATAAACGGTCGCTGTTTGCCAGAATTCCGATATTCTGTTATTTTCCACATATTGGGATACATAGGACAGACAATATCTGTATTCCAATCTTCCCAAGCCTGCTCGAACTGTACAAAACGACCGGGGTCATACTTTTTCAAGCGCTTATATTCGTCGTGGAACACGATTCCATTACCACATTCGTTTCCTAACGACCATCCGATGATACATGGATGATTTTTATCCCTTTCCACCATTCGGGTGATACGGTCGACATGGGCTGCATACCATTCGGAACGATAAGCAGGATGCGGGATGGTATCTTTGAAATAAGGAACCGAACCCATTCCATGAGTTTCAATATTGGCTTCGTCCACTACATAAATACCATATTGGTCACACAATTGATAGAATAACGGATGATTTGGATAATGACTGGTACGAACAGCGTTCATGTTCAGTTGTTTAATCAATCGCAAATCATTCATTATGATTTCGCGGGTCTGCACATGTCCCAACGTATCATTGTGCTCGTGGCGGTTGACACCTTTTATATAGGTGGGTACACCATTCACCAGTAACCGTGCATTCTTTATCTCAATGCGGCGGAATCCGACTTTATGAGCTACTACCGTCTGTTGCTTGTCGCCATTGGCTCGAAGTGTCAGAATACAGTCGTAGAGCGAAGGGTGTTCAGCGCTCCATTTCTGCACATTATGCACAGTGCCTTCGAAAGTAAGTGTAGTACTTATGCCTGAGATACAATATGCTTTCTGCGCAGATAGGACAGTCTCCCCCCCTGCGTCCTTCAATTCGAGTGTAAGTGTCCCCTTTTGCAGGGTTGCATTGGTATTGAACGAACGCAAGTCTACAGTAGCCTGAAATTGCCCATGTCGGTAGGTATCGTTCAGTCCTGCATGCAGAAAGAAATCCCAAATGGTCGTTTGGGGATAAGCGGTCAGGAAAACATCGCGTTCGATACCGCTTAGACGCCAAAAATCCTGGTCTTCCATATAGCTGCCATCATGCCAGCGATACACTTGTACAGCAAGTAAGTTCTCTCCTTTTTTCAAATAGTTTGTCACATTAAATTCTGCCGGAGTCTTGGACGCTTTAGTCATCCCCACTTGCTGCCCGTTCACATAGATACGGGCGTAGCCACTGATGGACCCGAAGTGCAACAACACTTCACGCCCCTGCCAGTTTTGAGGAACCGTAAATGTACGCCGGTAAGTCCCCACAGGATTATCAACATCAATATAAGGTGGATTGGGCGAAAACACATACTGAATATTACGGATTATCGGTTCACCGAATCCTTGGATTTCCCAATTGGAAGGGACAGTAATTGTATCCCAATCATTATCGGATAAATCTGTACGATAAAAATCCTTTATGCTTTCTGCGATAGAGGGAGCATAAACAAATTTCCACGTACCATTCAACGAGTGCTGCCAAGGCGATTTCTGGGAATTATCGTTCACAGCATCATCTGCCCGCTCGTAGAGACGAAAGTCAGCGTGTGGTTTCTCTTTGTTCCACTCATATTGGGTGGGATTTTCCCACTCGTTGTTTTGCGCCTTTGCCATTGGGGACAAACCACAAAAGAGACAAGCAAGGAATAATAAGGTAGAAAATAATCTATTTATCATAAGACAAAGAATTGTGAAGGGTTCATTGAGTAACAACAAGGAGTTAAGAAGCCTAACCTCTTAACTCCTTGAAATCTGTAGGAAAATCTCAAAAAGTTATTCTTCAGTATACAATAAAGTTCCAAACCCTAAATCACCGGCTTCGGCAGTACCACGCTCACCATACCCTTCAGGACGTTCTTTTTCGGCAAAAGCTTGCGAATATGGAGCATTCAGACCTTTCACCTTGGCATAATGGTTGTAAAGGAGTTCCCATCCCGGACGGGCACGCCCCTTACCGTCGACCGACACCTTCTCATGCCAACCGTATTTAGGGTGATAGTAAGGTTCGAAAGGCATTTCCACATCTTCGGTCGAAGTTAAGTTGTACTTAGCTGTATATTCGCAAAGGTCGAGAATGATGTTGTCGTTGTAAGCAAAAAGATCAATACCCAAGTTATAGGCTGTACGACAGAAGTAAGCATGTAAGCCTACGTTGAGAGTAGCGTGTCCCTGGTCGCGTCCCATTTCTTGGCTCTGTGCCAAATGTCTGCCTTTCACTTTTCCTGCAGGATCCTCGTGCATACCTTTCACCGACCATTCAATACACCCCATACCTTTTCCGTGATAGAAAAACTCCAAAGCTTGTTTAATCTTGGCATCGTCATCATTCAGCACACCGATAGAAAGAATAGTGAGCATGGCAGGCAAATCCCAACTCATCCAGCCCGAAATGGCTGAAGAATTAAAATGGTTATCCAAAAAATCATCACAAATGGGATAGAAAGTTTTATCCATCCATTTCTTGAATACTTCAAAATCTTCGGTTTTCCAGCCTTCGTAATCCCGCATCAATTCAGCGGGAGCAGCAAACTGGTATCCGATAAATCCGGCGGCAAGCAGGCGATGGCTGTCGTCGGGCCATGTTTTATAATTCACCCCCTTACAAGTCTTAGCCCATCCGTTCAGAATTTTAATAGCTGCCTTGGCATAATCTTCGTCTCCTGAAATTTTCCAGCGTACAGCCAACTGATAAGCGGCACCGGCATCAAAAGCGGCCGTATTAAAGTTTCCTCCTTTCGAGTGGCGCACAATTTCTTCTTGAGGGTTTGAGTTGTAACTCAGTTGGGCAAATCGGCTTTCGCACAATTTTTGCCAACCGCTTATCCAAGGTTCGGCACGTTCGTTCACTTTACGGCGTGCGCGTTCAAAGTCGGCTTCGGTATTCACCAGGCAAGGGTGCTTGATGGTGTACTCATAATTTTCATTGGGGTTGATTTCACGTTGCCATGGTTCGGGAGTTCCGTTCTCGAACTCAACACTACAACTGGTCAGCAACACAAGCATTACGCTGCCTACGAAGGTATAAATCAGATTCTTCATACATTCAATTTTCATTTTGTTATTCAATCAGTTTCCAGAGAAAGTAGATGCAATTATTTGCCACTTTCGTTCTTTATCAAATTTTTCAGTTCTTGTTCCGATTCGAAAGTCTTTATCCAATCCACATAGATGCTGCCTGTTTCATTGGCTTCATACCAGATTTTCCAAATTTGAAGTTCCACCGTGTCGTACTTCGTCAATGAGGTAGGCATATACTGTTGGTTTTTGCCGAGGAATTTCTTCGTGAAATCAGCATAGAATACTTTGTATTCACCGCAATCTACCACAGTCATGGCATTTTTTCCTTTATCGGTATCTTCGCCATATTTACCGGCTACGGTAATGCCACTTCCACCCCAAATGTCGAGATACCACTCTATACCTGTCGATGCTTCGAACACATTTTGGGGGAATTTCACTTTAAAGGCCAAAATGGGATAGTTGGTTACGTTAAACCCAAAACCACCGGTGCGGCAAATGCGGACAGCTTTGTAAGCCTTATCTTCACCGGGGAAAATACGAAGTACTCCGTCATTCTCCATCCATTCAAATTCCCGGTGGGTAAAGTTGCCGAACGGCTGCCAGATGTTCTCAATGGTAAACTGGTCGTTCATTAAACCTTCGCTTACGTTGACACTCATCGTAGCTTTGACAGGTTTACCGTCACCATAGTCAGCCAGAGCGGTAATCACTGCATTGCCATAAGCCTTCGCCACGAACCGGCCTTTTTCGTCAATCTCTACAACATCCGGCTTACTGCTTTCCCATGCGATGTACGAAAGCGTAGCATCTATCGGCGTTACATTCATCTGCGGAGTGTAAGTTTCGCCTAAGGCCAGTTTGTCTGATTCTTTCACAAATTCCATACTTTCGATATAGATAATAGGCTTCACCTTTATTTCAAACTCTTTCGTGAAATGTTTGTCATCGGTAGCGATAACTTGGATGCGTGCCTTTCCTTCGGCTATACCCTTCACCTCGCCTTTTTCATTGACAGTGGCTTTATCGGGAGTAAGGCTTTTCCAAATCAAGCCAGGGTAAGTGGGGTCGGCCGGGGTAGTCTGCCAAGTGAGTGGCAAAGTCGAGGTTACAAACACTTCGAGTTCTTCGTTAGTGAGATTGATGTCAGTGATGTGAATAATTTCGTTTACCACCTTCACATTGATGGTCGAAGTAGCAGAATAGCCCACAGCCGGCTTAGCCGAAATTACCGTGCTACCTGCCTTCACTGCCGTAATGCGTCCTTCGGCATCTACGGTAGCCACATCAGGTACAGTCGATTTCCATACCACCTCTTTGTTGAAAGCCTCATTAGGACCTACGGTATATTTTATCAAAGTGTCAGTGCCTATCAACAGAGGCAGTTCGGGAGTCACTTCAAGGTTGATTTCCTTAACGAGTACTCTTTCTTCTAAAACAGGGGATACATCGTCATCATTGCACGAAACGGTCATCACTAAACCAGCCGTCATCAGTGCTGCAAACGCACCCTTTTGAAGTATATTTTTGTATGTCATAATTCGATTACTTTATAAATGAATAATGAATGGATTATTGATTCCAACCCGGATTTTGTTTCAAGTTGGAGTTCAGTTTGAGTTGGTCGGTGGGCAGTGGCAACAAGTAATGCTTTTCGTGCCAGTTGCGTCCTTTTTCGTGGATAATGCAACCTTCGCCATCTTTGTCCTTAAAAGAAGCATCAGGCCATCTGTTTTCAAAATCGGTACCTTTCCACTTCACCCCAGTGAGGTTCATCGGCATTTCGTCTTCGGCCGTTTTCCAACGCTTCAGATCATCAATGCGGAAATTCTCATCAAAAAATTCGATGGTGCGCTCACGACGAATTTCTGTGCGCATATCCAGACTATTTGCCGTAACAAAGTCGTTAGTCAAGTCAGGCATTTCGGGGTTGATGCGTTTGCGTGTCAGGTTCAAGCTGATGGCTAAGTCTTCATCCGATATTTGTCCATCGCGTTCAAACACGGCTTCGGCATAGTTCAGCAGTACCTCGGCATAGCGGATGACGGGGAAGTCATAGGCTTCCATACCGGTAGGCACTCCGTCGCGTTCGCAGCACCACTTGTGAGGAAAGTACCCTGTACCCGTTTGAGGTATGAAGTTCCTATGCGAGGCATTGGCTATTTCGGCAGCATTGCCGCTCCAATCGATGCGTCCGCCGCTTGTACCCCAGTAAGTTTGTCCGGGCACCATAAGCTGATTGTTCATGCGGTTGTCGCGATTTTTATATTCATCATCCATTTTCGTATAATTCCACGTTTGAGGATTGATAGGCAATCCATTGCTTTGCAGATACATATTAGCCATTTTACGAGTAACATACAAGGCATTGCCCAAACGCCCTTGTGTGATGTTGAAGCCGATAGAATTGATAACAGGATCGTGGCGGCGGGTAAAGATATACTCTTTATTACCTGTTTTATTGATACTGGCAGGATTCGACTTTTCATTCTCCAAGATAAAGAGATATTTATAGGCTTCCGTACCCAATTCTTGAGGAGCAAAAAGTTCGAATGCTCCGCCCTCTATTACATCATGAGCCGCCTGTGCTGCGGTATTGAGCAAATCTTTTGTACGTTCGGTATTTTGACCGCCAGTATGAAATTTCTCCCATGTACCTTCATAAAGGGCTACCCGCGAAAGAAATGCCAAAGCAGCTTCGCTGGAGAGACGACCTTTGTCGCTGCTACTGATAGCCTTATCAACAGGTAATAGTTTAGCGGCTTCTTTCAAGTCGTCAATGATAAAGTCAGCTACCTCGGTACGAGGATTGCGGGCCTTCTGCATCTCAGGCGAGTCGATGTCGAGCGGCGTGCGGGTAATGATAAGGTCACCGTAGGCCTGCAACAACTCGAAGTAACAATAAGCACGGAAGAAACGGGCCTCCCCCACTGAAATGGCGATGTCGGCTGGTTGGTCATATGCATCAGCCTGTTGCAACAAGGTGTTGGCTTGACGAATACGATTGTAATTGTCGGTATAATGCTTGTCAGACGACGGAATACTGTTCGTTCCGTTACTATAGATGTTCACCGTGCTACCGGCAAACAAGTCCGATCGAATATCAGCATGCTGACTGTCATCGAGCCATCGAAAGTCGGCCGACCAGCCGTAGAACTGGGTGGCAAAAAGTTTGAAGTGTTCGGGCGACTTCCAATAATTGGTATCCGCCAATTGCGTCTTGGGCTCAAGGTCTAAACACGACTGCATGGTCATGGCGCAAATAATTCCTAAAATATATGCTATTTTTTTCATTGTTATCTTCAATATTAAGAATAAAAATTAGAATGTGGCATTCACACCGAAAGTCACGGTGCGGTTAAACGGATAGCGTTGCTTTTTTTCTACCTTACGGGTAGCTTCGGGATCCCAACCATCGGTGATATACGATTTTTCCCACAAGTCGGCACCCGATACATAAATACGTAAGTTACTGATGAAACCACTCTTATTTATCCATGCCTTTGGCAATGTGTAACCTAGTACAACCTCTTTGAGACGCAGGTAAGCACCATTATCGGCCGACCAGGTAGATGGAATGTAGTTATAGTTATTAATGTCATTACTGTTTGAATAAGTCGGGAAATGGTTATTGGGAGTTTCGGGACTCCATACATTGCCTACCGACTGGTTGGTAGTGTTCAGCCAAATAGCTTTGAAAGGCACTTTCCAAGAGTCAATTTCACGATAGATGGTACGCTTGCCCACACCTTGGAACACGGTATTGAAATCAAATCCTTTCCATTCGCATCCTAAATTAAACGAGAACGAATATTTGGGGTCGTCGGAACCGAGAAATACAAGGTCGTCTTGTGTCAGTTTGCCGTCTTTGTTCACATCTTCATACATGTGGTCGCCCAAACGCAAGTTGGCAGGTAGGGAGATAGAGTTGCTGCCCACATATTTGTCCACATAATAGTCCAATTGGTCTTGGTTTTGTACTTTACCCACATAACGGTAGCCAAATACCGAATTGAGCGGATAACCATTCACAGCTTCGTTATAACCTGCGCTTATCACGATGTTACCTCCATCGACGAGTTTGTTGGTCATATAGGTTAATGTACCGCCAACGTGGTAGTTAAAACCGCCTATCTTGTCACGCCAAGTCAAGCTGGCATCGTAACCATTGGCTTCAAACTTACCGCTATTAGTACTGGGAGCAGTTCCACCCAAGACACCGGGGTGCAGACGCGAAACCAGCATATTGTCGTTTTTCTTTTTAAAGACCTCAAACGTACCCGTAAGACGATTGTTGAGGAATCCGAAGTCAATACCTAAATTATAGTTGTAGATACGTTCCCAAGTACGCACAGTGCTCACCAGTCCGGCAGATTCTACGTATGTTCCTTTCGAGTTGCCCAACAAAGCGCCATTGTTCGATTTGTAATTGTAAAGTTGGATGCCGTCATAGCGTCCGATACCATTTTGGTTACCTACCTCACCATATGAAGCACGTAGTTTCAGTTCATTCACATAGTCACGCAAGTTCTCCATAAATTTTTCTTCAGTGATACGCCATCCGGCTGATGCGCCCCAGAAGAAGTTCCAGCGATTCTTGGGCAAGAATTTCGAAGAGCCGTCGTAGCGAGCATTCACCTCGACCATATATCTCGACTTATAGTTATAATTCAAACGACCGAAATAAGAGAGAATGGCTTCTTCCCAACGGTCTACCTTGTCTATGTAGATTTGTCCTTTACCATTAAGTGATTCGATTGCCGCTTCCACGTCCATTGCTTTGGTACCGCTATAATCGTAAGCGACATAGTCGTATTGAACACCTCCCATAAGCGATATGTCGTGAACCTCATCAAATAATTTCTTATAAGTGAGGAAAGCTGATGCCGTGTAATTGTCGGTACGCGCAGAACTTTTAGTATACGATGATTTTTCTTTTGCGGGATAGGGAGAGTTCTCATTTTGAATCGGTGTACCGTCATATTGATACCAATCAATCGAAAGATATTGTTCGTCACGAGCCGCATTGTTCGTTGAGTACCCCAAAGTACCCTGAAAATCAAGGCCATCCAAAATGTTCACTTTCAAAATTTCGTTCACATTCATAGTAGTCACCACAAGTTTGTTGTCGCCACCCAATTCAGCCGACCAGTTAGGAGTATGAATACCTCCCCACGCATACGGTTTGCCATCAATAGTCGAAACCGGTAGCCCTGGCTGCGGGATGCTACTACCTAATACACTACCGATCTGTGTAGGAGCCACCTGATGTTGACGACTGGCTGACATATTGGTTTCCAGGCTGATACGGTTGTTTATCTTGAAACTGTTGAATAAACGTACGTTATAGCGTTCGTTCGAGTTGTTCCCCCATTGCAGCGTCCCTTGGTCGTTCAAATAACCCAACGAAAGTCGATAGGTCGATTTTTCCGAACCTCCGCTTACACTGAGGTTATGCTGGGTAGAAGTGGCATTTCCCCACAGCACATCAGTCCAGTTCATATCATGAAACACAAAGTCAGCCACACCGCGAAATCCTCCCGGAATGGGATCTTCATCAGGATTGTTTCCACCATGTAGGTTAATCCAACTCCCCTTCATCGCTTTCGCCAAACGGGCATAGCGAACCCAGTTGTCATCTTCGCCATAACCGTCATTCAAACGGGCTTGGAGCACACCGTCCGTCCATTCGTCCATACTCATCATGCGAGGCTGCAACCCCACAATTTTACGTGTAACCGAACCACTATATTCCACTTTGGTTTTGCCGGCATCGGGACGTTTGGTAGTTACCAAAATCACACCACCCGCAGCTTTTGCACCATAAATAGCAGCCGAAGCATCTTTCAGGAAGTTAATGGTTTCAATGTCGTCGGCATTGAGTTGAGCCATCTCGCTTACACCACTAGCCGGTACACCGTCAATAATCAAAAGAGGTTCTACCTTGTTCTTCGATACAGAGCCACGTATTGAGACACCCCATCCTTCTTCGCCGGGAGCAGCTGACGAACGAGTGATGCGTAAACCCGGAACCTGACCTTGCATAGCCGAAAGCGGATTGGCCACTGTACCTTTGTCCTTAAAAAGTTTTTGGTCGACCACTGTTACCGAGCCTGTCAACGATTCTTTTTTCTGAGTACCATAACCTACCACGACAACTTCATCCAGCACCTCTGTATCTTCGTGCATGATAATTTTAGCCAGATTCGTCCCTTTTACAGAAACTTCCAACGTTTTATAACCAATAAAAGAAATCACCAACGTACCACCTGATACATTATTCAAAGTAAAGTTTCCATTCATATCCGTTATCGTACCATTGGTAGTGCCTTTCACTTTGACATTGGCACCAATAACAGGTTCTCCATAGGAATCCACGATTTTACCTTTGATTGCCCCAGTCTGTGAAACAACCTGTACTTCTCCCACATAGGCAAATACCGCCTGCGGAGCACCTGCTACAAGAGCAGAGGCTATCACCGTAGAGAATAGAAATCTTCTCGATGAGAATCTGAAGAGATTTTTTTTCATATACATAAAATTTAAAACTAACATTTATACTATTTATTCTAATATTAGATACACTGTTGAATATACTCACGGATTTCTTTCCGACTGATAAACAAGTGGTTTTCCACCGTACGGGAAGAAATTCCCAATTGGGCGGCAATATCAGCCGAGGATTTATTTTCGAAACGACTCATGATATAAATCTTCCGACGTTGTTCAGGAAGCTGTTTGGCTCGCTCCCATTCACATGTCAATAGATTATTGGCAATAATCTGGCTCTCCACTTCATTGGTACAAGTAGGAATCCGGTCGAAAAGATAGGAAGTTACTTCTTGAGCTTTGTAAAAACGACGCAAATAGTCCGTTACCAGATTCCGGCAAATCGCGAATATAAAATGTTTCACTGTTTCCGGACGCAATATCTGCTTATAGTCCATCAAACGCAAAAAGACATCTTGTGACAGGTCTTTTGCTTCTTCGTCCTTACCTATTTTATAATAGATATAAAGATAAACGGAATGATGATAACTCTTATAAGAGTCAGCAACCAGTTGAGTGGATTTCATGTTTATATTTTCCATTGCTTAGATTTTTGTTTATCATTACGCTGGCAAATATAAATGGTAAATACGGAAAAGAAACAATAAAAAAGGGCGGATAGATTTCATCCTATTGGAAGGGAAACAGAAGTCACAATACTTACTGGTAATCAATTAATTAGACAATTAAAAACCAGAGTCTCAAATTATTATATGAGACTCCGGCAATCAATCTTCATTAGTTCGTCCTATACTTTGGACATATTCGTTCGGGGTTATTCCGGTCGTCTTTTTAAAATAACGGAAAAAGGAAGTACGAGAACTAAAACCACACAGTTCAGCTAAAGCACTTAAGGTATATTTTGAATATTCATCCTCATTAAGCAACCGTTTAAACTCAGCTATGCGGTAATCATTCAGATAATCATAATAATTCTTGTTCAAGAACTGATTAAACACGTAGGACAATGTATATGGAGAGACGTTCAATACTGACGCCAAATCCGCAATCTTTAAATCAGGGTTAACATACAGTCTTTTTTCCTGCATCAGCATATCCAGTTCGTTTGCCAGCCGATGACATTCTTCCATACTCACATTGCTCTTTCTGTATTTTTCTTCAACTACCGGTTTCCCGGTTTCTATGGCGTCCGCCGCAAGAGCCGGAGAGTTCTTTTTTCTCCGGTAATAAGCATAGCTTAAGCATATTATTGCAATCAATAATAGAATTGTTCCCCATAAGGTCGCGTTAAAAGAGGAAGCAATAGTCACTGATAAACAGATTTCCGAACCGGGCTCACCAATCCGACGGATTTTGAATTGATATTTCCCGGAAGACAAGTCATAATAGGTCAGTTCGGATTTACCACCCAACAACTGCCAATCATCATCCATCCCTTCCATTTTATATTCATAAGACATATATGCAGGATCGGAATAGGTAAATCCGGAGAAACAGATAGTCAAATTCTTGTGCGACGGTTCCAAAGAGACTTTATAGAGATGCTGTTCTCTCTGTATAGCAGGGTGATAAGGTTCTTTACCATTCACATATACATCTGTGATAGCCAGGGGATAACTATTTTCTTCATTTATATCACGTAAATCCCTGGTCAAATAAATCAATCCTTTGGAATTGCCGAACCAGATTGTTCCCGAAGTATCTATAACAGGGCAACAGGTAATAAAAACAGAACTCGGCAACCCGTCCACAAAAGTATAAGGAACAATTGTACTTTTTTTATCATAACGGTACAAGCCCAGATTCGTACCAATCCACAGCCACCCTTCACGATCTTCGATCATAAACATGGCATCTTTCCCTTCCAAAAGAGTGCCCGGCTGGAATCTTCGGAAATGAGTCATCGACAAATCTGAAATAAAAATAGGGCCTTTATCCGGAAGGAAATAGAGCTCGTGGGAAGAGTCTTCATATACTGTCCTGATTTTCTCTTTATGTATAAAGCCTTCGGGGAATACATCTGATTTTATACTACGAGTGGAAGGATCCCAGATACATAAACCGGTAGCCGTACAAATCCAGCCCTTTCCTGTAGAATCAAAACATATATCAAGCACATTCCCTTCCGGGAGTTTGGAGTTCGAACTGGTATAGTGATTGAGTTGTTCGCCATCTTTATACTGATATAAGCCCATTGAAGTGGCAATCCACAGACAACCGTCATTGTCCGACTTGATGCAGAAAACATGCCCTTTCACAAAAGGAGTCTCCGAAGGTTCAAAATCATGGATAGTTAATGTAGAAGAATCCAGTATATACATGCCACCACCATACGTACCGATATAATACTTTCCCTGAAACGGGTAAATGCACATTATCATATTAGAGCGTAATTGAGGTGACTTGAAACTCCTAAAACGCCGTTTCGTCTCATCGACATAGAAGAGGCCATTGCGGGAACCTATCAATCTTTCATTCTCATTGATAGCTATGGCCCGTACCGGTATGTCTTTTGAATCAAAATAAGGAGAATAAGAATAGGTAGAGAAAAGCCCGCTCTGATACAGTGTATAATCAAGTCCCAACTGATAGAATCCAACCCATATCAATCCTTCCCTGTCCACCAGCAATGAATAGACAGAGTTAGAGCGGATTCCGCCATTAGTACCGGGTTCATGACAGAAAGATTTCATAACCTTATTTTCCTTGACAGATACAAAATGTACTCCATTTCCGTCTGTTCCAACATAAAGTATATCTTTTCCGTCACCCGACAAAGAGGAAATTACATTGCATCCCAAATCAATCCAATTATCCTTGAACTTCCCTGTCGGTATATCGTAAACAACCACTCCATGTTCCATTGTTCCTAAATAGAGCCTGGAACCAATTCGTGCCATTTTCCGATAAGTATAATCCTGTCTATCATTGTCACCGTATGGGCATAAAGATATTTTTCGGGTAGACAGATTCATTGAATATAGTTTGGAGCGGGTCAGAATCCATAATGTATCTTTTTCTCCCATATTCAAATCGACTATGAAATTATCCGATGACCACATATCCGGATTGATAGTAATCTGCTCCATTTCATTATTTTTGCAGACAAACAATCCTTTTTCACTGCCAATATATAAGTTTCCCTGCGCATCGGTCAATAAAGAACGAACTCCAAATTTTATCACTTCAGCAACAAACGGTTCTAATTTACCGGATTCTTTATTTATCCGCCAAAGCCCCATATCGTTTCCCATCCAAATCTGATTGCCTTGTGTTTCTGCAATAACATTCACCCATTTCAGTTTCTCATCATCTCCGAATATCGGATAATGCTTGAAACGAAAGCCATCAAAACATTCAACTGACGTAGCTGTTCCAATCCAGATATAGCCTACGGAGTCTTTATACAAGGCACTGACCGTTAAATCAGATAATCCATTTGTTTCTGACAGACCACGGAAGGAATAAGAAATCGGATAGGCAGACAGAGAAAAAGAAATAAATATAAGGCTTGTTATATGTCGTATCAGATTATTCATAGGATTCATATTTGATGAAACAATGCAAACCTACATAAAATATCCCGAATTTTATGTAGGTTTATACAAAAACAAAACACATTCCTCATTAAAAATGAGTGTTAATCTACCAGCTTTATACTCAATTGGAATTGTTTATAAACAACAGGAATTCTCTTATTATTAACCTCTACTCTTACAGGCTTCTTCTTACTCCTGAAACTGGCATGGATCTTCGGTTGCCCGTCTATCCAAAGATTGAGTTTCTTATCTTCTTCCTTTTGGATAACGAATAACTTAGCCAAAGAAGAAAAATAGGTTTCCTTATCGCGCCTTAATGCACTGCCATGACAGATAAAGAAATCTTTGGCGTCTTTGGCTTCCGTTCCTTCGGGATAAGAAACTGCAAACATATAGGCATCTGTCATCCAGCCGTCCGGCATAATCCATGAGTTGCTGTGCATCAGTCTGCCATCTGCCAACTGGTTAATATACAAGTCAGTCACTTTACCTTTGTGACGGATACGAAGACCAATCCAGTCCTGCCCTTCCCGCCGTTCCATTTGCGGCAGGTCTTTTTCATTGGGAGTCTCCTTCAAAATAATAGCTGTCAGCCCTTTTACTCGATTGACTTCTGCCGGCAAATGAAATGAATAATAGGTTTCAGTACCTTTCAAATCTTCAGTTGGAGCCTGTATTTCTTCCCAATACAAATCCTCCGGATAGTCGTGTACAAAATCAGACTTAGCAAGCAAACGGGGATAAAGAGGACGAATCACAACGGAAGAATTACCATTCGTCACATTCACGTCAACTCCCGACTTCTTATAAGTCCCGTTGGTATGCCACAGCCATTCAAAACGGCCGACCTTATGCGTCTTTAAATCATCAATCATATAAATCACATTATCCATCCAAAGGAAATGGCGGAAATTACGACTGAAATTATTAGATACAGGACCTGTTCCATTAGCCAGGACATATTTCACATTTCCCGCATCCAAAAGATGATGTAAATATCCTCTCAAAGTAGAACCGCTGTACTGCTGCTCACGGGGTTGTCCCTCGCCATTGAACAGTACTACATTATGCGCCTGGCTTTGAAAGAAATAATTCCGATAAGCAGGATTAGGATACCAACAGTTTCCCCCGTCTTTAATAATATCTACCCCTTTATGAAAGACAATAAATGAATTGGCATCTGCGTGAGAATGATTCCATGTATGACCGCTTTTTACAGCCAGCATCGTAGCATCCTTTTCCCACGAATCACGCATCGTAGCCCAACCAAAATCGGCAAATAATTGAGAAGTCGGCAGTTGAAGGACAGCGGGCGCCTTACTCAAATCAGGAGTGTAAAGGAAACCCATAGGACGATTCAGGAAAAAGCCATCACGATGTTGTCCTTGTTCCACTTGAGATATATACCACAAAATAGTTGGATCTTTCATCCCCAATGCATACAATAACATCATACTGGATTCTGCCGATACATTTTTATGGCTATCTCCAAAATTCAAACTATGCAGCATACCCGTACGTGGGTAGCAGACTTGTGAGAAGTAACTCGGCAATTTTGCCAATTGAGGAATATCACCCGGATTCTGTCCGGGATGAGTGTTTATCCAAGCTATCCTAAACAACAAAGCTTCCTGAATACCAAAGTTAGCATAATTCAGACTTTCATACATTCCACCGGCCTCATCAAAACTCTTTGCTTTCTGTTGCAATACATCACCGGCAAAATCGAACCATTCAGGAAGAGATTCGTGAAGTTGTTCCACCCATTCCCTGGCTTCGGGGATTTCGTTTTGAAGGCTCAAAGCCAATATTCCACCCTGACAAACACAGGAGGTCCACCAGTTATGTCCCATCGAATTCAATGAGTGAATACGGGTCGGCTCCAACAACCAGTCTCCCAATGCCGGTTCCACGGCTAACCGTTTCAATCCTTCGGCTATCTTTTTTCTTTCTGAAGAAGACATGACATTGTATGCAGCATCATACCCCACTGCGGAAAGAAAACTCTTATGAGCCATACCCAGTTGTGAACGCCACGCAGGAATACGTGCCATCATTTCCACATCTCCCCATGATTCGGCTTCCACAGTTTTCAGGAGGATTTCTTTGATTGCGTCTGCATACTCCTTATTATCAGTCATCAAATAAGCTAATGACAAATAGTCTAATCGATTAAAATCTTTCTTTTGCAAAGCTTCATCTGCTGTTTTCTTAATATCTCCCCATGATTCCTGCAATTTAGGTTCATGCTGCATACGCTGTTTCACTTGCTGTATGCGTTGTGGAGTATACAGTAATGAAGGATGATTTATTTTTTGTGCTTGTATATATAATGAAGAAACACACAAAAAACAGATAACAGCAATAATAGTTTGTTTCATGCTACTTAGTCTATTCTATATATAATCAGTTACAATATTATTCTTTATTGAACGTTTTTCAAAAATTCTTCCAATGCTGCATTAAATTCTTCCGGGCGTTCCATATTCAGCATGTGTCCGCAATCGTCAATTACTTTCAGTTTTCCATTGGGAAGATATTGTAAAATGGGAGGTTCTTTTGAGAATCGGTTACCGGAAGAATGACCTTCAACAATTAAAGCAGGTACATCGGGATGATTCTTTTTCAATTCCTCGATGGCATCCAAACCAGCTACCACCCGTACTTCTTTGTGTAAAGGTTGCCACGCATCCCACTCATCGATCATTTGCCATAGAGACTCACGCATTCGTTCCCGCTGACTTCCTCCTGACTTCATCAATCCTTCAAACCACTCTTTCTTCATCACATCTCCCCCTTTCTCTTTCAAAGCAGCAATCTCCTTATCACGTACTCTTGCTTCTTCCGGAGTCATCGGTTCACTTGGGCCTTTCGATTTCCGAATGTTTCCACTGGCTAAAAAAGCAGATAACATCCGATCTGGGAAGTACGCCAACATATCGGCAGTAATAAAACCACCTAAAGAAAGTCCGACGATATGTGCTTTCTTAATGTGCAAAGAATCCATCAAAGTAACTAAATCTTCAGCGTGTGTAAATTGATAGTCTTCCGTTTGTGAAGACGAAATGCCATATCCTCTCAAATCATAGCGGATCACACGATATTTTTTTGCCAGTACGGAAAATTGTTCATCCCACATACGATGATCCAAAGAATGACCATGAACAAAGATGACGGGAGCACCTGTGCCGGCTTCCTCATAGTAAAGAGAACCGTTGCCCACTTCAACGCGGCCTTGTTTCACAACCAACGGATGTCCCTTTACAATCTCTGAAACAGTTCTCGAAATTACAGGACTACCATAAAAAGACGAGAAACCATCTTCTTTACTGGAAGCACCGACTACATGAGCAATAAAGAAGCCATAAACATTCTCCCGTTTATTGATCCACGGGTAAGCGCCAGCCCATCCTGGTGAACTAATCTGATAAGCTTCACCTGTCTTCTTATCGATTAATTCACGCCATTCTCCCAATCCGTAGATTCCATTGTGGGATTGTCCTAGCCCTTTCACTACATAATTATCCGAGTTATTCGAAGGGATTATTGCGTCTTTCACTTGGTCGGCCTGCATTTCCTTTACAGTTTTTGCTGATATAATCCGCTTATCGTTATACATTCCTTCATGATAAATCATAGATAGAAAATGAATATAATCGTTCAAAGTGGTACACAGACCACCACCCAACATCGGGGCATGCCCGCCATCGGTATTTATCGGAGTAAAATGAGAATTCTTCATTTCCAATGGCTGCGCCAATAGCTCCTGAAAGAGAGTTTCAAACTCTTTCCCCATTGCTACTTCCGCCATTCTTCCGGCAATCTGCATGGCAAGTCCTCCATATTGGAACTGACTTCCGGGAGTAAAGACCGTATCTAACGGCAATATCTCAATAATGGCAGAATCCAGATGATTGTAATTATCTATCCGAGGTTCGGGAAGATAGGGACGTACTCCGGAAGTATGAGATAATAGTTGTCGTAAAAGGATTTTTCCTTTGGCATCTCCTTTAAATTCCGGCAACCATTTCTCCACCGAGTCATCCCAACCTAAATCGGTACTGTCTACTACCGCTCCGATAACAGTAGCCGCTACCCACTTTCCGGCAGAAGCTACATATACTTTCGTATCGGGAGTGTAGTTGCCATAGTTATTCTGGAAAATAACGGAATCATTCTTCACTACGCAGATGGAAGCTCCAGGATAATATCCCTTACTTACCCAACCTTGAATAACAGAGTCCAATGAAGAGAAGTTATAATGACTTCCCCGTACGGACGATACATTGCAGGAACCCGCAATAAAACAGAGACTTACAAAAAGTACGATTAATAATCTTCCCTTCATTTCCTTTATCTATTTAAGTAATAACTTCCTATTAGGCAATGAATTACACAGATTACGCTGTTGCTTTATGCAATCATAATTCTAAAAACCGTGAAATCCGTGTAATCCGTGCCTAAAATTTTCTATTTAGACTGTAAATCCCAATATACCACATAACGCTGATGATGCAAATCATAAAGCGGACGAATCACGTCTCCCTGTTCCGTTGTAAAGAGCAGGTCTTTTCCTGTACGTTGCAAAGTACGTTCCAGATATTTCATATCTACTTTCAATGAGGTACACAAATCGGCAGGCACATGGAAATTATAAGTATAATAATCATTATAAAGAGCTGGATTAGAGAAAGGTGCAGGAGCCTGCATACCTTCCGTGCCCCGTTCTCCGGCAAGCACTAACGGCCCGTACAGTAAAGCCACTTTATTCGGATTATCGGGAGTGGCTTCCATCTCAAGCTGCATCGGGTAAGTAGCCGAAATACGGTCATCGTCCTTCCAATCACGGGTGATAGCAATATAAGAACCCGGTTTTTGTTTCACTGCCACTTTTTTACCGTTAACAAGAACTTCTACTTTTCTACTCCATGAGGGATATCTTAGATAAACAGTAGTACGTACCGGTTTTTCTGCACGAACAGTAAACTGAGTTGTTTCTTCTTTCGGAAATAGCGTTTCCTGGAGAAGTGTCAATCCTTTTTCTTTCCAAGTTACCCGGGAAGGAATAAACAGATTTACGTAGATTCCCCGGTCATTGTGATAATAGATAGCTTCACCATATTTGGCATGATTTTCAAATCCGCTGCCGACGCAACACCAGAAAGAGTTCTCTTTTGTACTGTATAGCTTATGAGAGCCGGAAAGCAGCGGAAGAAAATAGGCTACCATTCCTGTTTGCGGGTCTTGCTGACCGAGGATATGGTTGTATAATGCCCTTTCATAATAATCGGCAATAGACGAGTCGCCCGTCCAGCAGAAAAGATGGCGGCTGAGTTTCAACATATTATAAGTGCAGCAAGTTTCTCCTGTATAGCCGGTCAAATGTTTAGAGAACTTCTTCGGGTCAAAAAAATGTTCTTTATCGCTACTGCATCCCGGAGCAAAAGTATGGTGGTCAATCATGGTATGCCAAAAGAATTCCGAAAGTTTTTTACTTGTCTCATTCTCTGTCAGTTCATAATTACGCGCTTCGGCTATGACTTTCGGGATAAATGTATTCGTATGTTTGGTTCCTAAATCGTCCCGGAGTTCTTTCAAAGGGTCAATTACGTCATTATGGTAGAAGTATTCAGCCAACCAACGGTAACGTTCGTCGCCTGTGATAGCATACAAATTGTAAAATGATTCATTAATACCACCAAACTCATTACGTATCATGAGTTTGCGGGTTTCTTCAGTGAGCGGTTTTAGTTTGTTATAAGCCCAGTCACCCATTTTTGTCACCACTTTCAAGGCTTGTTGATTATCTGCATACAGATATTGGTCTATTAGGCCGGAATAAAGTTTATGCAATGTGTACCAAGGCGCCCAAACGCTCTTTCCTTGAATATTACGATTTATCAGTTCTTCGGGATAGGCACTTAAATAGCCGCCTTTCAGGGCATTTTGAACTTCGGTCAGTCCATTGACAAGGCTATCTCCTTTTAGTTTGAAAATCTCACTTCCGGTTGCGGCGTACATCAAGGCGTAAGCTGAAAGCAAATGTCCGGTAGTATGTCCGCGAAGCTCACAATCCAAAGATTCCCAGCCACCGAGCTTCTTCACTGTCATATATCCGCCTTCACGACCGGCAAACACTCCGGCATTTGTCCGGAAACTATGCAACAGGCGATTCACGTCAATAGAAGTCATCCATGCGGAATCCCGCAACATATTGTCACGAAAACGACTCGGTAATAAACGCACGTCTTTCAAGTCAAAACTTTGTACCCGCACAGGAGCCACTGTCTCTTTTTTCATTTTTCCCTGATGCTGACCGGGGTACACAGATTGAGCCGACGATAGAGCCGATACTGCCAATAATGCGATTGCAACTAAAAATTTCTTATTCATAATCATTTTTTATATCCTTTATTTATAGGATACGAATAAGTTCTGCCTAACACTCAATGCAAAAATACGAAATTCTGATTTAGCGGCGTAGCGACCAGACAAAGTTTCCTTGCGGGATGTTGACATTTTAATTAATAACCGTACGGTTATGGACTAACTGTTTTCGGGCTTAAAAAAGAGTAAAAGAACGGGATTATCCGATACATTCTCAATAAATGCAGTAAAAAATATGTTTTTAGAGATTAAGAGCTTTTTAAACGATGAATTAGAATGTGTAAAACGAGAAATATAAAATAGTTATTTGGTTAATACATAACATAATATACCTTATTATATTCTCAAACAATTCTCACTGCTATGAGAAAAAATACTCATCGCGATGAGAAAACATTCTCATAACGATGAGAATTAATTCTTATCACCGTGAGAAAATGTTCTTATCACGATGAGAAAATATTCGATTAAGTTTCATTCATTTCCCGTGCGGATATGAACTAAAACTTTTGGTGCGGTTACCCTGATAGTCTTTCACTAATTCAATATTTCATTGATAAATGAAAAAACTTCGTTCGATCGGTTCGGCTGTCTGTACTTTTCCAACCAAACCATATTGCCAAGCCACTACGGTCACTTTTAACGGAAACTTGCTGCGTGGAGGAATTTGAGTAAATATCAGTTTATTTCCTTCTATCTCCACCGGTCCTTCTTTCACATAATAATATACGGGCAGTCCGCAATCAGAAGTTGCCTGAAGCGCAATCTCCTTTGTTTCCTTGTTCACATCCTCAATACCCGGGAAAAGAATATGCTGGCGTTTACCTTCCGTATTACGATAAGGAATCCGGAAACTAAGTTCTTGAACGATACTTTTATATTGACGGTCACCGTCATTGCTTGCCAATAAGCAAATATCTCCCGTGCGACGCTTGTTGTACATCCCCATACGATAGAAACGAACAGTAAAAGTTGTATCGTTCACTTTCTGTACCGGGCCGCAAATGCGGGTTATTTCGGGGAGAGTGGACGAATGTTCTTTGGTGATCACTGTATGTAAGCTATCCGTATACACAGCTTTCAGATGGAAAGTCAGTCCGTCTGCTTCCGGTAAGAAGCGGGCGGCTACTTTCACGTGGGATTTTGGATTATAGGTGAGTAATTGCCCCTTTTGTACAAAACCCAGATACTGGGGTTTCTTCCCTCTTTCCTGCTGATAGCGCTCTTCCGTCATTTCAGCCATTTCCTTATCGAAATACCAGAACGCGTCGTGCGAGTTTCCTTTGTATTGTTTGTAAGGAGCGGCCTTAGCACGTTTCTTCTGATTGGGATGCCACCTTTCGGCAAGCCAACCATTCTGCGGATTCAGTTTTTTCAAGACTACAGGTTTATCTAAATCATATGTTCCAGATATACGATATGCTAATGCTTTCTTTAGAAACAATGCAATATATTCAGCAGTGCGGTTTGCTATATCGAAATGTCCGCGCCCTGCATCACAAAGAAAAGAGATACAGCTATTAGGATACATCATACGGAAAGCCAAAGCCGGATTCACTCGGTCTTCCCACCATTCGTATTCACCTTCAATCATCAATCCCGGAATACCGTCAATCGTACGTTTCCCCCATTCCATGTTGTCACGACCATATCCGGTTAGATTGGTACGCGGTGCATCTCCGTGTAGAGAGATAATAGCCAAGGTACGGTCGGGATTCCATGCAGCGAAGTTCCACGGATAGGTAGCCATCGCTGAATGTCCTAAAGGGACAACAGGCGCATATTTCAATTCACTATAACCACTGACATTCGCAAAATCCTCCATCATCTTTTCAAAGGCTTCCTGACATCCGGTAGTTATGTCCCATCTTTGATCCCATCCGGGGGTAATCCATATCAATGCCATACCGTTTTCCGACATTTTCTCCCGAAATAAAGGATTCTCAAACAGCGTCTCTTCTGTCATGTTATGATTACCGATTATCACAGCTTTCACTTGTGTACAATCGGAAGGTATCCACAAAAATGCTTGCGGATGATTATTCGTTTCGTTGGAAGTAATGCCCGATATCTGTACAGACCACTGCCATTCGGCTGCCATGCTACTTGGCAATAAACTGACAGCTAATATTCCCAATATAAAAAATCGAAGTAGTTTCATGTTTAATTCATTTATTATTTTTCTATATAATACGTAGTCATGACTATATATACTCAACCGAAAAATATAAAAAAACTATTATAATAGGAAGCCTTTCATCAACTATTCCACAAAAACATTGTATCTTTATTCTCCAATAAAGAAAGGAATTATATGGATTTACGTACAGCAAATGTTACAAGATATATTCTTCCCTTACGGGAAGGGGGCTCATTACCGGCTTTAGCCGAAGCTGACGATGAATTTAAGTATGTCGTAAAATTCAGAGGGGCAGGACACGGGACGAAAGCACTGATTGCCGAACTGATTGGTGGAGAAATTGCCCGTACACTGGGTTTCAGAGTACCGGAGATAGTTTTCCTGAACCTGGACGAGGCTTTCGGACGAACGGAAGCGGACGAAGAAATACAGGATTTGCTTCAATGGAGCCGTGGATTAAATCTCGGTCTGCATTTTCTATCGGGAGCATTAACCTTCGATCCTGTTGTGCATAAAGTAGGCGGTAAGACAGCCTCGCAAATTGTGTGGCTGGATGCCTTATTGACTAATGTAGACCGCACTATCAAAAATACGAATATGCTGATGTGGCATAAGGAATTGTGGTTGATTGACCACGGGGCTTCCCTCTATTTTCACCATTCATGGACTACTTGGCAAAAGCATGCTCTTAGTCCGTTCGTGCAGATAAAAGACCATGTACTGTTGCCGTTTGCCGATAAATTGGAAGAGGTGGATACTGAATTCAAGCAACTATTGACTCCTGATAAAATCCGTGAAATAGTCAATGCGGTTCCTGACGACTGGCTGAACTGGACAGAAGGGCAGGAAACTCCGCAAGACTTGAGAGATATTTATATTCTATTTTTAAAAGAAAGGATAAACCATTCCGAAACATTTGTAAATGAAGCGCAAAATGCAAGAAAGGCACTTATATGAATATGCAGTCATCCGTTTCGTCCCCAGGGTAGAACGTGAGGAATTTATCAATGTAGGTATTGTACTGTTTTCCAAACGGTGCAAATATCTCAAATCCCTTTATACGATAAATGAAAATAAATTGAAGCTCTTTTCTTCGGAGTTGGATATTAATTGTCTGAAAGAAGGGTTACAGGTCTTTGACAAGATATGTTCGGGAAATAAGGAAGGGGGAGCGATAGCCAATATGGATATTCCCGACAGATTCCGCTGGCTGACTGCGGTGAAAAGCTCCTGCATACAGGTATCCCGCCCGCATCCGGGATTTTCCGCTGATTTGGATAGAACTTTGGAAAGGCTGTTCGGGGAACTCGTATTATAAAATAGAGGTCTTCTCCTTGGGAGTAAGACCTCTAACACACATAAACCTAATATATTTGATATATCACGTTTCTAACATATAATTCATTTACCTTTATTCCATTCCTGCAATACCGGTTTATGTTTCATCGTGGGCAAATGTAGCCAAAAAGAAGATACGCCTTTATCCGGCACAAGGTTGTTCTGTCAATTAATGAACCTTGTTTCTGTAGAAGAGTTTATTTATTCATAATGCTTCTTTTAATTGATTTAACTTCATATACGACGAATCCGGAGAACAAAACACTAAGAAAACGACTATATATAAGAGAGAGATTAGATGCGAAGACAAAGTTATCCGTAAAAATGGTAGCAAAACCCGTAACCTATATAAATACAGATTACTTTTTACTGAATAACTTTGCATATAGAAAAAAGGTAGTAATAGTGTTAGAATACGCTTTTAATTTAATATAGCTTGATTATGGAAAAGGTAAAATTGAACAATGGCATTGAAATGCCTATTTTGGGTTATGGTGTTTATCAGGTTACTCCTGAAGAGTGTGAACGTTGCGTGTCGGATGCAATCAGTGTAGGTTATCGGTCTATTGATACGGCACAAGCCTATCATAATGAGGAAGGTGTAGGAAATGCAATCAGTAAATGCGGTGTGCCGCGTGACGAGCTGTTCATCACTACCAAAGTATGGATTTCAAATGCCGGTTATGAAAAGGCGAAAGCTTCTATTGATGAGTCGCTGCGTAAGTTGCAGAGCGATTATATTGACTTATTGCTCATTCATCAGCCGTTCGGGGATTATTACGGAACTTACCGGGCTATGGAAGAAGCATACAAGGCCGGCAAACTTCGTGCTATCGGCGTCAGCAACTTTTATCCCGACCGTTTTGTAGACCTGGCAGAATTCTGCGAAATCACTCCTGCTGTCAACCAAGTGGAAACGCACGTTTTCAATCAACAGATAAAGTTACAGGAAGTAATGAAGGAATATGGCACTAAGATTATGTCATGGGGACCTTTTGCCGAAGGAAGAAACGACTTCTTTACCAACGCAACTCTTCAGGAAATCGGTAAAGAGCATGGCAAGTCAGTGGCACAGGTCGCACTGCGTTATCTGATTCAACGCAATATCATAGTTATTCCCAAGTCTACCCATAAGGAACGTATGATTGAGAATTTCAATGTATTCGACTTCTCTTTAACACCGGACGATATGGCTGCTATTGCTGCACTCGATACAGCCAAAACCCTCTTCTTCTCCCACAATGACCCGGAAATGGTGAAGTGGCTGATTAATTATGGTAAATAATAGTTCACTATAATTTCCTTTTTCAGGCACGGATTACGCAGATTGCACTGTTGCTTTATGTTATCATAATTCTTAAAACCGTGGAGTCTGTGTAATCCGTACCTTAAAAGGATAAATATAAACTTGCTTACTTAAGTGGGGTAAAATGCAACGCAGCTCCACCACTCGCTTTCAACTTCAAGACAAGTTTATCGCCTGCCTTTATCTTCTTATGAGTGCTGCGTACTTTCGTCCGTGTATCCAGTTTGTCATCATCTTCATACAGATGAAGCAGATACTTCTTTCCCGGTTCCAGAAAATCCGTAGTCAATGTAACCGTGCGGGCTTCCGTATTTGTCATTGCTCCTACAAACCAGTCACTTCCCGAACGACGTGCCTGAACGATATATTCACCTATTTCTCCATCCAGTGCGCGACTATCATCCCATACGCTTGGAATAGCTTTCCAAAACTCCAGTTCTTCTTCTCCTTTATAAAATTCCGGTCGGTCATACCAGAACATAAATTGCAAAGGACTGTAATACACTGCCGCCATTGCCAATTGATGTGCTTTCGTATTCTTCACTCTGTTATTGAAGTAGCAAAGTGTATAATCTCCTGCACCTGCCAAGTAGCGGGTAAAAGGAAGCATTGTATTATGAGTTGCATCCGGCATTTCTTCATTTCCACGGATACCTTCCTGTGTCATCAGATTGGGATAGGTACGGCTGAAACCCGTTGGGCGATATTCGTCATGAATATCCACCATCAGACCATATTCTCCACATTTGCGGACTGCCTCGTGCAGCCAGGTACTCCAACGCTGATTACCAATCTGTACAAAACCGAACTTGATACCTTTCAACCCCCATTTCTTATATAAAGGCAATAAAGTATCCAGTTGTTGCACCAACGCACGTTGATTGACATACACCGTGAGCCCGATTCCTTTCGATTCGGCATACTGACACAAAGCAGGTATATCAAGGTCTTTATCCGGAGAAACAGTAGTAGCGTCCGAACTCATCTTCATTTCCGGCCCATACCAGCCGGCATCCATATGCACATACTGAATACCACGTTCCGCTGCAAAGTCAATAGCAGCTTTCACCCTGTCTTGTTTCAAGTCGCCCGAGCGGAATACTTTTCCCGGCTTAATCCAGGAAGTGTCAGCCAGTTTACAAGCCGGATTCAAGTTTAAGACAATATCATTGTTATTAATCAAATCGACCGGACGTTCGGCAGCCATGATGACGCGCCACGGAGTATTATAAGGAGAAATTATATCGACGCTGCTATACAGGCTTGTTTCCAAAGTAGAAGGCTTGTCTGCCGATAGACGGAATTTACCACGGGCATAATCCACCATTTCCGCTTCCAACAAAGCCACGTATAACCCGTCGGGCAGTTTTAAAGTCAAAGGACGTTCGCTTTCCTCTTTCCCCCATCCTTCCAGCGGACGAAGTACGCAAGGACCTTGTGCCCAGCGCTCATAATAAGCCATTGTTCCTTGAGGCATTGTGAAGCTGGTTTGTTCGCCTATGATATGTAAGAAAAGCCCGTTTGTTGTTTCCGGAAAATGATAGCGGAAAGCAACTCCTTCATTGTAGGCACGCACTACGATGTTCATAAAATAATTCTTACGCTTATCATAGCCACCTTCCTGTGCTCCATTCCCTTCACCCTTTTTGAATTTCAGAGTCATCTCATTATAACAATTACGAATCTCGGCACGTTCCCCATATACAGGTTTCCATGTTTCATCCGCTTTCCGTTGCTCAGTTCCCGTCAACTTCAGATTCTCACACCAAAAATGGCAGGTATCATTCGGAACACCCAATGCAGATTCAAATAACTGGTTTTCAATCAAGATACCCAATTTACTTTCTTCAATTACCGGGCGGTTCTTGTAAGTCAAGGTATAATACATTTGTGCATTATCCTCTCCCACCGCACGCTGATAGAAGGTAAAACGATACGCTCCGTCGGGAGATGTCAACTCCCGGCGAGTTTCTGTCATTACCTCCTGCGCTTTCAACAATGCCGGTATCACCAACAATAAAAGCAAAAATCTTTTCTTCATTCTATTTACGTTCATGTTTATTCTTCTTTCCTATTATATACGAACGAGAAAGAAATTATACTCAAATAGTTTATTCACCGGAAAGATTATTCCATCTGCTCCCTATAAAAAGTAGGTGTCATCCCAGTCACCCGCTTGAAGATGCGGTTAAAATGTACAGGAGATTCGAATCCGCATGTCGCGCTGATTTGCGAGACATTCATCATACTACTATTCAATAGCTTACAAGCATAGCCGATACGCATATCAAGTACATATTCTTTGAATGTCTTTCCTGTGTTTTCCTTGAAATAACGGCAGAAGGCGGTAGGATTCATGGCTGTATAAGAAGCTATCTCGTCCAGACCGATAGACTCGGTATAATGTTTGTTAAGATAGGCAATCACTTTTTCCATTCTTTCATTGCGCATAATAGAAGGAGACGGTGTATAATGGGAAGTAGTCAGATATTTCCTGTTATCGTTGGTAGCCATTATTTGCAGAAGTGAAAGCAACAGGATGATTTGTTCTGCTCCTTTAGCAGAAGGTATCTGTTTTAATAGCTTGATAATTTTACCCGAACGGGAAACGGTGAACCTAATTCCCCGGCAAGCATCTTCCAATAAGTTCCTGATAGGGATAAACTGGGAATATTGGGAAATGGAGTAATGCATAAAGTCCTTCTCAAACTGGATATTCACGCCTTTTACTTTCAAGCCGGACTCTTCTCCGTTATCCGGCGGACTCTGCATGCTATGAGGAAGTTCCGAACCGAAAAGAATCAAATCCCCTTTTGCATAAGAGATAATGCTGTCACCCACCAGGCAATCCCCTTCTCCTTTCTCCACATAGATAATTTCATACTCACTATGGAAATGCCACGGGTAAGTGAAACGCGGATATTCATAAAAGCGGGCACGGACGGGATTGGAAGTCGTAATAGTCAACTTCTCATTCATTATCTTCTTCATAAAATCTCCTTTCTAAACTACTTTTGCAAAGATAAGTAAATATCTTGCAAAGATACGCATCATAGCGTGTGTAAAAACCCGCTATTTTTGCATCAATTCATAAAAACATTTGATAGAACCATGAACGAATTATTTAGTATTGCCGGTAAAGTAGCTGTTATTACCGGAGCAGGTGGTGTACTGGGTGGAAATATCGCCCAACACTTCGTACAGCAGGGAGCAAAAGTAGTAGCTATCGACATTCGTCAGGAGCAACTGGACAACCGGGTAGCCGAACTGAAACAATATGGAGAAGATGTAATCGGTATTATCGGTAATGTGCTGGACATCGCCAGCCTGGAAAAAGTAGCGGAAGAAATCGTTGCCAAATGGGGACGGATTGATATCCTGTTGAACATTGCCGGTGGAAACATGCCGGGAGCTACTCTCGAACCGGAACAAAACTTCTATGACATGGATATCTCCTGCTGGGAGAAAGTCACCAATCTGAATATGAACGGAACAGTTTATCCGTCCATGATATTTGGCAAGGTAATGGCTAAACAAGGCAAAGGATGCATCATTAATGTATCATCAATGGCTGCATACAGCGCTATCACCCGTGTACCGGGATACTCTGCCGCAAAAACCGCCGTAGCCAACTTCACTCAATGGCTGGCTAGCGAAATGGCACTGAAATATGGAGACGGAATTCGCGTAAACGCCATTGCGCCGGGCTTCTTCATCGGCGACCAGAACCGCCGCGTGCTTATCAATCCTGACGGCTCACTGACCGACAGAAGCAAGAAAGTATTGGCCAAAACTCCGATGAAACGTTTCGGTGACATTAAAGAGCTGAATGGTGCCGTACATTTTCTGTGCAGCGAAGCCGCCAGTTTCGTAACAGGAGCGATGTTGCCTATCGACGGTGGTTTCAGCGCTTTCAGCGGTGTTTAAATAACAGCCTGTAATAAAGAGAAAGACTATGATGGAAAAAACATGGAGATGGTTCGGCAAGAAAGACAAGATTACCTTGCCAATGCTCCGACAAATAGGTGTAGAAGGTATTGTCACAGCCTTACATGACGTGCCGAACGGAGAGATTTGGACCGTAGAGGCTATTAATGATTTGAAGTCTTACATCGAATCTTATGGTTTGCGTTGGTCGGTAGTAGAAAGCCTCCCAGTATGCGAGGCAATCAAATATGCGGGGCCGGAACGTGAACAGTTGATTGAAAATTATAAAGTAAGCCTTGCCAATTTGGGCAAATGCGGAATAAAGACCGTATGTTACAACTTTATGCCTGTTATCGACTGGATACGTACTGACTTGCAGCACGCCTGGCCGGACGGAACCAGTTCCTTATACTACGACCGGATTCGCTTTGCTTATTTCGATATCCGGATTCTGGAACGCGAAGGAGCAGAAAACGACTATACTGAAGAAGAGCTTCATAAAGTAGCCGAACTGGATAAAGTAATTACAGAAGCGGAGAAAGATGCCTTGATTGATACAATCATTGTCAAGACACAAGGTTTCGTTAACGGCAATATCAAGGAAGGGGACAAAAATCCGGTTGCTATTTTCAAGCGGCTGCTTGCCTTATACAAAGATATTGACCGCGATACTTTGCGTGCAAATATGCGTTACTTCTTATCCGCAATCATGCCCGTATGCGAAGAGTATGGCGTCAATATGTGCGTGCATCCCGACGACCCGCCATTCCAAGTTTTAGGTTTACCGCGTATCGTCACCAATGAAAGTGATATCGAATGGTTCTTGAACGCAGTAGATAATCCACATAACGGATTGACTTTCTGTGCAGGCTCTTTGAGTGCAGGCGAACATAATGATACCCGTGAACTGGCAAAGAAATTTGCCAAACGTACCCACTTCGTACACCTGCGTAGTACGGCTGCCATACCAGGTGGAAACTTCATTGAAAGCTCCCATCTCACAGGAAGAGGACATTTGATTGACCTAATCCGTATCTTCGAAAATGAGAATCCGGGACTGCCCATGCGGGTAGACCACGGACGGATGATGCTTGGAGATGAAGACAAAGGCTATAATCCGGGATATTCTTTCCACGGGCGTATGCTGGCTCTGGCACAGGTGGAAGGGATGATGGCTGTGGTGGATAATGAGAAAGAACGGCAGATGATATAACGAAACAATATAAAATGTATGTAATGATACAACTACAATAAAGGAAGCTATCATCATAAAAGCGGCAGGAAATAAAAGACTGTTTTTCAAGCCATTACTTCCTGCCATTTCCGTTATACCATTCAATACAGTGTATTTAGAACTGCTTAGGTATCCTGATTACTGTAAATGAGTATGTTGATAATTCATTAAGAAATTCTCTGCTAACCTCTAATGTACTTGACACAGGAAATCACCTTTCATATAGGTAATGCCCGGATGTACAAAACGGCTCTGGGCAGAAACTGTATTTTGTGCACACCCAGTCCATATAATCAAGATAATACATATAAGTCTGTTAATCATAGTTTTATTCTTATCTTTCTTTACTGTTACGTCCTATTTACGAACAAAGATAATTATTTTACCTTAATCCCTTTTACAAATTCATTCGTTATAAAGCCATCCGTGTTTTTCATCTTTATCCCATTTATCATCACATTGTCAAAAGTCACATTTCTTATTCCACGATTTTTATCCAATCCTTTCAAAAGGGAAGGGTTCTCTCCCACCCCATTATAAGTGATATTACGGAAAACAACATCTTCAATACTTTGTCCCGGCTTAGTATCATACTTGGGGTTGAAACGGACATTGACATGGAATAACCGACCTTCCTGAATACTTTCTATACGAATATCTTCAAATAATATCCGGCGGACTATATTATTATCTCCGCAATCTATCGCCATGCATCCCTGATAAAGAGGGTCATCTTCGTCCTGTTCTAAAATATCGACATTACGTATCGTGATGTCTTCCACTACTTCCCCGTTTTCATCATCGGGATTTCCATGTCCGCCGATGTTAATGGGATGGGCAATATCCGCCCACAAAACAGAATTTTGCAGCGTTACGTTCTTAGAACCACCGTAATAGCTCCAACGATGTGCATAAATAGCAATACAATCATCACTATTCCGCATAAAAACATTATCAATCAACACGTCATTACAACACATCAGGTCAATACCGTCACTCCACCCTTTACAACTGAAAGATTTCAAGTTCTTGACAGTCAATCCGGTGGCTTCCCCGCCAAATACAGTATAATGCTCAGGATTTACAACTGTAATCCCATCAATCAATACATTTTGAGAATAAGTCACTTCAATTCCACGAATCGGATGATCCAAAATTCCACGACCGATAATACGCACGTTCTCGGCTTTATCCACTAGCAGTTTCGCTTTCAGCACAGCTCCCGGAGCCAGATATACAGTAGTATTGGAAGGAATCCGTATCTGATTGTTGGGAACATCTTCGGGACGATGTACTCCCGGACCGAAATACATCACTTGTGCACTACTTTCCGTATAAGTCTCTGTCTCCAAAGGATTGGCAAAAAGATGAAGATTATGCAGACGGTCACCATTAAACTCTATGGACAAGTATTGCGGTTTTTCCAAAGTAAATAAAATAGTATTCCGGTTTACCGTATGCCGTATTCCCTTTATCAAGGGACGAATCTGAACATCTTGAATCAGCCCGTTATTCTTCTTTACCATCACCTCGACCGGACTATCCATGTCAAACTGCACCATAGAAGCCGATTGCACATCGTCCATGTCTACACTGACCTTATACTCGAACAAGTCTTTCCATTCTCCACCCGGAACGCGTACCCTGACAGTATAGTCATCATTATGTGACATTCCTGTTTTCAGTCCTTCCGGATATGTCACTAACTGCGCATTTACAAATGAGGAAAATGCAATAAATACAACCAATAAACACTTTTTCTTTCCTGTCAGTACTCTCAATATATCCATCCTAGTTTTTTATTTCTATCCATATAAAATTTAAAATCTCCTATATTGTTATTACGAACAATATAGGAGATTTACCTATTCAGAATTGAATATATTTATCTGATATTTTATAAGTCCTTATTGGAAAGTAGGCATCTTAAATCGGTATAATAATCCGCATACCATAGAAGCTACGCGGTCAGGCCTTCCCTGCTCGATGCCATCGTATGTATCCGTGCGGATACCCACCTTAGGTTCGGCATACAAATAGACGGAAGAAGCTACCCGCAGTTTGAACTGCACACCGGCATCCAGTCCCGGTACAACCTTAAACTCACCGTTACGACGTGCCAGACCGGCAGTGACTCCCATAAAAGGAACGACATCTATCACATGGTCGGGACTGTAACCTTTCGCTAACGTAGCCAGGCTCATCATGTAGTCCATTCCTAAACCGGCATAATGCAAAGGTAATTTATTCTGCGCTTTCGATTTATACAGGATTGTCCCGTTGATACGCCATGCCGACAACGGAGTGTACCACTTGCCGAAACTTCCCTTCGCCTCCACACCTGCGTTCTTCACCAAATCCTTGTTGCCAACCAGCAAGCTACCCATTCCGAGTGCTCCCGATACGAAGTAACGTTTGTCATCCTTACCAAATTCACTACGATTCGCTGCTTTTGAGTAAGGGACGAAGCGGTAATGGAAACCGGCATTGACGCCTACCAATACGTCTTTCTGCAGAAAGCCCAAGTTTCCTTCAATAAACTTGTCGCCATATAATCGAACCTGCGGCTCGATATACAAACCAAGAAACTCATTCACATGCCATAGTGTCTGTATGCCCGCATTAATGCCCGGCTGGAACTTATGGTCTGAATTGGAAGTATAAGCCAAATTGACACCCACGGAACCTATCAAATCAAAGATACGGTCAGGGTTGTAACCGCTCATGGTAGACGTGATATTCCACAAATAATCAAGACCGCCGCTGACGCTGATATGTCTGAGTCTACCCTCCTTAACATCACCGGGAACTACATAATTCGTAAAGAATCCACCTGTACCCACCAGGCGCAAACCGGAATAAGCACTCAGCCACTTACCGAGAGAGACAGAAGCCTGCGGGCCTAAAGAACCGAGATTTTCAATATTCGTTTTATTCAGGAACATTTGCAGACCGACTCCCGAAGTCATAAACAGATTGTCTGCGACATGATTACTTGAGAATCCGTTTGCCGGACGTGCCGCACGGTCAATCGTATGATAAGTCAGACCGAAATTAAGTTCTCCGAGCTGGTCTGTATTGCCGCCCAATCCACGACCACCTGCATATCTCTTGTGATAAACATTGAGACGAGGTTCTATGAATAAATCTACGGAACGGTTGAGACGGAAACTTCCCTGTACACCCACTCCTATTCCCGGAGCATACTTGGCAGAATTTTCCACTCCTTTTGTTCCCGCCAGGTTAACACCGGCAATACCAATCAGATTGAATATCCTGTCTTCATCATATCCCCAAAGGACATTATTGATATTCAGCATATAGTCCGCATGCAAATCAACATGCTTGAAATGCCGGCTCTTACTGCCGGCGGGCGTATCCGAAAATCCAACCGTCCCGGACAAACGCAGCCCGGAAGAAGGACAGAACCATTTACCGATTCCGGCTGAGAATTGGGGGCCTATACCTTTGAACGTATTCTTAAATCCTGAGACTTTCAAAGTACTGATACCTCCGGATAAAGAAATAAACATATGATTCAGGAATGAACTGTTATCAAAATCATCAAAATGAATCTTAGTACCCATCGGAGCAGCAGGCATATAAGTCAAGCCGACCAGCACCGAACCGCCCATCTGATAATTTCTCCAACTTTCCGTATGCGCCAAACCGTCATTATACCAACCAATCCGTGGCTCTACGAACAAATCCAATGTACGGGAAAGACGTATATTTCCCTGTAAACCGATATGGGCGCCATAATAAAATTCACCCCCACCTTTCAAATTCGGATATTTTTCGGAACGTTCACTGTTATCACCGACTTTAGAATAACCGGCTTCTATGCCTGCGATTCCAAATAACTCAAAACGACGGTTGGCATTATATCCGTATGCCAAGGAAGACATATTCAGCAGATAATCCAAGCTACCGCCACCCATCTTTATTTTAGAATCGTATATTTTCGATGGCAGATAACCCATATTCACCCCTATCCTGAGTCCGTGAACCGGAGTAATCCACTTTCCCATAAAGAGATGAGCGGTCATACCTAATCCGTCCTGGACATCCTTACCCGAAAGCAAGCTATACGGACCTATTCCGGCAGAGAAAAAGAGATGTTCATTGAACTTATTACTCCCAAACTTCTCATTTGCAGGCCTTTTCTGCAACATATATTGCAATGCACCATAATCCTGTGCCTGTAAGGTGACAGCAAGCATCAGAAACAATGCCACTGCCATATATTTATTTTTGATTCTGAGGATATTCATCGTTTACTCTTGTTGTATTATCATTATTTAAGTTTCTGCTCTTCCGGCAGCAAGTCAATAATATCACCGTCCACTCTCGCTGTTTCCAGTAAGGATGGATCGAGTTCAAGGGCTTTCTCAATACTCATAATAGCATCACCCACTTTCTCCAAACGGTTAGCGGCAATCGCTTTCACATAATATTCGCGGGCAGTTTCTACGTTCATGGCAGAAATCTTTTCCCATGCTTCCTCATTTCTCTTCATTGCCAGCAACATCACCACCTCATTGAAAGGACTGGTAGCCGCCACCTTTTCGAAAGCATCCTTATAATAACCTGCCAAAGCCTGTACGATTGCCTGCAAATCCTCAGAAACCGCTCCTTCGGGAACCAATGTCAATACAGAATCCGCCTTCGTATATTTTCCTTCGTGCAACAGGGCAATAGCCTGATTGGACAATAACTCTACCGGCGCAGACTTGCTGACAAACGGTTCGAGGATACGTGAATCCGGCGCATCTTTCTGTATGGTCGCTACCGCCAGTTCATTGGCCGCATACGTAAAGTTGTCGTAAAGCTCAAGAGCTTCCCTGCAATACTTCTCCCTTTCATCCGGAGTTTTTGCTATCGTAATCATACGATAATATTCGAAACGGGTCAGTTCCTTCGGATTCTTGTTGTAAAGTCCCCTAATCTCATCGTCGGTCAGGAAACGGAAGATTGAATAGCCGTACGTATATTGCACCTTTCTCAGCTTAGGCAGATAAGTAGCAGCAATTTCCTTATAGAAAGGTTTCGACTTCAAAACATTATTCAAGCGGTAAGGAACGGATTCATATTGCTTGATTAAATCCTCCACTTCCTTGGCAATCTCCGGTTTAGAGTCTTTTTTCAGCAATTCCGCCACCTCTTTCCAAGAGGCTACCGCCGCATCCGATTTCACTTCCAACAGCTTGCGCGTTTCCGGATCCAGTTGCGACAGGATACGTTCCAATGCCTTGTTCGTACGCAGTTTCGCCAGTTGCAGGTTTCTCTCGTATGAACCGTCCGGTGAAGCCACACCTGTGATATGGAAACTCTTCAAAGAAGCATCCGGGTTCGTTTCAATAGCACGAAGTTCCTGGTTCAAGCGGTTCAGCTCCACTTGGTTCTGAGGATTCTTGTCGTCCAAATCGGCTTTGCCTACCAGGAATGTCAGATTCACTTCCCCTTTCGTATCCCGTAGCTGCATGACAGGTTTCGGAAGATACTTCTCATCCGTCAGATTGAAAGCGGAAAACTTGTACTCCAGAAAGCGCAGCGGGTTGACAGTTCCGCGTGCAATGGAGAAAGAATCACGGTAAATGATATTCCGATAGTTCTCCATCGCAAGATGCACGTCCGCACGGTAATCATGTTGCAGATACTCTATATAAATAGAATCATGGTAGGCAATAACATCCCCCTCGCGTGAAGAAGTCGTTTTCACCTGAATGTATTCATGCAAAGGGTCTTTATCCATATCATAATCGTACATCCGGTTTTGCGTCGTATTGTAAGTACCACCGTCGAATACCACAGGACGCATCAACAGACGTTTTTTGAGTGTCACATCATAAATGGAAGGCTGCAATACCAACCGGCGATGCGAGTTAAACATTTCCTTAGGCACCGGGACACGGGTTTTCAGATGGAAATAATTACCTTTGATTTCGATGTCCGTCGGTTCCGGAATCACTTTATCTTTTACCTTGGAAGTAATCGTCACTTCGTCCAGTTCGATGACAGCATCTTTCAGCACTACATTCAGAATCTGTTTTCCTGCCACTTTCACCGTCTTGTCTTCATAACCGACACACGTAAACTTCAACGAGCCGTTCTTCTCCACCAACACACTGTAACGGCCATCCTCATCGGACATCTCTATACGTTCGTCATTGACAGGATTGAGCACATTCACATTCGGAACACTTTTCCCCTGCGGGTTTGTGATATGTCCTTGCACACGGATACGCTGGGCAGATACATCCATGCCGACCAACATCATCGCCATGAGAAGTACCCCCATTAATCTATCACGTTTCAAATTGATTTTCATTCTCTTTTCTGACTAGCTAATGTTCGTTCTACTTATCGAATAATATAAACAAAGGATACCCCCAGCTTGACAGGCGCAATGGTAGTCTTAGTATCATTGACCGCACCCGGTTTCGGAGTATCCTTATCGTATTTAAACTGACGGTAGCGCAACACACCTACACCGGCAGTCGCTTCGATGTTCCAGTGGTTGCCCAGTACCCACGCATATCCATAGGTCAATCCGGCAGCATACGCATCACCTTTGTGATGCACATCTTTCACCATCATATTAAAATTATTCACGAAAGCGGTGATTCCAAGAAAATGGCTCACCATCGGACGATTTAGCCAATAACGTACTTCCGGCTGAAAATGCGTGAAAGTAGTTTTGAGATTGTCAGTACTGATTGGGTTTGCAGCAATCCCCATATTCAAGGAGATATGACGGCCCAATACGAACTCGGCTTCAACGTTAGGACTGGCGGTCAGCCATCCCAATGCATTCGTTTTTACAGCCACTCGTTGTGCGTGTACATGTACACCACAAAACAATAACAGAAATGATAACGCAGCTATTACCCTGCGACCATTCCTCATCACATATACCATAATTTATTTCCCACTAAATATTTCCCACTAAAATATTTACCCACAAAAAAGGGCTTCCTGTCCATATTATATACAATTTGAACAAGAAGCCGCAAAATTAGAAAAAATATGGCATTAAAAACGTTTAAACACGCTTTTTTTGTTTTTTATTGTAACATTTCTTCCCCTTAGAGCACAATATGCCATGTCACGGATAAGATATACAATTATTCCTTCTTACAAATGAAACATCAGATACGTAATAATACAGGTTCTGACGTAACACCGGATTTCATCTTCTTACCATTGATAACAACCGTGCAAGGAGCAGAAGAAAGAATATACCATTTGCCCGCCTTCTTTTCGAGCAATACATTGGCGGCACTATCAGTCTGAACCATTATTCCGGGCGCAACCAACTGCGTTCCATTTCCCAGGAATAAAGTCCGGTTTCCCGCATATTCATTGCTGATAACCGCATAGTCCGCTTTCACTTTCATTCCCTGATAAGTAGCAGTCTGTACCGCATCGGACAAGGAGAAAATATGGTCTATACGCCCGTTCTTGCTTTCCACACAGATGCCTGCAAAGTCTTTCAACCCCGGCTCTTCCGCATCAAAGTAAGAAACAGACTGAATAGCGGACGGCTCGTTCTTCGTACTCGGCTCATAGATGGAAACGAAAGGACGATTCCACGCTTCCCCATGCTGCCGGGCAACGAAAGTCAGCGTCGGCTGCTCCTTTATATTATAAGGCATATTCGGCGTACGGCTCAATCCTTCAGTCATAGGAGCCAATGCCGTAAAGACCTCGCGTTCCGGTTCCCCCTTCATCCAAAGGTTCATATATATGTCATCACCACCCTTATCCTTCCTATCTATGGTGAAAGTTGCCTTGACATCCTTGTCGGTTGCAGCAACCTTCTTGTTATATAAATAGGAATAAGCGTAAAGATGCGCGCCGGCAAAAGCCAATTCTTCCGTGGGTTGCAAATTCAGGTCGGTGCCATCTGCCGCTGTCAATGTCAAAGTCTGTCCGAGGTTATGGTAGAAATAATCGTGCATCTTGTCCCCGCCTTTTTCCTTCCGGCTACGGAACACATCGACATAATACCCCGTCTCCGCTCCCGTAGTGACGATACTCATCATACGTGTCTGGTCTGCCCTGCTTTCCGGCTCACGGAAATAAAGATTACTGTAAGTGACGGAAGTAAACCCTTTCCCCGGTTCTGCCGAAGCCGGGAAACAAGAAAGCAAGTCAAAAGAATGGTTACTCTTCATCACCGGATAGCTCGATACCCCATCCACACAAACGGTATTATGACTGGGGAACTGGGAATAATACTCCGCATAGTCCAGTCCGCTATATAAGAAAAGCCCGATACCCGCATCCGGTCCCAGCACATAGCCTTTCCCGTAAAGTTCCATCGAGATGCCGTTGGCGTGCATATGATTTCCCTCGCTGCCATTCAATGAAATCATCAAGCTATTGCGCGGATGCATACCGTTGCGCTGTACCAGCCAGGACACATTAGGCGCATAAAACAAAGGAGAGACATAATCCTCTATATTTCCCGGTTTCACTTTCGGGTTCAAAACCAACGGTTTATCCTCAAAGAAAGAGTTGACCGATACGCGTACATTCTTCTTTTCCGTTTTGTCATTTCCCATCTCCGGGTTCAGGCATTTCAGGAGGGCGGTGAAATAGTTTTCCTGTTCCTTTTTCCCGTTCGCCTGCGCATTCTGTATCATACGGATAAAGAAATTCGTACTCAGATAACTCGGATGTGTATCCCCAAAGCCGCAAATCATACGGTTAGGGAACAGATATTGGGGTGTGGTCGCCACTGCTTTCGACAACACAGGCATCGCTTTCACCAAATCATATTGCAGGTTCACATCAAACTGGTTCACGAAATTGGCATAATCATTGATTACCACACTGCTATATCCCGGACATTCCGCCCAAACTCCCGTATTGGAATCGAAGCCATAATCAGCAAGGCGCGTCAGGCTCCACTGACGGATGCCGGAACGGTTCATCACATAGTCAATATAATATTCGCGTCCTTTTCCATCGGCATATTCCTTGTTGTCTTCCAATACCAGCCCTACGTTCATTATAAAACGTGCCTGCAATAAATCCCAGTTGTTGTGAGGCACACCGTTTGCAATGATATTATCCGCCCATTTCTTGAAAGCTCCGGCATAGATTTCCATCTTGTCCGTATAATTATCCTTTAGATAATTATACAGAAAATCATATAAGGGGACAGCGATATGAAGCGCATCTTCATGGATTACTTCAAAGGAAGTCAACCCCACTAATGTCTGCTGATGACCATGATTCAAATCGACAGGCACATTCCGGTAATAAATACCCGTCATATACGTATCAAAGACCCCTGCGGCAAGTTTGGCAAACTTCTCTTCGTCCGTCATCCAATAGAGGAAAGCAGCGTCACGGGCAATCCCCAGGATTTCGCAGTTCAGACTCTCTATATTCCGCCCGGTCTTGGACGGGGGTACACTCTCCATAGGACGATTGGGAAGTGCATTATTACAGAAAGTCACGTTTCCGTTCCCGTCATCATCATAAGGAACGACATCCGCCAACTTGGGACGGCCGTGGGTGGCAGCCGTTCCACGTGTTCCTGTATAGCGCACCGTAGGATACGGAGCTTTCTCACCGCCCGCATGATCGAACGTTTCGCCCTTTACATATACTTCCGTGGCATGAGACTTCCAATACATTGCCAGACGGGACAGCAACCAGGACGGTTGAGCATCCGTCAGGTTCGTATATACTTCCGTCCGTTCCTTCAATTTATCGAAAACATCTTTCGCCCATTCTTCCTTTTTAATCAGTTTCCATGTTTCCTGTTTTCCAGCCGGAGTAGTCAGCACCCGCGGATGCTCTTGCGGCATCTTTTCCGGCAAAGGAATCTCCTGTCCTGATGCACTGCCCAGAAAAGATAAAAAACAGAGTCCCAGTAAAATTCGTCTCATACTTCAATTTCTTTTTTTAGGTTTGATACCTATTAAATACGAAGATAGAGATTTATTTACCTAATCCTTCCGGTAAAGACCGTTTTTTTATTTGTCCGGGACTATGTTTTTCCAAACAAAGAATTATATTTGCAAAAAACCTACTAACAATTCTGATTACTTATGAAAATCTTATCTATCCATGATTTGGCAACAATCAGGAAAAGAGCGGAACACAAACTTTCATTACGTGAAGAAAGTAATGAGAAAGTCACCGAAAAATGTTGCGGACTGGCATCCGGCACGCAACACCTTCAAATCCTGATTTGCGGCGGCACAGGGTGCAAAGCCTCTTCAAGCCAAGACATTACGGACAATCTCCGGTCAGCCATCCAAAAGAACGGCATTGCCGACAAAGTAGAAGTTATCACAGTGGGCTGTTTCGGTTTCTGCGAAAAAGGACCTATCGTGAAAATCATCCCCGACAACACCTTCTATACACAAGTCACCCCCGAAGACGCGGAAAACATCATCACCGAACATATCATCGGCGGTCGGAAGCTAGAAAGACTGCTGTACACAGACCCGAAAACGGAACATACCGTCAGCGACTCCAAGCACATGGATTTCTACCGGAAGCAACTACGCATCGCCCTGCGCAACTGCGGCTTTATCGACCCGGAAAATATCGAGGAATATATCGCCCGCGAAGGATATTACGCACTGGCGGACTGCCTTCTCAATAAGCAGCCGACGGACGTAATCGACCTCATCAAACGCTCCGGCCTGCGCGGACGTGGCGGTGGCGGCTTCCCCACAGGACTGAAATGGGAGTTTACCCATAAGCAGCAATCGGACATCAAATATGTAGTTTGCAACGCGGACGAAGGCGACCCCGGCGCATTTATGGATCGCTCCATCATGGAAGGCGACCCTCACTCTATCGTAGAAGCCATGTGTATCTGCGGTTACTCCATTGGTTCCAGTAAAGGACTGGTGTATATCCGCGCCGAATACCCTCTTGCCATCAGCCGGCTGAAAACAGCTATCGAGCAAGCCCGCAATTACGGTCTGCTGGGAGATAACATCTTAGGAACAGATTTCAGTTTCGACATCGAGATACGCTATGGAGCAGGCGCCTTCGTCTGCGGCGAAGAAACCGCCCTGATTCACTCCATGGAAGGAAAACGCGGCGAGCCGACTCTCAAACCGCCTTTCCCCGCCGAATCCGGTTACCTGGGCAAGCCTACCAACGTGAACAATGTAGAGACGCTCGCCAATATCCCTATCATCCTGACGAAAGGCGCCGAATGGTTCGCAACGATTGGAACGGAACGTTCCAAAGGCACAAAAGTATTCGCCCTTGCAGGAAAGATAAACAATGTCGGACTGATTGAAGTACCGATGGGGACTACGCTCCGCGAAGTAATCTACGAAATCGGCGGCGGCATCAAAGGCGGAAAGAAATTCAAGGCGGTGCAGACAGGCGGTCCATCGGGCGGCTGCCTGACAGAGAAGCACCTGGATACCCCCATCGACTTCGACAATCTTCTGGCTGCCGGCTCCATGATGGGTTCCGGCGGTATGATTGTGATGGACGAAGACGACTGCATGGTATCCGTCGCCCGCTTCTACCTGGACTTTACCGTAGAAGAATCCTGCGGGAAATGTACGCCTTGCCGTATCGGCAATAAACGCCTGCTTGAATTGCTGAACAAGATAACCGAAGGAAGGGGCACGGAAAAAGACCTGGACACTCTCGCCACTTTGGGACAAGTTATCAAAGACACCGCCCTCTGCGGACTAGGACAGACTTCCCCAAACCCGGTTCTGTCTACGCTGGACAATTTCCATGACGAATACCTGGAACACGTCCGCGACAAAACCTGCCGTGCCAAACAGTGCAAATCCCTGCTGACCTACACCATCAATCCCGAACTTTGCATCGGCTGCCATCTGTGCGCCAAGAACTGTCCGGCGGACGCAATCATCGGACTGGTACGCAAACCGCACATCATCAGCCCCGACAAATGTATCAAATGCGGAATGTGCATGGCACGCTGCAAGTCCAAAGCCATTCTCGTCTGTTAAAGTCTATTTACCATGGAAGAAAAACAAATTACACTCCAAATAGACGGTCATTTTATCACCGTCCCCGAAGGAAGCACCATTCTTGAAGCCGCCAACAAAATAGGCATCAACATACCTACCTTATGCCACATTGACCTGAAAGGAACCTGCATAAAAAACAATCCCGCTTCCTGCCGCATCTGCGTGGTCGAAGTCATCGGACGGCGCAACCTGGCTCCTGCCTGCGCCACCCGTTGCACGGAAGGCATGGTAGTAAAAACCAGTACCCTGCGCGTGATGAACGCCCGCAAGGTAGTAGCCGAGCTGATTCTTTCCGACCATCCCAACGACTGCCTCACCTGTCCGAAATGCGGCAACTGCGAACTTCAGACACTGGCACTGCGCTTCAATATCCGCGAGATGCCTTTCAATGGAGGTGAACTGTCTCCCCGCAAACGGGAAATCACCGCTTCCATTGTCCGCAACATGGACAAATGTATTTTCTGCCGCCGTTGCGAAAGTGTATGCAACGATGTGCAGACAGTAGGCGCACTCAGCGCCATCCGCCGCGGTTTCAACACGACGATAGCTCCCGCCTTCGACCGCATGATGACAGAGAGTGAATGTACTTATTGCGGCCAGTGCGTAGCCGTCTGTCCGGTAGGCGCATTGACCGAACGTGATTACACCAACCGCCTGCTCGATGACTTGGCAAACCCGGACAAGGTAGTCATCGTGCAGACCGCACCTGCCGTACGCGCTGCCCTGGGAGAAGAATTCGGATTCCCCCCCGGCACACTGGTAACCGGAAAAATGGTATACGCCCTGCGCGAACTGGGATTCGACTATGTATTCGACACCGATTTCGCAGCCGACCTCACCATCATGGAAGAAGGCTCCGAAATCCTGAACCGCCTGACACGCTATCTCAACGGCGACAAGTCCGTCCGCCTGCCCATCCTTACGTCCTGTTGTCCGGCATGGGTGAACTTCTTCGAACATCACTTCCCGGATATGCTGGATATACCGTCCACCGCCCGTTCCCCGCAACAGATGTTCGGCTCCATCGCCAAATCCTACTGGGCGGAAAAGATGGGAATCCCCAGGGAGAAGTTAGTCGTCGTATCCATCATGCCCTGCCTGGCAAAGAAATATGAATGCGACCGCGACGAGTTCAAAGTAAATGGCATCCCCGACGTGGATTACTCCATCTCCACCCGCGAACTGGCACGGCTGATTAAACGTGCCAACATCGGCTTCCCGCTGGTACTAGACAGCCCGTTCGACAATCCGATGGGCGAATCGACAGGCGCCGGTGTCATTTTCGGCGCCACAGGCGGCGTAATGGAAGCCGCCCTGCGCTCCGTCTATGAAATCTACACCGGAGAACCTCTCAAGAATGTAAACTTCGAACAAGTACGCGGACTGAACGGAGTCCGCCGCGCCACCGTCAATCTGAACGGATTTGAACTGAAAGTAGGCATCGCACACGGACTGGGCAACGCCCGCCATCTGTTGGAAGATATACGGAACGGGCACAACGAATATCACGTCATCGAAATCATGGCCTGCCCCGGCGGCTGCATCGGCGGTGGCGGCCAACCGCTGCACCACGGCAATTCGGAAGTATTATACGCCCGCGCCAATGCGCTTTATCGTGAAGACGCCAACAAACCGCTGCGCAAATCGCACGATAACCCGTACATCAAAAAACTATACGAAGAATATCTCGGCAAACCCCTGGGCGAGAAATCGGAAATGCTATTGCACACCCACTATTTCAACAAATCTATGGATTAACTTTAAACGAAGAGTATTATGTCAGATATAAAACTAGCCTGCGACGTGGCGGAACAAGTCAGAACGATTTGCGACAAGCACGGAAACAATCCGGGCGAATTAATCAATATTTTGCACGAAGCGCAGCATCTGCACGGCTACCTGCCCGAAGAGATGCAGCGCATCATCGCTTCCAAGCTCAATATCCCCGTATCGAAAGTATATGGGGTGGTCACTTTCTATACGTTCTTCACCATGACCCCGAAAGGGAAGCATCCCATCTCCGTCTGCATGGGTACGGCATGCTACGTGCGCGGCTCCGAAAAGCTGCTTGAAGAATTCAAGCGCGTACTGGGCATCGAAGTCGGCGAAACCACACCGGATGGAAAATTCTCATTGGACTGCCTGCGCTGCGTAGGTGCCTGCGGACTGGCTCCGGTAGTGATGATTGGCGAGAAAGTGTACGGAAGGCTGCAACCGATAGATGTAAAGAAGATTATCGAGGAATTGGAATAAATGTCCGGAATAAAAAAAGCGGCTGCTTTGAAAAATCAAAGCAACCGCTTTAAAACATTTTTTTAACAACAGACAAAAAAAGCGGAGAGAACGAGATTCGAACTCGTGATACCCTTTAGGGGTATACACGCTTTCCAGGCGTGCCTCTTCAACCACTCGAGCACCTCTCCTTATTTTTCAATAAAAAAACAGGGCAATGGAAATATACTTTCCACAAAAGAAATAGCAGCTTCAAAGCTGCTATTTTCCAGCGGAGAGACAGGGATTCGAACCCCGGGTACCTCGCGGTACAACGGTTTTCAAGACCGCCGCAATCGACCACTCTGCCACCTCTCCAAAACTTCCTTTTCAGAAGTGCTTTTCGTTAAAAGCGGTGCAAAGGTACGAACTTTTTTTAAACATGCAAGAGTTTCCACAAAAAAATTTCGAGAAGATTTCCAAAGGATAGCAATATCTAGGTATTTTATGTTGAAAAGCATAAAATGGAGCATATTTATGCTGATTATATGAAAAATGATTGTAACTTTGTGCGCTCTAAAGAAAAGGATAACTACAACCTCTAATTTTATCATTTATGGAATTAAATAAAATCTTTAAAGATGGTCTTTGGAGCAGCGAAATCAACGTCAGGGATTTCGTAAGTCATAACATCACTCCGTATTACGGAGATGCTTCTTTCCTCGAAGGACCTACCGAACGCACAAAAGCCGTATGGAACCGCTGCCTCGAAGCGCTGGCGGAAGAAAGAGCAAACAACGGCGTCCGCTCGCTTGACAATGTTACCGTATCCACCATCACTTCCCACAAAGCCGGATATATCGACAAGGAAAACGAATTAATCGTCGGTCTGCAGACAGACGAACTGCTGAAACGTGCCATCAAGCCTTTCGGCGGTATCAACGTAGTGAGCAAGGCTTGCCACGAAAACGGCGTGGAAGTGGACGACCGCGTAAAAGATATATTCACTCACTACCGCAAGACGCACAACGACGGCGTATTCGACGTATATACCGAAGAAATCCGCTCGTTCCGCTCACTGGGATTCCTGACCGGACTTCCCGACAACTATGCCCGCGGACGTATCATCGGTGACTACCGCCGTATGGCGCTCTACGGTATCGACCGACTGATTGAAGCCAAGAAAGAAGACCTGCGCAACCTGACCGGTCCGATGACCGAGGCCCGCATCCGCCTGCGCGAGGAAGTGGCAGAGCAAATCAAGGCATTGAAGGACATGAAGGTTATGGGCGAATATTACGGACTCGATTTGAGCCGTCCTGCCTACACCGCACAGGAAGCAGTTCAATGGGTATATATGGCTTACCTTGCCGCCGTTAAAGAACAAGACGGTGCAGCCATGTCATTAGGAAATGTTTCTTCCTTCCTCGACATCTACATGGAATATGAACTGAGCAAAGGAACCATCACCGAATCTTTCGCACAGGAACTTATCGACCAGTTTGTCATCAAACTGCGCATGGTACGCCACCTGCGTATGCAATCATACAACGACATCTTTGCCGGCGACCCGACCTGGGTAACCGAATCTTTGGGTGGACGTCTCAACGACGGACGTACCAAAGTAACAAAGACTTCCTTCCGCTTCCTGCAAACACTGTACAACCTCGGCCCGTCACCAGAACCGAACCTGACTGTATTGTGGAGCCCGGAACTGCCGGACGGTTTCAAAGAATTCTGTGCCAAAGTTTCTATCGACACTTCTTCTATCCAGTACGAAAACGACGACCTGATGCGCGAAGTACGCCAGTCAGACGACTACGGAATCGCTTGCTGCGTGTCTTACCAGGAAATCGGAAAGCAGATTCAATTCTTCGGTGCACGCTGTAACCTAGCCAAAGCCCTATTGCTCGCCATCAACGGCGGACGTTGCGAAAACACGGGTACGGTCATGGTGAAAAACATCCCTGTACTGACCAGTGACACGCTGAACTTCGAAGAAGTAATGAGCAACTACAAGAAGGTATTGACTGAAATCGCCCGCGTTTACAACGAAGCGATGAACATCATCCATTATATGCACGATAAGTATTACTACGAAAAGGCACAGATGGCTCTCGTAGATACCAACCCGCGCATCAACCTTGCTTACGGTGTAGCCGGACTTTCCATCGCGCTCGACTCACTGTCTGCCATCAAGTACGCGAAAGTTACCGCCCGCCGCAACGACATCGGTCTGACGGAAGGTTTCGACATCGAAGGCGAATTCCCTTGTTTCGGTAACGACAATGACAAGGTAGACCACCTGGGTGTTGACCTGGTATATTTCTTCAGTGAAGAGTTGAAGAAGTTGCCTGTTTACAAGAATGCCCGTCCTACCCTATCATTGCTGACCATCACTTCTAACGTGATGTATGGCAAGAAGACCGGTGCTACTCCCGACGGACGTGCCAAAGGCGTTGCCTTTGCTCCGGGTGCCAACCCGATGCACGGACGCGACAAGAACGGTGCTATCGCTTCTTTGAGCTCTGTCGCAAAGTTGCGCTACCGTGACTCACAGGACGGTATCAGCAACACCTTCTCCATCGTTCCCAAATCACTGGGAGCTACCGCAGAAGACCGCATAGACAACCTGGTTACCATGATGGACGGCTACTTCACCAAAGGCGCTCACCATTTGAACGTTAACGTTCTGAACCGTGATATGCTTTATGACGCTATGGAACATCCGGAGAAATATCCTCAGCTCACAATCCGTGTTTCCGGTTATGCCGTAAACTTCGTGAAGTTGAGCCGCGAACACCAACTGGAAGTTATCAGCCGTAGCTTCCACGAACGTATGTAATCTATCTACTCTATATGACGATAAACGTACATTCATACGAAAGTATGGGAACATTCGACGGGCCGGGCTTACGGCTCGTCGTTTTTCTTCAAGGCTGCAATTTCCGCTGCCTGTATTGTGCCAATCCCGACACGATAGCCGGCAAAGGTGGTACGCCTACCCCGCCGGAAGAGATTGTCCGCATGGCCGTGAGCCAGCGTCCCTTCTTCGGAAAGCGCGGTGGAGTTACTTTTTCGGGCGGAGAACCTACGTTTCAGGCGAAAGCGCTTGTCCCGCTGGTTCGCGAGCTGAAAGAGAAAGGGATTCACGTCTGCATAGACAGCAACGGCGGCATCTGGAATGAAGATGTAGAAGAGCTTTTCAAACTGACCGACCTCGTATTGCTTGATATCAAAGAATTCAACCCCACCCGCCACCAGACGCTGACCAGAAGAAGCAACGAACAGACCATCCGCACGGCGGCATGGCTCGAAGAGAACGGAAAACCGTTTTGGTTGCGATATGTGTTAGTGCCCGGATACAGCGACTTTGAAGAGGATATCCGCCAACTGGGAGAGGCTTTGGGAAAGTACAAGATGATTCAGCGTGTAGAGGTGCTGCCTTACCATACGCTAGGCGTACACAAATACGAAGCCATGGAACAGGAATACAAGCTGAAAGATGTAAAAGAAAATACCCCCGAACAACTTGAAAAAGCTGCGGGAGTATTTAAAGAGTATTTTGCTACTGTGGTGGTCAACTAACCGCCACAGTAATAAATAGAGAGAATCACCATGTCTCTGTTTCTATAGATTCATCGAAAATTCGATTCTACAACCCAAGGCATTCATTATCCGATAGAAAGTAGATACCTTAGGTTCAGTCCGCCCACTCTCCACTCTTGATATATAAGAGCGGTCGGAACCGATACGCCGGGCTAATTCAGCCTGACTGATTTTAGCCTTTTTCCGCGCATCCTCAATAATCTGCCCCGTGTAAAAAGCATAGGCTTTTCCTTCTGCTTCCGCACGTTCAGAGGTGTCCTGTTTGCCAAAACGCTCATCAATCAATGCACTGACATCAAAAAGTTCTTCATTTGTTTTTACTTCCATAATACTCCTTTCTTAATATCTTTGCTTTATCAATCTCCTTTTTAGGGGTCTTTTCAGACTTTTTTTGAAAACCATTGAATAATATCACAATACGTCCTTCGTCAAAACAAAAGAATATCCTATATATATTACCTTGATATTCAATACGAAGTTCATATAAAGCCCCTCGTCTATCAATCTCATAAATTTGACAGGCATTCTATCCTGTGTTTGCAGCAGCATCAGCACATATAATATTTTATCTTAAGTTCCTGTATCTAAGCTATTAAAGAACTCTCTAAAATATCCTTTATATGCAATTATTTTCCTTTCTATATCACAAAGGTACAAATCGTTGTTCAACTATACAACAAAACAGTCTGCTTTATATTATTTTTCATTCTTTTTACCGCATAAGTGTGAGGGAGGAATTGCAACCTTTTACTCTTATATTTTATTTTTTCCTATCTATATTTTCTAATAAAATAGACACGAATGTTAGAAATCCTCCCTCACACCCCTCACACTTTCTCTTTTTCTTCTTTAAAAAGACGGCGGGAAATCCGAAAAACACAACCGTCTTTTTCAGATTTCCCGCCACGTTTTCTAATCAGCTTCCGGGCCACCCCGGACTATTCAAAATTCCCTTCCGAATAATCTTTAAAATCTCCGGAACGCTCTTTCTTCTCATAAGACACCAACGTCTCCACACTAAGCACTTTCCCATTTTTAGGACTTATGACATCTATCACATTCGCCAAAGAGCGGAAAGTCTGTTCGCAGTTCGCTACTCCGTCATACGTAAGACGACCGTGGTCGATAGCCGCCAGCACTACGGAAATGTACTGCTTCGGGTCACCCAGATATTCGATTGTGGCAGGCGTATGCGATTCAAGTTCCCGAACCAACAGACCGACTAATCTTTTTTTTGGTCGAACAGCTCGATTAGTTTTTCACTCTGCACATTGATTTATGCATCTACTTCACGAAGTTCATTTTTCAATGAACAAAACAATTCATCATTACATGAATTTTCCATAAAACTATTATTTAATTGATTATAAAAAAGCCATTCCAGGAAGAATAGCAATCATTACTTACTCCCCGGAATGGTGACTAATACCTCGAAAACAAAGACTTATATTCTAACCTAATGTACTCACTTTAATTGACTTCTTTTGATTTTGCATTCCAAACTAATAAAGCAAACAATACTGAAAGTAATGCCGCACCAATCCAAAACCAATTGATATAGGTGAAGTCGTAAACATCGACTCCATTCTGAACGGTTTTGTGACCTTCTATTAGTATACCGCTCATCACGTCTTGCAGTCCGGCTCCGATGTAGCTGGCAATGCCGACTACCCCCAAAGCGGCGCCCGATGCATTACGGGGAGCAATATCCACTGCCATTAAACCACCTAGAAAACAGATCAAGACTCCGATACCTAAGCCGAAAAGTACCATTGCCAATGCATCTATCCAAAAATGAACACCTGGAACTAAGAGAAACAGGCAGAGAGCAAACACATTCATCACCCCAAATACTAAAGCGGGAATATTACGACTGCCGGAAAAGAACCTGTCGGAAATGATACCGGAAAATACCGTGCCGATGATTCCGCAAATGGAACTGATAGATATGATGAGACTGGCATCCAATGTAGAGTATCCCTTTTGAGCTTCCAGATAAAAAACGCCCCAACTATTTACCGCATAGCGGCTGATATACATAAATGCACTTGATAAAGCCAAAATCCAAATTGCGGGATTCTTCAAAACTGCTTTTTGAGCTTTGTTGAAATCTTCCGTCTGTTTACCGGATGAAGACTGGGAATCTGCGGAGGAAGAATCTTTGTCCAACAAGAATCCCTGACTCTGTGGCGTATCACGCATAAAGACAAGCATCATCAGGAACCCCAGGATACCAATTACTCCGGCTCCAATCATTCCATATCTCCACCCCATCCAACTAACCAGCAATGCTATGGAGATAAACGTCAATGCTTCGCCCAAATTATGACTGGCAGACCAAAAACCATAGAAAGTCCCCCGCTCCTTACTGCTATACCACCGTGTCAGCGAAACGACACCGGACGCCGCCCCCATTGACTGAAACCAACCATTCAATCCCCAAAGTATGACAAATGCATAAAATGAACTGGTGAAGCCCAAACACAGGTTTATCAAAGCGGAACATACTAATCCGGTAGACATAAAACGTCGCACATTGCTGCGGTCGGCAAGAAATCCATTCGTCAGCTTACCCACTGCATACACGAAAAACAGGCAGGAGCCTATGATTCCTAATTGAGTTTCGGAGAATATTCCTTCCTCTACAATCGGCTTACGCACTACATTCATACTGAGACGGCAAACATAGTAGATGCCATATCCGGTAGTGGCCGACAGGAACGTAGCCCAACGGATACGCTTGAAGCGTGAAGAACGTTCGGAATCAGTCTCTCCCCCGACTGCCGGAGGAGAGATTTTGTAGAAATCCAATATTTTAAATGCCATAAACGGAATTTACATATTAATGAAATGCATCTACTTTATGCTCATTACGTTTCTTACGGGCTTGCAAATATTCCAATAAATAGGCGGTACGATCGGTCTGAATAATGGTCGCGCCGAGTGTGTCTATCAAATATCCGTAGCCTTCATCCGGGTTTTCCAACGATTTATCATCGTCATGCCCGCCTGCCATTGTATCCCAAAGGGTATTATACCAAATTTTACTTTTTCCTTCAAGTTTAGCCCTCACCTGTTTAGGGAGTTGGCAAGTATCCGATTCGAACAGCAGTTCAAAAGCTACGGGATGAAGTTCTTTCATAAAATCATCTATTTGCTGCATAGCTCCCGGCCTGTCCAAATGTACGATAGGCATATATATAATCCGGTCCAAATATTTTCCCAAATCCTTCTTTACTTCCGCAACAGGTTTGGAGCCTTTCATAATGACCTGCCCCACGGTTCCGGTTTTCTCCAAGATGGGAAAAATCTCATCGAATATCGGATATGCCTTATCCAAATTTACCATCACACGCCCTTTAGCTGTCAACAACGCTTCTTCCAATGTAGGCACACGGTGTTTGGTTTTCAATGCGGCACCATTCTTCAGGCGGAGAGTCCGGATGGAGTCCAGTGTCCATTCGGCAATCCTGCCTTTTCCGGTTGTCGTTCTGTCCAACGTCTTATCATGCATAAGAATCAACTGTCCGTCTTTGGTCTTCTGAATGTCCAGCTCTACCACGTCGGCTCCCAGCCGGATAGAGCTTTCAATCGCTGCCAGTGAATTTTCAGGTGCAAAACGCCAGTCCGCCCGATGGGCTACGACGGTGATTTCTTTATTATCAGGATTTGTTATCTTTGCGTAAATAGCCTTTACCGGTTCATCTGCAAACAGGCAGAAAGGAAACATCAGGACAATTACTATGATTATATATTTCTTCATATTCATTCTTGTTATCTATATTCTTTAGATTTCAAATACTTGGCTGCCACTTCGGCATAATCGGTCTGTACGACATTAATGCGCTTGTTTATCATACCTACAAGCCCCGAATAGTTCTCTGACAGCATATTCGTATCATTCGCCCCTACAATATTGGAGAAAAGAAGCCAGCCTTTAGATTTAATATCTTCGGTCATTGCGCCCGAAATAGCATCCGAGGTAGATAGTTGCATCATCTGTACATTGTCCGTATAGGAAGAAGCAAAGTAAGTAATATCGTCCGCTGCTTTTGCCATCGGATGCAGTAACAGGCTGCCATTTGCAGCTTTCAAATCATACGCATAATTGCGATTGTTCGATACATACAACAGAACTTCGCTTTCCATGTCGAGTTTTTTAAGTAATGACACCATTGTAGCTACGGCAACGTCTTTGTTGACAATATCCAAATTGAAATACACCTTTCCTTTCCCCTTTTTCAATGCGTCCTCTAAAGTCGGAATACGTTCGCCCGTCAGGTTGCCTGCCGCATCTTTGAGATAGAACTGTTGCAGTTGCTGATAGGTATAATTTCCTACCACGCCACTTCCGTCGGTGGTTCTGTCGATAGTATTATCGTGCATCAGCACCAATATCCCGTCCGAAGTGGGACGTGCATCCAGTTCGATCATCTCTACTCCGGCATTGATGGCATATTCTATGGAAGGCAATGAATTTTCCGGAATGCCGTTGGCTATGCCCTTCTGTGTGTTTGCCCGATGGGCACAGAGCCAGACTTTATATGAGCTATCCTCAAACAGGTTCTTTAAATCGGCCTTCAGATTTCCCGTGATGGGGAGTTGTCCGCCCGGCTCACCGCCCGGATTTTCGCCCGATCCGCCCAACTGTGCACTAGAATGACGGCTGTCTTTCCCTTTCATCGGCCACGCGGAAGCTGCACTTCCGGTGATACCTTCATCTTCCAAAGCTACCAAAACACTCTTTGACGGATCTACGGTATTCGTGACACCGATATAAATTGTGCCGTCCGGCCCGATTGTCGGTGAGCTCCATATCTTTCCGATACCTGCTTCCCAGTTGTCTTTCAGAGGGGAGTCACTTTCATTAATCAGTGCGGTGAGGTCTTTTTTCAGGATTAGCTGTTCTTCCGATGCTTCGGGTTTAATGATATAATAATTGCCGGACTGGGTTCCAAAATGAATATTTCCGGCTTGGTCGATTGCCGCGCATCCGCTGACATCTTCAGGTACACCATAATGCCACTGGATAACTCCATTAGGGGATAAAGAAACCACTCCGCCCGTAGCTTCGCCCGGAGCACGTTTTACAGTTACAATGATGCTTCCGTCCAGACCTATCACAACGCCACCTTGATCCAATGTTCCTACATTTCCCAACGAAGTGCGCCATTTTTCGACTCCGTCGCTTCCCATGGCAAAAGCACTGCTTCCTATTCCAGGGAATGTGGCAATCCCATAGATTGTTCCGGCTCCATCCACTGCTACGGAACCATTCATATTTTCCGAAGGTTTGTCATTTCCAGAACTATATACCTGCCATGCCCACGTCACATTACCGCCTGTATTCAACGCAGATGCCGAAGCACCGAATAATCCGTTCTTTCCGCCTGACCAAACCAATGTATTGTTCGCCAATGCAATTCCGGCAGAGACTCCGCCCGAAGGGCCTCCCGAATTATCCGCATTTGCCACATAACCTACTCTGTATCCGGTGTTCTTATCAACGGCAAGCACCGAACCGGTAGAGCCGCCATTACCCATATAGACGTGGTTTTCTCCAATCGCGCAGGTCAGGTAATTGATACGGGGTGTGGAAGCCTGCCCTTTATTCCAGAATCCTTTTTCGGCATCTCCGGCAACTACCCATTTTTTCGTTCCATCGGGATGAATGGCATATACACGACCTACCTTGCCACTTGTATCGCCGGTTCCTACATAGACAGTACCATCTGTGTCGATGCTCGGAGTTGTGTGCGTATTGCCGGACGGAGAATCGCCATCAGCAGAAGTCCATAAATCGAATTGCCAAAGCTGTTCGCCCGTTGCGGCAGAGAATTTACGTAAATAATGGTCATTGGAAGTCATATACACATTATTATCATCACTGACTGCCGGAGCCGTGGAACGTATTTCGCCCAATACGTGGGCACCTACCCACTTCAGTTTCACATTCCCGACTTCGGGCAGAGGTTCTGCTTCAATCGTCAGCAATTTATGAGCCATTGCGTAATTTCCTTTGCCATCTTTGACGTGCAGAGTCACTGTATAGGCACCATTCGTTTCATAAATTACTTTAGGGGCAATCTCGGTCGAAGTCTTTCCGTCCCCCAAATCCCATTGGCAGGTATAGTTGCCTTCTCCGCCCATCGTTTCATTCATGATACTGACTTCTTCGCCTACATAATAGGTCGTCTTGTCAAAAGCAAATTTAGCTGTCAGCGCATTTTCTTTCCAATCATCCGAGCATGCCGAAAGTACCAGCAGGCAGATGAAAAACGTCGCAAATATTTTTATATTCTTCATACTCTGTTCTTTCTAAGATAATTAATAACCTGGATTTTGAGGATAGTTTTCTTCTCCCGCCAAGTCGCGTTCCGACTGGGGCACCGGATAGTACATCAGGTAGTTTCTGCCGTTCAAGGAAGTAAACAAGTCCAGACGATTGGTTCGTTTCAAATCATACCATCGCTGACCTTCCGCGTACAGTTCACGGTGACGCTCATCAAGTATCTGGTTCTGAAATTCAGTATCAGTCATGCTTGAGGGTAGCGAAACGGTGGCGTAACGTTTGTTCATAAACTCTTTCAGTGTAGACAATCCGTTGGCGGCTCCCAGCGCTTCTGCTTTAATCAGATACATCTCTGCCACGCGAGTAACTACAATCGGTGTTTGAGACGGTTGTTCATTGGTGACAAACTGACCGGTACTTCCATTCGGGAATTTGATAATGCGGCTATTATCCGCGCCAAACACGGCTTTTGCGCGTATGTCTTGTTTCTTGACAGTCGTATCATCGAAGAGATGTCCGTAACAGTCAGTAGAGGGAGAATAATCCCAAGTGGGGTCGATGTCGTTCACCGTTTGGTAGAATAGCAGCAGACTAGTGCTGCGTTTGTTGGCTAGCGCAAAGACCAGTTCTTTGCTACTGCTGTTGGAGACAAAGGCATTAGCATACTCGGTCGATGTAGCACTCAATGCAAAGCCGGATTTGGTAATCACCTTATCGGCATAGGCGGCTGCGTTCGTATAGTCTTTCAAAGACAGGCAGACTTTGGCATTCAGTGCGTCACAAGCACTAAGAGATACATAAAAACGGTCTGTAAACTCTAGTAGTAACCCTTCGGCTTTCGTCAAGTCTTCTTTGATAAAACTCCATACTTCTGCTTCGGGAGAGATGGGTACGACGTCATAGGTACGTTTACGCAAGATAGGAGCTCCACCCCAGCGAGTAGCTAAATGATAGTAAATCAAGGCTCTGAAATAGTAGCCCGTACCACCTGTCTGCTTCACTACCAGGCTTTCTTTATTAGAGGATGCTTCATATGTTTCGACCAGGAAATTTACTTGTTTCAGGGCGGTGAAGCATTTCTGCCACTGGCTCAAAACTTCTTTGGAGCTGGGAGCCATCAACATCGGGTCGTTCAGGGAAAAACCGGGACCTGCCTTGAAATTCTCGCCTTTTACGTCACCGTCCATATAGAACTTGAATACCAGTTCTTCCATTTCGGCGTACACTCCATTCAATAATTTTTCCAAATCGGATTCGCTCAACATATCTTGAGGTATCTGATCTTTAGGCCGCATATCGTCCAGCATACCTGAACAAGCCGTCATCCACAAAAGGCACATGCTACACAGCAAATAGTTGATTATAGTATAGTATCGTTTCATACATCTATGTTTTTAAAAGTTTAGATTCAGACCAAAAATAAATGTTCTCAATACAGGTTGCAGACCGAAGTCAACACCATAATTTGAATCACCCGGACTGCCGGAGAATGATGTTTCGGGATCATAACCGGAATATTTGGTGAGGGTCAGCAGATTATCTGCCGAAACGTAGACTCTCAATGAATTCACGCGGAGTTTCTTAACAACTGATTCCGGCAAAGTGTAGCCCAGGGTCACTGTTTTCAGTTTGAAATAGGAAGCATCTTCCAAATAACGTGTAGAGGTCTGTACGTTGTAGTCATAATCGTATCCGGTATGCACTCCGATTCGTACAGGACGGGGAATCGTGTTGCTTGTTCCTTCTCCGCGCCAGTATCCGTTGGCTACTTCTTTGCTTACATTAAAGTATTGTTCCACAGATTCGCCCCGGTCGCTTACTTTTACATTCGATAGTGCGAGCCCCAAATGGTCGGTACCTTCGGAACCATTCACTCCCCGCCATGCCGACATTACTTTGCCGCCTACGGAGAATTGCCCGAACAGAGACAGGTCAAAACCTTTGTAGGAGAAGTTGGAAGTGATACCTCCGTAAAAGTCAGGAATGGCTTTTCCTACGTTCATCCGGTCGGCGTCGGAAATGTCACCGTCTTCGTTATAATCGAAATATTTCACGTCGCCGGCACGTACGCCTTTAGCGTAAAGTTTCGCAGGCACTTCTTCGTCACGCTGGTAGATGCCTTCCATCTTCAGCATATAAAATGTACTGATGGGCTGACCGTTGATTAGGGCATGCATCGAACCACCCAAGAGGTTACTTCCGCTACTGGGAACTATATACATATCATTTCCTTCAATCAGGGAGAGCAATTTGTTCTTCACGAAAGAGATGTTTCCCCCCAAATCCCATTTGAACTTTCCGGTAAGAATTTTGCCGTTTAAAGCCAATTCGAGTCCTTTATTCTCCAATGAACCAATATTTGACTGCAAGGTGGTATATCCGGTGGTCGCATTGACCGGTTTCTTGAACAGCAGATCGGTGGTCTTTTGATAGAACATATCTACGTTTAAAGTCAGGCGAGACTGAAACATTTCTATATCAAATCCGATATTGAACTGGCTGGCTTTCTCCCAAGTCAAAGCACGGGCGTCTTGCGAAATCTGGAATCCGGCGGAACCATTGTAGGAAGCGCCGCCCGCACTGATAAGTGACAACGGAGCATAGTTGCTCACTCCTGCCATGCTGCCTGTCATACCCCAGCTTAGTCTTAACTTGGCGTCATTGACGTATTTGTTTTTCGGGAAGAATCCTTCATTGGATGCCCGCCACGCAAAAGAAGCAGAGGGGAAATAACCGTATCTCTTGTTTTTCGCAAAACGAGAGGAACCGTCACTACGCAATGAGGCATTCAGTATATATTTGTTGTCCCAGTTCAAGGCGATTCGTCCGAAATAGGATTCTAAAGCGTAAGAGGTATAGCTGATGTTTCCGGCATAAATATTGGGGCCTGCATTGATTAAATCAAAGTTTGAGGAAGGAAATGCACCGTTGGCGTAGTTGTCACTCTTTGCGCCGAATTGTTCATAAGTGTATTTTTCAAACGAATGTCCCAGCATGACAGAATAGATCAGTTTATTCCATTCATTGTTGTAAGAGAATATGTTGTCTATCACATAGCGGAAGCTCTGGTCTTTTTGTTCCGCCAATGCTCCCCAACCGCTGCTGTTTTTGCGGGCGTCATGTTTGTCCGACAGTTTCTTTGAGGTGTTATCCAAAATGCCATATACGCTTACTGTCGGTGTGTATTTGAATCCTTTGAAGGGAGTGACGTCTATGCTGAACACGCCGGATAGTTGATATTTCTTGGCTACCCAGTCTTCTTCGTTTATCAGCATTACGGGATTGTGGCGCAGAATATCCGTTCCATTCACTTTGTAGGATGTTCCGTCTTCTTTGTAGGGTGAATACCAGGGTTGTTCTTCACGTGCCGTACGCAGCACTTTCAGACTGGTGCTTGTTTCTTCCAACAGGTCTGAACGGCTGACGGAACCTGCCAAGTTCATATTCAGTTTGAAGATGTTATTGATCTTATGGGTGAACTTTGCGCGCATATTATATTGGTCATAGCTGCTTTTATTCAAATATCCTTCCTGTGTGTTGGCTCCCAAAGAGGCGAAAAAGGTGGTTTTTTCATTTCCACCGGAGATGCTGATGGAGCCGGTACCTGTCTTTGAGTTTTTTCTTGATATTTCTTTCACCCAGTTGGTTTCCTGAATTTGAGAAGGAACATACAATTGAAGGTTAGCTCCCATCTGTACATTGTAATTATCAATAGCGGCTTGCATCGTATTCATATACTCCGTCGAATTGGCCATTTCAATGTCGCTGGCCAGATAAGCGAATCCGTAACGACCGGACACCTCTATCTTCGTCTTACCTTGCTGACCTGATTTAGTGGTTATCAACACGACTCCGGCATTGGCACGCGAACCATAGATGGCAGCGGCGGAAGCGTCTTTCAAGACTTCCATACTTTCAATGTCATTCGGATTCAGGTTGGGATATTTTTCACTCGGGATACCGTCAACAACATAAAGCGGCGAACTTCCTCCACTGACGGAGCCGATGCCGCGAACGGTTACATTGGGGCTTTCGCCCGGAGTGCCGGAAGCTGAGGATATATTCACACCTGCCACACGTCCTTGCAGCATTTTTATCGGGTTATAGTCATTACCTTGGTCTATATTCTCCATCTTTACTTTACTGATGGAAGTTGTCACCAGTTTTTGTGACTGTACTCCGTAGCCGACAACGACGACTTCATCAATCATTTTGCTATCTTCCTGAAGTATTACTTTTACTAATGTCTGACCTGTGGTAGAAAGATCGACTGTTTTATAACCTATATAGGAGATTGTCAATACTCCCTTTTCCGGCACGTCTGCTAATGTGAATTTTCCATCGAAATCTGTTATCGTCCCATGTGACTCACCTTTGACCACAATGCTTGCTCCGATAATAGGTTCTCCCTTTTCATCTACAACGGTGCCTGTTACTTTTTTGGCTACTGACTTGTCCTGAGCTTTACGAATCAATACAATCACATTGTCTTGTTCTTTTTTATAGGTCAGTTCCATTCTGCCCAGAAGTAGTTCCATCGTTTGGGCGATTGTCGCATTTTGAACATTCAGCGATATTTTCTGATTTAATTCAGGAAGACTTTCACTGTAGAAAAATTTGTAATTACTTACTTGCTCGATTTTCTTTAAAGAGGCTCTTAAAGAAATGTCTTTCACATTCACCGTTATCTGGGAATAAGCGGCAAAAGAGATGCTTAAAAACAACAGCAGGCATATAGCCCGTAGTGTTCTCCAGTTCTTACTTCCCTCAGTATGGGTTTGAGGGAATTTCACAAAGGTTTTTCTGTTTTCCATATATCAAAACTTTTAAGTTGTTTGATAGGTATACAGACTGCTATATCCTCCCGTCCAAGCGCCTATCAGACTTTAACTCTCGTTAACTTATTCAAATTAGAGAATAAAAAAGCCATTCCAAAGAAGCGGGCTCCGGAATGGCTCTATTCTATGTTTTACTCAATAAACGATTATATTACTTTGTATTCACCAATATTACGTTCTTCTGCATTGAAGGAGACACCGACTTTAACCAGCTCACGCCCGTCTGTCCGGTAAGGTAACAAATATCCTTTTTCATCTATTTGCCTCAGAGCTTCGTCTACTGTTCCTTCCAACTTAAACTCAAAAACATAAATACGGTCTTTTGTTTTCACCACGGCATCGGCACGTCCCTTTGCACTGCGGACTTCTGCATCTACATATTGTCCCATCAACTTAAAGACGAGATAAAAGATAACTTGATAATGGCGTTCGGTCTTTGTATTCAATTCATAGGGAATGTCGGCAAAGAAAGATTTCATACGTTCCATAAAGGAATGAACGTCGCCCGACTGAAGTTCGCGGACAAACTTAACAGCATTAAAATCTGTTTCATCGGAAGAGATGGGGGTGTAATAGGGTATCAGGAATTTAAGGAAACCATATTTTACCTCATCATTCGGAAAACCTAGCGTATATAGGTTCAATGATTTATCAAAGTTTTTAATAGTCAGATAGCCACTTTGGTAAATCATCGGAAGAGGATTCTTCGTCTCTGCACGGTATTCGGCGAACCCGGAGCTTCCTACTTCCAAGCCATCTATCAGCAAACGTAAATCATAATCGCTTTGCTTCAGCAAGTCTACAAGATAGGTAGGAGTACCAGTCTGAAACCAATAATTATCAAACATTAATCCATCAAATACATTGAGTACACTGAAGGGATTAAATAGTCCTTCTTCGCTGTATGTAAAGTGATAGCCATCGTACATCGCTGTCATTTTATCGACTGTATCTTCAAAGGACATCTCCTGCACTTCTGCCAACCGCTCCAACTCGGGAGTAAATGTGGATACTAATTCTTTTTTAGTAATACCACAGATATTGGCGTATGGAATCTTCATGCTAATATCATTCAGTTGATTCAAATCACTGAACACACTTACTTGGGCAAATTTAGTGACTCCTGTCAAGAATATAAACCGGAGATAGCGGTCGGAACTTTTCAGCACACCATAAAAGGCTTTCAGAATACGACGGTATTCATCCAACAGGTTCTCGTCCAAAAGGGCTTGCAGTAAGGGTTTATCATACTCGTCAACCAATACCACAACTCCTTTTCCTGTTTTCAGGCAGGCCTGCTCAATGACATAACTAAAACGTTCTTCAGGACTACGGTTTTTCTTCTCATCACCATAGACGGCTTCCCATTTCTCCAAATATTGGTTTAGCATGGCGACCAAATCTGCTGCCGTCTCATATTTCTTCGCATTCAAATCAAGATGCAGAACCGGATATTGCTCCCACTTTGTCTCTAACTTTTCAATTGCCAAGCCTTCAAAAAGGTCTTTACGACCTTGAAAATAGGCTTCAAAAGTAGAAATTAGCAGACTTTTGCCAAAACGACGGGGACGACTAAGGAAATAAGGCTTTCCCGTATTTATTATTTGCCACAAAATAGCCGTTTTATCTACATAAAGGAAACCGCCCTTACGTATATTTTCAAACGTCTGTATCCCTATCGGCAATTTACGTTCTAATGTATTCATTGCATCTTCAAATTAGTGTACCACAAATATAGACGTTATTCAAAGAATAAACAAAGATACCCTATGAAAGTTCCACTTATTTCTCTTTCAAGACAATCACCGAACCGTCCATTTCATAATAAAAAGGTGAAGTAAGCATCAGGATATTCAAAGCGTTCTGTATGCCACCACCCGGAATGGTTCCCGTAAAGTATTCTTTTGGCAGTTTACTGGAATCGAAGCGGATTTCCACGTCATAAATACGTGAAAGAGTTTTCATTATATTCTCCAAAGATTCTTTCTCGAAATAGATATTTCCTTTCGTCCATTCGATGTAGTCATCCGGGTGCACCTGGGCGGTTGTTATCTTATGCGTGGTTTTGTTATATTCTATTTTGTCGCCGGGCTTCATGATATGCGACGTTTCCTGCGCATAGACTCCCACTTTTCCTTCCAAAAGAACGACTGTCACGTCTTTGGCGTCTTCATAGGCTGATACATTGAAAGAAGTACCGAGTACCTTCACTTCCAAATCACCGACTTGCACAATAAAGGCGCGCTTTTCATCATGGGCTACTTTGAAATAGGCTTCGCCATTCAGTTGTACACGACGGACTTTTTCTCCGAAATTATTCAGGTAGCTTAATTGTGAAGCGGAGTTTAGCACGACATTCGTTCCGTCCGGCAATTCAATGGTTGCTTTGTCTCCTTTATCGGCTTTTACTATAAAGGGAGCTCCCGCTGTTTGAGAAGAATCTATAAGATAGTAGGTAAAGAAGGCGACACAGATAGGCAGAAGGATGGCGGCAGCCCATTTCCACGGATTCATGCGAATGACCTTTCGTTTCTCCTCCCCTTGTGTCTCTTCTTTGATTCGGGCAAATAGTTTGTCACGCAGTATCGGATTAATGTCGGCATCCGATTTGGAAAACTCCTCTTCCCACCAGCTTTGTAAGCGGCGGTCGTTCTTTATCCAATCGGATAGCTCTTTAATCTCAGCATCCGTTATATTTCCTTCGAAATACTTCTCAATCAGCTCTTTATAATATATTTTATCCATCTTCTTACTTATTTATAGGTATACATTTTCATCCTATCTACTATCCAAAAATGTGTATTACAATTACATTTCATTAACAAAGAAGGCGAACAGAAGCGCAATTACCTTATCGTAATGCTTCATCAACTGTTCACGCATGAACTTCACAGCCAAAGATAATTGTGTGGCGACCGTGCTTTCGGAAATCCCCATCATCTCGGCTATTTCCTTATTCGTATAGTTCTGACGCTTGCTTAGGATAAAGATTTTCTTGCGTTGAGCCGGCAGTTCCTCTGCCAAAGAGTCGATATATTCGTTCAAGAAACGCAGGTCAATATTATCTTCTGTCTGCGAGTCACGGTCTACCCCACTCTTCATCAGATATTCATTGTAAACATATTCAATGGTCTGACGCTGATACATATTCATCAGTAAGTTTTTGGCTATCGTACAGAGAAAAGAAATAAAAGAAGCGTCGGAATCGACTTTCTCACGTACTTCCCATATACGAATAAAAGTGGATTGCACCACTTCTTCAGCCATATATTGATTGCCGGAAGAAAGCCGCATTATGAAATTGTACAGTTTGCCACTATACATCGTATATAACTTTTCAAATGCCTGAAAAGAGCCTTCCTTTAACTTGATTAATAAAAGTTTTTCAGCAGTAGTCTCAATCATATTTTAGAATTTTGCAACAAAGGTATGTCACTGTTGGTCTGAAACAGGTGACAATATTATTAATATTTTCTCAATTATCCGATTTTTCGGGAAGGTTTCTGCATAATATTTATTTTTACTAAAGTCCAAAAATAGTTAATTAACTACTTAGACTATTCAATATTCCGCTAGCATACAAGGATATTTTCTATCTTTGCAATAGAATTACGTTATCAAAGATGAAATGTAATTTTAAGATTAAATATAATGGGCAATATCAAGACAAAACAAAAAAAAATATCTTCTCAAAAGCAGAAGAATAAAATCAATCCCTCAAAAATTGATGATGGGAAAAAGTTTGTATTGTCTGATGTATCCAAAGAAGAACTAAGTAAAAGAAGGATTCCAGTATATCCTTACCTCCTCTAAATGTTAGAAAGCGCTTACCCATTCTTTTTCATTCAAAAAGATGAAGAAAATGAGGATGGACTTCTATCTATATCATTATACAGATTCAAATCCACTAAATCAAATTTGGTTTATATCGTTCGAGTAGAACAATATGAATACAATATCTATGCTGTAAAATTCTATCAGAAAAGCCATAGATTGTCCCATAATAAATACAGGATAATGACCAATACATTCGAGCCTAGAAGGATTATAAATACCTGTATTAATATTATGCTTTCTATTTATGAAGAAGATCCAAAAGCTTCATTTGGTTTTATTGGAGCCAACGGCTTCAACGAAGATACTAAGTGTACTAAAAGATATAGAGTCTATTCAAGAATTGTAGCAACTTATTTTAGCGACAGGGTTTTCTATCATAAAGAAAATATAGAGAAAAGTGCATATATGCTCATCAACAATATAGCACTAAAAGAAAATCCCGACTTGATTCAACAAATCGAGATTTTCTTTATTAACCAATATGATTATTTTGAATAACAGTTATTCTTATTAATAAGTCAAACGAATACCTGCCTGTATATTGAAATTAAACGGATTTTCTTTACGTATGGTCTGAATGTCCGAGCCATCATCGAAATAATAAGCGACGCCCGGCTCTACATAAATACCGACACGTTTCGTTGCATTCAACTGTGCACCTACCGCACCGGATACGGAGAATTGCAGAGGTTTCACCGTTTCCTTTTCAGAACCGAGCTTTCCATACACGCATTTCTCAACCATACCACCACCGGATACATAAAGAGTAACGAGCTTCTTATCAAGGAAATTCCAGTTGGCACGCAACGGAATACCGATATAGTGGAGTTTCTGTTCTATCTGATGGTCGTCATTCGCCAGTTTAGCGTCAGAAGAAAGGAGCGTATAAGTCAGGCCGGATTCGAGAGAGAAGCCTTTCCCCAAGGCTTTACGGATGGATAATCCGAAAGAGATGGGTTGATGATGCTTAATATCAACTACCTGTTTTGCCTGGCGTAGGTAAGGTACTCCGTCTTCAAAAACCAAAGTCTGGTCGTTGGGAATCTCCATCAAACCGTTGGATACAGAAAGCATACTGACACGGGACATATAAGGATACGCGCCCGAGCCTACTTCTGAAGAAGCGCCACCCGAATTTCCTACTCCAAGTCCCATCGACCAGGTTCCTTTCCGGGAAGATGGTTTCTCGGCCGGGATATGATATTTATCTCTGCCGGAAGGACGGCGCGGTCTGTTGCTCGCTGTCGGTCGTTCCGTATCTTTCGTTTGAGTTTGAGTTTGACCGGCATTTGTATCTTCGGTCGGTTCTCCCTCATTGATGACTGTTCCAGGTTCTTTTTCTTCTATTACAGGTGTCGGTTCATCCTTCACGATGGGCTCATCTACCGGCATCTTATGTTCAGGGATATTCCGGTCAACTTTTGCCAACCGATTCTCACGGGCAACAGGACGCAGGACAGGCTCGACGGAAGTTCCTTGCATGTCCGGCTGCTGCACGCCCGGCAAAGCATCGGGCGTAGAAGCCAATGCCGGTGTTTGTATATGACGCATTTCATCTGCCGCAGGTGTCCCCAGGAAATACAGGCTTACTGACGAGACGACAGCCAGCAATATAACAGCCGCAGCCGCCATCATCCATTTTCGATAAGGATATATCTTCCTCTCCACGGGGGGCATAAGTTCTTTCTCCAGTTGTTCCCAACCGGAAGCAGGTGTCGGCTCGGAATAATCCGCGAGCTTCTCCTTCAACTTATTCATCCACAATTCTTTATCTTCCATCTCTATCTATCCATTATGCGTTATCCATTCTTTTACTCTTTTTGCCAATACCGTCTTCGCGCGAAACAGTTGCGAAGCCGAAGATTTCTCATTAATACCTAATACTTGAGCGATTTCTTTGTGTGATTTGTCCTCGAAAGTATAAAGGTTGAACACTGTACGATACCCGGCAGGCAGTTCTTCGATAAACTGCATCAACACCTTTTGGGGTATCGCTTCCACATCAGAAGCATCCGGCTCTTCGTATTCTTCGGGCAACTCTTCCAATGACGCTGCCTGATTGATTACATCATTCTTCCGGAGATACTGCAAAGCAGTGTTGACTACCACCCGCTCCATCCAAGCCCGCAGGGAGCCTTCACCCCGCCAGGTGAATTTGTCGAAAGAGTCGAATATCTTTATAAAACTGTCGTGAAGCAGATCCTGGGCCGTATCACGGTCGCCGGCATAGCGCAGACAGATGCCAAGCATACGCCCCGCATACTGCTCATACAGTTCCTTGCGGGCCCGGTTGTTTCCTTGCCTGCATTGCTCCGACAACTCTAATTCTTCCATTCTCTTATACACGTGTTTACCTTATAAATGCAGCAAAGATAGAAATACTGCATAGAGAGAACAAGTCTTTTAGCACTTTTGTTTCTTTAACAGATGCAGATGCAATATTTTGGATTCCCGTGCATTTTTTGAGTACAAAGCAGTATTATTAATCAATCTAAAACCTAGTTTATATATGAAGAAATTGAAATTCATTGCCTATATCTTTGCTATTATGACCACAATGCCGATTCTCCAGTCTTGCCTGGACGACGATGACAGTCCGTCCGACTTACTGGTTATCAGCACAATAAATATGATGAGCCAGGATAGCAAGGATTTTTATTTCACCTTGGATGATGGAAAGAAGATGTATCCAAGCAACGGACAAGGATGGAATAACGCAGATTTTGCGGATGGGCAGCGTGCCTTTGTCATGTTCAACGAACTGGAGGAGCCGGTAAGCGGATATGACTACAATGTACGGGTAAAAGAGATTAAGGAAATCCTGACCAAGGACATCGTCACTATGGATGAGGAAGAAAACAATGAGGAAAAAATCGGAGACGATAAGATTAACGCTACTTATATGTGGATTAACAAGGATAAGAAATATCTGACTATCGAATTCCAATATTATGGTACGCACAGCGAAGATAAGAAGCATTTCCTGAATCTGGTTATCAATAACCTCACCCCGGCTCCTACCGCAGACGAGGATAGTGAAGAGGATGAGTTTATCAATCTGGAGTTCCGCCACAACAACGAAGGGGATTATCCTCAGACTTTAGGCGAAGGATACGTATCCTTCAGACTGGACAAAATCAAGGAACAGATGGAAGGAAAGAAAGGACTAAGAATCCGTGTCAATACTCTATATGGCGGAATAAAAACATATGAAGTGAAATTTCCCTAATCTGCTAATCGAAACATGAAAGACACTCTTTTTTAATATAATATATTAATTACGCAAAAGAGGGCGGTAGTTGTGAAACTCCCGCCCTTCTTATTTTTTGTTATAGGGAATGTAAACAAAGCTTCGGCAATGTACTTTTTCATACTTAATCAATAAATTGTTTATTTATGGATTTATTCTCCCCAAATAGATAATTAACTCAGGGAATCAAAGTCTATATGTATAATTATGATTAACTTTGCGACATTTTTTAAACAAAGAAAATTACACCGAATGAAAAAAGGACTTTTTTATGCTATACTGGCCTCTGTTTTATGGGCTATTGTCAATCCATTTATCAAACAAGGACTAAGTTACGATTTTACTCCGATGAACTTTGCCGGAATCCGTTTTACTATTGTGGGGATTATTCTTTTCGCATACACCTGGCACAAGGGTATGTGGAAAGAGATACGTCAGCACAGCAAGTTATTCCTGAATCTGATTCTTATCAATATGTTTATGGGATATACGGCTTTCTACTTCGGTGTGGATTTTGTGAGTGGTGCCATCTCGTCTATTATCATGGGGATGACTCCGCTTATCAACGTGCTTCTGGCGCATTTGCTTGCTAGTAATGACAGACTGAATGTCCATAAAATAATCAGTCTTGTGGTCAGCCTTATCGGATTGTTTCTGATTATAGGAATGGGAAGCGATGGTGCGCCACTCGATTGGAAAGGAATCGCCGGTATTGTGCTGTTGCTGCTCAGCATTATTTTTCAAGGATATTCCGCTATCTCCGTTTCGGAAGATAAGGGAAAAGTAAATCCTATTTTTCTGAATGCCGTGCAGATGTTCTTCGGCGGGTTACTCATATATATGATAGGACTGGGCACGGAAGGTTATCATTCTTTTATCGGAAAGCCGGGCGGATTCTACATCAGTCTTGGCATTCTGGTGTTTATTTCTGTCTTTGCTTTCAGCTTTTGGTTTATTGCTCTGCAAAGTAAAGGTGCGAAAGTCAGCGATATTAATATGTGCAGGTTGATTAATCCGATTCTCGGCGCAGTGTTGAGTTGGATGATGCTTCCGGACGAATATCCGACATTCAGTACGGTAGCGGGAATGGTTATTATCGTCAGCTCCTTGATTATTTATTTCAAAGGAGCTGAGATAAGCCAATGGGTCAAGAAGAAAACAGTGAAAGCAAACTGAGTTATTGCAGAAGCTGAGTTATTGCAGACTTTAAATTATAGTCTGCTGAATTATAGCAGACATTGAATGGCCTGCAAAGTCAGCATTTCTTTAGGTACCGCCGCTTTTATTTCTTCTTTCAGTACACAGAGCAGGCTATGACGCACGAAATCTCTGCTAGTGATCAGTACAACTTGACGCGTGGGACGTGGTATAGCGAACGGGCGTACCAGTTTCCGCTGCTCTTCTGATAATTGGGATACTGCCAATTCGGGAATAAAAGTTATCCCTTTCCCGCTTTCCACCATGCGCATAAAGGTTTCCATACTCCCCAAGCGGTAAGCCATCTGACTTACTTTTACAGCTTCCATCTGACAGAAGCGGACAAGCTGGTCACGGAAGCAATGTCCTTCATCCAGTAACCAAAGGCGTTCGCCGGTTATATCGGAAGTGCGGACAACCTCATGTTTGAAAGAGGGTTCTTTCTTGGATACATAAGCATAAAATTGCTCGTAGAACAATGTCTCCTCCGTAAGAAAAGCATCTTCCAGTTTGCTGGCTATGATTCCTGCATCCAAATCCCCACTATGCAATGCCTGCTGAATATCCTGCGTTTTCATTTCTGTGACACGAATATCCAGTTCGGGATATTTCTCCATCAGTTGCGGAAAGAAGCGGGGAAGCAGATAGGGTGCAATAGTGGGCAATACTCCCAACCGGAATATACCGGATAGTGATTGCTTTTCTTCACTGATGATTTCTTTTACCTGAGCTGCCTGCGCCAATATCACACGAGCCTGGTCTAGCACTTTTTGCCCGATAGCTGTCGGGCAAACGGGTTGAATACTCCGGTCGAACAGTTTCACTCCCAATTCATCCTCCAGTTTCTGAATCATAGCGCTCAATGTGGGTTGTGTCACCCGGCAATATTCCGCTGCGCGGGCAAAGTGCCGGAACTGGTCAACGGCTAAGATGTATTCTAATTGTTGTATTGTCATCTATCAAATTGTTTGATGTTATAGATTGTATCTATGCAAAGATAGAAATTTTCAGTTTGACAGCAAGCACTTTCCGCCTTATCTTTGCAGTACAGAAAAAGAAAACAAGTATAAATCATTAAAATAAAAAAGTATGAAAACTTTAGAATTTATCAAACTGAACGAATCGGGAGCAAACAACGTAGTAGCATCTTTGCAACAATTATTAGCAGACTTCCAAGTGTATTACACCAATCTTCGCGGTTTCCACTGGAATATCAAGGGACATAATTTCTTTGTACTTCACAGCCAATTCGAAAAGATGTATGATGACACTGCGGAAAAAGTAGACGAAATCGCAGAGCGTATACTTATGCTGGGCGGTACTCCTGCCAATAAGTTCAGTGATTATCTGAAAGTTGCCAATATCAACGAAGTGGATAAAGTAAGCAATGGAGACGAGGCACTGAACAGTATCCTTCAGTCTATCAGTTACTTGATTGGTGAGGAACGCAAGATTCTGTCTATCGCTTCACAAGCCGGAGACGAAGTTACCGTTTCGATGATGAGCGATTATCTGAAAGAACAGGAAAAACTGGTGTGGATGTTGGTTGCTTATAATAGCAAGTAATTTATAAAGGTTCAGGTTTTAAGTGAAAAAGAGAGGATATTTCCCCAAAAAGGAATATTCTCTCCTCCTGAATTAAAAACACTCTTCAAAAAGTTTCTGCATTTGAGGATATTTATCATCAGTATCTTCAGTCTCCATACGCAATTTTATCATCTCCTTTTTCATTTGTTTAATAACAGGAGCATACTCCTCCTCATTATATACACTACGATCTTCTTTCGGATCTTTCTGTAAATCATAAAAGTCCCACACGGGTGCAGTAGGAGTCTCCTGTCCATCCGTCATATCCAATGGTTCGCCATAATAGAAAATAAGTTTATAACGTTCATTACGAATTCCCATATGAGCAGGACGAATAGTATGATGTGTCCAGTAACGATAATAAAAACTACGCCGCCAATCAGTAGGTGTTTTTCCGCAAAGATTATCTACAAAACTGCGTCCTTGCATCTCTTTAGTCGGTTTGACACCGGCTAATTGTGACAGAGTTGGAGCAAAATCAACATTCAGGATCAAGTCTTTCACCCGTTTCCCGGCAGGAAGTTTTCCCGGATAACGAATAACAAATGGCATACGAGCTGCTTCTTCATAAAACATACGTTTATCAAAAAAGCCATGTTCACCCAAAAAATACCCCTGATCTGAGACATATACAACAATCGTGTTATCAGCGATTCCCATATCATCCAATACTTTCAGAAGCCTGCCTATATTATCATCGACTGTTGCTCCGCAACGTAAATAATCTCTAATATATTTTTGATATATAGCTTTACGGGCTACCACACGTTGCATTCCTTTTGTAGAAAACGGTAGTCCGGGATAACGGCACCACCATTTATCAGGATCGGCAGAAGCTAACTCCCATCGCCTTCCTATTTCTTCTAACTTTTGCCCGACAAACCCTCTTCCATTAGTTTCAGGCCCCCAGTCCATCAGATTTTCCGGTTCAGGGAAAACAACTCCATCATACAAATGTTCCATTCTAATCGGATAATCATACGGTTCATGGGTAGCCTTGAAATGGCAACACATCAAAAACGGCTGTTTATCTTCCCTGTTTTTCATCCATTCAATTGCTTTATCTGCCACAATATCTGTCGAAAAACCTTGTATACACTCACCAAAATTACGGTTACCGGGCCAAGGATCAGTACTATTGATAAATAATGGATCGCGATATACACCTTGATCGTGAAAGATTGAATAATAATCAAATCCTTGTGGCTGTGACTTCAAATGCCATTTGCCTACCAAAGCGGTCTGATATCCGGCCTGCTTCAATATTGTCGCAATCGTAGGCAATGAAGTATCCAATGAATCGGCTAATGTATATACTCCGTTCTTATGGCTATATGCCCCTGTAAGAATGGAAGCCCGACTGGGTGAAGAAATTGAATTTGTACAAAAACAATTATCCAGCACCACTCCTTCGGAAGCTAAACGGCGAATGTTAGGATTATGAACATAATCGGCTAATATCCCTCCATAAATACCCCATGCTTGTGATGTATGGTCATCACTTAAGATAAAAAGAATATTGGGACGTTCATTTTCTGTATTCTTTTGCGCCCAAGCTTTTCCATTCGAGTATGCAGCCAATACCCCCAACACAGTCAGTGAAAAGATTCTATTCATTGTATTATTTTTATTTTATCAAAAAACTTCTGCTTATTTGGAACAGCCCTCGCTACAGGATATCTGTAACGAGAGCAAAATCCTACTTATATACAATCTATCGTATATTTATGTAACCAGTATATTCAAAGCCCATAGTAATTGCGGGATGTGGGAGACTCGCCGGTAAATTAAGCGCCCCTTGAATAGTATAAATCCGAGTCGTTTCATCATACTGGATAGTAAACGAACCAGGGTTATCAGTATCAAAGTTTCTATTGTTACCGAGGTCTGACGCTTTTAAGTTCACATATGAAATCTCATCTATTTGAGCTTTAGAATATTCTCCCGGAAGTAAAGCCGACTGCTTGATTAAAATCGCTGCCATATTACCAGGCTCATCCATAAGAATCAGCACCAAATTACCCTCCATAGATTGGCACTGTGCCGTTGTGAATTTGAAATGCACATCTATATCAGATGCATCTTTTACCTCTATCGTAAGTTCTTTGGAAACTCCGCTATCATCATTCGCTATTATCTCAATAACCGCAACGCCCGTTCCAAGAGCTTCAATTATGCCATTCTCCAATGAAATGACTTCATTTCCTTCTTTCAAATTATAAGAGACAGATTTATCAGCCGCATTATCCGGTAATACGGTGAGATTAGCATTCAAATCGAAAGTATCACCTACTTTCAGGCTCAAACTCTCAAATCCACCAGCCACAATAATTTCTTCAACCTTCACGACATAATCTACAGCTACTCTGTATTTGGATTGGAATCTCACCACATTTGCGTTATCCACCAATGTGACAGTCAGTTCTGCTTCACCTGAAGCAACACTCGTGATTACCCCTTCCCGATCTACAGTAAAAACTTCCACATTGCTCGAACCAAATCTGAAAGAGTATTCCTCCAAATTGCCAGCATTGTCCGGAATAACACTAACATGCAGGGTGGTGGTAGTTCCTAATCCCTCAAGCGTAATAACTCCTTCTTCGGTCATTAATTCATTTTCAACAGAAACTCCAGTAACAGGATTCTTCACCGCCTCCGCCTGATAGATTTCGTCATCATCACTACAAGCTGCGCATATAGCAGTCATAGCAAACATTAAATATAGTAATTGTTTTTTCATACTTGCCTAATTATTAATTGATTGGTTGATTTTCTATTCGGGACAACGTACTCCTTCTGTCCAACTAAGAGTCTTATTAATGTCCCAGCCATTACCAGTCCAGTCTTTGATTACCGAACCTTCTCCTTCATTAAATCTCCAATAAGCAATCATATCCTGATAATAATCCGGAGAAATATAACACATATTATTCTGAATCTCATTCTGCGTCAGAGCTTTCTTCCATACACGGACTTCACTTATAGATCCATCCAAAAAGCGGGAATTCAACGAGGAACCAATACAGAATCTACGTTTATCGGTATGTCCGCATAGAGTAATAGGTCCGCGTGGCGCATCTACTTGTCCGTCCAGTTCACCGTTAACATAAAGCTTAATACTGGAACCATCAAATACAACGGCAAGATGATACCATTTGTCAACTTCAAATTCTGTTTTTCCCGTTACGAGGTAACCACCACCTGCCAATTGTATTTGATTCGGCTTAATAGTAACATCTCCAAATCGCAATAAGAACTCCTCTTCTACTCCTATTACAGTACTAATATAGGGGCTAGCTGTAGCAAACTTATTAACCTTGACCCTTGCTTCCATTGTCACCTGCGGAACACTTGCCAATGAAGGTTCACTTTCAAAAGGAAGTTGCATATTAGTGCGAGAAAGAGTAGCGGCATTGACAATCATCACCTGATTCAATACAAGATACATTGTCCGGGAAGAGTCTAAAACAGGCATATCTCCAGTTACATCCGTAATAGTCAAAGGTACACAATAAGTGACTCCCTCCTCTAAATTTGTAGTCCTCAATAAAGAAATGATTAATTGTTCTGAAATGTTCTCACCTGCTTTCAACACAATCTCATTATTGGATAACATATAATCCTCGGTCGGGACAATTTTATATTTTTTCCCGTACAGCACGTTATAACCTTCCAGTTTATCCGGATCTACTTTGATTCTTATAGATTGATCACTCATAGTCTGGCAAGAAGCTGAAACCGTCACTCCGATTTCAGTCGGTCCATCTATAGTATACTTAACAGCAGGAGAATCTTCCGTACCGGTAAAGTATAAAACATCTTTAAATGTTTCCGCATTTGTACAGGCTGACAGGATGCCTACCCAAAATATAGTCAATAATATGTATTTTACCTTCATATCTTTTTTCTTTTTAGACATTATTTCTTTGCAGGATTCATTATCTGAATAGCTTCACGAAGATATTTATATTCAATATCCGTATGGTTGTACTCATATTCCATATGATAACTTCCCACTCCTCCTTTATGTTGATTTTCCGTTATATTTTCCGGCTGCCAACGTGCCATTCCAATCAAAGAAGGAATAGTGCCCAGTTCCGGATCAGCGTAGTCAACTCCTCCCGTTGACCAGTAACTTTCAAAATTTTCCGTAGCTATAAAGCGCTCCGGAGCAATATATTTACTCACTTTATTAAACCTACTTTGCAGTGAAGACGGGCTGGAAGTACCATATGCCTGTGCAACTGCATAATCAGCATATTGCCATCCCTCTTCTGTGATTTTTTCAATGAATCCGTCTACACAAATAAGCTTGTCTTCTCCCAGATTAGCACGCACTTCTCTCAATAGAGTAGTCATATTCACTGCCTTATTGAATAAATCACTTCCACTACACTCATGGTCAAAGTCAACCCCATCATATCCATATTTGAAAACACTGTCAGCCACGGCCTTTGCTACGGCTGGAATATTTTCCGCTACATTTTCAAAGTTACCGGGAAAGTTAGCCATATTATGGGAAAAGATAGTAAATGTCACTTTGGTACCGTATACTTCTTGCACATATTTCAAGTCTTCAATCTGTGCAGGAGTCAAACTGTGCCAAGTTCCCCAAATAGATACCACATCTACGCTATCAGGCAAGTTACGCAAATATTTTGCCGGAGACGTTCCGGTTGCTTTCCAACCTCCGAACCATCCAAAAGCCAACTGATGTTTTGACTTTTTATAAGCTCTCAAATTTTCGTAATATTGAGCATCGCGCACTACAGGCTTTTGAAGTGGAATATTTTCTATTTCTGTATCACATGCTACTATAATTATAGCCAATACGAAAAAACAAAAGATTCTATTAATTATTTTATTCATAATAATAAAATTAAATACGTGATTAATTATTTCTTATCCCACCACAACTTTACATTTCCATAGTCATTACCACCAAGAAAATCAGTCACGGCTTTATTGACCTCCGTTGTATTTGTATCATACTCTGTAGATGGGAATGGAATACGACGGGGACCGGACTTATCTACCTGCCCTGCACTAGCATTCGTACCATACAAATCAAACAACTTGGGATAACCGGTGCGACGATATTCACTCCAAGCTTCTTGTCCTTCCGGAAACATGGCAATCCACTTTTGCGTAATAATACGTTCCAGCTTCTTATCCGCCACATCATTTTCATTCCATGCAATGGTAATCGTTGATGCTGCGGCCACACTGCCCAATGTTCCCGATGGCGCAGCAAACGGTACAGGTTTATACGTATCACCTCTTGTCAAATAATCACCTAAAGCAACTCCCCATTGTTCAAAAGATTTCGTGATGCCTGCCTTATACAGTTCTTCAACTTCACCACCCATATTCCAGCCATGGAGTTTTCCTTCTGCACGCAAAAAATAAATTTCCGCTGCACACATCCATTGAACGGGGCTTTCGGCAAATATATTCGGAGAAGACAATTTGACGTAATTTTTCTTGTCCGTGACATTGACTCCCAACCGGGCACCATGAAATTTATCACTGGCGTCTCCATATTCTGATTCCTGAAAATATTTAGAAAGACGGGGATCGTTATATCCCTTCATTATAGACTCAATATCAGCTCCCATACGTACATCCGAATAATTGTCCCAACAAATTTTCAACGGATGGAATACCGAGATTCCGTTTCCGGATTGCAACAAAGCATTTTCAGCATTTTCTGTAATAACTCCGTCTTTTACTGCTTCTTCGGCTAATTTCCGTGAAGTTTTTCCATTCACCTCAAATCCATTCACATAATATGTGCGCATAGCCAAACGTAGTTTTAAGGAATTTGCGAACTTCAACCATTTAGTAAAATCACCACCATATACCAGGTCATATTTATTTAAAGGTTTACTTCCCGGATGGATAGCAATATAATTCTGCAACTCTGCTATTGCTTCATCCAAGTCTATAAAAAAAGATTTATAGATATCTTCCTGCGAATCATAAGGAGTTTCTAATCCTCCGTGACCAAATTGTAAATAAGGCAAAGGTCCGTATATATCTGTTACACGATGCATAGTTGCCACCTTCAATATCTGCGCAACCGCATAAGCCTCCGGAAATTCCTCTTTGCCATTATCCCGGATTTGTTTCCAGGCCGGCATCACATTAGTAAATGCCACTTCAAAAGCAACATCATTCCATTTGTCATATCGCAAATTATAATGAACTGCAGAGCTCGTACCCCATGTACCGATCGGAGTCATATAGCCGGAATGCATATCCCCACACAAATTTTGAGCACGTTGAAACTGATTAGCATCGACATCACTGGTAGGTATTACGTCCATCTGCATAGCAGGAAAGAAGTTACCGATTTTCATCAATCCGACTAACATGTCTTCAGGAACTTCAGTAGGGTTGGTATTCCATTCTTTATAATTATCAGTACATGAAGCAATCATCATAGCTACTCCCAATGTACATACTATACGTCTTATTTTTCCTAATCTTTTCATTGTATTATTCCTTTCTGGTTAATTAATATTGGAATTTCACACTAAACCCGATGCTACGTACACTTGGTTGCATAAAATAATCAAACCCTTGATAATATGTACCCGTAGAAGCAGATAACTCCGGATCAAAAGGTGCCTTATTATGGAACATGAATAGATTTTTGCCAATGAGCGACACTGTCAGATTTTGTATCCGGTTACCAAACCATTTTGTCGGGAAAGTATATCCTAAAGTCGCTTCTCTAAGCCGTACATTCGTCATACTATAGACGTAGTTTGACAGGACTCCGGTCGAGCCATTACCGAGCACATTATAATAATCTTTTGCAGTCACCCGACCGCTATTAAGGTTTACTCCACCATTATCACGTGCCATAGCCGATGTTTTAGAAGTTCCATAATAATCCATCTTAGCTTGTGTAGCCGAAACACCTACTCCACCGATACGAGCATCAATCAGGAAACTAAGATTAATTCCTTTCCAACTAAAACTGTTGTTCCATCCCCAATTGAATCGGGGTGCCGCACTACCGGCTTTTATCCAAGTGTTCGGATCAGCTTCAATAGCACCGGTATTCGCGTCAACTTTGATATTGCCCAAATAGTCCATCTTCAATCCTGTCACATAAATATCACTCAAAGTACCACCCTCTTTCACTATCATCTTATAGCTTCCTTGTGGATTGAAAGGCTCTATTTCTGTAATGGCAATAGGTTCTCCTGTAATTGGGTTGGTAGCACCACCAGGCAACAGATAGACAACCTTATTACGATTCATTGTGAAAGTCAGATTTGAATTCCATTTCACAGGCCCAAGATCGGTATTGATACCCAAACGAGCCTCAATTCCCCAGTTGTTTACCTTACCGCCATTCAGCATATAATCACCGTAACCTGTACTTGGCGGCATAGTATAATTAATAAACTGGTTGTAGGTATTACTATTATAATAAGTAAGATCAATATTCAGCAAATTCTGAAACATTTTCAGGTTCATACCTACCTCTACCGATTTTGTACGTTCAGGTTTCAGGTCAGGATTCAATAATCTTGAAGAGGTATTGATAACACCATCTTTTATAGTATATGTAGGCATCGTAATCTGTCGCATCGGAGGATTACCAACTTCACTATATGAAGCTCTGACTTTTAAAAAGGAGATATATGCTTTTGACAAATCAACAATCTCACTAACAACTGCCGATACCCCTACCGACGGATAAAAGAACCCGCTTCTCTCATTATCAGTATTAGCGAGAGTAGAGAACCAGTCATTACGGGCAGTCAAATCCAGATATGCCCAACTCTTATATCCTAGTTGGAAAGTTGCAAACACGGCCTGATTATTATCTATATATCCGCCCTGTTCGGCCTTAGTATTTGCACCATTCTTACTTATATTGTTAAAAGAGAAAAAGTTAGGAACACTCGCCAGATGCCCTTCATAATTCGTCATTTCATAGGTTTGATGATTGAAACTGGCACCTAGGTTTGCTGTAATTCCCCAATTCTCCCAACGCTTGTTAACTTGGGCCATAACATCACCGTAGGTATTTTTATATCCCGACTTCATGTTCATATAATTACCATACTCTGATGCAAACAATTGGTCGGAAGAGGCCGCAATTTTACGTTCATAGGTGTCATTGCTATTATCTATACGCATACGGCCAACAACATTCATCCAGTCAAACACCTTATAATTCAAATTTGCCGAGAACATATAACGTGATTTATGATTACTCATATTCTCACGATTTACAATCCAATACGGATTTTCGATTGCCATTCCCTGATTACCATAAGGCCAGTATTGCACATCATAATATTTCTCACTATTATAACGTTCATATACTTTATACTTATTCAAATCATCCCCTCTGGGCATAAGGTATAACGCCACAAGAGGATTATGGTACTGCCCCTGAGACATCATATTATTGTCATTGGTGATCACATAAGAAGCACTCATGTCCAATGTCAATTTATCTTTTATTAATTCAGTGGTATTACGCAAGGTAAAATTATACCGGTTATAAGTATTATTAGGTATAATACCGCGCGCATTAGTCGATGCTGCTGAAAAATAAGTCTGATTGCGGTCATTACCTGCGGACAAACCTAACGAGTTCGTTTCAGTGAACCCTGTTTGAAAGAAATCTTTAGGTTCCCATGTGGCATCCTTTTTAGCTCCCCAACTGGCAAATTCACCTTCCACCGATCCATAAGTTGTCTGAAATTCAGGCATTACCAACGGACTCATAAACTGAGTATCGTTGGAGTAATTAATTCTCAATTTCCCTTCTTCTCCTTTTTTTGTTGTAATCAGCACAACACCATTGGCACCCTGCGAACCATAAAGAGCTGCAGCAGCCGCGCCCGTCAATACGGACATTGACTCGATATCATCCGGATTTATACTGGAAATCCCATCACTATCTCCTCCATCGGCATTCTCATAAAAGCTTTTTTCCTGATTAGAACGCATAGAAGCCATCGGAATACCGTCGATTACATATAAGGCATTGTTGTCATTCGTTATAGATTTCAAACCACGCATCACAACACGGGTGGAACCACCAATACCGGACGCACTTTGATTAATAGTCACACCGGCAATCTTACCTGCCAGGCTATTCATGAAGCTAGCATCCTTTACAGTAGTAAGATCGGCAGCTTTCATTTCTTGTACATTATAGGTCAATGATTTTACTTCACGTTTGATACCCAAAGCAGTAACGACCACCTCATCCAACACTTCATTATCCGGACGCATGGTTATACTATAAAAATCCTTTCCGGAAACGGCTATTAACTGAGTGGCATATCCAATATAAGATACTTTCAAAGTAGAATTAGCCAAAACTGACATAGAGAAATTTCCATCCAAATCGGTGATGGTACCAGTATTAGTACCATCCACTGCTACATTCACGCCAATCAAAGGTTCTCCCTTCTCATCAACAATTTTTCCTTTTACAGTCTTTGTAGTCTGAGAATTCGTTTCCTTTTTCTCAGGAACAATCATAATGTATTTATCGGTCAATTTATAAGAAAAGCCTGTTCCTTTCAAGATTGTTTTTAAGGCAGCCTCTAACGGTTGGTTTACTATATTCAAAGATAATTGTCGTTTATCTGAAAGTTGAGACTGATTATAAGCAACAGATAATTTAGATTGTTTTTCAACTTCGATTAATGCATTCTGTAATGTGATTTCTGCATTCTTTATAGTAATACGGATATTACTTTGGGCAAATACTGCAGTTTGCAATATAAACAAACAGCAAATAATTAGTGTACTTTTAGCTGTTTTTAGATATAAATTCATATCTTCGTAGCGTTTTTAGTGTTAAACTCATAATATTAATTCCATCAAAAACTTAGTATTCTATTTTTTTAATACTAAAAAACTTATTTCATATCCGGAACCTGGCGGCATCCTCGTTCCGGATACTTTTTTACATAATGATATATTTTAAGGTTAAACAATCACGTTTCTTATTCTATTCTACAGTTTTCATATAGCAAATATTCTTATCGATTTTGTAAGTGAACTTTCCTGTTACTTCTTTCATCACCTCCATCACTTCTCCAATATCCGTATTCTTGTTAAAGCTAAAATTATATTCATCGTCAGTAAACAAACTCGTATTATATTGGAAAGTAATGTCAAAGCGCCTTTCCAAAGTCAACAGAATCTCTGCCATTGTACTTCCACGAAATATAATCTGTCCTCTCTGCCAAGCTGTAACATCTTCCAAATTAGCGTCTGCTATTTTACTTTGGGCTGTCTTTCGATTATAAACGACCTGCTGACCCGGCCTCAAAATATAAGAATTATCCGACTGTTCATAGCCGACTTTTACCTTACCCTGAATCAAAGTAGCAACAATCTCCGGATCTTCAGGATAAGCTGCCACATTAAATTCAGTCCCCAAAGCCGTAACAGACATATTTGCAGATCGCACAATAAAGGGCTTATCCGGATTCTTCTTAACCTTGAAATCAGCTTCACCTATCAGATAAACAGTACGGGTATCCCCTTTAAACGCATCCGGATAAAGCAATAATGTACCAGAATTCACATATACCCGACTACCATCCGGTAATTCAAACTCATGTGTTTTTCCATCAGGAATATACTGTTCGATCATTGCAACCGCTTTCTCTTTAAATGTATTCTTTGTTAACCAAAATGTACCGGACACTGATACAACAAACATAGCGACTGCTGCCGCATATTTCCAAGGAAACAACCGATATTGTTTTTTAGTACCGGCGGATACTCCGACTTTATGATATACATTCTCTAAAGAAGTCCATGTGCCTGCATCAACTTTTCCTTCTGTTTCGTTCCATAATGTATTCAATGCAGCATCTTTTTCGTCAGCATGTTCTTCATCCAATAACCATTGATGTACTTCTTTGGTTACATTCTTACTATGCTCGGAAGCAGTGAATACATTGATAATTTTTTGAATATAATTCTTCATTTTAGATTTGCCTTATATAATATAGACAACTTGCTAAAACGGACTACTCAACTGAAATAGAAAAAAAATGCAATTAAGATGACTTTTTTTAATTCTTGTAGTGCAAGGTAGATGTGGCGCTCCACTGTACGAATAGAAAGTTGCAGCCTATCAGCAATTTCCTGATTACTCATTCCGTCTTGCCGGCTCATAGAGAAAACCTTTCTACGTTGCTCCGGCATATTATCTAAAGAAAGTTTTATCAGAAGCTGTAGTTCCTTTGCATAAAGCTTGTCGTATATGTCGAACTCAAAAGAAGGAGAATCTTCCTGTAACAGCTTCTCCTGATAACTAAGTTCTACGGACTGATGCTTTAAAAAGTTATAAATCTGATTACGAGCCATCGTATAGATATAATTATCCCATGTTTCTTTGTTTTCCCAGATTTCCGGATTATCCCACAGTTTGACAAATATATCCTGAGCAATATCTTCAGCATCTTCTTCCGAACGCAAAATCTTCCATGCAAAAGCTTTTACCTTCGGAAAAGTAAGAATGAAAAATTGCTCGAATTTCTTCTTCTTTTCTTGTTCACCAATATGTGTCATCAGAGATTTTCGGTTATTATCGTTTTTAACGAAGCCCAAAAATAGAAGCTTTTGCACAAAAAAACAAATAATAGCAATAATAAAAGTTACTTTTGATATCCATCAACTGGCTGACACGAGAAAAGTACTATTTCACAGAAATAGAATCTTTCAATCTGATATCATCCGAAGAACAACCAATCATTATCCGGAACATTCCAGGCTCAACAACTGTCTCCAGATTCTGATTGACAATGGATAGTTCATCTTTTGTCAAGATGAAAGTAATTGTTTTCCCCTCTCCTTTCTTTAAATGGAAACGTTCAAAGTGTTTCAACTGCTTCATCGGTTGGACAACTGATGCATATTCATCTCTTATATAAAGTTGCGCAACTTCTTCGCCATCATACTTTCCCGTATTCTTCACTTTAAATGAGACTTCAAAAGAATATGGTGCTTTCTGTGTTATCTGTAAATCGGAATATTCAAAAGTGGTATAACTCAATCCATAACCGAAAGAATATAACGGAGTAGCTGACATCTCTACATAATCATGATTTTGAGGAGCTTTCTTATTATAATATATAGGTATTTGTCCAACCGAACGAGGTACGGTGATGGGCAAGCGACCTGCCGGATTATAATCTCCAAACAAGACATCGGCTATGGCATTTCCACCTTCCTGTCCGGGATAGTAAGCCGTTAAAAGCGCATCGGCATATTCTGAAGCCCAATTCTTTTCTAATGGGCGACCTTCGATATAAATCACAATCAAAGGTTTTCCCGTCTGTTTCAAAGCATGCAATAATTCTTGTTGCCCGCCAAGTAATGATAAAGTAGCACGGTCGAATCCTTCCCCACATTCCATATCGCTGATACTGCCCTTTCCGGTGACTGCCGCCCCTGTCTCTTTATAACTTGTCTTGAAATCACGGGCACTGGACCCGCCCACTACTGCAATGACAACCTCAGAACGGCGGGCAGCCTCAACAGCTTGCTCTATTTCATTCACAGCGGTATCACGGATAGCGCAACCTTTCACATATTCTACACGCGAAGGAGATAGCTTGGCTATCACCCCGTCAAGCACAGTTTTCACATTACTATCTTCCTGAGGAGCGGTATAGTCCCCTAACATATTGTACCGATTATCAGCATTAGGGCCAATAACCGCCACCTTATTTATTTTCTTACTTAAAGGTAGAACAGAGTTTTTATTTTTGAGAAGTGTAATGGAAGCCTGTGCTATTCTACGCGCCAAACCGATGTGCTCTTTACTGCGTACTGTCCTTGCAGCAATCTTCGGTTCCACATAAGGATGCTCAAACAACCCCATTTCAAACTTCATTCGTAATACACGGCATACCGCTGTATCAATCACCATCCTATCAATTTGTCCGGTTTGAACAGCATGACAAAGATGAGTATAAGCCTCTCCACCCAAATCAACATCTACCCCTGCCGAAATAGCTTGTATTGCTGCATTTTCTTTTGTCGGAGCCACAAAATGACTTTCGTGAATCCCTTCAATACTATATAAATCGGAAACCACAAAACCACGGAATTTCCATTCATTACGTAATAATTGAGTCAACAGATAATGGTTCGACGTGCAAGGGATACCATCTATTGAATTATACGAAGTCATTACAGACAACGCTCCTGCATCTATTACCTTACGAAAAGGCGGAAGAAAATTTTGATGTAAATCCCGAAGACCGACTGACGCATAATTACCGTTCTGACCGCTTTCCGGTACGGCATACGCTAAAAAATGCTTCAAAGTAGCTATGGTAGCATATTCCTGTGACAAGTCACCACCACCTAACCCAGCAACCATGGCAGCTCCCAAAGCGCTACTCAGCACAGGGTCTTCTCCAAATGTTTCTTCTACACGCGACCAACGAGGATCCCGACTTAAATCAAGCACAGGTCCATAACTGATATGCCCTCCTTGAGTACGAATTTCTTTAGCAACAGCGTTTCCTACTTCTTTGATAAGTTCCGGAGACCACGATGCCGCCATTCCTATACCGGTAGGAAAAACAGTAGTTCCAATAGCCATATGCCCATGAGGGGCTTCTTCCGCCAGAAATATCGGAATCCCCAGACGGGTATTCTCCATCACATATTTCTGCAATGCATTTCCCGCTTTAGCAGCAAGTTCCGGATTGAGTCCGTTCTCCAATGTCTTCCTCGTCCACGGGTCTGCACGATAAGTCGCCCAAAGCATTCCTGCATTTCTTTCTTTGACAAGTTGCTTGAACTTCCCGGAAGGATAAACTTCATTTCCCTGTATCTCGTACATTTCCCAGCCCAGAGGACAAAGTAACTGACCGACCTTTTCTTCTAATGTCATACGGGAAAGTAAATCCGCAACCCTCGTCTCCGTAGACAAAGCCGGATTCTTATAAGGTAAAGAAGAGGGAGATTGGGCAAAGGTCAGAGTAGTTGCTACTAATGCCAGTATCAGGAGACTTAATCGCTGCATCATAATACACTATAATTTACAGAAACGCCGTATGACAGGACACACCAAATCCGCATATCTCATCATTCCCAAATCCGTAAAATGAACACCGTCAACCGTAGCCTCACCATCCTCTCCCAGCATCTTTGAAGAACGTACCAAATACATATTTTTTTCTCCTTTTTTCTTCAATGTATTAAAGACTTCATTCACAGCCCGGTTCCTATCTTCCACTTCATGAGCAATCATCTCGTCAAATAATGCATGTGTAAAGACCGGATCCTCGATAAAAAGAATCGGCACCTTCGGATGTTTATCACGGATAGTCTGATAAAAGACAGCCATTCTTTCCTTTATTTGTTCCACAGAAGCATTCGGTGCAAAATCCAAAACAAAAACACTTGCATCAATTTCAGCCATCATTTCTGCCACTTCCAAATCAAGCAAAGCATTACCACTGAATCCGAGATTAATACATTCACGGTTTAGCCTTCTTGATATGATATTAGTATGCGCCATTCCCGGTCGTGAAGCACAGCCTCCCTGCAAAATACTAGTCCCATAAAAAACAACCGGTTTCTCACGAACCGGACAATCAACCATCGGCTGCCCGATAACAGATAATGAATCTATTCCGATTGAAAGAGAAGAAACTCCATCATAAAGCGGCAGATAAAGCATAAATTCCCTTTCTTCCGGTTTCATATTTTCTATGATTGTCGTTTGAGTCATTTTCTGTGCAGGACGGGCACTGTTAACAAAACGCCAACTTCCATTCTTTTGCAGGCAATAAAGATCAAGTCCTTTTACTCCGACATCGGTCATGTGATTCATGTGATTATCAAAAAGAGTTTTCCATTTCACTGCAATTCTAGTCGAGTTGCTTCGAAAGCGTATTGCCATTCCTGCCGAATTACGACTCAAATTCCAAAGAGGCGCACGAGAAATATTCTTTAATGAGTCCGGAAATCTCTCATATCGTGCTCCTGCATAATTTGTGGCTTTACCTAATAGTGGAAAGTTTGCCGCATCATGATAGACGATTTGAGCATATACATGACATACCAATAACAGCATAGCCAAAATACCAATTATTCTTTTCATATTCAATCAATAAAACATAAAGTGAAACATACAAATCTTTAAAAGTTTATTTTTACATCCTCTATAACAGAAACCAATGGAAACCCATCCAATGAATCTTTCAGATTCAGCGCTTCAGGGGATGGCGGCATAAAGGCAGCCTTCTTCCCTTTAACCTCGGCATCCTTACTTGTCAATGTTACGATAGCATATAGAGGCTGGTCATAAGTAATTGAATATTGCAAGAGAGGAAATTTCCGATTAATCTCTTCCGGATAACGTTTTTCCGTCATTGAAGGCTGTTCAATCCACACATATGAGGCACTGTTAATCTGCATATATGTAATGCCATTTATTTCTTTTGTATAATTGCTGTGATTATGTCCGCTGAAAGCTAATACCACTTTTTTAAATCCTGCACGCCGGTTCTCATCTTCCAAGATTTGCCGTACTTCATCCCCGTTCCTCATAAATGTGTCGATACTCTGATGCGAGAAGATGATACAACGTTTCTCCGTACTCTCTAAATCACGTTTAAGCCACTCCATCTGTTCCGGATCCATAAATGCACGCATTTTGACATCTACATAATAGTTGGCTTTTGAATAGTGACGATACTCCTTTCCGTCAAACAGGTTGTTTCCATCCAACACAATAAAATGGAAATCTCCGTTATCAAAAGAATAGTAACGCCCCTGCATCCCCATGCCTTCCACATATTCTTCAGGAGTGTATATATCCATATCATGATTGCCTATTACATGATATTTATCTTCGGGAAACTTATCCCAAATCTTCAAACATGGCTGGCTGGCACTATCCAAACGACAGAAATCTCCCAATTCAATAATAAAATCCACTTCTGCACAAGAGGCAGCTGCAATAAACGAATCCAACCGCTCTTTTCCATCCGGAACGTCCACCGCATGCAAATCAGAAACAATAGCAAATTTAACCGGTTTCTCCGAAGTTGTACATGCAACCATGCACCCTACTATAAAAAGTATTATAATTCTTCCAAACATTATTCTTTGATTTAGATAAGCATTCTATTTTTCATTCTTTTGATACAAATCCATATACATTGCCGGCATAATCAACCCCAAACATCATATTGCCTGATACAGCAACTGTGCTCATCACAGGCGCACCCACTGAATGTTTCCAGCACAATGTGCCCGTCTCACAATCAAGGGTATAAAAAGCGCCATCCGAAGCTCCGAACAATACATATTTTCCCGCCAGTACCGGACTGCTTTCTATCTGGGAAGCCGGAGTGCAAACATAGGGAGAAGTGTAGATAAGTGCATCTCCGGTCATATAATTCCATTTTTCTTCCAGTGTTTCCCGATCCAGTGCAACCATACCATTCCGTGCCGTTCCAAAAATAATAGCCTGCTCAGTCACTAATGGAGTCGAGGTCACATCTACCGAATAAGGTAATTTCTTTCTCACCAAAATCTGCCCTGTACGAGCGGACACGACAAACAAAGAACTGTTAGATACAAAATACATCACTTCACCATGTATAGCCGGTGAAGATGCACGATTACGGACACCGTCTTTCTCTACTCTCCAAAGCAGCTTTCCCGTACGGGCATCATTGCCATATAAAGCATCCCATTGAACGCTACCGACCAACACTCCCGCACCTAAAGATAAAGTAGCCGTTGTCCCTTCACGCTGTTTCCATGCTGTATTTTTCCAATATTCACGGCCGGAAGCAGCTTCCACTGCACAAAGTCCTTTACCGGAACCTGCAAAAACCGTATCACCGGAAGCCACCAACCCGTCATTCAGAGCCGGCACTCCCCCTACATCCAATTTTTTTTCCCAGACTAACCGCCCGGTAGATGCATCCAAGGCATATAAATGTCCATCCACATCCTGTGCAAAAACAAGTCCTTGAGTAGCAGCAATACTATTCTTTACGGACGAACGCACAGCATACTTCCAGCGAACCGCACCGGTAACAGCATCCATTGCTACGACAGTTGCCTTTCCCAAAGCATTTTCATCTACAGAAGCAACATATATCATGCCGCGATATACAACAGGAGAAGTCATATAGATATTTGAACCCACATTCTGCGTCCACAATAAAGAGAAAGGAGCGGACAATGTATCTTTACTAATACCTATATGTTCCGGATTCCCCAGTAAATTGTTCCAATCCCCTTTCACTTTTCCCGTCCTTTTTGCTACTGGATAAGCAAAAATTTCCCGTGTTTCCGCCACCTCTCCATTCGCAAATCGAACTTCCACCTTTGCTGTTATCTGCCTGCCCTCGTACTTGTCCGGCAAAGTAATTTCCCCGTACCAGTTAAAATCAGTCCGTCGATACAAAGGTTGGCTATTAACAACTTTCTGTCCGTCCAGCAGACAAGTACACACGGCTTCACGAACAGGTGAGACTGTATGATAGGCATTTACTGATAAAGGAATTTTCCCATTTTCCAGCAAAGAAGCCTCTCCATTCTGAACAGAAGCTATCCGGACTTGCTTATTTATATAAGTATATCGTAGTTCAGAAGCCACCCCTCCCTTACCATTTACCTTTATGGCACGGAATGCTGCCGCAGCGTGGTCAATTCCGCCTCGAATCGGTGTCGAAGTACATATACTCACAGCATTCTGATGCTTCCTAATATGATTGATATGCAAATGTCCGTAAATCCACGCTTTCAAATTATGATTATCCAGGTCGATAAACTCACTGTCATTAATGCCATAAACAAACTTATCATCCGTTGTCAACAAATCATGATTAAACACAATAATCGGTTTTCCCGAAGGAATCTGTGCCAGGTCATTTTTCAACCACCAGTAAACGTTTTCTTTCGTATATCCCGGACGATAATCTCCTCCAAGCATCGGAGTTACAATATAATGGACATTACCCACATCAAAAGAATAATAGACCGGCCCGTAAATGTCCTCATATAATTCTTCTCCGGATTTTCCTTTTACCAGATCATGATTGCCAATACAATAAAAGACCGGAACTCCCATATTCTCAGAGTTCATCATAGATAAATGTACCTTCAATCCCGGTTCATAACAGATGTCCCCCGTATGAATGATAAAAGCAGCCTTTTCATTTATCGCATAGTCGCGTATATTAGCGAGCCAGCTCTCCTGCCCTTCTTTAGATGATATTTCCGTATCGGACACATGAACAAATGAATGAGCACCATTAGAAGCTATATCCACAGAGTGCAAAGGCAAAACGCCAAAATCATACTGTTCCCTGCCGTTTACTATACGATAATAATGCTTATGATTTGTATAATAACCCGACGGAGTCGTTATAAAAAGAAACTTTTCCCCTGTATGTCCTGCAAGAGAATATGTTCCTGTTCCAGTCGTTCTTACTACATTCAGACCATCTGATACCATTACACCTTCAAGCAGCTTCTCTCCTTTGTCATATTTCCCGTTCCTATTAGAGTCTACATAAACTTTTCCTGTATAGGCAGCATTCAAGCACACAGAAAACAATCCTAAAATTACATATAAGAAAATCCTCCTCATTATCCTTGTCTTATATAGCCTATCTGAAAATGGACATCGGTACTTCTCCCGTCCAACACAAAGGCTGTTTTACATTAAATAGTTTTAGAATTACAGATGCGGTATTCACCGTATTATTCGGCTCTTTTATTTCAAAACCTTTCTTAATTCGTGGACCTACTATTCCCCAAGGTACAATCATCTCATCCACCGTCATTCCCCCATGTTCATACCCCAAACCACCATGATCGGACAAAAGCATGAAATAAGTATCTTCCAGTAAACCCTCCTGGCTCAATTTTTCAAGAAATGCACCGATTTGCCTGTCGGCTTCTTCTATCGCTTTCAGATATTCGGACGACATCCATTTATAAGTATGACCGGCACCATCAGTATGTCCTGTATATAAGAACACAACCATAGGTTTCTCCCTATTAGCTACAATAAAATCAAAAGCCTTGTCACAATAAGGCATCCGGGCTTCGTCTTCATCATAAATCACAGCATCCAAATAGTCTTTATTATATGGATTTATCAAATTTCCCCAATTATAACAAAAAGCGGTTTTCATCCCTTTCACGTTATCTTTCAACACTTTAAAGAGGGAAGGATAATATCCTTTCTCATCCTTATCTACCGGTGGCAAAACGGCCTTATCCAATTGCCAATCGTTCGTATACACCCCGTGCTGTTCGGGACCACTGCCTGTCAATTGGCTCGTCCAATTGGCCTGTGTCATTGAGGGCATCACTACTCTTGTTGTCAAAGACAAAGCACCTTCCGCCAATAATTTATCCAAGTTCGGTGTATGTGCCCTTTTGAATCCTTCTACAGACACTCCATCAAGGGCGAGCATGACAACTCGCTTGTTTTTTGCTTCTATAGGCATTGTCATTAAAGCAATTAGCCCTGCATAGACTGCAAAACGCATATATATTTTCCTCATAATTTATTATCAATAGATAATACTTTTATACTACTATTTCTTTATTGTCTTTATTCTATGACTTCACCTGTAAATCGTATTATACGCACCGGGCTTTTGGGATCATTACTCACTAGTTTCACATCCGCTTTCAGCCGATCACCTTTTTTATAAGCAACAACCAATACTAACTCTTTCGTTTCTCCCGGTTTTAATATAATCTCTTTGCGAACATTAGCTACAACATCCTCTCCACATTCCAGTTTATGAATAATCAAAGGTGATTTGCCTTCATTAGCCAACCGTACCGTACGGCTCAGACGAATATCCGGTTTCAACTTTCCCAATTCGAACGAAGAAGGAGAAAGTTTGAGTTTAGGACCATTCAGAATGCTCACTCCTCGCATATCGTCTATGGCAGTACCATATATTTCAATAGCTTCTGTACGTTTCCCGTTTATCAGAAGTATTATCCGATCATTAAAAGAACCATAAAAATTCTGAGGAACAGTTGCAATTATTCGTATAGTTTCCATCGTCTTCGGTGCTATTTCTTTTGGCATTTCTATCTGGAGACATCCACTCTCATTTTCTATGGAGAACGAAAGAAGCACCCGTTTATTTGAACGATTATAAAGCTGAGTTTCCATAACTTTAGGTAACGCATTCTGCTGAACATTCTGATATGAAAGCACAAGCTGTCCGATAGATATTCCATCCGATAACGAATAAGGGAAATCCGTTTCCGGATCGGAAATCGGTTCTACAAATCCGGTGACACGCAAATAATTCACACTCTTTCCTTTTCCACATATCACTTGCAAACTCTTCGAAAAGTGATTCATACGTCCTCGGGGATCAAAAGTAATCTGAACAAATCCCTTCTCCTGAGGTGCTATCCGACTCTTTGTATATGATGCGACTACGCATCCACAAGTAGATACGACCCGTTCTATCGCAATCGGCTCTGTATGAACGTTTACGAAATGGAAAATATGTGTTCGTTTTGCAGCATCTTCTGAAATACGTCCGACATTCCAAGTGGTGTTATCAAAATGCAAGAAAGACTTTGTTTGTCGTTTCTGTTGGGCAACAAGGTTGCCCAACAGAAAAAGACTATAGAATACAAATACAATTTCCCTTTTCATAAACTAATTTTCGAATGTACTAAAAGATGATTGAATTTGTTATCATCAATAAGTCATATTGCCTACTCATAAATACTTATTTGCTTTAAATACCAGTTACTGCCACCTCTACGGATACCTTCAAAAGGTTCAACCCTGATATAACGAGCTTCTACAGGAAATATAAATTTGGCAATACCTTGATCCGTAAGATCACCTATCGAAGATTCTTTCACAGTAGTATTCCCTTGTACTACCCAATTTTCTCCGTTAATACTCGTCGTTACCTTTACACTTTTCCACTCCCATCTATTATCATAGTAAAGGACATAAGCACCTAATATATTAGAATGTACCTTACCTAAATCAATCTCAAAATAATCAACATCTTTACTCCAGCTTCCTCCTACGTATACACTGGTTCCTATTAAAGATCCTTCCAAGAGTGAAGTCACTTGTCCAAACGTGACTCTACCTGTATAAGAAATTGACCAATCAGTTCGGTCCTCCACTAAAGTTCCATCATTTCCTTCGCTTCCTATCGGACGTACGTTATGCGGATTATAAGCCACATTTACGGCAGAATAATACATCGTCTTTTCCTTTAAAGTTGTCGAAGGCAAATAACCTTCAACCGTCTCCATCTCTACCGCAATCAGATAATCACCGACTTCCACACTCTGAAAGTTTTCTCTAGGCAAATAAACAAGCACAGAATCTTTTGATTCCAAATCTCCTTTTGCAATAGTGACAGTAGTATTTGAAATAACCAGAAGTGCAGGATCTATTGACTTATATTCTGTCCCATATACGTCATTGTATGCCTGAACCAATTCATTATTAACTCTAAAACGTACTTTTATATTATCCTTTACAGGCATAGTCGAGCGTGCCGGAAATTTTATTTCCACCTCTCCTTTAGTTCCCTGTGGAGTATTTAGCACATGACCAGTCCCTAAAGATGTCGGACTCCCTTTCAATTCACTAATATATATAGCGCCCTTATCTCCATAGATATCATAAAGTGTATCTTTACTACAAGAACACAAACATAGTAATGATATCAAACCCAATAATATATTCTTATTATTCATCATCTGTCTCATAAAACGATATTTTATTGTTTATTTTATTCTACACATTCATTCGTTACACTCGTCCAATTAATAGTAATATTATCCGGATACTTCAAATGACGCTGATTGGGAGTACTATCATAAAATATATTGCCAGTGCCTTCATCCATCCTATAACAAGCGACCAGTCCATCCGCATTCGGATTTACGCCACACTGGTTGGCCTTGATTTCACGAGCAGACAATGCACGACTCCAATAACGCATACCGCCTAACCAGCCACGAAATAACTGTTTGCTTTGATATCCATCCATCGGCTGACCTATTGTCACTCCATCAAACTGATAATCATAAGGAGTAACAGCCATCGAATTATCCTTTATTCCATTGACATAAAGCGTCAATGTCTTTCCATCATTCACTATAGAAAGCAAATACCATGTATTAACTGCAAACTGAGTATTAGCAATCATTTTATTTTCTGTACCAGCATATACTTCCAGTACGTTTGTCGGATTTCCGGACTCACCAAAACGAAGCATATTGTTATAAACTCCACCTATTTTTATAGGCTCTCCATCCGAGTTCCTCCTAAAATTCTCCGCCTTAAACTTTACTTCCCATGTATATTTCCTTATTCCTGTGACAATATCATCTTCATCCAAAGAAAAACTACGCGAAGTCTTAGTAGTTCCGACATAAGGAGCAGAAAATAATATAGTTCTTGCCAGTTTTAGGTAAATAGTACGACTAGACTCTATTACTTCCATATCCGAATCTACAGACTTTATACTGATGGGAATCATATAAGAAACCCCTTCTACCAATACACTCTTATCGATAATTGAAACCCAAACAGAAGAAGAAACAGACTGCCCGGCAGGAATTACCACTTCCTTACCTTCCAATTCATACGCTTCTTTCGGAGCCATTTCATATTGCGTTCCATATTTTGAGTTGTATGTTTCCACAGCATTCTCATCCACATCAAGATAGATTTTAACATCATTCGTCACACACATAGTGGAAGTCACCGACACTATATAACTATCTTGATTATCAATAGCGAACTTCACCATTTCTCCAGATGACGTACCTGTCATTAACAAACCATCACGCCCCATCTCCAGTTCCTTACATCCGCAAAAGAGCAGCAAGAAACTACATATCATACAAATATTTTCTAGATTCTTCATATTTCCTATTTTCTTTAAAATATTCTCTTGATTATCTTTAACCTAAAACTATCTAATTGCAGGAGACTGTTCCTGAATGCCCCGTCTTAAACTATAATAAGGTATAGGTGTGGACTCTTTATCGCCAATAGATTGATTAGCCGGACGTGTGGTATTGTACTCATACTCAAAATAGTATGTAGCAAACCCACCTTTCCTACCCTGAGTCGGGTTCCACCGAGCCATACCTATTACAGAATAAATAGGATTTCCCCATGAATCAATTTTATTTCCATCCGCTTCTGTAAAAAACACACCACCCGTATCAGGGTAATTTCCCAGCCACTCTGCCGGGACATATTTCTCAGGCGGGCACCATGAACTTATCTCATCGAATTTTTGCTGAATAGTATAAGCAGAAGAAGTGCCATACATCTGATGTACAAAGTAATCAACATAAGGCTCACAACCAGCCTGCGGCCGTGTCTTACTAGTAAAATCAACAATTAATAATTTACCGGAATTAGATTTCGGTCCTAAATACTGACCTATGAATTGTATGAACTTTGTAAACTGATCATCCTTTAGCCAGTCCCCCTCAGGTTCATAGTCCAAGTCAAGTCCATCCAAATCATTATTCATCACTTTATTTACTAAATACATAGCAAATTCTTCCATTCCCTCATTGGTAAGCGGATATTCTCCATCACTCATATGGGTAAAACTACACAATACCACTTTGGTACCCTTTACTTTACGAATATACTGCATTTCATCCCAAGTCTCTCCCGAAGGGATTCCCATCCACAAACTTACAATATCCATACTATCCGGCAATCCTGTAAAATGATCAGCCATAGAAGGAGAACTAGTATTAGCATATCCTGCATACCAGCCAAAACAAATCGGATGATCAGTCTGTTTATAATATCTCAGATTCTCATAATATGTCTCATCCGCCGTTAACGGTTTCTGGGTTGTGATATTCTCTTCATCCATTTCACAGCTATGCAACAAGAAAAACGAAACGAGAACACCTATAAATATATACAATAAGTTTTTCATAAATACATCACTTTAATTATTCCACATCTATCATTTTAATCCCACCATACACGTGTACCTGCATTATCTGGTCCCTGCAATAACTTGACACCCTCCAACACCGCTTTTTGATTGGTATCATACTCCGATCTGGGATAAGGTAGTCTGCGAATCTGAGTATTTGTAGATACACACCCACCTGCACTCTCATTTGATATAACCGGGAAAACCTTCGGATATCCTGTTCTGCGAAAATCTGTCCACGCTTCCTGGCCTACCGGATACAAAGCTATATACTTTTGAGTAATGATACGTTCCAGTTTCTTCGCAGGACTATCACCTTCCGCCCATTTGATTGTCAAACTTCCCAAAGGTTCAGCAGAATAACTGGAAGTAACTGGATCTTTATAGCTTGCGGGTTTCAAGACATCATCAGACAAATAATTTTCAGCTCCAGAAACACCATGCTCTTCAAACGATTTTCTGATTCCATCTTCATAGAATTTCTGTGCAGTACCTCCCAGCTCCAGTTCCGGCCAGCGCAACGCGGCTTCTGCTTTCAAAAAAAAGATCTCCGCCGCACGCATCCATACGACATTGGATGTTGCTGTAACATTAGGCTGAGAAAACAATCCATCTTTTGTGTAAGAATCTTTCGACACCTCTTTAGGTAGTCCAGCTCTAATACCACGATATTTACCGTCGGATGCTGTAACAAAATAGACTTCTCTCCGCGGATCTTCGTACCCATTCATATACGAATCTAAAGTAGCTCCCATAGCTATATCTCCCCACCCCTTGATTACATACCATGGAGATTCATAAGTTGCTATCGGATGAACATGCTGTAATTCTGCTATATCCCCTTTACTTTCTACAAATCCATGAGGAGCCTCTATCGCTGCTTTAATTTCTGTTTTCGCTTTATCCGCATCTACATCTGAAAGATGCATAGCCAGACGGAAACGTAAAGTATTCGCAAATTTCACCCAAGACTTCACATTACCATTATATACGCAATCCCAGTCTGAAAAAACTTTATCGCCATTTGTAGCATAACTGTCAAGTACTCTCACAGCAGCATCCAGTTCCTCGAAAAAACGATAATATACGTCTTTTTGCGCATCATACATCACCTCTTTTTCTATACCAAACTTTAAATAAGGAATCGGCCCATAAGAATCCGTCACACGATGCATAGTTGCAACCTTTAAAATCTGGACTACAGCATAACGTGGGTCATTCTCATTATTAATAGCCTTTCTCAATTCCCTCCATGGATTCATCACATCCTTATAAGCACGGGTGAACATCGAACCGGGCCAGTTGGAATTTCCACTCCAACTATAGCGTCCTGCAGAATTGATATTAGGGTCGGGAGAACCATAATAACCCACAAATCCATCACCTGTCATAACCTCTATTACCTGATAATCGGAAGATTCAAAAATAGGAATCACATTCTCTTGCATTTGCAAGAAAAAGGAACCATTTTTAGCATTATCTCTATTTGCCATTTCATCCGTCACTTCGTCCGGGTTAGTATTCAATTCTTCAAAATTATTGGTACAACTTGTCAAAAGAACAACAGCCCCCAAGCAAAACAGACTTTTCAAGTTCAAATATTTAAATATTTCCATATTCATTGTTATTTATGTATCTTTTAGAAAGTTACTTTCGCTGAAAATCCCATAGAGCGCAAACTAGGTTGCATAAAATAATCCATACCAGTATTGTAGGTACCCGTACCGGAAGTCGATTCTGGGTCAAACGGAGCTTTACAATAAAACATCAACAAGTTGCGTCCGACAAAAGACACATTTAATCCCTTTATAAAACCGCACCACTTATTAATTGGTATATCATAGCCTACAGTTAACTCACCCAAGCGTACATTAGTCATACTATACACATAGCAAGCACCTATAAAATCCACGCCATTTCCGCCTACAGTCTGATACCAAGTCTGTGCATCCAGTTTATTGCCATTAACCAACACACCACCATCATCACGTGCCTTAGCAGAAGCTTTAGATACGCCATAATAATCCATTACAGCCTGTGTTCCGGAAACACCGACTCCTCCAACACGGGCATTAATCATAAAATCTAGACTAATGCCATTCCAATGGAAATTATTTCTCCAGCTTAAAGTATATTTAGGGTTTGTATTGCCTACATATATATAGTTATTCTTGTTTCCCTCAACAGCATTAGTCTTTGAGTTCACCCAAATATATCCATGATCGTCAGTACGCAAAGTATTTACATACAAGTCTCCCATTGAACCGCCTACTGTCAGACGTTGTTTTGCACCACCTAATGAATATACATCCATTTCATCCAAACGTACTGTTACTCCAAGTTCTTCATTAGTATATTCCGGTAATAACTGGTTTATCTTGTTACGATTCAAAGACCATAACAAAGTACTGTTCCAGTCAACCGATCCTAGTTTTTGCTTATATCCCAATGACAATTCAATACCTTTATTGGTCACTTTACCTGCATTTATATACATACTGGAGTATCCGGTTGTGGTAGAAATAGAAGGGTTAAACAACTGATTTTCCGTATAAGACTTATACACTGTTGCATCCAAAGTCAATTTGTTATTAAAGAATGCCAAATTAAGACCTGCCTCCCATGAATGGGTACGTTCCGGTTCAAGATCTTTTATCGGGAAATAGGATGTAGTAGTTAATCCTCCATACACAGAATAAGTAGTTATTGCCGAAAAACGGGTCGGTGCATTTCCCACCTCACTATAAGATAAACGTACTTTTGCATATGAAAGATAATCCGGATTTACTTTAAACATATTAGTCAAAATAGCAGACGCCCCAATAGAAGGATACAAAATAGATTTATGCCTGGTTCCTGCTAAAGCCGAAAGCCAGTCATTTCGTAAAGAACCTTCGAGATATGCCATACCTTTATACCCTAACGATGCAGTGCCGAACAAAGAATTGGTACGATCATGGTAATTACCACGACGATAGCTTAATTTTCCAGAAACATTCACATTATTTGGAGAGAAAAAGTTGGGGATAGTCAATAGACCACCGCCAAAATTCAATGCTCTATAATTCAAATCCAGCATACTAACTCCTAGAGAAGCAGTCAGGTTCCACTTATCATTAAAAAAATACTTATTTATATTTGCCATTGCATCTGCATAATATTGAGTCGTATTCTGCTCCTTCTCAAGATACGCTCCCTTATCGGAGTTCTCTGCTAATACCGTGAGTGTAGTGGCATACATTTTTGTTTCATTGTGCGTATTGTCCCGATCAAGTTTTGCACGTGCAGACACATTAATCCAATCTGCTATTTCATACTTCAAAGAAGCACTGACCAAAAAGCGATCTTTCTTATTTATATACATATTACGGTTCACAATCCAATAAGGATTCTGCATGGAAAGTCCATTATCCTTCAATGGCCAATATTGTACATCAATATTACGTTCTATACTATATTGTTCATAATAAGACATCTTTTCGAAATCCTCACTCCGAGGAAATAGATACAAAGGAACCAATGGATTGCCATATTCACCTTGCGCCACCATATTCTGCTCTTTTGTATTCGAATACATAAAACTTAAGTCCATGTGCAGCTTGTCATTCAGCATAGATGAGGTATTTCTCACAGAGAAATTATAACGGTCGAGATCATTATTGTAGATAATACCACGTGAATTTACAGATCCGACAGAGACATAAGTCTGGTTCTTTTCATTTCCAGTAGTCAAGCTTACCGTATTGGCAACATTATAACCTGTCTGAAAAAAATCATTCACATCATAACTGGAAGGAGTATCAAGTTTAGAAGACCAACTATACCATTCTCCGGGTTCCGAGCCATAAGTATTCTGGAACTTTGGCATAACAAACGGAGAATAAAAAGTTGAATTATTGCTATAACTAACATTAGTCTTTCCTGCTGCACCTTTTTTGGTAGTAATCAATACTACCCCATTGGCAGCAGCCGAACCATACAAGGCCGCAGCAGCCGAACCGCTTAATACGGAAATTGATTCAATATCATCCGAATTAAAGTTAGAGATTCCATCACCTGTTTGTCCGGCACCTTCATAACGACCGGCAGGAGAAGAACCATAAGAACTTGGCAAAGGAACTCCATCAACTACATACAATGCATTATTATTCCCTGAGATAGATTTTGTACCACGCATTACCACACGGGCACCACCACCAATACCTGCCGAACTGGAATTGATACTTACACCGGCTACCTTTCCTGCCAGACTGCTCATCACATTTACATCTTTTACTTTGGTGATCTCATCTGAACTGATCTGCTGCACATTATAAGTTAATGATTTTGTTTCTCTTTTAAGTCCCAAAGCCGTCACCACTACCTCATTCAGTACCTTATTATCTTCATTAAGCACAATATCCAATGGTTTATCATCAGATATTTTAATAGACTGCGTGGTATAACCTACATAAGATATCTCAAGAATATCCCCTTTGGCAACTTGTAATGTGAACTTTCCGTCAAAATCGGTAATTGTTCCCTTGCCGGCTCCTTTGACTTTCACATTTACCCCAATTAGAGGTTCACCTTTGACATCTTTCACAATACCTTTCAATTGATAAACAGGATTCTGCGAAACGACGTTCAGTTTATTGGTAGACAGGATAATCTGCTTGTCTACTACGGTATAAGCAATATTAGTACCCTGAAATATTTCATCCAGAATCTCCATGATCTTTCCATTCTTATTCCGAACCGTAACAATCCGGTCTGTCTGAACAGTCTTATCATTATACAAGAATACAAAATCTGATGACTCTTCTATCTTATTCAGTACCTGTTCTATAGAAGCATTACTCATAGAAATGGGAATCCGTGTCCGCTGGGCATACCCATTTTCAGCAGAAAGCTGCAATATTACACTAAAAAGTAGTATTAGACTAATCCTCATAACTAAAGGAAGTTTTAATTTTAAAGCATATTTAGGACATGATGCAATAAATGAATGATTTTTTTTCATACATTTGCGGTTAACTAAAGTTTATTACTATAATGAACTATGGTCGATTCCGGTTAATGTTTGCAAGACCTTGTACCGTGAATCTTAAAAATCGGAGGAAGACAGCTGTTGGTAGCAGCTTTCTTCCTTTTTTTCGTATCTCCTTGTGCTATCTCATAGGCTATTTTTATTTTAAAAGTTACTAATACATATCTACAATTATTTTTTTCTTTGTGAATGTCTCGTCAGTCTGCTGCTCCGGTTCTTCCGTTCTCCATTTCAAGGCAGCAGATTTGGTCAGATAATCCAAAATCTGTGGCAGAGTTTCATTCCGGAAGGTAGCACGGTATTTATACTCCTTGCCGGACTTGTTTGTGAACTGAATCTCAACATTAAAGTGCCGTTCAAGACGTTTAAAGATATCCTCCAACGATGTATTGCGGAACATCAACTTACCATCCTTCCATGCCACTTTTTCACAAACATCCACCTTATTCTTAATCGCCTTTTGACTGTGCTTATCATAAAGTAATTGTTCACCGGGAGTCAACTGAATTGTCATTTTCTCACCGGAAGAAGTGGGGGCTATCACATTTACTTTACCTTTTTCTAAAACTGTTTCTATTATGTCATCATCTTCATACGCAGACACATTAAACTTTGTACCATACACATACACGCTCAACCCATTCGGAGTATTCACATAAAACGGACGCTCACGATTAGCCTGAACATCAAAATAGGCTTCACCTTTTAAGTCCACATTACGATTGTCCTTGCGAAAAACAGTGGGGTAACGTAAAGTACTACCTGCATTCAACCAGACAACCGAATGGTCGGGAAGCTCGAAACGAATGACAGAACCTGCAGATGCAGTGACTTCAGCATATTTATCATCCGATTCCGGTTCATGAAAATATAAATATCCTAAAACCAGAGACGTCAGTAACAATGGTAAAGTCAAAAAGGCTGCATACCTCATTAATTGATGATACATTAACTTACGCCGACCGGACTTTATCTTCATTTGCGCCCGGCTGTAAGCCTGCATCACATCAATGGCTTCCATTTCTTTTATATCATTCCCCAGCGCTTGTGCCTTCCGGAACAATGATTCAGGATTTACATTTTCCATATTCTCGTTCAAAATCTTAATTTATAATTGCAATTACACTTATAATACAATTGATGTCATCGGAAAGGGACAGGTAAACAGAACTTTTTTTCATCTTTATTAAAAAAAAGTCCAAAACAGTCTTGGAATGACTTTCTTATTATATATTTGCACCATCAACAAGCTACATCGAATCTAAAAAACAATGAAATTATCACACGCACAATACAGCAAAGAGCAAGTTTTCAAACAACTTTATGAGGAATACTACGCCCCATTCTGCCTGTATGCAAAAAGATTCATAGATGATAAAGAGACACGCGAAGATATTGTCTCAGACGTGTTTACTTCATTATGGGACAAGTTGGACACCGATTCTTTCGACTTACAGTCGGACACAGCATTAGGATATATCAAGATGTGCGTGAAAAACAGTTGTTTGAATTATCTGAAACATCAAGAGTGTGAATGGAGCTACGCTGAGAATATCCAGAAGAAAGCTCCCATCTATGAGACGGAACCAGATAGTGTATATACACTTGATGAATTATACAGAATGTTGTACGAGACATTGAACAAACTTCCCGAAAACCATCGCACAGTCTTTATGAAAAGTTTCTTTGAAGGCAAAACCCATGCGGAGATTGCGGAAGAGATGAATCTCAGTGTAAAATCCATCAACCGATACAAACAAAAGACCATGGAACTTTTGCGGAATGAATTGAAAGAGTATATGCCACTACTTCTCTTACTATTTTCCTATCCTGAATAGTTTTCATGCACAAGTTACCCTCATACCCTCACTATCAGCCCCTCTCCCCCTGTTTATCGGCATTTCAGCTATGAGAGCAAGTATAATAGTCCCCCTGAGAGTAAAAGTTACCCTCACTCTCATCTATACCAAAAGCACTGGATGTAGAGATACGACTAGTTTCAAGGTTCGAAACTAGAGTTTCACACATAGGAAACTAAAGTTTCACCCGTTTGAAACTTTAGTTCCAATTGCTTGAAACCATTGGTTTCTTACCGATGAAACTCTAGTTTCCCTTTGTTGAAACTAAAGTTTCAAGCAAAGGGAACTAACTTGGAACTTGCTTCTAAAAGAGGAAGCAAGAAAAGGTGTGACAGCAAAAGTACTGTCACCGTGCTATCACATGCTGCTGTCACAGTACTACTCATTCACAATCAGACATTTGAATACAAACATGTGACAGGTGACAACAGATTTTTACTTTTTAATTTTCTAGTAGTGTTGAGAGATTATACTTCGACATTTCCATATAATTCTGCTTATTGTTGTACTCAATGACTATATTCCTTACTATCTCTTCCGGTGAACCCATTTCACGGGTAGCTGTACGCCACCAAATAACATACGATGAAGTTGTGGCAAAATTTAGCTCTATCATAATAAATAATACAACAGAACAAGTGAATCATAGCTACATTCTTGAATTAAAATACCTGCCTAAAGATAAGTTTGAGACACAAGCTGCAGAACAATGGAAAGAGGCTATCAATCAGATTCATAACTATATGGCAGATTCAAAAGTGCGCCAATTATGCCAGTACACGCAACTTCATTGCATCGTTATGCAATTCTGCGGATGGGAATTGACACGAATAGAAGAAGTATAACGACTACAATAGCATCTCCGCTAAAGCGCGGCATTCGACACGGTTGATTTTACCATTCCCCGTCTGAGGAATTAAATCCACCGTTCGGATATGTTTAGGACGATGATAAGGAGGCAGTATCTCCTGCATCTTATTTTTTAGTTCTTCCATATCCAACCGACCTTCGAGCAATAAAGTCACTGCTTGCCCCAAACGAGGATCCGGAACCGAAGTGATGACAAATGGTACAAGAATGAAAGGACGAAGTAACTTCTCCACCTCTTCTGCCTGTATCTTAATACCACCGCTATTGATTACATTATCCTTACGTCCCAAGATAATGAAACTTCCATCGGGATAGATACGAGCGATATCATTAGTCTGTAAAATCTTATCGCAGACCAAAGGAGCATCGATCACCAATGTACCCTCAGAGGATAATGACAGACGGACGGAAGAAAAAGGATAATAATGGTCGGATGCAGAATTTCCGTTCAAGCGACGCAGGGCAATATGGGATAATGTTTCGGTCATGCCGTAAGTGGAATAGACAGCTATCGGGAGAGATTTTATCTCTGCTTCCAAAGCCTCATCTACTGCCCCGCCACCTATAATTAGAATCTCCGTTTGCATCAACTGTTCTTTTTCTTCGGGAGTATGAAGAGTATTATAAACCTGCAAAGGAACCATTGCCGCAAATTTCAGCGGTTCGTTTATATCGGAGAGAGGATGACCGGAAGCAGGACGCACTATCAGATTCAGTCCTGCCACCAAAGAGCGTACTACTACCATCATGGCTCCGATATAACGGAGATTCATACATAACAAAGCGGCGTCTCCTGCTTGCAGATTCAGAAATTCGCAAGTCAGGCGCGCACTTTGCATCATTTTGTCCTTGCCAACCATTATCTTTTTCGGTTCTCCGGTAGAACCCGAAGTATGAACAATCATAAAAGGAGAGTCAGCAAACCACTCCTGCAAGAAATCAAATAGCATTTGTATGGAAGAAGCGTCTTGTTCTCCTCCTGCCTTCGCTTTCAACAAATGCAAATCATCGACCGTGTACCGTACCCCTTCAAGCAGAAGTGATTGCTTTTTTCTCTCAAATTCCATTTCTCTCAAATTCCATTTTTATTGAATCTCATTTTTATTAAATTCCTCCTCTCAACAGTTCCAACATTTCTTCTTTAGTCAACTTATGCGCCATGTTGCTTCCGTCCAGCAGAGAATCGGCCAGTGATTTCTTACTTTGATGCAGTAAGACAATCTTCTCTTCGATCGTATTGGAAGAAATCAACCGGTAAATAGTGACCGGACGAGTCTGACCGATACGATAGGCACGGTCCGAAGCCTGATCCTCGGCAGCAGGATTCCACCACGGATCCAGATGAATCACGTAGTCGGCAGCAGTCAGGTTCAGTCCCGTTCCTCCTGCTTTGAGACTAATCAGGAACAAGTGTCCTTCTCCCTGTTGAAACCGGCTAACCTGTTTTTCCCGTTCATTCACGGACATCGTTCCATCCAGATAAAGACAGGAGATTCCCTTTGAATCCAATTCCTTACGAATCAAAGCAAGATGAGACGTGAACTGGCTGAATACCAAAGCGCGATGCTGGTTACCGATAAGGTCGTCTACCAACCCCATGAAGACTTTTGTCTTGGACGAAGCCAGTTTATTAAACCCCTCATTGACCAAAGCCGGATGACAAGCTGCCTGACGCAAACGAGTGATTTCCGCCAATGTCCGCACAGGGCTCGACGAGCCTTCTTCAATATTCGCAATAGCTTGCTGACGCAGATGCTCATACAAAGCCATTTCTTCGGAAGAAAGCTCTACCTTTTGTACTATTTCAGTTTTCAGCGGCAGTTCGTCCAACACTTCTGTTTTGGTACGCCGAAGCAGGAAGGGTTGCAATATCTTTTTCAATTGTTCCTGCCGCTGCTTATCCCCTGATTTCTCAATGGGAAGAATAAACTTTTCATAAAAATGCGGAAATGTCCCCAGCAAACCGGGATTGGCAAACTCAAACAGGTTCCAGATTTCACTTAAGTGATTCTGTATAGGAGTCCCGGTCAACAACAAACGAAATTCACCGTTCAGTTGCATCGCTGCCTTGGAAATCTTGGTGTCTTTATTCTTGATTGTATGGGCTTCGTCCAGCAGGATGACATTCCATTGTTTATTGCTCAACAATACGACTTCCGCGTTCAACAAACCATAGGTGGTAAGCAAAATATCATAAGCGCCGGCTTCCTGTATCATCTGCTCACGATTACCACAACTGTCATGCAACACCCGACAAGTGAGCGAAGGAGCAAAACGATTGATTTCACTCTGCCAGTTAAGCAATACGGACGCAGGAGCAACAACCAGAGAAGCCCCTTGCTTTCCTCTGTTGAGCATCAGGGCAATGGCCTGTATCGTTTTACCCAATCCCATATCATCCGCCAGACAAGCACCGGCTCCCCAATGCGCCAACCGGGACAACCATTGGAAACCTTCCATTTGATAATCACGCAATTCCGCCTGCAAAGTGGCAGGAACAACAGCTTGAACAGTCTCCGCCTTTTCTATTTTTTGTTGCAGTTCCTTAAACTTACGGTCTTTTTTCAGAACGACTCCCTGCTGCTCCAAATCAACAAGCAGAGCGGCATTGAAACCGGCAACTTTCATACTTTTATCATTCATCAGAATGGCGTCGAGTTCTTGCAATCTCCTGCGCAACTGACTGCTCAATGCCAGAAAGTCCGAATCGTTCAATGCTATAAAACGTCCTTTGCTCTCACGCACCTTTTTCAGGAGTTCCGCAATCTTTATCCGGCCTCCATCTTCAATCTCCAATTCGCCGCCTATCTCAAACCAATGCTCCATCCCTTTCATGGATAATTTCAGCTGTGGGAAATCCGCTACGCCTTTTATCGATAATTTAGTACCCTCCGGCCACTCGGAACGCGAAACATCCGATAGTCCGCGAAGCTCTTCTATCAGGTCCAGACATTGATAGTAATCCTCGAAATATACCGTATCCCTAACAGTGGGGTTTCCGCTGACCCGCCGAAGAATCCGGTTAACGACAACATAGTTTTCTCTTTCTTTCTCCAGATCGCGCACAGCTTGCACGTGTTCGCCCTTCACTGTTCCAATCACACTCCCCACTCCTTTACCGGCTTTGCAGTATGGCGGCTGTTCGGTGAAGGGCTTTACAAACAGTTCTACCTTGATTCCATCTCCTACCGGCAGTAGTTGCACCGTTATCAGCGAATCGCCTTTTATCTGCTTAAGGGTTCCTTTATTACGTATCAGATCCGAATGTATCGTCACGTTTTTCCCCAGTTTTCCCAACACTTCTGCCAAGCGGTCTTTAGCCTTTAACGGAAAACGGGAAGATTGTTTTAAAATTTCTAAAATAGAACGCTGTTCACGGGTCAGTTCCACAATCCGGAACAGTTGGTCGTTCTCCTTCTTTAAAATAAGATCTGAACTTTCGGGCCGCCCCACATTACTGTTTACCTGATACCCGTCTTCCAGTTGAGTGACCACCAGTTGCAGTTCTTCTTTTGTAATTACGACAGGTATATCAGGATTTTCTGCCATATATACAAATGGATAACCCACCAGTAGAGACAACGCTTTCGGGCCGCCCAATTCATAGATATCTCCCAAAGAATATCCGGCATTATAATGCTCGACACACGCCGAAAGGCTTTTATCCAGCGCGCTCATCCCCTCTACTGCATTTTGTTGGAAAGTAGACAAGGCAATATTCCGTCCTCCCGTCCAGGTAATTCCATCTTTCGACTTTTGAAGCCGGGGGATTATCTGACCATGATTCGTAATATGATATACGATACGCACTTGTGCGATGCCGCCCACGGCTCCTTTCGCCGTTTCTCCTGCTTCCTGACTTCGCGCCATCTCCGCCAACCTGTCCAATGCCATTTCCCAAGGTTCCCGCTTCACATAGACAGGAAGCAGAGGTTCAACGCCCATCTCTTCCCTTAACCGGGCATTTTTAAGGCTAAATTCCACAAAATCACATGAATACTCTAACTGCAATGCTTTAAAGCAATCGTCTTCCAGCAGTTTCTCAATAGGGCGGTTGTCTATACAATTTTTCTCATTCAGTTTATAATGCTCCAAAAGCAAATATAATAATGCCTTTACCATATTCGATTGCAGCTCGTAGTTCCGCTCTATCCATAAGACGAGTTCTTTCGTATCTCTTCCCAAAGCAATCAGAAGCATTAAATAGGCCGGCAGCCATTGTCTTTCTTCACGAATCCGCTTCTTTGTCACTAATCCGTCCATCTTCTTCTTTGAAGCCGCACTTCCCTCGCGCATCAATGCTATGATGTACATCAGCGAATAGAAAGGTGTATCAAAAAGATACCGGCTTTCCAGATATTTGAGAGCTTGCCCATAAATTTTGAGTGCCTTTGAATAATTCCCATGATATTGGGCATGAAGCGCATGGGCACATAAGCCAACAGCAGAACGGGTACTTACATTCTCCGGGATTTCGTTAATACGACCGGACAATACATATTCATAGAATGAATAGGCTTCCTGGAAATACTCTTTAACGAAAGAGGGCATAGATTCATTCTTTATATAAAGGTTCTCTACAAAGGACTCGTCTACTTTTTTCAACCGGTAATTCCAACAGTCTGCATCCCTATCAATAATACTGAACAAGGCAGCGACAGAAAGCCGGCAATATAAGTCGCACCATTCTGTGGAATATGCCATTTCACGAAATAAAGGCAGTGTTAATTCATCTACCGGCCAATGTATAATTATATCATCATCCAAATTTCCCGTCGCAGCCCAATGCAACATTGCATTTCGCAATGCTCCCATTTGGAGTTCGACATATCCGGGTTTCGGTTGTTCTTTTTCAAACTCCTCACACGATTCATTTCGTATAAGCCATAAATACTTAAGATGAATGCCGGGCAGTAACCGGCATTTTCTATTTCCGTGATTATACTGGCTTGAAGTAATTTCCATCTCACCATTCTCCTGCATTGACTTCAGGAAGAAAACAGCCTTGGCAGGGGAAAAACCCATCTTACAAAGTCTGCTCAATGCGTCGCTATATAGTATTGGAAGCATATTCCATGCCATATATTTCACAAAAAGAGTTTTTATCTTCTTGTCTTTATCAGTATCTAATATTGCCATATTTTATTTATGTCTTTATATTGTTGGTCGAATATCATCAAATAACATTCAAATAGCATCATTACAAAACCACAAGCTGTCTTTTCTTATTTCAAGTGGCATCTCTACGTTGTCGATAAAGAGTTGTCCTGTTCCCAGTCCTTGAGGTAACGGATTATCAAAGGTGGCGCACCATTGGGCGATAGCATTCAGACCGATATTCGACTCCAGGGCAGAAGTAATCCACCAGCCGATCTGCCGTTTTTCCGCTTCGGTAATCCATTCGTTACCCCCACATACTCCACCATGAAGAGAAGGCTTGATAATAATATATTGCGGACGGATGGTTGAAAGCAGCTTTTGTTTTTCTTCCAGAATGTTACATCCTATCAGTTCCTCATCCAAGGCTATCGGCAACGGGGAGTCGGAAGTAAGACGTGCCATTTCTTCCCATTGTCCGGCACGGATAGGTTGTTCGATAGAGTGCAAGTCAAGTTCGGACAGGCGTTTCAGCTTTTCCATTACATCTGCCGGAGAGAAAGCACCGTTGGCATCCACACGCAATTCTATTTCTTTAGAAGAAAAGCGGGCACGGATATGGCGGAGCAATGCCAGTTCCTCTTCAAAATTGATAGCACCAATCTTCAGCTTGATACAACGGAATCCGGCTTCCATCTTTTTCTCTATTTGAGAAAGCATTTTGTCAAAGTTTCCCATCCAGATAAGGCCGTTTATCGGAATCCCCGCTTCCCCACGCGAGAAAGCAGTATCAAATAACGCCCAACTTCCCGAAAAGAAATGGCGGATAGCCGTTTCCAGGCCGAATAGTATAGAGGGATAATCACACAAAGAATCGACATCCAGTCTCCCTTGCCGTTCTTCCAACCGGCGGCAGGCTTTAGTCAGGATATCTTCATAATCGGGGAGGTCATCACAGCTTAACGCAGGCAAGGGGGCGCACTCTCCTATCCCCACCCTACCCGGGAAATCAGGAGAAGTCAGATGAAGATACCAGACTTTCCGTGTCGTATAAGTCCCCCGGGAAGTTCCCGCCGGTTGCTTGAAATGAAGCAACCGGGGAATAATTTCTATCTTACAGTCCATTATGAATATTAAGGGAACTTGGGATACTGCTTAAAGTTCGGTTTGCGCTTTTCCAGAAATGCATTCTTTCCTTCCTGAGCTTCATCCGTCAGGTAATAAAGCAACGTCGCATCGCCTGCCAGTTCTTGAATACCGGCCTGACCGTCCAGTTCGGCATTCAGCCCGGCTTTAATCATGCGCAAAGCCAACGGGCTGAGTTGCATCATTTCTTCCGCCCATTGCACATATTCGTCTTCCAGTTGTTCCAAGGGAACTACTTTATTCACCAGTCCCATATCCAGCGCTTCCTGTGCATTGTACTTCCGGCAAAGGAACCAGATTTCACGTGCTTTCTTCTGGCCTACCACACGTGCCAGATAAGATGCGCCGAATCCGGCGTCAAAGCTACCTACACGAGGGCCTGTCTGACCGAAAATGGCATTCTCTGAAGCGATGGACAAGTCGCATACCACATGAAGCACGTGTCCGCCACCGATGGCAAATCCGTTGACGGCAGCAATCACCGGTTTCGGGATGCTACGAATCTGTTTTTGCACGTCCAGTACACTCAGGCGAGGAACACCGTCTTTGCCGATATAACCGCCACGCCCTTTCACATTCTGGTCGCCGCCCGAACAGAAAGCCTTGTCTCCGGCTCCGGTGATAACAATCACATCAATGTCCGCTTCTTCGCGGCAAATGCGCAACGCGTCACTCATTTCGGCAGTAGTAGTCGGGGTGAATGCATTCCGATAACGTTCACGGTTGATAGTGATACGGGCAATCCCATTATAATAATCAAAAAGAATATCGTCGTATTCTCTAATGGTTGTCCACTCTCTTTGTGTTGACATAATCTATTTTTGTTTTAATTGATGATAATAATTTTTCAGCATTCGTGCGTCTTTGTTCTTGTTGGTAAACACTTCCAGCAGCACAGGGCACTCCTTCGCTTCCGGTTGAGTGAAAATCTGCATGGTTTCTGCCAACTCTTCTTCATTCTCCGCCTGCAGGTAAAGGAACCCGCGTTCTTCCGCCCAACCTTTGGCGGACGTTTTATGAACGGCTGCGATAAACTTATGCGAAGTACCCGACATATCCAATCCCGGCAGGGTATGGAAAATCTCCCCACCACCGTTATTCAACAAAAGAACACGCAGATTGGGACGGACATTGACATTCCACAATGCATTCATATCGTAGAAGAAACTCAAATCCCCGATAGCTATGAAATTCAACTTATCGGAAGCAGCCGCATAACCGACAGCCGTAGAAAGCGAACCTTCAATGCCGCTTGTCCCCCGGTTACAGCAAACTTCAATCGTAGAAGGAATGGTATATAACTGGGCATAGCGGATGACCGAACTATTCGCCAGATGCAAGGCACATGACTCCGGCAAGGATTTTATCAATGCACCGACAGCCGCCATTTCCGAATAGGCAAATTCCGGTTCGGGGATGATTTTGCAATAATTCTCCCACACACGGGGATATTCGGGAGTGCGGTTATCGAGCAGACTCGCTATCTTTTCCAGAAATTCGAACGGATCCATTTCAATCACGGTAGTCAATGAACCGTAGAGGTCGACCACTTCGCCATCCGGTGATACATGCCAGTGTTCTTTGGGCGGATGCTGGCGAAGGAACTTCTTCAACCGTTTGGAGACAACATGTCCGCCATAGGTAATCAGCAATTCGGGAGTCATCTGGTCTATTTTCTCTTCGGGCATAGCATAAAGCGCCGCGTCGAAGTTCTTCACCGGCATACCGGGAACAGTCTGATTGCCGATATGCTCCGTCAACCAGGCAAAGTGTTTATATAATAATTTGGTATATCTCTTTTCAAACAGATAGATAAGATTCATCTGACCGACAATAATCATCCGCTTCTGATATTTATTCATCCGGTCGATGAGGTCGTTATAATCGCGGTCGTATACGTTCAAGCCTTGATAACGGGTAATGACACGTACTTCGGGCAGGGTATCCACCGTAAACTGAAACAAGGGTTCGGAAATAGGAACATTGATATGTACCGGGCCTTTCCCATGATGATTCGTCTCCAACAGGGCTTCATTTATCAGACGGTTGCAGTACCATTCATCCTCATCCGTGTGAATCTCAGGAAGATTGACCGACTTCTTGACCAGCGATTGGAACACACCCGGTTGCGGAAGCGTCTGTCCGTCCATTTGCCCGATCCAGGCGGCAGGACGGTCGGCAGAGATGACGACCAGCGGAACATTCTGATAAAAGGCTTCCGCCACAGCCGGATGAAGATTCAACAATGCCGTACCGGAAGTGCAGCAGATTGCGGCAGGCTTCCCCCCATTCAACGTAAGGCCGATGGCAAAATACCCCGCACTCCGTTCGTCCGTCATCGCATAACAGGTAAAATCAGGATGATTGGACAAAGTATGCACGATAGGTATGTTACGGCTGCCCGGACACAATACAACCTTAGTAATCCCGTGCGCCTGAAGCAGCGCAATCAGTTGAAGTACATTCTTCTTATCTGTGTACATGATGATAATAATTAGTAGTTTATGAATAAAGGGGCACTGCTATAAGCCGTTTCATGGTTTGCAATTTCTTTTCCGTTTCCAGCCATTCGTCATCCAGTTCCGAAGAAGCCAGTAATCCGCCGCCGGCATAAAGGGTCAGTTGCTCGTCCTCGATATGCATGCAGCGCAGGTTCACATATAAATCCGTTCTTCCGTCGGGGTCGAGCCAACCGATAAAACCGGAATAGTAACGGCGGTCGTAACCTTCGTTTTCCAATATGAATTGATAGGCTTCTTCCTTGGGCAGTCCGCACACAGCAGGTGTCGGGTGCAGAACTTTCAGAAGATTCCCCAAATCCCTGTTATCTTTCAAAGAGAAACGGAAATCCGTTTTCAGATGCGACAATGCCCCGGCATAGGCAGGATAAGGGCCGTTCTCCGCAGACTGAATACCTAATGAAAGAAATTGCCGGCGGATATAAGAGGCTACATAATCCTGTTCTTTCCGGTTCTTCTCGTCCCATACCTGCGGTAACTTGCCGTCTTGCAAAGGTTGCGTTCCCGCCAGTGCGACAGTGTTCCATCCGTCTTTCTCGCCCGATAAGATAATTTCGGGCGTGCTACCCAGCCAGATACCCGTCTGAGGGGTATAGCATAAGTATATATAAGAATGAATATAACGTTTGCAAGCCGCACGGAATACTGATGAAGGAGAGAAGTCCGGCATCTGACCGATAACGAGTTCACGGGAAAGCACTAATTTATCAAAAGTCTCGTCGCGTAAGGCATTTATAAATGTGTGAAAACATGCGGCATACTTTTCCGTGCAAGTATTCAGAAAAGTTTCCTGCCCTTGCATCTGCCCGGCTTTCTCCTGTTCTTCGTCCGTATCCGCGTCCACCGGTAAAGGCTGGCCCGATTGCTCTGGCTGTATCAGCACAACCGGACATGTCTCACTCACCCGGAACGGAGCGATGACAAATCCTCTCTGCCCGTTCAGGTCTTTAAGGTCATAGATCAAACGGACAGCCCCCCCGGCCTGTGTCAACAGACGAGGGGTTTTCTCCCCGGGAATACGGTAAACGGCAAACGGTTGCTTTTGCCGGATAAATGAATCAATAGCTGTCAGATTACTTATTTCTTCGTCAATCATCTTTTTTTCATAACACTGTTGACTACCCGTATGGAAGACACCAGCTTGTTGGTTGAAGTAAAGACGTCTACATTCCACACATGGGACGAACGTCCTTTATGTACAATAGTCGCTACCGCCCGCACGGTATCTCCTTCGTGAGCAGAAGAGATATGATTTCCGCTGACCTGCATTCCTACAACGATTTCGTCCGGCTGGCAAAGAATCATCGAGCCCAGTCCGGCAACGGTTTCACCCAATGCAAGGGTAGCTCCGCCGTGCAGAATCCCGAAAGGCTGGCGCGTACGATGGTCTACGGGCATTGTCGCCTCTACGCGGTCTTCATCAGCGTAGGTATATTGGATTCCCAAATTTCCCATTAATGCATGGCGCGCCTGTGCATTCAACTGGTCAAGCGGGATTTCCGCTGCGCGTACTTCGGCAATAATCGCCTTTTCGACTGCAAGGGCTACGCCGTCTTCCTCATTCGAAGCTGTCACATAGTCGGCACAAGCTTTCACTGAATCCTGCGAATGCCCCATGGCCACACCCAGTCCCGCCAGTTGAATCATGGTTACGTCACACACGCCGTCACCAATGGCAATCACTTCCTCGCGCGTCACACCCAACACTTCCAATAGGGCACCTAAGGTATTCGCCTTATCAATGGCGCAGGGAACCACTTCGAGGAAATACGGTTCGGAACGGAATACATCCAATGCTCCGTTCAATCGTCTCTTCCAATGTTCTTCCAGACCGACAAGCGCTTTTTCATCATCGCTGACAAGCATACATTTGCAAGGAGCGAAATCAATGGCTACGGAGAACTCTTCTTCCCGAATCACTTTCAGGTTATTCAGCCGGGCTTCACTCTGAATATGTTCATTTTCGGGAGAATTAGTGATAATCGTATCATCATGATACGTGAATAACGCAAAGCCATTCTTACGGGCTTTCTTTTCCAGATAAGGCAGCATTTCGGGATTGATACGCCGTTCGAACAAGATTTCTCCGTTCTGTGCATTAATTATCTGACAACCGTTATAAGAAAGGATAAAACCACCATAGTTTCCAAGTTCAAGAGACTTGGCCAGCGGCAACAAACCATAAGTCGGTCTGCCGGAAGCCAGCACGATACGTACTCCCATCTGCTGAATTTTCAGCAAGGCGGCCAGTGTACGTTTACTAATTTCTTTCGCATCATTAAGCAATGTTCCGTCTACATCCAGGACCAATAATTTATACTTCATGGCTACACGATTTTGATTTAGATTACAAAGGTAGGAAATTGAGTGAACGACAGAAAGCGTAAACAGATAAAAATTACTTTAATTTCACTCTTTCAGACGCATTTCCAAATAATCACGGAGTATCCGGGCATGATTGTACACGGGTTCTTTAGAAGCATAAAGAAGTGTCACCACCGGATGCGGCTTGATTAAAGCCAGAAAATCCGTCACTGACCGTGAGGCGTCCAGCTCTTTCTGATACAGGACGGAGAAATCGGTCCAATGTCCCGGTATATCTTCGTGAAACCACTTGCGCAAGGCAGCGGACGGTGTGATGTCTTTTGCCCAATAATCACATTTCAACCATTCTTTTTTAATGCCGCGCGGCCATAGTTTGTCCACCAATACCCGGTATCCGTCTGTCTCCGAAAAGTCGTCATACACTCGCTTTATCCTAATTTGTAACATTACTATATTTATTTATTACTTATAGTAATAAACCGAAAAAGCAGGAAATTGTTCCGAGGAATGGGAAAAATATAGAAGAGACATTTAAGTAATGCTACTTAAATGTCTCTTGCGCTTTCTTAAATTCATAAGGCGTCATGCCCGTTTTTTTCTTAAAAAGATTGTATAATATCGGAGTGCTGTTGAAGCCGGATTCATCGGCTATGGCACGTATCGTATAATTAGGATGCATCTTTAGCAGTTTGATGGCATAATTGATACGAAGTTCGTTAATATAGCCATTGAAATTAGTACCGGTACATTCCCGTATCATACGGGCAAAACGGGCATTGTTCAGATGTACTATCCGTGCCAAATCTTCTCTTGACAATTCCGGGGAAAGGTACAGTTGGTCTTGAATGACAATTTGATTCAACTCCTGGAATATTTTCTTATTCTCCTCTTCTTCCCCGCTTATCTTATCTGTCTCATTCGAAAGTTCTTCCAGCTCTTCGGACGAGATGAGTTCCGGTTCTATCTCCGACGAGATAGCCTGCTGCCCGTATACTTCCGACAACTGGTTTCCGTCTTTCCTATTGGCAAACTTTTCATTTATAAGCCGGGCAAGCATCCTGTTCTTATACTTGACTGTACGGTTGAAACACCACAGGCGCCACAGTATAAACAGAGTCAGCACAACAATACATGCCAGGAAACAGAGTGTAATATTTCTTATTTTCAACTGAGAAGCCTGCTCGGCAATATATTCTTCCTTCTCAGAAACACCGTACATGGCGTTCAATTCCAATGCGGCATTTTTCCTGTCCCTGGTATTGATACTATCCGTTATGGCTAAAATGTTTTCCTGTAGTTCCGCAACTTCTTTGTAGTTATGCATTCCCTGATAAGCTTTCACTTCTTGCCGAAGAATAGTCAGATATTGTTCATTCAAAGTGTCCTGCTGGGCTTTCATCAATTCCTTAAACTCCCGGCAGTTGTCAATCACTTTTTCATATTGCCCGGAAAGCATCAAATAAGGAACCGAATACATTTTCCCATCCGGAGTATGGGACTCTTTCTTTGACAGGTATTTCTGATAATACTGTTCCGCTTGCACATATTTCTTCTCTACATAGTAAATGTAGGCAAGTTTGGAATATAAATAACTATATTGACCGTCCACATACCCGACGGGAACCTGAGGTAACGCTTTCAGCCGTTCAATCTGCTTCTCACGCTCAAAACCGACTTCCAAAGCCTCTTCGATTCGGGAATCATTCATCAAAAAGCCCATTTTTGCCCCATAATAGTAAGAAAGCAGCATCATTTCGCGCATATTTTTCGAACCACGCAGCAATTCAATAGTCCGGTCAAAATAATCGTACGCCTTATCTTTAAAAGATAATCTCCAGTTATTCTCCCCCATACAGAAGAATAATCGGGCTCTGGCCTCCCTATCCCCCAACTCTTGCGCCTGTCTGATTCCATTTAATGCATAATGCATACTTTCGTCATACTTGCTCATTATAGCTGAAAGTTCAGCCAGATACACCGTCATTTTCAACATGTGTTTCGGGTCTTTCTGAGATATGGAATCAAGCAAATAGGCTTTTTTTGCATACATAAATGCCAGCTTATTCATAAACATATTACGATATGACAAACTACGCATCTCGTTTATAACCTGCAAAGATATTGTTTTTCTATTCTCAGCTCCATCCAACAATTCCAAAGCACGCTTCGGCTCGGCAATGTAGATACTTTTTATATACTCTTCCGTATATAAAGAATCATTATTTATAGTTCCGTCGGCAAATAAGAGCTGGTTATTACAAAATAAAAATGCATAAATGCATATAACCAAGCGAATACTTTTCATTCTAAAACCAATAAATTACTATTCAAAGATAGAGATTAATCCATAAAATGCAAATAGAAATATTCTTTTTTTGCACGGATACTCCACACTGATTTGTCCAAAAAGCAATTTTTTTCCATATCAGGAACAATTGCAAACTATATGTGTTATATCGTTCTTTTTTAATGGATTTCAGCGCCTTACCTTTGCAGTATCACAAACTGTGAGAGTAATTAAAAAGAAATGCAATGAAGAAAAATACCTCCTTTTTTTTGCCTCTTTGCCGAGGGTAAAAACTTTTAGCGGCAAAGAAATGATTAATAATTGAGTTATGAGCAGACGCTTTGAAGACAACAAACGACAAATCAGCAACTTATCCTAAAAATCGTTACTAAAATCAATCGTCCTTTTTCAGTAACGATTTAGTAACAGTACTCTGTCCAAACGGAGCTTTTTTGTGTCTTTCGGATGTCCGAGAAGAGAAATAAAAAATCCCGTAAAACCTTGATTTTACGGGATTTGTCATACTTTGACTCCTTTTTGTCTTTGGGGGTCTGCGGAGAGACAGGGATTCGAACCCCGGGTACCTCGCAGTACAACGGTTTTCAAGACCGCCGCAATCGACCACTCTGCCACCTCTCCAAAACTTCTTTATCAGAAGTGCTTTCCGTTGAAAGCGGTGCAAAGGTACGAATCATTTTTAAATCTGCAAACATTCTGATATTTTTTTCACGAATAAATCGTATTTTTGCAGTCCATTAGTAAGAACAAAGATATGATATACCCTCAAAATTTTGAGCAAAAGATAGGATTCGATCAGATAAGACAGTTACTAAAAGATAAATGTCTCAGCACTTTAGGTGAAGAACGGGTCATGGATATGACCTTTTCCGAACAATATGAAGAAGTGGAAGAGAAATTAAACCAAGTAACTGAGTTTGTTCGCATCATTCAGGAAGAGGACGGATTTCCCGACCAATTCTTTTTTGATGTCCGCCCTTCACTGAAACGGGTGCGGATAGAAGGCATGTATCTGGACGAACAAGAACTGTTCGACCTGCGCCGGTCATTAGAAACCATCCGCGACATCGTTCGCTTCCTGCACCGGAATGAGGATGAAGAGGAAAACGATGCCCCCTACCCCAGCCTGAAAAGACTGGCGGGAGATATTGCCGTATTCCCGCAACTGATTGGGAAAATAGACAGTATCCTTAATAAATATGGAAAAATCAAGGACAATGCTTCCACCGAATTAGCTCGTATACGCCGTGAGCTTGCCAGTACGATGGGAAGTATTTCACGCTCTTTGAACAGTATCCTGCGCAATGCGCAGTCCGAAGGATATGTGGATAAAGACGTAGCTCCCACTATGCGTGACGGTCGTTTGGTAATCCCCGTCGCACCGGGACTGAAACGAAAAATCAAAGGAATCGTACACGATGAATCCGCCAGCGGAAAGACTGTATTTATAGAGCCTGCCGAAGTGGTAGAAGCCAATAACCGCATCCGTGAACTCGAAGGAGACGAACGACGTGAAATTATCCGCATCCTCACCGAATTTTCAAATATACTTCGCCCGTCTATCCCTGAGATTCTTCAATCGTATGAGTTCTTGGCAGAGGTGGACTTTATCCGTGCGAAAAGTTATTTTGCGATACAGACAAACAGTTTAAAGCCTGCCATAGAAAATGAACAACTATTGGACTGGACAATGGCAGTACATCCCTTGTTGCAACTTTCATTAGCCAAGCACGGAAAGAAAGTCGTACCGCTGGATATGGAACTTAACCAGAAACAACGTATCCTTATTATCTCCGGTCCGAATGCCGGTGGTAAATCAGTCTGCCTGAAAACAGTCGGGTTACTGCAATATATGTTGCAATGCGGTATGTTGATTCCTTTGCACGAACGTAGCCATGCAGGCATATTCAGTAGTATATTTATTGATATCGGTGACGAACAGTCTATCGAAGATGACCTGAGTACCTACTCTTCCCATCTGACCAATATGAAGATTATGATGAAGAACTGTAATGAACGCAGCCTCATCCTGATTGACGAGTTTGGTGGCGGTACGGAACCACAGATTGGCGGTGCCATTGCCGAAGCCGTATTGAAACGCTTCAATCAAAAGCGGACCTTCGGAGTAATCACCACCCACTACCAAAATCTGAAGCATTTTGCCGAAGACCATGAAGGAGTGGTGAATGGAGCCATGCTTTACGACCGCCATCTGATGCAGGCACTTTTCCAACTGCAAATAGGAAATCCGGGAAGTTCATTCGCTGTAGAGATTGCCCGGAAAATCGGATTGCCGGAAGATGTCATTGCCGATGCTTCGGAGATTGTAGGCAGCGAGTATATCAATGCCGACAAATATCTTCAGGATATTGTCCGCGACAAGCGTTACTGGGAAGGCAAACGCCAAACGATCCGCCAGCGGGAGAAGCATATGGAAGAGACTATCGCACGCTACCAGGCGGAAATGGAAGAATTGCAGAAATCACGGAAAGAGATTATCAAGCAGGCGAAAGAAGAAGCAGAGCGAATGTTACAGGAATCGAATGCCCGCATTGAAAACACAATCCGTACCATCAAGGAAGCACAGGCCGAAAAGGAGAAGACACGCCTGGCGCGTCAGGAACTGACCGACTTCCGCACTTCTTTGGACGCACTGGCTTCCAAAGAGCAGGAAGAGAAGATGGCACGAAAAATGGCAAAACTGAAAGAAAAGCAGGAACGGAAGAAGAATAAGAAAAACGAACCGAAAACTGCTGCTGTTTCTCCCACAAGCACTCCGAAGGTCACTCCTATCACAGTTGGCGACAATGTAAAAATCAAGGGGCAGACCAGTGTCGGGCAGGTGATGGAAATCAACGGCAAAAACGCGACTGTCGCTTTCGGAAGCATCAAGACAACCGTAAAACTAGAGCGGCTCGAACGCAGCAATGCCACTCAAAAAACAGAAGGAATCGCTAAAAGCACCTTTGTCAGCAGCCAGACGCACGACCAGATGTATGAAAAGAAACTGAATTTCAAACAGGATATTGACGTCCGTGGAATGCGAGGTGACGAAGCACTGCAAGCAGTCACTTATTTCGTCGACGACGCTATATTGGTCGGCATGGATCGTGTACGTATCCTTCACGGCACAGGAACCGGAATACTTCGTACACTTATCCGCCAATATCTGTCCACCGTGCCGGGAGTCAGACATTATGCCGACGAGCATGTACAGTTCGGCGGTGCCGGCATCACGGTAGTCGATTTTGACTAACCTGTAAACAAAACGTCCGAAGAACTTGTTCTCATTTAGAAAACCACTACCTTTGCTGCGGTGGTTTTCTAAAACGAGAATAAAGCATGAAAAATAATCTGTTAAGCGAAAAGCTCATTTACACGGGAGACAGTCTGACCCCTACCCACATCCATCTTTGTACGTACAATGCAACGGAGATGCAGGAAAATTCCGGCGATAGCTTCCAATCCGTCAAAGACACACTGGATAACGCACGAATCAACTGGTTGCAAGTGCACGGGCTGAAAGACACGGAAGCCATCCGGGAGATCTGCAGTCATTTTGAAATAGACTTCCTCGTATTGCAGGATATTCTGAATGCCAACCACCCCACCAAAATAGAAGAACATGACAAGTATATTGTCCTGATTCTAAAATTATTCTACCCGAATGTACATAAGGAAGAGGACGAATTGGACGAACTGCTCCAGCAACAAGTATGCATTATCCTCGGCAGTAATTATGTACTGACTTTCCTTGAGAAAGAGACCGATTTCTTCGACGATGTCAACGCAGCCTTGCGCAACGATGTATTGAAAATACGCAGCCGCCAGACGGATTATCTACTCAGCGTATTATTGAACAGCGTTATGGCAAACTACATCTCGACCATCTCTTCTATCGATGATGCCCTCGAAGACCTGGAAGAAAAACTGCTCACCATCACAGAAGGATACGACATCGGTGTCCAGATTCAGGCACTCCGGCGCCAGTATATGCTGATGAAGAAATCTATTCTTCCGCTAAAAGAACAGTACGTGAAACTGCTACGTGCTGAAAACCTGCTTATCCATAAAGTGAACCGTGCCTTTTTCAATGATGTGAACGACCACTTACAATTCGTCCTGCAAACCATCGAAATCTGCCGGGAAACGCTTTCTTCATTGGTAGACCTTTATATCTCCAACAACGATTTACGAATGAACAACATCATGAAACGGCTGACCATCGTTTCCACAATTTTCATTCCTCTGACCTTTCTAGCCGGGGTATGGGGAATGAACTATAAATGGATGCCCGAATTAGATTGGCGTTATGGTTATTTATTTGCCTGGTTTGTGATGGGGATTATCGGTATTATCGTATATTTGTTCTTCAAAAAGAAAAATTGGTATTAATAAAAACACACCTTCAGTCATGAAATCAATCAAAGAGCTATACAGGATAGGCACAGGCCCTTCCAGTAGCCACACAATGGGACCACGTAAAGCTGCTGAAATGTTTCTGGAGCGTCACCCGGATGCCGCTTCTTTCAAAGTCACCCTTTATGGTAGTTTAGCCGCTACGGGAAAAGGGCATATGACAGATGTAGCTATCATTGACACCCTGCAGCCTACCGCTCCGGTAGAAATCGTATGGCAGCCCAAAGTATTCCTGCCTTTCCACCCGAACGGAATGACATTTGCTGCTTTTGACGCCAATAATAAGGTAATTGAGAACTGGACTGTTTATAGTATAGGAGGCGGTGCGTTAGCAGAAAACAACGACAACCCGACTATCGAAAGTCCGGAAGTATACGGCATGAACAATATGACCGAAATTTTGCAATGGTGCGAGCGTACCGGAAAAAGCTATTGGGAATATGTGAAGGAATGCGAGAATGAAGACATATGGGATTATCTGGCGGAAGTATGGGACACAATGAAAGATGCCATCCATCGCGGACTGGAAGCGGAAGGCGTACTGCCCGGACCGCTCAATCTCAGACGGAAAGCCTCAACCTATTATATACGTGCCACCGGCTATAAGCAATCTCTCCAATCCAGGGGACTTGTCTTTTCTTATGCCTTGGCTGTAAGTGAGGAGAACGCTTCCGGCGGAAAAATTGTGACTGCTCCTACCTGTGGTTCGTGCGGTGTGATGCCCGCTGTGCTTTATCATTTACAGAAAAGCCGTGACTTCAGCGATATGCGTATTTTACGTGCATTGGCTACTGCCGGCTTAATCGGAAACATTGTCAAGTTCAATGCCTCTATCTCCGGCGCGGAAGTAGGCTGTCAGGGAGAAGTAGGCGTTGCCTGCGCCATGGCTTCGGCCGCCGCCAACCAGCTATTCGGCGGTAGTCCGGCACAAATCGAGTATGCTGCCGAGATGGGCCTTGAACATCACTTGGGAATGACCTGCGACCCCGTATGCGGATTGGTACAAATCCCCTGTATCGAACGCAACGCCTACGCCGCTGCCCGCGCACTGGACGCCAATCTTTACTCGGCCTTTACAGATGGCATGCACCGTGTTTCTTTCGACAAAGTAGTGCAAGTAATGAAACAGACCGGACACGACCTGCCGTCACTCTACAAAGAAACGAGCGAAGGCGGACTGGCCAAAGATTACCAACAGATGTAATTATAAAAAACAAGCGGGTGTCAAGAGGTCGTGTTTACTTCCTTTTGACACCCGCCCTTATTTCAATTAGTTAAAACTATTCAGTTGGCGGCCAATTCGTATCATCTCCGTTACTGATATCTTTCTTATGCAGCAATCCGCCTTCCTGCGAAAAATAAAGCGAATAACGCTGACTGCCTTGTTTCACCTGAATAACAGATTCCGTTGAATTCAATGGAAACGTCAATACATAGACATCCGTCACTACCCACGTAGCATATTCCGAATTCTGAAAAGCTGTATAAACAGCCGGCACTAACTGGTCAATATTATCCAGTTCATTTTCCGTCATCACCCAATTCGCATTGGCGTCAAACCAGACATCCAGTTCATCACCGGTCACCCAGCAGTCGGCTACATAATAATCACCTTTCATTTCCCATTCTATATTTTGGGCAGCCGGATACAATTGCTTCAAAGCCTCGGTAATGTTACTGGGCGGCACCAAAGCAGGGTCGTCGTCATCGTCACTACATGCGCCGAACAAAAGGACGGTCATCATCAGCACTACCGCCCACGCGCCAAACTTAAATCTCCACATAGTTATCTTCTTGTTTAGGTTTATTCTTTACTATTACCCTATCAGTCGTCCGCTTTCAGGAACTTTCCTTTTTTATCGAACTTGAAAGAAACTCCGGTAGTCAGCTCCACCTCATACCCTTTACGGTCACGTTCTACTTTCGTCACGCCCTCACTTACAAAATTATGCGCTTTCAGATAATCGGCAGCAAATCCGGGTATCACACTTGCAGGAACAGACTGTCCTTTCTTTGCGCTTACCTCTTCCCAGTTTCCCTTGCTATCAAAGTCAATCTCCGTACCGTTCGTCAACAGCACTTCATACTTGGTAGACTCCATCAGATCCTTATCAATCTTAATCTGAGCCACCTCAGGCTTCGTAAAATGACGATTGATAAAATTGCGAGCCGGAAGGGGCAATTGATTCATGTCTTTTGTTATCACATCAGTTGCGAACGAGAACTGCACGGCTACAATAGCCAACACAAGCAAAGATAGAATTTTCTTCATAATCATTATTTTTAGCATTAATACTATACTTTATTTATACTGCAAATAACGATACAGATTCCGGAAAGATTTAGGAATACTATCAGTTTGCTCATTTTTTATATTCTTTAACCCTCTATCCTACTCTTCGCTTTATCAAAAGCCGGACTATGAATTACTGCTTTTATGCAGAAAACGTTTAGCCAGATATTTCCGTACAGGTTCATCATAAAACTTCAGGCACAGATAAGCCAACACAATACTCAATGCGTAAACGCACAAAGCCACTTCCCAAGTTTCTCCCCAAGTGTAAAGCTTATTTTTAATCAACCATGCATAGAACAAATACATAAGCGGATAATGTATCACATAAATCGGATAAGATATATCTCCCAAGAACTTGCATATCGCGGTCGACTTCTTATCCGTAGTGGTTCCCGATGCTCCCAGCCAAACAAGAATGGGAAAAACTATGATAACACAAAATGCTTCATAAACACCGTTTACACAAAACGGCTCTGCACCTTCCAGATAAGGCACTGAAAACAAAGCTATTAAAACAATTGTGCATATCCAGAATGCACCTTTCAGCTTAACAGGCTTGAAGTTACGCGACAAAAGCATACCCAAAGAGAAAGGGAAAAGCATCCGCAATGAGCCGCCTAAAAAGTTCACGCTGTCCAATGTCCATCCCACTCCAATGTTTCCATATCCAGAGACATCGAAAACAGCGAATAATGCCAACGCAATACCCAACAATACTACAAGCACAGTCAACGCCTTATTCGACAAACGACGGATAAACAAGGCATAGAGAATATTGCCTATATATTCAAAGAACAATGACCAGCAAGGTCCGTTCAAAGGAAACATCTCACCATTGCCACGAACTTCATAACCTACACCCGGCATTGCAGGAATAAAGAATATCGTGCAGAGAAGAGACAACATAACCATTGATATGGCAACATGTGTTCCATCCCATTGCACACACCCCTGAAGATAAAATGTGACAGCACCTAGAACAGCTCCCATGATTACCATAGGATGAAGACGTATCAAACGGCGTTTGAAGAAATTTTTCATTGTCATACTCTTACCCCAACGGTCGTCATACGCATAACCGATAACGAAGCCCGAAAGAATAAAGAAAAAATCGACGGCCAGGTATCCATGATTGAAGGTCTCAATCATACCACTACCAGCGGAATTACTGACTTCTGCAAAAGCGTAGCCCTCAAATATATGATACCATATAACCATGAGAGCTGCCACGCCACGAAGTCCGTCAAGAAGATCATAATGTGCTTTAGTGTCTGCAAAAGCTGAAGAAGAAATGTTTGACATCTGTTTCTTATTATTTAATTAATATTTTCAGATGGCAAAGATACAGTTTACCGAACGAAGTTCTTTTGCTCAAAAGCAAAAAAGACCGGCAATCTGCTATTTTATAGCACGTACCCGGCTGAGCGTATAAATGGAAATACCCAGGAAAGCGGCTACATACTTCAACTTCACCCGGTTTATCAGCCCGGGATAGCGTCGGTTAAACTGTTCGTAACGTTCCTTGGGCGAGAGCTGAAGCCTTTCCACAAACATATGACTGAGTTCCTTGTTCACATCTTGGTGCAGGATTCTTCCCCAGTTGGCTATATCAATATATGTTTCATAAAGGGCGTTCAGCTTATCTATATGGATAACATAGATTTGGCAATCCGTAAGAGTTTCAATGCTCTCTATCGACGGCTGTTTGTAGTATAACGAATCCATACCGAAAGTCACGTCACCTTCCTGGCTGAACCAGGTAGTAGTGTCCTGCCCATTGTGATGAAACACGGAACGGGCAACGCCTTCTTCTATAAAATAAACCAAACGGTCTGTTACGCCCGATTGAACGATATAAGTGTTTTTGGGGTAATAACGAAGCTGCATATTCTCCTGTAATGCCTGAAGCGCTTCGTCAGAAACCGGATAAATTTGCCTGATTTTACTAATGATGTTTTTCATTGAAGAGGAGTCCATATATTAGTTGTCACAAAGCTACGAAAAAATATCGGATTCTACGATATACCCCCTAAAACTAATATATCAACTATCTTCACAGACAGTTGATATATTTCACATACAAACACATATCGGTTTTTACACCAATATGAGGGGATAAGTCAGGAATATACCGCTGTATTCTTCCCAACTCATATAATGCAGGGAATTCATGAATATATCATGAGTTCAGGGACCTACATATTTCTTTGATATTCTTCCACATATTCTCTTGCTTATAATATTAATGACCCGACTATTATTTCACAATCGCTTCTTTTATTTTCTCTACGATGTAACGTACATCATCATCAGTCACATACGGTCCGGCAGGAAGGCAAAATCCAACTTTGAAGATTTCCTCTTCTACTCCGTTCGTATAGAAAGGAGCATCCGCATAGACCGGTTGCTCGTGCATCGGCTTCCATACAGGACGTGCCTCAATCCTCTTTGAAAGCATGAATACACGGAGCGCCTCCACATTCGCATTAGGCTGACAATCAGTCGTGGCACTATCTACAGCCTTAATCACACCCGCAGCACCACCTACAGCCGTTTTAATAACTTCCTTATAAGCATTCTCCTGACCCACAATCCTTACATCAGAGTCAATAGTGGCCGTACATAACCAAAAGTTAGAATCATAGCGTGAATCCACAGGCTGCTTGTGGATATGAATACCTTCCACATCCTTCAGCAGTTCCTCATATAATGCCTGAACATGCTTGTGGTGGGCAATATGCGCATCTGCAACAGTCATTTGACCACGACCAATACCGGCACAAATGTTACTCATACGATAATTATACCCAATGGCCGTATGTTGATAGTAAGGATAAGCGTCACGGGCCTGGGTCGCATACCACATAATGGTATTTTTATCCTCAATATTCCGGCAAATCAAAGCACCACCGCCGGAAGTGGTAATCATCTTGTTGCCGTTAAATGACAACACACCAAACTTTCCAAAGGTACCCAACACCTTACCATCGAATTTGCTACCAAACCCCTCTGCGGCATCCTCAACAACTGGAATCTCATATTTGTTTGCAATCTCCATGATTTTCTCGCAATCGTAAGGCATACCATAAAGTGCCACAGGAACAATTGCCTTCGGTTTCTTACCGGTTTTGGCGATACGATCTTTTATAGCCTCCTCTAATAATATCGGATCCATGTTCCAAGTATCCTTCTCAGAGCCAATAAACACAGGCTTTGCACCAAGATAAGTTATCGGATGCGACGAAGCACAAAAGGTAAAGCTTTGTACCAATACTTCATCACCCGCCTGAACACCACAGCCAATCAATGCCAGATGAACTGCTGCCGTACCTGCCGAAAGTGCAACAACCTCATTCTGTCCGCCTACAAAGTTCTTCAAATCTTCTTCGAAAGCATTTACGTTAGGTCCCAAAGGAACCACCCAGTTAGTATCAAATGCTTCCTTTACGTATTTCTGTTCAATTCCGTCTTCGCTCATGTGAGCAAGACAGAGGTAAATTGTTTTTTCAGGAATGTAACTCATTTACTTTATATTTTATTTGATTACTTCTACTATTCTACAAGGGACACCATAAGCCCTACAATTGTCCGGTATATCTTTTACTATTACGCTACCGGCACCAATAAAGCAGTTCATGCCCACACGAACACCTTGTATGATGGTTGTCCCCACTCCGATCCAACTCCCCTCACCAATATGCACATCTCCGCTGATAGTACAGCCAGGTGCTATATGCACATAATCATCAATAACACATTCATGGTCAATACTTGCTTTGGTATTGATAATACAATGTTTGCCTATCTGCACTTCCGTCTGAATAACAGCACCTTGCATTACCACCGTACCTTCACCAATTACAGCAGCTGGCGAAATGATAGCAGAAGGATGAATGGCTGTTGCAAACTCACAGGCAAGCCTTTCAGCAATTATCTTGCGTATCTTGCAATTCCCAATACTAACGATAAAAGGAGATAACCCGACAGAATCGTGCAACACAGGAATACCACATAGCTCTTCAAGCTCAGGGTTGTCATCTACCAAGCCCTCAACTACCCCACCTTGTGCTCTTATAATATCAATAATCACCTTGGCATGACCACTGGCACCGTATAAGTACATCAGTTGTTTCCGTTAAAAGGTTCCATGGTGGCATTGCCCTCTTGTGAGATACCATCACGAACAAGCACCTTTTTGATTGTTATAAAAATCACTTTAATATCTGTAATCAGTGTACAATGGTCTACGTACCACACATCCAAGGTAAACTTTTCTGCCCACGACAACGAATTACGCCCATGACACTGTGCCCAGCCGGAAATACCGGGACGTACCTCGTGCCGACGCGCCTGCTCCTTGTTATACAAAGGCAAATACTGTACTAATAACGGACGAGGACCGATAAGTGACATGTCACCAACCAATACATTCCAAAATTGAGGCAATTCATCAATACTTGTAGAACGCACAAATTTCCCTACTTTAGTCAGACGCATTTCATCGGGAAGCAAGTTACCATTCATGTCACGTTCGTCAGTCATAGTTTTAAACTTGACTATCTTAAATATTTCACCATTTTTACCGGGACGTTCCTGAAAGAAAAATGCTCCCGCACCTTTATTGGCAAAATGCAGCCACAGAGTTATGATTACCAGCGGAATAAGTAGAACGCTCAACACTATTAAAGCAATGCAGAAATCAATAATCCTTTTAAAAAAATGTTTGTACATACTCTTTTTGTTATCACATTGTTTACTATTGCGAAAGCGAAGCATAATATTGAATATACGCCTTTGTTACCATTTTTCTATCAAAGTGACTAATTATGTATTGCCTGCATCCTAATTTTATTGATTCATAAAGTTTTTCATCACTAAAAAAAGAAAACATACAATTATATAACGATACTTTATCCCGTGGCTCACACAACAAACCATTTACCCTCTCATTTACTACATTTTGACATCCAATGATTCTACTTGCTATTACAGGTATTCCAAGCGAATTCGCCTCCACCAACACTTGTCCAAATCCTTCTCTATAAGAAGGAAGAACAAGCAATTTAGAAGCCTTGATAAATGATCGAACATCCGATTGTCTACCACATTCGATAATATATTCAGCATCCTTTATCAATTGTTCGGTGCGTTCAGATAAAGCATCCAACTTTTCCTCACGCCCACCAACCATCAACAATTTTACAGGAAAGCCATCATTATGTAACTGTGCTACAACATCTACCAACTCTTCCACCCCTTTATCACGTACCATACGACCTATAAATACACAAACTAAATCACTATCTTTTATGCTATATTGAGTTCTTACAGCTAAATCATCAACTATTTCAGGATTAAAATACTCAGTATCTACACCGTTTGCACTACCATACATAATGACCTTCGACTTATTCAGTGAGCAAATGCCATCTTCTGCAAACTGTTCGCGTACTCCATTGCTAACACAAATCACACGATTAGCACAAAAACAAGAAATACGCTCCATAGCCATCAATATTCTGCGTTTCATACCTGTGCAGCCTTGGTATCGCAATCCATGACACATATATATGCGTATAGGTCGGAATGTAAGCCATGCAGCAACCATTGCCAATAATGAGGCCTTAGGAGTATTAGCATGCACCACATATGGACGAACAATAGAAAGCAACCATATCCACTTAAACAATGCACATAAATCATTAAAAAATGATATATCCCGTTCCATCTTTAAAGCCTTATATCTAATACCCTCTTGTTGAGCAAATGACATTAACTCCTTGTGAGGTGAAGATACTGCGCACACATCATATATATCCTTTAATGTTTTACACTGCCCTTTAAAGAAACCCAATGTCATTGGAATGGTAGTTGTAATAAAAAATTTCTTTTTTACATTATAATCAACCATACTACTTTAGCTCAAAAATAAATTCTTTTATCCTTTTCTCTTATGCAAATAATTATATAAACAAGCTGGCATAACAGCCAAAACCAAAGGTCGCAAACAATATATATAAGCCCACCATGGTAAATTTAGCATCTTATAACCTACATATCGCACATATGCCTCATTTTTGCGAGTCATCCAATTTCGTCTCACCGTAGCATTTCTATCGTCACGCATCTCATATATCGGTTCTTCAAGCATATACCCTTTGTATCCAGCCGCATACATTTTAAACCAAAGATGATAATCTTCCATTCTTAAAAGTTTTTTATCTACCGAATATCCCTTTACAGCCTTATATGCCTCGCAACGTACCATACAAGGCGCATGACAAAAAGGAGTACCAGCTATAAAATCCCGTTTAGTAACACCCCCACGCCCTTTGCCACTCATAAACACACCCTGCTCATCAAAATAGTACATCGGACCACTAATTATAGCATATTCAGGATGTTCATCAAGGAACTTAACCTCTTGTTCAAAACGATGTGGAAGCGATCGATCATCCCCATCCATACGGGCCACAAACTCCGTATCAACATACTCCAAACAATGATTCAACGTAGCATTCAACCCCATATTGTATTCATTCTGTATCACAATATAATTAGGATGCGTCTCCGCCCATTTTTGTGCGACTTCCAACGTATTATCCTTTGAACCGTCATCACAAAGAACAACTTTAAATCTTTTATACGTTTGAGCCTCCAATGATTCAAGAGCCTCAATCAAGGTATCGGCACAATTGTATATGCCCATAATAACAGTTATGCGAGGTGATTCACTCATTAGCTATCTTTTTAATATTCTACTGATCCTCATTACCCATTTTTCGCCCAACAAGCCGATAAGCTTATTTTTAAGAATATGTAATTGCCAACTAAGAGTATTGTGGTCTATCCACGAGCATGAATAATGGTGAATAGAGACAGTATTTTGAGTTATAGTCGTGATACCTGTTGTAGAATCCATGGGACAAAAGTAATCAGCCGGATATATCGTTATATCAGCAACCTTCTGCAAGCGATGTTCCTCTACAAGTCCATGCTTTCGCAACAGGTCGGTGGTATAGTCTACCACTGTACCATCTTCAATTGCAAAATGCTCTTTTATTTCATAAAAGTCAAGTAATTCACCCAACAAAGCGAGCCCTGGGTTCACCCCAAGACCGAGTCCTGGGGCTACACCAAGAACAGAATTTCTTGGTGTAGTCCCACTTTCTTGTTGCTTCGTAGCCAAGCTCTTCTCAAATCCCATGAAATTTCCAGCAGCAATTATATAATCCATATTCTTTATAACCTCTACATCTGTATCGAAATACAATCCCCCTTCCTGATAAAGCACATGAAAGCGTGCATAATCGCTTACAAAAGCATATTTTTTTGCTTCATATGCCTCTTTAACATAAGGACAGCAATTGACATCGAAGTTGCTTTCGTTCCACTCCTTTATTTCATAATCAGGCAGGTATTTTTTCCACGATGCAATACATTTCTTCGCATCTTCAGGGAGCGGGTTACCGCCAAACCAACAGTAATGAATTACTTTAGGTATCATATTAAGCATAATAAATTAAGACCATAAATAGGGTAAATGCCAAATGCAACAATACCACTTTCTGCCGTACCAATACTAACGGATGATTCTTATCAACAATGGCATAACAGGGATAAACCAACAATATTGGATACATAAACCACGATAAGTACGCTATACGATTTGTGAACTGTGCATACATGCAAAGCATCCATATTCCATTACAAGTCAAATACGTATATAACATTATATCATAAAGCCTATCCTCTAATTCATATTTAAATTTCACATAGTATCCCATAACTACAGGCATTGCACTATATATTACAAAGTCTATGCGAAAGCCACTTTTCCCTCCCCAATCGTCATTTGTCTCCCAATTCAGATACCCCATACCCGACTCATCCGTCATTCCGGCAAAAAGTTCCTGAAAGAAAGAGATATGCGCCACAGCCATCAATAAACAAAATAGCCATCCATAGAAATACCACTTTTTATTTTTAAATATTAAAGTCAGAACATATGCAGCTACCGGCATTTGCATTGAATGATGAAAGCCCCATGACAAAAACAAGAAAAAAATGGAAACTACGATATTATCTCTATAAGCCAATGCCACCAAAAACAAAGAAGCAGCTGCCCCCGCCTTGATACCATTCGTTCCATACGAAAAAGTAGAAAAAGCAGCTAAACAAACTAAGAATACGATTAGCGTATTGGATGGAAACAACTTCCGGCAAACAACGAGCATACCTGTAAAATAAATGGCAGCTATCACCGCAAAGAAAACAGTACCATCAGGAAAAACGCTTCCCATATATTGATAAAGATTATCAAACAATAAGTTCTCCGCATCCCAATCAAATCCCCACCAAGTCTCCCCCCACCAGTTAGCATAATTAACCATATCCACAAAATATATAGAAACCGGTCGGAAGCCAATGAAAAGCACCATAAACAAGCACAGCAACGCACTGCCAATGATACTTTCATTTACTTTTAAACTTCTTCTATATTTCACTACCGTTAATGTCAAAACGGTAACAAGCAGCAGATAAATGTATTTATATAGATATGCAGGAATCATACTCTACTTCATCAACATATAAATTTTATCCACTTCTTTCTCATTACCAAAATCATGAGTACGAAGATATTCTACTATTTGTTCTCTCAACTTTTTGTTTTCTATAAACTCTACAATTCCTTTTGCAGTATCTATCTCATCAAGCGGCACAATCACTCCATCTAGCCCACTTGTTATTTGGCTTTTCGCGGTAGGATAATCTGTTATTACTACGGGCTTATACAACATCTGGGCCTCACGTACAGTCACACTTTTTCCCTCATAGATACTGGGCTGAGTATAAATATCACACGCCTTTATGTAAGGATAAGGATTGGTTTTCTTCCCTAATAATATCATGCGATGTCGCATGTTGTATTTATCCAAAGCCTCTTGAATCTCAGTATCGGGACCATAGCCTATGATGTACCACTTAAAGTCCACTCCCAACCGTTCCATTTCGGCACAAATGTGTGGAATACCCTCTATTTTTTTGGGGGGAGAAAAACGACCTATGGTGAGAATCTTCATCACACCCATTTCATCCGGCATTTCTTTCGACACATCCTCCAGCTCTGCTTGCTGACGCACAAAAAGAGGTGAAAGGATATTCTCTATCAACACAATTTTATCCTTCAATTCAGGAAATGTTTGCAAAAATGTTTTGGTACACTCGTCACTAATTGAAGCTACGTAATCAAAAGCATTCCATACAGGCAGTTCCAAATCGTGGTTCACATGAATGGTGGAATAGTCTGTGTGTATCCAGCATATTTTCTTTTTAGCCTTTACTTTATTCAGAACAATGTTATGAGGCTGTAGAAAACTTATCGCAAGGTCATATTCACCTAAATATTCCAAAGATGGTAAAGTGCCTTCAACAGCATTTGCAACATATTGGAATATACTGGAATCATGCTTTCGCTCCTCATCAGTCAAGGTTTTAAGATACCGTTTATGTTTAAGTTTTGCCCACATACGACGTAACACTATTCCTATATGTCCCTCTTTCACAATGTCCTTTATAGAACGTTCAATACAGGTATACTCCGGTACTTCAGGCAACAGATTTACATAATTCGGAATCAGTGACATAAATTCTCCCGTATGCTGATTTACGAACAAATCTATATCAACTTTCTCCGGATCAAGAGCAGATAGTAATCCCAATAGAGCACGCTCAGCTCCGCCAATTTCCAAATAATGGATATTGATAAACAGACGTTTCTTCATTCTATTTTTTCTTATGTACAGTATAACCTATGATATACTGCGACAGTGGCAATTTTGAAATTATATAGCAGCTAACAAATGAACCTATGCATGTCAACATGACCACAGCAAAGGTCTGTATATAATAATTATCGAAGCCTTGTATTACCGACCACTCATACAACAATGTACGCATCACAAAAATGTGGATTAGATATATACCAAAACTTAAATTGCTTACCATAGTTATGAAACCCAACAAAGCCTTTCCCATCTCTATCTTCTCAAATATGATTTTAATCAAAGCAAACCATCCTGCTGCCATTATAGCAACAGGGGCCGACAAATACCAAAATGCAGAATAAAAGTCGAGTTCCCACCCAAGTACTTTATTAAGTACTGGCAGAGGTAGCATCAACAAGGCTAAAGGCAGTAGCCATCTAAGCGATAAAGCATATCTACTCATATAATGACCAAGTAAGAAATATCCGGCATAACCTGAAAAATAATATAATAATCCTGTATTACTTGTATTTATTTTTAACACAAGTCCGATATAGGGATAAAGCAGTGTAACAAGCCACAAAGCCAAGTATATTTCAATCTCATATTTTGATGCATTCCTCAACCAAGGAGAGACAATCGGCACGAGTAAATACAAACCTGCAAGTGTGTACATAAACCATAAAATTCCATGTCCCTGTGCAGTAAAAGGAATAGAAAACAAGTCCGTCACTCCCTCCTTAACAGATAATTCACTACTATTCAACATTATATAAAATATTGAAAAACAAATAGTAGGACCTACTATCTTACTAATACGTTTTTTTATATATAAGTTAGCAGTTACCCCCTCCTTACATGGTAGCAACAAAGCTCCACTAACCATAAAGAATAAAGGAACACAGGGAGACGTTAGATAACTACTTAAAGCAAGGAATGGACCATGTGCCAATGCTCCTTTCCCCGGAAAGGGGGCATGCATTGTTATAACCATAACGCAAGCTACAATGCGAATTATATCAAGATATATTGTGCGTTGTTTTCCCATTACTTTCTTATCTTATTCAGCATCTTGGTGACAATAATCTTCCAATTAATTAAGGTTACATCTTTAAAGTAAAACACCCTCTCATTAATAGTCTCGCGTAAACTTTGTAAGTCTTGTGACAATGGGGTTAGACAAAAAATTAATCACATAAGATAGTCCTATGCTGATTATAATGTCAGTTATAAGAATAAGTATAGGATATTGAGCCATAAATGCCCATTTGAAAAAGAAAGTATGTACAAACCAAATGTTCATGGAGTGTACTCCAAGAAATGCAAATATCTTTTCGGAGTATCTACTTAACCTGACATTGGCTATCAGCAGCACCAATACTGCACAATATACAGGATAAGCCGGAATGCCCTTCCATGAGCTATATACAAACATTAGGATTACAACAACAGCACAAATAGCTGTAACAATCTTTTCGTTCATTATAAACTTACAGTTCCATGACGAATGTTTTGCTGCTGATGCACCAAGCATCATTGGCAAATAGAACTCGGATGTCCGACACAATATTAATAACCACGGGTGTTCTGCTATTCTGCTGTATGCCATGCCATAAACCTTTGCCATACCATAGTAAAACAATAATCCGAAGATAAGAAAAGCTATTTCATACTTCTCAAACCACTTGAAAATTCTATCAATAAAGAGACTTGTCAACACAAAAGGAGCTATATACCAACCTCCCATGTTGTAAGTAGGGTTATAGGTAGTAAGATTGGCAATCAGCATTGGGATATCAGTCAACTTATCCACAACAGTATGTGGTTTTTCTATACACATTGCAAGTAATGTGGCTATCCAAAATGGTACATAGAGGCGTATTATTCTTGATAAGGAATGTTGCCATTTGATAGTCGACAACCCGTCTTTCTTTGCTTTGAGGTATGAGAAGAACATTCCATATCCGCTCAGCACCATAAATATACCTACAGGATTACAGGCATCATGTAGCCATGAAGCCAGTGGTCTTCCACTTATCCACACCAATGAGATATATCGTGAATAATCAGAAGAGCTAAAAGCGTGTACCCATATCATCATAAGGATTGCTACCCCCTTGATGACATTTGTTCTGTTTTTATTGAATGCGAGTAATTGCATGATACACTATTATTTTATAAATAATGAGGTTACTTTATTTCTACACAACTTGATTACAGCACATGCGATATTGAAAGCTTACTTTCTTTTCACCCATACATACATTTTCCTAACTATCAGCCAAAAACGACTCTGATAAAATCCAGTTCTACCAATTCTATCTACAAGACTCCAAAACCAAAGATAAATACATGACTTTTGTTTCACTTTGGTTCCTGCTATTTCAGCAATGTATCCATTAATTTTGGTTGCAGCATCATAATAAACTCTACGAACAAAATGGTTGATATTATTCGTAAAATCTTCCTGACCACGAATATAATCATTAAAATCTATCAACAACACACGTTCTTCCACTGCTGCCCAATCACGAAATAGTTTATTAATCTGCTGATACACAATATGTCTATCTTTATAATTTTCTTGTGTATTTGCCAAATATGGTTTTTCGCTACCAAGAAAATAGCAGAGTTTCGTATGAGGTGCAATTTTAGTTAATAACAATTTTGCATTAGCAAGAATCATATTCGGTGTTAACTCACCTTCAAACTCATATTTAGAGCTAAACTCCTCCAACCATTCTTTTGTAAATTCATTTTCCGCCGTAAATACTTTCTTATTAATATATAAATCCCAATTATTACAATCTGTCAACGGATAACAACTCTCACCAAAAGCGATACGTATACCCGTCTTTTTATTACGATAAATTCCCAGATTTGGTTCTACCATAGTGCTTAGAAAAATCAAAGCTGTATCCTTATCATATATAGCAGTATTAAACATTTTAGGATCATTAAAGACACAATCTGCCAGTAGCTCATCCTGCTCTTTTTTCGATAAAAAAGGATGGCTCAAATAATTAACAGAATTATTATGATGTTCCACCCACTTATTATTATCACTCACATAAGTAAATTCTTCTATAATATTAGAAGATTCTAAGTAAGCACACACTATTTGCAAATCACATGCACCTTTGAATATGACTTTGGCATTTGACTTAACCAATTCACAAATACCATCTCTTTCATTATTTATCCACATTGGTTTTGGAGATGTATCCACATTGTTAATTACTTCACCCACCACAGTCAACTTAGGATACCCTAATGAAGCATAAACATATTGTTCTACCCCCTGACCTATTGTACGGCATGAAAAAAGAAAATGAATACATTCATTGTGTTTAATTGCATAAAATCCGACAACTCCATAATCACCGAATTTATCACCCACAGTTACATACCCGGAGCAAACTTCTCTATCATGAATTATTGCCAAGAGCTCTTCCCTTGAACTCCTTTTTTTAGTATAATTCAACTGATTGGTACGTTGCACCAATTCAAAAATGCGTTCAAACTCACTCTCACAATCATTATATAACTCTACATGCGTCCCCGACTCAAATAAAAAGGCTAAATTATCTGAGGCTTCAGCTTGTGCTTTACGTTTAGTTTCAAGTACTTTATAATTATCTAATCGTATATGATTCAAATCTTTCTTAGGTTGCACAGAAAAATATGCCACCAAATCCGATATGATGTGAGGTTCCGCCACATTCAAATTTGGTTCATAAAACTTAGCTTCATTCAAGTTTACTATATTGTCATCGAGAAAGAGAGTATTCGTAGCACGCAACCCCATATTTTTAAGCAGTTCTTGAATACGTTTTCCCTTGGGTAACCAGTTGATTGAAGAAAACACAAAATAATCTGCAATACCCCACTCCTGTAACTTTTTCATTACAGGATGTTCATCATTTTTAGAACAGATAGTATTAATAACCCCACAATCTGTTAATGTCTTTACTAACTGAATATTCTCTTCAATACTTTCAATTTCTCCTTCACTCAACGTTCCCTGCCAAAAAGTATCGTCAAGATCCCATATCACAAGTTTCAGTTTACTATAATCCATATTATCTTAAATGAGTTAAATGAGTAATTAAATATATTGGTGCTGTTAGTTTATATAAAATAGCAAATTTAATCCATGCCGCACAAGAAAAATCATTTTTGAATTCACGTAAAATGTTTGTATCCAACTTGCTTAAAATTCTTCTTATTTCACTGTACGACAAGGGTATTTTAGTAAACAAGCTATCATATACATTCCCCCACAATTTTATCGAAAAATATTTATATATATTATCATTCCACATACCTTTCTTTTTCAAAGTGTCTACTCTAAAATTCCAAGTACCCAATAAACAATCGAACAAGTCAACACGATACATACTACAAAGTCCATTGTCTTGTTGTCGATAATAATAATCAACGATAGGAACAAATCTCAATTTTGTACTATGGTATAGATACGAAAAATTAAAGATCATATCTTCTCCCAAAGATAACCCTGCAGGAAATTCTATTGAATATTTACAGATTAATGATTTACGATAAATTTTTGAAAAAGGAGCATATAATAAATCTATATTATCTAAAAATATATCAGAATCAGAAAGTCGCATTTGTATTGTGGTATCAATAGAAGAAACATAATCTTCATTCTTATTAACATTTTTTATTCCACTTACAGCAATATCTACATCCTCCTCATTTATTGCATTTCTAAGATTAATCAAATAGTTTGGTCCCACCCAATCATCACTATCGATAAAAACAATATACTCACCTTTTGCTTGCTTGAGGCCATTATTCCTTGCAGTAGATACTCCTTGATTTTTTTGATGAATGCATATAAAGCGTCCATCCTTCGCATGCCATTGGTCACAAATCTCTCCACTTGCATCCGGTGAACCATCGTCCACCAAGATACATTCCCAATCTGTGTATGTTTGTGCAAGTACAGACTGCAAACAATTATCCAAATATTGTTCAACTTTATATACAGGTATTATAACAGATATCATAATTCAATCAGTTTATATATTTCATTCATGGACAATTCAAGAGTAAAATGAGTACCACGTTTACAAGCCTGCCGGGTATAATGCAACATATTATCATCTGTAAGCATCTCCTTCAGCCCTTCATACAAACCTTCCTCACTATTAGAACAACATATTCCCCATTCATTGTCATCTCCCAATTGTTCTTTCACACCAGAACATTCTGTAGATACCACAGGTCTTCCCAATATCAATGCTTCAGTTATGGCTGTATTATACCCTTCAGCTATAGAAGAACATACATATATATCTGCATTTTTCAAATATGGATATGGATTCTCTTTAAATCCACAGAAGTGTACTATATCACTTATATGTAAATCTTGAGATAACTGTTTCAAAACATTCAGATTTTCACCTCTTCCATAAATACAAAGTTCTATATCAACCCCCTCCTTATTTAATTGAGCAAGAACTCGTATCAATCGGTCAAATCCTTTTATCGGGATAAGAGTTCCCAAAGAAACAATCTGAAGTTTTGAAGATTTAGCAACATCTACCAATTCATTTGACTTTCGTACAATTTCTTGATAATCTATAGGATTATATAATACTATCGTTTTATCTCCAACTCCTAAACATTTATCAGCCATCTCCTTTACAACCCTTGATACACAAACGATAGTATCCATACAACTATATGCATATAACTCTTCTTTATTGTTGCGATAAGCAACCTTGGTCCAATGATTATTGACTAAATCTGTATGAACCCATGCTATTTTTCTAATGTATTCCGGAAAGCCACTCACTACACGTGTTGCATAACCTTCAATAAAAGCAATTACTACATCAGCGTTTTCATTCACAAATAGTTTATAAAACAAATTAGCAGAACAATATGTATAAATCATCAATTTCAACTTATTTTTGCCCGTTTTATATAAACGAGTCCACACCGAATCTTGTGGTGACAACGCATCATAAATATACTTATAAGTCACATAAGGAGAAAAAAAACTCGAATTATAATCATACCGACATATTGAATATAATGTCACATCATATTTATCATAATTAAAATGTGATAATATAATTTGCAAAATACGCTCAACCCCTCCACCGTAAAGATTCTCCGTAACAAATAATATTTTCTTTTTAGACATATCCTAATGACTATATTTCAAAAAATTCAAAAACTTGTTCCTATTCTCTATTTTTAAAATCAACATAGATAACAGCAAACAACTAAGTAATACTACAACGTATTTTATCTCAGTGTTTAAAAATTTAATATTCAAGATATTATCATACAGCCATAAAAAATTAAAGTGCAAAAAATAAAATAAGATACTTGATTTTCGCATCAATAAGAATAAAGGCTTCATCGCATCTGTAGGCTCCTTCACACGAGCAAACAAGTTTATAAAAAAAAACGGACAGATTATACGCCAAGCAATCACTGCATATTCGTAATTACAAATATGCCATATAAAAATAGCTATTAAAAACATGCTCAATATATCCAATCGAAAAGTAGCAACACAAGGATATTTTGCAAACAAAAGACCTATACAACAGAAAAATGTATGAAAATAAAAGTTGAAATAAGGATGAAACAACTCCGAAAAACCATTCAATAAAGAAGTATATCCCAATGAGAACAACACAAATACAACTAAAGAACAAATACTCAACGTTCTCACATGATTGCGAAACACAAAAATTACTATTTTATTAATAATTAACGCCTTAATAAACCATAATCCTCTAATCGGATCAAGTATAGCCAGACCTACTACTATTTCTTTCCAATTAGCTATACTAAAAAAAGTATCATAAGCCATTGGAAAGTTCACAATTATCCAAAAAATAGAAAGAGCAAGCAATCGTATGACATCTTTTTTACATACTTGCCATGCATCGAATTTAGATTGTGCTGCTATCAGTTTTTTAGCATACAAATAAGTTGAAATTGCAAAAAAAACAGGTACTGCCAACGAATAAATAATAGAAGCAATATGATAGACATTTAGATACTCTATAAACAAATTGGAATGTCCGGCAACAATCAGCAATGCCATCAAAAATTTCAACAGATCAAAACCGTAATATATTTTACTTTTTATCATGAGAGTCAAACATAAAATGATATAACTTATTGTAATTCACATATAAATACAACAGAAACATAGCTTTACGATTAGCTATTTGATTAGTAAGATAAGCATAAAACTTAATTTTAGGACTTGCCAAGAGCGACTGTATAAAAGGAGAGTCCACTCCTTGTTCCCTTACTAATGTATAAAGCTTTTGCATTTTTTCTTGATGACCACCACCAGCATAATGAATAATCTTAGCTTGTGGCAAATAATCCCACCCCTCAAAGAAAATCTGACAATTCCAACTTCCAGGTAATTCCTTTATCAAATCCCCTTTCTGATGATTAGTATAATTCATTGAAGGTTGATCTAAACTAAGACCTTTACTAACCGAACATTGCCATTGTTTATACCACTCTTCATAAAACAATGAGGCTAACTGTGTATCACGCACCCACATCACTCCACTGTTAAAATAGGATTTCCCCTTCATACCACCAAATCCCCCCAATTCACATCGTTCTATTGTAGCTTGCTCAGTAAGTGTAAGAGCTGCATTACAGTCTGCAACAAGAGCTATATTAGCTTTGGTTGAATCAATATCAGCTAATGAATCGCTAATAATAGTATCAGTATCAATAAAAAGATAATCACCTGTAAGAAACTTACGTAAATTAGTCTTCAAATATCGAGAACATTGCATATTGTTATAACCTTCGGGCATAGGTACCACTTTCAACTCATCAATCATATCCTTAATACATGCACGCCAACCAACAAGTGATTGTACTGTTGACGAATCTGTAACTACAATTACCTTTGCTTCCGGATTATATAAATGCAAAGAATATATACTTATCATCAATTGTTCCAAGTAGTAATCCGATACAGAACTTATAAGTGAATATACGATTTGAGTTTTCATTGTGACTTTTTTAGTATGATCAACACTTTATCCTTAAATAGTCTTTTAAGATAATCCCATTCTGAAGACTTAGTAATTTCAGAAATAATAAAATAATATAAAACACCAATTAAGAATCCAACAATCAATTTTAGAACATAAGACTTAACAAACATGAGCAAAAAGTATACAACTATTCCCATAGATGCAGCATAGAAAAAGGATGGAAGAATGTTCTTCAACTGCTGCCAATACCCCATCCCTAACACCTTTTTAATGTAGTATACATTTATAAATGTACTTACATTAGCAGCAATGACTTGTCCATAGCACATAATAAGAAGTCCAAAAGGAATACTAACCAAAAGAATGACAATACTGAGCATTTTTTTAACAATTTCTAACCTCAAAAACAAGTCAGAGCGCCCTTTAACTTGAAATACATCCAAACTCAGTACATTAAATGAATTCCACATACATGCAAAACAGAGTACTTGCAAATATATGATGGCTGCCTCCCATTTACTGGTGATCAACACCATAACAAAAGGCTCAGCCAACACAGCAAGTCCAACTATCATAGGAAACGTCATATAACACGTTAAAGCTACAAGCCGCTGATAAGCTTCTTGTAATCTTTGTTCATCTTTTGAAATAGAACACATGACAGGAAAAGCAACAGGTCCAACAACAGTCTGTAAAGTAAAACTGGGCAAAGAAGCATACGATTGCGCCTTTGAATAATAGCCAAGGTCAGACGCAGAAAATTTCTTACCAACTACCAATGGATATATATTATCAAAAGTCGTAGTAATTAAGTTAGACACAAGAAGTTTTGAGCCATATCCGAAAAATTCACGCCAAACTTTCCAAGAAAACTTAAAACCAGGAAACCATGGATCGTGACGATAATAAAGATATCCATTCATAAAAGGCATAATGAAATTAGGCCATACCATAGCCCAAACCCCCATTCCACAAAATGCACAAATTATAACTGTAATGCCAATAGTTATATTAGTTATCACCCTAAACAGATTCTGTGCCTTAAAATCCATCTTGATTGTCAAACGTGTATTTTGTATAGATAAAAATGAATTCAAAAACAGTAAAGCCGCATTGGCACAAATAATTTTTATCAGTATCGGTTCATTATAGAAGTCTGCAATAAGCGGAGAACAAGCACAAAGTAATATAGAAAAGAAAGCTGTCATACATACAGTAGTGACAAAAACAGTAGAATAATCTATAGGCTTTCTGTCCTGTTTGCGTACTAACGCCGAACCAAAACCGGAATCTATAAAACAACCTGATATAGCCATAAAAAAAGCCGGCATGGCAAGTAAACCATAGTCTGAAGGGGATAACAATCGTGCAAGTATGACACCTTCAACAAGAGAAAACATTTGTAAAGAAGTTTGGCGCAAAAGTGTCCAAAACATCCCAGAAAACATTTTGTTTCTTAAATTATCTGACATTTGCTCTAACTAACGAAGAATCCAATTAAATACTCCACTCATAGCTGGGAAAAAGCGCAATATAAGTGCCACTATTTTTATTTTTTTTAGCAAATATGGGTTGTTACAAATTTCACCAGTGGTATTTTTAAGCAATGCGCTAATGGGATGATAAAGGGTTTTGTACTGCATACGCTCCTTTGCCGTTCCCATCAACAATAATTTGACACTTGTCTCTACAACATTTTTAAATGCCAATGATGTATATATAGGAGCTTCTACCTTAATTAAATCATAAACAGAACTTACATTTTCAAATTCCTCAAAAGCACGAACTGACAGAGGTGTTTTTGAAAGTGAACCTATATGCTTTTCATAAATATACAAAGGAGCATCTACATATGCCATCCGACAATCATACAAAAACAATTGAGTTTTAATGAAATAATCTTCACTAAGTGTTGCTTTTGGGAAAATCAACTGTTGAAAAATATCTGCCTCATAAAGTCCGCCACACATCCCCCAAAACTCATAATTAAAGAAACGAGACATCAACATCTCTCCTTCCAATAAGTATGTTTGAGGTTGTGATTCCCGCTGAATCTTATCATCAACTGCTACAATTTGCACACCACAACCAGCTACTTGTGTATCATAATATCTTATAGCTTTATACATAGCCGACACATAATTGACCGCTACATAGTCATCACTATCGATAAATGTCAAATAAACACCTTTGGCAAGATTTATCCCTTTTTTACGTGCCAATGAAGCTCCTACATTCGAAATATGTTCCACTATAACATTTACATATTCAGAAGCATATTTATCACAAATAATAGGACTCTCATCACTGCTCCCGTCATCTATCAACACTAATTCAATCTGTGGATAATCCTGTACTAAAATAGAATCAATACAACGATGCAGATATTTCGAAGCATTATACACAGGAATAATAACAGATATAAGAGGGTATTCAGACATCATTAATCTCTTTTAAATATATCCCGTGTATATACTTTAGCCTGCACATCCTCAAGGCAAACATCATAACGATTAGCAATGATAACATTACTTTTATTCTTAAATTCAAAAAGATTATTCACAATTTTACTGCCCCAAAATGTAGTACCATCTTCAAGGGTAGGTTCATATATAATAATATCAACACCTTTGGCTTTAATACGTTTCATTACACCTTGAATAGAACTCTGTCTAAAGTTGTCACTATTACTTTTCATTGTAAGTCGATAAATTCCAATAACACAGTCCCGCATTTCTTTATTGAATTCATCATTTCCCTTGCTGCAAGGACACCACCCTGCTTTTTGTAAAATACGGTCGGCTATAAAATCTTTCCGAGTACGATTACTCTCTACAATAGCAGTTATCATATTTTGTGGAACATCCGCATAATTAGCAAGAAGCTGTTTAGTGTCTTTAGGCAGACAATATCCTCCATAACCAAATGAAGGATTATTATAATATGTGCCAATACGTGGGTCCAATCCGACACCTTTAATTATGGCTTGTGCATCAAGCCCTTTAATTTCTGCATAAGTATCAAGCTCATTAAAATAACTTACTCGTAAAGCCAAATAAGTATTAGCAAATAGCTTTACAGCCTCTGCTTCTTTCAGTCCCATAAAAAGCACATCGATCTGTTGTTTCATAGCTCCTTGTTGCAACAACTGAGCAAAAACACGAGCATGCTGTTCCGCAGCACAATTACCTATAGCCTCAATAGCCGCATTCTCCTCTATAAAATGCCCTCCATCTATAGGAATCAGTTTGGGATATCCAACAATGATACGTGACGGATATAAATTATCATAAAGCGCTTTACTCTCACGCAAGAATTCTGGAGAAAAGAGTAAATTAAATTTCTTACATTTAAATGCAGGATGATGTAAAAACAAAGGTGCATATTTCAAGTAAAGAGAACGTGTATAACCAACAGGAATAGTAGACTTAATGACCATTACCGCATCAGGATTAACACTTAAAACCAAATCAATGATATCTTCAATATGATGCGTATCAAAAAAGTTCTTTTGCGGATCATAGTTAGTAGGTGCAGCAATAATTATATAATCTGCATTCTTATATGCAGATTTAGCATCAAGAGTAGCAGTTAGATTAAGTTCTTTCTCTGCCATATATTTCTCGATATATTCATCTTGTATTGGTGATTTCTTCTGATTTATAAGATCAACTTTTTCAGGAATAACATCCACCGCAACTACTTCATTATGCTGTGCCAATAGAACAGCAATTGACATACCAACGTAACCAGTTCCTGCTACTACAATTCTCATATCTTGTTTTCTATTTAATTAATATATTAATTTCGTTTCCATTCTTTATAAAAGAAAAGCCAAAACAGAAGATAAAAATTATACATAAAATAAGTTTTTATCCTGTATCGTCTGGACTGAACATTTTGAAATTCATTGATATCTTTATAGCATTCTGCATATTTCGTATAATAATCATACATAGATTTAAAACATTTTCTATATTGATACTTCCTATTAAATTTCAAAGAACTCATAGAAATACGAAATTTATTACGTCCATATTCATCTCCGCATAAAATCTTATCAATTTTTTCAATATTCTGTTGATGCGCATTCCATTCTTTTTGTGTGAGTAGCGGATTATGTGTTATTGAATCCACATTCATCCTATTATAATGATATAAAGGCTTTGAAACAAAAGAAATTGATTTTGCATAAAAATAAACATATCTCATCAAATAAGTATCCTCACCTTGATTAGTCGACACCAATTGCTCTATCGAATCTAAAATCAATGTCCTTCGAAATAATTGAAAAGTCAAGCCATAAGGCATATATCTATGTTTCCAACTATTAGCTAAAACATCATGGGGAGTTGCTGCTGGAATAAATGATGTAATCCTCCTCCCCTCATTAGTCTCCTCAAAACAATCACACACAATAATATCCTTTTCTCCTTGTGAAGAGCTTTCCCACATCTTTTCAAACATATCCAATTCTACCCAATCATCAGGATCACACCACCCACAATATAATCCAGACGCATTCCGCACCCCCACTTTTCGAGTTTCCGCAATTCCTAAATTTCTTTCATTATTAACAATTATAACCTGAGATGCTCTTTCGGGATAAAGTAAAAGAGTATCATTAAGCAGCTTCATAGAAGAATCAGGTGTACAATCATTAATAAAAATAAATTCAATACCTTCTTTCATTGTTTGTCTCATCAATGTATGAATACATTTCACAATGTATTTTTCTACATTGAAAATAGGAATTATAACTGAAACTTGTAACATCAATTTATAAAATAAAGGAATACCAAAAAGAATTATAAATAAAAAAACAACTGAGACTTAATCTCTCTGATCCAACTCCTCAAACCTCGAGTTTTTCGACTTAAATTCAGGCACCGTCCGTTTCATCAACTTCACCGTATCCCAAATCTTCACTGAACGAGATAGTTTCTCAAACTCATCGTATGTTTCTACAATATCTGCGTACTCATATCTCCGAACCTTAGCTATCTTTATCTTCTTATGATGAGTAGGAATCGTATTCTCCTCATTACTCAACACTTCCTCATACAATTTCTCTCCCGGACGAAGACCCGTAAATTGAATCTCAATATCCTCTCCCGGCTTATATCCCGCCAGTTCTATCATACGGGTAGCCAAGTCCACAATCTTCACCGGTTTACCCATCTCGAATACAAAGATCTCATTTCCTTCTCCCATAGTAGCGGCCTCCATCACCAAGCGACACGCCTCGGGGATAGTCATGAAATAGCGTATGATATCAGGATGTGTCACGGTGACGGGACCGCCATTTTCTATTTGTTCCTTGAAGCGGGGAATCACCGAACCATTACTGCCCAAGACGTTGCCGAAACGAGTAGTGATAAATTTGGTTTTACCCTCTATCTTACCTTCTTTAATGGCATAACTCAAACTCTGCACATAGATTTCCGCCAATCGTTTGGAGCATCCCATCACATTGGTAGGATTGACAGCCTTGTCCGTGGAAACCATTACCATCTTCTCCGCACCATACTTCACTGCCATATCCGCTACCTGGCGACTACCTGTGACATTCACCAAGACAGCTTCACAAGGATTTTCTTCCATCAGCGGAACATGTTTATAGGCTGCTGCATGAAATATGATTTGAGGATGATAAATTTCGAACACCATACGCAGACGGTCTATCACACGGACATCTCCTATCACCGGAACAAAGTCAAGGTTAGGGTACTTCCGCTCACACTCAAGACGAATGTTATGCAAAGGAGTCTCGGCTGAATCGAACATAATCAGTTTACTGATATTCATCTGCGCCAATTGACGGCAAAGTTCACTACCGATACTACCGGCAGCTCCTGTAACCATGACCACCTTTCCACTGAATTCATCTGCGACCTCACCCATATTGATATTAATCTCAGGGCGTCCCAACAAGTCTTCGATTTTTACCGGACGTACCCATTGATGAAAATTCCCGTCTTCGTCAGCTTCACTGATAGAAGGAGCAATGAGTGTCTTTATATGGTTATCCTTGCAGTATTGAAGCAAACGGGTCTCTTCCGCACGGGTCGACTCATTGTGAGCAAACAGGATACCTTGAATATGGCGTTTATGGACCAGTTGATGGAAAGTCTGTTCGTTCGTAAAATAATAGATAGGCAATTCTGCCAAACGACGATGCTTATAGATAGTGCCATAGCAATAAAAACCTACTACTTTATAATGAGAGCTATGCAACAAGCGAGTCTTCAAGGCTACGCTCTGATCGTCCGTTCCATAAATCAAGATACGCATATTCTCCTTATTCATCATATCTATCAAAGCCTCGTAGATAATAACCATCAGCATACGGGATGTAGCAAATGCAATGATAGTCAACATTCCGTCAAATAGGATAAATAGAAGTTTCTGATTGGCCGATAAGCTGACAGAAGGCAGGAAGGCAAAGACAGCGATTCCTATACATGCCATCTTAAATGACGAGCTACAAATGAGCGGCCATAAGCAACGCAGTTGAGAATAACGTACAGTATTACGGTATGTGTGAAACAGATAGGAAGCTATCGTAGTGGCAACCGCTGCTAAAGCTCCGACCTGAATCATTCCCCAACCATTCAGTAATGTACCCGTAAGATAATGTATCCACCAATAAGTGAAACAGGTGGAAGTCACCGAAATGACTAAGTCAATTCCCCATATTATCCAATAACTAAAATAAGTCCTGCTTATATACCGGATAAATTTTTCCAAATTTTGTTTCATCTCTATTATTTATATTCCCCATATTTATAACCATACCCGTAGCCATAACCATATCCGTAACCGTAGCCATATTTTTTCTTTTCAATATGGCTGTCATTCAATACAATACACAAGTGACTAAACTTACCTTCCTTGTGCAGTCGTTCCAATTCCGGAAGATAGCGACGGTCAAGTTGTCCGTCACGAATGACATACAAAGTCAGTTCTGCTACACGATTCACAATGGCGGCATCTGCCACAACTTGTGCCGGAACATTATCCAATATGATATAGTCATAGCGTTTCTTCAGTTCCTCTATTAATTTCTCCAACCGTTCACTCATCAATAGTTCGGAAGGATTAGGCGGAATAGGACCAACAAACAGGGAGTCGACAGACGGATGAATCAGTCCTTTATCCAAAATGCTGTCAACATCATTGTGTTGTCCAGACAGGTATGTGCTCAATCCATCTTTATGTTTAATTCCCGCCAATTTACTTTGCGTTCTCTTACGCATATCAGTATCAACCAATACCACTTTTTTCCCGGCAATAGCGATTGCCACTGCCAAATTGCGAGATACAAACGACTTTCCTTCTCCCGGCATGGTAGAAGTGAACATGAGAACACGCGCATCTTTCGCTACAAAGTTTATATTGGCACGAAGCAGACGAAACGACTCGGAAATAATGTCATTCTTTTTATCGTCTACCACAATGGCATCGTCTGCCATATTTTCCTTGCGGGAAGGAATCTCACCCAAAAGTGGAATCGTCGTATAATCTTCAATATCCTTTCTACCGCGGACAGATGTATTCCATAGCATGATTAATATTTGTATCCCCAATGGAATAGCCAATCCTACAACTAAAGCCGCCAACAAAAAAGTTGTAGAATGGGGAGCAATAGGGGCATTGGAACCAAATGGAGATTCCACTACACGGATATTTGCTTCCGTTACTGCCAGTTGCAGTGCGTTTTCTTCACGCTTATTTAACAGGAAAGTATATAACGCTTCTTTGATGGATTGCTGACGGATTATGCTTAATGCCATCTTCTCCTGCTTGGGAACAGCCTGAATTTCAGAGTTGATCTGACGTTCTACTGCACGAGTTTTCTCCAACCGTAGACGAAGATTCTTTATATAATTATCCATGGAGCCGGAAATTACCGTACGCATCTCTGCCAGATTCTTATCTGCAGTCTGTACAACGGGATTCTTTGCACCGGATTCAGCCAACAGATGGTTGCGTTGAAGCATCAATTCATTATAAGCAGTTATCTGACTTTGTACACTTGCATCTCCGACACCGGATACATTAGGTATTAACTGATTGTTTCGGGTAGCATCCAATAAATAGCTTTTAATGGATTGGGCAATGGATAATTCCGTTTCCATCTGAAGATTTTCCGTTTTCATCCGGCTACTTTCAGCAAGAAACTGCGTTCCGTTTCCTTCCGAACCTATAATCCGGTTACGCTGCTTGAAGTCAGTCAATTCTTCTTCTACATCGCCTAATTCTTTACCGATTACTGCAATACGTTCATCTATAAACTTGGCAGTATTTACCGCTATGCGGTTCTTGTCTTCAATGATAGTTTCATTATATACATTAATCAAAGCGTTCAGGATCGCATCGGCACGGGATACATTATCTCCCGTACAGGTAATCTGTACCATAGAAGTTCCTTTACCTGCAAGCGAAGTTGAAATACCACCTTTATATATGGACGCTGCCACTTCGGGATTCATTCGTGTCACCAGGACAGGCTTACCTATATAGGTACTAAGATTTTCAGGTCTCAAATTCACTACGATTCTTCCGGCTTCTGTTTGAATGGTATCACCATAAGCGTATTTTTCACCCGAAATGGAGTAGTTCTTCACATCCAATGGAGTGACATTCGTACGATAGTAAGTATGATATGGGTCTATGAAGTTTACTTCAATCGGAGATTCAGCATATAAAGATGTATTACGGAAAAAGCCTTCTTTCTCATATGATACATCCAGATGCAGGCGATTGACAACCTCACGCACTAATTGATAAGAACGGAGTATAAACATTTCATTTTCCACACCACTACCGGTAACTCCACCCTGCAACTCCAACATAGCAGAGATGTCGGAATTTGTACTCTTCCCTCCCGTTTTTACCAACATCACAGCCTGATGCTGATAGATGGGAACTAAAGTACGGGTATAAAGGTAAGCTATACTCACACAAATAAACACCGAAAGAGCAAACCAGTACCAATTAGCGATTATTAATTCAACGACATCACGTAAATTAATATTAAATCCGCTTTCTTTAACTGTTTTCTCATTATTTTCTTGTGTATATTCCATCTTTTTATTTTGCAAGAATAAATATTAATGATAATACAGAAGCTAATACACCAATAATACTACTACCGGCAGACAGATAGGTAAGTGCGGAACTTCCTTTCACATTAATAGCCTTGTTGGGTTCCACATAAACTACATCATTCTGCTGAAGATAAAAAACGGGGGAATTCAAAATATCTTCTCCCGAAGTAAGATCAACGCTATAACTCTTACGTTCACCATTTTCCTCTCGGATAACCAAAATATTCTCCCGATGGGCTGTCGGCGGTAAATCACCTGCCAGTCCGATAGCTTCGAGTATGGTAACACGTTCACCGGGCAAGTCTTTTACTCCGGGACTGCCCACTTCACCGAGCACTACTATTTTTGCACCTTTAAAGCGTACTAATACGGTAGGATCTTTGATATACTCGCCTTCAATAAGTTTGTTTTTAATCGCATCCGCCAATTCTTGGCGTGTCAACCCTGCCGCCTGCATCTCACCCAAAACAGGTATTTCTATTTTACCACTCTGGCTGACTAAAAGGCCGGTGCTTTCCTGGGTATTCGTAGACGAACTTGAACCTAATACCTGGCTGTTCGCGAAAGGAGTTAACAACTCCGGAGCCTTACTATTAATCGTAATCAGAAGCTGGTCATCCGGTTTGATACGCAATTCATAATTATTTTCTATTTTCTGTGGATTCTCATGCAGTTTATCAGCACCTTGCAGATAAAGCATCTTTTTGGATGACACACAAGAAGTCATCCCACCCAAAACACATGCTAATAACATAAAAAGGAAGGAAACTCTACAGCTTTTCATATTCATTATAAATTGAGGATAAAACAAAAAAGAGGGGAAAAATTAGTTTTTCTCGCTGATTGCCTCTACATAACCAATAGGCATATCAACACAAGCACAACCAAGCATATTCAAGCGAACGGCAATCTTACTTTTACCGTCAACATTGACCAGTTCACCAACAAGTCCGGTCAAAGGACCTTTGATGACACGAACCTTTTCACCACGTGCCAAAGGAGAACTGTTCATACAGATTGCTTCTTCGGAATAATCAAGCATAAAACGGAAACGCGCCATTTGATCATCAGGAATCACCGCCGGTGCACTCTCACCCCGCATCACCATATAACGACTCACTGTAGAAAAACTCAAAACTTCCATGCGCTCTTTCGGTTCAACATGGACAAAAACCATCATTGGAAGCAAGACTGACTCGACCATCTTTCGCCGGTCACTCCATTGATGAATTTCCGGTTGGACAGGAACAAAACTCTCAATCCCCATTCTGTCCAAACGCTCTGCAACCTTCTTCTCGTGATGCATACGAACCAAAGCTACATACCAGCGTTTAGAGTGTGCTACGCCTTCCCCTGTCCCATTACTAGGCCCAGCAATTACTGATTTTGCTTTTGTTAAAATCATGTTTTTTTACCCCATATTTGTCCGTTACTTCTTAGGTAACGGATTGAGTACACACAGCAATGAAAAGGGAAATTACACACATAGACAGGGCACGAGAAAAGCAACTGCCTATTATTCAGCGAGAAAGTCCCTGAATTTTGGCAATAAAAAGTTGGAGCATGAAATTTATATTATTTCATGTTCAGATAGTTTTTTGCCCTATGTTTCAGATAAAACTAAAAAAAGTGAAGAAATATTTGTGTGCTATCTATGTTTTTGTCTATCTTTGCGTCAAATTTATATCCGTTACCTAAGAAGTAACGGCTAGTTACTATCACTGATTACCAATACATTATATCATAGTCATCTGCTAGCGCAGTAGTTCCTTACGTAAGATAAATTCCCTTTATTTACCTCTGTACGTTCTTCCAGTCCGAAGCCTTTCAAATAGATTTGCGTGGTCTTTATAGATTTGTGCCCCAATGATTCACTAATCATTTCAATTGAGACCCCCCGATACTTGGCGGTAGTAGCCCAGGAATGGCGGAACGTGTAGGAAGAAACCGGAGAATTCAGATGTAGCGCCCTTGCCAAATCCTTCAAGTTATTATTAAACCGACGGAGGGCAGACTGATATTCACGGTAAGCACGTTCATCTTTCCGTTTCTTGTCACCATGGAGAATATCGAATAGGTAATCAGGGCAATCGGGCAGAGAGTCCTGCTTGTTCCGTAGTTGGTCAATCATTTCCTTTGCACTGTCCAACACCTCCACACTCATAGGAGTTTTAGTTTTGATACGGCTATAACGCAATACATTGCTTTCCAAAGCCGATTTTTCCAAATGAGCCAAATCTGCGAATGACATCCCGCAAAACTGGAACATCAGAGCAGCAATAGATTGTGTACGGCGTAAACGCTCAGACTTAGGATCTTCGTAAAGAAGTTTGTGCAGTTCGGCGGCAGACAAGGCTTTTTTCTGACGGACATCCACGCCCGTATAGACATCACTGAACAACCGCGGCACGTAAGAGGCATTCCCCGCTTCCACTCCCCGATTATAAATGCTACGAAGCATGCGCATATACGTAGAAATCGTATTAGGCTTCAGACCACATTCATTAAGATACTGCCCGTAGCACCGTAAACGCTCACGGGTGACTTGCCTGAACGACAGATTAGATATGCCGCAGAACTTGCTGAAAGAAAAGAGGGCGTTCTTGTAGACGTGCGCCGTAGAGTGGCGTCCCTCTTTTCGTAAACGACCGATGTAGAGTTCCCCACACCGGCTAAATCCATTTTTACTCATCATTTACATCACTAGTTATTTTATACATATACCATTTGGCAGGTGGCAAAAAAACGAATCTTTTCGCATACCTGGAACGTATTTGCCAAACGGCATATGATTATTGACATTTTTTAATATTACCAGATTCACATAAAAAAAATATCCGGATGCCCACTGAAGAACATCCGGATAACACACTCTCTTTACCTTTTTGACTAATTTACCTCTCTGAATAGTTTGCCAGATTGTAACATACCGGCTTCGTGCTATTACCTACACGGTAAATACCGAATTTAAAATAATAGCCGTCTTTGTCGTTACGTCCAATCAGGATTTTCTCATTATCCACAATATGTTTACTAACCTTTTTTCCCTTGTCCTGATAGTCCATCTGCACATCAAGCATACCCGGCTTCACGATTGTTTCGGCTTCTTTCCCATAGACCGTCCAGTCAATATGGATACGGAACGTAATCCAGCAATCCTTCGGAAAATCAGCGAAAGGCATCTTGTAAGCAATGGTAGATGCTTTATATTCAGAGGTCACAGGCTTCATTATTTGCGCTTTTTCTACATTTGCGTTGCAACGGTCGTCTTTATCCGTCAGCCATTTACGGTCGGAGTTTGCCTTGATATAAAACCAGCCGCCGGAAAATCCGAATGCCAAAGGCGGATACCCGCCCTGTTCAACCAGCCAGCCGTTGGCTTTACCGGCTACGTACACCGGATTGCCCTGTTTGTCTTTTACCGGATTGCCCTGCTTGTCCAGTTTGGCTTTTTTCTCGTGTCCCATGTTCTTCTTGAAGATAGTGGTCTTGTCCAGTTCGATAAATTCATCAACAGTCAGTGTCTTCACTTCACCCTGCGGAGTCTGAACCAAAGTACGGTCCGGCATTCCGTGCCACTGGGCAAAAATTGTCGAGACATCACTGCCCAATGTAGAAGGAATATATACCGAGAATTCATAGTCGCGGGAAGAGCCTTGCGGGCAAGCTCCTTTACCATGATGATATACAGTCTTCATTATTTGTGCCTTTTTATACGTATCGGCAGGCTTCCCTTTGAAATCATCGGAAGTTGCATAACAATAAGAAAATTCCGCACGCCCTTTTGTTTCCCCTTTGGCGTATCCCGACAGTGTGTTATCATCTTCTTTCAGTTCGAAACGATAAGAAGGTTTTCCGTCGAACATACAGGTGAAGTCGCGTTGAATGGCATGCGGCTTTTTAGAACCGACTGCTACCCAGCAACCATCTATAATCTGATTGATACGTGCCGAATCTGACTGCACGTTTACACGTTCGGTCAGTGGAACCAGCGTTTGTGTATTTTTAGTCTGGGCGGTCAGTGCCGTGCATCCTGCTGCTACCACACAGACAGCTAAAATGTTTTTCTTCATTCTATTCGGTATTAAGTTTGTTGACAGTGCAAAAATACGAAAGGCAACCTCTTCGGCTGCCCTTCATTTGTCTCAAATGTTTTCACATTTGTATAATTCTACTGTCAGTACCCGTTCACAGGCTTAATTGGACGGTTCGTCATTATATTCCTCCTCAAGCATATCCACTCTTTGTATGCTCATCTTTCCATCGGCAGTAATGGTGATAGAAAGCGGCATATACAAATCCGTCTGCGGATAACAAACACTTGCCGCATACACTATTCCCTGCGGAGTGGTCTTGTCATATACGATTCCTTCAAGGACAGAATGCGACAGGAATTTAGCATCCACTACGGACGAGAAGTCATTCTTAGTAAAAGTTTTATCAAACACCTTCTCGCTGCCACGTGTCAGGCGCAACACGATTTTATTATCGACATAGGTATCTCCCATTTCGTTGGTGACATGGGGCAGACTTTCGTCCGGCGTACGCGAAACCATGGAATGATAATCTTTTCCTTTAAACTTGAAGTCCGTTTCGCTTTTGGAAGTTTGCATACGTTGCAGTCCGCGGGCATCCACACTGTCCATTGTAGCCAACGTCGATTTATTATCTGAAGCTCCTTTTTTACCGCCACATGCAGTCACAGCCACTGCCAATGGCAACAAAAGCAAATAAATTAGTTTTCCCATACTAAAGTTTTCTGTTTATAAATAGGTAACAAAGGAACAAAAAGAGCGGGATATTTACAAGTGTAACCGACATTTTTCCTACATTTGCGAAATAAAACTTGTAAACCTGATACCATGTACCGACGGATTAGATGGATTCTTTTACTCATTTGCATCTGCTGCATCCCTTGTGATGTATATGGGCAAAAAGTGAATTATCAGCAGTTCGACAATATCTATCTCGGTGCCGAAGCTTCGGTTATCAGTTGTTTCCTGCAAGATAGCGAGGGGCTGATATGGATAGGTTCCAACAAAGGATTATTCAGTTATGACGGCTATTCCACCCAACAACATTTCACGTATGGCGAACGCAATAATACACGCATCTATTGCGGTATTATCGCAGACAATACGTATCTGTATCTGGGAACAGATAACGGAATACTTGTTTACAATTACCACACAGACAAATATGAACAGCCGGAGACGGATTTCCCCACCGATGTCCGCACCATGGCACTTCAGGGAGATACCTTATGGATAGGTTCGTTGAACGGGCTCTACACTTACCGGTTAAAAGACCGCAAGTTGTCCCGTTTCAACAGCAATCGTAGCGGCTTGTCTCATAATACAATCTATTCTATTATCCACACGAAAGACAATCAGATTTATGTGGGCACTTATAATGGTTTGTGCCGTTATATACCGGAACATGGAAAGTTTAAAAGCATTTTTCTGCCTGTCGACCGGGCGATAAGCAATCTGTTTGTCAATTCCTTATTGGAAGATATCACCCGGCAGTGCATTTGGATTGGCATGGAAGGCTATCTCTTCCAATACATTCCTGCAACAGGAAAGATGAATGCGATAGAAGTTTTTCATAATAACTCCATCAAATCACTGGCTTTGGATGGAGACGGAAACTTATTGGCTGGTACGGATAACGGACTTTATGTATATAAGAACGATGAAGAGCCTTTGCAACATATCATTCATGACTCACGCAATATCCAGTCGCTGACCAACAACATCGTCTGGAATATCTTTTCCGATCAGGAACAGAATATTTGGTTAGGGACTGATTATGGAATCTCTTTGTCACGCTATAACAGTGCCCTGCAATTCGTGCCAATCTCCCAAATCACGGGCACGGGAGACGGAAACCAGTTCTACTCACTGTTCCGCGATTCAAAAGGCTTTTACTGGTTTGGCGGCACGAACGGGCTACTCCGTTTCATCCACCCCACCGGAACACGCCACGAGGCAGCCTGGTATAAAATGGGAGATAAAACATATCCTTTATCCCACAACCGTATCCGTCATATTTACGAAGATAAGGAACAGCAATTATGGATAGCTACGGATGGCAGCATCAACCGTTATAATTATGCCACTCAGCAGTTTATACATTATAACATCATTGACAGCACGGGGACTTACAATACAAACTGGGCTTATTACCTCTTTGAAGACAATTCCGGCCATCTATGGATTGCCACCTGTCTGGGTGGAATCTTTGTAGTAGACAAGCATAAATTAATGCAATCTGCCGGCGGACAATACATAGCCGAACAAAATTACTCCGTTCACAACGGACTGTCGGGTATGTTTATCAATCAAATCATGCCCGATAAAGAAGGGAACGTATGGGTATTGCTGTACAATAGTAAAGGGCTGGACAAAATCAACCCGCGTACACGGCAAATCACCAAGCTATTTGCCGACGAGTTGAGTGGGGAAAAGAGTCCGAACTACCTGCTTTGCGATACAGACGGTATGCTGTGGGTCGGATATCACGGGGGAGTGATGCGTATCAATCCTAAAGACTCCAGCCGGCAAAGCATATCATTCGGAAGTTTCAATAACAACGAGATTCTGTCCATGACATCGGTGAAAGACCATATTTGGGTTTCCACCACCAACGGGCTATGGATTATCAACCGGAAAACAATGGAGGCACGTCAGCAGAATATGACGGACAAACGTTTTACCAGTTTGCTGTTCGATTCGAAGGACGGGAATATCTATCTGGGCGGTGCCGACGGTTTCGCCGTATCCCATCCCGATATACAGGCAATGCATCATCAGGAACGCCCCATTCTCCTGACAGCTCTGTACATCAATAATCAATTGATGAATCCGGCTACCGCAGATATCCCCAATATCCGCTACACAAACGCCATTGAATTGAAGCATGACCAGAACAATCTGGCTTTTGAGTTGTCCGACCTCCCCTATTCTCTCGAAGAAAAAAACAAATTCGTTTACAGGCTTGAAGGGATGGATAAAGAATGGAATTCTCTGAAATCCAACACAAACCGTATCACTTACAGCAATTTAAGCTATGGAGATTATCAGCTACTTATCAGCAAAGTAGAAAAGAACGGATTTCCTTCCGAGCACCCTTATATATTGGATATAAAGATTCTGCCACCCTGGTATTATACGCTTTGGGCGAAAGTACTCTACTGCCTTTTATTCCTGAGCCTGGTCGCTTGGACTATCAACTTTTTCCGGGTTAAAAACCGGTTGAAGATGGAACGTCTGGAGAAAGAGAAGATTCTGGAACAGTCACGTCAGAAAATGGCATTCTTCACCAACCTGTCCAATGAACTGAAAACGCCCCTCAGCCGGATTATCGCTCCTGTCAGCCAATTGCTTCCTGCCGCGGAAGCGACGCATGAGAAGCAAACTCTAGAAGAAGTGCAACGTAATGCGATGAAGATAAACTCATTGATTCATCAGGTGCTCAACTTCAACCGGATTGAGGACAATGCGGATTCGTTGCTTATCCTGTCGCGTATTGAATTGGTATCTTTCAGTCGCAGCCTGTTCTCCGTTTATGAAGAAAACCCGCGGCTCACTTTCCAGTTCGAAGCGAACAAGGCCAAGATTTATGCGGATATGGATGCTATCAAACTGGGAGTAATACTGGACAGCCTGCTCTCAAATGCCGTGAAGTTTACCCCGGACAGCGGAAGCGTACGTCTCTCCCTTTTCTATTCGCAGGAAAGCGGGCAACTGGATATTTGTGTTTCAGACACCGGAACCGGAATTTCACAACAGGACATTCCATATATCTTCCAGCGCTTTTACCAGTCTCCCCGCTCGGGACATAAGGATGGCACAGGTATCGGACTTTATCTAGTGAAAACTTATACGGAACTGCATGGAGGACATATCAACGGTGTCACTTCTGAAGAGAACCAGGGAACGAGTGTAGGGCTGAGCATTCCTGTCGCCGCCATCGAAGAGGAAGAAGTACCGGCTAATCAGACGAAAAAGTCGTTGGAATCACTGCCTGTACTCAAACCGATTGAAGCCGAATCCCAGGATGAGAAATTCCTGTCGAATATTATCCGCCTGATCGAAGACCATCTTTCCGACGCAGACCTGAATGTTAATGCTTTGTGCGAACTTTCCGGCTTCAGTAACAAGCAGATTTACCGGAAGATTAAACAACTGACGGGAATGTCTCCGGTAGAATATATCAAGTCCATCCGGATGAAAAAGGCGGCAATGTTATTGCAACAGAAGAAATTCACTGTTGCCGAAGTGATGTATATGGTAGGTTTCTCCAATCACTCTTATTTCTCCAAATGTTTCCAGGCTGAGTTCGGAGAAACGCCGAAGCAATATATGCAATGAGACAATTCAACGCTTCTTCACCGTCACTTTAAAATATGAACTTATAAATAACGCTTTCATAGGAAGTTAAGCCCCTTTCGTCCTATTTTTATCCTTATATGTCCAATCTGTGCTTTCATCAAATCAGCACTTCGTATACCTTTGTCGGCATAAATAACCCGCTAAATTTGATAGCATGAAAAGACAGTTTATCCTTACCTTTATTTGCTTGTTGTTCCTCTTCACCGGTATACAGGGAAAAACGAATCCACCTATTATATATATAGACGGAAACGGAGTGATGTGCTGGAGCGACACCCGCGAAGAGGCCTCTTTCTTCGGAACGAATTATACCTTGCCTTTCGCCCACGCCTACCGCGCACTCGGCTATCTGGGACTCGACCGCAAAGCTGCTATAGATAAAGATGTATACCATCTCTCCCGCCTGGGACTGAACGCCTACCGCATTCATCTATGGGACGTGGAACTGACCGACGAACAGGGTAATCTACTCGAAAACGAGCATCTTGACCTCATGGATTATCTGATTGCCAAGCTCAAAGAGCGCAATATCCATATTGTCATCACCGCACAGACTAACTTCGGAAATGGTTACCCGGAACGAAACATACAAACGGGTGGTTTCTCTTATAAATATGATAAATGCGATATACACTCCAATCCGCAAGCTATCAGCGCACAGGAAACTTATCTCCGTGACCTGGTGAAACATACCAATCCTTATACGGGACTGGCTTATAAGGACGACCCTTCTATCGTAGGTTTCGAGATTAATAACGAACCCTGCCATTCCGGCACAAAAGAAGATGTAAAAACCTATATCAACCGGATGCTGAAAGCAATCAATAAAACAGGAAACCGCAAGCCTGTATTCTATAATGTAAGCCATAACGGATATGTGGTAGATGCTTACTATGAGACAGCCATTCAAGGAACTACCTATCAATGGTATCCTATCGGACTGGTGGCCGGACACATGCAACAAGGGAATTTTCTCCCTTACGTAGACCGCTATGACATTCCCTTTGCCGATAAAGTGAAAGGATTCAACAAGAAAGCACGGATGATATATGAATTCGACCCGGCGGATATTATGTATTCTTATATGTATCCGGCTATGGCGCGTACTTTCCGCACAGCCGGTTTCCAGTGGATTACGCAGTTTGCCTATGACCCGATAGACATTGCGTCTGCCAATACGGAGTATCAGACTCATTTTCTGAATCTTGCCTATACTCCCAATAAAGCTATCAGTATGAAAATCGCCGCCGAAGCTGCCCGAAGTTTGAAAAGAGGAGAATCGTATGGAAGTTATCCGCAGGATACTATATTCGGTGACGGCTTTCGCGTCAGTTATACGGAAGATTTAAGTGAGTTGAATAATGGGGAGAAGTTTTATTACTCCAATCAGACAAATACACAGCCCAAGGATGCATCAAAGTTGGTTTCAATTGCCGGATGCGGCAGTTCGCCGATAGTAGGTTATGAAGGTACGGGAGCTTATTTCATTGATTGCCTCGAATCAGGAGTATGGCGACTCGAAATAATGCCGGATGCGATAGTAGTCAATGACCCGTTTGCCAAGCCGTCACCCGAGAAGGAAGTGGTCAGCATTATTTACGGTGCATGGGATATGGCCTTACAAATCCCCGATTTGGGTAAAGTATTTACTCTTACCGCTCTAAATAAGGAGAATAGCCGGAAAGAAGAAACAGTAACGGATGGAGTTATCCGTGACCTTCATCCGGGTGTTTATCTGTTGAAACGTAACGGTTGCAGCCCGAAGCAGAACTGGAAAAGGGATTCCCAATGGAATTCGATTCGAATCGGAGAATTTGTTGCTCCCGCTCCCCGCGCTATGAATTATAAAGTCGCCCATACTCCGGCAACAACTGTTGAAGCAGGCAAAACGCTGACTATTAACGCACAAGTAGCAGGAAGTGTTTTACCCGATTCCGTCATCATCTACACAGATAAGGTTTCTTTCTGGAACGAGCATAACCCGTATATAAAGATGAAACGTACAAACGGATATACATATCAGGCTACTATTCCTGCCGAAAAAATAAAGGAAGATTGTTTCAGGTATAACATCATCGTCTGCCGGGGCGACAGCACCCGTACTTATCCTGCCGGAAACTCCGCCACCGGAAATTCCTCGGGAACAAAAGGAACTCCATTAGACTGGAACTACACTTCCGATTCATACTGGACTACTCGTGTTGTCGTCCCAGGCAGTGCGATACAACTGCTGAAAATAACAGATACAGATAGCCGGATAGAAGCATATACGCTTCCCGAATGGAACGACCTGCAACGTACTTTGATTGATTCTTCTCCGGTTGAAAAACCGCTGCTCCGGTTCAGATTCACGCCGAAAGGAGAGAATCCGCAACACTTTCTCCGCACATTCGTGAAAGATGGAATCGAAGAAAGAAAAGATAAAGTGAAAAACTGTACTACGCTCTGCATCCGCGTAAACTGTGACAAGCCCCTTCCACAAGGATTCAGCGCAGGTTTCGTCACTTCGGACGGATATACTTACAAAAGTTTATGCTCTGCTCCGACTGCAGATGGTATTATACGGATACCTCTGAAAGAATTGCGCCAGACGGACACGGCATTATTGCCCATAGCTTATCCGACATTCCTGAAACAATATTTCCACCCGGAGACGGGAATTCCTTTCCGACCGGAAAAGATAGAGAAACTGGAACTGTCGATGTCGGGAGCCAGCGAGCCAACCGTAGAGATTGAACTCGGCGATGTATGGCTGGAATAAACATATCTAAGAGTTTTTTATTTAATGCAGAAAATAAGAGTTTTCAGTGCGGAGAATAAGAATTTTGAGTGCAGTAAACTATAATCTTTTATGCACTCGCGTAGTTATCCCGTTGCAAGGTGACAATAGTCACCTTATAAAGAAACAAATGTCACTCTATAACATGACATTTATCACCATGCAATGTGACCACCAGCTTCCAAAAGGCGGAAAATTCTTAAAGATACGAAATATATTAGTGAAAAGCAAGAGAAGAAATAAATAAGAATCAATACAATAAATCTATTATCAATAACACATTAATTATGAATAGGAACATCTTAAATCTACGCCATCTGACTGTACTGCTAATATTGTGTACAGCCTTTTTAGGAGGCGCGATTCCTGCCCTCGCCCAACAGGCTGGCAAAAAAATCACCGGACAAGTGATTGATGAGAACAAAGAACCGATGATTGGAGTAAGCATCCTCATCATGGGCACTTCTACCGGTACGGTTACCGACTTTGACGGTAACTACACATTGAACGTGCCGCAAGGCAGCAAAGAGTTGCAATTCTCTTATGTAGGATACGAAACAAAAGTCGTAGCCCTTCCTGCAAGCGGTTCTGTATTGAACGTACAGATGAAAAGCGATTCTCAGGTATTAAGTGACGTAATCGTTATCGGATATGGTACGCAACGTAAGAGTGACCTGACCGGCTCGGTGACAAACGTCAGCAGCAAAGACTTCAATATGGGACTGGTCAGTTCTCCCGAGCAACTGATTAACGGCAAAATCTCCGGTGTGCAGATTATGTCCAACAGCGGTTCGCCCACGGCGGGAAGTACGATTCGCGTACGTGGCGGTGCCTCACTGAATGCCAGCAATGACCCGTTGATTGTATTGGACGGTGTCCCTTTGGAACAGGGCGGTATCAGCGGCAACGACGGAAACTTCCTGAGCCTCATCAACCCGAACGACATTGAAAGCATGACGATTCTAAAAGACGCTTCTTCCACCGCCATCTACGGTTCGCGTGCCTCCAACGGGGTAATCCTTATCACTACCAAGAAAGGGACTTCGGACAAATTGCAAATCACATTCAGCACTACCAATTCCATTCAGACGCGTACGAAACTGGCGGATATGTTGAGCTACGACCAGTTCGTCAACACAATCCGGACGCAAGGGACTACCGCCCAGCAAGCTCTGTTGGGAACAGCCCGCACGGACTGGAACGATGAGATTTATCAGAACGCTTTCGGCACGGACAACAATCTGAGCATCTCCGGAAAGATTGCCAAGAACTGGCCGTTCCGTGTGTCGGTAGGCTATTATAACCAAAGCGGTCTGCTACGCACCGACAATGCGGAACGCTATACGGGAAGCATCATGCTGACTCCTTCTTTCTTCAAAGACCACTTGAAGTTGAATATCAACGCCAAAGGTTCTATCAATAACAACACATTCGGCAATACAGACGCCATCTGGGCGGCGGCCACCATGAATCCGACGGTTCCCGTCTATTCGGGACTGGATACCTTCGGCGGATACACGGAAGCAACGGACAACACAGGAGCTCCCGTCAACGGTGCTGTAATGAATCCCGTAGGACTTGTTAAAATGAATGATTCTCAAAGTAACGTAAGACGTTTTATCGGAAATGTAGATGCGGATTACCGTGTTCATTTCTTCCCCGACCTAAAGCTACACGCTACACTGGGTTATGACTACGCACAAGGCAAGGGCAGCGTATATGTCCCGGCAGAAGCGGCACAAAACTATAATACCTCCGGTCTGGATTACAGCTACGGCCCCGAAAAGAAGGAAAACCGCCTGCTCACCTTATACGCCAATTACAACAAACTCGTCGAATCTATCAAGAGCAGCTTTGACGTGACAGCCGGCTACGACTATCAGTACTGGAAATCGACCACTCCGCTTTATAGCGAAATGAATACGCTGGGAGAGATACAAAAGACTTCCAAGGCGAAGGACGAACGCCACGTGTTGCTCTCCTACTACGGCCGTCTGAATTATTCGTTCGATTCACGATATATGTTGACTACGACTATCCGCCGGGACGCCACTTCACGCTTTGCCAAGAATGTACGTTGGGGTACTTTCCCTTCGGTAGCTTTGGGCTGGAGAGTGACGGAAGAATCTTTCCTGAAAGAAAATAAAGTATTAAGCAACCTGAAAATCCGTGCAAGCTACGGTGTGACCGGACAGCAGGACGGTATCGGCAACTATAATTATCTGCCTATCTACACTCAGAGCCAGAATGGAGCGGAAGCCAGCATGGGCAACGGATACATTCATACCTATCGTCCCAGTTCGTACGTGCCCGACTTGAAATGGGAAACGACCACTTCATGGAACGTCGGATTTGACTTCGGCTTCCTGAAAGACCGGATTACAGGTAGCTTCGACTACTACACCCGTCAGACAAAGGATTTGATTGCCACGGTTCCCGCTGCTGCCGGAACGACTTTCGACCGTAATATCACTACGAACGTAGGAAATGTGGACAGCCAGGGCATCGAATTCAGTATAAACGCAACGCCTGTTCAGACAAAAGACTGGAACTGGGATGTCAGCTTCAATATGACATGGCAGAAGATGAAAGTTAAGAACTTGTCACTCGTAGCCGGTGCTGCCGCAACCAATACTTCGGTCGGCCCAACCATTGACAGCTATCAAGTACAGACGTTGACCGAAGGATACGCTCCTTATATGTTCTACGTGTATCACCAACTCTATGACGAAAAGACCGGAAAGCCCGTAGAAGGTGCTTACGTAGACCTCAACGGAGACGGGGAAATCAACACGGAAGATTTATACCGTTACCACTCTCCCGCTCCCGACTATATCCTCGGTTTCAGCACTTCCCTACGCTGGAAGAAATGGACATTAAATACCAGTCTGCGTGCCAATATCGGTAACTACGTCTACAATGCCATGGCAATGAATGCCGGAGCGTGGGAAACAGTGAGCTACAACTCTTATCAGTTGAACAATCTGTCGACCAGTTATCTGGAAACCGGATTCAAGTCCCGCCAATACTTGTCCGATTACTATGTAGAGAATGCTTCTTTCCTGAAAATGGATAACTTGTCACTGAACTACAACTTCGGGAAAATTTGCAAGGGATGCAGCCTGAATGTCAGTGCAATGGTTCAGAATGTATTCTGCATCACGAAGTACAGTGGCGTAGACCCGGAAGTGCCCGACGGAGTGGATAACTCCTTCTACCCGCGTCCACGTACATTCTCACTTAACGTAGGTTTCAATTTCTAAATCCTTTAAAAACAAGCGAATCATGAAAAAGATATTATATACAGCCTTCTATTTTTGCAGCGCATTGCTGCTGGGTTCCTGTATAGGCGACTTGGACCAATATCCGCATGAAGACGAAACATCTTCTACGATTTACACAAGTGCCGATAATTATAAAGCCGTTTTAGGCAAAATATATGCTGCCATGGTGACCACAGGTCAGGAAAAAAGCGGCGACGAGGATTTGAGCAGTAACAGCGGTCAGGATTATATGCGTTGCTTCTTCAATCTACAGGAATGTGGAACGGACGAGGTAGCTTCCACCTGGCTGTCAGGCGATAATGTTACCGGACTGACTCATCTGAGTTGGGATGCCAACGACCCTTGGGTATCGGATATGTACTATCGTATTTATTACAACATCGCACTGTGCAACGAGTTTCTCCGTAATGCTACGGATGAAAAACTCTCCCAATTCACGGAACAGGAACAGGGTGAAATCCGTCATTACCGTGCCGAAGCCCGTTTCATGCGTGCCTTGTTCTACTATCATGCAATGGATTTGTTCCGTAATATCCCATTTATTACAGAGAATGACCCGACTGTCGGCTATCTGCCTCCGCGATATACAGCTACACAGGTTTTCAGCTATATTGAATCGGAACTGACAAGCATCACAAGCGATATGCTCGACAAAGCCAACTGTCCTTACGGACGGGCTTCCCAGGGAGCTGCCTACACATTGCTGGCCAAACTGTATCTGAATGCGGAAGTTTACATCAATACACCGAAATATACCGAATGTATCAGTGCCTGCAAAGAAGTTATCAAGCAGGGATATTCGCTGGAAGATGATTATAGCAAACTGTTCAATGCAGATAATGATAAACGCACTGCCAATGAAATCATCTTTACCTTGCCGGTAGATGCTACGCATACCGTATCATGGGGTTCTTCCACCTACATTGTCTGCGGTGCGGTAAGTAATACTTCGGACTTGCAGAAACCGGAAGATTACGGAGTGAAAAGCGGTTGGGGCATGTTCCGTGTACGTGGAGAAATCCCTTCCCTGTTCACGGGAGAAGAGGATAAACGTGCTATGTTCTTCACCGACGGGCAAACGCTGAACCTGGATAAGATAGACGACCAAAGCAATGGTTACTTTGTCACTAAATGGACTAACCTGACTGATGCAGGGGAAACAGCCTCGAATACAGCAGATGGTGGCGTCAATACGGACTATCCTTTGTTTCGCCTGGCGGATGTGTATCTGATGATGGCAGAAGCCGTAGTACGCGGCGGAAGCGGAAGCGACAGGGGTACAATCCTGGGATATATAAACGAATTGCAAGAACGTGCTTACGGTGATGACAACCATAAAAAAGCCGATGCAGACCTGACGGAAGATTTCATTCTGAAAGAACGTGCCCGCGAACTTTATTGGGAAGGCCATCGCCGTACAGACCTAATCCGCTTCGGTATGTTCACAACCAACAAATATTTATGGCAATGGAAAGGTGGGGAAAAGAATGGCGCGCCGGTCAACAGCAAGTACAATATCTACCCGATACCCAACACTGAACTCACCGCAAATCCGAATTTATTCAATGAGAATTATTAATCATGCTAATACGGAACTACAATATGAAAAGAATTAATAAACTATTAATAATATTCTCCGCACTTCTGCTTCTTGGAGCCTGCGAGAACGACGGAGATAAATATTTTCTGTCCACCCCGACAGAGAACGAACTGATTGCTTCCTCTGACGCTGTAGTGCTGACCGAAGCCACCGCCAAACTTTACGCTTTATCATTTGCCTGGACAGAACGCACCTTGCAAATCAGCGACCCGGTCCTGAAAGCCCCCGATGTATTGAAAACCGCACTGGAAGTATCATTGAATGAGGATTTCTCCGGGACAATAGTGGAGTCTACCGAAAGCGGACTTTCCAAATCTTATACGGGTGCCACCCTGAATATCGTTGCCAATACATTAGGAGCAACCCCTAACGTAGCTACCCCTTTCTATTTCCGTCTGAAAGGTACAACAGGAAATAATATGGAGCCGGTTTACAGTAATGTGGAAAAGGTTAATGTTACTTCTTACGAATTGGATATGAGATTCGGAAATATCCTTGACCAGAACGCACAGGACACGAACCTGGACTTGTTCTCCACCAACTCCAACAGAATCTATACAGGATTTATCGGAGCGACCAGTTGGATGAACTTCCTTTTCCAGGAAGCTGACGGAACAATCTGGAGAACAGCTAACTCCAGTGATATCGGAAAGCCTTTCATCATTACTTCCGAAGGCACATGGGGCATCTGGTTCCCGAATCCGGCAGGGTGTTATTATGTAAATTTCGATATTCCGGCCAAACAATGGACTGCATTACTACTGCCTTCACTCACCGTCAACGGAATAGAAGGCATCACTATGACTTACAACCGTTCTACCAATCAATGGCAAGGAACATTCACGGCAACAGAAGCCGGAGATATCACCATTCAGATTAGTGGTACAGGTAAGCAATATGACCATACAACCGTTACCGGAAGCGACAACGCAATCAGTGATGAACTAGCTAAAGATACCCCGTTCGCCTTCAACGGAAATTCCAACGGGCTTACTTTCGGAACAACCTCCAGTGATATCACGGTTAATGTTCCGCAAGCAGGCGAATGTACGTTAACGATTGATTTAAGTAATCCGCAACAATGGACTGCGGCAGTAACCGCAGGAGGAAGTAGCGAGCCTACCTATCCGGCAACATTAGCCATATACAGTGCAGAAACATCCCCCCAATTCTTGACTACCCTGACACCTACCGGTAAAGAAGGAGAAGAAGGTACATTCCAAGGTGTTTTCCAAATGAAAACCGGTTGGGAGAATTTCAAGATTGCAGACACAGAAGGGAGTATATGGTATGGTCCGGTGGACGGCTCTCCTCAAAGTTTAGTTGCCGGTTCTGATTGGAGTTTTTGGTTTGACCAAGAAGCCCTTGAAAGTTTTATGATTACAGCCAGCCTTCGCGACATGACATGGACACCGACAAAAATCAGTCAAATCAACATCTGTGGTGGATTCAACAACTGGTCATTAACCAGTGATGTAATGACATATAACGCCGGTACACAAACGTGGAGTGCTACCTGCAATATCTCCAACACAGAAAATGGATTCTATTTCTTATTAAATCAAAATTGGGATTGGTCTCTTAAAGGAAGTACCGACGGTCTGTATCTCGCGCCATCTGCTGGCGACGGCAGCTATATACCCGCAGAAGCCGGTACATACTTGATTACTCTTGACATAAGAACTATGACATTTACAATGGATAAACAAAATTAAATGAACGAGTTATGAAACGATTCAAACATATACTTCTGGCTTCCGCACTTATGTGCGGAGCCTTCTTCACCGCCTGCAACGACGATGAAAACACTCCTGTATTCCCGGAACAACAAGAAGAATATTACGATATGTCCGGCTTTGCCAAAGGCGCTGATGTCAGTTGGTTGACGGAGATGGAGAACTCCGGCTATCTGTTTTATGACGCTGACGGAAAGGACAGAGAATGCATGGAACTATTGCGCAGTCTCGGCATGAACGCTATCCGCCTGCGTGTATGGGTAAATCCCAGTGAAGACGTATTCGGTTGGTGTAACAAGAACGATGTCTTAGTCAAGGCATGGAGAGCGCAAAGACTGGGCTTCCGTCTGATGATAGATTTCCACTATAGCGACACTTGGGCCGACCCCGGAAAACAATACAAGCCGGCAGCTTGGGAAAACATGAATGTGGAAGAACTGAAAACAGCTATTGCCGACCATACCAAAGAGGTGCTTAATATGCTGAAAACAAATGGCATTGATGTGGAATGGGTACAAGTGGGCAACGAGACACATCAAGGTATGTTGTTTCCCACCGGCCAGACTACAACAGATGAAGGAAGTAGAAACTTCGCCCGGTTTATTACCTCCGGTTATGATGCGGTAAAGGAAATCTATCCGGATGCCAAAGTCATCGTACACCTTGACCAGGGACAAAGGGCCAGTCTGTATAACAGTATTTTTGACGGACTAAAACAAAACGGAGGCAAATGGGATATCATCGGTATGTCACTCTATCCGGACATGATGCCCGATGAAGGAGAACCCGATAACTGGGAAGCTATGAATAACGCCTGTATCGCCAATATGAAAGCACTAATAGCCAAATACAACACTCCGGTAATGATGTGTGAAATCGGCGTCAACTGGAATTATGAAAAAGCAGAAGCATTCTTTACCGACTTCATGACCAAAGCTAAAGAAATAGACCAATGCCTCGGCGTTTTCACTTGGGAACCCCAGTGCTATGGTGGCTGGAAAGGCTACCACAAAGGAATGTTTGACGACAGCGGCAGACCCACTGATTCATTTAATGCCTTCAAGAGATAAAATTATTGGAAGCTTTTTTATATCTTTACCCCGAATCCAAAATTATTTATACCTGAAAAGTGAAAATGAACATGAAACACCAAAAACAGTTAGTAACTGTACTTTTGATGGGAGCCGCTTGCAGCCTGCAGGCGCAGCGCAGCGAGACGCTGCTCGAGAAGAACTGGAAATTCAGTAAAGGAGACTTCAAAGAAGCTAGTCAGCCTGAGTTTAATGACACAAAATGGGAATCGGTCGTCATCCCGCACGACTGGGCAATCTTTGGCCCTTTCGACATGAATAACGACCTTCAGAATGTTGCCGTCACACAGAATTTCGAGAAAAAAGCATCTTTGAAAACAGGACGCACCGGTGGACTGCCTTATGTAGGCTCCGGTTGGTATCGTACCAGTTTTGATACTCCTGCCGATAAGGAAGTGACCCTACTCTTTGACGGCGCTATGAGTGAAGCCCGCGTCTATGTAAACGGCAAAGAAGCTTGCTTCTGGCCTTTCGGCTACAATTCTTTCCATTGCAATGTGACTCCTTTCCTGAATAAAGACGGAAAGAGCAATACACTCGCCGTACGTCTGGAAAACCGTCCGCAATCTTCGCGCTGGTATCCGGGAGCCGGCTTGTATCGCAATGTACACTTGATTGTTACCGACAAAGTTCATGTGCCTGTATGGGGAACACAGATTACAACTCCTCATGTGAGCAAAGAATTTGCAGCCGTACGCCTGCAAACGAAGATAGAAAATGCCGGTGAAAAAACACAAATCCGTGTAGAGACGGAAATACTGTCTCCGGACGGAAAGCTCGTTACCCGTAAAGAGAATACAAGCCGCATCAACCACGGACAGCCGTTCGAACAGAATTTCATTGTAAACGCACCTGAACTTTGGTCGCCGGAAAGCCCGTCTCTCTACAAAGCGGTTTCTAAAATCTATGCAGACAACAAGCTGGTAGATACCTATACTACCCGCTTCGGTATCCGCAGCATTGAGTATATCGCTGATAAAGGTTTCTACCTGAACGGAGAACACCGGAAATTCCAGGGAGTATGTAATCATCACGACTTGGGTCCGTTGGGAGCGGCTATCAATGTAGCGGCACTCCGCCACCAACTTACCCTTCTGAAAGATATGGGTTGTGACGCTATCCGTACATCGCACAATATGCCCGCTCCGGAACTTGTTGAACTATGTGACGAAATGGGATTTATGATGATGATTGAACCGTTTGACGAATGGGATATTGCCAAATGTACAAATGGTTATCACCGTTATTTCGATGAATGGGCGGAACGCGATATGGTGAATATGCTTCACAATTACCGTAATAATCCTTGTGTAGTGATGTGGAGTATCGGTAATGAAGTTCCCACTCAGTGTAGCCCAGTCGGTTATAAAGTGGCTAAGTTCCTGCAGGACATCTGCCACCGTGAAGACCCGACCCGCCCTGTGACTTGCGGAATGGATCAAGTGAGCTGTGTGCTTGCCAACGGTTTTGCAGCAATGATTGACATTCCGGGACTTAATTATCGTACGCAGCGTTATAAAGAATCTTACGACCAGCTTCCACAGAACTTGATTCTAGGTAGCGAGACAGCTTCTACCGTCAGTTCACGAGGAGTCTACAAATTTCCGGTGGAAGATAAGAAAGGTGCTAAATATGAAGACCACCAATGTTCTTCGTATGACGTGGAAGTATGCCCTTGGTCGAATATTCCGGATGAAGATTTCGCATTAGCCGATGATAACCACTGGACTATCGGACAGTTCGTATGGACAGGATTCGATTATCTGGGTGAGCCTTCACCGTATGATACCGATTCATGGCCGAATCATAGTTCCATGTTTGGCATTATCGACCTTGCCAGTATTCCTAAAGACCGCTACTATCTCTACCGTAGCGTATGGAACAGGAATGCAGAGACACTGCATATCCTTCCTCATTGGACTTGGCCGGGGCGCGAAGGTGAGATAACTCCGGTATTCGTATATACCAACTACCCGACAGCCGAACTGTTTATCAACGGAAAAAGCTATGGCAAACAAAGCAAGAACAACAGTTCTTTGAAGAACCGTTACCGCTTGATGTGGATGGATGCCGTATATGAACCGGGCGAAGTAAAAGTAGTAGCTTATAACAAGGACGGAAAAGCAGTAGCAGAAAAAACAGTCCGCACTGCCGGCAAGCCTCATCATATCGAACTGACCAGCAACCGCAACGAACTGACAGCCGACGGGAAAGACCTCGCCTATGTCACCGTAAAAGTGGTAGATAAGGACGGTAACCTCTGTCCTGCCGACAACCGGCTGATAAACTTCTCCGTAAAAGGAGCCGGCAAATTCCGGGCAGTAGCCAATGGCGACCCCACCAATCTGGAACAATTCCATCTCCCGAAGATGCATGCTTTCTATGGAATGCTGACGGCTATTGTGCAGACTGATGAAACAGCCGGAGAAATCGTACTGACCGCCAAAGCAGGCGGTGTGAAAGCCGGAACAGTCCGTCTTCAGGCAAAATAATTACGCTGTTCCCAATTAGACTTTATAAGAAAGCCGGATAATCATTGTAGTCTTTTCAGATTACAACAGATTATCCGGCTCTTCTAATCATATTTTATAAGCCAACATGAATAATCATCAAATAGCCTTCCAGAAAGATTGAAAGTCCCGGTATTTACCGTAACAAACCAATTCATCCCCTTCTTCCACTTTTTCATTTTCCGGCAGTTCGTTCTTCACATGAAGTTCTGTCAGAGAAACACCCAGGCAATTGGTTACTCTATCCGCCCGTTTCAGTCCGATAAGTTTTAAGTGAAATTCTTCATACAAATTCAGTTCATTAACGAAATATCCCACAAACTTATGCGGTACGGTGAACTTCACGACATAATATTCCGAATCAATGCGAAAAGCTTCCATGTTTGTCCCGAAATCAAGTAACTGCACCAGGCTGCGGGCGGCATCCTCCTCCGGCGTCAATATCTTCTCCAGGCTAAAAGCTTCCAGTACGGCTTTATGCACCCCATCAATCGCACGAGCATAAATACGGGCTACCTTCTTCTGTTTCAACAAGGCTACTACCCGCACAGACGCACCGAAATTCTCGCCAATCGCGACAATCACCACATCCACACTATTCAGCGGAAGTACCGACAAGGATTGTTCATCCGTTGCGTCAATCACAAATGCAGTGGCAATCTTATCTTTGATGCTATCCACACGGCTCTCACTAATATCCGCGCCAATAATCTCGTGTCCCAACGCAGATAATTCTTCGGCCAACACATAGCCGTAATTTCCTAAGCCGATAATAATATACTTCATATCTTTAGTTTATGATTATGTTATCACTCGGATAACGGTATTTTGTATTCTTTTTCTGTTTCACAATTCCAAGCATCAACGTAATCAAGCCCACACGCCCGATAAACATTAATAATGCTACTAATAACTTACTTGCATCACATAATTGGGGAGTCAGGTTCAGACTGGAACCTACCGTACTAAGCGCCGACACACATTCAAAAGTCAACGCCATCAATGATGCCTGCGGTTCAAGGATGCTCAATATAAAGATAAAGAGGAATAGTACTCCCAATGACATGACCACCGTCGCATTGGAACGCCGGATAGAATCGTGAGAGAGTTCTCTGCCGAATACTTCCACCCGCTCTGAACCACGTAACACAGCTACAAGATTCAGGACGACTACCGCAAAAGCATTTACCTTGACACCACCGGCAGTAGATTGTGCCCCACCACCAATCCACATCAATACCAGGTAAACCAATAATGTCTGTACACTCAAAGAAGCCAGGTCGACACTGCTGAAGCCGGCTGTTCTGGGACAAGTTGCATTAAAGAAAGCCTGCGTCCATTTATCTGCGACGGGCATTCCGGCAAAAGAAGCATTCCATTCAAAAGCAGCAATTGCCAGTGTACCTATAACCAGCAGCAGGAAAGTCATTATCAATACAATCTTCGTATTCAGATTATAAAGATGGAGCATTCTGTGCTTTTCCAGTTTGCGGGTACGTACAAATTTCCAGAAATGACGCAAATGATACAATACTATATCCTTGAAATTTACCAGAATAGGGAAACCGATACCACCCAGGATAATCAGCAAGGATACTGAGATAAACAACCAATTATGATTAGTCATCACCATCGGATTTCCTAAATTCCCGGAAAGTGTGGAGAATCCGGCATTACAAAAAGCGGAAATAGAATGGAAAGCGGAAAAAGCCAGCTCACCCTCCAAACTCATTCCCAGTGTGCTGTGAATACTGAACCAGATAGAAACCATGCCGATGCCTTCAATCACCAAAGTAAATCCCAATATATATAATAAGGTGGACAGCAACGAGCTTAATGAATTGGAACTGACCATATCACGTACAACCAACTGATTGTAAAGAGAAGTGTTTCCCATAAAGAACATCGCAAAGAAACTGGTCAAGGTCATCACTCCCAGTCCACCTATCTGAATCAGTAAAATAATGACGACAAGACCGCCGGTAGTAAAGGTGGTCGATACATCCACCGGAACTAACCCCGTGACACATACCGCACTCGTAGCCGTGAACAACGAATCAACCCATGTGATGCCGTTCACCGTACATCGTGGCAACATCAGCAATCCTGTACCTATTAGAATAATAGCGAGAAAACTGACAGCCAGTATCAAAGACGGATTGGTGCGGCGTCCCAACAGGCGCACCAGTCCGTTGGACAGATTCAATAAGGAGAAAATCAGCAGTAATACCAAATGATAAAACTTTCCATGCAGGAACTCCCAAAGTTGCAAAATAGCTCCTTCCTCTTCCGGACGGTGGAATATGACCGGTATCAAAGTGAGATACAGCAATCCGCTCAATATCCATGCCAACCTTCGATATTGCTTTTTAGTACTTCGGTATTCAAGAGAGATGTGCAAGGTAACATCAATCAGGAAGATAACCCAGACAGCTTTGTAAAGGACTTGTATTTTCGCTATTTCATCTACCGACAGCGGAAAGCCATGTTCGTAAATAACCCCGACAATCAGCGCAAGAGACGCCAAGTAGGTTAATGCTTCTACTAAGCCCAGTATAATACGTATATAAGGTTTTAGCAGTTTGTTTTGGTATAACAAGAATTTATGATAAATCTTCATATCATATTTTTTATAACGTCGTGCAAACTTAACTAAAATAACAATCGAAACCGATTCTTTGTTGACAAAATTACCCGAATATTAAAAATTTTGTCTACATTTGGCAGCAGAAAATTAAAAACCACAATATTATGAGTGACAAAAGAAAACGGTATATCCTACCGGAAGAAGAAATTCCACACTACTGGTACAACATTCAAGCCGATATGGTAAATAAACCGATGCCACCATTGCATCCGGGAACCAAGCAACCACTGAAAGCTGAAGACTTGTATCCTATTTTTGCAGAAGAACTATGCCGCCAGGAGCTGAATCAGACTGACGCATGGATTGAAATACCGGAAGAAGTACGCGAAATGTACAAGTATTACCGCAGCACTCCGTTGGTACGCGCCTACGGATTGGAAAAAGCCCTCGGTACTCCGGCACATATTTATTTCAAGAATGAAAGTGTAAGCCCTATCGGTTCTCACAAACTGAACTCCGCTCTGGCTCAGGCTTATTATTGCAAGCAGGAAGGCGTTACCAATATCACCACCGAAACCGGTGCCGGACAATGGGGAGCCGCTCTTTCTTACGCAGCTAAAGTATTCGGTTTGGAAGCAGCCGTTTATCAGGTAAAAATCAGCTATGAACAGAAGCCTTACCGCCGCAGCATCATGCAGACTTTCGGAGCACAGGTCACGCCTTCTCCGTCCATGTCCACCCGTGCAGGTAAAGATATCCTAACCGCGCATCCTAATTACCAGGGTTCACTGGGTACAGCCATTTCGGAAGCTATCGAGCTGGCACAAATGACTCCTAACTGTAAATACACGCTAGGTTCGGTACTTAGCCACGTAGCTCTTCACCAGACAATTATCGGTCTGGAAGCTGAGAAGCAGATGGAAATGGCGGGTGAATATCCGGATGTGGTCATCGGCTGTTTCGGTGGCGGTTCCAACTTCGGCGGTATCTCCTTCCCTTTCATGCGTCATAACATCCTGGAAGGAAAGAAAACCCGTTTTGTTGCTGCCGAGCCCGCTTCTTGCCCGAAACTGACACGCGGTAAATTCCAATATGACTTCGGCGACGAGGCAGGATATACTCCGCTGCTCCCGATGTTTACATTAGGACACAATTTCGCTCCGGCTCATATCCATGCCGGCGGTCTTCGCTATCACGGCGCAGGTGTCATCGTTTCCCAGTTACTCAAAGACGGTCTGATGGAAGCGATGGATATCCAACAGTTGGAATCGTTCGAAACCGGTTGCCTGTTTGCACAGATGGAAGGTATCATTCCGGCTCCGGAATCCTGCCACGCTATCGCGGCTGCCGTTCGCGAAGCCAATAAATGCAAGGAGACAGGAGAAGAAAAAGTAATCCTGTTCAACCTGTCCGGTCATGGGTTGATCGATATGGCTTCTTATGATAAATATTTGGCCGGCGATTTGGTCAACTATTCATTGACAGATGAAGATATTCAGAAGAATCTGGATGCGATAGGTGATTTAGCCAAATAATCTACTTATCTCACAATCAAGCTATATAAACCAAGCCCGGGCAGCCAATGTACCGGGCTTATTCGTTTTTCAGTAAGCATCTCCACTAATTACACACCTACAAGATATTTAACATAACCCTGGAAAAATAGAACAGATTCCCTGTCATTTTACACAGCATATAAAAGAATTTACTATCTTTGATGCCATTATTAATCTTATGACCTAATAATGAGCTATCTAAAAAATATAGTAATCTGCCTGTTCTTTTTATGCATAGGAACGAATTCAGCCTTTTCCGAAATTCCGGAACAAATCAATTTTTCCTATATTTCTATCAATGAAGGATTGTCGCAAAGTACCGTATTTGCCATTGACCAGGACAGACGGGGTAATATGTGGTTTGCGACTTATGACGGAGTGAACAAATATGACGGATATGCATTTACGGTTTACCAGCATAATGAGGATGACCCTAACAGCATTGCTAATGACATCGCACGAATCGTAAAGACAGATAGCCGGGGACGGGTCTGGATAGGCACGCGGGACGGGCTGTCATGGTATAACGAAGAAAAAGACCAGTTCAACAATTTCTTCTATGAAAGGAAAGGGAAACGCCTGCAAATCAACGGCATTGCCGAAATATCACCGGAACAGTTGCTTATAAGTACACAGGAAGGCCTGATTATGTTCGACATAAAAGAATCCAGATTTGTGGATGATTCTTTCAGTACGGCCATGCATAAGATTGTAGCTTCCACTCTCTACAGATATGGCGATATTATCTACATCGGCACAATGGAAAACGGGCTATATAGCTATTCCATTCCTGAAAAGAAACTGGAGAAAGTTATTCCCATACAGGACAGCAAGCAAATTCAAGCTATTTTACAACAATCACCTACCCGCATCTGGGTGGCTACCGAAGGAGCAGGCCTGCTTCTGCTCAATCCGAAAACCCAAAAGGTAAAGGTCTATCAGCACTCTTCTTCCAATCCCAAGAGCATTAGCTCCAATTACATACGTTCACTGGCACTGGATTCGCAAAACCGCTTATGGATAGGGACATTTAATGACTTAAACATTTATCATGAGGCAAGCGACTCGTTCATTTCATACAGCAGCAGCCCGGTGGAAAACGGCAGCCTGTCGCAACGTTCCGTACGCAGCATCTACATGGACTCACAAGGGGGGATGTGGCTCGGTACGTATTTCGGAGGATTGAACTATTACCATCCTATCCGAAACCGTTTTAAGAATATCCGACGCATTCCTTATAAGAATTCATTGAGCGACAATGTCGTAAGTTGTATCGTAGAGGATAAGAACAAGAACTTATGGATAGGCACGAACGATGGCGGACTGAATCTGTTCACGCCCGGTACGCAACAGTTTACACATTATGCGTTGCAAGAAGACGAGCGGGAAAAAGGAATCGGTTCCAATAATATCAAAGCGGTATATGTAGACGAGCAGAAATCACTGGTATATATAGGTACGCATGCGGGAGGATTGACCGTACTCCATCGTAACGGTGGGCAGATGGAAAGTTTCAATCAGCGCAACAGCCAACTGGTGAATGAAAATGTATATGCCATTCTTCCCGACGGAGAGGGTAATCTTTTATTGGGGACACTAAGTGCACTGGTCAGCTTCAACCCGGAGAAACGAAGTTTTACTACGATAAACAAGGAAAAAGATGGTACTCCATTCACTTCCCAACGGATAACAATCCTGTTCAGAGATTCGCGCAAGCGTCTTTGGATTGGCGGCGAAGAGGGGGTATCGGTCTTTCAGCAACAAGGGTCGGATATACAGAAGGCGCCTATTCTCCCGACATCTTCCGTTACGAAAATGTTTACCAACTGTATTTATGAGGCCAATAATGGTATCATTTGGATAGGCACGCGCGAAGGTTTCTATTGCTTCAATGAAAAAGAAAAGTCAATTAAACGGTATACCACAGCCGACGGTTTGCCCAATAATGTAGTCTACGGTATTCTGGAAGATACTTTCGGACGCCTTTGGTTAAGTACGAACCGGGGAATTTCCTGCTTTAACCCGGAGACTGAAAAGTTCCGCAACTTTACCGAATCAGACGGTTTGCAAAGTAACCAGTTTAATACTTCCTCGTACTGCCGCACTTCCAACGGGCAAATGTATTTCGGCGGTATCAACGGTATCACAACTTTCCGTCCGGAATTACTGCTGGACAACCCTTACACTCCGCCGGTAGTCATAACCAAACTGCAACTGTTCAATAAAACGGTTCGTCCGGATGATGAAACAGGTATCCTGACCAAGAATATCAATGAAACGGAAAGTATCACATTGAAGTCCTGGCAAACCGCCTTTACTATCGAGTTTGTCGTATCCAACTATATTTCAGGACAGCATAATACATTTGCCTACAAGCTGGAAGGTTATGACAAAGAATGGTATTATCTGACAGACAAACGCTCTGTCTCCTACTCCAACCTGCCGCAAGGTACTTATCATTTTCTGGTAAAGGCTGCCAATAGTGACGGAAAATGGAATATGACTCCCACCGTACTCGAAATTATCGTTCTCCCTGTATGGTATAAGACGTGGTGGGCAATACTTCTCTTCCTCGCCACTTTCATCGGCTTCATCACTTTCGTATTCCGTTTCTTCTGGATGCGTAAAAGCATGGAAGCGGAACTGGAAATAGAACGCAGGGACAAAGAACACCAGGAAGAAATCAACCAGATGAAGATGCGTTTCTTCATCAATATTTCTCATGAACTGCGTACCCCATTGACTCTTATCTTGGCTCCTTTACAGGAAATCATCAATAAAATAAGCGACCGTTGGACACGGAACCAACTGGAGTATATCCAGCGGAATGCCAATCGCCTGCTACACCTTGTCAACCAGTTGATGGATTATCGCCGCGCTGAACTTGGAGTATTCGAATTAAAAGTAAAGAAAGAGAATGCCCACCAATTGATACATGATAATTTCCTGTTCTATGATAAGTTGGCACGTCATAAAAAGATAACCTATACTCTCCATTCCGAGTTGGAAGACAAAGAAGTGTTGTTCGATCCCAATTATCTGGAACTGATAGTCAACAACCTGCTTTCAAATGCTTTCAAATATACGGAAAGCGGACAAAGTATCACTGTTACCCTGAAAGAGGAAAATAACTATCTGGTATTGCAGGTCAGTGATACTGGTATCGGTATTCCTATCAACAAACAGGGGAAGATATTCGAACGCTTCTATCAGATTGAAAGCGAGCACGTGGGAAGCGGTATCGGTCTTTCATTGGTACAACGTCTGGTAGAGTTGCATCATGGGCGCATCGAATTGGATAGTGAAGAGGGAAAAGGCAGTACATTCTCTGTATATCTGCCGCAGGATATAAATATCTACAAGCCATCCGAGCTAGCTTCCAACGATACCAAAAACGAAGAAGAGCAAGTCTATTCCACCAACTCCAAGGATATGTATTTCATTGATACGGAAAAGATTGAAAATGAAGTCATAGAGTCAGGTGACAAGAAGCGGGGAACGATTCTTATTGTAGAAGACAATAATGAAATCCGTCATTATCTCAGCAGCGGACTTTCCGAGCTATTCAATACGCTGGAAGCCGGAAACGGTGAAGAAGCTCTGGAGAAACTGAAAGACAATGAAGTCGATATCATTGTTACTGATGTGATGATGCCCGTAATGGATGGCATCAAATTATGTAAGAATGTGAAACAGAATATCCGCACCTGCCATATCCCGGTTATTATCCTGTCAGCCAAAAGCGAAATAAAAGACCAGATGGAAGGCCTGCAAATGGGCGCGGATGATTATATCCCCAAACCATTCTCTCTTGCCATACTGACTACAAAGATACAGAACATGATGCGTACCCGCAGGCGTATGATCGAACGCTATTCCAAGTCTTTGGAAGTGGAACCGGAGAAGATTACGTTCAATGCCATGGATGAAGCCTTGCTGAAACGCGCCGTTGCCATTGTAGAAAAGAATATGGATAACATCGAATTCTCTACGGACGAGTTTGCCAGAGAAATGAACATGAGCCGTTCCAACCTGCATCTGAAATTGAAGGCTATCACCGGTGAGTCTACTATTGATTTTATTCGCAAGATTCGCTTTAATGAAGCTGCCAAGTTACTGAAAGACGGACGTTATACGGTAGCGGAAGTCAGTACGATGGTAGGATTCAATACGCCGTCTTACTTTGCTACAAGTTTCAAGAAATATTTCGGATGCTTGCCTACGGAGTATATAAAGAAGGCCAAAGGATAATCTCGGAGAAATCATAAATCCATAAACTGCCACATTTTTATATTTATTCTACGTATTATAGGGGGAAATACAAAAATGTGGCAGAACTAATAATCAGCTATTTACCCCAAAAAATAGGGTGAAATTAAGATTAGTTTACAGAAAACAATAGGATGATTTTGCTTTTTTCAGACTGAGAACTGCATTTTTCTCTGAATCCACTATCTATCAACACATTACCTATAATCTTCCCCTGTTTTTTTATCATTAGTGAATTACAGTTGTGCAATCGCCAAGTTACACTTGTCTTTCCGAGTAGATACACAAGTGTAACTCATGAGGTACTCAACTGTAACCAGTCAACTCTATTAGAAGAAAACATTAAAAGGATAGTATGATTTATACAATTCAATTAGATGAAATCATTATACTTCCGCATAATTTGGAGAACGAATACGGTCCTTTATACATATCCAACAGTATCATTACACAAATTTGATATACTATTCGATAAAACTATTAACAACAAAGCTACTTTCTCCCATATATTTGCATAGAGTTAGTGACCATCTCAAATATAAAAATCAAAATCTATCCAAACTAAAGTTTATACTATGAATTGCAAAAACAGATTCCGAATTAATATATGGCTGTTTCTTATCATTACACTCGCAGGATGTACAGATAATGATATTCCACAAAAAGAAAATAACGACATTCCGCCAAAAGAGGAACCAACACCCCCAAAAGAGGATACCGAAGAATCTTTATTTGATATTCTCAATCTTGATTATTCCGGATTAGAAGAAGTGAAGGCTTTGTATAAAGCCGGTGATAACGATGCAGCCATGCAAAAACTGCTTACCTATTACCAAAACAGAACTGAGATTCTAAATCCGAATCTATCTGCCACCCTTAATGAAACGGAACAGGGTTATGCTGACTATGCGACAAACGAATATCGTTTTTATGTCAATGACAATTATCTGGAAGATAAAACTAGAAAGATTCCTTATTCATTGCAAAACAACGATAAAACAATCAATTGGGAATTTGCTCCAAAGGGTGCTGACAACGAATATCAGAAACAATTGCATCGTCACAATTGGATCCCCCTTCAAGGGAAAGCCTACCAAAACTCGCATGATGAAAAATACATGCTCTCATGGAAAGAAGTGTATGCCGACTGGATTGCCAAGAACCCCAAGCCGGATGGGAAACCGGACAAATTCAAATGGTATCAACTTCAAGTATCCACACGTATCATGGGACAAACAGAGTCATTCGAGTATTTCAAGTCCTCTCCCAACTTCACTACCGAATGGCTTTCTTTTTTCCTCATACACTTTGCAGAACACGCCGACTATTTGTCCTTGTACAAATATGCCGGAGAAAACAATATTCTACTGAGCCAGGCAGTAGCATTAGTATTTGCAGGGACTCTATTCCCTGAACTTAAAAATGCCCCACAATGGCAAAAAACGGGATGCGACATCATCAATGAACAGACCTCTAAATTGTTTTTAAAAGATGGAATGACGAATGACCTCTCACTCCATTATCATATCGGTATAGTGGACGGTCTATACGATTTAAAAAGACTCATCCAATTGAACAAGCTACCGGACAATCTGCTTTCTCCGGAACTGGACAACGCCCTACTGAAAGCGACTAAAGTCGTCATGCACTTTACATATCCCAATTACTTCACAAAAGGAAGTAAGAATTGCAGTCCCGCATTCAATGATTCGTGGATAAAAACACGCAGCGTACTGAATAAGAATTTCGTAAAATACGCTGAAATGTACCCGGATGATTCAGAACTTAACTACATGAAAACTTATGGACAAGGAACTCCACCCGATAATAAAATCAAAACATTCGAATATTCAGGATTTTATGTACTACGCAATGGCTGGACTCCCCAATCGACGATGTTGGTACACAGCAACAATATATCTTCCAAATTAGAAGACTCAAGCCACAACCAACTCGATAACGGGACGTTCGAGCTATATCACAATGGACGTAACTTCTTTCCTGATTCCGGAGTTTGTTCATATATGAAAGAAAATGATACGGAAGTAATGGAACTACGCAGATGGTTCCGCCAAACCAAGACACACAACACAATGGTCCTAGGACAATCAGAAGAGCATGAAGCTACCGGAAGTGAAAATATCAACAAGGCACAAGGCAAATTATTATTATCGGAAGAAAACGATAATTACCAACTAATAGTAACGGAAAATCAAGGATACAGTAACTTCAAACACCGACGCGCCATCTTCTATATGAAAAAGCCTGTCGAATTCTTCGCTTTCGTGGATGAAGGCTTCGGAACAGCTACCGGATATTCCAAATTATATTTCCATCTTTGTGACGAGGCATCAGTCAACAATGTCAATTTGGATATTCAAGAGATAGGTGCGCATACTACTTTTGAAGACAATAATAACTTACTTATTCGCAGTTTTGGGAATCAAAACATTGTATTAAAACCTTTTGAGGGACGAATCTCTTATCAGACAGATAGAAAATTCTCTGTCAGAAAGGCTTATTCACTTGTCATGGAGAAAAAGAAAAATACATCCGTACGTTATATTACCATATTATATCCGGTAACAACAGCTTCCAATCACAAGATTAATGCTAAATTTACAGATAATCCTTCAAATTCGGACAATGTCTCCATCGAAGTGACTATTGATAATGATACATATAATTTAAATTACCAGCTTAAGAATTAATATAAAAAACAACACTATGAACATTCGACGCAGATACTTTAACTGCATCCTTTTATTTTTAATCTACTCTTTCACTGTAGATGCCCAACCTATAACTCTTAAACAGGATATTAATTGGCCTGAATTCATGAGCCGGCAAGATATGATATGGGAAAAGTTACCTGAATACTGGCATGAATCGGCTTATCTGGGCAACGGCAGATTAGGATTAATGATTTATAAAGAACCCGGAGAAAACTACTTACGTCTTGAAACGGGCAACTGTGATGTGCACGATCATCGTACAAAAAGAGATGTATTCGGAATCCCCAGACTACTTACCGGATATTTTGCCCTGCATCCCAAAGGAGAAATAATCAGCGGCAAGATGCGTCTTGACCTTTGGAATGCCGAAGCATCAACAGATATTATCACTACCAAAGGGGTTATCCATCTACAAACCTTTGTCCACTCTGACAATATGATAATAGCAGTAAAAGCAACTACTGAAGGAGAAGAGCATGACTTCAAATGGGAATGGGTAGCCGCAGAAGCTAACAGTCCCCGCTATCTACTTTTTAAAAGACGGGGACAAACCAATAAAATTCCCAAAGACTATGAACTCAACCCTGCACCGATAATCAACCGGAAAGGGGATATCAACTTATCTGTTCAGAAGTTACTGGCAGGTGGTGAGACAACAGTAGGCTGGAAAGAGACTCAACCGACTAAAAAAGAACGTACTTTATGGATAAACCTTACACATACATACCCTCAAAACAATTCGAGTGAAATATGTAAAACTGAAATCCGGAAAGCTATACGCGAAGGCTATCCATCCTTGCAAAAGACACATCGTAAATGGTGGAATTCCTTTTACCCAAGTAGCTTCATTACATTGCCGGAAGCGCAAAAAGAGAACTTTTATTGGATTCAAATGTACAAACTAGCTTCTGCCACCCGTGGCGACCGTGCCCTAATAGACAATACAGGGCCATGGCTGACGGAGACTCCCTGGCCAAATGCCTGGTGGAACCTCAATGTACAGCTCACATACTGGGCACTGAATGCTTCCGACCATTTAGATCTCGCAGCCTCTTTAGAAAATGCACTTTACAATCACATAGACCAGCTACGTCTCAATATTAATCCGGCTTATCGCCATAATTCGTTAGGAATAGGAGTCGCTTCCAATTTGGAATGTATGAGCACAGAGGTAGGTATTCCAGGAAAAGGAAGAGCGCAAGTAGGTTTGCTCCCGTGGGCTTGCCATAACCTATGGCTTATTTATCGCCACAAGATGGATGATGATATCCTGCGAAATAAATTATTTCCTTTATTGAAAGAATCAATCAACTACTATCTGCACTTTCTAAAAAAGGGAGAAGATGGAAAACTTCATCTTCCGGCAACTTACTCTCCAGAGTACGATACTGCGGAAGATTGCAATTTTGATCTTGCACTATTACGTTGGGGATGCCAGACACTACTGGAATCAGCACAACGCTTGAATATTCAAGATCCATTGGCTGAAACATGGGAAGACGTTCTTCATAATCTCACTCCTTACCCTATGGATGAGAATGGATTACTTATCGGGAAGGACATGCCATATGCTTTCTCGCACAGGCATTATTCACACTTACTTGCCATCTATCCCCTATATCTTATCAATAAAGAGCAACCAGGCGATATTGAAACGATTGAGAAATCACTCGTTTTTTGGCAAAGCAAACCCAAGGCGCTCTTAGGCTACTCATGTACAGGTGCTTCTTCCATATCTTCTGCTATTGGAAAAGGAAATGACGCATTATCTTATTTGAACAAATTATTCGGCAAGTTCCTCAGCCCTACTACCATGTATAAGGAAAGCGGCCCGGTTATTGAGACACCTCTATCCGGTGCTCAAAGTATTCATGATATGTTACTTCAAAGCTGGGGTGGTAAGATCCGCATTTTCCCGGCTATTCCAGATGCATGGAAAGACATAGCATATTCCGGTCTGCGCACGGAAGGGGCATTCAAAGTATCTGCCGGCAGAAAAAAGGGAAAGACACAATTTATCCATATCAAAAGCCTGGCAGGGGAGCCTTGTATTATAACGACTGACATAACTAATCCTGTCTTTAATGGAAAAAGAAATTTCACTGTGCAATCCCTCGAAAACAGTACTTACCAAATTGATTTAAAGAAAGGAGAAGAGGTGTTCATTTCCCCAAAAGGAGAAGAACCGGAGTTTGTCATCTCCCCGATTCCCCATACTTCCCATAATCATTTTGGATTAAAAATCATCCAATAGGATATCTAAAAACGTACAAAACCTGTTTTGTAAATAAATAGGATTAGATTACATTATGGCACATAATAAGCCTGCTATCAGAGTTATAGCAGGCTTATTAAACAGAAATAATATATGATTCAACAAATTTAATATCAAAAAATCATTTTTGAACAAAGCTTGAACAAGACAGCTTAATTATCATAAATAAACAGGCTACATTTGCAAACAGTAAAATATAACTTTTAATAATTAAAACCTAATAAAGCATGAAGAACATCTTCTTTATTACCTGCATGTTCACAGCTATCACTTTTACAGGATGTGTGGACGATGACGATGATTTATTATCTGGTGAGATTAGTTCCGGTGTAGAAATACTCCCGGAGAATAAGCCTAATGATGTCGTCGAACCTAAACTTTTCGAAATTATCAACCTCGATTATCCTGGATTGGAAAGAGTAAAGTCTTTCTATGAAGCAGGCGAGCACTATTATGCGGCCCACGCACTATTGGAATATTATAGAAATAGAACGAATGTAACAAATCCAAGTATCAATTTAATTAATCCCACAATCTCGGCAAAAGACCAGCGAATTGCCGAGCAAGCACTCGAATACCGTTTCTATGTCAGAGGATTCTATGAAAGTGTTGATGACAATAAAGTGGAAACTTATTATTCATTCTTTGATGAAAGCAAAAAAGGCATCGACTGGACAGCTCATCAAGACACTGAAAAAGATCAGGAATTTAGATACCAACGTCATCGACACCAGTGGATGCTTCCTCAAGCCAAAGCATACCGTATCAGCAAAGACGAAAGATACATTCAGTCATGGATTGAAGTATATAATGACTGGCTGGATACTTATCCATACGAACCGGGAACCAAATTTCCACCAGCTGGTGGTTCAGAAAACGACAAAGACTATGAATGGAAAGGACTACAAGTAGCCGAACGTGTACTTTCACAAATAGATATCATGGCATACTTTATTCAATCACCCAACTTTACTCCAGAATGGTTGTCCACCTTTCTTACAGCATTTGAAAAAGAAGTTGAATGCATGCGTTTAAATTATTATCAAGAAGGAAATATTCTTTTAACTCAAGCACAGGCCGTAGCTACAGCAGGTATATTGATGCCTGAATTTAAAAATGCGGAACAATGGACAAATGAAGGATTACAGAAAATAGGCGTACAATTGGATGAACAGTTCAATAATGACGGTGTACAATTTGAATTGGATTTAAGTTATCATATCGGTGCTGTTAGTGACTTCCGTTCCATTTATTTGTTAGCACAAGCAAATGATAAAATAGGTTTATTGCCTGGCAACTTCACCGATAAACTAAAAGCTGCGACGGAAGTTGTCATGAATACAATTTATCCAGACTACTCTCTTGACAACTTCAATGATACACGTTCAAGCTCATATGCAAAAAGCACCTTATTGAACAGATTAAAAGAATACGTAGCCATGTATCCGAATGATCAAGAATTATTATGGATGGCGACCGAAAGAAAATCTGGAAAAGAGCCAACACACCTGACACAATCTTATGATGATTCAGGATACTACATCCTACGCAACGGATGGAAAAAAGAATCGACTATGATGATTCTAAAAAACCATAATTATAAAGAATGGCACAGCCAACCAGACAATAATACATTCGGACTCTATCACAATGGGCGTAATTTCTTCCCAGATGCAGGTGTGTACGCTTACAGTGGCAACGATCGCACGAAATTCGCAGCGACCGTAAACCATAATACGTTAACCGTAATGAGTAAATCCATAGGCGGCGAACAAGGTGGAAAAATTGAAGGAAAGTTAATCAAATTAGAAACAAAAAACAATACGGATATCCTTGTAACAGAAAACCCGTCTTTTGATAACGCAACTCATCGTAGAACCGTATTTTTTGTGGACAAAAAATTCTTTGTTATCGTTGACGAAGGTTATGGAAAGGTAGCAAAAAGCCTGAAAACCAATTTAAACTTCCACATACTTGATGATGAAAGTACTCCGTCTGTATTTGAGCCACATACAACAGAACAGCCCTATTGTCAGGCATATACAAATTTTGCAGACAACAAGAATATGCTAGCCAGAACATTTGCTGAAACCAAAATTCAAGAAAGCAAAATCCTGTCATCAAGCCAAGCTACAGATATTTCTAATGCAATGGGAACAATTTCCGGATTACGTTTAGGCTATCAGATAACAGTTAACCAGCCAGCATCAAAAGATGATGTAATTATGGCAGCTCGCTACATTTCCGTGCTTTATCCTTTCGGAACAGAAGAAGAGCGTAAAGCATTGAACATTGATGCCCAATTCACTGACAACGAGGAGGAAACAGCAGGTACCTTCCATCCGGAAGGTGTATCCATTCAAGTAGCAGTAAATGGTACAAAATATACACTTTCTTCAAAATAAAATTAATAATCATATAATATGAAATCTAAATTACTAAAAAACATTTCACAGTTTTTAGGTGCCTTGATGACAGTTGTATTAGTTATGACTTATACATCCTGTTCAGATGAGGATACCACTGACACTACCGGTTTTGCACTTTATTATTTAGGCATGACCGATATAGGTCCATCTATGAGTGGAATAATTTCAGAGCCTTCTTACAAAGGAAGTGTTCCCTCTGATTTTACAATTACAAGCATAACATTGAATGGTGAGCCCTACACAGGTAATGATTTTATTATCAATAAAGAAACTGGTGCAATTGAAATCAACAGTGCCAAAGATACACCGGTAGGACTTTATAAAATATCTGTATCATGTATGGCTGGTGGCTCACACTACGACTACAAAGATATTGTAGAAATTAATATGATGAAACCAGTACCAGATGGTATCACTGTAGAGCCTAATGAAATCCAAGTGGAATACAGTATAATTTCAGATGCGAAGAGCACAGAAGAATTGCCTACTGCACAAGTAAAAACTGATGGCAACCATGTTTCCATTACAAAATATGAGATTGCCAAAAGTGAAATTGCTTCATTCTTTAATATCTCTCAAACAGGAGAAATCACAATTGTAAGAGGAAGTGACATAGCACCGGGAATCCACACTCTTTCATTAAAACTGACTACAGGTGCATCTTCTGAAGATGAAGGTATTTTCGAGAATGCATTAATTATCAACGTGACTTCCAAGCCTTTAGATCTGAGTTATGAGCCTAACGAAGGATTGATAGAAGCTGAAACAACAGAAGGACCTGAAACGACTTTTAAAAGCGAAAGCCCAACATTAAAAGGTTCTTTGGAAGATATTGCCTATTCTATTGAAAGCATTAAACCTTCGACTGATAAAATTAAGATTGACCCAGTAACAGGCATACTTTCAGTAGACAAACATCATGGTTTTGAAATAGGACAGGAATATGTAATATCTGTAAAGGTCGCTAATAGGTATGCAACAGACGGGGTAACATTCAACAATGCATACACACTTACAGTAGTAAACAGAATTGCCCCTGTAGCAAATCTTAGCTATCCATCTGATATAGAAATATACGAGTCGTCACCCTTAAAAGTAACTCCTAATGAAGGATTAGAAGGAGATGCTATTATGTTCACATTGAAGGATGACTTAAACAAACAATTGAGTATTGACAAAGATGGAATAGTATCTGCGAAGAAAGGACATACCATACCCAATGGTGACTATACAATTACAGTAACCGCAACAAATACTAAGAATTCGGAAGAAGCTTCATTTAACTTGAAAGTTAAAAATAATCCAAATAGATTTACTTTTATACGTTATGGAAATAATATAGGAGTAGATGTTGAAAATAATGCCAACCAGTTTAGAATTACCGCAGAAAAAGGAACTAAAGCTCCGGAGATTCTCAAAGCATTCAGTATTGAGGCTCCTACAACAGATATCAAACAGGGTAATAAAGTCGTTTGGAGTATTCGAAACGGTAGGAACTGTAATGGTGTTGAAATAGATGCGGCAACAGGTGCCATTTCATTCGAAAACGCTATTTGGCCAGGAATGGACAAAGAAAGCAGTCCGGCAGCAAATAACGGAATGGGCTTCTGTTTCGTAACAGCCACCGTAGGTGATAATAAAGATTCCGAATTTGCATTGGAAGTACCCGTATTTATCTATTATGACTTGATTGTGTCCAACGTTCACGTACAATACAATCCATTCGTATTCTGCGTAAACCCCAAAACAATTAGCAACAGTACTTATTCTGCAACACCTATCATCACAAGTAGCGATGCCGAATTTGATGCTTCTCTATTTACAATGGACTACAGACGTTCAATCAACTATACAGCTATCAGCGGTTCATTTACAAATGGTGACTCTAAAAATTCTAGCTTTTTGAATGCACTCTGGGTTAAATATGTTGAAGAGTCCAACGTAAAGGGAGCAAACACTGGCTCCAGACATGCTATGTCTTATTACGCAAATTCAACTGGTAACACAAATACCTTACACTATACAGTAGGTTATGCAGACCCTAGCAACGGGTTAGCATTCAAATTGAATCCAAACAAATGGATAGTGGATGGAGAATATCCACACGGTATAGTGACTTTCCAAATGACCATAGACAAAACAGGAAAAGATCCGCAAAGCGGAGCTGGAATATTCCCATTGGCTATTTGGTTTGACCCCAACTTCTAAATACTAATACGTTAAAAATAGAAATTATGTATATCATAAACAATCTAATAAAATCAATAAGCATAAGAGGGTGGTTTACCCTCTTGACACTGATAATCACAATCAGCGTATATGCTCAAGAGTCTGTATTAAAAGGTGTCATTGTAGATGAAACAGATACACCTCTTATCGGAGCAACTATACAAGCTAAAGGTACTTCAACAGGAGCTATCACAGACTTTGATGGTAAATTCACTTTAAAAGTAAAAAAGGGAACTACTATTTCTATCTCCTACATTGGTTATAAAACCCAGGAAATAAAATTCAATGGTCAAGGAACTATTAATATAAAAATGATTCCGGATAATCAAGCATTGGATGAAGTTGTAGTAGTTGGATATGGTGCAATGAAACGTAGTGACCTAACAGGTTCCGTTGCTTCTGTCGCAGCCAAAGATATTGAAGGTTTCCAAACAAGTTCTGTAGCAGGAGCATTAGGTGGACAAATTGCCGGTGTTCAAATCACATCTACAGATGGTACTCCTGGCGCCGGGTTCAATATCAATATCCGTGGCGTAGGAAGTCTGACTGGAGATTCAAGCCCTCTCTATATTGTAGATGGTTTCCAAGTAGACGACATTGATTATTTATCAAACTCTGACATTGAATCTATTGAAGTACTCAAAGATGCTTCATCTTCTGCTATCTACGGTGCACGCGCTGCAAACGGCGTTGTAATGATTACAACGAAGTCTGGAAAAGCCGGAAAACCACAAATAAGCTACAATGGCTCTGCAAGTTACCGTAAAATTTCTAAAATGCTGGATGTATTGTCTCCATACGAATTTGTAAAGTTACAAGGTGAAGTAAATACAGATCTTTTAAACAGCTATATTTCTGATAAAGAATTTGATGATGCTGGAAAACCTATCAGGTATCATTCATTAGAAGACTATATGGGTGTAAAAGGAGTAGACTGGCAGGAAGAAACATTCAATCCTACTTGGTCTCAAGATCACAACATTTCTCTCAGAGGCGGTAGTAACGACACACAATATAATGCAGCTTTTTCTCGTTATGTAGAAAATGGTATTTTCAACAACAGTGGATTTGACAAAACAACAGCCAAATTTCGCATAGATCAAAAAATAAATAAAAACATATCATTCAATGCTACTGTCAACTATGCTTTAACTAATCGTAAAGGTGTAGGAACAACTGCAGATTCCGGTCGTTTTAATATGTTAGCACAAATTCTTAGTGCACGTCCCACTGGTGGTAATAAACTGACTGACGAGGAATTATTACATTCAGCTATCGACCCCGAAATGTTGGAAACAGGTGAAAGTTTAGCGCAGGTTAATCCTGTAATGCAAACACAGTCCGTAACGAACAATAAACGTGGCGAAATGTGGGTGGGAAATGCATCAATCAGCTGGCAAATTATAAAAGGATTAACTTTTAAAAGTGCCGGAACATATAATACAACCAATAGTCGCACTGACATCTTCTACAAAAACGGTTCCAAAGAAGCATATCGTAATGGTGAACAACCTTATGGACGCACAACAATGCAACGTGATGTACGTTGGACCAACTTTAACACTTTAACTTGGAAACAAAAAATCAAGAAGCATAATTATGATGTCATGTTAGGCCATGAAGTATCACACAAAAGTACAGAGTATTTGTTGGGTGAAGCTATGGGATTTCCTTTTGACCAAATGGGAAATGACAACATGGGAATAGGTGCAACTCCAAGTAGAGTTGAAAGCACTTACTACGATAAAACCTTATTATCATTCTATGCACGTGGAAACTATAACTACGACAATCGCTATTTATTCACAGCAACAGTACGTGCCGACGGTTCTACCGTGTTTTCTGCAAATAAAAAATGGGGGTTCTTTCCTTCTTTCTCTGCAGCATGGCGTGTATCGGAAGAAGCATTTATGAAAGATATTAAATGGATTTCAAATTTCAAAGTTCGTTTAGGTTGGGGTACAGTAGGAAATGACAATATTCCTAATTATCTTTCATTGGATTTGTATGAAGCCAATAAATATGGTCTAGGGAATAGTAGCGTTACCGTATTAAACCCCAAACAGCTCAGAAACAAGAATTTAAAATGGGAAGGTTCAAACACAATCAACCTGGGTGTTGATCTCGGCTTCTTCGACAACCGTTTAAACGTAACTGCTGAATTCTTCATCAAAAACACTAAAGACTTGTTATTATCACAATCACTGGCACATATTACAGGATTTGATTCACAAATGCAAAACGTAGGAAAAATCCAAAATAAAGGTATAGAATTAAGCCTAAACAGTACTAATATTCAAAACAGAGATTTTACTTGGCAAACCAACTTTAATATATCATTCATAAGAAATACATTAAAGTCACTGGCGTCAGGAGTAAACTATATGCAAGCACGTTCTGGATTTGACAGTAACTTCACATCTTATGACTACATGGCCATAGTCGGTCAGTCTCTTGGTCTGATTTATGGATATGAATTTGATGGAATCTATCAATATTCTGATTTTTATTCAGTTCCGGGTTCTAATACTTTACAGTTAAAAGAAGGTGTAACAAGTAATCCGAATCTTGGAAACAGACTGGCTCCAGGAGCAGTTAAATATAAAGATCAAGATGGTGACGGAGTTATCACAACTAATGACCGTACTGTTATTGGTAATGCTTTACCCAAATGGTATGGCGGTATCACTAATACGTTCAATTACAAAGGCATTGACTTTAGCTTCATGCTTCAATTTAATTATGGCAATGATATCTATAATGCAACCCGGTTATATGCTACCCAAACTAACACACAACGCAGAAACCAATTAGCAGAAGTTGCAGATCGCTGGAGTCCTACAAACGCTTCTAACAAGGTGCCTAGTTATAACGGATATGTAGTAAACGATGTCTATTCACGATTTGTTGAAGATGGTTCATTCTTGCGTTTGAAAAATATCACATTAGGATATACACTTCCTCATAAATGGACCCGTAGTTTTTATGTATCCAAACTTCGTGTATATGCTACTGGACAGAATCTCTTCTGCCTTAGCAACTATAGTGGATATGATCCAGAAGTAAGTACAGCCAGCAAGAGTCCTATGACTCCCGGATTGGACTGGGGTGCTTATCCTAAGAGTAGAGTGTTTACATTTGGTGTTGATATACAATTCTAATTTATGAGAAAATAATATGAAAAAATTAATATATTACATAGCTATGTCTATCCTCTGCATTTTGCCTTTTTCATGTTCATTAGATGAAGAAGCAAGAAGCGAAATGGAAAAGAAAAACTACATGAACAATGCTAAAGAAGCGAAAGATGTCCTGTTAGGAGTATATCGCACAACTGTTGAAGATGCTGCATATGGATATCATCTATCTTTCTTATTCAACATGGGAACAGATATATCACAAGGAGAAGGTTCCGATATTACAAATTATCGTATCATCGTCAACAATGCTTTCCCTACTACCCAAGTAGAAATCCAACAAACATGGCAAGTTCTCTATAAAGGTATCTATAGAGCAAACGATTTTTTGGAACGTATCAGTGGAAAAATAGATAATTATAATGATACAGATAAAAAATTGGCAACCCTCTATATTGCTGAAGCCAGAGCGTTAAGAGCAATGTTCTATTTCGAGTTGGTGCGCCGTTATGGAAATATACCTTTGATTACCAATACAGAAATGTCCTATCAAGCTCCTACAACTTATACTCAGGCTGCTCCAGATAAAGTATATGAGTTTATTGAAGACGATCTTCTTTATGCCAGTGAAATTCTGCCATATGCTATTGACGATCAACTTCGCGAAAGTACAGCATATCGTTTCAGCAAAGGTGCAGCACTTGGTCTCTTAGCGAAAGTATACGCCACATGGGCAGGATATCCTGTACAAAATACTGCAAAATGGGAAAATGCTGCTAAGACAGCACGTATTCTCGTAGAGTCAGGAAAACATTCATTATTACGCGATTACGATAAATTATGGGATAATACTTGTAGTGGTGTATGGGATCCAACTGAAAGTTTAATAGAAATATCGTTTTACTCTCCGACAGTATCCGGTTCAGGAGATCCAGTGGGACGTATTGGTAAATGGAATGGAGTAAAAACAACAGCCATTGCTGGTGTGCGAGGCAGTTGTGCAGGAAACATGAAAGTAGTCCACACATTTGTACTTGACTGGAGAGATAGCAAAAACGCTAATGACAAACGCCGTGATTTATCAATAGCTAATTATAAGTATGACGATGATTACGTACTATGGGCAAAAGGTAAAAGTGATACGGAAGAATCAGCGAAGATTAAAGATCAAGATCCAACTAAAGCACAAAAAGAAAAACAAAATTATACACCTGCAAAATGGGATCTTATAAAACACCAAAAGACAGGTGCTATTATCAACAATGATAAATCAAACGCCAATTGGTATTTCTTACGCTATGCAGACGTATTACTTATCTATGCTGAAGCGCTAAATGAATGGAAACATGGTCCTACAACGGAAGCTTATGCGGCAATTAATGAGGTCCGTCGTCGTGGATTTGGTTATCCTAGTAATACCGGAAGCTGTGATCTTTCAAATTTGAATGAAGAAAGTTTCCGCGAAGCTGTTAGAAAAGAACGAGCTTATGAATTAGCTTTTGAAGGTCATCGCCGTATGGATTTAGTACGTTGGGGCATTTATTATGAAACAATACAAAAGACTAATACTGCTTTAGCTAATTGGTGGGATTCTGCTGATACCTACAGATATCTGTTGTACAAATATACAGAAAAGAACAAACATGAGTTATTGCCTATTCCACAACGAGAAAAAGACTTATGTATTCAATTCAAACAAAATCCAGGCTGGGGAAAATAAGTAATTTCCCTTTAAAATAAAAAGAATAATCCTCTCCAATATGCCCTCACCAAGGCATATTGGAGAATATTAAAACCTTTTTCAACAAAATCGAAACTTGAAAAGCAGAGTTCAAACACCTTTTGGACAATCCTGCAACGCAAAGTTTGCCCTTTCCACTACTTTTGTATCAGTTACAAAACTTCTAAAAACAATCACTTAAAATGAATAACATGAAAAAGAAACTTGTTCTCTTTGCTTCGGTTACTATTGCACTTGCATCGTGCCAGACAGCCCCAAAGGAAGACTACAGTTGGATTAAAAAAGGACTGGATGTAGCTTCTGCACAATTACAGCTTTCAGCAGAAGAAGTTGACGGTACAGGCCAGCTTCCACGTTCTATCCGCACAGGTTATGATATGAATTTCCTTTGCCGTCAGTTGGAAAGAGACTCATTGACTTTCAAAGACTCACTCCGCGCACAACCGACAGCAGAACAACTGGGCAAACGCCGTCTTTGCGGTGTTTACGACTGGACAAGCGGTTTCTTCCCCGGTTCTTTATGGTACGCATACGAACTGACAGGAAACGATACACTGAAAACAGAAGCTATCCAATATACCAATCTACTGAATCCGGTACGCTATTATAAAGGCACACACGATTTGGGATTCATGATTAATTGCAGCTACGGTAATGCAGAACGTCTTGCACCCAACGACACAATCGCAGCAGTGATGAGAGAAACAGCCGACAATCTTTGCGGACGTTTCGACGATTCTATCGGTGCTATCCGCTCATGGGATTTCGGAACGTGGAACTTCCCAGTTATCATCGACAACATGATGAACCTTGACCTTCTGTTCAACGTAGCAAAAGCAACCGGTGACAGCAAATATAAAGATATTGCTATCAAACATGCCATGACTACCATGCACAACCATTTCCGTCCTGACTATACTTGCTGGCATGTAGTGAGCTATAACAATGACGGTACAGTGGAAAAGAAACAAACTTTCCAAGGCAAGAACGATGATTCTTCATGGGCACGCGGACAGGCATGGGCTGTATATGGTTATACAGCTTGCTATCGTGAAACAAATGACAGCACTTTCCTGAACTTCGCCGTCAAAATTGCCAACATGATTATGAATCGTGTAAAGACAGACGATGCTATCCCATACTGGGATTATGACGCTCCCGTCGCAGAAGAAACTCCGCGTGACGCTTCGGCCGCTTCTGTTACTGCTTCGGCATTAATCGAATTAAGCACAATGGTTCCCGACGGAAAGAAATACTTGGATTACGCAGAAAAGATTCTGAAGAGCTTGTCAAGCGACGCATATCTTGCAAAAGTTGGCGACAACCAGGGATTCATTCTGATGCACTCTGTAGGTTCACTGCCTAACGGCTCTGAAATTGATACTCCGCTGAATTATGCTGACTACTACTATTTGGAAGCATTGAAGAGATTCATGGACCTGAAAGGTATCAACTACAAAAATATCTAAGACATAAAACCATAACACCGATTATATCATGAATAAGACTTTAAAGTATATCGTTCTGCTGGCAATCGCTTGTTTTGTAGGCAGAGCTAGCGCCCAAGAGTTGAAAAGCGAAGTATTTTCGCTTCTCAACCTCGACTACCCGGGACTGGAAAAAGTAAAAGCCCTGCATCAGGAAGGTAAAGACGAAGATGCCGCAAAAGCATTGCTTGACTACTACCGGGCTCGCACTAATGTAAAAACTCCGGATATTAACTTGAAAAAAGTCACTATCGGCAAAGAAGAGCAACAATGGGCGGACGACGCACTGAAGCATACTTTCTTTGTTCACAAAGGTTATCAGCCTTCTTACAACTACGGAGAAGACATCAACTGGCAATACTGGCCGGTAAAGGATAACGAACTTCGCTGGCAGCTTCACCGTCACAAATGGTTTACTCCGATGGGTAAGGCTTACCGTGTATCCGGTGACGAAAAATATGCCAAAGAATGGGCATACCAATACATCGACTGGATTAAAAAGAATCCGTTAGTGAAGATGGACAAGAAAGAGTACGAAATGGTAAGTGATGGAAAAATCAAAGGCGAAGTGGAAAACGTACGTTTCGCATGGCGTCCTCTGGAAGTGAGCAACCGTCTGCAAGACCAGACTTCACAGTTCCAGTTGTTCCTGCCTTCTCCTTCTTTCACTCCGGACTTCCTGACTGAATTTCTGGTGAACTACCACAAACATGCCGTACATATCTTAGGCAACTACTCCGACAAGGGTAATCACTTGCTGTTCGAAGCCCAACGCATGATTTATGCCGGCGCTTTCTTCCCTGAATTCAAAGATGCTCCGGCTTGGAGAAAAAGCGGTATCGACATTCTGAACCGTGAAATCCATGTACAGGTATATGAAGACGGCGGACAGTTTGAACTCGACCCGCACTATCATCTTGCCGCTATCAACATTTTCTGCAAGGCATTAGGTATCGCAGATGCCAACGGATTCCGCAAGGAATTTCCGCAGGATTATCTGGATACTATCGAAAGTATGATTATGTTCTACGCAAACATCTCTTTCCCGGATTACACTAACCCATGTTTCAGCGATGCCAAGTTGACAACAAAGAAAGAAATGGTGAAGAACTACAAGTCATGGAGCAAATTGTTCCCGAAAAACCAGGCTATCAAATACTTCGCAACAGAAGGCAAAGAAGGTGCATTGCCGGATTATATGTCCAAAGGTTTCCTGAAATCAGGTTTCTTCGTATTCCGTAATTCTTGGGGAATGGATGCCACTCAGATGGTAGTAAAAGCCGGACCGAAGGCATTCTGGCACTGCCAGCCGGACAACGGTACTTTCGAACTTTGGTTCAACGGCAAAAACCTGTTCCCGGATTCAGGCTCATATGTATATGCAGGCGAGGGTGAAGTTATGGAACAACGCAACTGGCATCGCCAAACTTGTGTGCACAACACTGTTACTCTGAACAACAAGAATCTGGATACTACGGAATCTGTTACCAAACTCTGGCAGCCGGAAGGTGCAATCCAAACTTTGGTTACTGAAAATCCGAGCTACAAGAATCTGAAACACCGTCGTTCCGTATTCTTCGTTGATAACACTTACTTTGTAATTGTAGACGAAATGGCGGGCAGCGCCAAAGGTTCTATCAACCTTCATTACCAGATGCCGAAGGGAGAAATCGCAAACAGCCGCGAAGACATGACATTCCTCACTCAGTTCGAGGATGGAAGCAACATGAAATTGCAATGTTTCGGACCTGACGGTATGAGTATGAAAAAAGAACCCGGATGGTGTTCAACTGCTTACCGCAAACGTTACAAACGTATGAATGTATCGTTCAACGTGAAGAAAGACAGCGAAGAAGCTGTACGTTACATCACTGTTATCTACCCGGTTAAGAAGAGCGCAGATGCCCCTAAATTTGCAGCTAAATTCAAGAACAAGGCGTTCGATGAAAACGGACTGGAAGTAGAAGTGAAAGTGAACGGAAAGAAACAGTCATTAAAATATAAACTATAAAAAAGCTGACTAAACAGTCGGTTGTGTCCCCAATTCTTCTCCCTCCGGAAGGAGGGAAATCAGAGATGCGACCGACTGTTTAGTCAGTCTCTTTCACCATTATGAAAAACTATTACTACTCTTCTCCCCTACTCCTTCCATTGGCTGCATTAAGCCTCGCTTCCTGCGGCAACCAAAAGAAAGAAGAAACCAAACGCCCGAACATCATCTTTATGATGACGGACGACCATACCACCCAAGCGATGTCCTGCTATGGTGGAAACTTGATCCAAACTCCTAACATGGACCGGATTGCCAACGAAGGCATCCGCTTCGACAACTGTTATGCAGTCAACGCCCTCTCCGGCCCTTCACGTGCTTGTATCCTCACCGGCAAATTCAGCCACGAAAACGGTTTTACCGATAACGCAAGCACATTCAACGGTGACCAGCAGACATTCCCAAAACTTCTCCAACAAGCCGGATACCAAACCGCAATGATCGGTAAATGGCATCTTATCAGCGAACCGCAAGGTTTCGACCATTGGAGCATCCTCAGCGGCCAGCATGAACAAGGTGACTACTACGACCCCGACTTTTGGGAAGACGGCAAGCATATCGTAGAAAAGGGATATGCAACGGATATTATCACTGACAAAGCAATCGAATTCCTCGAAGGCCGCGATAAGAACAAACCGTTCTGTATGATGTATCATCAGAAAGCGCCGCACCGTAACTGGATGCCTGCTCCCCGCTACTTGGGTATTTTCAACAATACCACTTTCCCGGAACCGGCCAACCTGTTCGATGACTACGAAGGACGTGGAAAGGCAGCCCGTGAACAAGATATGTCCATCGAACACACGCTGACTGAAGACTGGGATCTCAAGCTACTGACCCGCGAAGAGATGCTGAAAGATACCACAAACCGTCTTTACAGCGTATATAAACGCATGCCTCTCGAAGTACAGGATAAATGGGATTCTGTATATGCACAGCGTATCGCTGAATATCGCAAGGGTGATTTGAAAGGCAAGGCATTAATCAGTTGGAAATATCAACAGTATATGCGCGACTATCTGGCTACCACATTAGCGGTAGATGAAAATATCGGTCGCCTGATGAATTATCTCGAAAAGATTGGCGAACTGGACAACACCATTATTGTCTACACTTCCGACCAAGGTTTCTTCCTTGGCGAACACGGCTGGTTTGACAAACGCTTCATGTACGAAGAATGTCAACGTATGCCGCTTATTATCCGCTATCCGAAAGCTATCAAGGCAGGAAGCACAAGCAATGCCATCAGTATGAACGTGGACTTTGCCCCTACTTTCCTCGACTTTGCCGGAGTGGAAATCCCGTCTGATATCCAAGGCGCATCCTTGAAACCGATATTGGTAAACGAAGGCAAAACTCCCGCCGACTGGCGCAAAGCCGCTTACTATCATTACTACGAGTATCCGGCTGAACATTCTGTAAAACGCCACTACGGTATCCGTACACAGGATTTCAAGCTCATTCATTTCTACAATGATATCGACGAATGGGAAATGTATGACATGAAAGCCGACCCGAGAGAAATGAACAACGTCTTTGGCAAACCGGAATATGCAGAGAAGCAGCAGGAATTGATGCAACTTCTCCAAGATACCCAAAAGCAATATAAGGATACCGACCCCGATGAAAAGGAAAAAGTTCTTTTCAAAGGCGACAGAAGACTGATGAAGAACAGATAAAGATTAACCAAAAAACAATTATATCATGGATAGAAGAAGTTTCTTAAAAAACACAGGCTGGTCTTTCCTCGGATTAGCAGCTTCAGGCAGTTTATTGGGAGCTTGCGCACCAGGAAGCAAGGATGCCAAGAAAATCATGCCATCAGCAAGCAACCTCAAAATGTATTGGGGCGACTTACACAACCACTGTAACATCACATACGGACACGGCGACATGCGCGACGCTTTTGAAGCGGCAAAAGGACAATTGGATTTTGTCAGTGTAACCCCTCATGCCATGTGGCCGGATATTCCCGGCGCGGACGACCCTCGTCTGAAATGGGTAATCGACTACCACACAGGTGCTTTCAAACGTTTACGTGAAGGCGGTTACGAGAAATATGTAAAGATGACGAACGAGTACAACAAGGAAGGTGAATTCCTGACATTCGTAGGATACGAGGCGCATAGCATGGAACATGGAGATCATGTTGCATTGAACTATGATTTGGACGCACCACTTGTAGAATGTACTTCAATCGAGGATTGGAAAGAAAAAGCCAAAGGACACAAGGTATTCGTCACTCCGCACCATATGGGATACCAAGGCGGTTATCGCGGTTACAACTGGAATTGCTTTACCGAAGGTGATATTACTCCGTTCGTAGAAATGTATTCCCGCCACGGTCTGGCAGAAAGCGACCAGGGCGATTATCCTTATCTGCATGATATGGGACCGCGCCAGTGGGAAGGAACGATTCAATACGGTCTTGACCAAGGCAAGAAATTTGGTATCATGGCTTCTACCGACCAGCACTCCGGTTATCCGGGAAGTTATGGCGACGGACGTATCGGTGTACTGGCTCCGTCACTGACCCGTGACGCTATCTGGGAAGCGCTCCGCACCCGTCACGTATGCGCCGCGACAGGTGACAAGATTCTTATAGATTTCCGTTTGAACGACGCCCTTATGGGTGATGTAGTTCGTGGCAACAGCCGTCGCATCTATCTGAACGTAACGGGCGAAAGTTGCATTGACTATGTAGATATTGTGAAGAACGGCCAGATTCTGGCCCGTATGAACGGCCCGTTGACTCCGGTTGCCCCGGAAGGCGATACCGTACGTTGCAAAGTGAAAGTTGATTTCGGTTGGAACCGTGAAGAAAGATACGTACATTGGCAGGGTAAACTGTCACTGGACAAAGGACAGCTTCATAGCGTGACTCCTTGTTTCCGTGGCGCAGCCTTCACTTCTCCGCAGGAAGGTGAAACAGAGTTCCACACACACGTCAACCGCATCGTATCTGTCGGCGACAAGGAAACCGAACTGGATATGTACAGCAGCAAGAACCCGAACACAACAACTGCGGCCATGCAAGCTGTAATCCTTGATGTTGAGATGCCGAAAGACGGTAAGATTATCGCTGAATTCAACGGCAAGAAGTTTGAACATACATTGGGCGAACTGCTCGAAGGTTCACGTTCACACTTCATGATCGGCTGGTTGAGCGAAGCAATCCTCTTCAACCGTGCAATGCCGGAAAGCTGCTTCACAGTAGAGCACTATATGGAAGATAAAGAGCCTCAACGCGATACTGACTATTACTATGTACGCGTCCGCCAACGTGACGGACAATGGGCTTGGAGTTCACCAATCTGGGCAGAAAGAGTGTGATTTTCAGCTATTAAGCAATAAATATCAAGCATTACTTTGCAGATATGGAAAAAGAATACGCTATAGGGATAGACCTTGGCGGAACTTCTGTGAAATACGCCCTTATTGATAATGAAGGCGTATTTCATTTTCAAGGGAAGTTACCGTCGAAAGCCGATGTATCAGCAGAAGCTGTCATCGGGCAGTTGGTTGCCGCCATCAATGAAGTGAAGGCTTTTGCAGAAAAGCAAGGGCTCAAGGTGGACGGCATAGGAATCGGAACACCGGGAATCGTAGATTGTACAAACCGCATTGTTCTGGGTGGCGCGGAAAATATCAAAGGCTGGGAAAACCTGCACTTGGCAGACCGCATTGAATCGGAAACCGGTATTCCGGCTTTATTGGGAAATGACGCCAATCTGATGGGATTGGGCGAAACGATGTACGGAGCTGGCCAAGGCTCTACCCACGTTGTTTTCTTAACGGTAGGAACCGGTATCGGCGGTGCGGTAGTCATCGACGGCAAACTGTTCAATGGCTATGCCAACCGGGGAACGGAATTGGGGCATGTGCCTCTAATAGCCAACGGCGAACCTTGTGCCTGTGGCTCTGTCGGCTGTCTGGAGCATTATGCTTCTACTTCAGCTTTGGTGAGACGTTTCAGCCAACGGATAGCGGAAGCCGGCATTTCTTATCCGGGTGAAGAAGTCAACGGAGAACTGATTGTACGTCTTTACAAAGAAGGCGACAGGATTGCGACCGAATCCCTCGAAGAACATTGTGACTTCCTGGGACATGGAATCGCCGGATTTATCAATATCTTCAGCCCGCAAAAAGTCGTAATCGGTGGCGGACTTTCTGAAGCCGGAGACTTTTATATTCAGAAAGTAAGTGAGAAAGCTCACCGCTATGCCATCTCCGACTGTGCCGTGAATACGGAAATCATGGCTGCCGCATTAGGCAATAAAGCCGGAAGTATCGGAGCCGCCTCCCTTGTGTTTACTCAATTTTCCGCCCCCAATCTAATTAAATTATGAAAAGAAATTTAGGAATGCTGGCGCTGATTATGGCGTTCTGGTTCACCATCTCATTTATTACTAATATCCTGGGACCACTCATTCCGGACATTATTCACAATTTCAACCTGAGCGACCTGGCGATGGCGGGATTTATCCCGACTTCTTTCTTTCTGGCTTACGCCATCATGTCCATCCCTGCCGGACTGCTTATCGACCGTTTCGGTGAAAAGCCGGTATTATTTGGTGGATTCCTGATGCCGTTTATCGGAACGATTTTGTTTGCCTGTATGCACACCTATCCGATGTTGCTGGCTTCTTCTTTCATCATCGGACTGGGAATGGCTATGTTGCAAACCGTATTGAATCCGCTTCAACGTACCGTAGGCGGAGAAGAGAACTATGCTTTCATTGCCGAACTGGCACAATTCATGTTTGGAATCGCTTCTTTCCTGAGTCCTTTGGTATACACGTATCTGATTCGGGAACTCGACCCTGTGACTTATACTGCCGGAAAAGGTTTCTTTATTGATTTGCTGGCAGACGTTACTCCAAGAGAAATGCCTTGGGTATCCCTTTACTGGATATTTGCTTTAATCCTGCTGGTAATGTTGGTTGCTGTCAGTGTATCCCGTTTCCCGAAAATCGAATTGAAGGAAGATGAGAAAAGCGGTTCCAGGGACTCATATCTGGCTTTATTCAAACAGAAATATGTCTGGTTGTTCTTCTTGGGAATCTTCTGCTATGTAAGTACGGAGCAGGGAACCTCTATCTTTATGAGCACGTTCCTTGAACAATATCACGGCGTGAATCCGCAGACTGACGGCGCACAAGCCGTGAGTTACTTTTGGGGACTGATGACTGCCGGATGCCTGGTAGGCATGGTGTTATTGAAGTTGATTGACAGCAAGCGATTGTTGCAGTTCTCAGGAGTGTTGACGATTGTATTGTTGCTCTCCGCACTGTTCGGAAACAAAGAAGTATCGCTCATTGCTTTCCCTGCTATCGGATTCAGCATTTCGATGATGTATTCCATCGTATTCTCATTGGCATTGAATTCCGCATCACAACATCACGGTTCCTTTGCCGGCATCCTGTGTTCGGCAATCGTAGGCGGAGCCGGTGGACCGATGATTGTCAGTACGATAGCGGATGCTACTTCCCTTCGCACCGGTATGCTGTTTATCCTCGTTTTTGTAGGATACATCACCTTTATCGGTTTTTGGGCTCGCCCGTTGATTAACAACAAGACAGTAAAACTGAAAGAGCTGTTTAAAAAAGCATGATTATGAAACAACGAACCTATATTTTCCTATTGTTCTCCATCCTGCTGTCCGCAAACGGGTATGCACAGAAAGGCATCATGCATCTGAGTCAGCAGCCACTGATGCACGAAGTCCGCGAAACGCCTTCTCCACTGGATGGACAGCATATTGCAGTCAACCCGCCGCGTTTCATGTGGCCGGATAAGTTTCCTCATCTCGGCGCTGTTCTCGACGGTGTGGAAGAAGAGGATTACAAACCGGACGTGACCTACCGTATCCGCATTGCACGCGATCCGGAGTTCAAGTCAGAGGTAATCACTGCGGAAAGGAAGTGGGCTTTCTTCAATCCTTTCAAGCTGTTCGGAAAGGGGAAATGGTATTGGCAACACGCCTATGTGGACAAGAGCGGAAAGGAAGAATGGTCACCCGTTTACCATTTTTATGTAGACGACCAGACACGCACGTTCAATCCGCCTTCACTACAAGAAGTATTGGCTAAATTACCTAAGACCCATCCCCGCATCCTGCTCGATGCCAACGCCTGGGACAACATCATCGAACGGAACAAGAATAATCCTGAGGCACAAGCATATATCACGAAAGCCAATAAATGCCTGAATCATCCTTTGAAGCATTTGGAAGAAGAGATTGATACGACACAAGTTGTCAAACTGACCAATATTGTGCAGTATCGTTCCGCCCTGATCCGTGAAAGCCGGAAGATTGTAGACCGTGAAGAAGCGAATATCGAAGCGATGGTACGCGCCTATTTGCTGACTAAAGATGAAGTGTATTATAAAGAAGGCATCAAACGCCTTTCCGAAATTCTTTCCTGGAAAAACAGTAAATATTTTGCAGGAGACTTCAATCGTTCCACCATCCTGTCCATGAGCACTTCGGCTTATGACGCATGGTATAACCTGCTGACACCGGAAGAAAAGAAGTTGCTTTTAGGAACTATCCGTGACAACGGCAAGAAATTCTATCACGAATACGTCAACCATCTTGAAAATCGTATTGCGGACAACCACGTTTGGCAAATGACTTTCCGTATTCTGAATATGGCAGCCTTTGCTACGTATGGCGAACTTCCGATGTCTTCTACTTGGGTAGACTATTGCTACAACGAATGGGTATCCCGTCTGCCGGGACTGAATACCGATGGCGGATGGCACAACGGTGATTCTTATTTCCATGTCAATCTCCGTACATTGATCGAAGTCCCCGCTTTCTACTCCCGTATCAGCGGATTCGACTTCTTTGCCGACCCTTGGTATAATAATAACGCGCTTTACGTTATTTACCAGCAACCGCCATTCTCGAAATCTGCCGGACAGGGTAATTCGCACGAGACAAAGATGAAACCGAACGGTACACGTGTAGGTTATGCAGATGCATTGGCACGCGAATGTAACAACCCTTGGGCAGCCGCTTATGCACGCACGATATTGGAGAAAGAACCGGATATTATGAAGAAAACATTCTTAGGGAAATCCGGTGACTTGACTTGGTATCGTTGTACGACAAGGAAATCCCTACCGAAAGAGGAACACTCACTGGCAGAACTTCCTATGACAAAGGTATTCAACGAAACAGGAATTGCAACGATGCATACTTCTTTGGGAGACATAGATAAGAACGCAATGCTTTCATTTCGTTCCAGTCCTTATGGTTCTACTTCTCATGCACTTGCCAATCAGAATGCTTTCAACACATTCTATGGTGGCAAAGCTATTTTCTACAGTAGCGGACACCGTACGGGATTCACAGACGACCATTGCATGTATTCGTACCGTAATACACGTGCGCATAATAGCATTTTAGTCAACGGGATGACACAAAAGATAGGCACGGAAGGATACGGATGGATTCCACGTTGGTATGAAGGGGAAAAGATTTCGTATATGGTTGGCGATGCTTCCAATGCTTATGGCAAAGTGACTTCTCCCCTATGGCTGAAACGCGGTGAATTGTCCGGCACTCAATACACGCCTGAAAAAGGATGGGACGAGAACAAAGTAGATATGTTCCGTCGCCACATCATTCAATTGGGAACTACCGGAGTGTACGTGATCTATGATGAACTGGAAGGAAAAGAAGCCGTTACCTGGAGTTACCTTCTGCATACGGTAGAACTCCCTATGGAAATGCAGGAAATGCCCGATGAAGTGAAAATCACCGGAAAGAACAAGGTCGGCGGCACTTCCGTTGCCCATTTATTCAGTTCGGCCAAAACAGAACAAGTCATCGTGGATACTTTCTTCTGCGCCCCGACCAACTGGAAAAATGTGACGAATGCTCAGGGAAAGGCTCTGAAATATCCCAATCACTGGCATTTCTCCTCTACAACGGTTCCTTGCAAGACTGCCCGTTTCTTAACGGTTATGGATACACATGGAAACAACCGTTCGGACATGGAAGTGATTCGTAAAGGTAATACCATACAAGTAGGTGACTGGATTATCATATGCAACCTGACAGATAAAGGAAAAGCCGCTATCAGTGTCACCAATAAAGCTGAAAAGGTTTCCTTGAATTATGACGCAGGCAAAAAGGAAGGTGCAACGGTTGTTACTGACCAAGTGAAAGGCAAGCAAATCAGCAAAGTGCTGACAGACTATTTGCCTGATTTTGAGATATAATCAATATCCTTTATATCAAAGATTGTCCCATTCCCCTTTTGACAATAAAAGAAGAATGGGACAATTTTATAGAACTACGAATTTATAAATCGTAAATAGACAATCTCGGATATTTTGAATAAAGTCCGGTATTCTGCAACTCTTCCTTTTCAGGAATACGGAACAGGTAATATTTACTATTCGGGGCAAAGGAAGTTTTATCAGGAAAACTAATAATCGTATGCCCTTTGACGGCTATTTCTTTGTCGCCCACAGTAATCTTTCCATCATACTCCTTACGTTCCACAGATTGCTGGTTACGGATGAGGTCAGTCAAAGCGAAACCTTCTCCCCACAATTCTTTACGACGCTCCTTCCATATTTCCTGTATCAATACATCACCGGTTTCCGTAACCGCCGCTGTCGTTTTGCCTTCCTTCATACGAGCATTGCGCAAAGTATACAATAATTGTTGTGCTTCGCTCTCCTTTCCAGCCAAATGAGCAGCCGCTTCAGCTTTAATCAGATACATTTCCGAGGTACGCATCATCACTAAATCCGCCAACATATTGTCGAGATCTTTAAATATGAATTTCTTATTTACCATAGCCCAGTCTCCACTAGCAGTTTGTCCCCAATCGAACAAGTCTTTACGATAGTCTCCGTCTTCAAACATTTCTTTGAAATTAGGATCCGTATTGAGGCTCGTATAATAACTACCAGGGATAGAAGTACAATCTTTGAAATGAAACAGGTAGCATGGCATATTATCCTCAATCGTACATGACAAACTCCACATCCATTCCTCATTCGTATAATCATTGAAACCGCTCTTGTATTGGCTTTCATTCATTAAGAAAGAATTGATTTTCAAAGCATCCGACGCATAATCATACGCTTTCTGCCAGTTACGGGCATACAGATGAGTACGTGCCAGCAAACCCAACACCACAGGATAATCAATTTGATATTGCGCATTGGCAATATTCCCGTGTGAGTAATTTTCCGGGATAAGCAACAAGGCATCTTCCAAATCACTCAAAGCTTGAGCAAAGACTTCAGATACACTGGAAGCCGGTTTTCCAGTCAAGGCTACTTCGTTATCCGTCGGTTCGGTATATATTGGCACACAAACGGCATTCGGGTCTTTATCAATGGCAAAAGAATAATGCGTGGCCAAAATCATATATGCATAACCACGTGTAGCGAATGCCTGTCCCTTGATTCGGGCTTTATCCTCTTTAGTGCCTGCCACATCGTCTATATACTTCAATATGCCGTTACAATTATTAATCGGATCATACATCAAATCCCAAAGCACACCATTATACTCACCGCGTGCATATCCGTTTGTCAGGTTATAACTTCCAGAGAAACCGTAACTTCTTGTTCTGACAACATCCGAACCGGCAAAGTCATCATTCAGCATTATGGAGCCCATACCAATAGATGCATAAGTGGAACCAGAATTGAAAATATAGTTCCACGCACCTCGCAGCACACGTTCGGCATTCTTCGTATCTTTATATACATTCGGAGCGTCTAATGAAGTGGTAGGGGTAGTATCCAAATCACATGATACCACTGCACATACCAGCAAAACAACCCCACACACATTTTTAAGATTTATCTTCATTGTTGTATTCTTTTTTTAGAGTTTGACATTGATACCAAATGAAATTGTCTTCATAGCCGGATAGCGGAAAGAAGCCATACCACTGACCGGTTGCTCCGGATCAAGCCCCTGTTGCTTGCTGAATGTCAGCATATTTTCACCTTGCACAAACACGCTTGCATCTTTCAATGTCAATGGGTGCAACCATTTCTTCGGTAAATTATAGTTGAGTGTCATTGTTTTTAAACGAAGGAAAGAACGGTCTACCAGCCAACGTGTAGATGAAGCAGTAAACTTGCTTGTACCATCCTGTGTCAAACGGGGAACATCCGTATTTGTATTTTCCGGTGTCCAGCGGTTCAGAAGTTCTTTACTCATACTATCGCCATTACCACCGTTTACCCTCATCAGCATAGTAACATCATTATTATAAATTTTGCCGCCAATACCATAAGAAAACAACATTGACAATGATAGGTCTTTCCATGTAAGGTCTGACTGGAAACCTCCACTCAATTTCGGCAAAGAGCTACCCGCTTTTACTTTCTTATCGGAAGTCAGAGCCGAATAGTCATCGGTCAAATGTCTCGTACCGTCAGCGTCATAATAGGCCCATTGTGCATTGCCAGTCTCGGGATCTACGCCACCCCACTCGTACAGCCAAAAGTCATATAATGAACCGCCTTGTACCCATTTCTTACTACCTTGCCACATCACTTCCGTAGGCAACTGCACTATTTTGTTTTTATATGTCGTCATATTTACCGACAATCGCCATGTCCAGTCACGAGTCAATACAGGTGTAGCATTCACCGTAAATTCCCAACCGTAGTTTTTCAATTTGCCAATGTTAGCATCCATAGAACTGAAACCGGTAGAAAGAACTAAATCACGGCTGAACAGCAAATTTTTGGATGCGCGGTTAAAGTATTCAATCGTACCGTTGATACGGTTATTCAAGAAACCGAAGTCCAAACCGATATTGAAGTTCAAGTTCGTTTCCCACGATAATTCGGGAGTTGCCAGACGGGAAGCGTGAAGAGTGGTCTCACCCAGGAAACTACCGATATCATATAATTCCTGATAAGCATAATATCCTACATTATCATTGCCCTGAGCCCCATAACTGGCACGGAGACTTAGGTTTGACAACCATTTGTCGGCAACACTTTTCATAAAAGACTCCTGATGGATTTTCCAGGAAGCGCCAAATGACCAGAATGTTCCCCAGCGATTATCGGGCTGAAAACGTGATGATCCGTCAGTACGCATAGATGCCGACAAGAAATAACGCTGGTTGAAAGAATATTCGGCACTCCCGAAATAACTCATCAACTTATACTGATCGCTGTTGCCACTGAAACCTGTCAATGTAGAAGCTGCATCCGGCTCAAAAAAGCCATCAGTTATGACACCGGTACGTGAACCGCCAAAGTTGGAAGTATTGTATTCATAATACTCTTGTCCCGCCATCAAATGGACACTGTGGACATCTTTAAAAATATGCGTCCAGTTCACCACGTTATTGAAAGTCATACCCGTAGTGCGGTAATTGCGCTTGCTAACCGAACCAACCAACGGTTCTTTTCCATAAGTAGGATTCGAGTAATCGTGCGAAAACTTACTGTTGTAATCTATACTCAAAGAGGTTTTGTAAGTTAGACCTTTAATCGGGGTAATCTGCAAATATCCACGTACTGAAGCCGCATCTCGCTTTATCTCATTTTTGTCATAAGGCATGGATTGAGCAAAATTATAACCGATATAGGAACTTTTGCGATAATTACCGTAATCATAGATTTTATTTCCAGCATCATCGCGCAAGTACTCACCTGTATCAAGATTCCGCTCGTAAACCGGATAAAAAGAAGGTAATGAACGTGCAGCCAATACGATGTTACCAATTGCGGTATCATTCTGCTTCGGATAATCCTGAACAGAATGAGTGCCCGAAACATTCAAGCCGACTTGTAGCCAGTCACGCAAATCGGAAGTGATATTGGAACGTAGTGTATAACGCTTGAAACCTGAACAGATATATGCGCCCTGATCGTTCAGATAACCCAGCGAGAAGTAATATTTCGTTTTCTTACTTCCACCTGAGATTCGGGCACTCAAATCCGTATAGTGCGCATCTTGCGTCAAAGCATCCTCCCAACTGTCATCCCACAAGGGTGTAGCTCCTGCCACCAATTTACCATCTACGCCAACCGGCTGGCCATATTTGCTTCCATAAGGATTAATACCAATAGTAGATATCAACTCGGATGAAGATCTCTGCGCAGCATCTTCTGCCGAATGACCGTCATCCATATATTTATTGCGCATAGCTTCCCATTGCAGCATAAAATAATCATTGGTACCTAACTGGTCGTAGTCTCTTACCGCACGGCTTGAAAAACCGTACTTGGCAGACAACTCAATAACCGGAGCAGAGTCAACGCCCTGTTTGGTGGTAATCATAATTACACCGTTTGCAGCACGTGAACCGTACAACGTAGCAGCGGCAGCATCTTTCAACACAGTGATAGAAGCAATATCCTGTGAAGAGATGGAAGACAAAGCGCCGTCATAAGGAACACCGTCTACTACGTAAAGCGGATTGGTAGACGCATTGACCGACCCGATGCCACGAATATAAATACTGGCGTCTTCTCCGGGTTGTCCGCTCGTTGAGAATGATTGTAAGCCTGCCACACTGCCCTGCAATGCTTTCGAGACACTACTTACTTGTGACGAGGCAATCAACTTTTTATCAACGACTCCTGCAGAACCGGTGAAAGTGGATTTTTTAACTGTGCCATAAGGTACAGTAATGACTACCTCATCAACAGCCAGAGATGTTTCTTTCATCCCTACATTGATAGTTGTACGTCCTTTCACCGGAACTTCCATCGTTTCATAGCCGATATACGAAAAGACAAGAGTTCCTTTTCCGGATACTTTTAACAAATAATTGCCATCAATTGAGGTAATCGTACCTTGTTGCCCATTACTGCCTTTCACAACAATGGTCACACCTGCCATTCCCTCTCCGTGAGCAGTAACCTTTCCTCTTACTGTGACATCTTGCGCATAAATAGCCATACACAAGAATAACGCACAAAAAGTTCCGATAACTTTAATAGGAACAGCATTCAAACAATAAAATAAAGAATTGGGAGCTTTGTAATTCATCTGCGTGTTATTTGTAGCTTATAGCCTCCCCGGATTGAGCGGTAAATAAAAAAAGGCATGGGAGTCTGTACTTTTGCTTATCCCGAACTCAGGCTCTCGCATTGCCCATCTACAAGGATAAACAACGCCAGCTAGCCCACGCCAAGATGAGATATACAGAACACTACACAAAGCATAGTGTTTGATAAAACATCCTCAGTGGACGCTTTCCGTTGCCTTATCTTCTTGTAGATTTCAAATTTGCGAGATTTGAGTTCAGAAGATAACGTTTGGTAAACGCCTTTCTTAAATAAAAAAAATATCCCACCGCCCCCGCTGGGGCTAGCTGGATGCTGCAAATATAGAGAGTTAAATTAAGACAGACAAACTTTATTTCACTTTTCTTATTTCTTTTCTGTCAGGCAACTTTTCCCAATACCTTATATATAAATAGAACAAAAAAACAGGAGAGCTTATTATCACTCTCCTGTTTCATTATGAAAATCACGTAAACCGACCGGATCTTCGTCATCATCGCCACAAGAACATACACTAAACGATAACAGCACTACTGCCATACATACAGCCATTTTTCATAAAATTTGCTTCATAATACATTCATTTTACTAATTGTACATACTAAATAGTCATTCATTCTCAACATTCATTCAAGAAAACCTCATTCATAAACTAAGTTAATATCATTAGTCACAAAATCAATCTCCCAATGAGTGCCTTCTCCACTCTCCCACTGATAATACTCCGCCATACGATTCCACCAGTCCTGAAACTTGGCTCCAGTCTCGCCCAAGTCCTTCACTAATTTTTCATATAAAGCATCATTATCAGCAGATACAATTTTAGCCAATTCATTCAAGCCATTCTGACGTTCAAAGAGCTGTTGAATTTCACTCTTCTCTTCCTCCGTCACTTTTCCAACTACTTTTTTCATTTCTTTCTTATATCAAAAGGATCCAGATACGTTATTTCTTTTATTTCCACATTATTCATGTAAGTACTCCCTGATTGGCGGATAACAGCCAATAATGCACGTGCCTCATTTCGTTCCAGATGCGAAACAACACATTGTTCATGCGAAGGAGTATTTACTTCCAACGTAGTTTTCCTGTTTAGATAAATACAACGTTTACACTGATAAGCATCACAGATACGGCACAGAGGAGCATAATCCAAACGATAAAGTTGTGCATTCTTGATGTCAAGACCTTTTTCCAAATCTCCTATGGCAGCTACTTCACCTTCCAGATAAAAAGCCGGACAAACATAAAACTTCCCATCAGGTGCCAATGTTATGCTTTCCCATCCGGCATTGCAATTATTCATCCTGTCTAACATGATACGGTCAGTCAGCAAATTAAATTGCGGATTCTCTCCTTGAGCATAAGATGATGCAATCATCTTCGAAATGGCCTGCAATACTTGCTTGTAAATAGTAAAGTCGGAATCTGTAAAGTCTGCTATATCAGTAAATATGATATTTAAACGATATATCCTTGGTAGAATACAATCTAAAGACAAATACTTATCAAAGAAATCCTTTTTTGATGTTCGAAGCACATAAGTTTGACCTAGAGCAAACTGATAACTTAAAAATGTGCTCCAATCATTGAAAACAACCACATCTGCTTCTTCCTGACAACCGACGGGGACAATCTTGCTATGGTCAATAGATTCGATAGTTTCCTTATATTCATCAGGAAGTTCATAATCGGGATACACAAACTGAATCGACAGGTTTTCTTTCATAGCAAAAAATATACCTGCTTTTAAATCATCCAAAACTATCAGCCTACGTGCCTTATCATTATTTTCATAATAACAAAAAGACGTACTTGTATCGTCTAATTGTATAATCAGATATTGAATCATAGCGTTAACAAATTACACTGTTTGACTTCTTTTGCTTCTTCTCAAACTCATCACATTCACCTTCCAATTCCAGCTTACGGAAAAGTTTGTTCCAGTAATAGTTATTGGCATGAACGCGCGCCTTGTGCATTTTGCAGATAGCAGTACTCCGCTGATAAATGGTTGGAGTGTCAGCAGCATCGTAGTTCTCACCTTGACACCATGCACAGCCACTAGCTACCTCACAATCAATACATTCTTTCGCACTCTGCGTACAACGGTCAAGAGTTAAGAATGGACGAAGCTTGTTTTTGTCAATGCCGTCATGAATATTTCCGATAATCCATGCTTTCTTACTACGCAAAGAGTATTGGGCAAAACGAGTACAAGGATAGAAATTACCTGCTGCATCCACGGCAAGCATCATACCGGCTCCACACCAATTCTGATTATCCAATACACAATCCATAGGTTTGCCTATATGCTCTGTAAAAAACGAACAAGTGTAATCCTGATAATATCCTCCATCTATGATAGCATCGGCCAGTTGTATAAGCTGTTCCTCAAAAAGAGCCTCATCTCCTTGTTTCCAGACAGGCTCAAAAACACAGTTTATATTAACCTCGTGTATGCCAATACTATACAGGTGGAGAACACTTTCTTTAATATAAGGAATATCCGCACTACTGATAGTCACTTTCGTTCCTGCATTTGGAAATTGTTCCAGCCATAACGGTATATTACGTACCACATCTTTGTAAGAACCTTTATCCGTAATTTTATACACACGGTTCAGGTCATGCTTCATCTCCGTACCGTCTATAGTGATGCCGATACTTAAATGCCCTCTATTCTTCTTGATAAAATTCTGCACTTTCACTTCATGGTAATTAATGCCATTAGTAGAGAATGAGAAACGATAGGAGTTGAACCAATGATGGTTTCGCCGGAACAGTTCCACCTTAATATAATCGCATATCCTATCTATCAAATCTATTTCCAAAAAGGGTTCTCCTCCGATAAAATCCCAGACAACGGATTCTTCCCGGAATTCTTCTTCCCGTTCCAAAATATAGTCAACAGCCTGCCTGGCTATCTCCCAAGGCATACGTTCTTTCGTATTCTTACCAACGAGGTAGCAATATTTACAAGCAAGCTGGCAGTCTTTTGTGACAATGAATGTGATGTTCTTCGTCCTTCCAAACTGCCAACCTGCATCTTGTTTTTTTATTTCCATTTAGCAACTATCATTTACTTGAATTCTTGCATGTACCCGTACAACTGGAATAGCATTCTCCTTTGCAACTATGGTTACAACTGGAAGGAATAGTAAGTGCTTTTCCTTTGCATGTAGTCGCACAAGTTCTCGTACACTGTCCGCTGCAAGTATCCTTACATTTACCACTACAATCAGAGCAGCCACCTCCGATTTCATCCAAAGGCGGTTCATCAATTTCACACGAAGTGAGAATACTTGGTAATGCAGTCAATGCTATTGCCGGAAGTACAAGTCCTGCCGCTTTCTTAAAGAACTGTCTTCTGGAAATTAGTTCGTCGTTGTTATTTTTCTTTTTCATAAATATAATCCTTTAAATATTAGAAATAAAAACCTGTCTTTACATAAAAATGAGAAGAACCTTTATCGTTCCCGAACTTCTGCAAGCCGCAACTAAGAGTGAACTTTTTGTACTTTATTCCCGGTCCGAATTCGCAATAGAAAGAAGTTTTGCCACCAGACGGTTTCAGCGAGTGTCCTGCACCCAATGCCAAATCCACGAATGGTGAAAAGTCAGAGGTCACAGGATAGAAGCCCCGCAAATCGACATACCCCGTCATGGCAAAACGCAAGCCCTGACCTTTATAATAATGCGTCAGCATATGAGCATCTACCCCGAGTGATGTCTGAAGATAATCCCCCCACATGATACCGTGCATCATACCCAGCATGGCACGGGCTGAATAAGTCTTCATACTGTTCACGGTCGAACTTGTTCCATAACCGATATGCATTCCTCCTGCATATTTAGGCGTCCAATCAATTGCATGGCACAACGAAGGGAATAAAGCCAATGCGATGCAAAACAATTTTACATTCCTTTTGAACCAGCCTTGTAAGCCGTTTCTAAGCTTTTGATTCTTTTTCATAAATAATTAAATTAAGTAAATACTAATGTTAGTTCAATGCTATTTGATTTCCCTGATTAACATCCCTTCAAAAAAATCGCCACCACTGATCTTTTTAAAAGTAGTATACTTCAGTTTTGAATTGAGAGTGTGATCTTCTGCAGCCATATACCGGTTATCACAGATTTTACCAGACACAGGTTTTATCACTCCTATCCTTTTATAAACTGTCTTTCCTGTCTGTTCATCCAAGTTTTTCTCTAGTACTTCATACTTTGACTCCTGAGTAACTCCTTCTTTCAATCCTACCTGAGCATAGATTTCTTTCCCGCTTATACCATAAAGAGGAGTCTTAACTTTAAAAACATCAAAATTACGCTGAAGACCTAATACCGACTCGTCCAAAGCACGGCATACCACTTTCCTAATCATATCGCCCGGCTCATAATTACTAGACATAGTCGTTTTATTGGAACGCACAGACTGCTTCCCTATAAATTTTAGTCTGAAAGTTCCATTATCTTTCAGAAATTTTTCCGCTATCACTTTATCAGGACCGTTTAAATAATATTCAGCATAGAATTTATTGGCAACATCATCACTCCATTCCAATTTATAAAGATAAGAATTCACTATTACCTTAAATCCCTTGATGCTTTCCGCCAAAGCAGCAGCATTGTCGCTCATATCTGTAAAGTTTACTCCTGTAGCAATAGTGGCAACACTACCTAATAAGCGTATTCCTACACCAAACGCTTTCGAAGTATTCTCTTTATCTATATAACGGATATCATTCACCATGATAAACGTATTAGCTATTAATTCTTCGCCAGCATCTGAAAGAGCAGCCAGTCCCCTGGCCGTTTTATGTGCCAAGCGCACGTCCAGTTCTGTCGCATTATATTGTCCCCTCTCCGAAATAAGTCTCATATTACATATCCCGGTTTCTTTATCCCGTTCAAACCATTTAGCGACCAGTCTTTTAGCAACCTGATTTTGCTCAAGGAAACGGGTAATCTCTTCTTCTTGCTCTTTATCGTTCGTCGTTTCTACCAGACGCACGTTCAAATTATGATTATCATATTTATCCGGGACAGGCAATTTCAGATACTCTTCCATAATCTCATTACCAAACTTCTTTTCAGTATGCCGTACGAGCATCGAATAAATAGAGCTCCGCCTATATTGAGCAGCCTGTTCATCATTTTTCTCTTGCGCTCCTATTGTAGAGCTAACCAGCATCATGAGGCAACTTACGATGAATATATTTTTTTTCATAACCTACTAATTCTTTATATTGATAAATTAAACTTCTTATTACTGCTTTTTCATTTCACTCAAAAATTCCACAACTCCTCAGGAATAACTTCACTAACTTTAAACCGATTATAATTTACAATATAATATTCCGGATGCTTCATCAGATATTCAATATCGTCAGCAGATACCCTTTTTTGTCCAAACTGTCCGATAGCAACTTGATAGGCAAATAAGGGAGAGACCGGGCAAAAAGGTTCCACAACAACTTGTCCTTTCGTTGATACAGCTCCCCAAAGCGATTCACCAATAAACTTTTCAGGAGCAAAAGCCTTCTCTTTTTCCATTTTCTTCATCGTTTTTTCCCTTATTTTATCAGCATCTACCCCAAGATTGGCAAAGAAGTTGGAATCAATCAGCCCTTTTTGAGCCTCATTCATAATATGTTCTTTCATAATGCCAGCCGCCTTCTTGCAATTATCTTGATTAATCTTTTGAGAAACCACATAAACACTGTGCCGACCATCCAATTGAATAAAATCGAAAGTAGGAGATAATATTTCTTTTTCTTCTGAATTGAGTAATCCGAATTTCCCGCCATCAGCCACTAGCTTATTCCCAAACTCATCATAAAAGTTTGAGATAATCTCATAGACAGGAGCCAACAAGACTTTTTCTCTGACATTTTTAATACCCCACTTTCCGTTTTCCTTATAGTTGAATTTTCCATTATGCATTGACGACACCATTTCATAATTAAAAGATATGACTTCTTTCCCGTCCAATGAGATAAACCCGGCTTTACCGCCTTTCACCGCAGGAAGCATCCCCTCAGAATAGATGCCCAAATAATCCATGTCAGTAGTAAGGGCAATATTATTCTTTCCATCAATAACATACCATTTATTATTTTTGCAAACAGAAGCATATCCACCATTAAAAGCAGATGTTTTAGCATAATCGAAAGGAATCAATACATCACCGGTTTTAGACACATACCCAAAACCGGAGCCATTTTCCGAAGCAATGGTATAATCAGTATAATCCCCCAATATCACATACTTAGGTTCTATCATAACCTTTCCATCCCGTCGTACATAGCCGGATTTATCTCCAATTGTATACCTCTCAATCTCATTGTTAAAATTAAAGTCCAAACTTCCAGCTTCCAGTTTAGTAATCTTACCATTTTCATTATGCAAATAGTAAGTTTTATCAGTACTCATATCCAAAGCAGACGACCAGTTATATTGATTCATAGCAATAGCGCTATAAACGAAGTCTTCCAGCACCATCCCTCTCGTATCCAAGATTCCGAAAAATAATCCTCTTTTTCCGGTTTTACTTTCTTTCTTCTTCAATAGTTTCTGCTGAATAATAATTCCGTTATGAGCATTTTTATTTGTAGTAGAATTCTCACTAATCACCATTCCCTGTTTATTTATATAACTATATTGCGTAGGTCCTGTTCCAACCCATGCCACTCCTTCACTGAATTCTCCGGCAGAACGGTATTTTACCTTGATGACGATACGGCCACCATCATCGACAAATCCCCATTTGCCATTTTCCAACTGTCCGCTTTTACCGATTTTTCCACCTTTGCAGACACGTGCCATGCCATCAATCAATTCACCTACTTCAGTATATTCCGGTTTAATCAACTCTTTTCCATACCTTGAAACCCAACCGTACACTTTTCCTTTCTTCGTTTTAGCGATATTGAATTTATTAAAATACTCTACATCATCATACATCGGTTTTATAAGTATTTCACCATTATCTTTCACATATCCCCATTTACCACCTTCCAAATCCTCTGTTTTTTTATTATATTTAGCTCCGACACAGATTTTGGCCACGCCATCCACAAAATCCTCTATCACCGAATATTGTACTTTAAGCACAACATCTCCCTTTTCATTGATAAATCCGTATTTATCTTTAATGCGCACTTTTGCCAATCCTCCTTCAAAATCCCCGATTTCATCATATTTAGGCTTCACAACAAATTTACCTTTTATATCAACAAGACCAACTCTACCTTTTTTATCACGTTGTAGAGTTAAATCTTGAGCAAATAAAGTACCCATTCCACCTATAATGATGAAAGCAATCAAACTAATCAATATACGATTCTTCATTTTGTCACAAATATTTAGTTCATAATCTCCTTTTTATTTTATCACATTTATCTCCGTCTGCCTTCCTTTTCCATAGGCCATTCCTATTTCCTTAGCAGCATTTATTTGTTCTTTTATCAAGTCAACGTTATCGTCATAAACCTTCATCTCATGCTGTACTTCTACTTTCACCCTATCTTTAATTTCCGCATATAGCTTTTCGCCACCAGCATAAGCCGAAGACTTCGGGTCAATCAACGACAACCAATAACAAGCCTCCTCTGCAGCGACTCCGGTTTGGTCGACAGTCCATATTCTGCGTGCTTCCTTCAGAAATTTTTCACCGACTTTATCCCGTGCTTTCGGATAAATGGATATAATTTCACGTGTCACTTCATCATATTTATCACAACATTCGGGAACAGATGCCAGCAGATTGAATGCTTCTTCATGTTTGTCAAGATTAGCCAACCGATGAGCCTTAGCCACAATTTGCGTTGCGTGTTCATTGTAATACGCCAGAATCTTACTCTTTGCCCCTTTTATAAAATCAATCAGATTTTTATTTTGGAAATTGATGAGTCTCAATGCATTCTGCATAGCCTTCGCTTCTGAGTTACCCGCACCCCTTACATTTACAGTCCGAATTGCCATAGTTTTCATCCCCGCCCTATCAACCAACTTGACAATGACATCATACTGACAAGTAACACTGGCCGGAATAGTTGGTACAATCTCCTTCTGCATACCTGCCACATCAGCAGTCAAAACAAACTGAGTATAAAAGAAGTCAGAAGTAATTCCTTGCGAAACAACCAGTTGTTCCAGTTTAGAGCTCAAATAATTCTTTTGTGCCTCGTCCAATTCTTCAATATGCTCCGGCATCACTACAGTAATAGGAGTATCACATTCTTGCGCAGACATTCCTTTAAAAAACATCAGCGATACGATTAATATACCTATAAATCTTTTCATGCTTCTTCTTTTTTATTTATCACCTATAATCAATTGACATCTTCCCAACCCGTGAGGAATCACCTTACAAGTGAGATTATATGGTGGTTTGCGCAACATCTTCCTCAATTCCTTCACAAAATCTTCCGTATCTATCGCCTTACCATTTTCATTTACCATTGGAATTCGAACCTGATTGAACATGGCAAAATTCTCCGAGCCTTCTGTTTTCAAGAACCGTCCTTTTACACAATGCTTCTCCAGCCATTCTTCAATCACATCAATCAACTCATTTTCACCGTACTCGGTTTCCAAATCAACTCCTGCTCCCGTATCGAACACATTTATATCAATAGAGACCTCTCTACCATTTTCAAACAAATTATCGAAATGCCCCTGCAACTGTGAAGTAAAATTATCCATATTGACAAGAATGGCTTCTTCGACCAATACAGGTATCTCGGCCGAAAAAGAGGGTTGACCTGTTCCTTGCGCACCTGCAACCTGCATATTGGTGTAAGCATCTATCCCGCGCAAATTATAGGTTACCGATTTCTTCGGCCCCAACACATTCACGCTCCAGTCAACTTCCAGAATGATGTCACACTTAGCAGTCCGTTTCAAAATATCAAGTGCCGTCTCCGTCAATACGGCACCCGAATTCTTACTCAAAGTCATGGCATTACGTGCATTTATCATTTCCATATTTTTTATAGAAGCGGAAAGGTCTTTCAAAGGAAAACCTTTGTCAGCCATCAAAATACCAATCTTAGAAATGACATTCATCAAATCCTTATCCTGCGCCAACGCTCTCTTATAGTCAGGAAGCGTTTCACTTCCCAGTTCTGTCGTTCTTTCAAACACATATCCCTTCTCATTACACCAAGGTAAACTGGGCACAACCATTAATTCTGGTTTCTTTGCTTGCCCCAATAAGTTCAGTGAAAAGAAAAGTAAGGTAAAAACATAATATATCCGTTTCATATGCTGATAGTTTATAGTTACATTTTAAAAGCCCGAAGACAATCCTCTGATTATATTATCAGCTTCCAATTGTTTGCGCAACTGATCTTTTGCCACAGAAATCACGGCACCTATTTTATATTGCCGCTTTGTAACTTTGACACGTTCAAACGTGCCTTCTACAATCGTGGCAAAATTCAAATAGGCATTTTTCTTTTCGAAAAACTCATCAAAATATTCCTTGTTTTCTTCCTCAGCAGATAAGCTTTTGGCGAATGGCTTCTGACCGTTACACTTTGTGCTGCCAGTCACCCCCTTAAATATAATTCCATGAACAGCATACTTCCGGAGTGTCTCCGGCTTCAGATTAAGTTTGTTTGCATACACCCAAACTTTTACAAGGTAAGTACCTTCTACTCCATTTCCTTCACAAATGATGTCATACCTCCTATCAATGTTCTGCTTCACATTCTGCCCGTACATTGATATAGACTTAATGAAAAAGAGGCACAGAGCAATAACTATCAAGTAATTACGTCGTTTCATTCCCGCTTTTTGTTTTGTCTGCTTATAGCCTCCCCGGATTGGGCAATAAATAAAAAAAAGGCATGGGAGTCTGTACTGTTGCTTATCTCAGTCTCAGGCTCTCGCATTGCCCGTCTGTAAGGATAAGCAACGCAGCTAGCCCACGCCTAGATGAGATATACAGAACACAATGCATAGCATAATGTTTAATCACACCTATAGTGGACGTTCTCCGTTGCCATATCCCCTTACAGACTTGGAATTTGCGAGATTCGAGACTGAAAGATATGTTTGGTAAACGCCTTTTTTCTAAAAAAATCCCCGCCGCCCCCTCTGGGGCTAGCTGGATGCTGCAAATATAGAGAGTTAAATTAAGACAGGCAAACTTTATTTTAAATATCTTACTTCTTTTCTCTTATCTATCCTTTCCACAACACCTATTATATATATAAATATCCCCAATAATAACCTCCAACGAGTAATAAATGCACTAAGATGGAAAACGTTCAAATGTAGTTTTATTAATAGCCAACTCCAGTCGGCTACTTGGCCAAATGCAGTTGGCTACATGGACAACTACTGTCGGCCAGATGGTCAACTGCATTCGGCCAATATCATGCTGACTATTTCAATCCGGTATTCAGTCATATTCGTTTTCTTATGTCCTCCTATATCACGGAACACCTAAGCTTTGGTTTTCGGAGCTTCTTTATGAGTGTGAACAGTGTGAAGAATGTGAAAGATAAAAAGGAGGACTTTTAATCACAGTAAACATCTGTCATACCACAACTTACGAGTCCGTGAAACTTGTGGAAAGTAAAAAGTGATTTTAAATATCCTACTTCAATGACTCATTCAAACATTAGTTCATATAAATATGTTATATTTGCAGACTAAGAATCAAAAAAAGAACAACAGATGAAATATATCGGAGCACACGTAAGCGCATCCGGCGGTGTAGAATCCGCCCCCGTCAATGCGCACGAAATAGGAGCAAACGCTTTTGCACTATTCACAAAGAACCAGCGCCAATGGGTAAGCAAACCGTTGACAGAAAAAAATATCAGTCTTTTCAAAGAGAATTGTGAGAAGTTCGGTTTTCAGCCGGAGTATATCCTACCTCACGACAGTTACCTTATTAATTTGGGACACCCGGAGGAAGAAGGATTGGCAAAAAGCCGTGCCGCCTTTCTGGACGAGATGCAACGTTGCGAACAACTCGGCTTGAAACTTTTAAATTTTCATCCCGGCAGCTCCCTCAATAAAATATCGATAGAAGATTGCCTGGCACTTATCGCAGAAAGTATCAATATCGCTTTGGAAAAGACTAAAGGAGTCACAGCCGTTATTGAGAACACTGCCGGGCAAGGTAGTAATCTGGGAAGTGAATTCTGGCAACTAAAATATATTATTGACCGGGTGGATGACAAAAGCCGGGTGGGCATCTGCCTTGATACTTGCCATACATATACAGCAGGTTACGATATAGTGAACGATTATGATAAGGTATTCGACGAGTTCGATAAGGAAGTGGGATTCAATTATCTACGTGGCATACATCTGAATGATTCAAAGAAAGCACTGGGAAGCCATGTCGACCGCCATGACAGTATTGGTGAGGGACTGATTGGAAGAGCCTTTTTTGAAAGATTAATGAAAGATCCAAGATTTAACAATATGCCGATAATACTCGAAACTCCGGATGAAAGCAAGTGGGCGGAAGAGATTGCCTGGCTAAGAAGCATCGAGTAAAAGACCGAGAAATACAAGTTATGCAACACATTTGCGAAAAAATCCTCAACTTTATGTTATAATATTGATAATTATATGTATTTTTGTACCCGTAAACCTTTGGACTTCAAAGTACTTACGGGTATTTTTATTGCAAAACAAACATTTTAATAATCGCATAAACAAAAAACAATATATATGAAAAAGTTTTGGTTAGCATGCACAATGGTCATCGCAGTGGGTATAAGCGGTTGTGTAGACAGTGATAAAGACTTATACCAGGAAGCTCCGGGAAAAGAAACAAATCTATCAGATTTCTCTACAAAACAAGTAGTACAAGTAGAAGCAGATTATTCGAACGCCGATTCGCACGTACCTTTTTATATATATGACAAGAATCCGGTAAAACCACAGGAAACTGAATCCAACACTATAACCATTGACGAAAACATCGAGCCGCTGGATGGTGCTTGGACAGATGAAGAAGGCAAGTATAACGGTAAAATGTCTCTTCCTGCATATGTATCAGAAGTGTATATTGTCTCCACATCGCCATTTGCAACAAAACCTGTAATAGAAGGTAAAGTAGAGAATGGAATATTGAAGTTTTCCGAAACTGACGAACAAACCAGAACAAGGGCTTCAGAGCCACAGGGCAAAAAAAATACCCAATATAATGCCAACCGATTTACATCATTAGGATGGAATAATGCTCTAGGCACTTTTGATGCAGAAACAGGGAAAATAGGCTACCTATATAATGGTGACTTAAAATTAAGCAAATCAGAGATGAAAGAGCTCAAGACTACCATAAATAGTGTTTTGAAAAATTCTACTAGTTTTGTCTGTCCGCAAGCATACCGTACAGGAGCTGATTTATATATTGAAAAAGACCAAACTGCTGTAGCATTAACTGCATTGTCCGGATGGACTTGTTGGAATAGCTCATTGGGATACTATTACTATAGAGCTGACAAGGTTCCAACTAATTTAAATGATGTAACTATATATACAATATTCCCCAATACTCAAACCAGTTGGAATAACGGATATGGAGTGTATTCATACCCAAGAGGTATTAACGAGGGAGAATCCGTGCAGTTGAAATACTTCGATAAAGATTACCCGAAAGGAACAGAGTACTTCCCGAAAGGTTATAAAATCGGCTTTGTCCTCGCTACAAATGCTTGGAATAGGTACTTCTCAGCTTTCAAATTCGATTTTCCTTATTATGCTTGTTCAACAGAAGGTATCGGAAATGTTCGTACTGCTATGTTCAAAGATAGCAAAGGCAACATTGCCATTACTTTTGAGGATTACAAAGACGACCAGAATTTCACAGATGTCCTGTTTGCCCTAAAAGCAAATCCGAAAATCACGAATGTTCCGACTGTAGATCCGGAATCAAATACCACCATCAAAAAGACAGGTGTGTATTCATTCGAAGATTATTGGCCTAAAGCCTATGATTACGACATGAATGATGTAGTTGTACTTTATACCTATGAAAAAACATTCAATATCACTAGTGTCCCGTTAAAATCGGGACGAGTTATTAATTAATCAAATAATCCCGGAATAAGGGGATTAAATTGTTCTTTGACATCATTGAAATTAGTCTTATTAAACAGCTCTTGTAAAGGCGTTTTATCTGTTAATGAGATGCTAAGAATCTGCAAGACCTCATAAGTTGAACGATTCAGTTGCATATCATATTGGACAATAGCTACTAAACAATAGGTGATGATAGCAACACTAATCTGTATTCGAACCGCATTCTCGGTAGTACCCCAGAACCTTTTTATCTTAAGGTGTTGTTTCAGCCATTTGAAGAAAAGTTCCACGAACCATCTTTTCTTATAAAGATTGGCAACATCAAGTGCAGATATGTGTTTGGCATTCGTCAGGAATGTGAATTCACGATCATCCTCTTCATCATAGAAACGGATGACTCTGAATGATTCAGGATACTTCTTTTCAGAAGTGTACCCTATCAGTTTCACTTCCGCATCTGAAAGGATATTCTTCGGCATTCTACGCTTCCATTTACAGAACTTGCATTTCAGATTAGACTTCGCTCTGACTACAAAGAAAGAACCTGTAAGATGAATCCGATAAAGTTCTTTAAACGAGTCATACGCTCTGTCAAATATATAATAAGCATTTGGCTCATAATTAATTGCGGACATTTCTGTTGAATCATGCCTGGATGCTGTAGTTACTGTATAAAAGGCTGGAAGTTGTGCTTCTATGTCATAAAGGACATGAGCCTTAACTCCACCTTTTTTCTTACGGAACTTCGCCCAAGGGAATGTAGCCAAACATAAAGGAATCGTAGTGGAATCAAACGCATACTTCCTTCCTGGAATATCCAAGATGTGAGTCGATCGTTTTTCACATGCTTCCTTCATCATATAGAAAGCAAAATCTTCGAAGATTCTGTAATCCCGATTCTGATTGGCAGATGCAAGCGTAGTTTTGGCAATGGGCTCACGACCTAATCCCAAATGATAACGCTTTCCTTGATGTGCTTCCAAAGCTACAATCAAGTCACGAAGACTTTCACGATTACTGAGTTGACCGAACATCATTGCAAGTAACTGACTCCAGCAAGTGAAATGTTTCACATAACGATTGCCATCATACTTGTCTACAAGTCTTCTGAACTTATCATTGTTCAAGAATTCTACTAACTGAGCGAAAACATATTTATCTTGGTTCATTTGAGGTCACCTTAATTGACCTCAAAGGTATGATTTCAAATCGTCGCGCCTAAAAAGTAGTATCTAATAGACTATATTTCAATTATTTCAAAGAACTATTTATCCACTTTTACGGGACAGTAATGATTCAATATTTATAATGAAATTCTAAAGGAATCATTCACTTTAGAACCTCACACATCCGATTGGCAGGCAATGTTGAACAACGGTCTGGCATTTAGCTTAAAAGATTTAGGTAACTATCAGAATATGACAGACTCTGCCAAGACAAGTAATGACACAAAGTTTAAGGTAACCAACTTCGTACACGAAAACAATGTTGTCATACTGACGGAGAAAGTAAAAGAAAACTCGAAAACGCAGTACAAGGTAACTATTGAATATAAGAAAAGGGCAGAAAACGTCTGAAACCTCATTAGATGCTTTTATTTTCCGCCCTAGCAACAATGGAACCCGCTTAGAAATACATATTCCGATGCAGGCGCCAACAGCCAAAGCTGATATGACATATTTCAATACAGGAGATGATCGTTCGGATCCGGCTAAAGGCATTTACTACGTATCCGATAAAGATAAAATCTATCCATTTGCATTTTTCTTGCAAGGTGCCAACCTGAGTGATGTGGATAAGCTTCTGACAAAAGAAAATGAAGGAATTTCCATTAGTGAACTTTATCCGAAATTCATAGGCTGGGCAAAGAATAATAATACAAATAAGGATTGGTACAAGAAATAGCCAGCCACATTCGTATATAAAAATAGCCGGAAGTGTATATCCGGCTATTTTTATATATACCAGATACTTAATAAATATTCGCCATACTGACCAAAGGCTCATACAGTTTTTCTATATCTTGCGAATCCATTTCTATCTGTACCTGGTCGCCGGGCATTAGTTTCTGTCCTTTAGGAGTCCAGTCTTTCCGGTCACGGTGAACATTAATAATCATGCAACGCTCCGGCAGACGAAGTTCGTCTACAATCTTTCCGTCCAGATAAGAGCCGCTCATGACTTCAACCGATAATGTGTAGCGCGCTTCCTCCTTGAATGCGGGCGAATGAATCATGTCCTCGTATAAAGTCACATTGAGAGGTTTTATTTGAAGCATTTCCGTGAAGTAATAAGTTAATCCTCCCACTACGATAGAAGGATAGAAAACTTCTAAATGTCCCGTTATCTCGGTTATCAGCACGATAGCCGTTAATGGAGTACGGACTACTGCAACAAGAAAGGCGGACATACAAATCAACATGATATAAGTGATATTCTCGTGAGCGATAAGCCCCTGTTGTACCATAATCAATGCTACGATTTGTCCGAGTAATCCTCCCGTCACCAATGTAGGTATAAAATTTCCTCCCGGCAAACCCGAAGAAAAAGAGAATATGCTAAAGACCAAGTGCAATAGCATCATACCGACAATCCAGAGAATATGTGTATCCGGATGTATGGCTTGCGAAAGCAGGAATTGCTCTCCCCCACCGGTCAGATTGAATTCTGCCATAGAGATAAGGAAGGCTATAAAAAGAAGATAGAGCATCTTCACATATTCCGGATGTTTAATAGCAGGATAAATACGCTTGACTTGAAGGGTAGTGATAGAAAAGAACTTTCCGAAAATGGAAACTACGGCAGCCAATAGAAGAAACAGTTTCACCTGCCCCCAGAAAGTCATTTCCGGCACAATGGCATCTATATGAAAATAAGGATTCATGGGAAAAATCCAACTGGCTACCCCACCGGCGACCACCCCTGCCAAAAGCGTAGTAATAGCTGTTTTAGGCGCATCGAAGCGTTCGATGGATTCGATAACCAACAGTGAAGAAGCCAACGGCGCAGCAAAAGCAGCCGCTAACCCCGCACCGGCACCGGCGGCCAATAATTGTTTCCGTTCGCCGCTAAGCACTCGCCCCCATTTGGATACCAAATATCCCACATACGAGCCTATCTGTACGGAAGGCCCTTCACGCCCCAAAGATAATCCGGTACTTAATGCAAGTATTCCACCTACAAACTTGGCAATCAATTCAAGAAAAGGATGTTTATAATCAACCCGTCCGTTAATGACTCCACGCGTTTGTGGAATCCCTCCACCCGTAATGAGAGGCATTTTCTTTACCATCCAGGAGACGAAGATAAGAATCCCCCACATCAACAGGAAAAGAGGAATGTACCAATACCACTTCAAGTGGGCATCAAAGAAATCATGACGAAGATTGAAGAAAAACTGTAATAAATAATGATAAGGCACGGCAACAAGCCCGGTCAGCAGTCCCACGAAGATACTGACAAAGTAAAGCCGCGCATCAATCAACTTCAGTTTAAAGATTCGCCAACGGCCCTTATCCTTCAATTTATTGACATAATCAAACATTCGGCAAGGTTTTCATTGCTTTTACGTACGACAACAACAATCAAAACCCTGCTGTGGTTTCAGACAAACGGAATTTTAATTTTTAATCAGCGCCCCATCATATTCAGACGAAGAATAGCGTGTACCATGAAATAGGAACCCAACGCGTTGTAATCAGTATCACGAATGGCAGTGGCAGTAATCGTACGTATCATTGAGACATCCTGATGAAGAATATCATATATCTTGAAACGGAGCAGCAATTGTTTCCGTTTCAGGAAGGCTTTCGACAACTGGCAGTTCCACATAAAATTCTCACGGGCATAGCCACTGTATCCATAGCCGGAACGTTGAAAATAGATGAGATCGCTGAATAGTTCTATCCCCCATGGGAAGTAATATTGCATTTCCGTACCAAAGCGGTAATCGTAAGTTTCCGTCCGTGTCTCTGTCACATTGTTATGGGAATTGTTGTAAAGCAATTCTGCACGGGCACTGATTTCCATTTGTTTCGTGCGGTATGTCAATTGCAGGCGTTGACGGGCTGTAAGATGTTTCACTGTGCTTTTTACAGGGGCTTCCTTGTTGATGGTGCTGTATCCGTTCTGGTTTCTATATTGCAGATATGAATAGGTGCGGAATATCCAGCTACGGTTTTTGAAAGGAGTATTAAGAGAAAAAGAGCCCAAAGCCCGCCAGTTGCCGTTCAGATTGAGCGGAGTAGTGGTTCGCACACCGGTTTCGCTGTCATAGGTCACTTGATTGGTAACACTGTTGATGGTATTTTCGACCAGTGCGGTAGCGACCATATTCCGTTGATGTTTCATATTATAGGAATTAAAATTCAGCGTAAACGTGTTGGTATAAGAAGGCTTCAAAGAAGGATTACCCACACGGATATTTAATGGGTTGGTACGGTCGGTTACCGGTTGAAGGTCACGTATATTAGGCTGACGGCTCTTCCCTCGATATACAATCTGCAAACGGGTACGTTTGGAGAACTTATAACGGAAATTGACAGTAGGCGAGAAATTAAAGACGGTTCTTTTCAACTGGTTTTCCGGGTCATTCTTCAAGATGGAATGGCTTACGGATTTTTGAGGTTCGAAGTCGGCACCGATATTATAATTGTACTTTTTTCGGGAAGTACGGATGGCAAGGTTAAACAGATGGTTGCTGTACTGATTCTCAAATTGGTTGCTTGCTTCTTCGTCATAGTCGGGAGTAAATTCTTCCAGTTCCTTATCCCAGTTGTAGACAAAATGATCGGAGTTGTTCACACGGTATTGATAGCTATAACGGAATTGTAGAAAGTGCAACCAGGGCAGCGGCTCTACATAGACCAATTGCAAGCGGTAGTTGTAGCCGTCCACTTCGTCTTCTATCTTTTGGTTCTGAACTTTTTCCGTGTTATTCTTAAAATAGTGTGTAGTAGAAAGATTCTTTCTGTCCATTGAAGAAGCATTGGTGCCATAATCTACTTTCAATGCAACGTTTCTCCCCATCCGGCTGAGTTTACGGCTGAGTTGCAGCATCATTGTCATATTATAGGAAGAGTTATGGTTTGTTCCAGATGATTCTTTTTCATTGAGCAGGACATCATTCCCCCACCCTTGCTGGAATCCTTCATTACTTCTGTCGTTGACTGCCGTACGATACTGGGGACGGAAAATCAATGTAGTTACGGAGTCCATTTTCCATTCCAGAAAAGCATTCGCTATCAGATTGTCATTTTTCAGTCGGTTGCGCCCGGTACTCTGAGTGATGGACTTGTCCTGACGAAGGAAATTATCAACCGTTGTACGGCTATCTTCCAGACGATCGGTTCCTACATATTGAATGTTCGACCGGAACTTGACCCGCTGCCAGTCATAAGTGGCATTCACTCCCAGAGAACGGGAAGTGGTCAGTCCTTTTTGCGTACGCAGATTACCGCTGGAACTGGCGGATTCTCTCTGCATCTCGGAAAAGCCTTGATTATTCGTATTGTTCAGGTTTCCGATAATTGTCAGTTGGGAGTTGTCCCGAAAACGGTTCAAGGTATTGGCTAGTTCGTAACGGTCTTTACTTCCATATCCGCCCATAAAGTTCTCCATCCAACCGCGCTTCATATTCTTCTTTACGGACAGGTCGAGAATCATTTCTTCTTCCCCGTCGTCAATACCTGTAAGACGCGCCAAGTCAGATTGACGTTCGTATGCTTTCAGCTTCTCTATCATTTCTACAGGAAGATTCTTGAGCGCCGCTTTCGGGTCGTCGGAAAAGAATTCTTTTCCGTCCACCAGTATCTTCTTCACTTCTTTTCCATGAATCAGCAATTTTCCATCCGCATCTATCTCTCCGCCGGGAAGTTGTTTCACTAAATCTTCCAGCATCGAACCTTCGGGAGTGCGATAAGCAGACGCATTAAAAACGGTTGTATCTCCTTCGGTCACAGCCATAGGCGCCTGACCTACCACAACTGTTTCATCCAAAGCGATTGTTTCTGAGCTTAAAGGAATATCTCCTAAGGTATTCTTATTGCTGGTTGCCGCAGGTGAGACAGCGCGATAAACCGGAGTGTATCCGATAAAAGAGATATGAAGTAGCAAAGCCTTATTCTTAGGAGCAGTGGCGGCTAACTGGAATTTTCCCAGTGCATCGGTTGCCCCGCCCGCCAACATTGCACTGTCCGGTAAAGCCAAAAGCCGGACCGTAGCAAACGGTACCGGCTCATAGGTTTCCGAGTCAACAACACGTCCGGCAAAACGCTCTCCACCGGACTGTGCATAAACAGCCAAACTAATCAGTAAGAAGACATAACAACTAATCAAACGATACTGAAAAGAATACTTATGACTGCCTATGTTCAAATTGTGTTGATTTAGTAAAATAAAACTCTAATAAAATAACCTAATCCCTGTTCTTAACTTTGACGCGGAGCACGAGGTTTTTGTCCCTGATGATGGTGTCCTTGTCCGGACTTCTGTCCTTTTCTGCGGTCAAACTCTTTTTTGAACTTATTCGCATTACTTTTCTCCTGCTGATAAATTTTCATTATCTGCTTCTGAGACAGTATCTTGCTGAATTCATTGTAATACTTTTCACGGATATCAAGCATCTTACGGCTTTGTGCAAACTGATTTTTCAGCATTGTTGCTATTTCAGCATCAGTCATAGAGGGTCTTTGCCCTTCTTTTTTAGCAGTCGTTTCCGTACCCTGCGGCTTTTCAGCTCTCGGCTTGCGGTTCACCATGCGACATTCGCGCAATTCTTTCAGATATTTCTCATAAACCGGAGTAAACTTAGCGGCCGTTGCATCATCCAACATCAGTGTCTTAACCATCTGATTGGTTTGCATCTGTACCATTTGTTCCTGTGTAGGACGTTGTTTCTTTTCTTTATTGTCCTTATTTTGAGCGGAAAGACTCATCTGGCTACCTACCAAAAGGGCTGCCAAAACTACATAAATAAATTTCATCTTCATAATCTTCACGTTTTAATAATTGATTGAGTTAGTTAATTCAAAAATATATCGTTTTCAGAGAAGCTGACGAGCTCTTCCAACTCCTCATCCGACAATTCTTTAATCCATTTGTCTACCGGGTCGGTACTGTTGCTTCTTTCAACAGCCAGTACATTCGACGGGGACGGTTTGATATCATCCGTCCGATAGAAAGACGGAACGAATAAAAGCCCTGTCAACATGGCTGCTATGGCAACTGCTGTAGAAATAACCAGCTTCATGTGAAATTTCCGCTGTTGTTTCACTCCCGCACGTTCCATTACCTTGCGCTGCATATCCTCGAAGAATCCGTCGGGAGTAGTGTAAGGTGTCCGTTTACCAATATCGTCAAAATCAAAATCCTTTTTCATCGTTCTATCTGTTTAATATATATTCCTTTATCTTTTCTTTCGCATAGTGGTAATTCACTTTAAGCGTATCCACTTTACTATCCAATACACGTGCAATCTCGTCATATTCAAGTTCATCGTAGTAACGCAAGTTGAATACAAGCCGTTGCTTTTCCGGCAAACTTAGAATGGCTTCCTGAAACTTCACTGCCAGTTCGTTTTCATAATCAATGTAATCGGAAGCTTTCAGTTTGCCCATCAACTCTTCCTGTACATCTTCCGCAGAAACGACTCCCTCGTCCTTACGGCTGTTCAACAGGCGTAAACTTTCATTCGTCGCAATCCGGTAAATCCAGGTTGACAGTGAACTTTCTTCGCGAAACTGGTCGATATGCCGGAATACCCGGATAAAAACTTCCTGAAGTACATCTTCGGCATCTTCGTGAGATACAACCAATCTACGGATATAATTATATATCGGCACCTGGAAAGAGTCCATCAGCATCTTGAATCCCCGTTCGCGATTCGAGGAACAAGCTTCACGAATTTTATTCTCGTTTATCATCAATTCTTTTTCTGAGCTTTATTAGTTAGAACGCAGAAGGATGTGGAAGTTAAATACGGGAATTCGTATTTTGCTTTTATTAACAGGAGCAGAGGAAAAAGAAAGGTTGCAGATTGGATGGAAAAAGCACTGCCCAAGCCTTTACAGAGGCTATGGCAGTGCTTCAAATGTTTTATCTATAAACAGTAAACAGGAAGATTATTACCAGAACTTATTATGCTCCGCACTATATTCAAAACCGGCAGCTTTCAACTGATTCACTAATTCATCCTTATTTACGTCCATATCTTCACAAAGTTCGTCAAGTGAAGAATAACAATCACGCAACTTCATATTGATGACGCTGAACAGCATCATCGGGTCTTTGGGTAATTCCATAACATACAATCTTTAAACCGGACGCAAAGTTACAGCAATCTCATCGAATGGCAAAACAAATCAATCACCTATTTCTTCTATCTTTAAAGAGACTTTTTCTATCAGTTTGCTGATTTCCGCCTCCAACGGAATGACATTGAATTCCTTCCAAAAATCTTCGTCATATTTGAAGTTCGTATCAGAAAAGATGGTACGGGTGGGCAACCTGTCCGTGTGTGCGGGGAAATGCCGTCACTTGTTCGGTATCCACTTTACAAGTAATCATCTCGAACCAAATATGCAGGTCTTGGCTACTAAAGAGCATACGTCTCCGTTTAACCTTAAAATGAAGGTCGCCACGAATGTGATGGATATAATAAGTTCCCTGCCAGGGCTTATAAGAAATGGTATATACCACTTTTTGCGGAATTATCCGGATATTACGCGTACTTCTTTCTACAAACATGCCGGATGCATCTTTTACATATTTCGGATGGACTTCCAGACGCGCCTGCAATAGAGCACTGGTAAGAGTTCTTCGACTATTTCTTCCGCCACTTTCATTTGTCCGGTAATGCCTGCCGCATAACAGCAAAGAGGGAAATAATAACAGCGGAAGAGATCTTCAAACGCTTTTATGTCGCCTTCCTTTATCTTTTTTAGTATGAGCAGTTCATTCAGCATATGTGCTTCTCCATTATGATTGACCTCAAATATGAGAAAACTATCCCTATTTTATTCTAGTTAGATTGCTTTTTCAGTTTATCCACGGCGTGTTCCAAAGATTCCGTAGGTTCGATTATATTATAATTCCCCCAAAAACCTTCATGCCAGTATTCGTCCACTTTATCATAGAATATTTGGTTCAGGCTGAAGGCTTCCTTGTTGGGTATAGTTTCTAATGAGCCTTCTTTCCTGTCGGTCACGACCATTTCCGAAGTTATTGCATAACTTGTGGAAAAGAGTTTTCGTTTCCAATCGCATTTAAAACGAATCGTGTTACGGATATAGTTCAGGTAAGTTCTTCCGTCTATGTTTTTATAGGTAATCAGATAAGAGAGTTCCTGCGGCTTAAATCTTAAACCAAGAGGTTTCTTATAAAGAATGGCTGTGGTTGCCTTCGACTTATTCTGCATATCCAAGCTCATTTCGACACGGGTGAATGACAGCCGTTCACGGTCGATATACAGTTTGCCATACAATAAAGCATACATAAGAATCACTTTCGGACGGAAATTTATTACGTATTGCATGCGATTGTCTATAAGAACAGATTCTGCCATCCAAAACTCATAATTGTTCAATTCTGCAAAATCGAGCAATGCGTCACTGTTTTTCACCACGTCCAATGTTACACTCAGATTAGGTCCGCCAACTACTTTAACAGCCAGCGTATCACTCGCTTTCTGACTAAGCAGACGACGACCTTTCATCACCCGCACTTTATCATAATTGATATTCCGATTGGTATATGCAGTCTTGGATACGTCAAGCACTGCTTCCGATATACCAATATATCGCCGGCCTTTCTGCACCGTTTCCCGGTAAAATCCTGTAAGCATATCACGTTTGTCACTGTAATTCTGCGGAATCTTGCTGATAGCTTTCTCCACAATCATACGCGGGTCGTTGGCATACACTACCACTTCATTCAGTAAGTTGGCATGAGGTGTCATCCATACTGTCAATTTTGCAGGAGCCTCTTTCTCGATAGAGACGTGGCTATTGGCATAGCCGATATGAGAAATTTCCAGTTCACTCGGTGCATCCGTCTTTTTGAGTTTCAAAGCAAACTCTCCTTCCGCATTTGTCACCGTACCGATGTTACTTCCGTGTACAGATACATTCACATTCTCCAGAGCTTTTTTATTTTGCTTATCCTTCACCATGCCCACAATCGTGAGATAATCTCCGGCATCTCCTTGCGCCCACACAGGAAAGCTGCAAAGTAACAAACAAATCGTCAGCCATCCAACCAGGTGTTTTTCTACATTCTTCATACTGATGCTTTTTTAAAAGGTAAATAAATTGCGTTTCTACTAATAAGAGCGCTCAGACAGGAAATACCCTACGGTTTTTACAAAAAAAAGAAAAAGAAATCGGATTCCAATACAATATCCGGGAATTAATAGTAAATTCCCGGCAAATTAACGATAAGAATTATCGCCATGATACACAAATTAGACAAGACTGAATACGAACAGGCAGCAGCATTAGCCCTGGATGTCTATATACAATGTGGAGCAGATGACTTCAATGAAGAAGGACTCATCTCTTTCAAAAGTTTTATCTTTAGTGAGCAACTGATGAATGAACTGGCTATCTATGGGGCTTTTGAAGATAAGCACCTGGTCGGTATCATGGGGACAAAGCATGAAGGAAAACATCTTTCTTTATTCTTTATCCGAAAAGAACACCAATGTAAAGGTATCGGCAAGCAATTATTCTGTTTCGCTATCAATGATTGTCCGGTAGATGAAATGACTGTAAATTCATCCACATACGCCATCCGCTTTTATCAAAGCCTGGGATTTGAAAGGACCAATGAGAAGCAATGTACTAACGGGATAACTTATACGCCGATGATATTGAAAAGGAAAGCCAGAATCAGTTCTATTGCGCCTTGTGGAATGGACTGCGCATTATGTCATGCTTTTCAAGATGCGAAAAAGCCTTGCCCCGGTTGTAGAAGCCAGGCAGGAGAAATTCGGAAAAGTTGCCAAAACTGTATCATTCTTTCATGCGATAAGAAAAAGTATTATTGTTTTGAATGTACTACTTTCCCTTGCAAACGATTAAAAGCACTAGATGCCAGATACCGAATCAAATATAACATGAGTATGATTGTGAATCTTACTTTCATAAAAGAAAAGGGAGAAGAAAGCTTCTTAATAGGGCAAAATCATAAATATACCTGCCCTAAGTGTGGAAAACTGCGAACAGTGCATCATGACTACTGTATTCACTGTAAACAACAGAAATTAACATAGCTGCAAAGAATAACTGCCAAGGGCCGCGGATATAATTGTTAATTATGCTTGTGAATATGTATTTCATATAAAAATAGTTTCTACATTTGCGACCGTTATGATGAAGTACATATTCTGTATATTATTAGGTATGTTTCTTAGTTGGGGATTCCATATGATTTCCGACGAAGAACAGGAAACATATCGGTTAGAAGCCGGTAGCACCGGCATACGAACTTGCACCAATTCATATTATTCCAAAGCCAAGGCTAGTATAAAACAACTCGGAAAAGAGAAAAAACTCATCAAAGCAAAAGGAAATACAGGAAAACAAAACTATAATGACAGTGACGGTGTCTTAAATCCATTCTCTTTCCGCCATTTTTCTCCTTCCAAGTTACTCAGGTTCAATATCCCTTCCGGCACTATCCGGATATTAAGTTCTTTAAAGATTCAACTTCCCAAGAATCAATGGATAGGTTTCTCATATTACACTAATTTTATCAAATATTCTGATAGATATCACATCTATACATTAGGGCACATACTCATTTAGCGATTTTATATACTTTTCCGACATAGAGACTCCTCTTTTCTATGTCTTACTTTTTGTTTTCAGTTTTCCTTTTAATAACAACCAAAGTATATAAAATGGACTTTTTACTGGATTTTATACTCCATATCGACCAATATATGGTCATGATTGTGCGTGATTATCACGCATGGGCTTATGCAATCTTATTCATTATAATCTTTTGTGAAACGGGATTAGTGGTCACTCCTTTTCTGCCGGGGGATTCTTTACTCTTTGTTGCAGGAGCTATCTCTGCGTTACCAGATATGCCTATCAACATACATATACTTGTCATCATATTATTTGTCGCTGCCGTATTAGGCGATTCATGTAATTATATGATCGGGCATTTCTTCGGTCGAAAGCTATTCAATAATCCAAAATCCAAGATATTCAAGCAAAGTCATCTGGAAAAAACACATGAGTTTTACAAAAAATACGGTGGCAAAACCATTATCCTGGCACGCTTTATCCCCATAGTACGTACATTTACCCCTTTCGTAGCAGGAATGGGAAAAATGAATTATTACTATTTCATGGTATATAATCTAGTTGGCGGTGCTATTTGGGTATCTATATTTTGCTATGCAGGGTATTTATTCGGCGACCTTCCGTTTGTGCAGGAAAATCTGAAACTGCTGATTGTGGCTATTATCTTTATATCCATACTACCTGCCATAATTGAGGTACTACGCGCCAAACTGAAATCTTAATCAGACCAAACTATAATCTGTATTCATTTGTTACTAATAGATATAGAGTAGAAAAAACAATTTAAAGTTTTTACACTTATGAAAAATTCCTTTTTTAGCCGGTTCACTCCAAAGGAACCGAAGTTTTTCCCATTACTGAAACAATTGTCAGAAGTACTTTCTGCCTCATCTGCTGTTTTAGTAGAAAGTCTGCAACATGACCAACCGGCAGAACGCGCGGACTATTACAAAAAGATAAAAGACCTCGAACGGAAAGGAGACAGACTGACACATTTGATTTTTGACGAATTAGGAACTACGTTCATCACTCCTTTCGACCGTGAAGATATCCACGACCTAGCTTCCTGCATGGATGATGTTATCGACGGAATAAACAGTTGTGCCAAACGAATCTCTATTTATAACCCTCGTCCCATTTCCGACAGCGGCAAAGAATTGAGCCGACTGATTCAGGAAGAAGCCATATATATCTGCAAAGCCATGGATGAACTTGAAACATTCCGCAAAAAACCAACTCTACTTCGGGAATATTGTTCCAAACTGCATGAGATCGAAAATCAAGCGGATGATGTATATGAGTTCTTTATCACCAAGCTCTTTGAGGAAGAAAAAGACTGTATCGAACTTATCAAGATTAAAGAAATCATGCATGAGCTAGAAAAGACTACTGACGCAGCAGAACATGTAGGCAAAATTTTAAAAAGCCTGATTGTAAAATACGCATAAAAGAAACCGGAACACATGGAATTATTAGTGACTATTATTATCTTGGCTCTGATATTCGACTATATCAACGGCTTTCACGATGCAGCAAATTCAATCGCTACAATCGTATCCACCAGGGTACTTACTCCCTTCCAAGCTGTCTTATGGGCAGCATTTTTCAACTTCGTCGCATTTTTCATCGCTAAATATATTATAGGCGGTTTCGGCATTGCGAACACGGTATCAAAGACCGTAGTAGAGCAGTATATTACTTTGCCGATTATACTGGCAGGAATTATTGCGGCTATTACCTGGAACTTGGTTACCTGGTGGAAAGGTATTCCCTCTTCCTCCTCGCATACTCTTATTGGCGGATTTGCCGGAGCTGCCATCATGGCTAACGGATTTGAAGCTATCCAGCTTAATATTATCTTGAAAATTGCAGCTTTCATTTTTCTAGCTCCCTTTATCGGCATGGTCATAGCATTCGGATTCACATTATTCGTTCTTTATATCTGCCGACGCGCACATCCTCATACAGCCGAGCAATGGTTCAAGAAATTACAACTTGTATCCTCTGCCCTTTTCAGTGTAGGACATGGTCTGAACGACTCTCAAAAAGTAATGGGTATCATTGCCGCTGCCATGATAGCCGCCCATTCAATGGGGCTGGGCATGGGCATAAACAGTATCAATGACCTTCCTGACTGGGTTGCCTTCTCCTGTTTTACCGCCATCTCATTCGGAACAATGTCCGGTGGCTGGAAGATAGTAAAAACGATGGGGACAAAAATCACCAAAGTCACTCCATTGGAAGGAGTGATTGCCGAAACAGCAGGGGCTTTTACTCTCTACATCACAGAAATGCTGAAAATCCCTGTCAGCACCACACATACCATTACGGGAGCAATCATTGGAGTAGGTGCAACAAAGCGTCTCTCCGCTGTCCGTTGGGGAGTAACAAAAAATTTGATGATTGCGTGGATTCTCACGATTCCGGTCAGCGGGCTTTTAGCAGCGGGAATTTATTTTATTGTTTCTTTGTTTCTATAAAAGACTACTCGAAAAATAATTATAGAAAAACTTGATATAAACATATAAATATCAAAAGAAAACGGTAATTTTTAACGGTTTCTTCAGTTTTATCATTTACCTTTGTAAATGATATCGGGTTGTCATACCCGAACAACAACAAGAAAACCATGCAGATACATAATAAATCCAAATTATAAAACAACTTATTATATTGAACGTATGTCAATATGGAGCCGACTCATAGGAATCAGGAAAACTGAGGACACTAATAATGTCATCAGTAATAAAAATACATCTGTACCATATGATGCCCCACGCTATGCCATAGTAGATGTTGAGATTGGGTTGAAAGATCGTAAAATTCATGATATCGGAGCACTCCGCCATGACGGCGCAACATATCATAAAACTTCAAAAGAGGAACTGTTTGAATTTCTCAGCGACACAGACTACATCTGCGGGCACAATATCATTCATCATGATGCCAAATATCTGTTCCCTGACAAAACATACCGCTGGATTTTAGTCGATACACTTTATATTTCGCCTCTACTGTTTCCAGAACGCCCTTACCATAGGCTTATGAAAGATGACAAACTGATAAGTGAGCAGATGAATAACCCGGTGAACGACTGCGAAAAAGCAAAAGACTTGCTACTTGACGAAATAGCACGCTGGCATTCGTTGCCGGACGAAAAGCGCAAGCTATTTGCATCATTGCTAAAAGACCAAAAAGAGTTTGAAGGATTTCTCAGTATGGTGGGGGCAAAATCTGTCAATGAAGGGATACCCGAACTCATAAGGAATCTTTATGTGGGAAAAATCTGCCAACATGCTGATCTTAATACGCTAATCAAACAGCATCCATGCGAATTGGCATATGCACTGGCTCTAATAGATACTACCGACCATCGCTCCATTACTCCCGGATGGGTACTGCACAATTATCCGGAAGTGGAATTTGTTGTGAAACTTCTGCGTCATACCAGTTGTAACGAAAGCTGCGTTTACTGCAATACCCGACTGGACGTACTCCATAACTTAAAAGCTTTCTTCGGATATGAGCACTTCCGTACCTATGAAGGTGAACCGCTTCAAGAACAAGCCGCCCAAGCAGCGGTAAAAGGCAAGTCATTATTGGCAATATTCCCTACCGGTGGTGGAAAATCGCTTACTTTCCAATTACCTGCACTTATGGCAGGCCGTTCCGTGCATGGACTTACAGTTGTCATTTCTCCATTGCAATCACTAATGAAAGATCAGGTAGACAATCTTGCTGATAGAGGTATTACTGATGCCGTAACCATCAATGGCCTGTTAGACCCAATCACAAGAGCGCTGTCAATACAAAGAGTACAAGACGGAGAAGCCTCACTTTTATATATATCTCCTGAAATGCTCCGCTCAAAAACCATCGAGAAAATTTTGACGGCACGCCATATCGTGAGATTTGTGATAGACGAAGCACACTGCTTTTCTTCATGGGGACAAGATTTCAGGGTTGATTATCTTTACATAGGTAAATTCATCCGGGAATACCAACAAAAGAAAAGATGCAAGAATCCGATACCTGTATCTTGCTTCACTGCTACGGCAAAACAGAAAGTAGTGCAAGATATTTGTGACTATTTCAAACAGACATTGAATTTAGACTTGGAGTTGTTTGCATCAACGGCTTCAAGAACAAATCTGCGTTATTCTGTCGTACATGCCGAAAATGACAATGATAAATACTTAAAACTGAGAGGCCTCGTGGCTGAATCCGATTGCCCGACAATTGTTTACGTATCACGCACTAAACGTACAAAAGAACTGGCAGCCAAATTGACCCGTGACGGTTATAAGGCATTACCTTTCAATGGCAAGATGGAAGCTGATGAAAAGATTGTGAACCAAGATGCATTCATGAATGACCAGGTACGCATCATCGTGGCAACGTCAGCTTTCGGCATGGGAGTCGACAAGAAAGATGTCGGTCTTGTGGTACATTACGACATTTCCGACTCACTGGAAAATTATGTTCAGGAAGCAGGCAGAGCAGGTCGTGATCCTAACCTCAATGCACGTTGCTATGTCCTTTATAGTGACAATGACTTGGACAAGCATTTTATATTGTTGAACCAGACAAAGCTAAGCATCAGCGAAATCCAACAGGTATGGAAAGCGATAAAAGACCTTACCAGGCAACGCATGAAAGTCAGTTGTTCTGCATTGGAAATTGCCCGGCAAGCAGGCTGGGACGATTCGGTGTCCGATATTGAAACACGTGTGCGGACGGCTTTGGCTGCTCTGGAACAAAGTGGATATCTGGTAAGAGGAAACAATGTACCTCATGTATATGCTACAGGTATCACAGTAAAAAACATGGATGAAGCAAGAGAACGCATATCAGCGTCACTGTTATTTGGCAACGATGAAATAGAGAAGGCTGTCCGAATCATCAAATCACTGATTTCGCAGAAGCATATTACTAAAGCTCAAAATTCAGAAGCTGAGTCACGAATTGATTATCTGGCAGATATATTAGGAATAAGTAAGCGTGAAGTCATATCTGCCGTAGAGCGAATGAGGCAGGAAGGCATATTGGCAGACAGTAAAGACATATCTGCCTATCTGCTGGATGTCGGTGACTCGGAACGAAAATCGCGGACACTCCTCGAACGTTTTGCGAAACTTGAGCAATATATCCTCAGCCACATACCTGACGAATCTTTGCGGATATCATGCAAGCAACTAAATGACAATGCTGTAAACGATGGAGTCAATGCCTCCAATGAAAAAGATATCCGGACACTACTCTACTTCCTCACCGTCAAAGGATATATTCGCAAGAAAGAGGATGCGGGCCACAATATGGAAATCAGCCGTCAGGCAGATTCGGAATCAACTATCAAGCGTTTTGAAAGACGATTGGAAATAAGCCGTTTTACTGTGGAATGGCTATACAGGCTAGCAACTGATACGGAAAAGGGAACTTCAGAAAACAAAGCTGTTCAATTTTCTGTGGTAGAACTTCTAAATCAAATAAAATCAAGCCCTCAATCCCTTTTTAACAGATTTGACAATCTACAATTGGAAGAGGTGGAAGAAGCACTTCTATATCTGTCGAAAATCGGAGCACTCAAACTCGAAGGCGGTTTTTTGGTTCTTTATAACGCAATGAATATACAAAGAATAAAAGACAATAAATCGAGATATAAGCAGGATGACTACCGGATGCTTAATGAATTCTACAAGCAGAAAATCCAGCAAGTTCATATCGTGGGCGAATATGCCAATTTGATGGTAAAGGATTATAATGCAGCTTTACAATATGTCCAAGATTATTTTCAAATGGACTATAAGAAGTTCGTCACAAAATACTTCAAAGAAGAAAGAGCCAGTGAAATACAGCGTAACTTGACACCACAGAAATACAAACAATTATTTGGTCAGTTGTCCAAATGCCAAATGGAGATTATTTCCGACAAGGATTCACGTTGCATCGTTGTCGCAGCAGGTCCCGGCAGCGGAAAAACACGAGTACTGGTACATAAACTTGCATCTCTTCTACTACTCGAAGATGTAAAACACGAGCAACTTCTGATGTTAACGTTTTCAAGAGCAGCCGCTACGGAATTCAAACAAAGACTCATGGAACTGATAGGCAATGCCGCCCACTTTGTCGAGATAAAGACATTTCACTCCTATTGCTTTGACCTTTTGGGGCGGATAGGTAATCTTGAGGCCGCCAAGAATGTTGTTTCAAAGGCAGCCGAAATGATCGACCAAGGAGAAGTGGAGCCTAACAAAATCGGCAAAACAGTACTGGTCATAGACGAGGCTCAGGATATGGGGGTTGAAGAACATGCACTTGTAAAGGCTCTTATGACTAAAAATGAGGAGATGCGTGTGATAGCAGTAGGCGATGATGACCAAAACATCTATAATTTCCGTGGGTCTGATTCTCAATATATGTACCAACTGACACAGGAATCCGGAAGCAAGTTCATTGAGATGACTGAAAATTATCGCAGTACACACCATCCGGTTAATTTCGCCAATGAGTTTGTACGGAGTATCAGTAAAAGGATGAAAAGTACGCCAATTATCTCAATGAGAAAAGAAGATGGTTGGGTTGAGGTGACACGCCATCAATCAAAGTATATGTATCAACCGCTCGTTGAGGAATTAATTCACTATCGGAAGGACGGCAGCACTTCATGTGTGCTCACCCAGACAAACGAAGAAGCTGTAATCCTTGTAGCTCTCTTACGAAAACATGGCATAAACAGCAAGTTAATACAATCTATGGATGGTTTCCTTTTTTGGAACATGGCTGAGATGAGGTATTTCTTGAGGTATATAGACAAACGAATGAAGACACCCCTAATTCCGGAAGATTTATGGGAAGATGCCAAACATGCAACCTTTTCCACTTATGATAGAAGTCAAAGCCTGACATACATAAAACGTTGTGTGCAACTGTTTGAACAGACCAACAAAGCAAAATATTTTAGTGATTTCAAAGAGTTTGTATTTGAGTCATCAGTGGAAGATTTCTGTGATGTTTCAGGTACAGATGTTGTGGTATCGACTATTCATAAAGCTAAGGGCAGAGAATTTGACGACGTATATATGCTCATTTCTGACAATTATTTGAAAGATGCCCATTTGATGCGTCGGTACTATGTGGGAATGACGCGTGCAAAAAATCGTCTGTTTGTGCATACAAATGGCGATTGCTTTAATCACTTAAGTGTAGACCAATATAATATCAGTCAAAAAGAGTATGCAATGCCTGAAGAAATAGTCCTGCAACTCTCTCACAAAGATGTCAATCTGGGATTTTTCAAAGAACTTAAGCATGAGGTATTGGCATTAAAAGGGGGAGATTCTTTAAATTACAATAATTTTATTTTATATAACGCCTTGACCAATAAACCGATAGCAAAGTTGTCACAAAATATGCAAACCACATTATCAGAATGGCAAGAAAAAGGTTATAACGTGAAATCCGCCTCTGTTCGATTCGTTGTAGCATGGAAACCAAAAGAGGCACCGAAAAACGAACCGGAAACAGCTGTCCTGCTAGCTGATTTGATTCTTTCCTTGTAATTCAAAATGCATGAAATACATGAAAGTCTTTTTTCGTAATTAAACGGGGCTTGTTCTACAAAGTAAACGATAATGGAGTGAGTGCAGGTTAAAAAAAATCGCAAATAAATGTAAACGCAAAAGCGTGCAACTCATTGAGCTGCACGCTTTTGCTTATTGTTTATTATCTGTTTCCTTATCGAAATCATTTGACCTCCTCAAAATCAACAGTATCTCTGTATGAGCAACTTGCGTACACGTGTTGCAATTATATCGCAAATCCGAAAATAAGCATCCATAAGCAACCACAGCTCTTGACTGCAAAAGTACGATTTTTATTCATAAATAAAGAGATGTAAACGCATAAAAATCAAAAGTCTGTGTCAATTTTAACAGAATCTCCACTTTTATCCTTATCTTTGTACATAATATTGGGGAGTTGTACCCTAACAATTAGAAGGAAACGATGCAAATTCAAAACAATACATTGATAGCGGAATGCTCAGCTTACGATTTCAAGGAAATGCTGGAACGTAAGAAAGTGAAGTCATGGCTTAAATCCGTATCGGCTTTTGCCAATACGGATGGCGGCAGCTTGTTCTATGGAGTGAACGACGATGGAGTGATTGTAGGTTTAGAGAACCCACAATCTGATGCAGACTTTATCAGCGAAACCATCAAGGCAAGACTTGACCCAGTACCGGAAATACAACTTATCCCGATAGCACATGAAGGACACTCCTTGCTTGAAGTGAAAGTAAAGGCTGGAACGCTTACACCTTATTACTATTATCAAGACGGAACACGTACCGCGTATGTACGGGTTGGCAATGAAAGCGTGGAGTGTAATTCACAACAACTTCTTTCGTTGGTATTAAAGGGTACGCACATGACATGGGATTCACTGCCTACACAAGTGGATGCCAGCAAGCACTCTTTTATTATTCTCGCCAATACTTTCCGTGAACAAACCCATCAGGAATGGAATGACAAGTTTTTGGAATCATTCGGTCTGGTTACTCCTGACGGTAAACTGACCAATGCTGGATTGCTGTTTGTGGATAATTGCACCGTATTCCAATCGCGTATCTTCTGTACCCGTTGGACAGGACTTTATAAAGATGATGCCATCAGTTCCGTAGAACATCGGGCTAACCTTGTATTGCTTTTGAAATACGGCATGGACTTCATCAAGAATTATACCATGAGTGGATGGGTGAAGATGCCGAACTATCGTCTGAACCTCCCCGACTATTCCGACCGTGCTATCTTTGAAGGGTTGGTAAACCATCTTATCCATAGAGATTATACCGTGATGGGTGGTGAAGTACATATCGACATTTATGATGACCGCGTAGAACTAGTATCACCGGGCGCTATGCTTGACGGTACGCAGATTCAAGACCGAGATATATACAAAGTGCCTTCCATGCGTCGCAATCCCGTCATTGCAGATGTGTTCACACAGTTGGACTATATGGAGAAACGTGGTTCTGGCTTACGCAAAATGCGAGAACTTACAGAGAAACTGCCTAACTTCCTGCAAGGAAAAGAACCGCAATATCAAACGGAAGCGACTTCTTTCTATACCACGTTCTATAACCTGAACTGGGACGAGAACGGAAGAATTCCTGTGGAAGAGGTAGCCAACAGGGTAAATAGTACCCTCAAAAAGTACCCTGTAAACGAAGAATATTCGGTCGAAAAGTTCGGTGTAAATGCAGAAAAGTTCGGTGTAAACGAAAAAGGTTCGGTGAAAAAGTTCGGTGTAAATGCAAATAGGTTCGGAGATACATCGAAAACACTGAAGAAGGTCAGTAAAACTGCACAAAAAATAATTGACCTCGTTATTTCTGACCCATCAATCACAGCCGATAATATGGCTAATAAGATTGGTGTAACTAAACGTGCAATAGAGAAAAACATCAAAAGCCTTAGGGATATGGAGATTTTGGCTCATGAAGGTTCTGATAAAGCTGGCTATTGGCGCATTATTGTTAACCCTCAAACTGAGCAATAAACCTATGGGAACATCTTTCATTCCACTTTGTGCAATAATTGCTGTCTTGATTATCGCCTTTTTGTTTGCTTCCTTACCGCAGGTAAACCATAAAACGCGATACAGAGTGCTTTATGCAATAGCCATCATCATGCTATTAGCCGTTATTCCTATCAGTGAGTATATGGCTGAGAATACCAAAAACTCAAACAGCAATTATCTGCTTGTCCTGATATTCGATATTGCAGTAGGTTATTTCTGTATGTACATTGCCGCATTGCTGAAATTCAATGTCCTTAAACGAAAGAATCAAGCATTGGAAAACGCCTTGACAGAAAAGCAACAAGAAAATGTAGCAATCCTATTGGAACATCAGAATGAAAAGCAACAAGCACTTCAGCAAGAAGAACTTGAATGGTTTGCAGGGAAAATAAAAGTGTTCACTGAGGAAGAACAGAAAGCCATTCTTGCAAGTGCGCTATCATTTGCCGAACATGATTTGATTGTTGCTCCATCAATAAGCATACAGCCCAAAGACGAGTGCAGTCAACAAGAACTTATGTACTTTGTATGCTCTATATTTTTCAATATGGGCAAGAAGCGCAGTGACATTGCAGGTTTCTTATATAAAGTGTTTCCTCTCTATTTTCCTGCCGGAGAAAGTGCATTGGCTAAGAAGATGCCGGGATTGGAAAGAGTAAAAGAGAAAAGGGAGAAAGAAAATAAGTAAAATAACGATTATGGAAAAAGAAATAATCATATCAACAATACTTGACGTTTGTAAAGACATGGGTCTAAACTATATAACCAAAGTAAAGTCTGCCACATGGAATGCAGATGTCGTTGTTGAACATGATACATACAAAGTGGCTTTCAACGTGTGCAAATGTCCTCGCAATGTAACAGCCACATACAAAGCTATGCGTAAAGAACGTGTTTGCGGATGTTGGCTGTTATTGCCAGCAGCAAACTCGTCTTATCAAAAACAGAGTCTGCCATGCTTTAATCTTATATTCCAAACAGATAAGGAGTTTGTTTGTCTCAATTCAATGTTTGATGATAATTCCAATAATCGACTTGAATTACCCACATTCCTTCATCTTCTTATTGATGGTAAGATTAAGTTTGCAGAGCAAGCTGAAATAAACAAAATAGAATTGTGCTTTTATAAAAATGAATGTTGGAAATGTCATAGGGAGAATGATGTCTACTTTGCAAACCGTCTTTTCTCGAAAGAAGGAATTGTGATCAATGGACAGCATTTAATGATGGATGAAGACATCACATTCAATCCTTCTATCATCAAAGGGCTTAAGAAGTATATGCATGAGCATCCGTCTGAAACATTCATTATGGGCGAAATAAAGCCAAGATATAGTAAGACGATTGGAGAAGCATATCCTTCGTTCGGTTGTGCCCAATGTGATAGTATCTTCGGGAACTTTTATCTTCAAGAGAATATGACGGAACTCATGTACTGTACAGACAGTTTGCGTAAAGCTATTATCACCCTTGATGAACCAATAAAAGTATCTGCCAATTGTTGGTACAAAGTAAATAATTAAGCAATGGAAATATCGTATGAGTATTTATTCAGATGACTTGTATTGAAGGCTTAAATAAAAAATTTATGTGAAGTTAAAAAGATATAGAAGATTTGGCTGACAGATTGTCTATAAAAAACACTTCGTGCATTTTAGACTTTAGGAGGGGAACTTTTTCCTCTCCTAAATCTATTCTAATAGGCTCATTGTAATATGGGACATAATTTTTATTACCTCAGTCGATAAATTTTATTTTTTACCTTTTATTTTTTTTACGAGTAGCTTGGGGAGTTTTTGATTTAGGTAAGCCGGTTTCAACCCCACTACTACATTTACAATCAGTATACAAGACTAAGGTATTATTAAGGTCTTTGTATTCAGCTTCTAGAGCTTTGAAACTTGAGGAGTCACAACCTTTCCTATGAACATCAAATATCCAGAATACAGACAAACAAGCATTGGTAGCATTAGTGTATTGGACAAACTTGTTCTTATATTCCTTACGTTTATTTTTGTTTTGAATTTCCTTATTATGAAGCAGCTTAAGTTCTACCATAATAGGATTACATAAGCCATATCTAATTAGAAGGTCTGTACGTTTGTTATCTTGCAGAGTAACTTCTCTGTCTATCCCAATTGCGTCCAGCCCCATTTGACAACACTTGTTTATAATAGTATTTTTCAATTCTCTCTGAATAAAATCTTCACTTAAAGCTTCTTGTCTGACTAAAGAATATATACCTTGATCCTGTATTTCTTTTTGAACTTTAGAATGTATATAGGTAAAATAGCGTCTAAGATCACCATCATTCCGAATTTCCAAATATGACTCTTCAATACATTTGTTATATTGCTTAATTGCTTTACCAATATTAGCTTTTTCATTTATCAGGAATGTAATTTCGAAACTATTCATGATGTTATTTGCAAGATAACTAACATTTTTAGTATTAAAAGCTTCAATACTTTTTCTTAATTCTGAAATGTAATGAATATTATTGGTATTTATAAAGAAAAAGTATGTCTGGCAAAGGATATAGCTGGCATATTCTTGGGTCTCTTTCTTTATGGTTAAGGATAGACCAAAATCGAATAATTCAAGTAATTGTTTTTCTAATACTTCATTTCCGATAATAGGCATAAAGCATCTGAACATACGCGGATTTGGACTTATCACTTCAGATTCTTCATATGAAATCGCACGTGCATGACCTGTGTCATTGTTAAGAGATTGTACAACATTTCTTTTGAGATATTCAATTCTCCATGTTATTGCATCGGGATCTTGAAACTTTTCAATCATTATAGCATTACACTGCATTTTTATGCTTGTAATGCTATCGTCCTTAAGTTCATCGAACAAAGTCTTATATTTATGTATATCCCAGTTACAATACCCTTTTGATATAATCTCTAAGGCCTTGGATGCCGCAATACTATGGTTAAGGTCTTTATATGCGATATATTGTTCTATATATTCTTCCAACTTATATGACAGTTCGTCAATACCATAATCAGTAATGCAAGTAAAGACATCTTCAGAGCTAATGTTCATAAAATCATCTTTTCTTGATGCCCACCATTCCACAAGTTCAGCCTTTTCCTTTTCACTAAAGCTCCCAATGACAGACCTATAAATTCCTATTATTTCGTGAGCATCAAGACTCGTTGTACAGCAAACTATTGGCAGGGTTTTAGCTAAAATATTCCTATAGCTTTTCAACGAATCAGGAACACCTAACTGGCATATGGCCTTCACATAATATGGTATCTTCATTAACGACTTAGACACACTAAAAGAATTTTCTGATGTCTTTTCTAATATCATTTTATCCAAATCAATCTCATCGAAAAATATTGCTATAACATTAACCAAAGGCTGAGTGAAATCTTGTCGTTGTACGAAATCAATGTTTTGTGACAACTCTAACGCTGCTTCATATTTATAAGAATTTGAGACTTTTGAATCTGAAAGGATTTCATAAGCCTTTATAAGTTGTTGATCATGTGAATTTACTTTTTCGTCTTCTGCTTTTTGGGATGCTTTATTCCAACGCTCAAATGTTTCGGTATAACGTGATATATACTCTGCTATAGAAGACCTTTTCGCTTCATCATTCCTTATTTTGCCGACAAGAGAAATGAGAATCTCATTTACATTCCAATCCTCAATACTTGTTTCTTTTAGCAACTTTTCTACAGAAGATAAAAGCTCAGAATCAACAAGTTCGGCATCAAAATTCCTAAACAATTTTTCTAAATCCCAGCTATCACTAAAACATTTAATAAACAATACTCCTGTAGTCTCTTCAAGTAGTATTTGTTTGACTATAGTATTAATATCATTGTGAGTAGCATACGAATGATTTTCCATAAAACTCGCAATGATTTTTGTTATAATCTTTTTACTTTCAGAATCTTTAGCCCAAATTGTTTCAAATTGGGTTTTCAGGTATAACTCATAATGTACAAATAACGCTCCTTTAGGATTGAAAAATTCTTGGAGCTTACCATTATTTATAATTTTATTATATGCGTAAATTATAGTGGTTGTATTTTTTATACATAAAACTGCATTTATAGCGTATGGATTACTTTCATAGCAGCCATCCAGCCAACAATTTACAACATTCTTGTCTACAAATTGCTTATAGCCAGTTACCTCACAATATTTTTCTTTTAGCTCTTTGGTAAATCCGTTATAATATTCTGACAATTGTATAAGTTCATCTGTACATTTAAGCGCACTATACAAGTTTAAAGCTACAAGTTTTTTTTCATTATCGTCAGTTGCCATTAAGTCTTTTGCAGCGTTTGTCCAATGAACCAAAACACATTCACTTAATTTTTCTTCTTCGACAAGTGCATCAAGAATGACATATATATTAGATAATTGTATCTTATTGAGTCTGTCTGATGGAAATATCATTTTTATATCGCAACTTAATGTATAGCACTCCTGCAATAATTCTGATATAGAACCTCTCCACATAATGTATGCAGGTACACGCAGATAATGATCAAAAACAATTGAGAACAGATCCTCTTTTTGATGAAGTGAAAGGACTGATGTATCAACATATCTCAAAAGCGATACAAAGGCCTCGTTTTCAAGATTTGATTCATATGACACAATGAGTTTAAGTACATTGATAAAAGTGTTAACTCTATCTTCTGTATATGATATATGAGGAATCACATCATACCAGTTAGGGTAGATATGTTTCAATTTTTGCTGAACAGCAACATCGTAGAGTACACTTTCTATATTGTCCTGCCTGCATAGTTCTTTAGCTGCAAGATATTCTTGTAGTTCTGTATTTTCAAACTGCAATACTCCATTTGTTTCTTTCAATATTCGATTTTCAAAGAAGAGCAAGTCTAGATTGGAGATGAGCATCTGCGCCATATTTCCTTTTATCCCATCTAAAACCGAATATAACTCATCTTTCGTAATATTGTCTTTACGGCTTATTTCCATAATGAAAGCCACTTTTTCCAAAACACGTTGTATGAGAATCTTAATGTTCTCATTCTTTATCTGACTATTTTCTATTGCAGTTTGTATTGAACGTTCTATTATATACTCAAAAAGTTCACTGATATTCGAGCATACTCCTTGCTTATTTTCGCGTTCCAATAGAAATACTAAATATCGAGGAATGGATAGAAGCTCTTTTAATTTGGAACTTTTAGATACATTTTTCTTGGTTGTTTCAGATGTTTTATCTACGAATTCATCAACATCTGTTCCACTTAACCTGAACAATTCTATGAATCTTAAATTATTGCAAGCAGCAAAATGACTTGCATAAGATGCAACATAGTGTTTTCTGCAAGTAAACAACACTTTAACATTTGGATGCTCATTTTTATATTGTCCAATTGATAGTAAAACACGACAAAACAGGCTTCCGTCAACTTCATCTAAAGCATCTATTATACAATATTCTTTATCGGCAGAAACATTCTCGGTGTTTGTGTCAAATTTAGATGCTGTATAATATACGTGTTTTGTTGAAGTTAGTTTTCTGATCTCTTCAACAAGTCGGGTTTTACCAATCCCCGGTTCACCGACTATACAAGCGAAATGTTCTTGTAGCACATTATCTATTGACAGATACTCATTTGTATCAAAAAATGATCGGGTGTTATTTTTATTCTCTAACAAATCATCAATATTTTGATATTTCACTATCTGTGGTACGATATATTCGATAGAAAAGTCCTTTCTATCCGTATTATTGTCTATTGTCATAACCAATTATTTATCACAAAGATAACTCTTTTTATAGTTTGGCAATCATAAATAGCTATAAAATTGAACTTATTTGTAATTTTGATATGAAATAGAATCATTAGAATAAGATTAAAGGAAGAATAAACAATATAGAAGCATTTTTTTAATATGTGGTATTTATTGGTGTATTTCATATGGACAATTACACAAAAATGTGTATCTTTGCACAAATATGCATAATATTTTTCAATGGAAAAGAAAGTATATAAAAACAGAATTCGTGTGATTCTAGCAGATAAAATGGTTACAAAGACTCACTTAGCAGAACAACTTGGTGTGTCAAAAATGACAATAAGCCGATGGTGTACCAATACCACACAACCAAGTGCACCGCAATTAATAGAGATTTCACAGGTGCTGCAGTGTGATTTGAAAGATTTGTATGAAATTGTAGAATAAGTGAAAAGAAAAAAATGGCAAAGAAGAAATATACATTTATAGACTTGTTTGCAGGCATTGGTGGTTTTCATATTGCAATGCATTATGTTGGTGGCAAATGTGTTTTTGCAAGTGAATTGGATAAGAATGCCCGTTTGTCATACGAAGCCAACTACAAAGATATTGAACCAAAACTCTTTAAAAAAGACAGGGACGGAAAGTATCTGTATTTTAATGAAGATATCAATAATGCAATCCCAAGCAAGATTCCTGATTTTGATATTTGTTGTGGTGGTTTTCCTTGCCAACCCTTTTCTGTAGCAGGTCTGAGAAGAGGTTTTGAAGATACAAGAGGGACTTTATTCTTTAGTATAGCCAACATTATCAAAGAGAAGATCAACGCAGGTTGTCCTCCTAAAGTGTTGTTTCTAGAAAATGTTCGTGGGTTGAAGACACATGATAAAGGGAATACCCTCAAAGTTATACTAGCTACACTTGAAGAATTGGGGTATGATTATTCTTTCGATGTACTTAACGCAAAGTATTTCGGAGTACCGCAAAATCGAGAACGTTTATTTATTATAGCATGGTATAAGAAACTGATAAATGTCAACGAGTTTAAATTTCCATATGGAATTGCAGAAGATGGTTCTACTATATATGATAAAAAAAAGTTGAAAGATGGAACACTATCAACCAAAGTATCTGATATTTTCGAGCCGGAGGAAACAATGGATTCTCAATACACCATCAGTGACAAGATGTGGGAAGGTCATCAAAAACGAAAAGAGCGAAACATACAAAACGGGAAAGGATTTGGCTATTCATTATTCAATGCTGATAGCACATATACAAGTACCATTTCAGCAAGGTATTGGAAAGATGGTAGTGAAATACTTATCGATCAATCTGAAAAAGGACTTAATCCCCGTGTATTAACTCCTGTGGAGGCTGGGCGATTACAAGGATATCGTATTATTGGTAATGGATGGGAAAAACCGGAGTGTGCGAAGAACCATAATTATAATGATTCCAATATCGAATTTAAGATAGTAGTATCACGCAAAGAGGCCTACCGGCAATTTGGAAACAGTGTCGCTATTCCTGTTATCAAAAGGTTGGCTGAAGAAATAGTTAAACAATTGATGTAATCGGATTATGAAAGATTTATTCTCATTTTTAAATGAAGCATCCTGCAATAGTGACTTTAAGGCGACACTGAGCGGGAGAGGCGGTTTTATTACTTTCAGCAACTCAGGCAGACGTGGCGGCACCAAGTTCTTTCAAATAGGATTAGATAATATTCTTCAAACTTTGAAGGATATATTGGTTAATTTGGAGTCTTTTAAGGGCTTGACCGAATACGATGAGACATCTTGGAGAAATAATGGATCTGCATACTTCTCGGATCCTGTCGCAAATGCTAATTCTACGGTTCAGACAAAACCATTGTTCTCAACATTGAGTAAGGTAATAATATGGGCAAACCAACCAATGCTAGACTCTGTTGATTCTGATGTAAAGATCTGTCTTGAAAAAGAAGCATTAGAAACAACAATAGATGAGTTGGAGAATGTAGCAGATAGCTTTAGACCTTCTGTCATAAAACCGCATCAGTCTTGTGATAGTACTAGCCGTCAGCAAATTTTCTATGGAGCTCCAGGAACTGGGAAATCCCATAAAATAAAGGAACAACTTAAAGGGGTTGCAAAAGAAAATATCTTTAGAACGACATTCCATCCCGATAGTGATTATTCAACTTTTGTTGGAGCATACAAACCTACAAAAAGTGAACGTCCTTTATATGGACTGTTTGGTAAGGAAACTGTCAGATTGAGAGACGAAGTGGATTTATCAGAGGAGATTATTACATACAAATTCATTCCTCAGGCGTTTCTTAATGCCTATATGCAGGCATACAGAAAACCGAATGAAAATGTATATCTAATTATAGAAGAAATCAACCGAGGTAATTGTGCCCAAATCGGAGACTTGTTCCAACTCCTTGACAGGGACGAAAACGGAGTCTCTGAATATACCATTAAGGCAGATGCAGATTTGAAGGCTTATTTGAAAGAAGAACTTGGTGAAGACAATCTCGGAATAAAAGACGGGGAACTTTGCCTGCCAGCAAATCTGTATATATATGCTACGATGAACACCTCCGATCAATCGCTCTTTCCTATCGACAGCGCATTCAAACGTCGTTGGGATTGGGAGTATGAGCCGATTAAGTATAAAAACACAGATTGGGTAATTGATATTGATGGAACGGAATATAGATGGAGCGATTTCCAAAAAGAAGTCAATAAGCATATTTTAAAAGATACAGGTTCCGAGGATAAGATGATGGGGGATTATTTTATAAATCCACCCACAAAAGTTATATCCTTTAATTTGTTCAGAAACAAAATATTGTTTTATCTGTGGAATGATGTCTGTAAAGATGGTGATGCCGACATATTTCCCATAGACACGGATTTCTCTTTCTCTAAATTGTATGATGAAGACTGCAAGCAACTCATTATTTCAATGATGGATAAGCTTGGATTAAAACCAATAGACAGGGATGAACTGGAAAATTATGATGATACATCAGAAGGTGATGACGAACTCCCGTCTACAATTCGATATTCCATCAATGGTGAGGAAACAGATGAAAATGGTAAAGTCTGGAGAAAAGGTGCATTAGTAAAACGCGCCGTCAAAATTTATTGCGATAATCATCAACAAGAGACAGCGGCTCAAATACGAGATACTTGGAAGGCTGCAAATTTCATAATTCCTCATATCGTAGAAACAGATGAAGATAGGGAAAAACGTATAAAAGATTCGCGTGACCCAAAAGCAGCGGAAAGATCCAAAGAAATTAGATTATCTAACAACGAATCTTTACACGTTTCCACACAAGTAGGAGATGGTAAAAATCGTAAGGGCTTTTCGAATTTTCTATCCATAATTCAATCCAAACCAGAATGGGGAATTAATATTCAAGAATTATAAATATGCTGCTGTTTATTGAAGGATACCCATATAATCTGAACGATATTGTCAAGGACAACCTGACAATCAGAGAAATACTCAAAGATGTTGTGTCTGTTCCTGTAAAGGAAGCCAGATACGCCTTTGAGTATGTCGGGTATTGCTATAGCAAGGCGGCAAAAGATGTTATTTTCTTCTTGCCCAAAGTCGTACTGACAGGTGAAACAAACGAGGAACGTGGTGATGATACGATATTTGGTGCATCGCCACAGGAAATAATAGACTTTGAGTCCAATACAGTAAAAGCTAAGTTTACGGAAGAAGGTTGTAAGGAATACAAGGAATTTCTATCTACACTTTCGATTTGGATATACCGGACGATAAGTGTATATAAACAGAGTCACAACGACAATATACTTGAAAGCAAGGAATATCAGTCCGAAAGCAGAGGGCGAAAACAGAAGCATAACACTTTACTTGACGTAATAATAGCACTAAGAGATTTCAATAGAAACAATCAGGACTATTTTACATTCGTGGCTAAAAATGTGCATTCCGGTTATAACAAAATCAACTGGAACAAGACCATTACTTCATCGCAGGCAGTAATTCAAAACGGAAGCCCTGTTTACATCGAGCCAGTGAACAGGAAGAAAATGGTGAACTTTGACGAAGAACTGCTTGTCATATACTTCTCGATATTGAATTACATCCGTGAAACACATGGTTTCTCCTTTGAAATCAATGTTCAATATCCGCTTATCAACTATGACAAGTTGAAGAAAGTTTATATAGAGAGGAATTTCGGATGCCGAAGATTGAAACAAATCAAGTACAAATATTTCTCGGACAAAGATCTGAGAATATGGGATTTGTGCTATGCATTCTTTGACAGGGAGTATAAGATTGCAATGAACAGGCAGGCGGAAGACTTTTTGCTGGCGAAAGATTTCGAGCAAATCTTTGAAGTCATGATAGACGCTCTGGTAAGTGGCGATGACAAACAAAATTTACCGAAAGAACTCACCGAGCAAAGAGACGGCAAGTTGGTTGACCACATGTTTATAGGACAAGGGCTTATCAAACAGTCCGATTTGACTTCCGAACTCACTTATTACATTGGAGACAGCAAGTATTACAAACGCTCCAAGAATGACAGGACACAACTTGGCGACAAATCCATTTACAAACAATATACATACGCCAAAAATGTCATCCAATGGAATATAAACCTGTTTTTGGACGGAGAAGGAAACGGAGAACATCCTCAGTTAAGAGATTCATTAACCGAAGGATATAATCCCATTCCCAACTTCTTTATCAGTGCTCGGATTCCTAACAAGAAGACAGGCGGTAGTAAATTTCTTTCATTCGATGACAAAGAATTGAAAGCACAGGACGGTGGAGTACAGCTGAACCGTCAATTTGAAAACCGCTTGTTTGACAGAGATACATTGTTATTGTGCCACTACGATGTAAACTTTTTATACATTGTATCATTATATGGTCGTAATAACAAGAGTGCACAATCGGCATGGAGAGAATATATACGTAAGGAATTTAGAAATAAAATTCAAGAAACCTTAAACCGTTTATATACGTTCAGGACTCTCCAACCACGCGAAGGAAAGGATTGTCGCCAGTTTATCCAAGACAATTTCCAGCAGTTGAATGGTAAATTGTATCGTCCGAAGGCTGATTGTAATTATCTGATTCTTGCCTTAATGAAGGCCGAGGAATCAGATATATGGAAATCTCTCAAAATCAAATCTGCAACAATGGAGAGGGAGACGGCACAAAGCAAAGAACTTTTAGACACTTTGCAAACTCATTTTCACGTCAGCAATCCGTTTGAGCTTGAAACAGATTTCCATATTGAAAGCATAGACAATGTCGGCACCCTTAACAAACTACCAAAGCCAAAGATAAAGAATATTCTGACTGGATTAATTCGGAAAACAGATGCGGATTATGCAGACTTTTATAGTCATACTGCAAAGACTTATACGATGGAAAAAATTCCGACATCTATCAATGTGATGGATATAAGATATTTCTTGCCTATGGTTGGCGGAGATATTGATGGTTATTATAAAGTGGAGAAAGTATATTTTGGCACAAAGAGCGGAAAACTATGCTTGAAGTTGAATCTATCCTCTTTTATTTCATTGGGCAGTAGTCGCACTCCTATATATCGTATTAAGATGCAGCCGGGAGAGTTGATTGCTAATGATTTGATGGTGGAATTATACGAACAAAGGATTTAATCTATTCAGATAAAATAAGGCGAATATGGCTATTGACACATTACTTCCCAAGAAATTAGCAAAAGTAGATGCTTCATACAAATCAGTCATTGAATTAAATGAGGCTCTGACTTTAGCAGAAAAAGAGCATATAAGAAACATTGCCCTTACTGGTCCTTTTGGATCTGGGAAAAGCTCTGTACTCATGACTCTTATGGAAGATTTTGCCAATGAACATAACTTTCTGCCTATTTCCTTGGCAACTTTACAAGCTAATGAAGAACAAATAGAGGATAAAAAATCAGAGAAGAAAGAACCTAATGAAAAGGGGAATAAATCATCCGAATTGACTGATGCGGAAAAAGAAAAACGTATAGAAAATCTTAACCGTAAAATAGAATACAGCATTCTGCAACAACTCATATATAGAGAAGATACGAAAACAGTACCAAATTCTCGTTTTAGAAAAATTGTACATCTGACGAAACGTGAACTGATAAAATATCCGCTTTGTTGTGTATTCACAGTAGTATGTTTTCTCATCTTATTTGAACCGAATTTCGTAAGAGTGGATTCAATCTACAATTTCTTCAGTTGGGGTAAAACATGGAATACAATTTTTGATTTTGTCGCTTTTGCGTGGCTGTTGTTTGTATTATATGTGATTGCCCGTTATATTTTTAGGTCTTATAGCAATTCCAAACTGAATAAGTTAAACTTGAAAGATGGGGAAATTGAAGTTATAGAAGACAACTCTATATTTAACAAACATCTTGATGAAATTCTGTATTTCTTTCAAGTAACTGATTATAATGTAGTTATTATTGAAGATTTGGATAGATTCGGAACATCGGATATATTCTTGAAACTGCGTGAGCTGAACCAGCTTGTCAATGAGTCCAAAATAGTTGGCAGACATATCACTTTTATTTATGCCATCAAAGACGATATTTTTAAAGATGAAGAAAGAACAAAGTTTTTCGACTTTATAACAACGGTAATACCTGTAATTAACCCGTCCAACTCAAAAGATAAGCTCAAATCTGCACTTGAGAAGAAAGGATGCGGAAACGATGGCATCAGCGATGAAGATTTGTCAGAAATGGCATTTTTCATTCAGGACATGCGTATTTTGACCAATATTGTAAATGAATACAAACAATATCGTGATAAACTATGCAAGGAAAATTCTCTGCTCAATAAGACTAAATTGTTGGGAATGATAGTTTATAAGAACTATTATCCTCAGGATTTTGCTTCGTTGCATCGTAGAGAAGGAAAAATTTATACGTGTATCAGCAGTAAGCCCCAATTTATATCCCTCGCTTTAAAAGCCATAGAAGAATCAGAAAACGCTCTGTCTAAAAAAGAACAGATCTTCAAACAGGATATAAATTTAAGTAAAACTGATTTGAGGAGATTGTTTATGTTCAATCTTTGTAATAAATTCTCACCAACCCCAGCCTCTATTCATATTGAAAATAATTATTATTCTCTTAATCAAATAGCAAACGATGAAACTCTCTTTAATAAATTGTTAAGTGTAAACAAGATAACATATCAATATTGTTATGGATATGGAACAAATACATCATCAAAAGTGGTTGACTTTAAACAAATAGATAAAGAGGTCAATTTTTCCGAAAGGATAGAAATATTGGGAAAAGGAGAGGCTTATTTCAAGAGTCAACGTAAGCTAATTCAAAGGGAAAAAGTTAAAGTCAAATCCTTCAAACTGGCTGCCTTGATCAAACAATATAAATTAGGAGAAACCGACATATACAGGAACCTTAACTTGACACCTCTGATGAATATGTTTGTACGAAGAGGTTACTTAAATGAAGATTACTACGACTATATATCGTATTTTTATGAAGGTATGGTTTCGCTGGCAGATAGGGAACTTTTGCTATCCATGAAAATAGAAGAAGGACAGCCCTATGAATACCATATAGATAAAATTGAAAATTTTGTCAAGGAATTAAAAGACTATATGTTTGAGAGTGATGCCATTCTTAATATAGATTTATTGGATTATCTTGCATTACATAAAATCCACAACGAGAAATTTGAACATATAATGCTTCGCTTGGAATGTGAACATGCTCCACTCCAGTTCTTGGCTCAATATTACAATGAAGGCAAGCAACAACGAAAAATATTCGGACATTTCATTGAATATGCAAATTCATGGAATAATATAACAAGTTGGAACAATCTGACTGAAAAAGATATTCTCATAGAAGCTTATTTAAAGTTTTGTCCCAAATTGGAACAGACACAACAAAAATGGCTTAATGATAATTATAAGTTTTTGACTGAACATTGCGAGGACATCACTTTGGATAAGTCGCTGATGCTGGCAAAAACAAGCCTATTTGTAAGTTTATGCAATGGTTCTGACGATTTGCTTGATTGTGTCATCGAAAATAATTGTTACGAAATTAATCTTGATAATATGCTTCTTATCACAATGCACCTTCATATAAATGATAAGACGTTATCTGCAAAGAATCTAAATTATACTAGAATAAAAGCAACAAATAGTAAATCATTTATTAGCCATGTGGAAGAAAATATACTTACGGCTATCCTATGCTTTAAGGATGAGAACCAAGATGAAAGTTACGATAGCCTTATATTCTTGCTAACAAGCGAACATATTGATTCAAAGGTAAAGGTCAATTATTTGACAGGTCAGCATAATCATATAGATAGTTTCACAGAAATAGGAAACAAAGAAGTATATGATATAGCTGTCATATCTAAAATTATATTGCCGACATGGAATAACGTGTCATTTTATTACAAATACAAAAATGGCATGTCCGAAGAGTTAAATCAGTATATAAACTATTATACAGAGGAACTTTCAAAAGAAATCTATCCAGAGACATTAAGTAATAAGGATGAATTATATGTTTCATTATTTGGTAGTGAAGTTTTAAATTTGGAGAATTTCCAAAAGTTGCTATTATCCTTCAATGGAGAATTTCCGGAGATTGATCGGCTGCAACACATCAAACGTGAACGGTTGGAAATTCTTATTAGGCATGGAAGAATACCATTTAATCAAACGGCGATTACTATCATGAATAATACAGAAGCTTTTGTTGAATATATTATATATCATTCTAACACATTTGCTGAAAATCTTGCTTTAGACTATCATTTCACGGCAAATAGTGCCTACGAAATTCTGACAAGAGGCCGATTTACCATAGATAATAAGTTTGGTATTATAGGCATTATTCCAAATGATATTCTACAAAATTCTCAGTCTCTAGCAGATATAGCGATTGAGGTGTTCTCACAAAAACGACAAGCGAATGTTGAATACAAGATATTGGCAAGGTTGTTAAAGATTTCGAGCAATACGAACCAAAAAATTCAATTAATAACTTCTATTATTAGAAACGGAGTTGATAATCATAATAATATTAATCTATTCCTTTCTTCTATAGGTGGAATTTATGTTGATATTTGTGATAATGAAAAGAGAGCGAAATTATCAAATAATGCTTTGAATATGCAATTATTGGAAGTGTTGCAAAAGGTCGGATTTATATCTTCTTTTAGAGAAGAAAAAGATAAATTGCGGGTATATCATAAGATTCAAAAGTAATAGAGAATTATTGTTATATAAACGATACATACCTTACAATGAAGCAAGATTGTCAAAACTTATATTACATTTATTGAAATAAACAAATGGATGTACTGACCAAAGAACAACGTCATCATAATATGGCATCTATACGTGGAAAGGATACAAAGCCTGAATTATTGGTGCGGAAATTCCTTTTTAGCCGAGGCTTCCGCTATCGGCTAAATCATCCACGCCTTCCCGGTCACCCCGATTTGGTGCTTCGCAAATACCGGACGGTCATTTTTGTGAATGGTTGTTTTTGGCATGGTCATGAAAATTGCAAATACTTTCGTCTGCCTAAAACAAACATAGATTTTTGGTCAAACAAGATAGAAAGGAATAAGGAACGAGATAAAAAAGAGCAATGCCAGCTTGCTGCTATGGGCTGGCATTGTATCACGATTTGGGAGTGCCAACTAAAACCAAAAGTCCGAATACAAACACTTGAGTCGTTAGCTTATACATTGAATCATATTTTTCTTGAAGACAGGAAAATAAAAACATACGAGTTGCCTGATACTGACAGTACACTTGTGGCTGCAGAACCAAAAGTTACTTATGGAAATAAGCAACAATAAAGAGCTGTTGCCTATTTTCTCCGATGACTATTCCATATTTCTTTTTAGCTCTATTCCTGCTTTTTCCATCAAGAACTGATGCTGTTCTTTCACTGCCCGATACATCGAATAATGTGCAAAGGATTCTTCCTTATACTTCACACTACTAACCGATGCTACAACAGCCCACACCATAATAACGACAATAAAGACCACAACATATCGAAGTTTGATATGATGTCCTCGTATAAACATCCCATTGATATTGGGTGGAATAATCGTTACCGGATTTCTCAACTCATTGATTTTTGCAAATATCTCATCCTGCCGTTTTAATATGCTTTCGGTATTTGCTTCGATATTCATGCGATTGAGATTGTAATCGCAAACGTGCCGATAAAGATATTCAAGAAATTTAGACTTCTGCTTGAATAATTCAATGAGTTTCGAGAACCACAGTGAAAATGGTAAAGTGTCCGGTTGCTGTTTCCAGACATGTTGCTTTACCACAGACAAGGCTTCATTCCAGCAGGCACAGAAACTTTTGGCGACTCCATTATAAATGGTCTTCTCGTCAAAGTCCACTTTTACAGATTGCTCTGGTTTAGGAACTGTAGTATTCTGTTTTTCAATACACTCTTTTAGCTCGTTGATACTTTGACGCAAATTTGCAAGATTTGCAGCTACTACATCTTCTTTCATTATCTTCTACGTTTTGAGGGTTTATGAAAAGGTTCGTTTCTTTGGTTATCCTTGTCTTTGTCGTCTCGCCATCCCTGTTCATTATTTGTTCCTCCGCCTCCACCGGAAGTTATGGCTTGATGAGGTTGAACAATCAGTTCCGCTGCCACATTGCCCAATGTAGCACAAAGACTGTTAAAACTTAAATCACGGTCAAGTTTAGAACCGGCTATACTATATTCATTTTGACAGAATGATATGCCACGAATTTTATCAGAGTTATCTGTGCAATTAAAGCGCATATCTATACCTAGACCTTTGAGAATGCCAAGAAAATCATTCCATGAGCGAGATACAGCCAATGCATCAAGAGTTGCAGACCGTAGATTATACTTCCGTAATTGATAAGGGCGCAAACGACTCTTGTTTCTGGCTTTGCTATTTTTAGGAGCAAAGTACAGTCCATATTGTTTAGTCAAAGTCCGACATACTTTAGTATTACGTATTCTTTCATTGCTGTCGGAAATGAGATTGCTTTCATTGTCTATCCGATTGAACACCAAATGACAATGAGGATGTTTCGTGTCGTGATGTCGGGCTATGATATATTGAGTATTACGAATACCCATTTGTTCCATCCATTTCTTGGCAATCTCTACCATCAGCGCATCTCCTTCTTCGTTATCAGGGAAACGGCTAATGTCGTACGAAGAAAAAGCAAGTGATATGTGTTTCACCGGACTTTTTACTTTCGGGCGCATGGACGCTTGTATCTGAAAAGAATCAGCTATGGTTTTATTGCTGATGGCACAGACACCTTCGTATGCTAAAAGTGTGGCACACTTCTTCTTGTTCTTTTGGTCATTGGCATAATTCACTATTCCTCCGAAATCTGCTCTTGTTTTAATCTTCGCTATCATGGCTATTGTTCTTTATTTGGTTGATAATTCTACTGACTTCTGATATGATTGAAAAGCATTGTTGTTTGACTGATTCCAAACCATAAGTGTGCATCTGATGGGCAATCTGATTGACATTGTTGGCGATGCCGGAAAGGTCACGGATTGCCGATGCCATTTCCGGACTGATACGTTGACAGACTTGACAATCCATTGCCGCCTGATGGCAAAATTCATTGACAGACAATCCAGCCTGTTCCGCTTTGGATTGGATATAAATGTAGTCGTTCTCGGTAAACATTACCCGAAAACATTTGGTACGTTTCTGATAGTTCGCCAACTTAGGGCGACCGCCTAGTTTCTTCTCCTTCATATTTATCTTAACTTTCGATGTTCATAAATTGATTTTTTGAGAGTGACAGTTTATCCGCTTGCCGCATAGGTTTTAGTGACACTAAAACACAAACTTGCCACTCAAAAAATCTTCCTATATTTCCCTTGCTCTATTCGGCATAGCTTGCCATCTTTGATAAAGGCTTCTATCCACTTGTTTGCAGTACTTCCATTTTCGCCCAAAGATGAAACCTGTGCATCATAATCCTTCTTTGTGAAAGTATCGGGTAGCATATTATAAAGGGCATTCCTTCGTGCATAAACACCGGTCTCTTGCGAAGCGAAATTGAATCGTTTGGACTGATTTCCTGACAAATTCTGATAAATGAATACGGCATGATAAAGTAAGGTTTCGCAAATATTCATGGCTGTAGAATAGTCAAACTCATGGCAGACCAGTTGCTCTGTCTTGTCATGTGAGGAAGAATTGCGATGTACATTCTCCAAATGCCGGACAGCTGTCAACACCATCATTATACGATAAGCAATCAGTCCCATCCGTCTGACTACTCCTTGCATCTTGTTATCCACTTCGTCACAACACTCTTCATTCACACGGCTGAGGTATTCTATAAAGTGTTCCTGTAAATCGGAGGGAAGGGAGAATGAATAATTTCCCTGTCGTACAAATTCCTCATGCAGATGGCAGAATTTATCTCCCAATAGTCTGAACTTGGCATTCTTGGATTGGGAAATGTCGCTTGTGGCAAACACATTTCTTATACCTCGCTTGAAGCGAATGATATAAAAGCAAAAGCGACTCATCAACCCGTTCTCCGCATCAGGTATCAACCTTCTTACCTGTTCGGGAGTTCCAGCCAAAACTACAGAAACTCTCGGATTAGCTACTTCACAATACTCCCTATCCTTACGACGGCTCAAACTTACCAACTCATGATGGAATGCCTTTCGCAACACATCGGAATAATTGCCATAGTCCGACTTCAATGTTTGGCTTAACGTGTCGCCCTCCGATTCAAACAACAGTCCGATTCCGTCATTATCTCCCAATATCTTCAAGAAAGAGCTTGCGCTGCTATTGGCTGGAATGACAAGCATACGCATGGGCGGCTCGGCAGGCATAGTCATTCCATCAGTTTTCTTACCTTTGATATAAGTGCTCATCGCTTCTTTGTATTCCTGTTCCATCTGCTTTGAAAGTTCATGCAAATTACGGTTAATGGGAGCTACCAATTCCCGGCATAAGGTCAATGCCCCTTTTCCCATACCTGCATCTGCCACAACAAACAGATATAGATTCGGATAAACAATGCGTTCATCGTACACACCACAAACATTATAAAAGCAAACCGACAAACACACAATCGCCCCAATCAGTATCGTATCACGGTCATCTACTGAAATGGAGTTATTGACAACCTCATTTAGAAAAGGAGGAAGATGCTCAAATACACATTCAGGAAATGCAGGAAGTTCTTCTTCTGATTTTATCCATTTGCCCGTTTTGCCATTTTGGATATTTGGCAAAATGGATAAATGCTCTTTGTTGGATGGAGCCAATGAAATTCCAGCTTGATTTGCCAAATGGAAGAAAGAACGGATAGTAATGCCTTGCCCTTTGGATTGCAAACAATGCGTATATTGTTTATCTGTTTCTTCCCTTTGATAGGTAGGGTAAAATCTGCTGATGCGATGATAATACTCCCGTCCGTTCTCTCCCAATCCATCAACAAGCGCAAAACCCAACTCCATCCAATCTTTATAATTGGGTGCTATATCAATGCCACGTTGTTCTATCTCCCGAACAACACTTTCTACATCGTCTTTAACCTTATTACATATAGGGACAATATCAGGCGTATGTGTTTGCAGTATTTCAGAAGGGACATTCTCCCAATCTTGGACGGAAAATATTTTCTTCGACATCATCTTTGTATTTAGGGTTAATATATGCTTGTGGGTCGTATGATAGAAAGCAAGAACGAGCCACATCACTGCCGGACATATCCACTGATGGCAAACCTGTTGTTTTGATACAGTTGGCGACAGCCTTGAAGTACCGGGAATGTTCCCATCCTTTCAAGTCAACAGGTATTATCCACTTCAATCCGCTACCGGATGGACTAACAAATAACAGTTCCGTATCGAAATATTCATGATTGAGCAATTGCTGTTTTAACTCCACGATATTCTCCACATGGTCGAAATCCAAACACATCAATCCTGAGTGCATAATCAGTTCCTTTTCATTCCGTTTGCGGAATAATCCCGAAAAAGTACAATAGTCGAAATGGGTGGCTTTGTATCTTTTGGATTCGGGAGAAGGTAGCATCGAACGCAGGGATGCGGTTTGTGGTTGCGCATAATGCCCGATGACATAGCGATACACATCCACAATGCCTACCGCCCTTATCGGTTCGATGTTTTGAATGGGCTTGCGAAAGAACGAAAAGCAATAATCTGTCGTTCCCATCATCTGATAATCTTTTTAGATTCGACAAATCGTCTGGCTTCTTCCATTAAGTCATCTTGGGTTTTGTGCGATTTGTTCTTCAACCAATCGTCAATCTCCGATTGCAGGAAAGCCAAAGCCTTATTTATTTTATGTACGGGAATCTGTTTGGTAGATACCCATCCATAAACTGTCTGTTTGGCTGGATGTGATGGCAGATAAGCACAAAGTTCGTCTATATCCATCCACTTGGGTGAATTACTTGCCTGCTTATGCTGCAAGGCATTTACTTTGGATTGTAGTGCTTCTACGGACTCAATCAGGTAGGACAACGCATTTGGCATTTCCTCCAATGAATTTACTTTATAAGCCATTTTTTCTTCGTATTAAAGTTAATGCCGCAAAAGTATAGGGATGTTTATGAGTGCTAAATAGGTGCTTGAAAGCCACCAATTAGCCACTTATTTGCCACCGATAGATTTAGTTTTCATTAACACAATGATTTGCTGAAAAAGAAAATAAAATAGGGATAAACCACTATTAGGACTAATACCCTCTTCACGGAGAACGTCTATACAACAAAATCCCCCTCAAAAAGCCGATGCTTCATGAGGGGAATACGGTGGTAAGTGTGTCGTTGATATTATATAAGTCGTTGGTGCTCAATGGTGGAAGTCTCCACTATAACCTATAAACCCAAATTTTCTATATGCAGCGTATTGGCGGCTTTCTCTTTTTGTTCGTTTACGATATGCGTATAAATCTGCGTGGTTTTGACATTTGTATGTCCCATTAAAGACTTGATAGTGTATATGTCAACACCATTTTCCAACAATAGCGAAGCGTAGCTATGCCTCCCGCAATGGAAGGTGATATGTTTCTTGATGCCGGATGCTTCTATCCAAGCTTTCAAAGGACGGGAAATCCAAGAGGCATCTGTCAATCCCTCAAAAACGAGCACTTCATCATTACTTGGGCGTTCACCACATAGCTGAAGGGCTTGTTGGATGACTGGCTTATAATCGGGTCGTTTTGTTTTTTGCTGAATCACAATCGCTTGCCATGTACCTTTGCTTGTCTGTTGAATCTGCTGCCACTTCAATGACTGAATATCGCTATGTCGCAATCCTGTAAGGATAGAAAACAAGAACGCACGTTTCAAAACATCATCTTTACAAGGAGTATCAACCAACATTTGCACTTCATTCATAGTAAGTGCAACACGAGGTGTCTCTATGTTTGTTATTCCTTTTACTTTTGCGCTGATGTCAACCGTCAGATATTCATCAACGAACGCCTGTTTCAATCCGGCTTTGAGGATGGAGAAATAGGTGGAAGCTGTATTCTGTGAAATAGTCCCTTTCTTATTGCCTCCCATCGGGGCACGTAACATGAACATTTTGATGTCTTCAAGTAGTTTTACGGAAATCGTCTTAAACGGAATCGGGTTGCCTTGCGAATAGATTTTCAATAATTCTCCCACACGAGTCCAATTGACTATTATTGAATTAGAGCTATTGGGATGCCGTTTACTGATGATGCCATTGAAGTATTTGATAAAGTCCTGTTCGCTTCGTTCATTTTGTGCAGCGATTTCGTTTTCCTTATCAGTGTAGAGGACGGCACTGTCATATTCGTGCTGGCGTAACTTACGCACATTGTCGGCATAGATACAAGCCTCTTGGTCTATCGTTGAACGGCATTGGATAATTCCATTCAAATCACGTTTAGGCTTATAGTTGAATGTTCCATCCGGCAAAATACGTGCAATGGACGACTTATCCCAAACAGGTGTGGATATAATCCGGTTAATAGATTCCACCACACGGCTTGCCCGTTTAGAACCTCTCTTGTAAACTGGGTACGACTCTATAATCAGATACCACTCTTCTTTATAATTCGACCTTCTGAGTTTGACGGTCACTTTGGTATGGGGTAATGCTTTCTTCATTCTACTTCTGATTTATATAGATTATCAATTTCTTGTTTGGGTACATACACATAGTTTCCTATTTGTCTTGAGGGGATGGAGTATTTTCTGACGTGCGCCCATACTGAACTATCATTAATATGATATTTCTCACAAATCTCTGTAATGGTATAACAATCCTCCGGCTCTAAGCTATATGTTTTAGGAACAGGCTTTTCTTTTTCTGCAATACTTTCCTGCCTGTTTAGAAAAAGCCTTTCCATTTCGGAGCGTTTGATTCGTGTGAGTCTTGTACCCATGTTGATTACAGGAATACGTCCTAATTTGATTAGACGATAGAGGGTACTGCGTTCCACCCCGAACATAGCTACCGCTTCCTTTACAGAAATATACTCTCTGATGTCTGATACTTGTCGGGCAATGGCTTCTAACTTTGCGTTTCTATCCTTTGCGTCCTTTTTGCGTTTCCAAGCCACTTTGCCACATTTAGGAGAACAGTAATGGCTGTCGAGTGTTTTTGCGACAAATACTTTGCCGCAGACCTTGCACTTCCTTTTGATTTCAAATCCGATTGTTGGCATATCATCTACTTTTAAGTGTGTATTAGTATGTATAAGTGTGATTAAGTCCCACATTATCTACTTTTTTGTCTTGTCGCAAACATGTCGCAAATAAGAGATAAAAAAGCCCATAGAAAACGCATAGCAACCATGAACCCTATAAATACAAAAGCGTGCAACTCATTGAGCTGCACGCTTTTGCTTATTGTTTATTATCTGTTTCCTTATCGGAATCATTTGACCTCCTCAAAGTCAGCATCCTGAACGTTATCACCATGCTTGCTGTTATCTTGCTGACCAGCACCACCATTCATATCAGGACCAGCCTGTGCACCACCTTGAGCACCGCTTTGTGCATACATTTCAGCACTTGCAGCTTGGAAAGCAGTATTTACTTCTGCCATAGCAGCATCAATAGCAGCCAAATCCTGAGCCTTGTGAGCGTCTTTCAGTTTCTGCAGAGCAGCTTCAATCGGAGCTTTCTTGTCAGCAGGCAACTTGTCACCTAATTCCTTCAACTGATTTTCAGTCTGGAAGATTACGCTGTCAGCCTGGTTTAACTTATCAATCTTTTCACGTTCTCTCTTGTCAGCTTCGGCATTAGCTTCAGCTTCAGCCTTCATCTTTTCGATTTCTTCCTTGCTCAAACCGCTGGAAGCCTCGATACGGATGGCTTGTTCCTTACCGGTAGCCTTATCTTTTGCAGATACCTTCAAGATACCGTTAGCGTCAATATCGAAGGTAACCTCAATCTGAGGAACACCACGACGAGCCGGAGCAATACCTGTCAAGTTGAACTGACCGATTGATTTATTCTGTGCAGCCATCGGACGTTCACCCTGCAATACATGGATAGTAACTTCCGTCTGATTGTCGGCAGCAGTAGAGAATGTTTCACTCTTACGAGCCGGAATTGTAGTGTTAGCATCAATCAACTTAGTCATTACGCCACCCAGCGTTTCGATACCCATTGACAGCGGAGTAACATCCAACAATACTACACCCTTGATTTCGTCTGTCAAAACAGCACCCTGTACAGCAGCACCGATAGCTACTACCTCATCCGGATTCACACCCTTAGAAGGAGCCTTACCGAAGAAATCTTCTACCAACTTCTGTACAGCAGGGATACGTGAAGAACCACCAACAAGAATCACTTCGTCAATATCAGCGTTGTTCAAACCAGCATCGCTCATAGCTTTCTTACATGGCTCAAGACAAGCCTGAATCAAATTGTGAGCCAGAGATTCGAATTTAGCACGAGTCAAAGTCTTCACCAAGTGCTTGGGCACACCGTTTACCGGCATGATATACGGCAAGTTGATTTCTGTACTTGTAGAAGAAGAAAGTTCAATCTTAGCCTTTTCAGCAGCTTCTTTCAGACGTTGCAAAGCCATCGGATCCTGAGTCAGGTCGGCACCTTCGTCATTCTTAAATTCCTCTACCAGCCAGTTGATGATTACCTGGTCGAAGTCGTCACCACCAAGGTGAGTATCACCGTTTGTAGAAAGCACTTCGAATACACCGCCACCGAATTCGAGGATAGAAATATCAAATGTACCGCCACCAAGGTCGAATACGGCAATCTTCATGTCTTTGTGAGCCTTATCCAGACCGTAAGCAAGAGCAGCGGCTGTCGGTTCGTTCACAATACGTTTTACTTCCAGACCGGCAATCTGTCCGGCTTCTTTAGTAGCCTGACGCTGAGAGTCAGAGAAATATGCAGGAACGGTGATGACAGCCTCTGTCACTTCCTGTCCCAGGTAATCTTCTGCAGTCTTCTTCATCTTCTGAAGAATCATTGCAGAAATTTCCTGCGGAGTATACAAACGTCCGTCAATGTCAACACGCGGGGTGTTGTTGTCACCTTTCACTACTTTATAAGGAACACGAGTAACTTCTTTCTGAACCTGATCCCAATTTTCACCCATGAAACGTTTGATAGAGAAAATTGTACGTGTCGGGTTAGTAATAGCCTGACGTTTAGCAGGGTCACCCACCTTACGTTCGCCGCCGTCTACGAAAGCGACAACAGAAGGAGTAGTACGTTTACCTTCACTGTTTGCAATTACCACCGGTTCGTTACCTTCAAATACAGAAACACAAGAGTTCGTTGTTCCTAAGTCAATACCAATAATTTTTCCCATGATCGTTATTTTTTTATTTATTATTATTCAATGATTTCTTTTTGTCCGGCTGTTTCTCGGCCTCTTCTGCGAAGCTTCGTCCCGAACGGACGCTTATCAAAAAGCAAACCGTGTGCCAAAAAGAAATTATACGAATGCATGACATAATATCTGCCAAAACGACAGTTTTAATAAACCTTCTTGCCATGATAGCCATAAAGAAAGTTATTCAATGACTGACACTAAAAACAAATATCATCTATTCTGGTTCAATAAAGAAAATTAATTCTTAACTTTGTGATATTGCATTATGAAACAACAAACTATTTATTAATATCGGAATTATACATAAAATCAATCAATGACATCAACATGAAAAATCTATTATGTCTACTTGCATTACTACTATGCACTACCGTATTTGCACAACCTCAACAACTTATTGTAGGAGTTTCCGGCAATGGCTATGTAACCCGACAGCAAGATGGTGCGCGAATAACACAAAAAGGAGTTGAACACTGGACAAATCCTAAAAGTATCGTTAGCATTTACTTCTATTTACATCAACCGACAACAGCCGATTTGTCACTGTATGCCAAAGGGCATTCCGAAATCAAAGTCAGTTATGGAAAGAAGAACTTCAAAGTCAATCTGCAATCGGATGATTTCACCAAAGTTCCTGTAGGAAATATCGATATACGCCAAGCAGGGTATGTTCGTATCGACTTGCAAGGAGTCTCTAAAAATGGCGAGAGTTTCGGAGAAATTAAGCAATTGATAGCAGACAATGTTACAGGCAAGAGTAATTATGTGAAAGACTTCTCAGACTATTGGGGGCGTCGCGGTCCATCCGTTCATTTGGGATATACGCTGCCTGAAGGTGACACTGAATGGTTCTACAACGAAATCACAGTACCCAAAGAAGGGGAAACAATGCACAGCTATTACATGACAGCCGGCTTCGGTGAAGGTTATTTCGGAATGCAATATAACTCTCCGACAGAACGCCGTATTCTCTTCTCTGTATGGAGTCCTTTTGATACACAAAATCCCAAAGAGATTCCGGATGACCAAAAGATTAAACTATTACGCCAAGGCAAAGATGTGCATATCGGAGAGTTTGGCAACGAAGGCTCAGGCGGACAAAGTTATTTGAAATATCCTTGGAAAGCCGGTAATACATACAAATTTCTGATGCAAATCAGACCGGACGGAAAGGGTAATACAACCTATACTGCCTATTTCTATGCAACAGATGAGAAAGAATGGAAATTAATAGCTAGTTTCTTACGCCCCAATACCAATACATGGTATAAACGTCCTCACAGCTTCCTTGAAAATTTCAGCCCGGAACAAGGATATTTGTCACGTGAAGTTTTCTTCGGCAACCAATGGGCACGCAGCAAAGAAGGTAAATGGTCCCGACTCACTGACGCTACCTTTACACACGATGCAACAGCTAGCGCCCAAGTCCGTCTCGACTATCAGGGCGGTAATACCAAAGACAATCGGTTTTATCTGAAAATGGGAGGATTCTTTAACAAATCCGTTCCGATGGGAACAAAGTTCTATTGCAAGCCAACAGGCAAAGAGCCGGAAATTGATTGGGAAGCATTGAAGCAATTGTAACAGTCTGCTTCCACTGTTAGATATAAAGTTTTAAAAACTAAAAATCGGCCTCACTGTAACAGACAGCAGTGAGGCCGATTTCATAAATATCAGGCTTTATTGAAACAGCCTTTCCTATTCCTTATAATTATTACTTTTTCTCTAATACAATAACCAATGCATTATTGGCATCATATAGCCCAATGCCACCGCCTGCCAATACATCGAATGACTTTACTTCATTCAACGCTTTCAGAATCTTGCCTTCCGTCTCCATGTCAGGACAAGCCATCATTGTAGTTGCCACTCCCGGGAAGGAAATCGTTCTGGCATTGCTTGTACTGATTTCAAAACCTCCGTTAATCAAGTTACATCCGGCATTACCATGAATAGATTTCTTGTTCACATCAAAAGCGATGAACGGTTGTTTTTCCATTCCCGAAGGAATCGCTTCACCATTCGCTTCCTTAATTTTCCATTCTCCATTCAACACCGAAAGTTTCACATCAGCCTCCTTCTTTTCAAGAACAACAACCGGGCGTTTGGAAGCATTGCAGAGATACATCTTCTCCTTACCTGCTTTCTTATATCCCTTTACTTGTGCAAGAGCACTCAATACATTCTTTTCGGTAGTCATATCCGGACACATCATCCGGGTACTGGCCATGGCACCTAGTTCCAAGCTTCCCGGTTTCGCATTTACATCGAACGTGCCCATCATACGGTTACATCCGCTACTACCGGACACACGACCGGTAGCCGTATCAAATGCAATAAACGGAAGGGTTCTACTTTCGCCCGGAGCAACTTTCGAGCCATTAACTTCTATAATATTCCACTCACCATTAATAGATGACAGAGGGATTGCCTTCTCAACCGAACGGCATGATGACATTGCAAGTGCTGCACCGGCAATGCAAATTGAAACTAATACTTTCTTCATATTGTTATAACGTTTAAGTTAAATTGGAGACAAAGATATTAAAAAGATTGGGAAATAACATCCAATACAATATAAAATATATACATTTGCCATTGAATGTACAACAAACGAACAATTTACATAGTTCACAAAAAGTAAATAAATATGAGAACAATCGCTCTCTCTCTGATTTTATTCTGCTGCGGTACGTCTCATATCGCAGCACAAAACGACTACATTGTCACCACACCTTCCACACAAGAAATTCCCGTAAGTGAAGAAGAGCAGTTTATCAGAAACAACTTTCCGTTGCAACCTCTGTGCAAATGGACATCCGGAATGAAATTCATGTTTGCTCCATCCTCACGGGATATGTTCATGCCTACCCTCTCCAAATACAACACTGACAAGGGAGTGGACAACAGTTTATTGAAATACAAAATCCTCACCTTCACCGGAACTGAAGAGAAATCCCAAAACCTGTCAAGCACCACGAACTATTCCACCCGTTTCCTATTTGAGTGTGAAGGAGAAAAGTATTATTATGATATAAAGAATATGCGTCTGGATGAAATCTGCGAAAAAGCTCCCCGTACATATATTAACGGATTAGTCTGCCTGAAAGATATAGATACCGCGAAGAATCTGTTGACAGGAAAAACAATTTATATACAGTCCGAAAACGTCCGGGTGGACGACGCCAACAGCTATTCCGGTTATCGGGACGTAGCCATTCCCGTCAATACTGAAGCGACAATCACCGCTATCGGAGCCGGCAGCCAGAGATACCCTGTAAAAATCATATTTAAAGATACGCAAGGACATTCTTATTATATCGAAGTCGCCCTCTCACGAACCAACTCGGGCATGGACTTGAATGACTTCCAGGGTGAAAAGAGAATGAAGTATTTTTCAAACGCAATCAGCTTCACGAACAAAAGTTCAGACAACATCGAAGGACTGAAAAACAAATATACAGGACACACCGTTTATCCTAAAAAGATACTGGTAGCCAAAAGAATCGTATCCCTTGAAGGTAAACAGAGCGAATCGCGTGTCCACTTACCCCGATATACGGTTCTGGAGATAAAAGAAGTGAAACCGGCTTCTCCCGGCAGTTTGGCAGTCCTGCTATTGGAAGACAAAAGTGGAAGTATCTATGAAGTGGAAACCGACTTGAAATATGATGTTATCATCAAAAATGATAATTACATCGAAGACCTTTTCGGATTTGAAGATATACAGAAGAAATATCCGGGCATTACCGGGAAACGTTGGCAGATTATTTCCCGGGGTGAGTTGGAAGCAGGTATGAGTACCGATGAATGCCGCCTGTCTATTGGTGACCCGGTGGAAATCGAACTGAAAAAAGATAATCGTTTTGAAACTTGGTTCTATAATGGCCAAACGCTGGAATTTGAGAACGGTACCTTACGACGATACAAATAAAAAGGAGTAACTACGAATGATTATCTGAAAATAATCACGTATATTTGCTCCATAAACAATTCTAATATTCTTAATTTTAATTCGCAATTTAAAGAAATGGGTAGAGTTCTTATTATTGGTGCAGGCGGTGTTGGCACTGTCGTTGCGCACAAAGTGGCACAAAATGCCGATGTATTTACAGATATTATGATTGCCAGCCGTACAAAAGAGAAATGCGACAGAATCGTCGAGGCGATAGGTAATCCCAATATAAAGACAGCTAAGGTCGATGCAGACAATGTGGAAGAACTGGTAGCCTTATTCAACGATTTCAAACCGGAAATGGTGATAAACGTTGCTCTTCCCTACCAAGACCTGACCATCATGGAAGCTTGTCTGAAAGCCGGAGTGAACTATCTGGACACCGCCAATTATGAGCCGAAAGATGAAGCTCACTTTGAGTACAGTTGGCAGTGGGCCTATCATGAACGTTTCAAAGAAGCCGGGCTGACAGCTATTCTTGGTTGTGGATTCGACCCGGGAGTAAGCGGCATCTATACAGCTTATGCAGCCAAACATTATTTTGACGAAATTCAATATTTGGATATTGTAGACTGTAATGCCGGAAACCATCATAAAGCATTTGCAACAAACTTCAATCCTGAAATCAATATCCGCGAAATCACTCAGAACGGACGTTATTACGAAGACGGCAAATGGATAACCACCGGTCCGCTGGAAATCCATAAAGACCTCACGTATCCGAATATCGGTCCCCGTGACTCCTATCTTCTTTATCACGAAGAACTGGAATCGTTGGTGAAAAACTTCCCGACTATCAAACGTGCGCGTTTCTGGATGACTTTCGGACAGGAATATTTAACCCACTTACGTGTCATTCAGAATATCGGTATGGCGCGTATTGACGAGGTTGACTACAACGGAGTAAAGATTGTTCCCCTGCAATTCCTGAAAGCCGTACTGCCTAATCCGCAGGATTTGGGTGAGAATTATGAGGGCGAAACATCTATCGGCTGCCGTATCCGTGGTCTGAAAGACGGAAAAGAACGCACTTACTATGTTTACAATAATTGCAGTCATCAGGAAGCATACAAGGAAACAGGCATGCAAGGAGTAAGCTACACCACCGGAGTTCCGGCAATGATCGGAGCTATGATGTTCTTCAAAGGAGAATGGAAACGTCCGGGTGTAAACAATGTAGAAGAGTTCAACCCGGATCCGTTTATGGAACAACTGAACAAGCAAGGTCTGCCTTGGCATGAAGTGATTGATCAGGATCTAGAGCTGTAAAACATCAATTCAGTAGAAATAAAGTTATGATTAACATTGGAGATAAAGCACCGGAAGTCTTGGGTATCAATGAAAAAGGCGAAGAAATCCGTCTGAGTGCTTACAAAGGAAGAAAAGTTGTGCTGTATTTCTATCCGAAAGACAGCACATCCGGTTGTACCGCACAGGCGTGCAATCTGCGCGATAATTATTCGGACCTGCGCAAAGCCGGTTACGAAGTAATCGGTGTGAGTGTAGACAATGAAAAGTCGCATCAGAAATTTATCGAAAAGAACAATCTTCCGTTCACGCTGATTGCCGATACAGATAAGAAATTGGTAGAAGAATTTGGCGTGTGGGGAGAAAAGAAACTGTACGGACGTGCATATATGGGTACTTTCCGCACTACTTTCCTTATTAACGAAGAAGGAATCGTAGAACGGATTATCACTCCGAAAGAAGTGAAAACCAAAGAACACGCCTCACAGATTTTAAATCAATAAATCCATTAATTATAAGAATAAGGTATGGCAAAGAAAGACGAACTTAATTTTGAAACAGATAATAAAATGGCATCAAGCGAAAAATTAAAAGCCTTACAGGCTGCCATGGAAAAGATAGAAAAGAGCTTCGGTAAAGGTTCTATCATGAAAATGGGTGACGATAGTGTTGAACAGGTAGAAGTGATCCCGACAGGCTCTATAGCCTTGAACGTGGCACTTGGCGTAGGTGGTTACCCGAGAGGTAGAATAATCGAAATATATGGTCCGGAATCTTCCGGTAAAACGACACTGGCTATTCATGCCATTGCCGAAGCACAAAAGGCAGGCGGTATCGCTGCTTTCATTGATGCCGAGCACGCTTTCGACCGTTTCTACGCTTCCAAACTGGGCGTAAACATTGACGAATTGTATATCTCTCAACCAGATAACGGTGAGCAGGCATTGGAAATTGCAGAACAACTGATCCGTTCTTCCGCTATTGACATCATCGTTATCGACTCTGTTGCCGCATTGACTCCCAAAGCGGAAATCGAAGGTGACATGGGCGACAACAAAGTAGGTCTTCAGGCACGTCTGATGTCGCAGGCATTACGTAAGTTAACCGGTACAGTCAGCAAGACGCGTACTACCTGTATCTTCATCAACCAGCTTCGTGAAAAAATCGGTGTTATGTTTGGTAGTCCGGAAACAACCACAGGCGGTAATGCACTGAAGTTTTACGCTTCCGTACGTATAGACATTCGTGGTAGCCAACCAATCAAGGATGGTGAAGAAATTCTGGGCAAACTGACAAAAGTAAAAGTTGTTAAGAATAAAGTTGCTCCTCCTTTCCGTAGAGCAGAATTCGACATCATGTTTGGTGAAGGCATCTCTCACTCAGGAGAAATCATTGACTTGGGTGCAGACTTGGGAGTCATCAAGAAAAGCGGCTCGTGGTATAGCTACAATGACACTAAATTAGGACAAGGACGCGATGCTGCAAAACAATGTATAGCTGACAATCCAGAACTTGCAGAAGAACTGGAAGGCTTGATTTTCGAAGCATTGAAGAAAAAAGAATGACAGACCTCTGTCTCTTTAAAATAGAATAGTACTTATAAAAGGTGGGAGAATATTCGTGTAATGCGATATTCTCCCACCTTTCCTATATCTATTATTTGTGATTCTTCCCTATACGAAATAAATATAAGCCAGCGTACTCAAACTAATCACTACCCAAAGCAAAACTCCCTGAAGTAACGGCTTAATCCCGACCGCTTTCAACACATCAATAGAAAGAGAAGCACCGATAAAGAACATAGTAATCGTCAATGTCTTACGGGCGATTCCGTTGATGGCAGCTCCTAACTGCGGCACTCCGTCAAGCAAGTAAGTATTTACCACCATTGCCAATACGAAAAAGAAGATAAACCAGGGAATACTGATTTTCTGTCCCTTACTCTTAAAGATAAATGAAGTAGCAAAAGCCATAGGTATTATCCAAAGCGCGCGAGTCAGTTTGATAGTAGTCGCTATTTTCAAGGCTTCTTCACCATAGGCGGCACCTGCACCGACAACCGAACTCGTATCGTGAATGGCAATCGCCGCCCATGTTCCGAATTGCTGCTGATCCATATTCAAGGCATGACCAATCATCGGAAAGATAAAGAGTGCGATTGCGTTCAGGATAAAAATAGTGCCCAGCGCAACAGACATCTCACTATCTTTCGCTTTCAGCACCGGCCCTACGGCTGCAATGGCACTACCACCACAGATAGCAGTTCCCGAACTGATAAGATAAGCGGTATTCCGGTCTATCTTAAACAGCTTACGACCGATAAACCAACCAATCACCAACGTACCAATAACAGATATTACAGTAAACTCCATGCCTTCCTTACCGGAAGCCAAAGCCGAATGAAGATTCATACCGAATCCCAACCCGACAACTGAATATTGTAATAAATACTTAGAGGTTTTCTTATTAAATTTCGGATGTGCCTGTCCGCAGGTCAATGCAAAAATTAGTCCGAGAAATAAAGCAACCGGTGGAGTCACCCATGCCGACCATGCTTCCAATCCCGGAATATAATCTAAAAAGAGAAAAAAAGTCAAAGTAGAAAGTAACGCGACGTAAATTGTCTTGTTATTCGTCTGCAACGTTTTTGTAGCTGTTGAAATCATATAATTTTATCTTTAATTGTTTTCGGGGTGCAAAGGTACGGGAAACAATCAAGACACACCAATAGTTTCTAATTATGCATTATAACTTTTAGTTATAGATAATCTACTTCAGACTATTTTCATACAGTTACAATATCCTTTCCAAAAGGAGACAACGCCAATGAAGCCAGTTTAAAATGCTGTAAACCAAATGGAATCCCAATAATAGTTATACACAAAATCGCCCCAAAGACCAAATGTGACAAACAAATCCAAATGCCACCCACGAATATCCATATCACATTCATCAGTATATAAAGGCAACCGTTGGAACGACTTCCGCTTCTCACTTCTTTACCAAAAGGGCACAAAGCAAGTCCTGCCAACTTCAGCGTTTGCATCCCAAAGGGAATACCGATAATAGTAATCATCATTAATATACTTGAAATAAGGTATTCTACTGCCGTAAAAATACCGCCAAGCAACAGCCATAAAAGATTCATCAAACAACCCATAACAATAACATTTTATTATTTATCCAACATTCTTTTTGTCATCTCATCCGTTTTGCCCTGATAGTATTGTTCTATCACCTGCTGAAACAAACCGTCCGGAGCAACCTCATTAAAGAGCGTCATACACGAAAGTACCTTCATCGCATCCAACGCGCCGAAAACATCCTGCGCCGTCTTACCTTTCAATTTCAGAAAAGCCGATGTTATTTCTCTTAGTCTTTCACCCAGAATCGGATGCGCCAGATATGCTTCGGCCTCTTCCTTACCACTGATTCCATAATACTGTGAATTATAACTCATTCCCAACCCTTTCAGTTGAGGAAATATATACCAAATCCAATGAGAATGCTTCCGCCCGTTTCTTACTTCTGCAAGGGCACGCTCATAGTCGCCTTGTTGGGCGTCAAGAAATCGCTGCAAGTTATAATCTACCATATCATAATTTTATCTTAAAGATTATCAGTTACTTGTTCTCTAACATTATCATCCATTTCCAAATGGGAATTACCTCTATTGTAAAACCATCCTGCTCAACTGTGCGTTCCTCATTACGAGTCACAATTTGCAACTTCTCCGCTTTTAAGAATTTTGCCGTTTTCAAAAGCCCATTCATTTCACGGGTAAAAGTTTGAGTATCAGAAATATTATATGAAGCTTGAACAAGCCATTTCTGATCAGGAATATAAAAATCAACTTCTACATTCTGATTATAGAAATATAGTTCTTTTCCAAAAATTCTATATAAAGAGACAGCTACTAAATTCTCCAACAACAAAGTTTCCGGATTAAAGATGAACAGATTCAAAATACCATTGTCTATAAAATAATATTTCCGGTTACTCTCTCTTTCGGCAAAACGAGCAGCATAATTTTCAACACTGAATATCAGCCAAGTTTCTTCCAAATATCTCACATAGTCAATAACAGTTCGTACTCCCACGCTCTCTCCCGCTGAAGATACAATATTTTTAAGTCGATTGTAAGAAGAGGGTTGCATAACACTTTCCGCAAGTTTCTTCACCAACAAACTCATCGAATCCGAATTACGTAGTGCATAACGAGCTACCAAATCACCAAAGAATATTTTCTGATAAAGTCCACTCAACCAAGAACGTTTATCTTTAAATGCTATCAATTCCGGAAATCCTCCATTATAAAAATAAGCATCAAAAGTGCGTACCACTTCATTACGCAAACTTGGAGTATAAAGCCAGTTTGCCGTTAATCTTATATCCTGCGAAAGAAGGAACTCACGAAAAGAAAACGGATATACTTCCTGGATAAGAAAACGCCCGCCTAATGTCGTAGCAATTTCACTACTCAACATTTTCGCATTACTTCCAGTCACATATACACGATATTTTTTATCTACCAACCGACGAACGAACTTTTCCCACCCGTCTACAACTTGTATCTCATCCAGAAAGAAGATAGGCTGATAGGAAAAGGTCTCTTCATAAGCCAATTTTATATCGTCCAACTCTTCTGATTTCAAGCCGATAAAACGTTCATCCTCAAAATTGATATAAAGTATTTCTTCTATCTTATGCCCTTTCTTCAGAAGTTGGTGTATCCGCTGATACATCAAATAGGATTTTCCAGCCCGGCGAATACCTAAAAACACATAATTACCCGCATCCTCAAAAGTAAAAGGACGTTCCATAAATGTTATATCCTTCACAAACTCTTGATTTTCACCTATTATATGCCTTATTTGTTCCTTATTCATATCTGATATTATTTTGTATATGAAACACAAATATAGCATTTTTGTTTCATATACAAAACAAAATACACATCTATTTATTTCAGATAGAGGGATTGATTATGAATTATTTACTATTTTCTCTGTCGTTTCATCTGTCTTATCCTGATTATAGGTCTATCACTTGTTGAAACAGATCACCCGGCACGACTTCGTTAAAAATGCGTCATACATAAAAGAACTTCCATTGCCATCCCAAGAACCAAAAACATTCTGTGCCGTCTTACCCTTTAATTGCAAAAAGACCGATGTTATTTCACGAAGTCTTTTTACCCCAAATTGGATGCGCAAGATATGCTTCAGCCTCTTCTTTTCCGCTGATTCCGTAATACTGCGAACTATAGCTCATTCCCAATCCTTTCAGTTGAAGAAATATATACCAAATCCAATGAGAATATTTCCGCCTGTTTCTCACTTCATTTGGTTTCGTATATTAAACAAAATATGCAGCGATTTATTTTAATATGATTGATGTCACTTTTGAAAATAATACATATTCGCATCATCGAATACAACTTCATAACCATACAAATCGGTCAGTACCTGCGGCTTACCCTTAAACTGTATAGAACCGTAATCGCGTGGAATTGTTTTTGTCAGCTTTACTTGTTTAAGATAATTCTGTGAAAAGCTACGATTATCTTTAGGATAATTTATAAGCTTATCATTATCCGAATTGACAGGCATCACAGGTTCTAAAGGATAAAATGATAAAATTGAGCCTTTAATAATCCGAATAGAACTTTTACCCGAACACCCTTTAAATCCATTTAAAGAGCAAACTATTTCCTTGCAGAACAAGAAACTACTATCACCTCCATTGTATCTTATCAAAGCTTCTATTAACAAAGATGAAAATACAGGGTCACTCAGATTCATTTTTTTACAAAGTGGACTATATGCATCATAATATTCGGGGGCGTTCTTAAACAATAGTTGCATAACTTCTGGCCAATAGCTGATTTTTATGATCGCTTCACCCTCTTTGTTTGTCGAATAAGTGTCAGCAGGAATCTCATATTGATAATAATCACACAAATATTTATACCGATCACCTATACGCGGAAAAATTTCTTTATCAACATATTTTATGCATCCCGGATTAAGTCTATTGCCCCTGAAAGAATATATAAATGTTCCACTACCATCACACATTAGCATATATTTTTGCGGTCCCAACTTTTGAGCAAAAATGCTATATCGATCTGTCACAAAATAACAAGAAAACGGTTTTTGCAGAACGCCATATTTTGTAGTACTAACTATTTGCCCATACTGATTCTTTTTTGTTTCAGGCTCAGTTTTTATTATAAGTATAGTTGCAGGAGGAGTTTTCATATATTCATATAATATATCTTTTCCCTCCAACTCTGAAAGATTGGGCTGTGCATAAACTTTAAGGCAACCTACCAGCAATATGGTAAATATGAAAATCTTCTTCATAAATCAACAATTATTTAAGATTATATTTTTAGACGTACTGTTACATTTTATGCCCTTCTGACATATTCTCCTTAGTCTTCATTTTCCAATTCCGAAAAAGACTGAATCAAACTACTTTTAGGCATATCGTTTCTTTTCTTCGTATTAATCAATGAAAATTCCCGTTTGAGCTGTTGAGCGATGCAACTATTAACGTATTTCAAATCACCTGTAGAAGCCACACAATCTAAATAAGCCTTCATCAAAGCCTTGTCTGATTGAACATACAAAAAGAATAAATCAGTAATCCCATTCCTAAACTCTTTCTTGAACTCGGGGAGAGCTTTCTTCATAAAATCTGTAATATTATCCATAACAATTTAAAAAATTGTGCTCGCAGATTCCCAAACAATAAAGAACAAGCTGCCCGAAGCTCATTATCATATATCCCATAGTAGTACAATTCAGCCTATCATATCTCCTATTACTCCTCCCCCAGTCTATTAACAAATAACTTCCTCTTTATTACTGATAAACTTCTTTTTATCAAATAGAAAACTTACCTTTGTATAAGAGTAAACTATAAACGCAAGCTTTGATTATAAAAACAAAAGCTTCATTTTTATAAATACAAGTTGCGTTTATAAAAACAAAACTTGCATTTACAGTTTATATTTAACGAAAAGGAACTTTGCTATTAGAAGAAAGAGAGTTTACTCTTAATACAAAAGAACTTATCTATTAATACTTTAAACAACAGATAGTATAGTATGGCACGATACATTATGGATGAGATGCCCGACATCCAAAAAACAGGCAAAAGAATTACTTATCCTAAATTTGCGCGGATAGATAATGCAAGTATAAAAGAGCTGGCACAACGGGTGGGCGACGTGAGTGGTTTCAGCGCAGGAGATATAAAAGGCGTACTGCTTCAGACAGCCATTGAAATGGCACGTCTGATGGCAGAAGGACGTTCGGTAAAGATAGACGGAATAGGGACATTTACTCCGTCACTTACTTTGGGCAGAGACAAGGAACGGGAAGAAGTGGAAGGCGGAAAACATCGTAACGCACAGAGTATCTTTATAAAAGGCGTAAATTTCCGGGTAGACAGAACAATGGTCAGAAACATTAGTGAAAGATGCCGACTGGAACGAGCACCCTGGAAGCGAAAACGTTCCTCAGAAAAATTTACACCGGAACAACGGCTGGCATTAGCAATAAAGTATCTCGACGAACATCCTTTCCTTACCGTTCTGGACTATCGCAGACTAACAGGATTACTTCAAACCGCAGCTACCAATGAACTGAGACAGTGGGGACACGAACCTGATTCCGGAATAGAAATCACAGGTAGAGGAGCACACAGAGTATATATAAAGAGGAAAACAGTAGAAGAGGGACAATAAAAGTATGAGAAATACCTTAAAAGGGTATGAGAAATAACCATTTTAAGAGCCAATTTACTTGAAAATGATGAGAAATGCATTTCTTCAAAAGTATTTCTCATACAATAATCTATTGATTACAGGTGAGTTACAGCAAAACTATGAGAATATGAGAAATGATTTTTTCTTCTCTGGGAGCGAGCACTGAATTTCTGAATTCAGCTAAGGCTGACCTTACAGGCTTTTGCTGTGATGTCCCGCAAACCGCATAAAGACTTGGGACAGCCCTCCCTCCTGCCCTTGCAGTTGCACAAAGTTAAATTCGCGCTGCATAGGCATTTCCTTAATCTCAATCACACGCAAATTGCCGGCAACAAGTTCTTTGTGTACAGAACGGATAGAGACAATCCCCATACAATCAGCATGTTCGATAAAAAGTTTGATGCTTTCCGTACTGCCGAGATACATCATTACATTCAAAGAAGACAGTTTCAGATTATGTTGCGACAAAGCACGCTCGAATACATCCAGCGTCCCCGATCCTCTTTCACGCAGGACTAATGGAATGTTCAACAAGTCTTCCGGAGATATCTCATCCTGAATATCCAGTTTGGTATGCGCACGCACTACTGCCACAAGTTCATCTTGCAGGAATGAGGTATATTTTAAGTTAGGCAGGCGGAAGATACCTTCCACCAGACCTAAATCTATCCGGTGTTCCTGCAAAGCAATTTCCACTCCCCGCGAATTTCCATTGATTAGGGAAAGGTTGACTTGTGGAAATTTAGCAATGAAGCTTCCCAATAAAGGGGGAAGGACATATTGGGCAATCGTAGTACTGGCGCCCAGTTTCAATTCGCCAATATACTCGTTGTGCAGCAAATGCATTTCATATTCCAGTTGCTTGTAATCATCCAAAATCTTCTCACTATGCTTCAACAGCAATTCGCCGGCATCGGTCAGCGAGATTTTACTTCCCTGACGCTCAAATAAACGAGCCTGGTAATAAGTCTCCAATTCCTGGATATGCTTGGTGATAGCAGGTTGGCTGACAAATAGTTCTTGCGAAGCCTTTGTAAAACTCAAGTTCTTCGCCACACTCTGAAATACTTTTAAACGAAAATCGGACATGAAGCTAAATTTCAAGTATTAGGTATTAGATAATAAGTATCAGACAGAGGTTCTATTAAAGTTCATCAGCTTTAATCCCCAATGCCTGCATAATGGGAAAAGCCAGCATATCCCATTTATATGCCAACGGGACATCCGGTTCGTCCATCCGGAACTGAATAACTTCCTTTCCCTTTATTTCACTCAGCGCGTCAGTCACTTTCTTTCCGTATTCTTCATTGAAAGAAATCACAATCATTCTTTTCACATCAGCCGAATCGACAACGATAGACAACAAATCCAAAAACAAATCTTCTCTCGACACCATTCCCTCCGAAGGAACACTCGCGAATGAATATTCACCATAAGGACTTTGAAAAGCAACTCCATTCAGTTCCTTCTCCAAATCGGAAGGCTGGCAGTGAACAAGTCGCCCTGACTCCTTATCGTAAACAAAAAGAAACTGCACTTCATTTTTTCCTTCCGTAATCCCTGCATCCAAAGTCAGACAGGTGGTCAGTATCGAAAGGTCTATCTCTTGTAAAGAACGTTGCAAAGTCTTTTCAAAGTATCCTTTCATATCTGTAATTACAAAGTTCAGAAAAGCCGCATCAATCAGCACTACTGTTTCGGACAGTTTTATTTGAGGTTTATCGTTCATATATTAATTATCATCCTCCTATCAGATTACTTTTTATTTTGAGACAAAGATAAACAGAATATTTGAAAGGTCAGGCAGAATGACACAAGATAGTTTCGAATAAGGATTTTAAGGCAAAACATGGAATTTAAGAAATATCCGAATTGGAAAAAGAAAAAATAAGGATTCGGGATATTTCATCAAAAAGTTGCATTACCTTTGTACAATTAATAAACCACTCAATTAAAATACAAAATGACTAAGAAACAAAACAAAACTCCGATAGACTTCGGTAAAGTAGTCAGAGAAGCGTTAGAGATGTTCACTCCCCAAGAGCAACAAGAGTTATTAAATCTTTTCCTAAACGATGGAATACAAGACTGTTACCGGCAATTAGAAGACATCTATTGCTACCAACAGCCTGATTATGCGCAAGAAGCCAAGCCCATCGCCCCTTTTCTGAAAAGGCTTTGGGATATGAAAAATTATGAAGATTATATAATAGAGGAACTACAGATGGATTGCGCATCAGTGCCTGTAGACGAACTTGAAAAAGAAGTGCGTAATTTCATCTTGAATTTATTCATTAATTTCAAGGAAAATGCCGAGGATGAAGAAGACAAGATATTGAAGTTGTTATATATTTATTGGATAATGGAACATTATCAAATGGAATCAAGCTTGGAAATAGTCCTGGAAATTATGCGACAAAGCCCCACTTTCTTGAGTTACTACTGTTCCATACCCGACAATATCACTCCTATCATTTTATACCAACTCGGAAAAAACCAGTTACCCGTATTACTTGACTTTATAAAAGAGCCCCAAACCCTTTTCATCGGCAAAGAGAATATTTGTAGTGCCGTCGCTCAAATTGCCATATCCAGCCCTGAAAGAAGGTTGGAAGTGACCAAATGGTTCTGCCAAGTACTGAACTACTATTACGACCACTTGGATGATGCGGAAAAAAACAATGTCTCTATCATAGACTATATAGCACACCTGTTAAAAAATATACGCGCAGTAGAAACATTACCTATATTGGAGAAAATTTATAAGCGTTATGAAATTCCCACTATATTAGTAAAAGGAGGTATTAAAGAACTGAAAAAAGAAATGCCTCATGCTGAACAATCGGAAAGTTTGGATTTTGAGACTATAGAAGACCTTATAGGCGTAGTATACAATGACGAATGGGACGACGAAAACTTTGACGAGGACTTCGATGATGAGTTTGATGAGGACTTTGATGATGAGTTTGACGATGAGGATTCTTTTTACATTGAGACAATAACTCCCAAAAAACTCAAATTGAAAATCACTTTGACAGATTCCTCACCGGAAGTATGGCGTACTCTCGAAGTTCCTTCAAACATCCGTTTGGAAAGTTTTGCAGAAGTCATAGAAGTTGCTATGGGTTGGGAAGGGTACCATCTGCACCTATTTCGAAAAGGAAAAAATATATATTTGCCCGATTACGAAAAAGACGACAACTTTTTACGGGAAGACAAGATTGAAAAGAGTTCTTCTGCCACCTCATTAGGAGAGGTTCTGCCAAAGAAAGGCTCACGGATAGAGTATGAATATGACTTCGGCGACAGTTGGATGCACACAATCACCCTGGAATCACAGGAAGCTTATAAAAAAGACGACATCCGTAGTATCATCCTCATAGATGGAGCCAATGCTTGTCCACCCGAAGATTGCGGAGGGATATGGGGGTATCGCAGAATATTAGAAGCCTTAGAACATCCACGCACTAAAGCCGCACGCGAATACCGGGAATGGTTGGGAAAGGATTTCAATCCCCAAAAATTCAATATAAAGAAAGCAAAAAAAGAGATGAACGATTTTCCGATAGCAATCTCTGAATAATTATTTCTCCGCAGGATAACATACCATATTATATACGGTTGTTATTCTGATTATATACGGTTGTTATTCTGATTATATACGGTTGTTATTCTGCGAAGTATTTTGTAAATTCGTCAGTTCTTATCGAATAAAGAAGGTCATTTTGTCCTTTAACTCCTTAATAATCATGTTATTTTGTCATATTTTTCTACTTGGCAAATCTTTTGCGCCCTTTTAGGTGTTATTAAGAACATGAAATAAGAAAGGAGAACAACGATATGAATTTTAACAATTTTACTATCAAATCCCAAGAAGCGGTACAGGAAGCCGTAAACCTGGTAAGAAGCCGGGGGCAACAGGCTATCGAGCCTGCCCATATCATGCAGGGAGTTATGAAAGTAGGCGAGAATGTCACCAACTTCATTTTCCAAAAGCTTGGTATGAACGGGCAGCAAGTAGCTCTTGTTGTCGACAAGCAAATTGATTCACTGCCGAAAGTGTCCGGTGGAGAGCCGTACCTGAGCCGCGAATCCAATGAAGTATTGCAAAAGGCAACGCAGTATTCCAAAGAAATGGGCGATGAATTCGTTTCATTGGAACATATTATACTGGCATTGTTGACCGTAAGGAGCACCGTATCTACCATCCTGAAGGATGCAGGTATGACGGAAAAGGAATTGCGAAATGCTATCAGCGAATTGAGGAAAGGAGAAAAAGTAACATCACAGTCAAGTGAAGATACTTATCAGTCACTGGAAAAGTATGCTATCAATCTGAACGAAGCTGCCCGTAGCGGCAAACTGGATCCTGTAATCGGCCGTGACGAAGAAATACGCCGGGTACTTCAGATATTGAGTCGCCGTACAAAGAATAATCCGATTCTGATTGGTGAACCGGGTACAGGTAAGACAGCTATCGTAGAAGGTCTGGCACATCGTATCCTCCGTGGAGATGTACCCGAAAACCTGAAAAACAAACAAGTGTATTCACTAGATATGGGTGCATTGGTGGCAGGTGCAAAGTATAAAGGTGAGTTTGAGGAACGTTTGAAATCTGTCGTTAATGAAGTGAAGAAATCAGAAGGTGACATTATTCTGTTCATTGACGAAATCCACACATTGGTAGGAGCCGGAAAAGGCGAAGGCGCTATGGACGCAGCCAACATTCTGAAACCGGCTTTAGCTCGTGGAGAACTGCGTTCTATCGGTGCTACAACTCTGGACGAGTATCAAAAATACTTCGAGAAAGATAAAGCATTGGAACGTCGTTTCCAAATCGTGCAAGTGGATGAGCCGGATAATCTGAGTACGATCTCTATCCTTCGCGGGTTAAAGGAGCGCTACGAAAATCATCACCATGTGCGTATTAAGGACGATGCTATTATTGCTGCCGTGGAGTTGAGCAGCCGTTATATCACAGACCGTTTCCTGCCGGATAAGGCGATTGATTTAATGGACGAAGCTGCCGCCAAACTACGTATGGAAGTAGACTCCGTGCCGGAAGAACTGGATGAGATTTCCCGTAAAATCAAGCAGTTGGAAATTGAGCGCGAAGCTATCAAACGTGAAAATGACAAGCCGAAACTGGAAATCATCGGCAAAGAGCTCGCTGAACTTAAAGAACAAGAAAAGTCCTTCAAAGCCAAATGGCAAAGCGAAAAAACGTTGATGGACAAGATTCAGCAGAATAAAGTAGAAATAGAGAACTTGAAGTTCGAGGCTGAAAAGGCTGAACGTGAAGGCGACTATGGGAAAGTGGCCGAAATCCGTTACGGCAAACTTCAGGCTTTGGACAAGGAAATAGAAGATACCCAGCAGAAACTTCGTGGGATGCAGGGTGACAAAGCCATGATAAAAGAGGAAGTAGATGCGGAAGATATCGCAGATGTCGTATCTCGTTGGACAGGTATTCCCGTCAGCAAGATGATGCAGAGCGAAAAAGACAAGTTACTACATCTGGAGGAAGAACTTCATCAACGGGTTATCGGTCAGGATGAAGCGATTGAAGCGGTTGCAGATGCTGTACGCCGTAGCCGTGCCGGATTACAAGATCCCAAACGTCCGATTGGTTCGTTTATCTTCCTCGGAACTACTGGTGTGGGTAAGACGGAACTGGCAAAGGCGTTGGCTGAGTTTCTGTTTGATGACGAAACGATGATGACCCGTATTGATATGAGCGAGTATCAGGAGAAGCACAGCGTTTCACGTTTGGTTGGAGCGCCTCCGGGATATGTAGGATACGATGAAGGCGGTCAGTTGACAGAAGCTATCCGACGGAAACCTTATTCTGTTGTGCTGTTTGACGAGATAGAAAAAGCTCATCCGGATGTTTTCAATATCCTGTTGCAGGTATTGGATGATGGACGATTGACTGATAATAAAGGAAGAGTGGTTAACTTCAAAAACACAATCATCATTATGACTTCAAATATGGGTAGTTCATATATACAAAGTCAGATGGAAAAACTGAACGGTTCCAATAAGGAAGAAGTAATCGAAGAAACGAAGAAAGAAGTGACGAATATGCTGAAAAAGACCATTCGTCCTGAATTTCTGAATCGTATTGATGAAACGATCATGTTCTTGCCGTTGACGGAAAAAGAAATCAAGCAGATCGTACTCTTACAGATTAAGAGTGTACAAAAAATGCTTGCAGAGAATGGCGTGGAACTGGAAATGACTGAAGCCGCATTGAATTTCTTATCCCAGGTGGGTTATGATCCTGAATTTGGAGCGCGCCCGGTAAAAAGAGCTATCCAACGCTACTTGCTGAACGACTTGTCCAAGAAACTGCTTGCCCAGGAAGTAAACCGAAGCAAAGCGATCATTGTCGACGCAGGCGGCGATGGACTGGTATTCAGAAATTAAATATCACCAAGCTAAATGAAAAAAAGTCGGCAGGCCTTCATCAGACCTGCCGACTTTTATATTTCTGTATATACCACTCTCCGAACTTCAGGCTGACAGTTCGGATGACTCATCACTAAAACATAAGTACCCTGTTTGGGAATTGTTATAGTAAGTGAAGGTAACGCAAACTGATGCCTCCCTCTTAACTCACCTTGAGAATCATACAAGAACACCATTGTACCTACCAGCAAACCAGTCAGGCATAATGCTCCTGCTTCTTTGTCCAAATGGACATTCACTTCTTTATTTGTTATCGTCTCCATCCCCATACACAACACTTTTGTTCTCACTATTATATTTATCCACGCCCAAATTCCGTGAAATTATTAACAATGGCAAAGATACATAAAAAAGCATCATTATTTACAATATAAGTAGAAGATATTTATTTAAAGAAAAGATTACCCAATATATACTAATTTTTTCCTTAACAAACAAGCATTTATATAAAAGAAAAACATGATAACCACTCAGTGATTATCATGTTCTTTTAATCTCTTCAAACAGGCTACATCAATTATTCTCCTGCAGATGCCTCTTCTTCTTTAGCTTCCTCCGGTTTAAATTCCGTAATTCCATTAGAAATCAACAGATTATACCAAGTAATCAACTTCTTGATATCTGCTATATATACGCGGTCACGATCAAAGTTCGGCAATACTTCCGCCAAATATTCACGCAACTGCTCAGGTGTAGCTTTCTTTGGTTCAATGGAAGCCGTTGCCGATTGCTCTTTCTCCTTAATTGCTTCCAGTACATCGTACAAAGGAACTTCTGCGTCGTCTGTGTACATTGCTATATCTGCCAATGAAATAATTTTTTCATTACCATAAGCGGGGAAACGTTTCTTCTCAGCATTGATTGATTCGACAATCAACATATTTTTTCCTTGCGAAATAAGTTTGTACAATCCCGGTTTGCCGGAGATAGACAAGATAGTCTTCAACATAGTATATATACTTTTGTTTATTAATTATTTTTTGCGGGGCAAAGGTAATGATTATTTTTAGATAGCAAAGAAATAAGCTCTAAAACCTGTGGAATTAACGGTGTTTCATCATCATTCACAATCACAAAATCAGCATGACTCCTCTTAGCCTCATCGCTCATCTGAGCCTCGATACGTCTCATCACCAGTTCTCTTGATGAACAATCGCGCTTTATGGCACGCTCCACCCTTATTTCCAACGGCGCATAAACCACAACCAGAAAATCGACTTCATCCTTAAAACCGGCTTCAATAAGAATGGCTGATTCCATGCCAACCAATGGTTTATTCTCCTGCCGGACACTCCAGTGGCGAAAATCTTCCTTCACTTGCGGATGAATGATTCCGTTCACTTCTTTTACATGCTCCGGATGACCGAACATATAAGATGCCAGCAAAGGACGGTTCAGTTCTCCATTCTGAAACACCTCCCGACCGACCAAGGCACAAAGCTCCCGCCGAATCACTTCATTGGTATTCGTGATACGCTTCGCTTCTATATCAGAAATATAAACAGGAATTCCCATTATTTCCAGCAACCTTGAAACTACACTTTTCCCGCTGCCGATGCCTCCGGTTATACCAATCTTAATCGCCATTAGAGGATACTTGTTCTATCAAAAAATCAACTTGTTCGGGCACAATACGTATTTGATTGATGCCGCTCGGAAATGATTTCAACTTGACCGTATATTTATCAGAGCCTAATTTAAGCAATTCCTCATAAGAAACATTAATCACAAAATCGCTCGCTTTTATACTGCGGAAACGCTTCAGCCCTACCTGAAAAGTAATCTGAACTTTTGAAGGAAAAGCACGCAATACTTTATCCGCCGGAAAATTAATCCCATACAACGGAACTTCCACTGTTTTCTCCGTATATATATCCACCGGAAACGTCACTTCAACCGAACCCGGCACAAACTTCACTCCTCTTTCCGAAGCCAAAGAAATTCTCCGGCGAGTGGTATCCGATATATTCTCCAGATTTATCTTCTGAGTATAAGCAGTGGTTATCGTATCCAAAATCCCCTCCGGAGCATAGACCAATACAGAGTCAGGACTGCAAATCGTATCTGACACATAATATTGAAGTCCGGCAGTCACTTTTCCTTGAAGGCGGACAGGTACTAATTTGGATTTCCCTTCGGAATAAATATAATCCAATGTATCGGGTTTAATAGAAAGAATCTTGGAAGACACATTCAACTGACTCAATATCTTTTTCTCAAAATCAGATGCATAAATCTTCACATGATTATTCTTTCCTTTATAATCAAGAAAACTCAGATTTACCGGAAAGAAACTTTTTCCCAGCATATAATTAAGGAGAACAGTACCTTTATCCTTCACCCTGACACGAAGTTCGGAAGGAGGTTCCGAAGTCAGCACTACGTTATTGGGAAGGTCTTTAATCCGCACCGGAATAGAAAATTCCGCCTCATAATCATTATTCAATGTCTGAAGCAACCAAAATCCACCGGCTATCAGGAAGAAAAATAAAAAAATTAAGAACTCCCTGCTCTTATCACTGAGCAGAAAATCCTTAATTCTCTTAGATAGTTTTAAATACGTATACCTTATTTTCCTACGATCAAACATAGGCATTTCCTTACCAACTATTTACTTAGATTGATTGCTAGCCGCTGAAGCGTCTGCAAAAATAGAATTCTTATCTATTTTAATCTTCACGTTAGAAGCAATCTCAAGCACGATATAGTCGTCTGTAATTTCTTTGATTACTCCGTGAATACCACCGGCAGTAATCACATTCTGATTTACCTGCAGAGATTTACGGAAATTAGCGATTTCTTTTTGCTTCTTATTTTGAGGACGGATCATAAAGAAATACATGATAACAAACATTGCTATCAGCATGATCCACATCATACTTCCACCTCCGGCAGCACCAGCTGGAGCTTGCAATAATACAGTCAATACGTTCATAAATAATCAGTTTTAGTTTCTATTATATATACAAAGGTATCAGTTTTTGGCCAACTTACCTTCTTTTTTCAATTGATTAACTATTCCATCCAATGTTCCGTTGATAAAGCTACCGCTCTTGGCCGTGCTATATAACTTCGCAATTTCCACATATTCATTTAACGAAACACTGACCGGAATGTTCGGGAAACTTAAAATTTCTGCCAATGCCGTCTGCATAATAATAACATCCATAAATGCAATACGGTCCAAATCCCAGTTTTTTGTATTCTCACTTACCAAGTGGCGGTAATAGTCGGAATTCAGAATAGTACGCCGGAACAGACGACGCGCGAATTCCTGGTCTTCGTCATCCTTAAATTCAGGAAGCAGTTCCTGGTTTGCACCCTTCTTCTCGTCAAAGCGTTTGATTGTCTTCAATACGAATGTATCTACAATTTCCTTATCATCATTCCAATACAAACTCTGATCTTCCAATACTTGATCGAGAGAATCATTATTAAAGATATATGTCTTATAGATTTTTCTCCATAATTCACGGTCTGCCTCATACGATTTGTCATCAGAAGCCATATACTCTTTATAGATATCGGTTTCCACAATTTTCTCGTAGAGCTCTTTTACGAAATCCTGGTCGTTCACCCAAGTTCTCTTCTGATTGGCTATAAACTCGGACAATTGCTTATTGACTTCCAACTGGGCAATAAACTTATTGTCCACAAACTTCGTGTTGGGATATAACTCTTTGGCTGTGGGTGCCAGTTTGGCTTTTGCCGCGTCAATGCGCTTTTGTGCATACTCTGTCAATGCTATCATCAGCATTAGCAAATAGTTGTAAAGGTCATACGCCTTTGAAAGACTAAAGAATAACTCTTTCTCCGCTGAGTCTAGATTTTTGCTGCCATTCTGATAATAGGCATATACTATCTGTATAATCTTAAGACGAATAAGAACTCTGTTGATCATAATTCAATTTAATACTGTTGTTATCGAACTGCAAAAGTAGATATTTTTAGCGAGTTTCCACAAATAAATCACATTTTTTAATGCAGTATTTCATTCTCTGCGCTTTTTCTTTTGACAGTTTAAAAAAAATATCCAATTTTGAAGCCGATTATAAACAGATCGTAAGACATGGAAGATTTAAAAAAGAAAATGAGCGCAGACATGAATGACAAAGAGATTGTATTCTCCAAGTCTATCAAAGCAGGTAAACGCATCTACTACCTCGACGTAAAAAAGAATCGTAAAGATGAGATGTTCCTGGCTATTACAGAGAGTAAGAAAGTGATAACGGGAGAAGGTGATGATTCTCAGGTTAGTTTCGAGAAGCACAAAATCTTCTTATATCAAGAAGACTTCCAAAAGTTTATGGATGGACTGACAGAAGCTATCGGCTTTATCAGCCAGGCCCCCATGAACAACTACACCGGTCGCCTGAACCAGAAAACAGACGGAGAAAGGGAGCAAAAAGTTGCCGAAGAAGTACAAGAGGACAATTTAGAGAGCGAAATCAAGATTGACATCGATTTTTAAGAAAGTAAATCTTTGATTATTCAAAAAAAAGACGTACTTTTGCACCGCTTTTTTGCAACATCGTGTGATAATCCACATCGTGTGATGGTGAATTAAGCAAACTAACTTAATTTAGAGTAACACATTTTTTTAAAGAAATGAAATCAATTGAAGTAAAAGGAACTGCAAGAACTATTGCAGAACGCTCTTCAGAACAAGCAAGAGCTTTGAAAGAAATCCGTAAGAACGGTGGTGTACCTTGCGTACTTTACGGTGGTAATGAAGTTGTTCACTTCACTGTAACCAACGAAGGTCTTCGTAATCTGGTTTATACTCCGCACATCTACGTAGTAGACCTGGATATCGATGGTAAAAAAGTAAACGCTATCTTGAAAGACATTCAGTTCCACCCGGTAAAAGATACTATCCTGCACGTTGACTTCTATCAGATTGATGAAGCCAAACCTATCGTAATGGAAGTTCCTGTACAGTTGGAAGGTCTTGCTGAAGGTGTTAAGGCCGGTGGTAAATTGGCATTGCAGATGCGTAAGCTCAAAGTGAAAGCTCTGTACAATGTAATTCCTGAAAAACTGACTGTTAACGTTTCTCACCTGGGACTGGGTAAGACTGTTAAAGTTGGCGAACTGAGCTTCGAAGGTCTTGAACTGATCAATGCTAAAGAAGCCGTTGTATGTGCTGTTAAGTTGACTCGTGCAGCAAGAGGTGCAGCAGCAGCCGCTGGCAAGTAATCTGAGATTATCCCTCACTAGTGTCCCGTTAAAATCGGGACGAGTTATTAATTAATCAAATAATCCCGGAATAAGGGGATTAAATTGTTCTTTGACATCATTGAAATTAGTCTTATTAAACAGCTCTTGTAAAGGCGTTTTATCTGTTAATGAGATGCTAAGAATCTGCAAGACCTCATAAGTTGAACGATTCAGTTGCATATCATATTGGACAATAGCTACTAAACAATAGGTGATGATAGCAACACTAATCTGTATTCGAACCGCATTCTCGGTAGTACCCCAGAACCTTTTTATCTTAAGGTGTTGTTTCAGCCATTTGAAGAAAAGTTCCACGAACCATCTTTTCTTATAAAGATTGGCAACATCAAGTGCAGATATGTGTTTGGCATTCGTCAGGAATGTGAATTCACGATCATCCTCTTCATCATAGAAACGGATGACTCTGAATGATTCAGGATACTTCTTTTCAGAAGTGTACCCTATCAGTTTCACTTCCGCATCTGAAAGGATATTCTTCGGCATTCTACGCTTCCATTTACAGAACTTGCATTTCAGATTAGACTTCGCTCTGACTACAAAGAAAGAACCTGTAAGATGAATCCGATAAAGTTCTTTAAACGAGTCATACGCTCTGTCAAATATATAATAAGCATTTGGCTCATAATTAATTGCGGACATTTCTGTTGAATCATGCCTGGATGCTGTAGTTACTGTATAAAAGGCTGGAAGTTGTGCTTCTATGTCATAAAGGACATGAGCCTTAACTCCACCTTTTTTCTTACGGAACTTCGCCCAAGGGAATGTAGCCAAACATAAAGGAATCGTAGTGGAATCAAACGCATACTTCCTTCCTGGAATATCCAAGATGTGAGTCGATCGTTTTTCACATGCTTCCTTCATCATATAGAAAGCAAAATCTTCGAAGATTCTGTAATCCCGATTCTGATTGGCAGATGCAAGCGTAGTTTTGGCAATGGGCTCACGACCCAATCCCAAATGATAACGCTTTCCTTGATGTGCTTCCAAAGCTACAATCAAGTCACGAAGACTTTCACGATTACTGAGTTGACCGAACATCATTGCAAGTAACTGACTCCAGCAAGTGAAATGTTTCACATAACGATTGCCATCATACTTGTCTACAAGTCTTCTGAACTTATCATTGTTCAAGAATTCTACTAACTGAGCGAAAACATATTTATCTTGGTTCATTTGAGGTCACCTTAATTGACCTCAAAGGTATGATTTCAAATCGTCGCGCCTAAAAAGTAGTATCTAATAGACTATATTTCAATTATTTCAAAGAACTATTTATCCACTTTTACGGGACAGTAATGATTATCCCTGTAAAAAGAGATATACTGCAAACGCAGATTAATGCAGATTAAAGCAGATATTCAGTCTGCATTAATTTGTATTAATCTGCGTTTCTCTTTCTATATTAACGAACTGTTTTACCGAAAAGCAATGATAAAATATTTAATTGTCGGATTGGGAAATATTGGCCCTGAGTATCACGAAACCCGGCATAATATCGGATTCATGACGGTAGAAGCATTGGCCAGAACCAATAATGCGCCTCCTTTCATCGACGGACGCTATGGATTCACCACCAGCTTCTCTGTCAAAGGACGACAGTTGACACTACTTAAACCGTCGACTTTTATGAACCTGAGCGGATTGGCTGTCCGTTACTGGATGCAGAAAGAAAACATTCCATTGGAGAACGTATTGATTGTAGTGGATGACTTGGCTCTTCCCTTCGGTACGTTACGCTTGAAAGGCAAAGGAAGTGATGCCGGACATAATGGATTGAAGCATATCGCCGCCACCTTAGGTACTCAAAACTATGCCCGTCTGCGTTTTGGCATCGGAAACGATTTTCCACGCGGCGGACAGATTGATTATGTACTCGGACACTTCACCGATGAAGACTGGAAAACCATGAGCGAAAGACTGGAAACGGCAGGAGAGATTATCAAGAGTTTCTGCCTGGCCGGCATCGACATCACGATGAACCAATTCAACAAGAAATGAAGATAGTGGTTAATGATTAGTGATTAAAGATTAGCCTGTTAATCGCTTACCAACCACTACCCGTTAATCACTTATCACTAAATAACTAATCATTAATAAAAAAATGGCTGAAGCAAGAATAGATAAATGGATGTGGGCTGTCCGCATCTTCAAAACACGCACGATTGCAGCAGAAGCTTGCAAGAAAGGACGTGTCACCATAAATGGCTCCCTGGTCAAAGCAGCCCGCATGGTGAAACCGGGGGATGTCATTCAAGTGAAAAAGCCTCCCATCACCTACTCCTTCAAAGTATTGCAAGCGATAGAAAAGCGTATAGGCGCAAAGCTTGTACCGGAAATGATGGAAAATGTGACTACTCCCGACCAGTACGAACTATTGGAGATGAGCAAAATCAGCGGATTCATAGACCGTGCACGTGGAACAGGACGTCCTACCAAAAAAGACCGTCGGGAATTGGAAGAGTTTACCACTCCTGAATTTTTGGATGATTTCGACTTTGATTTCGATTTTGATAGTGAAGAATAGCAAATGGGAATCTGATTTAGACATAAGAGCAAAAGAACATAAAGGCTGCGCTTAGAAAATTATTTCTACTGTTCATTAAACTACTGCAGTTTCATCTTTTGTTCCTATGTCTAAAAAGAAATTATTCTGTCATCAAACAAAGTATCATTTACAGATACACTTTTACAGCATCAATCAACTCCTGATACTCTTCATCCGTCAAGTAGACTTTCCCCGGATTCATTTGGAATATGCCGCCATAATCAGGACCATCCACATATTTCGGTGCTAAGTGAAAATGCAAATGAGACAGTTTATCAGAATAAGCGCCATAATTTATCTTCTCCGGCTGGAAAGCCTTTTGCATGGCACGGGTAACACGTGCTACATCAGCCATAAAAGCATTACGGTCTTCATCACTCAATTCATTCAAATCATTCACATGATCCTTGTATGCAACAAGGCAACGCCCACGATATGTTTGTTCCTTAAACAGGAATACATGTGACACACTCAACTGCGCAATCTCAATCATCAGATTATGCAGCGTCTCATTATTCTGGCAATACAGACATTCTTTCGGATCGCTCTTCATGATATTATTATTTTAAGTTTTTACCGGCACAAAAATAAGGATTCCATTCTTATCCCACTTGTACTTTTTCGTTTTTTTGATTGACTAATTGGTACACATTCTCTTTTTCGCCTACTACCCAAACCACGTCACCTTCTTTGAGCGGTGCATTTACATCGGGAACCATTAATGTCCCGTCTTCACTTTCCACCCCAGCTATCATGCAATGATATTTATCCCGGATACCCGATTCACGAATAGTCTTACCCCCAAAAACAGAATCACTATCAATGATAAACTGCTTCAGAGCCATCTCACTCTTTTCATATACCTCCCAGTCTATCTTCGCCCCATTCTGCATCGCTTCATTGAATACATTCAATTGTTCATCCGTTCCTATCACCTGTATCTTATCCATCGGAAACAGACGTACAGAACCACCCGGAATATTTATCCGTCTTTTTCCCCGAAGAATGGAAGCGACATGAACGCCAAACTTCTTTCCCAGATTCAATTCCAACAATGTCTTACCCGCCCAGTTGGATTCTCCCGGAATTTCCATATCCGCAAGATGCAGGTCATGCGACAATAAACGTCCGGCGTATTCCGGCTTTTTCTCTCCCAGATATTCCGCACGTACATCTCTGGAACGAAGATTCTGAAAAAAACGACGCTCAATCAATATGGATTGCTTTTTCAAGCGGCGCGACCATACCATCAACAGCACAACAAGCACAGCAACTCCGATAACCAACCCGATAGACGCCTTGAACAAGCCGGAAATAACAAAAATGACAAAGAGTGCCGCTATCATAATACGGATAACGATTGTCGACACCAAAGGAGCACGATTAGCCCGGCTATCATGCCACAAAGTCATAAACTCCGCCGAATGATTTTTCTTCACCATAATAGCCCGTAAGAAAGGAGCAATACAAAGAATGATAAACACTGCTCCAAGCAACGACGCCCAAAAATGCGGCAGATTCTCCCTAAAGAAAGGTACGACAAAGCGGAAAGAAAGCGCGATAATCGATATACTGACAATAGAATAAACCACCGTAATGCGCACCATCGCCAATATCAGCTTCTTCCACAAATTCTCATGGTTGAGCGCAGTCTGCGACCCGGAAGAGTAGCGCATCAGAAGTTTCCGCCACGAAGCGGGAAGATGGGCATCCACAAAAGAAGAAGCGGGTTCGGCAAGGCGAATCATATAAGGAGTAAGAAAAGTAGTAATGACGGAAACCGCCACCACTATCGGATACAGAAAGTCGCTCGTCACATGCAAAGAGACTCCCAAAGATGCTATAATAAAGGCGAACTCACCAATCTGCGTCAAACTAAATCCGCACTGCATAGCTGTCTTCAAAGGTTTTCCGGAAAGTATCACTCCAAAAGTGCCGAAGACAGACTGTCCCAAAATAACAGCCAGAGTAATGACAATGATAGGTACGGCATATTCTATAATCATTGCAGGATCGACCATCATGCCCACCGACACGAAAAAGATAGCTCCAAACAAGTCTTTCACTGGTTTCACCAACCGGTCTATGGATTCCGCTTCAATTGTTTCTGCCAGGATAGAACCCATGATAAATGCGCCGAATGCAGCAGAGAATCCTGTATTGGCAGCCATCACCACCATACCGAAGCAAAGTGCCAGTGATACGATAAGCAAAGTCTCTTCCCCCATCAACTTGCGGCAACGTTTCAAAAATTCCGGAATCAGATAGATACCGACCACAAACCACAAGATAAGGAAGAATACTAATTTGCCGATACTCTCCAACATCTCCGTACCTTCAAAATTGTGGCTCACCGCCATAGTAGAAAGCATCACCATCAACACAATAGCGAGAATATCCTCCAAAATCAGGATACTCAGCACCAACCCGGTAAATTGCTTTTTCCTTAATCCAAGATCATCGAACGCCTTATAAATTATCGTAGTAGAAGACATCGCAATCATACCTCCCAGGAACAAACTATCCATCCGATGCCATCCGAAGCCCATACCTACACCTATTCCCAGCAAAATCATACAGAAGATTATAGTACAGGCAGCAATAATAGCAGAACCGCCCACTTTGACAATCTTCTTAAAGCTAAATTCCAGTCCAAGAGCAAACAGCAGAAAGATGACACCTATATCCGCCCATGTTTTGATATTCGCGGCATCCATTACAGAAGGTGTATAAGGCATATGCGGACTTGCCAGAAAACCGGCAACGACATATCCCAAAACTAGAGGTTGCTTCAACTTCTTAAACAATAAAGTCATAATACCTGCACATATCAGTATCAGTGCAAGGTCGGCTATAAGAGTAGGTAATTGAGACATTATTTCATCGTATTTGATGACAAAATTATAATAAATCTACGGTATAAACAACATATTAACGGATATGTTTTATAATAGCCGGCATAAAATCAACCAGCCCCGGATAAGTTCCGACCTTATCCGGGGCTGAATCAAACAAGATGAATTCAAATCTTATTTTCTGAAAGGTGGTTTTACTATTACTGCTTTTAATTTCCGTCCGCGCATGTCAATACAGATTTCCATACCCGGCTTGCTATATTCAGGCTTCACATATCCCATACCGATACCGATTTTGCGGGTAGGCGACATAGTCCCCGAAGTCACTACTCCAATCTTCTCCCCTTCCGGATTTACGAGTTCATAGCCATGACGAGGAATTCCCCGGTCAATCATTTCAAAACCGACCAACTTGCGGGTAGTTCCCTCCGCTTTCTGTTTCTCCAGCATGGGGCGGTTGATAAAATCCTTACCTTCTACAAACTTGGTAATCCATCCCAATCCGGCTTCTATCGGAGAAGTTGTGTCATCCAAATCATTACCGTACAGGCAGAATCCCATTTCCAATCGGAGTGTATCACGAGCCCCCAAGCCGATAGGCTTGATACCAAACTCTTCCCCCGCTTCGAAAACAGCCTTCCAGATAGTGTCGGCAGCATCCGGATAGAAATAAAGTTCGAAACCACCTGCCCCTGTATACCCCGTATTGGAGATAATAACATTCTCTACGCCCGCAAACTTCCCTACTTTAAACGTATAATACGGAATAGCGGACAAATCAATATCCGTCAATTTCTGCAAAGCAAGAATTGCTTTCGGACCTTGCACGGCAAGCTGACCGATATTATCAGAAGAGTTTTCCAGCTCCGCACCTTCCGTATTATGGGAAACGCACCAGTTCCAGTCTTTCTCCATATTGGCAGCGTTGACTACCAACATATATTTTTCCGGTTCATACTGATACACCAGCAAGTCATCTACAATACCGCCTTCTTCATTAGGAAAACAAGTATATTGTATCTTGCCTGGAGTAAGCGCTGCCACATTATTGGAAGTCACTTTTTGAAGAAAGGCCAATGCATTCGGACCTTTCACCCAAAATTCTCCCATATGGGACACATCAAACACACCGACATTCTGGCAAACCGTGAGATGTTCGTCAATGATGCCGGAGTATTCAATAGGCATATTATAACCTGCAAATTCATGCATTTTAGCACCGAGTGCTATGTGCTTCTCTGTAAACGGAGTGGTTTTCATATTCTTTTTAAGTATTAAGTTTTAAGTATTAGCGATACCTGACTACGAAATCTTATCTGGAAGCCACCAGTTCGGCAATCTTCACAATGACTTTCATAGCCTTTTCCATATTCTGAACAGGAACGAATTCATAACGTCCGTGGAAATTCAACCCGCCGGCAAAAATATTCGGACAAGGCAACCCTTTGAAAGAAAGTTGCGCACCGTCCGTACCACCACGAATCGGTTTCACGTTCGGCTTCACGCCAACAGCTTCCATTGCGGCAAAAGCAGTATCGATGATATGCATTACCGGTTCTATCTTCTCACGCATATTATAATATTGGTCGCGCAGTTCGAGAGTTACCGTACCTGCCCCATATTCCTCATTCATCAGAGCAACCAGACGTTCCATTTCTTTCTTACGGTCTTCAAATTTTGCACGGTCATGGTCGCGGATGATATAAGAAACAGTGCTTTGCTCCACTTCACCCTGGATACCTATCAGATGATAAAAACCTTCATATCCGGTAGTATGTTCTGGTCTTTCCTGTGCAGGCAGCATGGTGATAAACCGATTGGCAAGATAGATAGAATTAATCATCTTGTCCTTGGCATATCCCGGATGCACATTACGTCCCTTAAAGGTAATCTTAGCGGCAGCAGCATTGAAGTTTTCAAACTCCAGCTCCCCTACTTCACCACCATCCATTGTATATCCCCACTCACAGCCGAATTTCTCTACATCGAACTTATGAGCACCCTCACCGATTTCTTCATCCGGATTGAAACCGATACGGATCTTTCCATGTTTGATTTCGGGATGTTCCTTCAGATAAACCACTGCCGATATGATTTCTGCAATACCTGCTTTATCGTCAGCGCCAAGCAAAGTCTTTCCGTTGGTAACAATCAAATCTTCCCCTTTATGCTCCAGCAATTCCGGAAATTGTACAGGAGAAAGGATTATATTCTCTTCAGCACAAAGCACGATATCCGAACCGTCGTACTTTTCGACAATGCGCGGAGTTACATCCTTACCGCTCATATCGGGACTAGTATCCATATGAGCGATAAATCCGACAGTCGGCACTTCCTTATCTATATTGGCGGGAAGCGTGGCAAAAAGATAGCCATGCTCATCCAAAGTAATATCTTCCAATCCCAAAGATTCCAGTTCCGCTTTCAGATATTCGGCGAATATCATCTGTTTCGGAGTACTGGGAGTAAGCCCTGTCGATTCGTCAGATTGCGTATCGAAGCTTACGTACTTTAAAAATCTGTCTACTAAAGTCATTTTATTTACGATTTAACGATTTACTACTTACTATTTGATAGTTTACAATGCCGTAAAGGTAAAAAAAGAGCCGTGAATTACAAAGCAATTCACGGCTCTTTTTTATTGTATAATCTTTTTTAAAAGTGGCTACTGCCATCAAAGCAATGTGTACACACTTTACATTTGGGCAATCCGATAGCTTCAATCAGTGTTTCCAGCGTATTGAACTTCAAAGAAGACAGGCCGAAACGTTCGGCAATGATACTGACCATCTTTTCATATTCGGGAGAACCGGTAGTGGCATATTTCTCCAGATTCTTATTTTCGTCACCTTCCAGTTCCTTGATAATGCGGCGGGTTATCAATTCCAGCGCATTCTTGGAAGCAGAGAATCCCACAAACGGGCAAGCATAAATCAACGGTGGACAAGCGATACGCATATGCACCTCTTTTGCTCCATAATCATACAAAATCTTCACATTGTCACGTAGCTGCGTACCGCGGACGATTGAATCGTCACAAAACAACAGACGTTTTCCCTGAAGCATCGCACGGTTCGGAATCAATTTCATCTTAGCGACCAGCGAACGCATTTCCTGGTTGCTGGGTGTAAAACTGCGAGGCCATGTCGGTGTATATTTAGAGATGGCACGGTGATAGGGAACTCCCTTACCTTCCGCATATCCTAAAGCCATACCTACTCCCGAATCAGGGATACCACAGGCGCAATCAACTTCCGACTTATCCGTCTGCCCCATCTTCAATCCGCTTGTGAAACGGACTTCTTCTACATTCTTGCCCTCATAGCAAGAAGTCGGGAAACCGTAATATACCCATAGGAACGAACAAATCTGCATATCCTCATTCGGTTCACGAAGCTGCTCGATATGATCGTCATACATACGGACTATTTCACCGGGACCTAAATACTTCTCAATCTCATAATCCAAATTCGGGAAACTGGATGATTCGCTTGTTGCCGCATAAGCACCGTCCTTCTTACCGATTACAATGGGAGTACGTCCCCATTGGTCACGTGCGGCAATGATACTTCCGTCTTCCGTCAGAATAAGCATGGAACAAGAACCTTTGATGTGCTTGAACACATTTTCGATGCCTTCAACAAAGTTTCTGCCTTGTATAAGAAGCAATGCGATAAGTTCCGTTTGATTGGTGCTGCTCGAACTAAGTTCGGCGAAGTGCATATTCTGATTGAGGAGTTCGTCTTCCAGTTGCTGGATATTGACTATTTTTGCGACGGTGATAATGGCGAAGCGCCCGAGGTGAGAGTTGATAATAATAGGTTGTGCATCTGTGTCACTGATGATGCCGATGCCGGCGTTTCCTTTAAACTTGTCCAGTTCTCCTTCGAACTTGGTTCGGAAGTAAGTACTTTCCAAATTGTGAATGGAACGGATAAACCCTTTTTCCTTACTATATGTAGCGAGTCCACCCCGCTTCGTACCCAGATGTGAGTTATAATCTGTACCGTAGAATAAATCAGTCACGCAACTAGTTTTCGAGACTGTTCCGAAAAAACCTCCCATGTCGTTCTCTTTATTGATGATGTTTTAAAAAAGATGCGCAAAAGTACAAAAAAGAATCCGTCTGATAAAAAAAGAGCCCCGCAAAGTTTTAGATTTCTTCGCGGGACAACAACTAATTTTTATTAAAAAGGTGGTTTCGAAAAACAATCCTCTTACCTGAATCTTATTTCCATTTCTTTATTAACTTCTTGTCGCCCGGAGTTGTCCCAATCAAACTCAATGCAAATCCACCGCTACGGGCGAGTTTCGCGGAGATTCGGTTTCCCGCGGTTACAATTCCTCTCTTTATTTGATAAAAAGTCGGATTCCTTTCATAGCCAGCATCTTTACCATCTTCATAAAGTGTAGCCACATACTGTTTCCCCGGTTCAAGGAAGTCGAGTACAAAAGTAGAAGTTTTAGTGTCTGCCAAAGCAAGTCCATTCATTAACCCCGGATCATTTTTCATTTCCAGTCCCAGTGAAGAAAAAATAGAGTAGTCTTGTCGAATAAAGCAGAATAATTACATTCACATATCACTGTTTCTTCTTATATTTGCGAGTAATTACTTATTTTCTAAAAATAGCACATTTTATATTATTCAAGTTATGGCACAGCACCTTAAATCCACCCTCTTATTCGTATTCACACTGTCCGCTTGTCATATATCCGCCCAGTCCTTACGAAAATTAATGGAACAACCATTCGGAATCATCGAATCAAAATGGGAAACAAATGTACAAGGCGGCAGGGAACTCAATTACTATAACAAAGATTATTGCGACTATTATCTATATCGCATGAACGACCGTTCCTACAATCTGACTCCCGGGAAAAATACAATATTCAAAATAGAAAAGAACACACCGTTCGAGAATCCGTTCAAAAGTTCATCCACTTACAGATACTACCGCGGCAAGTTCCCCAAAGATTTCCAAATCAACACTCCTTATGCCCTCCCCGTGAAGGACGGACAAAAGACAGGTTGGCAAACCGACCCGCGAGAACCTCTAAAAACACTCAACTTCCGTATAAAAGAAGGCGATACCATTTATGCAACCCGCAGCGGAATAGCCTGTACGACAGCCAATCCACGGCAACTGCTAATCTATCATCCCGACCAGACGTTTGCGGCTTATCTCGTGATGAACGAAAATTTCATTCAACCGGGCGAGGAAGTACAAGTAGGACAACCCGTCGGAAAAGCCGGATCTTCAAGAGTTTCCATCTCATTTTTCTTTCTGGATGAGAACAAGTTCAAAGGCGGAGAATCCTCGGGGTATCCTTACTCCCACTTTGCTCCGGTATTCCGTACAACAGAAGGAGACATCAAGCTCAAAGAAAAGACAATCTATCAGGCTGTCATCGACGATGAACTTATCACACAGGATATGACCAAACGCGACAAAAAGAAATATATGAAACATAAAAACCAGAAATAACAGCAACATCATCATGCGCACACTTTCTCTTCTCTTTTCTTTTTTGTTCTTTTGCAGTTTGCTCGATGCACAGACTGTACAAATAGAATATGCCGGCGACCCGCTTCCCGAGAAAGACCGGCGGAATATCGAGCAATTCATCAGTTATGAAGTCAATTTCTACACACAATTCGGACTGCCCGATACGCTGACCCTTCAACTGCATGTATTCGAGGATAAAAAAGAGGCCATGGAGTATCTTGAAAGCGTAAACATATCCCTGCCATTCAAAGCGGCAGGCATATATTCGCCCAAACTGCAGAAGGCAATCATACTGGGACGGGAAAAAGGACGGGAAAGAAGCCTTGCCATTATTTACCACGAACTTAGCCACCACTTTGTCCGGCAAATTCTTGGCAGATTTCCTCCCAGTTGGCTCAACGAAGGACTGTCAGAATACTTCGAGCATTGCAAGATAACGAAGAAGGGTCTCCGCCACACCTTCACCGAATATGAGCAAGGGAGAATCCGCACGATGTATATGTTGGGAGAAATCGATCTCCCTACATTTATGAATAGCGGATACGGCAAGTTTATGAAACGGCAGGCAACCGACGAGCAATATTCATATATTCTCGCACACGCACTTGTCACATTCTGGATAGAAACAGTCCCCAGAGATATATTGAAGAAGCTCATCGCTTCCTTGCAAAACAAAGACGACCTGTCGACTGTTTCCGAACGGATAGACTGCGTCTACCCCGGCGGCTTCCGGCAATTCGAAAAAGATTTTGAAGCGGCCTACAAATAATGCAAATGTTAAAACCAAATGAGTAAAGAAATCATCTATATCTTTATCGGCGGCGGCACCGGTAGCGCGTTGCGCTATTGCGTCCAGTTGTTTATGCACGAGCGGATTGTGCCTTATCATTTCCCATGGGCGACGTTCACCGTCAATCTTCTCGGCAGTTTTCTTATCGGCCTGTTTTATGCACTTTCGGAACGGTTTCATCTTCCTTTCGAAGTACGCCTGTTCTTGACAACGGGACTGTGCGGTGGTTTTACTACCTTCTCTACGTTCTCCAGTGACGGCATAGGTCTGCTGAAAGGAGAATTTTACGGGACATTCATTCTATATACCTTATTAAGTATAGGAATAGGGCTGGCTGCCGCACTGGGTGGCGGATATATGGGAAAGCAAATTTAAATATCCGAATATAAAAGCTATCTTTGCGGCATGATAAAAAGAAACTCTACAAAACCCGTCCGCGTAGTCCCTCCCATGATGGAAGAACAGGAAATCAGTATGCGCACCTTAGAGGAATGGCTCGACAGAGAAGAAACAGTATCCCATCTTCTGTTCCGCAAAGGAAGAGAGGAAGGTATCGACAAATCTTACAAGAGCTTCAAGAACTGCACATTTCAGCATCAGACATTCAGCGAGTGCAAGTTCCGCTCTTCCCAACTGACCGATGTGCGTTTCGAGAATTGCGATTTATCAAACATATCCTTTTCCGGAAGCGCTCTTTACCGGGTAGAGTTTGTCTCTTGCAAACTATTAGGAACCAATTTGTCCGAGACAACCATGAACCACGTCCTGCTGCACGACTGCAATGCAGGATATATCAACCTCGCCATGAGCAAAATGAATCAGGTACGCTTTGCACACAGCCTGCTTCGGAACGGGAGTCTGAACGACTGCCGCTTTTCATCAGTAGCTTTTGACAATTGCGACCTGGTGGAAGCTGACTTTTCGCACGCTCCGCTTCGCGGAATAGACTTGCGCACTTCCCGTATCAGTGGAATCACGCTCAATATTAGCGACCTGAAAGGAGCTGTCATTACCTCCATGCAAGCAATGGATCTGCTTCCGCTATTAAGTGTTATTATCGAAGATTAAAATCCTGCCAAATTCGTTTCATTATACTCAAACAAAAAGCATCGTCCCGTTGTTATATAATAAGGTCGGACTAACGACATATAGGGAACAGGTATAAAAAGAATACCTATTTATAGTGATTTTCCACTCGCCGTCAAGTCCGTACTTTTGCAGAAATCTTATTCAAAAACAATAGAAACGATGAAAATTGAAAAAATTGTAGCTCGAGAAATTCTCGATTCAAGAGGTAACCCCACAGTAGAAGTTGACGTAGTATTGGAATCAGGCATCATGGGACGCGCATCAGTGCCGTCGGGTGCTTCCACAGGTGAACACGAAGCATTGGAGCTTCGCGACGGTGACAAACAACGCTATGGTGGAAAAGGTGTACAAAAAGCGGTTGACAATGTAAATAAAATCATTGCTCCGAAGTTGGTCGGAATGTCTTCACTCAATCAGAGAGGAATCGACTACGCAATGCTGGCACTGGATGGCACTAAGACTAAATCAAACTTAGGCGCCAACGCTATCCTCGGCGTATCTCTTGCCGTAGCCAAAGCTGCCGCCAATTATCTGGATCTTCCTTTATACCGCTATATCGGTGGAACAAACACCTATGTAATGCCCGTACCGATGATGAACATTATCAACGGCGGTTCACATAGCGATGCTCCTATCGCATTCCAGGAATTTATGATTCGCCCGGTAGGTGCTCCTTCTTTCAGAGAAGGTTTGCGTATGGGTGCTGAAGTATTCCATGCATTGAAGAAAGTTCTGAAAGACCGTGGCCTTAGCACTGCCGTAGGTGACGAAGGTGGTTTCGCTCCTAACTTGGAAGGTACGGAAGACGCCCTGAACTCTATCCTTGCCGCTATCAAAGCAGCAGGTTACGAACCGGGCAAAGACGTAATGATCGGTATGGACTGCGCTTCTTCCGAATTCTACCACGACGGTATTTACGACTACACCAAATTTGAAGGCGAGAAAGGCAAGAAGCGTACCGCCGAAGAGCAAATCAACTACTTGGAAGAACTAATCAACAAATATCCTATCGACTCTATCGAAGACGGTATGAGCGAAAACGACTGGGACGGCTGGAAGAAACTGACCGAACGCATCGGCAACCGCTGCCAGTTGGTAGGTGACGACCTGTTCGTGACAAACGTCGATTTCCTTGCAATGGGTATCGAAAAAGGTTGTGCCAACTCTATCCTGATTAAAGTAAACCAGATCGGTTCACTGACAGAAACCTTGAACGCTATCGAAATGGCTCACCGCCACGGCTATACTACCGTTACTTCCCACCGTTCCGGTGAAACGGAAGACGCTACTATCGCCGACATCGCAGTAGCTACCAACAGCGGACAAATCAAAACTGGTTCTTTGAGCCGTTCGGATCGTATGGCTAAGTACAATCAGTTACTCCGCATTGAAGAAGAGCTTGGCGATTTGGCAGTATATGGATATAAGAGAATTAAGTAAATAGATTCTTATAATAAAGATGAGAGAGGGTGGATTCAATTGTAATCCATCCTCTCTTTTTTTGCAAAATTATTTCTCTACTTATTTGATAGATTTGAAAAAATAATAACTACATTTGCAACGTCTAATATATTTTGGCGGCGGGGAAACCTGCCTATTGTTGCAGCGGGCATTTTTATGCTCGTATGTAATTTCCTATATGGCGGTTTCGTACCCCCATAGGGAGTGTTAATGCACCTCTAAACCTGCCGCCGTGTATGTTAGACAATGGGATAGGCGAAACCGCTTTCTTTTAGCTCTTCCACTCTCCCATCAATCTATTATTCATCTTTTAAATTTTAGGATTATGGAAAACAGTCAAACAAAAAACGTTCAGGAAGAGACATCAGGAATCATGAACCAGTACATCTTGTCCCAATTCTGTTCTGAAAAAGAAATGAAAACGTATTATTTACAAATGTCTACAATGATACGTTCAACAGGTAGTCACCTCTCTATTGATAAGGAGTACACTATCTTAAAGAAGCTATGCAGCAAACTTAAACAATATTACAGTTTTATCCAAACGCTAGGCGACCACGAATGGGACAAAGGAATATCGGATATCCAAAAAGCCTTAGGCATTTATCTAATGCAAAACGATATAGACAGCAAAGTACGCAAACAAACCAATCAGGAAATTGCCGCTCAACTACAATTCATTATTTTTCTATCCGGCAATAGCAATATTATCAAGCAAATTCAAGGAATACTGCATCAGCATTTATCCAATGTGACGCATTTACTTAAATCCTATCCAGCACATTCATGTAATCCGGAAGAATAGCGGACACCTGAATGCATAAGTAAAATAAGAAAGAAAATAATCACTTATAAAAGAGGATGTATTGTCATCCTCTTTATAACATAACGTTTTTAAAATCTTCGACTAATCCTCAACTAAGCCTGTGCATTCGGAACCGCACGTTTTAATACATCCTTCAATGTTTCGATCAATTCTATCCTTCTCATATTCTTCACTTAAATGATTTGTTTCATAGAAAGTAACAAATAAAAATCAACATTTCCTAATTAAAGAAACAACATTCCTTCACTACAGCCTAATCATACACGACATCCTAAGAGACAAGCCATAGAGTCTCATATTTTTTCGCATATTTGATAATCCGTAAACGACCGGAAGTCTTTTATTACGTATCATATTATATACAAGGATAAATAATGATAAATCAGGAAGAAATACAGAAGTTGGTAGACCGGAGTCGACAGGACGATAAAGAAGCATTTGGTCGTTTGGTTTCCGAATTCCAGTCATTAGTATTCCGGCTTTCTTTCCGGTTACTTTGCGATGAGGATGAAGCAAAAGATATAACGCAGGAAACATTTGTCAAAGTCTGGCTATCACTGAAATCATATGATAGAGAAAAGCGCTTTTCTACCTGGCTTTATAAAATCACCTGCAATGCTTGTCACGACCGTTTACGTTCATTAAGCCATTCACCTTTGGACAAAGAATCTTCTTTTTCTGATTCAGCAAATATTCCTTCAAACGACAATATTGAAATATCACTCGCCAACAAACAGTTGAAAGAATTGATATTGCGCTATACTGACGAACCGCCCGCACAACAGAAAGTAGTTTTCATGCTTCGGGATGTCGAAGAGCTGGAAGTGACGGAAGTTCAGAGTATCACAGGATTATCCCCGGAAAAGATAAAGAGTACCTTGTATCTGGCACGGAAGAATATACGTAATAAAATGAATCAAATAGACCCTGACTTATGAAACAAGAAGATAAACAATATGAAAAATGGCTGTCCGAACTCAAAAACAAACAGCCAATATTGAAGAACCCGGAAGAGTTGACAACAGCTATTCTGAATAGCATCTCTCCATCCCCGTCCCGTTCAAACCCCGGAAGGAAAAAGTTTCTGATTGGCGCCTGGCTGTCAGGACTTGCTGCCGCAGTGTTGCTCCTACTGTTTATAAACGACGCCTATCTTTCTCCCATACCTCAACAAAATGAATATGGAGATTGGCAAAACAGTACTTCATTCTCATTACCGGAGAATTGGAAAGAGATGGGACTTCAGGAGAAAAATAATTATCTGTCCTCTCAATTCACGCGACATCGGCAACACCGGCAGACGCGCATTAACCAGTTAATCAAAGAAAACCGTTCTAAATAAATTAGGATATGAAAACTAATCATTTATTCATAGCAGCATTGTTGCTACTCGGTACAGTTTCTTGTGGCACCAATTACCGAATGACTTCGCAGATAGGAAGTGACGGAAGTATATACAGGGAAGTCTATGCGCGAGGTGATTCCGCTTTCATCGCAGGAGATAAGAATCACAATCCATATATGTTTCAAATAGATGCAGGCTGGCAAATAGTAAAGCTGGACTCTGCCATCAAATTCGACTTCTGGGGGGAGAAAGAAAAACTGAACGTAAAAGTTTGCAGAAAACTACCGGTTGTAGATGGAGAATACTTTTCCGTCACAAAAGGAAAAAAAATATATGTATCCCTTAGCCATACCCACAGAACGAGTGAAAAAAAACTTCAGGTGGTTTTATACCTATTATACATATACCGCCACCTACAAAGAACTTATGGATAAAGGGCCTGTCCCCCTCAGTAATTACATGAATAAAAAAGAGCAAATCATTTGGTTTTGCGGAGATAACAGTGCTTACAACGGGCTAAGTGGAATGGAACTGAAAGATAAACTGAACGGAATCGAAAGCAAATTCGGAGAATGGTATAGCCGTAGCCAATACGAAATCAACTGGGAAGTAATTCGTGATTTCATTTTGGCGCAGGGCGACACAACCAATATATACCGTTTGGACGAATCAAAAGAAGCAGTTTATAAAAACCACTTCTCCACCCAAGACACTTGGGGAGATGCCCAAATAGATGTTCTCTGTAATATTTTTGATAAAATCTACCAAACAAAATACTATTCAGAGCTTTATCTAAAGAATAAAGAAGCCATGAATAATATGGGCGAGGAAAAAATCAAAATTGCCGAAGTGCTCTATAACTCCATACAATTTGAGTTGTCAATGCCCAGCATACTACTTTCTTCCAATGCAAGAACACTAAATAACAATTCAGCCATTTGGAAAATAGATGGTTTCCGGCTCCTGACAGACAATTACACCCTTCACGCAGAATCACGGGTTATCAATTATTGGGCATTCGGAGTTACATTACTAATCATTCTAACAATTTTAGGAGCCTTTGTAAAATTATACAGGTGTACTCGATAGGTAAAAAAAATAGATAAAAAATTCACGATCAACAGCTTATACACTTCCAAAATACACAGTTCCGAACTGGTCATTTCGGAACTGTTTTCGATACTATGCGAATATATAAAAAAGCATCCGGGCAAATACCTGAATGCTTTTCTTCTTCAATTTTGAGCCTCTTGTCGGATTCGAACCAACGACCCCGAGATTACAAATCACGTGCTCTGGCCAACTGAGCTAAAGAGGCGGGTGGGTAAGCTATCTATATCGCGCCGCTACAACCAACTACCTTTGCTGCGATCAAGCCCTGGAGGATTCGAAGGGAGCTGGCCGTATAGGACTTACCCGTTTTGCGGTTGCAAAGGTAGGCATTTTTATGGATTCTGCAATAGCTAAAGATAACTTTTTTCACACAGAACAACTAACCATCTACATTTCAAGCAATTAAAAGTATAAAAAAAATCTTAGGCGGCAACTTCCCTTGCTTTATTAACTTTAACAACCATATTCCCTCTACCAACCGATATTATTTGTACCTTTGTGCGCAATTTAGAAATAAAGATGACAGAAAACAGAATCTATTTACAGAAATATGCCATGCACTTTGGCACGTATATGGGAGTCTATTGGATATTGAAATTCATACTATTTCCATTGGGATTTCGTATTCCTTTCTTTTCTTTCCTATTTATAATCCTGACATTAGCCGTACCATTCATCGGTTACCACTATACAAAAATGTATCGGGACAAAATATGCGGAGGAAGCATCCAGTTCTCACATGCCGTTCTCTTCAGCATCTTCATGTATATGTTCGCGTCCTTACTGGTAGCCGTGGCACACTATATCTATTTCCAGTTTATCGACCACGGATTTATCATTAATTCCTATACCCAGCTATGGGACGAATTGATGGCCAACACCCCCGCCTTGATAGAAAGCAAAGAGATTATAAAAGAAACGATAGACAGTGTCCGTTCACTCAATTCCATTAATATAACCATGCAGCTATTGTCATGGGATGTATTTTGGGGAAGTATCCTCGCCATCCCTACTGCATTGATGGTGATGAAAAGAGCCAAACCTGAGAACGACGAGCCTTCACAATCGTAACTTGTAATTCGTAATTTAGAAGTAAAAAGATGGATATATCAGTTGTAGTCCCATTATTCAATGAAGAAGAGTCACTACCCGAACTCTACGCTTGGATAGAACGGGTAATGCAAGCCAACGGATTCTCATTCGAAGTGATTTTCGTTAATGACGGAAGCACTGACCGCTCATGGGAAGTGATAGAAAAGCTCAAAGCACAATCAGAACACGTAAAAGGAATCAAATTCCGTCGCAACTATGGTAAATCTCCCGCACTCTACTGCGGATTTGCCGAAGCTCAGGGTGACGTAGTTATCACGATGGATGCAGACCTGCAGGACAGCCCGGACGAAATTCCAGAACTCTACCGGATGATAACCCAGGATGGTTATGATCTCGTATCCGGCTGGAAACAAAAAAGATATGACCCGCTATCAAAAACGTTACCAACGAAGTTATTCAACGCAACCGCACGCAAAGTGTCGGGCATCAAAAACCTGCACGATTTTAACTGCGGACTGAAAGCATATCGCAAAGATGTCGTAAAACACATCGAAGTGTACGGTGAAATGCACCGTTACATCCCCTATCTGGCAAAGAATGCCGGATTCAAGAAAATCGGTGAAAAGGCTGTCCATCATCAGGCACGTAAGTTTGGCTCTACCAAATTCGGTGGCTGGAACCGTTTCTTCAACGGCTATCTGGACTTGATTTCCCTCTGGTTCCTTTCCAAGTTCGGAATCAAGCCGATGCATTTCTTCGGTTTATTAGGTTCGCTGATGTTCTTTATCGGATTCATATCAGTGGCCGTTGTAGGCGCCAGCAAGCTATATGCCATGTCCAATGGTCTGCCCTACCGACTGGTGACCGACTCTCCCTATTTTTATCTGTCACTCACGGCAATGATTATAGGTACGCAATTGTTCCTTGCCGGATTCCTTGGCGAACTAATCTCGCGCAACGCACCGGAACGGAACAACTATCAGATAGAAAAGAAAATTTGATTCACATTCAATAATTGACTATGAAGAATTTAGTTCGTATCTTTCTCCTATTGATAATCGTCGGTGCCGCCGTGGGCATCCACAGTTCGTGCTCGGACGAGAACGACTGTTCGCTGGCAGGACGTCCGATGATGTATTGCACGTTCAAAGTCCTCAATCCGGACGATAAGACCGAAGTATTAAATGATACGCTTGACTCGTTGACAATTAAGGCATTGGGAACAGACTCAATCATTCTCAACAACGAGAAGAAAGTACATAAGATAATGCTGCCATTACGCTACACAAGCGATTCTACCGTATTTATTTTCCAATATGACCCGGTACGTAGCCCCAATGATGTAGACACCTTATATATCGTACAACAAAATACCCCCTATTTCCAATCAATGGAATGTGGATATATGATGAAACAAAATATCCTCAGTGCCAAGTTCGGAAACAGAGCAGGTAGCTCGGAGAAAATAGACTCCATCTATTTTAGAAATAAAGAAGCCAATACTAATGAAATTGAGAATCTACAGATATTCTTTAAATATCGTGACCGTACACCGGATACGACTGACTAGCCTTCTTCTGCTCTTTTGTATCGGGCTTCCGTTGTTGGCACAACAGCAACGCCCTACCCATACACCCAAAAGAGATCAGAAAAAGAATAAGGTTGCCGAAGTGGACACCATTCCTTTTTACAATGGTACGTACATCGGCGTGGACTTGTACGGCATAGGAAGCAAACTTCTGGGCGGTGACTTCATGAGTTCTGAAGTCAGCGTGGCAGTCAACCTCAAAAACAAGTTCATCCCTACTATTGAATTTGGTATGGGCGGAACGGATACATGGAGTGAAACTGGTATCCACTACAAAAGCAAAACTGCCCCATTCTTCCGGATCGGCGTGGACTACAACACCATGGCAAAGAAGAAAGAGAAAAACAGCTACCTATATGCAGGTATCCGTTACGCATTCAGCTCTTTCAAATATGACGTATCCACCATGCCCGCAGGCGACCCTATCTGGGGAGACGTTATAGGCAACCCCAGTCTGGAAGACGATTATTGGGGCGGAAGCGTACCTTTCAGCCATTTGGGAATGAAAGGTTCCGTGCAGTGGCTGGAAATCGTTTTAGGTGTCAAAGTGCGTATTTACAAGAACTTCAACATGGGCTGGTCGGTACGCATGAAATACAAGACAAGTGCCTCTACCGGAGAGTACGGCGACCCGTGGTATGTGCCCGGCTACGGAAAGTTTAAATCAAACAATATGGGAATCACTTATTCCCTCATTTATAAATTGCCTCTTTAAAATATAATGACAGGACTGGAGATTTGGTTTCTTGCAATAGGTTTGGCGATGGATTGTTTCGCCGTTTCGATTGCAAGTGGTATTATTTTGAAACGTACCCAATGGAAGCCTATGCTGGTCATGGCTTTTGCGTTCGGGCTTTTTCAAGCAATCATGCCTTTTATCGGATGGATGTTTGCCAAAAGTTTCAGCCATCTTATAGAAAGTGTAGACCATTGGATTGCTTTCGCAATTCTCGCCTTTCTTGGCGGCAGGATGATTTGGGAGTCTTTCAAGGAAGAAGAATGCTGCCAGTTATTCAATCCTACAAGCCTGAAGGTGGTATTCACTATGGCAGTAGCAACAAGTATCGACGCGCTGGCGGTGGGCATTTCGTTTGCCTTTCTAGGAGTTCAGAGCTATAATGAAATCCTGTCTCCTATCCTTATCATAGGATTTGTCTCATTCGTCCTGTCGCTAATCGGACTTATCTTCGGTATCCAATGCGGCTGCGGACTGGCACGGAAATTGAAAGCGGAATTATGGGGTGGCATCATCCTGGTCATTATCGGAATCAAAATATTAATCGAACATCTGTTTTTCCAATAAAACAAGTTTCTTCATCAAACAAAAAAGCGTATGAAAACAAAAAAAAGTTTCCTTTGGCTGGCATTCCTGATTCTGGCAAGCATCTGGATAATAGCCAAGCACAACCAGAAGGCCAACTACAACAGTATCAAAGGTCTGGTATTCGGAACTATATATAAAATCACCTACGAGCACGAGGGTGACTTAAAACCGGAAATCGAAGCCGAACTACAACGTTTTGACTATTCCCTGTCGCCATTCAACGACAGTTCTGTCATTAGCCGTGTAAACCGTAACGAAGAATTGGTTACCGACAGCTTCTTTCAAAATTGCTTCAACCGTTCGATTGAAATATCACGCGAGACAAAAGGCGCTTTCGACATCACGATAGCTCCTCTTGCCAACGCTTGGGGATTTGGCTTCAAGAAAGGAGCTTTCCCTGATTCATTAATGATAGACAGTCTGCTGCAAATCACCGGATATGAGAAGGTGAAACTGGAGAACGGTGAAGTTATCAAACAAGATCCACGTATCATGTTGAGCTGTAGCGCAGTAGCCAAAGGGTATTCGGTAGATGTAGTAGCACGCCTGCTCGACCGAAAAGGTATAAAAAACTATATGGTAGACATTGGCGGCGAGGTGGTAGTGAAAGGCAAAAACCCCTCCAATGGCTTATGGCGCATTGGAATCAATAAACCCGTTGACGACTCACTGGCCGTAAACCAAGAACTACAAACAATACTCGAAATTTCAGACTTAGGCTTGGCTACTTCCGGCAACTATCGCAACTATTACTATAAAGACGGCAAAAAATATGCCCATACCATCGACCCGAGAACGGGCTATCCTGTACAACACAGCATCTTATCTTCTACTGTAATCGCCAAAGACTGCATGACTGCCGACGCCCTAGCTACCGCATTCATGGTGATGGGGCTGGAAGAAGCGGAGACTTTTTGCAAAGCAAACCCGGAGATTGACGCTTACTTTATTTACAGTGGAGAAAACGGAGAGTTCAAGACTTACTATACGGAAGGAATGAAAAAGTACATAGCGAAATAAAATCCGTTTCTTCTCTTTCATTCCTTTCACATGAGGATAAGTCTCAAGCTATCAACTATTTCGTGTGATTACTTAAAGATTAATGCCCTTTTCACATTCTTCACGACCGGTATCATCACAAAAACACCATTTATCGTGAAGGATGTGCCGCATCTCTCGACACCCCATAATAACCGGGAGCAGGCACATACATCGGTTGAGTGCGCAAGCCGATATTCACCAGTTTTCCTTCTCCACGCAGACGAACCAAATGTGTTTTTGCCGTAGTACGAGCCAAGCCGCATATCTCTTGAAAGTCACGACGGGTCATCATCTGATGTCCGGCAAAATATTCTTTCAACAACATGTCAATCTCCACCTCCGAAACCTTCTCCGAATGGCGGACGTACTTGGACTGACTGGCACGGACGCCAACAAAATGTCCTTTCAGATTAGTGTCAGGACGGAAACGGACTGTTTTAAAAGTCACTTTATTGGTTTTGTGCGGAGTGCTGCGGGTCACTTTCCCCGTAGCCGCCAAAGTGGGATAAAAATAACCGATTCCCTCGATATGCACTTCTTTCCCCTCACTCAACGACTCGCCGAGAATCTTCGACAGGTTGTCGAGCACATTCTTCACATCACCCACAGTCAACGAACTGTAATCATGAATCCTGTAACAAAGTGTTTCCGTATCCACCTTACCATTCATAAAGATACGCGGATGCAACGCTGCCTCTTCTTCGTCCGAAGATGCATTAGGATTTTCATACCAATCAAATACAATAGCCATTACTTCTTTTCAATTTAAATGTGTAACTTCATCATAGGACGACTGTAATCGGCTATTCGGACAACTGAAATCGGCTGTTCAGTCAACTATAGTCAGCCAACAAGACAACTTTAGTCGGCTTTCCTTAAACAAGCACTAAAGATACGACAAAGTAACGACATATCAGCATAAGAAAACTTGTTTTTCATTTCAGAAGAAAATAAACATTTTCTTAGCCAAATACTTGCAAACCCCATATCTCATGTTATACCGTAGCAGCATCAACCGGTCGAAAAAACGACCTGTCCTTCTCACGCAACAAGTGATTGATTTTTTGAAAGCACGAATACTACTTTTTATTCATTTCATAAACACAAAATACACCGCCGCAATCAAACAAACGAACGCCGCCAAATGATTCCAGTGCAACGCTTCTCCTTTGAAAAAAACAGTTGTGAACACCGTAAAGATGACAAGAGTTATCACTTCCTGGATAACTTTCAACTGCATCAATGAAAACGGACCGCCGTTACCAATAAATCCGATACGGTTCGCAGGTATTTGACATGAGTACTCAAAGAAAGCGATCGCCCAACTAAAAGCAATCACCCCTATCAACGGAAGAGCTGCGAACCAGCTATATTCCTGTTTCATTTTCAGATGTCCGTACCAAGCAAATGTCATAAAGACATTAGACACGATGAGCAACAAAATTGTATATATCCCTTTCATAACAATCTATTCAAATTTATCTATTCAATCTATTTTATCCGGTAATAATTCTTCCTGTACATTCGTCATGCTTCCCCAAAGGCTGTACCGGGCTTCCGGATTCATCGCTTCCAGTTGTCGCAAAACACCTTTCATATCGCTCCGGCTGGATTGCGATTCGTAAGGACAGTTTTTCACTTGCTTCCGATAGCCATGCAAAGCCGCCAATTCTACCAAATCCGATTCGTGAACCATGCACATCGGACGGATGATTGTCATATCAAACTTCTTCATCACCAACCGGGGCGGCATAGTGCTGAACGCACCCTGATAAGTGATATTCATCAGCAAAGTTTCCAGAATGTCATCCATATGATGTCCCAAAGCTATTTTATTGCACCCTTGTTCCTTGGCAACCGTAAACAAGGCTTTCCGACGATTCCACGAACAAAGGAAACAGGGAGACTTGCGTGTATCCGTAGAGGGGTCAAATGAAGTTTCGTATTGGAGAAAAGGTACTCCGTATGCTTCACAATGCGCTTTCAGATACTCTGTATCGCTTTGATAAGGAATATTTTTCATCACTACATGGACGGCAACGACAGAGAAACGAGGCTTGTAGATACGTGCGCGTTTGCCCAACAGTTCTACAAGCGCCAACGAATCTTTCCCACCCGACAGTCCGATAAGGATTTTATCCCCTTCTTCTATCAGCCCATATTGCACCACTCCTTTGTTGAACCGCCTATCAATACGGCGAATGGTTTTCTCTTCTTCTGTAAATTGTGCCATATCTTCAAAAATCGGCTGCAAAAGTAAGCGAAAAGAATGATTTAAAGAAGAATTAACATAATAGAATCTCTGAAAAAGGGTTTATTTCTAATAAATTTGTACTTTTGAACAATTGAAAAATTGACAGATGCCCGGAAGTAGCAGTACTTTCAAACAATCCGTCACTTATAAACGATAAATAACGATGAAAGGGAAATATATTCTATTTTTATTTTGTAGTCTCTTCCTTTGTGAAGTTTCTGCGCAAACACTGGAACAGGCACGCACCTTATTTACAAAAGGTGATTATGAAAAAGCCAAGCCTGTATTCAAAAAGTATGCAAAATCCCAACCTTCCAATGGAAATTATAATTATTGGTACGGCGTATGTTGCCTGAAAACCGGAGAAGCCGAGGAAGCGGTAAAACCGCTCGAAATGGCAGTAAAGAAACGCGTTGCCAGCGGCCAGCTATACTTGGGGCAGGCTTACAATGAAACATATCGCTTTGAAGACGCGGTAGAATGTTTTGAAGAATACATCGCCGACCTGAAGAAGCGCAAAAGACCGACAGAAGAAGCTGAGGAGTTGTTAGAAAAGAGTAAGGCCGACCTGCGCATGCTGAAAGGCGTAGAGAACGTTTGCATTATCGACAGCTTCGTTGTAGATAAAGCAACTTTTCTGAATGCTTATAAAATCAGCGAAGAATCGGGTAAGCTATTCACGTTCAACGATTTCTTTCAAACAGAAGGAAATCATGAAGGAACTGTCTACGAAACTGAAATCGGAAATAAAATCTATTACAGCGAGAAGGGCGAAAGAGGAAATTTAGATATATTCTCAAAGAATAAGTTGCTGAACGAATGGAGTAACGGGCGTCCGCTCCCCGGCAGCATCAACGCTTCCGGCAATGCCAATTATCCGTATGTAATGTCGGACGGCATTACTATTTATTATGCAAGTGACGGTGAAGGGTTGGGTGGATATGATATTTTCGTCACCCGCTACAACACGAACAACGACACTTATCTCGTACCGGAAAATGTAGGTATGCCGTTCAATTCTCCATACAATGATTATATGTATGTCATCGACGAATATAACAACTTGGGTTGGTTTGCTTCCGACCGCTTCCAACCGGAAGGGAAAGTCTGTATCTATGTATTCATCCCGAATAATTCAAAACAGACTTACAACTACGAAGCGATGGATCAGGAACAAATCATCCGTCTGGCACAAATCCATTCATTGAAAGAGACTTGGAAGGACAAACAGGCAGTCGCCGAAGCATTGCAGCGTTTGGAAGCCGCTATCAGCCATAAGCCGAAAGAACGTCGTGTCGTCGACTTTGAATTTGTCATTGATGATAACACAACTTATTATCTGATGAATGACTTTAAATCCGCCAAAGCCAAACAGCTTTTCCAACGCTACCAGCAGATGGAAAAAGACTATCAGCAACAGGAGGAAAAGTTGAAGAGCCTGCGCCAGCAATATTCTACAAGCAACAAACAGGGAAAGGACAGAATGGCTCCTGCCATCCTCGACCTGGAGAAACGCGTATTGCAAATGTCGGGCGAACTGGACGCACTTGAAATCAATGTACGTAACGCTGAAAAAACTAAATAAATTAATAACACCAAACTATGGATATACTCATTATCGCTGTTCTCATCATTGCCGCAGTCATACTGTTTCTGGTAGAACTATTCGTCATCCCGGGCATCAGCCTGGCCGGAATTTCTGCATTGGTTTGCATTCTTTATGCTAACTACTATGCATTTGCCAATATAGGAATGGCAGGAGGGTTTGTCACTTTGGGGATATCGGCTGCCGCCTGCATAGGGTCGCTAGTATGGTTTATGCGGTCGAAAATGCTGGACAAGCTGGCATTGAAAAAGGATATCGACTCGAAAGTAGACCGCAGCGCAGAGCAAAGTGTGAAAGTCGGCGACACAGGTATCAGCACTACCCGCCTCGCACAAATCGGTTATGCAGAAATTAACGGCAAGATTGTGGAAGTCAAGTCAATAGACGGATTCCTCAATGAAAAGACACCAATTATCGTAAGCCGCATCACCGAGGGCACAATCATGGTTGAGAAACACAAAAAATAATATTCACTTAATACAATTATCAATGGATCAATCTCTTTATTTACCTATCTTCTTGATAGCGGGAGGTATTATTTTCTTAATACTGTTCTTCCATTACGTGCCGTTCTTCCTCTGGTTGTCGGCCAAAGTATCGGGTGTCAACATCTCGTTGATACAACTGTTCCTGATGCGTATCCGTAACGTTCCGCCGTATATCATCGTGCCGGGAATGATTGAAGCTCATAAAGCCGGATTGAAAAACATCACACGTGACGAACTGGAAGCCCATTACCTGGCGGGAGGGCACGTGGAAAAGGTAGTTCATGCCTTAGTGTCCGCGTCGAAAGCAAATATCGAATTATCATTCCAGATGGCAACAGCCATCGACCTTGCCGGACGTGACGTTTTTGAAGCTGTACAAATGTCCGTGAACCCGAAAGTTATCGACACTCCGCCCGTTACGGCTGTAGCGAAAGATGGTATCCAGTTGATAGCCAAGGCTCGTGTAACGGTACGTGCCAGCATCAAGCAGTTGGTTGGTGGTGCAGGTGAAGATACGATTCTTGCCCGTGTAGGCGAAGGTATCGTTTCGTCCATCGGTTCTTCTGAAAATCATAAGTCAGTACTCGAAAACCCGGACTCTATCTCCAAGCTTGTACTCCGCAAGGGATTGGATGCAGGAACCGCTTTCGAGATTCTGTCTATTGACATCGCGGACATCGACATAGGTAAGAATATCGGTGCCGCTTTGCAGATTGACCAGGCTAATGCGGACAAAAATATCGCTCAGGCGAAAGCTGAGGAACGCCGTGCAATGGCTGTCGCTTCCGAACAGGAAATGAAGGCGAAAGCGCAGGAAGCCCGCGCGAAAGTTATCGAAGCGGAAGCGGAAGTCCCCAAAGCAATGGCAGAGGCATTCCGCAGCGGCAATCTGGGTATCATGGATTATTACCGGATGAAGAATATCGAGGCTGACACTTCAATGCGCGAAACTATTGCCAAACCGGCAACCGGCAATACGGGCAATCAGCCATTGAGTAAATAAGTTACTGTAAACGCCGGAACCCGGTTTCATTTCAGTTTCAAGACGTATCCTCCTTCCCCTACGGAAAAAAGAAGGATGCTTCTTCTGAACTTAAATCCGGTTCCGGCGTTTCTATTTACAGATACAATCATATTGTAAAACTAAAACCTTTCAATAACATGAAAAAGTACTTTCCATCCTCTGAATTGATTATCAACGAAGACGGTTCGGTATTCCATCTTCACGTAAAGCCTGAATGGCTGGCAGACAAAGTTATTCTGGTAGGCGACCCCGGACGTGTAGCACTCGTAGCTTCTCATTTCGAAAACAAAGAATGTGAAGTGGAAAGCCGCGAATTCAAAACGATCACGGGCACGTATAAAGGAAAACGGATTACCGTAGTTTCTACGGGAATCGGGTGCGATAATATCGACATCGTGATGAATGAACTGGACGCTCTCGCCAACATCGACTTTAACACACGGGAAGAAAAGGAACAATTCCGCCAGTTGGAATTAGTGCGCATCGGCACGTGTGGCGGCTTGCAGCCTAATACTCCGGTGGGTACATTCGTTTGCTCGCAAAAGTCCATCGGCTTCGACGGGTTATTGAATTTCTATGCCGGACGCAACGCGGTATGTGACTTGCCGTTTGAGCGTGCTTTTCTCAATCATATGGGTTGGTCGGGAAATATGTGCGCTCCCGCTCCTTATGTGATTGATGCCAGCGAGGAACTGATTGACCGGATTGCCAAAGATGACATGGTACGCGGTGTGACGATTGCCGCCGGTGGTTTCTTCGGGCCTCAGGGGCGTGAGCTTCGTGTGCCGTTGGCAGACCCGAAACAGAATGACAAGATTGAAGCATTCGAATACAAAGGTTTCAAGATTACCAACTTCGAGATGGAGAGTTCGGCTTTGGCAGGACTTAGCCGGTTGATGGGACATAAGGCGATGACTGTCTGTATGGTGATTGCCAACCGACTGATTAAAGAAGCCAATACCGGATACAAGAATACAATCGACACGCTGATTAAGACTGTTCTTGACAGAATCTAAAAAAAACAAAATGAGGGGGAGAAAAAAGTCTCTTCCGGCTTTAATTCAGGCACGGATTACATGGAGTACCACAGTTTTATTTAAATCAGAACTGTGAATTTCACGTAATCCGCACCTAAACTTTATAGATAATATCCTTTTCATCAATAGCCAATCGTGAATCTTTCCTGATGATGTTTCGGATTCTCCAGTTCATCAATCATTGCAGCAGCATAATCTTCTACAGAAATATGGCTATTCCCTACGATATCCACAATCATATCATCTTTGCCAAGACGATAACGCCCAGTACGTACCCCCGATCTCATGTCCGCTGCCGGAGAGAAAAACACCCAGTCTATCTCCTTTTCTTTCTTCAGAAAGTTCAGATAAAATTCTCCCAACGCTTTCACTCCGGGCAAAATATTTTCGGGTACCTCGCCGGAATCCATCAACCGCAATCCCGGAGCAATGAATAAGGAACCGGCACCGCCGACCATCAGAAAACGGTTAATCCCCGCCTTCTTCACTCCGTCAATAATAGTCAGATAAACTTTGATAGTCTCATCATATATATTGGGATTATTCCATCCCGGATTGAATGCGCTGATTACGGCGTCCGCTCCTTTACAAACCTCCGCCACCTCGTCGAGCGAAGACACGTCTGCCTTCACGACTTTCAGGTTCTCATTTTCTATCTTTATCTTTTCAGGATGACGAACCACGGCGGTCACTTCAAAGCCGCGGTTCAAAGCTTCATTCAGTATAGCCGAACCCACAAACCCGCTTGCGCCTATGAGGACAACCTTCTTTACTTTCTTCATATTCCAACAATTTTTAGGATGTTATTACTGCTCTAACAACACTACAACAACCGGAATGTTGCTTTGCTTTTGGATATTTAATCAACCAATATATGATTCTACCCTCCCTTTCATTCTATTTTTTACTCAGAAACAACTATCTTTGCACCATCCAAAAAGAAATACAATGAACCAAGATACTATCTGTGCTATTGCTACCGCCCAGGGCGGTGCTATCGGAAGCATCCGTGTTTCCGGTCCGGAAGCTATTTCCATCACCAGCCTTATCTTCAAACCGGCAAAAGCCGAGAAACGGCTCTGTGAGCAGAAGCCATATACTTTGACTTTCGGTCATATCTACGATGGGGAGGAGATTATCGACGAAGTACTAGTCAGTCTTTTCCGTGCTCCTCATTCATATACAGGTGAAGACTGTACGGAAATCACTTGTCATGGTTCTTCTTATATTCTCCAACAGGTGATGCAACTGCTTATCAAGAATGGTTGCCGCATGGCTCAACCGGGGGAATATACGCAGCGTGCATTCCTCAATGGCAAGATGGATTTAAGTCAGGCAGAAGCTGTGGCGGACTTGATTGCGTCTTCATCCGCTGCTACTCACCGACTGGCAATGAGCCAAATGCGTGGTGGCTTCAGCAAGGAACTGACTGACTTACGCAACAAGCTATTGAACTTCACCTCTATGATTGAACTGGAACTGGATTTCAGCGAGGAAGATGTTGAATTTGCCGACCGTTCGGCATTGCGGAAATTAGCTGATGAAATAGAGTTGGTCATCTCCCGCCTGGTTCATTCTTTTAGCGTAGGCAATGCCATCAAGAATGGCGTCCCCGTAGCTATCATCGGTGAAACGAATGCAGGAAAATCTACGTTGTTGAATGTTTTATTGAATGAAGACAAGGCTATCGTCAGCGATATTCACGGAACAACTCGTGATGTAATTGAAGATACGATTAACATCGGTGGAATTACGTTCCGATTCATTGATACTGCCGGTATCCGGGAAACAAACGACACAATTGAAAGCTTGGGTATTGAGCGCACATTCCAAAAGCTGGATCAGGCAGAAATCGTTCTTTGGATGGTAGATTCCGTGAATGCTGCATCGCAGATTGAACTGTTATCAGAAAAGATAGTTCCACGTTGCGAAGGAAAACGTTTAATTGTTGTGTTCAACAAGGCTGATTTAATTGAAGAAAATCAAAAAGAAGATTTATCAGCTTTATTGGAGGATTTTCCCAAAGAATCTACAGAACACATTTTTATTTCAGCAAAGCAGAGAGGGAATACTAGCGAGTTACAAAAAATGCTTATTGATGCGGCGCATTTACCTACGGTTACCCAGAATGATATAATCGTAACAAATGTAAGACATTTCGAAGCTTTAACTAAGGCTTTGAATGCTATTCATCGAGTGCAAAACGGACTGGATATGCATATATCTGGTGATTTTCTTTCGCAGGATATACGTGAGTGCATTTTCTTCATTTCGGATATTGCGGGGGAAGTTACGAATGATATGGTACTTCAGAATATTTTTCAACATTTTTGCATCGGCAAGTAACGGCTAGTAAACAGCCATAACCAACCATAGCTAATTAGAAGAAAGTCGCTGATAACCAGCGGCTTTTCTTTTTATATGGTTTTCAGTCAAATCTGACTGGTTGCGGATTTCCAGCATTATTTTGTACCATAATTCTACCGCCGAACAATTAAGCGGACACTTCGCACTCATCATAGCGACATCTTGGACACGATGTGAGACGCTATGAGAATGAGCGGAACCGCTATAGAAGACACAGTGTGAGACGCTGTGAGAAATTGTGAGACGCATTGAGACAGAATAGGCGAAATTAAAGACGACTAAAATATGGAAATCCAAAGAAAATGCCAGTGGTGCGGCAAACCATTTATAGCACACACGATGGTAACACGCTATTGCAGCAAATCGTGCAATGAAAAAGCGTACAAAGAGAAGAAGCGGAAGCAGAGGTTACAGGAATACGAGGAACGGCAAAATGAGCAGCCCATGCAGGAAGTCGGTATCGTAGGAAGCAAGCTGTATCTCTCCCCTGCTGAAACCGCAACACTTTTAGGCATCAGTCGCGCCACCATATACCGACACATGGCTGCCGGTATCATTCGGGCGTTGCAACTTCGTGGACGTACCATTATCAGAAAATCGGATATTGAAAAAATGTTTGATGATGCACCCGACTACAAGAAGCGCAGCTATGGACGGAAACAGACCGTTCTTTATTACACCACGAATGAGATTCTGGAGAAATACCAAATTCAGAAGAAAACCCTGTATCGTCGATGCAAGTTATACAACATCCCTAAGGTTGAAGAAGGCAATCGTGTGTTCTACAATCGCACCCTTATAGATAAATACTTTGCCGACCTTGCCGAAGAAATCAATCCGGACTGTTATTATACCCCGGAGCAGGTCATAGAAAAGTACGGTATGAGCCGTAATGCCGTGGTCACCTTTGCCCTGCGGCACAATATCCCCCGTATCAACCGCCACCACGAGGTGTATTACTCCCGTGCACATATAGACGCCATCAAAGAAAAGCAGGACAAATTGAATCCCAACTATTATACCTATGCGGAAATCACCGAGAAATACGGGCTTTCCAAAATAAACATCAGCTACTATGTCAACAAATACGACATCAAACGGTTCAAGCAAGGAAGCCGGACAATGGTGCTACGTTCCGAGTTTGACAAAGTCTATATAGAGCATCGTGATGGAACATATACACCCAAGAAACGGGAAAAGAAAAGCGACCTGCCGAAAGAGACCTTTGTAATCCCTGAAGGTTATTACTCATCCGAGCAAATTGCGGCAACCTATCAGATGAACAGGAAAACCATTTGCAAGCTATGCCGTGAAAACGACATTCCTAAAATCAGTCATGGTGGGTTCAATTATTACGAGCAACTGTCAGTTGACAGATTCTTTGCCAAATACAAGGCTGCAGATAATATAAAGGAATGGATTAGTGCGGAGCAAATGGAGGAAATCTATGGTATGAGCAAAGATGCCAGATGCTCGTTTGTAGATCGGCATAAAATCCCGTCCCGTGTTGTTTATGGCAAAGTCCAATATTCAAAAGACCATATCGACATCATCAAAAGCAGAGGTTTCGACCAACGGGAAATGTATTACAGCGTAACCGAAGCAATGGAAAAATATAACCTGCGCAGGGATGATGTCTACAATTATGCGAGGTATAACAAGATACGGAAGATGCATCACGGAAAGTCCATGTTCCTGTTGAAAGAGGATTTTGACAAGGTGATGGCTGAAAAATCCGGTATCTGAGAATTATTCCGCACAGACAAGAATCATTTTCAGCAATGGCAGTCATCAGCATTGTTTCATTGTATTGGTTTGCAACAAATTAATCACCAATTATAAAAACATATCATTATGCACGAATGTAAAACTGTAACATTGAGGACAAGACCTCTAAAGAAAAACATGTTGTCGTTCTATCTGGATTATTATCCCGGTTATCGCGACAAAGAAAGTATGAAAGTAATCCGTCATGAATCTTTGGGCATCTACATCTATGCCGAACCAAAGAATCAACGGGAACAGAACTTTAATGCCGTCATGTCGGAAAAAGCGGAAGCCATCCGATGCCGACGTTTTGAATCCATCGTAAATGAGCGATATGATTTCTTTGACAAGAGCAAGATGAAAGGAGATTTTCTTGCCTATTATAAGAAAACACTCCGCAAGCACGACCAGAAATGGGAGTTCGTATATCTGCATTTTTCCAATTTCGTGGGTGGTAAATGTTCGTTCGAGGAAATTGATGTGGACTTATGCAACAAGTTTAGAGAGTATCTGCTTAATGCAAAACAACTTAGACGTCCTGAGCGTCCCATATCACGCAATTCGGCTGTGGGCTACTGGTCCACATTCAGAGGATTTCTCAAAATACTCTATCGCAACAAATTGATTCACTCCAATGTAAATGATTTCTTGGAGAAGATAGAGCCGGAAGATGTAGTGAAAGACTACCTGAGCGTAGATGAACTGTACAGATTGGCAGAAACACCTTGCAAGATACCTGTTCTGAAAACAGCCTCGTTATTCTCTTGTCTGACAAGTCTGAGAATCAGCGATATTCTCACATTGCGATGGGAAGAAATAGTGGACTTTGCTGCCGGAGGAAAATGCGTCCACACCGTCACTCAAAAGACAAAGACAGAAGACATCATCCCCATTAGTGACGAAGCCTTGCAGTTGATTGGTTATTCTCCCGAAAAGACAGGACTGGTATTCAAAGGATTGAAAAGATGCTGGACGCAATACCCCATGAAAGAGTGGATCCGAGCCGCAGGTATCACCAAAAACATCACCTTCCACTCCTATCGAAGGACATTCGCCACTTTACAGGCAGCTGCCGGAACAGACATCCGAACCATCCAAAGCATCATGGCACACAAGAGCATCACCACAACCCAACGATACATGAAAGTGGTGGATAGCAACAAGCGAAAAGCCAGCAACAAAATTTCCTTGATCCGTAAGTATTAACGGTCATTTTTGCCTCTTTTATATGGTTAGAGTATGATTTTCGAGTATGATTCATATTCTAACCATAATTATTTGTCAATATCAGTCCAATAACCATTAGTATTTATGGTTATATGGAAATTAGTGCTGAACTTTACACCATAAAACAGTAAACAATCACAACTATATGGAGAATAATATACAAGTTCAGAAAGCAGCTGACATCAGCAGTTTGGCTGGAGTGGTCATCGTTTCACTCTCGGCACTCACCGCATACAATATCGGTGAAAAGTTCAATCACAACATCCTGTTTGATGCCACCATTTTTATCATCTCTTTGGTAATGCTTATTTTGACCTTTGCCATATTCCGCAAAGTAATGGCAGGGCTTTTTACGACAACCTCAAGTAGTACTACAAATAAGCAAGTACAAAGCGAATGTTCGCAAGAAAGCAACCATCAAAATGCTAATCAAGATCCAGTCGAAGAGGAACAGATACCTGATAGTTTGGAGAGATATGAGAGCATTCTTGTGGAAGAGCAACTGAAGGAGGTGAAACGGAAAAGGGACATCATGATAGCTATCCGCGAATATGTAGTGGAAAAGACCTCGAAATATCTCTCAAAAGAGAATATCAGCACACTATTCCGGAATATAGAGTGTATTGCCGAAAACCGGGTTAACGATTGTCAGCCAATCCATTCAACGAAAGAAGCAAAAATCAGTTCTCCCTCTTTAAGACACTTAGCTTGGAATATTGGAGAACGGCTTGGAGTCTCCCGTCGCGACAGAGCGATATTCATTAAATCTTCTTTCCCATACGAATTGCGCAACGCTGATATAGAATATCTGGAAGCAAATTTGCGTGTTAATGTCCCATGCGACATTCCTATTGACGTGCCGGACAAAGGAGATTTCCACTTTCACAACAATACTTGAAAATTAAATCGTGCAGACGGTAATCATTGTTCCGGCTGACAGATTTCTGCAAAATTTCATTCTGTTGGTTTGCAGCATATTAATTCTAATTATTGAAGATATGAACACAACAGATTTGACTTTTAATGACCTGCCCAAAGTGGTAGGCGAACTCTGCGAGAGAATCGCAGGAATGGAAAATTTACTTAGGGACACTCTTAACCGCCAAAGCGAACCAAAAGAGAATTTGCACGTACCAATGACAGTGCAGGAAGCCTGTGCCTATCTGAAAATGCCTGTCTCCACCTTTTATTACAAGATAAAGAAGGACAACATTCCGGTTATCAAACAAGGAAAGCACCTTTATATCTATCGTGACGAGCTCGACAAATGGCTGGAGGCATCACGCAAAACTTCAGTACCTCTCACCTATGAGGAAGAAAACGAAGCGATGTATGCCTCACACCGTCGCAAGCCTAATCCTAAAAACTGGTGAGTATGGAAACGGCAACACCCATTGAGGATTTTGCTCAAATCACTACGAGATGGCAAGAGACCATGCTCAGTCTGGAAAAGGTGTACGAACAGGAGCCGGAAGTCCTGAGTATAGGCGGAGTGGCTATCGGGACATTGGGAAATTTCAGTGCATCCATTGGCAAGGCAAAAAGCAAAAAGACCTTCAACGTGTCGGCTATGGTAGCAGCAGCTTTGTCCGGAAAGGAAGTCCTTAACTACACAACGGATTTTCCCGCTGGGAAAAACCGCATCCTTTACATTGACACAGAGCAGAGTCAAAACCATTGCATGATTGTAATGCATCGTATCATGAAACTGGCAGAGTTGCCGACTAATGAGGATTGCGACCGTTTCTATTTTCTCGCTCTACGCAAGTTCAATCCGAAGGAGCGTTTGGCTATTATAGACGATGCTATCAGTCAGATTGAAGGGCTTGGTTTTGTCGTGATTGACGGAATCCGTGATTTGGTTTATGACATCAATTCACCGAGTGAAGCCACATGTGTAATATCCAAACTTATGCAGTGGACCGACGAATACCAGATTCATCTTCACACCATTCTTCATCAGAACAAAAGTGATGAAAATGCCCGTGGGCATATTGGCACGGAAATCAATAACAAAGCGGAAACGGTCATCCAAATCGAGAAAGACAAGGACGACAGCAACATCAGCAAAGTGGAAAGTGTACATACCCGCTCAAAGGACTTCCTGCCATTCGCTTTCTACATCAATGACCAATCGCTTCCCGAACTTCTGCCGAACTATGTGCCGACCAAGAAAAGTGCTGGTCGTCCCAAACAAGAACCATTCTCCCCAGGTAAGGACATTCACGAATCCACCCACCGTAAGGCTCTCGAACTGGCTTTTGAGGGAAAAGAGACTATTTCGGGATATAAGGCTTTGGAAGAAGAACTGACCACTGCCTACGAACTGGCAGGAACAAAATTGAATCACAACAAGATTGTGGAAACAATCAAGTTTCTCACGAACAAACGGATGGTGGTTCAGGAAAGCCGTGGCATTTATCGCTTCATACCGGATTACCACTATTGACTCTCCACTTGACTTTATTCTCAAAGCGTGTATTCTTGTGTAAGTCGAAGTTAAGTGCAACGGCTGGTTTCATGATAATTCTCGAAACTGGTCGTTGCAGTCTTATTTCCCCGACCTATCTTTTTTAAGCTAAGGGCTTGCCCGTTGTACAAAGATTATCTTGTACGGGGAGCCTAATACCCCAAGCGACCAAGCGGTCGTTTGAGAGTGCCAGATGTTTCAGCAAGCTGATTGGTGAAAAGAAGGCGTTTTTTGGACCTTTTATATTTTTGCCAGCCTCGATATGTCATTCTTGACAAAGACGAAATCAACACGCCAATTTGCGTCCGGGTTTACCCGTTATACAACATTTATTGAGTTAGGATAACTCAATACCCCAAGCGATGAATCGCTCGTGAGAAGTTGCCAATACCAGGCAAGCAGGATATGGCTTTATTGCGATTATAGAATACCTTAACTCTCCACGCAATCCTGTTTTGGTTGGGATATCCTCTGTTTGATAGCTGGCAGGGATAAGCGCATTTCAATAATGCTTTTACGAACTCTTTTATGAACCCTACTGGCTCTTTTATGAACTCTTATGTGAACTCTTTTCCTGCTTTTAGGTTGATATCCCGGAGTAATGTCGGCCACCATAAATGCAGATACTCGATAATGAACACAGAACTATTGTCCGAACACTTGCCAATCAGTCGAAACGAATCTGCCATATTCCTTAGGTCGATTTTGCCAACCTCAGATGGTTCTTTTACGAACTCAAAAATTGCCAATCACTTTGGAATAGAGAGTGAGAGAATTACATTTGAATATCCTCCCACTCTTTATTCGTCATTTACCAAGTGACTTGAATACTTTTGCAATGCAACGCTTTTTCTGTTCCATATTTGGATGAACATAGAGATCCAAAGTCGTTGAGATATTGGAATGTCCAAGCAATACACTAACTGTCTTGTAATCACATCCGGCTTCTATGCAACGAGTGGCAAAGCTATGGCGAAGTCCATGATACTTTAGTTTTGGGATACCTAATTTTTCCATTAGTTTGGTATAATAATTCCGGTAGGTACGCGGTTCTGTCGGGTATTCAGCATTGGTTAGAATATAAAAATCATCATTGACTACCTTTTTCAGAGGCTTCATCATTGCGAACAATTCCTTTGTCATAGGAATCTCTCTACATGAGTTCTGTGTTTTGGGAGTGTTGATAACCAACTCTGTATGTTTTTGTGTCCCATCAATGATATATATTCGCTCTATTGTGCGGTTTACGGTAATAGTCCCGTCCATTGTGTTGATGTCGCTCCATTTCAAGGCACAGACCTCCCCTATGCGAAGCCCAGTACATAGACTAATGTAAATACCAAGTCCAGCAAAAGAGAAATGGTTTTGAATATGGTTGAGCACCTTTTTGTGATTGGCTACTGATAGAACCTCCAACTCTTTGTTTTTCGAAATGGTTGGATATTTGATGTCCCATTCATAATAGTCCATCCATTCGTTTTTTACCCCGAACTTCATCACCATTTTTAGAACGATCAAAATGTCCTTTACAGATTTTACACTTAATCCACTTTCGATTTTTCGCAGGACATAGTCCTGCACAATCTCTTCATGGAGCGAATCACACTCTCCAAAAGTGGGAAGGATATGGTTCTCCAAGATTAACACATAAGCCGCCATTGTGGACTGCTTCACATAGGGTCGCTTGTACTCTTTCCAAGTTACCGCAATTTCTCTAATTGTTTTGTTGCTCATATTATTTCATTTAATGATAAATGTCTATAATTAGAGAAATATAATGAGCGATGTTCCCCCTTTGAGATTCCCTGAGTTCAGTGGAGAGTGGAAGAAATGTACCATAAAGGATTACGGTGAAGTGGTAACAGGGAACACACCACCTACCAGCAATCCCGAATACTACGATAATGGTTCATATTTATGGGCTTCTCCTGCTGATTTAGGAATTAACAAGAATATTACTGACACAAAGACAAAGTTATCATTATCAGGATTTAGAAAAACGAGAAATATTCCTAAAGGGAGTGTTTTAATTACTTGTATTGGTTCAACAATAGGGAAAATGGGGATGGCAACTGAAACCATGTCCTCAAACCAACAAATTAATTCTATTGTAATCAATGACAAAAGCGATAGTGACTTTGTTTACTATGCTATTTCTCGGGCTTTCCCTCGTTATTTATCAGAGGTGGGAATACAAGCCGTTCCTATACTATCTAAATCTAATTTTGAGAAGTTGCCTAATTACACAACGTGTCGAGAAGAACAAGACAAAATAGGTTATTTTCTTAATCTGTTGGATGAGCGCATCGCCACCCAAAACAAAATCATTGAGGATTTAAAGAAACTAAAGTCTGCGATTATTGATTATGCGATAAACTCCCTTGACACTGATTTTGCTAAGTTCGGTTCTTTGTATGAAACTGCGGGTGAGGGTGGAACTCCAACAACTTCAAATACCAGTTTCTACGATAATGGTAAGATACCATTTGTTAAGATTGATGATTTGAAACAGAAATATTTGACTGAAAATAAAGACTTTATTACAGAACTCGGATTACAAAAATCATCAGCTTGGCTTGTGCCTACACGTTCCATTCTATTTTCAAATGGTGCTTCCATTGGGGAAATTACAATTACGACATATCCTGTTTGTACAAAACAAGGGATATTGGGTATTGTACCAAAGTCCAACATAGATGTTGAATTCTTATATTATTTCATGTCGTCAACTTATTTCAAAAAAGCAATTAGCCGCATTGTTACAGAGGGTACTATGAAGACTGTCTATTTGAAAGATATAAACAACATACTTTGCCCAATACCAACAAAAGAGAAACAACAGGGAATAGCCAAAATGCCATCAGATCTGAACTCCAAGATTGATTATGAACAAAGTCTACTGAAACTATTCATTATGCAGAAACAATACTTGCTTCGTCAGATGTTCATATAAACATTTGGCGAAGTAGGAATTGCTTTTGTTTTCGATAGCATTCTCCCAACACGATAGCTTCCTTTTCTCTTTCTGTAATGGCATTTAACATTTTGGCGATAACCTTTTGCTCCGCCATCGATGGAAAACGATGCTTGGTATTGAAGTAATCTGTTATAGATACATTCAACAGACCATGATTCCTTGCCCCTTCGTCTGCTATATCAGACAATCCTTTATGCCATTTGGTTGATTCAAAGTAATAGGTGAGAAAATCAGAATCAACTATGGTTTCATTTATTTTGAAGCATCATTACTGTCCCGTAAAAGTGGATAAATAGTTCTTTGAAATAATTGAAATATAGTCTATTAGATACTACTTTTTAGGCGCGACGATTTGAAATCATACCTTTGAGGTCAATTAAGGTGACCTCAAATGAACCAAGATAAATATGTTTTCGCTCAGTTAGTAGAATTCTTGAACAATGATAAGTTCAGAAGACTTGTAGACAAGTATGATGGCAATCGTTATGTGAAACATTTCACTTGCTGGAGTCAGTTACTTGCAATGATGTTCGGTCAACTCAGTAATCGTGAAAGTCTTCGTGACTTGATTGTAGCTTTGGAAGCACATCAAGGAAAGCGTTATCATTTGGGATTGGGTCGTGAGCCCATTGCCAAAACTACGCTTGCATCTGCCAATCAGAATCGGGATTACAGAATCTTCGAAGATTTTGCTTTCTATATGATGAAGGAAGCATGTGAAAAACGATCGACTCACATCTTGGATATTCCAGGAAGGAAGTATGCGTTTGATTCCACTACGATTCCTTTATGTTTGGCTACATTCCCTTGGGCGAAGTTCCGTAAGAAAAAAGGTGGAGTTAAGGCTCATGTCCTTTATGACATAGAAGCACAACTTCCAGCCTTTTATACAGTAACTACAGCATCCAGGCATGATTCAACAGAAATGTCCGCAATTAATTATGAGCCAAATGCTTATTATATATTTGACAGAGCGTATGACTCGTTTAAAGAACTTTATCGGATTCATCTTACAGGTTCTTTCTTTGTAGTCAGAGCGAAGTCTAATCTGAAATGCAAGTTCTGTAAATGGAAGCGTAGAATGCCGAAGAATATCCTTTCAGATGCGGAAGTGAAACTGATAGGGTACACTTCTGAAAAGAAGTATCCTGAATCATTCAGAGTCATCCGTTTCTATGATGAAGAGGATGATCGTGAATTCACATTCCTGACGAATGCCAAACACATATCTGCACTTGATGTTGCCAATCTTTATAAGAAAAGATGGTTCGTGGAACTTTTCTTCAAATGGCTGAAACAACACCTTAAGATAAAAAGGTTCTGGGGTACTACCGAGAATGCGGTTCGAATACAGATTAGTGTTGCTATCATCACCTATTGTTTAGTAGCTATTGTCCAATATGATATGCAACTGAATCGTTCAACTTATGAGGTCTTGCAGATTCTTAGCATCTCATTAACAGATAAAACGCCTTTACAAGAGCTGTTTAATAAGACTAATTTCAATGATGTCAAAGAACAATTTAATCCCCTTATTCCGGGATTATTTGATTAATTAATAACTCGTCCCGATTTTAACGGGACACTAGTGTTGAAGCATATATAAAGAGTTGATAGAACACCTTCGTCACAATTGTCCAATCGTTTGACAGTTCCCCAATCATATCCAGCAGAGTAACTTCTGTTATAAGCAAACTCTCCTTTATGAAGTAAGTAATATCCTGTAAGATTTTCACTTGCAACTGATTTATTGAAGAAAGAATCTTGACTAACTAAACCATATTGAGCAGCGATAGTTAATACTAATGAACACTTGGCATCCTTGTTCTTGGTTGCAATGCGAGAGCAAAAAGCACTCATCTTATAGATTGTCAGTGGTTGCTCAAATCCTTTAATACGACATACAGGTTGTTTTTGGTTTGGTGGGCAAAAGACCTTTTCAATAATCGCAGACCTACAAACTTTACAATCCTTAATCAAGGGAATTGCACAGAATGTAGCTTGCAACAATAAGCCCAATATTCGCTTATCGGAATGCTTGAAATGTAGCTCTTCAACGCTACAAGAGAGCGATGTTTGTGAAAACGGCACATACCCTGTGTATGGTGCAAATGGCATCGTTGGCTATCTCACTAATTATAACACAGAGAAAGAAGCCGTCTATATTATTAAAGATGGTTCTGGTGTTGGGACAGTTTCTTATGTCACTGGCAAATGCTCTGCAACAGGTACATTGAACACCTTACAAGCAAAAGAAGGTTATTCACTTCAATACCTTTACTATATGCTGAAAGTGTTCAACTTTGAAACTTATAAAACAGGCATGGCTATACCTCACATATATTTCAAGGATTATGGTAAAGCCAAAATATTTTGCCCATCATATACAAAACAGCTCAAATATGTGGGATTACTATCAGCAATAGATAACAAACTATCAGCAGAACAGAGTATTTTAACCGACCTTCGTTTGCAGAAGCAATACTTGCTCCGTCAGATGTTCATATAAACATCTGGCGAAGCAGAGACTGCTTTTGAAGCCTAAACAAGTCTAATAATTTGGTTTCTGTTTTAACTTTGCTTGCTATATGGCTCAATATGAAATATATCCGCTTTTGGTTTTCCAAAGAGGGAATCTTGATTCTTGCTTTCTCAAAATCTGCCTTACAAAGGTTGAACCTCGTACTTCCTTGTGCGTAAGGGTATATAAACTTACGGAATGGAGTAGAAGATACATAATAAGATAGATATGGAGGGAAAGCCACTTTTGTATCTGTGATATGAATACCAAAGCAAAAACTATTCAAATACACATCGCTCTTTCCTAAATAAATAGAGCCGATTCCAACTTCTTCGGGTGTTTCTGACGACAAGGTAAACAATACATCTCCATATTTGACAACATTCTGCTTTTCTCCATCGCTTATGCGAACATATTGATAGTCGTTCTCATTTACAACACTGTTTGAATATACATTCAAGTATGTTATAAATGGTTTGCCGCTTCCAAAGTCTTCTGCGGATTTTCCTGACAGTCCTGAATATGAATGCCCTAAATCTGCAAAAGAGGTTGTTATGGCATTACCATATTGCTTATACAATGAATCATTTAGTCCCTTGATTAAGGATTCGTATTTCTCAATGATTTTGTTTTGGGTGGCGATGCGCTCGTCTAATAAGGAAATAAATTCTGCTAGCTTATTTTGTTCTTCAATGCGAGAAAAATAGAATGATATATTTTTCACAATATCAGCAGATAAATTGCCTTGTCCTCCTTGCAAATAGGTCTGGAGTAGCTTTTCTACATGTTTACGCCAAATAGATTCTATAAACTTCTTATTCTGATTAGTCCTAATACACAATATGGCTTGATTTATTGCACCATTAATTTTACTTATAGCAATATCGCCACTTGTTGCACCATATAAAGCTAATAACAGGTCACCCACTTCTACCATTTTGGTAGCAGAGTTTTTGAAGCCATCCTCTGTAATGAATAGTTCTGTTTGCTCTTCATGTAATTCTCCCGAACGGATAAATGGAATATTCCCATCATAATATTCTTTCTTTGAAGAAGAAGGAGTACCTCCAGAGAAAAAGGAACATATTTTCGATAATTTATATTTCTCCCACTCCCCGTTAAATTCCGGGAATCTCAAAGGGGGAACATTAAGGTTCTTTGAACCTTTTATCTTCTCACGCTCGGCAGAGCAAGCAAGTTCGTTCTGCTCTCGCTCAATCGAAGATTTGAGGCCTTTTTTATCTTTATTATCTATTGCCATAGTTGTCATTATTTTGTAGGATTCAAATCAAATGGAAGCAATGGAGTTTCATCATTACCATCATTAAAACGGTCAAAATCCGATATGTATGATTTGTCTTGAACCAATTTATATTTCTCGTATTCGCTATAAGCCTTATCTCTGGCTTTCTCTTGTGAGACCTTTCCGGCAGTATCACACGGCTCATAATCATAGTTTTTAAGATGTTGCAGCAGGAATTTCTTCCAATCTTCCATAGTCGAAACAATATGACGTTCAGCACGTGCTTCAGCCATATCAAGAAAAGACGTTGTGATAAGGTTTAACCGAGACAATTCTTTATCTGACAAGTAATTCTTTGCAACGATGGTGTCTGACTTTTGTACTCTGCCATTAGGAGCCTGCTTCCATGTGGTTAACCCCATATAAGGTTGCTCAGAATCTGCACGTTCATAGATGATCTCTGCAGCAGTCTGATGAGTAACAGCAAGATGCATCATATTCTGCACCATTTTGAAGAACGACTTTGTACTTTCAGACTTCGCATCATAGTCTGCACTACATTCCGCATAGATGTCTGTTATCTTTTGATAGTATCTGCGTTCTGAGGTGCGTATCTCACGGATACGCTCCAGCAAATCATCAAAATAGTCCTTGCCGAAATGTTTGCCTTGTTTCAGTCTTTCATCATCAAGAGCATATCCCTTAATGATAAATTCTTTCAATACAGACGTTGCCCAAATGCGGAATTGTGTCGCTTGATAACTGTTTACCCTATATCCTACAGCTATAATAGCATCAAGATTATAGAATAACGGAGTTCTTTCAACCTCCCTGTCTCCCTCGGATTGAACTATCCCAATTTTTCGGATAGTTGCCTCTTTGGAAAGTTCTCCTGTTTCGTAAATTTGTCCAAGATGATAATTAATGGTTCTGACATCAACCCCAAACAAGTCCGCCATTCTTTTTTGTGACATCCAGAATGTTTCACTGTTGAAAATGACTTCTATACGTGCTTCCCCTTGAGCTGTTTTATATAGCAATATATTAGAACTTAATGAATTATGCACAAGTTCCGTCATTGAGACAGACTGTAAAAAAAAGTCTCGTGCCTGTTGAACAAGCAACTTTTTGCCATCAGCATTTTCCGCTATAATCATACACGCCATACGAGAAAGTCGGAAAATATTTACTTTGCGAAATGAGCCATTTCCTATCCTGACCATATCAACCGCTTGGTTGAAATGCTCGTCCACTTTCATTCCCTTTTCGCATGCAACCTTGATAGCTTTATCTATAACCCTCTGGAATTTCCAGTTAGCAGAATAGCCCATTGCACCGCAAAGATCACGGGAACTCCAGTATTCATTTCCATTCTCATCCTTGCGGCATATATTCTCAAATGAAGGAGTCATTTGAGGTATATTATCATTTTCACTCATTGCCATTACTTTTCTGCACTATTCTACCAATCCCAGCTCTTTCAAATACACTTCTATCTCCTTGTCGAGTTCGGCACGCTTGGCTTCCAACTCCTTGATTTCGGCCATTACAGCCTTGATGTCAATAGGTTCTTCCTCTTCAAAGGTATCAACATAACGAGGAATATTCAAATTGTAATCATTCTCGGCTATTTCTTGAAGAGAGGCAAGATGACTATACTTTTCTATTTCCTTACGGTCACGATAGGTCTCAACAATCTTTTGAATATGCTGTTCCCTAAGCTTGTTTTGTGTCTTGACCTTTTCAAACTCTTTGCTGGCATCAATGAAAAGGATATTATCATCCTCCTTGCGACATTTCTTGAATACAAGAATACAGGTCGGGATGCTCGTACCATAGAAAATATTGGCAGGCAAACCGATAATGGCATCCACATAGTTTTTCTTTTCTATGAGAAAACGACGGATCACTCCCTCTGCATTTCCTCGGAATAGTACACCATGCGGAGCAACACAAGCCATCGTACCACCTTCGTTCAAGTGGTAAATCATGTGCAGGATAAAAGCATAGTCGGCTGTCTTGCGTGGTGCAAGTCTTCCTGCCTTACTGAAACGGTCATCGGTATTGAATTTGTCGGCAGCACTCCATTCGGCAGAGAACGGAGGATTTGCTACAACAGCATCAAATTGGGTGTCGCCAAAGGCATCCCATTCAAGTGTATCACCGTTTTCTATCTTGAAATTACTGAACTTAATGCCGTGAAGCAACATATTCATTCGAGCAAGATTGTAGGTTGTCGGATTCTTTTCCTGTCCGTAAATATCTACTGCATTGCCAATACTTGCAGCACGAAGCAACAACGAGCCGCTACCGCAAGTAGGGTCATAGACATTGCGCAAACGCTGATGTCCTATAGAGACGATTTCTGCCAAGATACGGCTGACTTCCTGCGGAGTATAGAATTCTCCGGCTTTCTTTCCGGCTCCTGCAGCAAACTGTGAAATCATATATTCGTAAGCATCACCCAATATATCAATCTCTTGCGATGCCTCTAATCCAAAATCTATATCGTCTAATGCAAGAAGCACATTACTAACGAGCGTATTTTTATCATCAGCTGTCTTGCCCAATTTGGGCGAAGCCAAGTCAATATCTGAGAACAAACCGCCAAAATCATCTTCGCTGTCCTGTCCCAAAGTACTGTCCTCGATACGCTTCAACGAGCGTTCAAGCATAGGTAAAATGTTTTCTTTTCGCTTGATAGCTTCAATTACTGACGAAAACAAAAATTTGGGCTCAATGAAATAACCGATATTCTCCAGGCATTGGTTTTGTGCTTCCTCCTGTAGTTCCACAGCATCAGCATCCTCCATTTCCCACAATTCCTTAAAGGTTATATCATCATCTGCCAAAGCATTGTTGGCGTATTTTTCTATTTTCTCTGACAAGTATTTATAGAAGATGAAACCTAATGTAAAATACATAAAGTCGCTTGCCGACATATTACCTCGCAAACGGTTTGCGACCTCCCAAAGCTGGTCACGGAGTTTCTGTTGTAATTCTTCGCTCATATTATCTTATTCCTTATTCTTATTTATTGTTTGACGCAACAAGTTAAAAACATAATCTATTTCTGCATCGTTTTTCAATGGGAAACGAACTTCATATGCCCCATTTCCCCAATGTCCAACTTCTGACACATCACGAGTAATACCTTCTGGGTCTTTGAGTGTTCCTTTCTTAGCATTGAGAAACAGTCTTATTCCCTTGTTTTGCATAACTATATCACAAAATACCTTTCCTCCTATTTTGAAACCTATAGTTTTCTTTTTTGGATATATTGTAATATCCTCTCCGTATGATAGCAAAAACTCTTTGATTTCCGTATAGATGTTGAGAAAATCATCTTCAATGTTCTCTAAATGATCCTGTTCGCTATATACTTTAATTTCTTTGCTTACCGTTGTTATTGTCTCACTATTAGAGACCGTTTTAATACTTTCCTTACTTGAACGGTTTACTATCTGTTCAAAGGAAAGCATATCATTTGTAAAACGTTTAATTTCCCATAGTTCTATAGGCAAATCTTTGAAATTGATAGCTTCTTTTTGATAAGTTGTAAAATTAGGTGAAACAAACAATACCTTTGACTGAGACCAATCCACATCGTTTCGTTTGAGTACTCCCGATTTAGACTCGTTGTACTCTAAAATAAATTCAGCCTTGTTATTTAACATCAGGGATAGATAAGCATAACCTTGGTCTATTACACTAAAATTCTTATCTCTTTTATATTCTAATATAACAAAGGATTTTTTCTCTGAATCAAAAGCCAAAGAGTCTATACGGAAAGAACCAATAGAAAATTCCGTCTTGATGAAATCAAGCCCAAGCAACGTCTGTAGATTCCTTTCAACGATGTTTTGAATTTCCTTCTCCAACTTAAATGGCTTCTCTTTTATAAGCGTTAGTTGCTCATTATTTATTTTGTATGTTGACATCCTTATTCCCAATTAAACGTTTTTATAATACTACGCAGTCTTTCCATTATTCTCGTCAAAGCCTTTCGGGTTTTGATAAGACCAAGATGTTTCTCTTTCAATACCTTTTGTATAATCTCCGGCTGCTCTTTTTGTAAATAGTCATACTCCTTCATGTAATGATTAAGCACCTCAGCTGAAATCTGTTCTTCAGCAGCCAAATCAGTCACTGCCTTATTACGTTCTGACACAATATATTGGTTCAGACGTTCCTCTAATTCATTTGTTCCATCGGCTCTATTGCGCCCATTCATGAAGTTTTCCTTGTCTTCATCTACATTCTTTTGAATAAAGCCGTCAATGAGTTTTGCTTTGCTTCGCATTCCGGCATCCTTAATCATTGTATCAAGGATATGCTTCCGTTTTTCTGAATAATCATCACTATATGGGTCTAGTTCCGCAATGAGTTCCAGAATATACGCCACATTAATAATGTCACTATGTAAGAGTTCAAGACAGAAATCAATATCTTCCAATCCTTGGTTATTCCCGTATGGAACAGGATCTTCCGCAACAGTTGACGGTGCAGCAGGTGGATCAATAAACCCGACTGTAATATCAAGATATTTACTCTTATAATCGTTAAACTGCTGTTCAGTCATGCCGAGGTCTTCAGCATCCTCGCTGTAATCTTCGTATATCTGTATTTCTGCATGTTTACGGATAATGTCTCGAAATGCAAGCACAAAATTCTTCTTGTCATTTTCACTTTGCAGGAAGTCTATACTACTTGGTGTTGGATATTTTTGCAGAAAATCAGTTGCCAAACTCTCGTACTCCTGCTTTACTTTCTCAAACGGAGGACGTACTATATCTTCAGGATTATCAGAGTTGCTGAACAATTTAATAGCCGTATCAACATTGTTTTTCAAATCTCTGAAACAAACTATTTTACCAAAACGTTTCTTCTCGTTCAATACTCGATTGGTTCGGCTGAACGCTTGCAGCAAACCATGATATTCCATGTTCTTGTCCACATAGAGCGTATTCAGCTTTTTACTGTCAAAGCCTGTAAGGAACATACCCACAACAAGACAAAGATCAAGCGATTTCATATCCGCCTTCTTCTTTTTCATGCGCAGATTGATGTCATCATAGTAAGCACGGAAGTTCTCCGTGGTAAAAGATGTGCCGAAGTTTTCATTATAATCGTTCATAATGGCTTGCAGTTCATCCGCTTCACCCACACTCTCTTTTGCATACTGCCCTGTACCCATGCCGGTCTGTTCATCATCCTGACTATTATTGGCTGCGTATGTAAATACTGCACCTATACGGATTTTAGGATTCAACGATTTGAAAATCTTGTAATAGCGTATAAGCATAGGAACAGACTGCACGGCGAACAATGCGTCAAACTCTCCGTCGAATGTAGATTTGTTAAAATTGTTAAGGATAAATTTGGCGATTTCCTCCATACGAGCTTGATTGCCGTTGTCAACCACTTCGTTGCCGTGATAATACTCCACAAGGAAGCCAAGTACGTTTTCATCCGCTATTGCATCTTTAATAAGATATTTATGGAGACAGTTTCCAAATATTTCCTTCGTGGTATGTCCATCAACAGCATTCTCGGTGAAAATAGGTGTTCCAGTAAAACCGAATATTTGGGCATTGTCAAAGAACTTCATTATCTTCTTATGACTATCCCCAAAATGACTGCGATGGCACTCATCAAATATCATCACGATACGTGAGTGACGTATAGCATCAATCTTGCTGCTATACCACGTCTTACTAACTGCCGCATTAAGTTTTTGAATAGTAGTGATAATAATCTTGGAGTTGCTTTGAAGCCGTTTCACTAGTTCATCCGTATTATCAGTACTATCTACAGCCCCTGGTTCAAATGCTTCGTATTCCGATTGAGTCTGGGTATCAAGATCATGTCGGTCAACAACAAACATCACCTTATCCACATCATCCAATTCTGATACAAGTTGTGCAGCCTTGAATGAGGTCAATGTTTTTCCGGCACCTGTTGTATGCCAGATATAACCATTATCATTGGAGTTTTGTACACGATCCAAAATTTTCTCTACCGCATAGAATTGGTAAGGACGAAGTACCATCAAGCATTTGTCGCCCTCATGAAGCACAATATACTTTCCTATGATTTTGCCAAGCGTACATTTTTCCAAGAAGAATACGGCAAACTTATCCAATTCATTGAACGGATGATTGGCAGCATCTGTCCAGGTGAATGTGAACTTATACCCACTATTTGGATTATTGGCAAAATAGCGAGTATTAACACCGTTGGATATGACAAACAGTTGGATATAATCAAACAATCCATGAAACGAAGTCTTGTGATAACGCTGTATTTGGTTGTATGCCTGTTTAAGTTCCACGCCACGACGTTTCAATTCAATCTGCACAAGTGGCAAACCATTGATTAGAATCGTCACATCATAGCGGCATTTTTTACGTCCTTCCACCGTAATCTGGTTGGAAACCTGAAATTCATTCTGACACCACTGCTGCCTATTTAGAAATTCCACCCATATACGCTGTCCATCAGCCGTATCAAGCGGATATAAGTCACGAAGTTTCTTTGCCTTTTCAAAGCGAGTACCACCTTCAAGGTATATTAGAATCTTCTCAAACTCTTCTGCCGTAAACTCAGTACGTCCGTGCTCTTCCAATCGTTTGCGGTTGTGAATCTCCAACTGCCGCTTGAAATTGGCATAAAGATTATCTTCCTCGACAATCTGAACATACTCGTAGTCCATTTGTCGGAGTGTGGCTATCAGTCCGGCTTCCAATGCCGCTTCGCTTTGTGTTGACATATTCTTGCCTTATTATGAGTGGTTACTTTACTTTTATATTGCTATTCAGTATCTTGACATCCAATGCTTTTTCAATCTTGCACAGAGTTTCCAATGACATATTCTCCCGTCCTTTTAGAACTTTGGAAATATACTGCTGCGAACAATTCATCTTCATAGCCAACGCCTTTTGAGTCATACCGAGCAGCTCCATTCGATTCGACATAGCTGCAGCTATAGCCTGCGAATGGCAAACCCAATCTTCTCTTTTGTTTTCCATTATATTCTTTACTTCTCCTAAAGTGTTGTCTATCTTTTCTTCAGCCATTGTATGAATCAAAAATACCTTTGTCCTATTTTGTAGGCAAAGGTACTATAAATAATTGAGATAACACAACTTTCAGGTTGTTAATCAACGAATGGGCTCTTAGATTATTACCTTAAGGCACAGTCAATTTTTGCATCATAATCAATTATGAACAAACAAACCTCCTTGAGATTCCAAATCTATGAAATTGATATTGGTTAAATCGTTAATATCTATTTTTTCAGTAAACTTATTATCTATCACAATGAATTGAAAATTCCATTCTTTTGTATCACAATATTTTGCAAAAGCATCTATAGTTCCTAAAGCAACTTTATCTTCCGCAACAATCTTATCTCCATACTTTGTACAAAGAGGTGAATCAATAATAAGAAGACGAGAAAAAGCACGTTCTTGATTATAACAATAATCTAACAATGCAATCATTACTGCAGTAAAAGTTATAGAACGATTCCCTTTTCCGTAACTAGAACGATGACGTTCACCGATAAGAATATCGAATTTTCTATAATCAAAATTAACTTCAGTATCCTTATCGATAAAATTCCACAACACAAGATTTTCTTGTATTAGAGAAAGAAATTCTGGAGAAATATCCCGCCGTTGCTCTTTATTATCACTCTTAATCTCCTTTAAATCTTCTTGAAGCTTATTTATTAATTGTTTTTTAGTTTTAATATCTTCCTCTAATTCCGCGTGCATAAATTTTTTACTTAAATTCACTTCCGCTCGTGACAAAATTTCTTTTAGTTCTTCTATGTTCGGATGAAGAGAGGATATAGACATATCAACTATATGTATCTTGGCATAATATTCTTCAATATTAGCAGATATAGATTCTATCTCTTTTTCCTTTTCTGATATTAAAACATTTAGATCTTGATGCTTAAAATATATTTCATTGTATTCATTTCGTATTGCTTCAGCATATTCTGATGATGAAATATTGGCAATCATGTGATGCGCTATTGTTGAACCGCATAATGGACAATCTACATCCTTCAGCTGAGACACCAAAGAATTTCCAGCATTAATAAATTGCAACCGACTCATTTCATCTTCGTAATCAGATTTTAAATTATTCAGCCTTGATATAAGATGAAGTAACTTCTTTTTTTCCGTCTCATATATCCTAACCTCTTCTAAAATTTGTTCTCGCTTATTATACAAAGCTTCCTCCTCCGAAGCAACCTCTGACAATTTCTTTCTATAAACATCAATAAAGCTATCATCAGTTAATGAAATATATCCAACATCGCCCAAAGATTCCAATTTTAATTCTGCCTCTTTAAGAGTTTGAGTCAAATACTCAATTTTCCCATTTATGCGAGATTTTTTATCTTTAGGATCTTCATTTGGTCTAAATTCACTATCATCAACGCCTGTCATCAAATATGCAATAAGGTTTTTCTCAACCCATTGCTGATTCGGAACAGAGTTATAGACTAATGGAGATTTGTCTTTTGCTGCAACTCTTGTTTCATCTATCATACATAAGTGACGAATAGCTGGATATGATATTTTCGTCGGATTCTTTCTCTCCGAAGATTTAGAATATATGGTTGGGACATTAGAAATTGACAACAAAAAATCAGACAAACTAATATTTGAAGAACCTTGACAACTATATTCAGTTTCTTTGTGCTGTCCATCATATTCACTTAACAAACATGGAGAAACATATACAGACATTGAATTTATGCTTCTCCTCAATGTATATACTCTTTCATCGTAAGTATGAATTTCAAGTAAGAAATCTGTATAACCATCCCCCTCTGGAGGTAAGGTCAAATCTATACTTCCTTTACCTAATACAAACTCAATTATTGAATATAATGTCGTTTTTCCTGTGTCAGATTTTCCTAGAACAACATTACACCCTTTCTGAAAAGTCAACTTCGATGTTGATACATTTTCCCCACGAGCCTCAAACTCTTTTATATATAATCCATTGTTATTCATCATGAATCTCAAATTTGGCTATTAATATATGACAGCAATTGCTCTTTCGCAATATCATGCAAGATGATATCAGTTTGGTGTATTGCTTTATATAGTTTTACTGCATATACTTCTGTTGCCAACTCTGTAACCAAAGCATTTCCTATATTACTCAGCAAATACATATTTTCATTTTGATTTATTTTGCAAACTATTAATTGTTTAGCCAACAGCAGATGCAAAGAATCATTGATTGTTTTTTGAAGTCCAACATACGTAAACTGATGATTCTTCCAATCATTATTACATGACACATAGTCGTATACAACAATACGTTCTTTTTCCATCGATTTATTATATACCGACAATATAAATAACACCCTCAAAGAGACATCCAAGACGCCATCAAGTATCTTTATTCGTTTACAGTCCATTTTATTCTATTTTCATTTGAAAGTTGATGACACACACCAACACATACATTACTATCTACTAAATGAGAAATCAGCATTGATGTCGGCATATTATAAGTTCCTGCCTTTTTTTCAACTGATTTTACTTTTGTAAAACCATCAGGATAATCATCATCCAGTTCATTGCCAATATATCGTTCTATAGATGTTACTAAATCATTAAATTCATCAGAATCTGGAGCAGTGGATTTTCTACTTGCAATCTTTACTTCTTCCGATTCATAAAACGATATTCTAGCTCTATCCAAATGTTTTCGATATTTACTTACAACTGCATTATCATCATCTATAACATTTATAATATGACCCGCATGTTCGGAATAGGCATCATTAAGATTCTGAATATAATTACGTTCTGTGTTTATTGGAGAATGTGGTACTTGAAGAGGAGTACGTTTAATCATATTAAATCCACCTCCAAAATAATAGAAATAATAAGGACTTTGACGTATCTCATCAATAAACTTTATCGGCTCTATTTTCTTTATAATATTAAAATTAAATTCATCAATATAAGTAGATAATTCCTCATTTAATGCTACCCAGTTAGTACCAACTTTTTTATTTATCACAGTTTCCCAGTCGTTTTTCAGCTTAATTTTAAGATTTTTTCCATTATTGCTAAGCAAATCAACGAAAGACTGACTAACATCTTTGGGACAAAGAATATAATAATTCTGTGGTATCGGATAGGTGTTATTAAAAGTATATATCAATAATTTGCCCATTTCTCCACACAGGTCACTATAGGTTAGTGCTGATTTATATTGTTTACATTGATATAAGTCAAATGCGCCTTTTACCCTATCATAATATGCCAAAACATCACGCCCTTTATCCCCAGCCTGACCGACTCGGTATACTTCAGTATATCCTTTATTGCCCAAACAGGAATATGCCCATACGCATACCAGTTCTTCATATGTATCTTCATCAATACTATAAAGTCTTTGTAATGGAGTCATATTACAAAGAACCCTATCTTCATTACTTAACATATTTGGGGTGTTTGATAAAGGTTGCTCAATAGGCTCAAGTACTAATGAATCCAAATTACTCATATAGGCATAAATAAAAATTAAACTTGATATTTCAGTTAATTTATTTCTATCCTCTATTTCCTTAAAGAGAACCTATCACTTTCCATTGCCCACCTTTATCTGGACCAACACGTTGAATCAATCCTTCATCCACAAGTGTTTTTAAGCGACGTTTTACACTACTATCATGAAGCCCTGTCTTTTCAGATATTTCAGTTCTGCTTATACTAGGATTCGACTTTATCAATTCAAGTATAATTCTCATCTGGTCGCTTTTCTGGTCGCTTTCTGGTCGCTTCTGGTCGGACTTGGTAGTTTCTTGCCATTCCTCCAAAACATTGGCGCATACAGTCGCTTTCATGATGAAGGCAACCAAGTTGTATTGCGGCTCTTTGACACCTAATGCCGACAACTCACGGCACATACGGTCAACTCCCTCTCCGAACTCTTTTACATAGTCATATGCTTTGAGGAATTCCGCAATTTTCGGATTGCGAGAGAAATGGGTATGACGAATATTGTCAGTGCGAACAATGCCCGGCAACTTGCCTGGTGTTTCGAACACAAGACGGTCGTCGAACATCTTTATCTGAATTTCCGTGCCCTTAATACTGTAATCGCGATGGCAAACGGAGTTCACCACCATCTCTTGTATTACAAACTTGGGGTATTCGCGGTCGGTTTTGAAGATGCCGTCCTCTCCGAGATAGGAATGCTCCTTGACCTGCGTTTCAAGATATTCGACAGTTTTCTGGATCTGTTCAAGAATACGACCATCGAAAGTAACATCTTTGATGACATTCATTTCACGTCCCACCTTTTCCTCTGTGCCGAAATATTTGATAAAACGCACTCTTGCACGAGGAAAGAATGTCTGAGGATGCTTGCCAAAAAGCAATATACAAGCTGCACTGACTTGCGGCACATCACCTTTATAGGTCACAAAACCTTTGTTCTCTTGCAGATATTCCATTGCAGACTTGCCATAGCCAATCCGTTTCATGTAGGCTTTGACTGCATCCATATCTATATCATCAAGCGTGGCATCGTATGCTGTGGAATCCTCGTAATAGCGTTCTCCTTTGTCGTACATAAGTTGCAAACGCTCATCAAAAGTCAGTTTGCGTGATTTGTCTCCTATACGCCAAAACACTTCATCGGCTTGATTCGCATGAAGTCGCGGACTTGCAGGGATGTGCATCAACAATACACGGTTATCACGTCCCTCAGCATCCGTACAAGGCACATAATCCGTAGTGACAGAAACTGATGGAACACAAAAGTCCAAAGGTGTCCGCAATATATCATTGAGATGTTCCTTGTCCTGGTTAACACCCTCTATTCTGCGAGTCTTATCGGATATACCCACAGCAATCATTCCACCATCTGCATTCGCCATAGCGACTATGATAGTGGCAAGGTGTTTAGGCTCAATTAGGATACTTTTACAGTCAAAAGTCTGACCTTCCTGCATCTGCCGTATTTCTTCTATTGTATATTTCATATCCTCTATTTTTCTTTTGTATGGCAAATCAATCTGTGAATATCCACATCCAGCACTTCTGCTATCCGCGCCAATGTGTATAAATCAGGTTGCGAATGATTGTTGCACCACTTTGACACCGTTGCCGGATCTTTCTGCAAAGTTTTAGCAAGCCACTTACTCATAATGCCTTTCTCAGCTAATACAGCCTTTATACAATTCAAATTCGCCATATTATATTCAATTATAAATTGCGTCAAATGCAAAGCTACATATTTTATTTGGTTTGCGAGCATGATTGAAAAATAAAATCCTATATCATAGTGTTTTGGCAAAAGAATTTAATGAAAAGTGATGTGAGAATGGAATTTATTTGCTAATTTTGCATTGCTTTTAAGACAATAAAACATTAACAATGCAAAGAAACAGAATGAACATATTTTCAATAACAACCACAATTCAGAGCAACAAACGCACTGAATCCGTGTCGAGTGTTCATGTTTCATGCATTGAACCTCGTAGAGCAAATACTTTCCAGCGAACATAACGAGTACATTATTGTACTATGAGAGAAAAGAAACTGAATAGTTGGAGAGTCCTTACCAAACTTTCCAACTATTCAGTTTGTATGCCCATTTGTGACAGTCGCCTTTGTGATGCTCTTCTGCCATTTCCGTCTGATGGGCTGTTGGTAACCGGATTATTAACGTGCAGTGATGCACACAAATTGCAAAGAAATGAACTATAAATTTGATGGCAGTAAGGTGTTCTTTACATCCGATACCCATTTTTATCATGGGAATATCATTCGTTTCTGCAACAGACCGTTTAAGGATGTGGAAGTGATGAATGAGACTATAATCTCCAATTGGAATAATACAGTCGGGCAGGATGATATCGTGTTTCATCTGGGAGATTTCTGTCTTGGCGGTTCAGCCGAATGGACTAAAATCCTTGACAGGTTGAACGGAAAGATATATCTGATTATGGGTAATCACGATTTGAAGAATATACGCCAAGGCTACATTGACAGATTTGAACATGTGGCAATGCAGATGCACATAGAAATTGGCAAACAGAGGATATATTTGAATCATTATCCCTTTCTATGCTTTGATGGAGGATATAAAGATGTGTGGCAACTATTCGGACACGTTCACACAAGAAAGAACAACACCGGAATAGATGCTGCCCGGCTTCAGTATCTCTATCCAACGCAATATGATGTGGGAGTAGATAACAACAACTTTACCCCTGTTTCATTTCAACAAGTGAAGAGAATAATTGAAAATCAAGTGGGACAATTTAATAAGAATAAATGATAAGGAAGATTAACAATGAGTGAATATACTACCATTTATTTAAGATGCAAGGAGATACCTTTGTTGAAGTACAAAGAGCATCCTTCGTATGAGGAATATCAAAAGTTATCCAAGGAAGATTTAATGAAAGTTAATCGAGAGATTGATGAATATAACAAACAAGTCACCAAGTCTTTGGGATGTAAATTGTTTTATCTTAGCACTACTCCAAGCCGAGAGTTGACGATACTTCCATGGAGTCCTTCTCCGAGTATACTAACCAAAGGCCTGCTTGATGAGATTCTTTATTTCTACCAAGAAGAGATTGATAATTACAAAAATGCTATTGCTAAAAATAAAGAAGATATAGCCAAGTTGGAAGTCCGTATATCCAAAGCAAATGTCAATTTGTACGGTAGAATCAGCAAGGAGATAGACGAATGCTATGAAAGAATAAATTTTGAAGAAGAAGAACTCGAACACTACCAATACTTGTACAACAAATTTGCTTTCTGTAGCAGTATCATAAACAACGAATCAAATTCAGAGTATTATGAACTGATTTACACAAAAAGTTAATAACATAAATAGATTATGAAGATACAATATATGAGTGACCTGCATTTGGAGTTCAGCGACAACAGCAGGTGGTTGAAGCATAATGAATTGCCTGCGACGGGCGATGTTCTGGTTCTTGCCGGAGATATATTCTATTTGAAAAACAAGGTCGCGCCTTTGGCTAACTTTTGGGAATGGGCATCTGCGAATTATCGTCAGGTGCTCATTGTGCCCGGAAACCATGAGTATTACAATTATTGTGATGTAATGGACAAGGGATTGCAATGGAAATGGCTGTTCAAGAACAATGTAGGATATTATCAGAATCAAGTAGTGCGGATTGATGATACCGACTTTATCATGAGCACTTTGTGGTCTCGAATATCTCCATCTGACGAGTATTTTGTGTGGAAGGGCATGAACGACTTTCGGCAGATAATGTATAATGGCAAATTGCTCCAAACAGAGGAATTCAATCAGATGCACAACTTCTGTTTGGATTTCATCAAGCAAAGTCTGGTGGAAACCACCGCCAAACACATTGTGGTAATAACGCATCATCTTCCCACATTGGAGGTTGTTGCATCTCACCATAAAGGTTCTGTGTTGAATAGTGCATTTGCAACTGAACTGAGTAGGCTTATTGCCGACAGTCGCATTGATGCATGGATTTATGGGCATTCACATACCAACATTGATGCTGAGATAAACGGAACAAAGGTAGTTTGCAATCAGATGGGATATGTTTTTGAGAACGAACATATCGCCAATGGTTTTAATCCGGGCAAGTGCCTTGTCTTGTAAAAGGCATGAACTCGTCAGCAATACGCTAAAGCCTCAATATATCATATAGTAACTAAAAATGCTCCTTTTTGTATATTATATGATATGTTGGGGCTTTAAAAATTCAGTTATTCGAAAATTTCCAATAACTGAATTTTTGCTTGCCAAAAGAAAAAGATATGTCTCCACTCTCAACTTGACTTTAATGACCGTTATTATATACACGGGCAATAAAGTTAAATCAAATAGAGGGAGAGAAGAAAATTAGCTTACTTACTGGTATTATTTTCTTTTCGCCAGCAATGAAATTCTATACATAATCTTCCGTAAACCTCATAGCACAGCTGGCAAATTTGCACCAAAAACCACCTTTTTTATCAAAGTCTTTTCATTTGTTTTCCTTGTACCGGAAAAACGCATTATCTTTGCAAAAGTTCAGCGAAGAATAAAGAGCAAAATCAGACTTTCCTACCGTTTAAGTTTCAAACTATTGGTAGTCAATTAGTCTAATATGTTGCATCGGAAAGTAGAATTCTAACATCAATCGTACTTTTACTTATCAACATATGACTACAAGTACAGTGCCTGAAATATAGAACTAAATAATATGTGGAAACAAGTAGAATTTGAATTACAGTCACGCAGACGTGGCTTTCATCTTATAACCGGAGAGATATTACATAATCTGCCACCATTACCCAAAGTCGGATTATTGCATTTGTTTATCAAACATACTTCTGCCGGATTGAGCATTAACGAAAATGCCGACCCTGATGTTCGCGTTGATATGGAAAGCATTTTCAACCATTTGGTGAAAGAACGTGAACCATATTATCAACATACTTTAGAGGGAGATGACGATATGCCGGCTCATGCAAAAAGTTCAATCATAGGCACGTCAATCACAGTCCCCATCACAAATGGAAAGCCGAATCTCGGAACTTGGCAAGGCATCTATCTCTGTGAATTCCGGGATTATGGTGGCAATCGACGGATTGTGGCAACTATCAGCGGAGAATAGCTACTTGATTTACTCATCTTAGGATTGTGGAGCACGAAGTTGCCAAAAGGCAACAGCAGCCGCAGCAGCCACATTGAGCGAATCAACGCCATGCGCCATAGGGATACGGACTACGTAGTCAGCCTCAGCAATCGTATCGTGCGAAAGTCCGTCCCCTTCGTTGCCCATTATGATAGCCAATTTTGATTCATTCGCTAAGACAGGATTATCAATGGAAATAGAATCATCCGAAAGTGCCATAGCAGCCGTGCGAAAGCCCAATTTCCCCAAGTCACCGAGAGAACCATCCATCCAAGTCCAAGGCAAAAAGAAGACCGAGCCCATAGATACCCTGACCGCACGGCGGTTTAACGGGTCGCAAGAGGTGCGCGTCAGTAATACGGCATCAATTCCAAGAGCGGCAGCCGAACGGAAAATAGCACCGATGTTGGTTGCATCAACCACACTGTCTATTACTACAATACGCCGGGCATCCCGGCATACCTCTTCCATACTGCGTGGAGCAGGACGACGCATGGCACAGAGAACGCCACGTGTCAGGACATAGCCGGTCAGCGTAGCAAGCAATTCTCTGCTACCGGTAAAAACAGGCACATTAGCGCAACGCTCGATGATTTCGGCAGCATCACCGATAATATGTTTACGCTCACACAAAATAGCTAAAGGTTCATAACCGGAATCCAAAGCTCTTTTAATAACCTTCGGACTTTCTACTATAAAAATACCTTTGTCGGGTTCGGTGCGGTTACGTAACTGAGTTTCAGTCAAAGTACTGAATACCTCAACTCCGGGATGGGATAAGGATGATATTTCGATAACAGGCATACTATTGCTTATAACTTTCAATTAGACATACAATCGTTTCATTCACGCAACGGGTCATTAATAAATGGCTACCTTAATGACTCCGTCCAACTTATTTTCAAATATACGATAAGCTTCCTCAATCTCACTCAATGGAAGTCTATGTGTAATAAGAGGAGTAGTATCTATTTTGCCTTCCTCAATCAGATTAAGAATCTCGGCACAATCACAGCCGTCCACTCCGCCAGTTTTAAAAATTAAGTTCTTGCCATACATATCAGGCAAAGGGAGCAGTTGCGGCTCGTCATAAAGAGCTACAATAGTCACAATAGCATTGGGACGGGCACATTCCCACGCCAAGCGGAAAGTATCCTCACTGCCAGCCACCTCCAAAACAACGTCAGCACCACCATGCTCACTGTTTTGAATCACACAATCCTTGCAGTTTTCAGGTTTCACTACCAATACGCCAGGATAATGTTCACGTACGAACCGGATTCTTTCAGGAGACTTTTCGCAGACAATGATACGCCGCGGTTTCTTCAACATCACACACAATAAAGTACAGATTCCGGTAGGCCCGGCACCAATAATAAGCACAGTATCATCTTCGGAAATCTCTGAGATACGGGCCGCCCAAAAGCCTGTCGCAAGCACATCGCCCACAAACAAAGCCTGTTCGTCACTGACTGTATCAGGAATACGGTTCAGTCCCTGGCCAGCATAAGGAACTCTGACATATTCTGCCTGACCACCGTCAATGCGGCAACCCAAAGCCCAACCGCCATTTGGGTCGGTACAGTTGTTGACATATCCCCGCTTGCAAAAGAAACACTCTCCGCAGAAAGTTTCGACATTCACTGTTACCCTATCTCCGGGCTTGACAGAGGTGACATCAGCCCCTACCTCTTCTACAATACCTACCATCTCATGCCCGACTGTCGTTCCAGGTATGGCACGCAGCACACTACCGTGCTTGATATGAAGGTCACTGGTACAAATACTGCCAAGAGTCACTCGCACGATTGCATCCCGTGAATCTATTATTTCCGGTTTCGGCTTCTCCCGTAATTCAAATTTTCCGTGTTCAACGTATGTGTATGTAAGCATAATATCCTCTTTGTTAATTAATAGCTCTATTCCCTTGCAAAGATAATGATTTCATCAGTAAAACATAGACCTTATTATCACGTTCGGCTATATGAAACGAAACCTCTACCTGCCCAATAGCAATAAACGACCTGATAAAGTAGTTTTGCATTTTTTCTGCTTCTATTTTGGGTATTCAAGAAATTACTCTTACTTTTAGCTGCGAAATAACCGATAAATAATAAGAACATCAGCACAAGTTAATCACATCCGTCCATAAGCCTATGATAGACACTTCCGAAAATCTCATTATCATAAAAGGTCAAATCAAGACTACCGAAATAGAGAGTTGCCAGAATAATAACGGTAATTACAGCATCATATTCCGAAATTCTTCCAGCGTCTATTCTTACAAAGAAGAAAATGTTATCTGGCTGACTCATCCTGACAAACCGGATCCTGCCAATTATCAAATAGCCACTAAAGAGAGAACTTTATCAAACATCGAGACACTATCCGTTTTTAAGAGCGGTTCGGAAAGTTACTGGCATATTCGTTTCCAAAATGGGAAAGAGTATGATTACAAAGGTAAAAAATTACAAATCATAAAATCATGCCTGACAGAAACTTGTTCAAAAGACATATTCGGATATTTGAAAAAAGTAGCGGAGGTGAATGAACTGAAAGCTGACGACGGTACGAAACTACTGGCTAAACAATATGAAAAGATAAACTTTATCGCGGACGACAGGGCTATTGCCGTATATTTGAATCCTCAAAAGTATAAATTGCAGACTCAAAATACATCGACCCTAATTTTCCCTTTCGGTTGTAATGCCAGCCAACAAAAGGCAGTCCAGACAGCTTTTGAGAACCAGATAAGTGTTGTACAAGGTCCGCCGGGAACCGGAAAGACGCAGACTATCCTGAACATTATCGCTAATATTCTAGTACGTGGCAAAACTGTTCAGGTTGTATCTAATAATAACTCCGCCATTGTAAATGTACTTGAGAAGTTATCCAAATACGATATGGGATTTATCGTTGCATTGCTCGGCAGCACAGCCAACAAAGAGAAATTCATAGAGACTCAAGAAGAAAAACAATATCCGGAGAATTTCGAATCGTGGCATAATGCGGAAGCCGATCAGCCCTTGTTTCTCGATAAGATACATCATCAAACGGAAGAACTCAAAAGCATATTTTCCAAACAGGAACGCCTTGCCATGGCAAGACAGGAAATGCAAACCTTGAAAATAGAATGGCAGCATTACCTGCAAGAATTCGGCACTAAAGAATCTGCTATAAAACTACGCGGAAACTCCAATTCTGCCGCTCTTCTGAACTTATGGAACGAATGTCAACAATTTGCGGAAAAAGAGCAGACATCAAGTTTCCGAGGAATCTCAGCTTTTATACAACGGTTGAAATGGCTGTTCTTCAGATTCAAAAGTAAAACGGTTTGTGAAATCCCCGACAAGAATTTCTATAAGCGGGAGATGACCTCGATTATCGCTGACTTCCAAATCTTATTCTACCAGACAAAACATTCAGAACTGGAAGTTGAGATAGATACATTAGAAAAGGAACTAGCCAACAAAGATGCGGTGGAAATGGCTAAGCAAATGGCTGATGCATCGATGAAATATCTGAAAAACAAGTTATTCCATACTTATGGTAATAATCATGACAAACCAGTCTTTACTTTAGAAGACCTGAAAGATAATTGGCGGGAAGTACAGAAGGAGTATCCGATTATACTAAGCACTACATTTTCATCATTAAGTAGCCTGCATCGGGATACCGTATATGATTATCTGATTATGGATGAAGCTTCACAGGTTTCGGTAGAAACAGGTGCTTTGGCATTGTCATGCGCTAAAAATGCAATCATTGTCGGCGATACTATGCAGCTCCCCAATGTAGTCACGGAAGAAGATAAGGAAAAACTGGACTTTATCGCCAACGCATGTCTGATTAAGGCAGAATATGATTGTGCCCGTATGAGTTTCCTGCAATCTGTCTGCAAAGTGATTCCGAATGTACCGCAGACTTTATTACGGGAGCATTATCGTTGCCACCCTAAAATCATCAACTTCTGCAATCAGAAATTTTATGGCGGAAATCTTGTTATCATGACACGTGATAAAGGAGAAAAGGACGTAATCCGTGCCATAAGAACCGCCAAAGGCAACCATTCCCGCAGCCATCTGAATCAACGGGAAATAGATGTTATCAAAGAAGAAGTGTTACCTGCCCTATCCTATGATACGGATGAAATAGGTGTCATTGCCCCATATAACAAGCAGGTAAATGCCGTTAAATCCGCACTTGAAGAAAGTATTGATGTAGCAACAGTCCATAAGTTTCAGGGAAGAGAGAAGGATGCTATCATTATGACTACGGTCGATGACACCATCACGTCCTTTTCCGATGATCCGAATCTGCTGAATGTCGCAGTTTCCCGGGCCAAACAGCAGTTCTATCTGGTCGTATCAGGAAACGAACAGCCCAAAGATTGTAATATCAGCGACCTGATTGCCTACATCGAATACAATAACGGTACAGTCATCGCCAGTAAGATTCATTCCATATTCGATTATCTATACGAACAATATACGGATGCCCGAATCGCCTATTTAAAGAAACATAAGAAAATATCCGAATATGATTCCGAGAATCTTACCTTTGCCTTGATAGAAGACATCCTGCAAGAGAACATCAATATGCGTCATTTGAATATCATTTGCCATTTACCTCTTTATATGTTGATTCAAGACTATTCTCTGCTAAATGCTGAAGAGAGCAAATATGCTGCAAATATTAATACCCATATCGACTTTCTGATTTATAATCGTGTGAGCAAACAACCGGTATTGGCTATTGAGACGGACGGTTATACGTATCATAAATCTGGGACAAGGCAGGCGGAACGTGATGTTAAGAAGGATCATATATTGGAGTTGTATGGTATTCCGTTGGTGAGATTGTCTACTATTGGTAGTAATGAAAAGAAAATTATTGGAGATAAGTTAAGTGAAGTATTACATTTACATTAGGAATACCATCTCAAATTATATTTTAACGTACATTCTCTTATTCAAATCAACACGACAGCAGACGTTTTAAGTATAAAAGCAATTTAAACACCTAAAACTCACAAAAGAAATAAAAACACTTGATTCTCAAATTTTGACTAACAAAGCAACAATGTGCAAATGGAAAAACATATTGAGCTTCGCATGATTTGGGTGAAACAACAAGTCTCTTTTTTTTACTACAGTTTCATTTCTGTAATAAAGAAATATTTTCGTTACCTAAACAAAAATAATGAACGTAAACAACCATTTGCACCTTACTGTAAAAATGGTTAAATTATATTTAGGACATATAGATATATAGAAAAGCCATTTATCACGAATTGAAAGAACTACTGAAAAGCAACTATACGAAATAATAAGATAGTTCAGCGGAAAAGACAGAAAGAAAGGCGGAGCATTCTCCTATGTTTTATAATCTTGTCATATTCTTCAAAAATGGTACAGGACATTATAAAGTAGAAACTGTTATCCATCTTAAATTCAACTTAACAACAATACAAATTCTATATTTTGATATATAATGAAAAACAACTTGAAGATTTCGATATATACACCTTTCACAATAAATACTTTTATTGAAAAATAAAAGCCACATAAGTATCATTATGGGAACGTACCGTTTGAGGTACCGGATAATTGGGTATGGACGACTTTGGGAGAAATAAGTAATTATGGTGATAGCATCAATGTTCAGGTTGACCGTATAAAAGATAATGACTGGATATTAGAATTAGAAGACATAGAGAAAGATTCTGCCAATATTACTCAATTCCTAAAGAAAAGCGAACGTAGTATAAGTGGTGTACGCCATCAATTTTATACAGGTGAAATTTTGTATTCTAAACTTCGCACTTATCTGAATAAAGTACTGGTTGCACCTAAAGAAGGATATTGTACAACTGAGCTAATGTCATTTAACACTTATGGAGTTATGTCGAATAAATTTGTTTGTCATGTACTACGCTCGCCTTATTTTCTTGATTATACTCTTCGATGTGGGTATGGTGTAAAAATGCCAAGACTTAGCACAGCAGATGCGTGCAAAGGAATGATACCTCTTCCACCATTAGGCGAGCAACAACGTATTGTGGCGAAAATTGAACATTGGTTCTCCCTGATTGAACAAATTGAACAAGTAAAAAACGACCTACAGACTGCAATCAAACAAGCAAAAAGTAAAATCCTTGACCTCGCCATTCATGGCAAACTTGTACCCCAAGATCCGAATGACGAACCAGCTTCGAAGTTACTTAAACATATCAATCCGAAGGCTAAAATAACAAGTGATAACGAACATTATGAGAACTTGCCTAATGGATGGTGCTATGCATCCATAAAAGAAGTATTTAAAATCAATCCAAGAAACAAAGCTGATGATAGTTCTAAAGCTGGTTTTATATCAATGACAAATATTTCTGATGGCTATTTTAATACATTTAGATATGAGACAAGACAGTGGAATGAAGTTAAAACAGGTTTTACACACTTTGCAGATGGAGACATTGCAGTAGCCAAAATTTCACCATGCCTTGAAAATAGGAAATCTATAATTCTGAAAGACCTTCCAAATGGGATAGGTGCTGGCACTACTGAACTTTATATATTTAGATCTCAGTGTATTGATGCTAAGTATGGACTTTTCTTCTTCAAGTCAGATTACTTCATAAATCAGTGCATAAATTCTTTTAATGGAGTTGTAGGACAACAAAGAGTGAGTAAATCAATTATTGAAGATATTGATATAGCCATTCCCCCTTTGGAGGAACAAATGCGAATAGCAAACAAAGTTAGTCTACTATTCTCTACTCTTGATAAAATAGCTGAAGAGTTATAATTCCTCGGCTATTTTATCAATTGCAACAAACAATGCTTCTATTTTCTGTAAGATCCTTTTTTGTTCTGCAAGAGGTGGTATAGGGATATATGTATTGACTATTTTCTCCTTTGATATATTAGGCTGCGCTCCGCCACCTCCTTGCCTAAGGAATTCTTCTCTGTGAGAAAGTAAAAAATAAAACAGATACATTCTTTCTATTTCATCAAAAACATCACAAGCACAACATGCTTGATTCGTAGTAGCGGGAAATGTCAATATCCCAACTTTCCCTATCGTTGCGCCATACATTGCTATCAACACACTACCTTTAGGATTCAACTTCACAGATGTTTCATCTAAGGCTTTCTCTGTAATATATTCTGGAATATACGTGACGTATTTATCATTCAAGTCTCCAGTTTTTAGCCAAGGAATATTTCCTCCATAATAATTTTTGTTCAACCTGTTTGGTGTACTTCCAGATTGCCATTTACCAATATTGCCAAGTGTAGTCCATGCCCAATTCTGAGGTACATCAAAAGGCAAGTTCTCATAATGTTCGATACATCTTCTTATATTGTTGCCATATTCATTTAAAATCAAGAGAATATGGTAACAACATTTAAAAACTATCTGGTCAAGACGAATCTGGCTAAGAACACTGTCACATCGTATGTATGGACTGTGAATTATTTCCTTACTCATTATAAGGAAGTGAACAAGAAGAATCTATTAGCCTATAAGGGCTATTTGGTTGAGAACTTTAGACCACAAACGGTTAATCTGCGATTGCAAGGTATCAACAAGTATTTGGAGTTTGCGAAACAAGACAAATTAAAAGTTAAGTTTGTAAAGGTACAACAGAAGAATTTCTTGGAGAACGTAATTAGCGATGCTGACTACAAGTTTCTGAAAGCACAATTAAAAACAGACGGCTATGAAGAATGGTATTTCGTTGTATGGTTTATGGCTGCAACCGGTGCACGTGTCAGTGAATTGCTGCATATCAAAGTGGAACATATACAAGTGGGGTATCTTGATCTTTACAGCAAAGGTGGGAAAATACGCCGTTTGTACATTCCGAAGAACTTACGTATTGAAGCTGTCAAATGGCTTAAAGAAAAAGGGTTTGTTTCAGGGTATATTTTTCTGAATCGATTCGGACAACGTATTACTACTCGTGGTATTGCCTCACAACTCAAACATTTTGCTACAAAATACGGAATGAACAAAGAGGTTGTTTACCCCCATTCATTCCGGCATCGTTTTGCTAAAAATTTTCTTGACCGCTTCAATGACATTGCTCTTTTGGCAGACCTCATGGGACATGAGAGCATAGAAACCACTCGCATTTATCTTCGTAGAACTGCAAGTGAACAGCAGAAAATCGTGGATAAAGTAGTGAATTGGTAATAATTTTACAAGAATCCTTAAAAGTGTATTTGCTTACACTTTTAAGGATTCTTGAATGTTATCAAGGATTGAGAAAAGTTCTTCTATCTTTTGAACTATACGATGTTGCTCTGCAAGTGGTGGTAAAGGGACATTTATTTTATGCAAAGCATTGGAAGATAGCCCTAGTAAACCAATACCTTTCCCTCCTATAAGGTTATTCTCTTTTAGATACAGTAAAACATAATAATAGAACGCTACACACAAATCTATTTTTGCTCGAAGTTTATGGATGTGATTCTGAATACATATGTCGTAATCATAATTCCAAATAGCCGAACGACCAATATCTCCACCTTCACATACAAGTAAATCTCCCTTTGTTACAGTACACTTGTCCAATTCATTTTCTTTGTACGGCATTTGTTTAAGTACAGTAAAATCAAATTTATCCCAATACACATTGGATGTGGTCAGATAACTTTTCATTATTCCTTCCTTATTAGAAGAATTAAGAGCCTTACCTGTATTGTGAGTAAATATCTCTCCCAAAATAGTATATTGCCAACCATAGGGATAATGTTCGTTATCACTTGTTATTTTAGCCTTCGGATTGATACGTTTAAGTAACTTCGAAGCTGGTTCGTCATTCGGATCTTGAGAAACCAGTTTTCCATGAATAGCGAGATCCAAAGTCCTATTTTTCACTTGTTTGATAGTAGTCTGTAAATCAACTTTCCCTTGTTCGATTTGGTTAATCAAGGCGAAACAACGTTGAATTTCTGTTACAATACGTTGTTGTTCATCAAGAGGCGGTAATGGAATTGTAGTGTTTACAATTATTTCTTTTGAAATATTTGGTTGTGCTCCGCCTCCTCCCTTTGAGATAAACGTTGTTCTTTGTGATAAAAGGAAGTAGAATAGATATGATTGAATGACTGCATGATACTCAATACAAGCACAACATGCTTGATTTGTGGTTGCAGGAAAAGTAAGTATTCCCAATTTGCCAATTGTTGCTCCATACATGGCAATAAGCACACTCCCTGCTGGATTGATTTTTGCAGAAGAATTTGCAACAGCTTCTTCTGTAATGCTCTCTGGGATATCTGTAATCAATCCATCATTTAAATCTCCAGTTTTAAGCCAAGGAATACTTCCTCCATAATAGGTCTTATTTGAACGGCTTGGTGTGCCTCCTGCTTGCCAAGTACCAATGTCTCCCAATGTTGCCCACACCCACGAATTCGGTATTTCAAATGGTACACATTCTAATTGCCGATAATGATACGTATCAGAAGAACCCGTTTTCTTATTTCTCTTTATCTTCCCCTCCTTTATCAAACGCTCTTTCTCTTCCTTAATACGTTCAAGTAAAACGGATGCAGGTTCATCATTTGGATCTTGTGGAACAAGTTTTCCTCTAATAGCGAGGTCTAATATTTTCTGTCGTAGTTTCTTTGTATCCATTAGTCCTCGATATTTGCCATTAATTTTTGAAGTTCAGCCACCGCTTTACTTATGTTATCACTTTTCTCTTTGATAATAGCCATCAATTCTGATAATGAATAATCAACTTCATCTCCACCTTGTTTTATCCAAGATACATCAAGACTAGTCTTATCACGAGTTATTATTTCATCACAAGTATATTTACGCCAACGCCCATTCGGACTAGTCTCAGCATGATATGTTTCTACACGAGCATTTATATCCTCCGCATGATAACACGAAACGAAATCATCAAGATGATGCCTTTGCATTGGATTAGTAGCCAATGTATGCTTTATATCTGTACGATAATCATAAAACCAAATATCCTTCGTACCACTACCTTTTGTAAATAATAATACATTAGCTTTTACACCTTGAGCATAAAATATACCTGTCGGTAAACGCAAGATAGTATGCAAATTAAATTCTGAAAGAAGTTTCTTACGAATCACTTCTCCAGCTCCACCTTCAAACAGTACGTTATCAGGCAAAACGACCGCTGCACGTCCGCCTGTTTTGAGCGAAAGCATTATATGCTGTAAGAAATTCAATTGGTTATTTTTCGTTTCAACATAAAAATCACTCCGATTAATGTCGACAGAACCGGAAGGACGGGTTCCAAAAGGCGGATTAGCAAGAATGACATTCACTAATATATCAGGTTCTTTTTCTAAAGAGTCCTGACATATAATAGGGCTTCGGTCAGTACCAACACCATGAAGATACAAGTTCATCGAAGCTAATGTAACAACCAAAGGAGTATTATCCGAACCATGTAGAGCTTTATTCCGCAAAAAGTCCCGTTTGCCTTTGTCTTGTGATTGTTTTTTCATGTAGTCATAAGCTGCCAAAAGAAAACCACCGGTTCCACAAGCCGGGTCACAAACCGTTTCCCCAATCTGAGGACGAGTTACATCAACCATTGCCGATATAAGAGAACGAGGAGTAAAATACTGACCTGCACCACTCTTTTTATCTTGTCCATTCTTCTCTAAAATACTTTCATAAATAGCCCCCTTAACATCACCATCCATTATCAGCCATTGCTCCTCATTAATCATTGCTATGACCTTCTTCAAATATACAGGCTTATCTATTTTATTTTGAGCTTTCGTATATATAGTACCAATTAGATTATCCTGCTCACTCAGTATTTTCAATGTATTTTCATACTGACCTATCAAGTCAAGACCATCTAATTCTATCAGGTTTTCCCAACGATATCCTTCAGGTATGGCTGATTCTTCGTCAAGCAATTTAACGTTTTCATCATCCATTTTCAGAAATAACAAATAAGTCAGTTGGGTTATATAATCGGTAAATCCAATACCTTGACCCGCTAACGTAGTGGCAAGTGTCCAGACCTTTTTAGTCAGACCTTGCTCATTCGAATTTGATTTCGCCATTTTAACTATGCTACTTTTCTATTATAAATTAAAAACTGAGATAATGAAACAATAGCCTCATTCACCGCTGCTATAGTACCAAACTTACGTATCATCTGAAGCGCTATTGTTTTATCATCTTCCTTTATTTCTTTTATTGTACAAGAACCATTCGCTACAATATAGTTCACAATCTGACGGATAGTATTCTTTTGAGCCTCAGTCATTGTACGCTGTATCTGCCCACACCACAATTCAAAACGTTGGGCAGCCATTGATGACAGGCTACGAAGTTCTGTCACCTGATGATAAGCATATCTGACTAACTGAATAATATTAGTCAATGCTTCTTTTTCTTCTTTCGTCCCAAAATGTACTACACTGGAAGGGTTAACAATAGAGTATGTATTCCATAATTGAGAAGGATTAAACTTGTAATTCTCCATTTTCATCCGGTTCTCCAAATCCTTAAGCATTGCATAAGTGATAGGTTCTCCGTTATTGTTATAAATAATGCGTAAAGCCTCTATCTCATCTCTATGTTCATTTACATATTGTTCAAACGCCTGAGTCGTGTCGTGAGCTTCCTCTATGGAAAATCCTTTCTCAATCAATGTATCTTCACCGGGCATTAAAATTGTGACAAATCCGGCGTTCAGAATACACAGATATTCACGGGCATCGGGATGAATAGCGAGAGGACGCACCAAGCCTTTCCGTTCGTTATTCGGTTCGTTTATATTCACATATTCCGGCAACAGATTATTTTCCAAAGCTTCATATATACGAGATGCCATATCCCGCATATCTATACCAGCCAATCTTATAAACTCATTCCTCTGTTCTTCATTTGCCTTATTATGTATTCTTGACAGACGGCTAGCCAACAATCGCAGATGTTCATCCGGCAGTTCACCATGAGAGATACGCTCTAAAAGTTGCCTTAAAGACAACAATGTTTCAGCATTGTTTACCACTCCAGAAGTTGTTACATAATGCTCATGTTCTGTTACTCCCACTGCATCGACTAAGAAAAACAAATCTTTACTATGAGCATTTGGAGTAACATTACGAAGTTGCTCATCACCAATTGTACGTACTCCTCTACCTTTCATCTGAGTATAAAGAGAGTCAGACTCGACATCACGCATAAACATCACCACTTCCAAAGGCTTCACGTCTGTTCCAGTAGCAACCAAAGTCACAGTTACAGCAATGCGGAACTCCTTATCATTACGAAAATGACGTATCAATTCATTACTATCTCCAGCCGAATAAGTGATTTTCTGTACAAACATATCATCTTCACGTCCAAAGACTTCCTTCGCTATTTTAACAATATTACTTGCATGAGCATCATTCAAAGCAAATATTAATGTCTTAGGTAAATAGTCAAAATTAGGTTCTCTTTGGGGATCATTAAACATTTCTGTATAAACCGAATCTCTATATGTCTCTAAAATCAACTTTATTTGAGCAGGATTAATAATACTTCTATTCAGTTCCTGTCTTGTATAAGTAGTCGCTTCCTGTGTTTCGATATTTTCAGTTTTACCTGTATAGCGGGTTATTTTACGAACTTTATCCCCCTCACGAATAGCACCGCCATCTTCGGTTACTTGTGTTTTAATACGGAACACCCTATAATCAACATTGACACCATCAACTATTGACTTTTCAAGAGTGTAGTTCACTATTAAGTTGTTATTAAAGAAAGCTAATGTTTCAACAGCAGGAGTAGCTGTTAACCCAATCATTTTTGCAGAACTAAAATATTCAAGTACACTTCGCCAACTACCATAAATAGAGCGATGGCACTCATCAATAATTATCAAATCAAAGTAATCCGGGGGCAAGTTAGGATGAACCGGCAAATTCATATTTCCGGTACCGTCAACAACATAATCCGCTTCATTATCATCATCTATAAAATCGTCTCCGGACAATAAAGAAAATAAACGCTGTATAGTAGAGATAACAACATTGGCATCATTTGGGATTTTCGCGGTTTTCAATCTTTCTACCCCAAATATGGTATTAAACGGATCTCCATTTTCTGTCAAACGGAATGTTCCAAATTCTCCTTCTGCCTGTTTTCCAAGATTATTACGGTCAACAAGAAACAGAACCCTCTTCATTGAAGTGAAAGCCAACAAACGATAGGCAGCCAAACATGCGGTATAAGTCTTTCCCGCTCCCGTAGCCAAAACCATCAATGCACGATTATGCCCACTACGAAAACTATTTTCTAATTTTGTTATTGCTTCATACTGGCAATCCCTTAATCCTTTCCTTTTTAAAGTTGGAAGTCCTGCAAAATCATCTTTAAGTCCTAATAATTTTACTATTTCTTTTGGAGAATGAATTTTATTCAAAGAAATATATTCAGAATCAACCTCACGGGTATCTCTGAATAACAGTTCCCTTCCATTTGACAAATAAACTAAAGGTAAAGGATTCATCCAAGCCTGACACCATTGAGGTACACCTCTAGTATATTTTTCAGCCTGGTCTGCCACAAATTCAGAATATATTGACACAGATTCTTTCTTTGCTTCCAATACGCCTACAGCTTTACCATTTAAAAAAAGTAAATAGTCAGCTTCACGATTACCTTTCAGCAAGCCTTCCTCGACTGCTATAGCAGACACTTCAGGAGAATAATGATTTCTATCAACTACCTCCCAACCCGCATCATTAAGCATACGGTCAATTATTATTCGAGCCTTTTCTTCCGGTTTCATGTGTGTGTCTTTTTTTGTAACTTCCGATAAGGCTATATTATCGGAAGTTACAAAAATAGGTAAAAATATAGAATATGAGAAAGAAATAGAGAACTTTTGATACATCACAACACAAATTCTCTATAATAAGACTCTTTGCATACAAATAATATTTATCCAAACACTTCCCATTCCCAAAATAAAGCCCTACTTTTGCGAAGAATATTTTCCCGTATATTAACGTATTAACAACAGTATCTCACAAATAAAATAAACCCTACAAGATGAAAGAAGAATCCGACAGCCCGTCTGTCCCCTACAATTTCTCCCGTTGTTTCAACGACCAATGCCCACAAGCCTTGAAATGCTTGCGCTACGTAGCTGCACAAAATGAAACAGCCGATTACCTTTATATCTCCATCGTTAATCCGACACATTATCCTGCGGATGGAAACCAATGCGAATGTTTCAAGACTGCTGTCAAAGTTCATGTGGCGTGGGGACTAAAACGGTTGCTCGACAGAATCCCTTATGAAGATGCAGTCAGTATCAGAATACAATTGGTAGGACACTATGGGAAAACAGGATATTATAGGTTTTATCGAGGAGAACGGGGGCTTATGCCTAAAGACCAAGCCTACATCAGACAACTATTCCGCAATAAAGGGATAAAAGAAGAACCAACTTACCAACGCTACACAGAAGAATATATTTGGTAAGTTGCTGTCACCTGTCACAGTTTAGGGGTTAATAGTCTAGTAATAAACCGATAAGACTGTGACAGCAAGAGGTGACGGCAGGGTGATGGCATTTTTGCCGTCACCTAGTTATTAGTCTTACAACATGATAAAGTGTACCGCTACGCGTATGTTTGGAAGGTATTTCTTGCTTTTTCAGTATTCTTCCGAAGGAATTAACCCTTTTGACAGACATCGGGATTGAACTGCCTTTTTGAATATCTTCCATAATCTCGGCAGGAGATAGCCACTCCCCTTCTTCAGACTGTGCAGCACGGAAATAACGGAAGAAAAGTTGTTCTTCCGGCGGGACTTGTTCAAATTCACGGTTGTTTTCCATCATAATCTTTTCTTCCTCCTGGTCGAACCAATAACGTTCGCCATGCTCCAGTTCGTACATAGCTTGTGCATAAAGTTGCTCATAGTCTATCGGACGGTTGGTGTCAATCACTCCGATCACCTCGATGCAAATAAAACGACGGCTGCCGGAAGGGTCGGTCAACAGGTCTTTTTGGTTGCTTGTGGCTATAAATGAAGCATAACGGCGCATTTCGAGAACGGCACTGCCATGAGGTTTCTTCACATTCAGTACAGGCTTTTGCAGAATATGTTTCAGGAAGCCTTGTTGTGTCGAACTCACCTGGTCAAATTCATCAATATTGATGAGAGCAAAACGATTGAGGTAAAGTTCGGCATCTTTCTTTCGGGAGAAATCAATACTGTCGGTATAGTAGGAACGTTCAGAAGGGGGCATTATGCTCCGGCAAAAAGTGGATTTGCGTGTTCCTTGCGGTCCGACAAGTAAGGGCGAAACACTGTTCGCATACTTTTTATTGCTTCCTCTCCAATGAGAAACCATATTGAGGAACCAACGGTGGAACAAATCCATCCAATACGGATTCTTACAAGGGACGGTGGCTGCCAATGCACGAATACGGTCTTTACCGTCCCATGCGGGAAGCCGGTAGAGAAAATCTTCCAACGGGTTGAATACAGGCACGCGGTTGGAATAGATATAACGGCTGATATCCCTGTCCCACAACGGAATGCCTTCCATCTGCGCATCCAGGGCAATGCTGTTCAGCGCACGCTTGTCGAGAGGATTGAAGCGGAAACGGAAAGAAAGCCTTTCACGATATTCTACCTCACCAATTTGGGTATTATGGCGGAATTCATAGCGGCGTTTCATGAATTCTTCAGTCTGCAAGGCGAGTTGCTGCTCTTTGCTTAGGCTGATATTCTTGCCGAAGCCTTTGCACTCGGTATATATATTGCCAATCATTTGCCGGATAAGCTCTTCTTGTTTATACATATAGAAGTGGAAAACGGTACGTCTCACGACTTCTTCTTGCGGAAGTCCCGAAGCAAAACAGTTTTTAGCCAGTTGGACGACTAAAGGATGCCATGTGTCCTCGCGCAATTCGAGTCCCGCTTCCCTGAGTTCGGCATATGCTTTCCGCAAAGCAGCTTCGAAAAGCATCAGGAAGGCATTTTCCGCATCATATCCCGGTACGGCACGGGTCAATGGAGATTTCTCTGCTTGAACCGCTTCCCGGAAAGTGGTTTCTTCGGGCATCGATGACGGTTGGGAGAGATAAAACTGGACTGAATCCGGACGATAGATGATGTCCGGGTCGTGGGATAAGCGCGAATATTGTTCCAGAGTCGGTTCTTTGGGAAGTATATCGAACGGGATTTGGGGTTGATAACATTTCACAGCCAGTCGATAGGCATGAGCGTGGAATAGTTCCGCTTCTTCCCGCGTTTTGGGAAGCGAGTTGTCCAGTCGGGTGAAGGTAGTCCATATTTTCACCGTTTTGCCACTTGAACCCATGAAAGCACAACGGGTTTGGGGTTGCTCGCAGGCTTTTTGTTTCACCAAAGCGATTTCCGACTTATTAGACAAGGGGCCGATGGTCAGTTCTACAATACCGTTGTAGCTTTTCATCTGTTTCTGACCGCTTACTTTTCGGAATTCGGCGGCAGGAATTATTTGGGGCAGTTTATCGGCAAACGTACACCGCTCATCGGAAAGGGTATATCGCAGATGCTCTCTGAATGTAGAAACAGGACGGGATTTTATTTCTGTCTTTATCTTATTTACAAGTATATCAAGATCCATTACGCTGAGCGCTATCGTATCTTCGTTCTTACGAAATTGAGTAATTTTCATTAATTTGATAATAATTTGTTTTGTCAGCGTCTTTGTGATCGTTGAGACTGCTAAATTAGTCATAATATCCGAAACCGGCAAAGAAAACAAGTTTTTAATACAGAAAATTATTGATATATCAAGCATCTCTTTAACCGAAAGAAACGGGATTGCCACCACTCTATTACGGGGCAAATTAGTTTTCTCTGCTTGAAACTAGAGTTCCAGTTAAGAGAAACTATAGTTTCATCGGTAAGAAACTAATGGTTTCAAGCAATTGGAACTTTAGTTTCAAGCGTATGAAACTAAAGTTTCAAACCGCTGAACCAACAGTTTCGCACCTTGAAACCATTGGTTTCAAGGCAGGACACAACTCATAAGTACGGGAAGAATAAATTGAACAACTTATCTTTCTATAGCTGATACTATCAATTTCCAAACAGCATCTTTGATTTCTTCATTGTTTCTTGCGTGACAGCATTATTGCTATCACACTGCTGTCACCTTGTGCTGTCACAACATTAAGTACTTATAATCTGCAAGTTAGACTATAATCTGTGACAGATGACAGATATATTTTGTTTTTCATTTCATAGAGATGCTGAATTCTGAGTTCAAGTTATAAATGCGACACCTCCTTATTTCACAGGGAACAATTATTCCGTCATTGTATCATATTCCGCAATTATCTCCTTGCACATGCGTTCATGTAATATCTTTCAGAATATCTACCTTCTTTCCGTTCATAGATATTTCTACATTATAATCGTCCGTTCCCTCTACGGTTGCAGCCCATTCACCGGGTGAGGTTTCTTCCAGTTCGGAAACGGCATCCGTATCATAATACTCTTCCCCGCGCATCAATATCTTATAGGGGACAAAGCTCTCAAAATTATCCAGTGTAATCATATGACTAATTCATTCCTTTATATATCCTTCTTGTTCATACGCTTTCCCATATTTATGAATCATTGCCACCAACGGCCTTAAACGTTCGTCAGAAACCAACATAGCCCTATAACGCAAATACTGATTATCATAAAGCTGTCGGTTTCCGTCCTTGAGGCGCTTCTCCACATCTGCAGGAATGAAAAATTCCGCACGGTTGCCCAAATTCACATAAAACTCATTTAAAAAGATAGAAATGCCAGCCAAATCTATGTCTCCGAAATGGATATAACGATTGGGAATCATCTTTAGCCAGTTACACAAATCCTTCGATTGCGGATAACGGGATACAAAAAGAACTTTCATTCCTTCAAACAAATAGCTTTGGGCACGGATATGCTGAAAATTCTCTCCATTCTCTATACCCACTACTACGACATCTTCAGGAATACGGAAATCTTCGTAATCCTGTATGAAGATGGAAATACCTTGCAAGGGAGAAAGCACGCATGATTCACCATGAAGAGTAAATTCTATAGGCGTATAACAATTGAGTAGAAAACCTTTGAACGTACGGATATATCTAAGTTTTGAGTGCCCCGCTTTCGCCACTTGTTCCGAACGTGACACTCCTTCCCAACGGCTTTTCATCTCAATCCAATCTCTCAACTTCATGCCGAAAGTATAATTCTGAGCAAGATAGATACGGCATCCTTTCGGGTCAATCATACGGAAACTGCGCCTACTCCCTTGTGAAACAAGCGTTATGATTCCCTCATTTACCATTTCTCGTGCTATTGTGCCGTCAAACTTGCTATATGCTACAGTATCACCGTCCAGCATTTTCTGAATCAGCTGCGCCACTGTCAATGTAAATAAATTGCTGCTCATTTTTCTATCTTATTATAGGTTAACAATGGGACAACCTGTGTATTTGACCGTCCGTCTTTACTCAATAAATAGGTATAACGATAATCTTCCACATTGTAAGTAGTGGGAGAACTGTTTACCAACAAGATATTCCGGCAATTGGCAAAATCCAGAATACCTTTCACGTTATTAGGATGCAGTTTTCCTATTTCATCCATCATACAATGGATTTTAAAGTCACCAAACTTACGTGACGCCTTTTCTTTGAACACATTAATCAGCATGATATTGACCATCGCTTTCACCAGAATGTCCGTACCGTCAGAACCCACATTGGCAATCTTCTCCACCCATCCCGTGTCGTTATCATTCTCTTTCACGCGAAATTCCAACTTGAATGTATCGGCAAGCGCCAACCGTCTGCGTCCCGGCTCGTCGAGCAGGAATTTCATAAACGACAGCAAATGCCGGACAGCCGTCACATTGACATCTTCACGGGAATCCTGCGAGAACAAATCCACCTTTCCCATATTATATTGGTTCTCATCGCTAAACCGTTTAATCTCCAACAATAGCTGCATCAGTTTATCGCTGCTCTGAAGCGGGCGAAGAGCTATTTCCTTTATTACTCCGGCAAAATTCCGCTTGACAAAATCGTCGTTGATATCCTTTATTGTTCTGTGTATCTCGCTTTCATTACGGGTCAGTCCTCCCACTTCCTGCGAAATCCGGCGGATTATATCCGTATACCGTTCACTGATATGTTTCTGATAATCGGAAATCTTATCATTATCCACAAACTCGCACAGATTGGAAGCGAAATCATAGTAATCCTGTTCTCCAACCAACTCCGTACGGAAATGGAACGTATTTTTTGACGAGAAGTTTCCATTGAACTGCGTCACCGCTCTCTTGAATTCTTCTGTTTTTCTGATGGTGGATACAATGAGCGACTTCAACTCTTCCACAATAACGTCGCAACTTTTCCGGGTAGGCTTCTCTCCTATTTCCGTCACAGAAGGCGGACAGAAAGTTTCATCTTTCCGGAACATATCCACTTTATTCAGCCCGTCCTCCAATAAATGCAATTCTTTGCCAATCCGGTCGAGATGCTCGTCCGCCCCTTTTTTCTGAATCTGCAACTTCTCCTTTTTCAGGGCAAAACGTTCGTCCAATGCAACCAGCTTCGCATCCAGTTCTTTCTTCCGGCTTCGCGTAGCAGGTTCTTTATCAAACAGTTCCTCCTTGTCTCTTTCATAAAAAAGAACTTGTGGGCGGGATTTACCTATATAATCCAATTCTTTACTTATTTCGGCAAGCCTGTCATCATACTTGCGGATAGTGACCGTATCAGCACCCTTTCCATTCAATTCATTCTCCTGCGCCTGCTTCAATTCCTTTTCCCGCTCCGCAGTTTGCTGTTTCATCCGGTCTATCTCTTGCCGAACACCGGCACTGAACTCCTCCTGTTCCTTCCGGAGTTCCGTCCTGCTGTCATTATACACTTTCCGGCAGGCTTTCAACAGTTTTTCCCGTTCCGCCAAATGCTTCTCCTTCTCTCCTTCCGCCACATAAAGCCGATGGCCGATTTCATTCAGTTGCGCCTGCAATTCTTCGATACAACCTCTTTTCCATTCCTCCTCCTTTGTCTTCCATGAGGCGTAATCAGCCTGCAAATTCTTCAATTTTGCAGGAATCTGCATTCGCTCGGCTTCCATCAGATGTTGTTCTTCCAAAATACGATGTATTTGCTTCGAATACTTTTTCTCCAAAGAAGAAACTGCTTCTCCCTCTTCTTCCGTCAGTCGGGTGAGGCGGTCGGTACAAAGTTGCCGGGCTGCTTGTTGCCTGTCGCGTTCCTGCTTCATTTCTTCGGGAGTGCGGACAGAACGCTCGATTGCAGTCAGATTGAGTGAAACGCCGAACAAAGTAGCTTCCTTATTCACCAATTGAGGTTGCAGTTCATTGTTGTACAACACCAGTTCCTCATCCGCCACCTTGCCTATCGTCTCCTGCCAATCCGGTTTGTTCTTCTCCAGCCATTCGCACAACGAACCTTTTCGTTTCTCAATCAAGGCATCCAATGTTTGCAACTGTTCTTCAATCGCACTCCGCTCTTTGCGAACGGCCTCCATCTTTGCCTGAAATTCCCATTTCAATTCTTTTACTTTCCATTCGCACTCCTGTCTCAACTGCTTTATCTCTCCTTGTTGCTGACGGATGCTAAGTTCCAGTTCCTTGTCTTTTTTACGCAGTTCGTTGATGCCGTCTTCACAATCGGACATTTCCTTTTGATGGGGATGTTCGTATTTCACCTTTTGAAGTTTCAGGTTGCACTGTGCCTGTTCGTCACGCAACTGCCGGATACGATTATCCACTGTCTGCACTTTCTCTTCTTGCGTTGCCCTTACTTTTTCTTCTTCCACACGAAGCTGTTGCATCAATTCCTCCTGCTTACCGGCAATCTCCGCATTCCGGAAATTTATCCGTGCTTGCTGGCTATTCTCAAAAGTACGGAAATCAGCTTCCAGTTTTTCAAACAGCAATCGGTACTTACTCAATACGTCCTCATAAGCCCTGGTCAGTTCCGATTTCATATTCCGGACTTGTTCAAGTTCCTGAACCAATAATTCTTCGCAAGATACCCGTTTGATGATTTCTTCAATCTGCATCTGCTCGTAATGCAGACGTTTCTCACGTATCTTTTTGAGCAAATCGTTTATTATACCTATATCCCTAATCAAGCCGTCACGCTCATTGGTGTACTTTTGTTGCAGTTCACCCATAAGCCGCAGCAACCGTTCACGTTCCGTCTCCGCTTTAGCCAGTTCTTCCTTCACTAAGGGAATCTCATGCAAAGCCCGTTTCTCCGCAAAGTTAAGCTCCGCACGCCCTTCACCAATCTGCTTTTGGGTATAAATCAAATCACGATAGGCGTTCATTACTTTCTCCGCCATCTTCCGGACAGGCACTTCTCCATTCTTGTTCTTTGTAAACCAAAGCATCACGTCCCTGTATTCCTGCTCGAACTCCTTAATCTGGCTTCGATAGAAGTCCAAATCGACAGAGATATCCTCATCACTCATTGAACGGATAATGGTATCTTTTATAAAATCAGCATCCAGTTTGGAATTTAAAAAGACGTTCTGTATTGTACGGGGAATATTCTGATATTTTGCACTTTCCACAATGGCAAACTTGCGATAGGGTATCATTTCATGCTTACGGTTATTACCGAAAATAATGTCCCGATACATTTCATAACTAGTCACTTGTGCAGTAATTTGAATCTTCGAACCGATATGTTCTCGGATGCGTCCCCACTCGGAATATACGGCATTGCGTTCGTCAATGAACCAGTCCTGTTGGAATGGCGCATCAATAAAACGGAAAAACACCCGTCCCTGAGATTTGGCAGCTACCACACAATACGCCCCATTCTCCCGCATCACTTCATAGATAATGTAAGAATTGGCGTATGGAAAGTAAAAAGCATCGAAACTTTTCTTCTCCTTCGGAATGCCTAGTCTTAGTTTGTCAGCATTATAAAAGAATAGGATGGCACGGAGCAGCGTACTCTTACCGACACCTTGCGTACCTATAAAATGTACGTTCCCATCCAACTTCACTTCCGCGTATGGAATATGGGCACTGTTCAGAAAAATAATCTTATTCAGGTATCTCATCTTGCACCTCCTCTGAAATTGTGATACAATCAACCAAGTCCTCCATATAATGGAAAGCCGACAATACTTTATATGTCCCGTCGAGTTCGTTTTCTTTCTCTATCAGCCCTATACTCTCCAGTTCTTTCAGCAGTTTGCCGACTACTTCATCATATTTCTTCTTATCCGAAAACAGTTTGGTCGCCTTTTCTTTCAGTTCGATATCGCATCCTATCTGAATCTCAATATCAGCAGCACGAAACAAAAAGCCGGGGCCGAATGCCGAATGATAGGTTTTCAGGAAACTCAGGTAATCAATCCACTTCTGAATTGCTTCCAGTTTACGTTCCAAATCGACTTTCGATTCCTTGCGGGTAAAGTAGTAATAACCGTCACCACTTTCCAGATAGAAACCGATACCTTTATAGTAATCATAATAATCGGGCAAATCTTCCTCAATGGCATCATACAAGCGTTTCACTTGGGTAGAGACACTATTGGAAGAAATGAATCCCCCTTTGCTAAGTATATTAAATATCTCTTCAGTGTATTTCATGTTCATCTGTTTTTAGTATTCAACATAGATTATTTGGCATATATTAAAGGGTATTCCACTTCGTCGGAGATTTCATAAGTATCCGTAAAGCGAAGTTCGTCGGCATACTGTGATGCCAGTTGGCAGAAAAAGATTAATTTCTCTCCACGTGTCACCTCTTTCCGGTAGCGATAATTCATCACAAAAGAGAACAGATGGGTGCTGGACGCCATAAATGAATTATGCACTTCCTGCAAGTTTACGGTATCTATCATTTGCGACTGCCCATCCAGGTATCCTTCCGGAATGGCATCTGCCAGTTGTTTCATTCCTTTCGGAGAATTTTTCTGCCGCGCGACAAGTTTCTTCAATATCTGAAAAGCCTCATCGGAAGTCCGTAGATTATCAATGGAAAGTTTGATGCGATAGCCGACCTGCGGCTCCATCCAAACGGGATTCTTCTGTGCGGCAACAGAACGGATACTTGTATGTTCTTCCAACAGGAACTGGTCTTTCAGGTACTTCAGTTTCTTTACTTTTTCAAGGATACGGTTCTGATAATCTATCAGATTCAGATAATGGATGATTTGCTTCTGGATTTCAATCAGGTTATGGTACGAGTCATTCAACTGGAGTTTTACGTCACTCACCACATTCCGCATCTGCACATCCATCGCCACCCGGAAAAAAATAGGCTGCCCATAGTCTATCAATTCCTCGCTTTTACGAATCAACAGAGCAATATTGTTCCGTTTCTCGTCAAGCCGGACGAGTTTGGTTTTCTTTATTTTGTAATTAGGCTCGTTCTTATAGGTATTATCCATATTCCGCTTCAAGTCCATCACGTTGCGGACAGTAGTCAGAGCTATATTCTTCAGGCAGCGTTTCACTTCCCGCTGATAGTTGTACTTGCGCTGTTCGTTATTTTCCTTCAAGTAATAATCAATGTTTTCATTCAGTCGTGTCAAGTAATCCTGCACAAAGGAAACATTGATTTCTTCATTCACTTCGAGCACATCTTCAAAGAATTTCAGATAGATATCCTCCATTTCAAGAAAATCACCGGTATCCCGGATAACTCCGTAGTCAATCAAATAGCGGATGCGCTCTTCCTTGTACTCGGTCATTTCAAGCGCATAATCATAGCGGAACGAAAGAGACTTCCGTTTGGAAAACATTTCTTTCAGGAGTTCTTTCTCCCGGTCGAGACTTTTGACCAGCTCTTCTATGGAACGAAAAGTGCTCATATTAGTTTTGTCTTTTAATAACGATTACTTATCCAAATTTCCGTTACTATAAATTGTAAAGTAACAAGATTCTACAAATATAACGGAAAAAGCATACGAAACCTAATTTCTTTATTTACAATTTTGTTATAACAGAATTTAGGATACCATCCTCACTTTTTCAAATTACAATTCATACCTTTGTGACTTCGATAGAAAATTAGTAATCCATAAAAAAAGAAGATTGATTATGCGCTCATTCATTGTGTTTCTTTGTTTAATCCCTATCCTGCTGTTTTCCTGTCAGAGTGTTCCTCTTGAGACACAATTGAAGGAGGCTATCAAAGACAAGAAAGCCGAAATAGGAATTGCTGTCATCATAGACGGAAAAGATACGATAACAGTTAATAATGACAATCATTATCCTTTAATGAGTGTTTTCAAATTTCATCAGGCGTTGGCAGTGGCTGATTATATAACGAAACAAAATCAGTCATTGGACACTCTGCTAAAGATAGAGAAATCGGATTTGAAACCGGACACGTATAGCCCGTTACGGGATAAGTATCCGCAAGGCGAGATTGAGATGAGCATTGCCGACCTGCTAAGATACACGCTTCAACAGAGTGACAACAATGCCTGCGATATACTATTCAATTATCAAGGCGGAACGGATGCCGTAGACAAATATATCCATTCGTTAGGTATTCAGGATTGCGCCATCGTCGGTACGGAGAGTGCCATGCACGAAGATTTGGATTTGTGTTATCAAAACTGGAGTACGCCGTTGGCTGCCGCCGAGCTATTGGAGATTTTCCGACGGGAACCGTTGTTTGCAAAACAATATAAGGATTTTATCTGGCAGACAATGGTAGAATGCCAGACCGGACAAGACCGGCTGGTCGCTCCATTACTGGATAAAGGAGTGATAGTGGGACATAAAACAGGGACGGGCGACCTTAATGCCAAAGGTCAGCAAATAGGTTGCAATGACATCGGCTTTGTTCTTTTGCCCGACGGACGCACTTACAGTATAGCTGTTTTCGTGAAAGACTCTGAAGAGAGTTTTGCGGAAAACAGTAAGATTATCGCTGATATTTCACGTATCGTTTATGAATATGTGACGCAGTCAGCTAAATAAAAAAGAGAACAGTTAACGGTCGTAACGATAAAAAGAAAAATCAGATTTAAAATGAAACTACATCACATCGCTATTTGGACTTTCCGTTTGGAAGAGTTGAAAGAGTTCTATGTCCGCTTCCTGGGTGGAAAAAGCAATGAGAAATATGTGAATCCCAAGAAGGGATTCGAGTCTTACTTCATATCTTTCGGTGAAGGTCCTTCTTTGGAATTAATGAGCCGTCCCGATGTACAGAATACGGTGGTGGAAGAGAACAGAGTCGGACTGACACATCTCGCTTTCACGTTCCCCAGTCAAGCGGAAGTGCTTCGTTTCACGGAAGAGATGCGTTCCGAAGGTTACACCATTGCCGGCGAGCCGCGTACTTCGGGAGACGGTTATTTTGAAAGTGTAGTCCTTGACCCGGACGGAAATCGTATAGAATGTGTGTATAAGAAAGAATATGGAGAAGAAGACTGAAACAGAAGAAACGATGGCAGCGCACACTCTTGAAACGGAACGTCTGCTAGTCCGTCCTTTTCAAGAAGAGGATGCGGAAGCATTTTTTGCCTGTTGCCAAAACCCGAACTTGGGTAATAATGCAGGATGGGCGCCACATAAGACGATAGAGGAGTCGCGGGAGATTCTTCAGAACGTTTTTATCGGTCAGGAGAATATTTGGGCGATGACACTGAAAGATACGCAGCAGCTTATCGGTTCCATCGGAATCGTCCCCGACCCGAAACGGGAGAATCCGCAGGTCCGTATGCTGGGATATTGGCTTGACGAAGCGCATTGGGGCAAAGGATATATGACGGAAGCAGTGCAGGCTGTACTCAACTACGGATTCAATGAACTGCAACTCAGCCTCATCACCGCCAATTGCTACCCGCATAATAAGCGGTCGCAACAAGTACTCGAACGGAACGGGTTTATCTATGAAGGTGTGCTGCATCAGGCGGAACTGACATACAATGGAAATATACTCGACCATTTGTGTTACTATCTTCCTAATATATGCCAACCCACTCCCCAAGATTACGACGAGATTCTGGAAGTTTGGGAAGCATCAGTGCGTCACACGCATCATTTCCTTACGGAAGAACATATCCAGTTTTACAGACCGTTGGTGCGCAATCACTATTTACCGGCGGTAGAACTATACATTGTCCGGAATGCCGATAGAAAGATTGTGGCTTTCATGGGACTGAGCGACGAGCTAATCGAGATGTTATTCGTAAATCCCGGCGAGCAGGGAAAAGGATACGGCAAGCGGTTGCTGGAATACGCCATTCAGAAAAAGCAGATGGATAAAGTGGACGTAAACGAACAGAATGAAAAAGCACTCAGCTTTTACCTACATATGGGATTCCAAATCATCGGAAGGGACGAAACGGACGGTATGGGAAAACCTTACCCGATTCTGCATTTACAGTTGAAAGAAACGAATATCGAAGAAAGTAAAGGTTAACCCTCAAAAAAGAAAGCTACATGAACCTGCGTGCAAGATTATCCGAACGTGTACATATCGAAGATATCAGAGAGATACTTCACTTTATACAAGATGACGAACAGCTCAGAGAAGAAGTCTATCAATTTATCTTTGATGAGGACAAGATTGTCTCATATCAAGCATTGTGGGTTTGCACGCATTTCTCAAAGGAAGACGTGGAATGGTTGAGCCGGAGACAGGATGAACTGATTGACGCTGCCATGTCCTGCCCACATTCGGGAAAACGAAGAATGCTCCTGAACCTGCTCAGCCAGCAACCGGCAGCCAACCCGCCACGAATGGATTTCCTCGATTTCTGTCTGGAGCGTGTCATAACCCGGCGGGAACCGGGCGGCATACAATCCCTTTGCATAAAACTTGCCTATCAACTGACTTGTTCCATTCCGGAGTTGCAACAGGAACTGCGCACAATGCTGGAAATCATGGAACCCGAATTATTGAATCCCGCTATCCGTGCTGTACGCAGAAATACACTAAAAGCAATGAAAGCCAAGAAGTAAGACATATTAAAAACACAAGAAGCTGTCTCCCGTCAAAGAAACAGCTTCTTTATCTATGTTATTCGTGAACTAAATCAATTGAAATAGTACAAGAATACGGCAATGCCTTCGAGTGCCTTCTTCGGTTGGTCTTTTATTTCGATGGCAAATTTGATTTCAGCTTTTGCCACACCACGCAGATTTGTCAATGAATGAAGGGTAGTCACCAGGCGGATACTCTGTCCTGCCAATACAGCCTGACCGAATTTCATCTTATCCATGCCGTAGTTAATCATCATTTTCAGGTTGTTCACCTGGATAATCTGATTCCACATATACGGAAGCATAGACAATGTCAGATAACCGTGAGCTATTGTGCTATGATAAGGGCTGTCTGTTTTGGTACGTTCCGTATCCACGTGAATCCATTGGTGGTCTAATGTAGCATCTGCAAAAAGATTGATACGTTCCTGAAAGAGTTCAACATAATCAGAAACACCTATTTGTTTGCCTACCAGTTTTTCAAATTCTTCGTACGAATTGATAATTACTTTTTCCATTGTCTTATCGCTTTACGGGGGTTATTATAATCATTTTAATTGGCGGCAAAAATAGGAAAAATAAACTGATATGCCATCAATATCTACAATAAAAGCAGCAACAGAAGAAATTGGGTATAACTCATACATTGACAGCCCGCTTCACAGCTTCTGCCAGTATACTATAACCTTTGCCATTCAGATGCAGGTCGTCGATGGTCAAATCAGGATTCAGTCTGCCGTCCAGTGACAGACGGTCGAATACATCAAGGTAGATTATATCCGTCCCTTGCAGCTTTTCATGTATTTTCTGATTGAGCATACGGATGAATCTATTCACTGCCGTACTGTAATCATCGTAATCATTTCGTGGAAAAATACAGAATAAGTACGTCTTCAGAGAAGGAACGGCAAGGATTGCCTTCACATAACGTTCCACATAATCGTCTACATTTTCATCATTCAACTCGTAGATGTCGTTACTGCCGAATTGAATGATAACCTGACAATCAGAGGTATCCGCCGCAAAAGATTCGACATAGGCCAACCCCTCACCGGGCGCTCCGTAATTCAGGCATTTCCATTGAGGGAAATAAATATCCAGTGCCCAAAATGCCATATGGCTGTTGCCTACAAAAGCTACTTTTGGTGTTTTCTCCATCCTATCCATTTTATCTTTGCTCAAGCATCCACTTTATTTCATTCAAACTCCAGAACAAATATAGAACAAAATTCGCGGATTTACCTTACTTTTGCACCAATAATCACATTCAAATATAAACCGATGATACATTTTTTCAAGAAGCCCGTTTCTCACATTGCTCTACCGGAGAAATTCACTTATCCTTTCCATTATACGCCCCATCCGTTGTGTGTATTGGCGGCAGAGGAAGTGAAAGAGTATATCGCAAGCCGGAAGGAATGGCAGGAAGAATTAGCTCTTGGAAAGATGTTCGGAGTACTGGTGGTGCAAGAAACGGGAAAAGCGATGAATGAAACGACACGAAAAGAGACGGACGAAGGATACAGAATAGGTTATTTGGCAGCCTTCTCCGGCAATTTGGCGGGAAAGAACCTGCATACTTACTTTGTCCCTCCTGTTTATGATTTGTTGCAACCACAAGGATTTTTCAAGATTGAGGAAGAACAGATTTCCGCTATCAATGCCCGTATCAATGAATTAGAGAATAGCGCTTCCTATCTTGAGTCGAAAGAAAAGTGGAAGACAGAAACGGAACGGGCTCAAGCGGAACTGAACCAAGCCAAAGCGGAGCTGAAAGCTGCGAAAGAAGCCAGAGAAAACCGGCGCCTGTCCTCAACCGGGATTTCCGAGGAAGAACAAGCCGCTCTAATTCGCGAAAGCCAATATCAGAAAGCCGAATACAAACGAAAGGAGAAGGAATGGAAGAACCGCCTGGAAGAATGCGAAGCGGAAGTCAATCGGTTCAAGGATGAGATAGAAAGTCTGAAAGCAGAACGGAAAGAGCGTTCGGCAGCTTTGCAACAAAAACTATTCAGGCAATTCCGGATGCTGAATGCGAAAGGAGAAGTGAAAGACTTATGCACTATTTTTGAACAGACAGTCCGGAAAGTCCCTCCCGGCGGTGCGGGTGAGTGTGCGTTGCCCAAATTACTGCAATATGCCTATTTTCATCAGTTAAAGCCGCTGGCGATGGCTGAATTTTGGTGGGGGGATTCTCCTAAAAATGAAATCCGGCATCATGGATATTACTATCCTTCCTGCAAAGGGAAATGTGAGCCGATTCTGCAACATATGTTACAGGGGCTGGAAGTGGATGAAAATCCGTTATTGGATAACGTTCACAAAGACACGAAGCTGGAAATCGTGTTTGAGGATGAATGGTTGCTGGTAATCAACAAACCGGCAGGGATGTTATCGGTTCCGGGAAAAGCAGAGAAGATAGATTCCGTTTATCACCGTTTAAAGAAAAAATATCCTGACGCAACGGGACCTATGATTGTACACCGGCTCGACATGGCGACTTCGGGATTATTGCTTGTTGCCAAGACGAAAGAGGTGCACCGGCATTTACAGGCACAGTTCGAGAACAGGAAAATAAAAAAACGATATATAGCTTTACTTGACGGAGTCATGGCGAAAGCCGAAGAAGCTACTCCCCAACCGACTGGAAAAACGGAAAAGACAGGAAGAATCGAGCTTCCCCTCTGCCTGAACCCTCTCGACCGTCCACGGCAAATAGTAAGTGAGGAACACGGGAAGGAAGCTATCACAGAATACCAGATAATCACAAACTCAGAGAAATGTACCCGCGTCGCGTTTTATCCGTTGACCGGACGCACTCATCAGCTACGTGTACATGCCGCTCACCCGAAAGGGTTGAACTGCCCCATTCTGGGAGACGAGCTTTATGGCAAAAAAGCGGACAGGCTCTATCTCCATGCCGAATATATCGAGTTCCGCCATCCCGTTTACGGAGATATTATCTGCATACAGAAAGAGCCGGACTTTTAAGCTGTTTCAACAGCCGGACTGTTTGTAAACACCTGCCGCTTCAATCTCTTGTAAACATAAATAAAAGCAGGGACCAGGAACAAGTCGGCAGCTATCCAAGCCATCGGATCACCATAGCAGACGGCAAGGAAACCGAAAGCGGGAACCGCATAAAGGCTGACAAGAATACGGGCTATCATTTCCGCCACTCCGGAAAACATGGCAAGATTCGTAAAACCCACTCCCTGGATGGTATAGCGCAGGACACACAACAGCCCAAGCGCAGGGAAGAACATACAGGAAATATGAAGGAAAAGTTCCGTATCCAGTAAGATTTCCGTTTCCGAAGGGTCTACGAAAATCAGGGCAAAATACTTGGCTCCCAGCATCAGGAGTATGAAAGTAAAGGCCGCATAGATAATCATCATCAAGGCACTCGCCTTAATACCCTGCCAGATACGCTCCGGTTTGCCGGCACCGTAATTCTGTCCGCTATACGTTGCCATGGCAATGCCCAAGCTCTCGAATGTGCAGATAAAGAACATCTTGATGCGCATGGCAGAAGTAAAAGCCGCCACACAAGCTGTCCCCAACGCATTGTTCGCACTTTGCAACATAATACTGCCAATAGCAGTAATAGAGAACTGAAGTCCCATAGGCACCCCGATGTAGAGCAGCGTCTTAGCCAGTCTCGGCTGAAACCGACGCTCCTTCGGGGAACTCTGTAAAATATCAAACTTACGATACATATAAATATAGCAGAGCGCGGCCGAAAGTCCCTGCGAGATTACCGTAGCAATAGCAGCTCCCGCCACTCCCCAGTCGAGCACCAGAATACAAAACAAATCGAGCACGATATTGAGAACGGTAGACAACAGCAGAAACCAGAAAGGTGTCTTGCTGTCTCCCAATGCACGGATTATACTCGACAGAAGATTGTAGAAAAACGTAAAAGGCACACCGATAAAGGTGACAAGCAGATAAGCATACGCACCTTCGGATATATTCTCCGGCGTACGCATCATCCGAAGAATGTCCGCACACAAGATACTGGTGACGATGGCAATAGTGACAGACATCACTAGAGAGAGCTTCAAACTGACGGATATATAACTGCGCATCGTACTATAATCTCTCGCTCCGAACTTCTGTGCCACGGGAATCCCGAAACCACCGCAACATCCGTTGCAGAATCCTAAAATAAGGAACACGACCGATGTGCTGGCTCCCACCGAAGCCAACGCGTTAATACCCAAGAACTTTCCAACGATTGCCGCATCAACAAGCGAATATGTTTGTTGCAACAGATTGCCGAGCAAAAGCGGCAGTGTAAACTTTAATATCAGAGGTAATGCCGGCCCTGCCGTCATTTCTTTAGAAGTTGCCATTTGTCTATGTTCTAAAATTGCGCGCAAAGATACGGAAAATCCCGTTAGAAAGATTCAAATCCTCTTTCCAGTTTCATTGATATAAATCAAAAAAAACAGAACGGGAAGGTTCCTTATCTCTTCACCAGTCTTTTAGGCGAGCCATGCCAGGAGCATCCCAAACAATAAACCTCCGTCAAATCGAATCCTTCCATAGAATCAGCAGGATACTTGGGTACAATCTCCCCATCTTCCATCACGTAGACCAGTAATCTCTCGTTCCGGTCGTTCTTTACATATAGGGCAGCAATTTTGCACTGCGGACACAATAACTTTCTCATGCGGCAAAGATACAAAAGAGAATTGGATAAATTCTCTGTAATCTTCCTTATCTTTGTGCAGTTCAAAGAGAACTGTTCAAAAAGACAAGATGAAGAAACAACGTATCGCACACGAAAAGAAAATAGTAGGACTGATGATTCGTCTCTACTGCCGGAGAAAGGAGAAGAACGCTGTTCTTTGCCCTGACTGCGAGGAACTGCTCCGCTATGCGCACGCACGTCTCGACCATTGTCCGTTCGGAGAAAGGAAAAGTTCGTGCAAGAAATGCACAGTGCATTGTTACAAGCCTGCAATGCGCGAACGGATGCGGCTGGTGATGCGCTTCTCCGGTCCGCGAATGTTGCTGTACGCGCCTTGGGCGGCTATCCGGCATTTACTGAACTTATAAGAAACAACATTAATCCAAACATATATATTTGTCATGAAACGAGCTATTATTATAGGAGCCACATCCGGCATCGGGCAAGAAGTGGCCAAATGCCTGTTACTGGAAGGCTGGCAGATCGGAATAGCAGGCAGGCGGCAGTCTGCCCTCGAAACCCTGCAACAGGTTGCACCGGAACAAATCGAGATTCAGGCATTGGATGTCACCCGGGAAGATGCAGCGGAAAAACTCAATATGCTCATAGACAAAGTGGGCGGCATGGACTTATTCCTTCTCAGTTCCGGCATCGGTTTCCAAAACATGAAACTGGATATGGAAGTGGAGCTGAACACGGCACGTACCAATGTAGAGGGATTTACCCGCATGGTAGATACCGCTTTTGCATATTTCAGAAAGAACAGGGGCGGACATCTGGCGGTTATCAGTTCCATTGCAGGAACAAAGGGACTTGGCGTAGCTCCCGCTTACTCTGCGACCAAACGTTTTCAGAATACTTATATAGATGCCCTTGAACAACTTGCCCATCTTCAAAAGCTGAACATTCATTTTACCGATATTCGCCCCGGATTTGTAGCTACGGATTTATTGAATGACGGAAAGCGTTATCCAATGCTGATGAAAGCAGATAAAGTAGGATGGCACATTGCCCGTGCACTGAAACGTAAAAAGCGGGTAGCAGTAATCGACTGGCGCTACCGGATTCTAGTCTTCTTCTGGAAAATGATTCCTCGCCGGATATGGAAACACCTGCCCATAAAAACAAACGGGTAACGGAACTAATCAAAAGAAAAAATGCTAATAATTAGCAAGATCAAATAACAATTGTTCCAATAATTCTTCCTATCTTTGGCACGTAACAGAAACTTAAAACAAAAATAAAGATGGAACAAAAAATTTGTCAGTGTTGTGCCATGCCGATAGAAGAATCCACATTCGGAACAGAAACAGACGGTAGCAAGAATCAGGATTATTGTCACTATTGCTACGAGAACGGACACTTCACCAAAGACTGTACAATGGACGAAATGATTGAACTTAATCTAAAATATCTTGACGAATTCAACAAAGATTCAGAAGTAAAATATACCATTGAGGAAGCACGCGCCACCATGAAAGAATTCTTTCCGCAACTGAAAAGGTGGAAAAATAAACAAGAGCAATAGCTCACTCCTACTACGGATAAAAAATAAACAACAAATGAAACAAACCGAATCACCTTCCCCCAAGGATGACAATATGTGCTCAGGAAATACATCTTCCGAATTAGCACAAGACCCGCTTCTGTTTGCAGAAAATATCTACGCCAGCCTGCCGATGAGCATTGAAATCTATGATGCCAATGGTGTCTTACGTAAAATTAATGAACCGGCATTGAAAATGTACGGAGTGAGTGACCAGACAGCAGTCATAAACAAAGTTAATCTTTTCGACAGTCCATATATGGACGAGGAATTAAAATCCAAAGTACAAAAAGGTGAAAATATCACTTTGGAATTTGAGTATGACTTCGACCGTATAAATAGCGATGCCTACTTCACCAGCCAAAATAAAAACTCCATAATTTATGAAGCACAGGTAGTGCCGATAGTAGATAATAAAGGAGCTATCATCGGACATATATTGCTCTCTAATGACGTGACTGCCGAAAAAGAAACGGAATTCCGAACGGAAGAAAGCAAGAAAAACCTGGAAATGGCTATGGAAGCTGCCAATATGGCTTCATGGGTATATAATGTCCACAAGAAAACATTCAGCACATTGTATGGTAACGCACTGGCAGAGGAAGGGATGTCTTTGGAACAAATGCAAAGCATACTGCATCCGCAAGACCGCATACAGTTAATGCAGCTTTTCGCACAACTGATAAATAAGGAAACCCAACAAGCACATACTACCCTACGCTTTTACAACAAGGAAGAAAGGCAATACCGCTATTACGAAAGCCGGATGCGTTTATCTTCCGAACACCGCGGAAAACTGCTGATTGTCGGCACCCAACTGGATATAACGGAGAAAGTGCAAATGCTGAAAAAGACACAGGACCTGACAACGAAACGCGAACTTGCCATGCAGGTGAGCAATATCGTGCACTGGGACTTCGACGTAAACAGTCAGAAATTTGAATCTTATAATGACCCGATCAACGACTACGCCCCTAACAGGCTTGTGACTCTCCAGGAATTTCAAAGCGTTATCCACCCGGACGACGTTTCTACTTATTACGATGCTATGCAATCCATGTTGTCGGGCGAAAACCAGACAGTCAACTTCACTTGCCGCATACAAACGAAATATGATGATAACTGGCAATATTGTAATGTTATCGGCGTTCCTTTCGAACAGGACGAGAACGGAAATACGATACGTTTCACCGGTTTCCGGCAAAACATCTCCAAACTTCACCGCTTGAATGAAGAGCTCAAAGAGCGGAATTACAAGATGGAACTTACTTTCAAGACTGTCGGAATGTCTTATTGGGATTTTGATGTGACAACCCAACTATTCACAGCCTTCAATGACCCCGTCAATGATTATTGCCCGGAAACTCCGATCAACATCGACCAATATCTGAGCGTCGCCCATCCGGATGACATAGAAGTCATGCGCGAATATTTTGAAGATATGATTCAGGGAAAACAGCAGGAATTTACCTTCCAGTACCGTTCCAAGACAAAATGGGACAAGGAATGGCAAACCCTTCTCATCACCGGTATTCAAGTGGAAAGAGACAAAAGAGGAAAAGCGCTCCGTTACACCGGTATCGAATTCAACAATACGAAATGGGAAAAAGTGACCCAGGAATTAAAGGAGCTCAAAGACAAAGCCGAACTTTCCGACCGCCTCAAATCGGCTTTCCTTGCCAATATGAGTCACGAGATACGCACACCGCTAAATGCCATTGTCGGTTTTTCCGGACTGATGGTACATTGTGACGACCCGGAAGAAAAGGCGGAATATATGGAAATCATCGAATCGAACAACGAACTGCTGTTACGGTTAATTAATGATATTCTCGATCTTTCCAAGATTGAATCAGGCATACTCGAGCGTAAAAGGGAAAAGTTTAATCTGGCGAAAGTTTCCAACGAACTTTACACAATGATTCAACCGAAAATCACCAATCCGGAGGTAGAATTCATCCTGGGAAATTCCGGTCCGGACTGTTGGATATTCCTGGATAGAAACCGACTCAAACAGGTGTGGATGAATTTCCTCACCAACGCCATCAAATGTACTCATGCCGGACATATCAAGATGGGATACAGTATCGAAAACGGCGGTATCAGGTTCTATGTGGAAGATTCGGGGGTCGGCATCCCTCTTGAGTTACAAAACAGGGTGTTCGGACGATTCCAGAAACTCAATGAGTTCGCTCAGGGAACGGGACTAGGATTAGCCATTTCGAGAGCTATTATAGAAGGCGCAGGGGGAGAGATAGGATTTACTTCCACGCCCGGCATCGGTTCAACTTTCTGGGCATGGGTGCCGTGTGAAACTAGTATGCAGGAAAATGTTGAGTCAAAGGTAAAGACACAGCCTTCCCGAATACAAAAGACAGCTCCTGCGAAACAGACTATTTCTCTAAAACATATCAACGAAAAAGAATTGAAAATACTGATTGCCGAAGATAATGACAGCAATTATTCATTAGTGAAGCATATCCTCAAAGAATATCAAATCACCCGTGTAGTAAACGGGGTCGAAGCGGTGGAAAAAGTACGCAATGAAAAATTCGACATTGTTCTCATGGATATGAAGATGCCGATTATGGGAGGTTTGGAAGCAACACGGAAAATCAGGGAACTGAATCCTCTCATCCCTATTATCGCACTTACTGCCAACGCATTCGATGCCGACAGAGTAAGCGCCATGGAAGCAGGATGCAACGCATTCCTGACAAAACCACTGAAGAAAGAAGAATTACTTGAATTGTTCTCCTTGTAAATGGTAATCCCCCAACCGGTAACAACACAATACCAGTTTTCAATATCGCCACTCGGAACACACCATACTCATAATCCCTTTTTTCACAATTATCCCAGTTCCGGGTGGCGTTCTAACCATCTCACAGCATACGAACAGGTGGCTTTCGGTTTCATTCCGTTGGCCAGAGCGTAGCCATAGGCGGCTTTCACCAATGCGGCAGCCACCCCGCGACCTTCTATCGGACGGGGGACAACCGTATGGGTGATGTCGAGAAAATCACCTAAGAGGCGATATTGTACAAAGGCGGTGCGACCGTCTACTTCTGTCTTGAACAGTTTTTGTTCGGGCTGATGAATAATTTCGTAATCCATAATCTTGTTCTTTTAGAATTGCTCAATCCATTGCAATCGGTTTGTATCGTAGCCACGGCGTTCGGCAGCGGTGACGAGTTTTTTCTTTATATCCTCCGGTAGTTGAGGAGTACGGCTCAGTATCCAGAGATACTTGTCGGTGCTGCTGCCAACAAGTGCATAGTTGTAATTCTCTCCATCCAGTTCCAAGACGTAATAGTCTGAATAGAAGTTGAGAAAGAAAGAGACTTTCAGTTTGCCCGGCTGCGAGGAGTCGGGTATCTTGGCATGACCGTTGGCAGTCTTGCAAATATCGTAGGGAGAGTTACGCTTGCATCCCCGGTTCTCCACCCGGATAGTACCGTCGGGCCGGAGCGTGTACATGGCGGTCACATCAACAAGTCCACGTTCGAAACGGTTCTCGTAACGGGCTATCTCATACCATAGCCCCATATAACGGTCCAAATCGAGAGTCCGTACCGTACTATGGTCTGTCCCCTTAAAAAGCCGTTCTACATCAGGGACAGCGAAGTGGAATCCTGCTTCCTGAAGACGTGTGGGACGTACCCGCTGACCGGACGTAAGGAAAGAAGCGGCTTCTCCATACAGCATCCGGAAGACCGGTTGAGGCACGACCACCGTTGTCCATGCATGATAGGCTTTCGCCATTTCACGGGTGAAAGTATATTGGGAGATTTGCTGCGGAGCAACAAGGTTGAATACACCGCACGTCTCCTCATGGCTGATGAAAAACTCCATGGCACGGCAGAGGTCACGTATATCTATCCACGGGAAAGGCTGGGTGCCCGGTCCGATGGCAGTAGCAATCTTGGTTGCCTGTAACGGGCGAAGCATCTGTTGCATCGCCCCGCCATCCGGTGAAAGCACAACACCGAAACGGGTAATGACAAGCCGTGTCTCTTCGGGGCAACGTTTCGCCTCCTTTTCCCATGCATAGCAAAGGTCGGACAAGAAGCCGTCTCCACGGGTACGGGTATATTCGTCCACTTCCGCCATCGCAGGATAATACCCTACGGCAGAGGCGGAAATCATCAGTTTCGGTTTCGTCCGTACAGCATTTAGCGCACGGATAATGCGGTGCGTGACGACAATACGGCTATCGAAAAGTTCCTGTCGGTGCTCCGGCGTCCAACGCTTGTCAACCGGTGCTCCTGCCAGGTTGATGATAACATCGCAATGAGCCAGCGTCTGAATCAAATGCCCGGACATACCTTCGCGAAACATCGGCCTTCCCAAAGGAATCACACGATGTCCGCCCTTTTCAGTCAGGTAGTTGGAGAGATGTTTACCTATATATCCGGTGGCTCCGGTCATTGCTATATTCATCTTAATTCTATTATATATTTAACTCTACTAGAAAAACGTATAAAATGCAGGAAAAGTTCTTTGAAAAAAGCAAAATGAGATTATCTTTGCAACCGGCATAACGCCGGAACAAGGTTTCCTTGCGGCATAATTGCTTTAGATATGGATTATGTTCAAGGCCTGCTTTTTTAAAACTAAATGAATAATTAAAATGAAGAAACAAACTAAAATCAACTATATCCTTACTCTTATATTGGTGTTCTGCATTGGTGCCACCATCCCTACTCTGATAGGCAGCAGCCAAGTCAACGAACAACATTCGGCTAAGTCGGAAGTGCCCTATTGCGTCACCCCGCCTACCGTGCCCACGCAAGTCACTTTTGACGGAACTACCATCGACCTCAGGCGCTACGACCGCCGCGAACGGATGGACCGCGAAATGATGGCGTTCACCTATATGCACTCTACGACCATGCTTCTGATAAAGCGTGCCAACCGATATTTCCCTATCGTGGAACCGATATTGAAAGCAAACGGTATCCCCGATGATTTCAAATATCTGATGGTGATTGAAAGTAACCTGAACAACATCGCACGCTCTCCCGCCGGAGCAGCCGGTCTGTGGCAATTCATGCCCGCCACCGGACGGGAATTCGGACTGGAAGTGAATGACAATGTGGACGAACGCTATAATATTGAAAAAGCAACGGTCGCCGCCTGTAAGTACTTCAAACAAGCGTATGACAAATATGGCGACTGGATGGCTGTATCCGCTGCTTACAATGCCGGACAGGCACGTATCTCTTCCCAACTCGACAGGCAACTGGCAAGTCATGCCATGGATTTATGGCTGGTGGAAGAGACATCGCGTTATATGTTCCGCCTGCTGGCAGTCAAAGAGATTTTCAGCAATCCGCAACGCTACGGATTCCTGTTGAAAAGGGAACATCTCTACCCGGCCATCCCGTACAGGAAAGTGACCGTCAACACTCCTATCGACAGCTTGAGCGAATATGCCAGACAGCAAGGCATCACCTACGCACAACTTCGAGATGCCAACCCGTGGTTGCGTGACACCTCACTGAAAAACAAAAGCGGAAAAACCTACGTTCTCTATATTCCCACACAAGAAGGAATGTATTATGACCCGAAAAAGACTGTTGCCTACAACAAAAACTGGGTGATTGATTAACACTATTTTATCCGAGACACGCTTTATTATGAAATTGAGAGAAAGAATCCAACGTTTTCTGCATGACGAGAAACTGAAACGAAAGTTATACGTCATCATCTTCGAATCGGACACCCCTGCCGGGAAACTGTTCGATGTGATTCTTATCGGCTGCATTCTGGTCAGTGTATTACTTGTCATCATCGAAAGCCTGAAAGGACTCCCCGCGTTTCTGACGACTCCGTTCGTCGTACTGGAATATCTTTTCACCGCTTTCTTCACGTTCGAGTATCTGACAAGAATCTACTGCTCGCCCCGCCCCCGGAAATACATTTTCAGTTTTTTCGGCATCGTCGACTTATTGGCTACCCTGCCGCTTTATATCGGCCTGATTTTCCCGGGTGCACGCTATTTGCTTATCATCCGTGCTTTCCGACTGATACGGGTATTCCGTGTATTCAAGTTATTCAACTTCCTGAACGAAGGTGAACGGCTGCTCACCGCCCTGCGAGAAAGCAGCAAAAAGATTGCGGTATTCTTCCTGTTTGTCGTTATTCTGGTGACTTCCATCGGGACATTGATGTATATGATTGAAGGCACACAACCCGACTCCCAGTTCAACAATATCCCGAACAGCATCTACTGGGCAATCGTCACCATGACTACCGTAGGCTACGGAGACATCACCCCTGTCACCGGTTTGGGGAAGTTTCTTTCCGCCTGCGTGATGCTTATCGGTTACACCATCATCGCCGTGCCGACAGGTATCGTATCGGCCTCGATGATGAAAGACTACAAGCGGCGAAGAGACAAAGAATGCCCCAACTGCCACCGATCCGGTCATGAGGACAACGCAGAATTTTGCAAATATTGCGGAAGTAGTCTGAATCCGGTTGGGACAAAAGAAAAAACATAGGACGAAGCGAGAGACAACACATCATTCAAAACAAAAATGAAAAACAATCTTTACCCCCTATATGTATGAATAAACATCTTAAAATCGCAGCAGCTCTATTAGCAGCTTTACCGACATTGGTCATCGCGCAAGTGCGCACTGAACACACCTTTGAGAAAGGATGGAAATTCACTCGTGAAGACGACAAGAATTTCAGTCAGAAACAGTATGACGACGCCAAATGGCAATCCGTCACCGTCCCTCACGACTGGGCTATTTATGGTCCTTTCAGCATCGACAACGACAAACAGAACGTAGCTATCACCCAGGATGGCCAAAAGGAAGCAATGGAACACGCGGGACGTACAGGCGGACTTCCTTTTGTCGGAGTAGGCTGGTATCGCCTGAATTTCGAAGTTCCGGGTTTCTCTTCCGGCAAGAAAGCAACTCTTATTCTTGACGGTGCCATGAGTCATGCCCGCGTGTACATCAACGGACAGGAAGCAGGTTACTGGCCCTACGGCTACAACTCTTTCCGTATCGACGCTACCCCTTATCTGAAAGCGGGCGAACAGAACACATTAGCCATCCGTTTGGAAAACGAAACCGAATCTTCACGCTGGTATCCGGGTGCAGGACTGTATCGGAATGTCCATCTGGTGATTAACGAAGACGCCCATGTCCCGACATGGGGAACGCAGCTTACTACCCCTGTCGTGAAAAAGGAGTTTGCCAAAGTAAACCTGAAAACCTGTCTCGAATTTCCTTCCGGCAAGTCTTTTACTGATTACCGCATTGTGACTGAGCTGAAAGCTCCCGACGGCAAAGTTGTAGCCACCAACGAAGAAAAAGGAAGAAAGTATGACGGAAATATATTTGAACAGAATTTCGTGATAGATACTCCCCTGCTCTGGTCGCCCGACTCACCATCTCTCTATTCTGCCGTATCCAAGGTTTACGAGGGCAATACACTGAAAGACGAGTATACCACACCGTTCGGTATACGGTCTATTGAAATCATCCCGAACAAAGGATTTTATCTGAACGGAGAACGCACTGTGTTCAAGGGGGTCTGCAATCATCATGACTTAGGACCGTTGGGTGGTATCGCCAATGAAGCCGGTATCCGTCGTCAGATACGTATATTGAAGGATATGGGTTGCAACGCCATCCGTACTTCTCACAATATGCCCGCACCGGAGTTGATTCGCGCTTGTGACGAGATGGGTATGATGGTGATGGCGGAATCATTCGACGAATGGAAAGGTGCTAAATTGCAGAACGGTTATCATAAGGTTTTTGACGAATGGGTGGAGAAAGATTTGGTGAATCTGCTTCATCAGTTCCGTAACAACCCCAGTGTAGTAATGTGGTGTATCGGAAATGAAGTTCCCGACCAGTGGAACGGCGACCGCGGTCCGAAACTCTCCCGATTCCTGCAGGACATCTGCCATCGTGAGGATCCTACACGTCCCGTCACTCAAGGTATGGATGCTCCCGACGCTGTGGTTAATAACAATATGGCTGCCGTGATGGACGTAGCCGGATTCAACTATCGCCCGCACAAATACCAGGAAAATTACAAGAAACTCCCGCAACAGATTATCCTGGGCAGTGAGACCGCTTCAACGGTCAGCTCACGTGGTGTATACAAACTGCCTGTTGCCCGCCGTTCGATGCAGAAATATCCCGATCATCAGGCTTCTTCTTATGACGTAGAACACTGCGGATGGTCTAATCTGCCCGAAGATGATTTCATTCAGCATGAAGACTTGCCATATTGTATCGGAGAATTTGTATGGACCGGATTCGACTATCTGGGCGAACCGACCCCTTATTATACGGACTGGCCAAGCCATTCTTCCCTATTCGGAATCATTGACCTTGCCGGATTGCCGAAAGACCGTTATTATCTCTATCGCAGCCATTGGAACAAAAAGGAAGAAACGCTCCATATCCTGCCGCACTGGAATTGGGAAGGACACGAAGGGGAAGTAGTGCCCGTATTTGTCTATACCAACTATCCGTCTGCCGAACTGTTTATCAACGGCAAGAGTCAGGGCAAACGTACGAAAGACCTCTCCATAACGATTGACAACAGTGCCGATTCCGCTTCTATGGCTAACCTCAAACGCCAGCAGCGTTATCGCCTGATGTGGATGGATACAAAGTACGAACCGGGTACGGTGAAAGTCGTAGCTTATGATAAAGACGGCAAGGCTGTCGCCGAAAAGGAGATTCATACAGCCGGAAAGCCTCATCATATTGAACTGATACCGGACCGTACACAAATCAAAGCCGATGAAAAAGACCTGTCGTTTGTCACTGTCAGAGTAGTGGATAAAGACGGCAACCTCTGTCCGCTAGCTGACAACGTTATCAGCTTTAAAGTGAAAGGTGCAGGAACATACCGTGCAGGAGCCAACGGAAATCCCGCTTCGCTCGAATCGTTCCAAACTCCGAAGATGAAGGTCTTCAGCGGTATGATGACTGCTATCGTTTCTTCTTCCGACAAGCCGGGAAAGATTATACTGGAAGCTAGCGGAAAAGGGCTGGTGAAAGGTGTGCTGGAGATTGAAAGCAAGTAGGAAGCAATGCTCTTATAAAAAATGGGGTGATGGTCGTACTTACGATTCTCACCCCGTTTTTTTGTTATTTCCGTTGAGACAAGCGCTCAAATAAAATAATCAGTACGCATCCCACTGCATAACAAGCAATATCCGCCCAATCGAACGTAGAGCCTAGAACAACTCTGGCTACGCGATTCGTAATACCTAAAGTTTCTGCCAACTGGAAGTACTGCATCATCTCCACAAAACAGGCAAAGAGAAATACATAGAACGGCATTCGTGGAATACCTGTCGGCAAAAATATCCTCACAAAACAATATACCAGCACAACGACCAATACATCCCCGATGTATGGACGCACAAAATTATCACGCACATACAAGGCAATCAGTACTTCTACACAAAAGATTACCAAAAAGCTGATTATATAAAATATTCTTTTCTTCATTATTCACCCAATCACGGGATTAAACATTTATTTGAGTGTGCGAATATACGATAAAATAGAACGGATACATTCAAATATTACTAAATTAACGACACAAAAAGAGGAAATAATTGTATATTTATAGGTCTAAGCATTTTATCCACAAACAATAAAAAACAGAAAGGAGATTGAACGTATGATGTTGAACATGGATTTTGTATTACGCTTGCTAGTTGCCGGAATACTCGGAGCCATTATCGGACTGGACCGTGAATACCGTGCCAAAGAAGCCGGATACCGCACTCATTTCCTCGTTTCACTAGGCAGTGCACTGATTATGATTGTCTCCCAATACGGATTTCAGGAGATTATAAAAGAAAACAGTGTGACGCTCGACCCAAGTCGTGTAGCTGCACAAGTTGTCAGTGGCATCGGATTTATCGGTGCAGGAACCATCATCTTTCAGAAGCAAATAGTCCGCGGACTAACCACTGCGGCAGGCATTTGGGCAACGGCAGGCATCGGGCTGGCAGTCGGTGCTGGAATGTATACTATCGGAATTGCCGCTATGGTATTGACTCTTGTCGGACTGGAACTGCTCAGTTATCTCTTCAAGAGTATCGGCATGAAAAGTTCAATGGTATCTTTCTCTACCACCAATAAAGACACGCTGAAACTGATAGCAGACAGATTCAACTCCAAAGACTATCTAATAGTCTCCTATGAAATGGAAACCTCTCACACAAGCGAAACCGAATCTTATCAGGTAACAATGGTAATCAAATCAAAGCGGAACAATGATGAAGGCCAACTACTTTCTCTGATACAGGAATTTCCGGACGTGACGGTGCAACGGATTGAATAAGTTCCCTTGCCGGACTATCGCTGTTTCTCTGTCAGATACTTCCAATAGCGCACAGGCATATCCTGCCTGTGTTTCCTCGGATTAATGCGCTCTTTTATACAAATCGCCTTGAAATAGGTTTTCCAAAGTTGCTGGAAGAGTTTTTCGTCTTTATCCATAAGGCTTTCGTCAAGCATTCCCGTTATCAGGTGGGATTCTCGACTGTCATCATCAAAAGAAATCGTAGTCACTTCTTGTAAATCGTAATAAAATCCATAGCGACGTTTCATATCATAGATAATCCACTTTTGGTCGGCAAAACGGTCTTTAAAGTGATGAACGGTAAGCGGCAATGCATTAAATTGCGGTTCGAAAGCAGCAAAGAATGTACCGTCCGCAGCCTTCTGAAAACGGACGAACTGCATCAGGTGCACACGTTCACCATCTACCTTCTTCCAGATTTGTGCCAATTGCAGTACATCCGGGTCAGCAAAGTTAGTTTCAATGGAACGGGGAGAATCAATCGCCTTACGGATATAACGAAAAATAAGCATCCCTACTTCCGGCAGTTCCGACAACCAGCTTTGAGTAAGACACCCCAATGCCGAAGATGAAACTTTTTTCTGTAAACCGCGCCATACACGAGTGGCTTTTTCTTCATCAGTGACTACTGTATGCAGTTCATCATAAAACAAGGGCAAAGCATCTCCTTCCGACAAAAGTTCGTCGGGAAAGGTCTTACGGAAATAAGCATCAAAGACAGCAGTCAGCAGACCGTCAAAGGTTTTATCGTAGATATAAATATTCATTCTCCAAAATCAAGTATCAACTGTCGTTCATCCACTTTCTTTTTCGGTTTCGGCAATAACAAAGAACGTACCCGTTGCGGAGAAAGCTCGTTCACAGTCTGTATTTGGAGAGGAAGTTCCTTACAGGTAATGAAATATTGTGCTTTCTTCATCACCACTCCTATCTTCTTTAATTCGTAGAACCCCAGTCGGGAGAAACGCCGGGAAGCGACAATCAGCTTCGCCGATTTCACACCGATACCCGGCACACGGAGAAGCATTTCGTAATCCGCTTTATTAATGTCGACCGGGAAATGCTCAGGGTGGCGCAATGCCCATGAGAGCTTCGGGTCTATTTCAAGATCAAGGTCCGGATAAGAGTCGTCCACTATTTCGTCTACTTTGAACTGGTAGAAACGTAACAGCCAGTCAGCCTGATAAAGCCGGTTTTCGCGTACCAGTGGTGGTTGCTTCAAGGCGGGCAGGCGCTTGTCGTAAGTATTTACAGAAACATAGCCGGAGTAATAGACACGCTTCATCGTGGGACGGTTGTAAAGTGCCGACGAGAGGAACAGAATGTCTTTATCCGATTCGGAAGTAGCACCGACAATAACTTGCGTACTCTGTCCGGCAGGTGCGAAACGCGGGGCATGACGGAATTTCTGCCGCTCTTCCTTACTCTCCAATACCCCTTGCTGAATGTACTTCATGGGGGCAAAGACACTTTTATGGTCTTTCTCCGGTGCAAGAAGTTTCAGGTTTTCTTCTTTGGGAATTTCTACGTTGACGCTAAGACGGTCGGCATACAGTCCGGCTTCGTTCACCAGTTCGCGGCTGGCACCGGGGATACTTTTCAGGTGGATATATCCGTTGAAGCGATACACTTGCCGCAGGTCTTTTGCCACACGCACCAACCGTTCCATTGTATAATCCGGGTTACGGACAACGCCGGAGCTGAGGAATAATCCTTCTATATAGTTACGACGATAAAATTCCATCGTCAGTTCCACTAATTCGGATACGGAGAAAGTGGCACGCGGAAGGTCGTTGCTGCGGCGGTTGATGCAGTAAGCACAATCGTAGATACAATAATTGGTAAGCATGATTTTCAGCAACGATATGCACCGTCCGTCTTCGGCAAAACTATGGCATATTCCCCATCCTCCGACAGTATTGCCCAGCATCCCCGGTTTGTTGGAGCGTACAGTGCCACTGGAAGAGCAGGAAACGTCATACTTCGCGGATTCCGCGAGTATCTTCAGTTTAGCCAAGACATTTTCGTTCATAAATTCCCAATCTGATCAATCTGATTATTCCGCAAATATACGATTTAATTTGATTTGAATATCCATTTCCAAATCTTCCATTAAAAAAGATACTTCCAACACAGAAAGAGGGTCTGCCGCAAGCGACAGACCCTCTCCTTTTTCCTGTATCTTAGTAGTCTACTAATATTACTGCTTAGCAGCTTCCAAAGATGCTTTACGGAATTCTTTCATAGCTTTTTCGATTTCCAAAGAAGCCTTACGAGCACGAGTTCCTGCTGCTTTGTTACCGTTTTCAATCTGAGCGTTAGCATCTTTTGAGAAGTCAGCATAAAGAGCTGCTACTTTTTCTACCAATTCTTTCATAATCCTTTTATTTTTTTCGTTAATAATGTGCCGCAAAAATACACTGTTTCCCGAAATAAACGCATAAAAACAATATTTTTTTTGAAATATTCTTCGAAAATTATGCAAAAAAAGGGGTTTTCACCTTTTTTATCTACCTTTGCAACCATGAAACTGCTTACAGATACCGATTATATACATACACTGATTGCTGAAGGTGAGCATCAACAACAGGATTTTAAGTTCGAAATCTCCGACGCCCGAAAAATAGCCAAGACACTCTCCGCTTTTGCCAACACCGACGGGGGACGGTTGCTTATCGGTGTGAAGGACAACGGAAAAATTGCCGGAGTACGCTCCGAAGAAGAGAAATATATGATTGAAGCTGCGGCACAACTTTACTGTGTCCCGGAAGTGGAATATACCCTAAAAACATATATAGCAGAAGGACGACAGGTTTTGGTAGCAACGATTGAAGAGACTCCGCACAAACCGGTTTATGCCAAAGATGAAACGGGAAAACCTCTCGCCTATCTCCGCATCAAAGACGAAAACATACTGGCAACTCCTATACACCTACGTGTATGGCAACAGAGTGACAGTCCGCGTGGGGAGCTTATCCGCTACACTGAGCGGGAACAGCTTTTACTGAACCAACTGGAACAGGGGGCTTTACTTTCACTCAACCGCTATTGCCGCCAGACAGGACTTTCACGCCGCGCTGCCGAACATCTGCTTGCCAAATTTGTCCGTTATGATATTGTGGAGCCTGTGTTCGAAAATCATAAATTCTACTTCCGAATGAAGAACGAATAACCACAATATAATAAAAAAGAGACAATGCCGGACATCGAAAAGGAGTTGGAATGTTGGTGAAACCCAACTGTTTTTGTACCTTTGCGGGCAGATTGCCAAAGGATAGTTATGTGATATAACTCCCCACGCACTCCAACAGTAAATTGTAAATAATAAAATTGTAAATATAACAATGAGCTTATTTGGTTTATTCAAGAAAAAATCCGATGAAACAAAAGTCGGCAACGTAGAAGATTTCATATCTCTGACCCGGGTTTATTTCCAGTCAGTTATCGCCACGAATCTTGGTATTACAAATATCCGCTTCCTGCCGGATGTGGCCAACTTTAAACGCCTGTTTAAGGTACCTACCCAGAATGGCAAGTTGGGATTGGCAGAGAAGTCGGCTTCACGCAAAATGTTGATGCAGGATTACGGGCTGAACGAGAGTTTCTTCAAAGAAATTGACGCTTCGGTGAAACGCAATTGCCGCACACAGAATGATATCCAGTCTTATTTGTTTATGTATCAGGGATTCTCCAATGACTTGATGATGTTGATGGGAAACTTGATGCAGTGGAAGTTCCGTATGCCGTCTATTTTCAAGAAGGCTCTATATGGCATGACACAAAAGACGGTACATGATGTATGTACCAAGATGGTATGGAAAGCTGATGACGTGCATAAGACAGCAGCCGCTGTCCGTCAGTACAAGGAACGTTTGGGATACTCGGAACAGTGGATGACGGATTATGTATATAATATCGTCCTACTGGCCAAAAAGGAACCGAAACAAAAAAAGGATGACACGGAAACGAAAAAATAAGTAGCCGTAAATGTTAGAAAACCGTAAAGAATAACATGATAGGAAAAGCAGGGGTTTTGAACCTCTGCTTTTTTTGTTATCTTTATAGGCTCTATGAAAACCGACATACCATCTTTATTATTAACCAACAAAAAGAAATGGATTGCTTATGAAACAAAAGAAAATGCTTACGCTTACTTTTTCACAGTTGAAACAAATCTATGGTCAGGAGATTCCGGAATTGGTGGAGATAGCTGAAAGAAGTACTACTGTTGAGGACTTTAAGGCTGGATTGCTGAGATTGCTGGACACTTGTGATATAGAGAACCAGGCTGCGGAAGAGGCAAGGGAGCAAATTCGACTCTTACTCCAGTATGACGGGCTGGATGTGCATGAACTGTCTACGGGACAGAATATGCCGGTACGGACTATTCGGCTGCTTTATGAGTTTCTGACGGAGACGTTGGAGAATATGGAGATGCCGACAGATTTATTTATTGAGATTTTTCAGATGTTCAGACGGTTGAAAGGGGATATGGTTCCTTTTCCGTCGGTTCAGCGCATTAAGAACCGGAATGACCGGTGGGAAACGGGGTTGGACGAAGAGGTACGCGAAATTCGGGACGAGAATAAGGAACGGATGCTACATTTGCTGATTCAGAAGATTGAGAACAGGAAGTCGAAACCTTCGGTGCGTTTTCACTTTGAGGAAGGGATGAGTTATGAGGAAAAATACAAGCTGGTGAGTGAGTGGTGGAATGATTTTCGTTTTCACTTGTCAATGGCGGTGAAGAGCCCGGGAGAGTTGAACCGCTTTCTGGGTAATTCACTTTCGTCGGAGACTATGTATTTGCTTTATAAGGCACGGAAGAAAGGAATGCCGTTCTTTGCCACTCCTTATTATTTGTCGTTGCTGAATGTGACGGGATATGGGTATAATGACGAAGCAATCCGGAGTTATATTCTTTATTCGCCACGGTTGGTGGAGACGTACGGGAATATTCATGCGTGGGAGAAGGAAGATATTGTAGAACCCGGAAAGCCGAACGCAGCGGGGTGGCTGTTGCCGGACGGGCACAATATTCACCGGCGGTATCCGGAAGTGGCTATTCTGATTCCCGATACGATGGGAAGGGCTTGCGGGGGGCTTTGTGCTTCTTGCCAGCGGATGTATGATTTTCAGAGTGAACGGTTGAATTTTGAGTTTGAGTCTCTACGCCCGAAGGAGTCTTGGGATCGTAAGTTACGGCGGTTGATGACATATTTTGAAGAGGATACGCAGTTGCGGGATATTCTGATTACCGGTGGGGATGCGTTGATGAGCCAGAACAAGACACTGCAGAATATTTTGGATGCGGTATACAGGATGGCCGCACGGAAGCAGAGGGCGAACCTTGAACGACCGGAAGGTGAGAAATATGCGGAGTTGCAACGGGTACGGTTGGGATCACGATTGTTGGCTTATCTGCCGATGCGCATCAATGACGGACTGGTGGAACTGTTGCGGGAATTTAAGGAGAAGGCTTCGGCTATCGGGGTGAAGCAGTTTATTATTCAGACACATTTTCAGACACCGCTAGAGGTGACACCGGAAGCCAAAGAGGCTATCCGGAAGATTCTTTCTGCAGGATGGATTATTACGAACCAGTTGGTATATACGGTGGCGGCTTCGCGACGGGGACATACCACACGGCTTCGGCAGGTGCTCAATTCTTTGGGAGTGATGTGTTATTATACTTTTTCCGTGAAGGGATTCAATGAGAATCATGCGGTATTTGCGCCGAACAGCCGTTCGATGCAGGAGCAGCAGGAAGAGAAGATATATGGACAGATGACTTCGGAGCAGGCGGAAGAACTCTATCGAATCTTGGAGACAAAGGCGGAGATGGAAGAAGAACCGAAAGAAGATGTCGCCAAGCAGTTGAGACGCTTTATGAGAAAGCACCGTTTGCCTTTCCTTGCTACAGACCGTAGCGTGTTGAATTTACCGGCTATCGGCAAGAGTATGACTTTCCAATTGGTGGGGCTGACGGAAGAAGGGAAGCGTATTCTGCGTTTTGAGCATGACGGCACTCGTCATCATAGTCCGATTATCGACCAGATGGGACAGATTTATATTGTGGAGAATAAATCGTTGGCGGCTTATCTGCGCCAGTTGGCCAAAATGGGGGAAGACCCGGAAGATTACACCTCGATATGGAGCTATACGAAAGGAGAAACCGAACCTCGCTTCAGTCTTTACGAGTATCCGGATTTTCCCTTCCACATCACTGAGAGAATGAGCAATTTAAGTCTTGAGGGCTAATCCTTTTCTTCTTTTACACGTATTACTATATTTGCTATAATTGCAGTCAGCCCACCGTTGGTGATTCCTAAAGAGAAGACGCTTCGGGGGCTTGTTGTAATACGTCCGGCATTATTATTTCCGCAGTTTCTTATTCCAGGTTATTATTTCCTGTATCCCACCAGAGGCGTGTGCCACCATGGTCTTCTCCACCCAGCGCTTGTACAAGTGCAAGATATTGGTCAGGGTCTTCTGTCTGAAGGGTGCCGGGGAAGTTAAGGCGGCGTACCATGATTTCCGGATCTATGCATCCGTTCCTGCTATGATTGAAGCGCACGGGAAATAAGCGGGGATACCCCGTCCGTCTCTGTTCCGCCCAAGCCTCACAGCCTTCAGGGAACATGGCAATCCATTTTTGAGTGATTATCTTTTCCAGTTTCGTTTCCTTGTCGTCCTCCCTGTCCCATTTGGGAGATATTTTACAACGGGCTTCGATATTGTTCTCTTCGTCATAGGTATCTATAAAGTCAGCGGCAGTCAGGTCACTTTGCAGATACTCTTCCGCTCCATAGACTCCCCATTGCTGAAAAGAGGTCGTCACTCCGTTCCGATAGCAGACCTCTTCATCTTCGTCCGTCCATCCCCGCAAAGCGGCTTCGGCACGCAGAAACCAAATTTCCGAAGCGGTCATCAGGGGAGCATCCGTAGATTGGGTGACGGACAGTTTCGACAACCCGGCATAATGGTTGTGGGCAAAGCAGGTTCCCTGACGGATTCCACGATATTCATTTTTAAATTCAACATCCGTGCAAGGTTTGAAATAAACTTCCAGACGAGGGTCATTGTAGCCTGTCAGGATGGATTCCATCGGGGCACTCATATAGGTTTCATTCCATACAAGGTTGAGTTCGCCCAATGGATTGGTATATCCCGATTGGGTAGAAACCGCCACTTTCTCTGTAACCGTTTCAAAGACACCGTAGCCGTTTTTCTTTATTTTCCCAATTTCACCCTGCGCCTTATCGGGAACAACGGATGCCAAACGCATGGCAAGACGAAGGCGCAAGGAATTGGCAAATTTTATCCAGGAAGTATAGTTACCATCCAGCAGAATATCAAAACGGGCAAATTCATTGGCATCCGGCTTCTCCTCTATATAACCGATAAGGGCAACAACCGCCGAGTCGAGTTCATTGAAGAACTCATAATAAACATCTTTTTGCGTATCGGGACGGTAATGGTTTGCCGCGTTGGCGAAATTCTTGTAGATGATAGGACCGTAATAATCCGTCACGCGATGCATGGCTTCCACCTTTAGTATTTTCGTGATGCCGAACAAGGCAGGCTGAGTGTTCCGTGTGGCATTCTCCGACTGGTATATCTGCGGAAAAACATACGAATACATATGTGTCCACATCGCGCTGTTCCAACCGTCCTGCATATTATAGTCGGAGTTGTGCGAACCACCGTTCAGCGGTTTGGCATCATGCATATATCCGCTGAACATATCCGCATTCAGGTTCTGCGTCAACTGGAAAGGCCAGTTCTTGCCTTTCCCATAATCGTAGTTAAAATAAATACCCTGCTGGATAATTCCCAAACGGATTCCATAACCGTTATCATCAATAATCAGGTCATCATCCGTAATGCCGGATAAATCGGTATTATAGTCACGGAAATTTCCGGTACAAGCAACGGAAAACAGCAACAAGCCTGTCAGGCATAGATGTATATATTTCTTTTTCATACCTCTCTCCTACTCTTAAAATTCACATTTCACCGAGAAGCCCAGACTCCGGGTAGTGGGCATTCCGAAAACTTCGATCCCCTGATTATCGTTCCCCGTAGAAAGCACTAAATCCGGGTCAAAAGGAGCTTCCTTATACAAGAAACAAAGATTACGGGCAACAAACGAAAGTTGCACATCTTTCAGAACTTTCGTCTTCTGCATCCATTGTTTAGGGAGATTATAGCTCAATGACACCTCACGCAACCGCAGGTTGGTAGCGTCATACATATAGTATTCCGTCACTCCGGCGCGTCCGCCCACTATCTTATAGAATCCCCTTACATTATCTATCTTCCGCCCCTCAAGCATGACATATCCCCTATCCCGGGCATCGGCCGTTACTTCCGACACTCCGTAAAGATCCATTTCCGCCTGTGTCTGTGAAAGCACCTCACCGCCATAACGCCAGTCAAGCAGGAAGTAGAGGCTGAAACCTTTGTAAGAGAATGTATGGTTCCAGCCCATCATAAAGACAGGGTTGGCATTTCCCACTTTTATCGTATTGCCGTCCCCCTCCACTGATGGAAACCCTTTATTGTCGCCCTCTGTTTCGTAGACAATATTTCCCTGGTCATCACGTACAAAAGCCTTGCCGTAAATATCACCGATAGAACCGCCTTTAATAAGTTTCATCGCATAGCTGGAAGAAAAACTGGTAGGCCCGTACACCATCTCCTTCAAGTCATCATGCAATTTCACAATCTTATTCTTGTTGGAAGAGAAGTTCAGAGAGGTTTTCCAGCTAAAATCAGCACTCAGCACCGGAGTCGCGTTCAGTGTCACTTCCCACCCCCGGTTTTGGATATTTCCGGCATTCACATACCGATAAGCGTACACATCTCCTGCCAGTGCAGGGAGTTTGAAGAATTGGTTATAGGTATTAGTGCGATAATAAGTCAGGTTAATTCCCAGACGATGCTGAAAGAATCTCCATTCCGTTCCAAACTCTATGGCATGTGTCATTTCCGGCTCCATCTCCCGGAAAGGAGCGGCATCATTCGCCTGTATCTCACCACCGGCATTGACATGCGAAGAGGGGTTGGTGATATGTGCCGGAATATCATTGCCTACCTTACTGTAAGCGCCGCGCAGTTTTGCGAAAGAAATCCATCCGGGCATCTTCACCCATTTGTCGAGTAACATGGAAAGACCGACAGAAGGGTAAGCGAATCCGGATTTCTCATGCGTGGTATGCGAGAGAGTGGATGCCCAGTCATTACGGGCTGTCAAGTCAAGGAACAGTTTCTCCTTATAGCCAATCTGAGCCGTAGCAAAGAGTGATTGCAGTTGACGATGCATATCTATTTTCTGGTCAATGCTGGCGGAACTGTTCATAACGATATTGGCGATATTAAACACATTGGCAAACTTCAAAGAGGCATTTTTCGAGTCATAGCGGGTAGAGTTTGTGACTCTGTCATTTATACTGCCGCCGATAGCCGCATCCAGTGTAAAATCGCCCCAGGTTTTCTTGAACATAGCCATGATGTCTCCATACATCTGCGTCTCCTGATAATCCATCTCAAGATACCGCCCGTTCGCTCCACACAAAGCGGGAGCGGTGGAAGCATAGAACTTCTGACGTAGCTTGTCGCCCCAGTAATCCATATTGCCGCGAGCCTGAATCGTCAGCCAGCCATTCACTTTGACACTTGCCGAGAGTGCAAGGATGACACGTGTACGTGTCTCCTTACTTTGTATGCGGTTCACTATCCAATAAGGGTTCTGTTCGAAGTCTTCGGTAAATGTATGCCAGTTCTGTACCCCCAGTTTCCGGTCAGTGTCATAGGTTTCAAAGTTATCCTTATAAAATGACAGGTCTTCGCCACGGGGGAAACGATAAAGCCCTACCAGCGGATTCATATAAAAACCACCTGAGACGGGTTTATTCTCTACCGTCTGCTTCATGACATTGACGTTGCCGTCCAGTTTCAGACGTTTGTTGAACATGGTAGCTGTTTCACGCAAATTGATATTGTGCTTCTTCAGTTTATTCCGGTCAATAATCCCCTTTCCGGTCGTATTGGCATAAGAGAAGTAAGTCTGCAGGTTTTCATTTCCATAGCTGACGGATACGGAAGTGATGGATGTCAGTCCGGTACGGAAGAAATCATTCAGGTTATCATGCTTCTCCAAGTTTGCCTTTTCACCCCAGCTATCTGTCACGTCGCTTACGCCATAACGGTTCTGCATCTCAGGCAGGCTGAATGCCTTATCAAAAGTCAGTCTGGTGGAGAAGTGAATACTCCGTTGTCCGGTAGAATTTCCTTTTTTAGTAGTGATAAGAATCACACCGTTGGCTGCCATACTTCCGTATAAAGCAGCGGCGGGAGCACCTTTCAGGATACTGATGCTTTCCACATCTTCCGGGTTCAAATTAGAAATACCGTCCCCGCTATCCCGGTTTCCGGCATTTGCCGTTCCGCCAATCGCTGAATAAGATTGTTCCGAAGTGGTGTTGGACATCGGTACTCCGTCTATCACATAAAGCGGCTGGTTATCGCCGAATGCCGAACGGATTCCCCGGAGACTGATTTTTGCGGAGCCGCCCATACCGGAAGAGTTTTTATTGACCTGCACCCCGGCAGCTTTTCCGGCGAGGGCGGTAATCAGATTTATTTCTTTCACACGGCTGAGTTCCTCCCCTTTTATTTTCTGCGTGGAATAAGCCAGCGTAGCCTCATCCTTTTCGAGCCCTAAGGCGGTCACAATGACATGATCCAGTTCTATGGCACTTTCCCGAAGAAATATTTCAAGCATGGACCTGCCTGAAACTTTAACTTCTGTAGTCTCATAGCCTATAAAGGATATTTGTAAAACAGCACTATCCGGCACGGACAAGAAGAAATTTCCGTCAATATCGGTCACGGTTCCGTTGACTCCCCCTTTCTCACGTACAGTTGCACCTATAAGCGGTTCGCCTTTGGTATCGACAACGCGCCCCCTTACTGTCGTTTTATCAGCAGGGATTTCTATTGTTTGTTTTAACATCTGTTGCTCTGAAGCGTAACATTTTTCACTCAGGAAAAAGAACTGGCTTATTAAACAGCAGCTAACAACGACTTTTACTCTCAATAACATTACGATAAACCATGCATTCATTATGTCGCAAAAATAACCAATTATTTTAAATATATCATTTTTTCGCATTGATTTTGAGGGAAATAAATAGAATCACTATTTTTGCAGAAAATTAAAATGACACATAAAAATGGAAATCGAAAAACATCCGTTAGAACCGTTTCTCCCGGCGAAAACAAAGTTGCTTATGTTGGGAAGTTTTCCGCCACAGAAAAAACGCTGGTCAATGGATTTCTACTATCCGAACCTGAATAATGACATGTGGCGGATTTTCGGTGTTTTATTCTTCAATGATAAGGAACACTTTCTTAATCCGACACGAAAAGCGTTCTGCCGCGAACGAATTATAAACTTTCTGAATGAAAAGGGGATTGCGCTGTTCGATACGGCTTCTTCCATCCGCAGATTGCAGGATAACGCTTCGGACAAGTTTCTCGAAGTGGTGGAAGCCACCGACGTGGCAGCATTGCTTCGCCGACTTCCCGAATGTAAGGCAATTGTCACCACCGGACAAAAAGCTACGGATACGCTCCGGCAACAGTTTGATGTGGAAGAGCCGAAAGTCGGCGATTATGCGGAATTCGTTTTTGAAGGACGGGCCATGAGATTATACCGTATGCCTTCCTCCTCGCGGGCATATCCGCTGGCCTTGGATAAGAAAGCGGCTGCTTACCGGATTATGTATCAGGATTTACAGATACTCCCATGAAAAGAATCAGTATATAATAATAGTAATCATTAAATAATAAACTACGTATGACACCCTTATTTTTGCAATACCCGGCATGCAGTACCTGCCAAAAAGCTAAGAAGTGGTTAACAGAAAATAACATTGAGTTTGTAAATCGCTTAATCGTGGAAGAGAATCCTACGGTAGAAGAACTAAAAGCATGGATTCCACGTAGCGGCCTGCCGATAAAAAAATTCTTCAACACAAGCGGTTTGGTTTATAAAGAGCTGAAACTGAGCGAGAAGCTATCAAGTATGAGTGAAGATGAACAAATAGCGTTACTGGCAACAAACGGTAAACTGGTGAAACGCCCATTGGTAGTGACAGACAGTTTTGTTCTGGTCGGTTTCAAGCCCGACGAATGGGAAAAATTAAAATAATTCAAAACTTATTTACCCAAACATTTGCAGATTCGGAAGTTTATACTACCTTTGCAGCCGCAAACACGGGAGTAGCTCAGTTGGTAGAGCACCGGTCTCCAAAACCGGGTGTCGGGAGTTCGAGCCTCTCCTCCCGTGCAAGGATAAACAGCTGTAAGTTAATAACTTACAGCTGTTTATCGTTTACAGGTCGGACAAATGTCGGACACATTTTTTTTACCTTCCTTTGGTATCTGCCGATGAAATTCGGATGACTTTACCATATCAATTATTTTTCCAGCACCACAAAAGTAGTAAAAGTTCTACTATCCATAAATAACAGTAGAACTTTCGCTACCTTTTAACAATCCGCCATTTTATTGCGCTAAACAACCATAAACACAACTATAATATAATTGTGGTTCATCGATTTCACCTAATTCTCGAAATGCCCATGAATAAGGTAATAGCGGGTGAAAGCAAGGGGTAAGCTCAGGTGAAACTGAACATTAGCGATTTCACCTTGTCTTTTCAAAATTTCCCTTGAGCTAAAATAAATTTCATTATAGCTAATCCGGATATGCTTATAGCTAATCGAAATATGCTTATAACAAATCCGTTGTCAGGTATTAATAGATAATCCATCAGGTATTAACAGCCTGTATGTAAAGTGTTAGCATCTTGACTCTTATCTATTAATACTTGAGTTGGTAGATCTATATATTCAACACATTGAATCTATATACTTACCGCATTGAATCTATATATTCAGCACGGTGGCTCTATATGTTCAGCAATCGGTGTAAATAAATTTAAAAGGTGAAAGCAATAACGGGAGATTTTACCTTGATTTTTTCTACGCTTTCACCCGCTATCTCCTTATTCATCGATGTTTCAGAGATAAGGTGAAACTGGTGAAATTTATGAGTCAAAAGTTCATGTTGTACTTATGCGAGTCAGTAATTGAAAACAAATTCTCATTCATTTCCGCACAGAAAAGAACCGTTTTGGTTATAGTTATTCTGGAACACATCCCCAAAACTTTCAAACTGAGCCTTTAACAGTCTCAACCAAACGGATAAATTCCCTTCTATACCCTTTATCATCATTATCCAATCCTTGTTTTGCCAGACTGATTACTTTATCATAACTGGCATCTCCTTTGAAGTCAGAATTCCGGAGTAATTGTCCGAACATTGCTACAGCCGAAGCAAAGCGGAAATCAGAAGAAACATTATTTCCTTTATTATCAACAAATGGAAGTTCCATTTTCTTGCTGACATCTTTGTCCGGGGCTTTGTAACGCAGCTTCACAGTCAGGAGTTCATTAGAGCCCGTCGGTTTCACGGTTACTTTCCCTTTCTTCTGATATTTCAAATCATCTATCTTGCCTACATAATCATTCTTCACACCTGTAGGAATTACTTCGTAGAAAGCAGTCACCGTATGTCCCGCACCCATATCTCCGGCATCTTTTGCATCATTATTGAAGTCCTCGTCTTTCAGCAGGCGGCTTTCGTAACCTATCAAACGATATGCCTGTACTTGTGAAGGATTAAACTCTACCTGCAATTTTACATCTTTCGCAACTGTATGGAGAGTAGCACCAAATTCACCGACCAAGACACGGTTGGCTTCTTGCAGATTATCTATATAAGCATGGTTTCCATTTCCCTTTTCTGCCAAAACCTGCATCTTTTTATCTTTATAATTTCCCATTCCATAGCCCAATACAGTAAGAAATACTCCATTCTTCCGTTCTTTCTCTATCAGTTGTTCCAGTCCTTCTGCCGAAGAAACGCCTACATTAAAATCTCCATCGGAACAGAGGATGATGCGGTTATTGCCATTAGAGATAAAATTCTTTTTCGCTATTTTGTATGCCAACAGGATACCTGCGCCGCCTGCCGTAGAACCGCCTGCCGTCAGTTCGTCTATCGCTTCGCGAATCTTTTGTTTGTCGCTGCCCGGAGTAGACTCTAGTTTCACGCCGGCGCTGCCCGCATAAGTCACAATTGCGACTTTATCTTTATCACGTAAGTTATTCACCAATAATTTGAGAGATGACTTCACCAAATCCAACCGGTTGGCTCCCCACATAGAACCGGAGACGTCAATCAGGAATACCAGATTAGACACAGGCAGATTATCCGTCGGGATTTCTTTTGCTTTCAGGCCGATACGTACAAGACGATGATTGGTATTCCAGGGACAGGCTCCAGATTCCATGGTAATTTTCACAGGATCACTTCCTGTCGGCTTCGGATAATCATAAGAAAAGTAGTTCACTAATTCTTCTGTACGGATAGCATCAACCGAAGGCAGTTCACCTTTATTGATAAAACGACGCATATTACTATAAGAAGCGGCATCTACATCAATAGAGAAAGTAGAAAGCGGAGTATCCGATACACTCTTGAAACCGTTCTCCTGAAACTCTCCGTATTCTTCCGCATTTGCAGCATCATACATGATTCTCGGAGTCGGACATACTGCCTTGTAAGCAGTAGACATTACTTTTGCAGCTCTTGTCTCATGGCCGTATCCTACCACCACACATTCTTCCAATACCAGTTCGTCAGCTTTCATCTTCACATCCAGCGTGGCCGATTTTACCACCCTTCTCTCTTGTTTATACCCGATATACTGGAACAACAACGTTTCCCCTTTCTTAGCCTGTATCGTGTACCGGCCATTCATATTCGTTACCGTACCCTTCGTAGTACCCTTTATCTGTACCGAACAGCCAACAAGCGGAGTTCCATCCTTTGCATCCGTCACAGTACCCGACACGGTAATAGCTTGCGCGTTCACCATACCTAAAGAAACAACTGCCATCAGCAGTACGAGCATCATTGCTCTGAATTGATTTGTTTTCATAACTTCATTATTTAAAATGTTACTAATAGTTCGCTTTTACTATAGAGATGCAGATTTCACACTGATTCCATAAATGACTTGAACTTTTTTTATCCGGCAGAAAAAAAGAGTCCTTTCAAAATTCTCCCTTATTCCTTTGCCACTCATCAGATGATGTGTATATTTGCGAATCATAAACATATCACAAATATGAAAAACGAAGTCGACGGAAGGCGGGAAATAGCCTCGCGAAACACGGCCTGGGCTAATAACATTGCCCGCAAACTAACTCGTTGGGGTGTCACTCCCAATCAAATTTCCATGATGAGTGTATTCTTCGCTATGGTAGGTTGCCTCCTGCTGATTGGCACAGTTATTTATCCCGGCTTCAATAAATATGTAGCCTATATTCTGTTCATCGTTTGTATGCAGTCGCGGTTGCTCTGCAACCTGTTCGATGGGATGGTCGCCATTGAAGGAGGAAAAAAAAGTGCCAACGGAGATCTTTATAATGATATGCCCGACCGCTTTGCCGATGCATTGTTCATCATTCCCGTCGGGTATGTAGCAGGTGGATTCGGAGTCGAATTGGGATGGCTGGGCGCCCTTCTTGCTGTTATGACAGCTTATTTCCGCTGGATAGGAGCCTACAAAACACATCAGCATTTCTTTAATGGTCCGATGGCCAAACAACACCGCATGGCATTGCTGACACTGACCTTTGTAGTCGCCACCTGCACCATCCATTCAGGATACGACCGGATGGTATGCTTCACCGCTCTAATCATTATCAACATCGGTCTTATCGCGACACTGATACATCGCCTGTACCTCATGTCACACACAACAAACACTGAAATAAAATGAAAAATCTACTGGATAAAATATTCCCTACATTAAGCGATGAGTTGATTATTGTCATCTCGCTTATCATCGGATTGCTTGTTACGGCAAGCCTTATTCTTTTCCTTGTAAAAAAGATATCTCCGAAAACAAATATCAGCGAACTCGCCGCACGCACGCGCTCATGGTGGATCATGGCTGGTATGTTTATCGGTGCTGTATTTATCAGCTATAACATTTCTTATTTCTTCCTTGCCTTTCTCTCTTTCATTGCTTTTAGAGAACTTTATTCTGTATTGGGATTCAGAGAGGCAGATCGCGGAGCACTGTTTTGGGGCATACTGTCTATCCCCATTCAATATTATCTGGCTTACCTTGCCTGGTATGGAGCATTCATCATCTTCATTCCGGTAGTCATGTTCCTCGTATTGCCTTTACGGCTCGTTTTAAAGGGAGATACACACGGAATCACCAAGTCGATGGCACTGTTGCAATGGATTCTGATGCTTTCGGTATTCGGTATCAGCCACCTCGCTTATCTCCTGTCACTTCCCGAACTACCGGGATTCAGTTCCGGAGGACGGGGCCTGCTGTTGTTCCTTGTATTCCTTACGGAAATCAATGATATCATGCAATTTATCTGGGGCAAACTTCTCGGACGGCATAAGATTCTTCCGAAAGTAAGTCCGAACAAGACGTGGGAAGGTTTCCTGGGTGGTGTCATCAGTACCACTGCGATTGGTTACTTCCTCGGTTTCCTGACTCCCCTCTCCGCTCCCAACGTTATTCTGGTTAGCGCCCTCCTTGCGATTGCCGGCTTCTCGGGAGACGTGGTCATCTCCGCCATCAAGAGAGATAAAGGAATTAAAGATATGGGGAACAGTATTCCCGGTCATGGAGGAGTATTCGACCGGATAGATTCGCTGTCCTACACTGCTCCTGTATTTTTTCATTTAGTTTATTACATTGCATATTAAACGGAGAGAATGGAAAAAAGATTCATGCAATCTGCTGCCATGCAGATTATATATAAAGGTGTTTTCCACTGGTTCCTGAAATTAATCGTAGGGGTTCAGTTCACCGATTGCCGCTTCCTTAAAAAAGAAAAGCAATTCATTATCCTTGCCAATCATAACAGCCACCTGGACACCCTAAGCCTGTTGGCTTCCCTGCCCGGCGAACTTTTGTGGAAAGTCAAACCCGTAGCAGCAGAAGACTATTTCGGGAAAACCCGCTTTCAGGCTTCCATCAGCAACTTTTTCATCAATACGCTTCTTATCAGAAGAAAAGGGGAAAAAGATTCGGAGCACGATCCGATCCGTAAGATGCTTGAAGCCATCGATGCCGGGTATTCACTGATTCTTTTTCCGGAAGGAACCAGAGGAAAACCGGAGCAGATGGGAAAAATAAAATCCGGCATTGCCCGTATCCTGTCGCTACGGCCTGAAGTGAAATATATTCCTGTATTCATGACCGGTATGGGACGCTCTTTACCCAAAGGAAAGATGATCCTATTGCCATACAAAGCATCTATCTATTATGGTATGCCCGCTTTGGTAAAGAATACGGATACACATGAAATATTAGAGCAGATAACAGGTGATTTTGAAAGAATGAAAGAAAAATATCAAGTTGTTATCGACGCAGAAGAGGAATAGATGTTGTTTTTCAAAAGAAACATATCGAAACTATCGGACGAGGAATTACTGATACACTATACGAAGTCCGGCGATACGGAATATTTCGGTGAATTATATAACCGATATATCCCGTTACTGTACGGACTTTGCCTGAAATACCTGCATGATGAAGACCGGGCACAGGAAGCAGTCATGCAGTTGTTTGAAGATTTATTGCCTAAACTGGGAAATTATGAGATAAAAGTTTTCAAGCCATGGCTCTACCGGGTGGCGAAGAATCATTGCCTGCAACTTTTACGGAAGGAAAATAAAGAAATTCCGTTAGATTATACGGTTAATATTATGGAATCTGACAAATTTCTGCATCTATTAAGTGAAGAGGAAAGTTCGGAGGAACAACTGAAGGCATTACATCACTGTCTCGAAAAGTTGCCCGAAGAACAACGGACCAGTATTACGCGTTTCTTCCTCGAAGAGATGTCGTATGCCGACATTGTGGAACAAACCGGATTTACTCTGAACAATGTGAAAAGCTATATCCAGAACGGAAAGCGAAATTTAAAAATTTGTATCAAGAAACAGACCCTATGAAACTATTGGACTACATACGAGGACTCCGCAAAGGAAAAGAGGCGCACCGACTGGAAAAAGAGTCGATGAAAGACCCTTTTCTGGCTGATGCTATGGATGGATACAGCCAGGTGGAAGGGAATCACGAAGAACGGATAGAGAAACTGCGGATGCAGGTTTCGGCTCATTCTGCAAGGAATACGAATCCTTCAAAGAAGAAAAATTCGTATGCTATCACTTGGAGCATTGCTGCTTGCCTGGTGATTGGAATCGGCATCAGTACTTATTTCCTGTTTCTCAGAAAGAGTATGGCAGATGATGTATTTATCGCCAAAGAAGATATTCCTTCGGTAGTGTTCAAACCGGTCACTCCGCAAGAGGAAACAGTCGCTTTGGCTAAAACAAAAATAAAGCAGGATTCCACTCATGAAGTCACCGTGAAGCAAACGGATAAAAAAAATATAGTAGTTAAAAACAAAACCACTTCCAAACCGCAAAGCGCACCAGTAGTGGTAGCAACACCAATCATAGAAAAAAACACCAAGCAAAGTGAAACTGCCAGGCAAGCTGTAATGCAAGAAGAAACAGTAGTGGTGGATACAAATATTCCCCTCTCCGAAGTCCATGAAATGAAAGTGGCAAAAGCAGCCACTCCCAACCGGAATTTTATAAAGGGGAAAGTGACGGATGAAAAGGGACAACCAATCATTGGAGCCAGTGTAGCATATACCGGAACAAATATAGGTACAATCACAGACCTCAACGGTGAGTTTGCATTAAAAAAAGAAAAAGATAACAATGAACTAACAGCACAGTTTATCGGTTACGAACCGGTAGAAATACCCGTAGATACCAGCAGGACAATGTTAATTGCCATGAATGAAAATAAACAAAATCTTGATGAAGTGGTAGTAGTGGGATATGGCAGCAGTAAGAAATCCACCGTCACCGGTGCCTCGGCAACAGTTTCTTCAAAAACAAAAGATAAACACCTGACTCCACAGCCGGTAATAGGTAAACGTAAATACAAGAAGTATTTGGAAGAAAATCTTATCCGCCCGAATGATGACAAGTGTAAGGATGTGAAAGGCGAGGTAGTACTTGCTTTCTTTGTTGACAAGGAAGGAAATCCACAGAACATCACTGTCGTCCATGGAATATGCGAATCTGCTGATAAAGAAGCAATCCGGCTTGTCAAAGAAGGTCCGAAGTGGACGTTCGGAAACCTTCCGACAAGGATTACGGTACAGTTCTGATTTCTTATATCAGTTCGTAGCTGGCCATTTGTATCGGCATATCCAGATTGTGAAGCACTTTCTCCAACAGAATACCTTCGCGGTTGTCATATTCATAACCGAAAGTGGCACGGATGCCTTGCAGGATAAATTGCGTGGCACGGTCTAATGCCATCGGAAGACTGTCTCCCTGCATTAATGAACCTGTAATCACGCTGGTAAAAGTATCTCCCGTTCCGGGATAATGGGCGGGCAGATAGGGACAGGTCACTTTCCAGTAACGGTTTCCCTGGCGGTTGTATGCATAAACCGAAGTTTTGTGAGGTTCGTCATGCACAGGAACACTGGTAATAATAACGACTTGCGGACCTTTATCAGACAAAAGACGAAGGTATTCTTTCAATTCCTCGTCCGTATTATCTGCCTTATAAGGCCTGTCCAGTAAATAGAACAGCTCTGTCAGATTAGGAGTAACCACATCCGCCTTAGTTATCAGGTGACGCATCTCTTTTACCATTTCCATATCAAAGTTGGTATACAGACGACCGTTATCCCCCAATACCGGATCAGCTACTATCAGGCTATCCGGCTGGCGGAAGTCTTTGATAAAATCGGAAACAATCTGAATCTGTTTCGGAGAGCCGAGGTATCCGGTATAAATAGCGTCGAACTGGACTTCCAGTTTCTTCCATCCGGCTATAATCTTCGGCATTTCATCCGTCAGGTCCAAAAAGGAGAAGCCGGGATACTGCGTATGGTTAGACAGTACTGCCGTAGGAAGCGGACAGACTTGAAAGCCCATTGATGACAGGATAGGAATAACGACAGTCAGAGATACGCGCCCCATCCCCGAAAGGTCATGGACAGCAGCTATTTTCTTTACTTTATTGGCATACATATTACTTATATTTAAATCAAAATGACTAATACATCCCGCGCTCCATGTGCACCCATTACCAATGCCTGCTCGATGTCGGCTGTCTTTGAAGGGCCGGAGATGAACGTACCGAACTTATATTCCTGTCCGTCCAATTCATGGTAAGCATCATACATGGTGTCCACTATTCTATTCCGGTCGAGCAGGATAACCAGTTTCTCCGAAATAAAATATACAGCCTTATACTTCACTGTCTGCGGTATCCAAATGGCTCCGTTCTCGGCTACGCCGATTTCTCCTTTCACTACTGCCACATCCGTACCGTCCAACTCTTTCGGGTCATCCAAGTTGTCGGGATTGAAAGTCGCACAGGAAATTTCCGGCAATACGGAAGCAATGCGCATAGCGTCGGGATATGTCCTGCGTATCACGGCATCCACATCTTCCCCTTCGCCCAACACGACCGCTGTGCCGCCAACCGCACGGCTGATAGCACAAAACTGCTCTATCTTATCCGGATATGACAATCGTTCCATATCCGCTATATCCGGCTTATCATAACGTACTTGCGTATTCTTACGGATACTGGCTAATATTTCTTCTCTACTGCTCATTTGGTCTCCTCCTTTCCCTGTACCTTGTTTTTCTTCCACATTTCATTGAACGACTCTTTAGCGAATTCCGGCAATTCGCGCCCTTTCCCCCAATCATCGAAATCATTGTATTTCATAAAACGAGGCAGGCTGTTTATTACCGGGGCAGCCCACAAAGCAGCGTTGAACAACGCCGGACGTTCCATCAGGAACTTCATGCCACCGGACATTATCTTCTTTCCCGTATTTGCCTTTCCAAGCCCATCCAAATCCTGACGCCATTTATAAATCTGTTCGGCCAAATCGACTTTCACCGGACAGACATCAGAACAGGACATACACAATGAGCAGGCAGAAAGATTATCATAATACTTCTCCGGATTATGCGCCATTCCCAAATTGATTCCGATAGGACCGGGAATGAAATAGGTATAAGAGTATCCACCACTCCGGCGATATACAGGACAGGTATTCATGCAGGCACCACAGCGGATGCAATTCAATGTCTTGATATGGTCGGGCTTGGAAAGCAGAGAACTCCGTCCATTGTCTACAATGATGATATGATATTCGCCACCTTCACGCGGACGACGGTAATGAGAAGTGTATGTCGTCACCGGCTGCCCGGTAGCCGAACGCGCCAACAACCGGGTAAACACACCCAGCGCATCCAAATCCGGAACAATCTTTTCCATACCGAAAGCGGCAATATTCAGTTTCGGATATGAGGTTCCCATATCGGCATTGCCTTCATTCGTACAGACAACGATGTCTCCGGTAGAAGCCACGGCAAAATTAGCTCCTGTCATGGCAGCTTCGGCATTCAGGAAAAGGTGGCGTAAGTTCTTCCGGGCGGCATGCGTCAGGTAAGTAGGGTCAAAGTTTCCTTTTTCCGTACCCATTTCTTTCTCGAAAAGTTCGCCTACCTGTTCCCGTTTGATATGAATGGCAGGCAGTACGATATGACTGGGCTCGAGATGCATCAGTTGCAGGATACGTTCGCCCAAATCGGATTCTACAACATCAATACCACGCTCCATCAGAAAGGGATTCAATCCACATTCTTCGGCAAGCATAGACTTGCTCTTTATGAAATGATGTACGTTATGTTCGTTCAGTATCTCGTAGACGATGGCACAGTACTCATCGGCATCTTTCGCCCAATGGACAATGGCACCGTTGGCGGTAGCATTCTTCTCGAACTCCAGCAGAAGCTCCTCAAGGTGGCTGTTGGAATACATTTTCAGTTCACAAGCCTTGTTGCGCAACTCTTCCCATTCGGGAACTTCCTTGCTCATCTTATCCCTTTTGGCGCGAACCATCCAAAGGGTTTCGTTATGCCATGCTGCCATCTTGCCGTCCTGCAAGAACTTTTCGGCAGCCTTTGAATGTTTTGTACTCATGATTGCGACGCTAGAATTTCTACAATATGGATAATCTGAATAGGCAGATGCTCCCGTTTGATGACGCCTTGCATATGCATCAGACAGGAACTGTCCGCTCCGACAATGTATTCGGCTCCGGTAGCCATGTGGTCTTTTACCTTATCCCGTCCCATGCAGACGGACACGGCCTGTTCTTCCACGGCAAACATACCGCCAAAACCGCAGCACTCGTCGATATGGCTGGGTTCGAAAACTTCGATACCTTCGACCAAATCGAGCAAATCACGTAGTTTATTATAATAAGGAATATTTAACTCAGTGGGAGCCGAAATAAGCAGTTCGCGCACCCCATGACAACTATTGTGAATACTGACCTTATGAGGAAAACGTGCAGGGATTTTCGAAGGTTTCAGCACATCGTGAATAAAATCACATATGTCATAAATCTTCCCCGCACTCTGGCAGGCATGCCCTTCTTTCTTGAGAATACCGGGATGGTTCTCTTTCACAAAAGCCACACAACTGGCGGAAGGACCGACAATGTAATCGTACTTTTGGAACAAATCGTCAAAACGGAGTGCTAACTTCACCGATTCATCTTCAAAACCGGCATTCGCCATCGGTTGTCCGCAACAGGTCTGGTCTAGCGGATAATCGACGTCTACTCCCAAACTTTTTAATAGTTTATACGATGCCACGCCCACATTGGGATAGATAGCATTGATATAACAAGGAATAAACAAACCTACTTTCATAACTATATCATGTAATAATTTAAGCTTCTTCCGCCACATCCGTCTATCAGTCTAGCGGATGTCGATTAATTTGTGTGTTTGCAGGCTGAGTCTCCATTTGGGATGTTGCATTACACAATCCACTGTAGAAGCAGTGTTATTACAAGAACAAGGCTGAAGGAAAAAATGTTCGGTAGGCAACAGTTCATAAATACTTATATCTTGTCCTTCATAGACAACTTTCACTTCATCCATCCGGTCAATAGCCAGTTTTACTCCTTGTTTGGGCGAGCAGGTCACCCAGTCTATGGCTTTGGGCAAGGGGCGTGTGCCGTTCGTTTCGATACAAACATATTTACCCGCCCGGTGCAGACGGTCGATAAATTCGTCATCTATCCACAAAGAGGGTTCACCACCCGTCAGAACAACGGTAACGGCGGGATATTTTTCTACTTCGGAGATAATTTCGTCGTCGGTCATCATTCTTCCTTCCTCGTGTTGCGTGTCGCAAAAGTCACACTTCAGATTGCAACCGGAAAAACGGACAAAGATAGCCGGAGTTCCGGTATGGTATCCTTCGCCTTGTAAACTGTAAAAGATTTCATTAATCTTTCTCATCGTTATATATGTTTTGTTCGCTACTCTTTACTCCTGCTCTTCTCCTGCTACAGGATCTTTCTCATAGACAACGGTGTTTCCCTCCGACTCCTGCACTTCTACTTTAAAGCATTGCGGAATCTGTTTACAAACCCACCGGGCAATATTCTCGGCTGTAGGATTAAAAGGAAGTACTTCATTCAGGTTCTGATGGTCGAGTTTCTCCTTAACCACCTCTTTGATACGGGTGAAATCGACTACCATTCCCTCGGAATTAAGTCGTGTGGAACGACAATAAACGGTGATAATCCAGTTGTGACCGTGTAGACTGGCGCATTTACTGCGATACGGGAGCACCAGCTTATGGGAAGCTGAAATCTCCATGCGTTTGATTACTGTAAACATTGCTGTACGTATTTTAATAGTTATATGCATCTAATGTCACCTCGATGCAACGGCAAAGGTAATACAAAATAGAGTTTTCATTCAGCAGAGACAGTTATTTTTTCCTATTTTCGCAGTATCTTTGCCGTATGAAAACTCTATGTATCATTTTAGGAAGCATTTCCCTGGCACTCGGTATTCTCGGCATCTTTCTGCCGTTATTGCCTACCACCCCCTTTCTGCTACTCACAGCCGCCCTTTACTTCAAGGGCTCGCCCCGATTATACAACTGGTTACTGAGCCACCGGCATTTCGGTCCCTATATCCGCAACTTCCGCGAAAATAAAGCCATTCCGCTACGAGCCAAGATTATCTCACTTGTACTGATGTGGGGAACAATGCTGTATTGCATCTTCTTCCTGATTCCTCTGCTATGGGTAAAGATTCTCCTGGGACTGATAGCCGCAGGTGTCACTTATCATATTCTTTCTTTCAAGACATTGAGATAGTCGGAAAGCCCCTGACGGGCATCGGCCAGCTTATCTTCCCAATGTTTCACGGAGTTCTGCCCGATAATATCGGTCACATATTTCACGGAAATAAACGGAATTTCTTTCGAACGGCAGACGAATGCCTGCGCATAGGCTTCCATATCGACCACGTCTCCGCTGACATGGGTCAACTCCGTCAGAAATCCATCTCCTGTATTACAGATTCCATTCTCCGTCCAGTGTCCGCAATATCCTTTCGCCTCAAGCAATGCCGTAGAGTCGATTTCACATTCCATTCCCAACCCTGCCAGCTTCTGCATATCACGGTCTACAAACTTCCGGCAGACGAAGATATCCCCTACCTGATGATTGACAGTTCCGGCACTTCCGATATTTAAAACCAAGTCGGGTTGTACCTGTCGAATAGCTTCTGCCAAATGAAAAGCGGATTTCACTTTACCGATGCCTGTACGGATGTAATACGGCTCTACATCAGGCCACTTTATTTCCACAAATTCGCCTTGGACGGCGTAAGTTACTAATATTTTCAACATGAGGTTTCCTTAATTTTATTGAACTGCAAAGATATAGTTTTTCCTGACCATTACTGATTTTATAAAGTAATTATTGCTACAGAACTCCCCCATTCTCTCGTCCAACCCGCTATTTTACCCTAAAATGCACATTTTATCACGAAAAGTTTTTGTAATATCAGAGTTAATCGTATTTTTGTGTACAATTTTGGTGTAGTGATGACAGAAGAAGAAAAAAAGTTATTGAATACCTTTGAGACGCAGCTACGGCATTTGATCTATTTGCACGATGAGTTAAAGCGTGAAAATGCCGAGTTGAAGAAACTTCTCGATATTGAAAAATTAAAGAATGAGAAGGTACAGGCGCAATACGATGAATTGGAAGTCAGCTACACAAACCTAAAAACAGCTACGGCAATCAGCCTTAACGGCAGCGACGTAAAAGAGACGAAGCTGCGATTGTCTAAATTAGTGCGTGAAGTCGATAAATGCATCGCTTTGTTAAATGAATAAGAAGAAGATGTATGAACGATAAAATAAAGATAAACCTGCAGATAGCAGACTCAAACTACCCGTTAACCATCAACCGTGAGGAAGAAGAAATGGTGCGGGAAGCTGCCAAACAGGTAAATATCAGGCTTAATAAGTACCGGGAAGTTTACAAGAACCTCGAACCGGAAAAAATTATTGCCATGGTAGCCTATCAGTTCTCGTTAGAGAAACTGCAATTGATGCAACGTAACGATACCGCCCCCTATACGGAGAAGGTAAAAGAACTAACTGAATTGCTGGAAGATTATTTCAAGGAAGAATAAAATTGACCGGCCATTCGCTGATAAGAGAAAAAACAACCACGCACTGCACAATATCCGAGCAAGAACTTGCTTTGATATTTGGCGGTGCGTTTTTATTTATATATTAAATTAAATGTAGAATGATAGCAATAATAACAACAGCAATTGCTTGCTTCATCGTAGGTGGAGTTCTTTCATACATACTATTCCGGTATGCATTGAAGTCCAGATACGACAATATCCTGAAAGAAGCAGAGACAGAAGCGGAAGTAATCAAGAAAAACAAGCTACTGGAAGTTAAGGAAAAATTCCTGAACAAGAAAGCGGACCTTGAAAAAGAAGTAGCATTGCGGAATCAGAAGATTCAGCAAGCGGAAAACAAGCTGAAACAACGCGAAATGGTGCTCGGACAGCGCCAGGAAGAAATCCAACGCAAGAAAATGGAAGCCGAAGCTGTCAAAGAGAATCTGGAAGCGCAACTGGTGATTGTCGATAAGAAAAAAGAAGAACTTGACAGACTGCAACAACAGGAAATAGACAAGTTGGAAGCAATTTCGGGATTGTCTGCCGAAGAAGCGAAAGAACGCCTGGTGGAATCTCTGAAAGAGGAAGCCAAAACGCAGGCTCAGTCATATATCAACGACATCATGGATGATGCCAAGTTGACTGCCAACAAAGAAGCGAAACGTATCGTAGTTCAATCTATCCAACGGGTTGCTACGGAAACTGCCATTGAAAACTCTGTTACGGTATTCCATATCGAGTCGGACGAAATAAAAGGACGTATCATCGGACGAGAAGGACGTAATATCCGTGCATTGGAAGCTGCAACAGGCGTGGAAATCGTTGTAGACGATACTCCTGAGGCTATTGTACTTTCAGCTTTCGACCCGGTTCGCCGTGAAATTGCACGTCTGGCTTTGCACCAGCTTGTTACTGACGGACGTATCCATCCGGCCCGTATCGAGGAAGTGGTGGCTAAAGTACGCAAACAAGTGGAAGAAGAAATCATCGAAACCGGTAAACGTACTACGATTGACCTTGGTATCCACGGCTTGCATCCCGAACTGATCCGTATTATCGGTAAGATGAAATATCGTTCTTCTTATGGCCAGAACCTGTTACAGCATGCCCGTGAGACAGCCAACCTTTGTGCTGTAATGGCATCGGAACTGGGACTGAACCCGAAGAAAGCAAAACGTGCAGGTTTGCTGCATGATATAGGTAAAGTGCCTGATGAAGAACCGGAATTGCCACACGCATTGCTGGGTATGAAGCTTGCGGAGAAATATAAGGAAAAACCGGATATCTGCAATGCCATCGGTGCTCACCATGACGAAACGGAAATGACCAGCTTGCTGGCTCCTATCGTACAGGTATGTGATGCCATCTCAGGCGCTCGTCCGGGAGCACGCCGCGAAATCGTCGAGGCTTATATCAAGCGTCTGAACGACCTCGAACAATTGGCAATGTCTTATCCGGGTGTGACGAAGACTTATGCAATCCAGGCAGGACGCGAACTCCGCGTTATCGTCGGTGCGGATAAGATTGATGATAAACAGACTGAAAACCTGTCAGGCGAAATCGCCAAGAAGATTCAGGATGAAATGACTTATCCAGGACAAGTGAAGATTACCGTAATCCGTGAAACACGTGCGGTTAGCTTCGCCAAGTAAGACCAAAGACTCAAAAAGAATTTAAAGATAGAAGGGCGAAGCAATTCGCCCTTTTTTAATAAATGAATATTCCTTTTTAATAACAGCAAACACTTTTTCATTTCTTTCATTTTTATTCATCAACTTATGAAAAAATACCAATTTGAAGTTTGTGCCAATTCAGTGGAAAGCTGCCTGGCTGCTCAGGCAGGCGGAGCCAACCGGGTAGAACTATGTGCAGGTATTCCTGAAGGTGGAACGACCCCATCTTACGGAGAAATATCCATGGCTCGTGAAGTATTGGACATAACCCGTCTGCACGTCATTATCCGTCCCCGGGGTGGCGATTTTCTCTACTCGCCTATGGAAGTAAAAACGATGTTGAAAGATATAGAGATGGCTAAACACCTCGGAGTTGACGGAGTTGTTTTTGGATGTCTGACCACTAATGGTGAAATCGACTTCACCGTCATGCAGGAATTAATGAAAGCCTCACAAGGGCTGTCTGTCACTTTCCATCGAGCTTTTGATGTTTGCCGTAATCCCAAAGAAGCATTGGAACAGATTATAGAACTTGGCTGTCACCGGATTCTGACTTCCGGTCAGCAGGCAACCGCCGAACAAGGTATTCCCCTACTCAAAGAATTACAGGAGCAAGCAGCAGGAAGAATCATCTTACTTGCCGGATGTGGTGTGAACGAAAAGAATGTTGCCCGAATCGCTCTGGAAACAGGGATACAGGAATTTCATTTCTCAGCCCGCGAAAGTATTAAAAGTGAAATGGAATACAAGAATGAATCAGTATCCATGGGCGGCACTGTACATATCGACGAATATGAACGAAATGTAACAACCGCCCGAAGAGTTATGGATACGATTCAAGCTATATCTTTATAAATAAGGAATAACTGTGATATAGATACCTGTGATAATAGCCGAAGTAATCACGCCCGAGATATTGGCACCCAAAGCATCTCCCAAGACGAAAGAGTCCGGATTATCTTTGCTGACAATCTTTTGGGCTACTTTGGCGGTAGTAGGCACACAGCTTACGGCAGCGATACCAATCACCGGGTTATAATTTCCCCGTTTTATAAAGTACATGATATAACCACCCAAAATTCCACCGATACCGGAAAGCAATAAGGCTACAACACCCAGCACCAATAATTTAAGAATTTTCGGGTCGAGCAACAAATGTGCGTCACAAAGTACTCCTAATAACAATCCCAACATAAAGGTTGAGCCGTAAAGTAACGGCCCGCTAACAAAATCATAAATATGCTTCATACCGGACTCGCGAACGGCAACTCCCAAAAACAAAGAGAAGAATAAAGGAGAAGCAACCGGAAACAGGAAACAGAGAACAGCACAAAGAACAGCGGAGAAAGCCAGTTTCACTTTAGCATCATAGTTTTTCGGAGCTTTCTTCGTCACCATCTTGATTGCACGGAAGCGTTTGGGCACCAAGAGTTTCACCAGGTAGGGATAACCGCCGTATGTTAATCCCAAATAAAGATAAGCCACCACCGTAATAGGGACAAACAGATGTTTCGCCAAAGCCAGTGAAGTGAACAGAACCATCGGGCCATCGGCACCGCCTACCATAGCGACAGAGGCACTTTCTTTTAAAGTCAAGCCGAGAGCTGCAGCGATAGGTACTGTCAGGAAAGTTCCCAACTCTGCGCACAATGCCAGAAAGATACTTGCAAATGGTTTCTGAAGCAGGAAACCGACATCCAAAAGTGTACCGATACCCATAAAGACAAAACAAGCTATCAGTCCGTTACTGAACGTAAGCGTGTAGACTGGTTGCAGGAAATCTATCTGCATCGTATTCATCAATGCATCAGTATCCGAAAGCATCGGATCGAGAAAAAGATTACCCAATGTGCCGTCAGGCATAATCAGTGTCCCACAGTTGATAGCTACCATTCCCAATCCCATCGGAATCATAACCATAGGTTCGAGCACACCTTTCCACCCCAAATAAATAAGTAACAAACCGAGAATCACCAAAAAGATTCTGGCAGAAGCAAGCAACCAACCGCTCGCCATCATTGTACCAATACCTTGAAATAAGGTCGCAAAATCTATATTTTCCATAATGAGTGTCTTTTTTATTGTTTGTCAGTAACTGACTTCTTTGAGTTTTTCTTATTAACATGTGCCCGTTCTTCTTCCTTAAGAAAAAACTCACGGGTATCTCGCGGATAATAATAATCCATCAGGGTTTCATCCGAAGCACCCGGACTTACGCCATGATAATAGCCGGCATAACCGGTAAAATTACGGTTGATACCACGACTGAAGTCTTCACGGTAATCTCCCATAGCCTCTTCTGCCTCAAGCGGTATCTGCCTGACGAGTTTTTCCACTTTCTGACGATGCTGACGCCAACGATGCAGACGAAGCAACTCCAATCGATGGGAACTATAAAAGTCGAATGAATCGGCAGCATAAGCTATCAATTTTATAACTGCCGCAACGAAAAAGCCTATGAGAAAGGTCAACCCCATCATAGCCAACGTAGATAGTAATAAATGAATCATAGTAGTATAAAAACAGATTATATAATCATTTATGCACAAACATGACATGCCCGGAAATCAGTGTAATCCGGACCTATTAAACATATTTGCGCAAATTCTCAGGAATACTCAGAAAAAAGGCTAAATCAAGATATGTGCCAAGGTATAAATGTAATATCGATTCGAATATTTCAGATAATTAGTGTCGGAAAGAAGCATCTTCCTTTTGTCTTCGGGCAAACGGAAAGAGCGGGAACTCAATAATTGAACAATGACAGGAATATCATTAAACTTCAATGTCCGTACAGGAGTGATGTTTCGCGGAAGCGAAAAGGTTGTCAGGATTCCTAAAGAATAGCTTTCCGCAGGAGTTGAAGAGAATGTTGTAGTAGCTGATATATCACTATCCACAGAGATTACGGTTGTCTCCCGAAATCCCTGAGCATCTTCTTTATGGGTCGCCAGACTACTCCCTATAAGTAAAAATGCAAGTGACAGTATGCACAAAAGATACTTCATAATAACTCTCCTGCAAACGTAACAATTAATTCGCATAAAAGTGCGCTCTATACAGAGAATTAACGATTATTGCATACTGTCACACTCTATTATTACCTGCAATTTCTTCTTTATCTATGCTTTCTACAATCCATGAATGGTTTTCATCAATTGTTCCCCCAAGCCGATGGTATATCCCTGAGATACGAAAACCACACGATTGAATGTATCGGCGATAATAAACATAGGAAGCATATTCTGATTGGAGAGATTCATAGATTTAGCGATTTGTTTCTGAACACTATTATCCATATCTATGCCATAAGTAATGGTAGACGGTAATCCTTGAAACTCAGCGGCATGAAACTTATTGTATTGTTCTTCAGATGGAAAAAGAAGAACCATTTTCCGCCCCCATTTCTCAAAGTCACTGCCCAAGGCAGCTATATCTCTTAGTGCATGATTAGTAGGCTCCTGCCCCACTCCCAACACACCGACAATAAAATAACCTCTCCCACAAGTTTGAAGAAGACTTTGCGCTGTAGATAAGCTATCGCCCGATATAGGAGTATAAAGCGATTCCGAATTGAAGTTTCCGATTACCTGTACCTGTTCTTCACTTTCTCTCATCACTAAATCGACGGTTGTTGTCTTTTCCGGTTCTATGGTGAAAAAAGTGACTTTTGAGAGCACCGCACCACTTGCCATACGCGTTCCGGTGACCAACATATAATAACCTGAATCTAATGAAGTGCCATTTTTCAACAGATTTGTCCAAGTAGTACCCGCACCCATGTCTGCGTCCCCTTCCTCATAATTCAACAACTGAAATACTCCATCCTTGAATTTGGAAAGAGTAAAATGAGAATAATACTTTGGATCAGGCAACGAACTGATAGGTTTATAAGTCGCACGCAATATCCCAACAGGAATCTGCGCCTGGCTATTTGCTACAAAATCCACATCGAACGTACGCCCCTCTTTATCTACATATTGCGCTTTTCCCGTCACTTTATCTATCTTGGCAGGTATGCCTAAAGAACGAGCCATCGCAACAAAGAAAATATCACGCGACTTTTCATCCGCAACACGTGCTCTCCAAACTCCTATCGGAGAAATAGGGATTCGTTGAGAGTTCAATTCATTATCAATTTTAATCTCTTTCTTACACCATTCCACCAACCGGGAAGGTTCCTCTACAAACGCTTCCGCTTCTTTCTTCGGGAATGCTTGCAAAAAATAATGGCGATAAGGTGTCAACATCTCATTTTCTACACGAAGGTTGGCAATTTCCGCACCTGCCTGTACTCCCATTTTCTCCAAGTCGGGAGCTGTCATCAAACATTCTATCAGATTAAGTATGGATACATCCCGCCAATCTTTAGCAGAAAGTTGCCGCAACAATGCCAAAGCATAGTCTTCTCTCTTCTGTCCGGCAGCCATTTCCAGAAAAACAAGCAATGTGTGATAGTTTCCCCGGGAAGCAACCAACATCTTCGCCATCGTCTCCCTGTCGGTATCACTCAGATTGAACCGGGAAAGCGTATCTCTCGCATGTTCCTCAGTCATCATGGTAGAAACATAAGCATTGCGGATAGAATCTTCTAAAGCCAGCCGGCAATCGTTTTCCTTGCGTTGCTCCGGAGTTACTTCCGGCAAGTTAGCCCCTTCTATCGGAGGCACAATCTCCAAATCAAATGTAGATGCTTCTCCTTCTTTCTTATCCAATACAAGAGTTAACCTGTCTTCTTTACCAAAAGATAATTTAGAAAAACCAAACGCCCCCTTATCGGAAGCCCATACCAGCATATCCCCTCTTCCGGCTGTCAACGAAGCGTGACCGTCCGCATCGGTATATTTGGTGGCTACCGTATAGAACTCAGCATAATTATATACTTTAAAATCGACTCTGGCACCGGAGACAGGACGCCCGTCCGTATCTGTCACCGTCACTACTGCCTTTGCGGTAGGAGCATAATTATCAATTACATTAATCTCAGTATAATTCGGAGTCTCAAGCATAATCTCTTCCGGCCCGTTATAACGCCCGAACACCTTCGTATGCATCAACATCCCCCGACTTGCAGGCGCATTGAACCATCCTAGATTCAAAACAGGTTCCGGTTCACAAGCTCCAAGGAAATACCACTTACCATCAGCCCAAGCCTCTACCCATGCATGATTATCATCAGTATGCGCCCAACGGGGAGTGTAAACCTGACGTGCAGGAATCCCTACTGAACGTAGCGCAGCAACCGTGAAAGTAGATTCTTCCCCGCAACGCCCATAGGCTGTTTGCACCGAAGCCAGCGGTGAACTGGTACGGGCATCACTCGGGCGATACACCACTTTCTCATGGCACCAATGGTTCACCTCCAAAATCGCATCTTTCATCGAAAGACCTTTTACCCGCTCCTTCAACTCTCCGTAAAAGACCTTGCGGGATTCATCCAGATTCTCGTTATTCACACGGACAGGCAGCACAAAATGCCGGAATAACTCATCAGTAACAGTCTTTCCCCAAGGCATCTCATGGCGAGCCTGCTCAGAAAGACGAATATTTGCCAAATAATATTTTCCGTGATAATCCGTTATATCCCCAATCGGCATATACGCATACAGAAACATCAAGGCTTCACGTTCCGAAAGAGTCAAAGTGCTATCCGAAAAGATAGAGAACAGCTCCCCATCAGGGAGAGCTTTCTGTTTCTGTTCAAAATCCTGAAGTACCTGATTACGATAACCTTCTTCTTTCAGAAAGTGAGATCCACTGCAAGAAAATAATATAACAGAGAAAAATGGGACAAGCAGAAGATGGATAAGTGTTTTCATATTTATGTGTTAATTAAATAAACGAATCGTAAAATAAAGATGTATACTAAAAGTACACATCTACAAAATTACAAGTTTTTTTTAGAAAAACAGCACAAGTAACTGTAAATGTATGTAATAGGTTTGTAATAACTGCCATGCCCAAACACCCTATAAAAAGAAAATTCAAAATAAAAAGAAGAATTTTATGTTTTACAGCATATAAACCAAAAACATTTTGTACCTTTGCAGTGTTAATAAAGAAAACAAGATGTAAAACCGCTCTTCAAAACGTGGAGGGCAAAAAAAGAGGAAACAAATTATGAAAAAGAATGCAAATGAAAAAATTATGATGTTACAGTACCGTATCAAACGCTATCAGGCAATGGGAAATGGTGCAATGTGCCAAACCTTGAACGGTAAACTTCAAAAACTGCTGTCACAGCAGGTTGCCATGTAAATAAACACACTAATTATATTAATTTGGGCGAGGAACTTTCAAGTATCCTCGCTTTTTTTATACTTTTGTGGTATGAATGTAATAAAACACATAATATCATGAAGAAATTTTTGCTTTCGGTTGCGTTGCTTCTGTCAACTGTAACCCTTTTTGCGCAAACACCCGGTTATGAATTCACAACCGTTGTATCCCACAAAACAACTCCCGTCAAAGATCAGGGTTCTACCGGAACTTGCTGGTGTTTTGCCACCACCTCTTTCATGGAGTCCGAACTACTACGTATGGGAAAAGGAGAATATGATCTCTCGGAAATGTATATCGTCCGTCAGAAGTACATGAACCAAATGGAAGATAATTATCTCCGCCGCGGAAAAGGCAGCATCGGCGAAGGAAGTCTGGCACATACATTCACAAATGCCTATAAACAAGTAGGAATTGTTCCTGAGGAAGTTTATTCCGGTTTGCTCAACGATACAAAAGACCATAATCATGGAGCATTGACACGTTATTTCAAAGCTTTGGTGGATGCTAACATCGCCTCGAAAAAGCGGACTCCGGAATTTTACGCCCTCATCAATAACCTGTTCGATACTTACTTGGGCAAGCTTCCCGAAAAATTCACCTATAAAGGAAAAGAATATACTCCCCAGTCTTTCACTGAAAGTCTGGGATTGAATATGGATGATTATATAGAACTGACCAGTTTCACCCATAAACCCTATTATGAAACGTTTTCACCCGAAGTACCTGATAACTGGGAAAACCAGCCGATGTATAATCTTCCACTGGATGAACTGATGGAAGCCATCAACCACGCACTGAACAACGGATATACCGTATGTTGGGACGGTGATGTCAGCGAACAAGGCTTCTCGTATAAGAACGGAGTTGCCATCAACCCGCAGGTGGAAGATGTGAAAGACTACTCTACTACCGACCGTGCACGTTTTGAAGCAATGCCCAAGTACCAACGTATGGAAGAGGTGTTCAAGTTCGAGCATCCCTATCCGGAAATCAACGTAACGCCCGAAATCCGCCAAGAAGGTTACGAGAAATTTGTGACGACTGATGACCACCTGATGCATATAACCGGTATTGCAAAAGATCAGAATGGTACTAAATACTACATTACCAAAAATTCCTGGGGAGCAGACGGCAACAAGTTCGGCGGATATCAGAATATGTCCGAAAGTTATGTACGCGCCAAAACAATCAGCGTCATGGTACATAAAGACTCTCTGCCAAAGGGACTGAAAAAGAAACTCGGTATTAAATAAAAAATATTCTCCAAATAGATAGGGCGACAAAGTATCACTACTTGATCGCCCTATATTTTTATTAACCTACTATTAAAAACCTCTTTGCTTTATTTCTTTCTCAACGTCACATCACTGATTTCTACAACACCACCTTTATTCTGAGCAAGAATGGCTACATAACAGTCTTTCAGGATAGCAGCGTCATCGTCCGTATCGGCAACTTCCAAGGCTGCATTAGATTTCTTGCTGCTAATGGCATTTACCACTTGTCCCATATCGTAGTAAACTACTACTTTAGTCCATTTATCAGCATCTTTAATCTTGAAGTTGTATTGTGCACCCGAAGCATTCGGCTGAGAATCGGCATCATAATCCCGACGCATGAAGAACGTAGTATTGTACTTGCCATTATCATTCTTCTCTTCGTTAGTCTGCTTGATATACACACTCACCGGAGTACCCGCTTCTTTGGCCTTTGCGTAGAAAGTAAGCACATAGATACCTTTTTCCAATCCGTCCGTAACACGCTGTCCCACAAACGCCTTGTACCAGGAAGTATTCTTTGCAGCACCCGAATTATCTATTTTCATAGCATTGGGATACTTGGCATCACCGGTTTGCTCCCACGCAATAGTAGTCGCTCCGTCAGCTTCATTATTCATGATAAACCATTCGCCTGCGGTAGCTTTATTGGCATTGGTCACCTTGTTGGTTACTTCTGTGGCGAATTTCTCGTTTTTAATCAGGTTCTGAGCACTTACGCTTACTCCTGCAATAGCCAAAAAGCTGGCAAATAATACTTTTTTCATCTTACTGCAATTTAATTAATTATACCATTTATTTCTTCTAACTTTTTAAATCTTCTCAATTCTACTTCACCTGCTGAATAACAAAACCATATTTACCGCTCACTTTTTTCTCTTCTGTCTTTAGCGTGATACGGTAAATCTCCTTGCCCCACACATTGGACAGACGCGGATCATCCAACTTGATTGTTTCCAATCCGGCTTTAAACTGAGACGGATAATGCATTTCAACCTTTTGTCCCTTTACCTCAATCTGAATCTTTCCGGCTGACGGAAACGTTACATTTCCCCAAGTTAAGAAATTCACCTGATTAGGTTCAATAGCCTCATCCAAAGCATAAGCATCATTGATGATGAGTTTATTATTATCAAGCGCATAAGAGCGAACCCAACTCTTCACTTTCGCCTCTGCCGGATAAGCGGCAGCTATATCCGTAGAGAAAACACGCTTCTTCTCGTTGCAAACGGTATTTGTCGCCTTATACTGCTGACCGAATTTTTGCGGCACACCGTTAATCATCGGCAAGTTGTGATAATTGCTTTGCATTGTCCAAATAGTATAACGGTCTTTACCGAATGTCTGTTTCGTATAAGTACCCACACCTGCATCAATAATCACAGGAATCGTATTTACATATAAAGAGAATGTCCCTACATCATTATGGTTGTGGCTTTCATTATTGAATCCGCCTTTGGCAGCGACGAACATGCCATTCTTATTCTTCATGTAACAGAATTCCGTTTCGGGATACCAGGTAACGTCCGGCATATCATGTTTCGAAGTTACTTTTGCCAAGTCATTGCAGCAAAGCAAGGATTGAAGCGAACGGAAAGCATCATTCCCCATTGTAGCATACGGTTTACGGCCATTCAGCAAGTATGCTGCAAAATGCATCATTTCATCGCTGTTTACAGCTTTACCGAAGCGATAAATCAGCAGGGGATCGCCACCGCCCTTTGCCGAAGCATCGGCAAAATTCACTACCCAGCCATCGCCAACGTATGAACGGGACATATATTCCCCCATGCGGCGAATCATCGGCTCGTTGAAAAGAGATATTTTACCGCCTGTACCATCGGAAAGAATTTGAAGATAGTCATAAAGTTTTCCGGCAGCATGTCCCCAGTAAGATGTTCCCTCTTCGCAAGCCCCGTCGGATTTCACGAAATTAATGAACTTATCTACCGACTTCATGGAACGATAAACCGCTTTTGCCAATTTATCCTTATTATTTTCCATCAAGAAGAAACATTGCAGGGCATTGGAGTTACACCAGGGATTCCAGTTATTGATAATTTCTCCCGGCTTCCAGTTGAAAGCCATCCACCACATTTCATCATCGTTCATATAAGGATCGAGGATGCGTTCTTTGATGGCTTTTCGCATTTGTAAAGATACTACGGGATTAATTTTGTCGAACGGTTTACGGAAAAAATAGTGTACCCATGCCATTAAAGCGCCGTAACCACCCGAACCGAGGTCAATAATCTGTTCACGGAAGTCAGGAAGCGAACGTTTGCTGCTCTGGCGGGGTAGATGTGCGGATAAAACCCAAGAATTCATTTCGCAACTCATATAGGCTCCATTCAGTAGTTGGTCGATAAAACGTCCTTTACCCTCGGCCAATTCGGCAAGCATCAGAGTATTGAGTGCCTGGCGGTTGGCGTCATAAGGCACTTCCATCACTTTCCGGTTACCACTACGTTCATATTCCAGATAGGCAGTGGCAGGAATCAGTTGCCATTTGTAGTTGAGAAGTTTCTCGCCGGCTTCAATAAGGCGTTGTTTGTTGGGGCCCATCAGTGAATCCCAAGCGGCACGATCTGTATAAGCAGGATAAGGTATCCATGCTTGTTTCATCACTAACACGTTTTTCAACGTAGTTTCGTCTGCTGCCTTTTGCAGCATATTGCGTTCGGTATAAGCATTTGCCTTGAAAGAGAAACTTCCCAAGACTGCTACCAAAAGAACACAAAACAAATGTTTCATTCGATTCATGGTATTTTGTTCATTTAAGTATGGCAAAGATAGTGTATCTCTATAAAAGTAAGGTGAGCAAATCATACGAACCTAATGACAAAAAAGTACATACTTCAAAAATCGTACTATTCCCAGTCACTAAATTCGAAACTCAACTGTTCCCAAACACCATGCTGCTCATCCGCTTCTTCTTTCGGATTGGAAACGGAAAGTCCGATGAGCCGGATGGGATGTTGCTCATATTCCACACTTTTCAGTAATTCTTTCGCTAGCGGAAGTACCCGGTCTAAAGTTGTCAACTCCTGCGATTGGGTCATACTTCGGGTTATCTGACTAAAATCATGAAACTTGATTTTCAAGGTAAGTGTATTCCCCTTGAAATCTTTATGGCTGAGACGTTCAATCAATTCTACCGCTACGTGATACAGTTCGATAATAACCGATGAACGGGCTGAAATATCCCGTTCCAGCGTACGTTCGCACCCAATGGATTTACGGATACGGACTGCTTCTACCGAACGTTCGTCAATACCTCTCGCACATTCATAGTAGAGTGCTCCCACTTTACCGAAGTGTGCCGTCAACATCTCCAACGAGCATTTACGTAGTTGAAAACCATTGCTGATTCCGAGCAAGTGCATCTTTTTAGCAGTTACGGGACCTACTCCCCAAAAAGATTCGATAGGAAGACGGGCGATAAAATCCAATGCCTGTTCCGGGTGTATGGTACACAGTCCATCCGGTTTGCGATAATCAGAAGCTATTTTTGCCAGAAATTTATTATAGGATATTCCGGCAGACGCTACCAAGTTCAGTTGTTCGCGAATCTTCTGTTTTATCTCTTTCGCTATATCTACGGCCAGAGAAATGCCTTTCTTATTTTCTGTTACATCAAGAAAAGCCTCATCTAAGGAAAGAGGTTCAATAATGTCCGTATATTCATGGAAAATCTCATGTATCTGACGGGAAACGGATTTATAAACATCCATCCTGCCAGATACAAATATAAGCTGGGGACAAAGCCGCTTCGCCTTTTGTGAGGACATAGCGGAACGGACCCCATAACGCCGGGCTTCGTAACTGGCAGCAGCCACGACTCCCCTTTCTTCAGCATGACCTACAGCTACCGGTTTGCCGCGAAGTTCCGGGTTATTACGTTGTTCTACAGAGGCGTAGAAAGCGTCCATGTCGATATGTATAATCTTTCTCTGGAGCATTTATTCAGTTACTATAGCAAACTTACTATAAATCCCCGAATAAATAAAATATTTCTTATTGAGAATAGGTCTTCAAGCTATCCTCTTTCAAAATAATAAGTCTTTCCAGGTTCAGCCATTATATCATACTCGTACACCTTATACAATAAAGGATACTGCAAACTAATCTCTTTAGACACAAGCGGTTCCTTTATTCGCTCAAACTGAAAAAAACGATTCCCATTTTCACCTGCCGCCTCACGCAAACCTTCCCCTTTTAAAGGTACATAAGAGCGTAATCGAAGATTCCCACCTAAACGAGCATGTATAGTCACTTCAGACAACTGAGCACTATTCCATTTCATATCCACAACAAAACCTCCTCGGGCAACCAGTCCTTCAACAGTACCTTTCCGCCAAGCATCTGGTAACGCCGGAAGCAGATGTACAGCATTGTCATGACTCTGCAAAAGCATCTCAGCAACTCCTGCCGTATAACCGAAATTTCCATCAATCTGAAAAGGGGGATGTGCATCAAACAGATTCGGATATGTGCGTCCACTTGGATTTGCCGGTTCTACCAATACCAACATATTATTAATAATCTTAAAAGCACGATTACCATCCAAAAGCCTTGCCCACAAGTTTATTTTCCACCCAATCGACCATCCCGTTGCTTGATCTCCCCGATAAATTAAAGAGTTTTTTGCAGCTTGAAATAACAGAGGATCTGTATAAGGAGATATCTGATTACCCGGATACAATCCAAAAAGATGAGACACATGCCTGTGCTCGCTCGTAGGGTCGTCCACATCTTCCAGCCATTCCTGTAATTGGTTATATCTACCAATCTGCATAGGCGGCAAACGATCAATCATTTTTTGCAAATGTTCGGCATAAGCAGCATCTTCCGCCAATATCTTACAAGCCCGCAAAGTATTGGAGAAAAGATCAAAAACGATCTGATTGTCCATTGTACAGCCGGCCACAGTAGAAGGTGCATTCTTCTTTTCATCCCCCTCCGGTCCATGTTCCGGTGAGTTGGACGGACAAGTCACCATCCATCCGTATTTGGGATGTTCCACTAAAAAATGAAGAAAGAAATCTGAAGCTCCTTTCATTATGGGATATGCCTCCTTTAAAAAAGCTTTATCACCGGTAAAAAGATAATGTTGCCATAAATGCTGGCATAACCATGCGCCTCCATTCGGCCACATTCCCCAAAATGCTTTATCTACAAGTCCTGTGCAACGCCATATATCCGTATTATGATGCAGTACCCAGCCATCACAGCCATACATTGTACGAGCTGTTTCTTTCCCTGTTTCCGACAATTCTTTCAACATTTGCATCAACGGCAAATGTGTCTCACTCAGATTAGTCACCTCAGCCGGCCAGTAGTTCATCTCCAGATTGATATTAACCGTATATTTTCCGTCCCAAGGAGCCAATAATTTATCATTCCATATTCCTTGCAGATTTGCGGGTTGTCCGCCCGGTTGGGAAGAAGAGATGAGCAGATAACGACCATATTGAAACATTAAAGCGGCCAATGATACATCTTTTCCTTCATTAAAGTGCTTCACCCGTAGATGTGTCTCTCTTTTTGCTTCTTCCGAAGTCCCTAAGTCCAACTTCACACGGTTGAATTGGTTCTGATAATAAGCTATATGTTCTTCACGTGCTTGCTCATATTTTTTCTTACAAGCAATATCTAAATAAGCCTTTGACTTTCTGTGTGCATCTCCGCTGACATCTTTATAATTCACAAAATTAGTTGCAGCGGAAATATAAAGAGTTACAGCATCAGCTCCATTCACCTGAATATTCTCTCCAGTCACTACTACATGACCTCCCTCATTCTTTACCTCAGTCTGTGTCTCTACACGAATGGCACCAGGCACACCTTCATGTCCTGTTCCTTTCCCTATTAACACAAGTCTTTTTCCCGACTTGCGAATTTCATGCTGCAAAGGAGATTTATAAGAAGCCATAAATGATAAAGCCTCCGGTTTATTTGCAGTCAATCGAACTATGACCACATTATCCGCAAAGGAAGTGAAAACCTCCCGATTATAAGTCACCTCTCCTACTTTATAACGTGTAGTTGCTATGGCCCTTTCTATGTCCAAGTCACGATAATAATCCGTAGCCTTCTCATGCCCGGGAAAGTCAAGCATCAAACTACCTATTGTTTGATAAGGCATACCGTTACGCGGAGTTTCAAAATTTTGTGCCACTATTTCTTGTGCTTCCCGATAACGCCCCTCAAACACAAGCTGTCTGATTTGAGGTAATGCAACCAAAGCTTTTGGATTATCATTACGGTGAGGACCTCCTCCCCACACAGTTTCCTCATTCAACTGAAGTTCCTCACTGCCCGCACCGCCATAAACCATCACTCCCAACCGAGAATTTCCTAAAGGCAAGGCTTCAGTCCAAACCGTAGCCGGGCGGCTATACCACAATTTCAAATCATCAGCGGATACATTCAATGAACATACCATACACACCAATGCCATAAAAATCCTATCTAATCTTATCATAAAAATATTCTTATTAGTCAACCACTAATCTTTCTCGTCTTTCCGCCACCCAAGTGACAGGTATGATTTCCGCCCCTCGTATTTCGGCTCCATCTCTTGTTGGACATAAACTAACTACCAAATGATTTTCACCACCAATATTCAACCAACATTCGGGAATATAATATTCATGCTGGGGACCTTTCTGCCAACAACGACCGATGCAGTGACCGTTTATGTAAATAAATCCATTCCCCGAATGTTCCAGACGAAGATGGTAAGGGAACCATACTCCACGAGGCTGCTCGGGCAAAGTGAACGAATATGAATACCATGACAGAAGCGATTCATCTAATTCAGCCGTTTCTGGCAGTATCTTTTCTTGTAATCCTCCGCCTTTAGACAAGTTAAGTCCGCGTTCGTTCTCTGTGTATGCATATTCCAAAGAAAGTTCCTTGTCTCCGCATCTCACATAATTCAGTCCTATGCCCCAATAGTCTTCTACTATCTTTTTTGTATGATGATGTAACCCTTTGCTTTCAAAAAGCATAACTATTTCGAGCTTCCTGTTTATAGCCGAATCTCCCGGCAGTTGATAAAAAACACTATATGCATCTTCCTTCAACATAGGCAGTATCTTTCCTTGAACGGACACCAACACCTCGTCTGCATCCGTGCCGTTAATCAATTTATGACCAATACGTCCCACTTCAAGCAGTTTTCCCTGCGGAGCATACGTACGATAATACACAAAATGACGTCCGTAAATGCCATCGTGATCAATGCACTCTCCTTTCTCCAACTTCGTCCAGCGAGTAGGGAGCGGATCAGCCATCTGCATATCAGGCATCAATCTGATAGTATCCGCTTCAACTGCCGGACGAGATTCCGTATCGGGAAGTTTCGGTAACCAATCTCCCTGACTGCCACCTGAAGGCAAATAATATATCATAGCGCCAAATGGTTCCAATGAAAAATCAAAAGTCAAATCAGAAGTCTGTATGGTACCAAAATGATGACGGGTATGCTCCTCTGTTCTCACAAAATAATACCGGTCACCGTTGGAAGCCTTGCGTAACACCAACTTCACATCCGGATCAGTAGAAATATACTCTATAGGAAACACATCAGCACGGGCTATTTTAGTACCATGTTCCTTCAATAAATGCGCTAATCCCTGAAAACGACGATAACGCTCATTAATCGAACCATTTTCAGCAATGGCAGCTGCATAATCATAGGTAGTAGTCATTTGTCTGGCTCCCCAATCATCAAAGTTAGTACCACCTACAGTCATGTAATAATTAATCCCACAAAAACCACGCTGTAATGCATATAAGGTAATATTCTGCGTTTGTACCGGCATTAAACCATCCTGTTCCCAACTTAGTTTTCCTCCCACTTCACTCATCCACCCACCTTGCAATTCTCCCGAAATTAGCGGTTTACCGGGTTGGGTACGTAACTGTTGATTAATCAAACGGCCGAAATTCTTCTCTATTTCCCAACGCGGGTAACTATTTACCATATCTACCACGCCGTTAAGCCCCCCCTCTTCCACATTACGAGCTTCATCCGTCCAGCAAGTTATAACCGGCACATCTATTTCATATTTACGAACAATTTGCGTAAGTTGGATCAAATAGTCTTTCTTAGCCTCTTTCGGAAACCATTTAATTCGATTAAATTCATTCTCCACCTGGAAAAAGATAACACCTGTATGCCCTTTCTCCTTCCGCGTTAATTGGTGCGGTGCCACTACACGGCATACAGCTCTGTACCAATGCTCATTCCAACGCATAAATTCAGGGTCATTACTTTGCAGCCAGGTATCAAAAGTAGTCTTTGCAGGTTTCTTTTGCATAATCCATTGCGGAAAACCACCTCCACTCCATTCTGCACAAATATAAGGTCCGGGACGGACAATCACATAAAGCCCGAAATCTTCCGCCATTTTCAGGAAGTCATCCAGTTCCTTCATGTCCAAACAAGACTCATCCTGCGGCGAACGAGGCATTTTCCGTTCATGCCAATTCCAGGGAATGTATGTCTCCACACAATTAAAACCACCATCTTTCAACCTTCTAAAACGATCCGCCCACAAAGGTTGAGGCACACGAAAATAATGGAACGCAGCACTAAACAGGAACATGTCCTTCCCTTCAATCTGTATACATTGCCGGTCATAACGGATTCTATCCGGATGAATAAACACTGAATCATCTATGGACACTACTTGCGTACCGTTTCCAATGAAAGTGTCTGCCGTTCGGTCATTCATTACTGCTAGATCCGTAATATTTTGAGCTGAAATAAACATAGGAAGAAATCCCAATAAACCAACTATATATTTTATCATACACACTACAATATCTATTATTTTATTGTCGAAATTTTAAGAGTCAATAATATTAGGTTCAGCTCCGTTTCAGGAAGCTCTCCCCCCTCATTAGTCTGACTATATTCAAAAGATAGTCTTCATGATATAAAAAAGTAATTATTTCAACATTTTTATTTTTACAGCTTCCCTTGAATGACAAATCCACTCTCCGTCTCTCCATTCCAGCCAAACATCAAAAGGCTTTCCCTCACCAAGAGTAACTTCCAAACCGTCCATACTGAACGAGTATCCGTTTCCTATGTACAATGAAACAAGTCGTCCTTTCTCCATGGTTGCAACACAATAGGTGCCCATAAACCGGATGCCCATATACTTCGCTTCTGTTTTTTCATTCACCGAATGAATGATATGGTCCATTTTGTCTTTCTTGAAATATTCGACCGACAACTTGGCTACACCTTTTTGTTTTGGAGTCTTACTTGTATAGACCGAACGAATTTGGCTTTTTGCTCCGTTGCCGTATGGTTCATACACTGTTATAAAAGGATGGTCCCAAGCTTCACTTTTTTGCCTTATCAGTAATGCCGGTACAGGAAGCGTACGTAAAGACGGTTCATAATAACGATGATTGAACAAAGAGTTCAGTTGATAAACGGTCCTTCCTTTACCTGTCGGCACAAACATCCTCATATGAGTATCATCTATACCCAAATGATAGTCTACATAAAAGTTGTCAGGATTCTCGCAGCTACCCAATGTAGTGAAATAAGAATATCCTTTACCGGACAACGAATCCAAGGGAGAGGCAGACATCGGCATCGGTTGCCCCGACGAAAGGAAGAATTCGGAGCCGGTACCCATGTTATGATAAATATAGTCATGGTAACGGTCTTCCCCATCTGTCACGTCCGACCGGAATATGTCTACATAATAGCCAGTGTGTGGCGAAGTACGGATAATAGAAAGCATACGGCGTTGTTCCGCCTTGATTTCCGAAGTATGGAAATGATTTACCGCATCTACATACTGGTGGTAGGGAGATACCTCGTAGTCAGGAGTTTTTCCATCAATGACGACAGGTTCGGCATGTACAATTTCCAGATTCTGCGGCATGTTATTGTCCGCACCTTTTCCATTCGGACTCACGGTATTGTGTCCAGCTACGTTAATTTTATATTCATGTGTGTCCGCCCCCCAATAATCCTGACCTACACCTTGATCTGGTGCCAAAATATGTCCACGCCCATACAACTCCATGTTCATGCCATTAGGTTGCCTGTGCCCGGTATCCTTGCCAAATCCCATCAAAGTAAAAGCCAAAGCATCCTTCGGGTCGGGTGCATCATTGCGACCGAATACTAAAGAGTATGTTTCGGAATAGGATGTACGCGCCAATTGAGGAGCACTATCAGTACGAGGGATTTCGGGCAAATAGAAAAACAACGCATAATAAAATTCATTGTGCAAGTTCCGTTGTGGGGCATATTTCATCCATTCTGCACATTTTCTTTCTTGCAAACTATCTTTCTTATCGTGCCAGTATGCCATCATAAGTTCCAGTTGTTCGGTATTCATGGTAGCATATGTAGCATCACCAAAGTTAGTAACATAACCATTGGGAAATAACATTTGTGTCATTGAACTCGAGGCTTTGCTCAGCAAAGGATCTTTGGACAAAAAATCAAGACCATTTTTATAATAAATGAAGCCGAAACGCACCAATTGCCCAATAGAGCCTTGTCCGTATCCGCCCGGAGCTTCAGGCCACAATCCGGTAGTAGGACTGATGTTGGCACGCAGCACATCGAGATAAGCCCCATGATGTTCCGTGGTAGGACCGTAAACCAATTTGTTTACATAATAAGCACGCCCCTTGCCATCCTGATAAGTGAAATCCTCGTCAAGCGCCAAGGCATAAAGCATGGCAGATTGCTGTTCATTCATGTTCCAGTTGCCTTTCAGTCCTCCTCCACGGTTCAGTTTGTTTTCTATCAAACGCTTGAACATCTTCTCGAAACAACCTAAAGCCCATTCTTTTCCTTCGGGATGAGGAGGTGCCCATATCTCACCATCAATGCCTTTGACAAATTGTTCCGAATCAAAATACTCTTGCCGCAAATAATCGTAAATCATGTCGTATGCCAATGGAAGAGTAGCGAAATGGCGGGTATCACCTAAAGTCTCGAAAGAAAGGTAGCCATTGAGACTTCCCTCTTTATGATTTTGTTCCCAACCCGAATTAAGTTGTTCTTGTTGTGCTGCCCCACGAACAAAATTCCACAAGATGTCGGCAGCCAATTTGGCATATTTCCTATTTTCCGTCAAGTAATATAAGATAGACGATTTCCAAGCCAACTGAATGAAAGCCCGGTTCACGGTTTCCGTTCCAAGTCCGGTCTTGGTGAACGGGACGGTATCATACGGAGTTTCGTTGCCCAAATCCGATAATTCATTGTTAGATGATTCAGTCAGCTTCACAATGCCAAGATTCATACTGGCAGGTTTGGTCAGCGAACCATCCCCGTAAGGAATAATTTTGTCCAGTGGAGCCAAAGGCACGGAGTTGCTGGCGGCACGTCCGTAGGTCACTCTAACTGTAGGATATTTGGCATTACCTTCCCTGCGGGTGACATAATTTCCTTCGGTATAGAAATGCGTATAGCGTTTTCCTGGTTCCCAATGCATCTGCATACGAGAAACCACGTATCCAGGATTATCCTGGTGCATAGCAATGATTGGATCCACATCGGCTTTCAGCGCCTCATAAATGTCTCTTGCCCAGTTCACCGATTCTATTTTCGCCAGAATAGCTTGTTTGTCGTCCATCGTAACAAATACGCGAGGATGCATATTCGTGCGAAAGTCTTTTTCGCTAATGGTCGACTGTGCAAATGCTATCCACACATCCAACAACAGGAAGATGGAAAAAAGATAAAAATATTTATTCCTTATATGAACCATGGTATTTCTTTTTCGATTAAAATCACACTTTACCATTATTATATATTATTGTTGATAACGTAAAAAAACAAAGAGCGCATCATTTCGTCTGTGACTCCGGATGCGCTCTCCCATCTTTAAAATATATGAGATCTAATACTTAAACAGTTATCCTTCATGCTTATCACTTACCCGGCTTCACAATATCAAATGCTCCGGCAGGATTACCCTCAAGGGCTTTGAGGTCATCAAAACGGATAGTCATATCTACCTTATTAGTCACATACAATCCGAATTTACAACCCAAAGCATCATAAGTTCCGTTATAACCAACACACTCAGAATTATTTCCAGTATCGTCCAAAGTATCATCATCAATCCAATGCGCAAAACCAAAATTGCAATTACCGGAATCGTATGCAGGTGAACCCTCGACCATATTATCGCCTATCCATGCTTTCAGATGGCCTTTGTTGTTCCGACCGGCCTTGAAATAAACCACCACCGAGTACCATTTATTAGTTTCGAGTTTGCCAACGATTCCTACTACCGGATCAATCAGAGCATGACGATGCGAAAGTTTCAAAATTCCCTGATCAATGGAAAGATGCCCCGCCCAACTGTTTTTACACCCTTGACCGAAAATTTGCGCAATGATGATGCCACTCTCGTTCATAGGGAACTTGCCTTCGGGCAAATAAACCTTAAAACCATACCATCCTTCGGTTGTCGTTTTGAAATTACAAGTCACTTCGGCCCCTCGACGCATACGACGGTCATCCTCCAAAAGAGCTTTATAGTTGTAATAAAATTCCAAATATTTATCTACAATCTTAATATAATTGGGTTCCCAAGCCCATGCGTCTGTAAAAGGAAGATAGGATGTACCCGAATTGAAATCATGTTTATAAATTACATAATCCGCACCTGGTTTACTCCCATTTACTGGTGTTTGATTTTGATCAGCAGATAAAGTCAATCCAATTTCACCGACGTTTCCAACCCAAGTTGTTCCCACTTGCAGGAATGTGATTTTCAGATAATAGGTTTTGCCTTCTTCAAGATAGAATGCTCCCCATTGGTCTTTCCAATTGGTTGCCCATGAGCCGGTATTCTTCATTGCATGGGTCAAAGTCTCGTTCAATGCAGCTGTTTTCAAAGTATTCAGGTTATCACCGATATTAACGTTCAGCGAACTTCCATCTTTCGTCGTTCCTGTCATCAGATATACGTCGAACAATCCGGTTGCAGGAGCGTCAAACTGATATATGACATGAGCACCATCCTTAGTACTTCCAATACCACCTTCTTCAATGGTTATTGTTCCGCTTGTTTCTAAATAGTTGATGAGCGGTAAATTCAAATCTCCAACTAACGGCAATTCGGGACCACTAATCTTTTGATAACCATTAAAATCAATAGTAATAGCACCACCTTTTGCATCCGTAGGTACTGTTACGGTAACTGAAGTCGCTGTTAAAGCATCAGCAGTGGCCTTGGTAATTCCCTCTTCGGCACAGAATTCAACAATAACATCCTGAGCAGTAACCCCTTTATCAATGAAATATTGGAAATTCTTTCCATTTATTGTAATCTGCGAACCAGGAAAAGTGGGACTCGGATTGATTGAAGTAATCTCGGCACCAGGAACACAAATAAATTCATCGGTTGTTTCTGTATGATTCTTCCATACCCACAGAGTAATGTTACCAGTAATTCCCTTCTGCGGTACTCGTACTTTAATCTCATTATCCGACCAGCTTTCATAGTCAGTAGCCTCGACACCTCCGAAATACACACGTCCCACACGCTCTGTACGTTCTGTTCCAAAATTAGCTCCCTTTATCGTCACCACACTAGTTGGAAGACCTTCGCTTGGAGAAAACTCGGAGATTACAGGAACTGGATATTTATTCAATCCATTTTTTTCATCATCTGAACATGCAGTTCCTATGAAAGTGCTCGAAAATAACAGAACACAAATCATTATAGAATTAAATAGCTTTTTCATATTCATCTTTTATTAATTACATTCATTACCACTGCGGATTCTGCAATAACTGCGGATTCAACTTTATCTCATCTGTAGGAATAGGTTGCAAATAATTCTTCTTTGAAAATTTTCTATTGACCTTCTTTTCTACAATCACACACCCTGGCTTGGTTGGAGTATACGCAGGATCTTCATAAGTAATAGTTTCTTGTTCTATATTATCAGCAGTCCAAACACTTGATTTAAAAACATCTTCGTTTGTTACAGGATTTTTCATTGTAACCAAATACGTATTAGTATCTTCATAGCTTATATAGACACCACATTTTTCTGTCCCAAAGACTTGTTCCGCAATTCCCCAACGACATACATCCGCAATACGTAAGCCTTCAGCATACAACTCCAAAGCACGTTCACGACGGATCTCTCCTAAATAAGACATATCACATCCCAATGTTCTTGCTTTAGCTATCAAAGCAGCATTCAAAGGAGCCACTCCACCACGGGCACGAACTAAATTTAAAGACTTATCCAAATCCTCATCAGAAATAGTACCATTCCCCAACTCGCAAGTAGCTTCAGCATAAATTAAATATATTTCAGCCAAACGTATTAACATACAATCCATTGCTTCCTGACCAGCATCGGTTATGGTAGACAACTCCGAGCAAAATTTCCGTCCACGGGTTCCTGAAGTTGTATTAGTCGTCAAATTAGGACAATATTGATACTGATTGGCAGACAAAGAAGTTATATCTGTCATATAATCTGCACCAGTACCATATTTCCCCCATCCCCAAACATAATCCAATGTCTTAGGATGACAAGCTGTCAGCCGATAATCACGGTTCTCAAATTCCGTATTCATATCAATATATCCTTTAAATAAAGGAGATACATGAACTGGCAAACCATCAGTACACAAATACATATCAATTAACTTCCGTGTCATCTTAGCAGGCTCCGAATGCGTCAGATTCATATTGCTCTTCCTATTCGTATGATCATAGACAGCACGAAAAACTGCTTCTTTATTACTAGCCTTACTCAGCCCGGCAGGATTAGAATCACTACCTTCCAAGTTAAATAGATAAAAATAACTCTTATGTGCATACAAATCCGGATTAGCCGAATTGGGAACATTCTCTACCCCTAAAAACAATTCAAATGTCCCACTACTGATAATCTCATCGGAAAGTGTTTTGGCCATGGTTAAAAAATCGGTCACAGAAGGATATCCGTCGGGAATTACCGTCCCAGCACCATTCTTCACACCATCCCCATTGGTAGGATCAGCCGTACCTATACCATTATATTTCTCCCAAGTACCTTCATATAAACAAACACGTGCCTTAAAAGCTTTTGCAGCTTCAATTGTAACATGACCATCGTTTGAAGTCGAAGACACTGTCGTGTTTTTCAAGTTAAAAATGGCTGTGTCCAAATCATCCAAAATAGCTTTTACAACTTCATATCGAGATGCCCTCTTACCCCATACCACATCTGAAAAGACATCGGGAGTACTCATCATCAATGGTATTCCACCAAAACGTTGTAACAAAAAGAAATGATGCCATGCACGAAAGAAATGAGCTTGTCCAACCGGACCTGCTATTTCGTCAGGGCCAGAATAAGAGGCAGCCTTCTCTATTAATTGGTTACAGCCACGTAACCATTCATACGATTGAGAATAATAATCATCAGAAGTGCCGGCCGCATTTGTCCCATTCACTGCATCGTGAGAAACTGTAATCAAATCTGTCCCATAATCAAAACGAATGGCATAAGTGTTATTTGCACTACCTTTCTTTCCATTGGACTGCCATGCGTAAATATTAGTATGAAGATTATCAGCAGCAGCCTGAAATTGTTCCAAATTTTGAAAAAATATAGCTTCTGTTTCAGAATCCAGAGGCTTAAGATTCAAAAAGTCATCTATACAACTTGTAACAACCAATGAACCTAATAATAGGATGTATATAACTTTACCTGTTTTCATAATTTACATGCTTTTTAAAATGTGAGATCAATACCAAAAGAAATCGTACGTGCATAACAATCAATCTTGCCCTGTCCCGTTGAAGCCTGTGCTTCAGGGTCAAATTTATCATCTACATGTGTCAATTCAAACAGATTATCTGCCGATATATACAAGCGTAGATTTTCCACCCCTATTTTTTTCATCCATGTCTTAGGCAGCGTATACCCCAATGCCACATTCTTTAAACGAGCATACCAAACATTCATCACATTGATATCGTTATATTGACTATAATTCCAATCATTTACAGAACCATTAAATGACAGCAAAGGAAAACGAGCATCAGTATTTCCTTCTGTCCATGTATTATCAAGATAGGTCTTATTTTGATTCATCCACCAACTAACGAAAGGACCACGCATATTACCTTCGCGAATAAGATTCTGTTTACCAACTCCCTGAATGAATGCCGAAAAATCAAACCCTTTATATTTTACTCCCAAACTAATTCCAAACTGATAGTGTGGATTAGAGTCACCATAATAATAGAGGTCATCCGTAGTAATCGCTCCATTTTCATCCAAGTCGACTTTCCTCACGCATCCAGGACGTAACTGATTATTACTATTTTGAGTAGGAGCCAATGTACCTGTTCCATTAATCGTTCCATAATAAGCAGTGACTTCTTCTTCATTCTGCAAATACCCATTAGTCTTGAATACGTAAATTGAATTAATCGGTTTTCCTTCTACTATTTTATTTTTACCATAAGTGATAGCAGCTGCGCCTTCATAACTAGTTACTTTAGTATGCGCATCGGACAAACTTAATCCGACACTATAACTGAAATCTCTTCCTATCCGATCATTCCAATTCAACTGTAGTTCCCAACCATTAGCACGATAACCTCCGGAATTTGTTTTTGGAGCCGTTGCCCCCAATGTCTTAGGATAAGTGATATCAATCAACATATCATTATTCTTACGGATATAATATTCAAATGTACCGCTAAGACGATTATTAAGTACGGCAAAATCAACCGCAACGTTAGTAGTAGAGACACGTTCCCAGGTTCTATCTTCTGAAGTCATAGAAGAAATCCATGCCGTGTTCACTTTTGTACCGTCAAATCCGAATACTGTATTCCCTTTACTAATTGTTGAATAATAATCATATTGGCCAATACCTCCTTGTGAACCGGTTTCACCGTAAGAGCCACGCAACTTTAAATTATCAAATACATTCCAATTCTTTACAAACTCAAATTCAGAGAAACGTATGCCAGCTGAAAGACCATAAAAATTAGCCCAACGATTATTCTTTGAAAATCTGGAAGATCCATCACGACGGAACAAACCTTCTAACAGATAAATTCCCTTATAATCATAGTTCAATCGGCCAATCCAAGAAATCATTCCTACCTCATTTCTGCCTCCAGTAGCTTCAGCAGTAGTAACATCTCCTAAATTAATATCATCCAGTTCGTCATTGGCCATACCTTTACGATATTGGTAGTATTTCTCATATCCTGTTTTTTCACCGGTCAAACCCGCCATTAGTGATACGTTATGACTACCAAATGAACGATTATAATTCAACAAAGCATTGTAAGTTTGATAAAAGGTTTCTTCTAAAGTGTTTTTTACCCAGCAATCATCATCTGACGATTGATAATGAATAGAACCTGCCCCTTGGGAATAATCAGGATAACCGTCAATAGAGGTTGTTTCACCCGCCCTGTCATAAAGAGTAACATGAGTCTGACGCTCTATTTTTTTATGATGTCGGATACGAAAGTTGGCAGAAGTTTGTAAAGACAGTCCCTTTACATATTTATTGAGGTCTAAAGTCAGTTTACCTCCTAAACGCATGATTTCTTCCGTATTGTTATTACGTCCTCCTTCAACCATTTTAGCCACAAGATTATTATTCCCAAAAGTATCATAAAATTGCCCGTATTCATTATATATCGGGAATAAATACATATCTTGCAAACCATGTCCCACGCCTTGTTGAGGGCTACTGGTATTCCGTTTATCATAAGAGACATTGAACTCTGTCTTCACAATATCATTAATTTTATAATCAAGGTTCGTACGAAAATTATATTTTTTCTGTCCATCATACACCACGTCTATTAAAGACCGGTCATTAGCATATCCTAATGAAGTCATAACCTTCACTCTATCATTACCTCCCCTGACCATTACGTTATGTGATTGTCCCCATGTTGTTCCATAAACAGCATCAAACTGGTCAGCATAAGGGTCCAATACCCTATAAGCACCACTTACCATACCTTCAATATATTCACCATTTGCAAGGGAATGCCACGTTTCTTCCGACCAGCCTAACTTCCAACCGTACGTATGATCTGCACCATATTTATAGTCATTCTCCACAGCCATATTATGCATTTTTGCCCATTCTTGCCCATTAGCGACCGGATAACGTTTTCCTACAATATTAGCATGTACACTTCCCGAATAAGTGACTTTGATTTTTCCTTCTTGTCCACGCTTAGTTGTCACCAGCATAACACCACCGGCAGCTTTAGTACCATAAATTGCAGCGGCTGCATCTTTCAATACAGATATGCTTTCAACATCATTGGGATTAATTTGCGAAAGTTCCCATTCGTAAGCTTCTACCCCATCAATAATGATCATTGGTTTATTGGCATCATCATTCACAGAGATACCCCCACGTAATGTTATCGAAGTACCTTCATTTCCCGGACGAGAAGAAGTACGCGTTATTGTCAGCCCGGGAATGGTCCCCTGCAGTGCAGAAGCCACACTCTGCGTAGATTTTCCGGCAAGTACTTCATCTCCTTTTACTTGGGTAACAGACCCGGAAAGAGTCGCTTTCTTTTGAACTCCATACCCAACAACTACAATCTCATCCAGCATCTCGGAGTCTTCTCTCAAAACAATTTTCAGTGGCTTTCCTGTTATATTCACTTCTTGTGTTTGAAAACCCACATACGAAATGATCAACACCCCTTTAGAAACATTATTCAATGTAAAATTACCATCCATATCAGTAATTACTCCATTAGTCGTTCCCTTCACTGAAATACTAGCTCCAATAATCGGTTCACCCTTTTCATCTACTACTTGCCCCTTTACGAAACCAGATTGTAGAATAGCCAGAACATCTCTCACCTCCGAAAATACCAATTGAGGACTTCCGACCCATAACGTGGATGCCATCACCACAGAATATAAAACTCTTTTGGGTGAGAATCTAAGAAAATCATTTTCCATAAATTCCAATTTAAAATTAACACTATATAGTTTATTATCTCTTTTTATATACACTGTTGCAAATATGTACGCATCTCTTTCCTTGCCATAAATAAATGACATTCTACCGTTCGCTTCCCAACATTCAGACGAGTAGCAATTTCTACTGACGAAAGCCCTTTAAAGCGCGTCAAATAATAAATTTGTTTTCGTTGCCTCGGAAAGGTTGCCAATTTTTTCTTCTCCAATGAAGAAATGTCATTGGCCAAGACAATTTCTTCCGTTTCATTCGTACAAGCAGAAGAAGTCTCATCATAGAGATAGCTACTGATCTCTCTTGCTTTATAATAACGGCGAAGATAGTCAGTTACAATATTACGGGAAATGGTATAAATGAAATGTTTTACAGTATCCTCACAAAGTATTTGTTTATATTCCATCAGACGTACAAATACATCTTGTGCCAAATCTTCCGCATCACAACGATTGTTAATTCTATACGTTATAAAATCCACCACACGAGAATAATATTCAATGTACGAATCTACAATAATACTCTGGGATCTATCAGTTACATTCTCCATAATATAAACTTTGGGTTATGATTACGAATGCAAATATAAACTGTTGCTCCCATATAAAGGCATAAACTTGAAAGCGGTAGGTATCAATACAAGGAAGAAAGACTATAAACAGATAAATATCTATATATCAACAGTATAAACAGTTAAAAGCAAAGTCCCAAATCATTGTTTTGATACTCTGTCATGATCTTGCTTCTGAATATACTCTAATGGAGTACATCCCATTTGCTTTTTAAACAACCGGAAGAAAGAAGACTTTGAATTGAACCCACAAGATTCTGCAATAGACATTAATGTATATAAAGAAATATCCTCCTGTTTTTGCTTTTGAACAAAAGCTTCCACTCGATAATGAGCAACAAAATCGGAAAAGTTAGTATTCAATTTAAAAGAAAGACATTCTGATAAAGAAGAAATAGAACAGGATAACGCTGCGGCAATATCCGCACTCTTCAACTGTTTGTTCAAATATGGTTTTTCTGTTTCAAAATAATGAATGAGTTGTTCATACAGGCGATCCAACTTTTCCTGACTGGATCTTGGAGTTTTAGGTCTATACGCCGCCGTATTTAACAATTCATCGTCAGGATCCTGTTTCATTTCTACTATCGCCACTTTTCTCCGCCAATATTTCCATCCGATACCCAATAGCACAATTATGACAACTATAGCAGCAATACCATACGTAACATACCATGGATATTCTACAATAATTTCCAATTGAGTTTCATAATCAGAATTTCCTTGTCCACGAACTCTCAATAGATATTTCCCCGCCGGCAAATCAGTATAGGACAAACAGTTATTCTCAATATTATATTTCCATCTTTCATCAAACCCCTCCAGTATATATTGATAAGAATCCAATGCCCCTAGATAGGTATGCATGGAGAAACATAATTCCAAATTGTTCTGAAACGCAGGTAATACCATTGATTTTGCATAAGCCGGAGTTACAGGACCTTGTTCCTGATCTTCCAACAATTGTTGCCGCTTCCCTGCAACCTTAACAGAACTAATACGTGGCAAATCACACAATACAGCTTGTGACAACTGATAAGGATCACAAACAACCAATCCCATTTCATTAGCCCACCAATATCTATTTTGACTATCCTTACTAAATGAGCGGCATACCCCACTAGGTATCCCAGCTGATAAATCATACAACTGTTTCTTATTAGTCACCCGATTATAACGCAGAATCCCTTTCATTGTGGCAATCCACCACACATTCTGCTCATCTTCATAAACGCTATAAACTGTATTATGTGGCAAAATATTATCTTCTGAATAAATATCAATCTCCGATCCCCGCTCATTCAAAACAATCAGCCCCATCCGATCGGTACAAATGAACATCTTTCCATTCTTACTTCTGGATATATTATTAATCTGTGCTTTAGATATATTCTTCAATTTATCCTTTCCCTCAAAGGTATCCGTTATTTTATGAGTAACCTTATCCAATAAAAAAACACCTTCAGAAGTTCCTATCCATAAACGATTACGGGAGTCGAAACACAAAGACAAAGCAGAACATCCCGGATATTTATTAGTATCCAGCGGGTATATATCCGTTTGATTCGTATGCATATTATAATAAAGCACTTTTTCAGATGTAGCTAACCATATCCCCTCTTCATCTGACAAACAAGAATAAAACTGTGTTCCTTTATATACATTTTCTTCAGAGAAAATCCTGAAAGAATTCCTTTTCAAAGAATAAAGGACAAGCCCTTTTGTTGTACCAATCAAGTAATCGTCCCCACCGAATGGTTGAATAAATAAAATAGAATTAGAGAGTAATGCCGGATAATCTTGAGTGGTGAAAGTCTGAACACGTTTTTCCTTTTCAGAAACCAACAGTAATCCATTCCTTGTTCCTATTAATTTTATATCATCCGAGACAATGCAAAAAGAACGCACCTGACGATTGAATGTAGTAAAATCCGTGCCAGGAAGCCGATAAACATTAAAAGCATCATTTTCAATCTGCGAATAAGCGATTCCCCCGGAAAAAATACCCAGCCACAAAGTAGTTCCTTTCTTATACATAGAATAGAACTGGTTGGACCGGAGCCCGTTTTTCATATCATCAGCTACAATCGTATATTGCAACCGGTTCGTAGTACATGAGAGCACCTCTATCCCCCACGTTGTATTTACAAATAGTTGTCCGCCATCGATAATCAACGGATAGGTTCTTTTCTTATCCTCTATTGCGAACTCATTCATAAATCGGCGATTCTTCATATCAAATCGTAACATTGAATTGTATTCGGCAGAAATATAAAGAACGTTTTTATGCGAATTTAGAGAAGCCAGAAAAAACGGGTTGAATTTCAACGGCCAAGCATACCTCGTAACTTTCCCGGTCTTGGTATCTAGGTTTAACAATGCTTTTTCAGTAAGCAACCAATAGTCAGTAAGAGTATTCTCCAATATAGAGAACACTTGTCCTTCATCAGCAATCACATGTGTCAATATACCTTTGTCATAGACAAAAAGCCCATCAATAGCAGCTACATACACCTTTTCGTCTTTTCCCCAATGGATAGCACTAACCCTTTGAAGTTCCTTTTTCCCCTCACAAAGAATAGATTCCATCTTACGTGTTTTCAAGTTAATACGGGCAAGCCCATTCTCCATACCGACCCATAACCAATTTCCTTCCGTTTCTTCCAAAGATCGAACCTGCCTGTTTTCAAACTCTGAATAGATCTCCGTATTAATCCCGTCGTAACGGCACAAGCCTGTATGAGTACCAATCCATAGAAATCCATTATCATCTTGAAGCATCACATTAGCCGTGCTGTAAGGTAAACCATTCTCGGCTGTCAAACGGTTAAACTTCAAGTCTCTCGCCAACAGATATTGTGGATTAAGTATATTTAGCAATATAATAAATAATACAATGAGTATGTTTTTCATCCTTTTCACATTCTGTTCCCTGCAAATATACATTATTATTTCGTTCAAGAAGTATATAACATTGAAAAAATAAAGCCGGTTGTCAACAAGGGATGCTTCATATCAACCCTTATTGTCAACAAGAATCCATACAATGCAGGGAACATCGGTCAAGCTTCTTTCCTGATGTTCGTTTTTTAAGATTTTATAGAAAACCGATTGTTCTAAAAATGATAAATCAAAGAATAAACTGTATAAATCACCGCATTAATATGCATAAATAAAGAATTTTATTGCATAAGGTCAGAACAAATATGCACTTTTTGCACTCATAAAGCATCCGTTGGTTTAAAACAATCGATGTGTTCCTCGGTGCCGGTCAAGTGGACCGGCACCGAGGAACACATCGATTGCCACCGGGGAACACAAAAAAGAGGCATTGAGAGCTTGTTTTCTCTCTAGCTATAGTATTAACACCAAACATAATAAAAGTATCATAATGATTGGTCATTCAATACTTAGTCATACTTTCAACTAATTTAAAGAGCAAAACACATTTCAATTTAACCAATAAATACGCAAAATAATAAAAAACGAGAATATCCTGTTCAGGATTAGCTGAGTTTTTCCGTTCCGCTTAATAGGGAGTGGTAATCATGCCCTCTCTTGATTGTTTTAATATTCTATTTTTAAGGATAATCGTTTTTTCATATTCGGGCATTCTTTTCATTTTTATAGTTCACGAATTAACACGCAACTCCACGGAGCCAATTCAGACTTCCAAACAAAAGTGCCTTCTGAATTCACCTTAATAATCTGTTTATCCGTATTCCAAGCAGCCTGCCTCAAATAATCGATTTCTTTGTAACCGGGCGAATGTGGAGCACCAATTTTCAAGTAATCATCATACACATTACCATGATCCTTATCCAATATTTCAATTTCAAAAGCAGTGCCCGGTTTTAATCCTTTCAATGCTATATCCACTTTTTTAGATGATGCTTGCATGTAATTGTTAAAATTTGCAGCCGAAGGCACGGCTTCTTCGTATTCTGACGGATAATTAAAGGCTACAGCCGATATTTTGCCTGTTCGGGAAGAACGGCTCACAAACAACGGATCTTTATAATACAGTTTCTCATCGCCTAATTGGTGCAACATACGATAAGCATGAAAAGAAGGTTTCACCAACCCTTGGAAGTTAATCATTCCAAAACCACCATGAAAAATTTCCTCACCACCGCCTTTTTCTTCAAATACATCCGTGAATGTCCAGTACATCAACGAATTGGCCATCCCCAAACAATCTAAGTTGGTTTTCAGAATATAGGCTGCCGGCGGCAGGACATCATGCATACGGTCACGACTATTAGGACTTGTACTCCACTCTGTCAGGTGAACTTCCGCATTAGGATATTTACTGCTCGCAATCTGCTGACGCAGCCATGTTATATCATCATGCAGGGAATGTACATAGCGAATGGCATCCTTACTACGCCCCGTATCCGGATCTAAAGCATAATCTGTGGGATACGGATGAGTTGAAATAAAATCAACCGGCAGATTTTCCTTTTCACAAAAACGAAGAAAATCTTCAATCCATACACCTTTCCATTGTTTGGTATTTATTATATCCTGTGAATAGAAAACAGACTTTTTATGATCCATTATTTCACCATCATGACGATTATCTGCTATAAAATTACTGGTTGCAGGTCCCCCTACTTTCAGTCTTTTATCTATAGATTTTATAGCCTTAACAGACTCTTTGTACATACGAAAGTAATCACTTTTTGTCCCGTCAAAAAAACCGGCTTTTGGGTTCAGATTCAGATTCGGCTCGTTCCATACTTCAAAATACCAAGTTAAAACTTCATCGATGCCATATCTGTCAACAACATGTTGTGTAAACTCCTTTACCAAATTATGCCATTTATCAAAGTTATTGCGGTCCACAGATACATTATTCTGATACCACATTTGTTGCTTGCTATCTTTTGCAGCAATGTCTTTCGGGAAAAATGATAATTCTACAAAAGGTTTTACCCCCAAAGCCAGCATACGATCGTAAACTTCATCTATATATTGCCAGTTATAGACCACTCGCCCATCCGGTTTCTTGAAATAGACAAACATGTCATCACCAAACAAACCGTGCATACGTACATATTGAAATCCACAATAGTCTTTCACTAATTTCAAATGCTCCAACCATCCGGCACGCAAACCTTCATTTGCACGACCTGCTCCAACTCCGACACTCCAATAATGAGTGAATGGTTCAGCATCTCCTTTTACGTCAATTGTTTGTGAAAAAACAGGAACTGCAAATAGAGCCGCTGCCGCTAGTGTCACAAAAAAGTTCTTCTTATCCATTACAATCTTATAAATTATTATTTAATATTTAGTAGTTTATTATATCCTTCGTCCAAGATTCTCTCCATCTTTCCAATTTTTACCTTCACTGGCCCTGTAGCAGAATAAAACCAAATTCCGTCTACCTGATAAATTGTTGCATAAACATTCTGTTCCGCTTCTAATGAGTAATTTCCTTTTTGGAGAAGTCGTCCTTTTCCTAAATACATGGAGTATATTTTTCCACCCACCTCACTTATCAAGCCGAATGTCCCACTAAAAAATGTACGTGAAGCCAATGAATACACTTGTGAATCTGTTGCACTGAATACATAATCTTCTCTTTTATTTCCTGTCAGCACTTTTACTCCTGCACAGTTTTCCCCAACTGACATAGCCGTAACTTGTTTAACGTGAGGAGTATCACCTTTATAGGCTTCATAAACTGAAACAAACGGATGAGCTTTTGCATTATTATCTTCCTGACGAACAATCAAGGTAGGTGTTACAGAAGGTGGCATAGACACATTCCCCGGAGTCAATCCTTTATTTAGGGTAGTAGCCGGAGCATCTACCTTATAAATCTGACGCCCCTTTTCTCCTGTCATCCATAAACGGGCTGTTATATTTTCGGGCATCGTCCAACTCGCTATAAAATTCCGGTCATATTCAGTTTTTCGTATATTAGTAAACCATTCATAACCCGCATGATACGTTCTCTCAAATTTATCCTGTTGATTAAATGGAAGAATATTTCCGCGTACATCAACCACTTCCAGATTTGTTCCAACATTATGGAACAGATAATCATTATCATTCAAATCTGAACGGAAAATATCAATGTAATAGCCGTCTGAATCAGATGTACGGACTAAGGCAACGGTTCTTCTTTTCTCTCCTGCCGATATATCTGCAAAATTCAAGAATGGAGTGAGTGTCTTCTCATTCACAAATCTCCCAGATTCTACCATCGGCTCCATCGCTTCAATAACAATTTTCCCTTCTGAATAGCCGGGAAGTATAGTATTAGCTCCTACAGGAGACTGATGATAGACATGATCCTTGCTCCAATAAGACTCATAAGCGGCAGCATCCGGTGCCAAAGCATATCCATAACCATATAATTGTAGGGCTAATCCATTTGCTGTCAAATGATATCCATCTGTTCCACCATAAAGCGCAGCCATCATTTTAAACGGACCAGTCCAGTTCTTCATTGTAATGAAACGGTGATGCGGAGAATAGGAAGTCCTTTCACTTGTCTCTGATTTTACTAGCGGAATAGTAGGAACATAAGTACAGATACCTGTCCAATCGGCATTTGAACGGTCATATTTCCCCAATAAAAGTCCTTTATTTAAAGCGGCGGCAGTAGATTCAATGCCTTTTTTGTTAGCGGTTTGTGTATAATATGTCAATAAATTCTCAAACGTAAGAAAATTTGCACTGCCTCCACGTGAATCTCCAAATACAACCATATTGGCTGCATCATCCATCCAGGGAAAAACCGCCATTGCCGCTTTCTGCAAAATCGGATTATCAGCAATAACATCTATCCCCGAACGCTTCAACAATATAGCCCAATCCAATAACATTTGAATTGTTCCGAAAGAATATCCGGGCGATTCCGGCCATAAACCTGTCACCGGATCATACGCCTTAACCATATCCGGAATAGCATCATGATATATCGTCGACTCATTCGTTAAATAATGCAGATAATAATCTTTTCCTTTCCTATCCGGATATGCTTCATTCTCTTCCAGCACAAGAATTGGACGTAATATCATATTCCAACCATTCACATTCCAGTTACCTGATTTTCCACCACGAATAAAACCAATATCAATAAAACGTTTAAAAACAACTCCTGCAACTTCTTTAGTTTCTTTTCCTATTTCTTTCAGATGAACATGAGGATTAGCTTTCAGATAATCATAAAGAAAATCATATACAGTAGCGGCGTGTAAAGCAAGATCGTCATGTATCTGTTCATAATCATAATATCCGCAAATTCCTCCCGGTTCCCAACCTCCGGTACCTCCTGTCGATTTTTCAGGATCGAGAATGGGATTCATATAATAAGTCCCTATCAACCATGTATTAAAAATATCCGCCGCAAAGCGTGCAAATTTCTCTTCTCCTGTCACCCAGTAAACAAATGCCGCATTCTCGGCAAGAGTCAGTATTTCTACATTGTTGCCACGCACCATATGGCCACTCTCTTTATATGGCACTAGTACAGGGGGAGCTGAAGGATTTTGTCTATTAAGTCCAAGCATATCTCCCGTTTCATTATATGGTTGCCTGTCTTCTAAAGGAACATTATAATATTTATTCCAAGTACGCATACCCGGCATACGAACTGTAGGAACAGGTGCATCTCCTTCCCCCCTATCCCAATTCTGATTTTTTAAATAGCATTGAGTATAGCGTTCACCCTCTTTCCAATACATAGCAAGACGTGAAATAATCCATTGAGGATCCGCAGTATGGCGATCTGCATATTTCTCAACGTTTCCGCGTATTTTAATAAACGCTTCTTTCGCCCATTCTTCATCAGCTATTTTTTGCAGAATAGCCGCTTTATCTGATGCAGAAGCATAAATGACAGGATGTTCCTGTGCTTTCAATGTCCACATATTACCTAAGCAGACAAGGATCAGTAACAATATATTTTTCATAGAACCATTATTATTTCTTTATTTACTAAGCCTATCTATTCAAACATACGAATAAATAAACGACAATACGTAATTATGATAATAAAAATATTCAAGACTTCATTAAGTCTATTTCTTATATTGTTATATTTGCATATCGTCTATTCAAAATATAGAGGTAGTTAATAAGTTTGTGCCACCATACAACTCTTTAAGATTATGAAAAACACATTATTTTGCTTATTCATATTTTGCAGTGTTTCCACATTCGCTCAAAATGGTGGAATCACTTTTAAGGTCGAAAAGCTTTCAAAGCCTGAAGAATTACTTCATCTACACTCCCCGAATGAAATTTACGAAAGTCTTATATTATCAGATATGAACATAGAGCCTTATGAGATAAAAAAGAAGAATATCGAGGTTCCTTATCATATCATTGCAAAGAGCGAATCTCCCGACAGTCTCGTTTCTTTTGGCCCTAATTCTTTTTTCAACGGTATGTATCAGGCTTATGCGGATCACAGGCCATTTGTATTGTCCCCGGATATGATTTGGCTATTAATCAGCCAGGGATTTGCACGGCATATCAATGCCAATCAGGAATCTATGAGAAATGAGCTTGTTGATTTCTCCGGCAAACTATCCTTAATTGTGAGAGAAGATAAAAAACTGGAGGACCCTACTCTTTCATGGGAAAAAATCTTTCCGCAATTTACTGAACAAATATCCCAATATGCCGGCAAACATCTGACCGAACTTCTCACCTGCAATTTCTCAACGACTACCTCTTTAGAGAAAGTTGCTTCCGAAATAACAATCATGGAAGCTGTAAAACCTTACTTTGAGTTTATAATCATACGCATAGTCTGTGGAATACCTGAAATAACTCTCGAAGGAACACCGGAGGACTGGGAAAAACTACTGCACAAAGCCAGAGGATTGAAAGAATATAAACTCGAATGGTGGATTTCTGAACTGGAACCTCTTTTGGAAGAATTCGTCAAAGCATCCAAAGGGGAGGTTAATAAGGACTTTTGGCGCAATATGTTTAAATATCATTCACAGAAACGATATGGAGCCCCAAACATTATTGATGGATGGATCGTGAAGTTTTTCCCTTATGATAAGGAAGGGAAAAGAAATAATCTGAAACAGCTAGAAGGCACAAATTGTCTCCCTGATGAAATAGTGAAGGTAGATGTAAAGTATCTGGAAGTATATAGCAATGCTGTCAAAGAAACTCCATTAGAATTCTGGGCAGGCTTCATCGGATTAGAACAAAATAATAAGACTTTTGCTCTGCGACCGCAAATCGGCTGGATGATCAGGAAAAAAGATGTTAACAAGGAGGGATTAAAAAGTAAATTGAGTGCTGATTCTCAAAATGCAGGCTGGGGAAGCGGCATCAATATCAGAGTAAAAGAATTTCCGGCTGTACTGTTGGAACTCAAAGAAATAAAAAGGCTGGATATCCAATTTATCGATACAATCAATATACCGGACGAAATATCAAAGATAAAAATCGGATCGTTGAGTTTATATGGAAAGATTACTAAAGAGGGAATAGAACGTATTAAAAGATTATTGCCTGATACGGATATAAAAATAAATGGTTCGCAAGAGGTAATAAAATCCCATTGATACCCCCATCATAAAAGAACACTCAATATTACTTTTGCAATATTGAGTGTTCTTTTTATAAATACTAATAATTAGTATAAAGTGGAGCTGGAGGGAATCGAACCCTCGTCCAAACGAGGAAATCATAAGCTTTCTACATGCTTATCTTTGCCTAAATTTTCGTGCAGGAACAGAACCAAAGCCATCAATTCCTGCCTTATCCTCTAAAGTTTCATCAAAAGTGCGAGGCCGCCTTTGACTATCCCCGATGTGACTGCACCACTGAACCGGAATGCTTCGGAGCAACAGCTTCCGAGTGATGTCTCGTCCTGGCACCTTGTGCCTGGATTAAGCTAATCTACTGTGATTCGATTAAGCAGCAAGAGCGTAATTAGTTTCGCCAGATAAAATTTTGATAACTGAGATTTAAGTGGAAATTACCGACCCACTGCATGCTTACCTACCATTTCTGCCCGCTGTCAAATCCAGTCAACCCCAAATTTTCATTCGTACAGAATAGCGATTGTTCAGAACGCTTTCCAAGAGTGCAAAGATAGGAAATGTTTTCGGAATTACGAGAAGACGTTAGCAAATATTATATCAAAGCACTATCTTTACGGAGCAAATTTATTCTTAACACAAAAATATATTATGAGAAAACTTTTACTGACCAGCTTATTTCTAGGAAGTTGTGCACTCCTCCCGGCACAAAAAACGACTAGAATACCTGATGTTTATAAACCCGTCCGTACGGAAATGTACAAGAAAGGATGGATAGATTTCAATAAGAATGGTGTTAAAGATACCTACGAAGACCCGGCAGCACCTATCGAAGCACGCATAGAAGATTTGCTCAGTCAAATGACACTGGAAGAGAAAACATGCCAAATGGTGACTCTTTACGGGTACAAACGGGTTTTAAAAGATGACTTGCCTACTTCCGAATGGAAAAACCAGCTTTGGAAAGACGGTATCGGAGCTATTGACGAGCATCTGAACGGTTTCCAGCAATGGGGACTTCCACCGTCGGACAACGAATATGTATGGCCAGCTTCCAAACATGCCTGGGCACTGAATGAAGTACAACGTTTTTTTATCGAAGAAACACGGCTTGGTATTCCTACCGACTTTACCAATGAAGGGATTCGCGGAGTGGAGAGTTATAAAGCTACCAACTTCCCTACCCAACTGGGCTTGGGGCATACATGGAACCGGCAACTTATTCATCAGATAGGACTGATTACCGGACGTGAAGCCCGTATGCTGGGATATACCAATGTATATGCCCCGATACTCGATGTAGGACGCGACCAGCGTTGGGGACGCTACGAAGAAGTGTATGGAGAATCTCCTTATCTAGTTGCGGAATTAGGAATCGAGATGGTGAAAGGCATGCAGCATAATCACCAGGTAGCAGCTACCGGAAAGCACTTCATTGCTTATAGCAACAATAAAGGCGCACGCGAAGGAATGGCTCGTGTCGACCCGCAGATGTCACCGCGCGAAGTGGAGATGCTTCATGTCTATCCTTTTAAAAGAGTTATCCGTGAAGCGGGATTACTCGGTGTGATGAGTTCTTATAATGACTATGACGGCTTTCCGATTCAGAGCAGCTATTACTGGCTGACTACCCGCTTGCGCGGAGAAATGGGATTCCGCGGATATGTCGTTTCGGACAGTGATGCCGTAGAATATCTTTATACCAAACATGGGACTGCCAAGGATATGAAAGAAGCCGTTCGCCAAAGCGTGGAAGCCGGATTGAATGTGCGTTGTACGTTCCGTTCGCCGGATTCGTATGTATTACCTTTAAGGGAGTTGGTCAAAGAAGGGGGATTGAGCGAAGAAGTTATCAATGACCGTGTACGCGACATTCTGAGAGTGAAGTTCCTTGTCGGCTTATTCGATAATCCTTATCAGACGAATTTGAAAGGAGCAGATGAAGAAGTAGAAAAGAAAGAAAACGAAGAAGTCGCTTTGCAAGCCTCCCGTGAATCTATCGTACTCTTGAAAAACGATAAGAATGTATTACCGTTGGATGCTTCAAACATCCGAAAGATAGCAGTCTGCGGTCCGAATGCGGATGAACATTCATATGCACTCACTCATTACGGCCCTTTAGCTGTAGAGGTTACCTCTGTACTAAAAGGTATTCAGGAAAAGATGAAAGGCAAAGCGGATGTACTTTATACCAAAGGATGCGACTTGGTAGATGCTAATTGGCCGGAATCCGAATTGATAGACTATCCTCTGACAGATGAAGAACAAAAAGAAATAGATAAAGCTGTCAGTCAGGCAAAACAGGCAGATGCAGCAGTCGTAGTATTAGGTGGCGGACAGCGTACGTGCGGAGAGAACAAATCCCGTAGCAGTCTCGACCTGCCCGGTCGTCAGCTCGATTTGCTGAAAGCGGTAGTAGCTACCGGAAAGCCTGTTGTACTGGTGCTAATCAACGGGCGTCCGCTTTCTGTAAACTGGGCGGATAAGTTTGTTCCTGCCATCCTTGAAGCCTGGTATCCGGGCTCCAAAGGTGGAATAGCGGTAGCCGACGTGCTTTTCGGAGATTATAATCCGGGCGGGAAGCTGACTGTCACTTTCCCGAAAACAGTAGGACAAATCCCGTTTAACTTCCCTTGCAAACCCTCATCACAGATTGACGGCGGTAAGAATCCGGGACCGGACGGCAATATGTCACGCGCCAACGGTGCATTATATCCTTTCGGATACGGTCTAAGTTATACTACTTTCGAATATTCCGACTTGAAAATCTCTCCGGCGGTTATCACTCCCAATCAAAAGACTTATGTCACTTGTAAAGTTTCCAATACCGGAAAAAGAGCCGGAGACGAAGTAGTACAACTGTATGTCCGTGATGTACTGAGCAGCGTCACCACTTATGAGAAGAACCTTGCCGGATTCGAGCGGGTACATCTGAAACCGGGCGAGACAAAAGAAATCACTTTCCCTGTCGACCGTAAAGCACTGGAATTATTGAATGCCGATATGCATTGGGTAGTAGAACCGGGTGATTTCACATTCATGATAGGAGCCTCGTCTACGGATATTCGTCTGAACGGAACGTTGACTGTTGTTGAACCGGGGCAAACACCTGCCGCAAACACAACCAAAGCCAGTAGTCCTGTCAGTGCCAGCACCAACCCAGAAACAGCGGATAATGTAATTGACAATAATTTAACTACATCCTGGGAAGGCAATAAAGGAGATTACATTACCTTTGCCTTACAGAACGGAGCTAAAATAGACGGAGTATCCATTGCCTTCTCCCGTGAGAACGGACTGGAGACAGACTTTGAGATACAACTATCCAGTGGCGGCGGACAATTCCTCACTGTATATTCCGGTACTGTGAAAGAGTACAACAAACTGTTGGACTTCCGTTTCAAAGGAACTACCGCCAGCGATTTACGCATTGTATTAGGTAGTGACCGGATAGGGATAGCAGAGGTAAAACTACCTCAATTAAAGAAGTAATAATCAATACTAAAACAACCCATATGATAAAATTTATCGCCACTATCTGTATAATCAGTATGACCACAATCAGTTGCACGTCAAAAAAAGCTGCCCAGACTGAAAGTCCCGAATCAGCGAATCAGGAATTAACAATGCTCATAGGCACATATACCGCAGGAGACAGTAAAGGACTTTACAGCTACCGTTTCGACGAAGAAACCGGGACAGCCACCGCACTCAGTGAAGTGGAAGTAGAAAACCCTTCCTATCTTGCACCTTCTGCCGACGGAAAATTTGTGTATGCAGTCAGTGAGTTCAATAATGAACAGGCTGCCGCCAACGCATTTGCCTTCGACAAGGAAAAAGGGACTTTCAAATTGCTGAATTCACAGAAGACCGGTGGAGAAGACCCTTGCTATATCATTACGAATGGAAAGAATGTGATAACCGCCAATTATAGTGGCGGCAGTATCTCTGTTTTTCCCATCGCAAAAGACGGTTCACTCCTGCCCGCTTCCGATATTATAAAATTCGAAGGTTCGGGAGCCGACAAAGAACGACAGGAAAAGCCACACTTGCATTGTGTCCGTATCACTCCGGACGGTAAATACATGTTTGCCGATAATTTAGGGACAGACCAGATACATAAGTTTATCATTAATCCGAACGCAGATGCAGAGAACAAAGAGAGTTTTCTCAAAGAAGGTTCTCCTGCCGCCTTTAAAGTGGAAGCCGGTTCAGGTCCCCGGCACCTGACATTTGCCCCGAATGGCAACTATGCTTATCTGATAAACGAACTTTCGGGCACGGTAATCGCATTCGAATATAAGAATGGAAACTTGGAAGAGATTCAGACAATAGCCGCCGATACAGTCGGAGCAAAAGGCAGTGGTGATATTCATATCAGCCCGGACGGTAAGTTTCTATATGCCAGTAACCGGCTGAAAGCGGACGGTATCGCTATCTTCCGTATCGACTCTGAAAACGGGAAGTTAACGAAAACAGGCTACCAACTGACAGGGATTCATCCGCGTAACTTTATCATTACGCCTAATGGAAAATATCTATTGGTGGCTTGCAGGGATAGTAATGCGATTCAGGTTTATGAAAGGAATACAGATACAGGATTACTATCGGATATACACAAAGATATAAAGGTAGACAAACCTGTCTGTATAAAATTTGTGCCGTAACTTATGACATAACTGACAAAGTCAGTCACAGCCTATTCTAGCAAGGGATTATTCTCACCCCAATGGAAAAAAATTCTCATTGTAATGAGAAAAAGTTCTCACTGCGATGAGATTTTTTCTCATCGCAGTGAGAATACTTGAGAACGTGTACTTCCCTGATAATGGTTGACTTGTTGTTTTCTTATTCTTTCTATAGGTTGACTTGAAATATTACTCCTCCTATCAGGAGTTGACCTGCTTTTGATATGGTTTCACTTGATTTCTCCCGCCTATTCAGCAAAATCATGGGAATGTCGCCACGGGAATACCGCAAGTCAAAGAAAGGGTAATTACATCCCCTTTTCTATCGTCAGCACGAACTGGCGCAGATACACTTCTTGTTCTTCATTGCCCGTATTTGTAAACCGGACAAACCTCACCGGAACTTTCTGCAATCCCGCCGTAAGCTTGCTGCCTTTTTGTACCAGGTCTATCGCCTTCCATTCCTTACCGTCTACGGAGATTTCAAAACGTCCCCATGCAGACGACTCTTTCTTTCCGAAGTCGATTTGTATGCTCTCTGCCGGATAAGTATTATCCAGTTCTATTTCAACCATTTTCCCCGCTCCCCATTTCACCACTTCATTGGACGGTGAGATAAGCACCCGGTTCACTTTTATTTGCAATGGCAGGTTCTTTATCTGGTCTACGTCACTTATAAGCCTGTGCGGCATATAGTCTGTAATAGCATCCAGAGAAGTTCCGTTCTTTTGATTATAGCGTTCGACGGTAATTGCAAAAGTGCGGTCAATCAACGGTTTTATCACTCTTGTAGCTGTCTTTACTCCCGGTTGGTAGGGGTTCTGATTGTACGTTTGGTCAATATCAAACATTTGTTGCTGCAAGGCTTTCACATGGTTGTACTTCCGTAGGAAATAAGAATGAGAGAAGTTATCCCGACTCTTCACCATATTCAACACTTCTTTCCCAGTTTCAGCCAGCAGTCTGAACTGATACAGCCAAGGGGTTATCTCTTGAATCAAGGGTTTATTTTCTGTATTAATCAGCAGGATATCAGCAGATTCCGTCATACATTCGAATGCATTCTGCAATGCTTCAAAGTCCGCCATTTCATACTTCCCATTCTCCACATAGCTTTTAAGGAAACGTTCGGCAGCAGGCTGAATGTCCTGTGATTCTTCACGGCGGTACTGATGCCCGTTGACGCCCAAATCGGAATTATGTATAGCAAAACATTCAAGTTCTTCCGCAGCATCCGGCAGGATAGTACGGATAGCATCTTTCCATGTTTGCCAGGTATCATACTTCGTAGGGTTCCAGGCATAGCTTGCCACACTGTAAATAGCAATTTTAGACGCTTCGGCATGCTCCATCGGATTCGTGACGAAGCCGGACATTTGGCCGGCAATCGTGGTGTCGTTGCCATAAACCGGACCGAGAAGCAGATGGTCGCGTACATAATCGGATACAGGGAAATTCCACCAAATGTATGCCGGACGTTTGATGCGTTCGTTAATCCAGGAAATGCCGTCACGGGTTATGTCGGAGACTACACGGTCGCCCGTCCACATGATTTGAATGGAAGGGTTCAGTTTCTCTCCTAAGGTAGTCAGGTAGTTGCCTTTCGGGTTCGACCAGCTTTTATTGTACTCGGTGGGACACATGATAAGCGGAGTCACATCCTGTTTCACCTGCACAAAGTTCTCGTCAATATAGTTCAGAAGTTCCGCCTGTTTCTGCGGATTGGTTCCTTCGCCGGAAATATCATCAAAGAAGACGGCGAATGAACGAACTCCGAGCTGGTACATTTTCTCAAACTTAGCCAGCAGTATATCACGGTCTTGCTGATTCCATTTGATATCCTGTCCCGGATGGATGGCCCATACAAAATCCACCTCATTGTTATTGGCTACCGTTACCAGTTCTTGCAACTGCGCGGCTTCTTTCGCGGGATAAGGCAGACGCCAGTTCGGAGCACTGTGATACGGGTCGTCTTTCGGACCGTATATATAGGTATTCATTTTGTTCTTGCCATAGAACTCCAGTTGGCTGAGACGCGCCTGATGGCTCCAGGGAGTTCCATAAAACCCTTCCACTACACCCCGATAACGGACGGAAGGATAATCCTTAATTTCCACTTCCGGCAATTTTCCATCTTTCAGCAGTTGCGCAAAAGTCTGTAAAGCATAATAGGTACCCCGTTCGTCACTTCCTGCCAGTACGATTTCCTTGTCGGTCACTGACAGATAATAGGCTTCATCGCGATTAGGAATCAAGCGACCATACTTCCGTACACTCTTGTCTCCTTTCTCACCGATATAGATACGGAGCCCTTGTTTGGTGCTTTGCTTACCCGAAAGCAGTTCTTTGAGGACTTCCACAGCATGCGGGTTTGCTTCTTTTTCACCTTCCAGTTGATAGATGGCGGGCAGGTCGATGGTCTTGTCACGGGTAATAAGCTCTTGGGGAGCAGGTTGTAAGTTAATATTCTGCGAAAATGCAGTTACAGTACATAGGAGACAGGCTCCCAGAAAGTAAATCTTGTTGTTCTTCATAAATAGTAATAAGGGGGTTAGTTATTAGAACATAAACAGTTACACAAAGAAATACAAATTAATCAAAAATAGCAAGTTTATCGGATATAGATAATACAGAGTTTAAGACAAAAAAAGATTTATTACTTTCATTGTCCATTCACCAACCATAAAGATGCACTCTTCATTACTTCTTCATCTGATTATTCTGTGCGACACGGTTATCGGGAGTATGCGTTTTCACTACAATCCCATTCCCGTTTTTTGTACACTTAACGCATCCTTTCCGCAAGGTCTTTTCTTTCATATCAAAGATAAGGTTCGGATTGAAGTGCTGTCCGTTGATACGGGTTTCAAAGTGCACATGCTCCGTAGTGGCACGACCGGTACGTCCCGTCAGTCCGATAGGCTGTCCGGCTTTTACGGTATCGCCGCTTTGGACAAGGTTCTTGAAGTTATGGCTATAAAGGGTTTCCAATCCGTTGGGATGGCGGATGACAACCAGGTTTCCATACGCATAATACGGTTTCGACATACGGACTATGCCGTCGAAAGCTGCACGAATCGTATCTTTCGCGCACGTTTTGATATCTGCGCCCGAATGTCCCCCACGAGTTCCGTAGGCAGAGATTACTTTGCCACCGGGCAATGGAAAGGCATATTCATGTTCCTGCAAAGAATCCAGATGCAGATAGAGATAGTTACTTTTAGCAAATAATCCGGGAGTAGCCACCCGGACATCTTTTATCTCCCTGGCAGAGAAAGGAGATTTATTCTGTGCGTGGATGATAACAGGCAATAATAAGACTATAAGTGAAATAAGTATGTTCTTCATGTATTTTTTCTTTTTCAACTCAGACAGGGTTGATTATTCAAAGAATAAAAGCTCACCGCCGTCCGATTCCGCATAGTCTCTTAACAAGGACTGAATCATTTCGGCAGCTTCTTTCAAACCTTCTTTTCCATTGTAACCGTTGACGATAGCAAGAATATGAGTAGTTCCGACGTCCATCTTTGTACGTTCATGGTCGCTTGTAGGCGTTCCGATTCCGCCAAAAGAATCACGATATACGGGCAACCCTTCGATATTCAACACTCCGCGCCCAATGCCTTCGAACGGTTCTTCCGCTCTTCCGATACCGAGTTCGAGATGCGTGCCTTGTATCTTATCGGCATCGAAGCCACCGATAGAGTGTCCCGTGCGGAGAGAAACAAGATTGATTAGGTCTACCAATGTATCAATCTGATATAAAGGAATCCCACGCATCAGACGACGACGCAAGGCTTCTGCCGACGGACGGTAACGTCCGGGGTCTTTTCCGCAACGCTTGTACGCCTCGCGGGTGGCGGCAATAACCGGTTGACGCTTAATGTCTTCCATTTGCGTAGTGGAAGTCAGTTGTCCAGTGAAAGCATTGATTTCCTTCCAAAGCCCTTCGCAGTAAGCTGTGTTCTTTACTGCGGCATACACGGCTGCTCCGGCAAAAACCGGACACGCATTCTTTATTTCCTGAGATACTTTTATTTCAAACATAACTTATCATAAACCAATTATCAGCGTAAAAAAACGACGTTGCAGACGCCGAATCTTACTTTCTAATCATTATCCCCGACAATATACGACCGGAATCAATACCCAGCCGACGTGCCGAAAAGAATTCATCATGATGAATATAGGTGCAGATACCGGCTACTTCAATCTGTTCCGCAGGCACTCCCGCATCAAGCAGTTCAATCCGGTTGGCTTCCCACAAGTCTATATGATATTTGCCCGTTTCCTTCTTTTTGATAGAGATGGCGGACATATCGAAGCCGCTTTCTTCAAAAGCTTCATAAACCTCATTACCCACTTCAAAGGACTCAAGCGAAATGCTCGGACCGATACAAGCTACCACATCTTCACCTTGAGTTCCGAAATACCGGTTCATGTGCTCCATCACATTGGCGACGATATGTTTCACCGTTCCTTTCCATCCGGCATGAACGGCAGCTACTGCCCGTTGTTTTCTGTCATACAACAACACTGGCACGCAATCCGCAGTCGTGACACAAACACAATATCCCGGCACATTGGTAATCAATGCATCCACTCCCTGCAGAAGTTGCCGTCTTCTTTCCAAAGAATCTTCAAAAAAAGATTCACCAATAACCAAGCTCTCACAACCATGCACCTGTTCCGGAATAAGTAATTCCTTAATCTGATGCTCCATTAGTTGAAACAACTCATACTGATTACGGTTGACGTTCACACACGAGTCATTGGTATAAGGAGAGCAATTAAACGAACCATAAGTTCCTTTACTGACACCACCACGACGCGTAGTTACAAAATGAACTACTCCGGGGTATGCCTTCAACGACTCGTACCCCAGCAGCTCGTTATATTTTGTAAGTGAAATCATTTATCTTCCCAATCTTCTTCGTATTCATAATCGAAATCATCGTCGTCGCTATCAACATCTTCGTCATATTCATAGTCGATGTCTTCATCTTCACCCATGTCTTTGAGTTCCTGTTGTAGACGAGTCACGTCCTTCGGACGGTGAACGATTGCTTCTATCTTATTGCTTTCCTTGTTCAGTTCTTCCCAAAGAATATCCTTCAATACGGAAATTCCCAAACCGGAAACAGAAGAAATGAATACGTGTGGTATGCCTTCCGGCAATGTCGGTTCAATCTCGTCCATCAATTCCTGGTCGAGCATATCGCTCTTGGTGATAGCCAGTACACGTTGTTTATCCAGCATTTCAGGATTGAAGGTACGCAGTTCGTTCAGCAGGATATCGTATTCTTTACGAATATCGTCGCTGTCTGCCGGAACCATAAACAGCAGCAATGAGTTACGTTCGATATGACGCAGAAAACGCAGTCCCAAACCTTTGCCCTGGCTGGCTCCCTCGATAATTCCCGGAATATCCGCCATCACGAAAGATTTTCCATCGTGATAGGAAACGATCCCCAGATTCGGTTCGAGCGTAGTAAACGGATAATCGGCTATTTTAGGTTTTGCCGCCGAAATGGAAGAAAGCAGTGTAGACTTTCCCGCGTTGGGGAAACCTACCAAGCCGACATCGGCAAGCAGTTTCAGTTCCATGATAACGGTCATTTCCTGCATCGGTTCTCCCGGCTGTGCAAAACGTGGAGCCTGGCGGGTTGCCGTCTTGAAATGACTGTTGCCCTGACCGCCGCGGCCGCCTTTGAGCAGAATCACTTCCTGTCCGTCTTCCGTCACGTCACAAAGATACTCTCCGGTTTCGGCATTGTAAACCACCGTTCCGCAGGGTACTTCTATTATTTTATCCGCGCCGTCTTTTCCGAAGCTACGTCCCTTGCTTCCCGATTCGCCATGGCCTGCCATTGCATGACGGTCATACTTCAAGTGAAGCAGTGTCCAGTAGTTGCGGTTGCCGCGCAGGATGATATGACCTCCTCTTCCGCCATCGCCCCCATCGGGACCTCCGTTAGGACAATATTTCTCGCGCCTCATGTGCGTAGAGCCTCTTCCGCCCTTGCCCGAGCGACAGTATATCTTTACGTAATCAACAAAATTCGATTCAGCCATATTCTTTTCTGTATGTTAAAACAGTCAGTAGCCAAAGCAAGACACTCCGGCTACTGACTTATTTGAATAATTATTATAATTTATCTACTGCTTCGCAGATTTCTGCAAAGATACCTTCCATAGTACCCAAACCGTTAATGTGCTGGTATTTCTGTTCGTTCTTGTACCAGTCAATCAGCGGGGCAGTCTGTGAATGATATACATGCAGACGTTTTTTGATAGTCTCTTCGTTGTCGTCTGCGCGGCCGGAGTCTTTGCCACGTTTGATAAGACGTACCATCAGCTCATCTTCGGGGACATCAAGGTCTACCATAACAGAAACATCCTGTCCTCTTTCAGCCAACATTTTCTTTAATGCTTCCGCCTGTGCAATTGTTCTCGGGAAACCGTCGAAAATTACACCTTTGCTATCTTTAAAGCTATCGAATACGCTTGCCAGAATATCAATCATCAATTCGTCAGGAATCAATTGCCCCTGGTCGATGTAACCTTTAGCGGTTTTACCCAGCTCTGTGCCGTTCTTGATTTCCGCACGCAATACATCTCCTGTCGAGATGTGGTTGATTCCATACTTTTCTACAATACGTTCGCTCTGTGTTCCTTTTCCTGAACCCGGAGCACCGAAAATTACAATGTTCAACATCTTGTTATTTACAATTTAACGATTTACTATTTACCATTTAACTGGTACCTATTTACTATTAATCTACTACTGTATAAATATCGGGATAATTACGTCCGAAGCCGTCATAGTCGAGCCCGTAGCCTACGATGAAGTCATTCGGAATTTCCATCGCCACATATTCAATGTTGAGGTCTACCTTCAACTTCTCCGGTTTCACCAACAGGGAAGCGATATGAATTGCTTCGGGATTACGCGTACCTAATGTATCCAGCAAGCGTTGCATGGTCAGTCCCGTATCCACAATGTCTTCTACAATGACAACCGTACGTCCGGCGATGTCTTCATTCAGACCGATGACCTCTTTAATCACTCCAGTGGAAGTCACCCCCTGATAAGAAGCCAGTTTCACGAATGAGATCTCGCAAGGGATTGTGATATGCTTCAACAAATCAGCGGTAAACATGAACGAACCGTTCAACACACTAAGGAAAAGCGGATTCTTACCTGCCAAGTCGCGGTTAATTTCGTTCGCTACGCGAATCACTTCTTTCTGAATATCTTGTTCCTTAATAGAAACGGTAAATAATTTGTCTTTTATCTGAATGGTATCCATAACCGGTTATTTTAAAAAAGTTGTCGCAAAAATACAATTTTTTATTCTACCCCGTGCATCATCTTCTGTAATTTCTTCGAAAGAAGGAACAGAATCAGCGAAGCAACACCCGACATGACGACGAACAACATGAAGAAGTCATACATCGTGGCAATCTGATAACCGAGGATTGTTTTCACCTTTCCGTCTTCGGGATAAAGCCCGCTCAACATGCCTGCAAACTTGTTGGCAGTGGCATTGGAAAGATACCATATACCCATCATCAGAGAAGCAAAACGCAGGGGAGTCAGCTTGTTTACCATAGAGAGTCCGATAGGTGACAAAGCTATTTCACCCATTGTATGGATAAAGTAAAGTCCCGTCAGCCAAATCATGCTGACTTTCACTCCGGGGATGGCATCCTTCACTCCAAAGCAAATGAAAAGATAACCCAAGGAAAGAAGTAACAGACCGATAGCTTGCTTCGTCGGAGAAGCAGGCTCCATATTCCGTTTGCTAAGGAAGCTCCATACCCCCGGCATAACATAGGCGAGAACTACCACAAAAAGAGGATTGAAAGACTGGAACCAGGAAGCAGGCATCTCCCAGCCGAAAATACTACGGTCGGTTTGCTCGGAAGCGAAAAGCGTCAGAGAAGCACCTGCCTGTTCGTATGCCGCCCAAAAGAATATGACGAAGAATGCTATAATATAGATAACGAAGATACGGCTGCGCTCTATTTTAGTTAATGAACCGTCAAGCAGAATAAGAACGGGGAAAACGATACAAGCCGTAAAAATACCGACACTCACCCAGTCGCCGTCAAAAGCATAACTGAAAAAGGCCAACAGGGCAGCAGTAAGGGCAATGATAATTACTATGTTACGTATTTTTGTTCCTTTGTCCATCTTCGGATGGGAGATGTGTTCGGCTTTATCTTCTTTTTTCTCCCTCTTGGCATCCGGAAGGATACCAATCGGTTCGCCGGAAGGAGAGAAAAGGTATTTATTCTTTTGAGTTTCAAAAAGAATAACGGTGAACAGTGTCATGATTCCGGATGCAAGAAATCCCCATTTAAAGTCATTCGGATTTCCGGTATCACCCAAATAACCACAAATCAACGGAGCGGCAAAGGAACCTACATTGACTCCCATATAGAAGATAGTGTATGCTGCATCGAGACGCTTATCTCCCGGTTCATACAGTTGTCCTACCATAGAAGAGACTGTTGGCTTGAAACAGCCGTTACCTAAAATCATAAACCCGAGCCCGCCATACATCATCCAGTGGGCAAGCTCCTTATTTTCTAAAGTAGAAGCACTCATAAACATAAGGAACTGCCCCACTGCCATCATCATCGCTCCCCAAAATACGGAACGACGGATACCCCAGTATTTATCGGCAATGTACCCGCCAATTAAGGGTGTCAGATAAACTAATCCGGTATAGCTACCGTAGATGGATGCTGCGGCTTCTTTGTCAAACAATAATGCCTGCGTCAGGAAAAGAATAAAGATGGCACGCATTCCGTAATAACTGAAACGTTCTGCCGTGCTGGTCGCGAAAATCAGATAAAGACCTTTAGGATGTCCTTTCAATGCACTCATGAATTTATGTGTTTTAGTAGTTTATGAGGTGCAAAGGTAGGAAAAATAACAATAAACAAGTCAAAGTCGATAAACTCTTGTAGGAATCGCTTGTGAGTATTTATTGGATAGGTGGAAAAAATCAGAGAAAAAAGTAAAGAAACAGGATTTCAGGCACAGCTACTCCCACTTATCCACCTCATTAAGCTTTCAACGGCATAAATAATCAAGTGGAGTTCCACCTTAATTTTAAATTAATCATCACTTTAGCCAAAAGTAAATTCGACATTCTCGATACTAGCAAAAAGCATTCCTTCCCTTTTTCTCAGAAAGATTTTGCTTTCCCTAGCCAGCCAACCAATAGCAAGAGCTACGTCTTCGAAAGTCAAACCTAACTCACGGCACAAATCGAAGATTGAAAGTTCACCTTTTTCATTTAAGATGCGCCATACTTTTCCTGCATTCAAGCCAATTCTAGTCTTTTCCATAATGCAAACTTTTAGAAGATTAAACAATCAGTTATTATATGATTTAATCATTGTGAGCATAGGAAAATAATGTTATTCGCATTACCTACCTACAAAGATAACATTTTTTTCGAAAAATGCAAATAACCAAAAGCAATCGTAGCAAAAGATTGTTTCATTTCCGTACGGTTATGAACTAATTTCGAACTTGTGCAAATTTGTCGTTAATACTGAATGAATTTATGATTGATGATGCATGACTTTATTCGTCTGACAATTGTTGCTTTTTCGTCTGACAGTTGTCAGACGGAAGAATAACAGTTGTCAGACGAAAGTTCAACAACTGTCAGACGAATAAATTTATATATAACGGGGATTAAAGCATTGCATACTGCCAATCTAATTTTAGAAAAACTAAGATTAGTTCATTTCCGTACCGTTTAGCTCATTTCCGTACGGTTTTGAACTAACTCTTAATGTAATCAGCCTACCCATAGACAATCAAACCATATCCTACACGCTATCCAACCATGATTAACACGTTTTCTTCCCATAACAAACGAGAAAAGTCAGAAGAATCATGTACATTTGTGGTTCGAAAACTAAAAGAACATTGCAATGAAAATATTTCCAAGTAGCAGCATCAAGAAATTGGATGCTTATACCATTGAACACGAACCGATTGCGTCAATAGACCTGATGGAACGTGCAGCAACAGCATTAACCAAAGCCATTACGGACAGATGGAATACGGAAACACCCGTCACTGTTTTTGCAGGACCGGGTAATAACGGTGGAGACGCCCTTGCCGTAGCCCGCATGATGGCTGAAAAAGGATATAAGACAGAAGTATATCTCTTCAATACAAAGGGCAATCTTTCTCCTGACTGCCAGACAAACAAAGAACTGGTAGAAATGATGGAAGAAGTAACATTCCACGAAATCAGTACGCAGTTCGTCCCACCGGTCCTGACACCCGACCATCTAGTGATTGACGGACTATTCGGTTCAGGACTGAACAAACCGCTAAGCGGCGGATTCGCAGCCGTAGTGAAATATATCAATTCCTCTCCCGCCATGGTAGTAGCCATCGACATTCCTTCGGGACTGATGGGAGAAGAGAATACGTTCAACGTCAAAAGCAATATTATCCGTGCAGACGTTACTTTCAGCCTGCAACTGCCGAAACTAGCTTTCCTCTTTGCGGAAAACACCGAGTTCGTAGGCGAATGGGAATTACTGGATATCCAGTTGAGCGAAGAGGGAATCGAAGAGACGGAGACAAACTACGAAATGCTGGAGATTGAAGAAATCCGTTCGCTTATCAAACCCCGCAAGCAATTTGCCCATAAAGGAAATTTCGGCCATGCACTGCTGATAGCCGGTTCGAAAGGAATGGCGGGTGCATCGGTATTGGCTGCCCGTGCTTGTCTGCGTTCCGGTGTAGGATTACTCACCGTGCATGCTCCGATATGCAACAACGACATTCTGCAAACTTCCGTACCCGAAGCAATGGTAGAGACTGACGCCAGCGAAAACTACTTCGCCGTACCTACCGACACCGATGACTATCAAGCCGTCGGCATCGGTCCGGGCTTGGGACGGAACGAGGAAACGGAAGCTGCCCTCATCGAGCAACTGGAACATTGCCAAACTCCCGTCGTATTGGATGCCGACGCACTGAATATCCTCGCCAACCACCGCCATACACTTACACACCTGCCAAAAGGCTCTATCCTCACCCCTCACCCGAAGGAACTGGAACGCCTTACCGGAAAATGTCAGGATTCTTATGAACGCCTGATGAAAGCCTGCGAACTGGCCCACACCGCCCATGTCCACATCATCCTGAAAGGTGCTTATTCCGCCATTATCACTCCCGAAGGCAAATGTTACTTCAACCCGACAGGGAATCCGGGAATGGCAACCGGCGGCAGTGGTGATGTACTGACCGGGGTTATCCTGGCATTGCTGGCACAAGGATATCCTACCGAGGAAGCTGCTAAAATAGGCACTTATATCCACGGACTGGCAGGAGATATCGCCCAAAAGAAACAAGGCATGATTGGACTGATAGCAAGTGACATCGTCACCTGCCTGCCCACCGCCTGGCGACTTGTAAGCGAATAAAAGTTAAGAACTTACAGTTTTTTCAATAACTTCATTAACTTTGTTTTCAAAACCAGTTAAAAGAGAACCGAATATGAAAAAGTTGATTATAGCAGCGGGCCTACTTATGGCAACTTCCGCTTACGCACAAACCGAAGTACTGACCGGCGTCACCCGTGGCAAGGACTATGGAGTGGTATACAGTCTTCCCAAAACCCAAATAGAACTTGAAATAAAAGCCAATAAGGTAACTTATACTCCTGGGGAATTTAGCAAATATGCCGACCGCTATCTGCGGTTGAACAATGTATCCGCCGAGCCTGAAACGTATTGGGAACTGACCAGCGTAAAAGTTAAATCGGTAGGAGTGCCGAACAGCGAAGCCACTTACTTCGTAAAACTGAAAGATAAAACAGTAGCTCCCCTTATGGAACTGACCGAGAATGGTATAGTGAAATCCATCAATGTACCTTACAGTCCAAACAGTTCCACAAAGCAAAGTACTCCGACCACTCCCGCTTTCCAAAAGAAAGCGAATCCCCGCGACTTTCTGACCGAGGAAATTCTGATGGCAAGTTCTACCGCCAAAATGGCGGAACTGGTAGCTAAAGAAATCTACAATATTCGCGAAAGCAAAAATGCTTTGTTACGCGGACAAGCAGACAACACACCTTCAGACGGTGCACAACTTAAAATCATGCTCGACAACCTGAATATGCAGGAAGATGCCATGACCAAAATGTTCTCCGGCATACAGGATAAGGAGGAAAGGACATTTACCGTACGCCTTACACCTGACAAAGAGTTCAATAACGAAGTTGCTTTCCGCTTCTCCAAGAAACTGGGCGTAGTTGCCAACAATGATTTGGCAGGAACTCCATTCTATATCAGCCTGAAGGACTTGAAAACGGTCAAGATACCACAAGAGGACGGGAAAAAGAAGAAGGACTTGGATGGGATTGCTTACAACGTACCCGGACAGGCATTGGTTACACTGACCGACGGCAAGAGGAAACTATATGAGGGCGAACTTCCTGTTACCCAATTCGGTATAATAGAATATCTAGCTCCGGTATTGTTCAACAAAAATTCTACTATCAAAGTATACTTTGACCCGAACACAGGCGGATTAATCAAAGTAGACAGAGAAGAAGGCAAATAAGAAACCTTTAAAAAAGAAAAGAATATGGGTGGTGAAGGACATATGCTCGATATGATACGTCGGTTAAGCGAAGGGCGGGAGGCTTCCCGCCTGCGACGCGAACGTACCAGCGAGAAGTTAAAGCATATGAACCAAGTCGGCGGACATTCCTCGTTGCCTGATACAACGTCGGAAGAAATGGGGCGTATCATCCAAGATTCTGAAAAGAAAAAGGAAAAAGACAGTAACTATTTTGTATGGGGAACGCTCATCATTATGGGCGTATTGGTTGCAATTGCCATAATATTTTGGGCTGCATTCATCAAATAAACGATAATTAAAATTTAGGTACAGATAACATGAAATCCACGGTTTTCTGAAATATGACCGTATAAAGCAACAGCGTAATCCATGTCATCTGTACCTAAAATGCCAACATACCGATTGGAAAACCTTGCTCCGACGCTACGTCGGCATCATCAACTTTATAAATCCATCTTTCCGCATCTGATACAGATAAGCAGATACGCGCGACTCATAACCCGCTTCATTCTGAAAATGCCCTGCAAGTTCTTCTATAATCTCGCGAACCGTGCGTTTTCCGTCTATCAGCTCCCATACAGCCGTACCGTGTTCTTCCAAATGCACATGATGCTCTTTCGACATTCCCTTCGGCACAAGCAAGCGTTGCATCCACGAATACTTAAAACGGGGAAAGGAGAGCACAATAGTCTCTCCTTCCCGTTCTGCTGTAATATGTTCACTGCGACAGGGAATGACCTCTAACAGGTTTATTTTCTCTTTAGCAGCCATACTTATTACTTCTGAATATTTGCTTCTTCCAATCCGTAACCTTTCTTCCTGTTCTCCGCTTTCAACATCAGAGCAACAATCAGGGCCAATACCCCAAAGAGAGCAAAAATACTCATCGGCAACGTATAGTCATAAGTCTGTGCACCATCTACCACCGGACCTTTACAATAAGAGTTCAACACCCATCCGATCAACAAAGGTACACCCATCAATCCCCAGTTCTGCACCCAAAAGATCAGGGCATAAGCCGTACCCAACTGTTTTTCCGGAATAATCTTCGGAACAGAAGGCCACATAGCCGAAGGCACCAGTGAGAAAGCAAAACCTAAGATAATCATAATGATAGTAGCGAACCACCACACATTCAAGATAGGTAAAGCAAACATAGTATGTACAAAAATCAACATGACAGAACCTATCACCATCAAGGTAGCTCCCTTACCGATACGGTCATACAACGAACCGAACAACGGAGTCAACACAATAGCACCAATCGGCAGCAATCCGGGGATTGTTCCCGCCAGCTTCGGATCTACGTTATATTTCTGCACCATCAAATCGGCTGCATACTTGATAAACGGGAATACCGCCGAATAAAACAACACACATAACAGTGCAATCAACCAGAATCCTTTGTTTGTGACAATATATACGATATCTTTCATACGGAACGGCTCTTCCGGCTCCAAGCCCTCTGCGTCCAGAGATGCGTCCAGTTTCTTATCGTAGAAAGTATAAATGAAGAAAGCAATCGTACCGACACACAACATTATCAGGCAAAACAGAATCGGAGCAGGAATATTGGTATGGAATGCACCGCTCTCATCCGTATATCCGAAAAAGTCAGCCAAGGGCACTGTCATCACCATTGCCAAGGTTGTTCCGATACGCGCCGTAGCCATTTCAAGTCCCATAGCCAATGCCATCTCCTTGCCTTTGAACCACTTCACGATAATCTTGGAAACAGTGATACCCGCAATCTCCACGCCAACGCCGAAGATGGCATATCCCAATGCAGCCAAAGTAACTTGCGTCTTGAATCCGAAAAGCATGGCACCTTCCGGAAAGGTCGTAGAAATTGCATAATATTTTAATCCGCAACCCAAAACCATCAACATACACGCTCCCATTCCGGTAAAGCGGACACCCATCTTATCCAGAATGATACCGCCGAAAATCAACATCAGCAGGAATACATTAAACCAGCCGTAAGCACTCGTGAAGAAACCGTAATCAAGACTATCCCATAATAATTCTTTTTCGAGCATGGGTTTGAGCGGAGACATTACGTCAGTGAGGAAATAGCCGCATAGCATAGTAAATGCGACCAATGCTAGAACACTCCAGCGTAGTACTGCGGAGTCATTCAATTTCTTTTTCAATTGTTCTGTCATTGTTATATTTTAAGGTAATTAATAATATCATAACGGGCAACAAAGTTAATTAAATCTCCATTGTTTTCATCAAAATAAGATAGTTTTATTATAATATTCAGGCACGGATGACACGGATTTCACGATTTTAAGAGATTGATTAATCAAAAACCGTGTAATTCCGTGTAATCCGTGCCTATATAAAAAATCATGAGAGAACGTTTTCCGCTCTCTCATGAATGGTTTTACCCAAATATCTCTATAACCCGAAGCGAATTACTCAGCAGCAGGAGCAGGAGTTTCAGCAGCCGGTGCCGGAGTTTCCGTAGCAGGTGCGTTAGTAGCAGGAGCTTCAGACTGAGGCGCAGCCGTACCTGCGGGTAAGTTATACGGGTTAGTTTGTTGTTCTTTCTGTGCTTGTTCCAACACTGCGTCTGTAGCAACAGCAGAACGAGGAATAACATAAGCGGTAGCAATGCTCATTACAACCATGAAGATGGCCAGCCCCCATGTTGCTTTTTCCAGAAAATCTGTAGTCTTGCGTACGCCCATAATAGCGTTAGATGAAGAAAAACCGGAAGCAAGTCCGCCTCCTTTAGAGTTCTGAATCAGCACGATGAAGCACATCAACAGGGCTGCAATCACCATTAAGATAACGAATAATAAGTACATTTTTAGTTATTTTGAATTAGCGTTAATAATCAATTTCTCCAAAAATCTGATTTGGTCTGCAAAGTAAGCATTTTTTTTTGGATATTTCAAGCTTAATTTTTTAATTATTTCAAGAGCTTTTGAATATCGTTGCTGTTTAACATAGATTTTAGCCAAAGTTTCTGTAAAACAGCTATCATCTTCCTCTTCTTCCGCACTTGCTTCGTCCGAAGGGGTAACAGATTCCTCCGCTTCTTCCCGCAAAAGTTTCATTGTACGGGGAGAGTCGCTTTCGCTCTTTTCTATAAAGTCGTCAATCAGTTCGAATCCCTTCAATTTAGGTGCTTCTTCTACCGATTCATCCGCCGCGGGAGCCTCTTCGAGCAAATAAGAAGTATAATCCACCGAATAGTCAAATCCAGTTTGGGCGGTCACTTCTTCGGGAGCCGTAGACAAGAAAGCATCAATCAATGCCAGTGTACGGTCTACGGAAGGTTCATCCTTCAGTACTTCCGCCAGGGGCACCCCCTTTTTCCGGGATTGGAGATCAAAACGGCTTCCTTCAATCAATTGAAACAGTTTCCGTCTGTCGGCGATATAAAGAATGGCTTTCCGCAGTTCCCCGCCGAAATTAATATCATGGAGAATATACAGATTCTTGAGATACAACAAGCGGAGCGACTGAAAATACGGATATCTTGCAAGAAGATTGCGCAGTTCGTACAAAGTATCCCTGTTCAGCGTTTCAGGATGCTGAATCCATTGTTGAAAGTTAGCAGAAGTCATTTATATTACCAGTTTGCTACGGTTGCATTGAATATTTGATCGGTTATCTCTTTAGACATTTCGGCAATTAACCCGTCCTGTACGGCAGTCAGCAATTGGCTGGAGTCGTAGACACGGAAAGCGGAGAATTGTTGTTCGAAGTCCTCGGCGTGGTTGGTGTTGTTGACAAAACGGACATTGACCGTAATGGTCAGCTTCGTTTCCGAAGAATAACCATCGGCGGATACTGCCTGGTTGTACTGATTGTATCCCGTGATTTCGCCCTCAATCTGCAAGTCTGCATTCTGGTTCGGTTTCAACAGTTGCAGACGGGTCTGACGGATAAATATATCTTTCAAGTCCTCATTAAACTTCGTTGCCAGCGGAGCATATACGTACTCCGACTTGATCGGGAAGTCGGCAATAGAAATCGTCTTCACCTTATCGTAGTTGATAGATGAACCGTTAAACTTATAGGAAACAGTGCACGCAATGACCACTACCGGCAGAACGACCAGTAGCAAAGGGCGTGTTATCTTCTTAATCCAAATCATATTCTTTTATTTTTCTATAAAGTGTACGCTCAGAAATATTCAAATCCTTGGCGGCACTCTTTCGTTTTCCGTGATGCCTTTCAAGCGCTTTGCGAATCATCTCTTTTTCTACTTCATCCAGTGACAAAGGAGCTTCTTCGACATACTCTTCCGTATCCTGTATGTCATCATCCTCCCTGCAAACAGCGGGTTGAGGTTGCTGTACGGCATGGATAATGGCAGGCACGGACGGTTGATGAGACGCCGTCACCACCGGAGTAGCAACTACCGCTCCTACCTGGCCCACCTGTCCGGCACGTTCAGCCATCAGGTTGTGCACCATCTTCTTCAGTTCGGCCACTTCCTGACGCATATCAAACAGAACGGAATAAAGAATTTCCCGCTCGCTTTCAAAGCCTTTACTTTCACGCGTTCCCATCAATGCAGGGAGCCGTTGCATATTTTGAGTAGGAAGATAGGTCTGCAAGATAGCAGCGTTAATCTCCCTGTTCGTTTCGATAATCGAAATCTGCTCCGTGATATTCTTCAACTGGCGCACGTTGCCCGGCCATGAATAAGCCAGCAGTTCCTTTTTCGCATCCTCTGTCAACTGAATAGCCGGCATCCGGTACTTCTCCGCAAAGTCCGCCGCAAATTTACGGAACAACAGAAATACGTCTTCTCCCCGCTCACGCAAAGGCGGTATCTGAATGGGCACGGTATTCAACCGATAATATAAGTCTTCACGGAAACGTCCCTCTGAAATGGCCTGTACAAGGTTGACATTGGTAGCCGCCACAATACGCACGTCCGTCTTCTGCACTTTGGACGAACCTACTTTCAGAAACTCACCGCTCTCCAGTACACGAAGCAAACGCGCCTGGGTAGGCATCGGTAACTCCCCTACTTCGTCAAGGAAAATAGTACCGCCGTCCGCTTCACCGAAATATCCTTTCCGCTCACCGATAGCACCGGTAAAAGCGCCTTTCTCATGACCGAACAGTTCGGAATCAATCGTACCCTCCGGGATAGCTCCGCAGTTGACAGCAATATACTGTCCGTGCTTTCTCCGGCTGTATTGATGAATAATCTGTGGAAAACTCTCCTTTCCGACACCGCTTTCTCCCGTAATCAGCACGGACAAATCGGTAGGAGCTACCTGAATGGCAACATCGATGGCACGTGACAATGCTTCGGTATTACCAATAATACCGAAACGCTGTTTCACTTGTTGTATCTCCGCTCTTGTCACTTCGTTTAGGGTTTAGTGGTTAGCGATTAGTGATTAACCGCCCAATTAGTAACAGTTAATCACTAACCACTACCCCGTTAATCGTTAATCTTCGTCTACTGTATCCAGTTTTAGTTTGTCACTATCATCCCGTTTCTCGTAATACTGTTTCCTTAATGGATTGGTACGAGCCGCTTTCTCCCGTTGGCGATTGCGGAACACGTCGATGGCAACGTAGATTGCCTGGCGGAAAGAATCTTCACTTGCCAGCCCCTGGCCTGCAATGTCATAAGCGGTGCCATGAGCCGGAGAAGTGCGCACTACCGGCAGACCTGCCGTATAGTTCACGCCATCGTCCATAGCCAACGCCTTGAACGGAGCCAGCCCCTGGTCGTGATACATAGCCAGGATACCGTCGAAATGAATATAATTACCCGAACCCATAAAGCCGTCGGCCGCATAAGGGCCATAACAAAGGATTCCTTTTTCTTCCATTTCCTTCATGGCAGGAATAATTATTTCCTGTTCTTCCATGCCCAGCAAACCACCGTCTCCAGCATGAGGATTGAGTGACAGCACTGCAATGCGCGGTGCACCGATACCGAAATCCTGTTTCAGGCAATGATGGAATATCATCAGTTTCTCCTGAATCAGTTCTTTGGTAATCGCGGTCGCAATCTCCCTGACAGGGATATGCGTCGTCACCAACGCCACGCGGAAATCATTCTTCATCAGAATCATCAATGACTTCTCGCCATTGCCCAGACGCTCTTCGATATACTCCGTATGTCCGGGGAATGAAAATTCTTCCGAATGAATCGTATGTTTGTTGATAGGAGCAGTCACGATTACATCAATCAGCCCTTCGCGATAATCTTCAATGGCACGTTCCAAAGCTCCCAAGGCAGCTCTCCCCGCTTCGGGGTCGGGTTTGGAAAATTCCACTTTCACTTCATCATCCGTACAGTTCAATACACTCAAACGGTTGTATCCCGCTTCGGAAGCCGTATTGATGATACTGAAATTAGTCTGTATATCCAATGCTTTCCGATGATAAGCAGCCACTTTCGGTGAACCGTAAATAATCGGAGTGCAAAGTTCCAACATGGTAGGGTCTGAAAATGTCTTTAAAATCACTTCATAGCCTACCCCGTTTATATCTCCCTGGGTAATGCCAATTCTTATTTTGCTATCTTCCATGTTTTTATTTATTAGTTTGTTCCGCCCCTTTGGTTACTCCACCCAATGGAATCTGATTCTGCTGAACTTCATTCGGAAGTTTCAGTGTATAAAGGGATGCTTCCATCTGGCGAACCAGGTTGCGTTTCATTTTATCCGGTGAATAAACAAATATTTCTGCTGTAATAATCCGCTGGTTTTTCTCGTCCAGGCGAGTATGCGATACATACGGACCACCCATGAAGTCGCCTTTCATACGCCACAGTCCGCGCGCTTCGAGTGTGTAGCTGTTCTGTACGTTGATGGGGCGGACATCAGTCAGCAAGCTGTCGGTCGACATATAAACGCCTTCTTTGAATCCGGGAATATTGGCTTGCATCACGGAGTCACGCTTGTGAACGAAATATTCTTTAGTAAACGTATCCTTATCAGTATAAGGATAAGAGTACATTACGAAGTTACGGTCGGCAGTGCCCGTATTGGTAGAAGCCCAGAAGAAGTCTTCGCCCGTCTTGGAGTTGGTCAACTCGGCAGGCAGCCAGATGTTGCATCCGAAAAGGCTATCCACCTTCTGTGAGATAAAATTGCTGTGCTTCTCTTCGAGCAAAGTAATCTGACGGTTCATTTCCGCACGGGTAAAGAAGTCTACAATCGTCTTTTTGTTTTCTTCCACAAACTTCTCGAACTCCTCTTCGTTCGGAGCCTGGATAGTCAGAATCATCTGCGGATTAGCATACACATCTTTCGCGTATTTGAAAGAAGCCTTCGTATATATATCCTGTATGTCTACAATAATAATGTTACGTATCAACTTCAACGTAGAATCATAATCTTTCGGTGAAGTGTACATGATACGGAAAGAAGGTTCCGATTGCGGCAAACCGGGCATATCAGAATCGAGTGCATCATGCAAAGCCCTTCCGGCTGCACGATCCCAAACACCGTGATCTACTACTACCAAAAGCTCGTATGCACGTCCACTAGAAGTGTGGTTTCCTTTCAGACCACAAGAAGCAACGACAAAGGCTACCAAAGCGATGCTCAAATAAAAAAGGTACTTTTTCATGATGTTCGGTTTTATATATTAATTCTGATTATTTCCCTCTTGTTTCGCTGTCGACAGCATACCGCAGGCTGCAAAAATATCTTCTCCTCTTGAAGAGCGGATAGTAGTGAAAAGCCCGTGTGATGTCAGATAGTCACGGAAGCGGATCATCGTATCCATATCCGTACCCTCAAGGTCTACCCCCGGTATGGCATGGAAACGAATCAGGTTCACCCTGCAATCCAGTCCGCGAAGAAGTTTCAACAACTCTTTGGCATAGACTTGCGAATCATTAAGCCCCTTAAAAACAATATATTCAAACGAAAGTCGGCGTTGTTTGCTAAAATCATAGTTTTTTAACAGTTCCACCATTTCAGTAATAGAGAACGCCTTTTCCGCCGGCATCAGTTCAGAACGCTGCGCAATCACCGGAGAGTGCAGGCTGATGGCCAGATGGCAGTCATTCTCTTCGATAAAACGCTGCAATCCTTTCCGCAGACCGACTGTGGAAAGCGTGATGCGCTTCGGGCTCCATGCATATCCATAGGAAGCAGTCATTATATTCAATGCTTTCAATACTTCATCGAGATTATCGAGCGGCTCGCCCATTCCCATCATTACTACGTTGGTCAGTTTGTCGCGTTCCGGCAATGAATGGATTTGGTTGATAATCTGGCTGGCAGTCAGGTTGGCGGTAAATCCCTGCTTTCCGGTCATACAGAATTTACAGTTCATCTTGCAGCCCACCTGGGAAGAGACACACAGCGTCGCCCGGTCGTCATCGGGAATATAAACCGATTCGACAAAATGATTCTCACCGACTCTGTACAAGTACTTCACCGTGCCGTCCACAGAACGCATTTCATCTACCGGAGCGGCTGCCCCCACCTCGTAATTCTGCTTGAGTAACTCCCGGTGTTTCAATGACAAATTAGTCATTTCGTCAATCGAGGCCACCTTCTTTTCGTAGAGCCAGGATGCAATCTGTTTGGCGGCAAAGCCGGGCATCCCCAGTCTTTTCACCAGCGATTGAAGCTCAACAAGATTCATTCCTAAAAGAGGATATTTAGACATTATTCTTTCCGTTCATGGTTTATATTTGCAAATGTAAGGAAATAAAGTCGATTTCCGCATAGTGATAATGTAAAAGTTAACAAAAAAGGTCGTTCCCGAAAGAGGAACGACCTTTTGCAGTTATCGTTTTACGATTTAATCTTAGAAGAACAGGAAGCGTGTATCTTTCACATTTGCTTTCAGATACAAGTCATTCATCAGACGGCTGGCGAAACGAGCGTGCATATTAGCCAATGTAGCTTCTTCTGTTTTAGCATCGAATGTTTCGTTCAACTTGTCTTTACCATATACTTGCAGGACAAAAACTCCGGCGTTACCCTTGATAGGCGCGCTCAACTTGTTCACTTCAGATACGGAAGCGTAAGCACCTACCAGCGGTTCGCTGCTGCGCAATGCAGATACATAAGCAGGAGCCGCGAATGTCACCATCTTCAAAGAGTCGCTCACAGCATCAGCCATAGACTTATACTGGTCGAATGAAGTAGCGTTAGCCGCTTTCATGTCAGCCATGATTTTTTCCGCCTTCTTATCTTTAATGATTTCAGCTCTCAACTGTTCTTGTACGGCTTTCAACGGACGGTATCCTTCCGGTTTGATGCTTACCAGACCGACTACAATCATGTGGTCGCTTTCGCCACATTCGTACAGACCTGAAACTTCACCCGGTTTCGCTTTTTCAAATGTCCATCTCAAAGCCTCTTTTGTACCTCTCACACCGCCGATGCCATGTTCAGAGCTGTTCAAGTCCGCTCTGTCAAGCAGTCTGTATCCAGCTTCTTCTGCGTTAGCTACCATCTTTTCAACAGTAGGATTAGCAGCGATAAACTGGCTGAAATCGTTGTAAGCACGGTTGTATGTTTCTTTGCTGAACTCTACTTCACGCTTGATAACAGCTACTTTATATTTATCTTTTACAGATTTCTTGTTAGTCACCTGGAGAATTACGTTCGCTTGCCCCATCGGCAAGTTTACCAGTTCATTCACACCTGTATTGTTGATAGTAGAGATGAATTTCAAGTTGTCACCATCAATCTGTGCACCTTCATACTGTGCGGCAACCAACCAGTTAGCGTCACCCGTCTGACCGTATTTCTTAGCCAGATCTACAAAGTTAGCACCACCTTTGATAGCGTTATAGATACTATCAGCCAATGTTTTAGTCTTCACTGCATCTTCTGCATATACCTGAATCTGACGGAATTCGACAGAGTCGGCAGCAGCAGCCTTGGCAACTATTTTGAAAGAGTTGATAGTATTGTCAGTGCCATTGTAGTAAGGGCCGTAAACAGTACCTACGGAAGCGGAATCCAAACGTGCCACTACATCTGACGGGAACACTGTCTTGTTATAGAACAAGTCTACATAAGGAGCTTCGGAACCAGTCGAACGAATGAAAGAGGTATAATCATCTGTCGTAGTAGCCAACTGTGCAGTTGCTTCGTCTACTTCCTTCTGGATAGCAGCTCTGTCTGCCGCACTGGCAGTCACCTGTACATCAATGTATTTGATGTCACGAGTTTCCTGATATTGCTTGAATTGCTCTTTCTTCTTGTTATACAGTTCTTTCAATTCCGATTCTTTCACCACGATAGTAGAGTCTACTACTGAAGAATAAGGAACGCCGGCCAACAATACATTGTATTGGTTTACTCTTGCGTCGAAAGCATCCTGTGCTTCCACCGGGTTAGAAAGAAGAGCTTTAGATACCAATGCCTGGTATTTTTCAGCCAGACGACTTTGGATCAATGTCTTTTGGATGAATGACCAGTATTTATACATATTGTTGTACTGTTCTGCATACTGTGCCGGCATCTGGGATTCACTCATCTTCGCATATTCAACAAGGAACTTGTTCAACATATCCTTGTCGAAGTTTCCTGTTTGCGGATTCTGGAAAGGAGTCTGTCTCAGCAAAGGATGAACACCCGCCTTCAAGATATCCTGAATTTCAGCAGTAGAAACAGTCAGTCCCAATGCTTTAGCTTCTTTTTCAATCAGTTTATTGTTTACGTAGGAACGCCATACTTCATCGCGCACCTGATTGGTTTGGTCATCGTTCAAGGCGGTCACTCCACGCATGAGTTTCACCACTTCGGTATACTCTTCTACCAAATTCTGATACTCCTGAGCGGAAAGAGCGTCTCCGTTCACCTCACCTACGTCATGCGCCTGATGCGGCTGCATTACCTTCCATGCGTCACCCGCAATAAAAGCAAACAGCGCCAAGCCGATAACAATCACCAATAGAGGTCCTTTCGACCTAATGTTTTGTAACGTTGCCATTTTGATTAATACGATTTATGTTTATTATTATTTCTTTCTTTTGTCGTTTTAGCGCACGAAGATACAAAAAATGCTAATATGCATCTATTTATTAGCCAAAAATTTCTTGATTATCGCTATTATTCCAAGACTTTCAGGCGCACAAGTTCTATTTTCGTCGCTGTAACCTTGATTATCTTGAACTGATAACATCCTACTTGTATGACTTCATGCAACTTCGGGAAACTCTGATATTGGTTCAGGATCAACCCACCCACCGTCAAATATTCGTCCGACTCAGGCAAATCAAGTCCGAACGTTTCATTGACTTTCTCTATTTCCAGACGGGCAGACAATACATATTCGTGTTCATCAATCTGCTTACAGATATAGGAAGTATTGTCATGTTCGTCTTCTATATCGCCAAAAATTTCTTCCACCAAGTCTTCCAGCGATACAATGCCGGACGTCCCGCCGAATTCATCTACCACTACGGCAATCGTTTTCTTCTGTTGCATGAACAGCTTCATCAATTTGTGGGCGGACATCGTTTCAGGTACAATCGGTACCTGCTTTACATTGTCGTGCCAGTCTTTTGGAGCACGGAACATTTCCGACGAATGGATATAACCGACTACATTGTCGATATTCCCGTCATATACGATAATCTTGGATATACCGGACTCTATAAAGCGGTTCTTCAATTCGTCCAGCGAAGTGGTCAGGTCGACAGCCACTACCTCCGTACGCGGGACGATACAATCACGGATTTTTATATTCGAGAAATCAAGCGCATTCTGAAAGATTTTCACTTCCGTATCCAGTTCCTCTTCATTCTCGGCATTGTCAATGCTGCTCTGCACAAAGTAATCCAAATCGACTTTTCCGAATGCTATATCGGAAGCATCCTTATTTACTTTCATTCCAAAAACACGAAGGAACAAACAGGATACGCCGGAAGCGAATTTGGAAACAGGATACAAAACGACATAACAAATAATAAGCGGAACAGCAAAAACATTCAACACCAGATTGGGATTAATCTTGAAGATTGTTTTCGGCAGAAACTCTCCGGTCACCAATATAATCAGAGTAGAGATAATAGTCTGCGCCGACACCATCAGGAAATGATTGTCAATGAATCCCGACAACAGGTTGTCACCGATAATCTGCGCCATCAGGATACCGTAGATAACCAATGCGATATTGTTCCCCACCAACATGGTAGAGATAAATTCATTCGGATTCTTGAAGAAGATAGAAAGGATACGGGACGTTATTCCGCCCTTTCGCTCCATTTCAAAACGCAGTTTGTCTACCGAAACAAAAGCTATCTCCATTCCTGAGAAGAAAGCGGAGAAGACCATGGTGATTATTAGAGAGATATAAATATTCATAAGTTTTGATTTACGATTAGACGATTCACGAGGTACAATTGATATTACTTCGCCTATTTCGCAGCATCTTTATTCACAGAATCCGGCAGTGCTTTTGTTTCCGGTTGGGGAGGGCCACCCGCTTCATCGTCCACATAGAAAATACCTTCTATATTACGAATGGTATAAACAGTCATTTGTTGGTTGGAGTCGAACCCTTGCCCGGTGATAATCCTGTCCGGTTGCTGGATACGTATGAACTTGTCGGAATATACTTTTTGAGTGGCTTCGTTCCAGTATAGCAGTTCCGTATTAAAACGTTCCCCTTTCCGGTTTTGTATATCTACATTCCCCATCAACTTCCAAAGCCTTTCTTTGTCATAGTAATAGGCAGTATCCGCTTTGATACTGGCTTCTACATGAAAGATCGAGTCGAACTGTTCGAGGTATACTCCTTTTTCAAATGCCCAATAAGAAGGTTTCTTACGGTCATACACCTGCCACTCCTCCGTATTCACCCTGTAACGTGTCACTCCCGAATCGGATATAAGAGTAGTGACTCCCAACGTACTCATCATCGGAAGAGAATCGCGTTCGGTGATAGCCTCACCCACTGCTTTCGTCTTACCGCCGCATGAAGGAAATAAAAGAAGCATAACAATTGTCCCAAGGACAATTGTTATGCTCATGCTTTTATGCAACAAACGTTTACTTCGTTTTCGCAACATATATTTATCTAATCGTTGTAGTCTCTCCGATCCAACCGCCGATAGTAATGCGGTCGCCTTGCTTGTAACCTAACATAAAGAGATCCTTAGCCTGCGGAGTATGAGCAGAATATCTGCCAATTAACTTGTTTGCTTCTTCAGCTACACTTGGGTCTACTTGTTTTGCACGTTGCAATTTGTCGATTACTGCAAAATAGGTACATTTATTCAAAGCGTTTTCATCACTCCAGTTAGGACTCATTGCATAAAGATTAGCAATCAGGATATAAGGAGCACCGTAATTTTCGTTGAAACTGATAGCTTTCTGACAATAAGCTCTAGCTTGAGAAAGTTTCTTGGCAGAAGCCAATACGGCAGCAGCAGCATATGCTTTTTCAGCTTTCGTCGCATTTTCAGTCTCCAAATTGATAGCTTCATCAAAGAACTTCACAGCACCATCGATATCACCTTTCTTGAATGCCTGGTAAGCACATCCCGTAGCAGCTTCTGCAGTCGGTTCTATCTTGTATGAATAATAAGCAGCCTGCTGGTAAGCTTCGCTTTCAGTACACTTCATCATCTTCATGATATCGATTACTTTCTTCAAGTATTCCAAGTCTGTCTGATTGGCTTCCACTTTCGGACCATAAATGCCTTGCAATGATTCGCAGTCAGCAGTACCACTGTTTACGAACAAAGCAACCAGGTTATCTTTGATACCTTGCAAGTTTTTCTTCTTTGCCTCATTAGTTTCAGCAGCAATACCAGTATCAGCATATTCGGAGGCAGCCAGGTAATCCTGGATAAATTGCTCCTTATGGCTAGGATCCGCTTTCAGTTTATCCAATGACATTTGCAAGAAATAGAACAAAGTAGCAGCAGCCGATTCGGCCTTCACTGCATTAACCGACTGGCTCAACCATTGATAAGCCTGATTAACATCAATTTTCGGAGCCAAAGCGATATAGTCTACAGCTTTGATACCCAATGCTTCGTCAGCAGAAGATACTTTTGTACCTTTAGCCAAGAAATCAGGCGTGTATTTAATACGCAAATCGTGCGTATTCATCAATTCATTGAAATATTTCTGGTATTCCGGATTATTCTTGTCCTTGATTTGTGCCATCAAGCCTTTCAGAATTTTATATCCGTCGGTAAAGGTATAGAAACGGAGTGTAGGACAGTTTTCCAACACAGCTTTCCAAGGAGTATACGCATCTTTAAAATTACCTGCACGCACAGCTTCATGCGAAATACTACTGTTCGAATTACAGTTAGACGCATCCTGTGCTATTGCAGTGGTTGCCCCTGCTGAAAGGACCAACATAGCCACAAGCGTTTTAATCTTCATTGTATTTAAATTTTAGTTGTTATTATAAAGTCGTCTATTCTCTCTCACGTTATTTCAACTCAATTATTCTACCCTGCGTTTGAAGAACCAACGTTCATTGAACGTCAATCCGATACTCACACGGAAGATATTCTCGTTCACAAAAGCAGCTTCCTGACCACTGACATGGACAAACTGTCCGCTGACACTGAGGATAGAGCGTGAACGAGGTACAGGCAAACCGAAACCGGCAGTTACACCATATTCACGGGCAGCCTTTTTGCCGTCGATCTTATAATACGGAGTCGTATAATAAGCTCCCAAACGATATTTGATGTGGGATAGGTAAGAACGTCCTATCAAATTAGGAATGTATTCCGCTCCCACTGATATTTTATGACGATCGCAATAGGCATAAGTTTCATCAAATTCCTTACGCATGGCATCATCCGTTGCAGCTACACCGAATTTAGCCTTAGACCATTGCTGCAAACTATAATCCATACCGACTGTCAAACGTTTGTCATAATTGTACGTGAATCCTCCTCCAAAGATATTCGGAAGTTCCAACGTAGCATCCAAATTGTCACTGCTAGTCGCACTAGCCTGAGTTGTCACTGTATAGTCATTATTCAGTTTATGCTTTGGAGAAAAAACTGCTCCGATTGTCACTGAATGTTTTTTACCCAAATCCAGCGTATATTGTGCCCCGAAATCCAGTTTGTAATCCGAGACAGAAACTCCCACCTGTTGTATATAAGAGCTAGAACTAGTTGTCTCAGGATAAATTACAGTTCGCGTACGTGTTATATCACCCCAAAAATAAGAAGCGTTCACACCCACTGAAAGGTTTTTAAGCACTTTCACACCTATTCCCCCGTAAAGCTGATGTAATCCACCATCTCCGGTAAAACTTCGGGTGTAATTCAACACATTGCCTGTTTCCTGGTCGGTCGACGTCTGAGCGTCTGATACGCTATATCCCACATTAGAAAACGGCAACAACCCTACACTCATCCCTATCCTGGGATGCAAACGGAACTGCATTGCCAAATAGTCGAAACTGGAGTTCTTAGCATTCAGCTTCACACCGCCACCACTAACATTCATATTTTGCAGACTGACCCCTCCTTCAAAAAGGAAAGTCAACGAATCAATGGCTGTATACGAAGCAGGGTTCAACGGATTGATCTGTGCTCCATCCCGGAGTCCGAAAGCAATCCCCCCCATCGCCTTGCTATTTCCGAAACTCTGATCGGACAAGTCGCCATAGCCATATCGTGTATAAGGAGAGTTTGTATTATTTTGAGCGATTGCCACTCCGGTAACCATCGTGAGCAAAAGCGCACATAGTGTGTGTTTAAATCCTACCATTATTATAGTTTAAAATTCTATTTAATCCTTTCAACACTAAAAATCTATCTGCAAAGATGACACTTTTTACGCTGCTATCAAAAGAAAAATCATCTCCGCCCGTTAAAAAAACCAAAAGTTCAGGATATTTATGCTTCATAGACTGAATATAACCTGAAATTTCGAATTCCATGCCTTTCAAGACTCCGGCACGTATAGCAGTTTCGGTATCCCGTCCCATCGGAAGTTGACGTCCGTTAGCATCTACCATAGGCAAGCGTCCGGTAAACTGATGAAGTGCCTTGAAGCGCATCTGCATGCCGGGAGAAATATTACCACCATGATACTGCCCCTTCGAGTCAATAAATTCGTAAGTAATGCACGTCCCTGCATCAATAACTAATATATCATTATGGGGAAACTGTTCATTGGCACCTACCACAGCAGCCATCCGGTCATACCCCAGCGTTTCGGGAGTTTCGTACAAATTGACCACCGGCAAAGGTGTTTTGTGATTGAGCCATAGCAAAGGAAACGACAAAACAGCCAACTCTGCAAGTATCCGCTCATTCAAATCAATGACAGTAGCCACAATCCCCTGCTCTATCGGATATTTGGAGCAAAGAGTTTGCAAACAGCCCAACGATTGATTGGATTCGGCCAACACTTCCACCATCTCCCCATTATTGAAGAGGGCGACTTTTGCCATTGTATTCCCTATGTCGATAATTAAATTCAATGCATTTTCATCTTTAGCGGGCGCAAAGGTAAAGTAAAAAAAGAGAAATTAAAGCATATAGAAGGAATTATCTTGTTTTTCATTTTAGATTTTTCAGCCAAACAAAAAAACTATCCAGATAAAACAGACGCTCTGTTTTCCGATTCCAACAATTCTTTGTATATTCGCCGCAAAAATAAAACAAGCCTACTGATGAAACGGTCTTTTTTATATTCTATCTTCTCTCTTTTTCTGTTGCTTCTGCCCTTCGGACAAACAACTGCCAATAGCAATGACTCCATCCGTCTCAGCCTGCTGACTTGTGCACCCGGTGAAATAATATACACCCTATTCGGGCACACCGCTATCCGTTACGAAAACCCCTCACAAGGGATTGATGTCGTATTCAATTACGGATTATTCAGTTTCGACATCCCTAATTTCGAACTCCGCTTCTCTCTTGGAGAAACAGACTACCGATTAGGAGTTGTCGACTACCCCCATTTTGCAGGAGAATACGCATTCTTTAATCGCAGCGTATGGCAGCAAACTTTGAACATGACCAATGAAGAGAAAATCAAATTAATCCAATTGCTGCAAGACAATTACCGTCCTGAAAACCGGGTGTACCGTTATAATTTCTTTTACGATAATTGTGCGACCCGCCCTCGCGACAAGATAGAAGAAAGCATTGCAGGAAAAGTGATTTATCCCGCAGAGCCACAAGATGGCTCACGTTCTTTCCGCGACATTGTACATCAATATTGCAAAGGGCATCCGTGGGCACGTTTCGGCATTGATTTATGTATCGGAAGCGAAGCAGACCAACCTATCACGCAACGACAGATGATGTTTGCACCTTTCTATCTGATGGACGCTTTTGCCGGTGCACAAATTAAGAACGACTCCATCCAACGTCCGCTCGCTGAAGCCGCCGAACTGGTGGTAGACGCGACTCCCGAACCGGATGAAAGCAGTTGGATACCCACTCCGCTACAATGCGCGTTACTATTATTTATACTAACGGCCGGCACTACCATCTGCGGCATCCAGCGGAGAACCGGATTATGGGGAATCGACCTGTTCCTCTTCGGTGCGGCAGGTATCGTGGGATGCGTCCTTGCTTTTCTTGCCCTCTTCTCCGAACATCCGGCTGTCAGCTCCAATTTCTTGTTGCTGGTGTTCCATCCGGGGCAACTTTTTTTCCTGCCATACATCATTTATTGTGTCCGAAAAAGGAAGAAATGCTGGTATTTGACCTTGAATCTAGCCGTTTTAACACTTTTTATAGTGCTTTTTCCACTAATTCCGCAAAGATTTGACTTTGCTGTTGTACCTTTGGCACTCTGTTTGCTGATACGTTCAGCGAGCAACTTAATAGTGACATCTAAAAAGAAATAATGAAAGGACTACTGACTTCCCTTATCACCGTACTCACCTTCACAGGGCTACAAGCTCAGTCGCTTCCTACTGCCCCTAAACTTGTGGTAGGATTGACGATTGACCAACTGCGTACGGACTATCTGGAAGCATTTTCGTCACTCTACGGCGAAAAAGGCTTCAAGCGTCTCTGGAAAGAGGGAAGAGTGTTCTGTAACGCCCAATATACTTTCAGCGGTGTAGACCGTTCTTCGGCCATAGCCGCCATTTACAGCGGCACGACTCCTTCCATGAACGGAATCATCTCCAAACGATGGATGGACGTATCTACCCTACGCCCCGTCAACAGCACGGACGACACAGCATTTATGGGTTATTATACAGACCAGACCTGCTCACCCGCCAAATTACTGACTTCCACCATTGCCGACGAGCTCAAAATTGCGACTCAGGGCAAAGGGCTCGTATATGCCATCGCCCCCAAATGTGACGCAGCGATTTTTGCTGCCGGACATGCCGGGAACGGTGCTTTCTGGATTAATCCCAACACGGGAAAATGGAGCGGAACCACTTATTACGGAGAATTTCCCTGGTGGGCAAGCCAGTACAATGACCGCCAAGCCATTGATTTCCGTATTGCAAACATTACTTGGGAACCTGTTTTCCCACGTGGAATGTACACTTTTCTGCCAGATTGGCGGGACATGGTTTTCAAATATAAATTTGACGATGACCGTAACAATAAGTACCGGCGTTTCATCACCAGCCCTTTTGTGAACGATGAAGTAAACGCTCTTGCCGAAGAAGCACTGAACAAAAGTTCGATCGGCATGGATGACATTACTGACTTATTGGCACTCACTTACTACGCCGGAAACTATGCGCATAAATCCGTACAGGAATGTGCCATGGAAATGCAGGACACCTATGTACGTCTCGACCGCAGTATAGCCAACTTACTTGAGTTGCTTGACAAGAAAGTAGGTCTGCAGAATGTACTTATTTTCATCACTTCCACCGGATATACGGACAGCGAATCAGCCGATTCGGGACTTTATAAGATTCCCGGCGGAGAATTTTACCTCAACCGTTGCGCAGCTTTGCTGAATATGTATCTGATGGCTACCTACGGTGAAGGCAAATACGTGGAAACGCATCATAACCAGCAGATTTATCTGAACCATAAGTTGCTGGAACAAAAGCAACTGAACTTGACGGATGTACAAGAGAAATCCGCCGAATTCCTCATGCAATTCAGCGGAGTGAACGAAGCATATTCCGCCAACAGGCTTTTACTGGGTTCATGGACTCCGGAGATTCATAAGATACGTAACGGATACCATCGCAAACGTTCGGGCGACCTGGTAATCGACGTCCTTCCCGGATGGACTATAGTGGACGAAAACAGCAACGAAAGTAAAGTAGTACGTCATTCGTTTATTCCTTCACCGCTGATTTTCATCGGTCACTCGGTGAAGCCGGCTATCATACAGACTCCTGTAACTATCGAACATATTGCGCCTACACTGGCACATTTCATGCGCATCCGGGCTCCCAATGCCTGTTCTGCCGCACCCATTACCGACTTACGGTAAAAGTTTACTCATAAAAACAGGGTGCAAAACATTAATAAATCAGCATTTTAATGTAACTTTGCGCAAGAAATTTTAAATAGATAAATAATAAACATACTTATACAAATGGGATTTAATGAATTTTTAAGCTCGATTTTCGGAAACAAATCCACGCGAGACATGAAAGAAATCAAGCCCTGGGTAGAGAAAATCAAAGCTGCTTACCCTGAGGTTGAGAAACTAGACAACGATGCACTCCGTGCAAAAACGGAAGAAATCAAAAAATACATCTATGAATCGGCTACTGCCGAACGTGCGAAAGTAGAAGAGTTGAAAGCAAGTGTCGAAAGTATCGAACTGGAAGACCGCGAAGAAGTCTTTGCACAAATAGACAAGACGGAAAAAGAAATTCTGGAAAAATATGAAAAGGCACTGGACGAAGTTCTGCCCGTTGCTTTCTCTATTGTCAAAGCTACCGCCAAACGTTTTGCTGAAAATGAAGAAATAGTAGTGACCGCTACCGATTTCGACCGTCAGCTTGCTGCTACAAAGGATTTTGTACGCATCGAAGGCGATAAGGCGATTTATCAGAATCACTGGATGGCCGGTGGAAACGACACGGTATGGAACATGGTTCACTACGATGTTCAGTTGTTCGGTGGTGTCGTTCTGCATAAAGGTAAAATCGCAGAAATGGCAACCGGTGAAGGTAAAACCCTGGTAGCCACTCTCCCGGTATTCCTGAACGCATTGACCGGAAACGGTGTGCACGTGGTGACCGTGAATGATTATCTGGCAAAACGTGACTCCGAATGGATGGGACCTCTTTATATGTTCCACGGTCTGAGTGTGGACTGTATCGACAAACACCAACCGAACTCCGATGCACGCCGCCAGGCATATATGGCTGACATCACGTTCGGTACGAACAACGAATTCGGTTTCGACTACCTGCGTGATAATATGGCTATCAGCCCGAAAGACCTGGTGCAACGTCCGCACAACTATGCCATTGTCGATGAGGTTGACTCCGTTTTGATTGACGATGCCCGTACTCCGTTGATTATCTCCGGCCCTGTACCGAAGGGTGACGACCAGTTGTTCGAGCAACTCCGCCCATTGGTAGAACGCCTGGTAGAAGCACAGAAAGTACTGGCAACCAAATACCTGTCCGAAGCCAAGAAACTTATCGCATCGAATGACAAGAAAGAGGTGGAAGAAGGATTCCTTGCGTTGTATCGCAGCCACAAGTGTCTGCCGAAGAACAAGGCTTTGATTAAGTTCCTCAGTGAGCAGGGTATCAAAGCCGGTATGCTCAAGACGGAAGAAATCTACATGGAGCAGAACAACAAGCGTATGCACGAGGTTACTGACCCATTGTATTTCGTAATTGACGAAAAGCTGAACAGTGTAGACCTGACAGATAAAGGTGTGGACTTGATTACCGGTAATTCTGAAGATCCTACTTTGTTCGTTCTTCCCGACATCGCCGGACAACTCTCGGAACTGGAAAATGTACCGAACCTGACCAACGAAGAAAAACTTCAGAAGAAAGATGAATTGCTGACTAACTACGCCATTAAATCGGAACGCGTACATACCATCAACCAGTTATTGAAGGCATACACCATGTTCGAGAAGGACGACGAATACGTAGTTATCGACGGACAAGTGAAGATTGTGGACGAGCAGACCGGCCGTATCATGGAAGGCCGCCGCTACTCCGATGGATTGCACCAGGCTATTGAGGCCAAGGAACGTGTGAAAGTAGAAGCCGCTACGCAGACTTTCGCTACGATTACTTTACAGAACTACTTCCGTATGTATCACAAGCTGTCCGGTATGACCGGTACTGCCGAAACGGAAGCAGGCGAACTTTGGGACATCTACAAACTGGATGTAGTCGTTATCCCGACCAACCGTCCGATTGCCCGTAAGGATATGAATGACCGCGTTTACAAGACCAAACGCGAAAAATATAAAGCTGTAATCGAAGAAATCGAACGATTGGTTCAGGCAGGACGCCCGGTACTGGTAGGTACTACTTCGGTAGAAATCTCCGAAATGCTGAGCAAGATGCTCACCATGCGCAAGATTGAACACAGCGTATTGAATGCGAAGTTGCACCAGAAAGAAGCTGAGATTGTAGCGAAAGCCGGTTTCAGTTGCGCGGTGACAATCGCTACCAACATGGCAGGTCGTGGTACCGACATCAAGCTGAGTCCGGAAGTGAAAGCTGCGGGCGGTTTGGCAATCATCGGTACGGAACGCCACGAATCCCGTCGTGTAGACCGCCAGTTGCGTGGTCGTGCAGGACGTCAGGGCGACCCGGGTTCTTCCGTATTCTTCGTGTCACTGGAAGATGACTTGATGCGTCTGTTCTCTTCCGACCGTATCGCAAGCGTAATGGACAAGCTCGGTTTCCAGGAAGGCGAAATGATTGAGCACAAGATGATTTCCAACTCCATCGAACGTGCCCAAAAGAAAGTGGAAGAAAACAACTTCGGTATCCGTAAACGTCTGTTGGAATATGACGACGTAATGAACAAACAACGTACGGTTGTTTATACGAAACGCCGCCACGCATTGATGGGTGAACGTATCGGTATGGATATCGTGAATATGATTTGGGACCGTTGCGCAAACGCCATCGAAAACAATGATTTTGAAGGCTGCCAAATGGAACTGCTTCAGACGTTGGCTATGGAAACTCCGTTCACCGAAGAGGAATTCCGCAACGAGAAGAAGGATAAATTGGCTGAAAAGACTTTCAACATTGCGATGGAGAACTTCAAGCGCAAGACTGAACGTCTGGCTCAGATTGCCAATCCGGTCATCAAACAGGTATATGAGAACCAGGGACATATGTACGAGAACATCTTGATTCCTATCACGGACGGCAAACGTATGTATAACATCTCCTGCAACCTGAAAGCAGCTTACGAATCGGAATCCAAAGAGGTGGTAAAAGCATTCGAGAAGTCAATCCTGCTTCACGTTATCGACGAAGCATGGAAAGAGAACCTGCGCGAACTGGACGAACTGAAACATTCTGTACAGAATGCCAGCTACGAGCAGAAAGACCCGCTGTTGATTTACAAACTGGAGTCCGTTACTTTGTTTGACGCAATGGTCAACAAGATTAATAACCAGACGGTAGCTATCCTGATGCGCGGACAAATCCCTGTGCAGGAAGCTCCGGACGAACAAGCTGCCCGCCGTGTAGAAGTACGTCAGGCTGCTCCCGAGCAACGCCAGGACATGAGCAAGTATCGTGAAAACAAACAAGAGTTGACTGATCCGAATCAGCAGGCTGCTGCCAACCAGGATACTCGCGAACAGCAGAAACGTGAACCAATCCGTGCGGAAAAGACTGTGGGACGTAATGATCCCTGCCCATGCGGAAGCGGTAAGAAGTATAAAAACTGTCACGGTAAAAACGCTTAAATAAGTTGGGAGCTGAGAATGGAGAGTTGAGAGTCAGGAAACGAATGTTTTCTTTGCGTAGGATTCTGCATTTTTAATCTCGATTCTCTATCATCATATTTATAAAGAAAGTCTCAAACGGTTAAAAACTGTTTGAGACTTTCTTTTATTCTTTCAAAATAGTACTTTTGTCAAATTACTAAATAGAACAAAACTATGGCAAAATCTTATTCACTGGCTTTCGTTTCTTTGTTCCTGCTAGCATTGAGTAGCTGCCAAAGCCTGGAGCAGATTTCCATTGATTACCTGCAAGCTGCCGACCTTAGCTTCCCTCCCCAACTTCGGAAAGTTGCCATCGTAAATAATACCAGCAATACGCCGGATAACAAACTGATGGCACAAACTGAAAAAATCAAAGAGAACTCACCGATAGTAAGTCGTGCAACGGCTTACGTGAATGGAGACACTAAAGTGGCAACAGAGGCACTGGCCGAAGAGATTGCGCATCAGAACTACTTTGACGAAGTGGTGATTTGCGATTCCGCTTTGCGGGCAAATGATAAGTTGCCGCGTGAAAGTACGCTGAGTCAGGAAGAAGTACATAAATTGGCTTCGGATTTAGGAGTGGATTTAATCATTGCCGTAGAAAATCTGCAACTCAAAGCGACAAAGACTGTCCGTTACCTGGATGAGTTCAACTGCTTCCAAGGAGCTGTGGACGTCAAGGCATACCCTACAGTCAGAATTTATCTACCCGAACGGAGCAGACCGATGACTACGCTTCACCCTAACGACAGCATCTTTTGGGAAGAATTCGGTGCTTCGGCCATAGAAGCTGCCACGCATATGATTCCCGACAGGAAGATGTTGCAGGAAGCTGCCGAATTTGCAGGAACGATTCCGGTGAAGTATATTGTTCCGGTGTGGAAAAAAGGAACACGGTATCTTTATACCGGCGGTTCGGTACCGATGCGGGACGCCGCCGTTTATGTACGCGAAAATTCATGGGACAACGCGTATGAACTTTGGCATCAGGCTTTCGAAGGAACAAAGAGCGAAAAGAAGAAGATGCAGGCTGCCCTCAATATCGCGGTTTACTATGAGATGAAAGACAGTCTGGCACAAGCAGTGGAATGGGCTGAAAAAGCTCAGCAGCTAGCCAAGAAAATTGAGAAAAAGAATGTATCGGAAAATATGCATGCCACCATTGACGATGTGCCGAATTATTATCTCACCAGCCTGTATCTGGCGGAGTTGAAGGAGAGAAACAGCCAATTACCTAAGTTAAAGATGCAAATGAGTCGATTTAATGACGATTTTTAAGAAAATCGTATATCAAATCTTATTTTTTTTATACCTTTGAACTAACAAAAAGAAGGAACCCATGAAATTGAGCCAACAATCACTATCTATTATCGAAGCGGCTATCCAAAAGGCAGTCGCTAACTATACATGTAACTGCGAGCAAACGACCGTTACCGACATTCATCTCCAACCGGATCAGACTTCGGGACAACTTACTATTTACAACGATGATGATGAAGAGTTGGCAAACATCATGATAGAAGAATGGGCTACGTATGACGGTGATGATTTTCTGGAAAATGTGGAACCTTCCCTACGTACCATCCTCTGCAGAATGAAAGATGCAGGCGACTTTGACAAGGTGACTATCCTGAAACCTTACTCGTTCGTATTGGTGGACGAAGATAAGGAAACGGTGACGGAATTGCTGCTGGTAGATGATGATACGATATTGGTGAATGACGAGCTGCTGAAAGGACTGGATAAGGAGTTGGATGATTTCCTGAAAGAGTTGCTGGAAAAGTAAAATCTCATATACGGCAATAAATCATATACGGCAATAATATTGTGGCTTGCCGGCAGAAAGTCCTCTATGCGCTTAACCGGAGGTTCACCGGTTTCACCTTATTGCTAAATACCCGATGAATAAAGCCATAGCGGGTGAAAGCAAGGAAAAAAGACAAAGAGAAATTACCTTTCATCGCTTTCACCTTCATTATCGTTTCGCTTGCAGTGTCTATTGGACATATAGATCCAATATGTTGGATATATATAGCTGACACGTTGGGCATATAGATCCAACACGTCAGCTATATATACCCAACATATCAAGTAGTACTACCTGATAATTAAGCTATTAACACTTGACAACTCAACTATTAACATATTGATTGACAGATTATTTGCCATTACCTAATTTCTTTTTGGTTATAGCATATTTCTTTTAGCTTATAGCATAATTGAATTAGCTCATAGCATATCGAAAAAACAAAGGTGAAAGAGTGAAGAACGGTTCCAACCGGATTTTTCCCCTCTCTTTCACCCGCTATCGCTTTATCCATCAGGGTTCCAGCAACAGGGTGAACCCGATGAACCCTCGCTAAAAGTACAAGAAAAGAATCGCTACTATCTTATACTTTTAGATTAATATCCATGCGATTTCTCTGCCCAGGCTTTTTCCATTTCATAGAAATTAACCGTCTCACCAACAGACTTGCCGTCCAATTCCTGCTGTTTCTGCTCAAAGAAAGCCTTCCAACGCGGATAATACAAATCTTTCAGAAGCCCGCTCCATTCACGATGAGAATAATCATGCAAGCCTCCCTGATTGGCAGCAATGCTATCACCCCAGACAGTGATTAATGCAGACGCATTCCATTCGTAGAGTTTCTTTTCTTCGTCAGTAGTCCCTAGAGAACGTGCGGCAGTCAGCCAGGAAGAAACGGAAAACTCTTTCCGGGTAGACAGTAAACTGTCTTGCGAGAGAATGAGGTCAAGGAACTGCCGTGTCTGCTTCCGGAAATTCCCTTTGTCTTTCCGGTCATAACTCTGAGATATCTCTTCGAGCAATACATTACCTTTATCAGCATTACTCTGACGCACTATATCCACCAAATCATATTCAAAGTTATTATTCCCCTTGTACTGTCCGGCAACAGAAAGCAGCATACCGGCAGCTTTTGATGTAGAATCAGGCGAGTAGAACAGTTTGGCATATCCCCATGTCGATGTCCTGTCCAAATGAAATCCCGGACGGGCACACAACAAGGACTCTACCGTTCCTTCACCCTGATAGTTTTTAGGAGCATTATAAACCGTATGCTCCAACGCTCTCCATGCTTCCAGAACTTCCGGTGATAATTCACCACCATAACGGGCCTTCAGATAGCCTTGCAGCCACGCGTCCGGTGAAAAACGTCCGGCACGCCACGGCAACTCATACAACAATTCGAACATCACCGGATTATTCTCAATACCCTCGGGAGTAGCCCCTACTCCACGCAATGTTTTCCCATTTATATGTGCACACGCATCATAATATCCGTTCACCAACTGATTCATCCGCCCGTGCAGACCGACATTACCGCCGAAATTGAGCAACATACAATAAAGCCAGTCATGTTTGCCAAAACCTTTTTCACGATACCACATTGAATCCGGATCACCCCACTGGGGAAGTCTCTCGCTATATAAATCCAGTACCAGCATATCCCCGGCCTCCAACGCATCAACCATAGCCGGACGCGGATTTGCCTGCCATGCCTGAATCACCCAAACTGATTCCGGATTTGCTTTCTTCATAGCTTTCATTATGGAAGCCCCGGCTTTTGCCAAGTCCACTCCTTCCGTATTTCCGCCTTCGTGAAAAGGATCCATACTGTAATATTTAGCTTTTCCGTAAAGTTTCTCCAATTCTTCATAGTACATCGCTGCAAAGGAATCGAAATGCTCGTCTTCCGAAGAGAGGAAAGCCGGACGCGGGAAGCCGCACCATTTGCCGGGGTCAGCAATCTGATACCCCAGTTTCTCGCCTATATTACGGGGAACCATCCCTGCATAACCTGGAAATACGGGCTCAATACCCAACTCCCGCATACGGGATACTATCTTCTTTTGAAGTGCTTCTTGCTGCTGATACCAACTATCGGGGTTCGGCCCGCCCCATCCTTCCAGATTATTCATCTGCCACCATGCCATAAAAGCCGGACCGGAAATAAACTCATTGATTTCCTCTGTTGTATATCCGACACGTTTCAACAGATTGTACCATACAACTTCCATTCCTGTAATGCTCAAAGGCATATTAATGCCGTGCAATGCCATCCAGTCTATCTCCTTCTCCCAGCGCTCCCAATCCCAGAAAGCCATAGAGTAGGAATAGGTACAATAGTTCAGGTAGTAACGGTTCTTCATAGCCGTCTCCTGACGTATTTTCTCTTCAGGAAGCGGCAATACTTCCGGCAATTTCTGAGACGGATTATTCCAAGAAAGATGGATACCGGCCACATATTTCAGATACCAGTTCAGCCCGGTGGCCAATGATAAATCGGAATTTCCGGTTATCAGAACTTTACCGTTCTCCGAAGATATTTCAAAGTAATCCTTTGCCGGGTTGCTTCCGTCAGCAATAATCCGGAAAAGAATCCGACCGTCCGAAGTACCTTCCGTCACACGCCCAGCCAAAGAATTGACCGGCAGTTTCTCTGACTGACAGCTACATAGCCATATAGTCCCGAGTAATAAAGTCAACACAAAACGCATATACATAGTAGTTTATTTTTTAGATTCTCCAAATATAATAAATAAGAGTCAACTATTTTTCAATTAATCACGTTTTAATCAATGAAACAAAAAGAATTGCGGACGACCATATATATTTACGTCTTTCACCTTTCCGGATAAGAACGAACCCTTACGAACTTTAAAACGGATAGCAGAAACTTTATATATTTCCTTCATATCAATGATAATCCGGTGAGGATGATGGGAACCGGTATCCGCATCCGTATGCCAGAAAGAAGAAATATCTCCGTCAAATAGATTCTCTCCTATCCCCAAGTTCTTATCAACCAGCTCGCTGCTCACATAAACAACCTCCCATTTTTTCTTATCAATCGTCCGCCCCTTATCGTCCAGCAGCTCCACTTCCGAAATACAGGCCTGATTATCTTCTGTGTAGGAAGTAAGAGTCTCGATGCAGAAGTGACGGAGGGTAGTTGCAACAGGGAAGTCGAATGGCTGCCATTCATTGGTTTCTTGCAAAGCGGTCTTCAATACGATGTCACCGTCTTCCAGAATCGGGGTACCCATTATTGCACGGTGTTGTCCTTTCTGATAGTTCTTATCCCTACCCAGGCTATCCAGAACAGGCCGATCCAATCCGCGCAAAGCGCGATTGCCCGTATCTTCCATTTCAAAGACAATAATTTCGTTCTCTCCTTCTTTCAACCATGGAGCGGGCAGATAAAGCGTTTGCTGAGGGCCGATGTTCCAAAAACGTCCGAGTGATTTCCCATTTACCCACACAGCCCCTTTTCCCCATTGGCTCATATCGACAAAACAGTCACCTTTCTGCTGAACCGTAAATGTCCCTTTATGGAAAGCGGGAACTCCTTTGATAGTCTCACCGAATTTTATCTCCGAAACTTTCTCTTTATATAAAGGTAAGGGAGTAACAGACCATCCGGCCAATTTCTCATCGCCCCACAGAACCTGGTTGGTGATACCTTTTCGGTTGAACAGTATATCGGGGCCGTAATTCACACGCCCGGTGTTTTCAACCAGAATCTCCAACGTAGTGGGTGCTTTCTGTACATTCAATGTCACGCTATTCTGATTGTAACGGCGATCCAGGCTAGCCACTTGTTTGCCATCTATCAGAATCACGGCATAGTCGCGCAAATCCTGTATGACAAGTTTTTGCTTTCCTGCTTTTGGAATGGTTGTCTGATAATGAGTATATCCAAAATCAACGCCTACATCCTCCATTGACAGTATCTCTTCCGATTGTGTAGTCTGATGAAAAGCGGCACTCAAAGGGGCACTTTCCTTTAATTCGACTGTAGCGAAAGTGGTGGTCGGATTATCGGCAGGCACTTCTGGCAATACAGTCCCTTCGGGCAGGTATTTCTGAATCACTTCTCTGAATGCATGGTATTTGGGATAACAATTTCCCCACTCGCCCAAAGGTGCGTCATAGTCATAACTTGTCGGCTGGGGCTGATAACCGCCGCCAGTATTGGCTCCATTCGTGTACCAGAAATTTGTTCCGCCATGGAACATATACATACTGACAGATACTCCGTGGCTCAGCATCCAGTCCAATTGTTCGGCAGGACGCTCATAAGCGACAGACGAATGACGCTTTCCCCACTCGTCAAACCAGGCAGGATAGAATTCTGCCACAAAGTAAGGGCCGCCCGGATGATACTTATCCACCACTTTGAAAATATCTTCACCGAATACACCATTTAGTGTGGTCAATGCACCGTCAATATGTCCGGCTTCTACTTGTCCGCCACCGTCACAGGTGAACAACGGAACATTAAAGCCCGCCTCTTTTATCATATCACGAATAGCGGCGAGGTATTCTTTATCCGCCGCATACGAGCCGTACTCATTTTCCACTTGCACCATGATAATGTTACCGCCATTGTTGATAGTCAAGGGAGATAATTGCTTGCCGAGTTCCTTGATATATCGTTCGCAATAGGACAGGAAACGCGGGTCTTTGCTACGGTAGGTCATGTCTTTTTCCTTCAATAGCCATGAAGGATATCCGCCGAAATCCCATTCCGCACATACATACGGTCCGGGACGAAGAATGACATACAGTCCTTCTTCCTGTGCCGTACGGACAAATCCGGCAATATCCGCCTGTCCGCTGAAATCAAACTCGCCCGGCTGCCGCTCGTGAAAGTTCCAGAATACGTAAGCAGAGACAGTGTTCAGTCCCATCGCACGCGCCCTATGGAGACGGTCACGCCAATACTCGTGCGGAATACGGGGATAGTGCATTTCTCCACAAATCAATTGCACCTCTTTTCCGTTGATATTAAAAGTACCATTTTCTATTTTAACCTGTTCTACAGACATAGACGAACAAGCAGATAACAGCCAAACGGTTATCGCAGACATTAAAAATAAAAGTTTACTTTGCATCATTACTATTCAATATTTATATTCCAATGTCTCCATCTCTCCTTTACCCATACAAGCCGGGCTAAAAAATCATTATAACTATTTTTCCTTTTACTCCATGCTACTTCAGCCAAAGCTGCAATCCGCGGATACAACTGCTCATTCATACGTGCAACGGTAGGAATGAACTCTCCCCACATCTGTACTCCGATGCCTATTATATTTTCTTCATAATCCCTAGGAAGTCCTTGTGGGATAGGATTAAACTCATACGCCTTACGCAACGGAGTAGTCTCATTACTATAATCCAGATAAGTATAGGCATGGAACGAATTAACCAGTTGATAACCATTCTCCGCTGCTTTTCTCATCTCATCCAATTCACCTTTCCAAAACTGCACAATGACATTCGATGCTATCTTTTGATTGGGATCTGTAAAAACAATGTTATCATCCTTATGCAAATTCTTCCCTAAAATCTCATTCCACCCCATCATCCGGCATCCCCGTTTCTGAATAAATTGTGACATATGATTAGTAAAGTCTATCTGAACATCCATAAAAGAAGTAAAACCTTTCTTCTTTTTATAATCCTTTATCATTGGATTTGATTCCCATTGATTGAAACGCACTTCATCACCTCCAATATGAATTACGTCACATTGGAATAAATCAATAACTTCACTAACTACATCTTTCAAGAAAGTCTGTACATGCGGCTCAACCACATTATAAACAGAATAAAGCTTGCCAAAACGAACCGGAACTTCAATCTTCTCATCGGATGATCCTAACCAAGGATAAGAGGCAATAGCTGCTGAAGCATGACCGGGCATTTCTATTTCCGGCACTACTTTAATATGGCGTTCTTTGGCATAAGCCAAGATTCGTTTAATCTGCTCTTGAGTATAAAACCCTTCGTGAGGTTTGCCTATATACGTTTTGCTGTTAAATCCACCTGACTGAGAATCCTTACGCTTGCTTCCAATCTCGGTCAGCATTGGATATTTTTTGATTTCAATACGCCACCCCTGGTCATCAGTCAGGTGCCAATGGAAAACATTCATTTTAAGTTGAGCCATTACGTCCAATAAACGGATAACTTCTGCTTCTCCTTTAAAAAAACGAGCTTCATCCAACATGAAGGAACGCCAACTAAACCGGGGAGAATCAATAATAGTCTGCGTGCTCAGCCTTTTGGGCTGTCCGCTTGCCGCGTCTAATAGTTGAAATAATGATTGCAACGCATAAAACACTCCGTTTTCTGAGTCAGCTTCTATTTTTATATAAGTGGATTTAATGGTTAGAGTATATGCTTCCGACTGACTGTTTCGATTTGTATTCAACAACAGGCAATTAGCATCCGCTTGCCTGTCCACCCGCTTTACAAAAATTCCGAATCTTTTCTTCAGTTCCGCTTCCATATACCGGAAGGTTTGTCCGGCCTGTCCGGCATATATACGGAGTTCATCCAAGAAAACAAAAGTTCCATCCTCGTACTCTATATGTTCGGGCAAAGGCAAAATGGGGGTAGCTGCCTTGTGTGCATATAATGTCAATGAGAAAAAACTTAATAATAAAAAAAAATACTTCATATGCTTTTTCTGTAAAGAGGGAAGTTCCAAGTAAAACCAGACTTCCCTCTGTGATGTGTAATACCAAATTATTTCATACTTTCAAACATTGCTGTCTAAAAAGAGATTTCACCAACAATGTTCACTGCATATCTACCTGCATCGTCACTCCACGGAGCCATCTGCTCCGAAACAGCAAACTTCACAGCATAATCAGCATTATATTTCAAATTACTTGCCACTTCCGGCATCCAAATACCGACCTTGTACTTTCCGGCAAGTCCTGCCACTTCAGCCACACCTTCCAATGTATGTATTAAAACATTGTAATCTTTTTTCACCACATCATACGGTTGCCAGTCTTTCGGGTTCACATCCAGTTTCACCAGTTCCTTCACTTCATTACCACCTTCCGGTATCAGCACCAAATAAACTTCCTTGGGATTCATTATCGTTGCGAATCCTGTATTAGTCAGTTCTATCTTATAAGTCAAGTTTCCTCCACCGGCATTCAGTTCCACGTTCTTTACATTAATGCGATATCCCAAATGGTCGCGTACAAAATCATAGTAAGTGCGGGCTACGTTTACTCCGTTCTCCAAGAAATAACTTTCATCGAAAAGAATCTTACTCCTGTTCAGATCACTCGGAGTAATCCTACTATTTTTCCAGGAACGAATATTCAACCCATAGTTCTGCGTAATATCAAAAGCCGAGTAATGATGATCTCGAAATACCATTAACGCCACATTACGGTTTATTAACTCATGCAATCCCCATTCGGATTCTTCCGCATAAGGCATCTCACCGCTAATATAGACATTATGCGCCTCATCCGCAACCTGATTATACCATACATCTCCGGGAACAAAATCATTGCCCGAGGCAAGTGAATGCTCGCCCGCCGTGAAATAGTCATTGCCATAGCCTAGACGTGAACGTCCTTTCTCATCTTCCAATGTCAGGTCATTTTTCTGAGTGGGATAACGCATCTCGACATTATACGGTTCACCGATTGCTGCAAGCAACCGACTCACAATCTTATTTTTGGCAGCCTGATTAGTAGCAAGAGTCGTATTATGCCATTCTCCCCAACGTCCGATAAATCCTGCCTGCATCACGGCTATCAAACCTATGTTTTTCTGGAGAACCGGAGCCAACTGTTCTATGTGCCTGTACACATAAGGTTCCTGCTCTTCCTCTTCACGCCAGTTGGCATTATACTGGTTCTCGCCCCACCAATTGTAAGCAAAACGCAAGACAGCCTTATATCCATGTTCACGCAAGCCGTCAAAAATCTTTTGGATGTTCTGCAAACCTTGCTCGTCAATATCACGAGTGGCATATTTAGAAAGATAAATGTATTGCTGCACTAACCTTGTGCTACCATCCTGTGATGAAAACTCTTTCTCCCTATCATCTAAAAAACCAATAGGATAGACTTCTCTTTCCGCAAAAGGATTGACCAGATTGTCGGCAAAGTACCGACATTCCAAATGATATCCCCTGTCCGGATTGACTAAAGGAGCTATCGGTTTCACTTCCCATTGAGATTCTTCTATGGAAGGTCCGCTTCCTCCACCTGTGTTATCATAATCACCAACCTGAACCAATGTGGTATCCGTACAAGAAGCGCATGCAGCAAAGCACATTGCCGTTAATAAAGAAAACATATTTTTATTCAGTAATTTCATAATCTTATTTTTTTACCATTTGTTTATTTTCCTACATAAATCAATCGTACCGGAGCGCCGCCCCATGCTTCCACTTCATAGACCTCTCCTTGTGAACATCCCCAATCACTGATTAAAAGAATTTTATTCTGAAGATCTCCAGCTAACAAGTAACAGTTATTATCGCCTGCCGCTCCGTTATAGTTGACAGGTTTTCCATCGGCACCTGCCCACTGGACATACCCGTTGGGCACCAATCCCAATCCCCAAGCATTCGCATATTCAGTCGCTCCACCATTCCAGTTCCAGAAAATTGGATGTTTTATCACATCCGCTCCGCCATTGACACAGGCTTTCGCTTCACTCACCAAGTTGAAATAATCTTCCCTTGACGGCAATTTCCAACCTTCAGGTACAACCTTATTGCCAATATTTACAGAATAATAATAACCGTATGCCCTCTGATGACCTTCAGATACATCCGTCGGTGCATTCCAACGCTCATAACTGCTAAAAGAAATATCGCTTCCGTCCGGATATTTAGTAGCACGCAGATTTTCCGCCAACCAAATAAACTCTTCTCCATAAGAATATTTAATCTTCGTCACACGATAAGTAATCTTCTCATCTCCACGCACATCTGTAAAGATTAACATACCCTCCATTTTGATGATATGAGACGAACGGGACACCATGCTTCCATCTGCTTTCTTTATAACATTCCAATAAATATTGTTTTGAACATAAGGCTTGAAAGGCAGTTGTTCCAATATGTCCTGCAACTGCTGATGGGTCAAACAAAATTCACCTGCATTACCTGCATCCGTCACGACTTTTCCTTGTGACATCTGACCATCCAATCCGAAACACAACTGATATTCCGTACCTTCAGAATCTTTGTCCACTTTCCAAGAGAAGAAAACTTCCTCATCCGGAGTGTCTACATTCAGAGTAATGGCAGTCTGATCTTCTGGAGTAACCAGTTCTGTTTGTATTCGTTTAGTGGTAAACGAACGGATTTCCGTTGCTGCCACACTCAGTTTATCGGTAGGCTTCACAGTCCAATACAGAGTACCGGACTTTCCGCCACCAATTCCCAAACCGGCAAAACAGGCATCCGCCTCCATCACCGTCATATCATAAGAAGCTTTATCTCCTACCTCAATCGCTACAGTCTGCAAAGGCGGCAAATCCTTCAGCACGGGTGAGGCACTGATAATCAACGTATTCCCACCCTCACATATTTTATCCCAGGAGAATGTATAAGAGGTAATCTCTTCTCTATTTAAATCAAGCATATCTCCCTCTGCCGGAAGCAGCAAGCTAACTCCTGACTCCGGTATTTCTGTTTTATATTCTTCTTTCTGACAAGCCGTCAGGGATGAAATAACTCCCAACAGGGCAAGCATTCTAAAATACTTCATATTTAAATCGTATTATATAAATTCATTGATAACCTTAGATTAATAACCGGGATTCTGCTTCACTATTCCCTGTCCTTCAGTAATAATCTTCAAAGGCAATGGAAAGAGTTCGTATTTATATTTCCCGTCCACTTTTGTTGCAATCTTTTCGATAGATTTGCCGGCAAACTGCGCTTTCTCTATGGCAGCATCGATAAACTTCCCATGCCGAATCAAGTCTTGGCGACGCACTCCTTCAAAGTAAAATTCATGTCCGCGCTCCTGCAGCATTTTTTCCAAATATATTTTCGGGTTGAAGACTTCCTGCATAGTGTATGCCCGCAGCCCTCCATGTTTCGTACGAATTTCATTCAGATAATTCAAGGAAATCTGGCTTACCGAATTATTCTTGCGCACCAATGCTTCCGCATACAATGTTTTGACATCAGAATATCGGTAAATGACCAAATCCGTTTCATTATTTTCTCCTTTTACACCTTCCAAACCATACTTTGCAGGAACCGCCCCATAATACAAGATTCCCATAGAGCCATTATCTCGGTCGTTGCCACGATTATGTACCGTACCATCATCACCGATATATTCGGCATATATTCTCGCCAACCGTTTGTCGCCCGTCTCAAACGTATCATAAAAAGGCCATGCCATCTTAAATCCTCCCCATTTGGACAGGCCGGACTGAGTAGGAAAATCGGCGGGCAACACATGGGCAATCCAATTGTTCTCCATAGAGCCGTCTATTGCCTGCGCCGCAAAAATCACTTCCATATTCCGTTCTGTATCCAGTGTAAACAGTGAATTATAGTCTTCCACTACCTGATAACCATATTCTTTGTCTGTCGTCAACTCTTCACCAACAACCACCGCATTATTCCAATCACCGATTCGCATGTAGAATTTCAGCAATAAAGTGTTTGCTAATCCTTTCGTGAAACGACCGTAATCAGAAGCATCGTATTTATAAGGCAATATAGCAGCGGCTTCCTTCAAATTGGTTTCTATATAAGTTCGCATTTCCTCCTCTGTGGCACGAGGGAGGATATTGTCTACCACCGGATTTTTCAATGTTTCCATATCCGGCAACGGAATCGGACCATACATATCATACAGCAGGAATGCAAGGAATCCGATTCCACATTTCAATTCTGCTGTATATCGGGCAAGTTTCTCTGGGGCAATATTCACATTTTTAATGCGATCGATCGTCAAACTCATTGCCGAAAGACGGTTCGCATACTGATACGGACTTCGGTTGGTTGTTCCGGCATCTCCATCCAGATACCAGTCACCGGCTTCGTAGGAATTATAACGGTAATCCCATCCTACCCACGAATTTTCCGCCTGGTCGGTCACCATGTCCGAACAGGTCTGATAACCGGTAGCTACAGCAAAAATACCGTTGTATTGATCGGAAGAAAACACATTATAGGCATTGGCCACCAGCATTGCCTTTATGTCCTCTTCATTTTGAGGAAATACATCCGGATTAATATCTTCGTATATTTCATTCTCCAGCGCACAACTATTGAAAGCGAAAAGCACACTGCAAGCCACTAAAACTTTGATATATATCTTTTTCATGATCGACATAAATATGAATTAAAACTTAATATTAATACCCAGACTATAAGACGTTATATTGGGATATGAATATACTCCATTGTCAGTTTCAGGATCAAGCCCTGTCCAGTTGGTTATGACAAACGGATTGCTGACGTTCGCATACACACGACAAGTTTGCATGAATTTCTTACTAATAGGCAAAGTATATCCCAAGGTTATATTCCCGCAACGAACATAATAGACTGACTTGACATAATAGTCACCATATCCATACGAATTAGAGAGATAAGAGGGATCAGTAGCAGCCTGATTGAAGCTGCTGAATGACTTATAAGCAAAAGTAGAGATATTCACTCCATTATCGATGCGTATCCAGTCTTCTTTATAAGAAGCACCACGTTTTCTTCCTGTTTCTCCATAAAAATAAATGGTGAAATCGAAATCTTTGTAACGTAGCGAATTATTAAATCCAAACGTAAGTTTAGGGTCACCATTATCCATATATACACGATCGTAACTATTTATCACTCCGTCGTTGTTTTGGTCTTTAATTTTCACCTGTCCTGGCAACAAGTCTTTCTGTGCCTCAGGAGCTTTTTCTCCCACCTGTAAAAGTCCCATCGACTGATACGACCACCATGCACGAATCGGATCGTCTGCCTTTTCATAAGGTTCCGGCTTCCAATCTGCGGCACGTTCCAGCCAACGGTCATTGTAATGTGCCAGTGTCAATGTCGAATTCCAACTGAATTCTTTCCGAGATATATTGACCGTGTTCAACGTCACTTCAACACCTTGACTTTGCGTAGCTCCTGAATTGGCAGCAATCGTATTCACCTCATGATAAGAGAGCAGCGGTTTTTCTTTTACCAACAAATCCGTAATACGGCGGTTGAAGTACTCCGCAGTCAGGCGAATGCGATTATCAAACAATCCGAGATCCATTCCCACATTAAATTCCTTGGTTGTCTCCCACGTCAATGCCGGATTACCCAGTTTCGAAGTATACACTCCTTTACGTTCCGTTCCTCCCAATACATAATTCCGTCCTACGGCATAAGCGGAGTTCACGTAATTACCAATATTCGAGTTACCTGTTTGCCCATAAGAGAAACGCCATTTCAGATTCGACAGCCACGACCGTGTTTTTTCCATAAACTTCTCCTCACTCATCACCCAACCCAAAGAAACTGAGGGAAAATATCCCCAACGATTTTCCGGATTGAAATTAGAAGCACCATCGGTACGCACCGTAGCTTCAAACAGGTAACGATTGGCGTACATATAATTGATACGTGCAAAATAAGAACCAAGACTATTTGTCCATGCCCACGAAGAAACAGAAGGCTTGGCACCACCTCCCGAACTAAGATTGTTATATAGAAAACCATCCATCAGGAATTCTGTATTCCCAGCAGTCACTCCCGAACCTGTAAACTTTTGGAAAGAATATCCGCCCAATACCTTCAGAATGTGGTCTTTAAATGCTTTCGAATACGTTGCCGTCAGTTCCATGAGGTAATCACAACCGTCTTCCTGACTAATATTCGCAGCACCGTTGTTACGCTGTCCCTCCAAGGTAGTTTTTGGAAGATAATTGGAGCGTTTCTGGAATTTACGGTCTGCACCCAAATTTACTTTGAGTTCCAATCCTTCTACCGGTTTCACAACAATAAAAGCTGATCCTAAAATACGATCTTTAGTCGTCTTGTCCACGATGTCCAAAAGAGATACGGGATTAGGTGCTGTGGAACGATTAGGGTCAATATAATAATCACCGTTGGAATCGTAAACAGGAGTAGCAGGATTGGCGCGGATAGCTGCTACTAATATCCCCGAATTCTCCTGTTCACCATCTCCCAAAGGAACATTGTCATATTTATTTTGCGAATAGGTAGATGTCAGTCCCACGGACACATACTTATTGATATCGTAATCAAAATTGAAACGTGCCGACATACGGCTTGTACCGTTATTCTTTACCACGCCATTCTGCTTCATGTAGTTGACGGATGCCATATAACGCATAGCCTCCCCACCTCCATTGATTGACAGATTATGTTGTTGCATATATCCCGTCCGGGTCACTTCGTCCAGCCAGTCGGTACCTATTCCATATTTAATTTCATCATTTGTATACTGTGGGGTAAATCCCTGCGGAGTCTCTGTCGGTGTCACATATCCTTCATAGATACCTAACCCATATTTGCTTAGGTATTGTTCATACAACTGCTTGTTGCGCATATCCATGAATTGTCTCTTATCCATAATATCGTAATTGGCACGAATACTTTGTACTGAACCGGAAGCAGAGTAAGAAATGGAAGCCTTTCTGTTTTTACCTCTCTTCGTGGTAATCAGAATCACGCCATGCCCGGCACGGGCACCATAAATAGCCGTGGAAGCAGCGTCTTTCAATACCGAAATAGATTCAATGTCATCCGGATTTAAAGATTCAAGTACATTATCGGTAGTTCCTGCATTATAGACTGTTCCAGAGCCTAGAGAATTTCCCGAACCGATAGGAAAGCCGTCGACCACAAACAATGGATCATTTCCTGCCGCAATAGATGCTTCGCCACGTATTCGAAATTTAGAACCGCCGCCCGGTTGGGCAGACTGCAAGTTAACTTTCAACCCTGCCGCTTTTCCTGCAAGGGCATGTGACGCTGTAGTAACAGTTGAAGCCTCTATATCATCCATATCCATCATAGAAACAGCTCCGGTCAGTGTCTTCTTGCTTTGTGTTCCATAACCTACCACTACCACTTCGTCCAAAGTCTTGGTATCTTCTTTTAATACAATTGTCAAAGATTTCCCCACAACAAGTTTCGCTATTTGTGTCTGATAACCTATATAGGAAACCTCCAATTCTGCTTTTGGCGATTGTACCTTCAATGAAAATCTACCATCCAAATCTGTAATGGTTCCACTACCATTTATCCCTTTTTCTAATATACTGGCACCAATTATCGGTTCACCGTTCACATCAGTTACCACACCACTTACAATGATTGTTTTCTCCTGTTGCGACGATTGCATCTCTGTAGACAATATTATTTTTTTGTCCAGTACCGAGAATTTCACATTAGTCCCTGCAAACACTCTCTTTAATACATTAAAAACATTGCTTTTATCAACTGATACGGATACGCGACGATTCAAATCGACATGTTTATTATTAAAAAAAAAGTCAAAATCCGTTTGCTCCTCAATCTCTTTCAGAATATCCTCTACACGCTGATTGTGAGCATCAATACTAATCATAACTTTCTGCGCGTAACTATCGGCCGCATAGCCCAACCCGATAGAGCATACAAAGAATAAAATCAACAGTCTCATAGATAATGGGATTTTATTAGAAACTCGCCAAAGCGACTTTACCACCCATAAAAATTGGATGCTAAAATAATTTTGCATAAATTTGTAATGACTTAAAGTTAATAAAAAGTTTATCTAGGCTTGTCGCCAAACAAGCTCAAAAGATTTACCGATTTCCATACGGGAAGATACGCCAATATCATCCCGTATGTTTTTTATTTAAGGGGGTCTGTCTTTCATTGCATTTCAGTTTTTAAGGTTGTCAAATCAATATATTTCTATCTTACTTTTTTCATCTGTTATATTCGGGGAGTCAAGATAACGCCAACGGATTTGAGAGGAAAGCTGGAAGTATTCAAGGATACGTTCCAGGCGTTGGTTGGTGAATGTACCTGTAAATGAATCTCCTTTCAAACGATTGTTTTTAATGATAAACTCTACATTATACCGTTTTTCCAACATTCGCAAGCCTTCTTCCAAAGGAGTGTTTCTGAATATAATCTTACCTTCTTTCCAAGCTGTCTCCGATTCACCGGAAGTGGCATAAAGTTGTACCTTAGTGTCTTTCGAATCATAGACCAATTTCTGTCCGGGTGCCATTAGTACTTTCTTCGAAGTATTATCGCATTTGTAGATAAAGCCTATTTTTCCTTCTACCAATGTGGCCGAAACCCTATTTTCTTTTTCGTATGCTTCTACATTGAAATGAGTGCCCAGTACTTCTATTTGTGACCGATGAGGAGTAGAGACTATAAACTTCTTTTCCGGATTCTTGGCAACTTCGAAATAAGCTTCTCCCTGTAAGTTTACGTTTCGCGTATCTCCGTCAAAGCGTGACGGGTAACTTAGTGTTGATTCCGAATTCAGGAAAACAAGTGTACCATCGGGTAATGTCAATGAGGTTGTCATTCCGGGATTAGTCTTTATCTCCATCATTTGTGCCAATTCTTGCTCACCGTTTCCCAAATACTGCAACATCAAAGTAACGAGGAGTGGAATGAACAGAACAGCTGCTGCCCGTTGCGCCCATTCCCACCACATCGTTTTCTTCTTACTTGTCATCCTGCTTTTTACCCTCGACAATGCTTTCTCTGTGTCGACTTTCTTCATTACCTGAATGGTATCCGCAGCCAGATAAAGCGTATGAATCTGCTTTGCTATCCGCCGGTTTTCTTCCGATTCACTCATCCAAGTCTCGACCTGCAAACGTTCTTCCTCCGCCACTTGCCCTTCACAATAACGGGGAAGCAATTCGTCTATTCTATTATTATCTGTATTATCCATATTCTGTTTTTCTTGTCTTTTATATATGAGACAAGAGACTCCGGATAGATTCCTAAACTAAAATCCATTTTTTTTCTGAAAATCTTTGTTTTCTTATAAAAAAGCTATATTTGCAGTGAAATTACAAAGCTAATACATGAAAGAAAACTACCAGTCAGAGAACATTTTTTTGTTATCAGCCATCCGACACGGAGATATGAAAGCATTCGACACGCTCTTTCGGAGATATTATCCGATATTGTGTGCGTATGGTCACCGGTTTGTTGACCTGGAAGATGCGGAAGAGATTGTGGAAGATTCTCTTTTATGGATTTGGGAAAATCGGGAAACTCTGGTTATCGAATCTTCCCTTAATTCTTATCTTTTTAAGATGGTGTACCGCAGGGCCTTAAACAAACTCGCCCACATCGACGCCACCCAACGTGCCGACACCCGCTTCTATGAAGAGATGCAGGAAATGCTGCAAGATACGGACTACTATCAGATTGAAGAGCTTACCAAACGAATTGAAGAAGCCATTGCAACACTACCCGAAAGCTATCGGGAAGCTTTCGTGATGCACCGTTTCCGGGATATGAGCTATAAAGAAATTGCGGAAACACTGGGCGTATCTCCCAAAACAATAGATTACCGCATTCAACAGGCGTTAAAGCAGCTACGCACGGACTTGAAAGATTATCTTCCGCTACTATTACCACTCTTATTTCCTTAAAACCGGCTGAATTTACAAAATCCTGCCGGATACTTATGAAATTCATCAATTTATTAATTTCTTATTCCTGCCGGTAAGGCAAAGTAAACCAGAAAGTAGAACCTTTACCTTCTTCCGAGTCCACTCCAATCTCCCCTTTCAAGCGCTCAACGATAGTATGACAGATAGAAAGTCCCAGTCCCGTGCCTTGTATGAAAGGATTGTATTTCACAAACCGTTCGAACACATGGGCACATTGTTCATGTGACATCCCACAGCCAGTGTCCGACACATAAAAGTAAATCATTCCGTCATCTACCATACGATACCCCATGCGGATAGTTCCCACCTCAGTAAATTTGATAGCGTTGATTGCAAAGTTGGAAAGCAACTGTATCAGACGGTTCTTATCTATATAAAAAGTACACTCCGGCAGCCGTTCGGCAAAAGTAAACGTGACAGTATCGTTTTTCAGACGCAACTGCATACCCTGTTCGATTTCGGTGAGAGTCTGATTCACATCAATCAATGAAGGGCAAAAATCAAATGTTCCGGCTTCAATCTTCGATAAGTCCAGAATGTCATTAATCAACTGAAGCAACAGGTCTGTATTGGTTTCGATGATATCCGCATATTCACGCATCTCCGCACGGTCTTCTATTTCGGGAAGCATATTGGAGAAACCGACAATCGCATTTAATGGCGTACGAATTTCGTGGCTCATATTGGCAAGAAAGGCAGACTTGAGCTGGTTGGCCTGCTCTGCCTTCTCCATTGCTTCACGCAAGCGGCTATATGCTTTTCGAAGAAGACGAATATAATAGGTAATAGCAACGACCAAAATAAACAAGAAGATAGAACCGGAAAGGATTTCGGCACGATATTGCAGAAAAAATGCTTTGGGCTCATTAACGTAGAAAGCATTCTTCGGATAGCGCGATGAAGGGATATTGTAGGATTTCAATACCGGATAAGAAAGATAGGCGTTCCCTTTTCCTCCCACTTTGCCCGGGATATTCCGCGCTTGCTCTCCATTCAAGATAAGTTCCAGGTTTTCCAATACAGCATCACAAAAAGATTCTGTTGAAACATAATAGCCGCCGGCATACGTATTATTCGACAAGTCTTCGGGAGAAAGAAGGAATAGAGGAGACGGGCTGAAATTGGTGATAATCTCCTGGATATGGTCAAAAAGGTAGTTGTTATCGTTTTCGTTGTGTGATTCAAACCACGAATAATAAATGATTCCCGTATTCGGTTCATAGCTGCGTAACGTATCCAGCAGCATTTCTGTCGATAAGTGGGTGGTGGAAAGAAGTTCCAACTGTAAATCAGGGAAGTTTTTCTCTACCGCTTCTTTGACGTCTCCACGGGTTTCTTCACTGATATATCTGTCATCTGAAATGAATGCCAAACGTTTCATATCAGGTATCAGTTGATAAATCAGTTCGATTGTTTCCTTTGCATAATAATGCTGCTTCAAGACTGTTATGTTATCCCCCCGTCTCCATTCTTCACCGGAGACGCTGTTCGTTTCCGTCAACGGAGCATGCGACAACAGAACATCCAAAGATGCAGGCAGGCGGTCGCGGGCATTCGTCACAATCACCGGAACATCCTTCCAAACGTCATCAAATAATTCACGGCAAACAATCCACCCCGGATCTCCAATCAGCACAACAGCACTAGGCGGAACCGGATACTTCTGCCGTAAATGACCGACTATGGCATTCGCTTCCATCCTGTTTGCTAAAGCAGGTACGCTAAGTGACTCCGCCTTGACAGATATATCCTTCTTCTGAAGGGCATCGTGCACATACCAATAAAAATGTTTAGCCCAAGGTAAATTAAAATTAATGGAGTTCAGTACTAATACTTCTTTATTTGAATTTTCGGTCCGAGCCGACATGGGTGATAAGATTCCTTCAATAATAAGGAATAATCCGAAAAATGAGAGAACCTTCAACACTTGTTTCATCTATAGATGTTCTATAATATTAGTTGGAAACAAAGATAACATTAATTTCTTTTTTCAAAAAGAAAGGCATCCCAAATCTGATTGAGATGCCTTAATTAATAAAATCAGGTGTCAGAAATTATGCTTTCTTCAAGGCTGCAATACTTTCCTTCAAAGAATTGATGATACTTTCAGCGTCCGCCTGTTTCTTACGTTCCATTTCGAGAACGGCTGCCGGGGCATTATTTACAAACTTCTCATTGCTGAGTTTCTTCAACACTCCCTGCAAGAATCCTTCTTTACGTTTCAATTCTGCTTCCATACGGGCGATTTCTGCTTCTACATCAATCATATTGCCTAATGGCACGGCAAACTCGGTTGTGCCTACCATGAAAGAAGCGGCTCCTTCAGCTTTGTTTTCAACGACTTCGATAGAAGATAGATTACACATCTTCTGAATGACCGCATTGAATTCTGCAACCGGATTCTCACCCAGTATCTGTAACTCAAGCGCTTCTTTCTGTGCTATATTCTTCTGAAGACGGATGCTACGGATATTACTGATGACTTCCTTCACGACTTCAAACTGTGCAACATCGTTGGTATCAACATATGTATCCATGCTTAAAGCACTCACCATCAAACTTTCTCCCTCTTCTGCATTGCGCTCATACATCTGTTGCCATAACTCTTCGGTGATAAACGGCATAAACGGATGGAGAAGATGCAGCAAATTATCCAAATAACAAAGGGTAGCGTTATAAGTGGCCCGGTCAATACCCTGTCCGTAAGCCGGTTTTATCATTTCCAAATACCAGGAAGAGAATTCATCCCAGAACAATTTATAAACAGCCATCAATGCTTCGCTCAAACGGTACTTCTTGAACAAGTCCGCCACTTCTGCCGCTACTTCGTTCTGTTTAGACTCGAACCAGTGGGTAGCCAGTCTTGCTGCTTCTGTGGCTTGAAGGCTATCGTCAACCGTCCATCCTTTAATCAGACGGAAAGCATTCCATATCTTATTACAGAAGTTACGTCCCTGCTCGCAAAGCGCATCGTCGAAAAGAATGTCGTTTCCGGCAGGAGCCGAAAGCATCATACCCATACGCACACCATCGGCACCGTACTTCTCAATCAATTCCAACGGGTCGGGAGAGTTCCCAAGAGACTTGGACATCTTACGTCCCTGCTTGTCACGAACGATACCTGTAAAGTAAACGTTCTTGAACGGCATCTGTCCTTCGTATTCATAACCTGCCATAATCATGCGGGCTACCCAGAAGAAGATAATATCCGGCCCGGTCACAAGGTCACTTGTCGGATAGTAATATTTGATTTCTTCGTTGCCCGGATTATTGATTCCGTCGAACAGAGAGATAGGCCACAACCAGGAAGAGAACCAAGTATCCAGACAGTCTTCATCCTGACGGAGATCGTCTATCGTCAGGGCAGCATTGCCGGTCTTTTCTTTAGCTTTCTCCAAAGCTTCTTCGGGAGTTACAGCTACTACATACCCACCTTCCGGCAGGAAGTAAGCGGGAATACGATGCCCCCACCACAATTGGCGGCTGATACACCAGTCTTTGATGTTCTCCATCCAATGACGGTAGGTGTTCTTATATTTTGCCGGATAAAACTTCAGTTCGTCGTTCATTACAGGCGGCAATGCCATCTCTGCAAAATGCTCCATTTTGAGGAACCACTGCATAGACAGTTTCGGTTCGATCACTACGTTGGTACGTTCGGAGTATCCTACTTTATTCGTATAAGCTTCCGTCTTTTCCAGCAAGCCGGCAGCTTCAAGGTCTTTTTCGATTTGCTTGCGGACATCGAAACGATCCATACCGATATACATGCCGGCAGCTTCGCTCAATGTACCGTTGTCGTTGAAGATGTCGATGCTGGGCAGATTATACTTCTCACCCAACATATAGTCGTTCACGTCGTGAGCCGGAGTCACTTTCAGACAACCTGTACCAAATTCGATGTCTACATAGTCGTCTTCAATCACGGGAATTGCACGGTTTACCAGCGGAACGATTACTTTCTTTCCTTTCAGCCATGCATTCTTCGGGTCGTTCGGGTTGATACACATTGCCGTATCGCCCATGATTGTTTCGGGACGCGTAGTTGCCACTACTGCATAGCGACCTTCTGCGTCACCTTCTACTTTGTAACGGAGATAATACAGTTTTCCGTGCTCTTCCTTGTAGATAACCTCTTCGTCAGAAAGAGCGGTCAGCGCTTTCGGATCCCAGTTTACCATACGGACACCGCGATAGATCAATCCTTTATTGAACAGGTCTACGAAAACTTTGAGTACGCTTTCACTACGTTTCTCGTCCATGGTGAAGGCTGTACGATCCCAGTCGCAGGATGCGCCGAGTTTACGGAGCTGTTTCAGGATGATGCCGCCGTGTTCGTCTGTCCAGTCCCAGGCATGTTTCAGGAACTCATCGCGAGTCAGGTCTGTTTTCTTGATGCCCTGGGCTGCGAGTTTGTTTACGACTTTCGCTTCAGTGGCGATAGATGCATGGTCAGTCCCCGGCACCCAGCAGGCATTCTTGCCTTCCATACGGGCACGGCGAACCAAAATATCCTGGATGGTATTATTAAGCATGTGTCCCATGTGCAACACACCAGTGACGTTAGGGGGCGGAATGACGATGGTGTAAGGTTCACGACCATCGGGTTTCGAACTGAATAAATGATTGTCCAGCCAATACTGGTACCACTTTCCCTCCACGTCAGCGGGATTGTACTTACTTGCTAATTCCATGTTGTTTTATGTATATGATAGATTGTATATTCAAAAATAACGGGTGCAAAATTAATAATTTAAATTCAAATCTTGCCACCCTCAGGCTTGATTCTTCTGTCACAGCTATCTTTTATATGGTTTATAGTAAAAAGGACCTTTCATATCAGGTAATATAAGAAAGTTGGAGTTAACAGTTTTTGGATAAAATATAGAGGCATTTTTTCGCATAACGTCTATTAAATGCATATTTTTGTTGACCAAAATCTGAATGAATGATGAAACGGTGGTTGAAAAATAGACATATAGTATTGGGAGTATTACTGCTTTTAGTATGGATGACGCAGTTGATTCCTGCTTTGGCAACTGTATATTCCCATACAATCTATCCCTTTATCTCCTATGGTTTATCAGCTATTTCCAATCTATTCCCTTTTGCGATAGGAGATTTATTTATCTTCCTCAGTATCGTAGGGGTTATCGTTTATCCTTTTTACGGTCGTTTTCGCAAGAAACTGCCTTGGAAGAGAGTTTTGTTGCATGATGGAGAGTACCTGTTATGGATTTATGTGTGGTTCTATCTTGCCTGGGGACTCAATTATTCTCAAAAGAACTTTTATCAGCGGACTGAGATTCCTTATATAGCTTATACGCCAGAGAATTTCAAGGAGTTTGTGAATGATTATATCACGCAACTCAATCGTTCTTATACTCCGATAAATAGTATCAACCAGGATTTGGTACGTGAAGAAACCGTACGGCTATACAATCAGCTAAGCGACAGCCTTCGTGTGCACCGTCCGCCACACGAATCTCCTAAAGTAAAGACTATGCTGTTTACCCCGTTTATCTCGATGGTGGGCGTGACTGGCAGCATGGGGCCTTTCTTCTGTGAGTTTACTTTGAACGGGGATTTACTTCCTGCTAATTATCCGGCTACTTATGCTCACGAGTTGGCGCATCTGCTGGGTATTACAAGCGAAGCTGAAGCTAATTTCTATGCTTATCAAGTTTGCACCCGTTCTCAAGCTATGGGGATTCGTTTCTCCGGTTATTTCTCGGTGCTCGGTCATGTCCTGCGGAATGCGCAGAGACTGCTTTCCGAAGAAGAATATACACAACTTTTCAATCGTATCCGCCCGGAAATCATCCAACTGGCAAAGGATAATCAAGCGTATTGGGCAGCCAAATATAGCCCGGTGGTAGGTACTGTACAGGATTGGATATATGATCTTTATCTGAAAGGGAACAAGATAGAAAGCGGTCGGCAGAACTATTCGGAAGTGGTAGGGCTGCTGATTTCTTATCGGGAGTGGAAAAACAAATAAGATAAACTGCACTATGGAAGTGCATAAAATAGTAACTTTGTGCACTTTTATAGTGCACTATTTATAAAATCAAAAAAAATATAACGATGTCACATACCAGACAAGAACAGATGGAAGCTTTCGGACGCTTCCTGGATATTCTCGACGAACTGCGTGTCAAATGTCCCTGGGATCGCAAACAGACGAATGAAAGTCTGCGTCCCAATACGATAGAAGAGACTTATGAACTTTGCGATGCGCTGATGAGAGATGATAAGAAGGATATTTGCAAAGAATTAGGAGACGTGTTGCTACACATTGCTTTCTATGCCAAGATAGGTTCGGAAACGGGAGATTTCGACATCAAAGATGTTTGCGACAAGCTGTGCGACAAACTGATTTTCCGCCACCCTCACGTATTTGGAGAAGTAAAAGCAGAAACGGCAGGAGAGGTATCCGAGAATTGGGAACAGTTGAAATTAAAAGAAAAGGATGGCAATAAGAGTGTATTGAGCGGTGTTCCCGCTGCCCTGCCCTCACTTATCAAAGCGTATCGCATACAGGACAAAGCCCGCAACGTAGGTTTCGACTGGGAAGAACGCGAACAGGTTTGGGATAAGGTGAAAGAAGAAATCGGAGAGTTTCAGGAAGAGGTAGCCAATATGGATAAGGACAAGGCAGAAGCCGAGTTCGGAGATGTCATGTTCAGCCTTATCAACGCGGCCCGCCTTTATAAAATTAATCCCGACAATGCATTGGAACGTACTAACCAGAAGTTCATCCGCCGCTTCAATTATCTGGAAGAACATACCATCAAAGAAGGAAAGAACCTGAAAGACATGACTCTTGAAGAGATGGATGCCATTTGGAATGAGGCAAAGAAAAAAGGGCTGTAAGAACCCGAAGTATCACTAAAAACAGAGGCTCTATTACTACCAAACAGAGCCTCTATCTTACTCAAACAGAGCGTCTAATCCGTATGAATAGACGCTCTGTTTTCTCTTTATCTTTGATTTATTTCTTCTTTGAATCTTTACCGCGGTTCATTCCTTTTATCATCTCCCGATGGAAACGCATTTCCGCCCGCTGTACGAGAAATATCTTCTTGCTGGAAAGAATCTTCTTAAACTTGCTCAAGTAAGTTTTATCAAGTTGGTCGGCAGCGATACGGTTATTGACAACTTTCTCGTTGATTTCTTCGTATTGGGCTTCCGTAGTCTTATCATCCTTACCCTTGCGCATCAAATCCCACGACTCGTCATTCAACTTTTTCTTTTTATCCTGAAGTTCAAAATAAACGGGGAAGAACTTGGCAGCTTCGTCTTTTGTCAATCCGGCCTGTTCAATAATATACGCTTTTTGTTTTGCTCTGAACTCCTCACGGGATAAATGCTGGTCACATCCATCAGCAGCCCAAAGAACAGGCATAAAGCCACACAACAAAACGACTAATGCGATTACTTTTCTCATTTTTATATTCAATCGGTTTTAATAAATCATTCTACACTTGCGTCACTCAAATAAACATATAACGAATAATCATCCAGCATGGCACGATCCAGTGCTACATCAATCATTTCATCAGATATTACTTCAGTATCCACTTCCGTCACTGCCACCTCGTCTACTGTGACAGGTTTATGGTCTGTTGACGCTACCCGGATAATCAAGGCGGCTCCTACAAACATGGCTGCCATATAAAGCAATGGTTTCAGTCTTGTCCATGTGCTGACAGGCTCTTCCTTAAAAACGACTTTCTCTTTTTCAGGAAGCTTATTCATCACCTCTGAAGCCAGGTTTTCAAAGTAACCATCAGGCACTTTGAAGGAATTTTCCTTACCAAGTTTCTTCAATAGGATATCTTCTTCTTTCATACGTTTTTCTCCTCTCTTTTTCTTAGACGTTGCACGTTCTAAAAGGTTTAATCAATTTCTTCTAAAAACTTCTCTATTTTCTTCACCGCGTGATGATAAGAAGCTTTCAATGCGCCAACCGATGTGCCGAATACTTCCGACATCTCTTCGTATTTCATTTCCTGATAGTACTTCAGGTTAAATACCATACGTTGTTTTTCCGGCAGAGTCATCAATGCTTTCTGTAAATACAGTTGCATCTGGTCGCCCGAAAAGTACGGGTCGCTTTCCAGTTTCTGCACCACCATCGCTTCCGGGTCGTCGATAGCTACGGTAGTCATGGCGCGTTGTTTGTTCAGGAAAGTAAGACATTCGTTCAGCGCGATGCGATAGAGCCAGGTAGACAGCTTCGCCTCAGCACGGAAATAATCGATATTAGTCCATGCCTTGATGAAAGTGTTTTGCAGTAGATCGTTCGCATCCTCATGCGACAGCACCATCCGGCGGATTTGCCAATACAACTGCTCGCTATACTGCGCCACAATCATTTCGAATCCTCGCCGCTGGGTACTCTCCTCTTGAAGGAGTTTCAGAACTTCGCGTTCGTTATAGGGGGTCATAATCTATCGTTATCTGTATGTTTATTTATGGTTTCAAATTCAAGTTGCTCATAGCCTTTAGTATAGACGGATCATATTTATAAATGTCCTCACAATAACTCAATTTATCATCGGCTGACAGATAAACAGTCTGATAATCTATAAATAAAGGTATATATTTCTCTAAACTATAATGTTTCAGTTCACGGTAAGCCTCACTGACAGACAACTTCTTCCCTTCCTCACTCACCGGCTTGATGTCCATTGCAATGCGGATGCGGTCTTCAAGCAATGAATCCTGCTTATTCAATAGAAAGAATGAGAAATCAAGAGCTTTCTGAAGTCGTATACAGCCATGGCTTACTGCCCGGTTTTTGCGTGTGAAAGCCCAGCGGGAAGGAGTGTCGTGCAGGTAGACAGAATGAGGATTCGGGAAACGGAAGATAATACGCCCCAATGAATTTCCTGCCTTATTGTCCTGCTTCACTGTATAGGGTACACCCTTTCCTGCATATTTAGCCCATTTGATACTATGAGGGTCTACTTGCAGACCGGTCTTATTATCATATACCTTCATGCGGTTACGGGTAAAGTAAGTCGTATCCCTGCGATAGGTAGGGATAATCTCTTTCCGGATAATACTTTGAGGAACATTCCAATAGGGATTCAGTTCCATATAGTAAATTCTGCTAGACAGTAACGGCGTCTTGTTCTTCACGCTTCCCACGCAGATACGCATTTCCAGAATGGAGTCCGTCTCTTCGTTGATGGCTTGCAACATAAATGCCGCCACATTGGCTACTACATATTTCTTTCCTTTATCCAGAGCATACTGCCAGCGCGCCCGTTCCATATTTACCAACAAGCGGTCACGGTAATAATCCGTAGTATCCGTCTTTCCCCAGGCATTCACACGCTCCAGTTCTTCCTGCATTTTCCGGTAGAGCGGAGAAGAGGGTTGCGCTTTACGAAAAGCCGCGTTCGCATTTGTCCGCAAAGAATCCAAGGCAGCCATTGCGAAACTCTTATCATAGTTTTTCAGAGGTATCCGGCTGATTGAGTCGTTCCATCTGTCCTCTAAAGGCAAAAAACCGAATGTCAACTGACACACATACGATAGATAAGCAGCCGTCAACTGATATTCAACACCCGCTAACAGACGGTTCATTGTCTTTCCCTCCTGTAATTGCAATGTCCGTATCTGGTGTAATGCTTTACGAATACTATCCGTAGGATAAAGATGCGGATTAACACCATGTCGGGAGATATTCTCCAGCCAATACAGCATGGAATCCGCCGCTTGCACGGTCGGCTTATCCGAGATCAGCGAATCATTCAGCCAAAAGAAATCACCTTTCTCCTGATAGTAAGCAACCAAAGCCGAGTCCCAGGGAGTTGCCTGCTTACTCTCATTCAGATAAGAATGAATCATCTGATAGATACTGTCTGTACTAATCCGATAAGCGGGGTTAAGTAATTCCCGAAGGTTTGCCAAAGAGTCCGGTATGAGAGATAAAGGCTTCTCTTTTTTGCAAGCCGCCAGGCAACCGATACACAAGATTATCACTCCCCAAAACAACTGTTTACTTTTCATATACAGTCCCTCCGTCGACATCGATACATAAGTTTTCTTTCGCTAAAATAGTTTGTGGAAAAATGGCGGATGCCTCATTGAGTAAAATAGACTCATCCTCATAACGGGCGGAAAAATGTCCGATTACCAACTGTCTCACATTGGCATCCAAAGCAAGTTGCGCAGCTTGTGCAGCCGTTGTATGATAAGTTTCTTTAGCCCGTGCCTGCTCCCCTTGCGCAAAAGTCGCTTCATGGAAAAGCAGATCCACATTCTTGATTTGTTCCGCAATGGCCGGACGATAAATTGTATCGGAGCAATAAGCATATCTGCGTGCCGGAGCCGAAGGGCGGGTCAAACGTGAATTGGCAATTACTTCCCCTTCGGGAGTAACAAAATCCGCACCGTTTTTGATACGGTTCAATTCATAGACCGGCACTTTATAGAAGTCCACCATGTCTCTGATAATGTGATTGGGACGTTGTTTTTCTTCAAAAAGGAAGCCGCAACAGGGAATGCGGTGCTTCAAAGGAATCGTAGTTACAGACACGGAACGGTCGTCATAAACAAGGGTTGGTTCCTTCGCTTCAAATTCATGGAAGAATACTTTATAAGCCAATGTCTTACAAAAGAAGGCAAGCATCGGAGCAAACAACTCTTCAAGCCCTTTCGGAGAGTGAATATGCAAGTCGGCGGTTCTGCCCAGCAGGCCGAATGTTGAAATCAATCCTAACAGACCAAAGCAATGGTCGCCGTGCAGATGAGAGATAAAGATATGATTCAATCGGGAAAACTTCAGCCGGGAACGCCGTAACTGCATCTGTGCACCTTCCCCACAATCAATCATAAATAGTTTTTCACGCAGGTTGACGACTTGGGAGGTCGCAAAATGTCGTGTAGTGGGCAGAGCGGAACCGCACCCTAATATATGTAACTCAAATTTTTCCATGGTATGCAAAGATAAAGCATTTCAGATTCAATCCGGCAAAGGAACGGACAAAATTTCATCAAGGAACCTACAAGGCATAAAAAAAGACGTTCCGATTAACGGAACGTCTTTCTATCTATTAGAAATACTTCTGATTATTTCTTTCCTTCCAACTGTTCTTTCAATGCAGCCAAAGCGTCAATGTCGCCCAGTGTAGTTGAAGCAGCCTGGTTTTGGATCATCGGAGAATCTTCTCTCTTGCCGGATGTCTTCTTAGCACCTGAAGCAGCTTTCTTTTCTGCTCTTTCTTCAGCTTTAGCAACATCTTCGAAGATACGGCTGTGAGACAGGATGATTCTCTTAGCGTCTTTGTTGAACTCAATCACTTTGAATTCAAGTTTCTCATCCAACTGAGCTTGTGCGCCATCTTCTTTTACAAGGTGTTTCGGAGTTGCGAAACCTTCTACACCGTAAGGAAGAGCTACAACAGCACCTTTATCCAACATTTCGATGATAGTACCTTCGTGTACGGAACCTACTGTAAATACAGTTTCGAATACATCCCAAGGATTTTCTTCGAGTTGTTTGTGACCAAGGCTCAAACGACGGTTTTCCTTGTCGATTTCCAATACCTGAACTTCGATGTCAGCACCAATCTGAGTAAATTCTGACGGGTGTTTTACTTTCTTAGTCCAAGAAAGGTCAGAGATGTGGATCAAGCCGTCTACGCCTTCTTCGATTTCTACGAATACACCGAAGTTAGTGAAGTTACGTACTTTTGCAGTATGTTTAGAACCTACAGGATACTTCTCTTCGATAGTTTCCCATGGATCTTGTTTCAGTTGTTTGATACCCAAAGACATCTTACGTTCTTCGCGGTCGAGTGTAAGAACAACAGCTTCCACTTCGTCACCTACCTTCATGAAGTCCTGAGCAGAACGCAGGTGCTGGCTCCAAGACATTTCTGAAACGTGGATCAAGCCTTCTACGCCCGGAGCGATTTCGATGAATGCACCGTAATCAGCCATAACGACAACTTTACCTTTCACCTTGTCACCAACCTTCAAGTCAGTATCAAGAGCATCCCATGGGTGCGGAGTCAGTTGTTTCAAACCAAGAGCGATACGTTTCTTTTCGTCATCGAAGTCAAGGATAACAACGTTGAGTTTCTGATCCAGTTCAACAACTTCTTTCGGATCGCTAACGCGTCCCCAAGAAAGGTCAGTGATGTGAATCAAACCGTCTACGCCGCCAAGGTCGATGAATACACCGTAAGATGTGATATTTTTAACAGTTCCTTCAAGAACTTGTCCTTTTTCGAGTTTACCGATGATTTCTTTTTTCTGTTGTTCCAGTTCAGCTTCGATAAGAGCCTTGTGAGATACAACAACGTTTTTGAATTCCTGGTTGATTTTAACCACTTTGAATTCCATTGTTTTGCCAACGAATACATCATAGTCGCGGATCGGTTTAACGTCAATCTGAGAACCCGGCAAGAATGCTTCGATTCCGAATACGTCTACGATCATACCACCCTTAGTGCGGCACTTGATGTAACCCTTGATAATTTCTTCATTTTCCAGAGCAGCGTTCACGCGATCCCAAGAACGAGTAGCGCGGGCTTTTCTGTGTGACAGGACGAGCTGTCCTTTTTTGTCTTCCTGGTTTTCGATGTATACTTCTACTGTATCACCTACTTTCAAGTCAGGATTGTAACGGAATTCATTCAAAGGGATGATACCGTCTGATTTGTAACCGATGTTCACAACTACTTCACGCTTGTTCATTGCGATTACGGTTCCGTCAACAACCTCACGGTCGTTAACCTTGTTAAGCGTACCGTCGTAAGCTTTTTCCAGTTCTTCGTGGCTTGCACTTGTTACTGCCTCACCGTTTTCATAAGCATCCCAGTTGAAATCTTCAATAGGAGCTACGTTCTTTAAGTTTTCCATTAATAAATAAATTGTTTAATACTTTAATTAAATAAGACATTATATTTTCTATAAATCGGGCGCAAAGGTAGGAATATTTTCTTGACTGACAAAAGAATGACTGAATAAAAGATGGTCATATCCGTATTTTTTGTAATATTGCAAGTCTTAATATATACAGTTTTTGCCATGGACGAGAGATTGGACAAAGTCAAGGTACAATTCGGCTATTTGCCGCTCATTAATTTTGCGATACAACAAAACAGCGCACCGGTCATTCATCAACTTTCCATTGAGAACATAACCTCTGCCCCATTAAAGGACATACAAGTGCAAATCACGGCTGAACCGGCTTTCGGGAATACTGTTCCGACGGTTATCGAACAGATTCCGGCTAACAGTACAGTATCTCTGCAATCGCCCAGTCTCACGTTATCAGCCAACTATCTCACACAACTGACCGAACGTTTATCCGGCAATCTGAAGGTAGAAATCACTTCCGGGGAAACGCTGATATTTACCCGGACCTACCCTATCGACATTCTGGCTTATGACCAATGGGGCGGACTCAATGTACTCCCCGAAATGCTGGCCGCCTTTATTACTCCCAACCATACCGCTATCTCACCTATTATAAAAAGGGCGGCTGCCATCTTAGGACAGTGGACGGACAACCCGTCTCTCGACGAATATCAAAGCCGCAACCCGGACAGGGTAAGAAAGCAAATGGCAGCTATTTATACCGCCATCTCAGAACAGCAGATTATATACAGTACCGTTCCCGCAAGTTTTGAAGAGTACGGTCAACGTGTCCGGCTGGCTGATTCCGTGATGGCTCAGAAACTGGGAACTTGCCTGGATATGTCCTTGCTCTATGCTTCGTGCCTGGAAGCTATCGGGCTGAACGCACTTGTCGTCATTACTCAAGGTCATGCATTCGCGGGAGCCTGGCTAGTGCCGGAAACCTTTCCCGACCCTACAATAGACGATGTTTCCTTATTAACCAAAAGGACGGCAGAAGGAATCTACGACATCACTTTAGTGGAAACGACCTGTATGAATATGGGGCATCAGTCCGACTTCGACGATGCCGTGAAGAAAGCGGACGGCAAACTGAAAGACGGCACTCCTTTCATACTTGCGGTAGATGTGAAAAGAGCGAGACATTCGGGAATCCGCCCCATCCCCCAACGCATATTGCACGGACAGACTTGGGAAATAGGAGAAAACCCACTGACTATCCAGAAGAACACGGTTCATGCTACGCCGCAAAGTATTAATCCTTATGATTTATCAGGCAGCGAAACTCAAACAGCCATCACCAAACAGTTAGTATGGGAAAGGCGGCTGCTCGATTTAAGCCTGCGCAATAACCTGCTGAATATCCGTATTACGAAAAATACGCTCCAACTTATTCCGGCAAATCTTGCCAGCCTGGAAGATGCTTTGGCGGACGGGGAAGAGTTCCGTATCCTTCACCGCCCTGCCGACTGGGAAAGTCCGGCTATGGAGTTCGGCATCTATTCATCCGTTCCCGAATCCAATCCGATTGTCGATTTTGTCAATTCGGAGCTTTCACAGAAAAGATTGCGTTTTTACTTATCCGAGAATGATTTAGGCAAGGCATTGACGCATCTCTACCGTTCTTCACGGACATCTATCGAAGAGAACGGAGCCAATACGCTTTATCTAGCATTGGGATTGCTGAAATGGTATGAAACTCCTTCCAGCGAACGTCCGCGTTACGCACCGATACTGCTATTACCGGTCGAAATCATCCGCAAATCGGCAGCTAGAGGATATGTCATCCGTTCCCGTGAAGAGGAAACAATGATGAACATTACATTATTGGAGATGCTACGCCAAAATTTCGGCATCAGCGTACCCGGATTAGCCCCGTTGCCAACCGACGGAAGCGGTGTGAACGTAAAGTTAATCTACTCCATCATCCGAAATTGCATCAAAAACCAACGCAAATGGGACGTTGAAGAGCAAGCCATTCTGGGCATATTCTCTTTCAATAAGTTTATCATGTGGAATGATATTCACAACAATGCCCACAAACTGATTCAGAACAAGATTGTATCCAGCCTCATCAACGGAAAGATAGAATGGGAAGCTGCTACGGAAGAGATGGACGCAAGTTACATGGACAAGCAACTGTCTCCTGCCGATATCGTATTGCCTATCATCGCCGATTCTTCCCAACTGGAAGCCATATATGAAGCGGTGCACGACCAAACTTTTATCCTGCACGGCCCACCGGGAACAGGAAAATCGCAGACTATCACCAACATTATCGCCAACGCGCTCTATAAAGGTAAGCGGGTACTATTTGTAGCAGAAAAGATGGCTGCCCTCTCCGTTGTCCAAAACAGATTGGCCGCTATCGGCCTTGCTCCGTTCTGCTTGGAAATCCACTCTAACAAGACGAAGAAATCTGCGGTTATCTCACAACTGAAAGAGACGACCGAAATTATCAGGCAGACACCACCCGAAGCATTCAAGGAAGAAGCCGAACGCTTACTTGGCTTACGGGCAGAGTTGAATAAATATATCGAAGCCCTGCATAAAGAGTATCCGTTCGGCATTTCATTATATGATGCGATTGTTCATTTTCAATCATCGGATGCCGAACCTTGTTTCGATATTCCCCTCTCCTACTTGGAGACATTGGATAAAGAAACATTTACCCAATGGGAAGACGCCATCGAATCTTTGGTACGAACAGCCAATGCGTGCGGACACCCTTACCAGCATCCGTTGACGGGTATCTCTATTTCAGAATATTCTTTTGCCGGAAAGGACGAAGCCGCACGTTCACTCACTGACTTTATTGACTTACTACAAGTTATCCGACAGAAACTAAACGCATTCTCCGTTCTTCTGACAGATACGGAAACGCACCCCACACGTACAGACTTTCAAACGATTGCGAACATTATCCGAGAAATACTTGATATTCCCGAACTTACTCCCGGATTATTGACTCTTCCATCGCTGAATGAGACTCTTGATGAATATCGTGAAGTAGTGAACCATGGTCGTAAACGTGACGAACTAAGAAAGACGATTGAAACCGGATTCACCAAAGAAATCCTGGAAACGAACGCCAAAGCAATGTTAGCCGAGTGGAACCGAGTATCCGCCCAGTGGTTTATTCCCAGGTATTTCGGGCAAAGAAAAATAAAGAAAGCGCTCCATGTATATGCACTGAAAGCCATCGAGCCGGATACCATCAAATCATTGCTCCACCAGATTGTCCAATACCGGGAAGAAGCAGAAGCCGTTCAGAAATACGCAAGCCAACTGCCTACCCTATTCGGACGATTCGGCAAGAATGAAGATTGGAATGTAATTGAACAGATTATCAATGACATGGTTACTCTCCATTCACATTTGTTGAGCTATTCGAAAGATGTCGCCAAAGTCTCACTAATCAAACGCAACCTGTCTGTACAACTGACTGAAGGAATACAAACATTCAGAGATATTCATGCCCATTCTCTCAATGAGTTACATCGGTATGCGAATGAACTCGTGAACATAGAACACAAACTTTCCGGAACTTTAGGCATATCAGCAGTAGAGCTTTATATAAATTCCACCGATTGGATAAACACAGGCATATCAAAAGCCCAAACATGGAAAGAGAATTTGGATAAGCTCAAAGACTGGTATCAATGGTTACAAGCTTACCGGACGTTCGACAGACTTAACATCGGATTTATAGCTACGGAATATAAAGAGAAGAATATCCCTACCGCCCAACTTGCCGGCAGTTTCTACAAGAGCTTTTATCAGGTTGCCATTCAGTATATCATTTCCAAAGAACCGACTTTGGAGTTATTCAATGGCAAGATATTCAATGATATTATAGCGAAGTACAAGCTAATATCCACTCAATTCGAAGAAACGACTAAAAAGGAGTTGTTTGCCAGATTGGCTTCCAATATTCCATCCTTCACTCATGAAGCTATCCAAAGCTCCGAAGTTGGCATACTCCAGAAGAACATCCGCAACAATGCACGTGGTATATCCATCCGTAAGTTGTTCGACCAAATTCCGACGTTGTTGTCGCGTATGTGCCCGTGCATGCTGATGAGTCCTCTTTCCGTTGCCCAATTCATTGATACGGATGCGGACAAGTTTGACCTGATAGTCTTTGACGAAGCATCGCAGATGCCGACTTATGAAGCCGTAGGCGCCATTGCCCGAGGCAAGAATGTGGTTATTGTAGGTGACCCGAAACAGATGCCGCCGACAAACTTCTTCTCGGTCAATACCATTGATGAAGATAATATTGAAATGGAAGATTTGGAGAGTATACTTGATGATTGCCTCGCCTTGTCTATTCCTTCCAAGTACTTGCTATGGCACTATCGAAGCAAACACGAAAGTCTTATCGCTTTCAGCAATTCCGAATATTACGACAATAAGTTGATGACATTCCCTTCTCCGGACAATATCGAATCCAAGGTCAGAATGGTGAATATCAACGGCTATTATGACAAAGGCAAGTCGCGTCAGAACCGGGCGGAAGCACAAGCAGTAGTCGATGAAATTGAAAGAAGATTGAGAAACGATGAATTAAGGAAGAAAAGCATCGGCGTAGTCACTTTCAGCATCGTCCAGCAGGCTTTAATAGAAGATTTATTGTCCGACCTCTTTATTGCCCACCCCGAACTGGAAACACTTGCTTTGGAATGTGAAGAGCCGCTATTTATCAAAAACTTGGAGAACGTGCAGGGAGACGAACGGGACGTGATTCTCTTTTCGGTAGGTTACGGGCCGGATGCCGCAGGACGTGTCAGCATGAACTTCGGCCCGCTAAACCGTGCGGGTGGAGAAAGGAGACTCAACGTAGCAGTCTCCCGTGCCCGGTACGAGATGATAATCTACTCTACCCTACGGTCGGACATGATAGACTTGAACCGGACTTCTTCCGTCGGAGTAGCCGGACTAAAACGTTTCCTGGAATACGCAGAGAAAGGAACAAGAAACGTCATCAATGGTTCTGCCGGTTCACTACCGGAAACATCTGCTTCTATCGAAAAAATCATTGCCGACAAGTTGCGTTCACTGGGATACACGGTGCATACCGACATCGGATGCTCAGGTTATAAAATAGATATAGGCATAGTAGATACCCAAAACGAGTCCAATTACCAACTAGGCATCATCTGCGACGGGAAAAATTACAAACGTACTAAAACCGCACGCGACCGGGAAATTGTTCAGAATAATGTCCTGAAAGCACTCGGCTGGAACATCTGCCGCATATGGACAATGGACTGGTGGGAAAAGCCGGATGAAGTAATTGCGTCCATACAGGAAGCAATCTCCCAAAAGAAAGAATCAAAAGCAGGTGCTGAATCGAAAACAAGTATTGAAACCAACCATGTTAAAACCAATACTATTCCAACAACCATAACAGAAGAAAAACAAAACAAAGAGCCTGTTTCAATCTCCGAAGGGAATGCAAATGAAACCTCATTTCCTCTCAAAGCATCTCCAGTTGCTGCCAAGAAGCAGCAGGATTCTGTTCCCATTAAACCAAACAGGCAGCAGAAGTATAAATCCGCCGAAGTCACTCCGGACAAATATCTGTCCGAAGATTTCTTCCTCACGGAAAGTTCCCCCATCCTTGTTTCCCAAATACGGAAAATTATAGAGAACGAAGCTCCTGTCAGTAAATCGTTACTTTGCAAGAAGATTCTGTCCGAATGGGGAATTAGCCGCCTAGGGCCACGGATAGAAGCTCACATAGAAGCTATCCTCGATACACTGAATATCTACTGCACGGAACATGACGGATATGTTTATTGTTGGAAAGATAAAGAGCAATGCTGTTCGTATCCGGCTTACCGACCGGTTTCCGACCGGGATGTAACAGATATATCCCCTGAAGAAATAGCCAATGCCATCCGTCAGATACTAACCGACTCCATCAGCCTGCCTATAGCAGATTTGGTAAAAGCATGTGCGCAGACATTCGGCTTTCCCCGCATGGGTTCGACCATAGACGCTGCCATGCAGAGAGGAATCCGCGAAGCAGTGAAAAGAGATTATGCAAAAATAGAGAATGAACGGGTAACGATTGCCTATTAATACCGTTAAAGACTGATTAATGCCGTTGCTCCAAACGTTTCAAGGCTATAATAGAATCGGATACATAAACGTTATCCGGTTCTATCGACCGCCAATAACAAAGTTCCCCGATAAGCCGTTTTAAATAGGCAGGGTCTTTGGAACCAATCCTATGCTGATGTTCCGCCAATCCTTTTGTCAGAATGAAATAAACATTCTTCCGAATCTCCCGCTTTCTTGTTTTAGGTATCGTCAGTTTCACACCGGAACTGACAGATACTCCTGTGATAATCTTCCTGTCATACTCATGCAGGAAACGAGTTTTTTTATGATTCGGCTCAAATTTCTCGTCCCGGATTATTTGTTTAATCCGAGAAATTATCCGGTCTTTAGGAAACACATCGCCCGAGAAAGTCAAGTCGTCGGCATAGCGGGTATATGTCAACCCATACTCTGCAGCCAACGCAGATAATTTCTTATCCATCTCGTAGCCGACAATATTACTCAATGACGGACTTGTAGGAGCTCCCTGAGGTAAGCAATTATGCAGACAACACAATATCCTAAAGACTTTTGCCACATTCGCCGGATATCCCATCCTCTCGAATGTATCCTTCACCCTCGGACTTCGTATAGAAAAGAAAAAATCATGAATATCCATTTTCAACACATACCGCTTTCCCAAATGAGGACCGGCATTGTCAATCACCGAATGTCCGCAACGGAAGCCGACTGCTGCCGGATGAACGGTAGTCACCGATGATAAGATCCGGGTGTTGATAATTGTCTGGATAGATTGAAGTTCCTTATGCGGAGCGGAAATCATCCGATACCCGCCCTTTCTTTTTCTTACCCAAAACTCGTGATAATGGGCAGGGATATTTTCGAGTATTTCTTTCAGTTTGTTGGCTTCTACCCCCAATAGGCTGGCGCACCAAACGACCGCTTCTTCATCAAACTTGGGAACATACGGAGCACGTGGAGCAGTTACCCCTAGAGCTCGTCGAAGCCAGATGCCATGCCCAGATTCGGACTCGGAAGGATTTTTCTCTTTCCCACCTGCTGTTGCTTTCCACCTTTTATAGCCCTCTTGCTTCCTACTCGAAGAAATCATTCTATAAATCAGGAAACCAGTGATTATAAGTATCGTTATTAAAATACCGTCCATTTTGTATCATGTATATAAAAAAGAGAGAAGAGGATGAGTTATTTACTAAAATAAATTTAGGTATTTATACCTAAGAATTTATTTTCTAGGAAAATACCTGTGCTTATGAGGCGACTACACCTCTTTTGTGCTAAATTTTGTCCTCATCCTCTTCTATACAAAGGTAGAAAAATCTTTCGATTTACGCAACAAGAACGTAAAAAACTATCGGTTGAATAACTCAAATGTAAATTTGCAGCCTATTCCACCGAACTTCCAGTTCTCACTGCTCACAAAAACTCCGACATCAAAAATATGTGTACCGATGCCATATCCCACTTCCAGATAAGGCTGAAGATGAGGCATAGCAAGGGCGCTGACGTAAATCCGTTCATTCTGTACGTAGCGGGTATATTTCATCAGATGCTTCAGTATAAGGAATGGAGCTTCATAGGTGAAATGTCCGCGTACATAACGGCGGGAGGAGTTGTACCAACGTCCGTCGAGCACCTGAAACACACCGCCAATTTCATCGTTCCAACCTACAGGAAGATTGTGACGGGAGAAGTTGGCAAAATCCACAAAATACAATTCATCCTGATTGGTGAATGCGCCAAATCCGAAACGATAATAGATATTACGCATCAGTCCCAACCGGATTTGATGTTGAAGGTCGAACTCTATCCTTTCATATTCGCCTGTACTTTTGAATACACCTTTGATGCCCCGCTCGTAATCGACCGAGAAGGTAGGATATAAAGAACGGAGATTTATCTTTCGTTTTCCATTCATGTAATAGTAGAGTCCCGGCGTCCATTCCACCCGGATACGGGGAGCGAAACTGATATAGGTATTCTTGAATTTCTCCATAAATTCCGGAGGCGGCATCGGATAATCACCGGTTATCACAAAGCGGGAAGGCTCCACAGCCGTTCTCTTGTGAGCGGAGAACCCCAGACTGATATCCAAACCGTTAACTACCTCCAAAGTATGCCGGAAGTTAAAATACAAGTCCTTGAAATAATCAAGATGAATCAAATCGAAATTAAAGATACTGTCCGGCATTGCTTTCAACTCGTCCAGCACCTTACTACTATAAATACGGTTACCATTACCCACATTCAGGCGGAAGAATCCCCGTTTCTGCGGCCAATATTCAAAGTCGGCATTCAATGACCAGTAGAACTCCTTGCGGGTAAAATTATATCCGAGTTTAGGCACTATACGGAGCAATTTATCTCCCCTGAAAAGACGGTTGTAGCGAAAATCCTGCCGATAAGACAAACCGTTGCTTCCACTATAACTGAACAGGAGCGGGTTTATAAACGGAGAGAAGCGGACACTTCCGATATTAGACAGATTGAATTTGTAATCTTCCACCATCAGGTCGCCCATTGTCCCCCAGAAAGACTGGCTCTTGGACGGTTTCTGTATAATAGCCGTATCACGCCTCAACCTATAATCACTGTACAGTTTCTTCTCGTTTTCATCCAAAGGGATAGGTCGCATGATGGCAAAAGTCGAAGCATCTGTCTTATAGGCATTCGTGTCGCATTGCAAAGAGAATGATTCCGACAGATTATAATTCGTCTTCTCTTTCTTGCGCACTTTCTTTTCTTTCAGTTCGATGGATTTGTAATCTAAAGAAGCGGTGTAGTTGCCATCAACCTTATTGCCAAGAAATTTAAAAAGGGCTTCCACATCATAACGCACAGGCAGAAATTCATTTTTCTTGCCTACGTCTCCCATCTTAATCCAGCAGGTGAATGTTATCAGTTCCGACCGTCCCGAAAAACGGATTTCCCGGACACTCCAGACATTACTACTGACAATCATGTAACCGCCTACCAACTGGTCACTCTTTGTCCGGGGAATAAAACGTACCCGATAATCCAGATTATTCGGGTCTCCCATCACACTGTCTATCCGGTATTTATAATATTTTTGCCCGTTCTTGGCCAATGGCGACAGTAACCGTTCGTCATTCAGCAGAGAAGAAGAGTAGATGTTCACATTAAAATATTCGAGCAATCCCGGCAGTCCTCTGTTTCCCCTTACAGTTCCCTGTGAGGCTTTTACTTTCTGATCGTATATATTGGGAGCGGTATAATGAAGGTCACTGTAAGTTTCGAGCAGATACTCGCGCACCCCCTTTTGCAAACGGAACATAGAAGGTACATAGCGAAGGATAAAATTCTTTTTCTGAATATCCATCTTACCCTTTATATACAGGTTGGCACGATAATCACTGACTATCGTTTCATATAAAGGCGCAAAAGTCATGACACGCCCAATGATGGAATCGGCAGAAATTTCCTGACGGGTATAAGGATTCATTATATAGTTACCGGCTGCCCCCTTTAAAGTAAAAGAGAACATGCATAGTATGCATCCTATCAGTATTTTATCTCTCAATCGTCGTATCTCCTTCATTAACGTAGGCAAATATAAAAAAGAATATCGAAAAGCAAGGAGATTAGGGTACTAAAAAGAGTTATTGAAGAAAACTAGTAATAAAAGACAGAGGGACTATCCAGCATTACAGATAGCCCCTCTCCTACATACATAACCATTTTAGTATAGGAAATAAAAGATAGCAAATTAAATATCATTCAATGAATTTTCATCTTCTTCTTTCTCCTTTATCTTCACATTTACTTTATCTTCATATCTAACCTGAATTTGCCCATACTGATTAATATCTACTATAATCCCCCCTTTGTCAAGTGTCCAAAAACTTATATAATTACATTTTTCTTTACGTAATGCTTGCAATTCATATCCGTCTCCTTCATAATATGGTGAAGAGAAAAACTCAAAATGATCTTTAGGCTCTCCATATTTTTTTGTAAAAAGTTCCACCATTTCATTATAATCACTTTTCAAAGATGTCCATGATTCCTGTTTTGAATAGTAAACACTAACCTTCCATACAGTCTTCGTTTTAGGAGAAGAGAGAATTAAGACTTCTACCCATTTGCCTGTAAACAAACCTTTCATTAAAGCCACATGCTCTCTTGGAGATTTTTGTAAAGTAAAACCATTCTTCTCCATTTTCTCCACAAAAGAAGACAAACTCCCATCTAAAGATATTCCCTTAAATTCAATATGAGAATCCTGAGAATAAATATAATTCGCTATAAATAGAACAAGAAACAAACTATATATCTTTTTCATAACTATATATTGATATTATTGTTTATAGATACCTCAAATAACACTTTGCCAGTTCTCTAATTAGAAATCATCTTCTATTGAAATATACTTATTATATTGAGTTAATATTGCATTGAACTCAGCCCGCAATTCATCCATCATTTCAATCGCTTTTTTCTTAGAAATTCCACGTCCCATTTTTTTAGTATCAGGAACATTATCTCCTGTAAAATATGGAATTAAAGGCACACTATATACCTTACCGGCACCCGTTTGTTCTGCTGAGACACAATTAATATCGTATATTTCTATTTTATATTTGTTATCTTTAAACCTAAACTTCGTCAAATACTCATACTTATATACACATTTTAGCCCCATCCCCACGCTAATAGAAAATTCTTTTTCCGTTTTAACTTGTATTATTCCACTATCTTTATCCTCATTCTGTATTGAATGTGTAGGATTATTCCATTTATCCGAAATAAACATCTTAGCTTTTGAGAACAATTCATTTTTGCTCAACGAAACTTCTTTGACCTCCTCTATTTTAGAAGAATTCTGCGCACATAAACCAATAGGCAAAACAACTAAAAGAAAAATAAGAATTTTATTCATAATCACATCTTTAATATTTAGAAATTCATTAAATGACAAGTACTGAAATGATAGATTAACTTATATAGAAAATCATTCTATTCTCTTATAAGTTCCACTTTCCTGACCATTGCTTATTTTCAAGACATCTTTTGAGAACAAACATTCCCATACTCTTTCCTGTCCCTCGAGCTTATTTCCACCATCAGAATAAGTGATTACAATATTAATATTGTTACCTGAGATTTTATAGGTAAACAAATAATTGGTTGCAAAATCAGCCCCGTTGAGAAGTGCGTAATATCCAGTCCCATCATTCTCGAATTTCAGGTATTTATGAACACCTTCCGTACCAGTAGACCATGTCCCTATTATTTCTTCAGAGTTCAAATCAATCCAGTCATCATCAGAAGAAGAGCAACTACCCAAACCCAATAGTATTGGGAATAACAGAATTAACACAAAATATAAATTCTTTTTCATCTTATATAAATATTTAGTTTGTTATATCGTTTGTGTTTTATTAGCAAAACCTCAAAAAGAAATAAGATTATTGCACTTTTTTTGATATAATATGGTTAGTGGAGGGATTCAGAGATAGTTTACCGTTATCTTCATCAATACTATTGTATCCATATAAAAATGATAATACCAGTAAGAAAAATAGACCTGTCTTCATATTGCCTGCTTTTAATTTGTGAATGATGCTGCAAAGTAACGTACTTCTTCACATATAATCAAACTTTTTATTATCTTTTTTCGAAAAAACGCTCTTTCCTTTGCCGCACAATATCTTTTTTCTACCTTTGCAATATTATAAACGACAAGATGTTTTTACCAATTCATAAGGAAGAATTAATCACTTCTACCACACAGATTAATAATTTCCCCTTATCTTTTAGCAATTTCATCCGCTTGAATTAATCTGTTGCACTTGGGCAACTAGCCAGATACACTTGTGCAACAATCCAGTTACACTAATCCATTCCGGTGAATGCCCAACTGCAACAAACAGTGATAATCTAAAAGGAATTATTATGAGCATACTTTACAAGACAACCCGCTTTGCAGATACTTTCAGTGGTGACAAAGAAACTAATGTACGGGTACAACTATTATCATGGGATACACTGGACACCAAAGCGTTCGTTGAGTATCTGGCCGACAAGCATAACATTTCCAAAGGCGATGTATACAAAAACCTCAGCATGGTATTGGAAGGCATAGAAGCCATTCTGAGAAATGGCAATATTCTCAATCTGGACGATTTTGGCAGTTTCTCCCTCAATGGCAGTTTCTGTGAAGACAAAGAGCCCGGCAAAAACCATCGCGCGGAATCCATAGAAGTGAAGAATATCGTATTCAAAGCGGAAAAGCGCTTGAAGAGACGGATAACTGCGGCAGGATTTGAGAAATACAATCCTGAAAGACATAACAAACGAAAATACTAAAACAATATGGAATACGACAGAACTTACTCCATCCGAAAAGGTGAGTACTTCGCGGATGCACTGAAACGCGCCGGTAAAGACTTTATCCCGACCAATTGTATCATCAACAAGTTACTGCCCGGACTGGGAGCTACACATTGCGAACTGACAGCACAGCGGAAATCGATCATTATCGAACCTAACGTACCTGTTATCGAGTCGAAAGCGAAGAAACACAAGAACGCGCTGGCTGTCTACAAAGGGGTGACTATCCGGAAGGTAGCTGATTTTCTGGAAGAAAACCGTGATAAAGATTACAAGTTGTTGACTACTCCCGAAGGTTTCACGAAAATCAAGGAAGCAATGCAAGCGGTGGGGATAGATATGTACACAGAATGTTTCATCCTATTTGATGAATGCGAGAAGTTAGTGCAGGACGTACATTACCGTGATTCTATCCGCGAACCGATGAACGATTTCTTTCATTTCCAAAACAAGGCACTGATATCCGCCACCCCTATCATACCCGAAAAGGATAATCGTTTCGACGGCTTTACACGCGTACTGATTAAACCGGATTACGCATATCGCCAAAAACTGAAACTTATCACTACGAATAATGTACTGGAAACATTACAAGAAGTGATTGAAGCGAAGCGCGGAACGGTCTGCATCTTCTGCAACAGCATCGACTCGATAGACAGTTTTTACCGATTGATACCCGAACTGAGTAATGCATGTACTTTTTGCAGCGAAGACGGGCAATACAAACTATGGAAAGGTAACCGACGCAAGAAATCAATGATGATTACCGAACTGGAACGCTATAATTTCTTCACCTCACGTTTCTATTCGGCAGTAGACATCGTGTGCAAGAATCCCCCGCATGTGATTTTCATCAGCGATTTATACGGCGCCGCACAATCGGTTATCGACCCGGCTACCGAAGCTATCCAAATCATCGGGCGTTTCCGGGGCGGAGTAAACAGTGTGACACATATTGCTTCTATCCGTCCGGAACTGGAATGTATGTCTTCATCGGAAATTGACTGCTGGATTCAGGGAGCAACTACCGTTTTCAACGGATGGAAAGCACAACTGGCACGGACGTCGAATATAGGCGAACGTACCTTATTGCAGGAAGCTATTGGAGAAAATTCCTATCTTCCTTATCTGGACGAGAACGGAAAACCCGATCCGTTCCTGATAGCTAATTTCTATGAGAAGGAACAAGTGAAACGTCTATATACATCTACCGAGCTGTTGTGTAATGCCTATCAGCAGACCAATTATTTTGAGTTCTCACATGAAGAACGCCTTATGCCGATTTCGGACAATGAGCGTATGGCAATCCAGCACCGACTGGCAAAGAAAAAGCGGGCGGAGCTTATCGTCCGCAAACTGGAAGAGATGGAGAAGATAAATAGAGCCACTGACAAGAAACTGCAAAAGCGTTACCAACGTATGTTAGGAAATCTGATTACTTCGACCGCCGACAGGTATATATACGATTGTTTCTGCCGGTTCGGAGCTGAATTTATCCGGGAATCCGATTATAACGAGAACAAACTGCGTACGGCATTGAATGTCAGCAGCGAACATACGATTAAGAAATCGGGACAAATGCGGACGGCCATCCAACGTACTTTTCCCGCAGGTTCCGAATTTTCCGTTCAGGAAATAAAAAGCATGCTCAAACAGGTATACAAGAAGATGGGACTGAATACGGGAAGAGGCATCACGACAAAGGAACTGGAACAATATGTAGAAGTGGAAAAAGGATGGAAACATGACAACAGGACAGTTAAAATCCTGAGATTCAAATAATTGAAAAGAAAATGCAGTTTATCTTCCCCAAAAAGCAAAAACTCCATATAAGTTTTCTGTAAACTTCTCTTATTTCAGGGCTATTTTTAGTACTAAATCATTGATTATAAGCTCTGCCACATTTTTGTTTTCCCCCGTATAATACTTAAAATAAAAACAAAAATGTGGCAGGGAATTACCCTAGTCTGCTAAATCCGTCTATTATACCAGAGGGGTATTTCTCAAAAAATATACTATTTTCCAAAATTACCCCCTAAAAAATAGGGGTACTTTCAGAAAAAACATATAATTTTGCGCCATCAACCGATAAAAAACAGACCATTTATGTCTAAAATGAGATTTTTTGCATTACAAGAGCTTTCCAACCGGAAACCTTTGGAAGTTACTGCTCCTTCCAACAAACTCTCTGATTATTATGGTAGCCACGTGTTCGACCGCAAGAAGATGCAGGAGTATCTTCCTAAGGAAGCCTATAAGGCTGTGACCGATGCCATCGAAAAGGGTACCCCTATCAGCCGCGAAGTGGCAGACCTGGTTGCCAACGGTATGAAAAGCTGGGCCAAGTCACTCAACGTCACTCATTACACACACTGGTTCCAACCTCTGACAGACGGAACAGCCGAAAAGCATGACGGCTTTATCGAGTTTGGTGAAGACGGCGGAGTTATCGAACGCTTCTCCGGGAAATTACTTATCCAGCAAGAACCGGACGCTTCTTCTTTTCCCAACGGTGGTATCCGCAATACTTTCGAGGCACGCGGTTATACGGCATGGGATGTCTCTTCACCGGCATTCGTAGTAGATACGACTCTTTGTATCCCTACCATCTTTATTTCTTATACGGGCGAAGCACTGGACTACAAGACTCCGTTGTTGAAGGCACTTGCTGCCGTAGATAAAGCGGCTACGGAGGTATGCCAGTTGTTCGACAAGAACGTGACGCGCGTCTATACAAACTTGGGATGGGAACAGGAGTATTTTCTTGTCGACTCTTCCTTATATAATGCACGCCCCGACCTCTGTCTGACCGGACGGACATTGATGGGACATTCTTCTGCCAAAGACCAGCAGTTGGAAGACCACTATTTCGGTTCTATCCCGCCGCGCGTCACTGCATTTATGAAAGAACTCGAAATAGAATGTCATAAACTGGGGATTCCCGCCAAGACCCGTCATAACGAAGTAGCACCCAACCAGTTCGAGCTGGCTCCTATCTTCGAGAACTGTAATCTGGCAAACGACCATAATCAGCTCGTCATGGACTTGATGAAACGCATTGCCCGCAAGCATCACTTCAACGTACTTCTGCACGAGAAACCTTACAGCGGCGTGAACGGCTCCGGCAAGCACAACAACTGGTCTCTTTGCACCGACACAGGCGTCAACCTGTTTGCACCGGGCAAGAATCCGAAAGGAAATATGCTGTTCCTTACTTTCCTGGTCAATGTACTGATGATGGTTTATAAAAACCAGAATCTGCTGCGTGCCTCCATTATGAGTGCCAGCAACAGCCACCGTCTGGGAGCCAATGAAGCTCCACCCGCCATCCTCTCCTGCTTCCTGGGTTCACAACTTTCGGCAACCCTTGACGAAATTGTCCGCCAGGTGGGAAACGAAAAGATGACACCGGAAGAAAAGACTACATTGAAACTGGGCATCGGACGTATCCCCGAAATCCTGCTCGATACGACCGACCGTAACCGTACTTCTCCTTTCGCCTTCACCGGAAACCGTTTTGAATTCCGTGCCGCAGGTTCTTCTTCCAACTGTGCCGCTGCCATGATTGCTATCAATGCTGCCATGGCAAACCAGTTGAACGAATTCCGTGCATCAGTGGAAAAACTAATGGAGGAAGGAGTAGGCAAAGATGAAGCTATCTTCCGATTGCTGAAAGAAACAATCATCGCTTCCGAACCTATCCGTTTTGAAGGCGACGGTTATTCCGAAGAATGGAAGCAGGAAGCTGCCCGCCGTGGACTGACTAATATCTGCCACGTCCCGGAAGCCCTGATGCACTATGTTGACAATCAATCCAAAGCCGTACTCATCGGCGAACGTATTTTCAACGAGACGGAATTGAACAGCCGCCTGGAAGTGGAACTGGAGAAATACACCATGAAGGTTCAGATTGAAGGCCGTGTATTGGGCGACCTCGCCATCAACCACATTGTACCGACTGCCGTTGCCTATCAGAATCGGTTGCTTGAAAACCTCCGCGGAATGAAGGAAATCTTCTCTGCCGAAGAATACGAAGTGCTGAGTGCCGACCGCAAAGAACTGATCCGGGAAATCTCTCACCGGGTGACTTCAATCAAAGTATTGGTTCGCGAAATGACCGAAGCACGAAAGGTAGCCAACCACTTGGAGAACTATAAGGAAAAAGCGTTTGCATACGAAGAAAAAGTACGCCCGTACCTCGATCAAATCCGCGACCATATTGACCACTTGGAAATGGAAGTGGACGACGAAATATGGCCGTTACCTAAATACAGGGAACTGCTGTTTACCAAATAAAACGCCAGGAAGATTGCACGAAAGCTCCCACTTTTGTGCAATCTTTTTATAGATTTGTGCATTTTCTCATTTTTTATTTTTACTTTTGTGCTGTATAACACAGTTTTGTAGCACCCATGGTAAAAATGAACATGTCAGACATCGATATTTCGGAACCACTATCCGATATGATAGCTCCTTTGAATAATGAACAAAAGGAGTTTCTGATGAATAATTATACGATACAGACCTACAAAAAGAATGAAACCATCTATTGTGAAGGCGAAACACCATCTCATCTGATGTGCCTTATCAGTGGCAAAGTCAAAATCTTTAAAGATGGCGTAGGGGGTAGAAGTCAGATTATCCGCATGATTAAGCCACGCGAATACTTTGCCTATCGTGCCTATTTTGCCAAACAGGATTTTGTAACTGCCGCCGCTGCTTTCGAGCCTTCTGTTGTCTGTCTTATACCAATGAGTGCCATTACTACTTTAGTTGCCCAAAATAATGACTTGGCAATGTTCTTTATCCGCCAGCTTTCTATCGACCTTGGCATCTCCGATGAACGCACTGTCAATCTGACTCAAAAACATATCCGCGGACGTCTCGCAGAATCCTTGATTTTCCTGAAAGAAAGTTATGGACTAGAAGAAGACGGTTCAACCCTGAGTATTTACCTGTCACGCGAAGATTTGGCAAATCTTTCGAATATGACTACTTCGAACGCTATCCGCACGCTGTCCCAGTTTGCTACGGAGAGGCTGATTACTATCGATGGAAGAAAGATAAAAATCATCGAAGAAGAGAAATTGAAGAAAATAAGCAAGATTGGATAACATACCGCTTATCGCAATCCGACTCTAAATAGTGAGCATATATATAGAAAATATCATTGCAGACATAAAACGGGGTAACAAAAACGCTTTCAAAAAGCTATTTGATGACTACTACCCTATTCTTTGTGTTTTCTCCTCCCACTATATTGAGGACAAAGAAGTCTGCAAAGATATCGCACAAGATGCATTACTAGCATATTGGGAACGAAAAGAAGATTTCAATGACATCCCGAAAGTAAAAAGTTTCCTTTATACCGTCACCAGAAATAAATGTCTGAATCATCTCAAACATGAACAATTAGAAATTCCTGTTTTCTCCGGACAAGAAGAGTTTGATAACGGTTTCGAAGCAGCCATAATTGAGCAGGAAACATTCCGCATAGTTCGCAAAGCGGTAGAAGAATTGCCTACTCAAATGCGGAATATCATCTTATACTCTATGAAAGGCTTAAAAAACCATGAGATTGCTAACAAATTGCAAATCTCAGAAGGGACTGTCCATACGTTAAAAAAAATAGCCTATCGCAAGCTCCGCGAAACTCTTAAGGGCATAAATTATACCTTATTACTCTTTTTATGTAAATAAAGTGACTTTTTGATTACCCCGTTTTTTCGATTGGATTGTTTTATATACAAACAAATCCTAAAAACGATGAATTCATTCAAAGAAAACTTTAGAATTGCAAAAACCCTTGCTTCTCTATTCACTCATTCATCTATCCCGGAGGAAGAAAAAGCCTACCATGAATGGATTAATGAAAATCCGGAGCATCAAAAGCTAGCCAAACGAATATTGAATGAGGAAACGTATGAAAGAAACACACAGTTAATTAAAAGTTTCTCTTCGCAAAAAGCATGGGACAGAATCTACCCGCTACTAGGAGGAGAAAAATCATCCGGTTTCCTTTCATGGAAAAAAAGTCTGAAATATGCGGCTCTTATCCTGCTGCTGATAATACCGGTTTCCTACCTTTTATATAATTGGGTATCCGGAGAACCAATCGGCGAAATCACTCCGGGAACCCATGGTGGAGAATTGACTTTAAGTAATGGAACCACTTTCAATCTTTTTGATAATATTCTACCGGAAGGTGCAACTGAAGTATTCATCATTGACTCCAAAGGGATTAATTATCAGACTCCTGCCAACAATCCCAAAATGAAGGATATCAAAAATACGCTTCGTACATTGCATGGAATGGAATGTCACATTGTCCTTTCGGATGGAACAAAAGTACATTTGAATGCAGAATCCCAACTGACTTACCCGATTTGTTTCAACGATAATGAACGTATCGTACAGGTTGAGGGTGAAGCTTATTTCGATGTTGCTCCAGATAAAACACATCCGTTTATCGTGCAAACACCGCATACTTCTATTCAGGTGACAGGAACTTCTTTCAACGTAAGGGCTTATGCGGATGAAGAAGTAGAAAGTACAACATTGGTCAGTGGAGCTGTAAAAATTAACAGTGAAAATGACGTATTTGAATTAATCCCCAACCAGCACTACACTTATAATAAAAGTACTAACACAAATATTGTCACTAATGTAAACACAGACCTGTATACATCCTGGAAGTCCGGTTCATTCATCTTTTTAAATATTCCTCTTGAGAATGTAATGTCATATCTTTCTAAATGGTATGGATTCCAATATTCATTCGAAGATGAAACTGCCAAACAAGTACGAATCGGGGCTTACCTTAATCGTTACGAAAACATGAACCCGATTATCGACATGATAAAAGGATTAAACTTGGTAAATATCAAGCAACGAGAAGGCATCTTACATATTTCCTATAAACAATAATAATATACATATATAACTAACGCATTATGAAAAGACGAACGCAATTCCTATCACGGGAGATATCTCATGTAAGCAGAAACTTTGTGAAACTCTGCTTTTTATGGATACTCTCCCTTTCTTCACTTATGATTCAAGCGCAAGACAACCAAAGAATCTCTATCGACTTAAAAGGAGAAACTTTGGAATCAGCACTTTGGTATCTACAAAATCGTACAAAATTTATCTTTATGTATGCCACGGAAGATATTGCTAATGTAACTGATATCACTGTTAAGGCTAAAGATAAAACTATTACTGAAATTCTAGATGAATGTCTGGAAGGTACAAATTTGACTTATGAAATTTCCGGTAGTGCAATCGTAATAAAGAAAAGGCAAAATCAAAAAGTAACCATCAGCGGTTGGATTCGCGACACCAGTGGTGAAGCATTACCTGGGGCCACTGTTACAATCCGGGGATCTAAACATGGGGCCATCGCCGGACTAGACGGACATTATACTTTCAATATTCCGGCACAGGAGGGATTGATCCTTACTTTTTCTTTTATCGGAATGGAAAAGAAAACGGTAAAATATACGGGTAAGAAAACAATCAATGTCACCTTGAGTGGTTCCAGTACAGAAATTGATGAAGTTGTAGTGACCGGATATCAAAATATTCAACGTCGCGACCTCGTAGGTTCTATAACTACGATCAAAGCGAAAGATATTATAATGCCTTCTTATACTACTATTGACCAGATGTTGCAAGGACGTGTAGCAGGTATGGTTGTCACTAATTCAAGTAGCCGTGTAGGTACTGCTCCTAAAATTCAGATTCGAGGAACCAGTACGCTGCAAGGAAATCGTGATCCATTGTGGGTAGTAGACGGCATTATCCAAGAAGATTTCCAAGTAACACTAGATAACGGTGAACTGATGACCAAAAACTTAAAGGATATCATCGGTAATCAAATTTCATGGCTAAATCCTGCCGACATCGAAAACATCACAATTTTGAAAGATGCTTCCGCCACTGCTATCTATGGTTCGAAAGCATCTAATGGGGTAATCGAAATCACAACTAAAAAAAATACTACTGACAGACTGACAGTGAACTACTCTACCAATTTCAACATCGGACAACGTCCCAATTATGGAATGTTCAATTTTATGAACTCTCAAGAACGTATCCGTTTTTCACAAGAGGCATTCGATGCCGGCATCTCTTACATAACAATGCCCTACAAAGATCCTAACACTTATGAAGGTCTGTTACGTATGTTACAGGAACACGATATTTCAGACATCGAATACAGAGCACTTTATAACGCCATGGAAACCCGCAATACAGACTGGTTCAAACGTCTGACACGCCGCTCGTTCAGCCATACTCACAATATTAGCGTTTCTGGTGGAACAAATAAGTTCAGCTATTCGGCATCTATGGGGTATAACAACAGCGAAGGTCAAGAAATAGGGAATGATAACGAACGTATGACCGGACGCATCGCCCTCATGTTACGTCCAATAGAAAAACTAACTATCAGCCTGACATTAAACGGTAGTGTTTCTACCACCAACGGTTTCTTCGATAATGTCAATCCTATGAGTTACGCCACTAGCACGAACCGTGCCATTGATCCAGACGCTTACTATATGCAAGAGAACGGATACCACTATAAAACAGGTAATAAAGAAACTCTTTCATATAATTTCATCAATGAACGAGATAACAGTGGCTCGAAAGCGCGTTCAAATTTTATGTCCGCCTCTTTAGATGTAAACTGGCATATCCTCGACTGGTTAACCTATCAATTTACCGGAGGTTATTCAAACAATAATAGTACCAATGAAAGCTGGGCTACTGAACGTACATACTACATAGCCAACGAGTATCGTGGATACGATTTTAATTCCGTAACTCCAACCAGCCCTGAATTTAAGGCCGCACAACTTCCATTCGGAGGTAAATTGTATACAAATGATAATAATCAGTACTCTTACAATATTCAGAACAAATTACAATTCAGCAAGGCATTCAACGCTGACAACCGATTAAATGCATTATTAGGTATGGAGCTCCGTTCCTCTACAGCCAAAGGGACCGCCAATACCGTCTGGGGATATGTCCCGGACAGAGGCGAACGCATCGTAGCACCTACCATACCAAGCGAAGTAGTATCACCGGAAGGAAGTCCTACAGGCTGGGGAATATTAAAAGAAATCTATAACAGAGGTTGGCAAAGAACAAACAACACCAACAACTTCCTTTCGTTTTTTGCCACTTTCGCATATTCATTCAAAAACCGCTATGTAGTGAATGCCAATGTGCGAAATGATGCTTCCAATGTATTCGGACAGGATATCAATCACCGTATCGACCCGACTTATTCATTCGGTTTCTCCTGGAGGGCATCAGAAGAAGCTTTCTTCCAAAAGTATCTGTCATGGATCACTACACTTAATTTCAGAGGAACATTCGGTATTCAAGGGAATGCTTTGACACGCGAAAGTCCCGAACTAATCTTAAATCAACAGGGAGTACAACCCGGATACAACCGCTACTACTCTACTATCAGCCAGATCCCCAACCCATACCTTTCATGGGAACGTACCAAGAACTGGAACTTTGGTGTGGATCTAGAACTATTCCGCATGTTTTACATGAACCTAGAATATTACACCCGACGTTCCAATGCAGTAATCGGTGTTGATTTGCCATTCGAATACGGAATTGACCAGATGAAACGTAACGGTGGAATTATTTACAATAGAGGTATTGAATATACATTATCATTCACACCTATTCAGAAACGTGATTTCGCCTTGAATGTTAACCTGAATGCCTCTAAAAACTGGAATAAAGGCGGAGAAACTAAGATTGACAGAAACACAACAATGTACCTGAATGGAAACGGCACCCAAATCTTAAAAGAGGGGTATCCGTTAAGTGCATTCTGGTCATACTCCTTTGCAGGTCTTGACGGAAGTAATGGTAAACCGACATTCAACTACGTTGAAGTTCCGGAAGAAGAAAAAAGTAAAGACATCGATCCGACCACTTACCTTGTATATTCCGGAGAAAAAGAGCCGTTCTTCACCGGAGGTCTCGGTTTAAGTTTCCGCTACAAGTCTTTGTCATTGAACACTAGCTTCTCCCTTTTATTAGGTAGCCATAAACGTTTGCCGTCACCTTACAATGATTTCCGAGGGGATCATAATATGATGCCCGATCCGACTAAGAATATAAACCGGGATTTACTGAATCGTTGGCAAAAACCAGGGGACGAAGCTCACACAAATATCCCCGGACTACCGACATGGCCGTTAGGAATAGCCTGGACTTTGCCTAACACAGATAACGGAGAATCTGCCATTCCAATGTGGGAAAAATCAGATGCTATGGTAGTTAATGCTTCATTCCTGCGTTGCCGCAACATCGGACTATCCTGGCAAATGAAAAAAGAATGGTGCGACAAGATACATGCCAAAAACCTGTCTGTCAATTTCAATATGGACAACATATTTGTAATAGCCAGTAAACGCTTTAACGGCTTCGACCCGGAATTAGAGAACAGCATCATGCCACGCTCTTTCTCATTGGGACTTAATATCGGATTTTAAACAATAAACAAAGAGAGATATGAAACTTAAATATTTAATTTATACAATAACACTTACCAGTCTCACCGCTTGTGGAGATTTTTTAGAGCCCAAGTCACAGAGTCAATACATCCCCAAAGACGCTAACGCATTACAAGAGATGCTTATTGGAGAAGCTTATCCCCGACAGCAGGACACTAGATTTCTCAACTATCTGGAAATACTCGCAGATGATATCGAGCAGAATCAGGTGGAAGGCTACGGATTCACTGAAAATGACCAGGCAAAGATGGAAGTTTTTGAAATTCTGTATAGTTGGCAACCCAATATGTTCGAAATACGGGAGAAATTAGGATACCAAACGGTCAATACATGGGAAAACCTCTATGAATATATTTTAGGAGCTAATGCCGCACTTGACTATATTGACGAAGTGTCTGGTACAGAATCCGAAAAAAATTATATTAAAGCACAAGCCTACGCTTTAAGGGCTTTCTATTATTACATGCTGGTCAATCAGTATGGACTTCCTTATAATTATAACAAAGAATCGCTGGGAGTTCCTCTCAAACTGGATAGTAAAATGAGGGATGAAGGCAATATATTGATAAAACGGAACACGGTAGAAGAAGTATACCTGCAGATTGTTGCCGATATCAACGAAGCAGAACGCTTATTTCTAACTCTCTCTACCACACAGCAATATGAACCGAACTACCTCGTCAGCCTACCTATGGTGCAATTATTAAAGTCACGTGTAGCACTATATATGGAAAATTGGGCAGAAGCGAAAACGTATGCAGAGAAAGTTATCAAAGACTGGAATTTTTCATTACGTGACCTGAATACAATTCCTGCACCGGAAGCAGGTATGAAAGAACCTTATTATACATTCAATACCTATGATTCACCGGAAGTTATTTGGAGTTATGGAACCATAAGAGATCTAACAGGCGAATACGAAGGTTATATCGAAAAAAAAGACAATAATTCCGATGGAGAAGAGAACAGAAGAATGTTTAAAGCTGCAGACGAGTTGCTCAAGAGCTTCCAAGAGGGGGATTTACGCAAAGATCGTTACATCACCAGAGAGGTACAGTACAACGAAATGGTACCGGAAAACAGTACTTTTTATAATACTTATCTTCCTTATGGCAAATACAAAACACTCCGTTCTGTTCCCACTTCAGGAAGTAGTGATTATTTTGCCCTCTCTTTCCGAATAGCAGAAGCTTATCTGAACTATGCAGAAGCTGCTGCCATGAACAAGTCTGAAGGAGACGCCATAACTGCAATGAACACATTACTGGAAAAACGATACGTTGAAGGAAACGCACCTTCCTTTTCGGGATTAAGTGGAGAAGTTCTCATCACTAAAATACGTGAAGAACGTAGAAAAGAACTTTGTTATGAAGGCCAACGTTGGTTCGACTTACGTCGCTACGGTATGCTTCCCATACAACATAAATGGGAAGGAAAAGTGTATACACTGACAAAGAATGATCTTTCGTATGTATTACCTATACCTCAAGAAGTTATACAAAAGAACTTATTACTAGAACAAAACTCATTCGGACCGCAACGAACCGGAGTTCCCGTCATAGACTAAAATATAAATAACAAGAAACAATGATTACCAATTTTAAACAACAGAGAATTATGAAGCCAATATATAATGTATGGATATTACTATTCTGTCTCACATTCTCTTCCTGTTATGATGAAGATATAATCGAGCCGACACCAGACCCGCTAGCACTTGCCGGAGGGTTCGAATTTCCTCAAGGAGACAGCCCGTGGGACAATGATGCTATGGAAATCTATAAGAATTTCGGAGTCAAACTGATATATAAAAATATAACAGAAAAAGATCTCAATAAAAACTGGACCAATGGTGGACTCGGCAATTCATCAAAAATATTCGAAAATTGTCTCAATGACGAGATGGGTGCATTTTATATCACTTTTATGAAAAACCATGTATTTCCTTACCTCAACCGAGAGGTGACTGATAGAGTCTTTCCTATGTATTGGTATTTTGTATACAATTATTCTTCGTATTCATCCATGGTACCTGGAATGCTGGAATTTTACGTAGCATTACTCGACCATGATGAAAATCAAACCGATTGTTGGATAACTTGCTTTTGGGGAGATGTAGCTCATTGTAGTAACATTGTGTACGGTACAATGATTCCCAATGAGCCACTTACAGAATGGAAAAGCCCTATTGCTGGAAATAAGGACAGCTATACTATACGTCGTTTTAAAGTCATTGACGAAGTCATACGTACAGCTATCACAAGAGGGAATATTATCATACCAGAAGAAGAGTTTGATGCTGGATTCGACCATTCAACTCCACTTGTCACAACCGAATATAGTGAGAGTAAAGCTGATGCTAATTACTATCTTAAAAGAGGTTATCCCGGTAATGTAAATTCACACTCAGCAAATTATACATCTCCCCGTTCTACCAATCCTCCAACAGCCAAAGAAACATTTATCGGTTACCTGCAAATAGCCATGCGATTTACAAAAGAGGAACGAGAAACAATGTGGCCTTCAGCAACTTATCCATTTTTAAGCACTAAGTTTGATTTTGTAACAAACTATCTAAAAAAATATAATATTGATTTGGAAGCTATTGCTCAAGGGCCGGAAGATTGGGATATCAAACCTTATCCAGAACTACCGGAAACAGATGAAGGAGATGACAATGATGATCCTTGGGCAGGCTGGGATTGGTGAGATTATTGGTAAAACTCTCTAACATTAAGATAATCATCTTAAAGAATAGACCAAATAATAACAAGATATCTTACAATATCTTATAAACAAGAAATCATGAAATTAATAAAAAGACTTTCATTTATATTATTATTCTTATGGAGCACTACTCCTTTATGGAGCGACGACGGGTTACTGTTCAAAGGAAAGTTGAGACTACTCAAGCCAACCACTTTACAAGTTAAGGACTTGAACGGAAAACTCGTTTTAAGTTGTCCCATTAGCCAGAATGGAGTATTCGAAACTGAAAAGAAAAACATTTTACCTGATGTATATACACTATATATTGGGAATACAGAGCAAAACATATACCTCGAAAATACTCCTGTAAACATTCATGGTTTTTTCGATGAAAAGAATCCTGAACAAAGCTCTCTTTCATTCACCGGCATCGATCCGTTTCTGACCTTGCAAACCTATATGCCCACAGAAAGAGATCCGGATATAGCAACGATTTCTACTTCTGTCAAAGAAAAACTCACTCCCAGTATGGCAGCTGCATTAGCCTATCTGGCAGATATAAATGATTACCAATCCAACAAAATGCTATTAGACATGATACCAGAGCAAGACAGAAAATCGTTATCTGCCAAATGGTTGGTAAACAGAGTAGAGGTCCTATCCCACCAAATTATCAGTGCAGAATGTCCCGACTTTACTTTCATAGATGCCAACGGAAAAAATGTAAGTCTGAAAGACTTCCGTGGAAAAATTGTCGTACTAGATTTCTGTGCTTCATGGTGCGGTCCCTGTCGCAAAGAAATGCGCAGTATGCTGACCATATACAATGAACTGAAAGCTGACGATCTGGAATTCATCAGTGTCTCGCTGGATGACAGCGAAGCTAAATGGAGAAAAATGCTGGACGAAGAAAAACTTCCGTGGGTGATGCTGTGGGATAAGACAGGCTTCCCTAAAAACAGTAAAACTCCAAGTGCTATTCAGAATGCCTATGGCTTCTACTCTATCCCCTTCCTTGTAGTCATTGACAAAGAAGGCAAACTTGCAGCACGAAATGTTCGAGGTGAACAAGTGCGCGAAGCCATATTAAAAATTAGAAAATAAATAAACTATATAAATTATAACTCATCCAACAATGAAGAAACTTATATTTTCTATTGTATGCTGTTTTGTCAGCATTACAGCATCGGCCCAGTTAATCAAACAAAAGGTTGAAATGCAAAAGAAACAATCCGAACTGGACTGGTTTAACTGCTCTTTCGACCAGGACAGTGTGTACGGAGCCGAAGTAAACAAAGCATATGATTACCTGAAAGCCAACAAAAAGAAAGCTAAAAAAAGACCAGTTGTTGCATTGATTGGAACTGGAATGGACGTAGAACACGAGGACTTGAAACATGCTATCTGGATCAACCCGAAAGAAAAACAGAACCAGAAAGACGATGATAAGAACGGATTTGTTGACGACATCAATGGATGGAACTTCATCGGCGGCAAAGACGGACAGGTTATGGAAGCTCTGACACGCGAAGGAGAACGTGAATTCTTCCGCCTCAAGGATAAATACGCTGATTATGTCTTTGATGGAAAGAAATATTATAAAATCGTTAACGGAAGACGTCAGGAGGTTCCCGCACCGGGAAATATGGAGGAATACAATTACTATCGTTTTAAGGTTATGCCGGAATCCAGAATTGGAGGTACATATGGCGGCTTGCAACTTTCTTATGTTATAGAAGAATATGTTGAAAAGTTCGACAAGGACATGAAAAAACGTTTTCCGGGAAAAGAACTAACCGTTGAGGATTTCCAAAGTTGTTATGATCCCAAAGCAGAAAGAGACAGTCTTTCTGAAGTCGCCTTTGTGTTTACAGCCTACTACTTCAGTCTCTATAATACAGACAAATGGGAACCCGTATATCAGAATATGGGGAAGAAAAGCGTAGAGACAGCTAAAGCAGCCTATGCAGATGCCTTAAAGAAATATGGTACAGACAACCGTAAAGAAATTGTAGGTGACAATCCTATGGATATTAATGACACGCATTACGGTAATAACGTACTGTTAACATCAGATGCAGCAACCGGTGTAATGAAAGCAGGTGTCATTGCAGCTAAACGTGACAACGGTGTTGGAAGTAACGGTATAGCTGATAATGCGGAAATCATGACCTTGCGCATTCATCCGGGAGAAGGAGAACCTTACCTGAAAGATATGGCACTAGCCATCCGCTATGCAGTAAACCATGGAGCAGATGTAATCTTACTGCCGGAACAAAACTCTTTATATCCAGAAGAACAGAAACAATGGGTAACAGATGCACTGAAAGAAGCAGAAAAGAAAGGAGCATTAGTTATTGTTCCTGTATGGGATCTATCAGTAGACATGGATAAAAGCGAATTTTTCCCAAACCGGAAGATGAGCAAAGATGGTGAGCTTACCAATTTCATGGTGGTTGCTTCATCTGACAAGAAAGGTAATCCTGTATTGAATACGAATTACGGCGCAACGGCTCTTGATATTTATGCTCCGGGAACGGATATCTATTCTTCCTATATGGGCGATACTTACCAGAAAGGAACTGGCGAAGGAATGGCTTCAGCTACCGTAGCCGGCGTAGCTGCCCTTGTGAAATCTTATTTCCCAAAACTGACCGGTTCTCAAATCCGTGATATATTATTGAAAAGCGTCACCTCACGCAAGGGAGTAGAAGTAGAAAAAGGAATACGCGTGAACAATAGTCCTTCACAAGATTTGTTCCTTTTTGATGATCTATGTATTTCCGGAGGTATCGTAAATGCTTATCAGGCAATTTTGGAAGCAGAAAAAGTCAGTAAATAAAGATTAGCCTATGAAGTATACTCGTTTAACTGGAACCGTCATCGCCTTTTGCATGGCGGTCCCTTTATTCGCCCAACAATATAAAGCAACCATACCCTATCGGATGGTAGGCGAAAAAATGATTGTCGAAATGAAAGTAAACGGCACTGGACGCACTTTCATCTTTGATACCGGAGGACGCACTGCTCTCACGACTAAAGCTTGCCAAACATTACAAATAGTGGCAACAGACTCGATGAAGGTGACAGATGTGAACAACGTGGAAAGTTATTACAAAACTGCACGAATAGAAAACCTGACAACTCCCGATAATGTTATCAACTTTAAACATGCCCCATCACTGATCATCGACGAGGTAAAAGGTTGGGAATGTTTTGGAGTAGACGGTATCATCGGCAGCGATTTATTTGCAAATACCATTGTCAATATTGATTCGCAGACAAAAAATATCATAGTCACCTCTGCAGAAAAACCTTCTACGGTATCTTTACGGAAAATGTTGAATTTCACGAAAGAAGGTGGTATGCCAATTGTCAATGTGCAGATAGCTCCGGTCAGCAACATTACTGTATTATTTGATACAGGTAGTCCCAGCCTACTATCCCTCATTGAAAGTGATTTTGAGAAAATAAAACAGGAGGCATCCTTAGAAGTCGTTTCCGAAGGATATGGAGAAGGAAGCATCGGAGTAGCCGGACAAGCGGATAAAGCTTCTTCTCATAGAGTATATATCCCCCTGTTGTCAGTAGGAGCCACCAAATTTCGTAACTTGACGACCAGTACGAACAAACATCCTTATACGTTACTAGGTGTCAAATTGCTGGAATACGGTAAAGTTACCATCGACTATCCACGAGGAAGATTCTATTTTGAAGCTTTCCAACCGGATAATAAGATCAACAATCAATGTAATAACTTCGATTTGACGGTCAAAGACGGAGACTTATATGTATCTACCGTCTGGAGCAGCACGAAGGGGGAGATAGAAGTAGGGGACAAAGTAATTAAGATTAATGGCAAACCTACTAAAAAATATGACTTCTGCGAAAGTATTCTGAACGGAATACCGGAATTGAAAGAGAAAAAACAGACGAAGCTAACAATACAGACAGCTTCCGGAGTAAAAGATATTATCTATAAAAAAGAATGATATGAAAAGAATAGGAATACTGACCGGCTTATGGCTGCTATTATTTCTAAACTGCGGACTAGAAATGGTAGCGCAAATCCAAAATAAGGTTTGCGATACCATTCCTTATGAATTCATCCATGAGAAAATCATCATACCCGTCACCGTTAATGGCATAAAAGTAAAATACATCGTCGATACCGGAGGAAGAACAGGGACCATGTATGATGCAGCAACGGAAATGAAAGCTACTGCCGCAGGATATATGCGTATTTCTGATGTGAATGCACAAGGCTCCAACTATCAAGAAGCCCACGTACAGAATATCTCTATCGGAAAAAGCTATAAAATCAAACAGTTGAAAACGATGGTGCTACCTAAAAGCCCATTCTTCACAGAACTGGGAGTTGTCGGAATTCTTGGAGGAGATGCCTTCGCACAGTCGGTTGTGACATTCGATTCCCGTTCGAAAATAATGGTTATTAACTATCCGTATCGTCCCGAAAGGTTAAAAGTAACAGACGGACTTCCATTATTGGATGAAACAGAACATCATTCCATAGTCAATGTCCGATTAGGAGATAATGATTTAAAAGTGTTGTTTGACACAGGCGCCGGAGGCTTCCTGCTTTATTCTACGGACGACTGCAACAGACTGGCTGATGTTTCGCAAGTTACCAATCATGGATATGGTATCGTAGCTGCCGGGATTACAGGTCTGGGTAAACCGGTGGATATAAAGAAAGTAGCTGTTCCCTCAATCAACATTATGGGAAAAGAATTCACGAACGTAGGTAGTACAACGACTGTCATGAACGGGACTATCATCGGAGTGGATCTACTGAAATATGGCAAAGTAATCATTGATTATATGCGCAGACGTTTTTACTTTTTACCGTTCGAAGAAGGAAAAATCGATATGGGTGGTGCTCCCGCTCTTTGGAATGTGAGTATATTGCCGCGCAATGAGAGATTCGAAATCACAACAATATGGGACAGCATGAAAGATAAAGTTGCTTTCGGCGATGAAGTGATTAACATCAACGGAACTTCTTTGAAAGATTGTCCCATGAGCCAGATGGCGGTGGAAGAAATTATGAATGCCATACCTGGCGATAACGGCTATATTATCATCAAAAAAGACAATCAAGAGAAAAGGATTGAAATCAGGAAAGAGAAATGAACTTTAAACAAAAAAATATGAAACAAATAATAACAAAAATGTATCTCTGTCTACTTGCATTCTGTATTGCCGGAGGCATCAGCGCACAAACACAGAATAGTATGACAGAGGTCATTCCATTCAAGACCATCGATGGAAAGATTATCGTAGAAGCTACCATTAATGGCGAAACGGCAAACTTTGTTCTTGACTTATCGGGACATAATGCCCTACTTCCTGAAGCTCTCAGGAAATTACGTATTAACACAGAAAAAAAAGGTACTTTCAGTTCTTATCAAGATTTTGTATTCAAACAAGTACCTGTTGGAGAAGTATATGAAATAACAACAGTGGCTATTGGCAACAATACATTTGCCAACGATCTTCCGGCCTTCGCCCTGGAAGACGAACCCTATCTACGCAAACTGGGGGTTATGGGTGTGTTAAGCGGAGCTGTCTTCCGCACTTCTGTTCTGACCATTGATATGAAGAGGAAAAAAATTACGGTCACCCAACCCTACCGTCCTTCCTACATGAAACTAAACTATCGGGAAAACTTTAATCTGATAACTGGATTGGGAATAGTATGTCCGATAAACATTCAGGGAAAGCCTGTTTCTCTTGTATTGGATACATGGAGTGACGGACTAGTGAATCTTACCGAAGAGGATTTCAAAACATGGAGTACACAATATACAAAAGGAACCAACCAAAAAGTTTCCAATGGATATAAAGAAGCAACTCAAGAAGAGGAAGGTCTCATCTTACCTGAAACGATGTTTGTAAAAACAAAGATTGAAGATGCCATGGCAGTGAAAAGCCCATTCTTGAAACGTTCCGTATTAGGTAAGAAGATCCTGGACTACGGAATTATATCCATCGACTATATTCATCAGAAAGTTTATTTCCAACCATTCGATATGGTTTCCATACCGGAAGCAGAAGCTAAAGTTACGGAAACCCGAATTGAAGATGGCAAGCTGAATCCGATTACCCGCCAATTCTTCCTTGAACACATCTTTGACTACAGAAAAGGAAATGATTTCATTTATAACGGAGACAAACCGGTAGTCATTGATTTCTGGGCTACATGGTGCGGACCTTGTATGCGCCTACTTCCGGAAATGGAGAAACTTGCTGATAAGTATAAAGGAAAAGTGATATTCTACAAGGTTAATGCTGACAAAGAAAAAGATTTATGCAGCCACTTTGGTGTACAAGCATTACCTACGTTATTCTTTATTCCTGTCGGTGGAAAACCGATTATTGAAGTTGGTGCCACTCCGGAGAAGTATGTACAAATCATTGAAGAACAACTCCTGAAATAAAAATTCTCTCTTTTATTATACAACTATAGTAATCTACAACTTTAACTAAGAGCCGGAATTAATTCCGGCTCTTTTATTTTCATATTATTGGAACTTATCATTTAAACGAGTACATTTGTCCTGTCAATTCTATTTATAACTTAACACATATTTTGACCATGAAGAAAAGTATTTCTCTTCTTCTTTTGTCTTTACTAATGATTACCCCCAGTTGCCAAAAGACAAAAGAAGCGGTGAACGAGTACAACATCGTTCCCAAACCCAACCAAATTATCCCGAGGGAAGGGCGTTTTAAATTAAGTAATAAGGTCAGACTGGTAGTTCCCCCCGATGCACCCGAAGTAAAAGAAATCGCTAATGGATTAGCCGAACGGCTGAAACTGACAGCCGGAATTTCGCTGAAAGAAACGGAAAGCGCAGACGGAAAACCGGCCATCTGCTTCGTAGTAGAAGAAGGTATGGCGAAAGAAGGTTACAAGCTATCCGTCACCTCCAATCTCATTACGCTTAGCGCTTCCCAGCCCAACGGATTTTTCTATGGAGTGCAAACCATTTTCCAACTACTTCCCCCGGCAGTTTATGGAAAACAAATGGATAAAAAAGCCAACTGGTCGATTCCTGCCGTAGAAATTGAAGACGCTCCGCGTTTTGCTTACCGCGGACTGATGCTGGATGTATGTCGTCATTACGTACCGATAGAGTATATTTATAAGTTCATCGACCAGTTGGCTATGAACAAGATGAATACTTTCCACTGGCATCTGACGGACGACCAAGGATGGAGAATCGAAATCAAGAAATATCCCAAGTTGACAGAAGTTGGATCTAAACGCGAAAAGACACTGATTGACTACTATTATGTAAATTATCCGCAAGTGTTTGACGAAGAAGAACATGGAGGATATTACACGCAGGAACAAATCAAAGACGTAGTTGCGTATGCCGCAAGCAAATATATTAATGTTATTCCCGAAATCGAAATGCCGGGACATGCATTGGCTGCCCTGGCTTCTTATCCGGAATTATCCTGTGATTCTACACAGACATATAAAGTATCTCCTACCTGGGGGGTATTCGAACAAGTCTTCTGCCCAAGCGAAACGACTTTCAAGTTCTTCGAAGGGGTAATGGATGAAGTGGTGGAGCTATTCCCCAGCGAATACATTCATATCGGTGGGGACGAATGTCCCAAGACGGCATGGAAGAACAGTACTTTCTGCCAGCAGCTAATCCGTCAGTTAGGCCTGAGAGACGATGTAACTCCGAGTAAGGTGGACGGTGTGAAACATAGTAAAGAAGATAAACTACAGAGTTACTTTGTCACCCGTATGGAGAAATATCTGAATGGCAAAGGACGCAACATCATCGGTTGGGATGAAATTCTGGAAGGCGGTCTGGCTCCGAATGCAACCGTCATGTCATGGCGTGGTGTAGAAGGTGGACTGAACGCTGCCAAAGCCGGCCATAACGCCATTATGACTCCTATGCCGTATGCTTACCTGGACTTCTATCAGGAAGACCCAGCCATCGCCCCGACCACTATCGGCGGATATACTACTTTGAAAAAGACATACAGTTATAATCCTGTGCCGGACGACGCAGACGAGTTAGTGAAGAAGCATGTCATTGGTATGCAAGGTAATATTTGGAGAGAATATATGAAAAACTCCGACCGCACGGATTATCAGGCTTTCCCACGTGCAATGGCTATCGCGGAAACCGGATGGACACTGGATGCCAACAAGAACTGGAGGAATTTCTGCGAACGTATGGTTACTGTGTTTGAGCGTCTGAAAGTAATGGATACGAAACCGTGCCTCAACTTCTTTGAAGTAAACGTAAACACTCATGCAGACGAAAACGGACCTTTAATGGTATTACTGGAAAGTTACTATCCGAATGCAGAAATCCGATATACGACGGACGGCAGTGAACCTATTCCAACTTCGACTCTGTATGAATTACCTTTCGTACTCGAAGGAAATATCGACCTGAAAACCGCTGCTTTCAAAGACGGTAAAATGCTAGGCAAAGTCACTCACAAGCCGCTATATGGCAATTTATTAGCAGGAAAACCGTTTACCGCCAATTATAAGATGGAATGGACAGGCGATATATTCGATGAGAATGATGTAATGGGAGCAGACAAGACTACTTTTGGCCTGACTAACGGTAAACGAGGAAACGGTGCTTCTTATAATCCATGGAGCAGCTTCGCCGTCACTGAAGGGAAAGACTTGGAATTCACTGTAAATTTGAATCAGCCGACTTTGGTCAGCAAAGTTACTTTCGGTTCTTTGTTCAATCCTGCCATGAGAATACTTCCTGCCGGTGGAGTTGCCGTAGAGGTATCTACTGACGGAAAAGAATATACCCGGATAGCAGAAAAAGCCCTGCAACACGATTATCCGGAAACAGGAAGAATCGCTTTCACCGATTCTATCGAATTTGAACCGACACAGGCTACTTTCTTGAAAGTTAAGATTAAGAGTGGCGGAACATTGCGCAATGGCGTTAATTTCGAGAAGAACAACGGTCCGGAAGTTATTCCTGCTGAATTGTGGATTGATGAAATCGAGGCTTATTAAGCAAGTTAATCAATAAATAAAACGAGACTTTCATTTTAGACAGTCTCGTTTTTGTTTATTCTTGAAAAAGTAAATGTTCCATGATAGACTTCAAAGCCTTTGGCTGCTAAATGAGCAAGAAAACTTCTCTTAATTTTAACTGCGTTAAATATATTTGTCGTTCAACTGTATGGACGGATATATTCATTTTGCAAGCTATCTCTTTATGGCTTACGCCCCTAAAACGGCTGAGTTTAAATATACTCCTTCTCCGTTCTGGAACAGTTTCCAGTAATATATAGATGTTTTGCAGCATTTCCCGATGGTATATGTCCGCCCAAAAATTATCATTATTAGCCAGTTCATAGAATGGGAACTCCTGCACAAAACGCTCTTGATATTCCTGTTTTATCCGTTGGTGTTTGAGGATGTTTAAAGCAATATTTTTAGTCATAACCAAAAGATAGGAGTCTAGTTTTCTCTCATTGTTCACCCATATTTCCTGTTGTTCCCAAAGTTTGACAAACACGTCCTGTGCCACATCTTCTGCATCATACTCTGATTTCAGCAATCTATAAGCGTACTTTCTTATCTTAGAATAGTTTTCTAAAAAAAGAGCTGAAAATTTGTTTTCTACCTGGTTATTGTTATCTATCATGGTAATAAAAAATTTGGAGATGTAGGTAAAGCCCATCACTTTGAAGAACACAAAAAAATAGCCCCAGCATTACCTCGTATTCTCACGGATACTCGAATAAACCGGGGCTTCCCTTGTGTATTACCAATACCTATTTCACATTATTATGTAAAAAAGTCGTTTATTTTTTATCGAAGCGGACATCATGTTCCCAACGTCTGACAAGACCATCACCTGCAGTCATATCACGTCCTTGTCCGGTAGCATCCTTGAATGTATTGCCTTCGCCCTCATCCAATGGCCAAAGACCAATCAGGTTCGGATTCTTCGGATTCACTTCGAAGAACATATTATTCTGAATTTCAGCTTCCGAACGAGCATAACTCCAGAAACGTACCTGACTCATAGCACATTCAGCCGGGAAATACGTAGCACTGCTGGAAATCATCTGCAAGCCGTTAATCACCATTCCACCCTTCGGTGCGGGCACTTGCTTTCCTGCCACACGCAATCCGTCACGATAAATAATGAGTTCACTTCCATTATAAACGATAGCTAAATGATACCATTGATTGGTATTCCAGTCTCTTGCCGTCTCTGTTCCACCGTCACCATGCGCCTTAACCTGCAAGTAATTGTAAGGAGAGTTGGCATCACCAAAGCGAACATAGACTTCATTGTTGGCACGAACATTAAAAATAGCCTGATTATTCTTATTCAATTTACTCATACGTACCCATGTTTCTAGCGTATAAGTTTCAACAGAAACGCCCCAGTCAGTATCCGGATCTGTCTCCGCTTTTTCAGAACTCTGGGGTTTCATCACCGGAACAGATACATTCAACGGTTTAGACAATACATAGATAAACCGACCTTGTGCAGCAGATTTTGCAACATTTCCTTTCAATACATTGCCCAATGTCAAGGGAACGGCATAAGTAATACCATTTGTGGCGAAGTCGTCAATATGTAACTGGAAAGTGGCACTAATTTCACCGGCAGGAATAGTAACCGTAGCCCCCTGCGGCAATTGTTCCGCTGGCAACGCTTCATACTCCGTACCATTATTAGCATTATAACCTGCAATTATTTCCGGAGTAAACCCGATTTCCACTTCTACGTCTTCCGCAAGCTTTTGAGCCAGACGCACTGTGACGCTAATATCTGCACCACCGTCCATCGTGATTGTTGCAGCTTTGGCTGTACCGGCAGCATCTGCAATATACAGGCTATTTCCCTGAGCTTTGTAATCTGCATTATCGCATCCTGCAAACAGAAATGCCGACAGTACAACTATAAGACTTGATAAATAGATATATTTCATAACTTTTATGCTTATAAGATTCATTTAACCGTTATTTATTCTTCCTCACCGCCATTGGCTGTGCCATTCAGACGATCATAATAGATGCTATAAAGAGTAGTGATACCTTTACGCAAGAAATAGTATTCCGGAGAACCGTCATAATCTCCCTTGCCCTGATTATAGTCGAAACCACAACGATAGAGTCCACAACCACCAATTTGCTGGTCAATATTAACCGTTTCGCCTTTTATATTATACGTCCCTTTATAAATATAATTAGCCATTGTAGTTAGGAATCCTCCACCAGTGCTGGCATAAGACTCAAAATTCTCGGTTACGATAGTTCTGCGAACAATCTCGTCAGGAGTAATGATACCTTGCTGAATCCAGTCATCCATATCTCCAAACACACCCGTCATTCTCCAATCAGCCATTCCACCATAAGCTTGTAGTACAAAGTAGTCTACATAATAAGAAAGCCATTCTTTATCCATACCGGTGCGAACACCAACTTCGCCATCAATCAAGAAAAGAAGACGTTTTTCCGGCATAGCACGGTCGCCACGGTCGCGATTGGGATCCATTGCTCCATGTCCGAACCAATAAGAAAGTTCCTCTACAAAAATGGTTCTTTGCACTGGATTAGCCCAAAGTTGCCCACGTCCCATTCCTCCTCCTGGTTCATAGTCCCAGTCATAGCCATCATAACCACACTCCAGACATGCTCTATACAAGTCTTCTGCATATGCTTTGATAGCAGGTCTAACCACTTCCGGATCCCTACTTGTACCTGCCGTATGATAAATCTCCTTATCCGGCAGGTCATCACCGACATTCTGTGAGAACAACGTTACAACAACTTTTGTCCCTTTCACTTTTTGCACATATTCCATATCAGCTCTTCTTTCCGGAGTCAGTTCGAATTTCGGATGACCGCCCCAGTTGGAAGCAATCGTTACCGAATCAGGCAAACCGCGCAAACTAGTTTCCCCTGTAGGCGTAATGCCAGTCCAACTGTCAAACCATACGAACACCTGCGGCAGTCCCGGTGTCTGTTTCCACTCGCGTAAAGCGGCATAGTATTCATCCGTCTTGACGGTTCCGTTCAAGTCAACGTTATTGATAGACTCCACATCCGTACAGCTTGCTGCAAACAGCGCAACCGCAAATGAGAATCCTATAGTCTTGATATTTTTCATTTTCATATTCTTGAAATAATTTAAGGATTAATTCTTTTTAGCCCACCACAGATCCGTACTACCATTATCCGGACCACCCAACATAGAAATTGCGGCTTCCACATTTGCAGAGTTGCTGTCCTTTTCCGTAGAAGGATAAGGCAGACGGCGCACCATGCGACTGTCGGTAATAGTTCCTATATAACCGGCTGAACTTAAATTATTCTTCGGAGGAACCATTTCCGGATAACCCGTACGACGGAAGTCATTCCAAGCCTCGAAGCCGATCGGGAAGTTGGCAATCCACTTTTGGGTAATGATTTTCTGAAGTTTGTTGTCCCCATCTTCCCAAGATACAGAAGCGGCAGTTGTTGTAAATGTGTAACTATCACTACTATTTACCGCATCTGTGAATCCGGTCGGTTTCGTTGTACTCGACAGATAGTTGCCTATGCTCACACTATATTGCTCCATAGAAGTCTTGATACCTTGTTCATAATACCCCTTAGCTGCGGCTTCTCCACCGGGAATCCAGCCTTGCAAAGCAGCTTCCGCCTTCAAGAAATAGGTTTCAGCAGCATAAAAGACAGGCATCGGTGAATTACTTTCAAATGCGGGTTTTGAATAATTGGCACTTGCTCCAACAACACCCGGCTGCCCATAATTATTTTTGAAATTATCACTGTTATTACCCATACGTGCCCCACAAAAATTCTGTTTGGAAGTTGTCATGTATTTACCGATTCGAGGATCGCTATATCCATTCATGTACGCAGAAATTGTGGCATTGACAGTCAAATCTCCCCAGTCTTGCGAAGCCAGACGGAACGGGTTATTGATAGTCTTCAAATAAGCATTATCACTGTTGGATTCAATCACCCCACTTTGAATAGCTTCCGCCATCACTTGTTTGGCATATTCCGTATCCACATCGGCAATACGCACTGCCATACGTAGTTTCAGGGAATTGGCATATTTCACCCATTTGCTGAAATCTCCCTGATACATTACATCATAATCCGCATATGCAGTGGAAGTTCCACTAACGCCAGAAAGTACTTCAATACTCTTTGTCAAGTCAGCAATCATATTGTGATAGAGTTCCTTAGTATCATCATAAGCCACAGCAAATTCTCCCTGTCCCATCTGAGAATAAGGGATAGGACCATATGTGTCGGCTACACGGAGCATTACGCCTACCCGTATAATAGAAGCCCAGGCATAAATCGTTCCGGTACCTCCGGTCTGCTCTTTCACCTTCAGGAAGTTAGGATAGAAATCTGTAAACATATCCTTGAAAGGAGTGTCCACCCAGTTGAGTTGAGGATTGAACGAGCTGAAGTTGGTGCCATTCCATTTATTAGTACACGTAAAATAACCGCCATACTGTGAGCCTACCATCTGTTCTGTCATCTGGCTGTTGTTTTCCTGCTGCGGATTCAGCAGATAGGTCATCACGGGAAATACCGAACCGACCTTTTCAATTTCGGTCATCTGGTCATCATAAACATCCGTGGGATGCGTATTTAAATCTTCAAAGTTTCCTGTACATGAAGCCAGCAACAACGATGACGCGAAAGTTACTGCGCTTGCAGTCTTAATCATATTGATTTTTCTCATAATTCGTTCCATTTTTTTAGAATTGTACTTTTACACTGAAACCCATGTTTCTCAAGCTAGGCTGCATGAAATAATCCACCCCCGTGTAGAACGTACTGGTAGACGATGCCACCTGTTCGGGGTCGAACGGAGCCTTGCAATAAATCATGGCAAGATTGTTTCCAATTAAGCCCAACGTTACATCGGCAATATTACGCAGTTTCTTTTTGGAAATAGTATATTCTAAACTTACTTCCTGCAAACGAATGTTGGTAGCGTCGTACACATAGAAGTCACTTTCACCAGAACCGGCTGCCACAATACCCAGATAATCTTTGGCGGAGATAGTTCGTCCGTTAATCACTACCCCACCGGCATCACGTAATTTCGCACTATATTCCGACACTCCGAAACGGTCCATAAACGCCTGTGTACCGGAAACCACGTTACCACCGAAACGTCCGCTCAATAATACATTCAGGCGGAAACCTTTATAAGTGAACGAGTTTCTCCAACCCATATTGACTTTAGGCAGTACGGAACCAATCTTTCTGTGTTCTGTCTCAATCATAGTAGGCAATCCAGTTTTGGGATCCTGGCTGATATAACCGTTGTTGTCACGCTTGAAGTCACGGTTAGTATAAATATCACCCATAGAGCCGCCTTCTACCAGACGCAACGTCGGAGCGTTTCCGCTACCCAAACGTGCCTTTTCAACAAAGTCCATTTGAATCAGTTCACCGGTATAAGGATTCTGCACGCCATTTGCCAGCGATTTGATTTTATTCTTATTGTAAGTAAATGTCAGGTTAGAGCTCCAACCGAAATCTTTCCATTCATTGTTATAGCCCAACGCCATCTCAATACCCTGGTTCTGTACACTACCAGCCTGAATAGCTACGTCTTTGAAACCGGAGCTTGCAGGAAGTGGTGCGTAGAACGTCTGGTTCTTAGTATCAGAGGTATAGTAGGTAATATCAAAGTTCAGCGAATTGTCGAAGAAACGCATATTCAAACCAGCTTCGAAAGAGTTGGTCTTTTCCGGTTTCAGGTCAGAGTTCGGATAGTGGGACATCACCTTGTAGGCATGATTCTGGGGATCGTATTCATAACGCACTTTAGTCATATACGGATCATAAGAGTTACCCACAGAGGTGTAAGATACACGCGCCTTTAGGAAGGTGAACCAATCGGGCAGTTTAATAACTTCACTCAGAATGCCGGAAAGACCTATGGAAGGATAGAAGAAAGCCTTGGTTCCTCTGTCGGAGAACGCAAATGCAGAATCCCAATCCGAACGTCCTGTAAGACTCAAATAAAGGAAACTTCTCCAACCGATTTCCGCATTGGCAAAAACTGACTGTGTCTGCCGTTTCAAACCGTCAGCTTCTACTTTATAGTTATTGGTACGAGACAGATTCTCAATTGTAAAATGATTGGTCACCAATTCCAAGTTTCCGGTTATTACACTGGATTTCATACGAGTATCCTTGATAGAGGCACCAAGGTTGGCAACTATATTGAAGTCACCGAATGTCTTATTGAAATTAGCCATCACATCAGCATAAGTTTGACGGTCGAGACGGATATCCTCTTTATAGTGTCCCTTTGGGCCGGAGAATGTAGCCAATGTCCCAGCATAAAACTTTTCCGTAAAGATATTTTCGGTATTGTCAATGCTGACACGTCCCTGTACATTCAGTCCTTCCATAATGTTATATTGCAGACTGGCAGCCAGTTTATAACGCCTTCTTTCCGTCTCACGGTTCATACGGTTCATCGTCCAGTAAGGATTCTGCTGGTCAAGCCCCATTTGACCGTAAGGCCAAAATTGCGTTGTGGCACCTGTCAACGGATCGAAGTGCTCGTAAGTGGCAACATCGTCGAAACTTTCGCCACGCGGGAACAGATAAAGAGCCGGAAACGGAGACATATAAGATCCTTGGGAAATCATGTTCTTATCATTCTGAATGATATAATTCGCACTGGTATCCAGAGTAAACTTATCATTCAAAAAATTAACTGTGTTGCGAAACGTAAAGTTATAACGGTCGTAATCGTTATTAGGCAGAATACCTGTGGCATTAGTGGCAGCTACAGAAAAATAGCTCTGACTCTTGTCGGTACCGGTAGAAAGAGCTACAGAATTAGTAATGTTCGTTCCTGTGTTGAAGAATCCGGAAGGATCATAGCGATAATCCGTAGGATTCCCCCAACTATCCGATTCACCTGTCATATTACCATATCTGTTCTGAAATTCAGGCATCATCAGCGGATTGCTGAATGTAGCACTCAAACTATAACTTAAACTCGTTTTGCCGCTACGACCTTTTTTAGTAGTAATGAGCACTACTCCGTTAGCACCTTCATAACCATAAAGGGCAGCTGCAGAAGGACCAGTCAACAGTGACATACTCTCGATATCATCCGGATTAATGTCGGCAATAGATTCCGTACTACCACGAGAATTCATTGAATCCCCACTACTTGACGTATTGACGTTGTACATCGGAATACCGTCAATCACATACAACGCATTATTGTTCTGACTGATAGATTTGGCACCACGCATCACTACCTTTACACCACTACCGGGACCTGATGAACTATTATTAATCTGTACACCGGCAGCCTTACCTGCCAACGAGCTCATGAAGTTAGAACTCTTTACAGCGGTCAATTCATCACCTTTCACCTGCTGTACGTTGTACGTCAACGCCTTTTCAGAACGCTTGATACCCAAAGCTGTGACCACCACTTCATCCAATACTTCCGTATCTTCTTCCAATACAATATTTAAAGGATTAGCATTGGCTACCGTCACAGATTGGGCAGCATAGCCAATATACGAGAATTCAAGGACATCACCGGTGGAAACTTTCAAGGAGAATTTTCCATCCAGATCGGTTACCGTACCATTAGTCGTACCTTTCACCAGGACACTTACACCAATCAGAGGCTCTCCTTTGGTATCTTTCACAATACCGGAAACACTGATTACATTGTCTTGCACTTGACTGACAGCATGCGAGTCGGATGCATACACACTCCCACCACCTGCAAGCAACAAAAAGCTAAAGAGCAGATAAAAGCCTTTGCGATTCAGAGTTGTTTTCATTCAATAATAAATTTAAAATTAAAAAAGTTATTTACATGCAATAAATATATTTATTTACATAAATATTAATACAAACTATATTTTAAGCAAATAAACACATACCCCTGAAATATCAGAAGCATATTCACCATGAGGTAATATTTCCACTTTTACCCCACCTTAAAGGTTTAACGCCACAAATATACTCATTACGAGCAAAGACACAATAAAATATATGTTAAATATCCGACAAAAACCAGCCCATTACATACAAATAAATTTTCAATACAAATCATAATATTATTAGCATACATTTTTATTGAAGAAATTATAAATAAGCCAAACAAACTCATAAATAGTTATGGCAACGTCACCCTGCAAAAAATAACCCTTATGTACGTTATCGATTAAAAGAAGCATATACAAAACAGCACCAGAGAGATACTTATAATAAAAATCGCTCAAACCTTACCCAAGATACGAGTTTCAACGTACCTTAGGTAAAATTTAAGCGATTCTTTCTGAAGAGGACTTAAAACTTAACCTCTTACTGTTCAATTATAGTCGGAGAAAGTTATCGGATAACTTCCTCTATATTAGATAATTCCTTTTGCGGAAAGATAACGTTCAGCTTCAATAGCTGCCTTACAACCACTTCCTGCCGCTGTAATAGCCTGGCGGTAATGGGGATCGGCTACATCCCCTGCAGCAAATACTCCGGGTACCTTCGTACGTGGACTATCACCATCGGTAATAATATACCCCACTTCATCCGTGTCGATATAATCCTTGAATATATCAGAATTCGGTTTATGACCGATAGCCAAGAAGAAACCGTCAATAGGCAAATTGTAACGTTCTTCATCCGGTTCACCCCAGCGTCTTACAAGGTTTACGCCTTCTACGCCATTATCCCCATACAGACCGACAGCATTGTGTTCAAAAAGAACTTCAATCTTCTCATGATTCATCACACGCTCCTGCATAATCTTCGATGCACGCAAAAAAGGCTTACGCACAATCAAGTATACTTTGGATGCAAGTCCGGCAAGATAGATCGCTTCTTCACAAGCAGTATCGCCACCACCGACTACGGCAACCACTTTCTTGCGATAGAAAAATCCGTCGCAAGTAGCACAAGCACTGACACCCATTCCGGCATATTTCTTTTCGTCTTCCAATCCCAGATATTTAGCAGTCGCCCCGGTAGAGATAATCAACGCTTCCGTTTCGATTTCCTTTTCTCCGTCAATCGTTATTTTATAAGGAGTTTTACTCAAATCCGCCGCAGTAGCAATACCGAAACGAACATCTGTTCCGAAACGGCTGGCCTGCGCACGCAAGTCTTCCATCAACTGCGGGCCGCTAATGCCTTCCGGATAACCGGGGAAGTTCTCAACATCCGTAGTAGTAGTCAACTGACCACCAGGCTGTAATCCTTCATAAAGCACCGGACATAAATTTGCACGTCCTGCATAAATCGCTGCCGTGTATCCGGCAGGTCCTGAACCAATAATCAGGCACTTAACTTTTTCTATTTCTGCCATTTTATTATACCTTTATTGTTCTGTTATTCAAAAATATTTTATCTCAAATCAATAATCTCCACACCCGGATATTGTTTCCGGTCGAAGGTAAAAATACCATCCGCATAATTCTGCCGGGTTTGATAACTCGTAACGGTTATTTCACTACGTGTCTGTTGCCCACGTTGTTGAAGCAGAATATACAGAGGATCGTAAGTATCCTGCGTCACATAAAGAATGATACGTTCCAAATCCTGTTTCTTATCCTTAGCCGTAAGAACCACTTCCCAAACAGCCTTCCCCCGATATGTTTTCACTGCTCCCAGCTTATAAGAGAATCCTTTCTGATAGATATAAAGGAATGTATACGGATTAATCTGCTGCAATTCTTCCTGAGTCGGGGTACTGACATTCACTTCATCATTCTTTATCACATAGCTCCACTGCGTCTTCCCGTCAAACCAAGTAACTACATCAGAGGTTTTCAGCACAAACTTTTCTCCCTTCAATTGAATAGTTCCACTCTCCGATCCTTCCGCCAGACCGTTCTTCACAGCCTTTATAGTAAAATCCGCTTTCACCCCACCTGCTTTCCGAAACGCTTCGGCCGTTTTATCAAGAACGGCTTTAGCCTGCGACTGCTGTTGTTGAGCAATCACAGGCAATGACAGTAAAGCTATTAAAACACTAAAAATGTATTTTCTCATTTGTTTAATAAACGATTGATTACTGCAAATTGTTCAAACGCATTTCAAGATCATTATCATCGATGCAAAGCACATCACGCGCCTTGCTTCCTTGTGTCGGACCGACGATTCCCGCTTTTTCGAGCTGATCCATAATACGACCGGCACGATTATAGCCGATAGAAAATTTACGCTGAATCAACGAAGTGGAACCTTGCTGATGAATCACCACCAGTCGGGCAGCATCTTCAAACAACGGGTCAAGACGTCCCATATCAATCTCTCCTACTTCACCGCCTCCATCTTCACTTACATATTCGGGCAGGAAGAACGGAGTAGGATAACTTTGCTGACGGGCAATAAACTTCGTGATTTCTTCTACTTCCGGCGTATCGATAAAGGCACATTGCACACGCACCGGGTCGGCCCCCTGCAAGAAGAGCATATCTCCCTTACCAATCAGACGGTTTGCCCCCGGACGGTCAAGAATAGTACGGGAGTCCATCATAGCAGATACACGGAAAGCAATACGGGCCGGGAAGTTGGCTTTAATCGTACCCGTGATAATATTGGTAGTCGGACGTTGCGTAGCGATAATCATATGAATACCGACAGCACGCGCCAACTGGGCGATACGGGCAATCGGAAGTTCCACTTCCTTACCCGCGGTCATAATCAAATCACCAAACTCGTCAATGACAACTACGATATACGGCATAAACTTATGCCCCTTCTCCGGATTCAGACGACGGTTGATAAACTTCTCATTGTATTCTTTAACATTACGTACATGAGCCATTTTCAACAAGTCATAGCGGGTATCCATTTCCACGCAAACCGAATTCAGCGTTTGCACCACCTTCGTTACGTCCGTAATAATCGGCTCACCCCCATCGGGAAGCTTGGCCAGGAAATGATTCTCAATAACAGAGTAAATACTGAACTCCACTTTCTTCGGGTCCACCAGGACGAATTTCAGTTCAGCCGGATGTTTCTTATATAATAAGGAAGTAATAATCGCATTCAATCCGACAGATTTACCCTGACCGGTTGCACCTGCCACCAATACGTGCGGCATCTTGCAAAGATCAAACATAAAGACCTCATTTGTGATAGTCTTACCCAACACAATCGGCAGGTCAAACTTGGATTCCTGAAATTTCTTGCTGCCGATAACGCTTTGTCCAGAAACAATCTTCGGATTCTTGTTCGGCACTTCAATACCAATAGTACCTTTACCCGGTATCGGAGCGATGATACGAATCCCATCGGCGGACAGACTCAACGCAATATCGTCTTCCAATCCGCGGATCTTGGAGATACGCACACCTTGTTCGGGAGTGATTTCATACAAAGTTACCGTAGGACCCACCGTTGCTTTAATTGTACTAATTTCAATACCGAAACTACGCAACGTATTGATGATACGGTCTTTATTCGCATTCTGCTCATCCATATCAATCGTCGGGTCATCATTTTCAAAATGCTTCATCAGGTCGATAGTAGGGAAACGATAGTTTTCCAAATCCTTAGTCGGATTGTAAGGCTCCATTTCCGGTCCCTGATATTCTTCTTCCGAAGCGGCTGGCTCCACTTCAAACCCAGGTTCTTCATCCTCAACAGTTTCCTTTGGTGTTGGTGAAACCGGATTAGAAACAGTCGGTTCAAACACCATAGTTACCCCTTCACTTTCGTCAGATAAAGGAGAAAGTTCTTCCGTCTCCGACCTGCTCACCAGGAAGTTTTCCTCTTCTTCCGGTTCTTCAACCTGTACATCCATCACAGGTGCCGGCGGCGTCTGCCTGTAAGTCCGCTTCAGGTTAAATTCCACCTCCTGCGGTTGAGAGTTCGTAAACTCCGGATTATTGGCATCTGCCGGAGTCGCCTCCACCTCTTCTTTCTTCTTACGTTTCAGAAAACTTAATGCGAAAAGTTTGCGCAACCAGATAACCGTGCGTGCACTAATATATATAAAGAAGCAGATAGCCGTTATCAACAGAATCATCCATACACCGGGCACACCCACCTGAGAAATCAACCAACGGCTGACATTATACCCGTGCATACCACCCAGATAGATGAAAGAATCCTGATAATGGTCCATAAAAGCAAATCCGAAAAACACCGAGAACCAGACCAGCAGCAACGTACACCCTATAAACCACTTCCATAGCCGGACAACACGTACGCGCATCAATTTCAACCCCGCCACTGCCAGAAAAACAAGGATAAAGAAAGAAGAGATACCAAAACAGTCGTTAATCAAATAACTGGCCAATTGCGCCCCACGTGAACCTGCGTAGTTCTTCACATGATTGTCGACCACCGACAGGTCAGCCGGATTTCCACTGTCAATAATACTTTGGTCGGCCGCTCCCGTAAAAAAGAACGAAGAAAAAGCCAACAATAAGTAAACGGAAAAGATGACCAGCATCAGTCCGATGACAAAATGTACAGTTTCACTTTTAACTATTGCTACGATTTTACTTGGGGAAGAGGGAGTGCGTTCCGCCTCCTTATCTAATTTCTTCTTTGCCATGAGTCTTTTATTCTATTTATAAAATTGGAATCAGATTCTGAGCTGCAAAAATAATAAAAAAATAACGAGCGCTACGCTCATTCAATCCTTTTTCTTACCTTTGCGTTTCAAATCAATACTGATTATGGAAAAAGAAAGCCAAACGATATTTGATAAGAATGTAATTGAGTTCGTAACGGTAGCCGCCGAATTTTGCGCATTCCTCGAACGTGCCGAACGCACGAGGCGAAGCGACTTTGTCGATACATCCCTGAAAATACTCCCCCTACTCTATCTAAAAGCATCCATGCTCCCAAAATGTGAGACTATCGGGGACGAGTTACTCGAAACGTATGTTACAGAGGAAATCTACGAGATTCTGCGCATCAACCTTTCGGAGTTACTGGGCGACAAAGACGATTATCTGGACGTATTCGTACAAGACATGGTTTATAGCGACCAACCTATCAAGAAGTCCATTTCGGAAGATTTGGCAGATATCTATCAGGATATCAAAGACTTCATATTCGTCTTCCAACTGGGACTGAACGAAACGATGAACGATTCACTGGCTCTCTGCCAAGAGAACTTCGGAATGTTGTGGGGACAGAAGCTGGTAAACACGTTGCGTGCACTCCACGATGTAAAGTACAACCAGCAGGACGAAAATGAAGTAGCGGAAGAGGATACTGAAGAAGGATTTTACGAACCAAGCGATGACGACAATTGTTGTGAAGCAGACGGTTGCCATTGCCACGAGGACGATTGCCACTGCCACGAGGACGGTTGTCATTGCCATCACGATGAATAAATAACAATGATTGTAAGAAGAACCATAGATAAAGATGAATTAAAGGAACTCCCGAAAACTTTTTTTCCGGGACGGATTCATGTTATCCAGTCAGAAGCGGAAACGGAAAAAGCAGTAGTTTATCTGCAATCCAGGCCTGTAATAGGTATTGATAGTGAAACACGTCCTTCCTTCACTAAAGGACAATCACACAAAGTAGCACTCCTTCAGATTTCTTCCGAGGAATGCTGTTTCTTGTTTCGTCTCAATATGACCGGATTAACCCAACCATTAGTCGACTTATTGGAAAATCCGGGGGTGATTAAAGTCGGCCTTTCACTAAAGGATGACTTCATGATGTTGCATAAACGCGCGCCCTTCAACCAACAGAGTTGTATCGAGTTGCAAGATTATGTACGCCAGTTCGGCATTCAGGACAAAAGCCTGCAAAAGATTTACGCAATCCTGTTTAAAGAAAAGATTTCCAAATCACAACGCCTCTCCAATTGGGAAGCCGATGTACTGAGCGACGGGCAAAAACAATATGCCGCTACCGACGCCTGGGCTTGTCTCAATATCTATAACCTGTTGCAAGAGTTGAAACAGACGGGCAATTATGAAATAGCCCCCGAAGAAAAGAAAGAAGAACATTTAATTGAATCAGATAAATAAAACATCATGCATAAAGTATACCTCAAACCCGGCAAAGAAGAGTCTCTCAAAAGATTTCACCCCTGGATTTTCTCCGGCGCAATCTCCCGTTTCGACGGAGAACCTGAAGAAGGTGAAGTCGTAGAAGTATACACCTCTAAAAAGGAATTTATCGCTGAAGGACATTTCCAAATCGGAAGTATTGCCGTACGCGTACTTTCTTTCCGTCAGGAACCGATTGACCATAATTTCTGGAAACATAAGTTGGAAATAGCATACGATATGCGCCGCAGCATCGGCATCGCCACCAATCCGACGAACAACACCTATCGTCTCGTACATGGCGAAGGAGACAATCTTCCGGGATTGGTTATCGACATTTACGCCAAAACCGCTGTCATGCAGGCCCACTCGGCAGGAATGCACGTAGACCGCATGGCAATCGCCGAAGCCCTATCCGAAGTGATGGGGGATAAAATCGAAAACATCTATTATAAATCAGAAACAACGCTTCCTTTCAAAGCCGACCTTTTCCCTGAAAACGGTTTTCTAAAAGGAGGAAGCAGTGACAATATCGCGCAAGAATATGGTCTGAAGTTCCATGTAGACTGGCTGAAAGGCCAAAAAACAGGATTCTTTGTAGACCAGCGTGAAAACCGTTCTTTATTGGAACGTTACGCCAAAGACCGTTCAGTACTGAATATGTTCTGCTACACCGGCGGGTTCTCATTCTACGCCATGCGCGGCGGTGCGACACTCGTCCACTCTGTCGACAGTTCCGCCAAAGCCATTGATTTAACGAATAAGAATGTAGAATTGAACTTCCCCGGCGACCCCCGCCACGAGGCTTTTGCCGAAGATGCCTTCAAGTACCTTGACCGTATGGGTGACCAATACGACTTAATCATCCTCGACCCACCCGCTTTCGCCAAACATAAAGATGCTTTGCGAAACGCCCTGCAAGGCTACCGGAAACTGAATGCCAAGGCATTCGAGAAAATCAAACCGGGCGGCATATTGTTTACTTTTTCCTGCTCACAAGTAGTAACCAAGGATAATTTCCGCACTGCCGTATTTACCGCTGCAGCCATGTCAGGACGCAGTGTGCGTATTCTGCACCAGCTTACCCAGCCTGCCGACCATCCGGTAAATATCTACCATCCCGAAGGAGAGTACCTGAAAGGATTAGTACTCTATGTAGAGTAACCGACAAAGCGTCGGAGTCAGGTTTCCATTCAGACATCAGTCATTTCTCCGTCAGAAACCACTCCGTTGGTATAACCAAACAGATGCTTGTAACAGAAAAAAGGAAACACTAAAGTTAATTAGAGTTAACAAGTAGAAGATTTACAAGAAAACATTATGTTGTATAACATAAAACCCTTTATCTTTGCACTGTGTTTTTCATGGTATTAGATTTAAGGTTAACAAAGATTGGCTGTCTGGGATAGATAGCCTTCTTTTTTTTACACCCCCTGCTTCTTAGATTTCAACTCCAAATCTCTTCGTTTCTTAGCATTTATGCCTTTTTTATCCCCTTTTTCTCAAATTACTAGTCCACCTATTCAATGAAAATATTATATTTGCATCTATTATCAACAAAAGAGAAACACAAATTAAAAAAGTCATGAGTATAAAAGTCCGTTTGATTATTATGAACTTCCTGCAATTCTTTGTTTGGGGGTCATGGTTAATATCACTAGGTGGTTATATGGGTAGAGAACTCCACTTCGAAGGTGGACAGATCGGAGCCATTTTCGCTACTATGGGTATCGCTTCTTTGGTGATGCCGGGAATCATCGGTATTATTGCCGATAAATGGTTTAATGCAGAACGTTTATATGGACTTTGCCATATTGCAGGAGCAGCCTGTCTCTTCTATGCTTCCACGGCAACAAGTTATGACCAGATGTATTGGGCAATGCTGCTTAACTTATTGGTATATATGCCGACTTTATCACTAGCGAACACCGTATCATACAATTCCCTGGAACAATATAAGTGCGACCTCATCAAAGACTTCCCTCCTATCCGCGTATGGGGAACTATCGGCTTTATCTGTGCCATGTGGGCAGTAGACCTTACGGGATTCAAAAATTCGAGCGCACAGCTTTATGTGGGTGCCGCTTCTGCATTGTTACTCGGATTCTATTCTTTCACCTTGCCGGCCTGCCGACCCACTAAATCGGAAAACAAATCACTGCTTTCAGCCTTCGGGTTGGATGCACTGGTATTATTCAAGAGAAAGAAAATGGCCATTTTCTTCCTTTTCTCCATGCTTTTGGGGGCAGCTTTACAGATTACCAATACGTACGGCGACCTGTTTTTGGGTAGCTTCGCCAGTATTCCTGAATTTGCAGAATCCTTTGGAGTGAAACATTCGGTTATCCTGTTATCTATATCCCAAATGTCCGAGACATTGTTCATTCTTGCCATACCTTTCTTCCTGAGGCATTTCGGTATCAAACAAGTAATGCTTATCAGTATGTTCGCATGGGTATTCCGTTTTGGACTGTTCGGCTTCGGAGATCCGGGCAACGGACTGTGGATGCTTATCCTTTCCATGATCGTTTACGGCATGGCCTTTGATTTCTTCAACATTTCCGGTTCGTTGTTTGTTGAACAGGAAACCAGTTCTTCCATCCGTGCCAGTGCACAAGGATTATTCTTTATGATGACCAACGGATTGGGAGCAATCATCGGCGGATATGCCAGCGGTGCTGTGGTAGACGCATTCTCTGTATATGCCGACGGTAAACTGGTAAGTCGTGAATGGACGGATATCTGGCTGATATTTGCAGCTTATGCGTTCGTTATCGGCATTCTGTTTGCTTTAGTATTCAAATACAAGCACCAGCGGGAGAGTCACACCAATTAAGTAAGAAAGACAATGGATAAAAAGGTAGAATTACAAGTCATAAATATCACAAACAGCCAGGCTCAGGTAGGCGCATTTGCCATGCTATTAGGCGAAGTGAGCGGTGAACGGCAACTGCCAATCATCATCGGTCCGGCAGAAGCTCAAGCCACCGCTTTATATCTGAAGGGGGTTAAAACGCCCCGCCCGTTGACACACGATTTATTCATTACTACTCTCACTGTGTTAGGAGCCCATCTGATACGTGTGTTAATCTACAAAGCGAAAGATGGTATTTTCTACTCTTATATTTACCTCAAAAAAGATGAGGAAATTATACGTATCGACGCGCGTACCTCGGATGCAATAGCCTTGGCTGTGCGTTCCGACTGTCCAATCCTGATTTACGAATCTATCCTTGAACAGGAATGTCTGCGTATATCCGACGAAGAAAAAGTCCGTTCCGTAGAAAAAGAGAATGGCGAAGAATCTGAAGAAAGACGCAATTCATCCGGTTCCTCTTCCATATCTCTGGAAGAGGCTTTACAACAGGCTGTTAAAGACGAGAATTACGAATTGGCCGCACAGATACGGGATCAGATTAATTCAAGAAACAAAAATCAGTAACTTATATTATGCACGTATTTTATACTCCCGATATACAAAAAAGCAAAGAACTACCTGAAGAGGAGGCACAGCATTGTACCCGTGTTCTACGGTTGAGTATCGGAGATGAAATAACCCTCACCGATGGTAAGGGTTATTTCTATAAAGCAGAAATCACGGCTGCAACCAACAAACGTTGCCAGGTAACCATCAAAGAAACGATCTTTCAAGAACCGCTTTGGCCGTGCCACTTACATATTGCCATGGCCCCAACCAAAAATATGGACCGTAACGAATGGTTTGCAGAGAAAGCTACCGAGATAGGCTTTGATGAATTGACTTTCCTCAACTGCCGTTTCTCCGAACGTAAAGTCATCAAGACCGAACGAATCGAGAAAATTCTCGTTTCAGCAATCAAGCAATCACTCAAAGCCCGTCTGCCGAAACTGAATGAAATGACCGATTTCAATAAGTTCATTGCTCAGGAATTCAAAGGACAGAAGTTTATAGCCCATTGTTACGAAGGAGAGAAACCGATGTTGAAGGATATCCTGAAACCCGGAGAAGACGCCCTTGTACTGATAGGCCCCGAAGGAGATTTCAGTGAAGAAGAAGTGAAGAAAGCCATTGAGCGGGGATTCGCCCCTATCAGCCTGGGTAAATCACGGCTTCGTACAGAAACAGCAGCACTGGTAGCTTGCCACACGCTGAATCTGTCAAATCAATAACCGTCCGAATCAATGATTATACAACTTTAAATAATATAAGTATGGCAAAGAAAATGATTTCACGACTCTCGGTACTGGCAGTACTGATTGTTTTTCTGGCAGCATGTTCCAAGACATCAGAGTACACCAACGTGATACCGGCTGATGCCTCGGTAGTCGCTTCTATCAACCTCAAATCCCTCGCCAGCAAAGCGGGACTGGATAATAAAGAGAATGAAGCCGCCAAACAAAAAGTACTGGAAGCACTGAAAAGCGGAATGAATGCCGCTACTTTCCAGCAATTGGAAAAAGTCATGAAGAATCCCAGCGAATCGGGTATTGATGTAGAATCCCCATTCTATGCGTTTTCCTCCTCCTCTTTCCCATATTCGACCGTTGTAGGTAAGGTCAACAATGAGGATAATTTGCACACTTCATTGGACGTGATGGCTAAAGAACAAATCTGCCAACCGGTCAGCGAAGCTGACGGATACAGCTTCACAACAATGAAAGGTAGTTTGCTTGCTTTCAACAACTCTACCGTAATGATTGTTACTGTCAACGGTACTTCCCAAATAGAAAAAGCCAAAGAAGGCATCACTGCCCTGATGAAACAGTCTGCGGACAACAGTGTTGTGAAATCCGGTGCTTTCCAAAAAATGGAAAAACAGAAAAGTGACGTTAACTTCTTCGCTTCTATGACAGCTATTCCCGCAACTTACCGCAGTCAGGCAAGTATGGGCTTACCCACCGAAGTGAAGCCGGAAGACATCACTATTGTAGGCGGACTGAATTTTGAAAAAGGAAAGATTGCCCTCAAAACCGAGAACTATACAGAAAACGAAGCAGTAAAAGCACTGCTGAAAAAACAGAAGGAGTCATTTGAAAAGGTCAACGGTACTTTTGTTAAATATTTCCCAGCATCTACATTAATGTTCATTAATGCAGGTGTAAAAGGAGAAGGACTTTACAACTTATTAAGCGAAAACAAGGATTTCCGTAATACGATATCTATCGCTAAAGCGGACGAAATGAAGGAATTATTCAGTTCGTTCAATGGTGATATTTCTGCCGGACTGATTAACGTAACCATGAACAGCGCTCCGACCTTCATGCTATACGCAGATGTAAAAAACGGAAACGCACTCGAAGCTCTTTATAAGAACAAACAATCGTTGGGCTTGAAAAGAGGAGAAGATATTCTGGAACTGGGAAAAGACGAATATGTCTACAAAACCAAAGGTATGAATATATTCTTTGGAATCAAAGACAAACAAATGTATGCCACCAACGATGAATTACTCTACAAAAATGTGGGCAAGGCAGCGGACAAGTCCATCAAGGAAGCCCCTTATGCATCGGAGATGAAGGGAAAAACAGTTTTCTTTGCCATTAATACCGATGCTATACTCGAACTTCCTATTGTTAAAATGGCAGCAGGTTTCGGCGGTCAGGAAGTGAAGACTTATCTTGAACTGGCCAATAAAATATCTTTCTTGTCTATAAGCACTGAAGGAGAAATCTGCGAAATGGACCTCTGCCTGAAAGATAAAGATGTCAATGCCCTTAAACAAATTGTGGACTTTGCCAAGCAATTTGCCGGCATGTAATAATCTGTAAACAAACGGTATGAATAGTATTCACCTACAGCAAACACTTCCCCAAGTGTTTGCTGACCGTAATTCGGTGACCTCAGACGTATGGCATCAGGATCTTATCTTCCGGAAAGGAGAAATGTACCTGATTGAAGCTGCTTCCGGCACCGGAAAATCGTCATTGTGCAGCTATATCTACGGCTACCGCAACGACTATCAGGGGATTATCAATTTCGATGAAACCAATATCAAAGCATACTCCGTGAAGCAATGGGTCGACCTGAGAAAACATTCACTGAGTATGCTTTTTCAAGATTTACGCATCTTCACCGAACTTACCGCTTTTGAGAATGTGCAACTGAAAAACAACCTTACCGGATACAAAAAGAAAAAGGAAATCCTTCGATTTTTCGAGCAACTGGGTATCGCAGATAAAACAAACGCCAAAGCCGGTAAACTTTCTTTCGGGCAGCAACAGCGTGTCGCCTTTATCCGCGCGCTCTGCCAGCCGTTCGATTTCCTGTTTTTGGATGAGCCTATCAGTCATTTGGACGATGACAATAGCCGTATCATGGGAGAACTCATTATTGCCGAAGCCGAAAAGCAAGGAGCCGGAGTAATAGCGACTTCCATCGGCAAGCATATAGAATTGCCTTATCAACATATTCTCAGCTTATAAAAGAAATGGCTATGCATTATCATAAAGTAATTAGGCACGTATTAAAATTATTAAGTATAAAACAATGAATACCCTTGTCTGGAAACTTCTCCGCCAACATATCAGTATCGGTCAACTAGCCGGTTTCTTTTTAGCCAATCTATTCGGTATGATGATTGTATTGCTCAGTGTGCAGTTTTATAAAGATGTAATCCCGGTATTCACCGAAGGCGACAGTTTTATGAAGCAAGACTTCATCATAGCAACAAAGAAAATCAGCACACTCGGCTCCTTTGCCGGAAAGAACAACACCTTTACTGCCGAAGACATCGCCGACCTGAAAAAACAGCCGTTCACCAAGGCCATAGGAACATTCACTCCTTCCCAATTCAAAGTATCGGCAGGACTGGGAGTGCGGGAAGCAGGTATTCATCTCTCCACAGATATGTTTTTCGAATCGGTTCCAGATGAATTTGTTGACATCAAGCTCGACAAATGGCACTTTGACGAAGAGACTCATACAATCCCTATCATCATCCCCCGCAACTATCTGAATCTTTATAACTTCGGTTTCGCCCAAAGCCGAAGCCTGCCTAAACTATCGGAAGGATTAATGGGTCTTATCCAAATGGACATTATGATGCGCGGCAACGGACGGGTAGAACAGTACAAAGGAAATATTGTCGGTTTCTCCAACCGCCTGAATACCATCCTTGTTCCCCAAGCCTTTATGAAATGGGCCAACGAAAATTTCGCCCCGAACGCGGAAGCACAGCCTGCCCGATTGATTATCGAAGTCAACAATCCGGCAGATTCTTCCATTGCCAGCTATTTCCAAAAGAAAGGATATGAAACGGAAGACGGAAAACTGGATGCCGGAAAAACGACATATTTTCTCCGCCTTATCGTAGGCATCGTATTGGGAGTCGGTTTATTTATCAGCATCCTTTCATTCTATATCCTGATGCTAAGTATTTTCCTATTGCTGCAAAAGAATACGGCCAAGCTGGAAAGCCTGCTGCTGATTGGATACAGTCCCGGCAGAGTAGCATTACCCTATCAGTTACTCACAGTAGGACTGAACACTATCGTACTCGTTCTATCCATCGGACTGGTCTGCTGGCTACGCAGCTACTACCTTGACAGTATCAGGCTACTTTTTCCGCAACTGGAAACAGGCACCTTATGGGCAGCCATCAGCATGGGCATCCTTCTATTCATCATAGTATCGGTAATCAACATACTTGCAGTCAAAAGAAAGATACTTTCCATCTGGATGCACAAGGCATAGATGCAATAATATTGCAAAAGTTTATAATATCATACACATTCAGTATTGTTTCGATAAATCCTTTTTGCGTTCTCGAAATAAGTGGTACTTTTACGCAGTTTTCACAAAGACATATATGATATGAAAAGCAAGACTACGTTCCTTACAGATAAAGGTTTGAAGGTTTTCTTTGCCGGAATATTTTCAAGCCTGTTTACGTTATCTGCATCCGCACAAAATATGCAGGATACGATTATTGCGTATTTCAATCTCCTGAAAAATGTACCTCAGGAAAAGTTGTACCTGCATCTTGACAAACCATTCTATGGAGCTGGAGAGAAAATATGGTTCAAAGGATATTTGGTAAACGCAGTCACACACCAAGATAACACACAGAGTAATTTCATCATTACAGAACTCATCAATCGTTCCGACTCCATCATAGGACGGAAAAAGATTCGCAGGGATTCCTTAGGCTTTCACAATGCCTTTGCTCTCCCGCCTACCCTTCCCGCCGGCGATTATTACCTGCGGGCATACAGCAATTGGATGCTCAACCAAGAACCGGAATTCTTTTATTCACATAACTTGAAGATTGGTAATTCTATTGATAACACCATCGTTTCGAATATTGAATATCAGAAAGAAGACGAAACGCATTATACCGCTAAAGTCAAATTCGCAAGTAATATCCAGGAAGCTTTTAAAAACACCACCGTTCACTACCGTTACATTGAGAATGGCAAAGTAAAAGACAAAGGCAAAAGAAAGACAGATGAGAGCGGATTGATTTCCATCTCCTTACCGGATTTAAAGTCCACAGCAACGCGACATATCGAAGTCGAGTTTGACAACCCGCAGTATATATATAAGAAGACCTTTTATCTGCCTTTATTCAACAAGGACTTCAACGTTCAATTCTTCCCGGAAGGTGGCGCTTTATTGGCTGTCGCTCATCAAAACATTGCTTTCAAAGCTCAGGGAACCGATGGCTTCTCGAAAGAAATAGAAGGATTCCTGTTCGATGCCAAAGGGGATACATTGACCGCTTTCCGTTCAGAACATGATGGCATGGGAGTGTTCACATTAAATCCAACCAACGGAAACTCCTATTATGTGATAGCCAAAACCAACGACGGCATCAGCAAACGATTCGACCTGCCCGCAGTAGAGCAAAAAGGAATCGGACTGTCCATATCACATTACAAAAAGGAAATACGCTATGAAATTCAGAAAACGGAGACTACCGAATGGCCGCAAAAGTTATTTTTAATAGCACATACCCGTGGGAAACTAGCTATTCTTCAACCAATCAATACCGACAGGACTTTCGGAAGAATGAATGATAGCCTCTTCACCGCAGGCATTACCCATTTTATGCTCATCGACCAACAAGGAAACGCACTTAGTGAACGGTTAGTCTTTGTGCCCGACCGGAATCCCCACCAATGGCAAATCCAGTCCGATAAACCTACATACGGGAAAAGAGAAAAAGTATCCCTACAAATTTCAGCAAAAGATAATAACGGTAACCCCATAGAAGGCAATTTCTCTATCAGCATCACTGACCGGAGAAGCATCCAACCGGATTCTCTCGCAGATAATATCCTATCAAATCTGCTACTGACTTCTGATTTGAAAGGATATATAGAAGACCCCGGATATTATTTTCTTCATCAAGACCCCAGGACACTAAGAACACTTGACTTCTTAATGATGACTCACGGATGGCGCAGACATCACATAAAAAACGTACTGACTGCCCCCTCACTGAATCTCACTAATTATATGGAAAAAGGGCAAACCATCAGCGGACGAATCAAAGGCTTCTTCGGAAGTAATGTGAAGAAAGGGCCTATTTGTATCCTGGCTCCCAAACAGAATATCATTGCCACTACCACCACAGATGAAAAAGGAGAATTTATCGTGAATACATCCTTCAGGGATAGCACGACTTTCCTCGTCCAAGCGCGTACCAAAAGAGGATTTGCCGGAGTAGACATAGAAATCGACACTCCCAAATACCCGCTTGCTTCGCACAAATCTCCATTCCGCGACGCCACGGCAACTTTCATGGAAGACTATCTGCTCAACACACGCGACCAGTATTATATGGAAGGCGGTATGAGAGTATATAACCTGAAAGAAGTACTTATCACAGGCAACCGTTCCAAGCCCCGTTCAGAAAGTATCTACACGGGCGGAATCAATACTTACACCATCGAGGGAGACAAACTCGAAAGTGGTGGAGCCCAAACCGCCTTCGATGCGGTAAGCAGACTTCCGGGAGTCAGTGTAACCAACGGCAACGAAATACATATCCGCAATAATCCCGAACAACCGGTCATTGTCATTGACGACGTCGTCTATGAAGACGACAACGACATACTGACCATGATACAAACCAGCGATATGTCTAGTCTGAGTCTTCTTCGTGGAGCCGATGCCGCCATATTAGGTTCCCGTGGTTCGGCAGGTGCCATTGTCATTACATTAAAAGATGGAAAAGACCTTCCCGCAAAACCTGCACAGGGTATTATCACGTGCACCCCACTGGGATACAGCGATTCGGTTGAGTTCTATGTACCTGCTTACGATACCCCCGAAAAGAAGAATGCACAACGTTCAGACTTACGGAGTACTATCTACTGGAACCCGTCACTACAATTGGACGCAGAAGGAAAAGTAACCATTGAATATTATACTCCGGACAGCACTGCACCGGAAGATATAATAATAGAAGGTGTGGATAAAAAGGGGAAAGCATGCCGAGTCATACAAACTATAAACAAAGGATGACATACGACCTATCATCTTCACCCTACCGAGCAAGTACAATTCCGTTAAGATGCAATTATCCTTATCTTATCAAGTAAGTATTGTTCTGCTAAGATGCCGCTATCCCTAATTCGCCACAGCCGTGAGAAGAGAAGTCGTCACGCCTGTGGTAAGCTAAAGATAACGGTACCTTGACAGAACAATACCGGCATCTTAAAGCAACGTTACCAGCATCCTAACGTTACTCTGCCGATATCTTGGGGCTGACTTACCTGTATCTCAACTTATTTCCCAAGACACATAAGCTACTCTTCATAAAGAAAACGAGCCGGCGTCCCCGTCTGACTATCTGTAGAAACCCAAACTTGAAACTCTCCGGCTTCCGCCTTCTTCATTTTCGCATTCTGCCAAAATGCTAAATCATCAGAAGTCAATTGAAAACTGACCGTATGAGTTTCACCTACTTTTACAAACACTTTCTTGAATCCCTTCAATTCACGAACCGGACGAATTAACGAAGCTACCCTATCGCGTATATAAAGTTGCACCACTTCACTGGCATCATAATTCCCTGTATTTGTAATATCACAGGTGACAGTTAATGTATCCCCCTGTTTCAGTTTCCCGGAAGAAAGCCTCACATCGCCATATTGAAATGCCGTATAAGACAGTCCATACCCAAAAGGAAACAAAGGTCTGTCTCCCGCATCCAAATGGTAACTGGTAAAACCGATAGACGTCTGCTTGGCCCCGATTTCAATGTCATCCATCAAAGTTATATTACTTGCAGGACGTCCTGTATTTTTATGTGCATAATAAATAGGGACTTGTCCTACCATGCGCGGTATAGTTACAGGAAGTTTTCCCGAAGGGACGGATTTACCAAATATCAAATCGGCTAAAGCCGGTCCTGCCATTGTACCACCATGAAAAGCATACAAAATGCCATCCGCCATTTCCGCTTCCCGAGTAATCGTCAGAGGACGCCCCGCCATAACTATCATGACAACAGGTTTTCCTGTCCGTTTCAATGCTGCCAATAATTCGGTCTGCTTGCCTGGCAAATCAATATCCGCCCTGCAACGTGCTTCACCGGATAATATAGCTTCTTCACCTACAAAAGCCAGTACGACATCTGCCTGTTCAGCAGCCATTACTGCTTTCGCGATTCCTTCTTCACTCTTGTCACGGCTATATTGCAACCCCAGTTCCGCAATTATTTTCACTCGCTTGCCATATAAATCGCGCAAAGCTGCCAAAGGTGTGACAGCCCTTTCCGGCTCTGCATCAAAACACCATGTACCCAACTGGTCAGCCGGAGCATCCGCCAAAGGACCTACTACGGCTATTGTTTTTATGTCTTTCTTTAAAGGCAATACTCCATCGTTTTTCAGCAAAACAGCACTTTCCGCAGCGGCCCTTTTTGCCTTATCCAATGCCTTTTCAGTATAATAAGGCTTCCCTTCAACCTTTGTATAAGGATTGTCAAATAGTCCCAGCCTGAACTTCAGACGAAGGATATTACGAACAGCCTCATCCACTGTTTTTTCACTAACTTCCCCACTCTTCACCAGTTCTTCCAAGTGTTTAGTGTAAGCATAGCCCATCATGTCAATATCTACTGAAGCATTGGCCGCTTTCATAGCCGCTTCTTTTAAATCGGCACAGAAGCCATGGGGAATCATTTGCTGAATAGAGCCCCAATCACTAACCAAAACTCCGTCATAATGCCATTCGTTACGTAAAATCTGTTGATTCAGATAAGGATTTCCGGAAGATGGAATGCCGTTTATATCATTAAAAGAACACATAAAAGTTGCTGCTCCGGCTTTTGCTACGGCTTCAAACGGGGGGAGATAGACATCTCTCAGCAAGACTTCCGGAATCCAGGTTGTATTATAATCTTTACCGGATTCAGATGCCCCATAAGCGGCAAAGTGTTTAGCACAAGCAGCGATACTTGTGGGAGCTGACAAATCCGTCCCTTGAAAACCTTTCACCATGGCTACTCCCATGACAGAAGTCAAGTAAGGATCTTCCCCACAAGACTCGGCGATACGTCCCCAACGGGGATCACGTGATATATCAATCATCGGTGCAAATGTCCAGCGAATCCCCGTAGCACTCGCTTCCACAGCAGCTACCCGGGCACCTTCTTCCGCAACTTCCGGATTCCACGAAGCGGCTTGTCCCAAAGGTATGGGGAAAATAGTCTTAAACCCGTGAATAACATCACGAGCTACGATCAGAGGAATATGCAAACGACTCTCTTCCACAGCTATGCGCTGAAGCTCGTTCACCACATTCACATTCAACTCATTCAAAATCGTCCCGACCTTACCTGTCTTAACTGATTCTTTCATGTTTTTTGAAAGTCCCATGCCTGTCAACTGGTTCATCTGCCCGATCTTTTCCTGTAAAGTCATTTGCGAAACCAGTTCGTCAATTCTCTCCTCAACAGGATTGTTACCCTGACCAAAAGCAGTCAGGGTAAAACAACTCATTGCAAATACAAATATCTTTATTCTCATATACAGCATCATTGTGGCATTGTCATTCCATTGGCAGGAGCAGCGTCGTCATTCGGATGAATCGTTGCATAATAATCTCCCAAAGAAGTCAGTTTACCGTCTTTATCAACTAACATTGAAGTCCACAGGCCTGCCATTGTCGGACTTCCGCTGAACCAAGCATAACGAAAGACTTCATCCATATTCTCATAATCTGTCAGTACCGGCTCTATAAAATTATTACGAATCCACTCTTCTGAGACTTTATTGGTTTCTGGCTTTCCGGACGTCGCGCTGTCATCTCTGGGCGCAAACTCCGTAATCCAAATCTTCTTGCCATAAGTAGAGAATATTTTCTTTACCTGATCTGAATACGTTTTGGGAGATTGCCCCATATAAATATGAAGGGCAATATAATCCATTCGCAGATTCTGGCTTTGCACACCTTTCATAAAGTCATTGAACCATGCAGCTCCGGGCCAGGATACAGCCGGACTTACCAGTTTTATACCCGGGTCAAGCCCGTCCGAAAGTTTCTTCCAGTCTTCCAATGCCTGTTCTACGGTCATATTCCCTTCAGAAGATAAATCCGGTTCATTAAATCCAAGCACATAGAATATCTTTTTCTGGCGATACAAGTCATTCACCATATCAATGTTGGACTGAGTTACGTTCGTATGTCCCCAGAACATCGGAACAAATTCTACATTTTGCGGGGCATATGGGTCCTGACAGCCAGTCAGTCCCCATGTATAATACCAGTTTGCCTTCAGATTTATAATATTCGCCCACCACTGCCCCGTGCTTGTACCCAAGCTAAATCCACAGCCACGCTTATAGATGGTTGCCTTGTTGGAAGAAGTAGCAGTTCCATCTTCATCCGTAAGATCAGTAATCATTTGGTCTTTGGTGCAAGCACTGAATAAGGTCAGTATGCACATGAATGTAAATATCTTATTTATCCTTTTCATAATTCTTCTCATTTACGTTTATAACCAACATTCTTAAGAGACAGTTTTCCATCTTTCCATTCCCAAACAGTCATATCAAAACCTAATGATTCATACCATGACTGGTTTATCTGACTCGGGGTCACTTTTCCACCGTCCAAGCCTGCCGCGTCATCAGTTGCGGAAGAACTTATATCTTCATTGTTCCCGTCGAGAAGTGTGACATTACATGTCCAGTTGTTAGCCAAAGGAGCACCCGGATTGCTGCTCACAGTTGCAGGATTGATAGCAGAAATGCGCTGTACCTTAGCACCTTTTATTGTAGCAGACTCTACCACACAACCGTTGGCGGTTCCATTATTCTGATAGTTTCCATTAATTCCGGAAACAGCCTTACCAGTTCCAACGATTCCGGATATTTCAGCATTGCGAACGATACAGTTAGTAGCATACTTTTTATTAGTACCACATACGCCTGCTGCATTTCCGTTAGAGCCGCTTACCGTATTGCTTACCGAGGCATTTTCAACCAGACAGTTTCGCACATTAACTCCTACTCCGGCAATACCTCCGACATCATTTCCACTCTTCACAGTTCCGGTAAACATACACTCCTCAATCTTCATGTCATTGTTATTGTTGGCTCCGAAAATTCCTCCAACGCCATTAGCTCCGGAAGTAGTAGCGGTAATTGTCATTGAAGAAAGACATCCCTTTATCAAGTCCGGTCCTTCGCCACGCCCTACAATACCGGCGATACGTGTTTTAGAAGCGGTGACAGTCAAAGTTCCTTCCGATGTACAATTGCGTACTATGGCACCACTCCCCGTACCTTTGTTACGACCGGCAATTCCTCCAACCATACCGCAAGTGGCTGTCATATCCAAATTTACATAACAGTTTTCAATAACGCCTTGCGCAATATTATCTCCAACAATACCACCCAGCAAATCACTAGTATGCGTACTAGCTATTTTACCGGATACTTCTATATCACGAATTGTTCCTTGATTAATTCCGGCAATTGTTCCGAAAGATTGTGTGGTGGTAATATCTACACCTACAAATTTAAGGTCATGGATAATACCCTTATTTGTTTTCACAAATCCGGAACTAGCTGTTGTTGCGTTTATCTTCAATCCTGTTACAGCATATCCCTTGCCATCCAAATCGCCTGTAAATTCTGCAACGGGCAGCCACTCACCAGACAGCAGAATATCATTCTGCAAGACAATGTAACTGGAAGGAGCATTTGTCATCATTGCTGCCAACTGTTCTCCATCCGCTACAATATACGGAGAAGCTTCAGAACCATCGCCACCTTCATTCATCCTCTTTGAAGCAATCGTTATCGTCTTCGCCAACGATACGACATTTGAACCGCTTCCGCTCTGCGCCAGTTTCAGTTCAACCGTAATATCACCGCATTCAAATCCACCATTCGTTATATCGGCAGTAATTTTCCCATTAGAGCTATCGTAGGAAATATTCGCGTTTGTGACATTCTCCAATACATTTACAGATATGTCCATTGGAAGAACATCAAGCAATTCGCTAGCCGACGTATCTCCTATAGTGATATTAATCAGCGTTGGGAAATTCTTACCAACTGTCAAAATACGATTATCTTTTCCATCACCGGAAGCAACCAATACGGCAAGATGATTTTCTCCTTTGACAAGCACATCGTCCGCATTACAGTTCTCCAAAGGCACAGCACTGCTGGCAGCCACTCCGGCAACGATGGTACGTCCTGTTACTTCTCCGCCAAAATTCAGATTCTTCACTTCCGCACCGGCACCTACAACTCCGAAGAAAGCTTGTGAGTCACTTGCCGGAGCATTGATATGATATGTAATCCTATGGTTATCTCCATCCAAAGTACCAGCGAACGGTGATTCGGTCGTTCCTACCGGTGTCCAGTTTGCTTCTATTTCTACATCATCCGTGAGAACAAATGCCTTATCCAAACCGAACTTTAATTTGTTCAATCCGTCGGCATCTGATACTTTATAAGGAGATTCCGCCGTGCCCTCTCCTTCTGCGAATGCACTTACGCTGATTTCTTTCACAACCGGTGTACGGGCTCCGAACGATGCTGTAATCTCCAATGTCCCTGACAATAATTCAGCAGTAGGAGTTAATGTCACTACCCCCTGTCCGGTATTCAAATCCTGTGTAATCTTCACATTCAATCCCTGAATTTCGGAAGCCGTAACCGCAGACATAGTAGGCACAACGGTAAACGGAATTTCAACGACTGACTTCATATGGGTGATTGGGCTGGTTTCCATCTGGAATTCAATACTTCCCGAAGGATCCGTATCTTCAAAGATTACAACAGATACCGTCGTCTCATATTTGTTGCCCATATACTCTACCAATACAGGCAAATACATAATTCCCAATTCAACAGGTACGCCCGTAATCCGCAGTTTCACAGTACCGGTTTTACCATCCAACGGCAAAGAAGTTTTCTCAATACGAATGCCATTCACCTCTTCCGAGCTGAAAGTAGCCGTACCACCTGCCGCATTCACATAAGAGATTGAAGCCTGGCAACTGGAAAGCAATTCTGCCCCCTGCACGAAACTGCCTTCTACGCTGTTATGTTCGGTATCCAGCGCAAAAGATATATAGCGGTTCTCTTCATCCTTGCTACACCCTACTAATAAAATAAGACCCAGCAAATATAACAGTATATTATTTTTCATTTCTATCAATTTTAATAGTCAACATTCGCTTAATTGGCAGGAGCCGTCGCCGCTTCCGGGTCAATCCATCCTTTCCGGATCATCACAATCTGACGGGTAGCTCCGTCCGAGCAACTTTTCCATACTACCATCTTATCGTCCGTTATTGATTTTATCTGATAATTAGCACTCCAATCCGTAAAATAGAAAAGGAACCCGCCATTGCCATCCGCTGTTTTAGGCAACAATAAGGAATAATTGCCTGCACCGTCCTTCAAGATAGTCCATGTCATTTTATCGGGCGGAGTACAACGTACAAGATAATCCCCACAACCGCCGGGATATACAGCCGAGATTTTATCGGCCCGGGTAGTTTTCCATGCAGGATCCGTGACCAGCAGAGAATAAATCCCCGCCCCGGCACTCGGGTTTCCGGCAGCAATCGGATTAGAAGCCGCACAACTGGAACCATTGTTCTCATAAATAAAGGCAGCTCCATCCTTGTCTGTCAGCTTGAAAGTTATTTCATCATCATACATGCCGCCACCAGTCTTGTTGTTGGCACGATTCAAATGTCCTGCTATTTGGGCAGACCAATCACCATTCCCTCCATTATTCAAGGGATTTTTAACCAAATGTCCCGGAAGCAGGGAATCAACCACCCATGTTTTTCCAGCTTCATTATTAATGCCACCCGTCAGTTTCTCATAAATCGGGTCGCTTAATAAATCATAATTACTTTTTATGACAGGAAGGACAATAGAAACCGAATTGGTCTGTCCGCCTTGTCCGAAAGCCTTCAATGTAATTGAATAATTACCGGGGAAAGGAAACTCACCTTTCACGGAACTGACTCCGTCAGCAACTACTCCATTTCCCAAATCCCAAAATCCAATCACATCAGCAGGCGTTGTCTTGAAGGTATATGTATTGGGCTGTTCGCCTGGAACAACAACAATCTTCAAATCTTGAATCGGAGCCTCCAGTCCCATCCGGTCGTCCGGTGAGCAACTGCCCAAAAAAGACAAGGCAACTAGGGCGATATATAAATATTTATTTCTTATCATAGCTTTTCTTCTTTAATGGTTAATATCCCGGATTCTGTTTCAATGAGCCTTTCGACTGGCTGATGTCGTACTGCGGAATCGGCATTAATCCGGCTCTCGCCTTATTGTACGTCACACTAAATTCATTCGATTCGCCATTAGTCAGTGTTCTATCGGCATACTCTTGTCCGCGACGAAGAATATCCCAGTAACGGTGTCCTTCCAAAGACAACTCAAAGATTCTCTCGTTATCAATCATATCCAAAGTCAGTTGGTTTTGGGAGATGTTCACACTCCCTGCTCCCATCGCCCTCTCGCGCACACGTTTATAATAATCCAACGCTTTCGCTTTGTCTCCATATAATAATTCCAGTTCGGCTCCCATCAACAGGACATCAGCAAAACGAATCATCGGATAGTTATTCCGGTAATTCAATTCCCGCGTGCCGCCGTAACGAGCGTTATTTGCAATTAGAGGCGTGAACTTGCGGTTAAAATACCCGGTGTTCTGATATCCTTTTGTATAATTGAGCCCCTCTCCGTCATTGTCCCCCACAGCAGCCTCAGCATTGATAAAAGTAGCAAGCCGGCGCGGATCGCTTGAATCGAACCTGTCGAAAAGTCTTTTACTTACAGGAGCGAATGACCAGCCGGAAGCATACAGCCCGCTTACATCGCGCATTCCCCAAAGTACAACCGCTTGATTACCTAAACAGCCTTGCCGGTTACTCCAAGAACCCCATTTTGACAAATCGGTGTACTGAATTTCAAAAACTCCTTCTACATTGTTTTTATTGGCGACATCAAACAAAGGCGAAGTTTTGCCGGCTAAAGTAGCTTCTCTGTCATATGCATTTGGCATCAGGCTGTGCCCGCTGTTTTCTATCACATCTTCAATTTGTCCGACAATATCCCGGGCACTGACTCCGGGAAGTTCATTTTGTTGATAATATCCTGTATAGTACAACCATACTCTAGCCAACAAGGATTGGGCTGCTGCACGTGTAACTCTCCCTTTATCGGCAGCAGCCAGTTGCAAGGAAGAAGCCGGAAGACTGTAGTTTCCTTCTGAATCTTTTGCCTGAATAGCTGCCAACAAATCGTCTGCAATCTGTTTATAAATAATTTCCGGTGCCATTTGTACCTGCGCATAATCGGCAGGAGTTATCGGAGTCAAAATCAAAGGCACATTTCCGAACAGGCGAACCAGATCAAAATAATAATTAGCACGCAGGAACAAGGCTTCCGCTTTATATCGGGCTCTCAAATTCTCTTCTGCAAATTTAATTCCGTCAATTTTCACCAATAATTGGTTAGACCGGTAAATGCCCGTAAAGTATTTATTCCACAACGCTTCCGGTGCCGGGTCATTCACACGCATTTCAAAAGTGTTGATACGTCCCGTGGTAGGAATGTCATTGGCATTGGCACCACCGGCATAACAGGCATCTCCCAAGATCTCGCTTACCACCTCAAAAGCACAGTTTTGCGGACTGCCGGAAGCCGTGCTCGGAGCACTCCAATTCAATATATTATAAGCAGATGTCAAAGCTTGGAAAGCATCCTTCTGATCTCTGTAAAAATTCTCGGTCACCTGTGTCATAGGCGGTTCCAAATCCAACAAATCACCACAGGCAGTCGTAAGCCCCAACGTAAACACCAATATAGATGATTTCAATATATTATTTCTATTCATAATCGTATGTTTTTATCAGAATGTTACATTTATACCAAAAGATACTGTGCGAGGATGAGGATATACACCTGAATCAACTCCCGTACTCATCACTCCACCTCCTATTTCAGGATCATAACCTTCGTATTTAGTAAAAGTAAACAAGTTATTTACCGAAGCATAAACCCGCAAGCTCTCGATATAATAGTTCTTCAACAACTTGGTCGTATAGCCCAGCATAATGTTTCTAACTCTGAAATAACTGCCGTCCTTCACATGAAAATCGGATGGTTTACTCCAGGATTGATTCGTATCATTGGTTGTCACACGAGGAATTGAGTTGGACGTCCCTTCCCCATGCCAGCGTTCTAACGCCCATGACTGGTAATTGCTCATTGGCAAATCCATGCGGCGCAATACGCTGAAAATTTTGTTGCCGATTGTTCCGCTCGTATTCACAGTCAAATCAAAGCCCCGGTATTCAAGATTCAGGTTAAATCCATAAGTTACGTCAGGATAAGGATTGCCTAGGTTCTGACGGTCGTTATCGTCAATAACTCCATCATTGTTCGTATCCTGGAAGCGGAAATCACCGGGTTTGGCATCCGGCTGGATAAGTTGCCTGGTTCCGTCTTCATTGGTATGTACATAGGAGTTTATCTCATCTTGATTCTGGAAAATCCCCATTGTCTTATATCCCCAGAAATACGCCATAGGATACCCTTTCTCCATTCTTGTGACAGCACCGGACATACCCTGCACGGTAGTTCCTGCCACAAATCCGGTATAAGTGCCTACGTAAGTTACTTCATTCTTATTATAAGCCATGTTGGCACTTACTGTCATATTCAGTTTGTTGATTCGTTGCTTGTAGCTGACAAAAGCCTCAAAACCTTCATTGCGAACTGATCCCGCATTCATTGTCGGGAAAGTATTTCCGAGGAATAAAGGAGTCGGAGAAGTCAATAACAAGTCTTTGGTATTCTTGCGATAATAATCGAGGTTGACAGTCAGGCAATTGAACAAAGTTGCATCCACTCCGATATTAGTCTGTTCGATTGTTTCCCATTTCAGGTCGGGACTCAAGACCTTGGTAGGAGCAGCACCCGTGGAAATAGCCTGCCCATCAAGCTGGCTTCCGAAAGCATATCCCAAGCCATAAGTGGAAATAGTAGACATGTATTGGAAATCACCTATATTTTCGTTACCATTACGTCCCCAGCTTGCACGCAGTTTCAATGCGTTCAACCAATTGAACTTCGACATAAAACGTTCGTTCATTAAGTTCCATCCGACAGAAACAGATGGAAAAGTACCAAAACGATTGTTGGGTCCGAAACGGGACGAACCATCCCGACGTAAGGTAAAGGTCATCATATACCGATCGTCATAGGAGTAATTGGCGCGACCAAAATAAGAAAGCAGACGTGACGGATTGCGCATACCACCGGATACTCCGGCAGTAGCAGCCGTAGCCATACTCAAATAAGCATACTCCGGATCATCAATAATCAGATCATTGCGATTACCTGACATGAACGTAGCCGAACGGTCGATATAAGAAGTACCTATCAAAGCGGATATATTATGAACACCATATACGTGTCCCCAATTCAAAACATTCTCATAACTCATAGACCAGGAATTCTCCATACTCTGACTTGCTCCATTGGCGGTCGTATTTCCTGTCGTTGAATTCAGTCTGTACAAAGGAGTATAACCATAGGAGACATTCCATGTACGTTCCGTACCGATAGAAAAACGATATTTAAAGTCTTTCAGAAAGCTGATTTCCGCAAAAGCCGAACCAATCAATTTAAAGTAATTAGAGTTTCCATAGGAATAATGGATACGTGCCACAGGGTTCACTATTTCCTGGGATACATATTTCGATGAACCAAAACCACCATAAAGCGGATCTTCATTCTTTGGATCATACACCGGAGTCAACGGATCCATATTCAATGCACTTACCAACGGGCCTGCCGTCAAACTGTTCTGTGTGACCGACTGCCGCTCTACTTTCGACAAGGATACATTTTCTCCCACTTTCAGATGATCGTCGAAGAAACGCCGTTCTGAATTCAGGTTCACTGTGATACGTTTGAAATTCGATTTCCCTTTTGCTAAAATACCATCCTGATTAAAGTAGGAAGCGGAAGTAAGAAAAGAACCTTTCTGATCTCCTCCGGAGAGGGATACTTGTGCCTGCATCGTAGGAGCATTGCGATAAAGAACAGCTTCCTGCCAATCCGTACCTTTGTTATACCGGGCTATTTGCTCATCTGTAAAGGGTAAAGGTTGTCCCCCATTTTGGGCTGCTTCATTCTGAAGAATACAGTATTCTTTCGCATTCAGCACATCCACTTTCCGGGCAAGGTTCTGGATACCATATGAGAAGTTTGCGGTAACCGATGTTTTACCTTCGCTTCCTTTCTTCGTGGTTACAAGAATAACTCCGTTACCGCCACGAGCTCCATAAATGGCAGATGATGCGGCATCCTTCAAAACCTCAATAGATTCAATATCCGCTGGATTCAGGTATTCGATATCTCCTACTGCCATTCCGTCAACAATATAAATAGGCTGCGCCGTACCATTCGTCCCGACACCACGGATACGGATAGCAGTCCCCGTTCCCGGCTGTCCGCTATTGGATATAATCTGCACACCCGGAGTCTTTCCCTGCAAAGCGTCGTCCGCACGCATGATACCGGTCATTTCCAGTTCACTTCCCTTGACGGAAGCGATAGCGCCTGTCACCAAGCTTTTCTTCTGCACACCATATCCGACTACCACTACCTCATCCAGCGCCATAGCGTCTTCTTTCAACTTTATGTTCAGATGATTGCCTGACGCGGTCAGTTCCTGTTGTGAGTAACCTATATAAGAAACGATAATCACCGGATTCTTAGCCGTAACCATCAATGTGAACTGTCCGTCCAGGTCTGTTATCGCCCCTGTAGTAGTTCCCTTCACTTTCACATTCACGCCAATCAAAGGATCACCCGTTTTGTCATCCACCACCTGACCGGTGATTTTCCGCACTTGTTGCTGTGCACCTTGCGCAGTCAACGTCTCTGTTTTGCTTACCTGCTCTCCCATAGTCTGTTGCAATGGCAACATAGCCAGCAACAGAGAGAAAGAGCATAAACATACATACGACACCTTTTTCATAATACTACTTTTGGTTAATTTATCAAAGAAAATATACTTTATCACTTATTCCGATACCACTCCTGAAGTATATAGAAAGCCTTCTTCTTCTGTCCACGATTGGAAATCAACCCTTTCCGGTTGAATCCATCCTGAATTTGCGGAAGTAATCGCCTCGGAGAACGGAAATCCATCAATATCCAGGGAGAAATACCTGCTACCGGTGGCATACGTTCATCAATCATTCTCAATGTTTTCCTATATAATTCTTCCTGATATTCTTCCGTCCAAATCTGTGTCTTATCTCCGTGGTATCCGGCAACTGCGGCACCGCCCATCTCACTGAACACCAAAGGCTTCTCATAATCTACTTCCCAACGCACACGGTCAATCTTTTCATTTAATCCGTCATACCATCCCAAATATTGATTGCAGGAAATAATGTCCACATATTCGCTCATCCTGTCTTGAATGGAAAGTACCGTAGCCGATTTATCCGAACGTTCCATCGCCATGCTCAATAAACGTGAGTTATCCTTTTCACGGGCAGCTTTCGCCAAATTGGACAAGAAGCGGTCACGGGCATCCCCATGCGGTGTTTCATTGGCTATCGACCAAATGATAACTGCGGCACGGTTCTGGTCACGTTCAATCATTTCCATCAACTGGTTGTGCGCATTCTGATAAGTTCCTTCGTTTTCCCATTGGATAGTCCAGTAGACGGGAATCTCCGACCATACCATCAGTCCCATCTTTTCAGCCAGACGAACCATCTTTTCGTTATGAGGATAATGCGCCAGTCTCACATAATTGCAACCCAATTCTTTTGCCCAATTCAATAATGTCAGGTCTTCTTCTTCCGAGCAAATACGGCCGGAACGGAAAGGAGCTTCCTCATGGATGCTGATACCTTTCAGAAATACCGGTTTACCATTGAGAAGAATCTGACGCCCTTTTGTCTCAATCGTACGGAAACCAATTTCATCTACTACTTTATCAGCATTTGTGCTCAAAGATACTCGGTACAAATAGGGATTTTCCGTACTCCATAAGACAGGTTTTGCCTTTATTTCAAAAGAAGCGTAACCTTTCGCATCCGTAGTCAATTCCTTTTTAATCTTCAACTCAGGAATTTCGAGTTGTACTTTTTGCGAAGTTTCTGTTCCGTCCATCTTCACGTAGCCGGTCAATGTATCTTTACTGCCTTTCTTGAGCTGCACACGGTAATTGCTGATATAGGTTTGGGGAACTTCCACCAACATAACGTCACGCGTGATTCCACCAAAGTTAAACCAGTCGCAATTCAATGTCGGCACTCCTTCGGCAGTACGTTTATTGTCCACCTTTACTACCACAAAGTTCTCTCCGTCTTTAATCTGTCCGGTAACTTCCATATTGAAAGGTGTATATCCCCCGATATGCTCGCCAACCTTTACGCCGTTCAAATACACTTTCGCATCATAATTCACGGCTCCCAAGTAAAGATAGACTCTGCTGTCTGTCTTTTTATAAAGAAATTTATGCTTGAACCACATCGTTCCCTCGTAAAAGAAGAAACGGTCTTCCCATGTATTCCAATCTCCGGGAATGGACATCACAGGTGCGGAATCAAAGTCATATTCCTTGTAAACAGTCACGTTGTCCACCATAGGGTCTTTAAAGAATCCGTTAGGGTCGGGAGTACGGCGATAATTATAATATCCCACTTCCAACTGATCCAACAGATAACTCCAACTGCCATTCAGTGAAATCGTTTTTCTTCCATACACATTTTGGATTAGAGGATCCAATTTCGGATTACTCTGTGCACATAAATCCTGTCCTAACGGAAACAGCATCCACAACAAGGATGTGAACATCCAAGTTAATTTCAAATAATCTCTCATAGTATCTATATTAGTTTTCTATATTAATTTTCTGATAAATAGTACCAGACAATCTTATCTTCAAGCCGCTTATCCCCTTGATAAGCAAAAGCCTCTGCATGATTCACCCCAGGCTTTAATATGACCTTTTCTGATAGATAGATGTGGTTCTCCCCTTTCTTTAATGGAATTTCTTTCCCGTTAAGTTTAAAAATCACTCTTTCGCAATTGGAATAAAGTTTCAGAGTCGTTTCCGGTTGAGTACGATTGACAAACCGCCGCTCACAGATATACACCATCGGCTCCGAATTCCAATTGACTTTATAAAAATAATAGGCATCTTTCTTTATTTGCCTGTCATGAGTAATCAAGCCTTTGTCATTGATTCCCGGCTGATTTCCTTCATTACGACTGTCCGAAGCAAAATCATAAGCAGCCCATACGGAAGTGCTCCACAGATAAGGACGTTGCTGGATGGCTTTCAGGTAGCCTTCATGAAAATAAGTCTGATAACCTTCCGGATGCCAATGTCCGTCGACATCTGGTTTTCCTTTCCCTTCCTGATGATGATACGGATGCGCTCCTGCCCCGTATTCACTAAATCCGATACATCTCTGCGGATATTTCTGATGGAGTTTATCAGCAAATGTTCCTATCTCTTCCACCGTGTTATAATACCACCCATCATAGCGATTGTTAGAATACACATCTGTGATAAAATTTGTCGGTCTTTCGGAAAACATGGCAGCCAATGTGCTGGGACGAGTCGGGTCTTCCAGATGCACCAACCTATTCAGTCTTTCAATCAACGGAACCGGATTAGGCCCTTTTCTATAATTTATCTCATTGGAAACACCCCATACCACTATCGAAGGGTGATTATACAACTGTCGAATCAGACTTTTCAATCCGTTTTCGCAGTTAACGGCAAACTCTTCCGTATCTTTTATCTTATTGATGACGGGAGTCTCTGTCCAACAGATAATTCCTAAAGAATCCAGGTAGCGATAAGTAAAATCACCGTGTTGATAATGAGATAAACGGATATAGTTGCTTCCCATGGCTACTATCCTGTCAATATCTTCTTTGCGTTCGGTATCGCTTACCGCATTCCCTTTATCTTTTCTCTCCTCATGTAGCGATACTCCCCGCAAAGGATATGAATGTCCATTCAGGATGAATCCTTTATCCGGATCAATGGAATAATAGCGGATTCCTAAAGGACAAACATAGTTATCCGTAATCTTCGAACCTATTTTTACCTGTACTTCCGTAGTATATAAATACGGATCTTTCTTACCATTCCACAAATGCGGATGATGCACCCGTAAAATACCTGTAACGGGCATCGTTGCATCGGCTTCAATAGTTACTTCCTGTTTATGCTTTTCCAATACCTTGCCATCTTGTTCTTTAATCAGGAAAGAAACGATTACTTTTCGAGCCTTTGTTTCCGTATTACGGACTTTCGCAGTAAAAGACAGCGTCGCTTCGTCATTCGTTACTTTATCCTGACGAATATATACACCATCCGACCCATAATCTTCGGCTGTGATATGTACTTTATTCTTTTTAATTAACTCTACGCCACGAATCAATCCCCCGAAAAAGGTGAAATCGGCAGAAAGAGGGGGAATCGATAATCCTTCTGCATTACTCACTTTCACCGCTAATTGGTTGGATACGCCATAGCGGACAAACGGAGTGATATCAAACGTAAAAGCTGTGTACCCACCCGAATGTGTACCAACAGATACACCGTTCAAATATACTTCCGTAAAGTAATTAGCAGCTCCGAAACGTAAATAAATACATTTTCCACGGTCATTCTCATCTATCAAAAAGTCGTGCATATACCAACCTGTACCCCGGTAATAATTGTCGCCACCATCCTGCCCGTCCTGCCCGTTCCAAGTATGTGGAAGGGTAATATCAGTCCAGGCCGCTTGCTGATTAAGTATAGAAAAATCCATGTCACCTTTGGCAAACTTCCAATGCTCATTGATAGAAATCCGTTGTGCATAAGCAGAACTAAGCAGCGAACAACAGAAAATACAAAAGAAATAAATCTGTTTCATAGTATCCAGTACGTTTTTAATTAATTAGAATATACACGTACCCAGTCAATGACAAAGTCTTGTGGAAAGATAGAATTATCTATTCCCATTTTCCCACCCCAAACACCACCTACTGCCAAGTTGAATAAAATATAATGTGGCTTGTCAAATGGCCAGTTCTTTGGTGTTTTCGTTTCCGGAGCATACACATAGAAAGGTTTTTCCGGGTCATCAATATAAAATTCAATCTTGTCTTTATCCCAATTGATACCATAAACATGAAATCCTTTCTCCAAATCTTTCACTTCCACATGTTTTTTATTAATCGTACCGCCGTGACTGGAGCGTGTATGCAGAGCCGAATGTGCCACTCCCGGCTGATAACCGACATACTCCATAATATATATTTCACCGCCATCCGGCCAACCGCCTTCTGCTCCAAGCATCCAAAAAGCAGGCCATATCCCCTTGCCTGTAGCAAGTTTCATACGTGCTTCGATACGTCCATACAAGAAGGATTGTTTATTCTTAGTTGAAATACGGGAAGAGGTATAATCTCCTCTTTTCTTGCTCTCACCTACTTTTCTGGCAGTAATAACCAACTTTCCTTTTTTAAAAGAAATATTATCTGAGGTATAATTCTGAAGTTCCTTATTTCCCCATCCATCATTTTGTGAACCGTGCCCCAATGCCATAGTCCAATTACTTTCATCCAATTGTTTGGAGTTAAATTCGTCACTCCATATCAGCCGATGCTGGCTGTAAAGAGAAGTGATTTGAAATAACAACAGGCAAACCGCACTGAAAAGAAGTTTTTTCATACTATTACTTTTTTTGGTTGATGCAAATATAGGAGCGTCTTAATCACTTCCCAAAAATAAAAGCCCTACAAACACTATACAACCTGAAAAAAGTAATTTACCATCCCCCTACAAATCTCTAACAACGAAACCTATAACCATCTATATTTCAACTATATAATTCAAAGACAATCCCCCTACAAATCAATTATTCACAAACGATTTTAATGTGGCAATAACTTCCGTCAAATAATAAGGTAAAGCAACAGATTCATCCAATTCCAGTTTTTTTCTTAACCGATATTTAGCCATTTCTACGGAAGAAGAGGATACATTCATCAAAGAGGCTATTTCTTTTGTGCTTAAATTCAAGCGAATATAGGCACATAATCTTAAATCACTATTAGTCAGTTTAGGGTGTTTTTCTATCAGGCGGTCAAAGAAGCCGTTACAGGTATTATTAAAATGTTCGGCAAAGTTATCCCAACCGCTCTGATCGTTCAACTGCCGCTCAATATCTTTCACCAATCGCTGTACCTGTTGCCTGGTAGCAGGAGACTGGTTTGTATCTATCTCCAACACGGCATCCTTTATCTTTTTAAGGAAGGTATTATTCTGTACGCCCAACATTGTGATACTCATCAATTTGCTATTCTTATTGCCCAACTCTTCCTGAAGGCAGCTTAACTGATAACGTTCCATTTCCTCTTTCCGCTTTCTTTCTTCATTCAAGCGGATTTTCTCTTCCTTTTTTCTTGTTTGAACGAGTATTACTCTATATATAAGGAATATAGTTCCGACAACCAGTAAACCGTAGAACAAATAAGCATACACAGTGGCATACCACGGTGATGCTATATGTAACATAATTTGATTGGTGTCCGAATAAATACCATATCCATTGCTACTCCTTATCTCTAAGGTAAAGTCTCCCGAATGAAGATAGGACAACTGGACGTAACCACCGGAAGAGGTTTCCCATTTGTCGCCACGTTCTACGATACGATATTCCACTTGCTGACTTCTGTTCAAAGAAGTCAGCCACAATCGTACCATATTAATATGCGCAGGAATGAACAGATTCCCCTCTTTCAAACTTAAAAGTACATTTTCCGACTCTCCCACAATTTCCGCCTTTCTTATATGCGGCTGCTTCATGGACGGCTGGCCATTCAACGCGGCAACATTCATAATCCCCAGTCCATTCTCCAGACCGATAGCATAAATGCTATCTTGCAACTGAATAACCTTACGGAATCCTTTGGGTATAAATTTGTCTTTCATACGGGCAAACAACCCGGCATTCACCCTTACCTTATTATAGTTTTTCTGTAAAAGACAAACGCCATCTTCATTGATTTGCCAAAACCGGTCATCAAAAGCCTGGATTTTCAATATATTCCGGTTGATTGTTTCCAGCAGGGTAGCATAATACTCATCCGGTTGAAGCGTATTATTCAACTCATTATATTTATAAACACCGCCCTCATTATTCATAAAAATAAGGTCGTTGCCCACCTTTACCTGAAAAGCACGTTTGGATACCGTAGTGGGCACAGTGTATATTTCGGACTCGACAATAGAAGTATAATCATCATTAAAACGCAACCGCATATAATCTCTTCTCGAATGAGCAATCCATAAGTTTCCATCTTTATCAAATACACAGTTCTGTACTAAATCTCCGTAACCGGATATGTTATTACGAAACACCAGTTTACCATCTTTTATTTCATACAAGGACAATCCTACATAATTTCCGCTAATGTAATATCCGGGGCGAGAGGGAACCGGAACCAATGCATAAACGCCGCTATGTTTTATTTCACGGAACATACCGTTGAAAACGCTAAACAACCCCTTATTATGAGCTACTATCACTTCATCACCGATATTATATAAGTTCCAAACCTGCCCTTTGGATTCAGGGACTAATGCGAAATTGACTTGTTTATCCGCTTTGTTTACACGAAAAAGTCCCTTATTAGTACCTACATACAACTGCTCTTTTTGATTGACGGCACAATATACATATCCGATATTCTCTTGGGGGTCGAGCAACAAAGACTCTTCCTTGACGCTCTCCTCAATCATCATAATCCCACCGTTCAACCCCAACCATATATCTCCTCTATTATTTACTCCCACACTCAAAACCGTATTCTTCAGCCCCATTTGCTCTCCTATCCTTGAAAGAACAGTACCTTTTTCATCGATCCTGTAAAAACCTGTATTACCGGTACCAACCAGATAATCTTCTCCCAAACGGCTCATAGAAGTGATTCGCATATCTGTCTCATAGGATATCCGTTTTTCAACATTTCCTTTTTCATCCAATAACAATGAGCCCTTTTCCGAACTGAAGAGACGAAGCTTGCCGTTACCAGTTAAAGTCATGTAAACCGAATAGAAGTTTTCGAGCTGATCTGTCACTACCCGTTTTTCGTATCCATCCAGCCGATAAAGATAATTACTCTGTTGTACATACACATCATTACCAACTATAAACAGGAAATGAAACCTCATCCCATCATCTTCCAAGGGTGTTGTTTTACCAGTTTGTGTGTCATACACTAAAAGCGACAAAGGAGACTCAAAATAAACCAGATGACTTCCCGACACTTTGGCTATTTTCCAAAACTCCTGAGTTGGCGCACTTGGAGAATTCTCATATAAAAGAGTGTATTGCAAATTTCCGTATTCATCATATTTCCAATATCCGAATTCATTCACACCGCCACTATACGCTACTTTGTTTTCTTCATCATAAAAGACGCTCCGCATAATACATTCATTCGGAGTAACATATTTTTCCCACCGTACTCCGTCATAAAGCACAATGCCTTCATTAGTCGCAAAATATACATCATCATATTCTCCTTTTGAAATACTCCATACCTGCGCATCGCTTTTATATTCGGAAGGAGCATAAAAACGAACGGGCTTGCTGATTATCTCATCTATAGAGTTCGGGTATAAATTTGCACACCAGAAAAACAAAAAGAATAGCAAGTAAATTCTTATCATACGATTAGATTTAAAATCCAGCGAACCACACACTGACTTGTTTTAAATAAAGGCAAAAATACTCATTCCTGCCTTTTCTGCAAATTTCCGGGACGCTTATCTCGATAAAAAAGCGACTGAATCCCAAACAAGTAAAATTTATTTCGTAATTTTGCGGATATAAAAGAATGAAGCTATGCCGGACTATGATTTAATCGCCATACTCGGACCTACAGCCTCGGGTAAAACACCTTTTGCCGCTGCTTTGGCCAATGAACTCAACACGGAAATTATCAGTGCCGACTCCCGTCAGATATACAGGGGGATGGATCTCGGTACGGGAAAAGACCTTGCCGATTATACGGTAAACGGACGTGCTATCCCCTATCACTTGATTGATATTGCCGACCCCGGATATAAATACAATGTATTTGAATATCAGCGTGATTTCCTGATTTCTTACGAATCAATCAAACAAAAAGGCTGTCTCCCCGTTTTATGTGGAGGGACAGGTATGTATCTTGAATCCGTACTGAAAGGATACAAGCTCATGCCCGTGCCGGAAAATCCGGAATTGCGCGCCCGCCTGGCAAATCATTCTCTGGAAGAGTTGACGGAAATATTAAGCCGATATAAAACGTTACACAACTCTACTGACGTAGATACCGTGAAACGTGCCATCCGCGCCATAGAGATTGAAGAGTATTATGCAACCAACCCTGTTCCCGAACGGGAATTTCCCGATTTGAACAGTCTTATTATCGGTGTGGATATCGACCGGGAACTGCGTCGCGAGAAGATTACCCGACGACTGAAACAACGGTTGGACGAAGGCATGGTGGACGAGGTACGACGATTGATCGGACAAGGCATCGCGCCGGATGACTTGATATACTACGGGCTGGAATACAAGTATCTGACCTTGTACGTCATAGGCAAACTGACTTATGAAGAAATGTTCAACGGGCTGGAAATAGCGATTCATCAGTTTGCCAAACGGCAGATGACCTGGTTCCGTGGCATGGAAAGAAGAGGATTTACCATCCACTGGATGAGCGCGGAGCTGCCGATGGAAGAAAAGATAGCCTTTGTAAAAGAAAAACTGGAAGGGATTTAGTATCTTTGGCAGTTATTTATAGTGAGATTTTAAATACAGTAGGATAGAAATACGGATATGAGTGTAGAACCGAAGAAATGGGGGGTGATTTATAACCCGAAAGCCGGTACCCGAAAGGTAAAGAAGCGCTGGAAAGAAATCAAGGAATACATGGACAGCAAAGGCGTTGACTATGATTATGTGCAATCCGAAGGTTTCGGTTCGGTAGAACGTCTCGCTAAGATTCTAGCAAACAACGGCTATCGCACGATTGTCATTGTGGGCGGTGACGGTGCATTGAACGATGCCATCAACGGTATCATGTTGTCCGATGCCGAAGATAAAGAGAATATCGCCCTCGGCCTTATACCGAACGGTATCGGGAACGATTTTGCCAAATACTGGGGACTCAGCACTGAGTATAAGCCGGCTGTTGACTGTATCATCAACCACCGGCTGAAGAAAATAGACGTAGGATACTGTAATTTCTATGATGGAAAAGAACACTGCCGCCGTTATTTCCTTAATGCCGTCAATATCGGTTTGGGTGCACGGATTGTGAAAATCACCGACCAGACCAAACGTTTTTGGGGAGTAAAATTCCTTTCATATGTTGCCGCCCTATTCTCACTGATATTCGAGCGGAAACTATACAGAATGCATTTACGTATTAACGACGAACATATCCGCGGACGTATCATGACGGTATGTGTAGGCAGTGCATGGGGATGGGGACAGACTCCAAGCGCTGTTCCCTATAACGGATGGCTGGACGTATCCGTAATCTACCGTCCTGAATTCCTGCAAATCATTTCCGGCTTATGGATGCTTATTCAGGGAAGAATCCTAAACCATAAAGTAGTGAAAAGCTACCGGACGAAGAAAGTGAAAGTACTTCGGGCGCAAAACGCGTCTGTGGATTTGGACGGACGTTTATTGCCCAAGCATTTTCCTTTAGAGGTGGGCATACTTCCTGAAAAGACGACACTTATTATTCCGAATTAATAAATTCAGGCACGGATTACGCAGATTACACGGTTTCCAGTAAATCAGAATCTGCAAAAGCCGCGTAATCCGTACCTAAGAAATAAACTAATAATAGCATAAAAATGATAGAACTTAAAAACAATCCTGCCGGTAACTTCTTCCTACTTGCCGGGCCATGTGTGATAGAAGGTGAAGAGATGGCAATGCGTATTGCCGAACGAGTGGTCAAAATCACCGAGACATTGCAGATTCCTTATGTATTCAAAGGTTCCTACCGCAAAGCAAACCGTTCACGACTGGATTCGTTTACAGGTATCGGCGACGAGAAAGCGCTGAAAATACTGCAAAAGGTACGTGATACGTTCGGAGTTCCTACCGTGTCAGATATCCATAGCGCAGAAGAAGCGGAAATGGCAGCCGAATATGTGGATATCCTTCAAATTCCTGCTTTCCTCTGCCGACAGACAGACTTGCTGGTCGCAGCCGCCAAGACCGGGAAGACGATTAACATCAAGAAAGGGCAGTTCCTCTCCCCTTTGGCAATGCAGTTTGCTGCGGACAAAGTGGTGGAAGCCGGAAACAAAAATGTGATGCTGACCGAACGCGGAACAACTTTCGGTTATCAGGATTTGGTAGTTGACTATCGTGGTATCCCCGAAATGCAGACATTCGGTTATCCTGTTATCCTGGATGTCACCCATTCATTGCAACAGCCCAACCAGACCAGCGGAGTGACCGGCGGAATGCCGCAACTGATAGAAACCATAGCCAAAGCAGGCATTGCCGTAGGCGTTGACGGCATTTTTATCGAAACGCACGAAAATCCTGCCGTAGCCAAAAGTGACGGTGCCAACATGCTCAAATTAGACCTGCTGGAAGGGTTGCTGACTAAGTTAGTCCGTATACGGGAAGCTGTAAAATAACGTTTTTTCCCTGTCTATTTGTGATTTGCGGCCAAATACAACGACAAATTACTCAGAAACATTTATTTAAATTAAATAGAACATGAAACATTTATTACGTGGATTATTCATTGCAGTACTTATCATATGCTGCAATTTTCAGCCCGTACTTGCACAACCCATGCAGCAACTGCCTGTGGACAAAAATGTCCGTATCGGCAAGTTAGACAACGGACTTACTTATTACATTCGGCACAACGCACTTCCGGAGAAGCGCGTAGAATTCTACATTGCCCAGAAAGTAGGTTCCATTCTCGAAGAACCGCAACAACGCGGTCTGGCTCATTTCCTGGAACACATGGCTTTCAACGGAACAAAGAATTTCCCGGGCGATGAAACCGGACTAGGCATCGTACCCTGGTGCGAAACGAAAGGTATCAAGTTCGGAACCAACCTGAATGCATATACCGGTGTCGAGCAAACAGTCTATAATATCAGCAACGTACCGACAGAGAATGTCAATGTCGTAGACTCCTGCCTGCTCATCCTTCACGACTGGTCAAATGCCATCAACCTTGCCGACAAGGAAATCGACAAAGAACGTGGGGTCATCCGTGAAGAATGGAGAAGCCGCAACAGCGGTATGCTCCGCATCATGACAGACGCACAGTCCACCCTGTATCCGAACTCCAAATACTCCGACTGTATGCCTATCGGAAGCATCGACGTTATCAACAACTTCCCTTACCAGGACATCCGCGACTACTACGCAAAATGGTATCGTACAGACTTGCAAGGAATTATCATTGTCGGCGACATCAACGTGGACGAGATAGAAGCGAAACTGAAAAAGGTTTTTGCCGACGTAAAAGCTCCGGTCAATCCCGCCGAACGTATCTACTATCCGGTAGAAGACAATCAGGAACCGCTTATCTACATCGGTACTGACAAAGAAGTGAAGAATCCTTCTGTAAACATCTTCTTCAAGCAAGACGCTACGCCGGATTCCATGAAGAATACCATTGCCTATTATGCTACCCAATATATGCTCAGCATGGCTATGAATATGCTGAACAACCGTTTGAACGAACTTAGTCAGACAGCCAACCCGCCTTTCACCAGTGCAGGCGCAGGATACGGTGAATTTTTCCTTGCCAAGACCAAAGAAGCATTCAGCCTGAGTGCAGGCAGCAAAATAGACGGCATCGACTTAGCGATGAAAACCGTATTGGAAGAAGCTGAACGCGCACGCCGCTTCGGATTCACCGCTACTGAATATGAACGTGCACGCGCCAACTATATGCAAGCTGTAGAGTCTGCCTATAACGAACGTGAAAAGACAAAGAGTAGCGCATACGTTGACGAATATGTGAACAACTTCCTTGACAAAGAACCGATTCCGGGCATCGAATTCGAATATATGCTTGTCAACCAGATGGCACCGAACATTCCGGTAGATGCAATCAACAAGTTTATGCAGCAGCTAATCACAGACAACAATCAAGTGGTTCTGCTTGCCGGCCCCGAGAAAGAAGGCGTGAAATATCCCAGCAAGGAAGAAATCGCAGCCCTGCTGAAAGAGATGAAGTCATTCGACCTGAAACCATATGAAGACAAGGTTTCTAACGAACCGCTTATCTCCGAAGACATCAAAGGTGGGAAGATCGTATCCGAAAAAGCCGGAGACATTTATGGCAGTACGAAACTGGTACTTTCCAACGGTGTGACAGTGTACGTGAAACCGACAGATTACAAAGCTGACCAGATTATGATGAAGGGGGTAAGTTTCGGTGGAACAAGTGTATTCCCGAACGAAGAAATCATCAATATTTCTCAATTGAACGGTGTAGCCCTGGTAGGCGGAATCGGTAATTTCAGCAAAGTTGATTTAGGCAAAGCCCTTGCCGGCAAACGTGCTTCCGTAGGTTCGGGTATCGGCAATACGACCGAAACAATTTCCGGTAGCTGCTCTCCGAAAGATTTCGAGACAATGATGCAGCTTACTTACCTGACATTCACGTCTCCGCGCAAAGACAACGAAGCATTCGAATCTTACAAGAACCGTCTGAAAGCGCAACTTCAGAATGCAGACGCCAACCCGATGACGGCATTCAGCGACACAGTGACACGTGCTTTGTACGGCAATCACCCGCGTGCTATCAAGATGAGAGAAAACATGGTAGACCAAATCAACTACGACCGTATTCTTGAAATGTACAAAGACCGTTTCAAAGATGCAAGCGACTTCACTTTCTACCTGGTAGGAAACGTGAACCTGGAAGAAATGAAACCTATGATTGCCAAATATCTGGGCGCCCTGCCGTCTATCAACCGCAAGGAAACTTTCAAAGACAACAAGATGGATATCCGCAAAGGACAATACAAAAACGAGTTTGCCAAGAAACAGGAAACTCCGATGGCTACCATCATGTTCCTTTACAGCGGTACCTGCAAATATGATTTGCGCAACAATGTCCTGCTCAGCTTCCTCGACCAAGCCTTGGATATGGTTTACACAGCAGAAATCCGTGAAAAGGAAGGCGGTACATACGGCGTAAACTGTAGCGGAAACCTCGGCAAGTATCCGAAGGAAGAACTGGTTCTTCAGATTGTATTCCAGACCGACCCAGCCAAGAAAGATAAATTGTCTGCTATCGTTGTAGAACAGTTGAACAAGATGGCAAAAGAAGGTCCGTCTGCCGAACATATGCAGAAAATTAAAGAATATATGTTGAAGAAGTACAAAGACGCCCAGAAAGAAAACGGCTACTGGCTCAATAATCTGGACGAATACTTCTACACCGGCATCGACAATACAAAAGACTATGAAAAGTTGGTCAGCAGCGTCACAGCAAAAGAAGTTCAGGATTTCCTTGCCAAACTGCTGAAACAGGACAACGAAATTCAAGTCATTATGACCATGCCGGAAGAAAGCAAATAATATTCCTTTAGCATACCAACAGAATGATGATACTCAACGAACTACGCAAACATGGAAGGCTTGCCGCCAAACGGCATCCGATGTATGAGAAGAACAAATTCGCTAAAATACTCGGTTATGTCATGGGCGCATTCTGGGCCGGTTACCTGATATTCTTCGGTACGACGTTCGCGTTCGGATTTTCAGATATGGTTCCCAACCGGGAACCATATCATGTAATGAACGCAGTTGTCCTGATATTTATCCTGGCACTCGACTTTCTGTTGCGTGTTCCGTTCCAAAAAACACCGACGCAAGAGGTAAAACCTTACCTCTTGCTGCCGGTTAAACGGAACCGTGTCATCGACTTCCTTCTTATCCGCTCCGGACTCAGCCTGTTCAACCTGTTCTGGTTGTTCCTGTTTGTCCCTTTTTCCTTCATCACTATTACCAAATATTTCGGTATTCTTGGTGTCATCACCTATCTTATAGGTATCCTGCTTCTGATTATTGCCAACAATTACTGGTACTTGCTGTGCCGCACACTTATCAATGAACGTATTTGGTGGATTCTATTACCCATCGCTTTCTACGGTGGAATAGGCTGCCTTCTTTTTATTCCCAAAGACAGCCCTCTCTTCTATTTCTTTATGGATTTGGGAGACGGATACATTCAGGGGAATATTCTTTGTTTCCTCGGCACGATACTGGTCATCATCCTTTTATGGCTGCTCAACCGCAAGATTATGTCGGGGCTTATCTATGCAGAACTGGCAAAGACAGACGATACCCAAATAAAGAATGTATCCGAATACAAATTCTTCGAACGCTACGGAGAAGTCGGCGAATACATGAGACTGGAACTGAAAATGCTTTTGCGCAACCGCCGTTGTAAAGGTTCGCTGCGCAGTGTCGGTATCGTAGTTGCAGCTTTCTCTATCGCACTCAGTTTTTCCAGTGTCTACGACGGCAACTTCATGACTTCCTTTATCTGTGTTTATAACTTTGCCGTATTCGGAATGATTATCCTTTCGCAGCTAATGTCGTTCGAAGGCAATTACATCGACGGACTGATGTCCCGCAAAGAGTCAATCATGAGCCTGCTGAAAGCGAAATATTATACATACAGCATCGGCGAAATCATACCTTTCATATTAATGATTCCCGCCATCATCATGGACAAGCTCACCCTGCTGGGTGCTTTCGCCTGGTTTTTCTATACCATCGGCTTTATCTATTTCTGTTTCTTCCAGTTGGCGGTTTACAACAAACAGACTGTCACCCTGAACGAAAAAGTGACAAGCCGACAGACCAACAGCGCAATACAAATGCTTGTCAATTTCGGAGCATTAGGCGTACCGCTTATCTTATATAGCACACTGAACGCATTCTTAGGCGAAACAATGGCCTACATTATCCTGTTGGTGATTGGACTGGGATTTACCCTGACCTCTCCTTTATGGATAAAGAATGTGTATCATCGCTTCATGAAACGGAGATATGAGAACATGGAAGGTTTCAGAGACAGCCGCCAATAGACACTCATGGGTCACTAACCATATAAACATTGAAAATCATGATTACCATTGACAAACTTAAAAAGAATTTCGGCGAGAAGGTTGCCGTAGATATAGAACACTACGAAATCAATCAAGGCGATATGCTCGGATTGGTGGGAAACAACGGTGCCGGCAAGACGACTCTCTTTCGACTAATACTGGACTTACTGAAAGCGGACGGTGGAAAAGTGATTATCAACGACATCGACGTAAGCCAAAACGAAGACTGGAAAGCCTTCACGGGTGCTTTTATCGACGACGGTTTCCTGATTGATTACCTCACCCCTGAAGAATATTTCTACTTCATCGGCAAGATGTACGGATTGAAGAAAGAAGAAGTGGACGAGCGTCTCGTTCCTTTCGAACGTTTTATGAACGGAGAAGTCATCGGACAAAAAAAACTAATCCGCAACTACTCTGCCGGAAACAAACAGAAGATTGGCATTATCTCCGCCATGCTTCATTATCCGCAATTACTGATATTGGACGAACCGTTCAATTTCCTCGACCCCAGCTCACAGTCTATCATCAAGCACCTGCTCAAAAAGTATAATGAAGAACATCGGGCTACGGTTATCATTTCCAGCCATAACCTGAATCATACCGTAGATGTATGTCCGCGGATTGCCCTCTTGGAGCATGGAGTAATTATCCGGGACATTATGAATGAGGACAATTCGGCAGAGACAGAACTGGAAGCCTATTTCAATGTAGAAGAGTAAGGGGATTTACGATTTGACAATTTACGATTTACGATTGAAGACAAATGATGAAAGTTAACTTCAAACTATTTTTCATATTGGCAGGGCTGGCCGCCATTCTCAGTTCCTGTCGAACGTCCGCTCCCCGCCTGGACTATCAGGCATTGGCGCGGGCTTCTCTCCTATTGGGTGTAGACATCAATCTTGAGGACAATCATAAACTCTATCTGGAAGCCGCCGACTGGATAGGCACTCCTTACCGTGGCGGCGGAGATTCGAAAAGGGGAACCGACTGTTCGGGCATGGTTTATCAGATATACCGGAAAGTATATCGTACCCAAGTGCCGCGAAACTCGGAAGAGCTGAAAGATAAAAGCAATAAGATAGCCAAAAGGAATCTCAAGGAAGGTGACCTGGTATTCTTCAGCAGCAACCGTTCGAGAAAGAAAGTTGCCCATGTAGGCATCTACCTGAAGAACGGGAAATTCATCCATTCCAGCACGAGCCGGGGAGTAATCGTCAGCAGGCTGGGCGAAGATTATTATAGCAAGCATTGGATATGCGGTGGCAGAATACGTTAACAATCAAATCAACAACTCTAAATAACAACACATTATGAAGTCATTTATCGGAGCAGTTATATTTATCTGCGTGGCATTCAGCGCAAACGCGCAACTTTTGTGGAAAGTATCTGGCAACGGGATGGAGCAACCATCCTATATTATAGGTACACACCATCTGGCTCCGTTCAGCATCATGGACAGCATTGCCGGACTTCAAAAAGCGATGAAAGAAACCCAACAGGTATATGGCGAACTGAAAATGTCCGAAATGCAATCACCGGCTACCATGCAGAAGATGCAGCAGGCTATGATGATTGCCAACGACACCACACTGGCTTCACTCCTATCGCCCGAAGACTTCGCAACTGCCAACAAATTCTGCAAAGAGAACCTGATGATAGATTTAAACGCAGCCCCCAAACTGAAACCTGCATTCCTATTGAATAATGTAGTAGTGGTAGCTTATGTAAAACATATAGGCAAATTCAATCCGCAAGAACAACTCGACACCTTCTTTCAGTCCCAAGCCACCCAAAACGGAAAAAAAGTAGACGGACTGGAAACCGCGGAGTTCCAATTTGACCTGCTCTTCAACGGTTATTCCTTGCAACGCCAAGCGCAACTGCTAATGTGTACGCTCAACAACATCGACACCGAAGTAGAAAACCTGAAAAAGCTCACCAACGCCTACATGAAACAGGACTTGAACGAAATGCTCCGACTCAACGAAGAGCGTAGGGGCAATCAATGCGATGCGACTCCCGGTGAGGAAGATGCCATGATTTACGACCGCAACAAGGCATGGGCTGGAAAACTACCGGCTATCATGAAAGCTGCTCCTACTTTTGTTGCCGTCGGCGCCCTGCACCTTCCCGGCAATAAAGGATTACTAAATCTACTAAAAAAGCAAGGATATACGGTGGAACCTGTGAAATAAGAGTAGAACCTGCGAAATAAGAAAAGTATTTAGTACTTTTGCAGAAAAGTTTCCCAATGAACTACAACACCTATTTATTCGATTTCGACTATACCCTAGCCGATTCGTCACGTGGCATCGTCAAATGTTTCAGAATTGTGCTCACCCGCCACCAGTATTTAACCGTTACCGATGAAGCCATCAAGCGTACTATCGGCAAAACGCTGGAAGAGTCTTTCAGCATTCTCACCGGAATCACTGACCCGGCACAACTCGAAGCTTTCCGACAGGAGTACAGACTGGAAGCGGATGTACACATGAACGCGAACACCCGTCTTTTCCCCGACACCCTTTCTACACTGAAAGCGTTAAAGGCACGAGGTGCCCGCATCGGAATCATCTCTACCAAATACCGTTTCCGCATATTGAGCTTCCTGGACGATTATCTGCCGGAAGACTTTCTTGATATAGTGGTAGGCGGAGAAGATGTAAAAGCCGCAAAACCTTCACCCGAAGGGGTTTTCTTTGCATTGGAACATTTGGGAAGCACCCCACAAGAAACATTATACATCGGTGACAGTACCGTAGATGCGGAAACTGCCCGGAATGCAGGAGTCGATTTTGCAGGCGTACTCAATGGAATGACCACTGCCGACGAACTTCGTGTTTACCCACATCGGATGATTATGGAGAATCTCGGAAAGTTAGTTTAGCTCTTTTCTCATAATAGAACTTTTAAAAAGAGATCAGAAAAAGTTTAATAGCGATTTTACTCTCATCCTGTGCCAAAACTCCAGTTTCAACGGTCGGAACTCCTGTACCCAAGGCAGGAAACTTCAGTTTCCGCAGCTAGACACTTTAGTTTCTAACGCTTGAAACTCAAGTTTCAGCGGCTTGAAACTAAGTGTTTCACCGTATGAAACCAACAGTTTCAAGGCATGAAACACAAAGTCCCCCTATAGATTACGAAAGTCTTCCCCTACTTTCCGATTTTCAATACCAATAACGAGTGTGTTGCAGATACCGTTTCTGCAACCTATCTGCAACAGGTATCTGCAACGCTATAACAACCTGATTAGTTGACAGTTATAGCGAAATTGTTGTAGATGGCAGATGTTTGTGCGTTTTAAAAACTATGTAGAGAAGAAAAAGTAATCCTATTGAATAAAAAAAGAGCGGAAACATTTGCTTGGATTGAATAAAAGTAGTACTTTTGTGCCCGATTATTCCGCAACGGGTTCGATAAAGAGTTCTTTAAGTGATTAAAGACCACCCGCCGGAGCTAACTTATACATTTATATATAAGATGTACGCAATTGTAGAAATTAACGGTCAGCAGTTTAAAGCAGAAGCTGGTCAGAAGTTGTTCGTTCACCACATCGAAGGTGCAGAAAACGGTTCAACAGTAGAATTTGAAAAAGTTCTTTTGGTAGACAAAGACGGAAATGTAACTGTAGGCGCTCCTGTTGTAGAAGGCGCTAAAGTTGTTTGCCAAGTTGTTTCAAACTTGGTTAAAGGCGACAAAGTTCTTGTTTTCCACAAGAAAAGAAGAAAAGGTTACAGAAAACTGAACGGTCACCGTCAACAGTTCACTGAGTTAACAATCACAGAAGTAGTAGCTTAATCAATTTAAAAAGTAAGAAGAAATGGCACACAAGAAAGGTGTCGGTAGTTCTAAGAACGGCCGCGAATCACAAAGTAAGAGATTAGGCGTTAAGATATTTGGTGGCGAAGCTTGCAAAGCAGGTAACATCATCGTTCGTCAAAGAGGTACTGAATTCCACCCGGGTGAAAACATCGGAATGGGTAAAGACCACACTCTTTTCGCTTTAGTAGATGGTACAGTTAGTTTCAAAGTTGGTAGAGAAGACAGAAGATATGTTTCTGTAGTTCCTGCAACTGAAGCATAATTGCATAACCCAAAATATTCGAGAGAAGGAGATGTAATCTGAAAAGGATTACATCTCCTCTCTTTTTTATGTCCGTTTTCATTGCTTGATTGTTCGTTTTTTCTTTATCTTTGCATCCATTAAACGAAAGTTCATAAAAAGTATAGATATGCTTACCATTAAACAAATTACAGAAAACACAGAGGCGGTACTCCGCGGACTGGAAAAGAAGCATTTCAAAAATGCAAAAGAAACGATCGATCAAGTGATCGCTCTAAACGACAAGAGACGTAGCACGCAGAACCAATTAGATAAAAACCTGGCAGAAGTCAACTCGCTTTCACGCACTATCGGCCAACTGATGAAGGAAGGCAAAAAAGAAGAGGCTGAATCTGCACGCGCACGCGTTGCCGAACTGAAAGAAGGCAACAAAGAACTGGACGCCACTATGACGCAGGCTGCGACCGACATGCAGAATATCCTCTATACCATTCCCAATGTTCCTTACGATGAAGTGCCCGAAGGTGTAGGAGCCGAAGACAACGTTGTAGAAAAGATGGGTGGTATGGAAACAGAACTTCCCAAGGACGCGCTCCCTCACTGGGAACTGGCAAAGAAATACGATTTGATAGACTTCGACTTGGGAGTTAAAATCACAGGCGCAGGTTTTCCTGTATATAAAGGTAAAGGCGCACAACTTCAACGTGCCCTTATCAACTTCTTCCTCGACGAAGCACGCAAATCCGGATATACCGAAATCATGCCGCCGACAGTAGTCAACACCGCTTCCGGTTATGGTACAGGCCAGCTTCCCGACAAAGAGGGACAGATGTACCATTGCGAAGTAGACGACTTATACCTGATTCCGACAGCAGAAGTTCCTGTGACCAATATCTATCGTGATGTAATACTCGAAGAAAAACAATTGCCGATTATGAACTGCGCATACACGCAATGTTTCCGTCGCGAAGCCGGTTCTTACGGTAAAGATGTACGCGGATTGAACCGTCTGCACGAATTTTCCAAAGTAGAATTAGTGCGCATCGACAAGCCGGAACACTCTAAACAGTCTCATCAGGAAATGCTGAATCATGTAGAAGGCCTGTTGCAGAAACTGGAATTGCCGTATCGCATTCTCCGTCTTTGCGGCGGCGATATGAGCTTTACCGCTGCGCTTTGCTTCGACTTCGAAGTATATTCCGAAGCACAGAAACGCTGGTTGGAAGTAAGTTCCGTATCCAATTTCGACACTTATCAGGCCAACCGCTTGAAGTGCCGTTATCGTAACGCAGATAAGAAAACCGAACTTTGCCATACATTGAACGGTTCCGCATTGGCTTTGCCGCGTATCGTTGCCGCTCTGCTCGAAAACAACCAGACTCCGGAAGGTATCAGAATTCCGAAAGCATTGGTTCCGTACTGCGGTTTCGACATCATAGACTAAAAAAGAAATTTTCACTCTTGTAAGAATAAGGAAGTTCTTCTTACAAGAGTTTTTTTACATAACCTTTTAACAGATTTACCCCCATGACAAAAAACACAAAGAGTTTTGCACTGCCTTTGACATTCATCGGCATCATGTTCTTCGCGATTGGTTTCGCATTAGGAATTAATTCACTATTGGTTCCCGTACTACAAAAATCACTGGGAATCTCGAACACGGCTTCTTACCTTATCATTGCTGCAACCTTTATTCCATTCCTGGTATTCGGCTATCCTGCCGGGCTCACCATCAAGGCGATTGGCTACAAACGTACCATGTCACTGTCTTTCTTTATTTTTGCTGTGGCATTTTACCTGTTCATCCTGTCGGCATCACAGGAAAGCTTCACCTTATTCCTGTTGGCATCTTTCATCAGCGGAGCCGCCAATGCATATCTGCAAGCATCCGTCAATCCTTATATTACGATACTGGGACCACTGGACAGTGCCGCAAAACGTATCAGTATAATGGGTATCTGCAACAAGCTGGCGTGGCCTATTCCTGCTATCTTCATTGTATGGCTGCTGGGCAAAGATGTCAGCCTGATTGGTATTGAAGATTTGAGCAAGCCGTTCATTATCATCATCTGCGCTTTTGTCGCCTTGGGTGTCATGGCATTCTTCGCACCGCTACCCGAAGTCAAAGCAGCCGGAGAAGATGAAAGCGAGGACGAAGCCGAAGCCTGCCCGTATGCTGCTAGTAAAACTTCCGTTTTTCAGTTCCCGCACTTGCTGTTGGGCTGTCTGGCACTGTTCCTTTATGTAGGTGTTGAAACAGTCTCACTCGGTACGCTGGTCGATTATGCCAAAGAACTCGGCTTGGAAGGCGCTGCCAACTACGCATGGATTGCTCCTATCGGTATTGTTATCGGCTATATCTGCGGTATCATCTTTATCCCGAAATACCTCAGCCAGGCAACAGCCTTGAAAATTTGCTCTATTCTGGCAATCATCGGTTCACTGCTGGTAGTACTCACTCCAAGCCACATTTCCATCTATTTCATTTCGTTTATGGCATTGGGATGCTCACTGATGTGGCCGGCACTGTGGCCGCTCGCCATGGCAGACCTCGGCAAATTCACGAAAGCAGGCTCGTCATTGCTTATCATGGCAATGTTCGGCGGAGCCGTTATCCCCACCCTTTACGGTTGGCTGAAAGACGTAGCCACTCCCCAACAGGCATACTGGCTGTGTCTCCCCTGCTTCCTGTTCATCCTATATTACGGAGTGGCCGGATACAAAATCAGAACGAAATAAAAAGAGAGATTCACTCATATATAGGAAGCCACTCATCAAAAGAGTGGCTTTTCTTTTTGTTTTTCGTAAATAAGCCGTATCTTTGCCGAAATTTATAACATTCTGCTAGCAGTTACGTAATAAAACCAACAAATTAATTAGATAATGAACAAAATCATTAGCAAAGAACGCTTTTCGGAGAAGGTGTTCAAATTTGAAATTGAAGCTCCTTTAATTGCTAAATCTCGTAAGGCCGGCCATTTCGTCATCGTACGTGTAGGCGAAAAAGGGGAACGTATGCCTTTGACTATTGCCGGTTCCGATGTAAAGAAAGGCACTATCACTTTGGTTATACAGGAAGTCGGACTGTCTTCCACCCGCCTTTGTGAACTGAACGAAGGCGACTACATTACCGACGTAGTAGGCCCGTTGGGACAAGCTACACATATTGAGAAGTTCGGAACAGTGGTTTGCGCCGGTGGCGGTGTAGGTGTGGCTCCGATGCTTCCTATCGTACAGGCTTTGAAAGCTGCCGGCAACCGTGTGATTACCGTATTGGCAGGACGCAACAAAGACCTTATTATCCTGGAAAAAGAAATGCGCGAAAGCTCCGATGAAGTAATCATCATGACAGACGACGGTTCTTACGGTCGCAAAGGTCTGGTGACGGAAGGCGTGGAAGAGGTTATCAAACGCGAAAAAGTTGATAAATGCTTCGCTATCGGCCCTGCTATCATGATGAAATTCGTTTGTCTGCTGACTAAAAAATATGAGATTCCGACTGATGTTTCGTTAAACACCATCATGGTGGACGGAACAGGAATGTGCGGCGCCTGCCGCATCACCGTAGGCGGAAAAACAAGATTCGTTTGCGTGGACGGCCCCGAATTTGACGGTCATCAGGTGGATTTTGACGAAATGCTGAAACGTATGGGGGCGTTCAAGAAAATCGAGCGCGAAGAAATGCACAAGTTGCAGCCTGAATGTGAGGCGACCAAAGAAATCGACGAAAAGAGCCGCAATGCTGCATGGAGACAAGAATTGCGTAAATCAATGAAACCGAAAGAACGTACAGCCATTCCCCGTGTCGAAATGAACGAACTCGATGCAGAATACCGTTCACATAGCCGCAAAGAGGAAGTAAACCAGGGGTTGACTGCAGAGCAGGCGGTCACAGAAGCCAAACGCTGCCTCGACTGTGCCAATCCGGGATGTACGGAAGGCTGTCCGGTAGGTATCGACATTCCCCGCTTCATCAAGAACATCGAACGCGGAGAATTCCTCGAAGCTGCCAAGACACTGAAAGAGACGAGTGCGCTTCCGGCTGTCTGCGGTCGTGTTTGTCCGCAGGAAAAACAGTGCGAATCCAAATGTATTCATCTGAAAATGAATGAAAAGCCGGTGGCTATCGGTTATCTTGAACGCTTCGCGGCTGATTATGAACGTGAAAGCGGACAGATTTCTGTTCCCGTCATCGCAGATAAAAACGGTATAAAAATAGCTGTTATCGGTTCGGGCCCTGCCGGACTGGCATTTGCCGGAGATATGGCGAAATATGGATATGACGTAACCGTATTCGAAGCATTGCACGAAATCGGCGGTGTATTGAAATATGGTATCCCCGAATTTCGTCTGCCTAACAAGATTGTAGATGTAGAAATTGAAAACCTCGCCAAGATGGGGGTTAACTTTGTCAAAGACTGCATCGTAGGAAAGACGATCAGCGTAGAAGACCTAAAAGAGGAAGGCTACAAAGGCATATTCGTGGCTTCCGGTGCCGGTCTGCCCAACTTTATGAATATCCCTGGAGAAAATTCCATCAATATCATGTCGTCCAACGAATACCTTACGCGTGTCAATCTGATGGATGCTGCCAGTGAAGACTCTGATACCCCGGTAACTTTCGGTAAGAATGTTGCGGTGATTGGCGGCGGTAATACCGCTATGGACTCCGTCCGTACGGCAAAACGTCTGGGAGCTGAACGCGCCATGATTATCTACCGCCGTTCGGAAGAAGAAATGCCCGCACGTATCGAAGAGGTAAAGCATGCCAAGGAAGAGGGAGTAGAATTCCTGACACTGCATAATCCGCTCGAATATATCGCTGATGAGCAGGGTTGCGTAAAACAGGTTATCCTGCAAAAGATGGAATTGGGCGAACCGGACGATTCCGGACGTCGTAGCCCTGTAGCTATTCCTGGTGCAACAGAAACGATCGATATTGATTTGGCTATCGTAAGTGTCGGCGTATCGCCCAACCCGATTGTGCCGAGCTCAATCAAAGGACTGGAATTGGGACGCAAAGGGACGATTGCTGTCAACGACAATATGGAATCTTCCATCCCTATGATTTATGCGGGTGGCGACATTGTTCGCGGTGGAGCCACGGTCATTCTTGCAATGGGAGACGGCCGCAAGGCTGCCGCCGCCATGAATGAACAGATAAAAGCAAGCATTGGGAAATAACCATAAACGAGATAAGAAAAGCCCCGTCTACACTGAGCAGACGGGGCTTTTCTTTTTATTAAAATATCAGAGATACTTTCTTACTTCACTACTTTGTTCGTCGCAGGATCCGGAAAAATAACAGCCGGTTTGAACGACTTGGCTTCCTCAAAATCCATCAATGCGTAGGACATGATAATGACAATATCATCCGGTTGCACCTTGCGTGCAGCGGCACCATTCAGGCAAATCTTACCCGAGCCGCGTTCACCTTTGATAATGTAGGTTTCAAAGCGTTCGCCGTTGTTATTGTCAGCGATATACACTTTTTCTCCCGGAATCATGTTCGCAGCATCCAGCAGGTCCTCGTCAATCGTGATACTACCCATGTAGTTCAAGTTGGCCTCTGTAACTCGTGCGCAATGAATTTTCGACTTCAACACTTCAATCATCATAAGGTTTCGTCTTTTTAGTTATTCTTTATATTTAATGTTATCAATCAGTCGGACTTCACCGCAGAATACCGTGATGCATCCCACTGCATAGGAAGTATCTTCCCAATCATTTATCTTCTGCAATGTATTTCCGTCTACGATTTCAAAATACTCCAACCGCAAGCCCGGAGCAGCTTCAATCGCATCCTCAACCATCTTCTGCGTTTCACTCACCGTATGAGTGGCTGCAAAGTTACGACTTTTAAATAAGGTCTGAGAAATATTTAAAGCATTTTCACGTTCTTGTGCAGATAAACGCTTGTTACGGCTGCTCAATGCCAGTCCGTCTTCTTCACGCACAATCGGACAGCCTACTATTTCGAGCTTATATTGCAATTGGCGTACCATCTCACGAATAATTGCTAATTGCTGGAAATCTTTCTCGCCGAAATAAGCCTTGTCCGGCTGCACAGCGTCAAACAACTTGCTGACAATCTGACAAACACCGTTGAAATGCCCTGGACGGAACGCACCTTCCATCACTGTATCCAACGGAGCATAGCTGAATTGACGGGTGTCCGGCTCCGGATACATCTCGCTCACGGAAGGAGCAAACACAAATGCAGCGCCACATTCTTCCAACAGACGGCAGTCTGCATCCAATGTACGCGGATATTTCTCCAAGTCGTTTTTATCGTTAAACTGTGTGGGATTTACAAAAACACTCACAACAGTTACACCATTCTCACTTACGCTGCGCTTTACCAGAGATGCATGTCCCGCGTGTAAAGCACCCATTGTAGGAACCAGTCCTACCGTTTTACCTTGGGCTCTCAGGGCAGTCAAATTTGCCTGTAAGTCCTTGATAGTGTGCACTATTTTCATTTTCGTCAATTGGTTTATGTTTTACTCGTTTGCAAAAACTCTGCAAAATAAACTAATATTTGCCACATAAAGAAAGAATATCTTATTTAATGTGTCTTTTTTTTCGTATCTTTGCAGAATATTATAGAGAACTATTGTTATTATGACAAAGGCGAATAAAGTTTTATTTATTACTCAAGAGATTACACCTTACGTTTCAGAATCCGAAATGGCCAATATAGGTAGGAACCTTCCACAGGCGATACAAGAAAAAGGCCGTGAAATCAGAACTTTCATGCCCAAATGGGGAAACATCAACGAGCGCAGGAACCAACTGCATGAAGTGATTCGCCTCTCCGGTATGAACCTGATTATCGACGATACTGATCACCCACTGATTATAAAAGTCGCTTCCATCCAATCCGCACGCATGCAGGTATATTTCATCGACAACGATGATTATTTCCAGAACCGTATGCAGACAGCGGACGAAAATGGCGTGGAATATGATGATAACGACAGCCGCGCTATCTTCTATGCACGAGGTGTACTGGAAACAGTGAAGAAACTTCGCTGGTGTCCGGATGTAATCCATTGCCATGGCTGGATGACGGCTCTGGCTCCTCTTTATATTAAGAAAGCCTACAAAGACGAGCCTTCTTTCCGTGATGCCAAGGTTGTTTTCTCTGTTTATGAGGACGACTTCAAGAATACACTTAGCGACGACTTCGCCACAAAGCTGATGCTGAAGGGTATTTCAAAGAAAGACTTGGGGGATTTGAAAGAACCGGTAGATTACGCTGCTCTTTGCAAACTTGCTGTTGACTACTCCGACGGAGTAATACAGAATAGTGAAAAGGTAGATGAGTCTATCATCGAATACGCCCGCCAATCAGGCAAATTGGTACTTGATTACCAGGCTCCGGAAAACTATGCAGACGCTTGCAACGAGTTTTACGACCAGGTATGGGATGCCACTTCCAGCAACAACGAAGAAGAATAAAAATCAAGATACGACGATCATGAAAGCAAAATACGCCTTAATAGCTTTACTGGCAATCACGTTTTTCGGTTGTGATGATAACACAGCAGGATTAGGACTGGGAATGTTTCCGGGAAGTGACCAAGATATTAATGGAAAACTGACGACATTCCCTGTTACAACGGAATCTATTCATGCAGGTCAGATTTATGCAATGAGTAACATCGGCTATGTAGGAAAGTTTACTGATGACCTGTTTGGTACTTACCAGGCGGGATTTTTGGCTGAACTGAATTGTTCCAAAGGGATGACGTTCCCCGGAGTATATAATTATGAAAAGAATACATCTCTCGACAACAAAAACAAACCTACACAGACGATGGTAGGCGAAGGTGGAGACCCTATAGATAAAGAAGGACTTGAGTTTGTGTACAATAACGGTGAACTTATAGGCAATATCCACACAATTGAACTTTATTTGTGGTACGATAGCTATTTCGGAGACTCACTAACAGCTTCCCGCTTAAGTGTTTACAAATTAGGAAAAGAGCTTAGTGAGGACGATGCGTATTATACGGACATTAACCCTGAAGAATTTTATAATCCTCTAGAAAAACCGTTAGGAACCAAAGCTTATACAGCTGTTGATCTATCTATTAAAGACTCTATTCGGAATCTTAGCACATATGTTCCTAGCGTGCATGTTACTTTTGAAGATAAGGCTGCTAAAGAAATAGGTAAAAAAATAATAGAAGAAGCCTATAAAGCAGGAGCAAACTTTGATAGAAAGACACTTAAAGAGGCTATTAAAGGACTCTATGTAAAGAGTGACTATGGTGACGGCACAGTACTTTATATAGACCAAATCCAAATGAATGTAGTATATAAATGTTATGCAGTAGACACGATTACAGGTTCTATATTACAAAGGAAAGTAATACATGATGGAGAAAGCAAAGACTCCACTTATTATGGGTATCGTATGTTTACTTCTACTCGTGAAGTAATTCAGGCAAATAGTTTGAATAATGAAAAAGATGCTATTCAGGCATGTATTGACAATCCTGATTGGACTTATATAAAAAGTCCTGCAGGAATATTTACTCAAGTAACCCTGCCTATTGGTAAAATAAACAGCCAACTTGATGGCGACATTTTGAATGCCGTTAAATTAGGTATTCCTATCTACAATGAAACAAATAACAAGAAATTTGGTATGTCTGTTCCTAGGAGCGTTTTGCTAATACGTAAAAACGATAAAGATGATTTCTTTAAGAATAATAAGTTGAGTGACGGTATAACCTCCTCTTTATTTGATAATTCATCTTCAACATCTAGCTTTACACAATATACATTTAATAATATCACACAAATGATAAATAAATGTTTAGCAGATAGCACAGCTGCGCAGAAAGAAATAGACGATAAAGGTTTTATAATGGTTTCAATACCTGATCCGGATGATCCGAAAGGTCCTAAAATAGAGCAAAAAGTTGAGGAGATTGGAATTTGGAAAGAATTAACTGAATGGGATAAATTTGTACTTATTCCGGTACTTGTTACCAAAGATTCTTCTTCAAGCAATAACTACTACGGTAACGGCTCTAGTCAGATTATAAGTATACAACATGACTTGAAACCGAGCTATGCACGCCTGAAAGGTGGAACTAACCCCGCTAATGTATTGCAACTTGAAGTTGTATCTACAAGTTTTAAAAAGCCACAGTCTCAATCAAAATAAGAAATCATAGAAAACATCTATAAAATAATAACGCGGATTACTTGATGTAATCTGCGTTACTATTTTATAGATATAGCCCCCAAAAAAGATAACATTTACTATCATCTTACTTTGTCATCCTGAGTTTGCCGAAAAGCTGCTCTCAGATTTAATAAAAAAGAGATTTTTCATACGTTCTGAATGACAAATTTATATGGCTTACATATTTCCTGGACATTCTCAATATAACAATAAAAAAATCGTGAGCTCAATTTCCATCAAGCTCACGGTTTTTAATCTATCAACAACAAAGCATTAGACCTATTCTTCCTTCTTTGCAGCAACTTTCTTAGTCCTGCCCGCCGGTTTCTTTAGTTCAGCAACTGGTTTAATTGCAGCTTTCTTAGTAGCAGCTTTAGCCACCGGATCTTTAGTAGCAGCAGTCTGCTTCTTTACCGTAGCCTTTTTAGCGGCTTCCTTTGCAACTTTCGCCTGCAACCTCTCAACCTCTTTCTCCAACTCAGTGATTTCGTCACCTTGATTCTTAATCGTAGTCAACAAAGAGTTAAGTTCTTCACTGTCAACATCTGAAGGATACAATGAGTCTACCCGTTTGATAAAGTCAGCTAAAATATTCATGTAGTTAGTGAAAGCATCGTAAGGAGAGTCATAGATACCACGATTCAACCACATACCGTTATTCTTTGTAGTCATGAAACGGAAATTATTGCTGGCCTGCAAATAGTCCCAGTCCTGCTTGATACGACGATCGTCACTCAAATGAACACGCTCTGCTACACTATACAATTTATTAAAAGCTTCACGTTGCATAACATTACCCAGCCAGCAGCTAGTATCCCTTTCTTCGTCCACCCATGACATCGGATAAGCAACATCAAGCTGGGAAACAGATTTCAACTTCGTCACGATTTCAGTTGGCGTAGAGAAAGTAATACCTTTCGCTTTCGCACATTCCGGCAACGCTTTCAAGAATTCGAGGATATTGGAAGATAACGGCTGAGCCATACCCAGCGCACTCAACTCCATAAAGATATTGATAACCTGTTCCTCCTGTGGCAATGCATCAATCCAATTGATATATTTGTCTGCAAACAAAGGATATTCCGCCCAATCCGAATTAGAAAAACGCAAACTTATATCATCCGACAGTTTGAAATCTCTCAATAGAAGTTTGAGGCTCGGAGCCTGATTACAGTGGTATACATAATGCGGGCTCTTCCATCCCAACACATGCTTGGCACCTTCAGTCAACATTCCCTTGAAACCCATAGAAGCCACCAAGCCGCCAATCTCATCCGAATAAATCAAACTGGAATTACGGAACACTTTCGGTTCCTTTCCAAACATCTGTTTCATCTTATCACGCTGACGAAGCACTTCTTCACGGAAGCAATCTTCATTGGCAAGTGAAGACAAGCCATGTGAATAAGGTTCACAAAGGAACTCACAACAATCAGTATCATTCAATTGATGTAATAAGTCAATCACTGCCGGAGCATGGATCTCGAGTTGTTCCAAAGCTACTCCCGAAATGGACAGCGCAACCTTAAAAGCACCGCCCGAATTCTTCGCCATCTCAATCAATGTGCTGAGAGCAGGAATATATGAACGTTCGGCCACTTCATTCATGCCCGTTTCATTCGCATAATCATCGTAATAATAATGATCATTACCGATATCAAAGAAACGGTAGCGTTTCAAATGTATAATTTGATGTATCTCAAAATAAAGACAGATAGTTCTCATTTTTGTATATTGTTTCGTTATTTACCATAGTTTCTTAACACATCCTCGTAAAGAGCACGGATTCTTAAACCTACTTTTTCCCAAGTAATTCCGTCAACCTCTTTCTTTCCTTCTTCCTGGAGATATTGGAAAAGAGATGGATTCGTACAGATGGAATAGATAGCATCCGCCATAGCATGAATATCCCAGTAGTCGGTCTTAATCACCTTGTCGAGAATTTCACCACAGCCCGATTGCTTGGAAATGATGGAAGGCGTTCCACATTGCATAGCTTCCAAAGGAGCGATACCGAAAGGCTCGGAGACAGAAGGCATGACAAATACGTCACTATTCTTATAAACCTCATATACTTGTTTACCTTTCATAAAGCCCGGGAAGTGGAAACGGTCGGCAATGCCGCGTTCTGCCGCCAGATTAATCATGGCATTCAGCATATCACCCGAACCCGCCATTACGAAACGGATATTACGGGTGCGTTTCAATACAAGCGCGGCAGCTTCCACAAAGTACTCCGGCCCTTTCTGCATGGTAATACGTCCGAGGAAAGTAACCACCTTCTCTTTAGAATGATCGGGACGCGGAATATCCAAAAGCTCTTGTGACAACGGATAAACGGCATTGTGCATGGCAAATACCTTTCTCGGATCCTGATGATACTCGTTAATAACCGTTCGGCGGGTCAGCTCGGACACGCACATGATACAGTCGGCATGATCCATGCCGTTCTTCTCTATCGAATAAACAGTAGGATTGACTTTGCCGCGGGAACGGTCAAAATCCGTAGCATGCACATGGATACAAAGCGGCTTGCCGCTTACCATCTTGGCATGTACACCGGCAGGATAAGTCAGCCAGTCATGTGCATGAATAATGTCAAATTCCTGCTGACGAGCAACTACTCCGGCTATTATGGAGAAATTATTGATTTCTTCATGCAAGTTTCCGGGGTAACCGCCGGCAAACTCCATACATCCCAAATCATTGACATGCATATAAGAAAAATCAGCATAGATATGATCACGGAAAGAGTAATACTCTTCCGGTGACATATGCGCCTGCAAGCGGGATTTCAGGTAGTCGTAATTAACGTCACGCCATACGACAGGCACCTGATTCATACCGATTATTTTCAAGAACTGTTCTTCTTCGCCACAGGGTTTAGGCATACAGAAGATTGTTTCCATATCACCCTGCAAGCTCAATCCCTTAGTTATTCCGTAAGAAGCAACTGCAAGACCACCATATATTTTTGGGGGGAATTCCCATCCAAACATTAAAACTTTCATCTTCGTTCCTCCTTTTTTTAATAATACTTAGACAGCAGCTTCAAAACACGCAGGATTTCTGCCACATTCATCGCAAATGATACAGCGCCACGTCCCCTGAAAGGCGGATTTCCATCAAACAATTCCGCAATGGAACCAACGCAATGGATTGTCATTTCATCATCATAGCTAATCAGTTGACGTTCCACAAATGACAGACCGCTCATCTTATAAATCCGAAGATAAGCTTCCAAATAGAATCCCATCAGCCAAGGCCAAGCCGTTCCCTGATGATATGCATAGTCACGCTGTATCTGCGGTCCGACATAATTCGGATTATATCCCCCACTCTTCGGGCTCAAGGAACGTATTCCCTTAGGAGTCAGCAATTCCTTGGTCACAATATCGAGCACTTGTTTCTTTTGCGCCCGGTCTAGCGGAGAGTAATCAAATGCCACGGTAAATATCATATTGGGACGTACACTCCAATCCATCATATTGCCATCCACATAATCAAGCAGATACCCGTATTCATTGCGGAATACATCGACAAATGACTTTCCTGTCACTTCTGCCTGCGCATCGAGTTCATCTGCCAGATATACATCACCACCCTCACGCGACAAATCCGCCACAAAGCGCAATGCATTATACCACAAGGCGTTAAACTCAACAATATATCCCGTACGTGGAATCACCGGATGTCCGTTCACTGTAGAGTTCATCCATGTAATCGCTTTTTCCGTGCCATTGGCATAAAGCAATCCGTTCTCATGCAGGAAGAGATTATCATGTTTCCGCTGGCGGATAAACTCCATAATATCTTTCAGGAGTTTTCCATATTTCTGGCGGCATTGTTCGCGCGAAGTCTCTTTAGCATATTGCTGCAAAGCCCAGACCGCCCAAAGCAGGACATCAGGATGCTCCATTTCATAAATCTTGTATCCGACAGGCTCTTCGTTGATAAAGTTACGAACCGCCTTTTCCGCCGTTTTCATTACATCCTCAAATTCATCAACTTCATCCAAGGCAAGTGTCAGTCCCGGCAACGCAATGAACATATCACGCGCACGGCATTTGAACCAGGGATAACCGGCAAGGATATAATGTTCTCCTTCCTGCTGGTTATGGAATTGGTGGGCTGAATTTTTCAGACAGTGGTAGAAGCTGTCGCGTGGCGTACGGTCAGCCACTTCCGCTTCAAAGGTCTGCTTCAGTCTGCGAGGGGATGTTTCCGAAATTCCGGCAGAGAACACGATACTCTCGCCTTTCTTGATATCCACCTCGAAATAACCGGGAACATAAAGGTCTTCATTGAAGTCATATCCGCGTTCCTGTTCTTTCGGGTATTCAATACCACGATACCAGTCGGGCTGAAAGTGGAACTCACACTTCTTGTTCAACTGCATGTAAAGTTCCGGATAACCGGGATACATACACGTCTTTATACCGTTTTCCACAAGTTGATACTCGCGGCTTGCCTGTGCGTTTTCGTGAGTGTACTCGCGTACGCTTCTGAAAGCGAGGAACGGGCGGAAACGCAACGTCGTTGCCGAGTGCGCATCGAGCAAAGTATAACGAATCAGGATTCTGTTTTCATGATGTACAAAAATTTTTTCTTTGCGGAGAACCACACCTCCAACACGGTAAGTCGTCGCCGGGATATGCTCACAATCAAACTCGCGGATATACTTGTGTCCGTTGGGACTAAAGTTGTTTCCTTGATATTTATGCAATCCCAGGTTAAACTCTGCACCGTGTTGAATTACCGTTTCATCAAGAGAAGATAGCAGCACATGATTTTCATCGTCGAGATTGGGAACAGGAATCACCAACAGGCCGTGATATTTGCGTGTGTTACAATCAACAATCGTTGTACAATGATAAGCTCCTGCCTTGTTCGTCCGGAGTATTTCTCTCTGAAGAGATTCTTCCAGATTCGTCATGAGGGTCTTGTCAAATCGTAAATAACTCATAGTTGTGCATTATTTAAAGGTTAATTATTGGCTATTATTATTGTATATATATCTATGTTACACCGCATATATATCGGCTGTAACAGTATATACAACAGGTATAACGCCCAAATGTACAAATTATAGATAAAAACAAAAATAAAAAGCCTTTTTATTTTCAGATTTTGTGCAAATATTCGTAGTATTGCGTAAAATATCTAAAGAAAAGAATGTCATGAAGCAAGATATTCAGCGTATCATGGTGGCTGCCGCAAAGCCCTTGTTCTTAATTTTCATATTATACATACTCAAGTTGCTCGAAGTCGGGATGGACTGGGACTTCTCCCATCTGGGGGTATACCCTATGGAAAAGCGTGGTTTGACCGGTATTTTAACTCATCCGCTGATACACAGCGGATTCAGTCATCTACTGGCAAACACACTCCCTTTATTTTTTCTTTCCTGGTGTCTTTTTTACTTTTACCGGGGAATAGCCGGCAGAATTTTTGTGCTTATCTGGCTCGGCGCGGGACTGCTCACCTTTATAATAGGTAAACCGGGATGGCATATCGGTGCCAGCGGACTTATCTACGGACTGGCTTTCTTTCTCTTTTTCAGCGGTATTCTCCGCAAATATGTCCCGCTTATTGCCATTTCACTGCTTGTCACCTTTTTATATGGCGGGATTATCTGGCATATGTTTCCCTACTTCTCTCCCGCCAATATGTCGTGGGAAGGGCATCTCAGCGGTGGAATCATGGGAGTGCTCTGCGCATTTGCCTTCGTAAATCACGGGCCTCAACGACCGGAACCTTTTGCAGATGAAGAGGAGGAGGAAGAAGCCAGCGAAGCAGCAACAACTCCGGAAGAAGGCGAAAACACATAAAACAGGTATACAGCAACTTCCTGTCAGGACTTATGCAACGCCTCAATCAGCAAGGTTATATTTGCAGTAAACAGCCTTACTGAAATAGCCAGCAGAATGATGCCGAAGAATTTACGGATAAGGTAAATACCGCCTTTTCCGAGAAAACGCTCCACACGTCCGGTCATACTTACCACGAAGTAAACCCAAATCATATTCAACACCAAGGCTATGATAATATTAATACTGGCATATTCCGCCCGCAGGGAAAGTAATGTAGTGAAAGCCCCGGCACCTGCCAGCAAAGGAAAGACAAGCGGCACCAAAGTGGCTTCTTTGATAGGACCCTGATTCTTGAAAATCTCAATATCCAGAATCATTTCCAAAGACATGAGGAAAATAACAAATGCACCTGCAACGGCAAACGATTCAATATCTACATGGAAGAGTTTCAGCATCATATCTCCCGCATAGAAAAATCCTATCAACAAGACAAAAGAGATGACAGTAGCTTTCATTGCATTCACATCTTTCCCTTTTTCCTTCAGATTAATGATAATAGGTATAGAACCGATAATATCTATTACCGCAAAAAGTACGATAAACGCACTGATCATCTGTTGCCAATTGAAGCCTGCAAACATAATTTCCTCCTTTTTTTCTGCAAATATACTCTATTTTTATGCATTCAAACAATAAAAAAAACAAAAAGAGAGGTCATATGTTGACAGCAGTGTTGTATTATGAGTAAATTTGTACGATTAACAAGAGATTACGACGTATGGAAACGATGTTCGACACTTTACTCCAATTGCCTTTATTCCAAGGTCTTTGCCATGAAGATTTCACCAGCATACTGGATAAGGTAAAGTTACACTTTATCAAGCATAAAGCGGGAGAAACTATCATTGAAAGTGGCAGTCCTTGTACACAGCTCCGTTTTCTGCTGAAAGGCGAAGTTTCAATCGTCACAAATTCCAAAGAAAACATTTATACTGTCATTGAGCGAATGGAAGCGCCCTATCTGATAGAGCCGCAGTCGTTATTCGGAATGAATACCAATTATAATTCTTCTTATATAGCGCATACGGAAGCCCACACCGTGAGCATCAGCAAAGCGTTTGTACTCAGCGACCTGTTTAACTACGAAATCTTCCGGCTCAACTACATGAATATTGTGAGCAATCGGGCACAGAACCTTTATTCACGTTTATGGGAAGAGTCCACACTGGATTTGAAAAGCAAAATCATCCGTTTTTTTCTGCTGCATTGCGAAAAGCCTCAAGGAGAAAAGATATTCAAAATTAAGATGGACGACCTTGCCCGCTATTTGGACGACACCCGGTTGAATACTTCCAAAGCGCTTAATGAATTGCAAGACAACGGTTTGGTTGAATTGCGACGGAAAGAGGTTCTTATTCCGGATGCACAACGGCTGCTAATCTAATAAGTTTAGAATAATATCCAGATGCTTCACAAGTGCTGACACATATAATACAACAAGCAAGTCATATCATAAGAAAAGCCTCAACGGGAAATCCCATTGAGGCTTTTCTTATGATGGATATTTTATTCCCATTCTATGGTTGCCGGTGGCTTGGAGCTGATATCATAAGTCACGCGGTTCACGCCCTTCACCTTATTAATAATATCATTCGAAACTTTACCCATAAATTCATAGGGCAGATGTGCCCAGTCGGCAGTCATGGCATCCGTAGATGTTACGGCGCGCAAGGCAACTGCTCTTTCATAGGTACGTTCATCACCCATTACGCCAACAGACTGTACCGGCAATAAGATAACTCCTGCCTGCCAAACTTTATCATACAATCCCCAGTCACGCAATCCCTGGATGAATATATCATCAGCATCTTGCAGGATACGCACTTTCTCCGGAGTAATATCTCCCAAGATACGTACAGCCAAGCCAGGCCCCGGGAACGGATGACGGGTAATCAGATGTTCCGGCATACCCAATTCACGACCTACACGGCGAACTTCATCCTTAAACAACAAACGAAGCGGTTCGCACAATTTCAGATTCATTTTTTCAGGAAGACCACCTACATTGTGATGACTCTTAATCACTGTTCCTGTGATAGACAATGATTCGATGCAATCCGGATAGATGGTGCCCTGAGCCAGCCATTTCACATCTTTTATCTTGTGAGCTTCTACATCGAACACATCAATAAAGCCTTTACCTATAATCTTACGCTTTCTTTCCGGCTCAGCCACACCGGCCAATTCGGAAAAGAACTTCTCACTGGCATCTACGCCGATTACATTCAGACCGAGGCATTCGTAATCAGCCATCACGTTCTTAAACTCATTCTTACGTAGCATACCATGATCTACGAAGATACAAGTCAGATTCTTGCCAATGGCTTTGTTCAGCAATACCGCAGCAACAGAAGAATCTACGCCACCACTCAAACCGAGTACTACTTTATCATCGCCCAACTGAGCTTTCAATTCGGCAACCGTGCTTTCGATAAAGGAAGCAGGCGACCAGTCTTGCTTGCAACCGCAAACATCCACCACGAAATTCTTCAGAATCTGTGTACCGTCTTCACTGTGAAACACTTCAGGATGAAACTGCACACCCCATACATCCTCACCTTCTATCTGATAAGCAGCAATCTCTACTTTATCCGTCGAAGCGATTTTCTTAAAATTATCCGGAATAGCCGTAATCGTATCACCGTGACTCATCCATACCTGCGAACCGTCACGAACTCCTTTGAACAACACATTATCCTTGCAGAAAGAAGCCAGATGAGCACGTCCGTATTCGCGCGTACCAGCCGGCTCTACTTTTCCGCCATTGGTATACGACATAAACTGTGCTCCATAGCAGATACCCAATATAGGATATTTACCGCGAATCTCGCTCAAATCGACTTTAAAAGCATCTTTGTCATAAACAGAAAAAGGGCTTCCCGAAAGGATTACCCCTTTAATTGTTGTATCTTCCTTAGGAAATTTGTTGTAAGGAACAATTTCGCAATACGTGTCCAATTCGCGGACACGACGGCCTATAAGCTGTGTAGTCTGCGAACCAAAATCAAGAATTATTATTTTCTCCTGCATATTAATGGTTGGATTTTGAATAAAATGGTCTGCAAAAGTAGGAAAAAGTACGCAATCTATATAATAATGAAGAAAAAAATAAAGGAGATTCACAAGATAACACTTGAAATCTCCTTTATTTTAATTAGCTCAAATACTCTTTTCTTTCAGCAAATCGCGAATCTCCGTCAGTAACACTTCTTCTTTTGTAGGTACCGGTGGAGCGGGTGGTACGGCTGCGGCTTCCTCTTTTTTCTTCGCCGTCAACTTAGTCAGCAGTCGTATAAATAAGAATATGGCAAAGGCAATAATCAGAAAATCAAAAGTTGCTTGCAGAAACTGACCGTAATCCAAAGATACTGCAGGCGCAATCTCTTTACCGTCGGCCCCTACTTCAGCCGCTTTCATTACCCATTTCAAATCCGTAAAATTCACACCGCCAACCAGTAAGCCGATTGGAGGCATAATTACATTAGCAACCAATGATGATACGATTTTTCCAAACGCACCACCAATTACTACACCGACAGCCATGTCGATAACGTTTCCTTTCATGGCAAACGCCTTAAAGTCCTGTAAAAATGTGCTCTTTCCCATCTTTTTCAATATTTAATGTGAATTTAATGCGCGAATATAAAAACATTTTTGTAATTTTGCACCGCATTTGAAAGTAAAACAAATGCGGAGACCGAGAGATATTTGAACAAATATTATAAAACCCTTAAAAGTTTAAACAAAATGATTAAAGTAGGTATTAATGGATTCGGACGTATCGGACGTTTCGTTTTCCGCGCTGCAATGAAAAGAAACGATATTCAAATCGTAGGTATCAATGACCTTTGCCCGGTTGATTACTTGGCTTATATGTTGAAGTATGACACAATGCACGGTCAGTTCGACGGTACTATCGAAGCAGATGTTGAAAACAGCAAATTGATCGTTAACGGTCAAGCTATCCGTATCACAGCTGAAAGAAATCCGGCTGACTTGAAATGGAATGAAGTAGAAGCTGAATACGTTGTTGAATCTACAGGTTTATTCTTGAGCAAAGACAAAGCTCAGGCTCACATTGAAGCTGGTGCAAAATATGTTGTAATGTCAGCTCCTTCTAAAGATGATACTCCGATGTTCGTTTGCGGTGTAAACGAAAAAACATACGTTAAAGGTACTCAGTTCGTATCTAATGCTTCTTGTACTACTAACTGTCTGGCTCCTATCGCTAAAGTATTGAACGACAAGTTCGGTATCCTTGACGGTTTGATGACTACAGTTCACTCTACAACTGCTACTCAGAAAACAGTTGACGGTCCTTCTATGAAAGACTGGAGAGGTGGTCGTGCTGCTTCTGGCAACATCATCCCTTCTTCTACTGGTGCTGCTAAAGCTGTAGGTAAAGTTATCCCTGCATTGAACGGCAAACTGACTGGTATGTCTATGCGTGTTCCGACTTTGGACGTATCTGTAGTTGACTTGACAGTTAACTTGGCTAAACCGGCTAGCTACGCTGAAATCTGCGCTGCTATGAAAGAAGCTTCTGAAGGCGAATTGAAAGGTATTCTGGGTTACACTGAAGATGCAGTAGTTTCTTCTGACTTCTTGGGTGATGCTCGTACTTCTATCTTCGATGCTAAAGCTGGTATCGCTTTGACTGATACATTCGTTAAAGTTGTATCTTGGTATGACAACGAAATCGGTTACTCTAACAAAGTTCTTGACTTGATCGCTCACATGGCATCAGTTAACGCTTAATTAGAAGATTAACATAGATAAAACCGCTGCGGGCAACCGTAGCGGTTTTTTTATACATTTCATTTTATATATTGTTAAAAAGCAAGCTGTTATCCGCTGAGTAAGCGACAATTTTAGTAGCTTTGTGACTCTATGGAGAGATTATTAATAACATTGATACTTGTTTGCACTATGAACAATATAACAAATGCCCAGAATCCGTTCTTCGGGCAGTACCAAACTCCGCACTCAACCGTGCCTTTTGACCGGATAAAAACCGAACACTATGAACCTGCAATCCTGGAAGGAATCAAGCAGCAGAATGCAGAAATAGATGCCATCATACAGAATCTGGAAAAAGCGACTTTCAGTAATACGATAGAGGCTTTTGAAGCATCGGGAGACTTATTGGACAGAGTAGTAGCCGTTTTCGGGAATATGCTTAGTGCAGAAACGAATGACGACCTGCAGGAACTGGCTCAGAGAATCATGCCGCTGCTTAGTGAGCATAGCAACAATATCACGCTGAACGAAAAATTATTCGCACGCGTGAAAGAAGTGTATAACCAAAAAGAGAACTTACAACTCACACAGGAACAAAGTAAGCTACTGGAAAATGCATACAACAGTTTCGTTCGCCACGGTGCCAACCTGGAAGGTGAAGCTCGCGAAGAATACCGCCGACTGACTACCGAATTGAGCAAACTGACTCTTGACTTCAGCGAGAACAACCTGAAAGAAACGAACCTTTACCAAATGCTATTGACGAAAAAGGAAAGTCTTGCCGGATTGCCCGATATTATCGTAGAAGCCGCTGCCGAAACAGCGAAAAGCGAAGATAAGGAAGGATGGGCATTCACCCTTCATGCACCAAGCTATGTTCCTTTTATGACATATGCGGACAACCGTGATTTACGTCAGAGACTTTATATGGCTTACAATACCAAATGTACGCACGATAATGAGTTCAACAATATCGAAATCGTGAAGAAAATAGCCAATACACGCATGAAGATAGCCCAGTTGCTGGGATACAAAGATTATGCGGAATATATGCTTGTGAAAAGAATGGCCGAAAACAGCGAATCTGTATATAAACTGCTCAATCAACTTCTGGAAGCTTATAGCCCCACCGCACGGCAGGAATACAAAGAAGTGCAGGAATTGGCCCGCCAGGAACAGGGAGACGACTTTGTTGTAATGCCTTGGGACTGGAGTTATTATTCAAACAAGCTGAAAGATAAGAAATTCAATATCAACGAGGAGATGCTCCGCCCCTACTTCGAACTTGAACAGGTAAAAAAGGGAGTGTTCGGATTGGCAGAAAAGCTATATGGAATCACATTCCGGAAGAACACGGAGATTCCTGTTTACCATAAAGACGTCGAAGCATTCGAAGTGTTCGATAAGGACGGAAAATTCCTTGCTGTCCTATATACCGACTTCCATCCGCGTCTTGGAAAACGTTCCGGTGCTTGGATGACAAGTTACAAAGACCAGTGGATAGACCGACAGACGGGGGAGAACAGCCGTCCGCACGTATCCGTTGTAATGAACTTCACCAAGCCGACCGAGAACAAGCCTGCACTATTGACATTCAATGAAGTAGAAACATTCCTACATGAATTCGGACACAGTCTGCATGGTATGTTTGCCAATTCTACTTACAAGAGTTTAAGCGGCACAAATGTTTATTGGGACTTTGTGGAACTTCCCTCACAGATTATGGAGAACTTCGCGATAGAGAAAGATTTTCTGAATACTTTCGCCCGCCATTATCAGACCGGAGAGGTTTTGCCGGATGAATTAATCAAACGCCTGGTAGATGCTTCGAACTTCAATATCGCATATGCCTGCCTGAGACAACTAAGTTTCGGATTGCTTGATATGGCATGGTACACTCGCACTACTCCTTTCGATGGAGATGTGAAAACCTATGAACAAGAAGCCTGGAAGAAAGCGCAAATATTACCGGTGGTACAGGAGGCTTGCATGAGTACACAGTTCTCTCATATCTTTGCCGGGGGATATGCTGCCGGATATTACAGCTACAAATGGGCGGAGGTACTGGACGCCGATGCATTCTCACTATTCAAGCAGAAAGGAATATTCAATAAGGAAATTGCCGACTCGTTCCGTAACAATATCCTGTCGAAAGGTGGCACAGAGCATCCAATGACGCTTTATAAACGTTTCCGCGGACAAGAGCCGAGTATTGATGCTTTATTAATCAGAAACGGAATTAAGAAATAAGTATTAGGTAATAAGTATGAAAAAAAGTATATATAAAATTATAGGGTTGCTGCTGTTGCTTCCTTTATTTTCAGGGTGCAACGATTCGGATGATGTAGCTTCCATCTTTACAGGAAAAACATGGAAGCTAAATTATATCACTGTTGACGGTAGTCATGAAATGTTTGATTTTTGGGGAGATAAATTGAAGGAAGAAGCAAGCATTAAAGAACTCAACAAAAATGGAACATACAATGTCGTATTTGAAGGTGTAGCCGAAGGCGATCTTATCAGTGGAAAAATAAGAGGAAACGTAATCGCTTCTTATCCACTTGCAGGAACTTGGAGCGCAAATGGCAAAAACAATAATTTTAATGCCAATGTCACAGGAAACGATGGTGGAGACAGACTCGCCAAGAATTTCTTGGAAGGGCTCAACAATGCAACATCTTATGAAGGAGACAATAAAAACTTATACCTTTTATATAAGCCTAACGGAAGCCAGCAAACTTTCCGCATGGTTTTCCGTGTAGTAAACAACTAATCGCAAAACGACATGGACTCAGAAAAGAAACAATTAGAACTTGACAAACGTTATATACGCATGGCCAGCATATGGGCTGAAAACTCCTATTGCGAACGCCGTAAAGTAGGGGCTTTAATCGTTAAGGACAAAATGATTATCTCCGACGGATATAACGGAACGCCTTCCGGTTTCGAGAATGTATGTGAGGATGAAAACAACCTGACAAAACCATACGTTCTGCATGCGGAAGCGAACGCCATTACAAAAATAGCACGTTCAAATAACAGCAGCGACGGAGCCACGATGTATGTCACGGCTTCACCCTGCATTGAATGTGCGAAGTTAATCATACAGGCAGGAATCAAACGGGTAGTTTATTCCGAACATTATCGCCTGGAAGATGGAATAGAATTATTAAAACGGGCAGGAATTGAAGTCATCTATACAGAACCGGATAACAATTCTGCTTCGGACAAATAGTAAAACGAACGTTTTAAAAAAGGAATAGACATGAGTACAAAGAACTCTTCACGTTTCACACCTGTCATCATAGCTGTCAGCGTGGTAATCGGAATTCTTATCGGCACATTTTATGCCAAGCATTTCGCCGGTAACCGCCTGGGTATCATAAACGGTTCTTCCAACAAGCTGAATGCATTGTTGCGAATCGTAGATGACCAGTATGTAGACACAGTTAATATGACCGACCTCGTAGAAAAAGCAATGCCGCAAATTCTGGCCGAGCTCGATCCACATTCAACTTATATTCCGGCTCAGAATCTCGAAGAAGTCAACTCTGAACTGGAAGGTAGCTTTAGCGGAATCGGTATCCAGTTTACTATACAGAACGACACAATTCATGTGAATGCAGTCATTCAAGGCGGTCCTTCTGAAAAAGTAGGTCTGATGGCGGGCGACCGTATCGTCATGGTAGACGACAGTCTGTTCGTCGGCAAAAAAGTGACCAACGAGCGAGCCATGCGCACTCTCAAAGGGCCTAAAGGTTCTCAAGTGAAGTTGGGAGTCAAGCGTATGGGAGAAAAAGACTTACTGAATTTCAGCATTACCCGTGGTGATATTCCACAAAACACAGTGGATGCAGCCTATATGGTGAATGATGACATCGGTTACGTAAAGGTTAGCAAGTTCGGCCGTACCACCCATGTAGAATTACTCAATGCACTGGCGCAACTTAACCATAAGAAATGTAAAGGACTGATTATCGACCTGCGCGGCAACACCGGCGGATATATGGAAGCCGCTATCCGTATGGTAAATGAATTCCTGCCCGAAGGCAAACTTATCGTATATACCCAAGGCCGCAAATATCCGCGTGCAGAAGAATTTGCCAACGGCACAGGTAGTTGCCAGAAGATGCCGCTCGTCGTATTGATTGACGAAGGTTCTGCCTCAGCCAGTGAAATCTTTACCGGAGCTATTCAGGATAATGACCGGGGTACGGTAGTAGGACGCCGTTCTTTTGGCAAGGGACTCGTCCAGCAGCCTATCGATTTCAGTGACGGTTCGGCTATCCGCCTAACGATTGCCCGCTATTACACTCCGTCCGGACGCTGCATCCAACGACCTTACGAAAGTGGTAAAGACCGCAACTACGAACTGGACTTATACAACCGTTACGAACACGGAGAGTTCTTCTCACGCGACAGCATCAAGCAAAATGAGAATGAACGCTATAACACCAGCCTGGGACGTACTGTATACGGCGGTGGCGGTATCATGCCCGATATATTTGTGCCACAGGATACGACAGGAGTCACTTCCTATCTTTCTACAGTCATCAACCGTGGACTGACTATCCAGTTTACATTCCAATACACGGACAACAACCGGAAAAAGCTCAGTCAATATGAAACGGAAGAAGAACTGCTGAACTATCTACGCCACCAAGGCCTGGTTGAACAGTTTGTTCGTTTTGCCGAAAGCAAGGGAGTGAAAAGAAGAAATATCCTTATCCAGAAATCATATAAACTGCTGGAAAAGAATATCTATGGCAACATCATCTACAATATGCTGGGACTGGAAGCCTATCTCCAATACTTCAATAAGACAGATGCTACTGTCAATAAAGGAATCGAGATACTCGAAAAAGGAGAAGCTTTTCCTAAAGCTCCGGTAGCAGTCGAAGAGGAAGAAGTGACAAAGGACAAAAAAGATGGAAAGAAAAAAAGAACTGCGCAAGTATATAGCATCACTGAAGACCCGTCACGAGGATTCAGCTATGCGGAAGTTGCAATCAGCTAAAGTACTTGCCGCCCTCGAAGCCCATCCGGCTTTCAGGGCGGCAAATACTATATTACTTTATTATTCGCTAAAAGACGAAGTAGACACGCACTCGTTTATCCGGAAATGGAGCAATAAAAAGCGGATCGTGCTTCCGGTAGTTGTAGGTGACGACTTGGAATTACGTATATATAGCGGCCCTGAAGATATGGCAACCGGCAGTTATGGTATAGAGGAACCGACCGGTGAACTATTCACAGACTATACCGCCATAGACTTCATTGCCGTTCCCGGAGTCGCTTTTGACTCAAAAGGCAACCGGCTGGGACGGGGAAAGGGCTATTACGACCGTCTTCTGCCACGCATTCCGTCTGCTTTCAAGGCAGGTATTTGTTTTCCGTTTCAATTAGTAGAAGAAGTTCCTGCGGAATCATATGACATTCGCATGGACATAATCATAACAAGCAATGAGGACGAATTATCACACCCATACCACCCGCTGCCATCATGCGACAGGGAGTGACGAAGAATTTGTTTTAAGCGCCATCAAAGGCGGTTATCAAGAATTAGGTTTCTCAGACCATACCCCGTGGAAATACCGCACCGGCTATATATCGGACATCCGCATGACTCCCGAAGAATTGCCGGAATATGTAGAAAGCCTCCGTTCGTTACGGGAAAAGTACAAAGACCAAATCAGTCTGAGAATTGGACTGGAATGTGAGTATTTCCCGGATTACCTGCATTGGCTGAAAGGCATCATCAAGGAATACCAGTTGGATTACGTCATTTTCGGGAATCACCATTTTCACACGGACGAAAAGTTCCCCTACTTCGGCAGGCATACAGATACGGTGGATATGCTCGAACTTTACGAAGAGAGCTCCATCGAAGGGATGGAAAGCGGATTATTCGCTTATCTGGCACATCCTGATTTATTCATGCGCTCCTACCCCCGATTCGACCGTCACTGCAAACTAGTCAGCAGACATATCTGCCGGACAGCGGCACGGTTAAATCTGCCGTTGGAGTATAACCTCGGCTATGAAGACTACAATGACACGCATGGAATTACAACTATTCCCCACCCCGATTTTTGGGAAATAGCAGCCCACGAAGGTTGTACTGCCATTATCGGAGTGGATGCACATAATAACCAATATTTGGAAACGCCTTTCTATTATGACCGCGCCACCAAGATTCTGAAAGAACTGGGAATAAAAACAATAGACCGGATTCCTTTCCTTAACGGAAAATGATATTTGTAATTACCGTAGCTCCTACTTTCTCATTGAGTGCACGTATCAGCATTTCGCGCCCCATCAACAGCTCCTGACGTAGAGCGGCAGAAGTAAGATGCACATATAAAGTCTGGTTACGAATATAAAGATTGCTGGTATAGGTTGCCGCAGGTCCCAGTATTTTGGGCCAGGCATCCAGCAATCTTTGTTCGTTCAACGGAGACTCCAGACTCTCCTGGCGAAGAAACTGCTGAATCAGTTTTCCTATTTGTTCGGCATCATTGCGTTTCATTGTTCAGCCTCCATTTCGTGAATGACTCCTTCTTCCACACGGAAAATCTTATAATCACTACCCACTTTATGCAAAATACTATCCAAGTGTCCACGGTTCGTATCCGTTATAAATATCTGTCCGAAGTTATCGCCCGCCACCAATTTGACTATCTGTTCCACACGCGAAGCATCCAGCTTATCAAAAATATCATCCAGCAACAATAAAGGGACAGTTTTTCCGGTACGTTTCAGAAAATCAAACTGCGCCAACTTCAAAGCTACCAGATACGTTTTGTTCTGTCCCTGCGAACCTTCTTTCTTTATCGGAAATTCGCCCAACAGCATATTCAGCTCATCTTTATGAATCCCGCGCAAAGAGAATCCCATAATCTTGTCCCGCTCTCTGCTTTGCTTCAACACTTCCAGCAAAGAAGCCTCCCGCGCATGAGATTCATAAGACAATCCTACATATTCCTTATCCTGGGAAATGAAAGAATAAAAAGACTGAAAGATAGGAATAAACTCTTTGATAAACGCTTCACGCTTCTTGAATACAATTTCACCGGCCTGCGCCATCATTTCCTCCCACACCAAAAACAGTTCCTCTTCCACAGGAAACTCACTTTTCAGCAAAGTATTCCGTTGTGTCAACGCCTTGTTATACCGTATCAGCGCATCCAGATATTCCTTGTCATACTGCGAAATCACAACATCCATAAACCGACGCCGCTCGTCACTTCCCCCGGCAATCAATTCGGAGTCGGCAGGCGACACCATCACCAAAGGCAAAAAACCTATATGATCGGAAAAGCGGCTATATTCCTTCTTATTACGCTTGAACTGCTTCTTGGAGCGACGTTTCATCCCGCAATAAATTTCCTCGGGAGTCCCGTCCTCAGCTTCATAAAACCCCTGAATAACAAAGAAGTCCTGTTCATGACGAATATTCTGAGAATCAATCGGATTGCCGGAACTTTTACAGAAAGACAAGAAATACACCGCATCCAGCAGATTCGTCTTTCCCATTCCGTTCTGCCCGAAAAAACAATTCAGTTTGGCGGAGAATCCCAGCTCCACTTCTTCCAAATTCTTATAATTTAATATGGATATTCGTTTCAGTATCATTATGTACACGTTAATTTGCTCACAAAAGTAGCAAGATTTTCGTGGTTTTCGGGTGTAAAACAAAAAAAGATGGCTCTAAATTTCATTTGTAGATATAAAAAAACTACTTTTGCGAGTCGAAATATCAAACCGTGAATAATAACAAAAAGAATCATATAAAATGGCAGAACAAAAGAATCAGAACGAACATCTGAACGTAGAAGATGCACTGACACAATCGGAAGCATTTCTTATCAAGTACAAAAACGCAATCATCGGCGGTGTTGTTGCTGTGATTATTATTGTAGCAGGTATTATCATGTACAAAAACCTCTATGCTGAACCACGTGAAGAAAAAGCACAGGCAGCTCTTTTCAAAGGACAGGAATACTTTGAACAGGATGCTTTCGAGCAAGCACTGAACGGTGACAGCATCGGTTTCGCCGGCTTCCTGAAAGTAGCCGACGATTACAGTGGAACAAAGGCGGCTAATCTGGCAAAAGCCTATGCAGGTATTTGCTATGCACAACTCGGCAAATATGAAGAAGCAGTGAAAATGCTGGATGACTTTAACGGAAAAGACCAAATGGTTGCTCCCGCAATCCTGGGTGCTGCAGGTAACTGCTATGCACAACTCGGACAATTGGACAAGGCAGCTTCTACCTTGCTGTCGGCAGCAGACAAAGCTGACAACAACACATTGAGTCCGATCTTCTTGTTGCAAGCCGGAGAAATCCTGGTGAAACAAGGCAAATTTGACGATGCAGTAAGCGCTTATACCAAGATCAAGGACAAATACTTCCAATCTTACCAAGCTATGGACATCGACAAATATATCGAGCAGGCTAAACTGATGAAAAAATAAGATACCTTATTATATATAAGATATTAGGCACGGATTACACAGATTGACACGGATTAAAAACAGTTATCAACTACAACCGTGAAATCCGTGTAATCCGTGCCTTTTTTCCAGAAACCTTTCCAAACTTCCAATTTTTAATTTTTAATCTATAATTTACTCATGGCAACAGCTTATCATAATTTATCCGAATACGATTTTAATTCAGTTCCGAATGCTGAAAATATGAAATTCGGCATCGTTGTATCCGAATGGAATTTCAATATAACAGGCGCTTTGCTGAAAGGCGCGGTCGATACATTAAAAAAACATGGAGCAAAAGAAGAAAATATTCTGGTAAAAACTGTTCCGGGAAGTTTCGAACTTACATTTGGCGCCAACCAAATGATGGAAAATTGCGATATTGATGCAATTATTGCAATTGGTTGCGTAATTAAAGGAGATACTCCACATTTTGATTATGTTTGCATGGGAGCTACCCAAGGTATTACCGAATTAAACGCAACTGGCGATATACCAGTCATTTACGGATTAATTACCACCAATACAATGGAGCAAGCAGAGGATCGTGCCGGTGGCAAGCTGGGTAACAAAGGAGACGAATGTGCAATTTCTGCAATAAAAATGATCGATTTTGTTTGGAGTTTAAATAAATAGTTGTATCTTTGCACCGCAATTGAGAAACAAACTAACTCAAAAGCAAAAAAAAGGGCAAATACCAGAGTGGCCAAATGGGGCAGACTGTAAATCTGCTGTCTTTCGACTTCGGTGGTTCGAATCCATCTTTGCCCACAAAAATTGCGGAAGTAGCTCAGTTGATAGAGCATTAGCCTTCCAAGCTGAGGGTCGCGGGTTTGAGCCCCGTCTTCCGCTCTCCAAAGAGAATCTGAGAAATTAGATTCTCTTTTTTTGTTTTACTTTAGAGCACTATGATTATGAAAGATTCTCTGGCACAAACTCACGTACTCCGGTTAGCACATTCTCCTATCCCTACTGTCCATATCGGAATCATAGGATTGGGTAATCGGGGATTGCTCACCCTGCAACGCTATCTGCAAATAGAGGGTGTAGAAATCAAAGCCCTTTGTGAAATCAGGGAAGGGAACCTTCACAAAGCCCAGCAGCAATTAAAAGAAGCAAACCGCCCTAAAGCTACCGGATATACCGGTACAGAAGGCTGGAAAAAGATGTGTGAATCAGACGGGCTGGATTTGATTTTCATCTGCACCGATTGGCTGATGCATACACCAATGGCTACCTTTGCCATGGAATGCAACAAGCATGTAGCCATCGAAGTTCCGGCAGCCATGAGCGTAGAAGAATGCTGGCAACTGGTCGATACGGCAGAAAAAACCCGACGCCACTGCATCATGTTGGAGAACTGCTGCTACGATCCTTTCGCACTGACTACTCTCAATATGGCTCGCCGGGGAATACTCGGGGAGATCATGCACGTAGAAGGAGCTTATATCCACGACCTTCGTTCGATGTATTTTGCTGAAGAAAGCGAAGGAGGTTATCACAACCACTGGGGAAAAAGATATAGCATCGAACATACCGGCAATCCCTACCCTACTCATGGACTGGGACCCGCCTGCCAGATTCTCGACATTCACCGTAGTGACCGGATGGAATATCTCGTTTCCATGTCTACCCATCAGGCAGGAATGAGCGAATATGCCCGCCGGATGTTCGGTGAGTATTCGCCGGAAGCCCGTCAACAATATCAATTGGGAGATGTCAATACGACGCTTATCCATACAGTCAAAGGAAAAACAATCATGCTTCAATATAACGTATCCACTCCACGTCCTTACAGCCGCCTGCAAACAGTATGCGGAACACTGGGATTCGCGCAGAAATATCCGGTTCCATGCATAGCACTGGACCCGAACGGTGACACACCGCTCACGGGAGAAAGGCTGGAGAAAACACTGGCACGCTATAAGCACCCCTTCAGTGCGACCATCGGCGAAGAAGCGCACCGCAAAGGATTACCCAATGAAATGAACTATGTAATGGACTATCGTCTTATCTACTGCCTGCGCAACGGACTTCCACTCGACATGGATGTATATGATGCCGCCGAATGGTCATGTATTACAGAATTAAGCGAGAAATCGGTACTAAATGGAAGCACACCGATGGCTATACCTGATTTCACTCGGGGAGCATGGAAAACAACATAAATAAAAGAAGATTCTTTTTCAAAAATTTCAAGGTGAGGTGAATATGCCGTTCTACGGCTTTTTCACCAATCCCACAACGAAGGGCAATCTCCCGATAAGTCATATTTTCCTCCCTGCTCATTAAAAAAATTTCACGCTGTCTTTTGGGCAATACGGCTATCAACCGGTCAATATATTCCTTCAAATCCTCAGCCACCATACAGTCTTCTTGATTGTACGGCTCTTCATTCTCAATGGAACGTAATATCGTCATCTTGAACATATCTTCGCGTATTCTACTACGGGCCTTATTAAAAATAATGTTCCGGGTAATAATAAATAAAAAGCCCTCCAACTTCTTGTTACTATCCAATAAATGGCGAGATTCCCAAAACTTCACAAAAACATCCTGTACAATTTCAGAAATACTATCAGAAGAAGTTACATATAGCTTAGTAAAATTATAGACTCTCTGCCAATAGTAATCATATAATGCAGCAAAAGCTATATTATTACCGTTTTTCACTTGCTCTATCAACTCTTCTTCCTTCATATTATATAAATCTTGCTGTATACAAAGATAATATTTTTACCGGAAATTATATCTATAAAATGCATGAAAAATGCCATAGATTAACACAACCGTCACAGTTATCAGATAAAACTGCCTTGTATCAATCTATGGCAAAATTTAGAACAGCAGTCAACCGACAACCGGAATCTCAGTCCGTTTTCCTACTGCTGAAACAGCATAAAGTCTGTAGTCACCACTCCAGTTACCGGGAAGCGTAAACACATCGGTAGCAGAAGGCGTCGTTTCACCACTGGAAACAAAGACAAGATTATCCGCCTCATCCCTCACTTCATAAACCACTACATTCTGCCAATTCTTTATTGTAATAGTATTGCCGTTTCGGGTTGCACTTGCTCCAGGTATTACCTGTGGCTTAGTCTTGTACAGTTCCCATGTATTATCCGATATATATTCAAGGGCTGTATCTTGTAATTTACTATATCCCAGACTCTCCACTCTCTTCCTCAGCGCATCCACCATGCCTTCAGTCACTTTCAAGGTTTTCGTGTCATAATCTTCAATCAGCCTGTCCACCGGAGTCAAAAATCCCCATTTCTCAAAGAAATCAAGCAAATTCAACCGAGCTGCCACACAACAATTATACACGAAATCCAATTGAATTTCCCCTTCACTCATGCCGCTATAATCTTTTGTACGGGCATACTCGAAAACCTCCGGATAAAAGCCGCCACAATCCGACTGCTGAAGAGGAGTCAGTCCAAGTACCTTACCAAAGTAAAGCTCCAATTGCCAGAAAGGCACCAACTTACAAAACACATCATTCGAATCATCCAGATTTGTAAAATCAGCATGAGAAGCTTTCGGAACAATAATGCCGTTCCATGCCTTCGAATACCTGTTACGGTAAACCGCTCCCATATCCTCGGTCTGTATTCGGGAAGGTTGACCGAAAACCGTAGTCTGTACATACTCGGACATGATATTATTGGTCACCTCCGTCAGTCCTATCCACTTGATTCCCGGACGAGTCTGGTTGCAATGCCCGATTTCATGAGCAGGTCCCCAGCAGCCGGTAGTTTTCAATACATCAGGATCACACACATCTCCCATTGTCGTCTGATTGTAAGCCGTATGATAGGCAGTCGCGTACATAAAAGAGTGATACATGACATTAAGGTAAATCCTGTTTCTGAACATCTTACCATATTTTTCCAAACCAAGGAGTTGCATTTCACTGTGAGCAATCTTATCATAAAGCTCAATCAGTTCATTACCGTTTGTAGCAGCATACTTCCTGAAATCATTGGTCTCAAATGTCAAATGTGCATATTGACCTACTACATCAAAATATTTGTCCGTAGCTTTACCCAACAATTCACTCCAACGCCCCCGATGCTCTACATTCTGCGAATCAAAATAACCGTTCACTGTACCCGAAGCAAAATGAATCTTAACAGGCCGTGCCGTTTCCGCCTCTTCCAACGTTTTGGTATGGTACATCACATACACCAGTCCTTTTCCATTCATTGTCAACTTATTAATACCTCGATACAATGGATACGTAACTCCTCCGAACCCGTCACCTCCCGGTGCGTCCAGATTCTGTACCTTCATTCCAATGTTCTGTCCGTATGTATCGCCCACCATTACAACCAACGTCTCTCCTTCTTTCACCGAGATTCCTGTTGGATTATCAAGAAGACTGTACGGATTCGTCTTATGACTTTCCGACTGGATATCCGGGTGCGGGAACGCTTTATAGTCAGCCACACGGAAATTTCTGTCATACTTATCCTTGAACATATAATACGCCAAATTCTTGAAAAAAGGATATTTACAGTTCTCAATATCCGTTTCCGTGATTCCAGCTTTCAGGTTACTACATGCCTCATCCTCAAAAAGAGTAGAATAAACAAAAGCATTCAAGTTTTTGGAATAGAATTCCATTTCGGCACAAGAAACAAATCCCTGGCCGTCTCCCGCTCCGCTTTTCACGATAAAACGGAAAGACTTAGCCCGGACCGTATTGTCAAAAGTAACCCTGGAAGCTGTCGCTGAACCCTCAAAATCCTTATCAAGCAACTTTGTAAATACATTCCCGTCTTCCGAATACTGAATTTCCACTTCCTTAAAATTACCGTTATACCCTGACGGACGGGGGTAATAAATCAGATAATCCACATCCGACACTTCCGCAAAATTATAAGTCAGCGTAATCGGGAAATAATTCGCTCCGCCATTAGACCAGTTCGAGTGATATAACGTAGAATAATCACCGTCAAAAGACTTTCCAATAACATCTTCCCCTTGATGGGAAGTATCAGTACCGCTCACGACCTTCACTTTGATATCCCCTTCTATATCTTCTCCCGTACCGCCATTATATTCATTCAAGCCATGCTGTACAATCAAAACCGAAGCAGAAACCGGAGAGGTTTCTACTGAAGCCCCTTCCGGTAAAACTTCCGCAAAAACAATATTTCCCTCTCTCTTTTCATCCAATGTGCTGCTTTTCACCACATAAACATGAGTTGATGTCACCATCTCCGGTGCACGGGATTTTACTTTTTCTACAATCCAATCAGGGACCCCGGCACTGACCTCCACATTGGCAGTGACATTGAAAGCAATCTCCTTCCCGATGACTTCCACTTCAAATACGTTTGTATCAATCAGTATAGCAGGTTCATATCCCAACTGACGAACTTTAACCGTCTTTTTCAAGCCTTCTGCCGTTATTGTTATGACAGCCTCACGCACTAATCTTTCTTCACTTTCGTCTACGAAGATTTTCAGAACCTTTCCTGCCACAGAAAGTGTACACCAGCTCTTATCCGCCGTAGCCTCCCAAATCGGAGCATTCGTCGAAACCGTTATGTTCTGTGTGCCGGCTTCACATTTGAAGTCTACTACTTCCTTATTAACGGACAACTCGACCACCTCCAGCGCCTCATCATCACTTGTACAAGAAAAAGCGACTGCCCAATGTATAAGTATGAAAAAGACGAACAAACATTTTTTTATATGACTGTTTACCATTTGCCGAAATCTATATATTATGTAACTTTATTCAAAACACCAATAAAAAAGGCGGAAATCCAATATTATCCCTGAAAAGGAATATTCATATTTCCGCCTGATTCGTCTACTAGACAAAATCTATCCGACTATTTCAATATCTGCATGCTACACTCCCCGCTATTCAGCTTCAGGATCGACGACACTTGCATCAACCTCAAACAGTTTAAACTCCGCCATACTGAAAAAGACAGAACCTGTATTTGTGTGATTTACCGAATAACGTATATAACGATAAGGTTTTGAACTATCTCCCATGATAGGCGACATATACGGAGTTGTACTCATCAACATTCCATTCTTAGCCTTTGTGAGATTCTCAATCAATTCAAAATTGACTCCGTCATTACTACCCATAATATCCACATCATCAGGAATGTTGTTTCCATTACGTGCCACCGACTCATACTTAAAATAAGTAATTTCTTTTTTTACATCTATCTGGAACCAGTGAGGAGACGCAGGAACAGCCCCGCTCCAGGTCGTATGAAAATAAGAACCGGTATTCCCGTCAATAAGATTCGCTATAGGTCCTTCCGAAGCTTCCTGAGCATTCGTCGACAACTGCTTCTCGGTCAATGCCAATTGTCTGGACTCTCCAAAAACGATTTGCACCTTAGCTGGTTCCGAAACAGCCTTGATTGTCTGGACATTTCCCGCATCTCCCGTTTCACTATAAGACTGTACCTTAAATTCATATTCTCCGAACTTTTTACGCGTATCCGGAATCAACACACTATCCGCATAAACGCTTGCCAGCCTTACCACATCCTGTTCCAATAAATAATCATAATAGGATACCTTTATATATCTGATTGTATTATCATCAGGCGTAACCCAACGAAGCACAATATAACCGGGCTTATCTTGAGTATCGGCACTTAAATCAATCACATCAGAAGGAACAACAGACTTTGTATCTTCATCACTGCAACCTGCTAATCCAGTCAAAAGCAGCGTTACAACCAATAAGAATATATTTTTCTTCATAACAGTCATGCTAAAATTTAATTAATAATTAGGATTTTGCACCATATTAGGATTCTTGCTCACTTCTGCAGCCGGGATCGGTAACAAATATTGGCGCGGAGTATCAAAATTACGCACATCAGGAAGAGTTTTCACAGTAGCAAATCCATTGATATCCGTAGCATCAATATTCATACCCTTTACCGGCACATTAAAGTACTTGTCCCCCAGTTTCCAACGACGGATATCCCAGAAGTTCTGTTGTTCCAGATAAAGCTCTATCATTCTCTCCTGTCTTACAATTTCTGTCAATTTGCCGTTCAGGCCACCATTTCCCGTATAGCTCACTATAGGATTCTTCGCATTCTTCCAGGAATCCTTAACAGAAAGGAGTCCGGCACGCTGACGCACCCTATCCAATTTCTCCATCCCCTTCTCAAGATAGCCTTCTTTATCATAGGCAATACATGCTTCCGCATAATTCAGATACAATTCCGCCAGACGAATGACCGGCCATGGATAATCTTTGGAAGGTTCTTTTTGCGACTTGGAAGCAGCCACTCCCGGATGAACACCTTTTTTATTCAAATATCCGGTTTTTGAGTAGTTATTATTTCTACCCTGCTTGCCGCAATTTCCCTGTTCCGTAAAATCCGTCAACCATTTCTTACCTTCCGCACGCTCAGCTTTCGCTACATAAGCATTCTCCTTAGACTCTGCCTGGCATTCATAATAACCATTTTGGAATGCAATCCAGGCATAAAAACGGGGTTCACGATCAATATTCATCTTCAAAGTTTGTCCTTCGCCATAAGTAGCATCATCGGGGAACGGAACTACCGAGAACCGATTCTGATAATCAAACTCAGGATCTTCGTCAATCGGAAGTCCGTTTTTCGTATAAAAGCGCTCCACCATAGTCAAAGTCGGCGCAACACCATTCCAGGAACCATCACTCAAATAAGGCAAGGATTTTGGCTGCAAACCATATGCACCTGCCTTACGCGTCTCTGCCATCAACACCTCTTTCGAGTTGTCCTTATCCATAAATGTAAAACGCATCGTACGCTGCGTCAAATCCTGAGGTTCGGGATAGCCACTCAAATCCCCTTCTTTCATCTCGTATAAACTATGCCCGTTAGACTCAGCCAGATTAATAGCCTCAAGTGCGGCATCCGCAGCCTTCTTCCACTTATTTTCGTCATAAGAAAGAGGCATCAACGGACTACCGTCCGTGCCGACAAAGTCACTGTAATATTCCGTATTACCATTGAACAAGGGAGAAGCTGCATAAAGCAACAATCTGGCTTTAAGAGCTTTGGCAGCCACACTGGTTGCAAGACCATATTCCGACCCCGTCCGGGTAGCCGGCAGTCTTCCGGCAGCACTGTCAAACATATCACAAGTCCACTGCACACATTCGTCATAAGAGGTACGTCCCAATAAATTATCTTTCGGAGTATCCAAAACCGGCAGTTCCTTCACTAACACGACCGGACCATAGCATTTAATCAACAACATATGAAAATAAGCGATCAGAAAATCCGCCTGAGCCACATAGTTGTCTATTGTTGCCTGATCAATGCGGGGAACAGAGTTTATATTCTGCTTCAACAAGTAACATTGGCGTATACCTAAAAACAAATCATTCCAATAACTGATGATCAAGTTTCCCGAAGTATAAACACCTTCGGCAAATTTTACGTACGATTCCTGAGTAAAAGGACTTATTATCTCATCCCCACTGAAATCCAGACAATTCTGCACCATATTAATCTGCGGTATATATCCATAACATGAATACAGAAATCTTTCCGCCGCTTTAGGACTGGAAAAAGCATCTTTATCACTGGCTTTTTCCGCCGGCACCACATCCAGAAAATCACAGGACACCATTACAGCTCCCGCAAACAATGCTAAAAACAGATATTTTATTATATTTTTCATACTATGTAAATTTAATTATTGAAAGTCATTTGGAAGCCTACATTAAAGACACGTTGTGTAGGGTATTTCAAGCCGCTTCCGCCTCCCTGTTCCGGATCCCATAAATCAAACTTAGAGAATGTCAACAAGTTGGAACCGCTGACATAGAAGCGCATTCTTTTAAATGTATATCCAATCTCCATATTTTTCAGTTTCAAGAACGAACCATCACGCATCCAATAATCAGATGTACGACCGGAGTTTCCGGGATTCGTATTATTCAGACTAGTTTTACGGGTCAAACGCGGATATTTCGCATCTACATTCTGATTCGTCGGCGACCATCTGTCATCAGCCACAAATTGCAGCACATTACGCAACGAGTTATCACCGAAAGGATGGAATCCACTCATAAACAAAGAAGTTTTCGCTACTCCCTGAAAGAAGAAAGAGAAATCCCAGTTTTTATATTTGAACGAAGGGCCGAAACCATATACGATTTCAGGAACCGTAGGATTTCCAATCCATGTCCAGTCGTCCACGTCCACTATATTATCTCCATAGCCATGTATATTCGATACATTGAGGTATTTGATATCACCTGCTCCCAGTGTAGACCCCATCTGCTGATTGTAACGGTCTATTTCAGCCTCATCTAAAAATAACCCGTTCGACAAATACCCCTGGTTAACATTGGCACTCTGACCGACTTTCGACTGAAAGGCATATTTAGGAGCTTCATCATACTTAGTAATTTCATTGTGGGCGTAAGTAAACGTTCCCTTAAAATTCATATAGAAATCTTTGCTGAACGCCTTGTTATAATCAATAGAGAAATCGAGTCCTTGATTTTTCATCTCAGCAAGGTTGCCAAACACATCGGTCGACCCGGTTCCCAGATAAGTAGGAATTGTTCCTTTTTTTTGGAATATATCTCTACGAGTCTCACGGAAAACATCAACAACAATATTCAGGCTGTTCAATAATTGCAAGTCAATACCAAGATTGATCTTTTCTCCCACTTCCCAAGTGATATTAGTGTTTTCATAACGGGTATAAACCGGTCCGCTCAATCCATAGTTTTGGTCAATACCGGTAGTAAAACCTTTACCGGACAAATTAATCGTAGGCATATAAATAAACCTTTCACCGCCAATTTGGTCATTACCGACCAATCCCCATGAGCCGCGTAATTTCATACTGGTAACAACCTTACGCAAAGGTTCAAAGAAACTCTCTTCACTGATATTATATCCCAGCGCTATGGAAGGGAAAAATCCCCAGCGATGTCCCTTCGCAAAATTTTCCGAACCATTATACCCCATATTGACTTCCGCCATATATTTTCCGTCATATGCATACGAAAGTCGTCCGGCAAGACCTTGCTTACGTTTAGGCAGCGAATTGATAAGATCGTTACCCGGCACATTGTTCACAAGTTCGTCCTGATTATAAAGCAACATGGCATTCACATCATGCTTTCCAAATGTACGGTTATAATCAAGCATTGCTTCCAGATAAATCCGGCGATCTCCCGCCGTCTCGTTAGTATTGTTCAAATCGGTCGACACTTCATTACCTACTCTATTGGTAGTGTAGCTATACGAACCGTCTTCATTCTGTTCATACGCCCCTAACAAATATTTATTCCAGCCGGCACTATATTTATTAACTGATTTTGACCAGTTCTTAAATGTTCCCAATGCCTTAAAGCGAAGCCCCTTGGTCAGAAAATCCAATTTCTGTTCAAACTCAAGAGCGGCGATAACCGTACTTTCAAATGTATCATTGTATCCTGTAGTCAACTGGGCAACCGGATTACCCTGATAAGCCGTAATCAAACGGTCAGTAGTACCCCATTTCACATGATTAGTTGTTCCGTCCGGTTCATAAAAAACAGGTGCTTCAACCGGACTTGAGTTCATAGCATCCGCAAAAATATCATCAATACCGCGGTTGGGCTCACGCAAGTCACGAAGTTGTACATTCAACCTTACTGACAACTTGGATGTCTTGCTGAGATATGCATTAATATTGTTCTGGAAAGCATAACGCATCACATCAATATTATTGTTATAAGAGAAAAAGTCTTTAGAGCGATTCTTCAGCATACCCGATTCGTGATTGACTGAAATACTTGAAAAGTAATCGATCTTTTTCCCTCCACCACGGATGTTAAAGTTCACTTTCTCATTGAAAGCTACATTATTAAACATCTCATCATACCAGTTCACATCGGGAAAAACATACGGATTCAGTTTCATACGCGTCCCGTTAATCTTATCCTGACTATACAAAACGTCCGGACTACCATCATTCTTCACAGCTTCATTGAACAGTTCCATATACGTAGCTCCATCCACGAACTTAGGAGTTTTGGTAGGTTGGCTGACCTGTCCCTCTACACGGAAATTTATAATCGGTTTATCCAGATTCTGTCCGGATTTAGTAGTGACAATCATAACACCATTTGCACCACGAGTTCCGTACATTGCCGTAGCGGTAGCATCCTTCAAGATGGAGAATCCGTCAATCACTTCCGGATCCAATGCGTTCAAATCGGCGGAAGACACCTGTACACCGTCAATGATAATCAGAGGCGATGTAGCCTGACTCAAGGTTGAAATTCCCCGAATCCAAAAATCAGAACCGTCCGCTCCAGGACGACCAGTACGCTGGACAGCAACTACCCCAGACAAACGGCCGGCAAATGAGTTGGAAAGATTCGTTGAAGGAACTTTCAAATCCGCTGGACGGATAGCCTGCACCGAACCTACCATACTTGCCTTTTTCTGTCCTGTCCCATAAGCTGTTACCACAACCTCTTCAAGTGCCTGTGCATCCTCCGACAAATCAATGGCAAGCACTTTCCGATTACCAACTTTCACTTCCTTAGTTGTGTATCCCACATACGAAACTTTCAAGACATCCTGCGGATTTGCCAGAATCACAAACTTACCATCAATATCAGTAATAACACCTGTCGCGGTTCCTACAATAGCGACACTTGCTCCAATGACAGCCTCTCCCGTTCGCGCGTCGGTAACAACACCCACTATTTCCGTTTTTTTGGCTTGTTGGGCAGATTCCGTTTTACTCATTTTTAAAACAACATCATTACCTTGAATCAGCCAGGTGATTCCGGTGTTAGCAAAGACTTCATTTAATACCTTATCAATTGTACCCGAACAATTGATATTTTTCAATCGAATGTTTTTCAAATCCGCAGCATTGTAAAAAAAGACATAATTACTATTCTTTTCAATGAGCATAATAGCTTCTTTGATAGTAATAGACTGCCCTTTTACCGTAATATGCCCCTGAGCTCCAAGGACCGTCAACGGATAAAAAAGCAAAACCAGCACGATATACTTGAAATATCGTACGCAACTTTGAAAACTGAGTGATTTTCTCATGCTTTAATTAAGTTTGATTAGACATATGGTTAATAAAAAAATAGGCTAGTATAAAATGTATCGGTCATCTACTTTCCGGATATTCAAATTCAAACTAAAACGAATCTTATTGAGAACATTATCTAAAGATTCATTGTAATGAATACTGCCACTAAATGAAACTTCAGCACGATGTATTCCCTCCACAAGAATATCAGTATGGTACATCCGGCTCACGATTTGAATCAATTGAGTCAACGGAACATCCTTAAAGTTGTATCTTCCGTTTTCCCAACTGATATTGGTGATAGTATCTAATTGTGTTTGTGAATCAATCGAGTTGTAAGTAAGTTTTTGCAAAGGGAGCATTGCCGTTTTTTGACGGGTAGACGGAATATTAAAGTCAACTTCACCTTCAAACAGAGTTACTTCGCTACGATATGCGTCTTCTTGTTTTACCAAAAAACAAGTTCCTTTCACCTCTATAAACGCATCGTATATATATACCTGAAATGTACTGCCCTCCTGTTTTCGTACTTCAAATAAGGAACTGCCTTCCAGCCATACTCTTCTGTCTTGCATGAATGCTTTTGCGTAACGGATTGAACTGCCCGGCTGCATCCATACTTTTGTGCTGTCGGGCAGCACGTATAACTGATTCTTTTCTGCAATTACTTTAATATTTTTTTCTACCCCCGTTTCATCATGCACAGATAAAAACAGCAAACCTCCTATTATCAAGAGAATAGCAACGGCAGCAGCCAACGGATGCCATAGTTCTATATGAACTAAAGTTTTGGATTTACCATCGCATCTGTGCTGGATATTCTGCCATATTCTTTTTTTTATTCTGGATTTAATCGGTTCATCTGCAAACTGTTTCCATTGTTTTTGCATCTCTTTTTCTACCGATTCCCTTTTTAGCAGACATTGTCTTTCTTCCGGTAACAACTCTTCAATCAGGAGTCTTTTTATCAATCTTTTTCGTTTATCTATATTTGTTTCCATTTCATTCTTGTTATTCGCTAATTGATGCTACATATATAAATACACCGCAGCTTGGCTTATCCCTACAATAAGTGACGATTTTATTAAAAAAAACAGAAGATTTACTTGATTTACTCTTCGATTACCTTTTTCATGCTCTCGTTTTAATTTAGTTCATATAGAACTCCGGTAATCCTCACGACAGATTCTATGACCTATCTACACTCACCACATAAAAAAATCTGCCCGAAAGAAGGTAAATACTAAAAAAACCTTTTTTTTCAATGAAAGCATAGGGTTACTGACTAATTAATAGTATTTATGTAGAAAACAAGTATCTAACAAACTACAGAATGTATGAAAACACTCTTATCATTGAAATCAATTTTACTGTTTACATTATTGTCTTGCACAGTCAGCATTTCAGCAAGTAAAATTATCTCAGTAACCGATTTCGGTTTAAAACCCGACAGCCGTATCAATGCGGTTCCATTTGTACAAAAAGCTATTAAAGCCTGTAAAGAGAATCCCGGCTCCATTCTTGTCTTTCCCAAAGGGAGATATGATTTCTGGGCACAACATGCCATTGAAAAGGAATATCACGAGACAAATACATACGATGTAAATCCCAAGATCCTTGCAATATTGTTGGACGAAGTCAACGACCTGACTATTGACGGTAACGGCTCGGAATTCATCATGCACGGGCGAATGCAACCGTTCACTCTGGATCACTGCCAAAATGTTACACTGAAAAACTTCACCGTAGACTGGGATATCCCTTTAACCGCACAAGGCACTGTCGTTGAATCGACACCCGACTTCATGGAAATCGAAATCGACGCCTGCCAATATCCGTACATCATCGAAAACAAGCGACTGACTTTTGTTGGTGAAGGATGGAAAAGCGGCATGTGGTCGATTATGCAATTCGACCCTAAAACCCACTTCGTTTTGCCCAATACAGGTGACAATTTGGGATGGCGCGGCTATGACGCAGTGGAAGTGGGTCGCGGACGTGTACGCTTGTCCGACCCCAAAGGGGAAGCAAACAAGTCCTATCCTGTAGCAGGCACTATCCTCGTGTTGAGACATAGCACCCGCGACCATGCCGGCATTTTCATTTTCCATAGCACAAACACTAAAATGGAAAACCTGAAATTATTCCATACATGCGGATTAGGTATCTTGTCACAATACAGCAAGAACATATCTTTTGATGATGTCCATATTATCCCAAATGCTTCAAAAGGGCGTGTATTAAGCGGACATGATGACGGCTTTCACTTCATGGGATGCAGCGGGCTGCTCAAGATTGAAAATTGCAGTTGGGCAGGACTGATGGACGATCCCATCAACATTCACGGAACCTGTTCACGTATCATGGAAGTCCTCTCTCCCACCCGCATTAAATGTAAATTCATGCAAGACATGAGTGAAGGCATGGAATGGGGACGCCCGAACGAGACGCTCGGATTCATAGAGCACAAGACAATGCGTACCGTAGCCACCGGAAAAATGAATAAGTTCGAAGCGATCAACAAAGCCGAATTTATCATCGAACTGTCCGCCCCACTCCCTACCGGAGTAGAAGCCGGATACGTAATAGAAAACCTGACTTGTACCCCGGACGCGGAAATACGCAACTGCCACTTCGGAAGTTGCCGCGCACGTGGATTACTTGTATCTACTCCGGGCAAGGTTGTTATAGAAAACAACATATTCGAATCAAGCGGTTCCGCTATCTTAATTGCCGGAGATGCCAATGCCTGGTATGAATCAGGAGCTGTAAAAGATGTGTTGATACGTAACAATGTTTTCCGCTATCCATGCAACTCTTCACTTTACCAATTCTGTGAAGCCGTAATCAGCATTGATCCGGAAATACCGACACCGGAACAGAAGTACCCATACCACCGTAATATCCGGATTACAGACAACACCTTCCACTTGTTTGACTATCCGATTCTCTTCGCCCGTTCGGTAGACGGACTGACTTTCTCCAACAACACTCTGATACGCGATACAACCTATCAGTCATATCATTACCGTAAAGAAGGAATCACTCTGGAAGCCTGCAAGTCTGTGATTATTTCAAATAACAAGATTGAAGGGGATGTATTAGGGCGCACTGTAAAATTTGAAAACATGAAGTCGTCCGATATAAAAATAAGTAAGAATCCATTCTTTCAGAAAATCAAATAATTAAAAGATTATTGTGGCGCTTTAGGTTACTTAAAGCTATGCTTTCCAACCTCTAAAGCGCCGCTTTTCTCCATCACAATGAAGCTATCCCATAAACACAATAAACAAAGGCAGATTATCTTTAATAAACTTCAATGCCAAAGTAATTTGGCGTTCTATCGCCTTCTCCGTGACAGCACATTGTTCTGCTATTTCTTTATTAGACAGATGTTGCTCGCGACTCATCCTGAAAATACGTTGCCGTTGTGGCGGAAGTTGAGCAATCAATCTATCAATATAGTTTTTCAAATCTGCCGCGTCCAGTTCCGCTTCTATATCGTATGAGTTCTCAAGCCCTTTCAAAGCTGTCATTTTAAAGTTCAACTCATTAAAATATCTACGCGAATAATTGAAAATAATATTACGGGTAATGATAAAAAGGAAACCATCAAAGTTCTTGGTTTCATCAAACGTCTCTCTCGATTCCCAAACTTTAACAAAAACATCTTGTACCACTTCAGATACCTCAGAAGAAGAAGTTATATAAAGCCGAGCAAAGTTATAGACCTTCAACCAGTAACGATCATATAACAATGCAAACGCAGTTGCGTCCCCGACTCTCACCTTCTCAAGAATAACTTTCTCTTCCATCTTTTTCTAATTACAATACAAAAATAAGGAAACAATTATTAAACACAACATTCTTTAAGGATTTTATTTCACATATAGCTGTCAATTTCTCTTCGGAAAGAAAACTGACAATTATTCAAACAGCTCATTATCACTAAGTTCTACTAGAACTTGGTTTCTTTCCTTGTATTCACATCTGTTTTTTAGTTTTTTCCATATTTGTTCTTTTATCTCCACATTAACAAGGCCGTTGCCAGATTCATTCCATTGTTTTCTAATTTCTATATCTACCGGTTCCAAGTCAGCAAACTCTCTGCGTTGCTTTTTGGTTAATTTGCCCGATAGCAAGCTTTTGATTAAACTTTTCTTTTCAACCTTATCCATCCTATTTTTATCTTGTTGGTTTTAAACTTTATTTTTGCTCTTGTACTATTAAATACACAGCACTTCTTTCTAACCCCACATCGACTTTGTAAAAAAGTGAAAGAAAAAATGAAATTATTTTGTAATACGCTGAACATGTGTAATATATAAGATTTGTTTTTTTTGAAAAAAAATATTCTGGAGGAGTTTATTAATAAACGTAATGGAATAAACTAAATTTTGGATATGATTGTCCTTGAATAAATGCAAAAAGTTTGGCATTACAGGGCAACCGCTCAATAATCTCTACATGTTATCTTTTTATTCTTCGGGTGGTATAATTCTTTGAATACCGAGTATTTCATCTCTGTATTTCTCATCCCACCCGCATAGTTTTCTTTTTCCTGCTATCCCTATCTTCTTTTTACTTTGCTTTAATAAGATAAGAGCCATTTTGCACATGAGTGAAAAGTTAACTGCTGCATTATCCGTTTTTCTAGTGTAATCTTCTCTAAAGGAAACATCTAATTGCCAATGCAAGTTATTTTCCACCTGCCAATGTGACCTGACCGATTCCAGAATCAATTTCGGGTCTTGTGGCAAAGAAGAAATATAGCATCTTGTTTCTGTTGTTGGTTCTGCATTGCCAACCTGCCTGACACATGTTATTTTCGCTATAGTTTTTATCCCCTTCCAACCGGCATAAAAATGCTCCGGGTAAAAAGCGGCATCACAAACACATTCTCTGTATTCTTTTCTGCCATGACCGTCATTCTGTTGGAAATAGCTTTGCTTATAAGGCAGATAAATCCGGTCTTCTTCTGTGAGCAGAGAGAATATCTGAGCTTTGAGTTTCTTCTGATTGTCTTTAACGCACAGGATATAATCCGCTTCTGCATCTATAATTGTCTCTGTTATTGCTTTTTGACAACCAACAGCATCAATGGTCACAATACACTGTGTCAGGTCAAGAGCCTTTATCAGCTCAGGGATAGCAGTTATTTCATTGGATTTTCCATCCACTTTTTGTTGTCCCAGACAAAGGCCATTGCGTACGGCCCATGCACTGACCATATATAAACGATCTTTCATCCCATGCCCCTTTGAATGGGGAGTTTGGCATACAGCCTTGCCATCTATAGCAACGACACCGGGAAGCTGACTGCAAATATCATTAATCCAAAGGCGGAAAATTTCTTCAAACCATTCAATATCCAACAAAGTGAAAAAACGGTTGAAAGTATCTTCTGAGGGAATACCTGATAAATGAGGAAGACGGTTCTTGAAATATTCTTCATGACTATTACCAAATATTTCTATTTCATTCCAGGTTTCAGCACCACAAAGAACTGAAACCATCGCAATAAATACGATTTCTTCGACCGTATACACTTGATTCTTTTCATTACGAACATCAGGAACATAAGATGAAAACTCTTGTAGGTTCATATGGCGATATAGTTTGAGATTGCAGAACAAATATAGGTATAGAACAACACAGGAAAAAAGGTTTTATAGGTTTTTCAGAGAGAAGATGAAAAAAAGTCAAAACTATGTAGAGATTATTGAGCGGGTGCCCTGTTGGCATTATCTCCTATTCTCTCTCATATATAAAAATGAAAATCCTCTTTCAACCTATCACCACTCTTCCGAAACGCCCTATTCATCGCACTTATAGAGCGGTGATAGGTGGTTAATAACCTATCACCTCATCTATCACCTATCACCGCCCAACATAGTACATATAAACAGGAACTTATATGCAAATAATATATCCGTAGGGGGGGCAACTCCGATTCATGCCTTGAAACAAAGTGTTTCGAGATTTGAAACTAAAGTTTCCATTACTTGAAACTAAAGTTTCATCGGTAAGAAACTAAAGTTTCTGTTGTTTGAAACTAATTGTTTCAAAGCATGAAACACTTGGTTTCACCATATGAAACGAAGTGTTTCACTATAAGTTGTTTTAAGCACGTCAAATGTTGGAATATGTATGGCATGGTTTGGGAAAAGCTGAAAAGAGCATAATATGCGCTTATCTAAAATGGTGATAGGTGATAGATGAGGTGATAGGTTGTCAACTACCTATCACCGCTCTATAAGTGCGATGAATAGGGCGTTTCGGAAGAGTGGTGATAGGTTGAAAGAGGATTTTCATTTTTTTGTGCATGAGAGAGAAAAGATGAGAATGAAATATTTTCTCTCAATTAGCCCAAAAAATAAAAATGAGTTAATTCTATTCACAAAAGATATAAAAGCAACAGAGTTCTAGTAGAACTTAGGTGGTATTTTGCCGCAGCTTCATTAGCTCTTTTGTTAACGATAGGCGCATTTTGGATGAATTCAAAAGAAAAAAATCTACAAGATGAATATGTAAAAATAGTAGCAGTAGAGAACGGTCTGCACATTCTTCCGGACAGCAGCAAAGTATGGATGAAAAAAGGCAGTTCAATACGATATAATAAAGCATTCAACGAGCAAAGAAATGTGTGGCTGAGTGGAAATTCTTTATTTGAAGTAACAACTCAAAAAGGCCATCCGTTTCGGGTATACATAGAGAAAGCTATGATAGAAGTCAAAGGAACATGTTTCGACATTCATCAGGATTCGAAAATGAAAAAAAGTGAAATCATCTTATATAAAGGAAGAATCAATTTTACTCCTGAAAATAAGGAGGTAATAGAAATGTTTCCTCACCAAAAAATAGTTTACCGCACAGAAGAAGGAGAAATATCCAAAGAAAACATCAAAAACATCGATTGGGAAAACGGCAAATTCTATTTCAAGGAGTTACCCCTTATCCAGTTGATTGGAACAATTAATAACATGTATAACAGTCATATTAGGCTGGACGTAGACAGTCAGCAAATCAAATCGGCTTTCACCGGAAATATCCGCTATGAAGAATCGCTAAAAGAGGTGTTACAAAAAATCTGTTACAGCCTTGACATGAGATTACGAGAACAAGAAAATGAACTAATAATTTACAAATAATCATTTAATAATCAATCAAATGTCTAATCTAAAAAGTTAAAGCATGAAGAAAAACACATTATCAGTAGTTTTGCGGTACTTTTTAAGTATCACGCTAGCTTTACTCTTTTATCCCATGACCTCTTTGGGAGCACAGAAACACATTACTGTGAAAGGTGAAGCGATGACCATCAAACAAGCTATTCTGCTCATTGAAAAGAACAGCGACTATACGTTCTTTTACAATGCAGCCGATTTAGGCGGTAACACCAAACACAACTTCAACAGCGAAGGCAAAGTTGAAGATGTATTGAAGGAAATTTTCGAAGGAAGTGGCATTAGTTACCTCATCAAAGGAAATGAAGTCATCTTGAAGGTAAACAAGGCAGAAAGCACGCAGCAAACCAAAAAACGCACTATCACAGGTACAGTTACTGCGAACGACAATAACGAGCCGGTAATCGGTGCCAGCATCTGGCTGAAAAACAGTTCTATCGGTGCTGTTACAGACATTGATGGAAAATACTCCATCACAGTAGAGGGAGTCGGCGGTGTACTTGAGATTTCTTATATGGGATATAAGAAACAGGAAGTGGCCATCACAGAGCAGAAAGTCATCAATATCGTTCTGATCCCTGATACGGAAGTACTGGACGAAGTGGTAGTAGTCGGTTACGGCAGCCAGAAAAAGGAGAGCGTAGTAGGTGCTATTTCAACTCTCGACATCAAGAAGTTGAAAGTTCCCGGTGCTTCTATCTCCAACGTACTGGCAGGCCAGTTGTCCGGAGTCGTAGCGATGAGCCGTTCGGGAGAACCAGGCAAAAACAGCTCGGCCGACTTCTACATCCGAGGTGTATCGTCATTTAAAGGTACATCCACTCCGTTAGTTCTCGTAGACGGTATCGAACGTGACCTCGACCTCGTAGACACGGACGATATTGCCACCTTCTCCATTCTGAAAGATGCCTCCGCTTCTGCCGTATACGGTGTACGCGGTGCAAACGGTGTGATTCTGATTACCACCAAAAAAGGAGAAGTAGGCAAACCCGCCATCAACGTACGCACCGAATTCGGGTTCACATCACCTACCAAACGTCCGAAAATGACCAATTCTGCACAATGGGCAGAACTCTACAACGAAGCCATAGGCAGAGCCCACTACAGCCCCGAAGAGATACAGATATATCGCGACCACAGCGACCTCGACCTTTATCCTGACGTGAACTGGTTCGACGCATTGTTTGATGACATGGCAGCCAACCAGCGTGTCAATCTAAGCATTACAGGTGGTGGCGACAACATCAAATATTACGTTTCCGGTTCTTTCTACAATGAAAGTTCCATCTACAAGAATGCAGGAAACATCTATGGTTACAATTCCGCCATCAGATACAATAAGTTCAACTTCCGCGCCAATGTCGATTTGAATCTGACCAAGAGCACTGTTCTGAACGTAAACCTCGCCAACATCTACGAAAAATCGTTCGGTCCCGGATATGGAGATAACGACAACGACATCTGGTCGTATGCATTCCAGACTTCCCCCAACGCCTTCCCAGTGCAGTATTCAGATGGGATGCTGTCCGGTCCGTCCACCGATTCAGGATTCAACCCTTGGAACATGCTTGTACACTCCGGTTATCGCGAACAGTTCTGGAACTCCGCACAGTCGCTGATTGGTGTCACGCAAGACTTTGGAGAGTTGTGGGAACCATTGAAAGGACTTACAGCCAACATCAAATTCTCATGGGATGCCTGGAACACCACCCTGCAACGTCGTTCCAAAACTCCGACTTTCTATCATGCACGCGGACGAGACAATCAAGGTAACCTCACGTATGATGACAATAACCAAGACGGAGAATGGGACCCGATACATACCGGAAGCGAATCGTTGAACTTCCTCATCGGACGAAGCGGGACAATGACCAGATACTTGGAAGGCTCGCTGAACTATAACCATGTGTTTAACAATCATCGCGTAGGTGCTTTGTTACTTTACAACCAAAAAATTCACACCAACACGCAAGCTGGAAGCGGTGATGCCGCTCTGCCTTACAAAAACCAAGGATTGGCTGGACGTGTGACTTATGCTTTCAGAGATACCTATTTTGCAGAAGTCAACATGGGATATAATGGGTCGGAGAACTTTGCACGCGGTCATCGATTCGGATTCTTCCCTGCAGCAGCTATCGGCTGGATGGCATCGAACGAGAAATGGTTTGAACCTCTGACCAATATTATAGATATGTTGAAATTCAAGGCTTCCTACGGTAAAGTAGGTAATGACGATATCGGCGGTCAAAGAAGATGGGTATACGAATCGACTATCGTCAACAGTGGTACGTGGCAATACGGACAAAGCGCCAACCAAGGTGGCACAGGAATACGAATCGGTGAGGTAGAAAATCTTTCCGCCTCTTGGGAAGAAGCGACCAAACTGAATGTCGGCGTTGAATTCTCTCTATTCAACAAAGTAAAAGTGCAAGCTGATTACTTCCACGAAGAACGCGAAGGTATCTTCCTACAACGCGCCGGATTGCCTGCTATCGTCGGTTTGTCTACCATACCGTATGTGAACGTTGGAAAGACATTAAACAAAGGATTCGATGCCAATATCGAATATACCCAACAGGTAGGCAAAGTATTGCTGACTGCACGTGGAAACTTCACCTTCAACCGCAACAAACTGCTTGACAACGATGAACCCGACTGGGAATACAAATACCAAAACAGAGTGGGCAAACCATTCGGTTCAAACGGTGCAATGCAACCTTTCGGCCTCGTAGCATTGGGACTTTTCGAAAGCCAAGAAGAAATTGACAACAGTCCGGTACAAACATTCGGTACCTATCGTGTGGGTGATATCAAGTATCAGGATATCAATGGTGACGGTGTCATCAACACACAAGACCAGATTGCTATCGGCTACACCAATCTGCCGGAAATCATGTATGGATTCGGAGTCGGAGCACAATGGAACAACTGGGACTTCAACGCATTCTTCCAAGGAGCAGCGCATACCTCTTTCTTCCTGCAGGGTTCTTCTATCAGCAGTCCTTTCTCTAGCGGTAATATGGAACGTGCGGCAGTCAACAAAGACGTATACGGAAACGTATGGATGTCAACCAATACCCCCGAACAGAATGCAAATGCCATTTACCCGCGTATGAGCAACGGTAGCGGTGGTGCCGGTGCATCCAACAACACCCAAACTTCCACATGGTGGATGCGCAACGGTTCATTCATGCGTCTGAAAAACATCGAAATCGGATATACACTTCCTAAAGAACTGATTACAAAAACATTCATCAAATCCTTCCGTTTCTATGTATCCGGAAGCAATGTTCTGACATTCAGTCCGTTCAAATTGTGGGATCCTGAAAAGAACCAAGGCTCGTCACAAGGCTCGGGCTATCCGTTGAATCGTGTGTTCACTATTGGTTTCAATGCTAATTTCTAAATCCTATTTATCATGAAATATATAAATCAATTCAAATCACTTATATGCTTCGCAATCGGAGCTATCAGCCTTTCTTCGTGCGAAGATTTCCTTGACAGACAAGAAGACGAGAAACTGACTTTCGAAAAGATCTGGGAATCGAGAAATACCACCAAACAATACTGGTTGAACGCCATGTCGTTCCTTCCGAACGAAAACGGAAGTTACATTGGCGACAAAGATCCCTATTTGGGAGCCTCAGATGAATGTATCATTGCCTACGATCGCCAATATCGTTGGATCAACTTCGGTTCGTGGAATCCGTCCAGCGTTCCGTTTTATAAGATGGACCACTATTATAGAGGTATCCGCGAATGCAATATATTCATGCAAAATGTATATAATTGCAGTGACCCGTTAGTCACCAAAGACCAGCTTGATGAATGGTACTATCAAGCACGCTTTGCCCGCGCCTACTATTATTTCCTGATGATGCGCGACTACGGTCCCGTATTCCTGCTGGGAGATGAGCTACTGGACTTCACCGCAAGTACCAAACAGTTGTATCGCCCGCGTAACACATGGGAACAATGTGTCGACTATGTGGTCAGTGAACTTGAAACATGTGCCAACAGCAGTGCTATCCTTGAACAGACACAATTGCCCGACACCAAATGGGGACTTGCCACCAAAGGAACCTGCCATGCAGTGATTTCCCGCCTCACGCTGTATTCGGCACGAGACTTATTCAACGGAAACACATTGTATCAGAATATAAAGAATCCGATAACAAATGATTTTCCAGAACTTTCAGGCGCACAGCTGTTCCCGCAAACTTACGATGCCAATAAATGGCTGAAAGCTGCCGAAGCAGCCAAGAAAGTGCTCGACAATCCCAGTTACACCCTCTATCGCGCAGGAAACGGAAACCCGTATGAAGACTATTATGGTATAACCAACCAAACATGGAACCAAGAACTGATTTGGACCGACCAATACAACAACCGATTCTACTGGGGAGTAAACTGCGCTCCTACCGGTGTGGCAGGTACAGCTTATGGAGCCGTAGGACCCACCCAACGATTAGTGGATGCTTATGCCATGAATGACGGCTACTACCCTATCACCGGATACAACAATGATGGAAGCCCGATCATTGATGCACAATCCGCCTATGACGCCAGCACCGAACTTGAAAAATCGACTTGGTCGTATCCGGCTACCGGATGGAGTCTGTTCAGTTCGTACGACATCAAAGCTCCTAATATGTATAAAGACAGAGAGCCCAGGTTCTACGTGACAGTATTCTTCAGTGGAAACTATTGGCTACACGGAACAGCCAGCACGATGATTTCATTCGGCAAAGGCGGAAACGGTAACAGAAGCCACGACTACCCCAAATGCGGTTACATCTGCAACCGTTTCTACGACCATCGTGTGAACTCTGCCGAAAACCAATGGGGAAATATCACCTACCCCGTCTTCCGACTGGGAGAAATTTACTTGAATTTCATCGAAGCCGTATTGGAATGCAAGAAAAGAGGAGTTGCCCTTCCGGCAGGCTATGAGACTCTCGCCATGGAGAAATGGGCAGACCTGCGCAACCGTGCCGGAGTGCCTGCCATCACAGAAGTGTATCCCAATGCCAGCACTGAAAAGCTGATTGAGCTCTGTCGTCGGGAACGACAAGTGGAACTAGCCTTCGAACGTCATCGTTACTTTGACACACGCACTTGGATGATAGCTACACAAACCGACAACGGCAACGTCTACGGTATGAACACGGAATGTCCGATAGACAACAGCAACAAACAGCTTGAAACACCTGACGGATTTTGGGAAAGAACAGTCATCGAGACACGTGTGTTCCTAAACAAGCATTACCTCTATCCTTTCTCACAAAGAGAATTGGACCGTAACAAATTATTAACTCAGAATTATGGTTGGTAATCTCAAAAAACAATATTTATCTAACAAGAATATGTGTATGAAAAACAAAATATTAACTACAACATTGGTTGCTGCCTGCTGGCTTACCTACTCGGCATGTGAAGACGGAAAAGACGAATTCCTGAACGATTTCACAACCATACTTTCTTTCAGGAACTACGATGAAATCCCCCTGACAATGTACAGAACGGGAGAAAACACTGACTACCAACTGATAGTCAACAAATCCGGCTCTGCACTGAACACCACTGCCTCCGCATCTATCGAAATCATGGACGACGCTACCCTGAGCATATACAATGCGGAAAATGGGAAAAGCTACAAAAAATATCCCGACAATTGTTATTCTTTCAACGGGGATAAATTTGTAGAATTCGGTGCTTCCGATTCTTATCAAACAAGAAACATCACCCTATTCACAGAAAAGATACTGGAAAACAATGAACGGGATAACAATTTCGTAATTCCTTTTATGTTGTATAATGGTTCCGACTCCATCAACGCTGAACGAAAATATGTATTTGTGAAACCGTCCGTTATCATTCCTTTGGTTTCTTTCGGAAGAACCGGATACAGCCTGAACACCATCTCCGATGCAGCAGGCGGAAACGAAGTTCAACTCAATCTGCCGGTCGATTTCTCTACAGACAACAGATGGACATTCAATTGTGAAATAGCTACCGACGAAACGCTACTTAACGCATTCAATGAGGAAAACGAAGTGGACTATGCTATGCTTCCGACAAGTGCCTATAAAATGAGCAATAACGGAAACGTTGCATTCACACCAGGCAACAATACTTCCAATCTGGATATTACCGTCAATCGTTCTCTATTAAGTTATGGTAACTTCGTACTTCCATTGAGACTCACGGATTGCACGTCACAGTATTTCCATGTGGATGAAGCAAACAATACTTGTTTGTTCGGAGTGTCTTACGTTCCCGATGAAAGCAAGTTGCACAAAGTGGTACTAACAAAAGAGATGATTAGTATTCATCCCAATCGTGAAGTTGAAGGTTCTGTTGCAGAAATGTTGGACGGAAGATATGACACATATTATCACAGTGATTATTCTGTTGAGCCGGGACTTCCTCACTATATACAAGTGGCACTCCCCGAATCACATACCGCTCTGATGTTCGAATATCAAGTACGCCACAGCAATAACAACGGTGCACCTCAACGCATCACAATTCTCGGAAGTATGAATGGAGAGAACTTCAGCAAAATAATGACAATCACAGATGGACTGCCAACCCAAAAGAGCGAGAAATACAAATCTCCGGTTCTTGTGGGCAAAGAGTTCAAACATGTGAGAGTAAGAGTAGAAGCAACACCTGCCAACAACAGTTTTGCTTTTGCCGAATTTAGTTTGCATGTAAACTAATTTAAGTTTCGCATGTACTATAATCCCGTATGGATTCTCCTCCTTCTGGAAAGAGGAGAATCCATATGGAATATACAATCTGCAAACTTCAGAAAGTTAATTAAATATATTAGCATTGTTATGTCTATATTTGCCACTCATAAACCACTAATTATATGAAAATACTACATTCTCTACTGTATCTGTTTCTCATCTTCTTTTATGCCTTCTACTGTATGGCATGCAGTGACGACAATCCCGAAGGAGAGGCAAACCGCACATTTTCCATCAAAGAATCAGACCTCCAGCAAGACTGCACGCAAGCCCAAACCACTTTGTCTATACCTGTAAGCACCACTTTAAACGAACAAGAGTGGAGCGTCATGTCCGACCAACCGTGGTGTATCGCCGCCAAGGATTTGTCCACTTCCACTCCTTCCATCAAACTGCTGATACAAGCCAGCGAAGAACCTGAAATAAGAAATACAATCGTCACCGTAAAATCATCTGTACAAAATTACACCATCAACGTACGGCAACTCGGATACGGACCGGCTATCCTTGTGAAAAGTTCTGCAACAGACATTGAAGCCAATGGAGGACAAATTACTATCACCGTCACCTCCAACATCGAATATACCACCGACAAATCAAAAGACGGCGAATGGCTGCAAGAAACAGATGAAGTACCCTCCACAAGGGCACTCGTAGACAAAAACTACAGATACAATGCAACACCCAATCCGCTATACGAGCCACGTACTGTCACATTCACTTACACATACATAAAAGACGACAAAATCAAAGAGACGTACACCATTACCCAAAAGGCTAAAGAATCGTCCCTTTCGGACATTGAATTAGAAGGTGACATAAAACTACAACCCACCAAAGGTGTCGCCAGCGAATTCCAACCCGGATATGAAATTGAAAAAACCTTTGACGGAAAAATAGATGAGGGACATTATCACTCTCGATGGCAACAAGAAGCTGGTTTCCCAGTCACACTTGAATATTTTTTTGACGGAACACAAGATTTGGACTACATTATCTATTACACCCGTAGCGGAAACGGCAACTTCGGTGAATTGGATCTTTATACAGCCACCACAGACGAACCGGAATACAAACTTTATAATTCATACGACTTTAAAATGCAAAATGCAGCCAGCCGTATCTCTTTCGACAAAAGTTTATCCAAGGTAACCAAAGTCAAATTCTCCGTCAAATCCGGTCTCGGCGACTTCGTCAGTTGCTCCGAAATGGAATTTTATCAGAAGAATACGGATAAAAAACTTGAGAAACAACTATTGACAGTATTTACCGATGTCACCTGCAGTGAACTGAAACCGGATGCTACAAATGAACAAATAAATAATCTTCCAGGATACTTTGCCAGCCTAGCCGTACAACTTAAAAACGACACATATGACGCATGGGAAAAAGAATTCCGCATACGCAATTATGAAGCATATAGCAACATCAATACATGGGCAGACAAACTGATGACTAAACATTACAGCAGCTTGGACAATCTGACCGGAATCTCCGTTGAGCAAAATGATGAAATCATCGTTCTCGTAGGTGATACCCACGGATACGATGTTTCCTTGCAATGTGTAGGAGAAGAGACTACCGGATTCTTGGAAGAAAAGCCTTATGTACAGACTGCAGCTTCGGGCGATATATATTATCTGGAACAAGGAGTCAACAAAATCACCATACGCAATCGAGGACAACTATTCATCATGTACAACTGCGACCTGACCTCCAAGCCTGCTCCCATCAAGATACACATTCCCTTGGGCAGCGGAAAAGTCTCAGGATTCTTCGACCTAAAAGAGCATAAAACAGACGCTAAATATGCAGAACTACTGTCAAAAGCCACCGACAAATATTTTGGAGTAAAAGGCGACAAGATTATCTTCTATTTCCACCGGACCAAAATGTTGGAACATGTGCGTAATAACATTCTTTCCGCCATCGAACTTTGGGACAACATCATCGGATGGGAACAAGAACTTATGGGCATTGAAGACGTACGTCCAAGTCAATTCAACAATCACCTGTTTGCCATCTCACCGGAAGGTAGCTACATGTGGGCATCCGATTACCGTATCGCATTCGTCTATACTTATCTAGGCAACATCTTATTATATGATAATGTAATGGCAGCCGAAGACAATGCATGGGGACCCGCCCACGAAATAGGACACATACACCAAAAAGCCATCAACTGGGCAGGATGTACGGAATCGTCCAATAATCTTTTCTCAAACTACATTATTTACAAGTTAGGTAAATACAAATCACGTGGTAACGGATTGATTGAAGTTGCCAACGCAAGATACCGTGACAAACAGGCATGGTACAACATGGGCGATGCCACTCATCAAAATGAAGACACCGAAGTTCACATGCGCATGAACTGGCAATTGTGGAACTATTATCACCGATGCGGATATAAAAAGAGTTTTTGGCAAACACTCTTCAAACTCATGCGCGAAGAAGTAGGACTGGACGACACCAAAACCCCAGGACGCAAACAATTGGAATTCGCCAAAATGGCAAGTAAAGCAGCTAATGAGAATCTGATAGACTTCTTCGAAATGTGGGGATTCTTCGAGCCGGTCAATGCCACCATATCACAATATGGAGACTTCCAATACACCGTCACACAATCAATGATTGACGAAGCTAAAACATTCATGGCTCAATATCCTCAACCGAAGCATGCTTTCCAATATATCGAGGACAGAAAGAAAAACGAGTTCCCCACTTCCGATTATCGCTATAACGAAGTAGGCGACGTAGGCTATTACACACAGTTTCAAAATAACGAGAAAATCACGAAAACAATAAGTGCAACTGTTTCGGGCAATAGAGTCAGTATTCTGAACGGAGAAGAAGCAGTAGCGTTCGAAGTGCGCGAAAGAAACGAAAACGGGAAAATACTTTATTTCTCCAACTTCTTCTCGTTCGACGTTCCGACATCCATATCAATGACAAATGCCAAAGTATTTGCCGTACAGGCTGACGGAAAGCGCATCCTTCTCAATTAGAGAACATAAACTTAACACAACCGTTTTTATCCCTTCCCCCATCCTAAGGATAAGAAAAAAGAATCAACAAATAGAGTAGATAACAGTTTTTGCTATCTACTCTATTTATAATCCTAACATCTTTAATATGAAATAAAATAAAATTATGCTTTGTAAATATACAGAGTTTTCTAATTAATTACTACCTTTGACAACCAAATGAAAAACGACAAATAACCCCCTATTAAAAACATAAAATTATGATGAAAAAGCTATTTACAGTCGCAGCTATCGGCCTTACTTTGTTAACCTGCCATACAAGCTGCACATCTTCGCAAAAAGCTCAAGAAGCTTTTACACCGATCAAAGTAGAAACCCCTGCCCGCCCTGCCGGTCAAGAGGATGTAGTCCAACTTGTTGCTCCCAAAATTGATACCGTACGTGTCGGTTTCATCGGACTGGGAATGCGTGGCCCCAGTGCCGTAGCACGCTGGACACATATTCCGGGAACTAAAATCGTAGCTTTATGCGATCTTGCTCCCGAACGTGTCGAGAAATCACAGGAAATCTTGAAAAATGCAGGATTGCCGGAAGCGGCATCTTACAGCGGTTCGGAAGATGCATGGAAAAAACTCTGTGAGCAGGATGACATTGACCTCGTGTATATCGCAACTGACTGGAAACATCATGCGGAAATGGGCGTGTATGCAATGGAACACGGCAAGCACGTAGCTATCGAAGTGCCTGCAGCCATGACATTGGATGAAATCTGGCAATTAATCAATACGTCTGAAAAGACTCGCAAGCATTGCATGCAGTTGGAAAACTGTGTATATGATTTCTTTGAACTGACTTCTTTGAATATGGCACAGCAAGGTGTTTTCGGTGAAGTACTTCATGTAGAAGGTTCATATATCCACAATTTGGAAGACTTCTGGGGTGCATACTGGAACAACTGGCGTATGGATTACAACCAAAAGCATCGTGGTGACGTATATGCCACTCACGGCATGGGCCCGGCTTGCCAATTACTTGACATCCACCGTGGCGACCGCATGAAAACTTTAGTAGCAATGGATACAAAAGCTGTTAACGGTCCGGCTTATATCAAAAAACAGACAGGAGAAGAAGTAAAAGACTTCCAGAACGGTGACCAGACTTCAACATTGATCCGTACAGAAAACGGTAAGACTATGTTAATTCAGCACAATGTAATGACTCCCCGTCCATACAGCCGTATGTATCAGATTGTGGGTGCCGACGGTTATGCAAGCAAGTATCCGATTGAAGAATATTGTTTAAGACCTTCACAAGTTGACTCTAACGATGTACCTAATCACGAAAATCTGAACGCGCACGGTTCCGTACCTGCTGATGTAAGAAAAGCCTTAATGGATAAATACAAACACCCGATTCACAAAGAATTGGAAGAGACTGCCAAGAAAGTAGGTGGTCACGGTGGTATGGACTTTATCATGGATTATCGTCTGGCATACTGCCTGCAGAATGGTTTGCCATTGGATATGGACGTTTATGACCTTGCAGAATGGTGCTGTATGGCTGAACTTACCCGCCTTTCTATCGAAAATAATTCGGCTCCGGTTGAAGTTCCCGACTTCACCCGCGGCGGATGGAACAAAGTAAAAGGCTACCGTCACGCTTTTGCAAAATAATAAAATAGTATCGTACTTTTTTACACGAACACAGTGAAGCAATCCGGCTTTTGGGGGAAAGCCGGATTATTCATAGGTTCGTGTTCGAACATTTTATAGAACATCATAATCACATTTATGAAAACAGCTATTCCAAGGCCTTCCAAGCAAAGCATTATCCGCGAAGCCAAAGATTATGTAATGATTGCCATTGGCATGATTTTATACGGTATCGGCTGGACAGTTTTCCTGCTTCCTAATGATATCACTACCGGGGGAGTACCGGGTATTGCTTCTATCGTATATTGGGCTACCGGCTTCCCCGTGCAATATACGTATTTTACTATCAACTTCTTCCTGCTGTTACTGGCTCTCAAACTCCTCGGTTTGAAATTCTGCATCAAAACTATTTTTGGAGTATTCACCCTGACCTTTTTTTTATCTGTCATACAGAAATTGGCAGCAGGTATCAGCCTTCTTCACGACCAGCCTTTTATGGCATGCGTTATCGGAGCATCCTTCTGTGGCGGTGGTATCGGGGTGGCCTTTTCGGCTAACGGAAGTACCGGCGGCACTGACATTATCGCGGCCATTATCAACAAATACCGGGATATCACACTAGGGAGAGTTGTATTAATTTGTGATATGATTATTATAGTATCCAGTTATTTTGTCTTAAAAGACTGGGAAAAAGTAGTGTATGGATTTGCAACTCTTTATATTTGTAGTTTCGTACTTGATCAGGTAGTGAATAGCGCCCGACAGTCCGTACAGTTTTTCATTATATCCAATAAATATCAGGAAATAGGAAAACGAATCAATGAATATCCGCACCGGGGAGTTACAATTATCAACGCAACCGGTTTCTATACAGGACGAGAACAGAAAATGATGTTTGTATTGGCCAAGAAGCGGGAATCTACCATTATCTTCCGGCTGATAAAAGACATCGACCCGAAAGCCTTTGTTTCACAAAGTGCCGTCATCGGAGTTTACGGAGAAGGATTTGACCATATTAAAGTGAAATAAAAAAGAATGAGAAACCAATATTGAAAAACATGAAATTTCGATCGTACCCCCTCTTATTAACTAACATTTTTATGGGAATATTTTCCCTGGTAGCAACCAATACCATAGCTGACAATGCGAAAAAGCCTTATTGGCAAGATGTGCAGGTGGTAGCAGTCAACAAAGAGTATCCCCGTTCTTCGTTTATGACATACGACAATCGTAACGATGCCATGAGCGGCAAATTTGAAAGGAGCAAGTACTACCGGCTGTTAAACGGAACATGGAAATTTTACTTCGTAGACTCCTACAAGAATCTTCCCGCAAACATTACTGACCCGAACACCAGTACGGACTCATGGTATGATATTCAAGTACCCGGTAACTGGGAAATACAGGGACATGGAGTAGCTATCTACACCAATCATGGTTACGAGTTCAAGGCTCGTAACCCGCAGCCACCCATCTTACCGGAAGCTAATCCCGTTGGTGTATATCGCCGCGACATCGACATTCCTGCCGATTGGGACGGACGGGATATTTACCTGCACCTGGCAGGAGCCAAATCAGGCGTATATGTATATATTAACGGCAAGGAAGTAGGATATAGCGAAGATTCAAAGAATCCTGCCGAGTTCTTAATCAATCCGTATGTAAAACCGGGCAAGAACGTGCTTACGTTGAAGATTTTCCGTTGGAGCACAGGTTCTTATCTCGAATGTCAGGACTTCTGGCGTATCAGCGGTATTGAACGTGATGTGTTTGTCTATTCACAACCCAAAGCTGCCCTTAAAGACTTCAGAGTAACATCAACCTTGGATGACAGTTACAAGAATGGTATTTTTGACTTGAACGTAGACTTGAGAAACCATAAAAAAGAAGCAGCCAATCTTACATTAGTTTATGAATTATTGGACGCTCAAGGAAAAGTTATCGCTACCGAAGAGAAAACAGTTTATATCCCTATTGATGAAGTACGTACACTCTCTTTCGATAAAAAGCTGGCTGACGTAAATACATGGACATCCGAACATCCGAACCTGTATAAATTATTGATGACAGTAAAAGAGAACGGAAAAGTAAATGAAATTGTTCCTTTCAATGTCGGTTTCCGCCGTATTGAGATTAAGCCGATTGAGCAGAAAGCAGCTAACGGAAAGCCATATGTCTGCTTATTTATCAACGGACAACCATTGAAGTTGAAAGGTGTAAATATCCATGAGCACAATCCGGCAACAGGACACTACGTAACAGAAGAACTGATGCGCCGCGACTTTGAACTAATGAAACAGCACAACTTGAATAGCGTACGTCTCTGTCACTACCCGCAAGACCGCCGTTTCTATGAACTTTGTGACGAATACGGACTTTATGTATATGATGAGGCTAATATTGAAAGCCACGGTATGTATTACGATCTCCGTAAAGGCGGTTCATTAGGTAATAACCCCGAATGGTTGAAACCTCACATGGACCGTACCATAAATATGTTTGAGCGCAACAAGAATTATCCCAGTGTCACTTTCTGGTCATTAGGCAATGAAGCCGGAAACGGGTATAACTTCTACCAAACATATCTGTGGCTGAAAGAAGCGGACAAGAATATTATGGCTCGTCCTGTAAACTATGAACGTGCCCAATGGGAATGGAATACTGATATGTACGTTCCTCAATATCCGGGTGCCGACTGGCTGGAGAATATAGGCAAGAACGGCAGCGACCGCCCGATAGCTCCTTCAGAATATGCACACGCCATGGGTAACTCCACCGGAAACCTGTGGGGACAATGGCAGGCAATCTATAAATATCCGAATCTTCAGGGCGGATATATATGGGACTGGGTGGATCAAGGTATTCTTCAGAAAGATAAGAACGGAAGAGAATACTGGGCTTATGGCGGTGACTTCGGTGTGAATATGCCTAGCGATGGTAACTTCCTTTGCAACGGTCTTGTCAACCCCGACCGTGGTCCGCATCCGGCAATGGCTGAGGTGAAGTATGTACATCAGAATGTAGGGTTTGAAGCGACAGACGCCGCATCCGGCAAATTTAAGATTACCAACCGCTTCTACTTTACAAACCTGAAAAAGTACCAGATTCATTATAATGTCGTTGCTAATGGCAAGAATATAAGAGGTGGAAAAGTATCTTTGGATATTGCTCCGCAAGCATCCAAGGAGTTCACTGTACCAGTAAATGGTCTGAAAGCCCAACCGGGCACTGAATATTTTGTCAACTTCAGTGTGACTACTACTGAACCGGAATCTCTGATTCCTGCCGGATATGAGATTGCATACGATCAGTTCCAACTCCCGATACAGGCAGAAAAAGGAACCTACAAAGTCAGCGGTCCTGCATTGAATACGTCCACACAAGGAGACGAATTAATTGCCTCATCCTCAAAAGTGAATTTTGTATTCAACAAAAAGAGTGGTCTGGTTACTTCTTATAAGGTAGACGGAACGGAATATTTCAAAGATGGATTTGGTATTCAGCCTAACTTCTGGCGTGCTCCTAATGACAATGATTATGGTAACGGCGCTCCCAAACGCTTACAAGTATGGAAGCAATCGAGCAAGAATTTCCATGTGACAGATGCCAGCATGACTACGGAGAATAAGGTTGTTTCATTGAAAGTGACTTATTTATTGGCAGCCGGCAATCTGTATGTCGTAACTTATAAGATTTATCCGAGCGGAGTGGTGAATGTAAATGCTAAATTTACCTCGACAAATATGCAAGCTGCCGAAACTGAAGTTTCCGAAGCCACACGCATGGCTACCTTTACCCCCGGAAGTGATGCTGCCCGCAAGGCTGCTTCCAAACTGGAAGTTCCCCGTATCGGTGTGCGTTTCCGCCTGCCTGCCCGAATGAATAATGTGCAATATTTCGGTCGTGGCCCGGAAGAAAATTATATCGACCGCAATCATGGTACACTTGTAGGAGTATATAAAACAACAGCGGACAAAATGTATTTCAACTATGTTCGCCCGCAAGAAAACGGACATCGTACGGATACTCGCTGGATTGCTTTGTCGCCCGACAAAGGCAACGGACTGGCTATTGTAGCCGACAGTCTTGTCGGATTCAATGCATTGCGTAATTCCATCGAAGACTTCGACTCGGAAGAGGCCCTACCCCACCCTTACCAATGGAATAACTTCAGCCCGGAAGAGGTTGCCAATCATGACGAGAAAGCTGCCCGCAACGTATTGCGGAGAATGCATCACGTCAATGACATCACTCCGAGAGATTTCGTGGAAGTCTGTGTTGACATGAAACAACAAGGAGTCGGGGGGTATGACAGTTGGGGGGCACGGCCGGAACCTTTCTATCAGATTCCCGCCAACCGCGAATACAACTGGGGATTCACGTTGGTTCCTGTTCGTTCAGCCAACCAGGCTAATGAAGCAGCCAAATACGATTATAAATAACCTTATTATAAATTTTAAAGAAAAGACCCATGAAAGATTTATCTAGCATTGTAGCTAAATTCAAAGTCCAAGGCACGGTAGAGGAAATCAAGCCGTTAGGTTCGGGACTTATCAACGACACATACAAAGTTAACACAAAGGAAGCGGATGCTCCCGACTACGTTTTGCAACGCATCAACCATGCTATCTTCCAGAATGTAGAAATGCTTCAATCCAATATTGCTGCTGTCACAGGACATATCCGTAAGAAATTGACAGAAGCGGGAGAGTCGGATATTGACCGTAAAGTCTTGTCTTTCGTTGAAACAGAAGAAGGTAAGACTTATTGGTTTGACGGTGACAACTACTGGCGTGTTATGGTATTCATCCCACGTGCCAAGACTTATGAAACAGTCAATCCAGAATATTCAAACTATGCCGGAGAGGCATTCGGTAACTTCCAGGCTATGCTGGCAGATATTCCGGCGACTTTGGGTGAGACTATTCCCGACTTCCACAATATGGAATTCCGTTTGAAGCAACTGCGCGATGCCGTAGCAGCCAACGCTGCCGGAAGAGTGGCAGAAGTACAATATTTCCTGGATGAGATAGAAAAGAGAGCAGACGAAATGTGCAAGGCAGAACGTTTATATCGGGAAGGCAAACTGCCTAAACGCGTATGCCACTGCGATACGAAAGTGAACAATATGATGTTCGATGAAGATGGTAAAGTTCTCTGTGTGATCGACTTGGATACAGTCATGCCCAGCTTCATATTCTCTGATTACGGTGATTTCCTCCGCACGGGAGCCAACACCGGAGATGAAGATGACAAAGACCTTGACCGCGTGAACTTCAATATGGAAATATTCAAAGCATTTACCAAAGGCTATCTGAAAGGTGCCAAGTCATTCCTGACACCGATTGAAATAGAAAACCTTCCTTATGCCGCCGCTTTATTCCCATATATGCAATGTGTACGCTTCCTTGCCGATTATATCAACGGAGATACTTACTACAAGATAAAATATCCGGAACATAATCTGGTTCGCACCAAAGCACAGTTCAAACTACTTCAAAGCGTAGAAGCACATACACCGGAAATGGTAGCGTTCATCAATGAGTGTTTAAAGAACTAAGAATGAAAGATGAAGAGTGGAGAATTTACCTGGTAAAAGCTCCATTCTTCCAACGATAAACAATAGGACGGCGGAGAAACGGTTTCAGTTTTTCCGCCGTTTCTTTTGACATATAGTCAGGAGTAGTAAATGTAACAGTCAGCTCAGTATTCTCTTTGTTGAAATCAGCTTTCATCAAAAGCATATCTGCCGAACGGCGTGCTTCGTCAAAGACATATACACCTGCCGAATCCGGCGTGTTCAGAAAATCAGCCATTACAGGCAAAGTGATAAACGGAGATTCGATAAGCGGCTTCCAGTCAGTCGTATAAAAACGGATACTACTATCGCAGGCAGGAGCACAAGCGGTAGCGACTGTACAGATAACATTCGTTGTATCATTCAATGCCAGGACTTTCATCTGCCACGTAGCTTGCGGAGACATTTGCATACGGATAAAGTCCTTACCGAGCTCTGTCATTTCCGACTTCTTTCCAAAACGATTTTCTACTTGTGCTTTCATTTTACTTTCAAGGAAATCAACACAGTCGGCACGATTCACTTTAGTCAGCAAGGGACTCAAGGAATCCGGCATATTCACAAACAAAGTTTTGGCTTCTTGTGCCTGAAGAGAGGTCAGGGAAAAGAACCCGACAACAGAAAAGAATATAGCGATAAAAAGTGTATTTATTTTCATATCAATCTTATTTAGTCCCCAAATATAAGAATATCATTCCGATTAACACCAGTATAAGGTCAATCGCTTTACTTTTTAAATTCTTTTCACGGAAGAAAAGAGCTCCGAAAATGAAAGAAACAATGACACTTCCGCGGCGAACCATCGAAACGATAGAAATCATGGAATCATCATAACTCAGTGCATAAAAATAGACAAAGTCCGCTGCCGACAGGAAAATGGAAATCAGAATAATCGTCCAGTCCCAGCGAAACGGAGTGGTGGACTTTCTTTTCGGCCACCAAAGCAGCAACAGAATAGGACACATGATAAAGACCTGATAAACATTATACCAGGACTGCACCAGCATCGGATTCAGTGACTTCATCAGATATTTATCATACAATCCGCTGATAGCACCTGTTACCGCCGCCAATACAATAAAGAATATCCATTTGTTATGTTTGAAATCAATCCCTTCTTTCTTTCCCGAACGGCTCAACATGAAAAAAGAAACGACAGCCAGCATCACACCAATCCATTGATAAAGATTCAGTCGTTCGCCAAACACAAGCATAGCTCCTACAAGTACCATCACCGGCCGGGTGGCATTAATCGGGCCTACGATAGTAATAGGTAAATGCTTCATCCCGAAATAACCGAATATCCATGAGGACAGCACTATGAACGACTTGATAATAATATATTTATGCTGTTCCCACCCCGCAACCGGGACATTGAATATCGTTCCGTCCAATAAATCCGGCTGATATACAGAGAACAGAATAAACGGCAGAAAGATGAGACTGGAAAAGAAAGTGTTTAAAAACAAAACGGGAAGTACCGCATTATCTTTCAGCGATTTCTTTTTGAATACATCATAAAATCCCAGCAAGGTCGCCGAGAGAAATGCTAATAATAACCACATGAGAATATCTACTAATTACAAATTACTAATTTCAAATATATCTTCGGGATATTCGACATTCACCAAAAACAAAGCCTGACCGGGAGCCGACGTTCCGGCCTTACCACGATCCTTCTGTTCTATAATCCGGCGGAAACCTTCAACAGACAGTTTTCCACGCCCCACTTCAATCAATGTTCCCACTATGGCACGCACCATATTCCTCAGAAAACGATCGGCACGAATAGTAAACACCCAAGTAGCATCTTCTTCCTGCGTCCATTCGGCATGAGTTATATGACAAATATTCGTCTTAACATCCGTATGTAATTTGCTGAAACTTGTAAAGTCCGTATATTCAAACAAAGTACGTGCAGCCTCATTCATCCGTTCATAATCCAATGGATTGAAAACACGGCAACGGTATTGCCTGTTAAAAGGATATTTCGCAGTTGTTACATAATACTTGTATGTTCTGGCGGTCGCGTCAAAACGAGCATGCGCATCCGGTCTGACCCGGCAAACCCGATAAACGGAAATATCCGGTGGAAGCAGACGATTCAGCTTATCTGTGACAGAATCCGTATCCAACAGCTCTTCAGATTCAAAATGAGCGACCATCAGAGAAGCATGCACGCCCGCATCTGTCCGTCCCGCCCCTATCACCTCTATTTCACGGCGCAGAAAAGTGGACAATGCTTTCATCAGACACTCCTGCACACTAATCCCATTCGGTTGAATCTGCCAACCGTGATAGTTGGTCCCGTCATAAGCCAAATAAATAAAATACCTTTGCACGCTAATTCCTTCTTTTTAGGGTTTTCGCGTGCAAAAGTAGTCATTTTTTTATTCATATGTAGAAGGAGTTGTGCCAAAAGCATCCACAAAATGTTTGCGGAAAGTCGGTATATCATTATATCCCACCATTTCCGCCACTTCCTGCACAGCATATTGTTTGGTTTTCAACAATACGGCCGCACGGCGCATACGTACTCCCCGGATAAGTTCGATAATGGTATAGTCTGTACTCTGCTTTACTTTCCGATAAAGAGTAGGCTGACTCATATTCATTTCCGATGCTAGTTTCTTCACGCTAAAATCAGCCTCACAGATATTCTCTTCAATAATCTTAATAACAGAATTGATAAACGGATCTTCTTTTTTCACTTCTTCCGCCACCTCTTCCGTTTCGTCATCAATCACGGCTGCATCCGCACCGGGCAGCATAAACAACTTAGCATACATCTGCTTCAATGCCTGACGCCCGTTAATCAGGTTACGCATTTTAGCTATTAATATGCTGGGAGTAAAAGGTTTCAGAATATAATCATCCGCACCCAATTCCAGTCCGTGAATGACATCCTCATCTTCCACCTTTGCAGTCAACATGATAATAGGAATACCACAAGTTTCAAGTCCCTCTTTCAGTTCACGACAACATTCAAACCCATCCTTTACCGGCATCATCACATCACAGAGTATCAGATCGGGAAGTTCCTTTATTGCCATATCAACCCCTTCCTGACCATTGATTGCCATCAATAAGTTGTACTCCTGACTCAACAGTACCTTCAAATACAGCCGAATGTCTTTATGATCCTCTACAATCAATATCGTCTTCTTATTATCAGCAACAATCTGAGACTGTTCCACTTCTCCGACAGCAGACTGTGGTGACACTACAGCTACCGGAGATTCCGGTGTCATCCCGCTATCTGTTGAGACTTCCGGTTCTTCTGCCGGTTCAGGCTTCGGCTCCGTCAGTTCTTCCGGATGAACAAACAAGATATTCGAATCATTATCAAAGACAGATTTATCAATAGGAAGATGCATCGTCACCTTCGTCCCTTTTCCCGGAGAACTTTCGAAAGAGATCATTCCGTGATGAGCTTCAACCATCTGCTGCACGGTAAGAAATCCCAATTGCGTGGTAGACAGTTCATTATCCGACAAATCATCTTCACTCAACTGCTGTTCAAGTGTTTTTACTTCGTCCTTTCCATTATCCGCCACCATCAAGCTAACATAAGTCGTATTATCCCATACCGTTTCGTATACAGAGAAAGAGACGACCCCCGTATAATTTGTATGAGTGAAAGCGTTAGTCAAAAGATTATGGATAATAAATTCTATCTTCTTTTTATCCACACAAAATTCCAGCTCTTTCCTGACCCTTATCTCGCTACGGAAATCTATGGAGTAAGCTTTCAACACCTCGCGAATCTTAAAAAGATTACTATCAATTATCTTTTCTACCGGATAAGAAGCTATTTCCAGTTTTACAGCCATTCCCTCCGGCCGCCCGTAAATAGCCGTCAATTGGTCACAAGCATCCAACATACGGAGCGCATTCCGGTATGCCACTTGCAGAGATGAGTCCTGCCCCTTCAATTTACTTTGCAAATCTTTCAACGGAGCAAAAACCAACAGAAGAGGAGTGCGCAAATCCTGTACAAACAACATGAGCAAACGTCTTCTCATTTCTTCTTTCTCCCGTTTCTGCTCCTGCTTCATTCTTTCCAGATTCAGATTCTCCCGTAATATTATCTCCCGGTCACGACGCAATTGCTTATGTAATTCTTTCTTCTTTATATAAGAATAAATAAACCAGCACAGCAAAATCGTCAACACCGCATATGCCATATAAGCCCACACTGTATAGCACCATTTACTTTTCACCACTACATCTATCTGATACACTTCACCTTCCTTTCCGTCCGGAAATACTAATTTCGTCTGCAAAGTATATTCTCCGGGAAATAATCCGTTGTACCACAAACCTTCCTCAAGAGGTATCATCTTCCAGTCCTCATCCATAGGAAGCAAGCGATAGGCTATTTTACGTTGAGACATTCCGTAACGCAAATCTGATAAATATAAATGAAAATTATTATTCCTGCTGGAAAAGACCAGTTTCTCCTGCTTTTCCGGTGAAGCGGAAAGAACTACCTGACCATTCCGTTCTTCTCCCGCCAGAATCGTTTCTCCATTCACCTCCAGATCTGTCAGCATCACCTGTTTTTTCCTTTTGGTTGCTTTAGCAGCAGACGGGTCAAAGAAAATCAACCCCCATGAATTCGCCCATAGCAGTCGACCATCGTTCAGCCGACATACCGAGTTGCAGTTACCTACCAACAAATAATTATAGAAAGCCGTCTGTCCGTTTCGAACCGTCATAACCCCCACATTATTCCCAGCCCATATACTACCGACATAATCATCGACCATACAGCATATATGCCCATTCGGCAATCCATTCTGCAAAGTATATACAGACTCCACCTTTTCTTGTTCTCTTCCGTCAATACAGACAACGGCATTAAGGTAAGCTGCATAAATCTGATTATAATTATTCACATAAATAGTCTGTACGGCAGCTTCCTCCAATCCATTCTCTTTTTCATAATTTCCTTCCACCTTAATCCGGTCATCTTCTGTCGTAATCCTTTTCAGTCCCTTATTGGTACCAATCCAAATATTACCTTCTTTATCTTCTCGCAGAGCAAATATACTCTTTATCCCGGCAGGCAAATCTGTTTTTTTACATTTGTTACTTTTAGGTTCTACTTGTATCAATCCTTCCGAAGTACCTACCCATAAACGATTCCGTGAATCCTGACAAAAACAGTGAATAGCTGCCTGCATATTTTTTCCTGCGTCCGTCTGCAGTTGAAAAGACTCTATTTTCTCAGTCACGGGATTAATAAAAATAATTTTCCCCTGTTTGTCCCCCAACCAGATATACCCATTCCTACATTTATAGATAGTATAACATCCGGAAAATTCAGATACCTTTGTCCACCGTTCGAACCGTGTATCCATCGAAAGCATCGGTGCAGTACTCTTCATAATACCTCCATCGGACATCGCCAGCCAGACATATCCCTTATCATCTTCAACAATACCGCCTATTCTTGATTCAAAATTCTGTTTTACCCGGCTATATGTACTATTACTGATATCAAATTTTACAATTCCGCCGCCAAAAGTACCTACCCAAAGAATCTGCTGCCTGTCATCCCATAACAAGCTTGTCATCCTGTTTTCAATATCCGGGCGGGTGACTTTGACCTCACCCGTCAACCAAGTTTGTGTAAATGGGCTCTCACACAAATTCTCATTGTCAAAACTTAATTTGAATAATCCGTCCCAAGTTGTCAGATAAAAAGTTTTCTTATCCTTAAAAACCAAATCTGTGACGCGGAAGTTGAAGACTCCCGCCTTATCGGCCTTATTTATTAAAATCACCCGTTCGTTATGTGTCTTAAGATCATAACATATAATATCATTCCACAATCCGCAAATCCACAAATAGCCCTGTTGTAAAAATAGTTTGCTCACGACACTACATTCCTTAATCAAAGAGCCTTTTTTTGAAGCAATATTATAAGACATCACCTTTTTCCCGTCCACAGAAAAATAGAGGTTACCTTTTCCGTCCATACAAAGGTCGGTAATCTTTCCCTTTATTAAAGGTTCCGGATTCAACACACAAAATACGGATTCACCTTTTCTTTCTGTTTTGCGGGAAACGGAAGTTTCATACAATCCCTGTAAAGTAGCCAGATATAATTTTCCGCCATGCCAGCAAAAATCCAGCACCTCATTCAACTTGAAAGGCTTGTCAAAGCTCAATGGCAAAAACGTTTCATTCACATAGTCAAAACAAGTAATTCCACCTTGAAATAATAAAGCATAATACAACCCGTCAGGACCCTCACGCAAAGATTTAACTGTTTGATGAAGAGGCTTCGAAAGAGAATCCATACTCATTATTAAAGGATAGTCACGAAATCGGAATCCGTCATAACGGGTAATACCTTTATCCGTAGAAAGCCAAATAAAGTCATTACTCCCATAGCATATATTATATATAGTGTTATTTCCAGCTTCATTTTTAATGACCATCGGAACCAAATCCCAATGAGTATCTATAGAATACACAGCAATAAATCGGGACAACAGCAATAACAGAAAACAAGCCTTCTTCATATTTTAAGTACATTTTGTTCATGTGATATGTGCGATAAAGGTAGGTAATTATATTAGCAGCGGACTATATATCACTTTTTTTTAGAAATAATTCACAATAAAGCAAAAGCTTGCCAACTTTTTACAAGTTAACAAGCTTTTCATCGCTCTTTTTACATTGTTTGTTCGTCTCGAGTGACGCATATTTGCTGTTTGGTTCCTCTATATTATGTATCTCAATAAATACCTGTTGAAGCTATTTGCATTAAATCATTTATGACAATTAGAAAGAGTGAAGCTGTAAGTTCCATGACCGGCATTAAAATTATAGTTCCCTTTGAAATCTACCGGAACTTTAACCAGGCAATCTTTCTGGTCACTCACACGGAAATAAAGGTGAGTGATAGCCGTAAAGACGTTTCCACCTCCAACAGTTGTTGATAAAGAAGCGCCATATCCTTTCCAACAAAACAAATCGGTAGAAGAAGAATAGGTAGTTCCAATATAATATACCGTATCTTCATCCACATTAAAATTCAACGAAACACACAATGCGAATTCTTCCAGGAAAGCACCCGCCCTCGTACGTGCCTGATATTCGGCAATCATCCTCACGGACTGCCTATCTCCATCTTCCCCAAAATAACCTTCCACATTTTCAGATTTACATTCACGAATTACATTACCGTTCTGACGAAGAGATTCCAATACGCCCTGCATCTCTTCTGCTGTAACAGAAGGGACGTTACCAATATCTGCAACGTTACCTACAGATTCAATACCATATAAAGATTTGATAGACTCAAAGTTTGAAGAGTTATCTTCAAAACGTTCATCTTCGGCACTAGAACATGCTACGAGAGTTAATGCTATAACAGATACGAAAAAGAATTTAATTGCCTTCATACTATTTCCTCCTATTTTTTACAGGTTTGCAAACCCTTACGTTTGCCACCCTTATACATTTCACATCATTTACTGTTTGTTTGTCTCTGTTCCTCAGGAGGGAATCTTAATGTTAGTTTTCCTGTTACCGGTACTTTATCATTTTGCTTGCTGGCACAAACATAGGCGTTTTATTCAATAAGAAAAACTTTTTCTGAGGAGAAATGAATAAATTACCACTCTTTAACGAATGAAACACAGCCCATTCAAGTAATAAAACAAGATATACAAGTATTAAACGACCAATCATATGTAAATCATTCAATAAGAATGATAAAAACACACCCTGTAAACTTCGAATCACTCACCACCTATCAGAACGAAAAAATGCCCTGTACTTATTTATTTTCATCGAGAACTTATCAAAGAAAGATGAATCTACCAATTAACGTCAATTCATATAACACGTATCTTTGCACATCAACAAACAAAACCCATCATGCGATGAAAAAGAAAAGAATTTTATTTTTGTTCATTACCATGTTTGCTTCTACCTTATTATATAGCCAGGTAGTCGGAGTAAAAACCAACATTGTAATGGACGCGATGAAAATCATCAACCTTGGAGCTGAGATCGGCTTAAGTAAGAAATTAACGCTGGATTTGTATGCCAATTATAATCCATGGAAATACAAAGATCAGAAAATGATGAAGATGCTCGCCATTCAGCCTGAACTCCGTTATTGGTTCTGCGACAAGTTCAACGGACATTTTGTGGGATTCCATATTCATGGAGGTGTCTATCAGGCAGCCGCTATCGATATGCCTTGGGGCATTTGGTCTGAACTGACAGACCACCGTTTCAAAGGCAACTTCTTTGGAGCCGGGATTTCTTACGGATACCAATGGATTTTAGGTAAACACTGGAATCTGGAAGGAAATATCGGCGTAGGTTACGCACGCGTCAAGTACGAACAGTACGAGTGTATGACTTGCGGTGCAAAAGTATCGGAAGGACACAAGAACTATGTAGGGCCTACCAAAGCTGCCGTCAGTCTAATTTATTTATTCTAAAACAAAACAAATATGAAAAAGATTCTATACATACTCTTCTGTCTGCTGCCTGTATTGAACGGGAATGCACAGACTTTGTATAAAAATCAAGTGCGTATAGAGAAAGAATCTATTACGCGCAGTGATGACAATCGCCTGACTATCAACCTGGACATTGTTTTGCAGACAAACCTCAAAATAGCTTCCAACAATGTCGCTACGCTTACCCCGTTTCTCGAAGCGGACGGACAGACAAAAGCATTGCCGTCTATCATAGTGTACGGACGCAAACGTAACATCGTCAATCAACGCAATCACAAAAACTTCGAAAATACATATACGGTCATTCGCCGCAAGCAAACTGAAGAACAAAAAATAAGCTATCTGATACAGATACCATTTGAAGCATGGATGCGCACGGCAAATATGAAGTTAAACATTGATATATGCGGCTGTTGCGATATTCTGGAGGAAAACAGCGGTGAATTAATCACCCGGCTGAACATTTCGCCGTTGAAATTACAGCCCTCCATTGCCTACATCACTCCACAAGCCGAAGGCGTAAAACATCGTGCAGTAGAAGGAAGTGCTTATCTGGACTTTCCGGTCAACAAATACATTATCTACCCGGAGTACCGCCGCAACACGATCGAACTAGCTAAAATACGCGCCACAATAGACACCGTACGCAACGACAAGAATACTACACTCACCAGCATCAAGATTCATGGATACGCTTCGCCCGAAGGAGGTTATGCCAACAACACGCATTTGGCAGAAGAACGCACCAAAGCATTGGTAGACTATGTGAGCAGTTATTACAACTTTGACAAGAAGCTGATAACTTCGGAATCGACTCCGGAAGATTGGGCTGGTTTCCGCAAGTTTGTTGCCACCTCATCATTGGATAAGAAAGACGAAATACTTCGTTTAATGAATGACGAAAGCTTGGACATCGACAAAAAAGAACACGCCATAGCTAAGCTGGCAGGTCCGCAAGGATACCAATATATATTAGACACATGCTATCCGGCACTTCGCCATTCGGACTATACCGTCAATTATACAGTGCGCGGCTTCAACCTCGAAGAGTCGAAAGAGATTATCAATAAACGCCCGCAGTTATTAAGTTTACAGGAAATCTACCTGGTGGCGCAAAGTTACAAACCCGGAAGTGAAGAATTCAACCACGCTTTTCTGGTAGCTGCCACCATGTTCCCGGACGATCCGATAGCCAACTTAAACGCTGCCGCAATGGAAATTCAGAAAGGCGGTGACATAACTGAAGCAAAGAAATATTTAGCCAAAGCCGATCCTAAAGCAGCCGAAACACTTAACAATCTTGGAATCATTGCCATGTTGGAAGATGATTTGGACGGAGCGGAAAAATATTTCAAAGCAGCCACAGAATCCGGTTTATCCATACAGGCTGACGCAAACCTAAAAGAATTGAAGAAGAAGCAAAATTACCCCAAGCAATAAAACACGTACAAAAAAATACTATTCCCCCTTATTTTTAAAACCCCAAAATGAATCAGAACGCACTGCCTGTGAAGGTAGTGCATTTTTTATGCTAATCAAAGTTCCCCGCCCACTAAAACTTTCATGCCAACTATCATAATAAATAGAACGAAGAATAGTGGTAAATCCTTCAATTGAACATAAAAGAAATATAATCCCCCCTTGTTTATCAATAGCTGTATATTCTGCATCGTAAAGCAATAAAAAAAATAAATTTCCAACAGAATATACAACAATGGTAAAATGGCAACAAGGGCGGGATTTCATTCAGTGCCATTGATAATCATTCATAAAATGACCGTTTCACCACCCTAAAAGGAGCATTTTTGAAATTAAAATAATCAGCTCAAAAATTGAAACAAATACCAATGAACACTTTTGTATTTCTCTCATACCTTTGCACTGTCAATAAGGAACAATAGAGTTCTTGAGAAGAAACAAATAAAAGAAACATAACTTATAAAAATGAACAAAAATTATTTCACCGGAAGTTAGTCCTTTTTCTTATTACATATAAGAACTTCCAAACCCAAAAGAGAAGACTATGATGTTTTTAACAAAACAAACGAACTCCATCTTACTGATGACTCTCCTCCTCTAAAAAAAGGAAACAAGTATCTCTACTATATACCATAATATAGGTAGAGCATACAAGCAAAAGAAAAAACCATAACATCACAAATTTAAAAATTACATTAAAATGAAAGTAAAGAATTTATTATTAGCTGGTTTGGCAGCAGTTGCCATGACAGCTTGTAGCAATGAAGACGAATTTGCAAACAAAAACAATCAAAACTTAACCGGGGAACAGGCAAAAATGAGATTATTATTCTCATTCAACGAAAAAGATGCTACAAGAGCAGTAACCGATGGCGGTACTAATGCCGGTAACGAGCTGGAATATGGCGCATCAAAAATCACAGCTGTATTAGATTATGGCGATGGCACACCTCGTGTTGTCATGAAAGACCTGACACTTGTTAAAAATGACAACACCGATATTGCAGTTGCCACAACTGAGCCATTCGTCGTAACAGCAGGCAGTAACGTGACATTATATGCGTTCATTAATCCGACAGGCTTAACTATCGACCAAAAAACTGATTTAAAAGCATTGGCAGTTGGAGAACATAAAGCTTTTACCGGAGTTACATTAGCATATATAGATAACGATGTAGCAAAAAACGGAGATTTCTTAATGAGTGGGACGAGTATCATCAATAAGATTGAAGCTGGCGAAACTGTTACTACTAAAATCGATGTTAGCCGTGTAGCCGCCAAGTTAGAAGAGAAAACAGACAATGGCAATCTTTTCCCCATATTAGCATCCGGATTAACCTTTACTGATGGTACAAAAGCAATTGGCGTTAAAATTCTCAATCATTCATACTCTAACCTGACTACCGATTCGTATGTATTGCCACAAGCAAATACTTTCGAGACTTTCTTGCAGGACTATATCGGAAAGGGAGAAGCCGCTGACGACAATTCTTATAGATGGGCTGTAAAAGGATTCACATACTGTCTTGAGAACTCTAGCGAAACCAACCCAACCCGGGTACATTACAAAGCACAAGTTTATTTTGACGAAACAGAAGCAAATGAAACATTTTATATTAGAGCCGTATATACAGGAGAAAGCGATGAACGCGAATTGCGTGTTTACAAAAACTGGGAAGCTTTAAAAGCGGCATATACAAGTACAGAATGGGATGACAGCAAGAAGGATGATGATGAATATTTATCAAACAACGACATCAAGAGATATAACGGTGGAATCTGTTATTATGAAGCTCCCATTAATACCGCTAATGCAGGTACAGTTATCGCCCGCAACAACTGGTATGAACTGACAGTTATGGAAGTTAGCAAATTAGGAACTCCTACCCCATCATTAGAACCTGACGAAACTCCTGCCAAGTTGATTATCTCCGCACAAATTCAACCGTGGAAAGTTCAGATTAATAACATTATACTATAATAATAGTCTATCACCAAAGTCGGGAGAGAGTATCTCCTCTCCCGATACTTTTTCTCAATTTGCAGACAAAATAAGAAAGCATCATTCCCAAGCAAAACAATAGTATTTCAAAAGCCAAAACCAAAATGATGAAACGAATATTAACCGCCATACAAGAAAAAGCCAACAAGTTATTGTTGCTCGCAATATTGGCCGGCATAATCACATCCTGTGACTCTATATTAGATTACAACGATGGAGATTGTAGCATCGAATACTGTGTAAAGTTCAAATATGACTATAATATGGAGGAAGTAGACGTTTTCGCCCAGCAAATAAGAACAGTGACACTTTACGCTTTTGATAACGACAATAATCTTATTTATCAGAAAACAGATCAAGGAGAACAATTAGGAGAGAGAAATTATTCTATGACAGTAGACATCGATCCATCAAAATATCATCTTATTGCATGGGCAGGATTAAATGATGAATCGTTCGCAATACCTTTATTATATCCGCAACAATCACTGATTGAAGAGTTGAAAGTAAAAACATTGCGCAAAACAATAACACGCTCTGAATCGGAAAATGAAAAAGGGAATTATATAGTAGAGCAAGAGCTGCACTCACTCTGGCATGGTGAAGTGAAAAATGCACCTACCACCCGCAGCGGAAGACAACAAATCAGCACGGTCTCTTTAGTAAAGAACACTAATAACATCCGCATTGTCGTAGCACAAGTCAACGAATCCGGCGGACCGGTAACAAGGGCCTTGACCGCAGAAACATTCAAATGTGAAATCTATGACGACAACGGATACATGAATTATGACAACTCACTATTGGAAGATAATCTGTTAACGTATAAGCCATTCGTGGTGGAATCTGAGACAGTCAGTAGCAGAGCTTTCAGCGAGGCCAGCGAACCGGCAAAAGAATACAACTCCGTTGTCAGCGAGATAAGCGTAGCGAGACTTATGGCAAATAAAACTCCGGAACTGACTATTAAGAATTCAGAGACACAGGAAACATTATTTCATATATCCAACCTGGTGAAATATCTGGAAAAACTGCAACTAGAGAAATATAAAGACCGGCACTATACTCTCCAGGAGTATCTGGACCGTGAAGACGCTTACAGCATGATTATTTTTGTAGACGAAAAACTGGCATTAATCAAGACTGTAGTTGATGTAAACGACTGGATTATCCAAATCAATGATATCCACCTTTAAGTAGAATAAAAAAAGATGAAATACTCAAATCTGACATATTATTTGCTGGCTATCCTCTGCATTATGATAACTTCGTGCAGCACAGACGGAGTAACGGATGACTTTTCAGATAGTAAAAGCCAGATATTGGTAAAAGATGTACATATAAACTTCGTTCTTAGCTTCCCTGCAAATTCTTCCACAAGAGTAAGTGAAGATAACGGATTGGAAAGTGAACGGGCAATAAACAACGTACACGTATATACATTCCAAAATAATCGGTTTATAGAGGAAATTCAATACATTGTGATTGATGGTAAAGACGGAGATATCAGACGAAATATAGACGGAAAATTATCAGGAACATACAACACCGGTACTCCAATGGATTTTATCGTAATCGTTAATGCGAAAAACAAAGGTGTATATGATGTGAAGATGAATCCGGGAAATAGCAAGACCGATTTGTACGACCAACTGATATTTAGTTATGCTAAAGACACAGACCGTTCGACCTATATCCCAATGTGGGGCGAAGGTACTATTACGTCCGTCACATCGGGTGAGAATAATATAGGAGAACTCACTCTGAAACGTGCAGTTGCCAAAGTGAATGTAACGGTCAACGGCGGAAACGGAATAACAGATTTCAAAATCACCGAAGTCCGGTTGCACCAGTATAACACCCAAGGATATTACGCACCTTTAAAAGATGATGGCCCGTCCGTACCGGAAAGTTCCAAAATATCAACAGAATTTCTAACTTCCGGCATATTGAGCGGAGTAGAGGGAAACAAAGTAGAAAATAAATTCTACATCCCTGAGCATAAGAATATAGGCGCAGAAAAAGAAGCCAAAGTATACTTAGTGATAGAAGCAGAGGCCAGGGGAAAGATGAAAAGCTATACTATACCATTCAGTGAAAATGGGAAAGACTATAATGTTCTTCGCAACCATATATACGTGTTCAATATCACCAGCGTGAATATGGACGTAACATTAGACTATGAAGTGAAAGTATGGGAGACAGAGAACATTGATGTCCCGTCATTCGATTAATATAATAAAGGAGAAAAAGCTGATGAAAAAGCAAAACAACATACTGAAAACGATAAAGAATATTATATATATATTCGTTGCCTGCACATTCTTCAATGCTTGTGCAGATGATGAAATATACTCTTCCACCAATGTAAAAGAAGGAATTCCGGTTACTATAAATTTCGGTCTGTCAGTCACAGGCATGGAGAAGTTAACCCGTGGACTTCCTGAAACAGAAGAAAATAGAATCAACGACCTCTATGTATTGGTATTCGACAGAAGTGGAAAACTGAAAAACAGTAAATTCTACAACACAAACGAGATAGTCAATTCACTGGAAAATAGAGAGAAAGGAACGCTTACGTTAGAAACCACCAGCGGCGAAAGCCGTATCTATGCAATAGCCAACGCAGAAACAAACGAATTGGAATCCATCCTCAACAGACTGGACGCTGTTAAAAGTATCGAAGAACTGTCCGGAGTAACCATTAGTATAAACGAAGCTAACGTACAACGCATACAAGGCAGCCTGGTCATGAGCGGAACATTCAATACCACTTCGGAGACTAACAAAGAAGAAGGATATTGTGTAATTGACGAGCACGGAAATATATCCGCCGGGAAAATAGAGCTTTCGCGCCTTGACTCCCACATCACTTTTAAGATAAAAGTCGGTGAAAAAGTGACGTCTTTCACTCCCACCAGTTGGCAAGTGAAATATGTCCCCCTCAAATCAAATATCATTGAACAACCCAAGTTAAATAGTTTTACCCAAGAAAAGAACTACGGGAACAGTATAGTAAGTACTGCCTTCAAAACCAGTAAAGATGATAAATCCCGCACATTTGATTTTTACATGCTGGAAAATATAAAGAACTCAAAAAACTATCAAGAAAAGGATGGTACAGTGAGTTCCATCAATCCATCAGCAACTGATAAAAAAGCGGAGTATGCCAAACGTGAAGCAGAAGTCAAGAACGATGATAAAACAAACACCGGTGAATATAAATATTCGGAAAAGTATGCGACTTATGTAGAAATTAAGGCTGAATTGGAAATCAAAAACGCAAACTCCATAGACGGAAAACGTGTAGCTACCGTACAGTATAGAATACACCTAGGAGGTGGCATCAACAATCCGGATATCTTCACAAGCAAACGAAACACCAAATATACATACAACTTAACGATAAATGACGTCAACGACATTATAGTAGAAGTGGAAGAAGGAAAAGAAAACCGTCCCGGCGCCGAAGGAGACGTAGTTGATTCTGAAGCTGAAGTACGTACATTGGATGCACATTACAACTGCTTTATAATGGGATTCAGTTACAATAATGTAGTGGACGCCACCACAGGAAACCCAGGTTTAAGATTTGTGGTAAAGACTCCTTTCGGAGATGTCACAGAAGAAAGTACTCCTGATACAGGAAACGGAGCCAAACAAGATTATCATTGGATTCATTTCCAGTCTCATGGAACAGAAAATGCCGCAGATAAACTACAAAAATACAATAAGAATGAATTAATCGACTTGTTCGGACTCACCGATGATGTGATAGCCCGCTACGAAAATGATGGAAGCAAGGATAAGGACAAGCCATATTACTATACCGTTTTTGTAGATGAATATTATTATACCGAAGCACCTAAAGGACAAAACTGGGGGAATAACCCTACTACATACTGGCGGCATTTTGCAAATGCAGACAACCGCTACATAATGCTGGTTTATACTCCCAAGTATAGCTCGGATGGCAACAGCAGTTATGCCAAAGCCCGATATATGATTACCCAACGTTCTATACAGACATATTATAGTACGGAAGCCGAAGTAGCACTAGGCATGGAACATGTCAATGAAACAGGGATGGCTAAATGGAAAAAACTACCCACCAATCCTAATTCTTCTAACGGGCTGTGGAATACTTGGGAATACTTAAAAAATACATCTTGGAATAACTATGTTGTTCTTGAAACACCGGATAAGAAAATGAATACTTTCGCTACCCAAGAAGAAACTCTTGCTTTGGCCCGTTGTTTATCACGGAACCGCGATGAGAACGGAGATGGTAAAATAACATTAGATGAAGTAAAATGGTACGTACCCACCAGTGAACAATTAATGGGCATGTATCTGGGCGCCCAAAGTTTGCCGACCCCTTTATTTGATGCTAATAATATTTCATTTGTATATGCAGACAGAACAAACTATCATTATACGACCAGCGACGGAAAGCGTATCTGGGCTGAAGAAGGTGCCTCCGTTGGCAACTATCCTGTAAACGCACAAGTCGAAAAAAACCGCCCGCAAAATTTCAGATGCGTACGTAACTTAGGAATAGATAAATCTCCCGGATCAACATTAGCAGAAGATGACTATCCTACACAAGCATTTGATTATGAACCGAATGGCATACGTGTAAAAGTATATAATCAAAATAGCAAAGAAGATGAAATCATTACTGCTGAACGGATTTTTAAGATGTCACGATTAACCGAACAGAACATACGCGGCTCACGTCTCAAAAAAGGTGAAATAGCTCTTCATGACAACTTTGAGAGTGGCAACAGGCCTTATAAAGCATTTCAAATGGCTAAAGAAAATTATATTGATACAAAAGCGACTCCTAAAAACACGTATGTATATGAAGGAAATTCTTTATTTACTCTCACAAGCTGGCATACCACTATACGTTCGTGTGGATATGACAGGAATGAATCAATAACAGACGACTCGGGAAAAGTGTACTATCGCATAACCACAGACAACGACCTCAGTTTATGCAAAAATTACTCCGAGAATGGTGACAGTGATAAAGGACTTTGGAGAGCTCCCAACCAAAGAGAAATGCTGATAATGTACATACAGAACAAGAAATTACTTGTAAATACCATATCACGAACAATCTGGAGATACACCATAACAGACTCTTCCGACCTTAATGCCGGAAATATAAGATTCTTTGGTGTCAATACAAAGGCTTTCTTTTTATCAAATATAGAGACTAACACAGCCAGAGCATACTTACGCTGTGTACGCGATGTAGAAATAGTAGAATAAAAACCGAACTTTAAAACTAAGAAATCATGAAACAAAAAGACATCCTACAACTAGAATCATCAGATATGCGACAAGCCTATCTATTTGAAGAGAACGGACGCTGGTACGCTTACGAGCATTCAGCCAACCGGATTGAGAAATTCATGAAGGGCTTTGCTGACTTCAAACACAAAATTCATGATGTCTGCGGCCGTTTCAAAGTAGAAATCAACCTCGATATACTGGACAAATGTCCCATTATCTCATGTGAAGATACGATACTGGTACTTGATTGTCCTGATAATATATAAAAGAAAACGCTCCGTAAGAGTACGGAACCCCATAACCCCATAATTAAAGAAATACAAAATATTGTTTGTTTTGTTTGTGTTCCTCATTCCACTCAGAGGCGGCCTGTGAAGATAGCGCTGAGTGGGTGGGGATTTTTTCTCACACATCTGAGGATTTATTAGATAAAAGCCGGAAATGCAACTTTATATAAATATTCTTTGCATAGTTCACACAAAACCGTATATTTGGAGAACAAATAAACATAATTCACCAATATCTCAAAATTATGAGTAACACCATATTCCTTATTATCGCCCTTGTGACAACGGGTATATTCGCAATTCAGTTTGTTTTATCAATCTTTTTCGGAGATATGGATGCAGATGTAGACGTGGATGCCGACATCAGCAGTGTAGTCTCTTTCAAAGGACTCACCCACTTTGGTATCGGCTTCGGCTGGTACATGTATCTCGCAGGCAACACAGAAATCCAAAGTTATGTTATCGGTATCCTGGTAGGACTGTTCTTTGTTTTCGCCGTATGGTTTCTGTACAAAAAAGCCTATCAACTGCAACAAGTGAACCGCTCCGAAGCAACCGACGAACTCGTGGGACGCGAATGTACCATTTACTTCAAGCAAAACAACAGTAAGTACACCGTACAGACAAGCCGTAATGGAGCCATGCGCGAAATAGACGTAATCTCCGAATCGGGAAAGACGTATCAAACCGGAGATCGCACTGTTATCACCAAGTATCAGGACGGAACATTATATATTCAATAACTATTCAAATTTACACAATTCTATGACACAAGAAATGCTAATTATGGCCGCAATACTAGTGGCGGTCATTCTGCTCACTTTTATCGGTATCCTTTCTCGCTACCGCAAATGTAAGAGTGACGAAGTCCTCGTCGTATATGGTAAGACGGGAGGAGAAAAGAAATCTGCGAAATTATACCACGGTGGAGCTGCTTTCGTATGGCCGATTATCCAGGGCTACGAATTCCTGTCAATGAAACCGATGCAGATTGACTGCAAGCTGACAGGCGCACTATCCGCACAGAATATCCGTGTAGATGTGCCTACCACTATTACCGTAGCCATCAGCACAGATGCAGACGTAATGCAAAACGCTGCCGAACGTATGCTCGGACTGACTATAGACGACAAACAAAACCTGATTACAGATGTAGTTTACGGTCAGATGCGTCTGGTTATTGCCGACATGACCATTGAAGAGTTGAACTCCGACCGCGACAAATTCCTTTCCAAAGTAAAAGACAATATTGATACGGAACTCCGCAAGTTCGGTTTGTACCTGATGAATATCAATATCAGTGACATCCGCGATGCTGCCAACTATATCGTCAACTTGGGTAAAGAAGCTGAAAGTAAGGCATTGAACGAGGCACAAGCCAACATCGAGGAACAGGAAAAACTGGGTGCTATCAAAATCGCGAACCAGATTAAGGAACGCGAAACGAAAGTGGCGGAAACTCGCAAAGACCAGGATATCGCTATCGCGGAAACTAAGAAACAACAGGAAATCTCTGTTGCAAATGCAGATAAGGACAGAATTTCCCAAGTAGCTATCGCCAATGCGGAAAAAGAATCGCAAGTAGCAAAAGCCGAAGCTGAAAAGAATATCCGTATCGAGCAGGCAAATACCGAAAAGGAAAGCCGCGTTGCCGAACTGAATTCGGATATGGAAATCAAACAGGCGGAAGCGGCCAAGAAAGCTGCCATCGGACGGAATGACGCACAAAAAGAGGTAGCCCTCTCTAATGCCGAACTGGCCGTGACACAAGCCAATGCCGACAAACAAGCCGGTGAAGCTGCCGCCAAATCGGAAGCTGCCGTACAGACTGCCCGTGAAATTGCGCAAAAAGAGGTGGAAGAAGCAAAAGCCCGTAAAGTTGAATCTTCATTGAAAGCGGAAAAGATTGTTCCTGCCGAAATCGCAAGACAGGAAGCTATTCTTCAGGCAAACGCTATCGCTGAAAAGATTACCCGCGAAGCGGAAGCCCGTGCTAAAGCGACTTTGGCACAAGCCGAAGCGGAAGCAAAAGCTATCCAAATGAAACTGGAAGCGGAAGCGGAAGGTAAGAAACGCTCACTGCTTGCCGAAGCGGAAGGCTTCGAAGCGATGGTAAGAGCAGCCGAATCGAATCCGGCTATCGCCATCCAATATAAGATGGTAGACCAGTGGAAGGAAATTGCCGGCGAACAGGTCAAGGCGTTCGAACACATGAATTTAGGAAATATCACTGTATTCGACGGTGGAAACGGAGGGACAAGCAACTTCTTGAACACATTGGTGAAAACAGTAGCTCCAAGTCTCGGCGTATTGGACAAATTGCCTATCGGTGAAACAGTGAAAGGTATAATTAATCCGGAAAGTAAAACGGAAGAGAAGCCAACAACAAAAGCTGAAGAGAAAAAAGGATAAGAAAGCACATTATTTATTAAGTACGGAATCGAATATTTTCTCATCGTGATAAGAACATTTTCTCACGGTGATGAGAATTAATACTCATCCTTATGAGAATATTTTCTCATAGCGATGAGTATTTTTTCTCATAACAGTGAGAATTGCTTGAGAATATACTGATAAGATTTCCCTGTTATTCTTTCTAATTTCATATGTATATTCCAACGTTTTCATATAACTTTGCAGGCAAAAAAATACAAAATGACTATACAGAAACTTCGTATATTACCACTATTTTCGCTGATTATAGGATTTGCAACACTCACTTCCGGTTGCAAAAAGAAAGATATGTCATTGAAACTGAACGAACCACGCAATATCCGTGGCGTTGTCAGCTATAAACGCTCTTTTCCTGATTTGAATGATAAACATCTGGAAGCTGCAAAAGCTGTTGGTATCCGTCCGTTGGAAGACCGGGAAGCAGCGGAAGATATGAAAGAAAAGCTGACACACATCATTGACAATGAGTTCTATGTGGTAGATTCTCTGACCCATTCTATCCCCTATCTTGTCCCTCGCGCAAGTGCGCTGCTCGACACAATCGGCTCTAACTTTCTTGATTCACTTGCCGCCAAAGGATTAAACCCCAATCAGGTGATCGTCACTTCCGTACTGCGCACCCAAGGCGATGTGAAACGCCTTCGCCGCAGGAACGTGAACGCTTCCGCCAACTCGGCACATTGCTTCGGAGCAACTTTTGACGTTAGCTGGAAACGGTTCAAGAAGGTGGAGGATAAAGACGGAAGACCGTTGCAGGATGTCGGTTCCGATACTCTGAAACTTGTTCTGTCCGAAGTTCTGAGAGATTTGCGACAGGCCGAAAAATGCTACATCAAGTATGAGTTGAAACAGGGTTGTTTCCACATCACTGCCCGATAAATATCATTTTCATATCCTATCGGCAGAATAATTGCAGTAAAATTCATCTCCAAACAATCAGAGAATCCAAAACGTTTCATTAAATTTGCAGAAATTTTTCTTTAATACAACTTAATGATAGAGAAACTGATTGTTCTTGAGGATATTGATCCTGTTATTTTTTACGGTGTAAACAACGCCAACATACAGTTAATTAAAGCTTTATATCCGAAGCTACGTATCGTTGCCCGTGGTAATGTCATCAAAGTGCTGGGCGACGAGGAAGAAATGTGCGCCTTCGAAGAAAATATCACTAAACTCGAAAAATACTGCGCCGAATATAATTCACTGAAAGAAGAAGTTATCATCGACATTATAAAAGGGAATGCCCCGCAAACGGAACAAACCGGAAACGTGATCGTGTTCAGCGTCACGGGCAAGCCTATCATCCCCCGAAGCGAAAACCAGTTGAAACTGGTGGAAGGATTCGCCAAGAATGACATGGTATTCGCCATCGGTCCTGCAGGTTCGGGAAAGACATATACCGCCATTGCCCTTGCCGTACGTGCGCTGAAAAACAAGGAAATCAAGAAGATTATCCTCAGTCGTCCCGCCGTAGAAGCCGGAGAAAAGCTGGGTTTCCTACCCGGTGACATGAAAGATAAAATCGACCCGTATCTGCAACCCTTGTACGATGCGCTTCAAGATATGATACCTGCCGCCAAGTTAAAGGAATACATGGAACTGAACATTATACAGATTGCCCCGTTAGCCTTTATGCGCGGACGTACACTGAATGATGCGGTCGTAATTCTTGACGAAGCACAGAATACCACCGCACAGCAAATAAAAATGTTCCTCACCCGTATGGGTATGAACACTAAAATGATTGTGACAGGCGATATGACACAGATTGACCTTCCCTCTTCCCAGACATCGGGATTGGTGCAGGCACTCCGCATCCTGAAAGGGGTAAAAGGCATCAGCTTTGTCGAACTGAACAAGAAAGATATTGTACGCCATAAGCTGGTGGAACGTATCGTAGATGCTTACGAAAAATTCGACAAAGAAGCGAAAGCCGAACGGGAGAAACGGAAAAACGAACAACTGGTTCTCAACGGCGAGCATCCGGTGAAACCGGCTAAGGAATAAGCACCTTTAGGTTCGGAACTCCCATTGCAGCTTCAACTTATTAATTTGGAACTTGTAATTTGTAATTATAAATAAGACAATGAAAGCATTAACAAAAACAGATTTCAACTTTCCGGGACAGAAAAGCGTGTACCACGGAAAGGTGCGTGATGTGTATAACATCAACGGCGAAAAACTCGTCATGGTAGCAACCGACCGTATTTCGGCTTTTGACGTAGTACTGCCTGAAGGTATTCCCTACAAAGGACAAATGCTGAACCAGATTGCAGCCAAATTCCTTGATGCCACTACTGACATCTGTCCGAACTGGAAACTGGCTACGCCGGATCCGATGGTAACAGTCGGCGTATTGTGCGAAGGTTTTCCTGTAGAAATGATTGTACGCGGTTATCTGTGCGGCAGCGCATGGCGTGCTTACAAAAGCGGTGTACGTGAAATTTGTGGCGTGAAGTTGCCGGACGGAATGCGTGAGAACGAAAAATTCCCCGAACCCATCGTAACTCCGACCACCAAAGCCGAAATGGGACTGCATGACGAAGACATCTCCAAAGAAGAAATCCTGAAACAAGGACTGGCTACTCCCGAAGAGTATGAAGTGCTTGAAAAATATACGCTGGCTCTCTTCAAACGTGGTACAGAAATCGCTGCGGAACGCGGATTGATTCTTGTCGATACAAAATATGAATTCGGCAAGCACAACGGTACTATCTACCTGATGGATGAAATCCATACTCCCGACTCCAGCCGTTATTTCTACTCAGAAGGCTATCAGGAACGTTTCGAAAAAGGCGAACCGCAGAAACAGCTTTCCAAAGAGTTTGTCCGCGAATGGCTGATGGAAAACGGTTTCCAGGGCAAAGAAGGTCAGAAAGTACCCGAAATGACTCCGGCTATCGTACAGAGCATCAGTGACCGTTACATCGAATTGTTCGAAAACATCACCGGTGAGAAATTTGTAAAAGAAGATACCAGCAATATCGCTGAACGTATCGAAAAGAACGTTTTATTAACGATTAATGATTAACCGTTAATCACTATCCACTAATCATTAAAATAAATGGACTACCCACAGCAGCATATCAAGCCTTACGACGAGGAAGGAAAGAAGACCGAGCAAGTGGAACGTATGTTCGACAACATCGCACATGCCTACGACAAACTGAATCATACCTTATCTTTGGGTATCGACCGCAGTTGGCGTCGCAAAGCCATTGCCTGGCTGCGTCCTTTCCAACCGCAACGTATGATGGACGTAGCTACCGGCACAGGGGATTTCGCCATCCTCGCCTGCCGCAAGTTGCAGCCCGCCGAACTAATCGGTACGGACATCTCGGAGGGTATGATGAATGTGGGACGTGAAAAAGTTAAGAAGGAAGGACTCTCGGACAGAATCTCTTTTGCCCGGGAGGACTGTACTTCACTTTCTTTTGCCGACAATGATTTTGACGCCATTACCGTAGCGTTCGGTATCCGCAATTTTGAAGACCTCGACAAAGGACTATCGGAAATGTGCCGGGTATTGAAACCGGGGGGGCATCTCGTGATTCTGGAACTCACCACTCCCGACCGTTTCCCGATGAAGCAACTGTTTTCCGTCTACTCTAAAGTCGTCATTCCATTGCTGGGCAAGCTGCTTTCCAAAGACAACAGTGCCTACCGCTATCTGCCGGACACCATCAAAGTATTTCCCCAAGGGGAAGTCATGAAAGGAGTCATCACACGAGCCGGATTCAGCGAAGTAAATTTCCGGCGGCTGACATTTGGTATCTGCACTCTTTATACCGCGACAAAATAACGTTTTTTTTATGATTGATTAATTTAACCCTTTCGTATTATGGAAAAATATGGTTTAATCGGCTACCCACTGAGACATTCATTCTCTATCGGATACTTTAATGAAAAGTTTAAATCTGAAGGAATTGATGCGGAATATGTGAATTTTGAGATTCCCCAAATCAATGATTTCATGGAAGTGATTGAAGAGAATCCTAGCCTGCGGGGTCTTAATGTTACTATCCCTTACAAGGAGCAAGTCATTCCTTTCTTGAGCGAGTTGGATCCTGATACTGCCAAAATCGGCGCTGTGAACGTAATCAAGATTATCCGCCAACCGAAAGGGAAAGTGAAGCTGGTCGGCTATAATTCTGATATTATCGGATTTACTCAATCCATCCAACCCTTATTGCAACCTCATCACAAAAAGGCTTTGATTCTGGGCACCGGCGGAGCTTCCAAAGCCGTTTACCACGGACTTAAAAATCTGGGAATCGAAAGTATATTCGTTTCGCGCACTCACAAAGCGGACGGTATGCTGACTTATGAGGAACTAAGCCCTGAAATCATGGCAGAATATACGGTAATCGTTAACTGTACTCCTGTAGGTATGTTTCCCAAGGTCGATTTCTGTCCCAATATTCCTTATGAATTGATTACTCCGAACCATTTACTCTACGATTTGTTATATAATCCGAACGTTACCCTTTTCATGAAAAAGGGAGAAGCACAAGGCGCTGTCGTAAAAAACGGTCTTGAAATGTTGCTTCTTCAGGCATTTGCCGCTTGGGAGATCTGGCATAAATAGAATCTCTCCCACCCTTTTCCAAGGCGAGAGAGTAAAAAGGTAAAGGTATTATATGAAGAGAAAAGTAGTTTATAGCATTATCATCGCCCTGTTGATGTTGACCGGTTGCACTATCGGAGGAAGTTTCTATATGTTGAACTTCTCTTTAACTCCGAACGTAAAGATTTTGTCCAAAGATGCAGATTCTTATCCCTTCATGTACAAAAACTACCCCTTTCTACGCCCATGGGTGGATAGTCTGCGACAAGCAGATGCACTGAAAGATACTTTTATCATCAACCCGCATGGCATACAGCTTCATGCTTACTATGTCGCTGCTCCCGAACCTACCAACAAGACAGCGGTTATTGTCCACGGCTATACGGATAATGCTATTCGTATGTTTATGATCGGCTATCTGTATAACCGTGATTTAGGCTATAACATTTTACTTCCCGACCTTCAGCATCAGGGAGAAAGTGAAGGCCGCGCCATTCAGATGGGCTGGAAAGACCGTTTGGATGTGTTGCAGTGGATGAATATCGCCAACGGAATTTTCGGAGACAGCACACAGATGGTGGTACACGGCATTTCGATGGGTGGCGCAACCACAATGATGGTGTCCGGCGAGGAACAGCAGCCTTTTGTAAAATGCTTCGTAGAAGATTGTGGCTATACCAGCGTATGGGATGAATTTTCTCATGAGCTAAAATCATCTTTCAGTCTTCCGCCTTTCCCGCTAATGTATACCACAAGCTGGCTATGCGAAAAGAAATACGGTTGGAACTTCAAAGAAGCTTCTTCACTGAAACAGGTGGCGAAATGTGAGTTGCCGATGCTGTTTATCCATGGGGATAAAGATACATATGTGCCGACTTGGATGGTTTATCCCCTTTATGAAGCAAAGCCGGAACCTAAGGAACTCTGGATTGTGCCGGGTGCCGCCCATGCCGTCTCATACAAAGAAAATAAACAGGAATACACCGATAAAGTCCGTGAGTTCGTCGGGCGATATATTCATTAAACCTATTATAACAAGGAGTTTTAGATTCATTAGGGAAAAAGTTTCTATATTTGTATCCGTAAAACGACTGTTATGAAATCAATTTTCACACTTATAATCTTCACTTTTCTACTGATTCCCTTACAGGCTCAAGAAAAAGTATATACGGTAGACAATCTTCCGAAAGTTCATCTGCAAAATAAAACGCAGTATGTTTGTAACCCGGCGGGAGTACTTTCACAGGCAGCTTGTGACAGTATAGACACCATGCTTTATGCCTTGGAGCAGCAAACGGGAATTGAAACGGTAGTTGCCGCAGTGCCTTCCATCGGAGAGGAAGACTGTTTTGATTTCTGCCATCAATTACTCAACAAATGGGGAGTGGGAAAGAAAGACAAAAACAACGGTCTGGTTATTTTGCTGGTTACCGATCAACGTTGTATCCAGTTTTACACCGGCTATGGTTTGGAAGGCGTTCTTCCCGATGCTATTTGCAAGAGGATTCAAACGAAGTATATGATTCCTTATCTAAAAGACGGAAACTGGGATGCAGGAATGGTAGCAGGCTTGAAGGCGACTTGCCAGCGGCTTGACGGTTCTATGGAGAATGACTCCCTTTCCGATTCAAGCGACAGTAGTCCATTCGATTTTATTCTTGCTGTTTTCTTCTTTATTCTGATTGGAGGAGGTATTGCTTTCTTTGCCGCACGCAAACAAAGCCGTTGCCCGAAATGCGGAAAGCATACGTTACAGAGAAGTAGCAGCAGAGTAGTTTCCCGAATCAACGGAGTAAAGACCGAAGATGTCACTTATACGTGTAGAAACTGCGGACACACCCTCGTACGTCGCCAACAAAGTTATGAGAACGATTATCACCATCGCGGTGGCGGCGGAGGACCGTTCATTGGCGGAATGGGTGGTGGAAGTTTCGGCGGAAGCGGCGGTGGCTTTGGCGGAGGCAGCTTCGGCGGCGGAATGGGTGGCGGCGGTGGTGCCGGCTCACGGTTCTAAAAATAAGATTCAGAAATCAGATTATCAATATCAATAAAAACAATAAACATGAAAAAGTCAATTATCATCATTTTAGCTGTTGTAGCTATTCTTGTCATCTGGGCAGTCAGCGTATATAACGGTCTGGTCACTATGGACGAGCGTGTAAGTGGGCAATGGGCGAATGTAGAAACTCAATACCAACGCCGTGCCGACTTGATTCCCAACCTGGTAAATACAGTGAAAGGATATGCAACGCACGAAAAAGAAACATTGGAGGGAGTGGTTGCCGCACGCAGTCAGGCAACCCAGATAAAAGTGGATGCCGCCGACCTGACACCGGAAAAACTCGCCCAATATCAGAAAGCACAGGGCGCTGTAACTTCCGCATTAGGTAAATTATTAGCTATCACAGAAAATTATCCTGATTTGAAAGCTAATCAGAATTTCCTTGAGTTGCAGGCACAATTGGAAGGGACTGAGAACCGTATCAATGTAGCACGCAAGAACTTCAACGATGCCGCCCAAGCTTACAACACCAATATCCGCCGTTTCCCAAAGAACATCTTTGCAAGAATGTTCGGCTTCGATAAGAAAGCATATTTTGAAGCGGAAGAAGGTAGCGAGAAAGCGCCGAAAGTAGAGTTCTAAGAAAATCTGCTGAAAAGACTTTGCCGTTGACTAAAAGTATTCGTATCTCATTAGGCACGAAAACTTTATTAGTCAGCGGCATTTCTATTCAGATAGTTGTCTGTACGAAAAAAAAGCAGTACTTTTGCAGCCGTATACAAAATAATTCTATAACTCATGAGTAATCAACGATACATGATGCGTGGAGTAAGCGCATCAAAAGAAGATGTGCACAACGCCATCAAGAACATCGACAAAGGAATTTTCCCGAAAGCATTCTGCAAAATTATTCCCGATATATTGGGAGGTGACCCTGAATATTGCAACATCATGCATGCTGACGGTGCCGGAACCAAATCTTCCCTTGCTTATATGTACTGGAAAGAAACAGGTGACTTGTCTGTCTGGAAAGGAATCGCCCAAGATGCCTTGATTATGAATATCGACGACCTGCTTTGTGTAGGTGCCGTAGATAATATTCTTGTCTCTTCAACTATCGGACGTAATAAGTTATTAATCCCGGGAGAAGTGATCTCCGCCATCATCAACGGAACAGACGAATTACTTGCCGAACTCCGCGAAATGGGGGTAGGCGTATATGCAACCGGTGGCGAAACTGCCGATGTAGGCGACCTGGTACGCACTATCATAGTTGACTCTACCGTAACTTGCCGTATGAAACGTTCGGACGTTATCAACAATGCCAATATCCGTCCGGGCGATGTAATCGTCGGTCTTGCTTCTTACGGACAGGCCACTTACGAAAAAGAATATAACGGCGGCATGGGCAGCAACGGTCTGACAAGTGCCCGCCATGATGTATTTGGCAAATATCTTGCTGAAAAATACCCGGAAAGTTACGATGCGGCAGTTCCCGAAGAATTGGTTTACTCCGGCGGACTGAAACTGACTGACAGTGTAGAAGATTCTCCGATCGACGCGGGTAAATTAGTGCTCTCTCCCACCCGCACTTATGCACCGGTAGTAAAGAAACTGCTGGATGCATTACGTCCCGAAATCCACGGAATGGTTCACTGCTCCGGTGGTGCGCAGACTAAAGTACTGCACTTTGTTGAAAACGTCCGTGTTGTAAAAGACAATCTTTTCCCAGTTCCTCCATTATTCAAGACTATTCAGGAACAAAGCGGTACCGATTGGGCGGAAATGTATAAAGTATTCAACATGGGACACCGCCTTGAAGTTTACCTGTCACCGGAACATGCAGAAGAAGTTATCGCTATTTCCGAATCATTCGGTATCCTGGCACGGATAGTAGGACGCGTTGAAGAATGTGACAACACAGAGTTAATTATCAAGAGCGAGTTCGGAGAATTCAGATATTAAAGAATGGCAGAGAACAGTACCCTATTAGAAAAATTAGACGGTCTTGTAGCCCGTTTTGAAGAAATATCAACCCTTATCACCGACCCGGCAGTAATTGCCGACCAAAAGCGCTATGTCAAGCTGACCAAGGAATATAAGGAACTGGATGACTTGATGAAAGCCCGCAAGGAATATATCCAATTGCTGGGTAACATTGAGGAAGCCAAAAGTATCCTTTCCAGTGAGTCGGATGCCGAAATGCGTGAAATGGCTAAAGAAGAAATGGATAATAGCCAGGAACGCCTTCCGGTATTGGAAGAAGAAATCAAACTGATGCTTGTTCCCGCCGACCCGCAGGACAGCAAGAATGCGATTCTTGAAATCCGTGGTGGTGCAGGTGGTGACGAGGCGGCTATCTTTGCCGGCGACCTCTTCCGTATGTATGCCAAATTCTGCGAAACAAAAGGCTGGAAGATGGAAGTCTCCAATGCGAACGAAGGAACGGCAGGCGGATTCAAGGAAATTGTTTGCAGCGTCACAGGTGACAATGTTTACGGAATCCTGAAATATGAATCGGGCGTACACCGCGTACAGCGTGTTCCCGCCACAGAAACCCAGGGACGTGTACATACTTCGGCAGCTTCGGTAGCCGTACTTCCCGAAGCGGAAGAATTCGACGTAGTCATCAATGAAGGCGAAATCAAATGGGATACTTTCCGAAGCGGTGGTGCCGGAGGACAGAACGTAAATAAAGTAGAATCCGGAGTACGCCTGCGCTATATATGGAAGAACCCGAACACAGGCATTGCCGAAGAAATCCTGATCGAATGTACCGAAACACGCGACCAACCGAAAAATAAAGAACGCGCACTGGCGCGTCTCCGTACTTTTATCTACGACAAAGAACATCAGAAGTATATCGACGACATTGCGTCCAAGCGTAAGACAATGGTATCGACCGGAGACCGTTCGGCTAAAATCCGCACATACAACTATCCGCAAGGACGTATCACCGACCACCGCATCAACTACACGATTTACAATCTGGCTGCCTTCATGGACGGAGATATCCAAGACTGTATCGACCACCTGATTGTGGCTGAAAATGCGGAACGACTGAAAGAAAGTGAGTTGTAGAAAATAGAAAGTTGAGAGCGGGGCTTTAATGAGAGCGGAGCTTTAAATTGTAAATAGTAAATCGTATAATAGTAAATAACAAGATGGATAAGCAACAATTATTTGAAAACATAAAACGCAAGAAATCATTCCTTTGCGTAGGGCTTGATACCGACATCAAGAAAATCCCGGAACATCTGTTGAAAGAAGAAGACCCTATCTTTGCATTCAACAAGGCCATCATCGACGCGACAGCGGATTTGTGTATTGCCTACAAACCTAACTTGGCTTTTTACGAAAGCATGGGCGTAAAAGGATGGATTGCATTTGAAAAGACAGTAAAATACATCAAAGATAATTATCCCGACCAGTTCATCATCGCCGACGCAAAGCGTGGCGACATCGGAAACACTTCCGCCATGTATGCCCGCACTTTCTTCGAAGAACTGGATATCGACTCTGTCACAGTAGCTCCTTATATGGGCGAAGACAGCGTCACTCCGTTCCTTACTTATGAAGGAAAATGGGTAATCCTGCTTGCGCTGACTTCCAACAAAGGTTCTCACGACTTCCAGTTGACAGAAGACGTGAACGGTGAACGTTTGTTTGAAAAAGTACTGCGCAAATCACAGGAATGGGCAGGCGACGACCGCATGATGTATGTGGTAGGCGCAACTCAAGGACGCGCTTTCGAGGATATCCGCAAGATTGTCCCCAATCATTTCCTTCTTGTTCCCGGTGTCGGCGCACAAGGCGGTTCACTTGAAGAAGTTTGCAAATACGGTATGAACAGTACCTGCGGATTAATTGTCAACTCATCCCGTGGTATCATCTATGTGGATAAAACGGAGAAATTTGCCGAAGCTGCCCGTACTGCCGCACAAGAAGTACAGGCACAAATGGCTGAACAGTTGAAAAAAGTGATTAACGATTAATGATTAACGATTAGCACTACGCAGCATATTGCGCACAGCCACTAATCACTAATCACTAACCACTAAACCGTTAATAAAGTGCCTTACGAAAGAAAGATAATCAATGACCCGGTATTCGGGTTCATCAATATTCCAAAGGGGCTGCTGTACGATATAGTACGGCATCCCCTTTTGCAGCGTCTTACCCGCATCAAGCAGGTAGGGCTCTCGTCAGTGGTATATCCCGGTGCACAACACACCCGTTTCCAACATTCTTTGGGAGCTTTCTACCTGATGAGTGAAGCCATCACGCAACTGGCATCCAAAGGTAACTTCATCTTTGACAGTGAAGCGGAAGCCGTACAAGCCGCCATCCTGCTGCATGACATCGGACACGGTCCTTTCTCTCATGTATTGGAAGACACTATTGTAAAAGGTATTCCTCACGAAGAGATTTCTCTTATGTTGATGGAACGGATGAACAAAGAGATGAACGGGCAACTCAGTCTTGCCATTCAAATCTTCAAAGACGAGTATCCGAAACGTTTCCTGCACCAGCTTGTCAGCGGCCAGTTGGATATGGACAGGCTCGATTATCTTCGTCGTGACAGTTTCTATACGGGAGTTACGGAAGGAAATATCGGTTCGGCACGAATCATCAAGATGCTTGATGTTGCGGACGACCGGCTCGTAGTTGAATCCAAAGGTATTTACTCCATCGAAAATTTCCTCACCGCACGCCGCCTGATGTATTGGCAGGTATACCTGCACAAAACTTCAGTAGCTTACGAGAAGATGCTTATCAGCACTCTTTTGCGCGCCAAAGAACTGGCATCACAGGGAGTAGAGCTGTTCGCATCGCCTGCATTGCATTTTTTCCTTTACAAAGATATCACTCCTGCCGAATTCTACAACAACCCCGATTGTCTGGAGAATTTCGTCCAACTGGATGATAATGATATATGGACGGCTTTGAAAGTATGGAGTAACCATACAGACAAAGTTCTTTCCACTTTAAGTATGGGAATGATTAACCGGAATATCTTTAAAGTGGAAATTTCGTCGGAACCGATTGGTGAAGACAGAAAAAAAGAATTAACTTTGCAAATCAGCCAGCAACTAGGCATAACACTTTCCGAAGCGAACTATTTTGTCTCTACCCCCAGCATCGAAAAGAATATGTACGAACCGGCGGATGACAGTATTGATATTATCTACAAAGACGGTACGATTAAAAATATCGCCGATGCATCGGATATGTTGAACATCTCGTTATTGTCCAAAAAGGTAAAGAAATACTATCTCTGCTACCAGAGATTACATAGATAAGTATAAAATATTCATGCAATAACACGGAAATCTGAAAAAAAAGTCCGTTATTTGTGAACTAATTAAATTTTAAATTAAAGACATGGAGTTCTCGGCTAAGCAAATTGCAGCATTTATCCAAGGGGAAATCATTGGAGACGAAAACGCTACGGTACACACATTCGCTAAAATAGAAGAGGGAATGCCCGGAGCTATTTCTTTCCTGTCAAATCCCAAATACACACCTTACATCTACGAGACACAATCAAGCATTGTCCTGGTTAATAAGGACTTCACTCCTGAACATGAAATCAAAACAACCCTTATCAAAGTAGACAATGCATACGAGAGCCTGGCGAAACTGCTCAATCTTTACGAAATGAGCAAACCGAAAAAACAGGGTATCGACTCATTAGCATTTGTTGCCCCCAGTGCCAAGATTGGTGAGAACGTATATATAGGTGCTTTTTCCTACATCGGCGAAAATACCGTGATTGGAGATAACACTCAGATTTATCCACATACTTTTGTTGGAGACGGTGTGAAGATAGGCAATAATTGCCTGCTTTATTCTCATGTAAATGTTTATCATGATTGCCGCATAGGGAATGAATGTATCCTGCATTCGGGCGCAGTAATCGGGGCGGACGGATTCGGCTTTGCCCCTACTCCGGACGGATACGACAAGATTCCTCAAATCGGAATCGTTATTCTGGAAGATAAAGTGGATATAGGTGCAAACACTTGCGTAGACCGTGCTACGATGGGAGCTACGGTGGTACATAGCGGTGTCAAGCTGGATAACCTGATACAGATAGCACACAACGACGAAATAGGTTCGCATACCGTAATGGCCGCACAAGCAGGCGTCGCCGGTTCTACCAAAATAGGCGAATGGTGTATGATCGGCGGGCAGGTAGGTATAGCCGGCCACTCAAAAATAGGAGACAAAGTAGGCTTGGGCGCCCAATCCGGCGTCCCCGGGGATATCAAATCCGGCAGCCAGCTTATCGGAACTCCCCCTATGGATCTAAAACAATATTTCAAGGCATCTGTTGTACAAAGAAGCCTGCCGGATATGCAGAAAGAACTGCGTAACCTGCGCAAAGAAATCGAAGAATTAAAACAACTATTAAATAAGTAAATAAGTAGCCAATGCTGAAACAAAAAACGCTGAAAGATAGCTTTTCACTGAGCGGGAAAGGTCTTCACACTGGACTTGACCTCACTGTTACATTTAATCCTGCTCCGGACAATCATGGATACAAAATCCAACGGATTGATCTGGAAGGACAACCAACTATCGATGCAGTAGCCGACAACGTGACAGAAACCACCCGTGGTACTGTATTGTCGAAGAATGGAGTCAAAGTAAGCACCATCGAACATGGTATGGCAGCCCTTTACGCATTGGGCATCGACAACTGCCTTATCCAGGTAAACGGCCCGGAATTTCCCATCTTAGATGGTAGTGCACAATATTATGTACAAGAAATAGAACGTGTAGGGACAGTAGAACAAAATGCTGTCAAGGACTTTTATATCATCAAGTCAAAGATTGAATTCCGGGACGAATCAACAGGTTCATCCATCATTGTACTGCCGGACGAGAACTTTAGTCTGAACGTACTGGTTTCCTACGATTCAACCATTATTCCGAACCAGTTTGCTACACTTGAAGATATGCATAATTTCAAAGACGAAGTGGCCGCCAGCCGTACATTCGTCTTTGTCCGCGAAATAGAACCGCTTCTTTCTGCGGGATTGATAAAAGGAGGCGACCTGGACAATGCAATCGTAATCTACGAACGCAAGATGTCACAGGAAAGCTACGACAAATTGGCTGATGTAATGGGAGTTCCTCACATGGATGCCGATCAATTAGGTTACATCAACCACAAGCCGTTGGTTTGGCCGAATGAATGTGCCCGCCACAAACTGCTGGACGTTATCGGTGACCTTGCTTTAATCGGCAAACCGATTAAAGGACGTATCATCGCTACCCGTCCCGGACACACAATCAATAACAAGTTTGCCCGCCAGATGCGGAAAGAAATCCGCCTGCACGAAATACAGGCGCCGGGCTATGACTGTAACCGTGAGCCGATAATGGACGTAAACCGTATCCGCGAACTGTTGCCGCACCGTTATCCTTTCCAACTGGTGGATAAAGTGATTGAAATCGGTGCCAACTATATTGTAGGTGTCAAGAATATCACTGCCAACGAGCCTTTCTTCCAGGGACATTTCCCGCAGGAACCCGTTATGCCGGGTGTACTTCAAGTAGAGGCAATGGCGCAAGTAGGCGGTTTGCTTGTTCTCAACTCGGTTGACGAACCGGAACGTTACTCTACCTATTTTATGAAAATAGACGGCGTGAAATTCCGCCAGAAAGTAGTGCCGGGAGACACACTGATATTCCGCGTGGAATTATTAGCGCCTATCCGCCGTGGCATCTCGACCATGAAAGGTTACGCATTCGTTGGGGAAAAGGTGGTTTGCGAAGCTGAGTTCATGGCACAAATAGTAAAAAACAAGTAATTAACAATTGGAAATTCAAATGATAAGTCCTTTAGCGTATATTCATCCCGAAGCTAAAATCGGGGAAAATGTAGAAATTGCGCCTTTTGTATTCATAGATAAAAACGTGGTTATCGGCGACAACAATAAAATTATGGCTAATGCCAATATTTTATATGGTTCACGTATTGGTAACGGAAATACGATTTTTCCGGGTGCTGTTATCGGAGCCATTCCGCAAGACCTCAAGTTTCGCGGTGAAGAGTCGACAGCCGAAATCGGAGACAATAATCTGATTCGTGAGAACGTGACAATCAACCGTGGCACGGCAGCTAAAGGGCGCACAATCGTGGGCAACAACAACTTGTTGATGGAAGGTGTGCACGTGGCACACGATGCGCTGGTCGGTAACGGATGTATCATTGGCAACTCGACCAAGATGGCAGGCGAAATTGTGATTGATGACAACGCCATTGTCAGTGCCAATGTATTGATGCACCAATTCTGTCATGTAGGCAGTCATGTGATGATTCAGGGCGGATGCCGTTTCAGCAAAGATATCCCTCCTTACATCATTGCAGGACGCGAACCAATCGCTTTCAGCGGAATCAACATTATCGGTCTGCGTCGTCGCGGTTTTGCCAATGAAGTGATTGAAAATATTCATAATGCCTATCGTATCATTTATCAAAGTGGGCTGAACACGACAGAAGCATTGAAAAAAATTGAAGATGAATTTGAGAAAAGTCCCGAAATCGACTACATTATCAACTTCATCCGTAATTCAGAACGTGGTATAATTAAATAAACAGTTCAAAATAGTCATATTATGATATACAGGTTTACTATCATATCTGATGAAGTTGACGATTTTGTCAGAGAAATACAAATTGACCCGGAAGCTACATTTTTTGACTTCCATGAGGCAATACTAAAATCAGTTGGGTACACAAACGACCAAATGACTTCTTTCTTTATCTGCGATGATGACTGGGAAAAAGAAAAAGAAGTGACTTTGGAAGAAATGGACGACAACCCGGAAATGGATAGCTGGGTAATGAAGGAAACTACTATCAGCGAACTGGTAGAAGATGAAAAACAGAAGTTGCTGTATGTATTCGATTATATGACAGAGCGTTGCTTCTTCATCGAGTTATCTGAAATCATTACCGGAAAGGAAATGAAGGGTGCCAAATGCACCAAGAAATCCGGAGATGCTCCCAAACAAACGGTCGACTTTGAAGAAATGGCTGCTGCAGGTGGCTCTCTCGACCTGGACGAAAACTTCTATGGTGACCAGGACTTCGATATGGAAGACTTCGACCAGGAAGGATTCGATATTGGCGGTGACGCAGGCGGCTCTTACGAAGACGATAAATTTTAATTTAACGATTAGTGGTTAGTGATTAATGATCAACGCTGTGCAGATATTCGCATCGCATTAATCACTAATCACTAATCATTAATCACTAATCACTTAAGTCCATTGTCTACCCTCATTGTTCTTATAGGTCCTACCGGTGTAGGGAAAACCGAATTAAGCCTGCGAATAGCAGAGAATTTCCGGACAAGCATTGTATCTGCCGATTCGCGGCAACTTTATGCCAAATTAAAAATAGGTACGGCAGCACCTACGCCCGAACAGCTTGCACGTGTGCCCCATTACTTAGTCGGCACACTACATCTTACAGATTATTACAGTGCCGCCCAATATGAAGCGGAAGCATTGGAAATCCTTGAAAAGTTATTTGCAAAACAGGAAGTCGTGGTTCTTACCGGCGGCTCGATGATGTATGTAGACGCTATTTGCAAAGGGATTGACGACATTCCTACCGTCGATGCGGAAACCCGCCAACTCATGTTGCAGAAATATGAGGCAGAAGGACTTGAACAACTCTGTGCCGAACTCCGCTTATTAGACCCGGAATATTATCGCATTGTAGATTTAAAGAATCCCAAGCGAGTGATTCATGCGCTGGAAATCTGCTATATGACCGGACGCACTTACACTTCTTTCCGCACACAGCAGAAGAAAGAACGCCCATTCCGTATTATCAAAGTAGGGCTAACCCGTGACCGGGAAGAACTTTACGACCGTATCAATCGCCGCGTAGACATGATGATGGAAGAAGGACTGTTGGAAGAAGTACGTTCCGTACTTCCTTACCGTCACCTTAACTCTCTTAATACAGTAGGATACAAAGAATTATTCAAGTATCTGGATGGAGAATGGGAACTCCCTTTTGCCATCGAAAAGATAAAGCAGAATTCCCGTATTTATTCACGCAAGCAGATGACCTGGTTCAAGCGGGATGAGGAAATACGCTGGTTCCACCCGGAACAAGAAACGGAAATACTTGCGTACCTCCGTCGGACTTTACAATAACCATTGATTCTACTTTAATAAAAAAGCCACATTACTTCTATTTATTAGGAATAATCGTTCTTGAATCGGCCTTTAATGTAATCGTATCTTTAGATTTCCCGACAACAATCGCTTTACTCTGACGAATCTGATATTCTTCATCTGTAAGCATGTTTATAAGAATCACCCCACTTTTCCCTTTATCCCCATATATTGCCTGAGCCGATTTATCCTTTAACACAGATATACTCCTTATACGATCCGGAGAGATTTTGTACAGTGGGTCTTCTCCCAAAACTTCTTTACCATCAATAATAACAAGTGGGTCTCCACCATTAGCTGAACGGAAGTGGACTCCCCAATTCTTTGTATTCCCATTAAGTGCATCTAACTTCTTGCTCACATCGGGTTTTAAAACGACTTTCGTCGACTGAAATTCTTCTTCCGAATATAATTGTATATCCATCACTCCCCCTTTTCCCCGTTCTCCATAATTTTTCATTGCGTCTTTAGCATCCGTAACAGATATGCTTTTTATACGTTTCGGTTCCAATGCATTGACTACCGTCATATCTGATTCCTTTCCATTGATAATAATCAATGGTGTTTCTTTTGGACTAGCCTTAGTCATAGACACAGACATCCCATTTCTCTTAAATCTAAAAAGAGAATCTTTTTCTTCCTTACGATACCCTGTCACTACCACAACATCAGTCTTTGTTGTATCAACAGGCACTTTAACATCATTTTCTTCAGTTTTCGTTTCAACAGTTTCCGCCAAATCATTAACTTTGACTGCTGAAATCTCTTCTACTTTCTCAGAGATTTCGGGACGGGCGAAAGCAGTTACTGCAATAGCAGCTAACGGAAGTACATACAGGTACTTCAAACGAGCCCATGGACTTGATTTTTCTTTTAACATCATAGTGATACGCTTTTTAAGTTTACTGTGATTAAAGCTGTTGGCCATAGAGTAGAGCCTTGTGCCAACGGCTTTTTTTATTAATAATAGTTGATATTCCTTCGCGTTTACTCCTTCATTAATAACCGTCTCGTCGGCTTCATATTCATGGATATTCTGTAATTCCTGTTTGAGCAACCATGCGCCAGGATTGAACCATTGGAAGAAAATACAAATATCCGCCAATAATAAATCTATGGAATGACGGTGACAAATATGCGCCGTTTCGTGAATCAAAATCTCCCGCCCATTCTCTTCCAGGTCCTTCCGGCTGATTACGATATACTTCATCCAACTAAACGGAGTGATTGTCCGGTTATGCACCACAAGAGTAATACCCTTCTCCAACTTCTCATGTCTACCCGAATATATCAGCCTGAAAAGACAAATCAAAGAACAGATATTGCGACAAGCAAAAAATACAATGCCTGCCAAATAAACCAATAAAACAATTTGTATCCAGGAAACAGAAGGCACTTCCTGTATTACAGCTCCCACTTCCGGAGTTATTGCGTTCAGTTCCGCCATCATCAACAACTGCTCGATAGAAAGTACAGCCTGCTGTACTTCGACCTGATGCCGGGTAGTCATCTCAATGCAAGGGATGAGCAACGAGAAGAACAACACTCCCAACAAAGCAACCCGATTGAAACGGTGGAAAGTCTCCTTGCTCAATAATAAGCGGAAAAACAGGTAAAATAAGACAAGGCAGACAGATGATTTCAATATATAAATGAAGAAAACTCCCATAGTATAGATTTTCGTTTAACAGATTAGTCTTTCTTATCGGACTGCTCCACTTCACTGATGAGCTGCTTCAGCTCATCCAAAGAAATATCTTCTTCTTTGACTAAAGAAGAGACAGCGCTTAAATAAGAATTATTAAAATACTTGCTAATCACATTCCGAAGCGTTCGCTTACGAAAGTCTTCTTCACTGACCACAGGATAATATTGATAGGTATTACCAAACATATAGTGAGCCAGGAAACCTTTGTCTTCCAACCCACGCACGATAGTAGATAATGTATTGAAATGTGGCCTCGGTTCTTCATAGAAAACCAACATTTCTTTCACGAACAAGGGGCCTTTTTCCCAAAAAAAGCCCATGATTTCTTCCTCTTTTGCTGTTAATCCTTTCATACTTGCAACATTATTTGCTGCAAATAACGAAAAGTTTTAGTTCACAAACTAATTTTCCTAGTTAAAGTAAACTAAAGCTTATAGTTTACCCGCATAACTTATCAACAATGAAGTTGCCGATAAAGAATAAATCGCCCATAAAAACAATACTGAACACTAGAAAAGTAAAACAAGTACTCCAACGAGCACCGCCCTCTTCTTCGCCGCGCTTGATACGAAGCAGGGAACTATACAGACAATCACCCGCTATGAACAATACAAATAAACTCGGTATCAGGTCGCCCCATGACACCAACCAGAGATTATCCCCCTTCCCCAGCAGGAAGGTCAACGCCACTGCCAACAAGAAAACAGAAGCATACTGCAAGTCTTTCCTTTTTGAATTCATAGTGGTAATATTTTAAAGTACTTTTCACAAAGATATCGAATCTCACCCAATAATCCCTATCAAAACCGCATAAAAATCCATCAGGTTTTGTTGAATCTAAGTTTATTGTTACTTTTGCAAGTACGAATAAAAACCAAAACTGAATTATAAAAGCAATAATAAAAGCAGATGAAAAAAATCAGCATCACTTTATTACTCTGCCTTATCTGTTTGACCGGAATGGCACAAGGACAAAAGGCACTTGATTTAAAAGACATCACCTCCGGACGTTTCCGCCCGGAAAACATTCAGGGAGTCATCCCCACACCCGACGGTGAGCACTACACACAGATGAACGCCGAAGGCACACAAATCATCAAATATTCTTTCAAGACAGGTGAGAAAGTAGAAGTTATCTTCGATGTGAACACTGCACGCGAATGTGACTTCAAGAACTTCGACAGCTATCAGTTCTCACCCGACGGTCAGAAATTGCTGATTGCCACCAAGACGACTCCGATTTACCGGCATTCTTATACAGCCGTACATTATATCTACCCTTTGAAACGAAATGATAAGGGCGTTACGACAAACAACATTATTGAACGGCTGTCTGACGGCGGACCTCAACAGGTCCCCGTCTTTTCTCCGGACGGCACAATGATTGCTTTTGTCCGCGATAACAATATTTTCCTTGTCAAGCTGCTATACGGCAACAGCGAAAGCCAGGTGACTGAGGACGGAAAACAGAACTCCATCATCAACGGTATCCCGGACTGGGTGTATGAAGAAGAGTTCAGCTTCAACCGTGCTTTGGAATTCAGCGCTGATAATACGCAGATTGCCTTTATCCGTTTCGATGAATCGGCAGTTCCTTCTTATACGTTCCCGGTATTTGCCGGACAAGCCCCCCGTATCGATGTTCTCAAGGATTATCCGGGAGAATATACCTATAAGTATCCGAAGGCCGGCTACCCGAACTCAAAAGTAGAGGTACGCACGTATGATATTAAATCGCACGTTACCCGTACGATGAAACTTCCGCTTGACGCGGACGGATATATCCCCCGCATCCGTTTTACCAAAGATGCCAACAAACTGGCAATCATGACCCTGAACCGTCACCAGGACCGCTTCGACCTTTACTTTGCCGACCCGCGCTCCACGCTTTGCAAACTGGTATTGCGTGACGAATCTCCTTATTATATTAAAGAAAACACTTTTGATAACATCAAATTCTACCCCGATTATTTCAGCCTGCTCAGTGAACGTGACGGTTACAGCCATCTCTACTGGTACAGCATGGGTGGCAACCTTATCAAAAAGGTAACAAACGGAAAGTTTGAAGTAAAAGACTTCTTGGGATATGACGAAGAAGACGGTTCTTTCTACTACACAAGTAATGAAGGAAGCCCGCTGCGCAAAGCCGTCTACAAGACAGACAAGAAGGGCAAAAAGATTAAACTATCTCAGCAGACAGGAACAAACACCCCGCTTTTCAGTAAATCAATGAAGTATTATATGAACAAATTCACCAACCTGAACACTCCTATGGTGGTGACGTTGAACGATAATTCGGGTAAAACACTCAAGACATTGATTACGAATGACAAGCTAAAAGAAACATTGTCAGGATATGCAATACCGCAGAAAGAGTTCTTCACTTTCCAGACTACGGACGGCGTAACTCTGAACGGATGGATAATGAAACCTGTAGATTTCTCCACATCGAAAAAGTATCCGGTACTGATGTATCAATACAGCGGTCCGGGCTCCCAGCAAGTATTGGACACTTGGGGTATCAGTTGGGAAACATACATGGCAAGCCGCGGATTCATCGTTGTATGCGTGGATGGTCGTGGAACAGGCGGTCGCGGAGAAGCTTTCGAGAAGTGCACCTACTTGAAAATCGGAGTGAAAGAAGCCAAAGACCAAGTGGAAACCGCTCTTTACCTCGGCAAGCAACCTTACGTAGACAAAGACCGCATCGGTATTTGGGGATGGAGTTACGGCGGATACATGACTCTTATGAGTATGAGTGAAGGAACTCCCGTATTCAAGGCAGGAGTAGCCGTTGCCGCACCGACCGACTGGCGTTTCTACGATACGGTTTATACCGAACGTTTCATGCGTACTCCGAAAGAAAACGCCGAAGGCTACAAAGCATCATCCGCTTTCACCCGTGCCGACAAGTTGCATGGCAACCTGTTGCTTGTGCATGGCATGGCAGATGATAATGTACACTTCCAGAATTGTACCGAGTACGCCGAACACTTGGTTCAACTCGGCAAGCAATTCGATATGCAGGTATATACCAACCGTAATCATGGAATATACGGTGGAAATACCCGCCACCACTTATACACACGGTTGACCAACTTTTTCTTGAATAACTTGTAATGGCGGATAGAGTACGTAAGCCCGAATGGCTGAAAATTAATATCGGTGCCAACGAACGATACACCGAAACCAAACGGATTGTTGACTCCCACTGCCTGCATACCATATGCAGCAGTGGGCGTTGCCCCAATATGGGGGAATGTTGGGGGAAAGGTACTGCCACCTTTATGATCGGAGGTGACATCTGTACCCGCAGTTGTAAATTCTGTAACACACAGACCGGACGCCCGCATCCGTTGGATACGAATGAACCAACCCATGTAGCAGAATCCATCGCACTGATGAAACTGGATCATGCCGTCATCACCTCCGTAGACCGGGACGACCTTCCCGATTTGGGAGCGGAACATTGGGCGCGTACCATCCATGAAATCAAACGCTTGAATCCTCAGACTACTATCGAAGTACTGATACCCGACTTCCAAGGTAAAATGGAACTGGTAGACCTCGTAATAGAAGCCTGTCCCGACATCATTTCACACAATATGGAAACCGTGCGCCGCATCAGTCCGCTGGTACGCAGTGCGGCCAATTACGATACGAGCCTGCAAGTTATCGGACGTATCTCTTCCAAAGGAGTCAAATCCAAAAGCGGCATCATGGTCGGCTTGGGAGAGACTTCCGAAGAAGTGGAAATATTGATGGACGATTTATTGGCGGTCGGCTGTCAGATTCTCACTATAGGACAATACCTGCAACCCAGCCACCGTCATTATCCTGTTGCAGAATATGTGACTCCACAACAATTTGCAAAATACAGGACTACGGGATTAGCAAAAGGATTTAACATCGTAGAGAGCGCTCCTCTTGTCCGTTCATCCTATCATGCAGAGAAACATATCCGTTAGCAAACAAAACACAGACACTATTTGTTTTACTTGTAGAACCGGCAAATAAACATAAAGTAGAAATGGATCATAAAGGAGTACTTTCTTCCGCGTTTAACATGTCAATGGGTTTTATCCCCGTTATTATTTCCATTTTATTGTGTGAATTTATAACGCAAGACACGGCTATTTACATCGGTACAGGCATAGGTATCGTAGGTATATATCTTTCCCTGAAACGAAAGGGGATACTAGTTCCTAACTTTATCCTATATATAGCGACCGGAATGCTGGCGCTATTGTCTTTAGCCGCACTTATTCCCGGTGATTACGTTCCGCCCGGTGCACTTCCCCTCACATTGGAAGTCAGCATCCTTATTCCCATGCTGATACTTTATATGCATAAGAAGAGATTTATCAATCACTTCCTGAAGCAGATAGGTTCCTGCAACAAACGCTTGTACGCACAAGGGGCGGAAGCTGCCATCGTTTCGGCACGCATCGCTTTAATCTTCGGTGTACTGCATTTTGTCATTATCAGCATCGCTGTTGTTTTCCAAGACCCGCCGAGCAAGACGAGCGAACTCGTCCTCTATAAAATCCTACCCCCTACTGTCTTCATTCTGAGCATCGTGTTCAATCAAATAGCCATCCATTTCTTCAATCACCTGATGTCTCACACGGAGTATGTGCCTATCGTCAATACCAAAGGAGACGTGATTGGGAAAACACCCGCTATTGAGGCAATCAATTACAAGAATGCCTATATCAATCCGGTGATAAGAATTGCCGTGTCTACCCATGGGATGCTATTTCTCTGCGACAGACCGTCAACAGCCATTTTGGACAAGAATAAAGTAGACATTCCAATGGAATGCTATCTTCGCTACGGAGAGTCTCTGACAGCAGCCGCTACCCGTCTGATGAATAATGCCCTTCCCCAAGTCAATGACATCAAATCGGAGTTCAACATCGCCTATCACTTCGAGAATGAAGTGACCAACCGTCTTATCTACCTGTTCATCGTAGATTTGGATGACGATTCAGTCCTCTGTACTCCCCGCTTTAAAAACAGTAAGCTATGGAGTTTCAAGCAGATTGAAGAGAACTTAGGCAAAGGATTCTTCAGCAGTTGCTTTGAAAACGAATACGAACATCTGAAAAATGTTATTTGTATAAGAGAAAAATACAAGGAATCTTAGACAAATCAGGCACGTGCCCTTTCCAGTCTTTCACCGTACGCGTCTGTATATACTCTCCTTCGCAAGTGATATTGGCGGCAATACACAGTTTTGTCTGCGGACGGCAATTCTGTAGAATATCTTCCACCATTTTATGATTCCGGTAAGGAGTCTCAATGAAAAGTTGCGTCTGGTTCTCGGCATACACACGCTGCTCTAACGCTTTCAGTTTCTTTCCACGCTCGCCCGGTTCAATCGGCAGATAGCCGTGGAACGCAAAACTCTGGCCGTTAAACCCCGACCCCATCACGGAAAGAATGATAGAAGAAGGTCCAACCAAAGGAACGACTTTCAACTTTTTACGCTGTGCAATAGCCACTACATCCGCTCCCGGATCGGCAACAGCCGGACAGCCTGCCTCAGAGATGACCCCCATTGAAGCACCGTTTATCAAAGGTTTCAGATAACCGGAAATGTCTTCGGGCGAAGTATGCTTGTTCAATGGGTAAAACGTCAGTGCATCAATATCAATCTCCCTGTCCACCTTTTTTAAGAAACGGCGGGCGGAACGGACATCTTCGACTATAAAATACCGGATACCGGAGATAATCTCCTTATTATAAGAAGGCAATACCTTTTCAATAGGCGTATCACCTAAAGTCACGGGCAACAAATAAAGGGCAGTTTCCACTTTAAAATGAAGAATTAAGACTATACTTTACTATTAAAAATCAAATAAGGTTTTGAGCGAAGCGAATTAAAAATGAAAGGCAAAATCAGGAAGCCAAATAGTTGGATTCACTCAACATTACATGATAGTCGGTAAATTCCAACAGGTCTTTCAGCTTCATGTCTTTATGCTTTTTCATATATGCCGCAACAATTCTCGTACCTATCCATGTACCTATCAATGCAGGAGCCTGAACACCCAGCATTTCAACAGCCGGAGCAGGTTTCATATAATAACGGATCACCATCGGGTCACGCGCGTGCAGATGTTCATTGGAACAGACATACTCCCAAATATCTTTTTCATTTTCCTTGCACCAGTCACTTTCCTCTTTTGAATATCCCATCGCCTCACCGCTGTCATTGTATCCCAATAAGTTCTGTACTACATAATTGATTTTCCCGGCATGCATCATCAGGTCAATAAGACAAGTCCCCTCATGATACTTCATGCCATAACGGCTCAGTAGATAGAACGCAAAACAATCCGGCACAATTCGTTCGGGACGCATGGAACGGCATTGGTAATCATAATAAAAACGCTTATAAAGAGGATAATCCTCCCCCATGTATTTATCAAGGCTGATACCGAGCAAAGAATCGACCAGGACGATAGACTCATTGAACGCAGATATTTGTGAATAGATAAACGGCACTTGGGTATCGGGCACTTCCTTTTTCAGCTTCTTGAATCCCTTAGTCAGTCCCTTTTCCACTTCATCCAAATTAGGGAACTTGGCTTCCACATCCCCCATCAGACGAACCAGTGTCGTATCCGAATAGAATTTTTGCAGGCGTTGCGAGATGGTATCGTCTTTCACCGTGCCGATAGCCAGCACATCTTCAATCAGAATCTTCGTCGGTTGACGGTAATCCATCGACAACTTCTGCATGGCAGAAAAGCTGTTGGAGCGAACGTATTCGCTCAACAGCTTATCATATCTCAGAACAGAAATCTCCTCTTCCTTCTGCTCCATACCTTTTCCTGTGCTTAACCCACAGGCGGCGAAAAGCATACTTATTAATATAATAAGAAGAGAAATCCGTAGTTTCATAATTTATTATCCGTAAATGATGTTACCATTTTCGTCCATGTACTCATCAAGTCCTTTCTCGTAAGTAGCCATAGCACGAAGACTCATACCCACGCTGGAGAATCCGCCGTCGTGGAAGAGGTTCTGCATGGTCACCTTGCGGGTGAGGTCGGAGAACATCACGATGCAATAATCAGCACATTCGTCGGCAGTCGCATTTCCGAGCGGAGACATACGGTTGGCGAAGTCAAACAGTTTGTCCATGCCCTTCACACCCGAACCGGCCGTTGTAAACGTAGGCGACTGTGAGATTGTGTTCACACGCACGCTGTGCTCGCGTCCATAGATATAACCGAAGCTGCGTGCGATAGATTCCAACAGTGCTTTCGCATCCGCCATATCGTTGTAGCCGTAGAACGTACGCTGTGCAGCCACATAGCTCAATGCAACGATTGAACCGTAATCAGCGATAGCGTTCAGTTTCTTGGCAGCCTGAATCATTTTGTGGAATGAAACAGCCGAAATGTCCAATGTCTTATCCAACATTCCATAGTCAAGGTCATCGTAAGTACGTTTCTTGCGTACGTTGGGAGACATACCGATAGAATGGAGTACAAAATCAATTTGTCCGCCCAGTATATCCATCGAGGTCTTGAATACATTCGACAACTCCTCTACGTTGGTAGCGTCCGCCGGCACAACCTGGCAGTTCAATTTTTCAGCCAAAGCATTGACTTCTCCCATACGGATAGCCATCGGAGTATTTGATAATGTAATAGTCGCACCTTCTTCTACAGCGCGTTCAGCCACTTTCCAGGCAATGGACTGGTCATTCAACGCACCGAAGATAATACCTCTTTTTCCTTTCAACAAGTTGTAACTCATATCTTTTAATAGTTAAATTTTGTGCAAAGATAGCATCTTTCTGCATAAAATCATGCGAAGTGTGCAAATAATAGACAGAAATGACAAAAAATACACGTATTCTATCAATTAGTCCACATCCTTTTGGAGGTTCGCACCTATCTTTGCATTCGATAATTAAGAGTTTTTTTCATAATATTTATTCAAGAACACTCAAATATATACCAAGAAAAACAATAGATGTATAACCCTATAGAAAATAAGATTACTAAATGAACACGTTGACAAAAAGACTCTTCTGGATGGCTATATGCTGTTTGCCGTTTATCTCGGGATGTAAACCGCAAAGCGGGAATGCGGTAAGTGAAAACGTAATAAGCGATGCCCTTTACCAGAATTTACCTTTTGAAATGCCAAAAGTACAACAGCCGTTTTTTCCTGCTTATGAGGTAAACATTGAAAAATTCGGAGCTAAAGGGGATGGAATGTTCCTGAACACGAAAGCTATCAACGACGCTATCAAGGACGTAAACCAACACGGCGGTGGCAAAGTGATTATCCCGGAAGGCATCTGGCTGACAGGCCCTATCGAACTGCTGAGTAACGTAAATTTATATACAGAACAAAACTCACTGGTACTCTTCACCGGAGATTTCGAAGCATACCCTATCATCGCCACTTCTTTTGAAGGACTGGAAACCCGTCGTTGCCAGTCGCCGATTTCGGCACGCAACGCGGAGAATATCGCCATCACAGGACATGGGACATTTGACGGAAATGGAGATTGCTGGCGTCCGGTGAAGAAAGGAAAACTGACTGCTTCGCAATGGAAGAAATTAGTAAGTTCCGGCGGTGTCCTTGATGAGAAACAGGAGATATGGTATCCCACAGCCGGCTCATTGAAAGGTGCTATGGCTTGTAAGGACTTCAACGTCCCCGAAGGTATCAATACGGATGAGGAATGGGCTGAAATCCGTCCATGGCTGCGTCCGGTGCTGCTCAGCATCGTAAAAAGCAAGAAGGTACTGCTGGAAGGTGTGACTTTCAAGAACTCTCCGAGCTGGTGTCTGCACCCGTTGTCCTGCGAGGATTTCATTGTAAACAATATCATGGTCATCAATCCCTGGTATTCTCAGAACGGTGATGCCATCGACCTGGAATCTTGCAAGAACGCGCTGATTATCAACAGTGTGTTTGATGCGGGAGATGATGCTATCTGTATCAAATCGGGTAAGGATGAAGACGGTCGCCGTCGCGGCGAACCTTGCCAGAATGTGATTGTGAAGAATAATACGGTATTGCACGGACATGGCGGATTTGTTGTCGGCAGTGAAATGTCCGGCGGCGTGAAGAACATCTATGTGGAAGATTGTACATTCATGGGGACTGATGTAGGTTTGCGCTTCAAGAGTACCCGCGGACGTGGCGGTGTAGTGGAAAACATCTACATTAATAATATCAACATGATTAATATTCCGAACGAGCCGTTATTGTTCGACTTGTTCTACGGTGGAAAAGGTGCGGGAGAAGAATCAGAAGAAGACTTGCTGAACCGCATGAAAACAGCCATTCCGCCGGTAACGGAAGAGACTCCGGCATTCCGCAATATCCATATCTCGAACATTGTGTGCAGAGGTTCGGGACGTGCGATGTTCTTCAACGGTTTGCCGGAAATGCCGATTAGCAATATTACCGTTAAAAACGTCGTGATGACGGAAGCTACGGATGGGGTTGTCATCAGCCAGGTAGACGGAGTTACTTTGGAGAACATTTATGTAGAGTCTTCAAAAGGCAACAATATCCTGAATGTCAAGAATGCAAAGAACCTGACTGTAGATGGAAAGGTTTATGAAGAATTGGGCGCAAAAGGAGAAATTTTAAGTCTCAAATAAAATTCACCGCAAGAAACGCAAGAAAAAGAAAACCACAATATCATTATATAGAGTAAAAAGCTCAAATAGCAGACTATTTTATCTTCAAAAGATAGACGGTCTGCTTTTTTTTCAGTTACTTTTGCAGAGAGAAATACGACGTATAATATCAGCCTTAGAATCATGAAAAAGAATCTTTTTATAATTGCTTTCCTTTTAGGAAGTTTCAGCCTGCCAGCCTGGGCTCAGAAGCAGGAAAAGACCATTACAGTCGAGGTGCACAACAATTGGAACCAGGCAAAAACGGACGCTCCGGTTGTTATCAATCTGCACGAATTGCACGCAGGTTTCAAAATCAAATCTGCCGTTGTCATGGAAGGGACGAATGAAATTCCTTCCCAGCTTGATGACTTGAACAAAGACAGGAAGATGGATGAACTTGCCTTCGTAACCAACCTTCCCGCTCATGGAAGAAAGACTTTCCAAGTGACGCTTTCTTCGGAAAAGAGCACAAAAACTTATCCTGAACGGGTATATGCCGATATGTTTATCGTGGATTATCGCAAAGGAAAACATCAAAGGGTACAGGCAATTACTGTTCCCGGAACCAGTAATATATACAGCATGGTACGTCCTCACGGCCCGGTTCTGGAATCGGAGCTGGTAGGTTATCGTCTCTACTTCAATGAGAAACAGACACCTGACATTTACGGTAAATTCAATAAAGGTCTGGAAATTAGAGAATCGCAGTTCTATCCTACAGATGCGCAGTTGGCCAAAGGATTCGGTGACGATGTGCTTCGTGTGTTCGACAGTTGTGGCCCGGGTGCATTGAAAGGTTGGGACGGACAGAAAGCGACCCACATCACCCCGGTCGAAACCCGTACGGAACGTATCATCTCTTACGGGCCGGTGCGTGCGATTGCAGAAATTGAAGTAACCGGATGGCAGTATCAGGGTGCAGAACTGGATATGATGACGCGTTACACGCTGTATGCCGGACATCGTGACCTTCACATCGAAACATTCTTCGACGAGCCGCTCGATAAAGAGGTTTTCTGCACAGGGGTACAGGATATTGTAGGTACTTCCAAGTCTTTCTCCGACCATAAGGGATTGGTAGGAAGCTGGGGAACAGACTGGCCTGTAAACGACACGGTGAAGTACGCAAAAGAAACCGTAGGATTGGGAACTTGTATCCCTCAGCGTTATGTGAAATCAGAGGAAAAAGATAAGGCGAACTTCCTCTATACAATCACCGCTCCGGGAAACAATTATTTCCAATATCATACAACTTTCACTTCCATGAAAGAAACCTTCGGGTATAAGACTCCGGAAGCATGGTTCGCTTATCTACGCGAATGGAAAGAAGAACTGGCTCACCCTGTGACAGTGACAGTAAAAGACAGCCATACTGCCAAATAGAAATAACCATACACCACTAAAATAAGGTAGAATACAAATACAACTAAACAAAAATCACAAGGTTTCTACCAATTTTTATACGACTCTGCACAATTATTACTCCTTGTGCAGAGTCTTTTTTTCTACCTTTGCCACCGTAAGACAAGCCAACGAATCATTTATATAAAACTATTAATCGACCTATATCATGAAACGATTGACACAGACTTTAGTTCTCTGCCTGCTGACTACCTTCCCGGTATTGGCGCAGAAAAACTATGTATCCGAAGTATGGGTTCCCGACCTCGGAAACGGCAAATACAAAAATCCGGTTCTCTATGCCGACTACTCCGACCCCGACGCTTGCCGCGTGGGCGATGATTTCTATATGACCTCATCCAGTTTCAACTGTCTGCCGGGATTGCAGATACTACATTCCAAGGATTTGGTGAACTGGACGATTATCGGCGCGGCAGTACCTAACGCTCTTCCCCCTATCGAAACACCGGAACGTCCGGAACACGGTAATCGTGTATGGGCTCCCGCCATCCGCCATCACAACGGCGAGTTCTATATCTTTTGGGGCGACCCCGACCAGGGAGCTTTCATGGTGAAAGCCAAAGACCCGAAAGGCCCGTGGAGCGAACCTGTCTTGGTTAAAGCCGGAAAAGGCATCATCGACACCTGCCCGTTTTGGGATGAAGACGGGAAAGTATATATGGTACACGCATATGCAGGAAGTCGTGCCGGACTGAAAAGTGTAATCACTATCTGCGAACTGAACGCAGAAGCTACGAAAGCCATCACTCCTTCACGTATCATATTCGACGGTCACGAAGCACATCAGACTTGCGAAGGCCCCAAAATGTATAAGAGAAATGACTATTACTATATCTTCCATCCGGCAGGTGGCGTACCGACAGGCTGGCAGGTCGTGTTACGTTCCAAGAACATCTACGGTCCTTATGAATGGAAAACCGTACTCGCACAAGGCAACTCTCCCGTCAACGGTCCTCATCAGGGAGCATGGGTAGACACTCCTACGGGCGAAGACTGGTTCCTTCACTTTCAAGATGTAGGTGCTTACGGTCGTATCATGCATCTGCAGCCGATGAAATGGGTGAACGACTGGCCTGTTATCGGCATTGACAAAGACGGTGACGGCTGCGGTGAACCTGTCCTGACTTACAAGAAACCGAATGTAGGAAAAACATATCCTATCTGTACTCCGCAAGAAAGCGACGAGTTTGACGGTTACACGTTATCCCCACAGTGGCAATGGCACGCCAACATTAATGAAAAATGGGCGTATTATGCAGGAGACAAGAGTTATGTCAGATTATACTCTTATCCGGTGGTAGAAGATTATAAGAACCTGTGGGATGTAGCCAACCTTTTGTTGCAGAAAACTCCTTCCGATAATTTCACCGTAACGATGAAACTCACATTCACTCCTAATCAGAAGAATAAGGGCGAGCGAACCGGACTTGTCGTTATGGGCAGAGATTATGCCGGGCTGATTTTAGAAAATACAGACAAAGGTCTTGTTTTGTCGCAAGTAGAATGTAAAAGGGCGGATAAGGGAAAACCGGAAGAAGTGAAAGCTGCCGTTGACCTTTCCCAAAACACGGTTTATCTGAAAGTACGTTTCAGTTGTGACGGAAAGAAAATCAAAGACAGCGAAGGCGGACACGACCTTATTGTAATGTGTAATTTCAGTTATAGCCTTGACGGAAAGAAATTCGAATCACTCGGAGTTCCTTTCCAGGCAAGAGAAGGACAATGGATTGGCGCTAAAATCGGCATGTTCTGCACGCGCCCTGCTATAAAAACAAATGATGGCGGTTGGGCAGACGTGGACTGGTTCCGTATTACGAAGAAGTAATCTCATATATGAAAAAGCGTGCCAAAAGATAGTGTTTACTACCTTTTGGCACGCTTTTTCATAAATTGTCAAGAGGATAATATCTGCATCTGTTTTTGAAATTAAGGCTGTAAGAGTAATGACCCTTGCGCCACCACTTTTTCCTTTGCCTTTAGAAGAAATTGCCATCCGTACTTTATGGAGCCCTTTCCCCAAATCAGCACCTTGTTCCGGGTTCTCTTTCAGTGATTCCAACAAATTTGCAAAATCCTGTTGCATTGACTTATAATGCTTACTCAGTCTTTTCAATTCCCTCTTGAAAAAAGAGGTAGCTATAATATTACAGTTCATTAAGCAAATCCTCTGCTGATATTCCCTTCGCCTTTCCTTCACGTATCAGTTTGGCTTCCTGACACGCTTGCTCCAAATCACTTAGTATTTCTGTTTTCGTCTTGGTCTTATATTCCACAGCATCTTCTTTTGCAATATCTGAAACAGTTGATGATTCGCCATGAAGAACCATCTTTACCTTATCCAGCAACTGACGACTGTTCGACATCAATATCTCCCGGGCTAATTCTGCTTTATAAGCTTCCAGTTCCATTGAATTGTCCATTATAATCTCCTTTCTTCTTTCATTTTTGTAGATACAAAGATAACGAAAGTAACCGGATATCGGTTCATCAATCCGTTTTTTATTCCTACCTTTGCCAGTAGAAAGAGAGAAAATACAGGATTAACAATAAAACAAAGAGCTCAATGAAGAAACTAGCAATATTCGATTTGGATGGTACATTACTAAATACTATCGCCGACCTGGCACACAGTACCAACTATGCTTTAAATAAATTAGGATACCCCACACACGATGTGGAAAAGTATAACTTCATGGTAGGAAATGGTATCAACAAACTCTTTGAACGTGCATTGCCCGAAGGAGAAAAGACAGAAGAGAATGTACTCCGGGTAAGAAAAGAGTTCGTTCCTTACTATGATGTCCACAATGCAGATGACAGCCGCCCTTATCCGGGTATTTCAGAACTTTTATCCCATTTACAATCCGCTGGTATCCAGCTTGCCGTAGCTTCCAACAAGTATCAGGCAGCTACCGAGAAACTGGTTGCCCATTATTTCCCCGAAATCCGCTTCACTGCCGTTTTCGGCCAACGGGAAGGGGTGAACGTTAAGCCCGACCCTACAATAGTCTTTGATATTTTAAAATTAGCGAATGTAGAAAAAGAAGATGTCCTCTATGTCGGTGATTCGGGAGTCGATATGCAAACAGCAGCTAATGCAGGTGTGACAGCTTGTGGTGTAACATGGGGCTTCCGCCCACGGACAGAATTGGAAGAGTTTAGTCCGGCATATATAGTAAATGCTGCTGAAAAGATTAAAGAATTGGTTCTTTAATAAATAATAGCCTTACAAAAATTATGATTCGGCAAGTAGAACTTCAATAGTCTCAATAAGTTCTCTTGCCGGAGCTTTTATCGTACTGATTTCATCCTCTGATATTGAATAAATGCAATTATAATCCCCTTTCTGCCGCAATTGTTCCATACGCGCCAAAAAGCTTCCTAAGCGTGTACTTATTTTACCCGTTTTTATAAAATTCAAGCCAAAGCAAGCTATCAGTCCATCGTGAGTTTTACATGATAATCCGTTTTGTATTAATAAAGCCTGAACAGCATGAAAACAGGCATAGTAATATCTATTGGAAGCAATATCCCAATACTTCATATCAAACATTTCATCTGCTTGCTTCAAAAACACTTTAGCTTTCTCTAATTGTAATATCACCAAAGAATTACGTTCTTCATCTGTCAATTTCATACTAATTTAATTCCTTCCTGTTCTATATTTTTATAAAATGGTGTAATACAACTTGCAGCCCATTCTTTCATTGTATACATAATCGGATTAATCCGCGCCCCCAAGTCCCATCCCAACATAGTTAAAGGGAAACTTACCTTATCATAATCTTCAGGCTCCAGTTTTTCTTTATCAAGAATAATCAAAATATCCCAATCAGAATCAACCCGAGCATCCCCCCGAGCTTGAGAACCAAACAACAAAGCCTTTCCTCCTTTTGGTAAATGCTCCGTTAATGCCTGCTTAATAGATTCTAAAACTTTATTAGCATGACTTTTCATATCCGTTTCTCCTTTACTTTTCTACAAATATACGATAAATATCAATTCGAAGAATATGAGTTACGAAGAAATCGCTCTTGCAAATAACTCATTCTTAGTTATTATCTATGATAAATCTGAATAAAGTGATATTTCTTTTCGGATTTTCGCTTATTAGGGTATTCATCTATTTTAGTATTGCATTGGTTATCATCAATATACTTTAATGTATCAATATCTTCATTCTGCTGTGCAATAATCAGTGACAGTACGAATATTACGAAAATTAATACTATGTAGCCCAATGCTATTAAGTAAGCAAGCATTTTGTGCCAATAGAGAAACATTTTAAAATCACTAATTATGCCCATATTCTCAATTTTAGATAATTTATTGGTTTCCCGCAGCACCAATAAAAAAGGCGCGGAAACTATTACGATATTATTTTGTGAAAGGCTCTGGTAAGCCTGCAATCAAATAACAAGTAATAGCTCCACGCCCATTGAGATATATAACAAAATTATATACAACATAGACGTGGAGACAGGCCACTTATTATCTGCGATTGCTAAAATTTACCAGATTTATAGAACATACACTAAAAAAGAAAACAACAGCCAAACAAGTGAAAATGAATATGCTGTTTTACAAATATTTAAGTATCTATATCTCCTTTCAGTTGTTTTCATAGTTTTCAGTTGATTGATTCTTATTCGGTACATTTTTGTTTCTTATTTGTTCCTCAATTCGGATTATTATTCATACCTTTGCAACAGAAATAACAAATAAAGGAGTTGCTTATGCCACGAGTAAAAAAGCCGACGAAAGTCAAAGAACCAATCCGTCTTCGGATGAAGCCGTTGAGTGATGGAAGCAAGAGTTTATATCTGGATATTTACCGCGATGGAAAGCGGACATATGAATACCTCAAAATGTATATCATCCCGGAAACGGACAATAATGCCCGGAAACGGAATCAAGCCACAATGGATGCGGCTAATGCTATCAAGTCAAAGCGTATCATCGAACTGACTAATGGGGAAGCCGGTATCGAGAACAGGGAAAAAGTATTCTTGCTCGATTGGATGAATACGTATAAGGAGAATCAGGCAAAACGAGGCAAAAAGGATGGAAACCAAATCGCAGTTACCATTCGCATCCTGAAAGACTATGCAGGAGAACGGATGACGATGGATCGAATCGACAAGGCATTCTGCCAGGACTACCTCGATTATCTGACAACGGAATATCGTCCCAAAGGAAAGCGTGTGTCGAACTTTACACTCCACACCTACTATCGTATCTTGAACGGAGCTTTGAATGCTGCTGTTCGAGCCGAGATTATCAAGGTCAATCCGTTTACCAAAATCAACAATTCGGATAAGATTCGCCTTCCGGAAAGCAAACGGTCGTATATGACCATCGAAGAAGTCCGGGCATTGATTGCCACTCCGATGAATAATAAGGCGGTGAAGTCCGCTTATTTGTTCTCCTGCTTCTGCGGATTGCGCGTGAGTGATATTGTGGGATTGAAGTGGAAAGACGTATTCGTTGATAGAGGGCAATACCGCTTGGCTGTGTCCATGCAAAAGACCAAAGAACCGATTTACCTGCCTCTTTCCCCCGAAGCGTTGAAGTGGATGCCGGAACGAGGCGAAAAGACGGCAGAAGACCATGTTTTTGATTTGCCCAGTCCGTCGATGATGAATATACTCATCAAGCCTTGGGCGAAAGCTGCGGGAATCGACAAGCGATTCACCTTTCACACTGCCCGCCACACTTTTGCCACGATGATGTTGACACTCGGTGCGGATCTCTATACCACTTCGAAGTTACTCGGTCATGCCGATGTGAAAATGACACAGGTGTACGCTAAAATCATCAATCAGAAAAAGGACGATGCGGTCAATTTGGTAAACGGATTGTTCGATTAGTCTAATGTAAATCGTAGCATTGTTGAGTGCTATAAAATGGTACTGTTTCCATATCTGCATATGGCCAAAATTAGGTTTACTTTAATCTGGGTACGTATAGGGAAAAAACAAAGTAAACTAATTATCGCAGAAAGGAGGGAAAAGAAATCTCGTGATTGAAACTATATTTTCATTCCCTCTTTTCTGCAACCTGCTTGCGCTAATTGGCTTTATGGAGTGAATGACTGTACGTCAGCAACCGTAAACAAGACATTGGCTACATGGTCGCTGGGGATAGGCAGTTGCTATGTCAGCCGAGCGGAAGAAACATTCGCCAGCGAACCAGGGCAATGTCTAATGCAGGAAGCCAGCATAGAGAGGCGTTACAAAGCGCACGTCTGTCTTTGTCTGGGATATCCGGACGGAGAAACGGGAATGGCTAAACCGCGGAAAGAGGGGCGAGTAAGATATGTTCTATAATGTGTTATGAATTTCCGGCCGCTTTCTTTCTGTCCTGCATGATCGGCTCCCGGTTTTCCAAAGCCCACCCGAGCAGGGAATTGATGTGCGGCAGCAGCGATTTTGTTCTCTCGGTCAGCGTATATTCCACGCGCGGCGGCACTTCGGGATAGATGGTACGTGTCACATAACCGTCTTCTTCAAGGGTACGAAGCATTACAGTCAGCATTTTTTGCGATATGTCTGAGATCTGACGCTGCAATTCCTTGAAACGGACCGATTCCTTTTCGGATCTGTCAAGTGTATAAATGACCAGTAACGACCATTTGTCACTGATCCTTGCTAAAATATTCCGTATGGGACAGTCCGGAAATATGGCATCTTCTATCGTTGTTCGATTCATAATTAAGTGAATTTCAATCTGCTCTACAAAGGTAATCAAACTTCTTGCTGCTTTTTCCAGACTGATATATCCCAACTCAACGAGCATGAGTACAATCTGAGTGAACAAACTATGGATACAGCTCTTCAAACGCTTGCTACGGAAATCATTAATAGAACGGAAGTCGGGAGTAGACTTGCCCGAAAGCCACATGTAAAGGATGTTCTCCTGAAGAAGACGTGCTATCTTACGATAAGAGTACACATTGTTAAGCTAGACGAAGAACAACACTTTCAAAAGCATGCGGAGATAATAAACAGGACAACCACCACCTTTATTAGTGGACAACAACGGACTGATGTCAAGTTCATCAACAATCCGATTGACAAGCCGGACCGGAGCATCCGAAGAAATATTTTCATCAAGACGGGAAGGAAATAAGGAATCCATGCCTTGAGAATACTCCTTAAATTCAATTAACATGCTCTAAGATAAACATTTTAGAGCAAATAAAAAAGTTCGAGCTTGCGAAAGTTCGGACTTTTACAAAAAAAATGAGGGTACCCTTTTGAAGTGCCCGCTCATCGTATCTGTTGCCATTCACGGAAATATCTATTTTTAACATTTGGGCAAATCAGATGGTCTGTCACAAATATCAGTACTTTCTATTTGTCAAGGCGAACTGAACAGAATGTGGTTTGATACACTCGAAGACTAGGACTCCTTGTGAACTGAGCATAACCTATTATCATGAACTAGTCACGACAAGTGAACTTCTTGGTTTTGTAGTTTCCTTTATATTTATCAATACATTTTTCGAGTTTATAATCAGAAACAAGAACCATGATTTGAGCAAAGACAATCTTTCCATTTGGTATGATGAAAAATCAATCTAATAGCTATTTTTATTTTTGAAGGTTAAAGTATTCCGTCCCTATCAATTTGTAACTTAATAAATAGCAAAATGCATATTGATAGTAATAGATGAAGAGAAAATTATTTTTTTCTTGAAGATTTAATTATATTTGCAACGAATTATTAATTTATAAACGCAATATTTCTTGCTTTTCTGATGCAATATACCTCATATCAAAACATGAAAGATGTGGCTTTATGGAACCTTGTATTGAAGGGTGATATGAAAGCTATGTCTTTATTGTATAAGAAACATTACGAATTATTACTTAACTTCGGTCTGAAATATACTTCGGACGAAGAATTCGTAAAGGATTGCATTCAGGATGTTTTTGTTAAACTTTGTACAAGTAAGCGATTATCATCGACGGAGTATGTACGTTCTTATCTTTTAACTTCTTTGAAAAATGTTATATCCGATAAATTGTCATCATTGAAACTGACGGAAGATTTGAATGAACATTTCTTTGAACTGGAAATAGAAGATGCTGCTTTAGAATCTCTTTTTAAAGATGATGATAAAGAACTTCAATTAAGCAAAAAATTGATAAACGCCTACAAAAGTCTGCCTGAGAACCAGCGGGTGGCAATCTATCTTCGTTATGTCAAAGGATTGTCCTATAAAGAAATGGCAACTGTCTTGAACATAAATCCCCAGTCTTCCATGAATCTGGTTTCCCGTGCATTAACTAATTTACGGTCAAAAATGACTTTGGATGAGTATTTACTATTCATTATTTTATTCTTTTCCTGACACGATATTGCTCTTTTTTTATAAATACTCTATTTTTTTTCGGAAAAAGTGAGTAGACATTTGCATTATCATCGTTTTAAAGACAAAGATGATGAAAAATGGAGAAAAGAAAGTTTAAAATACACCACCATGTTGCACGAAAATTGATCAAGCACGCCAGAGAACAGGAGAGACATGTCACTCCTGAAGAACTGGACGACTTGTGGAGACGTGTAGAAGAACAAGTATTCATAGAGAAAAGAAAGAACTCACGACGCCGTATCCTGTATGTCACCACGGCTTTATCGGCTGCGGTTATCTTCTTCGGCATGTTTTGGTTAGGCAAACAATTTATTGCTTATTATGCGGATGATGATTCAATTGTTGATTTTGCCCAATACACACAAGCCGAAGAAGCAACCAACAAGGATATTCGATTACTGATACCAGGCAAGAAGGAGGTGGAAGTGAAAGAAACAGATGCAAATATCATCTATTCGCAAAATGGAACGGTGGTAGTCAATTCTGACACAATTACTCAGCGAGAAACACAGGAGAAAGAAAGAGAGTTCAATCAATTGATAATACCGAAAGGGAAAAGAACCCGATTGACTTTGGCAGACGGAACACGTTTATGGGCAAATTCAGGGACACGCGTCGTTTATCCCGGTCATTTTGAAAAGAATCGACGTGAGATTTATGTAGAAGGAGAAGTCTATCTTGACGTGTTCCGTAATGAGGATGCTCCTTTCATCGTCCGGACTAAAGATTTTCAGATACAGGTCTTGGGGACATCTTTTAATGTCTCTGCATATCCGTCGGAGGGCGTTTCATCTGTCGTATTGGTTGAGGGAAGTGTGAATGTAAAGAATCAGCAGAAAGAACAAGTGATACTTGCTCCAGGGCAACTGGTTGATATAGAAACGGGACGGTTGCATTCTCCCCGCAATGTAGATGTTGAGCCATATATATGTTGGGTGAAGAATATGCTGATGTATGTAGATGAACCTTTGGATAAGGTATTTAGAAAATTAAATTTGTATTACGGTAAAGAATTTGTCTTGGAATCCGGCGTGGCAGAGCTGCAAGTTTCCGGGAAACTGGATTTGAAAGAAAAATTGGAAGACGTTTTACATACTATTTCTTTTTCTGCTCCTATATATTGCGAAGAAATAGAAGGGAGAATATTTGTAAGAAAAGAATAGGTATGGATCATTTATAGTTAACCCTTTAATATATAATTTATGAAAAACAAAAGTCCTTAAGAAAAGGTTGGATGATACTGCAATTATCATTCAACCAAAAGATTAAACAACATTCATTTATTAACTTTATAAAATTTATTACTGATATATGAAAAATATCATAATTAAAAACAGACTTTTAGCGATTTCAAAGATTGCTTTTTTTTCTTTAGCTATTTTGATGGGAAACGCATGTTCGGACGATGACACAAAAGAGGTGCTTCCACCGGACGAGCCCAACGTTCCGGATGTTCCCGATGTTCCGGATGTTCCCGACATTCCGGAAGTACCGTCGAAAGCCTACTTTGTCAAGCAAGAGAAAGCGGGATCGGGTTCCGGTGAAGACTGGGACAACGCAATGGGCACAGCAGAATTGCGCGCCCTGCTGAATAGTAGTGCGGAAGCAACCGGAGATGTCGAAAATATGACTTTCCACGTCGCACAAGGTACCTATCTTATTGGAGACAAACCCGAAGGTGTGACGATTGCATACAAAGAGCTTGAGAAGCAAGTTGTAATCAAATTCTGGGGTGGATACGATCCGGCAAGTACCGGAACGGATTTGGACAAACGCGACATAGTAGCCAATCCGACCACCTTTACAGGAGATGTGAATGGAAATGGTGAAGCTGATGACGGCGATTATTCATTGTTCACATTAGGCGCTTATACAGACGTTACATTCGATGGATTTACCTTTTCTCAAGGTTTTCATGCTAACAATTCAGACAATAGCTACGGTAGCGGTTTTTATGTAGCACACGCGGAGGCAACTTTGCAATTGAACCATTGTAGCATCAGAAAGTGCCGGAATCACAGAATTGAAACGGAGGGTGCGGGTGGTTCTGCCATTTTCATTGATCACGGTATCGTCAAGTTGAATGATGTATTGGTGAGAGATAATGCCACAGGTGATGGTGGTTCGCTGGGAACTATCCGTTCAAAAAACAATGATGTGGTTCTTTTCATCAACGGTAGCCGCATCAATTTTAATGTAGGTAGAGAATACGGTTATGCCATTCAAATGTCTGCCGGAAATTTGTGTATGAACAATACGTTCTTAATCGCAAATTGGGGTAGTGAAGGTTCTATAAATGGAGCTGCTGCAATGCTGCTTGTCAACAATACGATAGTAGAGGGGTGTGAGGGAATTCTCTTGCGTTGCGAATCGACTCCTTCCCAACAATCATGCTTGATGAACAATATCATTATTACTGGTGGTGTTGTTAACTATCCTCTTGTAAATGTAAGCGATCCTGATAAATGTCGCCTGACTTCCAAAGGCTATAACCTGTTTGGAGGTATTGCTCCGAATAACAGCGGGTTCATTCCTTCAAATACCGACCTATACGGCTGTACAGAATGGGACTCTAATGGACACAAATTGGGATTCAATTATAACAGTGAGAAAGAGATTAGTGAATGGGATGAAAATATTGCTGCCCTTGGCTTTACTCCAACAACTTTGAGTGCCGTGAAAAGTGCCATCAATGAGTTTGAACCGGATTCTCGTCCCGCCAAGATAGAACAGAGTTTAGGCAAAGAGTTCTTGGGCTGGTTGGAAAGCATTAAAGCCTTTCCTGCTGAAGGTAATTTGATCCCGGGTTCCTATCAGAAATAGTATTGCTATCCCTTCAATATATAAATTTTATGAGAAATAAAAGTCCTTAAGAAAAGGCTGAATGATACTGCAATTATCATTCAGCCAAAAATTAAACAACATTTAATTATTTAATTATATAAAATTCGTTGCTAATATATGAAAAATACTAGTAGTATATTTTCTGCGGGAACGAGAGTTACTCGCATATTATTTCTTTTTAGTTTTTGTTTTCTTTCTTTGCATTCTTACGCAGTAAATGCGGACAGATATGCTCAGGAGAAAACACTAACAGTGGAAATACATAATAAAACAGTTAAAGAAGTGCTTGATTATATAGAAAAGAATAGCGAATTCATCTTTTTCTACTATAATAAAGCGATTGATACGAAACGTAATGTCAGTTTGTCTGTAAAGGATAAACCTATCACTGTCATCTTGAACCAATTATTTGAAGGTACAGATGTACGGTATGAGATAAAAGACAGGCAAATTTCTCTCAAAAAAGAGGAAATACAACAATCCTCGAAGGATAACAAGAAACGGAAAAAACGTACATTGACAGGATGGGTATTAGACGAAGATACCAACGAACCTTTGGTAGGAGTCAGTATTATGGCCCAAGGAGAAAATAGAGGAATTGTTACAGGGATAGATGGAAGTTTTTCAATAGAGGTATATAACGATACAAAATTACAGTTTTCATACATCGGATATAAAAAACAGCTCTTACAAGCAGGCAATCAACAAGTATTGAATGTTAAAATGCAATCGGACAATGCATTGCTGAATGAGGTGGTGGTTGTGGGCTACGGAACCCAAAAGAAAGGTACTCTGACTGGTTCTATATCCAGCGTAAAGTCGGAAGACTTGACAATAGCTCCTATAGCTACGGTTTCCAACTCATTGGCAGGACGATTACCCGGATTGATTGCCACCCAATCCAGCGGTCAGCCTGGTGCTAATTCTGCTGCATTAAACATTCGTGGATTTGGCAATGCGTTAGTCATTGTCGACGGAGTTGAAGCATCTCTTGATAATATTGATACCAATCAGATAGAGTCCGTATCTATACTAAAAGATGGAGCAGCCTCAATTTATGGTGCCAGGGCCGGTAATGGTGTAATATTGGTTACCACAAAGAGGGGTATCAATCAGAAGCCGACAATCACGGTCAACAGTACGTTTACCTGGCAGGGCGCAACGAACATGTTGAAGCCTGCCAATGCCGGTCAAAGAGCTGAAATGGAAAGAGAAAAACACCTTCAGTCCGGAAAGCCTGAAGCTGACGCTCCTTTTACGGAAGAAGCCGTACGGAAATACTATGAAGGTACAGACCCTCTCTTTCCCAATACTGACTGGTATAAAGTGATAATGAGAGATTGGGCACCCGAACAGCAGCATAATGTATCAATTCGTGGTGGTAGTGACAAGATTAAATATTACGGATTCGTCGGCTATCTGAATCAACAGACGATGATTAAGAAAAATGGGGGTAAATATGAGCGATTCAATTACCAATCCAATATCGATGCTAAAATATTGGATAATCTGACCCTGCAAGTAAACATCGGATACAGTCAGGAAGATCGTAATTTCCCAACACGCGACATGTCTCCGGGAACGTCTAACATCTGGCAGGATTATTGGAATACATTACCTTATTATCCCGCCACTCTGCCCGATCCAAGCAAAATATCTTATGCGAATGGAGCAGGTACAGGAGGTTTGCATGTCAGCTCAAATAGAGATCTGACCGGATACTCAGATACCAGAAATGAGGATTTGCGTGCTTCTGCTTCGTTGGAATACAAGTTCAAATTTGTGAAAGGGTTATCGTTCAAGTTATTTGAAAGTTACAGAAAGCTTGGTGTATTTAACAAGACATTTTCCAAACCGGTGACTCTTTACACGTATGATCCTACCAGTGAAACGTACACATTGGCAGGAACATTCGGTGGCAGCAAAGCTTCTTTAAACCAATCGGTGTTGCGGGATGCCACGTTTACCCAGCAATATTCTTTCAATTACGATAATTATTTCAAAGACCATCATGTGTCGGCAATGGCTTTGCTGGAATGCATTGATTACTCAAGTAATACCTTACTTGCAGGAAGAAAAAACTTCATGAGTACAGCCATTGACCAAATGTTTGCCGGTAGCGCAGAAGGTATGACCAATAACGGATATGCTTCGGAAATGGGGAGAATGAGCGTTGTCGGAAGAATCAATTACAGTTATATGGATAAGTACTTGCTGGAGGCAATTCTTCGCGCTGATGCTTCTGCCAAATTCCCTCCCGAGAAACGATGGGGATATTTTCCCAGCGTCTCTTTAGGTTGGGTGGTTTCCAAAGAAAAATTCATGTCTGATATCAAATTTATCGATAATCTGAAGTTGCGTCTTAGCTATGGTCAGTCGGGAAATGACGGTGTAGGAAATTTCCAATATTTGTCGGGCTATAATTACGGGCATTCCTATTTGTTTGGTAATGACGCGGTGCAAGGTATTACTCCCACAGGGCTTGCCAATCCTAACTTGACATGGGAAAAAGTGGAAATAAGCAATGTCGGTATTGATTTTTCATTCTTTAACCGGAACTTATATGGAGAAATGGATGTGTTCTATCGCGAACGTACGGGTATTCCGGCCAATCGGCTCGGCTCTTTACCGTCCACCTTCGGTGCTGCTCTGCCGCCAGAGAATTTGAATAGCCTAACCGATAGAGGGTTTGAGATAAAATTAGGAACCTCCGGACGGTGGAATGATCTCATTTATGATATAAGCGGAAACATTTCTTGGTCGCGTGCGAAATGGAAATATGTCGAAGAAGCAAATATAACCGACCCCGATCAAGCAAGAATTTACTTGAAGAGCGGAAAATGGACAGATTGCGATTATGGATATATCTCCGAAGGACTATTTACCAGCCAGGAAGAAATCATGGAAGCACCACATTATCAAGATTTGGGCGGTAATGCTACCCTCCGACCGGGAGATGTGAAGTATAAAGACTTGAATGGTGATAACATTATCAACTGGAAAGACCAGACTGAAATAGGAAAAGGGAAGACTCCGCATTGGATGTATGGAATCAATATAGCATTAGCCTATAAAGGATTTGATTTGAGTGCACTTTTCCAAGGAGCTTTCGGTTATAACCAGCATGTAACAAGCGATATGTTTTCCACTTTACTCTATGAGGAAAGATGGACTTCGGCTGAAAACAATCCTAATGCTTTGTTCTACCGTTTAGGAGGAGCTGCAAGTAATAATTGGGCATCTGATTTCCTTTACAAGAAGGCGGGTTATCTTCGTTTGAAGGTAGCATCTTTAGGATATAATTTACCAAAATATCTTATAGAAAAATGCAAGTTAAGTAACGTAAGAGTCTATTTGTCGGGAACAAACCTGTTGACATTCAACAAACTTGGCAAATATGGAATTGACCCCGAAGCACCGAACGTCGGTTGCTATTATCCGCAACAACGTACCATCAGTCTTGGATTAAATGTTTCATTTTAGAACAATAAAAGTAGAATGCAATGAAAAAATATAAAAGAAATCTACTGTTAGGGTTGTTTGCAGCAACACTCACAACAATGACATCTTGTTTGGATGTGCTCGACAAGGAACCGCTGGATATAATTTCAGACAAAACAGTCTGGAGTGATCCCGTATTAATAGAAAGTTATCTTTCGGAATGCTATTATCAGACTTCCGTATTCGTCAATGAAACGCCTACCTATTTTTCCGAACACTTTGATAGCTTTTGGCAAAGCGAAGCCGGAATGGGAATGCACTGGATTAATGAAATAGCCGATGAAGCCAAGGTAAACTGGGGATATAACACAGGTGATGCAGCCATTTATAAAGCCGGCGGATTGAGTATAGGAGGTGGTCTGTTAGAATGGTGGGATCACGCTTATGTCATTATCCGTAAATTGAATGAATTCCTGCAACGGCTACCTTCATCCCCGATTGATGAAAATTTAAAAGATCAGCGGATGGCGGAAGCACGTTTTTTGAGAGCATTCAATTATTTTGCAATGGTCAAACGATATGGTGCGGTTCCATTGATTACAGTCCCTCAGAAGTTAGATGACCCGGAAGAAGAATTGTATGCTAAACGTACTTCAGAGAAGGCGGTATATGATTTCATACTCTCTGAAATGACAGACGTCGTTGAAAAGGGTCATTTGCCCGATGTGGCGGATTCAAAATCAGGACGCCCCACTAAATATGTGGCATTGGCACTGATAAGCCGCGCGGCTTTATATGCCGGAAGTATTGCGCAATTCGGTACAGTACAATTGGACGGCTTATTGGGAATACCAACATCAGAAGCAGAAGGCTATTATCGCCAGTCATACAATGCTTCAAAAGAGATAAAAAAGAAATTCTCTTTATACAATTCGGATGCTGATAAGGTCGTAAATTTCAAGAATATATTTCTTGTAAAAGACAACAATGAGGTGATTTTTGCCAAAAAGCATAATAGCTCGCCGACATCTATAGATACCGGCCAGTATAGTGGTGGAAACTGTTGGGGGTATGATTTTGCCCAATGCCCGAAACCACACGCATGGAATGCAGGGAACAAAGACGCCCCTTACCTTGAAATGGCAGAGGAATTCGAATACATAGACGGAACGCCCGGTACGTTGAACAAACAACAAATCATGAATGGAACGTGGACTACGGAAGAACTTTGGGGAAATAAAGACCCACGCTTTTTTGCCACCATTTATACGCAAAATACCGACTGGAAAGGAGCTAAAGTCGATTACCATAATGGATTGCTTTTGCCGAATGGACAGATTTTGACTTCAGGATCACACGAGGGTGTGTCAGCACTGGGTACACAAACTGTAGATAACAGTTTCGGAACGGGTTTTGGTGTAATGAAATATTTGGATGAAAGTAGCAATACCCTTCAAGGCCCTCCCGGTTTCTCAAGTACCGATTATATCGTTTTCAGATATGGAGAGATATTGTTGAACCTGGCTGAAGCAGCTTTTGAACTGAATGAATCAGACGCACTGGGTGCTATTAATGAACTGAGAAGACGTGCCGGTATCAAAGAATTGGAAACCATCGACCGTGAAAAAATACGTCATGAACGAAAAGTAGAGCTGGCTTTCGAAGGACATCGCTATTGGGATGTGAGACGTTGGAGGATAGCTACAGATGTATTGTCGAAAAGCAATTCCGGATTGCGTTATATACAGGTTTATGGTACGAATCCGCCTAAATATAAACTGGAAATGTTATATAATATAGATGGAGATAATAGACCTAAATTCTCCGAACATCAATATTATTTCCCAATCACGTTAGGACGTACAGGTAACAATCCTAATTTAGTGGAAAATCCGGGATATAAATAATTGAAAGAATGAATAGAGTACCGGAAGCTCAGGAATACAGTTTCCGGTATCCCAATAGATCTTTAATAATCACGTTAAAAACAATAACTTTTTAATAATCATGTTGAGAGCAATAAATCTTTTTTTTAAGTATATACTTATTGTAAGTTGCAGTTTTCATTTTACCAGTTGTCATAGTAAGACAAATGATGAATTGATTGATAAGCCGTTAGGAGAATGGAAGATAGAAATAGATGGAACTCCGGTAACAGTTCATCAGGCACGGGTTTCTAAATATCCCCATAATCAGGCGTTTGAAGGATATCAACGACCTATTTCTCAGACGGAAATAGCACATTTTGCCTGTTTCGATTATAAAAAGAATGCCGTGGTGAGAATTACTTCACCGAAAAATGTAAAGGAATGTAAAATACGTCCTACAGAGTTTGGCATTGTTCCCGTTGTGAAAGAAAATACTATTGAATTCACCTTATCAAGTCCTTGCCAGTTCGTTGTCGAATTTGGTGATCATCATGAAGCCTTGCATCTGTTTGCCAATCCGAAAAAATTGACAGTCGAAAGAAGTGCTGATGCGCGTTATTTTGGTCCCGGCACCCATGAAGCCGGTCTTATTACAATGAGAAGTAATGAAATGGTATATATTGACGAAGGAGCAATAGTCTACGGAGCTATTGAGAGTGAGAACACGTCTAATATAAAAATTGTGGGAAAAGGTATTCTCGACTCAAGCCACATGAATTCGGGACATTCCATTTCCTTGAAGGGAGTATCGAATGCTCATATTGAAGGCATTGTTGTGAAAGATCCGGCTCATTGGGCGGTGGTTCCCTATTATTGTAATGGAATCACTTTCGACAATGTCAAGTTGGTAGGCTTTTGGCGATATAATGCTGATGGGATAGATATTGTCAACAGTAGCGATGTAACAATAAAGAATTCCTTTGTCAGAGCGTTTGATGACTGTATTGCAATTAAAGGACAGAAAGCTTGTTATGACAAGCAAAAAGTTATCGAAAATATAAAAGTGGATAACTGTGTGCTTTGGAATGACTGGGGAAAAATTATTGAATTTGGAGCCGAAACTGTGGTAGATGTTATTCGCGATGTCACTATTTCAAATTGTTATATTCCTCGTTTTACAATGGTTGCATTGGACATGCAGAATGGAGATAGAGCCCGTATCGAAAATGTACATTTCAACAATATTTCTATTGAAGAACCGATAACAGAAAATGCTACGCTGAAAGACGAACCATTGGATACAGGTTCATGGGGAAGAACAGTTAATTTGGAAATTACAGGTACCCCATGGTCGCAGGATAACATCCGAGGAAGTATAAATAATGTATATTTTGAGAATATTCGTCATATAGGTTCCGTTTGTACAGGAATTGCTTTGATGGGATATAGCGAAGAGCACAAAGTATCCAATATACACATTAAAGATTATTATGCCAAAGGTACGAAAGTAACCGGAACATCAAATCTTATACGCAAAAACAACTATGTTACTAACGTCACGGTTGAGTAATGAGCAATTTATTTGCGTGTCCGGTCTGCAACCGGATCCACAAATTATTAACAAACTTTTCAAAGAACTGGTTTTATTTACTGCCAGGGCCGCTTAGGACTTGGAAAAATTAACGAACTATTGTATTAAATGAAACAGATTATAATAATTCTTTTCTTTATTCTTTTCAGCATGGCCGTAGCGGGCCAGAACCCCAAGGCACCGGAGCAGGCGACCGTAATATGCGGCAATGCCAGGTTCACTGTCCTCACAGACCGTCTTGTGCGGATGGAGTGGTCAGAGGACGGAGCGTTCGAGGACCGCGCATCTCTTGCAATAATCAACAGGGAACTTCCCGTACCACAGTATGATGTACGAAGAAAGGATTCCGGAGTACAGATAAGGACTGCTGCACTGACCCTGGAATACAAGGGAGGCAGATTCGCTCCGGAAAACCTTTCAGTCTTGTTCAGGATGAACGGAAGGACTGTGACATGGACCCCAGCCATGAAGCCTGAAGGAAACCTCAAGGGAACGGTCAGGACGCTCGACGAGATAGACGGAAGGTATGAACAGAACACACTGCGGCGTTGTACATGGGCGCGCCCTCATGTCCAGACTCCTGCAGAAATGGAGGACGGGCTCCTCTCTCGCGACGGCTGGACCATCGTGGACGAGAGCGGAAGGCATCTGCTCGAAAAGGACGATTCTGACTGGGGGGAATGGATTGCAGAGCGGCCTTCTGGTGACAGGATTGACTGGTATATCTTCGCCTACGGACATGACTACACTGCCGCTCTCAGCGACTTCACCAAAGTTGCAGGAAAGATTCCGATGCCTCCAAAATACACATTCGGATACTGGTGGAGCAGGTACTGGATATACACGGACGAGGAACTGCTACAGATTGCTTCTGAGATGCGTGAGCATAAGGTTCCGGCAGACGTGTTCGTCATTGACATGGACTGGCATCTCACTTGGAAACCGATGCAGAAACGTCTTGGCAATGATGAGTTCGGACAGAACCGGGGATGGACCGGATACACATGGAACAGGGATCTGATTGTCGACCCTGTCGGTCTGCTGTCGGACCTGCATTTGATGAATTTCAAGACATCACTCAACCTTCATCCGGCCTCCGGAATCCGCCCGTACGAGGACTGCTACGGGACATTTGTAAAGGACTACCTGTCAAGGACAGATGACTACGACGGACCTGAGGACTATATCTACGGCAGCGAGCCGTACATATACAAAGGCTGCGACAGAAGCCTGGCGAAGAAAGGATACATGGCACCTGTGCCTTACAGGATGAGCCAGCAGAAATGGGCTGACGCATATTTCAACAGTGTAATACATCCGCTTGAGAAACAGGGCGTGGACTTCTGGTGGCTCGACTGGCAGCAGTGGAGGGAAAGCAGATATATGGACGGGCTCAGCAATACGTTCTGGATAAACTATGCATTCTTCAACGACAAGGTACGGCAGTCCGCATATCTCGGAAAGTCTGCGGACAGGCCGTTCATATATCACAGATGGGGAGGCCTCGGGAGCCACCGTTACCAGCTCGGATTCTCGGGAGACACGTTTGACGAGTGGACAGTGTTGGAAATGCTGCCGCACTTCACGGCCACTGCATCAAATGTGGGATACGGATACTGGGGACACGATATCGGAGGGCATTTTCAGAAGGAGGAGCACGACACTGACCCGGAGATGTACACCAGATGGCTACAGTACGGAGTCTTCACTCCGATTTTCAAGACACACTCCACCGAGTCAAAGTATCTGGAGAGGAAGATATGGGCATATCCGTCACATTTTGAATACATGAAGGCTGCAATTGACCTACGGTATGCACTGACACCGTACATCTACGATGCGGCACGGCAGGCATACGACACAGGGGTCAGCATATGCAGGCCGATGTACTACTATTATCCGGAAGATGAAAGGGCGTACAGCCTCGATCAGGAATTCATGTTCGGGAACAATATACTCGCTACAGTCCTCTGCCAGCCGCTTGACCCTGAAACTGGAAAGACTGAGAGGAGGATGTGGTTCCCGGCAGGAAACGACTGGTACGACATGGCACACCACTGCATGCATAGGGGCGGTTCGGAGAAGACACTGTACTACAGCATTGAAGAGAATCCGTGGTATGTGAAGGCCGGTTCAATAATCCCGCTCGCCGGAGAGGGCATACAGAACCTCCAGCAGGAGGACAACAGACTCCGTCTGCTCATCGTACCGGGTTCGACAAAGGCTTCATACCTGCACTATGAGGATGACGGAGTGAGCCAGGCATATCCTGACGAGTATGCAACCACACTTATCGAGAAGACCGTCAGAGGCAGGACGATGACAGTGGTCGTGAACCCGCGCCAGGGGACATACAGCAACGCACTCCAGACACGTGCACTTTCCATTGTACTGGAGGGAGTCAAAGAGGCATCTGCAGAGATGGACGGACAGGAGCTGGAGACTGTCTCAGACGGAAGGAGCACCACAGTCATACTGCCGGAGACATCCGTATTAAGCAAGGCTGTCGTAAGAATACGGATTGCAGGATAGCGTGAAAGTTCAAGTTTCGCAACGTAACCATTCCTTTGATATCAATGAGATTGTGCTGCTTGCGGGACTTTTTTATACATTACTTTATTTTACAACACTTCAGTAAAAAATTACTATACTAAAAGTTAAACATTGGAATCCTTATAACCGGTTCCGCTATATAAAAGTTCATTGAAATACTGTCAATAACTGTCGTTTGAGCGATTTATTTGCGTGTCCGGTCTGCAACCGGACCCACAAGTTATTGACAAACTTTTCAAAGAACTGGTTTTATTTACTGCCAGGCCCGTTTAGGGTCTGGAAAAATCAACGAACTATTGCATGAACGAAAATGAAAAAAATTATTTATATTTTATTTTTTGCTCTTACCGCTATTAGTGCTAACGGACAGACTAAAAAACTCTTCAGTGGTACAAATAACGAAGGAGGAAGAATCAGTATTAACGGCTATATTGGAGACCGCATCCGGATGTGTATTGACCAAAGAGTGAAAGCACAGAATGCGGATGAACTGGTAGAGCCCTTTCGGCATCTGACGGAAGGAAACGGTTGGCAATCAGAATTCTTAGGAAAATGGATGTTAGGAGCTATTGCATCATACGAATACACACGGGATGAGGAGCTTTATCAGAAGATTGTGAATGCAGCCAATCAGTTTATGGAAACACAACACGCCGACGGTTATATCGGCAATTATAAACCGGAAAGTCGACTGACTTGTTGGGATATCTGGGGACGGAAATACACATCTTTGGCATTATTGTCTTACTACAGATTGACCAAAGACGACAATGCATTGATTGCTGTACAACGCTTAATAGATCTTCTGATAAAAGAACTGGAAGAGAAACAACTCGATATCGCAGAAACCGGATTTTATTACGGAATGCCAAGTTGTTCCATATTGGAGCCGGTTGTTTATTTGTATGAAGTAACAAAGGAACCACGTTATTTGCACTTCGCAAAAGGAATTATAAACAGTATTGAAAAAGAAGGCCATTCGCAATTAATTACCAAAGCGCTAAAGAATATCCCCGTCCATCGTTTTACTTTTCCTAAATCATGGTGGAGTTATGAAAATGGACAGAAAGCTTATGAAATGATGTCGTGCTATGAGGGAATGGTTGAATTAGGCAGAATATCTAACGATCCGTTGTATTTGCAGGCAACCGAGAAGACTGTTGCAAACATCATCGCTGATGAAATCAATATAGTCGGTTCGGGAGCAACTTTTGAATGTTGGTATGAAGGAAAGAAAAAACAAACAATACCTACTTACCATACCATGGAGACTTGTGTGACATTTACCTGGATGCAATTGTGTGCACGGCTATTGCAGGAAACGACCAATTCATTGTACGCAGACGAATTTGAACGCACCATGTATAATGCATTGATGTCGTCCATGAAAAATGATGGTACGCAAATATCTAAATATAGTCCGTTAGAAGGACGTAGATGTGAAGGCGAAAAACAATGTGGCATGCAAATCAATTGTTGTAATGCTAATGGTCCGCGTGCGTTTGCCTTAATTCCCCAAACGGCATATATGATGAAGAATGACAAGGTGTACGTAAATCTTTATTTGGATTCAGAGGCGGCATTTTTCATGAATAAAAATGAAATAAAACTTGATATGAAAACTCAATATCCTGTTGATGGACATGTTGAATTGTCAATAAATCCACGTAAAGAAACAGAGTTTACATTAGCATTCCGCATTCCATTATGGGTGGATGATAATTATCAGATTGCCATTAATGGAGAATCACAGACAAGTGTACGCAAAGGCGGGTATCTTTACTTGCAAAGAAAGTGGAAAAAAGGAGATAAAGTGTCCATTAATTTCAGATTAAAAGCGAAAGTGGAGGAGTATGATCGGCATCAAGCTGTAACCTATGGACCATTGGTGTTCGCCCGTGACAGTCGGTTTATGGATGGATATGTAGATGAATGTGCCATTATTCAACAGAATGAAAAGGGAGAGGTATCGGCTGTGCCACAAGAAACTCGAAAAGATTCCTTTGCATGGGTTACAATGGAGGTGCCAATGATACTTGGTACGGATTTGGAAAATATAGAAAACAAAGCTGTCAAACAGATTAAATTCTGTGATTTTGCTTCTGCTGGGAATGATTGGAATCCAGCCGGACGCTATAGAGTGTGGATTCCTAAAACACTTAATCAGATGTCGGAAGCTTATCGTCAGTATTAAATAGGCTAATATGACATTGCAGGAATGTATTTTATGAATAATGTTTTAAACAATAATCTTGAAACGCAATGATGAAATTATTTTTTTCAATCACGATTCTATTATTTCTGGCGGTAACCAATGGTACTGCCAAAAATAATCATCCTCCTCGCATTGTAAACATCATCAACTTTATACGTCAATTGGAGCCCAGAGACAATAACATCACAGAAGATGTATTGTATGAAACGGTATGCGAACAGGTGAAACTGTTAAAGAAGTACAATATGAGAGGAACTTTCTTACTGCAATACGATGCATTGATCAATCCTCGTTATCAGTCACTTTTGAAGGAAGAGATGAAAAGAGGAACAGAAGTTGGTGGTTGGTGGGAAATCACTCAACCGCATGTAGAAGCAGTCGGATTGAAATGGAGAGGACGTTATCCATGGGACTGGCATGCAGATGTCGGTTTTGCCGTAGGATATACTCCGGAAGAGAGAGAAAAACTCGTAGATGTGTACATGGAAAAATTTAAAGAGATTTTTGGAAAATATCCTGCTTCGGTCGGTTCATGGTTTATCGATGCCCATACATTGAGATACATGTATGAAAAATATGGCATTGTGTCATCATGTACATGTAGGGATCAGTATGGAACAGATGGCTATACATTGTGGGGCGGCTATTGGAATCAAGCCTACTATCCCAGTCGCCTCAACGGATATATGCCTGCACAGACGAAAGAAGGACAAATTCCCGTTCCGGTATTCCGCATGTTAGGTAGTGATCCTATTTATCAATATGATACCAGTTTGGGAGAATCTGCACAGGGAGTTATTACGTTGGAACCTGTTTGGGAGGCAGGCAGGAATGAAAAATGGGTGCGCTATTTCTTTAAATCTATTTTTGAAGATCCCTGTATCGGTTTTAACTATACACAAGTCGGTCAGGAAAATTCTTTTACTTGGGCAGGTATAAAGAAAGGATTGGGAGTTCAATTCCCTCTTCTCGATTCATTGGCACAAGCCGGAGATATACAGATTAAGACACTGGAAGAAGCGGGACGTTGGTTTAAAAAGAAATATCCAGTCACTCCTCCTACCTCGGTCACAGCACTCACTGACGCGCAAGACAATGGTAATCGGACTGTATGGTTCAACAGTCGTTTCTACCGTACAAATCTGTTATGGAATGATTATTCCATTCGTTTTAGGGATATCCACTTATTTGATGAACGTATAGAATCGGATTATTTAAAACGACGTGGGACTTCTAACCAGTGTGTATTCACCACTTGTCCGATTGTTGACGGTTTCTTATGGAGCACCCCCAAAGAGTATGCTGCTATCCGTTTTTACACCATAAAGAACGGAGCTGAAAAAGAAGTGACCATAAAGAATGTAGAAGTGAAGACAGTGAATGACAGCAAGATGCAACTGCGTTGTGTAGCTACCGACCAATCTGCCTATACAATCACCCTGTCCGAGAGAGAGATTAAAATTGAAGGTAAAACATCCAACCCTTGGAAGTTGAAACTCGAAATTGCCACGGGAAAGACATTGCCACTGAAAGTGAAAGGAAACAATTCGTTGACTGGTGAACTGAAAGGTATTTCATACGGCATTGTCTGTCTGAAAGGTAATGTGAAACAGAGTGGAAATACAGTATCATTAAATCCGGAGAACAATCGTCTGATTATAGATTGTTCATCCCGTGATTTCAAATAAAAAGCAGCAAACTTGTTAAGACATTTCACTTAAATTTCAATTGGTGTTTGATGATCTACCTATAGGTAAGGACTGATTATCGAAATATTAGTCTTTGCTTATAGGTAGTTCTTTATCACATCAAACGATTATTATCTGTTTTTTTATATGAACTGTAACTCATATAATTCTATATTAATACTGACTAATCTTTTTATACGTATGAAACAACTGACAATCTTAGTGGAACTATTATTTTTCTGTTTACAGGCTGCGTTGCCTGTCTTTGCACAGACGCCAGCGTATCTAGATACGAATAGACCTATCGAAGAGCGAGTAAAAGACGCATTGAGCCGGATGACCCTTGAAGAAAAGGTGAAGATGATTCATGCACAATCAAAATTCAGTTCGGCAGGCGTACCTCGGCTTGGAATCCCCGAAGTATGGGCTACCGATGGTCCTCACGGTATCCGTCCGGAAGTATTGTGGGATGAATGGGACCAGGCAGGATGGACAAACGATTCCTGCATCGCTTACCCCGCATTGACTTGCCTTGCTGCCACATGGAATCCGGAAATGTCTCATCTCTACGGAAAAAGTATCGGTGAAGAGGCGCGTTACCGAAAAAAAGATATCTTATTAGGACCCGGTGTGAACATCTATCGTACTCCTCTGAACGGACGTAATTTTGAATATATGGGTGAAGACCCGTATCTGTCCGCCACGATGGTAGTTCCTTATATCAAAGGAGTGCAGGAAAATGGTGTAGCCGCTTGCGTGAAACATTACGCGTTGAATAATCAGGAAACCAATCGGAACACTACGAATATGTACCTAAACGACCGTCCCCTTTATGAGATATACCTGCCTGCTTTCAAGGCTGCCATTCAAGAAGGTGGAGCCTGGTCAATTATGGGTTCTTATAATCTTTATCAGGGGCAGCACGCTTGCCACAACAAACGTCTGCTCAAAGACATTCTCCGTGACGAATGGGGCTTCGACGGCGTGGTAGTGTCCGACTGGGGTGGTGTGCATAATACCGAACAAGCCATCTACAACGGACTGGACTTGGAATTCGGTTCGTGGACAAACGGATTGTCTGACGGAGCCCATAATGCTTATGATAATTATTACCTGGCTTTCCCTTACCTGAAACTGATTAAAGAGGGTAAAGTCGGAACAAAAGAGTTGGACGAGAAAGTCAGCAACATCCTTCGTCTGATTTTCCGTACTTCGATGAATCCGCATAAGCCGTTCGGTTCTTTAGGTTCTCCCGAACACGGACAAGCCGGTCGTAAGATAGCTGAAGAAGGAATCGTTCTTTTACAGAACAACAATAACGTGTTGCCTATCGACTTGAACAAAGCGAAAAGAATAGCCGTTATCGGTGAGAATGCAATCAAGATGATGACAGTGGGCGGTGGTAGTTCTTCCTTGAAAGTGAAGTACGAGATTTCTCCGTTGGATGGATTGAAGAATCGTGTAGGTACAAAAGCGGAAGTAGTGTATGCCCGTGGTTACGTAGGCGACCCGACAGGTGAATATAACGGTGTGAAAACCGGTCAGGACTTGAAAGACGACCGTTCGGAAGACGAACTTCTCGCTGAGGCTCTGCAAATGGCCGAAAACGCGGATTATGTTATTTTCTTCGGTGGGCTAAATAAGAGTGAGGGACAAGATTGTGAAGGTTCAGACCGTATTTCTTTGGGATTGCCATATGCGCAAGACAGAGTAATCCGTGAATTGGCTAAGATTAATAAGAATTTGATTTTTGTCAATATTTCCGGTAATGCAGTAGCTATGCCTTGGGTGAACGAAGTTCCCGCCATTGTTCAAGGCTGGTTCTTGGGTTCGGAAGCCGGAACGGCCCTCGCTTCTGTATTAATCGGAGATATTAATCCTTCCGGTAAGTTACCTTTTACTTTTCCCGTAAAATTGGATGATGTAGGTGCTCATAGATTAGGCGAATATCCAGGCAATAAAGAAGAATTGGTAACTAAGCATCAAGGGGACACAATAAACGAAACTTACCATGAAGGCATCTTTGTAGGTTACCGTTGGGCAGATAAAGAAAAAATCAAGCCATTGTTTCCGTTTGGACACGGATTAAGCTACACCACTTTTACTTATAGCAAACCTGCTGCGGACAAGAAAACAATGACCGCCGATGATACGATTTCGTTTACCATCAACATAAAAAATACAGGAATCCGCGAAGGTCAGGAAATTGTTCAGCTTTATATCAGCGATAAAAAATCTTCCCTGCCGCGTCCGTTGAAGGAGCTGAAAGCTTTCCAAAAAGTTAAATTGGCTCCGGGAGAAGAGAAAACGGTAACACTGACGATTGATAAAAAAGCGTTGAGTTTCTTTGATGATGCAAGACATGAATGGGTAGCCGAACCCGGTAAGTTTGAAGCGATGATTGGGAGTTCCTCCCGGAATATCAAAGGAACAATAGTATTTGAGTTAAAATAAAACATTATTAAAATAGAATATACTATGCGTCAATTATTAACCGCAATATTTATTTTCATATTTTCTCTCTTTATAAATGCCCAACAGCAATCGCTTGAAGACATACGAAATGTACGTTTATTCATTAAAGAACATATGGGACATACTGTAAAAGAGTGTAAAAAGGATACATTGGGATATATTGCTTTGCCAAAACCTTATAGTGTTCCAAGTTTGAGTGGTGCATTTCAGCAAGATATGTATTATTGGGATACATATTTTACAAATATAGGGTTGATATCGGATGATGACTTTGAGCAGGCATTGAATAATGTAGATAACATCCTTTACTTAATAGATAAATTTGGATTTATGCCTAATGGATCTAATGTTTCATATTTGAACCGTTCACAACCACCATTTGCCAGTATGATGGTTCGGGATATTTACGAAAAGAGCAGGGATAAAATATGGTTGGAATCTGCCTGTAGAATATTAGAAAAAGAGTACACATTCTGGATGACTCAACGAATTACACCTACGGGACTGAACCGATATTCGAACAGTGCAACAAGAGATGAACTGGTTTCATTTTATGAATATATGAGAACACGTTTCACTGACTTGCCTGTTTTAACAGATTCTTTGAAGTTATTGAAACAATCTTCTCATTTAATTGCAGAAGCGGAGTCCGGTTGGGATTTTTCCCCTCGTTTTGATTTTCGTTGTGAAGATTTTAATCCTGTGGATTTAAATGCAAATCTCTATTTATATGAACAGAATTTTGCTTTTTTCTATAAAGAATTGAAAAAGAAGGGTTCAAACAAATGGTTGGATGCAGCCCAAAAAAGGAAAAATCTGTTGAATAAATATTGTTATAACTCTCAAGACGGCTGTTTTTATGATTATGACTTTATAAATAACCGACTAAGTCCTATATATTCTGCGGCTGTTTTTAATTTACTTTGGGCAGAGGTCTTAACCAAACATCAAGCTAAGAATGTGGTTGTTCATCTTCAAAGATTAGAATATCCTTGTGGCATTGTCGCTTGCGAACAAGGAAAACGCAAGAGAACCTATCAGTGGGATTTTCCTAATGCATGGGCGAGTTTTAATCTTTTATCAATAAATGGTCTGGACCGTTATGGATTTAAAAAAGAAGCTCGTCGTATAGCTCAGAAATATGTTAGTAGTATTGTTAAGATTTACCAATCTTCAGGTAATCTATGGGAGAAATATAACGCTGAATTAGGTAATTTGGAAGTGAATAATGAATACGAAATGCCTCCATTTATGGGGTGGACAGCCGGTGCTTTTATCTACGCATCTGATTATCTGATTAAATAAGAAAAATAAAAACATAAGTATGAAAATGAATCTTCATTATTTTGCGGATATTATTCCGATAATAATTTTCGCGTTTTTCTCAAATAGCGGACTGATAAACGCAACCGAAGTCGGGAAACGTACTGACGCATTGGAAGCGTTGGCCTGGAACGAATCCAAATGGATTTCCGCAACAGACGCTCCTGTAGTGAAAGGACATAACAACGGTCGCGCAGCCGATGGCGCGACCTGGTTCGTGTCCACTGTAAGAAACGAACAGAAAGTCATCTCCGCCAAGTGGATGACCACCGGACTGGGAATTTACGAGTTGTATGTGAATGGGAAACCCGTAGGCGGGGAATTCCTGAAACCGGGCTTCACACACTATGCCAAGACCAAACGTTCTTTCACCTATGATATTACAGACATCATTCGTACTAAGCCAAACGCCGAGAACATGCTCTCCGTACAGGTGACGCCGGGATGGTGGGGTGACAAAATTATAACCCCCGGAGGATATGACGGCATGATAGGCAAGAAATGTGCCTTCCGTGGTGTACTGGAACTGACTTTTTCTGACGGAAGCAAGAAGCGCTACGGTACTGACCTCAAAAACTGGAAAGCCGGAATTGCCGGTCCGGTGAAACATGCCGGCATCTTTGATGGAGAAACGTACGATGCACGCGAACCGATGGGCTACGAATGTGTGGACAAACTCTCCACACCCGAAGAGAATACCGAATTCTCCGGCGACATCCTGCCTTCGGACGGAGCGGAAGTCTATCTGCGTACAGATCTCGCCCTCGCTCCTGTCAAAGCATACGTTTGGAAGAATGTAGGAGGAGCAAAGGAGAATGAGTTCGGTAAGGTAATTATCGCCCGTGAGTTCGCATTGGATACAGAGATGACCGTAAGTCCGGGAGAGACGTTAGTGGTGGACTTCGGACAAAATTGTGCCGGCATCCCCTCTTTCGTATTCAAAGCTGCTGAGGGAACAGTGCTGACCTGCCTTCCCGCAGAACTACTCAATGACGGTAATGGTGCCAAGATTCGTGGCATGGACGGTCCGGAAGGAAGCTGTCACCGCGAAAGCCTGCGCTTCCCTTACGGCGTCCGTCTGGACTACACTTTTGCTGCCGGAAATAGCTATGTGACCTACTACCCTCATTGCACCTTCTTCGGCTACCGCTACGTTTCCATAACTGCCACCGGAAATGTCGCCATCAAGTCGCTGAAATCCATCCCAGTTACTTCCATCACAAAGAAAATGGAGATCGGCACTATAACCACAGGCAACGACCTTGTGAACAAGCTCATCTCCAACACTTATTGGGGGCAGTTATCCAACTACCTGTCCATACCTACCGACTGCCCGCAACGCGACGAGCGCCTGGGCTGGACAGCAGACACACAAGTATTTGCAGAAACTGGAACGTTCTTTGCCAACACCATGAAGTTCTTCCACAAGTGGATGCGTGACATGCGCGACACACAGAACAATTTGGGCGGATTTCCCGGAGTGGCTCCCTTGGCACAATACGGTGACGAGAAAATGCGTTTCGGTTGGGCTGATGCCGGAATCATCGTGCCTTGGACGGTATGGAAACAATTCGATGACACACAAATCATCGAGGAGAACTGGAATGCCATGGACTTGTTTATGAACCACATCAACGACACCAAGTATAACCACGAGACCCTCTGTAGCGAGAACGGTAACTATCAATGGGCCGACTGGCTGAGCTACGAACCTCTGGAAAGCTGGAGCGGACTGGCTTTCTCTCCCCAAGGTCCGCTTCCTGATGCTATCAGCTACTGGAACTATTTGAGTGCTTCCTACTGGATGACAGATGCTTTCATGATGCGGGACATGGCTGCCGCCACCGGTCGCGATGCCGTCAAATACCAGCAAATGGCTGATTCGGCAAAGGCATACATCAAAGAGAACTTCCTCAATGAAGACGGTACCTTCAAAACCGCCATCCTCAACACCATGCAGACACCTGCTTTGTTCGCCCTGAAGAACCAACTTGTAGAAGGCGAAGCCAAAGCGAAGATGATAGACCGTCTGCGCGAAAACTTCGCACAGCACGACCTTTGCTTACAGACCGGATTCTTAGGCACATCCATCCTCATGGCCACCCTCACGGAGAATGGCATGGAAGACATTGCCTATGAACTGCTCTTCCAACGTAAGAATCCAAGCTGGCTGTACTCTGTGGACAACGGAGCCACCACCATCTGGGAACGGTGGAACAGCTATATGATAGACAAAGGAATGGGACCGAGCGGCATGAACAGTTTCAATCATTATGCCTACGGATGCGTATGTGAATGGATTTGGGAAACTGTTGCCGGCATCGCAGCCGATCCAGCCACCCCCGGCTTCAAGCATATCATTATGAAGCCTATTCCAGACAAGCGGTTGGGACACGTGACTGCCGAATACCGTTCCGCCGCCGGACTCATCAAGAGTGCCTGGAAATACGAAGGTGACGCCTGGATTTGGGAATTTACCATCCCTAAAGGTGCCACCGCTACCGTAACTCTTCCCGGAGAGATGAAGTCAAAGAACTATGGAAGTGGAACTTACAAGGTAACCAAATAGTTTTTCATGCAAGGCTTTGATATTAAGAAGGTTTGTAAAAAGAGGGTGTCTGATATGAACCCTCTTTAAACTATCATCAAATTTGAACTTAAAATATGAATAAGTAAACAGACATGAAAGAGAAATGTAACATGTCTTCTCTTTTTTTGAAGGGAAGCAACACCTAACCCATTTTGCTACTGAACAGGATGTAGCGGAAGAATTATTCGAGTTACTCTCCGAGGCGAGAGAACTTTATCTCCAAAATGTGACTGCGGATGGTAAGCGGTATAGCCGCTATGTGGATGACTTCATTAACAGTCACCGGTACATCAACTGCGATAATGCGGTTGTCGGAACTGCCACGAAATGAACATTTACATCGTCAGAGGGCTGCTGACAGAATGTGCACGACTTATCCAACCTCTTTTTACAGCATCAGATTTCTCATTCGAGAAATGTATGGAACTGCGAAGGAGGTATGATAGGTCGGAGCCGTTGCCGCCACCAGTCGAGCACCGCACCGATAAGGTGACAGATGCCCCACCGCTTTCTTTCGGATGCAACTTCACTCAAGAACAGATGACAGGTATTGTGTCTTGTGCCAATACTTATCATCTGTTTTGCGTTTCTACACTCCGCATAGAGGATATGGAAGCTCTCTTTTCCTGTAAAGAGGGGTTTCATATCCGGGTAAACAATCTTCGTCATGTGACTATTTTTTTCGATGTACTTCTCGAAAACTCGTTCATCCAATCCCGCTGGCAATCTGTTCTCGACAAAGGACGGTTCTTGCAATCCAAGGACGGCTCACGGTTTATTACCGCATCTAATCTTTCGTCTGCTCTTTCCGCTGTCAGGAACAACAAGACAGCGGTATCATACAGCATCAGACGAGCTATCGGTCAGTTGAAAGAAAGTGAGAATAAATCTACCATGTGAAAGATAAAAGAATGAGAGTTAGCGTGATACTTGCATAGTATCATGCTGATAATTTCCTATCCTTTATCGGCATATCATACCTTTGTCCTCCGTTATCGACGCACTGATAACGGAGATACAATTCTATTGTCAAACTTTAATTGAAAACATATGTCGAACAGACTAACTTTCATGGAGCGGATGAGCGAACGAATTACCGCCCTTGAGTCGGTTCTCAAGAAACTGGAACCGGTTGAAAATATCTTGGAACGGATGGATTTGTTGGAGCAAAGCATCTATTCGACCAAACGGGTCTTTACATTTCAGGATGCCTGTATGTATATCGGGGTTTCCGACAGTATGCTGTACAAGCTCACGGCAAACAAAGAGATTCCACATTACAAACCACGTGGTAAAATGATCTACTTCGCCAAGGAAGAACTGGATGAATGGCTCTTGCAGAATCACGAACCGACTGCAGATGAAGCCATGCGTATGGCAACCGAAACAGTAGCAACACAACCATTCTTAAAGCAAAGACGCTATGGAAAACGAAAGAAAGACTGATTACAACATAAGCACAGGGCTTGAGGAGCATAAACTGTTTGATATTCTTGCCGCATCCCAAATCAGGGCTACCGACACCTACGAAACCCCACCACAAATCATTTGGATAGACAATTCAACGATAGCCACCCTCGGTAATTTCAGTGCCTCGACTGGTAAAGCCAAATCGAAAAAGACATTCAATGTCTCTGCTCTTGTTGCTGCATCACTGGCTGGACGACAGGTGTTGAACTACCGGGCACACCTACCAGAGGGGAAGCGCAGAATTTTGTATGTCGATACGGAACAGAGCCGCTTCCATTGTCACACGGTTTTGGAACGCATCTTACGATTGGCCGGCCTGTCTACGAAGACCGACAACGAGAACCTCGATTTTATTTGTCTAAGAGAATATACACCTGCAGTACGCATTGAAGTCATAGACTATGCGCTACGCCAGAATAAAGGCTATGGACTGGTCATCATCGACGGTATCCGCGACCTGATGCTTGACATCAACAGTACCGGCGAATCGGTGGAAGTCATCAACAAGATGATGGAATGGTCTTCCCGACATGACCTGCATATTCATTGCGTGCTCCATTTGAACAAAGGGGACAATAATGTACGGGGACATATAGGCACGGAGATGAGCAACAAGGCGGAAACCGTATTGGTCATCAGTAAAAATAGTGACAATCCAAGTATCAGCGAAGTCCATGCGCTGCATATCCGTGAAAAAGAGTTCAAGCCTTTTGCATTTACCGTTGATGACAACGGGCTGCCTGTCATTGCGGAAAACCATTCGTTCAACAGTGGCATCAAACAGAAATCACGGATGAGTTTTATGGATCTATCCTTGGAGCAGCACAGGGAAGCCCTTGCCGCTGCTTTTGGCGACAAACCCATCAAAGGTTTCGAGAATATGTTGCAAGCTCTCATGGATTCCTATGCAGCCATCGGATTCAAACGGGGACGAAGTGTCATGGTGAAGTTGCTGCAATATCTGACCGATAATCTCAAACTCATCATCAAACGGGACAAGCTGTTTTATAATGACATGACACCTGCCGAGGTCATGCTTTTTGATGAAGAATGAGACCGTATGCAAATACATACTGGATATAATGCAAGGAGAAAGACATGACCATAGCAGAAGCAAAACAAATACCCATTGTGGATTTCTTGGCACAACTCGGCCACCGTGCGCTATATGTAAAATCAGGGCAGCACTGGTATCTCTCGCCATTGCGGGAAGAACGTACTCCGTCATTCAAAGTGAATGACCAGATAAATGAATGGTATGATTTCGGCGAGGCTACAGGTGGCGACCTGGTGGAACTGGGGAAGCACCTGTATCAAACGAACAACGTGAGCGAGGTGCTGGCATTTATCGAGAGGCACGCAAAGGCCACACCGCTACCGGTCATCCATGTGCCGACCGCTCCGTCCCGTCCGGTGGAAGCGGAAATGAAAGATATAATCGTGGTTCCGCTGCGCCACTACGCATTGTTTTCTTACCTCCAGTCCCGTCTGATCGATGCGGACATCGGTCGAATGTTCTGCCGGGAGGTTCATTATGAACTGCGCCAAAGGCATTATTTCGCTCTTGCGTTCGGCAATGTCTCCGGCGGTTACGAGGTGCGTAACGCATATTATAAAGGATGCTTGAACAACAAGGATATTTCATTGATAAGACACCGGAGCGAAGAAACGCAGGAAAGGGCCTGTGTCTTCGAGGGGTTCATGGATTTTCTTTCCTATCTGACGCTGAAGCAGGCTGGAGACAAAACGGTGTGTATTGACATGCCGTGCGACTACCTCGTGATGAACTCGGTAAACAACCTGAGAAAGGCACTGACACGCTTGCAGGAATATTCGTTCATTCACTGTTACCTCGACAATGATCTTGCCGGGCAGAAAACCGCCGAAACCATTGCCGGCATGTATGACGGACGTGCCAATGACGAATCCGGCCGTTATGCGGAATACAAAGACCTGAACGATTATCTGCGCGGAAAGAAACGTTGATGTCTTATCGCCATTTTCCATTCAAAGCTCTCCATCGTGAGGGCTTTTTTTATGCCCTCCAGTCCTCTTTTTTCTTTGCCGGAATAGGTATATAGTACGATTTAATAGTTCGATTTTGAAAATTTACACAAATCTTACTAACAGAATATCTGTTTATTGTTCAATTATTTTATAGTTCGATATTTCGTGTATTCCTTTGCAAAATCATACTAATATAAATTTCAATATCCATACTAAAAGATATGAACTCATATTTCATTTTTGCCCTTGTCCTGACGGTCGCCTACGTCATCTACTACGCCGCTATCATCACGCATGACCTTTATGGAAAAAAGGGAACGGACAAGAAGGACGAGGAAGTTTTCGACATCGGCGCACCGGAGGTCGAGGAAGAAAGTGTTGCTGTCACGGAGAGTGAAACGGGCTTCAGTATCGGCGACGAAAGCTACGACACAGAAAGCGAAACTACTGTTCAGGAAACACCACCGGAAAAGAGTGTGAACAATCCGACGACAGCACAGGAGAAATTGGAGCAGTTGAAAGCCGAAGCGGAGGAACGAATGGAAGAAACCGTGCCTTACCTGTCTGACGAACGCACTTCAGAAGAGATGTACAAGGCGATGATTGCCAAAGGACGGGTGGACAACCGGCCTGAAATAATGTGGAACCCAATTCAAGACCGGTTGTGAAATGTCGAAAGCTAAGAAGATACTATGTGCGGTGTGCCTCACGCTCCCCTACACGGTTTCCGCCAAGAGCGGTAGCGTAAACTACAGTTGGGGTGCAGACGCACTGGCTACGATGCACGACTACGTGGTGACGATGATGCTCTACGTCCAGTACATCTGTTGCGCCATAGCCGGAGTTTATGTCATCGTGTCCTGTTTCCAGATTTATGTCAAGATGAACACTGGCGAGGACGGCATCACCAAGTCGATACTGACACTTGTGGGTGCGTGCCTGTTCCTTATCGGTGCGTTCGTCGTCTTCCCGGCCTTCTTCGGCTACCGCATATAACACCGACCGTATGACGGTCACAGATAAATAAAAGTATTCACTAAAAACAGTAAATGTATGTTTCAAAGAACCAAACGAATGTGCCGAAAGGCAATGGGATTCATCAACAGAATCTCTACCCAGGTAAAGATGCTTGCCCTCATGTTGCTGTCCGGCACGACTGCAATGGCACAGAACTCCGCAGGAGACTACTCTGCCGGAACAACTGCGTTGTCCACCGTCGCGGAGGAGATTACCAAGTATGTGCCTATCATGGTCAAACTATGCTACGCCATTGCCGGCGTCGTGGCCATCGTGGGCGCAATCAGCGTGTACATCGCCATGAACAACGAGGAGCAGGATGTCAAGAAGAAGATCATGATGGTCGTGGGCGCCTGTATCTTTCTGATTGCGGCAGCCAAGGCGTTGCCCCTGTTCTTCGGTATTGCCGCTTAAGCTGACAGAGGATGAAAGGCAAGGACGAACGTTATCCGGATTATCCGCTGTTCAAGGGACTGCAACGGCCTCTTGAGTTCTTAGGTATTCAGGGACGATACATCTATTGGGCGGCAGCGACAACGTGTGGAGCCATTGTCGGTTTCGTCGCTGCTTACTGCCTGATAGGTTTCGTTGCCGGGCTTGTCGTACTGTCAGCCTCCGTATCGACAGGCATCGTGCTCATCATCCTCAAACAGCGGAAAGGACTGCACAGCAAGAAGATCGCACCGGGTGTGTACGTCTATGCCCACTCGCGCAAGATCTGACGAAAGAGAAACCATCACGGCAATGTGCATGGCTATATTGATTGTTGAACGCGGGCGGGTTTGTCTTGAAGCAAGGCGAACCTGCCCCTATTTTTAATTACACGTATATCGAAATGACCCTATACATTATCACAGCCTTTATCGCACTGTGTATCGGCATGGCCGTATCGGTCTATGCGTTCGGCACGGGCGGCAAGCGCAAGCGAATCTTTCAGGATATCTATTTTTCGGCGGAAGAGACGGACGGAGTGGGCGTACTGTACACCAAGACTGGCGAATACTCCGCCGTACTGAAAATAGAGAATCCGGTGCAGAAGTATTCGGCGGACATCGACTGTTACTACGAGTTCACGCACCTGTTCACTGCCCTTGCGCAGACATTGGGCGAAGGGTACGCCATCCATAAGCAGGATATTTTCGTCAGGAAACGCTTTGCGAATGAAACGGACGGCAGACGGGAATTTCTCTCGGCGTCTTACTTCCGTTATTTCGGTGGCCGCCAATACACGGACAGCCTTTGTTACCTGACCATCACGCAGGAGGCGAAGAAAAGTCGCCTTTTCTCGTTCGACAACAAGAAATGGCGTGACTTCCTTGTGAAAATCCGCAAGGTACACGATCAACTGCGTGACAGCGGTGTGCAGGCCAGATTCCTGAACAAAGCCGAAGCGAGCGAGTATGTGGATCGCTACTTCGCCATGAATTTCAACGACCGTACTGTCTCGATGACGAACTTCAAGGCGGACGATGAGACTGTCTCTATGGGCGACAAGCGTTGCAAGGTGTACAGCCTCGTGGACGTGGACTGCGCTGCACTGCCGTCGCTGATCCGTCCCTACACGAATATCGAGGTAAACAATACCGAAATGCCGGTGGATTTGGTGTCGGTGGTGGACAGCATACCGAACGCCGAGACTGTGGTTTATAACCAAATCATCTTCCTGCCCAACCAAAAGCGGGAGCTGTCGCAGCTCGACAAGAAAAAGAACCGCCACGCGAGCATTCCCAACCCGAACAACCAGATGGCTGTCGAGGACATCAAGCGTGTTCAGGAGGTTATTGCCCGTGAGAGCAAGCAGCTTGTGTACTGCCATTTCAACATGGTGGTGGCTGTACCGGCCGATGCCGACCTGCAAAAGTGTACGAATCACCTTGAAAACGCATTCGGGCGCATGGGTATCCACGTCAGCAAACGAGCCTATAATCAATTAGAGCTGTTCGTGGGTGGATTTCCCGGCAACTGCTACTCCCTTAGTGAGGAATATGACCGTTTTCTCACACTCGGCGACGCGGCGACGTGCCTGATGTACAAGGAGCGTATCCAGCACAGCGAGGAGACTCCGCTTAAAGTGTATTATACCGACCGTCAGGGCGTGCCGGTAGCTATTGACATCACGGGAAAAGAGGGAAAAAACAAACTGACAGACAACTCAAACTTCTTCTGTCTTGGGCCTTCGGGCAGCGGCAAGAGCTTCCACATGAACTCGGTCGTGCGCCAGCTTCATGAACAGAACACCGATGTCGTTATGGTAGATACTGGTAACTCCTATGAAGGTCTATGCGAGTATCTGGGTGGTAAGTATATATCATACACAGAGGAAAAGCCTATCACGATGAATCCGTTCCGCATCAACCGGGAGGAGATGAACGTGGAGAAAACGGGCTTTCTGAAAAATCTTGTGCTGCTCATCTGGAAAGGGACGCAGGGAACGATTACCAAGACGGAAGACCGCCTGATAGAACACGTCATCACGGAATATTATGATGCCTACTTTAATGGTTTCGAGGGTTTCACGCCCCAGCAACGTGAGGACTTGCGCAAAAGCCTTGTCATCGACGACCGCAATCGCGGTGAACAAAAGGGCGAAAGCGAGCAGGAACGTGCCGCACGTATTGAGGACACCATCAACAAGATAGAAAGCAGGCGCATGAAACTGAAAGTAAAAGAGCTTTCGTTCAATTCCTTCTATGAATACTCTGTGCAACGCATTCCTGACATCTGCGATGAGAATCGCATTACGGGCATTGACATATCGACCTACCGCTACATGATGAAAGACTTTTACCGGGGCGGGAACCACGACAAGACACTGAACGAGAACATGGACAGTTCACTGTTCGATGAGACCTTCATCGTCTTTGAAATCGACAGTATAAAAGATGATCCTCTCCTTTTCCCTCTTGTTACGCTGATTATCATGGATGTATTCCTTCAGAAAATGCGTATCAAGAAGGGTCGCAAGGTCTTGGTCATCGAAGAGGCATGGAAAGCCATCGCCAGTCCGCTCATGGCGGAGTACATCAAGTTTATGTATAAGACAGCCCGTAAGTTCTGGGCAAGTGTCGGCGTGGTAACGCAGGAGATACAGGATATTATCGGCAGCGAAATCGTAAAAGAGGCGATTATTAACAATTCGGACGTGGTGATGCTGCTTGATCAAAGCAAGTTCCGCGAAAGGTTCGACACCATCAAGGCAATCCTTGGTTTGACCGATGTGGACTGCAAGAAGATTTTTACAATCAACCGCCTTGAGAACAAGGAGGGACGTAGTTTCTTCCGGGAAGTTTTCATCCGTCGCGGCACGACCAGCGGCGTGTATGGCGTGGAAGAACCGCATGAGTGCTATATGACCTACACGACGGAACGGGCAGAGAAAGAGGCTCTGAAACTGTACAAGCAAGAGCTTGGATGTAGCCATCAGGAAGCTATCGAGGCGTATTGCCGCGATTGGGAAGCCAGTGGCATCGGTAAGTCGCTGCCGTTCGCTCAAAAAGTAAACGAGACCGGACATGTGCTCAATCTCCATTCCGAGCGTGAATCCCAATAAATACGACTGATATGAAACGACTTCTCCTGATTTTGATAATCGTCTCGGTCTCACTCTGCCAGAGTGTACATGCACAGTATTACAGTGTAAACTACGATACACGCACCGTTGCGGCAATGGTAGCCGCTTTCGGCACGGAAGCCGTTGCTGAAGGATATTATCGGGAGCAGGTCGATGACATCCTGAAGCACTACACGGCGGCAGAGGTTGCCGCAGCCGGAATTTTCGCCTCCAAGTTTTTGGAGCATAAAGCCCTGACCGACCTCGGTATATGGAACAGCCGCACGGAAAACTATTATTACCGTCGCATCTACCGGATGGTCGCAGAGAAAATCATGCCTAAGATATGGGTCGTAGCGAAACAGATGCTTCACTCACCGCAGACGGCTATCTATTGGGGTAGCTACCTGATGAAGATCTGCGACGATACCAAAAGTCTGTGTATGCAATTCGAGAGCGTGGTGACAAACAGCACGCTGACCTTCTCGGACATCGCATTCCTCGAAATCAATCCGGATATCGTCCCCTTGCTGAAACTGTCGGAAGCCGGTAACATCGACTGGCAGCGGATAATGGACGATCTTGCCCATGTTCCGAACCGTTTTACGCGCGAAAACCTGCAAAATGACCTTGACAACCTTTACAACATGGGGGTCGGTCTTGCGACTGCCGGTATCGCCAACATAGGTGACGCGCTATTGCCCCAAAGTGCCTTCCACGAACTGATGAACGGCAAACTCGGAGCCATTGTCTCCCTGTATGACCACTATGGTGGTTTGCTTGAGCAGGCGGAGAACGGCATCGGAGCTATGTTGCTCGATAAAATCGGAGGTTCGGATAATGTCGCCGGACTGTTCGGCTTCGGGAACTATGACCTTGCCGGATGGATGAGCGACTACCTGAGCGAGGCCACAGGAAGCTATTACACACAGCGGTGGTATATCGCCCGGCGCGATCAAGGAAGCATATCGCTGTGCGACTACTATCCTCCGACGGATGACAACAGCATCCTGAACGGAAGCGCATGGGTACGTTTCAACACGAGCGACCCGAATTTCTATCCTAATGCCTCGCAACGGGAACAGGTGCTTGCCAACTCGGAAACCCATGCCGGCTGGTCAAGAAACCGCGTGCAGCAGTTGAACAACCAAAACGATGGGTTCAGCTACAGTATCAACTATTGGATGAGTGCCTATATCATCAGCAAGAAAAACAAGCAGACCAAGAAAGCATACGCATACGAAATCCATGTGAACAAGAGCTGGAACAAGGAAGAGGTCGTCTATGAAGATGTCTTCGATTCCTACTCTATGGACTTGAACACGTTTCGGGCGCAACTAAACGTGCGGCTTGTGGAGTTCAACGAGAATGAGGACGGCTATACCTACTATATATCCTCCGGTGCGCGGAATTATTATCAGGCGACGGACGCCGCCAAACTGAAAGGATGCGAGAGCGTGACCATCAGCGTGACCTGTTCCGACGGAGTGACGCTCGGACAAGGCTCCACCCAGTACAAATGCCGCAAGTGCGGCAGTTCACTGAACGCTCACACCAAAGAATGCGCCATGCAGACTTCGGTCACGGAAAACAACCTTGACCTCTCGGAGCTGGATGCGATGTTGAGCGAGGCGAATGCCAAAGTCTCCGCACTTGAAGCACAAATCAGGACTTTGGAGGACGAAAATACGGCTCTTCTGAAAAAAATCAGTACGGCAAGCATCGAGGATGCGGCGGTCTATCGCCAGCAATACAATGCGAACAAGACACGGATAGACGGCTTGAAAGGTGAACTGGCGGAATGGAAGAAAAAACAATCCGACTACACCCAGGCGAAAATAGAAGCCGCAGACGACAACAGCGTGGCGACGGATGATTATTACCGCATCCCGGCCATCATGCAAGACTGTAAGGCGGCATACAGCCTTACGTGGCAGGACGGCGGAGCATGGAACGGTTACTCGTATGTACGCAAGGCGACGATGCCGAATATAAACGGTATCATCACGTTCAGGGCAACGGTCTCGATAGCCCGTAAACCGAAATATTTTCTGGGAATCAAGATACACCGCGCCATTATACAGATACGGTGGGAGCTGACCTCGGAATATACCGACACACACGTCGCTGACGTACTGACCTTAGACCCGAATCTGTCCGATGCGGAGAAGAGCAAAATAGTGAACGACCGCATCGCGGAGATTGCACGTGAACACCCCTCGTGTAAGATAACGACAGAATATGCCCGTACCACACCTGCGGAGGAGACACCGACCGGAGATGTGTACCATCTGCTGTGGTCGAGTGACCGACTCGAAATCGCAAGGGAGGTGGATTCGCGTATCACGAAGATATATGCTGACCTTGTGTCCTTGGAGAAGATGATGCACTACAAACGGAGCATCCTCGATGTAATGAAGGATGTGCTGCCCGGTCTGGATATGGATGCCGGACGCCGGCTGACGCTTGTGGAAGAGTGCCATGACCGCTGGGTAGAGAACGCACGGACACTCCGAAACGGGGTTGAAAGAAAGGAGGATCGGCAATGAGACGGAATCTGATTATTACCCTCATGCTGTTTGTCCTGCTGCCCGGTATCGCTAAAGCGCAGTGGACTTTCGATGTGGTTTCCGTCGAAGCCTACATCAATGATCATAAGAAGCAACGCAGCCTGCTGCTTGCACGCAGCACTTTGGAATACAGCAACAAACTGTTGCACGAGTACAGCCGGAAGGAAGTCGGAAACTATAAGGAACTGAACGTAGATCTCGACCGGTACACCCGTGCGTTCGACGTCATCGACGTGATGTATCAGTCGTTACGCACGGTGCTGAATGTAAAAAACACTTATACGGCAGTCAGCGACCGCATTGGTGATTACAAGGAATTACTGGATGACTTCAATGCGAAAATACTGAAACGAGGGCACATTGAATCCACGGACACGCTGATTATTGCCATCAACGCAAGAGGGCTACGAGCGATTGCCGCAGAAGGAGAACAGCTATACAAGTCGGTCAGCGACCTCGTGCTGTATGCCACAGGTGCGGCGGCCTGTTCGACCAGTGACCTGCTGATGGTGCTGGAGGCGATCAACCGCTCGTTGGACAACATCGAGCGGCATCTGAACCGGGCGTATATCGAGACATGGCGGTACATACAGGTTCGTATCGGCTACTGGAAAGCAAAAGTATATCGCTCACGCACCAAGCAGGAGATTCTTGACGATGCCTTCGGGCGGTGGCGCGGAGCCGGAAGATTGGAACATTAACGATAAAAGGGAAAAGAATATGAACAGAAGATTTTTACTCATGGCGGTTGCTGTTGTTGCAACGTCGGCCGCACACGCGCAGTATGTGACGTACAACCACGATTCGTCAAAGCAGAATCAGGTCACAGTCATGGAAACGGGCACAGGGGCACTATCGCCCGACCTTTATTACTCCGTGCTTCACAACAAATACAAAAAGTCGGCGGCGGCCAAGAACAAACTCTCGTTCCGCACGCTCGCAGGTATCAATCTATACAATCAGACGGACGAAGCGGAATCCATCGACTCCGCTCTGGTCAAACGTGCGAAAATCGAGGCGTTGAATGTCGCAGACCGGCAAGTGGACATTGCATGGCTCGCCGAGGGCAGTAAAGTCAATGGAGAGATGGAGCGGTTCAAACGCAACATCGACCGAATCCTCCTGTCTGGCGGCACTCCGTCAGACAAAGAGCGGTGGACGGAATATTACCATGTATATCAGTCTGCCATCGACGCTACGAAAGATGCCTATATGCCCAATGCGCAACGCAAGAAGGAGTATCTGCGCATCTATGAGGATGTAGTGCGGCAGAATGAAACGCTCGTGTTGTTCCTTGCCAAACGGCAGAATGCCGGTGTGACAAGTGCGCTGCTGAATGCAACGGACAACCGCACCCTGCATAAGGGAAGCATTGTCCATAATGCCATGAGCCGGTGGCAGGAATCACGCCTTGCGGTGCGAGGTGCGCAGTCGAGCGGCAACGGGAACGGCGGCGGTGACAGCGACCGGGATGAGACGGTAAACAGAGGAAAATAAAAATACGGGCTATGGCAAACGGAGATATACTTTCGGATTTCGGCATCAACCTGTTGGAAGAGGAAATAGATGATGTCATTTTTCAGACCAATGAGTTTCTGACGGATGCGACCTTTACCGGCGCACAGGGGCCTTTTTGGTGGATATTGCAGCTGTGCATGGCTTTGGCGGCACTCTTCTCCATCGTTATGGCGGCAGGTATCGCCTACAAGATGATGGTGAAACACGAGCCGTTGGATGTGATGAAACTGTTTAGGCCGCTTGCCGTGTCGATTATCATCTGCTGGTGGTATCCGCCGGCGGACACGGGAATGGCAGGTAGTAGAAGCAACTGGTGCTTCCTCGATTTTCTTTCCTATATCCCGAACTGCATCGGATCGTACACGCACGACTTGTACGAGGCCGAAGCCTCACAGATTTCGGACAGGTTCGAGGAGGTGCAGCAACTCATCCATGTACGGGACACGATGTACACGAACCTGCAAGCGCAGGCCGATGTCGCCCACACGGGGACTTCTGACCCCAACCTGATAGAGGCGACAATGGAACAGACCGGCGTGGACGAGGTGACAAACATGGAAAAGGACGCATCGAAACTTTGGTTCACATCGCTGACGGCAGGCGTTATCGTGGGGATAGACAAAATCATCATGCTGATTGCCCTTGTGGTGTTCCGTATCGGATGGTGGGCAACAAGATATATAATTTTGTAATAAACTGATTTACTATATTTTATAGAGACAAGCAAAGAGTTATTTTACAATTTAGTGCCATTTTAGTACCTCTATTTAGTCTTTGTGGTAATTACATTGAAATTCCAACTTATGCTCTATTGAATACTGATTTGTTTTGCGAAGATATAGCTATTCGATCTGTGTTTCAAGTTTTTCTAATGATTATACCCCAGATTATTTGGCTATTCCAAACAGTTTTACTACCTTTGCACCATTAGAACCTGCCAAGCCTCTTCACAATGCTCAAATCGGCGGGTCGTTTTTTAATTATACATACATGAAAACAAGTTTCGCCAAACCGTACTCTTCTCCGGAACAGATAGTTCAAGTGCTAAAATCAAGGGGGATGCTTATAAAAGATGAGCATAAGGTGGAAAATTATTTGATGAACATTGGTTATCATCGTTTGTCTGCATACATTTACCCATTCTATAAAAGCCCTAAGAGTGAGCTGGTACTAAAAGAGGGTACTACCTTTGAACAAGTCTTGACGCTCTATCGCTTTGACAAGAAACTGCGTCTTCTCCTTTTCAACGAAATAGAGAAAATAGAAGTAGCCATCCGCAGTGTATTGGCAAATGTCGGTTGCCAAGAATTGGGAGACAAGTTTTGGATAACAAAACCCGAATACTTTGCCAATGCGGATAAATTTAATCAAACATTGGCAATCATAGACAAGGAACTGGCTTCAAGCAAGGAAGATTACATTGAAGATTTTCGACAAAATTTTATTGAGGACTACCCTCCTGCATGGATGATAACGGAAGTGTTGTCCTTCGGTAATTTGAACTACATCTATTCCAATATAGCCAGCAACCAACTAATGAAGCGCATTGCAAGTTATTTCGGTTTGAAACCACAGGTTTTTGTGTCGTGGCTGACGGTACTAGCCAACCTCCGCAATATGTGTTGTCACCATGCGAGAGTATGGAACAGAGATTTTATGCTGAATCCTGCTGAACCTAAAAAGACTAAAAACGCATGGATTGATACCTCAAAAGCTGATAAGAAACGAATCTACTATCGCCTGTGTATAATCCGATACTTTCTCTCTTCGGTTTCTCCCAACAACAACTTCAACGAAAAACTTTCGGAACTGTTGACGGATTTTCCGTCAATAGATATAGCTGCGATGGGATTTGATTGCGATTGGAAAAATACTTCTTTATGGTCAACTCTTAAATAGATGTTTTTATAATGAAAATTGGAGACTATAATTACCTAAAACCTATTCTATTTCTTGTTTGTTTTTGAGGTTCTTCAAATTGTTGTCTAATATTGTTATAAAAATCCAAATCTTTGCTATTTATAGATGAGGAGTTTTCTTTGATAACCTCTTCGAGAAGAGACTGAGAGATTTCCACATCATCTTCAAAAGCTCTTGTTGCTGCATCATTAACAATATAAGCAATATCTGAAGCTACAAAGTTTTCCGTCATCTCAGCAAGGTGCATATAATCTATGTCATCAGATGCAGGTCGATCTTTCATGTGGATTTCAAATATACCTTGTCGTGCATCTTTATCAGGAACAGGTATATAAATAACTTTATCCATGCGTCCTTTTCTGAGTATTGCAGGGTCAATCAAGTCAGGGCGATTTGAACTGGCAATAATAAAAATATGGTCTTTACCACAGTTATTCATTTGTGACAGAAATTCATTTACCTCTCCCGATTCACTTGAATTATTAATTTTACTACGATTGGGAACCAATGCTTCAAATTCATCAAAATTCAGAATCGTTGGGGCATTTTTCCTTGCTTCATCAAATAAAGCACCTATCTTTTCCTGTGAACCATGTACATATATGCTGGCAAGGTCTGACGATTTAATAAATACGTAATTATAACCAGCTTCTTCTGCAAATTTCTCTGCGATAAAAGACTTTCCACATCCTGGAGGCCCATAAAGCAGCATACCATTAGGTATCTGAATTTTAAAGCGTTCAGCTTTTTGTGGATCTTTCAAAATGTTGATAATCTTTTTCTGCATGATGGATTTTATTTCATTCATGCCAGCAACATCAGCAAAACCATTACCATGCTTAGGCTGCATCTTATTTTTTCCTTCGCCCTGATTAACACGAGTCATTGAAATCGGAGGAGCATCAATTTCTATCTTGCGCTCTATTGCATCCAAAAACTCTTGAGCTGATGCAAAACGTTGTTTAGGATCTGGAGCCAATGCCTTAACCATAATTTTTAACAAGTCATTATCCATCTCCATAATTTGCATATTGGGTAATGCCAAAGGGCCATTCCGTTTTTCTACAATAGTTTGAACCTGTTCTTGCAAGGTTAGTCCTGCAATGTTTGTTTCCCAAGGCATAACCCCAAAAATAAGCTTATAAAGTACAACTCCTGCTGAGAACAAGTCAGAACGAGTACATCCTTCACCAAAGAACCGTTCTGAAGCAACGTAATAAAGATTCTGACCATGCCAAGATTCTGTATCAGGCTTTAAATCTGCAAATCTTGCTGCCCCGAAGTCTATAAGTTTCAAGTTATTCAAATTACCCACAGTATCAAGCATAATATTCTCAACTGTTACCTCATTATGAATAACCGGGCGATTAAGCGTATGTATAAAATTGATGGCAGAAAGCAGTGCAACCATTACTTGACGTATTTCCATTGGGCTAAGTGAGCCACATCTATGCAACCTGTCATTCAAGTTTTCACCTTTGACATATTCAGTGACAATATACAACAATTGGTGACCGTCCCATTCAAGTTTTCCTGAGTCAACGAATGTACAAAGGTTCATGTGATTTAAGCTGCCAGCCAACTCAACCTCAATTACTTGTCCATCCTTGTCATATTGATATACTTCAAGTTCCTCCATGAAAATCAATTTGAGGAACTTGACCTTCCCATTTTCGTCTTTAACACGATATGTTTGAGCATAGAGACCTTCTTTGTGGGGGAAGACAACTACATACTTTCCAATGATGTCATTTTTCTTGAATAGGAACATAAGCAAAGTCTTTTAATTTTTAACAATAATAACTTCGGCAGGGCGAATCAAATGGCCTTGCCTAGTATAGCCCTGCTTTTCAATAGACACAATATCACCTGTCTCTCTATTGGAATCAGGTTCTGTATCTGACACTTCACAGAGTTCTTCAATAGACTTACTGTTTTCAAACTCAATGCTTTTTACATCAAATTTCTCTAATACAAACAATGCTTTTTTCTTTGCATTAAGAAGTCTATTGATTGCTTTCTTTGTAGTTTCATCCTTGTCCAATTCACGCTCTTTAATTGTTTGTTCTGCTCTTTCGAACGTGTCCAGAACAGTCAAAAACTCACAGAAAATCTCGTCAATTTTCTTGTCTTGACTTTTTTCGAACTCTTTAAGTTGATTTCTTAATGTAAGATTCTCTCTTGATAGTTCAGAAACTTTGTTAGCTATTTCACTTCTTACACTCATAGGATTCTATTTTAACGAATTATACTTATTCAAATCCAACGCATCCAAATTATCCTCTTCACTTTTGATAGAAGACGCTAATGGAATTACTTTCTCCTCATCCAGAATCGGGAAAGTAAAGTCAGCGGCTAAACGCTGGGCTGGTTTTCTGAGGGTCGCCTGTGCTTCGGTTATCTCTTTCATCGTATATTTTTTCGACTTCAGAGCCTTAATTTGCGATTTAACAATGTCTGAGTTACTAGCATCTTGCTTTAACCCTAATACTTTATATGGATTCTTCATACCTACACTTTTTATTACGTTAGAATGGAAGGTCATCATCAAAAAGGCCAAGACCTGAAAGTCCGCTAAGCCTACTAGAACTATAGCTGCGTACATCGCCTAGTCTTTTATAATAATCCAGTCCGGCTTTAAGTGCCCAACCTTTATCATTAAGAGATCTTCCTGGAACACTTTGTCCCATTAGAAGCATACGGTTATTTATATCGAGTTGATTCCAAATATTGGAATATGACTGAGCCAATTTTCCCTTGTGCCTATTAAATGCAGCACTCTTATTATTATTAAGTGAATCAAGAATTGACTTTACAGAAGATGCGCCCCACTTGTCAGCTATAATATATTCCATTATGCACATATCACACAGGGTAACCAGATTCTCACAAATACGGTCATTATTTGGATTCTTCTTATACAGGTCATACACTTCTTTTAAAGCCTTGTCTTTTGCCATAGAACCACTGTTGACTTTATCGACTATTACAGAAAGGGATGCTTGCACACGTGCATCCTCTACTGTGGACTTAAAGGTATTTTCTGTACTTAGAAGAGCATTGTTTACTGCTGTTCTATCTGCACTACTATCATTTTGTTCAGCTTGGACTGCCAATGCCGCTAACATACCTTCCAAGTTCTGTTTTACCTGAATGCTTGACGGAGCAATTGTGTAAACACGAACCATATACCCAACACCATCTCGTAATTGCATTCTATCATCGTTCAGGCGTTGAACTATTTCGCCATTTGCATAATTAGAAAAAGCCAAAGACAATGGAGCTTCATTGAATGACTTACAGATAATCTCGTACACATCAATGAATTTCTTATAATCCATTTTGGACTTTATATCCTCATTCATGCGACTTGAAGCAAAAGACTTTAATGAGGTATACAACTTGGAGTAATTCTTAATCTGGGGCAAAGAAGAAAAAGCCGAACGTATAGTCGTAACACTCCCCGACATAGCAGACTTGCATTTATCAACTTTCTGTTGAACATCACTATAAGAAGAATAATCATTACCCGAAAAACCATATCTCACCCCAACGTCTAATACGTTTTCTTCATTATCATAGCCTTGTGCTATATCATAATCCAAAGCCTCCTTTATGGATTTTCTGACAGTTGACAACTGATTTGCCAAATACGGTGATGCCGTAATACAATCCTGATCCAAGTTAAGTTCCATCAAATCATCCAAAGCTTCCTTTTCATCAGTGAAGAACTGCTCATATTTAGGATAATTGTCACGAATGAAAGTTTCCATTCTAAAAGACAATGAAACTTGAACATCCTTAATGGCAATATTTTGATTATCTACCGGATTATCAAAATTAATGTTATCTGGCAGATTGTCATAATCATAATCACTTGTTTGACCTAAACTGCTTTGAAGAGTAAATGTGAAATTATCATCCCAAGAAGTATAATCCAAACTCTTCACAAACAACCTGTCGGTATATACAGCAGAAAGCCAAATTGATATTGCATATTTTAGGATTTTCTCCTTAGCTTTTCCAGACTCGACGACACCTAATGCAGCAATGGCAACATTACGGAACTGGTTGTCATTCTCAATATATGCAGGGTACATTGCTATGAGTTTGTCGAAAGCTTTATCATACTGTTCCTCATTAAACATTCCCCTTAATATATAAGACTCCAATTTGCTCTTGTAAGAGTTGAATTTTGAAGAGGTATCGGTTAATTTACTTGATATTTTAGCCTTATATTGATCAATATCTTGTAAGAAAGAGGTTGCCTCTGCGACAGTCATTGTCCCTTCAATAACAGACTTTATCTTCTTATTGAACTCTAAAAGATACTTCTCGGACTCCTTTATGTAAATATTTTCACATAAAGTCAAAAGAGACGTTTCATTAGGAAGATACTTCTTTAACAGTTTTTCTGCATCAGCAGGTCGAGTAGACTGTAACAAATAACAAGCATAGCGATAAGCCAAATCATCCTTAAGCGATTCATGCGATTTCAAATCCAATGCATTAACTATACGCTGCTCCTTTGACGTGTCGATAGTACCCGATTTGACATTACAAATTAGAGACCGCAATTCGGCGCGACCTTTATAAGAAGGAAGATTCTCAGATTTAACGGCTTCATAGAGTGAAATCGCCCTTTCGTATTCTATATCAGATTCCAGTTCGATTGCACAAGACCATTCTAACTTGACAATATCTTTGGTTAAAATGTCAACTTTTTCTTTCGCATAATCCGAATTGCACTGGGCGTTTAATAAGGTTCTTACTTTAATAAAGCTGTCAATTGCCTTTTCCTTCGGTTGTGATTTAGCTTTATTGTACAGCAAATCTATATAGCTGTCCCATAGTGCATAATATGAAGAATCCTTAATGTCTTTTGTATTCTCTACACTTTCAGAGATTTGAGAAATTGTATCTTCCTCAAACTTTATTTTTTGCCCCAGGGAACTAACTTTAGAAAAGTCAAGGTTACGCAATTCGATGAAAAGTGGTAGCCAATACGCCTGATAGCCTTTTATTCTATTTAAGATTTCATACGCCTCTTGTTCTTTGCCACTATCATAAGCATTTCTGGAAAGGAGGACAAGTCCCTTTAAAACATCTTCTTTTGATGACTTAAAAGACGAGTCGACCTTGCCATCTTCACATAGACCTAAAACGAGATAATAGCACTCTTTTTTCTCCGAAGTTTCGGATGTATATTTACCTCTATTATAATAAACTTCTGCAAGCAGTGTTTCTGCTTCATTATCAACATCCACCAGTGATTTTGCTTCTTTCTCAGAAAGTTCAAAATTCTGTTCTTTTATCAACTGCCGAATTATCTGTTTTTTCCTCTCCAGTAACTGTTTATCAGATAAAACAGAAATTGAATGATTGATAATGGCTATTGCATCAGGCGATTTCTCATTCTTGGATTCGTTCAGTGAAACCGTTACATAATAACTATTCACATCGCAATTTTTTTGAATCAAATACTCAGAAACCGTATATGCATAAGCATTGTCATTCAAAGAATCCAGTGACTTGCAGAATGCCGTCCTTAATTCTTTTGTATGCAAAAACTTCTTATGCTTATCCGAAACAAGCTTGACAACTTCCTTCACAATATCCGAAGATGGTGAAATCAAAGTGGCAAAAAAGATTGTACTTTCTTTGATATCCCAGTATTTTTCCAACAAAGACATACTTTTATGTCTTTTTATCTTAGATATAGCAGAATCAAAGAATAGTTTTTCAAACGACGATATACTAACAAATGAAGACAGTACATCTACAATGGTATCTTCATCTGTATTATCATGAATAAGCTGTTTCAGCTCACTTTCATTAATCTTTGACTGATTACCATTTGAAACAAGGTTTTCAGCTTGATTGATGTAGATGAAGTCAAATGTCTTCTCAGAAATAAACAAACGGCAAATATTGATGGCAGACTCTGGATTAGCCTTTTCTGCAATCTTTGCTATCCGCATTTTTAAAGAATCAATCTGAGCATCAGTAAGCTTCAAGTCTTTAGCCATTTTAAGCAACTGCTTTACTTCTATAGCATTTGCCCTGGCACTTAACTCTTCAAGTACATGAACACACCTTGTGTTGTTAAACTGATTATCTGATGAGAAATATTCAGATGCAAAAGAGTCAAATAAAACAGAGGTCTTATAATCTGTTTTTTTTGCAGAGAAAGCTGACAATGAAACCAATTCATTAGCAGCATCTTTGCACAACAACGAATCAGAACAGAACTCAGATATTTTCTTTGGATTTCTTACATCCTCGTCCTTCTTTAAAACAACATTCACTACAGCATCAACCGCAAGCTTTTTAAAGTCTTTATCCAAAAACAAGAAAGGTATCAATAGCTTTATGATACGAGAATATCGATTCTTAGACTTCAACAAATCCACAAATGCCCTTATATCTGATGTACGGCTCTGCTCATATTGATTCAATTCTGTAATTGTTTCATTGATTAACAGGTCATAAGAAGAAGTTTGCTGAGATTTAGAAAAAGCCAGATATGCATGGTATCTATGACGTTTCTCATCATAAGCACGATTATTATTCCGATATGTCTGAATTGCATCAATCAACAATACCGCATCATGATAGCTTTCATCCCTAAATCTATCATTAGCAAATGATTCTATGTTATTCAAGTGAGTTGTCAGACACCTCTCATAGTCTTGCCTATTCTGCTCATTTGAATAACCTTGTAAATCGACAATGTCTTTAAGGACCTTCAACTTTCCTTCCACGCCTTGTGAATGTGAAACATACATGTCGGCTAAATGGACTATTGCAAGATCCTGATTGCCTAAAAGAGACCGGTAAATTTCTTCGGCCTGGTTTAAGTAATTTTCCGATACCAGACGGTCTGCCTTTTCCAAGCGACTATCATAGTACTTGCCTTTTATCCAGCTTATTAATCCCATCTTATTTTATTATCAAAGTATCACCAACATATAATGGAGTATCTAAAGTTCTGTCGTTTTGCTGGGCTATCTCTTCTGAACGGGTTCCTGTCCCGTAGAATTTCTTGCTTATAGACCAATATGAATCCCCACGCAATACAACATACTTGTAGCTAGAACTTGGTTGTACACTTAAATCCTGACTCTGAGCCAACTGGGTATTTAACACCTCAACTGAATCCTTTAATTGAGCTAATTCTTCATTCACGGATGTTGGAACAGAAGGCTTTTGAGTGTAAAGCATCACCCCCAATCCCGTAGCCGCTAAAATAGCGACTACGGAGATAGGTTTCCAAATATTTGTTTTATGTCCTTCTTCAGGAATCTGCTCTATCACACGATAGATGTTCAGATCGCTTCCACAACATGGACACTTAACATCATTATTCAGATAATCATCGATACCTGTTTTACCACAAACAGGACATTTTGTATTTTCAGCCATAATATTATCCGATTCCAATGCCAGTAGTTGCCCCAGTTGTTGGCAAATTAATATTACCAATTAGATGTTCATTTGCAGAGAGGATATCCCTTGCACGCTGAACATTTCCTTCGTTCAAGGCGGCCATAAACTGGTTAAATGCTACCAGTGCCCTGTTAGCTCTCACAGGATCACTATCATCATGCCCTGCTATATTGAGCATGAAACCATGAGTAAATAGTCCATATTTTTCGGTCAAGTCATCCAACTTGTTTACCGCATCGTTTTTTTCTATAGGTGAAGATACGTTTTTGTAACGTTCAATCTCTCTACGCATGGCGACTTTATCCTCGTCTTTGATGAAACGACCGAAGTTCTCCAATTGAATCTGAGCAATTATCAATTGTACAGGAATATCGTCTTCCTTTGTAGTAGCAACCTGACTTGCTGATTTCAAAGAATCCTCCAGCATCTGCCATTCATTACTATTTGGAGAATAATTACATGTTGATATTGAATTAATTACCTTCTGTAGCTTCTCAACAAAATCAGCTTTCTTAGATTCGCTTATATTCGGATCGTTCATCACTCTGTCGAACGTGGGTGACACAGATTCCAAACAGTGGGCGTCTAATGCGCCTCTACTCAGAACAACATTAGTAGTCTTTCCTGTAGCAGGTACTCTAACCCTAACATTCATTGTCTCATCCTCATTCAAACTGAAAGTAAATTGTAGCTCACTGTGGACTGGTAGGTTTTCAGGAATTGTGAAATAGCCAGTTCCGAGTTTATCCATTTGATTATTCTCAGCATCACTAAACAGCTTAACCCCAACAATCTTCTGATTTTCTACCAATGTATAGAACTTGCGATTCTCTTCACATGGTAATGGGGTATTCTCATCAATAATCTTCTCATACTGAATATTATCAGCATCATCCGAAACCTGAATAAAGAACTTATGTTTGGTTGTATGGCTTACTTGTACGCCACCTTCTTCTACAGAAATCTGTTGGATAGCTTCTAAAGATTGATGGCAATGAGGACACTCTGAAGTACCTGTTGGAATAGCTTTACCACAATGTGGGCATTCAACTTCAGTACCAAGAGAATGAGATAAGATTGCAGCACCTTCAGCTATAGCGAGCATGGGTTTCTCTGAAGAAAGAATCTTATCCATACCATATTTATCACATAACATCTTTCTTACAAGAGGAATACATGAAGAGCCACCAACCAAAAGTATATTGTCAATGGTGTCTATTGGATAAGCGGTTTTCTCGAGCAATTCGTCTATTAAGTCCAAAGAACGCTGTACGAGAGGACGAATCATGCTCTCAAACTTTTCTCTCGTCAACTTGACCTCAATATCAATGGGAGAACCATCTTCGTCTTCCAACTGGTCAAATATTGAAATTGTTGCCGACTCAGACTGACTTAATGCCTTTTTTACACTCTCTACATTATCTTTCAATTCACCCTGAAAAGCATACTTCTTTCTTTCAGGTAGTTCTTCTATCAATTTATGAATGTCCACATTATTGGCTTTACCTGCTTCTGAAAGAACATACTCAGAGATGAGTCTATCAATGTCATCACCACCAAGCCAACGGTCACCACCAGTTCCTGATTCAATGAAATTACCTCCAGAAGCAACGAGAATAGACAAGTCAAATGTGCCTCCACCAAAGTCGTAAACGAGAAAAATCTTATCTTCATCAGCAGCCATCTTGTCTGCGCCATAAGAAATAGCTGCGGCTGTAGGCTCTGCCAATAAGCGTTGAACCTTCAAGCCTGCAAGTTCAGCAGCCTTGCGAGTTGCCGTCTTTTGCTTCTCGTTGAAATATGCAGGAACCGTAATTACGGCATGAGTGATTTCACCACCAAGCTTAACAGAAGCATCATTCTTTAACTGGCGTAGAATCTCAGCACTGATTTGTTCTGGGGTGTACTCTTTGCCATTCATAATGACAACGACAGACTCGTCTGTTCCACCAGACATTTTTGAAATACCATAAGGATACATGTCCTTATCTGCTTTCATTTTTTGCACCTGAGGATCGGAAATAGATGCACCCATTAGACGTTTTGCAGACACAACAATATTAGGAGCATATCTTCTCCAATTCTTGTACGGTGCATTGCCAACTGTAAAGCTTCCACTTCTGTCAATGGCTACACATGAACGACACAGGTCCTCATTGTTTGGGCCTGTTGCAATAACTCTCACAGTTGCATCCTTAAATGCAACAACGGAATTGGTGGTTCCGAGGTCGATACCAATACTTTTAGCCATAATATTTTGCTTAAATGTTAAATTCAGTTTTATCTCTTGATAAGAGAGTTATCCCGAAGGAATAAGCACTAATAATCAGTGCTATAGGAACACGATTTGATGGATTTACAAAACAGATTCTCACAAAATGCCTTTCATATATCATTATAAATGAGGATTGAACACGGAATTTGAAATATTATGCGTACCTTTGCAAGGTAAACTATATCTCTTATCAAGAGATTCGTCTTTTCGCTCAACACATTTCACCATAAATATCCGGTCAAAAATCTTTCAAGATAAGGCTGTTTGCCTTGTCCACCACGCTTGTGTCAAGCGATGCGAGATAGATGCGCGTAGTCTCTTCCGAATCATGTCCCATGCCCTCGCTGATGACAGAAAGAGGGATGTTCTTGCTCTTGGCAACGCTCGCCCAACAATGGCGCGCAACGTGCATGGTCAGCGGTATGTTCAATCCTGCCAGACCGGCAACTTCCTTCAACGCCACATTGATGCGGCAGATGGCATTACGGTATTGTGTCCGTTCATCGGAACAGGGGTTTGTAATTATCGGCAGGAGGTAACGGGTGGCCGTATTCTCTCCATACTTGGCGATGATGTCTTCCATGCACTTCTCCCACTTGACGGTGAGCTGCTGCCCAGTCTTTCTTCTACGGTACGTGATTATTCCGTTCTTCAAGTCCGATTTTTTCAGATAGGCCATATCAATGAATGACATGCCACGGGTATAAAAGGAGAAGAGGAACATATCCCTTGCATAGTCCAGATGCGGTTTCAAAGTCAAATCAAGTTCCTTAATGTGCTTGATGGACTTCAATGGGATGGCTCGTTTTACTGTCTTCCCGATACCCGTGTAAACGTGTTTAAAAGGATGTCTCTGTTCCGTCAGCTCCTTTTCCACGGCACGGTTGTAAACGGCACGGAGTATGCGCATATAAAAGGAAACCGTGTTGGGGCAGATGCCCTTGCCTTTGAGCCAGGCCTCGTAAAGCATCATGGTGTTGCCGTCAATCTCGCACAAGAGTATGTCCTGCCCCTCACGAAACTTCATAAAACTGGCCAATGCCGCTGTATAGGTTTCTGATGTGCGGACTTTGCCAAGCTGCTTCAACTGCCCTATGATGCCTTGCATGAAACGGAACAGCGATTGTTCGCCCGTTTGCCCGTTGAACTTCTCGACGATGCTGTCAGCGGAATAAATTCCTCCCTGCCTGTCGCATTGGGCGACTATGGCTTTCAACCGTCTGGTGTCCCAGTCAATATGTTCCGCCACTTCACGGAGATACCGTTGCCTGTTTTCACCGATTTCGGACAGGATTTTCAGAGAGGAAGTTCTCTTGTCCCATTCCGTGTCAAATATGCGGTAGTCCGTCTTGACTTGGCGGACTATGCGCCCGTGGATTACCTGATAATATATGCTGCCCTCCCTGCCGCTTGCGGTGGAAGGACGGTATTTTACTTTGATGGATGCCATTCACTTTATTTTTGTTGTTTGGATTGTTTTTCTTCCTCTCTCACTGTCTTGACCTGCCTGTTGAATATGGCCAGCGTGGAATCCGCACCGACAACATCCACCAGTTTTTCGTATGCTCCAACGGTCACGGCCAGTCCCGGATGCAGTTCGTTGAGCATGAACGTAGTCACATGGTGTTTGTCAGCAACCGTTCTCAACCGCCTGTTTTCTTCCCGGTACTCATGCCATTGTACCCAACTGACGGCAAACAGGGCAAAGAATACGAGCATACAACCGATACCGGCCCATGCGTAAGGGTTCTTGTGCCAGCCATCGGGAACTTTGCTCCATAATCGTCTTATCGTGTTTATCACCTTGTCCGGTCGGATTGCCTGCCACAGTTCCGGTATGACACCTTGCTTTTGCCACACCTGTTCCGAAGCCTGCTTGTCTTTCTCCACATGGGCAGTCAGCAGATCCAGTATCTTGTTGAGCTGTTCCTTGATGGTGAGAACACCATGCTTGCGCATATCCTTCTCGTTGGCTTCGGTGTATAACCGCAGACTTGCTACCGCTTCATCACCTATTGATTGCTTGTATTCCTCGATGGCTTCCTTGCTTCCGAAAATGGCATTGACATTTTCCGGTGCATTGCCATTGAAGAACCGTATAACAGGCTCCAGCTTCGCTTCCAGCCTTTTCAATGCCTCGTTCTTGTCCGGGCTATCCTTTGCGTCCAGTTTTTTCTTGATTTCCTCGATGTCCACTGCCAATGCCCCGATAAGGTCGGTTAAGTTCTGCTTGTTGTCCTTCATCTTTTTCTCCTCCTTGGTTTATGTTTGTCCTTTTCGTTGTCATTGTCGCCCCAGCCGCTTTCGTTTCCTCCACCTCCGCCGCCGGATGAGACCTTGGCTTGGTGCGGTTGTACGCACAACTCCATGAGTGTGCCGATGGTCACTTGAACAATGTTTGAGCATGATTCAGCAAGACAACAACCGTTGCTGTCCGTTTCCGCTCCGGCTGATGGGGGTTGTTCTATAAAAGTACCTGCCGCATGGCTGTCCTTTGCCATACCTTGCATGGTTGGTGATGTCCGTCTGTCAAATCCGTTGTCCGGCACACGGGGCTGCCATTCCATGCCCTCGGCAATGTGGCTTCCGAACAGCTTGTCTAACTTATAAAAGCTCATGCTCCGGTCTATCCGTGAGCCGCTGAATGAGATTTCATTCTTCGTGAACGACACACCGATTATTTTACCTTTGTTCCTATTGTATTTGAAATTCACCCCGATGCCTTGCTTTGCCAGCCTGTCACACAAATCCGACCAGCAGTTACAACAGGGTAATGCCGCCTTGATAGCGTCATAGATTTGGTATTTCACCTTGTCCTTACCACGCAAGCGGTCACGTTTCACGTTCATCTTGCCCTTGGAGAAGTGCAGTCCGTATTCCCTCGTGAGAGCTTTGCATACTTTTACATTACGCACATTATCGTTGCTGTCACTGATGGTGTTCCCGTCATTGTCCACCCTGTTGGCCACGATATGCAGATGCTGGTGTTCCCTGTCGGTATGGCGGCACACAATGTATTGGGTGTTCGTTATGCCCATGCGCCGCATATACTCACGGGCGATTTCGACCATCAGGTCATCTGTCAGCTTGGGTGTGTCCTCGTGTGCGAAGTCCAGTGAAATATGGTACACGGGGTTCTTCAACTTGCGTCCCGGCTTGTCGTCCGCCTGTCCCTGCATACTCCTTGCGATGGTGGCGTTGTCATCAAGCCTCACGTCCTTGCTGTCGATGATCCTTGCCTTCTTCGGGTTGTTCACGTAGTTCACCACTCTGGCGAAGCTTGCCCGTTTTTTCAAGTCGCCCATCATATCCTCTCTATGATTTTGTTGAACTCGTCCAGCAAGTCCATGATTTTGCCTTTCAAAAGAGAAAAGCCCTGCTGGTGCGCCATCTTCGCCAGTTGGTTCAGGTTGTTGCATCCTCCCTCCAGTATCCTTATCTGCTGCCTGTCCTCCTGTGTCCGTGCCGCCTCGACTTTGCCATGCAACAACAGTTCGCGCAGGAAGTGTGACGGCTTCTTGCCTGCATCTGTTATCCGTTTCATGACCGCTTTCCATTCGGCAAGCGTGAGCCGTGTGGATATGGTCTTTGTCCGCGCCTTGCCTTTCACCGCTTTGGGGCGGCCTCCCTTGTTCCTGTTCTCCTGATATGTCATATCCGTTTTCTTTTATCCGTTAAACCGTTCTGTTTTTTAGGGCTGTAATCCGGACTTGCCGTTTCCCGTGTGGCCGGGTCGCCATTGGTGGCGTGGTTTTCGTGGACGAAAACATTAACTTGCCAGCCCTAAAAATTATCCCTTCTAAAACGCTGTCGCTTGCCATTCCTGCCGCTTCATTCCTGTGGCTGTTTCCATTTCTGTGATCCGGACAGAGTATTGCCATCCTCTAAAACAGGTGTGTTGTCGGCATCCACAACGGCATTTTTCACAGTGCTTTCCACTTCGCTTTCGGTTGTTGCTGCCGTTTCGGTTTCCGCTGTTCCTGTACCTTCTATAATAGGATTGGAACCGGTCAGATTCATGGACGGTAAGCCATCCGTTCCCTCTGGCGTTTCTTCTATCGGTTTTTCTTTCTTCTTCCTTGCCGAACTGCGGCGCAAGATCTCTAATTGTTGCCCGTTGAAAAGGAAAATCCGTACCCCTTCGTATGCCTTGATTGTCTGGCGGTATGTCGGATTCTCGATGAGCCGCCCTGCTATCATCCACGACTTCACGCACACCATGTCTATGATGGAAGTCACGGGATTGGAATCAACACGGATTAGTCCGCGTTCCGAGAAATCCTCCAACAGGCGGGACACCGCCTTGCGCCCGATGCCCCATTCCTTGGCCAGTACCAGCATAGATCTATCCACCTGTCCGGGATGGACGGCATAGCCCAATCCCCGTTTGGTGTTTTGTACTTCCGAAACCGCCATCTTCGACAAAAGGGAAAGAAGATAGGTAAGGTTGCATATCCCGTCCGTACTCCCATGCAGGAAGTACCATGCCTCCACGGACATTGCCATCTCCAATTTGTAGCACGGCAAAACAAGCTGCTTCAAATTCTTCATAAGTCTTGATTTTTTTGTTGTGCGTCTTGTAAATTATCCCTTGGTGTTCTTGTCGGCCTTCCTGTTGGTGGCTTTCAGGCTCTTGATGCGGTCTATCTGTTCCTTGGGAAACAGGACACGCCGTCCTATCCGCTGTCCTTTGATGTGTCCCAGCTTCTCGTGCCGCCAGATGGTCGCTATGCTCACACCCCATTTCTCCGCCAGTTGCCGGATGGTGTAATACTCCGATGTGTCCTGTGGTGCCTGTTCCTGCCGGTATTCCTCAAACGCGCACCTCACGCTTGCGCCGATAAGCTGTTGAAGCTCGTCGCGCGATACCAGTACCATTTCTGTCTTATCTGTCATAATTCACTGATTTTAAGTTCATGGCGGCAAAGGTATGGCAATAATAAAACCTGTGAATTTGTGGTATTCTGTGAAATGACACCGCATGAAAAAAGCCGTCAAACAACTGGTGCTTAACGGCTTGTGGAAGTCTGTGGGTTGTGGTGAATTGTAGCCACCTGTGGGTTATGTCACTATTTTATCATGGGAAGCAGCTCTTTGAGCTTCGCTATAAAGGTTTTCTCCACGTTATACTTGGCGAGGCTTTCGGGTGTCAGCCCCATGGAACGGGCAGCGGATGCCCTGTAACCTTTCCAGTCCTTGAAGTAGGCTTTGGACAGCAGGATGGCGACACAGCGCATCTTGCCCTTCACGCAACTGCCGTATATCGTGGAATAGTCGGCACGCATGACGGCACGGAGGAAGTCCCGGTCGGAAACGGCATTGCCGTCCAATAGAGGCTTGCCCTTGTCGGGGCCACTCTGCACGGTAAAGGTGGTAAGGAAACGGTACAGCCTTAAAACGGGAACTTGCGCGGTCGTACTGAACGTACCGCCTTGCATTGTATCTGTGGCGGTAAAACCGGATGACGCTTCTTCCGTACAAGAGGGTATTGTTTGTGATGTTGCCGACTTGGACTCGTTCTCATGCAGCACGTTCCTCTTGACATATCCCATCGTCATTGCGATATGGAACATCTTTATTCCTGCGGACTGTGCTTTCACATCATCATTTTGGGGCAGCATGGAAAGGTGGACGGCTTCCGCAAAATATTCCGTGAAGAGTTGTGCCAAATCCTTGTCGTTGGCATTGACAATATACTCCTTGACGGTTTGGATTTTCGCCTTGTCCACTTTGGCAAGCATGGCATACATTTCTTTCCCTCTGTTCCCGTCTGAATCCTTTGCACACTTCCGTATGGCGGCACGGATGGTGTCGATGCAGTCGGTGGCTTCGGTACGTGTCATTGGTTTGGGAGAAATATCAGAACCTTCCGGCGATACTTGCTCCTGTTCTTTTTCGGGAAAGAAGTATTGCCTTATGACTTCCATGCTCAGGTAAGCCACCCCTGTACGGAAAGCCGCCTTGTTCAAGTCCGCATATTTGGAGCAGATGCCATGAAGCCTTTTCGTGTCATCGTGCAGCCCGACGAATTTCCGTGCCAGATCCTTATCCTCGTGTTCGGTGACATATTCCCTGATGCCGGCCAAAAGAAAAGGCAGGGGCTTCAGGCTGTATCTGATGTTCCGGCAAATATCCTTGCAATCCGTTTCGTCACTGCCGGAAGACTTGTCGGCAAGCGATTCCGCAAGTTTCAGGCTCCCACTGATTACGTTGGACAGCTTGAACAGGTCGCTAATGATGTCAAACCTTGATTTTTCCATAAGCACCTTCTTATATTTTGATGATACCCTTGAAATCCTTTAACGCTATGACGGCCTTTTCCTCTGCGTCCAGTTTCAGGTAACGGCGCAGTTGCGCCTCGCTGCTGTGTCCCGTGATGGCTTGGATGGAAGGCAGAGGGACACCAGCCTTATACGCGTTGGTGACGAAACTTCTCCGGGCTGTATGGGAAAGGAGCATGTCGCAGAACCTCCTTCCCCGTTTGGGGTTGAGACGCTTCTCGTCAAAGCCGCAGTCATGTGTCCAGCCGAGCAACAGGCCGATGGTCTTCGCCAGCTTGTTCATTTCATTGGGATGAACCGGGGGCAGCTTGCCGTCATACTTGGCAAGTATGGCTCTCACGCGCCTGTCAACGGGGATATAGACTTTCTTTTCCGTCTTCTGTTGGGTGATGAGTATGAACTCAGTGCCGCCGATTTCCGTTATCATGTCCTCGCATATCCTTGAATAGTCGGAAACACGCTGCCCGGTCAGGCAGCCCACGATGAAAATGTCCCTCACGTGCTCCAGTGTCCTGATATGGGTGATGCGGCATTTGGAAAGTTGTGCCAATTTCTCGTCCTCGCTGATGTCAAGTGATTCCAGTCTCTTTTTCACAGCTTCCTTGGTGGAAAGGTCAAGGTCGAGCATTTCCTGTATCTGTTCCGGCGTGAGATAGATGTTGTCCACTTCCTCCTTTTTCGGCACGAAGTCGGAATGACGGAAATCATCGCATTTGGTCAGCTTGTCCTCGTAGGCCGCCTTTGCCACCGTGCGGACATCGGTCATGTACGAGTTGATGGCGTTGGGCATCAAGCCCCGTTCCTTCCAGTAACCGACAAGGCTGTTGCGTGTCTCCATCGTCATGTCATCCAGTCCGAGTTTGCGGTGGGTTTCCTTTTGGTAGTTGAGAATCTGTTTTTGGATAATGCGCAGACCTTTTATATAGGCAGGTGATACTTTCACGGTACGGCCTTTCTTGGTGCGCCGTCCGGTTTCCATGTCTTCTATATAAGAGGTGAGGAAATCCTCGAACAGCATCCTGCCTTTGGGCTTGACCTCCACAATCTGCATCATACCGTTGAGCACGTCGTGTTTCACGCTCTCGATGATGTTCTTGGCCTCCTTGGGGTTGAACCCGTCCGCCTCGAATGCCGCCTTTATCCTCGCGAGGACTTGGGCGAACTGCCCGTACTTTATCCCGATGCTCGACATCAGGGCTGACGAGGTGTATTGCAGGCTGCGGTACTTTTCCCATTCAAGCTGTTTGATGGTGAAGCCCGTCACGACTTTCATGTTCGCCTTTCCGCTGCGCACACGGGCATAGATGGAACCATAGTCCTCCTTTCCGGCCTTGGATGATTTGATGAAGATGAAATCCATACGCGATATATCTTGGTTACTGTGATGCAAAGGTACAAAATATATCCCGAAATATAGTATCAAATAGTACCAATATTTTCTAAAACCGTGAAATTTCGTGAGTATTCAAACCCAATAAAAACATCTGCAAATAACTGATATACAAAGACAACCTATAAAATAGAATTTCACTGAATATATTTAGTGAATAGTGGGCAACCATCTACTGCCAGCAAATCCTACTCGGTATGCTGACAATATTCGGCCCGATTCAATGGGCGTTCAGCATCCTGCCAAAATGGGAAGGTGCTTGGGCAAAGTGGCTGACACGCTACCTGACGGTGCATTTCTATGGAACCATGCTCTACTTCGTCGGGTTTTATGTCTTGCTGCTCTTTGACATTGTGCTGTGCATCCAAATCGAGAACCTGACAGCAATCACAGCCAGCGAGCAGACAATGGCGGCTTATCTGCAAAACAGCTTCTTCTCCGCCGGTTATCTGATGGCGGCAAGCATCGTGGCTTTGAAGTGCCTGAACCTCGTGCCGGACTTGGCGGCATGGATGATACCTGAAGGCGATACGGCATTCTCGACCCGAAACTTCGGTGAAGGTGTGGCACAGCAGGCCAAAATGACGGCTACCGGAGCGATGGGTGGAATCATGAGATAAATGATTGAATTTATAAATATTTGACAACTATGGTTATAAAGAACTTGGAAAACAAAATCAGGCTGGTGGGCATTATCTGCACTGCGTTCCTTGTGGGGTGCATCATCATTAGCGTATCAAGCATCTGGACGGCTCGCACGATGGTCACGGATGCGCAGAAAAAGGTGTACGTGCTGGACGGTAACGTGCCAATCCTCGTGAACCGCACGACAATGGACGAAACGCTTGACGTGGAAGCCAAGAGCCACGTGGAAATGTTTCATCATTTCTTTTTCACGTTGCCTCCGGACGACAAGTATATCCGGTACACGATGGAGAAAGCGATGTATCTGGTAGATGAAACAGGATTGGCACAATACAATACTCTCAAAGAAAAGGGATTCTATTCCAATATATTGGGTACGAGTTCTGTCTTTTCTATCTACTGTGACAGCATAGCTTTCAATAAAGAAAAGATGGAGTTCACCTACTACGGACGTCAGCGCATTGAGCGACGAAGCAACATTCTTATGCGCCAACTGGTCACGGCGGGACAGCTCAAGCGCGTGCCCCGGACAGAGAACAATCCGCACGGACTTCTCATCGTGAACTGGCGCACACTATTGAACAAGGATATCGAACAGAAGACAAAAGCCAATTATTAAACAACAGTAATTATGAATATTAAAGGATTCAGGCGGATGCTGTTCGGTGAGAAGATGCCGGACAAGAACGATCCGCAATACAAAGACAGGTATGAACGGGAAGTGACAGCCGGGCGCAAGTTTGCCCGAGCGACGCGCATCGACAAGGCGGCCGCCAAAATACAAGGGTTTGCCAACGCACATAGGACGCTATTCTTAGTCATCATCTTTGGGTTCGCTATCGGAGGTTTCGTATGGAATATCTACCGTCTCACGATAGCATACCATTACAGCCACACGACGCGCACGGCAACGGAGATGCAGGATTCGGTGCTGCGGGAGCGGCGCAAAAGGTTGCAAAGAATAGAAATGAGGGAAAATAAAGCGGATGAACCTCAATAAAACAGTGCCTATGAATACACGGTTTGAAAAATCAGCCCATTCGTCCGACGAATGGTACACACCTAAAGAGATATTGGAAGCATTGGGCAAGTTCGACCTTGATCCTTGCGCTCCCGTTCGTCCGCTGTGGCCGACGGCCGAGGTCATGTATAACCGGAACATGGACGGACTGTCGCGAAAATGGGAAGGGCGTGTATGGCTCAATCCTCCATATTCGCGCCCTCTTATCGAACTGTTTGTCCGAAAACTGGCGGAGCATGGTAACGGCATCGCACTATTGTTCAACCGATGCGACTCGAAGATGTTTCAAGATGTCATCTTCGAGAAAGCGGACGGAATGAAATTCCTGCGCCACCGTATCCGATTCTACCGTCCGGACGGGACACGAGGTGATTCTCCCGGCTGCGGAAGCATCCTGATCGCTTTCGGAAAGGACAATGCAGAGGTGCTGAAAAACTGCACCATTGAAGGCAAGTATGTACAAATCAATTAAAGACGCATGATGAAAATAACAGATAGAATCAATTTCAAGGAACCGAAGTATATGCTTCCGGCCATCCTGTACATTCCGCTATTGGTTGCATCGTATTTCATCTTCGACCTGTTCCATACCGAAACGGCGAAGATTCCGGACAAGACGCTCCAGACGACGGAGTTCCTGAACCCAGACCTGCCGGACGCCCAAATCAAGGGTGGAGACGGCATAGGCAGCAAGTACGAGAACATGGCGAAATCGTGGGGTAAGATACAGGATTACTCCGCAGTGGATAACATAGAACGAGACGAACCCGATGGCAACAAAGAAGAATATGAATCTCAATACACGCAGGACGACATTGCCCTGCTCAATGAACAACAACAGGAGAAAGCTGCGGCAGTGCAAGTTGCCGATGCCAAGACACGTGAGCAAGAAGCTCTCGCAGAGCTGAAAAAAGCCCTCGCTCAAGCGAGACTGAGAGGACAGAACGAAGTAATGCCACCGACTGAGACGGACACCGCAGCATCGGCACAGACACCTATGGCGACCATAGAGGTCAAGGGCAAAATAGAGGAAGAGAACCGGTCGGTAAAAGCCCCGTCCGATAACGAGCCTCCAAGCGAGGTCGTGCGGAAGGTAAAGACCGCTTCAGACTATTTCAACACGCTGGCGAAAGATGCCCATGAACCGAAACTCATCAAGGCCATTATTGACGAGGACATCAAAGCGGTGGACGGCTCGCGCGTACGATTGCGCCTGCTCGATGATGTGGAGATCAACGAGTGCGTGGTCAAGTGCGGCTCATACCTGTACGCCACCATGAGCGGTTTCTCATCAGGGCGCGTGAAAGGGAATATCACCAGCATTCTCATTCACGACGAATTGGTAAAAGTCAATCTGTCTCTGTATGACACGGACGGCATGGAGGGACTGTATGTGCCCAACAGCCAGTTCCGGGAAACAAGCAAGGATGTGGCGAGCGGTGCAGTGTCGGGCAATATGAACATGAATACCGGAAGCTATGGCAACAGTCTCGCCCAATGGGGAATGCAGGCTGCCACGAATGCTTACCAGAAAACGAGCAACGCCATTGGCAAGTCCATCAAGAAGAACAAGGTAAAGCTGAAATACGGCACGTTTGTGTATCTGGTGAACGGTCAGGATAAACAGTAAAAAACGAAAACCATGATAAAAACGGACAACATATACAACATGGATTGCCTTGAGGGTATGAAGTTCATTGCGGCCAGCAGCGTTGATGCCGTTATAGCAGATTTGCCCTATGGTGTGCTGAACCGCAGAAACGAGTCAGCTGGATGGGACAAACAAATTTCGCTCGAACCGCTGTGGGAGCAGTACCGGCGCATTACTAAGCCGGGAAGCCCGATTATCCTCTTCGCACAGGGTATTTTCTCCGCACGGCTCATGCTGTCACAGCCCCGGATGTGGCGGTACAACCTCGTGTGGCACAAAGACCGTGTGACGGGTCATCTGAACGCCAACAGAATGCCTTTGCGTCAACATGAAGACATTTTAGTATTTTACCAAAAACAGCCGGTGTATCATCCGCAGATGAGTTACAAACCCGGACAAAGGAATCATCCTCGTGGAATGTTCAAAAGGATGACAAACCGCTGTTATGGTGCAATGAAGCCTACCCCCTCACATATCTCCGATTGGAAATATCCGACTTCGGTCATATCCATACCCAAAGAACATCGGACGGGGGCGTTCTATCACCCGACACAAAAGCCCGTCGCACTGGTGGAGTACCTGATACGCACCTACACCAACGAGGGGGATGTGGTATTGGATAATTGTATCGGTTCGGGGACGACTGCCGTTGCCGCCATCCGCACGGGACGACATTATATCGGATTCGAGATCGAGCCGGCGTATTGTGAGGTTGCCAGACATCGGATTCAGGAAGAATTGAAACGCAGAAACGGAACGAAAGAAGGGAATCGAGAAATAAATAACGGAAACCAATAAAATCAACAATATCAATGATATGAATATGAAAGTAAACAAGAAAGGAGTCGTGGCTGCATTTTTTATAGCGACAGGGATGCTTGCCGCATACGACGCACAAGCCCAGCGCACCTATGAGGAAATGGAGCTGCTGACGGTCAATGAACAGGTAACGACCGTCATTACGGCATCGGAACCTGTCCGTATGGTGGATATTTCCACCGACAAGGTGGCAGGCGACCAGCCCATAGAGAACATCATCCGGCTGAAGCCAAAGGATACGGGACACGAGGACGGCGAAGTGCTGGCTATTGTAACCATTGTAACGGAGCGATACCGCACGCAGTACGCGCTCATTTATACCACACGAATGAAAGAGGCGGTGACAGATAAGGAAATCCTGTTGCATGAACGGGATGCTTATAACAACCCAGCTGTCTCGATGTCCACTGCAGAGATGGTTCGTTTCGCAAGGCGCGTGTGGAGTTCACCTGCAAAATTCCGTAATGTCGCCACCAAAGCTCACCGTATGGTGATGCGCCTGAATAATATCTATGCTGTCGGCGACTACTTCTTCATAGACTTCTCCATAGAGAACAAGACGAACATCCGGTTCGACATCGACGAGATACGGGTAAAGTTAGCGGACAAGAAACTCGCCAAAGCAACCAACGCACAGATCATCGAACTGACGCCTGCCTTGGTATTGGAACATGGTAAGACGTTCCGGCATGGCTACCGCAATGTGATTGTGGTGAAGAAGATGACATTCCCGAACGACAAGCTGCTGACTATTGAAATGACGGAGCGGCAAATCAGCGGTCGCAATATCAGCCTGAACATAGACTATGAGGATGTGCTGTCCGCCGATTCGTTCAACACAACTTTATTGGAGGAGGAATGACGATGAAAAAGATGATGATACTGGTGCTTGCCTGCGTGTGCTTCGTTATAAATGCGAATGCCCAGCGCAACAGCGGTCGCCTCTCGTTTGGCGTGGGGCTGCTGTATGAGAACGGCATGGACATGACGCTCGCCTACGAGCACGAAATGAACTACCGCCATGCGTGGGAGTTTTTTGCCAATGGCTATATAAAATGGGCAGAATGCGGCTCATGCGGCCATGTCTGCCCGGAATCCTTCTGGCGGAATTATCGCACCTACGGCTTAGGCGTGGCTTACAAGCCTTGTGTGGTGCGTGGACGCAACCATTACGGCAATCTGCGTATCGGAGCTTCGGCAGGGAGCAATACGAAAAAGTTTCTTGCCGGTATCCATGTGGGGTATGAACATAACTATGTCCTGCGGTCGGGATGGACGCTGTATTGGCAGGTAAAGAGCGACATGATGATAAAGGGCGCGGATTTGCTGCGCACGGGTGTCGTGTTAGGAGTGAAACTACCGATAAAATAAGAAAAAACGGAAATATGATGATACGGAAGATACATACGATGATACTGGCAGTGATAGCGGTACTGTGCGCTGCCTGCGATGCCCATATCGACGTGCCCGACACGGCTGTACGTCCGGGGCATATCCTCTGTGAGGACGGTACGACATTACCCTATGTGCAATATGAGCAATCTGGGAAACGAGCGATAGCGGTTGTCTTTGATACCGAAAAACGTGACGGTACGGAAGGGAACGGCTATGCGGTTTATCTGTGGGAGATTGCTCCTGCAGCATTTGCCGACAGTCTTGGCATCGAGCAGGGTACGTCGGCCGATATAGGAGCCTACGATGGGAATACGAACACTTTTGCACTATACGACACTCGCGAGACGGCTTCACCTATGGCGGAAGCGGTCTTCGATTTATGGCGGTACGGGCAGAGTGCATACGTCCCTTCGGTGGCGCAGATGCGTTTACTGTATGCCATCCGGGAAACAGTCAATCCCATTGTGACGAAATGCGGCGGTGATCCGCTGCCACAGAATACAGACGAAGACTGCTGGTACTGGACATCAACGGAGGTCAAGGGGCAACAGACTGCCAAAGCGTGGCTTTACTCATTGGGTAGTGGCGCAATGCAGGAAACACCGAAGACACAGGCGCACCGGGTGCGGCCGATTATCACACTGAACAAGTAGGAACGAAAAGCGAGAAAGGACAAAACAATGGAAGAAAGCAAAGAGCTACAAGGGTTCTACAAGATATTCCGTGCGGTCATCTATATCTCCGTGCTATTGGAGTTCTTCGAGTATGCCATCGACCCGGCCATACTTGACCACTGGGGCGGCATACTGATCGATATTCACGGGCGCATCAAACGGTGGATGATATACAACGACGGCAATCTTGTGTACAGCAAGGTCGCCACGTTCCTACTTATCTGCATCACCTGTATCGGAACACGCAATAAGAAACATTTGGAGTTTGATGCACGCTGGCAGGTGTTATACCCGTTGGTAAGCGGACTTTTTCTGATCGTGCTGTCCGTATGGCTGTTCCGGCATCCGATGGAAACAAGGTTTTATACCTTACCGCTCAATATCATTTTCTACATGGCTACCACGCTGGTCGGTGTGATATTGGTGCATATTGCACTGGATAATATCTCGAAGTTCATCAAGGAAGGGCTGGGCAAAGACCGCTTTAACTTCGAGAACGAGAGCTTCGAGCAATGCGAGGAGAAAGTTGAGAACGAATACAGCGTGAACATACCGATGCGGTACTATTATAAAGGCAAATTCCGCAAGGGATGGATTTCGATAAGCAACTGTTTCAGGGGCACATGGGTAGTCGGAACTCCGGGCAGCGGCAAGACGTTCAGCATCATAGAACCGTTCATCCGACAACATAGTGCCAAGGGCTTCGCGATGGTGGTCTATGATTATAAATTTCCGACACTTGCCACCAAGTTATACTATCATTATAAGAAGAACCAGAAGCTCGGCAAAGTGCCCAAAGGGTGCAAGTTCAACATCATAAACTTTGTGGATGTAGAGTACAGCCGACGGGTGAATCCGATTCAGGCGAAGTATATCAACAACCTCGCTGCGGCGAGTGAAACAGCGGAAACGTTGTTGGAATCCCTACAAAAGGGCAAGAAAGAAGGTGGCGGCGGTAGCGACCAGTTTTTCCAGACTTCAGCGGTGAACTTCCTTGCTGCCTGCATCTATTTCTTCGTGAATTACGAACGTGAACCCTATGATGCCAACGGCAAGAAACTGTATGCGGAGAAGCGGCAAGATCCGCAAACGAAATTCTGGAAGCCGACCGGAGTGGTGCGTGACCGTGAGGGTGGCAACATCGTGGAGCCTGCTTACTGGCTGGGTAAATACTCGGATATGCCGCATATCCTGTCGTTCCTCAATGAGAGTTACCAGACCATCTTCGAGGTCTTGGAGACAGACAATGAGGTTGCTCCTTTGCTCGGCCCGTTCCAAACCGCGTTGAAGAACAAAGCGATGGAGCAGTTGGAAGGTATGATAGGTACGTTGCGTGTATATACTTCGCGTTTGGCTACCAAAGAAAGCTACTGGGTCTTCCATCGTGACGGAGACGATTTCGACCTGAAAGTGAGCGACCCGAAGAATCCCAGCTATCTGCTGATAGCCAACGACCCGGAAATGGAGAGTATCATCGGTGCGCTGAACGCTTTGATTCTAAATCGACTTGTTACCCGTGTGAATACGGGTCAGGGAAAGAACATTCCAGTAAGCATCATCGTGGATGAGTTGCCAACCTTGTATTTCCACAAAATTGACCGACTGATAGGTACGGCGCGAAGCAACAAAGTAAGCGTGACGCTGGGATTTCAGGAATTGCCGCAATTGGAAGCCGACTACGGAAAGGTCGGAATGCAAAAAATTATCACAACGGTGGGTAACGTGGTAAGCGGTTCGGCTCGTGCGAAAGAAACGTTGGAATGGCTGTCGAATGACATCTTCGGTAAGGTGGTACAAGTCAAAAAGGGTGTGACCATCGACCGAGATAAGACGAGTATCAACCTCAATGAAAACATGGATGCCCTTGTACCTGCCTCGAAGATTTCGGATATGGCGACGGGATGGATCTGCGGCCAGACAGCGCGAGACTTCACAAAGACGAAAACCGGCACTGGAGGTTCGATGAACATTCAGGAATCAGAAGAGTTCAAAACCACGAAGTTCTTTTGCAAGACCGACTTCGACATGAAAGAGATAAAGAAAGAGGAAGCCGGCTATGTACCCTTGCCAAAGTTCTATACATTCAAGTCGAGAGATGAACGGGAGCGCATCCTGTACAAGAATTTTGTGCAAGTCGGGCTGGATGTCAAAGAAATGATAAAAGATGTGCTGAACAAACGCGGAGCGAAATAGCGGTCGAGGCTGAGATAAGATAAGAGAGTCAATAAAAATGTGAAACACCTGCAATACTCACGATATTATTGCAGGTATTTCTATATTTTCACCCTATCCTAAAACAGGCTTTCGGACAAAAAAAGTTCTTGTAAACGTTACAGTAGTATATAATATAAATGGATATTGCGGCTTGGACATATCTATGCGTACATGAAAACACTGTCCACATGAAGATGTGGGCAGTGTTCATTTGTTCACCTGTTTGCTTAGGCTCGTTTGCCACTTACCAATACGGCAAGCTGTTGATTACAGAAATTGTCGTATTCCTCTTTATCCATACCGCTTTCGATGGCACGGTCGATAACATCGCCCAACTCGTCGAAGCAGACTTCCTCATTGACACACTCCGAGCTTGCGCCTTTCAGTAGATATACTTCGTAATAATCGGAACCGTTGAGCGCGATAATGACATATCCGGTATGAAGCCGTCCGTTCACTTCAAGCCGCAATGCCGGCAGGTCTTTGAATACGGTGGCAGCAAACTCCGTGACACCCCACGACATGAAAACGGGCATAGGTGTCATTGAAACTAATTGCATTTTGATGGTCTGTGCGATTTGCATTACATACTCTTTGTCCATAACTTTTAATTTTAGATGATTATTGATTTATTTAGTCGAACCATTCGGGATTGTCTTGCTTCAGTTCGGCAATCAGCTCCTCGTCCGGCAAATTGAGGGTGTTTTTGTCTGTGAAGAAAAATATCTCGTCGTAAAGCTGTTCGGCTTCCTTGCTGGCAAAACCTTCGTTCTCGTCCTCGAAACTACCCGGATGAAGGGCATCGAGCAGGAGGGTCGAACCGATCTGCAATTCTTCGCCCTCGTTGGATTCCACCACACGGCAGGTATATGTGATGCCGTTAAATTGTACTTCCTGTGTTTTCATACGCTGTTATCTTAAAGGGATATTTCGTCCGTTCTCATTGAGGTATTCCATGATGTGTTTCGCTTCCTCGTGCGATGCACGGTTGCGGTCGTCATATCGCCGTGTCTCGTCTGCCATGACCACGATACACTCTTTGATAAGCCGGTAAAGGCTCTGCTGCAGTGTGGGGTGCATATCAGGGATAGCGGCAGTAAACCGCTTGGGATTGAAACTGAAACTATTTACCGCCATTTCCCACTCTTTGGCGAGTTTGTACTCCTTGCTTTCTTTGATGTTGTCCATTGTCTTGAATTTTAATGATTTGTTTTTCTTCCCTTTGTTCGGCATCCCTTTGTCGGAGCCGTTCGGGTTTTACGATGCGTTCAAGAGACTGACGAAAAAGCCCTTTCTGACGCTTTTTCCGGAAAACTACGCTTACGCAGGAAGGAAGAATTTTTCGAGAAATGCACTTCAAAGCGGCGGAATCAGGCGCGGCAGTCCACCTTTGCATCCTAAAAACAGACCGGAAACGACACGGGCTGTCTGAATCCGGGAAAACGCTATAAAGGAGATAATAACAGATAGAACAGGGTGTCGGCTCGTGTACAACGAGCCGGAATAAGCAAGAATTTGATAGGTATAAAAGGATGTGGGCTGCCACTCACAGATGCCTTACTTTGCACAAAAAATAGAGGGCGGATTTCTCCGTCCTCCATTCATCAGCCGAGAGGCTGTCAAGCTGCAATTTCCTCGGTCTGCACCTCCGTTTCGGGCTGTCCGTCTTTGGTGGCGTTTGCTTCCTGCTTCGCCTTTTCCTGTACCGAAAGAACAGCAATCTTTTCTTCGATGCGTAGGTGTCGCTTCTCGTAAACCTCATTGTGTCCGTTTTGGATGTCTGCCAACTGGTCGGGCATGTGCTTCTTGGCAAAATCGAGCAAGAGGGATGCGGTGGCATTGCTGCCCGATGCGTTCTTGAAATTGGATATCAAGAAATCCCTGCGGATAATAGCTTTTTGCTTGGCGGTAAGATTGGCGATGATGTTCATCTTGTCCTCGTCCTTAAGGTGGTAGTAGGTTTCTTTTGCCTCTATACCCATAGCCTCAAAATGTTCCCTGCGAAGAAATGGGAGCATGAAGAAATAAATCATCCTGTCCTCGTCTGTGCCAAACTTGGTTTCCGTCATATCGACCTCCAAAATCTGCTTTTTGGTGTCCTCTACGGTCTTTTCTTGCGCAATCTCCTTGTTGCGCTTGTCCTGTTTCTCCAATTTTTCAATCGGGGAAACGACCGTTTCTTTAGCTTCTCCCGTCACTGCCTGTACTTGGGCATTTTCTACATAACATAATGATATGTCGTTGTGTCCAATCGTCACATATAGCGTGATTTCTCCAGCTTCGCTCCTGCGGTTCACATCCTCGCATTCCTTCTTGTATTCCGACAGCTCTTTTTCGTACTCCTTGTATGCTTCCGCATATTCCTCGTCGTTCTCGTAATCCTCCATGTCGGGAGCTTCGGGTTCTTCGGGATAGTCGGCAGGACGCACCGAAAGTTTCTCAACCTCAAAGCCCGATGCCACGAGTTGTTCGACCACCTTTTCATTGCAACCGTAAAAATCCCGACAAAGTAAAGCAAAGGGTCGCTGTTCCATGAACTGTACGGCTTTTTCCGCAAGATACGATGCGTTCATTTCCTCAAGGCATTTTCGGTTGGCGCAATTTCCGCAACTGCCCTCTTCACAGAATAACATCATGTTATTGGTGTTGTGGGGACACGAAAGGCATACCGTCTTGTCGAAAAAATACCGCTTGATGTCGGTGGTGTAGCTTCGTTCGATGTTTTTTGCCACCTCGGAGGCTTTCATCCCACGCCAACTATTATACAGCACACCCTCTTTCAGATGCTTCTCGTAGATGTCGTGCTGTATATCTTCCCCATAACGGCAGATTTCGGTTGCTACGCTGATAGTCAGTTCGTCCTGTTCTAATAGTTGTGCAATTTCGGGTATCAAGGAAACGAATTTCAACCGTGTACGGATATAACTCTCATTCTTGCCGAACTGCACCGCCAAAGATTGCACATCATGGCGACCGCTCTCGATGAGCTTTTGGTATGCGTTGGCTTCTTCAATGGGTGTCACATCTTTGCGTTGCAGGTTTTCGGTCACTGCCATTTCCTCGGCTGTCTCGTCCGAAATATCCAAGATGACAGCAGGTATTTCTTCCAAACCTGCGATTTGCGAAGCCCTGTATCTCCGCTCCCCGAAAACAATCTCGAAGCGGTTTTCCGCAATGGGACGTACCCCGATAGCCTGTAGCACTCCTTGCTGACGAATGCTGTCTGCCAATTCCACAAGGCTCTTTTCGTCAAAGTTCTTGCGAGGGTTGTAGTTGCTCGGCTGAATGTCTGCCAATGCTACCGATACGATGTTCTTCACTGCCGTTTGACTGATTGCTGTTTCCATAATGCGTTTAATTTTAATTGTTTATATTTGTTGATTTTGTTTTTATTTTCCCTTTTTTCGGTTCTTTTTCCTGCCTGAACCGTTTGGGATTTACAGATGCGGTACAGGGCTGCCGGACAAGCTGTTTCCGACGCTTTTTCCGGAAAATTACTCTTTCGCAGAAAGGAAGAATTTTACAGGAAATGCACTTCAAAGTGACGGAATCAAGCGCGGCAGCCTACCTTTGCGTCTGATAAAACCAACCGGCGATGGTAGGGAACGAAGCCGGATAAGCGATAAGAAAGATGAATAGAAGAGGAATATAGCCTGCGGTTACAAATGGCGTGGTAAAAAAGAAAAATCACCTACCTCTGGGCAGATGATCTATAAATGAAGTTCCGTCCGGAATATTACACCAAGCGGACAGATTACAGGTGTGTTCTATGGATATAAAAAAGAGAAAGCCTCCGGTTTTGAGATTAAGAGCGGTGGGAAGCTATGCAAATATATAAAAGGCTCCGGCGTAGGATTGCTGCATCCAACCGAACAGGAGGGACGCAGCAATCGCACCGGGTCATTTCCCATGCTTCTCCAGATACTCTTTCATTGCTTCGTTCACAATATCTCTGAGAGACATGTTTTTGTCTATGGCAAGGTATTTCATCCGGGTATGAATACTCTTGTCTATGACAAAATTGCAATGCACTGCCGGTTCTTTTTTGGTAGTGGGTGCTTCCTGCCGTTTCTCACCAGACGTTTTTTTGGTAGGCGACAACAAACCGTCCAGCCCGCTTTTCATATCTCCAGTCAAATCTTTTTTAGCCATATCCGTTTACTTTAATTTCAGTACCTCTTGCGCCAGTGACATATAGTCTTTGGCTCCATTACTGTTCTTGTTATATTCAAAAATGTTCTTTCCCTTTATCGGGGCTTCGGCCAGTGCCACGTTGTCCCTTATGACAGTCTTGAACACTTTGTCGCAAAATGAATCGTTGATGATTTCTGACACGTTTTTGTTCAGCGTCTTGCGTTTGTCAAACTGGGTGATGACGATGCCGCCGATATTCAGATTCGGGTTCAGCCGTTCCCTGACAATCTCGATCACGTTCGTAATCTTTGCCATGCCTCGCATGGCGAGAAATTGTGCCTGAACGGGAATAATCAGATAATCGGCTGCGGTAAGGGCGTTCAGCGTAAGCAGTCCCAAAGAGGGAGGACAGTCGATAAGGATATAGTCGAATTTCTGCGTGTCGAGCAGCCGGGCAATCAGTCCTTTTAGAATCAGTTCCCGTCCGGGTTCATTGATAAGTTCGGATTCCGCCGCCGAGAGGTCGAGACAGGCCGGAACAATAGAAATGCCGTTTTCCGCTTTGACCAGCGGCAGAGGATATTCGCCTTTCATCGCTCCGTAAACGGTCTTTTCCTCTTCGATAGAGAGGCCGAAAGATTCCGTAAGATTCGCCTGACCGTCCATGTCGATAGCCAGCACACGCTTTTTCTTCTGCTGCAAGGCGGCAGCCAGATTGATGGTGGTGGTCGTCTTCCCGACACCGCCCTTATGGTTAAGGATTGCAATTATTTTTGTCATTGTCTCACTCTTTTATTTATGGTACAAAGATAATACTATTATTCGTAAATACTACGATTAGTATATACTATTTTACTATAAGTAGTCATTTTAGTAATGTAGTATATAAGTATTTACTACAATACTAAAATGATACATGACTAAATGCAGCATATACTATGATGAGTAAACGGCATGTTTCCTAATTTACTACATATAGTATATACTACACTTAGTATTGCCTTATTATCTGTGATATATGGGACAATATCAGAACGGCAAATCGTCCGTATCATCCTGCGGCATATCGGCAGGCGGCATAGGGACATCCTCTGCGCCACTTACCGGATTATCCGCATCGGGGTTATTGCTTTGGCTGTCCCGTTTACCGGTATTGATGAACTCCAACGCATCCGCCGCAATGGAGAACTGGATTTGGTAGTCCTCGTTCCTGTCCTTCCACAAAGAAGCCGACAGTGTTCCCTCAATGAGTACCAGCCGTCCTTTGGTAAGATATTCCGACAGTCGGATATGGTTCTCTTTTTTGCTTCTTACCCTTACCCATGTAGTGACGTTATTCCCGTGTGAATAATCATCAACGGCAATATCAAAAGCGATGAACGTGCCGTGTGTTCCAGTGATAACTTGGCAATCTTTGCCGATGCGACCGATAGTATGAACGTATAACATAATAGAAATTTGTTTGTAGCAGGTGGTTAGTCCTGCCGTTACCTTGAATATCTGTTTTTATTTTTCCCTTTGCTCGATTCCTTTCTGGCGGAACTGCTTTGGGATTTTATGGATGCGGTACACGGCAGTCGGTACAGCTTCATCCGTCAGGCTTTTCCTGCCAATTACGCTTTCATCGAAAGGAAGAATTTGCAGGAAATACACTTCAAGCCACCGGATCAAGCGCGACAGCCGACCTTTGCATCTGATAAAACCAAACCGGTACGACAGGGAGCGAAGTCGGGAAAGCGGTCATGGAGAAGCTATAAGGGGATGAACCGGAAAATTGTATAAAAGGGGAAAAAGAATACTATAAGGGCATAGTCGCACCGCGTACACCAGACGATACGAGTGTTCCGCCTATAAATGGATATTGCCGTCGGCAGACCGGAACGAAAATCCCCCTGTCCGGCAATCACTACCGAACAGAGGGAAAGGTTAAATATGAAATGAATTAGGCAGCCTTGGGTTCGTACTCGGCAGATGTTGTTTCAGGTAGAGAGTGCGAGCGTTCCGCTTCTTTGAGGCTTTCGTCAATCTTACGCTGCAACTCCTTACACTCTAGTTTGAGCTTTGCCAGTTCATCGGCCTTGCTCCACTTGCGACAAACGATGTCCCGTAATACGGGGATTTCGTTTTCAGCCCGTTCCACCGCTTTCTGCTGTTTCTCGATAAGTGAGGGCAATTTGCTTAGTGCACCTTGCGGATAACGTGACGCATCCACGAATCCAAGGGGCAATGCGCCGCTTAGTCCGCATTGGTATTTCAGTCCGCTTAATCCTGCGACAAAGAACGTGTTACGCTCAAATACTCCTGTGATGCTGTACTCGCTGCGCACCAACAAGTCAAGTCCTGCATACGTGCCGATAGTGGCGTATGCTCCGCTGCGGTAGGTCTTGGATATGTGGTGCAGTTCGCGTCCGATTTCCTCTGCAGTAGCTTGTGGCAGGTTCAGAAGCATCGTTGCCTTTGTGCCCTCGTAAGAGGTGATGTATTCCAAATCCTTTATGAAACAGTCCTTTGTGCGCTTCGCTTTTTCAATATCTTCACGAGAGGCTGCAATCTTTCGCTCGGCACGGATGCGTTCTTTCTTGAAAATGGCCTGTTCTTTTTCAAGTTGCATAATCTTGTTATCGAGCTTTGCCTTGTTCAGCAGGTCGGTATTGCCTGACAGAATAGCCACGAACTCGGCGAAGTTCATGCCGTTGTCCTCGTCCATGCCGCCCTCGTCTATGCGGCGCACAGCAATAGTGCCGTTGTTGATTTGGGATATGAACATCTGTTTGTTCCTAAGCAAGTTGAACTTGTATGCGTCAAGTGTCTTTTCCGTGCCGTAAATCACCAAATCGACCACGTTACCGCCCCACAGCTTCACAGTATTGCCTTTGCGAACTGCTCGACCATTGCGCTGTTCCATGTCGGCTGGTCTCCAGGGAATTTCCAAATGATGCACTGCAACTGCACGTTGTTGTGCGTTTACGCCTGTACCCAACATGGTAGTGCTTCCGAAAAGCACCCGTACTTTGCCGTTGTTCATGTCCTCAAATAGCCGTTTCCTTGCCCGTTCGGTCGTGGCGCATTGGATAAACTGTATTTCTTCTGCTGGAATACCCAATCGCACCAGTTTCTCCTTGATGTCGCTATAGATGTTCCACTCGTTTGGCTTATATGTGCCAAGGTCGCTGAAAACGAACTGCGTACCCCGGTTGGCGTTCGAGCGCATATAATAATCATAGATTGTCCTTGCACAGATAGAAGCCTTGTTGTCGGCATCATCGCTGAATTTTTCACCCAACAAACGCATATCGAGAGCCATTTTTCGGGCGACGTTGGTTGCAATCAGCATCTTCGCTTTGTCGAGGTTGTCAGGTTCGGGTATGTCAAGCCCCAAATCCTCCCACTCACCGCTGTGCGCAAAGGAAACCAGCCGTCCAATCATTTCTTCCTGTTGGATAGTCGGCGCATGAGAGAGGAAACGCACATTTTTCTCCGGTACATCGAGATTTATCATGTCGGCAGTGCGATAATCGGTAATCTCACGCAGGAACATAGCCAGTTCCGGCACTTTGATATAGGTACGGAAACGCTCTTTGCGCTTGATTGCACCTGTTACATTCAGTTCATAGTCAGCGGTCTTTTGCGTGAATATCGCCGCCCACGCATCAAAGCACGAAATCTGCTGACGCTGCAGTTCGTGTGGGCGTAAATATTTGAACATTACGTAAAGTTCGGTCAAAGCATTTACTACCACCGTACCAGAAAGGAATGTTGCGCCGAGGTCTCGTCCCGTACGGTGCTGAATGTCCCGAATAGCAAACAAAAGGTTCATCGCCCTTTGCGAGCCTCGTGTGTTGCCGATGCCCGCAACCCTTGTGTGGCGTGTCTGAAACATTAAGTTCTTGAAAATGTGACATAAATCCGAAATTTTGGATTTATCCCATTATCAGAACTTTCTTATTTTTTTGTTTGACATTCTAAATATATTGAAATTCAGCATCTTTTTTATATAATAAGTTCTGATTATTTTTACGGTCGTAATATGCAGGGTATAGAATATATTCTGTATCAATTTGGAGATAAGGCTGTAATGTTTGTATTTGCTCAATAGTCCTTTTCGTAAATTTGGATATCTTAATGATTTTTCTGATTGCATTTGACCTCCTGTTTCTAAAGAGAAACTGCTCAGTGGAAGTTTCTAGTATTTGTCCAATAAAGCACATAGGTTGTATTCTGTTTCCCACATTCTTGACTGTTGAACTCTGTACCAATTCTTCAGGCCGTTGCGTAACTCCCATTCCAATAACACCGGGCATATCAAATTGTCAATTCTTTATTACTTGGCATTTTTTAGAAGATGTTACGTTGGCATATAGTTTTGAGCTTGTATGAAAAATGACATTTACTACTAATGAATCAACTTTACATAACATAACCATATTTTGCATCGGAAATATGAGATAATTTTCCTTTTTTATTGTATCTTTGTATTTGATAGGCATGGAATTTTCATAATGCATGAGTTTAACCATCCATAATATTAATGAATAATTCCACTTACGTGCTGTATCTTAACATTTTAATATTTATTTAAAACTCTAACTTAAGTATAAATTACTTCTATTTTTTGTTTTATGAGTTCTAATTTTAAAACACCTCTTTCTGTATATGTCTTGTATGACAAGGATAATACTAAAGGTAGCGAAACATATGAGAAAATTTACCATCTTCTGTGTCGTAATTCAAGTAGGCCTTTTGAAGATGGGCTTGATATACCAGTGTTCTTTCGAACGGATATGGCCAATCAAATTACCCCGATAGATATAAACTTCAGTAATAAAACTATTGCAATATTATTGGTTGATGACAATATGTATTGTAATACTATATGGGATGAGTATATAAAAGAATTATTAGTAAAACAAGACAATGGGGCACTAAAAATATTTGCCGTCAAACTATCCAAGTATGCTTTCGACATAAACCCACTTCTTCAAGAAGAACAGTTTATTTGTTTGAAAAATGAGAATATTGAAACTGATTGGCATGAATTTCAAATAAGACTTTATGATAACATTTTACGCTATTTAAAGTCTTATAAAGTTGGGCAAAAGCTAAAATTATTCATTAGCCATTCTAAAAAGGATAAAGATCATTTAGGTGAATCTACGGCAATTTCTTTAAGAGATTATTTGCGTTCAGATACTAAACTCGATTCTTTCTTCGATGTTAATGATATTTTGGATGGTCATCAATTTGCCCAACAGATTCAGTCAGGTATAGCTTCATCCTTATTAGTTATCATAGAATCTGATACATATTCAGAAAGAGAATGGTGTCGAATTGAAGCTATCTCTGGTAAGAAAAATAATGTACCTTCAATATTAGTAAATGTATTGAATGGAGTTTCTTCTCGAACATTCCCGTATTTGGGTAATATGCCAAAGATTAGATTTAATGGCAAATGGGATGACGTAATTATCTTGCTTCTACGTACTGCGTTAGACCAATATTATGAGAAAGAATATCTTGAGCAATTGGTAATGAAGTGCGATTTGCAAAATACTTCTATTCTTCCTGTTCCTCCGGAATTAATGAATTTAATTAATATTGAAGATAATATAAAATCAATACTCTATCCTGAACCACCGTTAGGTCGTGAAGAGTTGGAGGTTTTGAATAAAAATGGTAAGATTACAAGTTTTGTTACTCCGAGTCAGTTATATTCAAATATGAATAAGATACAGGATAAGAAAATCGCAATTTCTATTTCGGAAACTCCGGAGGCTTTAACTAAAGGAATCGGCAAAGCCATGTTTGATGATTTATCTGTTGAAATAGCTCGTCATCTGCTTGTTACTGGAGCTAAATTGGTGTATGGAGGTGATCTTAGAATTGGTGGTTTCACAAAACTTTTATGCGATCTTTCATGTCAGTATGGCATAAAAGAAAAGTCTGATCCAAGTACAATCTATTTCACAAATTATTTTGCTTGGCCTATATTTAATAGGCTCTCAAAATCTGACATCGCTGAATTTAAATACGACCGTGTGGAAATAGTAAAAACAGAAATACCCAAAGGTATAGGTGAGGAGGATAAGGGGAAGTTCTTTGAGCCAACTACGCCAAGCAAAATGTTTCTTTGGGCAAATTCTTTATCTATTATGCGTAAAGAAATGGAAGAGAATGTTAATGCACGTATCGTTTTGGGTGGCAAAATTGTCAATTTTAAGGGGCGTATGGCCGGAATATTTGAAGAGGCGATTTGTGCTATACAGAAAAAACATCCAATTTATTTATTAGGAGGATTTGGTGGAGCTTCTGCACAAATAGTGAAACTAATGAAAGGTGAAACTACGGCAGAAAAACTATTTGAAGAAGCAAAAACCAATGAGGATTATAAAAATTTAATTGAATATTGCCAAATGAGTTGTCTGCCAACGATAAATTACGATGAACTAAAGAAATTCGAAAATAAGGATTATCAGGTTCTTAGAAATGGACTTGATAAAGATGAAAATGAAATTTTATTCAACTCTATTAATATTCCCGAGATAATATCATTGATTCTCAAGGGTATTAATAAAGCTTTTAACTATTAATATAAATTATGCATAAAGTATTTGTAAGTTTTCATCATGCCAATGACCAGAAATATAAAGAAGGTTTGGTTAGTTGGGCTGAAAAAAATAAAGTATTCATTGATGGCTCTGTTGACATGGGCGAGATTCCAGAAGATTGGGACGACCAAAAGATACGCGAATATATACGCGACGAGCATTTGAAGGATACAACCGTAACCATTTTACTTGTAGGAACTGAAACAAAAAATCGCAAGCATATTGATTGGGAGTTATATTCAAGTATGTACGATGGTACGGTGAATAAGAAGTCCGGCATTATTGTGATATTACTACCATCTGTTAAAAGCGAATATTATACATGCGCTCATAGTAGTGAGAAAACGTTCTACCCAGAGACGACACAATGGATGTCTATTGATAGCCGAGAAGAGTATCATAGGCGTTATCCATACTTACCGGAACGCATCATTGATAATTTGCTCGAACCCAATGCCTTTATATCTGTAATCAATTGGGATAAGCTAACACCAGATATTTTGAGACAGATGATTGATAATGCATATAATAGTCGTGCCACTTGCACTTATGATTTATCAAGGCCAATGCGTAAAAAAAATGGATAAGTAGAATAATAGATTATGGCATTAAATAGATTTTATTTAACCGAAAATTCCATTGCACAAAGAAGTGGTTTATGTATATTCATAAGTCACCAAAAAAGAGATGCGGACACTGCTAAAAAAATAGCAGACTATTTTATTACTTCTGGTATTGATGTCTATTTTGATGAATATGATACAAAAATAGACAGAACGAGACCTTACTCGGTTGTAAGTGCAATTAAAACAGGTATCAGAAACAGCACGCACATGTTATGTCTTTTATCCCAAAATGCATTGGATTCAAAATGGATCCCTTGGGAAGTTGGATATGGATATGATAGAACAACTGTTATAGGGTTAACATTAAAAGAAATATCACAATCAGTCTTACCCGAGTATCTTCAAATCGTTCCAATTCTAAGAGGTACAAAATCGTTGAATAACTTTATTTCTAATGTGTTAAAACGAGATGAATCAACGCTTATAAATGAGAGGAAATTATTTGCCGCATATCAATCTCAGCACCCTTTAGACTCTGTTCTTAATTGGGAACTGTAACATAACTTCCAGCAGGTATAATACCTTGCTGGAAGTTTATATAATATACCAAACAGTACTTGTATATCTTAATCGGGTAAGAGGAAAACGAAGAAGTAAAATTTCTCCTACTCAATTTGTTTTTGTAAGTCCTAAAAGTATTTCAAGATTTGCTTTTCCTTCCTCTGTCTTCCACTTTTTTCTCATTTTCTTTTGATTTTCGCCTTCAAGGGTTTCCAAAGCTTTTTCTTCTTGTTTTGTGGTTATATCAAGATATACCGTAAGCATCCGATAAAATACCCGTTTTCTCTATCATATTTTCATAGCACCTTTGCCTGTGCAATATTGCATGAACTTCTAACATATTTTCATTATGACAAAAGAACAATTTACCTCTTTACAGGAACTGCATCGTTTAAGCGGTCTGAGTCTTCTGAAATTTCTGCAACGTGAACATGTCAGTTACTCCACGTACAATTATTGGAAACGTAAATCTTCCAGTGTTCCCGATCACGAGACATCTGCTCCCCAATCAGTCTTAACCCCCATCAGCCTGAAGTCCCCCTGTATTGCTTCCTCCTCTTCTGTTTCCGGAATGACCCTGTTGTTTCCTAATGGCGTCCGTGCCCATTTGGGTGCCGGTATGGAAGAGGCCGCTTCCCGTTTGATTAACCAATACGCCTGTTGCCATGTTCTGCCTGAATGATACGATGCGGTATTTTCTCTGCCCCGGCAGGACTGATATGCGCAAGGGTATCAGTTCTCTCTGCGGTGTGGTACACGAGCGTATGGGCTGCAGTGTCAGGAACGGTGATGTATTCATCTTCATTGGCAGCAGCCGTAAATTGATGAAGCTTCTCCATGCCGAGGATGGCGGTCTGGTGATGTATGTCAAGCGCCTTGAAGCCGGTCATTTCAAGATTCCCGAATATGACGAGAAATCGCGCAGCTATCCGATGGAATGGCGCGATCTTGTCATTATGGTGGAAGGAATCCGTGAATCTCCCGGGCAGCGTTTGAGACGTCTGAGGGCGGAACGAAATGTATATACTGTATAAAAATAGATGTCGTATTCCTTGTCTGTCCGGGATATATTTTGTACATTTATAGTGTAATTAAAAGAAACGGATTATGACTCAGGAAGAGATGCTTTCACAGATGAACTCAATGTTGCAGTCCCTGCAGCAGGTGAACGCATCCCAGGCTGAGACCATTATCAGGCTTACCCGGCAGAATGAATCCTTACAGAACCGTCTCAATGAGCTGACGGCTCAAGTCGCATGGCTGAACCGCCAGCTTTTCGGTCACAAGTCAGAGAAACTCTCGTCTCTTGATTCCAACCAGCCTGACCTGTTCGGTGACTTTCTTCCTGATAACGCGGCTGAACTGGAAAAAGCGCGTGAAGTAGCGGTGCAGACAATCACAAAAGAAACGGTGGAGAGCAAGAAACGGGAACGGAATAACCGCAGGATAATGGAAGGTCTTCCCGTACTTGAAAGGGTAATCATCGAGCCGGAAGACATTGACCTGGAACTGTACAGGAAGATTGGTGAGGAAGTGACCCGTGTGGTGGAACATAAGCCCGGACAACTTTATATAAGGGAGATTGTACGGCCCAAATATGCCCTTAAAGACAACACTTCACTTCCACCGGTCGGCAGAAAAGGAGTGGAGATAGCCGCCATGCCGCTGTTGCCTATATACAAAGGAATAGCGGGACCTACACTTTTGGCGGAGATACTCCTGCAGAAATATGAGTATCATCTTCCCTTCTACCGCCAGGTGAAACAGTTGCATCACCTGGGCTTCAAAGCTAGTGAAAGTACCATAGACGGATGGTTCAAGCCTGCGGTTGAACTTCTCAAGCCACTTTACGAGGTACTTAGGCAGGAAATCATGAAATCCGACTACATACAGGGGGATGAAACGACCGTACCTGTACTGGACAAGGCAGGACATCAGGCCAACAAGGAATACTTGTGGATGGTCAGGGCGGTAGTCGAACGACTGGTGCTTTTCCATTATGACAAAGGATCACGGTCAGGTACGGTGATAGGGCAACTGGCTAAAGACTTCAAGGGTTATTTCCAATGTGACGGCTTTGAGGGTTACGAATCGGCTTTCAAGGTCAACCCGAATGTGCGCCTTGTTAACTGCATGGCTCATATACGCAGGTATTTTGAGCAGGCACTTGCTGAAAACAGGCAGATGGCGGAACATGCCTTAAAAGAAATACAGCTTCTATATCGCATAGAACATGACTGTGACCAGAAGCAGCTTACAGAAAATGAACGAATGGGAAAACGTCAGGAACTTGCCGGACCTATTATGGATGCCTTGAAGCTATGGATGGAAACAGAAGGGATAAAATACAGCCCAAACAGCCTGACCGGAAAGGCGATAACCTATGCCTATACCCGCTGGGAGAATATGATGAGGTATCTGCAGGATGGACGTATCCATATTGATAACAATCTGGCGGAAAATGCCATCCGACCAATCACATTGGGTAGAAAGAACTACTTGTTCTGTGGAGACCATCAGGCGGCCGTCAGCATGAGTGTCGTCTGTTCGTTACTGGCTACGTGCAAAGCGCATAAAGTAAATCCGCGCACTTATCTGAATGACGTTATAGCAAGAATGCCATATATGCAGAAGGCTAATTATGAGGAACTGCTACAAATGTTGCCACACAAATGGAAGGAAAAGAATAAAGAATGATGGAGATACAACGATAGATGGCTGCTTACCTGGAAAGGAGATATAGCCATTTTTTATAGTGTACTTTATCGGATGCTTACGATATACCATTGTGGTTTGAATACTTTCATGCCCAAGTAAGTATGAGATTTGGGCTATGTTCATCCCGTTTTCAAGCCAGTGTGAAGCTTTGGCATGCCTAAATTGATGGGCATGTAAATCCATAGGAACATCTTGGCACCTTTCATGAGCCATTGTGGCATATTTTTTCAGCATCTTGTTCACGTTTTCAGCGGACATCGGGACATATATGCCTTTGCTCTTAGAACAGAAAAGTAATGCATTTGCATCATTCTGTTTCGGATGGTATTTGATAAGATACCTTTTCAAGCATTGTGCTGGCTTGGCCAAAAGAGGAATCGGACGTTTCTTTCTTCCTTTGCCAATGACTATTATGTGAGGTTTTACACAGTCTATAACAATATTGCTAATTTTCAGAGTCAGAAGCTCGTTGATGCGCACAGCGGTGGAATATAAGAGAAGCATCAGAGTGTAATCACGAAAGCCTATAGTACTCCCTTGATTAGGCATGGACAACAATACATCAACAGCCTGTTTACTGAGCCCGATGACCTTTCTTTTAGAGTTTTTCTCATTTGGAACATTTTCCGCTTGTAAGAAAACAGACATATAGGATATATCTCTAAACGACAAATATTTCAGAAAAACACGCAAGGCTGACAATCTTACATTACATGTTGCTGGACTGCAACCCCTATTTTCCTTTAACCAAATGATCCACTCCATTATATATTCCATACAGAAACATTCTGCGCTTAATGTTTCTGGTGTAGTGCCTTTTATGACTCTGAGGAATTCTACATAGAGTTTCACGGAGATCTTATAATTTCTCTTTGTGTGAGGACTGCATGCCTTGATTGAAGGGACATAGTGTTCGAGCCAGTCATGCAGATAATCAGCTATCTGCATTGCTTACGGATTAATCTTCTTTTTCATCTGTCTTTAATTTTAATAATTGATTCTCTGTATATTCCATTATATCAGAAATCGCTGGGGTCAAGGAATAATAAGCCAGCGTGCTCTCTATTTGCCGGTGTCCCATGCTCTTGCTCAAAGCCAACAACTTGTCATGGATGGTAAATCCTTGGTGTGTCCAGCTGTTTATGTTTTCTATGGCATAGTTGTGTCTTAGCTCATATGGGATAGCGTAGGATGAATTGCAACTTTGCCACAACACCCGAAAATGATACGTAACCCAAACAGAAGGGTGAGACTTGTCATCCGGTGTCGGAAAGAACACTTTGCGGTGCGGGACTAACCTAGATATATTCTCGTCGTAAGTACGCATTAGAGCCAACATTGTATCATGGAGAACGACATAATGTTGGTCATGCCCTTTACTTCGCTTGATGGAAATTACGCCATTTTCAAGGTTTACATCATCACGTTCCAGCAGGATGGCTTCGGTTGTCCTCATCCCAGAACTGTACAATAAGCGAAAGAATACTGGCAGTGTCATGCGTTGGATTGTGGCGAGACGGCCACGTCTTGGCTTTGTGTTGTCGCAAGCATTGAAGAAGCGTTTCAATTCATCATATGTGAAAGGATGCGGCGTATAAGTTCTTGGCACAGACCTTGGCACTTTTGGCAGGGCTATTTTTGTCATTCCACGTTTGTTCATGTATTTGATGAAGTCCAGAATAGGATATACACGTGACACGCAAGAGTTTGTGCATTCAGATGGACGTTGCCTGCACCATCTGTCCACGATTTCTTGGGATAGTTCGATCTGTCCGGGATATTCCCTCGCGCAAAAATGGTCAAATAGTATTACGTTCTTGATATAGCTGTGGCTGTCACGCCCGGAAGCCTTGCGGTATTTTACGTATCCTTCTATCGCGTTGGAAAGGAATGAAGTCGTTTTCATCTGCCAAACACCTCCTTTCCAACCGGGAATCCCTCGATGCTTAGCGAACACTCTTTCAGGTGTTTGAATTCCGCACTGAGATAGCGGTCGAGAGAGCTTGGGGACGAATGGCCAAGGGTGGCACTTATAACAGGCTGTTGCACACCGCCCTGCAACAGGGATGTCGCTACATGGTGGCGAAACAGGTGCATGCTCTTTCTTTCATTTTCACCTTGCCTTATTCCTGCTTTGCACATGACTTTTGAGCATATGGCATCAAGATTGCTTGTGTGGAGTCTTCTGTGTGGCACGTGTACTGTGAGAAAAACATATGGTTCCGGGCATTGGGGACGCTCTTTGAGCAGGTAATCAAAGACAGCATTCCCGACTACGGCGCGAAGCGGCAATGTAAGGGGCTGTCCCGTTTTTGCCTGTGTGATTTTTATAAGGTCGTGTTCCCAATCGAAGTTCTCAAGCGTGAGAGCTGAGATGTCACACCCACGCAATCCCGTGTACATGGCCAAGGTTATGATGGCTTTGTCCTGCAGGGATATTGTGCCGTCGTGCTCCAAGGTATGCCTGATGGCCGTCAGTTCTTGCTCTGTAAGGTATTGAATGTTCTTACGCATGTTGGGTATGGCCGGCAGATATGCGATTATACGTTCAACGGATTTGCCATAGTAAGGCAAACAGGCTTTCAGCCCATACTCCACCGAATATTTGAGCGAATGGCCCATCTTCTGTTTTTCGTCTTTGGAAAACACTTCCAACACCGCATCCTCTGTTATTGATTCGAATGAATACACACCCATTTCCTGTAACCGGAAGAAGAACGAAGATAGCGCATACTTCACGTTTGTTGAAAATTTGCAACGCCTGCCTACCACGTTGAAAGCCATGTCCGTTACATTCCTGTATTCTTCGCCAAGCAATTCGTAGTGGTGAGGTTTGATGTAGTGTTTGCATCCATCGGGTAATAATCCATTCTCGATATATTGGCAGATTACACGTAACAGGCGTACCTTGTTTCTGCAAGTATACTTGTTGGACCACAATTCTTTTAGTGTCGGTTCAACATCGGCGAGACTCTTCCATTTGTAATGTTCGGAATTGCCCGATAACCACTCAGCCATTTTCTTCACATAGTCTATGTACATGGCTGAATAACCTGTGTCTTGTAAATAAGAAACAAGCCCTTTGACTTTTTCATTCAGATTAAATATGTCCATAATCGCATCTTGTTTGAATGTTATTCTACAATTATAGACGGAATATAATCAGAACTGATTAAGACTCAAAACAAATGATTGCTAAACAATTGAATAATTTTATCGGAAATTCCTAAAAGTTCTGATAATGACATTCATCGACAAATATGTGGTCTATACCCATCGAGTGAAAATCTATTGTTTCATCTTTCCTTTCATTGATTTTCATCCGAAGCTCCTGAAGTTTGGCCGAAAGGTTCTGCTTGCGCTTTTCCAGCCCTTCTTGCATCCTGCCGCTACGGTAGCGCATGGTGGACTGCTCCAGCACCTCCAGATTGCGCTCGACATCGCAAAGCTCCTCTGTGAATATCTCTATCATCGTTTCCTCCGACTGCGGTATCTTGGCAAACTGGTCGTGTATCAGAATAATACAGTCCCAATTATTGTTTTTTATCTTGGAAAACACCTCTTTGCGGTTTGCAGGGGTGAAATCCTCCTTGCCGGGATAGAGTATCTTTGCCGATGGATAAGCCTTGCGGAACGTGTCGGCAATTTCGTGAACGTTGGCTTTTAAGCCTATAATCAAGGGCTTTTGCACCAATCCGAGACGTTTCATTTCGTAGGCTGCGACACACATAATCATCGTCTTGCCTGTTCCGACTTCGTGCCAACAAACGCCGCCCCCGTTCTGCTTAATCATCCAAATCGCATCCTTTTGTGAGGGATAAAGGCTGTCGTATGGGAACTGCTCGAAAGAAAGTCCGGGGAAAGTCTGTGCCGAACCGTCATAGGATGGACGCACATAGCAATTGAAGCGTTCGTTATATACTCTTGCAATCTCGTTACGTACTTCTGACGGTTGGTTGTCGAGCCATTCATTGAAACGGGTTCTTATTTCCTGTATCTTGGCCGCCGCTTCCTGTATGGCTTCCTCGTCCGGCACACGCACTTTGTCACCGTTGCGCTCTATCTCTTTCGTTATTTCGGGTACGGTATCTTGCAAGGCGTGTACGAACAACTCCTCGCCGTTGTAGTTTCGCACGGAATAGGTGTTGTAGGCTACGGGAGAATACCCTTGCAGACGCACCAAATAGGTGTCGTTCACATCAAAGTACATTACACTGGTTTCCGTTCCGAAAAGTTCTGCTGCAAACTCGGCATACAAAACCGTGTCGATCCAACGCTCGCCCATATTGATGTCAAGTTCTTCAAACGGTATCGGTTCGGGTACGGTGGCTTCCAATGCTTTAATGGCGGCTTCCGTCCACTCCTTTCTTTTGTCCGAGAGGCCGGGCAGACAGGAAACAACCTCTTTGCACTTGTCGATGACATTTCCTGCAAGGAAACGACCTTTGTGTTCCCATGCGTCACGGACGGGATTATAGAAAATCTCGTCTTTGAGGTCGCCGATAATCTCTTCCTCGTCCTTTCCGGTGGTCTGCATCAGATAATCCATATCCACACAGCCGTAAAAGTTCAGACAGCTTGCCAACGCTTCTGTAGGGGTCAGTTTCTTGTCGGTGTCTATCTTCTTGAACGCTAAGGGTTCACGCATGATGTCAGCTTTGAATATATCTTTGCCTACCTGCATTTCAATCGTGAACACCTCCACGCCGAGGCTGTCGAGCATGATAAATTCTTTGTTATCGTTCGCATGGAAATAGCCCCACTTGGTTACGAAAGTGTCATAAAGCGTGTTCAACCGTTCACGCAAATACGGCTGTTCCTTTTGTTCCTCCCGTTCTTTGGCTGACAGTTCAAAGTATGCCTTACGGATAGGGAAATAGTCGTTTGCCCTGTCCGTGTTCACCTTACCCTCGTCCACCGGCACGAAATCGACTGCCATTTCTTCATAATGGCTTGACTTGCGGAAGCGGATAACTCCGACCTGCCCCTCGAATGCCACCATTGCGCCCTCTTTCATCCATGCTTCCTGCTTGTCTGTGTAGGCACGTCTGCCTCTGTTCGCTGTCTCAATGGCTATGCTGCCGAAAAGCGACATCTGTGCCGGAGCTTCGCCCATGAAAAGCCCCTTACGGAAATAACGGTCAAAATCATGCTTGAGCAATGCGGAAAGGTATTGCGACATGGCATTTTCATCGCCGAGCCACTGATATTTGCGTACATACTTGCCGTACTGGTTCATCACAATGCGGCTTCCTGTCGCCAATGCGGTTTTAGGCAGGGTGAAAATCCGATTGGTATTCTCTGTCATTGTTCCTGCCGCTTCGACCTTTTCCTTATAGGTTTGCAGAAACGACCGCTCACGGAGCGACAATGCCGCTTTGTGCGTATGCTTTTGGAACACAAGTAAGTCACTGCCTACCTCGATGCCGCCTGTCTGCATGAAAAGTGTGTCGGGAAGACGGATTGCGCTAATCAGGTCGGCATTGTTCACAAGATACTCACGCACGAACTTGTTGCCTGCCGTGTCTGCGATGCCCCTTGATGTGATAAAAGCCAGCAGACCGCCCTCGTTGAGCAATTCCATAGCCTTGACGAAAAAGTAGTTGTGTATGGTTTTGGTGGCCTGTTCGTATGCGCCGCCTTTCTTCCACAGCTCCGCATCGAAGACACGGAAATTCCCGAACGGGATATTGGAGGCTATGACATCGAACTTTGTATGCTCGAAACCCATCTCTCCGATTGTCTCAAATCCTCCCGTACTTGTTACCGCATCGTCTTGTAATAACGAAAGTATCAGCTCCGAAATATGGTCTTTCTCAATGGCATAGTCATACGTATCTGGCATAGCTACGGGCAGGAAACCGCCAATTCCTGCGGACGGTTCGAGAAACGAGCGCATTTGCAGACCGTTTTGTCGGAACGTGGTGTGTATCTGCCTTGCCACCGCATCGACAATGAATTTCGGTGTGTAAAAAGCGGTCAGGACAGATGCCTTGATGCTCTCGGTGACGGCTTGCCGCATCGGTTCCGAGAAATAGGGATATGCGTCTATAAGTTCCTGCAACCTACGGATTGGTTCGTCCATGTTGCCGCCTATGGGTCGGTCTGTGCCGATGTTCAACACTTCCTTGATGCCACCGAAACCCGAATATCGGGACAATACGGCTTTTTCCTCTTGTGTAGCCTTTCTGCCCTGCACCTTGATTTTCATTGCGGTTTCTATGGCTTCCACATTGGCTACCAGTGATTTCAATTTGTCGTAACTCATATTTAACCTTGTTTTTTATTTCCCTTTGTTCGGCCTGTTTGCGACCGTCGGGATGATTTTTTCTGCATTCAGAAGGTGGCAGGAACAATCGGACAAGGCTGATCCGTAAAAACACGTTCGACAGCGGAGAGGAAGATTTTTGCGGTTCACTCGCGGCGGAACACCGGCATTGGCAAGATTGGGACGGGCAGATTACCTTCGCGGAAAAATTCAATCCCCGGCAGGTTGCACGGCAGCAGAAAATAGGTAAATGGAAATGGTTAGAAAAGGATCGAGAATAGGTAAAACAGTAAAGCGGACAGCCCGGACGGACTTCCCGGCGGACTGTCTTGGAACTGCGGATGACAATATTCATATCGTCCTCCGCAACTTCAAGTCTGTCCGCGTCCGTCCTTTTGCAAAAGTGGCTTTCCGCACTTTATGTAACGTGTTACACAAAATGCGGAAAGTCTCTTGAAGCAAACTGGCCGCACGATGCCGGATGGCAGACTATAAAAGGAAGAAAGTAACACGTAGAAAAGGAAACTGTCGGCAGACCGCAGCGACAATCCGTACCAAGCCTTTGCCTGACACGGATTGCTTTCGATGCTATGATTGTCAGTCAATGTCGTAACCAATCATATATTCGTCATTGATAAGCAGGTAGTAATAACCGTTGCCGCAATTTCTGTATTCCTTGCTGAAGCCTGCTGCCATGTCGCCATTATCTCGTGGCTCGCACCACAGCGTACCGTCATAGCCACAGAAGTCAAAGCGGCATGTGGAAAAACTTTTTTTGTTCTTCATTGCCTGTCTGAAGAGGTGCATTTCTTTCGTTCCGCAATATTTTTCGATTGTGGCAAGCCCGATACACTTGCCGTCGATGCGTGTACCGGTAGTGATGTGGTTTTCGTAAAGGGACTTATCCAAATCCGCATCGGCGATTGTGCGAAGCCAGTCGTTTGTATGCGTGGCAAGCCGTGCAAGTTTCTGGTACTTCAGAATCAGCTTCCTGTCCGTATTCGCTTCCTGGTCATGGGACGGATAATATATTTTCTCAATGCTTGCCCAATCTGTGAAAACATGACCTCTTTTTCGTTTTCTCGGTGCAATAATGCCAATGATATTTTCGTCTCGGTTGATAAACAAACGCCTACGTTGTCCACCAATTCGTACATACAAGCAGGAGGGATTTTGTTCGTTGCGGAGATAGGCTTCCGCCGGATGAATAGTAACTGTTTCCATATCTACAAATTATTAAGTCTGTTTATGTTCAGAGTTTCGGAATTATGCCGGTTCTGACTTGTTTGCCGTCACGGTACAACGAGATTTCTCCGGGCTTGAAGCTCATTTCTCCAAGAGCGATGTCTCGGATATAGTCACGGTACTTTTCGCCTGAGAAGTTTTTTCCGCACAAGTTGTTGAAAAACATAGGCATTGAAAAGCCGTCCGTGCTTGACAACACCGTTCTGCCATTCTGTTTAATTTCTTCTTTCATATTCTTTACTCATTGTTAAACTTTGTTTTCTTTCCCTGCTTTCAAGTTGCAGGGCTGTACTCTCTATTTTTGAGGCAACAAAAGGAAGAAGCTACGGCATCATAAGCCAAACCCGGATAGAAAACCGACCGTGCAACAGTCTGTTTTCGTTATCCGAATGGCAATGCGGTTTGGCGATTATGCGCTTCGTCCTACATTCGCCGATGAAAATGGAGGACAGCTCCAGCGAGGTGAAGGGAGAAATGGGAGTAAAACAGGAAATAGAAACAAAATCATCAATTTTGTTTGGGCGATTCGGTAAAACGTTGTACTTTTGCAGTGGAAAATGTCGCAAAAAAGTGTGTTTTTTACGACAAAATAGCAATAAAAATGGCATCTCAAAGTATTGATAAAAAGATAATTGCCGTTATAAACAGAAAAAAGCACGGTGCTATACTGTTTGCAAGTGATTTCGCGGATATGGGAGAGCAGAAGACCATCAACAAGGTTTTTGAGCGTATCACGTTGTCCGGAAAGATAATCCGTCTTGCAAGAGGTATTTACTGTAAGCCGAAAGTCGATACCGAGTTCGGCTTCGGAATCGTGTATCCCAGTGTGGATGATGTCGCACAAGCCATTGCCCAAAGAGATAAGTGTCGTATCGTGCCTACCGGGGACGCTGCATTGAACAAGCTCGGCCTCTCTACACAAGTGCCAATGAATGCGGTCTATTTCACCGATGGTACATCCCGAAGAATAAAAATATATAACGGTAGAGGTATTCTCTTTAAGCGTGTCGTACCCAAGAAGCTCAATTTCAAATCAGAACTTATCATGCTGATTACATTCGCCCTCCAAAGGCTGGGACAAGGCAACGTGAGTGAGGAACAACTCAACCGTATCAAACAATTACTATCCAATGAACCCCAAGAGCTGATTGCCGAGGACTTGAAACTTGTTCCGGGATGGATTCGCTCTATAATATTGAAGGCATTATGAATAAATTTCTGCAACTTCCGGTGGATACGCGCCGTACCATCTACGAACAAGTCAGTCTGCGGTTGGGCATTGATGACCCCAAGGCGATAGAAAAGGATATTTGGGTAACAGGGATTATACAAGCGGTCTATACATTACCATATGCGGATAAGTTAGTTTTCAAAGGCGGATCATCTTTGAGCAAGGTGTGGAATTTGATTTCCAGATTCTCGGAGGACATTGACCTTGCCATTGACCGAAGCGTTTTCGGCTTGGAAGGTGACTTGACCAAAAAGCAACTGAAGAAACTGCGTAAAGCATCATCGTTGTTTGTCAAGGAGGTCTTTGCTATGGATTTGCAGGAAATCGTCAATGAGAAAGGTCTGGCCGACCATTGCACGATAACGCCAGATCCGGATGGCGAAGGGGATGCAACCTATCCGGAACCACGCAAAGTGCATATCGCTTACGAATCGGTCTTTGGGAATACCGGCCCCGATTATTTGCAATCTGAGGTATTGCTGGAAATTGGTGCAAGGTCGTTGTTCGAGCCTACTACCAAGGCAAAAGTAAAGTCTTTGGTAAGTAAAAATTCCACGATAGACACTTCAGTTGCGGATGTGGATATCATCTCGGCCGTACCGGAAAAGACCTTTTTGGAAAAAGCATTCCTGCTTCACGAGCTGTTTACTACCAACGGCTGCCGCCATGCCAACCGCAAGTCGCGCCATCTTTACGATCTGATGAAAATGATGGACGAGCCTTTTGCACAAAAAGCCGTCAGCGATGACGAATTATGGAGCACCATCCACCATCATAGGGAGCTGTTCACTTCCATCAAGGATGTGGACTATACGCCCGACATACGCAAACGTATCGTCCTGTTGCCTCCTGAAGAAGTGCTGAAAGTATGGCAAGATGACTATAAGGCCATGCAGGAGTCTATGATATACGGCGAGCATTTTACATTCGAGCAACTGATCTCAAAAATAGAGGAGTTGCAGACCAGATTCCGTTCAATTTGATTTTTGGGTTTGCAGTAATGCCGACACGCACTCCTGCTGCGTGGCCTTGATAAAGTCTAACAGGAGCATGGGATTGATGCTTTTGCCATTGAGTTTGCAAGTGATATGCAGATGTTCGCCCGTACTGCGACCTGTCGAACCGGTGATTCCGACCACATCACGAGGATGAACCACCGCGCCTTTTACAGCAAGCACCCGTGAGAGGTGGCAATAGCTAATGAGGTAATTTCCGTGCTGCAAGGTCACGTATTTGCCGGAAGTTTTATCCTGTCCGACTTTCACGACCACACCGTCCATCATAACCAATACCTTTTCGCTTCGGGCATGGAGGTCGATGCCTCCGTGAAACTTCCTCTTTCCGGTAAACGGGTCTTTACGATAGCCATAAGGGGAAGTAATTCGGATGTGACGCAGCGGATAAGACACGCTGAGATAACGGTCGATCCATATCTTCTTGCGGACATCGGCAGTTTCAGCCACCCTTAAAACTTCCGATGCCATTTCCTGTACGAGAACCATGCTTCCGGGCATTGGCTCCGGCTTTTTCATATCCTCATGCAGGGTTTCCACTTTGTATCGTTGGGGTGCCGTGGCAATCGTGCAGAATTGCGCTTGAACGGGTATTGTATATAACGAGACCCCCGATATTATCATCAGTAAAATCTTTCTCATACGGCAAAATTACCACGTCCACTTTATAGCGGAAATAAATTACCTCTCTTTGTCTTGTTGTTTTGTGTTTTTTACATCAATTAGTACGATTATATCATCAAAATCGTACTAATATCATAAAAATACTATATTCTAATCATTTATATAGTTGTGCTTTTTGTTTATCCAGATAAGGTGACACTATCTTTGTAAAAGTATAATTTTACAATATGAATATAGTATGAAAAAAGTACAATTTGAATTTGAGGAATTACCCTTTCCGGCACTGGAACGATTCGGTCTTACCCGTGAGATGATCGAGGATTTGCCAATGCACGTATTGGACGATATTTGCAACGGACGACACTCCCCCGTACTTCCCGTGCGTATCACTGATGAAAAGGGTGAGCGAATCGAGAGCCGGAGCCGCTTCGCCATTATCCGCATGGACAATGGTCAGGCGGATGTGGTCTTCTATCCGGCACTGAAATCCTCGCCGTTGGAACGTTACGACGAAGCGCAACAGAAACAGTTGCTCGCAGGCAAAGCGATTATCGCCGATGTGGAGATGGCGGACGGACGAAGCAGCAAGGCTTTCGTACAGATCGACACCGGGACGAAACAGGTGATGTATGTCCCCACGCCCATTATCGCACGCAACCTGAAGGTGCTGGCCGAGGTTATGCGCCTCGGTGCAGTGGAGATAAACGGGATGCAGCATGGCGAACCGCTGACGGTTGTCATGGACGATGAACCTGCCACTGTGGGAATCGATCTGCACGCCAAGACCGGCATCCGTTTCTGTTCGGGTGATGCGCAGCAATGGCGCAACCAGCCCAAGCGCGAGTGGGACAAGTACACCTTCGGTTGTTACGGCTGCTGGGTAATGGATAACGACGGGAATCTGGACTATGTTTCGGAAGAGGACTACACCGAAGAGATGTGGAACGAGCAGAAGAAAAGCGGTGAACGTAACCGTGCGGCAGCACTCCACAAGTAGAACCATCAATTCATAAGCTATGTCACAAAACGAATATTATCCCGAAGAGGTGCTCATCGAGAAGATGCAGAGCGGTGAGTACGGCTGGCTCGATTACGTCAATCATTTTTCCGCCGAATGGCAGGAAGAATATGTCGGCTATTGCCGGCAAAACAATCTGACTGTCTGCAACGATTCCGCCGCCGCGTTCGTCCGCCACAAGGATGAACAATTGGAGGCGGCAATGGAAAGCGGCGACGCATAATAACAACAATCATCCTATCAGACTATGGCGATACGAACGAATACCAATCCCCGGCAGATGGACTTGCAGCCCGAAATGCGCACTATGCTGATGCGCAACGGGCTGCAAGCCCATATTGCGTTTGACGGAGGGGGCTACCGGCTGATCGTGCAGGGGCATGATTCGCCGTTGCTGGTCTATCCGATTACCGAACGTCAGATGTTGGCTCTGACAGACTGGGGAACGAACACGGTCAACAAGAAAGCCTACAACGTGCTTACGAGCATCGTTGCCAAGGACTTTTACCTGCCTAAGAACTTCGTACATGCCCGCAATGCCAACGGGCGTGTGGCGATGGGGCTGCACGGCTACCGCATCGGCATCAGCGAATACGGGCACATGGGACGGCTGGGTATGCCCCCGCCGTTTCTCGGCTGGACACCTCGCAACCAGTGGGGTTTCCACCTGCGCAGGGTCGGTGGCCAGCTTTTCTTTCCGGGGCCGTCCATCGTCCCCGAACGACCGGACGGTCGCATGAAGCCCGGCGAACTGCAATCGGGCGGCTACGGATTCTACTACAAAGGAGGACAACAGACGCAGCCTTTGCAACAACGAGACGTACTGCAGGACTTGCAGGCGGTCATCACGCCGATGGTCAGCCGTCCGCGCAATCAGGAACCTGCACGGCCTTACAAGGAACTGATTACCTCTCCGGTCTATTTTTCCAACGAGAAATGGCAGGAGTGCCTTGCTTCTCACGGTCTTATCGTTGATACCGAGGCACGGACGCTTACCGTACAATCCGAAAAGGCTTCAGCCGACATGGTGTACGACCTGACGGATGATGAGATTGTCGTGCTGACCTCCAATTCCATCGAGGAGCAGCCCATCGAGAAACGGCTGGAAATTCTGAACAACGTTATCGGAGCCGATTTTTCCGAAAAGGTGACAATGGGGCATCTCGACAGCGAGCAGCGCATATCCGTAGTCCTGCATCCTGAAGTACAGCAGGATTTGGAACACCGGCAACGACAGGAACAGGAATTATTCGTGCCGCAGGAAACAACCGTACAGCACGAGGATATGCAGAACGGAATCGGTGCGGCTGTGGACGGGCGTGACCTGCAGCTGCTAAATGATGGTAAAGGCTGGTATCGGGAAGAGAAACACGGTCGGGAGGTCGAAGTCGGCGAGATATCCGTACAACCGGCAGAAACAGAGGGGAAATATAAAATGACCGCCGTTATAGACGGACAAGTTATCAGCCACGAGATAACCCAACGGGATTATGACAAGTTTCTTGCAGTGGATGATTATCATCGGATGAAGCTCTTTTCAAAGATTTTCAGCGAAGTGGACATGAAAACACGCCCGGAAGCGCAGAGAGGCATCGGCACGAAAATCTTTGCCGCCCTGACCGCAGGTGCGGTGGTCGCAGCGGATGTTGCACACGGCTTCCACCATCATCGCCATGCGCCGGAGTTCTATGGTGAACGTTTCGGCGGCCCTCCACGCCCTTACTTCAAGCCCGGTGTCGATACGCCGAGGGATGTGGCCATCCGATGCTTCGAGGCAGAGATGAACCGGGAAGTCAATGACATGAGAATGGGGAGGTAGAATATGAGAGAGGGCGAACTGACTTATAACGATTTTTTAAGCAGGCTGAACATTCAGGATGTGCTTATAGATGCCGGTTACCACCTGAACCGCCGAGACGGTTTGCGCTATCCCTCGTATGTCCGGTTGGACAGTGACGGACGGCGCATCCGCAACGACAAGTTCATCGTGACGCAGCAGGGCAAGTGCTGTTTCAAACCGCAACAGCAGAAATCATATAATATCATTTCCTTTATCAAGGAACATCCGCATTTCTTTGCGGAATACCATGCAGGCATTTCTCCGGACAGGCTTGTGAATCTCGTATGCAACCGGTTGCTGAACCATCCCATAGCGGAACGGGAAACACGGATTGTCCGTCCCCAAAAGGACATCAAGCCATTCAATATAGAGGACTATGACATCCATAAGTTCAATCCGCAGGATCGGGCGACACAAAAGAAGTTCTATCCTTTCTTCAAGCATCGGGGCATCGACCTTTACACGCAATATGCCTTTCATCGGGATTTCTGTCTGGCAACGAAGCATCGCGCAGACGGCACGCAGTACACCAACCTGTCGTTTCACATGACACTTCCGCAGGGTGACGGGACGGTTGTTGGCTTTGAGGAACGCGGACGGCAGCGCATGGACGGCAGCGGCAGCTACAAAGGCAAAGCCGAGGGGAGCAATTCGAGCCAAGGTCTGTGGATCGCCAGCCCTGCCCGGACACCTCTTTCGGCAGCCAAGCATATCTACTGGTTCGAGAGCGCCTACGACGCAATGGCTTATTACCAACTTCATCAGGCCCAGAACAAGGATTTGCGCAAAGCGGTATTCGTATCTACAGGTGGCAACCCGACGGTCGAACAGATGCGCGGTGTGCTTTCTGCCACTCTTCCTGCCCGGCAGCACATCTGCTTCGATACCGACCTTGCGGGAATGGATTTTACCAAAAACCTAATGGATGAAAAATGTCGGGTGGTTCGTTCCATTATCGAGGAAACACCCGAATGCAAGCCCTATCTTGATACTGTCCCGAATGACAAGGACTTGGACAGTGGCGACATCGAACAATTACCCAAGGAATTGCAGTCGAGTTATGGAAAGTACGAATCCGCTTGGGAAGAAGCCATGTCCATGCGTTCGAGCGGCCTCTGCCATCCGGACGATATACAGGATCAGGTGGATGTAATGAACAAGCATTACAAGGAGTTCCGTGATGGACTACGGGAGTTTCTCGGTCTGGACAAAGCAAAGGATATATCCTATGTCCGCGAACAACCGACCTATCCAAACAAGGACTGGAATGAGCAACTGCTGTCTGAACAGAAACAGGAAGAATCGGTCGATGAAACGCTGACACGAGAGCAACAATCAGAGGAAGAACAACAAACACGTTTTCACCGATGATGCCCAACCAGCCCATACGCTTTCAGAGTATCGTGCTGCAACCGCACCGGATACAATTCGTCATTGACGAACTGCCAGCCATTATCGTGTGTGCCGCAGGATGGATTTACGGAGGAATGGAGGGACGACCTTTCACCGCTTTTGCCGTATGGGTCGCCGTTTTGCTCTCCCTTGTGCTGCTGTACCGGCTCATCTATCTGCGTCGGACACGCTATTATATAGGCAGCGAGCAGATTATCAGCAAACACGGAGTATTGTCCCGAAAGACGGACTATATGGAGCAATACCGCATCGTGGATTTTGTGGAACACCAGAGCTTCATGCAACAGCTTTGCGGATTGAAGACGGTACGCATCTTCTCAACGGACAGGAACACGCCCCAGCTTGATTTGGTCGGTATCAGGCGCAATCTTGATGTTGTGAGGCTCATCCGCGAACGGGTCGAATACAATAAACGAAAAAAGGGAATTTATGAGATTACGAATCACTAATCAGCATATCATAGCCGTGCTTGTGGCGTTGCTTGCCGGTTTGCTACCACAAGCGGCAAAGGCACAGATCGCGGCGTCCAATCCGTTGGAATGGATGGCGTTGGCAGAGGGCAACGAGGTGATAAACGGCCAAATCGAGAAGCAGATAAAGGGTCAGACGCAGACGGCATTGCTGCAGAACAGCATCGCCGCCGAGTTTAACCGCATCCACAAATGGGAGAAGCAGTACAACAACTATCTCAAGACGGCCAGCGGTTATGCGTCGTCACTGAAAGCCTGCACTCACCTATATAATGACGGCGTGAGAATCTTCATTACGCTGGGAAAACTGGGCAAAGCCATCCGGAATAATCCGCAGGGCATCATCGCCGGCATGAGTATGAACAACCTGTATATCGAAACGGCGACGGAACTGGTTTCGGTCTTCACGCTCCTGAATGAAGCGGTAGCCAAGGGCGGCAATGAAAATATGCTCACGGGCGCAGAACGCAGCAAGACACTGTGGGCATTGAACGACAAACTTTCCGCTTTCAGTCGGAAATTGCACCTGCTCTATCTGAGCATACGGTATTATACTCTCAATGATTTATGGAATAATGTGACGGCCGGGATGCTCGACCGCAATAACGGGGAAGCGGCACGCATGGCCATGTCTCGTTGGCGCAGGGCAGCCGCCCTTGTACGATAAAATGAAACCGAAGATGAAAAGGACAATTTGGATAGGTATTCTATTGCTGTGCATCGGTATCAGCAGGGTGCAGGCGCAGAACGACCCCGTGCTTGCCGGTATGATCCTGCTCTATACCGATAAGGCTGAAAAGGAGCTGAAGAATCAGGAAAAGGTCATGCTGATGCAGACCACCGGCCATCTATGGACGAAAGAGGAAGTGAAAGCCACGACCGACCTGCAACGGGAGTTCAACAATTATCTGGACTCCTTCCGCTCGATTGTCTGCTATGCAGCGCAGATTTACGGTTTCTACCATGAAATATCAAAGCTGACGGACAACATGGGCGACTTTACCAGGCAGGTAAGCCGAAACAGTCCCAATGCGTTGGCAGTTGCTCTCTCGACGCAACGGAATCGAATTTACCGGGAACTGATTATGAATAGTGTGGAAATCGTGAATGACATCCGTATGGCGTGCCTGTCGGATAACAAGATGACGGAAAAGGAGCGCATGGAAATCGTCTTCGGCATCCGTCCGAAACTCAAGATGATGAACAAGAAACTGCAACGGCTCACTAAGGCGGTGAAATATACCACGATGGGCGATATATGGCGGGAGATTGATGAAGGTTCCCGCCCCGTCACCGACAAACGGGACATCGTGGAAGCGGCCAAAAGACGCTGGCGGCAGATAGGAAGAAATGTAAGACCATAAAAAAGAGATGTATGGGATTCTGGAACACAGTATTGAAATACGGCGGCAAGGCCGCAAAAGGTGTCGGTACGGCAACAACGGCAACCGGCAAGAGTGTGGGCAAGGCAATACTGCCCCCCTCGCAGACATTACGCGGCGCAGGTCAGGCCGTCAAAACCGCAACCATCGGCGGAGCGGTCGGTTATGTGGGTTGGGAAAAGCTAACCTCCGACAAAAGCGTTGTCCGTATCGTGAGTGATGCCGTTGTCGGCGAATCCGTCACTGACGCTATCGCAGGCACGGCAGACAATGTGCGTGAGATGAAAGACAAGGCCAGGGAAGCGGTCAGTACGGTAAGCGGTGCGGTGGCCGGTATCGACAACAAACTGGACGGTGTATCGAATTTTCTGCGCGGAGCTTCCGGCGGCGGTCTCTCCGATATGTTCGGCAACTTCTTCCGCAACCTCGGCAGCGGCAACGTGTCGGGACTGAGTATTGCGGGGTTGATCGCCGCCGCATTCCTCATATTCGGACGCTTCGGATGGTTAGGCAAGATTGCAGGCGCGTTCCTCGGCATGATGCTTATCGGCAATAATGCCGGTGTCTTTCGCACATCGGTTCCGGAGAGCGTAGCGAGAGGGCAATCACCGTCCGTTCCGGTCGAGGAACAAAACCATAGCGGAGGGATGAGAAGATAGTATAACGAACCAACGATAATAAGGAATGAAATATACAGAAGAAATGATTCTGCACTCCGAGAGCGGCTACTGTATGCCTTTCGAGGAACCGCAGGGAAAGGACGTGGAGCTGTCGCTCGGTTACGGCGAGCAGACGGATTCCGCTACGGGAGAGAAATTCTTTCATCACGGCATCGACTTCAACGTGCGGTGCTATATGCTTTCGGCCATAGCAAGCGGTATCGTGTCGGGCGTGGGCAACGACCCTGTACACGGCATCTGCCAGACCATCCGTTATGGAGCGTATGAAGTGACATACGGGCACTTGTCGAACATCTTTGCCCAATTCGGGCAGCGGGTCAAGGCTGGACAGACCGTATCCCTGAGCGGTGAGAAGTTGCATCTTGAAGTCCGCTTCAAAGACGAGGAGCTGAACCCGTTGGAGTTCCTGACCATGCTGTACGGGAATATCCGGGCAATGCGTCAGGCGGGAGGATACGATACGGATTCTTCATTCGATTCGGGCATGGCATTCCAGACTGATTATGAAAAGGATAAGAGGGAAATAGAAGAACTGATGCTACGTTTCCTGCCGTATTACATGGAGGATTTGCGACGTGGAGCATACAAACTGCCCGAACATACGGAACAATCACTCCGCCATATCTTCACGATGGGTGCGATGAAGGAGTATTTCTACGAGAATATGCCGAGTATGGCCAATCCGCTCGGACTGGGACATAAAGCCATGCCTCTCGCTTGCAAGGTGCAGAACCTGCTCATCGGGGACTTCCTGAATTATCTCGCCTTGCGGCATGAGGTTTACCTCCCCTCAATGGGCGGTGACGTAAAAAAAAACTTTATGACGAAGCCGTAACGTTCGGCAGTCTCATCGACCCGTTGGCGGAACTGGATATCGACATACAGAGTTTCGATATACCGAGGATTGTTTCGGTATATCCCGACCGGGCAGGTGTGCGGTGGTGGACGAAAGCATGGTTCAATAACCGTGAAGAGGGTGAAACCTCTGTAGAGATAGAACGGGAACAGGCTATACGCTTCATACATGACAACATCGAAAAGGACGAATGGCTGGAAGAGTTCTTCCCACGCCAGATGGAGGTTTATCACAACGCCATCGAGCAGACGAAAGAACAACTGTTGAAACAAATAAATATATAAGGATACTATATGGATGGAATCAAGCATAGCCGGCAATTTGCGGAGATAGAACGCCTTGTGAGCGACTATTTCCAGTGCCACCTCGCACCCGTCATGTCGAAGACACAGGCTTATCTCACGAAGAAACAGAGCGAGGAAATGAAGGAGTATTCCACCTCTTTGGGCGGCATACTGAGCATGATGGCGTCTTCGGCACAGCCGATGAGCGACCCTTATCAGGTACTCAAAGTTACGGGCGAATGGAACTCGAAAACAACAGAAGATTACATTGTAATGTGCAAGGAGAAGATCTCCAAGGCTACCGATATACAGCAGGATCTTACATATTTGGCTGGGAAATGGCGCGATTCTGTCGTACAGGAGGTGGGACGGGAACGGTACGACGCCTTGTCTGAACAGCTCGGCGGCGACCTTGCCTACGCATACATGGACTACCGTGTGGAGCAACTGATGATTGACAAACTGGTCAAGGAGCGTATGCCCAAGACTTCGGCCGACTACATCATACGAAAGGCGGCGCAGTCGAGCCTTCTCGGATTGTCGCAAACGTTGAGCCGTTCGCCGCTTGCCGAAGAGATTGAAGCTCGCGGAGAAGCGGCCTACCGTCCCAGCAAACTGGAAAAAGGAGCCGGGCACGTACTGGGCGCATCGGCGGATGCCGTCATGATGGGCGGTGTGGGTTCATGGGCATCGCTTGCCAAGTTCATTGGTGCGGACGTGGCAATATCGGCTATTGCCTCCCATTTCGAGCCGGAGAAACCAGAAACGCTCTCTGTGGAGCAGTGCATCAGCAAAGGAGTGTTCGGCAGCGAACGAAATGTATTCGACGGTTTCCGTAAGGAAGCGGCAACGATACAGACCGGAAAGAGCGAGCTTATAACAGCGGCCAATAAGCAGATGAAGAAGAAAATACCTGTATCAAATTTTGATTTTTCAGGATGGATGCACTCTTGGAACAACAATCCTTTCGGAATAAGCGGATTCAATGAAAAGGAACGTGGAAAAGATGCAGGGTACAAGAATGTACCTCTGGTTGTCGCACCGGGGCAAGAAGAAGCCTACCTGAACGATTTAGCGAAAATGAACGGCACGGAGGTCAAAACCAAGCTGGAGCAAACGCGACCGGAAATGGAACAGAAGGAAAAGGTTGAAACTGAAAACAGGCAGCCCGTTATTTCCCCAGACAAAAACATACCGGGAGAACAGACGGAACAGGCCAACACGAACGGATGGAGCGGATTGCTCGGTACGTTGGGACTGGATGGCATGAGCGATATTACGGGTAACCTCGGATATGTCATGGCTATGTTGCCAGATATTTTGTTGGGGGCATTTACCGGAAAGACACAATCGTTGCGCTTCGTGGATAACCTGTTACCGATAGCGAGTATCGTGGCGGGTATGTTCGTGCGTAATCCATTGCTAAAAATGCTCCTTGTTGGTCTGGGCGGCATGAATTTGCTGAACAAAGCAGGACACGAGGCTTTACAAGGGAGAGCAGAGGGAAAACTGCAGGCGGTTGCAGGAAAAGATGTGCAGTACCGACGCTATGCGGATGAGCCGTTGAATCCACGCATCATAAATCCGATTCTTCAAGGCAGCACCCTTATAGCCACGATAGACCGTGTGCCCTGCACTATCCAACTCATGCCGACCGTTGCGGATGCCTACCGTGCCGGGGCCTTACCATTGAATACGTTGGCCAACGCCGTGCTTGCCAAAAGTGACCAACTTCGCCGGATTGCATCGCAGAATTACGATGACGGACAGCAGGAAACCATCGTTCGCACGCGAGGCATCCAATAATTTTACGAACAATAAAAGTATGATTATATGAAAGAAAAGTCATCAATCGAAAAGAAAGCCCAGGAGAAGCAAACCGACTTGTTGTCCAAGGCCTTGAGTGAGGCATCGAACGCCGGAGGGCACTGGCTGAACGCTTCGGGTAAGAAATTTCCGCGCCTTTATCCGCAGGGGGTATCCGCCAGCCCGTTCAATGCACTGTTCATGGCGTTGCATTCGGACAGATACGGTTGCAAAACCAACCTGTTCACGCTCTACACTGATGCCAAGGCGCGAGGCACGGCGGTAAGGGAGCATGAGCAGGGTGTCCCGTTCCTTTTCTACAACTGGAACAAATATGTCAATCGGAACAATCCGGAAGAGACCATCGACCGTACTGCCTATCTTCAATTAAGTGAAGAGCAGAAAGCGCAGTTCAAGGGCATCCATAACCGGGAGATCCGCACGCTTTTCAATATCGACCAGACGACACAGCCATACGTGGACAAGGAAGGTTACGAGGAAGCGGTGGCACAGGACGGTACAGCCCAAGAAAGAGGCTACGCCGAGGCGGACAACCGCCGGCTACGCAGCCGGTTCAATGATTTTCTGCAGAAAATGCGGGACAATCTCGTTCCCGTGCGCTCGGACGGAAGCGGTGTCCCTCATTACGAGACGGACAAGGATGCGGTCTATATGCCGCGCCAAAAGGATTTCGCGCATTACCACGACTATGTGCAGGAAGCGTTGCGGCAGATCGTGAGTGCTACAGGACACCAGCAACGGCTTGCACGGGAAGGCATGGTGATGAAAAACGGCACGGCTCCATCGGAGGATGCGGTGAAATACGAACGGCTTGTCGTGGAAGTGGCTTCCGGAATCAAAATGTTGGAGCTGGGACTGCCTGCCCGCCTGTCCGAAGAAAGCCTTAAGACGGTGGACTACTGGTGTCGGGAGTTCAAGGAGAATCCGTGCCTGATGGATGCGCTCGAAAGCGATGTGAACAATGCGCTCGAAGTCATCCGTAAAGCGGAACGTGGCGAGAAAATCGAGTATGCCACGATGCGCAACAGACGGCAGACATCGACCATGCAGGAGCAGATGCCCAAGCACTATTTCGTGGCGAACGAAATCAGCCGCCATCCCGACAAAGAGGCAAAAAGCATCGTCCTCGTCATCGACCGGCAGAATAAATCTGCGGATGTCATCCTGCCAGCCGGAGCTTCCTCAGAGACGGACAACGAGATTTCGGGCATGAACAAAGGACGTATCGAACGGGCTTTGCGGAAAGAGGGAATCGATCAGGTGTATTTTTATAATAACAATGGTGCATTGGGGTACAGACCCGATGACGGTTACTTTGCAGAGAAATTGGTAACATTGGCCCGGTTAAAGAACCGCACGTTGGAAATGCTCTCGACACTGGATGTGTCGTCAGCCGTCAAACGGGCGAACGAGGTCGGTTTCGATACCGTGCAAATGATTCAGGATGACAAAAACCGCTGGGCACTCTATATCAAACCGGAAAACAAGAACGGGTATAGTGTATATCCCGAAAAGGAGGATGTGAACCGTTTTTTCTCCACGCTCAAGCAGGCGATGGATAATCTCGATAAGGTGCGCATGGAACTGGCATACAAGTATTACGCTTTGGCAGAGGTCAAGCCCGATCTGAAAGTGGATTTGTTCGGCAGCCCGACACCGGAAATTGACCTGAACCGGATTCAACGTGTGTCCGTCTTCAAAACCAAGCAGGACGGTATTCAGTGTGTGGCAACCATAGACGGACAGAAGCTGCAGCCCCGCAGCGTTACTCCGCAGCAATGGCAGCGGATGTGGGTGGCGGAAGACAAAAACGAATATAAACGCCATCTGGCTGCCACGCTATTTGCTGACGTACTGCAAAGGGGGCAGTCAGTCGGAGAACAGAAACAGGAAGAAAATGTACAACACCAGAATGAGACGGTGGTGGAAAATCATACGGAGGAGACGAAAAACGAAGAAAAGGTTTCTGTACAGCGTCAGTTCTGGGACAAGCTCAAGGCACAACACCCCGATGCCCTGCAACTGATCCGCACAGGTGAAGTGTACCGGCTCTATAATGAGGATGCCGTAAAGGGTGCGGAGGTATTGGGTATCGCGATAAAAGAAAATCCGGAGCGTAGCTTCTCGTCTTCCGCAGAGTTCCCGAAGGAAGAACTTGACAGCCATCTGCCCAAACTCGTGCGTGCCGGCCAGCGTGTCGCTATCTGTGAACAAGCTGCAGAACAACAAGACATCGAGCAGGAAACACATCGGGGGATTCGTAGATAAGGAGAAGTAGTATGAGCAGAAATCAGGAATATGCACAGCAGTATGCGGAGTATGCAATGGAACAGATGCGCAGGTACGGAATACCCGCCTCGGTGACATTGGCGCAAGGAATTTTGGAGAGTAGCAACGGACGAAGCCGGTTGGCACAGAACGAGAACAACCACTTCGGTATTAAAGCCACGCCTTCATGGATTGCCGAAGGCGGCAGATACGGTCTGTATTCGGACGACAAACCCGACGAAAAATTTTGCAGCTATGACAGCGTGGGCGATTCATACGAACACCACTCCCGTTTTTTGAAGGAGAACAGCCGCTATGCCGGTTGCTTCAAGCTGTCCCCGGACGATTACAAGGGCTGGACACAAAGCATCGAGAAGGCCGGTTACGCCACTGGTGGCAGGTACGCCGAGAATCTGCAAAAAATCATCGAACAGAACGGATTGCAGCAGTATGACCGGTTGGTCATGCAGGAGATGGCGGCTCAAGGCAGGGAGTTCGGTGTGGAGAACAATCCGCTCCGTGCATCCGGGGAGGTGACGAATGCAAACAGCTACTCGTTCCCTGTCGAACGCAAAGAGTTCCTTTTCGTGACCTCACCTTTCGGTATGCGGCAAGACCCGATGGACGGTTCAAAGCAGCAGATGCACAAGGGTGTCGATATACGGTGTAACGGCGACACAGTACTGGCAACGGAGAATGGCGGCAAAGTTATAGCCGTCAATCACAATAAGAACACGCCCGGCGGTAAGTCGCTGACGGTGGAATATGCCCGTGCCGATGGCAGCAAGGTACAATGTACCTATATGCACCTACGCGAGGTTTCCGTAAAAGTCGGCGATTTGGTTCAAGCCGGCGGGCGGCTCGGCATATCTGGCAACACGGGGACACGGACAACGGGTGAGCATCTGCACTTCGGTGTGGTGAACATTTATGCTGACGGGACACGCCGTGACATAGACCCAGCAGCGTATCTGGCGGAAATCGCCCAAAAGGGACAGCTCAAACAACAAATGCTGCACAACGGCAATGACCTGCTTGCCAAATATAAGGGAATTGAAGAGTTGTCGGCCGACAAGAATCTTTCACCCGACGGATGGATGAAGAAACTGCTCTCCTCGGAGGACAGCGGCGTGGGCTTGTCGGGATGCAACGACCCGATTGTGGAAATGGCTATGACCGCTTTCGCCTCCCTGATGCTTCTGGCAACACAGATTGACAATCGGAACGAGGAAGAGCAGAAAGCGGCAATATCGGTGGCTATGGACTCCCGGAACATCGACTTGAAGCCGTTGTTACCGAACATGAAAAACTGCGACCTGACCATCGGTGAGAACGGCAAAGCCATTCTACAGGTGGACAATGGAGAACTGCGTGTCTCACGTGAGCTGACTGCCGCCAAACTGAGTCGGTTGTCGGCCACGTTGAACAATCTCGCTCTTCCGGAGGAGACCAGACGGATGCGTATTGCCGGTATGCTGAACACGATTATCCTGTCGGAGGCGGCCTCACAGAATTTCGAGCAAGGGATGTCCCAACAACAGGGTCAGACGGAGAACCTGAGAAGATAAAGGCATGGCGATATGATAAAATGCGTGATGATACAGCTATGCAAATGTCTGGCAGGGATTTCCATTCTTGCCCAGCACGTCCTGTTCTGCTATCATCTGTTCGGATGGATAGCGACGCTTGTTATCGTGGGCGTGCAACTGGTTATCGCCGGATGGATAGTCTGGGCGATGATACGCGCTCCCGATTAGTCCCATGCTTCCATAGTTCAACATCAATAAACCCCATGTCTCACTTGTCGGATGATCCATGTATCATTAAAGACAGAAAACAGATGATTAAATGTAATGTTACGGTATGCGGCATTATCAGCCGCGATGCGTCGATGCGCACGAACAAGGATGGAAAGGCATTTCTGACCTTTCCGCTCAAGGTCACGGTTCCGGGAACGGGCGGCCAGAATATGAATATCGAGGTGGATGTCCGCAAGGACGGAAGTCAGGAAGAGACCGCCGGCTATCGGAACGGCTCGCATGTCGAAGTGAAGGGTACGATGTATCTCAAACGCCGGAGTGAGAAACTCTATTTCAACCTTTTCGCCAATGAGGTGTGCAATGCTTCGGCGGATGATGCGGATGGTATCAAGGGCGAACTGGTATTTCGTGGTAAGGTGGGTCAGAACATCGAGGAAAAAAAGGATAAGAAAGAACATCCCTACACGGTGTTCTCGGCATTCAGTGCGGAGAAGGTCGAGAACGGCTTCGAGTACCAGTGGGTACGCTTCTTCTGTTTCGGTTACGAACGTGAGGAGTGGTTGCAGTCCGGTGTGAAGGTGGACGCCAAAGGGGAAATGAACCTGTCGGCACACAACGGTAAAATCAACCTGTCTTGCAAAGTAGAAGAGCTTACACAGCATGTGTCGGATTCGTCTAACCACAATCAGTGACGCTTATGGCTGGGTACAGAAAAAAGAATGCCGACGGGCCTAACAGCGAGGATAAGGCTCTTGACCTGTTCGCGGAAATGATGATCGAGAAAATCGAGAGCATCCGTAAGGACTGGAAAAAGCCTTGGTTCACCGAGGGCGCGTTGCAATGGCCGAAAAATCTTTCAGGGCGCGAGTATAACGGCATGAACGCTTTTATGCTGTTGCTGCACTGTGAGAATGAGGGATATAAGATTCCACGTTTCTGCACGTTCGACTGTGTGCAACGGCTCAATAATCCCGGCAAGGACGGAAAGGAACTGCCTCGTGTCTCCGTGTTGCGCGGCGAGAAGTCCTTTCCGGTCATGCTAACCACGTTTACGTGTATCCACAAAGAGACGAAAGAGAAAATCAAGTATGAGGATTACAAGAAACTCTCCGATGATGAAAAAAAGGAGTATAATGTCTATCCGAATATGAAGGTGTTCCGGGTCTTCAATGTGGCGCAGACCAATTTGCAGGAAGCACGTCCGGAGCTGTGGAAAAAGTTGGAGGAGGAAAATGTGCGTCCGGCAATCGAGGGTGGCGAGCATTTCTGTTTCGCACCCGTCGATACGATGATAAAGGATAATCTTTGGATTTGTCCGATTACGCCGAAACATCAGGACAGTGCCTACTACTCCATCACGAAGAATGAAATCATCGTTCCAGAAAAGGATCAGTTCAAATCGGGGGAATCGTTCTATGGAACGCTTTTCCACGAGATGACGCACTCGACCGGTGCGGAAAGTGTGCTCGACCGGTTCAAGCCGACTTCATTCGGTTCTCCGGAATATGCACGCGAGGAACTGGTAGCCGAACTCGGCAGTGCATTGGTAGCCCAACGTTATGGTATGACCAAGCATATCAAGGAAGACAGTTGCGCGTATCTCAAAGGGTGGCTCGATGAGTTGAAGGAATCGCCTCAATTCATCAAGACCACGCTGCTCGATGTGAAAAAAGCGGCCTCGCTTATTACGCAAAGAGTGGATAAGATTGCGCAGGAATTGGAGCAGCACATCGGCAAGGAACAAGAGGTTGCCACGAAAGAAAAGGTGTACTATTCATCGGTGGCTTATCTCCAGTCCACCGATGACACGAAACAACTTGACGAACTCAAGGACAAAGGGGACTATAAGGGATTGCTGACGCTCGCCAAGGAGTATTACGACGGCAACGGCATCAACGAGCAATACACATATTCATCGCCTACGAACAACAAGGGTGACGACCTTCTTGTCGAGGATAAGAATTTTGCCGTAGTGTACAATGGAAGTGTCGGAGGGACATACGAAGTGATGTTGAAATTCACGGAGCAGGAAGTCCGTGACCATATCCGGCGTTACGGTGTCGATCTTGCCGGAGAGACAATCAAAGAGGTTGCCAAGGATATGGCCGCAGAGCAGTTCTCCGCTATGGCACAGCAAAAGACACCGGCATTCGAGATGCCGAACGGTGACGTGCTGTATGTCGCATATAACCGGGAATCGGACACGCTGGATGTGGGACAGGCTGCCAATGCAGGTATGATCACTCAGCATCGTTTTCCGTATGACCACAATATTGAATTGGCTGCCAATCTGCAAAAGGTAAATGAAAGGCTGAACGAAATGGAAGAATATCGGGAAGAGCTACAAGAGGCAGAATACAGCGGCGGAATGCGGCGTTAGAAGGCGAAGTATAAGCGATGTGGAGCGGACTGTAAAAGTCTGCTCCACGTTTTTATGGCCTGCACCGATGCCATAGATACGATGCAGGCTGTTCATATTATTGGTTCAATAAGTAGTCAATCATTGACTGTAGGTCTGACAGGTCACAATATTGATTCCGTCCTGCCATTTGGTATAAAAATTCTGTGCCATATTGATTTTTATTGTTGATTATGTAAGTAATTTTTTCATTTCTCACCGTCAATAGTCAGCTTTTTCAATTCCCAATCGTATTCCACTTCCGGCATATTGGTATAAGGGAAATGAACAGTATAACCTATCTGTCCGTAAGAGCAATGCAATGGTGTCACACATATTTCATAGCCGAAATAGGGTTGTGGGCTGCAGTATTTCCGCCAATTGAAACGACCAGCGGCAATATTGCCGCAAAGTCGTTTGAGAGTGCCGTTTATTGTCATTTCACATCTCCTTTACTTAGAATTGAGAGTTGGTTCGGACGGTCTGGAAACCAATAGGCATCACTGTCTATATACACGCATCTGTCGCCATTCCAAGGCTTTCTGAAAGCCAATACCTCTTTGGGGCCGAATACCACTCCGTAATCATTCGTGAACGCTACCATATCGCCAACTGCCAAATCAATGTCTGTTTCCATCACCTCTGAAAGCCGATTGAAAAACTCCATGCCTTCTGCCTCCCGTTCCGCTCTCCATTTCCGGAACTCCTCTTTGTGACTTCTCGGTGTGGGTATCGGTGATAATTCCGACGCAAAAACTTCTGCTTCCGAAGCACCGCTTGAAATCAGAATAATGCTGTCACTATCCACTTCTTCAGGTGCGGAAATCACTTTATACTCTCCGTCAGACTTGCCATTGTCGGGGTCATTCCAATAAAGGAGATTGCCGTTTTTGATGTAATCGTATTTACCCATTGTCTTTTGATTTATTGATTTTTTATTTTCCCTTTTTTCGAAGCTATTTCGGCTTCCTTGTCGGGATTGATTTTTATGCTGAATCAACAGTGGAAAAAGGGCGAATAAGACAAATAAACAGCGGACTGATTCTACGGAATACCCAAATCTGCGATTTGCGGAAGGCTGTCGGAGAATCCGGATGCCGTTAGCGATAGCGGTACTTGGCAATCGACCGAACACTGTACCTTTGCATACAAAATCTCACCGAACAAGAATAGCCGATACTGCGATTTGTGGAATACTGAGGTACATAAAAAAGAGTGTCATTCCGCAGAACGACACTCTGGCTATTTATAACAGTTAATACAAAAGGGCTATTATCCCTCGGTGAAAAACAGCTCCACTTTCGTGTGTCGGTTGGCTTCAGCCGGTACATGGTCGGCTATTCCGCCTCTGCTCACCTTGATGATTCTTTCAACCGGGATACCGCGTCGTCCTAATTCCGCAACGATATAGTCTGCCCTCGACGTACTTAAAGAATTATTGAGAACCGGAGTTCCCGTTGAACTGTCTGCCGCACCTGTTACTCTTACGGACAATCCGTATTTGTTCGCCACACGAGCCAGTTCATCGAGATTAAGCATCTGCGAGGCATCCGTCAAATGAACCGTATTCAGATTGAAAAAGAAATAAACAGGCGAGCCGATACATTCTCCGACTTGCATGAGTTTCATATCTTCTGAACCGTTTATGGCCATTTTTTCGGGTAAGCGGTCATTATTGACATATCGGGTATTTGTCGAATCAAGTGGGGAAATACCGTCCCAGTGTCGATTCCTCAATCTTGCCATAAGTGAGTTCAGCCCACTGTAATTATTGGTGGGATAACCTTGACGCTTGCCAATGCTGTCTTCCGTTATAAGACTGCCGTATTTGTCGAGCAGTCCCTCAATCTCTAAAATCTTCTTCAATTCAATAAATGTCCGACGGTTCTGGTCGTTCAAGTCTGCATAACGTTTGTTTTCTTTCGACAGGAAGTTGGCATAATCCACGAGCCATTCGTTCTGACGGACGTAAGGCGTTGCATCCACGGCACGTTTCCAGCCAATCTTTCCGAGGTGAAATGTGAAGCCGGCTGTCAGCGACAGCATGTGATCACCGAGACGGTTCGGGTGTCCGTAGCCGTCGAAGTCCTGAAAGGTGGTAGTGCCGGAAAGTTCCAACAGGGCACTTACCCGTCTGGAAATACGGTATTGTCCTTGCACCCCGTATGAGATAGCCAATGGGGTATGCCCATTCGTGGCATTATGCTGGAGTCCGATTCCGGCAAAAGGTGCGAGATTCCAGCGCACTTGATCTTGCCGGGCATACCTGCGGCCGAGTACATTCCATAGCAAATCCGCATGGATATGATGGTAGTCCTGAGTGGACAATGCACCATCCTTGAACTGTAAACCGCTGTAGTTGATACGCGCACCGACCGATGGCGTGAACCATTTGCCGACGGCAAGGCTGTACGAGGGTTTCAGGCGTCCGAAAAGATCTTCACAACCGAGTGGCGTACCGAGAAATGCGGTCGCACCTCCGGCAATGCTGACAAACCAGTTGCCGGTACGGGACATCGGAAGAACCACTCCGTCGAGATAGACGGGTTGCATCGGTTGAAATTCCTCCGTGATATTATAGAATGACGGAGGTTGGACAGTATCTCCCTGTATGGAGTGTACACCTGCGTGTGCCTGAAACGAGCAGAGCACAGCGAAAATAAGAATGAGTTGTTTCGTCATATTCCAATGATTTTATTCGTTATACTTTTGATTTATCGTAAGATGTGTGCCACTTACCGTTTGGGCTTTTTGCCGATGGCCGGACGCATCATACGGCTTGCCATCCTCATGCAGCGGAGTGCCCATGCACGGTTGTCCTCGTCCTCGTCACGTCCCCATTTCAGGTCGCTTTTACTGCCTCCGCCGCCACGAGTTTCGGCAAACGTGGTGGCATCATCGACCATTCCGAGGAACAACATCGTTGCACAGTGCATTATGTCTGCGCCCTGTTCCGCGATGGATTGAACGAGTGAGCCGTCGAATAGCTGCCGTTCCGACATGTCCATTTGTGCCGATACATTCCGGTATTCACCGACCACACTTTCCAGCAATACGTCTTTGAACAGAGTGTCCACTTTGGAGTGAACATCACGTGAATACTTGTAGGCTTCTTCTTTGAGCTCTTCGGTACGATCCTTAATGGCATCCATGTCCTCCTTGAGGTCGGTCAGTTGCCGGTCAGCGGCCTGTAACTTCTGTTGCTTGTCTGCCAGTTGTTTGTTGATGCCTACCAACTCTTTTTCCAACGTTTGAATCTGGGTTGCCAACTCTGCCGCATTACCGCTATTCGCTTTCAAATCCAATTCGGCTGCCGACAGCAAAGCCTCTTTTTCCGCTTTTGACTTTTCAAGGTTATCGACCATTGTCGTAAGTCCTTTGACCCTGCGCTCTGCCAGACGGATGTCCGATTGAAGTTCGGAGAGAGCCTTCCGATGCCGGTCGATATTTTCCTCGATGGTTGTACACTCCTCGGAGAGCATACGGCGATACTCTTCGGTTGTCCTGTGGCGTGCGCCCGTTTCGGATATGTTCGTTCCTCTCGACATTCCCCATTTCGTATTGACTTCAGCGAAAAAGTCGGTATGGAGCTGTTTCATCCTCGCACTATATTCAAACTTGTCCTTTCCGGCGAAAATCTCCTTGTACGCAAACCGTCCGTCTTTGATTGGCAGAAGCGTACAATGCACGTGTGGATTTAACTCGTCCAGATGTACAATGAATGCGGCTATATTCTGTTCGCCGTACTTGCCACTAACGAATGAGTACACGTCCTTTGCCCAACGTTCGATGTCGCCCTCCCTCCTGATGCGTGTATTGTCCGCACCGTTTTCAAAGTCCACCTGCTGTGTACCGAATGCGAGTTCGTGCATCCGCTTACGAGATCCGCCGAAAATGATATTTACCACCGTGCGGAACTTCGGTTCAGCCAATCCTTCGTTGGGGTCTTTGATTCCGCGACGGCTCAATATGTCCGCCATCCGTTCCGGGATGTTGCGAGTCGTGTCAATGGGGCGTATCTTGCCTCCGGGTGCAATCTCGAAGTTCAGGTGTTTGCGTGTGGGGTCGTAGTTGCCTTTGCTCATGGCGTATTTCTCCGCACGTTCGCTACGATCACGCAGATGTTCGTTGCTTTGGGCGGCGGTGATGCCTTTCGACACATGCACATCAAGCACTTGTTTCTGATTTGTCATACTGTTTCTTTGTTATTGTGGACAATCAGCCATGTCCCAGCTTGCTGCCTGTATGGACACTGTCCCCGCCGACGAATGTCGGTCGGGGTATTAGGCTCCCCCTTCCCTTTGTTTCGTGGCATACGGGCAAGCCTGTGTGTCTCCTATAACCGGCAGGATACCTGTAACGGGATAGCGGCGGATTGTTCGAGGTTATACGATCTGTTTCCGGTTTCCGATTTAATCCGCTGGCTCCTGTGTCCTTGCCAAAAGCGATAAAAAGGGTTTGCGAAGCGATTTGAGGCGTTCTTTGTCATCGTCCGTGTCGAAGGTCGTTTCACACGCTTCGGTATCGAGAATCAGCTCCGCAAGCTCTTTGGATGCCTCGATGAAGGATACCCATTCTTCATCGAGGTCATGACGAAAGAACTCAATGAGCGGCGAGCTGTCATCGAATCTCGATTTGCGCAATACTCGTTGCAAGGCTGCGTGGGCAATACATCCCAAGGCGGTCTTACGAATCTCCTCTTCCTGTTTATTGGCGTGTGCCGATGCTGTGTCGATATGACTGTCCAGACAGTGACGGCTCTCGTATCTGGTCATTCCGGCCATCGCCTGACGGACGGCCTGACCGCAGATATTGCCGACATCCGCAGAGGTCATTTTGCCAACTATCCAATCGGACAATACCTCTTGCAGTTGTATGGCAAAGTCCGGCTGTCGCTGTACAACGGATGCAGCCGAAGACTGACCGGATTGCACGGGCATAGTGACGACTATGCTCTTTGCGAGCCTGGTGCGTTTCAATTGTCCGAACGCCTCCAACGTTTCCAGAAACGAGCGGACAGTGGCACGATGCCAATGCCACTCCGTCGCAAGGTCGGAAATGGTCACATGACACTGGCAAGGCTGAAGGTCGTAGTCCTGTTTCCTTAGAAAAGGGGAAATAAAACCTGCCAGCGATTTGTCCAGCAGGTCACTATAGGCTTCCGTCCGCGTCTTTCGTTCGCCGACTTTTTCTTTAAGGTAGTCGAACACCTTTACATCCGCCACTATGACGGCAGGGATTTCTTGCTTATTTTTCATTATCGTCCTGTTTTTGATGATTATTATTTTGCGGATGAACCGAGTTGCCGTTATCCGCATTATGCGGCAACCCTGCGTGATGATTATCGTAATATGATTCGGACAGTGTTTGAGAATACTTCACCCATTCGGTACGTTTTTCCGCATCCTTGCATTCGGACATGACCCGAACAGAGGGATAGAACAGAGCAGCCAAAAGAAGAAAGGTAACAGTTACCGACAGCGTGTACAAATGCGGTACGAATCCGATGACCACTGTTACCAATGCAAGGATGACAAATGCACGAGGGCAATCCAGCAACTTGCGGAACCAGTTATCCGTTCGCTTAAACGAGAACATGGCGGCACAGACTCCGGTAGATAACAGGATGCCAAATTCGCCTATATGACCGCACGCATATACATAGTGAAAAAGTAACAGGCATATCAGCCAAATTTGCGCATAGAGTTTGCGAGCCTTGTCGCTTCGTGCCATTGCCATGTAAAAGACTGCCATGCACCGTTTGTTGCTCTTGTACAATGTCAGCGACACCGCAAAGGGTATAGCATAGAAAATGAGTTGCAGAATATTCAATAACATAGGTAGTATGGTTTTTCGGGTATGTGAATGGGACGCACCATGAGCTCCAATTGTACAGTGCCATAAGTCGCCAACCGGATAATGGTTTCGGCATCTGCTGCAGAAAGGTACATCGCCGCCTTTTTGATGCGTTGTTTGAATTGGGGGTTCTGCTTGCGATAAGTTGCCAACGCTTTGTCCAGTTCATGCTCCGGAATATGCCATACTGTCCCTTCAGCATATTCACCTTGCGTTTTGAATGCACGCAACACCAGCGTGCGGGAAACGAGATAGTCAGTCCTGTCGGTTCTCGAAATGATATTCTCCTTGTAAAGATTGTCATCGACAACCTCTATCCACGTCCGGTAGGCGTTGATGCAATAGACCATTTGTCTGTACAGTGTGTTCCTCATATAAAATTCATCAGCACATCGGCCTTGTCTTTTTTATACTTCAAGAATCCGCCTTTGGAATGGAGTTCCAAATCGAGGCACAAGTCTCCGTACATCTGTTCCAAAGAATCATAGATCGCGACGATGATGCTGTTTACCTTGCCCTCAGTATCCGTCTTGGCGTTCATCTTGAACATCTGCCCGAAAGCCGGATTCGAGTACGCACAGGTGCTATGACCGAATTTCTCGGAGCGCATAGGGATGTGGTGATAGAGCGTTATCAGCTCCATATCGTCCTCGAACATATCCATCACCTCGTCCAAATCATAAGGATTGTGCAACGGAAACGTAAGCAGTACATAGTCACCGTAGAACTGCGGTTCCTCCATAGTCGTCACATCGAGCAACTGGGGCAGTTGCAAGGGAACGAACGTCATAAAGTCATCATAGAAGTGTCGTAACATAATCATATTGTTTTCGTGTTATATCGTTACAGGGTGTGTATGAATGCCTCCAACAGCATTCCGGGCAACTCGTCCAGTCGATTGTTTCCAGATTGCAGGATTTTACCTAAAACCTCGAAAGCGTCGGAGGTCTGCATAGCAAGCGTGTCAAGACGCCGTCTCTCCTCGGATGAAAGCAATGAAATACAAAAACCGTCCATTGAAGAATAAGGCTGGAGGAGCATCCAGATATAGGCTTGCGCCTGTGCCGGTGTCCTGACTTTTTTATCGCGGATGTTGTCGATACAGGTCTGAACATTCTGAATCAACCTGCGGTTGGTGCGCATGGCCAAATAGACCATTGCGTCCTGATAGGTGATGTCGTTCCGCTCGGCAGCAAGGAATACCTGTGAGCAGCATCGCTCCGTATTATGTGTGATATCGGAAAGATCCACACCATCGAAATCGGGCAGACGTGAGAGGAAAGCACGGAATGCCGCATCCTCTTTTTCGATATAAATTGTCAGGTCGGCTATACAGTGGATGCCGTAATCAATTGTTTGTGTCAGTACGTCCCTATAGGTAGCAAGAACACGTTGCCGATTCCCCGGACAGACGGGGCGGCTGTCCAACGAGGTAAAGAACGGGCGGATTGCTTCAGCCTCACGATGCAGTTCTGCATCTTTCAGATGTAGTGAGACCTGTTCCTTGACCAGCAGCACATCCTTATAAGTACGGGACTTCGACAAAGCCAGTCGGGAAAATTCCATTCGGATGGAATCATGCGTCCGTTTGCAATCTTCAATATGGACTGAATGAAGCCGGGCGAGCGTGTCTCGTTCGAGATACCGGAAAACGGAATCCCTTATGGTTTGCCATTGCTTGAGGTGTTCGGCCAAGTCTTTAATGGAAAGGTTGTCCAGCTTACGTACATCGGACAGATATTCCCTGTATGTTCCGGCAGGGTCGGTTTTGACATTCGCCATACGTTTGCCATTTCCGCTATCGCACGATGTACACGTGAGTATGGCAATAGAAACGGCAATTGTTTTGGCTATAATCATGTGTGGTTTTAAGTTCGATTTTAATGTTTTCATACTATATTATTTCGTACTATTTTGCGCAAAACTATATATAATTTTCGATACTTCGTATCATTCAAATCGTATTTTGCGCATTTTTCAATATCGTACTTAATAGTATGATTTCCAATGAAAACAAGTGAAAGAAAAAGAATGATTCGAGGTCTGTTCTTGTTTTTTAATATAGTATGATTTGAACACTCAAATAAAACTCGTATCTTTGCACTTATTATCATCGGAATTGTATATTGACATGGCAAAAGTTGGTTATATATTCAAGGCAAACTCCTATGATGCGTTTGACGCAGACAAGGAATGGATGCTCCAGTACGGTTGTGTACAAGTGATAGAGGAATCGGTCAAACACGAGACGCTTAGACCGAAGTGGAAACAACTCATGTCGAATCTTGAAAGAGGGGACGAACTGGTGGTATCGAAATTCAGCAATGCCGTGCGCGGCTTGCGGGAACTGGCGGCCTTGATCGAGTTATGCCGGATTAAAGTGGTGCGCATCATCTCCATACATGATAAGATTGACACATGTAACGAACTGTTTGCCGATACGACACCTGCAGAAGTGTTGATGATGTTCGGGGCACTTCCAGAGGAAGTGGCCGTACTGCGAAAATCATCTGATAAGATTATGCGCCTGCAACAAAGTATCAATACGTCCATACTTACCAAAAAGAGTTTGAGTAAAGCGGAACGGGATAAGAAGATTGTGGACATGTATAACGATGGTTATTCAATCCGGGACATATGGAAAGAGAGCGGTGTCCGGAGCAAAAGTACAGTGTATGGCATACTCAATAAATACAGGGTACAACTTAACAGAAAACCCGGACGTGTACCGGGACTACGGAAATAGACAGGAGCAATGCAATATCTGAACGAAATAATACACATTGAAAATCAGTTGATTATTTGCATTATCCGCAGTTTTTTCGTACCTTTATATTGAGATATTTTAACTAAAATGAAAGAGTTATGGGAGATATTATAATTGTATTGTTAGTATTCTTTGTTGTTGGGAAACTCCTGAAAGGAGTGTTTGGTGGTTTCAGCAAGAGCAGCTTCCGGGATGACAAATAAGGCGGATAGTTGTATCAAGCCGATATTTTGTAATTTTGCAGGGTATTCATTAAAATCAAGAAGAAAATGACAAAAGCAGAAATTGTCGCTCAGATTTCACGGCAGAGCGGAATAGAGAAAGCGGTAGTACAGACTGTGGTAGAGGCATTCATGGAAAATGTAAAAGAGTCGATGATCGCAGGCAACGATGTATTCCTGCGCGGATTCGGCAGCTTTATCATAAAGCGTAGAGCTGAAAAAACGGCTCGGAATATTTCTAAGAACACAACAATCAAAATTCCCGCCCATAATATCCCTGCATTCAAGCCAGCCAAATCATTCGTGAATGCAGTAAAAGAGAACAAGTAATCGTGTTTACAAGAGAATTGCTATAATAGGATAGATTGGCAATGAGTAAAACAAAAGCGGCTATTACGCCGCTTTATTCATGTAATGCAGGAGATTATTTCTTGCCTTTTTTCTTCCCCTTCTTAACAGGTTCCTTGGGGGCTTCTTCCTTCTCGACGGTCGGATAGAACTTGACTGCCACCATCACGATGCGGTTGTGCTTCACACCAGCATCGTCGCTCCATTCTTCGGGTTTGAAATACCCCTCGACGGTAAGCATCGTGCCCTTGGTCAGCTGGTCGAACGCCCCGGCGTTCTCGTTCTTGCGCCATGCCTCAAAGTTCATAAAGGCGGAAACGCGGTTGGATTCCTCGCCGTTCTTCTCCAGTCGGCTTACTGCCAAAGAAAAACGGGCTACACTGGCGTTGGCAAACTGACGGATTTCTGCATCTTTACCTACGAATCCGGTTACTGCGAAATTGTTTCCAATCTTTTTCATAATGAATTGCTTTTAGAAGTTTTTAATCAATTTTACGCTGCCTCAAAAAGTAGGTGCAGAAAAGGGATGCACCAAGGATAGCGTATCAATACTCTTTATTTTTACCGAAGGTAAAACCGCAAGGCTCGATAAAGGAAGATTGATGCGGCTACGCCATTGGTCAAGACTTCCGGAAGTCGTTCCCGGCTGCATACTATCTTTGCAACGGAAAAATGATGATGACTTCGCCGGAAAGCCATTCCGAAAAAGAGCAGAGGACAGCAGCTTCGGGTTCAGTTACATGAAAGAGCATATCCGTCCGTTGACATCATGTAGTCTGTTTCGGCGGTAAGTCCGCAAGAAACGGCAGGATTGGAACTGGGGGCAGTTCGACTTGATTTGAGGCAGCAAGAAGAGGAGCACCAACTCGCCAAACGTTGCATGACTGTGAGGGAATATCAACGAAGTCGCGACAAAAAGGCGTGGTAGCATATCGAGGTGGTTATCATGTCCCGACTGGATGAGATGAAAGGAGCAGAGGGGAAGAAAAAGGCAACACCTGTCTTATCGGCAAAGCGGCAGTCCGCTTTTCACGAATGACCGGTTTTACAAAAGGATATGGCGCAGCCAAAAAAGAAAGATAGGATTATACAAAAGGAAATGGCGGGTGGCTGAAATTGTCCGTTATCCATTTCAGCCTGTTCCCACCGTCATCAAAATTCAGCCATGATTACCCGGTTCTCAAAAATTTTAGCCTGATCGCTGGGGCGTCTTTGGCAGACCCACAGATGATGTGCCCCGTAGCCGAATACGAAATAATCGTCAAGATGTGTTTCCGTTTTCAGACGTTCCATGCTGGCACGCAATTCCGCTTCGTCGATTGAAAAAAGGATTGTGTTGATGATGCGGAAATAAATGTCCGTTGCTTCATCGCTGTAACGACAGAAGACATGTTCGATTGTAACTTTCATGTTCTTGGTTATTTAACTTCAATAATATTCTCAATTCTCCCGTAAAGTGAGGAACGCAAGGCTGTTTTGTCGATTGCGTAATATTCAGCAATATGTCCGTACTGTTTGACGTAATATCGCTTGAGAACATCCGAGAAATCGAAGTAATAGCCCATCAATGCGATGCCTTTCTGAAAACGGCAGCATCCTCTTACTTGTTCCGTTATCCAATTTTTGTCATCACGGGTCAATTTGCCTCCATTATTGAGTCACTCTCGTAACCTGTAAACCTTGCAGTCTTTCAGTGTCGCCAATTCCGGCACATCCCATTTGACGAATTTGAATGCTATTTGTCCCATAACTTCCCCCTTTTTAATCATAGATAATTACTTCATCACGGTATTCCGCTATCTCCTTACCATTGTTGAGACGAACGACTATTTTGTTGCCGTAATCTCCCACAACCGTTCCCTCTGTGTATCCTTTGTATGGAACGAGTAGGCTGCAATGTGCGCCAATAATTTCGGTTACTTCTTCTGATTCGTACATACGATTGCTGTTTTCTGTTGTCATTTGATTTTCTTTTTTATCCCTCATGTAGTATTTACTACTTTCGGGATTGATTGAAATTATGTCGCCTCATAAGGTGTCTTGGCTCTTTATGCAGGGTTTCACAAGCAAATACTACCTCTGATTGCAGAGTGTGGAGATTTGGTCGTGAACCGTCAGGCTCCGACCTTGCACAAAAGAAAGACAGGACATATACCTTTGCGACACAATTCTCATCAGACAGACCGAAAGTCGGTACGCAATGGTGCAACTCCCACAACGGGAGATCCGATAAAAGGGAATAAATAAAATAGGATTGCAGCGAAAAGAGAAAATACAGGCTGTGGGATTCTCTTCTCTTTTGGCTGCATAAAATATACCACTAAAAGAACCGAAGAAATAGTTTAGTTTAGGATATTAGTCATATATATATGCTAAACTAAATAAAACTAAATATAGGCAGGTACATTTACCTGTCCGTATGTTTATGTCTTTATAAAAAAGCGTATCTTTGTAAAACGGATGTTCCTTGAAAGAAAATCGAGGTTTGCACTTTGAGGTTTGCGATGCTTGTCTGAAGACAAAGATTATGCAAGAAGGTTGGAAAAAGGACTTCGAGTGTGAACAACTGAAAGGAATGAAAAGTAGTGCAAGCAAAAAAAACGGGAAATCGTAAAAAAGATGTTTTTGTTCCTGTTTTGTTTCTTTATTTCGAGAAACATTTATATAAAACTCTCATTTATAATATGTTATTATATATCAAAATAACATTTACCAGATTCTGAATAGAGATAATATTCTAAACGCTTCTACGTTATTTATCGTAATAAGTCGCTACAAAGATATTATTTTCCTGGCATATGGCAATGCGTTTGGGGGATAAAGATTTCAGAAGTGAATGGGATGTGTGTGGGAAATGTAGGATAGGTGGTGACGGAGGATAAAAAACTCCTCTTGCAAATGAGGTTGCAAGAGGAGTTTTATCAGATTTATAATATATGTTCTTAGTTCATTAACCCCGGATTAGCATCAATAGCTTCTTGTGGAATACGTAATGTATAGCGTGCGTCGTCTTGTTCAAGTACATATATGCTTCCGCCTAATTCTTTTTGAATGCGAGGGCGAGTAGTACGGCGTAAGTCAAACCAACGATGACCTTCGAAAATAAGTTCGCGGGCACGTTCTTCAAGGATCTCATTGATTAATTCTGTCTGGCTCATAGCGTTTACTGTATTTTTCTTATTGTCATATCCTGTTGGAGTGTATCGCTTTTCCATTAGTTGTAATAAGCGTGCACGGGCTTCAGGAAGTTTATCCAAACGGGCGGCGGCTTCGGCTGAATTCAGATAAAGTTCTCCTGTACGGAAAGTGCACGTGAATTTAGCTTCTCCTCCTTTAGCACTAATACGATTATTCTCCTCGTCCGGAGCTGTAAAGTATTTTGTTAGTCGCAAATCCGTATTATCATATTTTTGCAAGAACGAGGGAGAAACGAGGCATGCCTTATTGGAAGAAACACTAAACATGAATTCGTAGGCTGTAATCATTTCAGTAGATTCGAAGTTATTAGGAAGCATTTCTCCATTCATATCTTCCAATGTGGACTTTTGTGCTAAAGCCTGCTCTGCCATTTCATAGGCTTTCTGCCATTCTCCCATATATAGGCGTACCCGTGCCTCAAAAGCATCAATGGACGGTACTGAAAAACGATAAAGGTACTTGGATTCCCATTCTTTTTGATGGATCAGCCCTCGTGCTGTCTGTATATCAGATAGAATAGAAGTATAAACCTCTTTAACGGTATTGCGTGAAGGTACTTCTTCCAAATCTACGCTTAGTTTTAGGGGGATTGCTTTGGTTTCCGGGGCTCCGTCTTTTGTATAAGGTTGGCCATATAAATTAACCAGTATGAAATGCAGGTAACTTCTGAATAGATAAGCTTCTCCTACTAGTTGCTCTATGTCTTCTTTGCTGCCTTCTGTGATTTGGTCTTTCTTGTCTATGATGGAATTGGCATAGAAAATGGCATTATAGTAATTACTCCATCCAAAAGTTGCAGTACCACTGGGAGAATTAAGATCATTCCATGTTTCAATTGCAGAAAAACTACTTTGGTCATTACGGTCACTGCTGATGACAATTTCGTCTGTGCGCATTTCGCTGTAAGCTTTGTCCTGAAATTGATTGGTTTTGTAGGCAGTAGTCATCAACGCACGATATTCTGCCAATGTATTAGGGATAACCTTGCCAACAGGCTGTATATCCAGAAAACTGTCACATGAAGAGAACAGGATGCTGGTTAATAATGCCAAAATTATATATATATTCTTCGTCATAACTTATTTCTCTGAATTTTAGAAGTTAAGATTTAAATTGAATGTGATTGATTTGGCTACAGGAGTAGCATATAAGTTGCTCATAGATTCAGGATCCATGTAGTTTTTGTAGCTGGAACCAAATACAAATAGATTGCGTCCCTCTATCCCTACTGTTGCTCCTCCGATACTGAGTTTATGCAACCATTCTGATGGTATACGATAAGCAAGGCGTAGATTTTGAAGACGTACGTAACTTAATTTTTTTACCCAAATATCCAGTGCGCGATAAACATCTCTCCGGTCACCAAAGAAACTGTAATCTGCTATATTATGATTACGGCTTACTAATGCGGGGAATTTTCCGTCAGTATTTTCAGGAGTCCATCTGTCTAGAATATCCCGGTTGGTGTTTCGTCCCGGGTCAAATGAAGTCAAGTCATAGGAAGGGCTGGTGCGTACGTGTGCTCCTAAATTATAAGAGAAGTTCACATTCAGTTCCCAATTACGATAAGTGAATGTATTCATAAATCCTCCGGTGTAAGGAGCGTCGGAAGTTCCGATATAGCTGTAGAATTCTCTTTCTTCGGCTGGAGTCACGTTGGGTGCATAGAATCCGAGTCCGGTTTCGTCTGTTAGTTTATATAGTGTTTCTATATTCACTGTTTGTCCATCTTTTGTCTCAATAAGTATTTGTCCGTTTTTAGGATCTACTCCTTGAGTCTTTAATGCAAAAATGGCACCTACTGGATAACCTTGCAAACCAGGTGTTGTTTGATTTTCAGGTGTCATGACTTTCAAGACTTTGTTTTGGTTATAAGCAAAGTTGAATGTTGTGTACCATGAGAAATTTTTAGTAGTGATGTTGCGTGTCTGCAAGTTTATTTCTATCCCTTTGTTTTCCATGCTGGCCCAGTTGATGCTTTGGCTTGTAAAGCCGTTTTCCAGCGGTAACATTTTTGTCCCGATGAGATCTGTACCTTTACGATAATAATAGTCTACTGACAGATTGATAGCTTGGTTGAGTATCGCAAAGTCTAAACCAAGGTTGTAAGAAGCTGTTTTTTCCCAACGCAGTTTATCATTGGGAGCACTGCTGATTGTGATATTTTCTTCTGTATTTCCGGGTAGGATACTTACATTGTTATATACACCAACCAGGAATGGTGAAGTGTTCTTGTCTATATTTCCCTGTAAACCATATGAGAAACGGAATGCGAGGTTGTCCAACCATTTGGGGTGATTCAAGAATGATTCGTTGGAGATACGCCATAAACCACTTACTGAATATATAGGCAAATACCGATATTTTTTGTCTACACCAAAGAGGTCGGAGCCATCTAAACGTATGCTGCCGCCTAGAGTGTAACGCTCCATTAATGTATATGAACCGTTTGCGTAAAAAGAGGCAAACGCATTTTCCTGATATGTTTTGCTATGCAAGGGATACTTCTTTGCTACTGTTTCATCTGGGAAAATTAATGGTTTGGTAGTCAATGTTTTTGGGTCGTATCCATACCCTGCGGTAAATTGAGTTTCGTACCAGTTCTTACGAATTTCCGATCCTCCCATGAATTGGACAGAATGAATATCATTGAAGGTGTTTTTGTATTCGCCTTGTAATTTCCAGGTAATTTGTGAACTTGTACTGTTATCAACTCTATGCATTCCACCTTCCGGTATGATATATATTTGGTCTACTTTATTGTAGCTATCCTCACGAATGTTACGAAGATTGAATGTATTTTGTCCGATGTATTGTTCTTGAGAAGATTGATCCCATTGTATTCCGACTTGGGTTGTTACTTTCCATTGGTCATTGAATCTTAATTCGGCATCAAAGATAGAATTGATTGCAGTTATAATCTTTTCATTTTGGGTGTTGTCCCGTTCCTCAAAAATATTGAATCCACGTTTGGGATCAGGGGTGTTATCACTTGTACCTATGATATCATAGTCATATTGATAATTATTGTTTGAATCATATGGCTCAAAATAAGGATTTGCGGTACGTGAATAATATACAGGGTTAGAATAACCGTATTTATCAGTTACGAAATTCTCATTTTTACGTCTGTTGGCAAAGAGTGAAATTCCAATCTTTAATAATTTGTTGAGTTGGTAAGAGGTTTTGCTTGTCAGATTAAAACGACTCATACTTACTCCCGGTACATTACCGTTCTCTTTTGTATAGCCGAGAGAGTTATAATAGGTTACTTTCTCACTACCTCCTGAAATGCTAAAATTATATTCTTGTGTAAATGCATCTTTAAACAAGATGTCATTCCAGTCGGTATTAATTGTTTTTAACCGGTTGATCGCAGCTTGCGCTTCAGGAGTTAATCCGTTCCAGCCTTTTTCACGGTAAATGTTCATTAGATTATATTGATTGAGGATAGAGGCCACTCCTCCCTTGCTGGGATAAACCTGAAGACCAAACATATCTAATGGTTCATTCATTAATTGTAACTCTAAATCTACTTTTTCTTGTGAATTTAGCAGATTCAAACGGGAAGTATTCAAATTAGGCGTATAAGTCAATTTGGTATTAAAGTTGATAACAGGTTTTCCTGTTCTTCCTCGTTTGGTAGTAACTACAATTACTCCATTAGCAGCACGTGCACCATAAATAGCAGTAGCTGCGGCATCTTTCAGGATAGTAATGCTTTCTATGTCATTGGGACTTAATCCTGCGATAGATGATTGTTGCATATTCGTAATGTCATTATCTGTTGCATCATCTAATTTTGGAATATCTGTTCCTTCCAAAGGCATTCCATCCAATACCCACAACGGATCTTGTGTCCCATTTAATGAAGCCGTACCACGAATACGAATTTTGGCCGGAGCTCCCGGAGCACCCGAAGTATTTGTAACAGCTACACCGGCAATTTGTCCTGTCAAGGCTTGGTCAATGCTTTTGGTAGCACCTACCATCGCATCTGATAATTCAACTTTTGAGATAGCAGCAGTCAACTTTCTACGTTCCAATGTCTGATACCCCGTTACCACTACGTCCGCTAAAGCATGTGCCGAAGGTTGAAGTACAATGCGATAACTTTTTTTATCTCTTTGCAATGCAATTGCCTGTTCTTCAAAACCGATATAACTGCAATGAATACGAGTTACTTTTTCCGGAACGGAAATAGAGAATTTACCATCAATATCAGTTATGGTACCCAAAGAAGTCTGTGATGCTCCGGCTTTCTTCAAATCGTCTGCATGGACATAAACGGAAGCACCGATCAGAGGTTCATTATCTTCACCGGAGATTACGACTCCGGTAATGGTGCGGTTGGCAGCACTGGCGAAAGCCAGTGCATTCACAAATAAGCATATAATAATGCACAAAAATTTGATTCTCATTAATTGTAAGATAGTTTAATTAATAGGTTTGTTTTACTTGATTCCCAAAGCGGTATTAATGCGTAAAATCATATCTTCATAATGGTAGCGTGTAGCAGTATCGGAAGTTCCCAAACGATTCTGCAATAACTTCTTGATGCGTAATAATTCACCGCGTTTCACAGAAATGGCATCAGAGATGCGGTTGAGCTGGCTGCCGTAGAAATTGAGTACACGTGGAGCGCCCATCCGGTCTTCCTGGCGAAGTGCACGTTGTTCGGCAGCATAACAGCTACAGAAAGGAGTGGCATGGTCAAGCAAGAAATGCTCGTTTGCAATTTTCTTGTTGATTTTCACGGCTTCAGGTTCTGCGGCAGCAGTAAGTAAGGCATCCAGGAAGTTCTTTTGTAAAGAACGCTCCATCACGTTGGGAATACCGCCGCGTTCGGTAATACCGAAAATGTTCTTGTGTAGTCCGTCCATCAGTTCCACTACTGTAAAGGCTTTCTTTCCGTTGACAGACTCATTCTCTATCATACGCATCAGACGGGTGTTGCCGAGCAAATCCCAAAGAATATAAGCTTGGGCATTCTTTAATATCTGCGTAGGAGCGTTCTCCTGTTGTCCGATCGGAGTGTTACGGAGCAGGTAAGTGTATTCTCCCACTTCCGTATCAAATAACCATTTAGGGTAAGTCAATACTTCATCAAGCAAGAATTTCAGTGAAGCCTGTTGCTTCTCTTTTTCGACGAATGTGTAAGTCTTTACGCCATCTCCTACGGTTGTATTCTCGATATAGATACCACCGATGTTGGCAAGTACATGATACAAATAGTTGTTCCACTGGTTGATAACAGCGTAATAGAGACGGGATGCTTCTTCGTAAGTCTGTCCCTTTTCTCCGGTTGTAGTCCACTGAAGAATTTGCGGGACGATACGTTTCAGGTTTTCGATACCGAGTAAAGAAGAACGAACTGGGTCGTCTCCTAAATCCTCATTCTGCGCACGTGGGTCTACGGCATCGCGTACATCTTGTGCTTCGCTGTATTTATAAAGACGGTCTGTATGTTTGCTCAGGAAATCGAACAAGAGGTCTTTTTCTTCTTCAGGAGTGCTCTTGCCATACCAACGATAACCATACTCGATAGCGAACATATCATAAGGACCGATATGCGGAGAAAGTACTTTCACGCCGTCTCCCGGCTGGGCGATGTAGTTGAAACGTGCATAGTCCATAATGGATGAAGCGGTAGAATTCATTCTGGAAGTGAAGGCTTCCGAGCGTAGTGAATCTGTCGGGAAAGCCCATGACCCCATCATGTTATGACGCAATCCCAAAGAGTGACCTACTTCGTGGCAAGCCACAAAACGGATGGCGTCGCCCATCAAGGCATCAGGCAACTGCACGCTGCGGGCTTCCGGGCAAACGGTTCCCGTCTGCACTGTAATCCATTCGCGTACCATAGAAAGCACATTATGCCACCACATAATGTCCGCCTCCAGGATTTCTCCTGAACGTGGGTCCAATAGGGAAGGGCCCATTGCGTTTTTCTTTTCCGAAGCGGCGTAAGTCAGCACGGAGTAGTTGACATCATCCATATCTACATGCATGCTGTCCGTGATTTCTTTGGCGATAATCGCATTCTTGAAGCCGGCTTTTTCAAAAGCGGTTTGCCAGTCTTCAATTCCTTTCTTGATATACGAACGCCATTGGTAAGGAGTTGAATTATCAATGTAGAATACGATAGGTTTGGCAGGTTCCACAATTTGCCCTTTCAGGTAAGCTTCCCGGTCTTCCGGTTTGGGCTCCATGCGCCAACGTGTGATATATTGCGTTTTATCCGTTCTTTGCTGTGCGTCGCTGAAACTTAATAGCGGGTTGGTGAAGTATCCGACTTTCTGATTGTCGAAACGTCCCATCATCGGTGTTTCAGGCAGCAGGAGAATGGAAGAACTGACTTCCACCGTAACGTATACGGTTGTGGTTCCTTCTGTCACCCGGGTGGTCAACTCGGAAGTCGCCACGACATTGTTCGAGAAAGATTTGATAGAAAGGATACGTGATAAGTTCTTGATAGCCGAAGTACCCAGATTAATATTGGTAAATACATTATTGATACTGGTTTCCGTACCATCATAAATATCATTCACCTTGATTACCAATGCAGTAGAATCCGCATTGATTGCTTCGATTTTGAATGCGGCAATCAGCGGAGAGATAAAGTTATCCTTTACCGAACGGAATATGGCATCGTTCTGAGGAGCCAGGGGCAACGGGCGCTGTTGGCGGAACATCAGTTTTCCGCTAGCCTTATCCCATTCCATGCAAACCATCTGATTCTCATAGTTTACTCCACGGTTTACACCTGCGTCGTTCAGTTCGGCAGGAACTCTTTGCAGTTTATTGACAACTAATAAATCACGTCCTAAAAGGGATGTGGGAACTTCAAAATAATAATCATTCTTTTTTTGATGTACAGCAAACATTCCTTTGGTTGTTTTGCTGCCTTCCACTAATTTTTCGTAGTCGCTTTTACTCTTCTCCTCTCTTCCTTCTGGTTTCTTCTTTTTCTTTTTAAACCAACTCAGATTTTCTGTAGCGGGGGTAGTTGCAAATGCTGAGTGTGCTTCACCGCCCAGCAGCATACATGCAATGACCGCTGCCATTACTTTTACATACATTCTCATTGAGTTCTTTATATTTAATTAAAATTAAAAACGGATGCAAAAGTACTAATATAAATAACATAATAGATACAGGTTTGCAATGAATATAATAATAAAAAGAAATATTAACTAGTATCTCCGGTTATCATATCCGCCCGGATATTTCGTAATTTAGTTGGAATAGTGTACATTTGCGGGGAGTAAAAAAGTGAATGGAATGATAAAACAATATATCACTGCTTTGATGCTGGCTTGTTGCATCGGAGTTTGTGGACAAGAAAAGAAGCAAGCCACCTTTGTGCCACCTTTTGACTTTCCTCTTACATTGAGCGGAAACTTCGGAGAAATCCGCTCTAACCACTTTCATGGCGGATTGGATTTTAAGACAGGCGGAGTTATTGGCAAACCTGTCCGTGCCCTTGCCGACGGGTATATTTCACGTATCCGTGTCACCAATGGTTCGGGGTATGTACTTGATGTCTGTTATCACAACGGTTATTCTACTATCAACCGGCATCTGAACGGTTTTATTTCCCCTATTGCCGAAAGGGTGGAGAAACTTCAATACGAGAATGAGAGTTGGGAAGTGGAGATTATTCCCGAACCGGATGAATATCCGGTGAAAGGCGGTCAGCAGATAGCATGGAGCGGGAATACCGGCTATTCATTCGGCCCGCATCTCCATTTGGATGTGTTCGAAACAGAATCGGGGGATTATATCGACCCGATGCCTTTCTTTAAATCAAAAATCAAAGATACGCGTGCCCCGAAGGCCGACGGAATTATGTTTTTCCCACAGCTTGGCAAAGGTGTGGTGGATGGAAAACAGCAGGTCAAAACGATTCTTCCGAACGCGGAGCGTCCGGTGGAAGCATGGGGAGTGATAGGCACAGGTATCAAGGCATATGATTACATGGATGGGGTCAGCAATCATTACGGAGTGTATTCCGTTGTTCTCACGGTAGATGGAAATGAAGTGTTCCGCAGTACGGTAGACCGCTTTTCTCAAGATGAAAACCGAATGATAAACTCATGGACGTGCGGGCAATACATGAAATCTTTTATTGAACCGGGGAATACTTTACGTCTGCTGAAGGCATCGAATGATAACCGTGGTTTGGTGACGATTGATGAAGAACGGGATTATCAGTTCTTATATACCTTAAAAGATGCTTTCGGGAATACTTCCAAATACGGTTTTACCGTACGTGGGCGGAAGCAGCCGGTTGAACCTTTGAATCATCGGGAGAAATACTTCTTTTCCTGGGACAAGACGAATTATCTGCAAGAACCGGGATTGAGCCTGATTGTGCCAAAGGGAATGTTGTATGACGATGTTCCTCTTAACTATCAGGTGAAAGCCGACAGTGGGGCAGTGGCATTTACTTATCAGATAAATGATACACCCGTTCCGCTTCATGCGGGTTGCGAGCTTCGTATCGGGCTGCGTAGAAAGCCGGTTGCTGATAGTACGAAATATTATGTAGCCCGTGTGACCCCAAAAGGTAGTAAGTACAGTGTAGGCGGGAAGTATGAAGACGGTTATATGAAAACATCTGTCCGTGAATTGGGGACTTATACCGTTGCTATTGATACAGTTCCGCCCGAAATCACCCCTATCAATAAGAACCAGTGGGGAAGAAACGGCAAGATTGTCTATCGGTTGAAAGACGAGGGAGCCGGAATAGCTTCCTATCGGGGAACGATAGATGGAGAGTATGCGCTCTTCGGACGGCCTAATATTGTGAAGTCATATTGGGAGTGTAAACTTGATCCGAAGCGTGTGAAGAAAGGCGGCAAACATACTGTCGAACTTACTGTGACCGACCATTGCGGGAATGAGACTGTAGCCCGTGAGACTTTTGTCTGGTAATTATTAAAAGTGAATCCTATATAATTATGAAGAGAAGAATTATTTTGTGTGCTGCCATACTGGTGGCGGCTGTGGCGGATACTTTCGCCTGTACCAATCTGATAGTCGGCAAGAATGCCTCTGCCGACGGTTCGACCATCGTTTCCTATTCTGCCGACTCGTATGGTCTGTTTGGAGAACTGTACCATTATCCGGCAGCTACTTATCCGAAAGGAACCATGATGAAAGTGTATGAATGGGATACCGGTAAATACTTGGGAGAAATAGAGCAGGCACGGCAGACTTACAATGTGACCGGCAATATGAATGAATATCAGGTTACGATTGGTGAAACGACTTTCGGCGGACGTCCCGAATTGGCGGATTCTACAGGCATCATTGACTACGGAAGCTTGATTTATATCGGATTGCAACGTTCGCGCACTGCCCGTGAAGCCATCAAGATAATGACTGACTTGGTGCAGCAATACGGCTATTATAGCAGTGGGGAGTCTTTTACCATTGCCGACCCGAACGAAATATGGATTATGGAAATGATTGGGAAAGGTCCGGGTATCCGCGGAGCTGTTTGGGTGGCTGTACGTGTGCCCGATGATTGTATTTCAGCTCATGCCAACCAGTCGCGCATCCATCAGTTTGACATGAACGATAAGGAAAACTGCATATATTCTCCCGATGTTGTTTCTTTCGCACGTGAAAGAGGTTACTTCAACGGAGTAAACAAAGATTTTAGTTTCTCGCTTGCTTATGCGCCCCTCGATTTCGGTGCACGCCGTTTCTGCGAAGCCCGCGTATGGAGTTATTTCAATAAATTCACTGATAACGGAAAAGATTATCTTCCTTATATCGAAGGAAAATCCAACACCCCGATGCCACTTTTCGTGAAACCGAAACAGAAGCTGTCCGTGCAAGATGTAAAAGACATGATGCGCGACCATTACGAGGGAACTCCGCTTGACATCTCTAATGACTTCGGAGCAGGCCCTTACAAAACTCCGTACCGTCTTTCGCCGCTGAACTTCAAGGTGGACGGTCAGGAATATTTTAACGAACGTCCTATCTCTACTCAACAAAGTGGTTTTGTATTTGTTGCACAAATGCGTGCTAATATGCCCGACCCGATAGGCGGCGTTCTTTGGTTTGGTGTGGACGATGCGAATATGGCAGTATTTACTCCTGTCTATTGCTGTGCTACGAAAGTGCCGGTATGCTATACGCGTGTGGACGGAGCCGATTATATAACCTTCTCTTGGAATTCTGCTTTCTGGATTTTCAACTGGGTATCAAACATGGTTTATCCGCGTTATGATTTGATGATTGGTGATGTACGCGAAGCACAGAAGGAGATGGAAACGACCTTTAACAACGCGCAGCAAGGTATTGAAGAGATGGCAGCCAAATTGTTGGAAAAAGATAAGAACGCCGCTGTTGATTTCCTGACAAACTATACCAGCATGACTGCCCAGAGTACGTTCGATACATGGAAGCAACTGGGTACTTTCCTGATTGTGAAGTATAACGATGGAGTGGTGAAACGTGTGAAGGACGGACAATTTGAACGTAATTCTATCGGACAGCCTGCCGGAGTGCTCCGTCCCGGTTATCCGAAGGAATTCTTGCAGGAATATGTCAAACAGACCGGAGAGAGATATAAAGTGCCGCAAGAATAGATAATGAGTATTGGATATAAGGTATTGAGTATATTGTTTTTTTTGATTCTTAATTCTCAAATTTCAATTAAAAGAATAGGAATTATAAACTTATTATTTTACATTTGTGTGCTCAAGAATATAACAGTAAATAATTCATTAACCATATAAATAATAATCGAAATGGAAAATCAGGAACTTATTAAACAGGTCACTGAGAAAGCCGAAAAATGGCTGACCCCGGCTTATGATGCCGAAACTCAGGCTGAAGTGAAACGTATGTTGGAAAACGATGATAAGACCGAACTAATTGAAGCATTCTACAAAGACCTGGAATTTGGTACAGGTGGTCTGCGCGGTATCATGGGGGTAGGTAGCAATCGTATGAATATCTATACGGTGGGTGCCGCTACTCAAGGACTTTCCAACTATCTGAAGAAGAACTTCAAAGACCTGCCGCAGATTTCTGTTGTGGTTGGCCACGACTGCCGTAACAACAGCCGCTTGTTTGCGGAAACTTCTGCCAATATCTTCTCTGCCAACGGTATTAAAGTATATCTGTTCGATGATATGCGTCCTACCCCGGAAATGTCTTTCGCTATCCGTCACCTCGGTTGCCAGAGCGGTATTATCCTGACTGCTTCCCACAACCCGAAAGAATACAACGGCTACAAGGCATATTGGGATGACGGTGCGCAAGTATTGGCTCCGCACGATAAGGGTATTATCGATGAAGTAAATGCTATTGCTTCCGCTGCCGACATCAAATTCCAGGGTAATCCTGATTTGATTCAGATAATCGGTGAAGATATCGACAAGATTTATCTGGATATGGTGAAAACTGTTTCTATTGATCCGGAAGCTATCGCCCGCCACAAGGATATGAAGATTGTTTATACTCCGATTCACGGTACAGGTATGATGTTGATTCCGCGTGCGTTGAAGATGTGGGGATTCGAAAACGTGTTCACTGTTCCCGAACAAATGATTAAGGATGGTAACTTCCCGACTGTTGTATCGCCGAACCCGGAAAATGCGGAAGCTCTTTCTATGGCTGTGAACCTGGCCAAAGAAATTGACGCTGACCTCGTAATGGCTTCCGACCCGGATGCTGACCGTGTAGGTATTGCCTGCAAGGATGACAAAGGCGAGTGGGTACTTATCAACGGTAACCAGACTTGCATGATGTATCTTTACTATATTCTTACTCAGTACAAACAACTGGGCAAGATTAAAGGTAATGAATTCTGTGTGAAGACCATCGTAACTACCGAACTTATCAAGAAGATTGCCGACAAGAACAACATCGAGATGCTCGACTGCTATACAGGATTCAAATGGATTGCACGTGAAATCCGTCTGCGTGAAGGCAAACAGAAATACATCGGTGGTGGTGAAGAAAGCTACGGTTTCCTTGCCGAAGACTTCGTTCGCGATAAAGATGCTGTTTCAGCTTGTTGCTTGATTGCCGAAGTTGCTGCCTGGGCAAAAGATAACGGTAAGTCACTGTATCAATTACTGCTCGATATTTACGTAGAATACGGATTCTCTAAAGAATTCACCGTAAACGTTGTGAAGCCGGGTAAGAGCGGTGCTGAAGAAATCAAAGCCATGATGGAAAACTTCCGTGCTAACCCGCCGAAAGAACTGGGTGGCTCTAAAGTAATCCTGAGCAAAGATTACAAGACTCTGAAGCAGACAGACGACAAGGGAAATGTAACGGCAATTGATATGCCGGAATCATCAAATGTTCTTCAGTATTTCACAGAAGACGGTAGTAAAGTTTCAGTCCGTCCTTCCGGAACAGAACCTAAGATTAAGTTCTATATGGAAGTTCAAGGTGAAATGGGATGTCGTAACTGTTTCGCTTCTGCCGAATCTGCCGCTATGGAAAAAATTGAAGCAGTGAAGAAGTCATTGGGTATCTGATTCTGTTTCTTCTGATAGTTTCAGAATCGAACAATAATAAAATCGCCTCTATAATCTTTCCGAAGAGTATAGAGGCGTTTCTTTTTTATCTATATGATAGTCTTGATTTCCCCTGTTTTCAAGCGTTTCGCCCGATTAAGCACAGTTCTTTCAATTCCTTTGCATTCTTTAAGCCGACTTTCTAATCATTCTTAGAAGAATCTTGTTCTATTGGCATCATCTCAATTTCAACAGGCAGGCTGCGGATACACATGTTTTGTTGATGCTTTAGAGTGATACGTTCAGTTTCATATTCATAAGTTGTTCGTTTGTAGTTTGAGTGTATTTCGTAGCCTGCTTTCTTTATTTCTCATACTATATTTTTACTAAAAGTGTTTCATATAGATTGTTTTTATAGTCGGTTGAATAAATGTTAGAAGATGTTTGGCAAAAACAAGTGTCTTTTCAATGTTATTTTGTGAGCTGTTTCTTTATTATTTCAATTATCTTGACTATTTTTGCTCATCATTTATTATTAATCTTGGAATCTATATGACACAAAGATGCTTTTTTGTCTTCATCTTTTTTATTAGCCTCGTTTTGAATGCTTATGGTGCAATAGAACTCCGTTCTACACAAATGAGAACCAGTGACGGTCTTCCCAATAACTCTGTCCGTTATATCTATCAGGATAGCAAAGGCTTTCTGTGGCTGGCTACCTTGAACGGATTGAGCCGTTATGACGGCAACTCTTTCCTTACTTTCCGACCGGAAACCGGAGACAAAGTCTCTTTGGCGGACAACCGGATTTATGACCTTACCGAAGATAAAGACGGTTTCCTGTGGATTTCCACTACACCGGAATTATATAGCTGCTACGATTTGCAACGTGCCCGCTTTATAGATTATACCGGTTGCGGTGAGTCGAGACAGAACTATTCGACCGTATTCGTTGCTGCCAACGGGGATGTTTGGCTGTCACATTCAGGAAATGGCTGTCGCCAGATGACCCATCAACCCGACGGTGAAATGACCTCTACCGTATTCAGAACCGAACGTGGAAACTTGCCGGACAACAGGGTGAAATTCGTGAATGAAGACGCCAGCGGTCGTATTTGGATTGGAACGCAATGCGGACTAGTCTCTGTCACCAACGGACAATACCGGATAGAAGACCGGTTAATCCATTTCACTTCTTCTCTGGCTTACAAGAATGATATGTATTTCCTGACAGCCGACGGGGATATCTACCTTTATCAGTCTGCCACTCAAAAGATGCAGAAACTGGCTTCCCTTGCCGTTGTCGCAGGTAAGACCTCGCCGACCGGAAACTTCTTGCTAAAGGATAAATGGGTCATTCTGACTACCACCGGAGTATATACGTACGATTTTAACACTGGTGACATTCAGGCAGATTCCCGCATGGACATCAAGAAAGGCGAACTGATACGTGACAATCGCGGCGACTATTGGATATACAACCATACGGGACATCTTACTTATGTGCTTGCCGAAACGGGAGAAATCAAGGACTTCCAGTTGATTCCGCAGGACAAGATGGGATATATTGACTTTGAACGTTATCATATCGTCCATGATTCCCGTGGAATTATATGGATTTCAACCTATGGAAACGGACTTTTTGCCTATAATACTGCTGAAGACAAACTGGAACACTTCGTAGCCAATATAAATGACCAAAGCCATATCAGTTCGGACTTCCTGCTTTACGTCATGGAAGACCGTGCCGGCGGTATTTGGGTAGCTTCCGAGTATTCGGGACTATCCCGTATATCCGTCTTGAATGAAGGGACTTCCCGCATCTATCCCGAATCCCGTGATTTATTCGACCGTTCGAACACCATCCGTATGCTCACCAAAATGTCGAACGGGGATATTTGTGTCGGCACGCGTAAAGGGGGACTTTACACCTTTGACTCCAATCTCCGCTCGAAGATGACCAATCAGTATTTCCATTCCAATATTTACGCCATTGCCGAAGACGGGCAGGGACGAATGTGGACGGGAACCCGTGGAAACGGACTGAAAGTAGGGGATACGTGGTATTATAATAATCCTTCCGACCTCACGGCTTTGTCCGACAATAATGTCTTTACTATTTATCGCGACCGTAAAGACCGTATGTGGATAGGAACATTTGGCGGCGGACTCGAACTGGCAGAACCTACGCCCGACGGAAAATATAAATTCCGTCATTTCTTCCAGCAGACATTCGGAATGCGAATGGTGCGCGTGATAGAGGAAGACGAGAACGGAATGGTCTGGGTAGGAACCAGCGAAGGAATCTGTATCTTTCATCCCGATTCATTGATTGCCGATTCTGATAATTATCACCTGTTCAGTTACACGAACGGCAAGTTTTGTAGTAACGAAATCAAGTGCATTTATCGGGATACGGAAGGACGCATGTGGATTGGTACTTCCGGTTCGGGGTTGAATCTTTGTGAGCCTCAGGATAATTACAATTCCTTGAAGTATGAGCACTACGGCACTTCCGAAGGGTTGGTCAACGATGTGATTCAATCTATCCTGGGAGATAAGAACGGAAATCTGTGGGTGGCTACCGAATATGGTATCTCCAAGTTTAATCCGGCTAATCGTTCATTCGAGAACTACTTCTTCTCTTCCTATACCCTGGGGAATGTGTATAGCGAGAATAGCGCCTGTATGCGCGAAGACGGAAAGCTGTTGTTTGGAACAAACTACGGTCTGATTGTCATCGACCCCGAAAAGATTCAGGATAGCGAGACTTTTTCTCCGGTAGTCTTCACTGATTTGTATGTCAACGGGACTCAGATGAATCCGCAAATGGAAGATTCTCCGTTGAAGCAGTCTCTTGCCTATTCGGATGAAATCACTTTGAAATATTATCAGAACTCGTTCCTGATAGATTTCTCTACCTTTGATTATTCCGATAGCGGGCATACGAAGTATATGTACTGGCTGGAGAACTACGACCAGGATTGGAGTGCACCCTCTCCCTTGAATTTCGCTTCTTTCAAATACTTGAATCCGGGGACGTATGTGCTTCATGTAAAATCGAGCAACGGGTCGGGTATTTGGAATGATAGCGAGACTACTTTGAAGATTGTGGTTGTCCCCCCATTTTGGAAGACTACCTGGGCGATGCTGTGCTATGTGTTGCTCTTGATTATAGCTTTATATTTCTCATTCCGTATTGTCCGCAACTTTAACGGGCTGCGCAACCGTATCAATGTAGAGAAGCAGTTGACCGAATATAAACTGGTGTTTTTTACCAATATCTCCCACGAATTCCGTACCCCGCTTACATTGATTCAAGGAGCACTGGAGAAGATACAGCGCGTCACGGATATTCCGCGTGAACTTATATATCCGTTGAAGACGATGGATAAGAGCACGCAACGTATGTTGAGACTAATCAACCAGTTGCTGGAATTCAGAAAGATGCAGAACAATAAACTGGCACTTTCTCTGGAAGAAACCGATGTGATTTCTTTCCTTTATGAAATATTCCTGAGTTTCGGTGACGTGGCGGAACAGAAGAACATGAATTTCCGTTTTCTGCCTTCTGTGCCGTCCTATAAGATGTTCATTGACAAGGGGAATCTGGATAAGGTGACTTACAACCTGCTTTCCAATGCATTTAAATATACGCCTTCCAACGGCACTATCATCCTTGCGGTGAGCGTGGACGAAGCCAAGAAAACATTGCAGATTCAAGTATCGGATACAGGAGTAGGTATTCCTAAAGAGAAACAGAATGAACTGTTCAAACGCTTTATGCAGAGCAACTTCTCCGGTGACAGTATCGGCGTAGGTCTGCATTTGAGCCACGAACTGGTGTCGGTGCATAAAGGTACGATTGACTATAAGGACAACGAAGGCGGTGGTTCCGTATTTACCGTATGTATCCCGACGGATAAGACGGTTTATGCAGAGAAGGACTTTTTGATTCCCGGCAACGTATTACTGAAAGAAGCGGACGGACAGGCGCATCATTTATTGCAACTCTCGGAAGAACTTCCCGACCCGGAAAAGCTACCTGCTCCTTTGAATAAACGGAAAGTCCTGATTATTGAGGACGACAACGATATTCGTGAATTCCTGAAAGAGGAAGTCGGTGTATATTTTGAAGTAGAAGTTGCTGCCGACGGGACATCCGGCTTTGAGAAGGCGCGTACGTCCGAGGCAGACTTGATAATCTGTGACGTACTTATGCCGGGAATGACAGGATTTGAAGTAACCCGGAAGTTGAAATCTGATTTTGAAACAAGCCATATTCCTATCATTCTGCTGACTGCACTAAGCTCACCGGAAAAGCATTTGGAAGGTATTGAAGCGGGAGCGGATGCTTACATCGCAAAGCCGTTCAGCATAAAACTGTTGTTGGCACGTGTGTTCCGTTTGATAGAGCAACGCGACAAACTGCGTGAGAAGTTTTCCAATGAACCGGGTATCGTGCGTCCTGCCATGTGTACCACTGACCGGGATAAGGAATTTGCCGACCGGCTGGCTGCTATACTTGAACAGAATCTCGCCCGTCCTGAATTTTCTATTGACGAGTTTGCGCAGCTTATGAAGTTGGGACGAACGGTCTTCTATCGGAAACTGCGCGGCGTGACCGGATATTCGCCTAATGAATACCTGCGTGTGGTGCGTATGAAAAAAGCAGCGGAACTGCTACTCTCGGAAGATAACCTGACTGTTGCGGAAGTATCCTATAAAGTTGGTATCAGCGACCCGTTCTATTTCAGTAAATGTTTTAAGGCGCAGTTCGGCGTAGCGCCGTCTGTTTATCAACGTGGGGTGAATACGGATGCTGCTTCTTCGGAGCCACAGGAATAAGAACTGATTCTGACATAATAAACCATGTCAGAATCCTTCCCTTTGTGAAAGAGTAAGCCAAAACAGGGCACCCGCTCAATAATCTCTACATAGTTTTGACTTTTTTTCATCTTCTCTCTGAAAAACCTATAAAACCTTTTTTCCTGTGTTGTTCTATGCCTATATTTGTTCTGCAATCTCAAACTATATCGCCATATGAACCTACAAGAGTTTTCATCTTATGTTCCTGATGTTGGTAGTGAAAAGAACGATTTCACCTGTATTAGGTGTTCCAATTTGCGGTAAAATGCAGGTTTGATATAAAATAAAAAGCTCTGATAAGTTTGATTATCAGAGCTTTATGCATTTTTGCTGTTTTAAAAAGTGATCCGCCTGGGGCTCGAACCCAGGACCCCAACATTAAAAGTGTTGTGCTCTACCTGCTGAGCTAGCGAATCAATCCTTATTTGCAAATCAGTTATTTCCTGATTGCGGGTGCAAAGGTAGTGACTTTTATTTAATCTGCAAGTGTTTCGTAGAAAAAAGTTTCAATTATTTTTCTTCTTTACTGCTTGTCTATTGATTATCAGTAATTTCTGCTTCATCATATTTTATCTTTTCTTTGTTGATAATAAAGCGTTGATAATAGGAAAGCATTAAAGTGGTTAAAGGTAACGCGATGATCATTCCTAACATTCCCATTAAAGACCCCCAAATAGAAAGAGATAAAAGGATGATGGCAGGATTCAGTCCGGTAATTTTTCCCATGATTTTGGGGACTAGGAGAGTGTCCTGTATAATTTGTACGATGGCAAAGACAGCCAATGCGCACGCGATGATAATCCAAAAGTTCTGTCCGGTATCGGCAGCCTTGAGGATAGCCAATACGATAGTGGGGAGGAAACCGATGATTTGCAGATAAGGAACCATGTTGAGAGCTCCGATGAAAAGTCCCAAGGCAATAGCCATCGGGAAATCAATAATCAGGAAACCGATACTGAAAAGAATACCTACGCAAAATGCAACCAGTGCCTGTCCACGAAAATATCTGTTCATGCCGTCCTGCACGTCATAAACCAGGTTGGAAGCGAATTTGCGGTATTTATTGGGGAGCAGGTGCAGCCATCCTTCGGCTATGGCTTCATAATCCAGTAATATAAAGATTACATATAATAATATGATAAAGGAAGCGAAGATACTGAACAGAATATTGAGTGATTCTGCAAGCAAAGCCCACATTCTAGGTACAGTTTCTTTGATTGCGGCAAGGATGTTCTCTTCACTCAGCATTTTGTTCAATGCCACCAAATCGAGGTTCTCATGGACAAATTCGGAAAGCGTCTTGGGGACGTTGCTGCCACCGCCGTTTGTGAGATAGCTTACCAATAAATCATTCATCCTGCCTATTTCGGAAACCATAGGCGGGACTAACAGATAGAATAATGCCACTCCCACAACAGTGATCAGAAACAAAGCGCAGAAAATGGAAAGGATACGGCTTTTCAACTTCAGCCTATATTGGAAGAACTTGACTAACGGATAAACCATATAGGCAATCAGCCAGGCAATAAAGAAAGGTAATAGCACTCCGCTCAGTCGTTCTACAAGCATTAAGACTCCTACCACCATCATGCATCCGATGGCACCACGTATAAAACTGTCGAATGTTATCTTCTTCCTTTCCATAGTTGTTTTCTGTTGAGTTTATATCTTTTGCCCGTCCTCTTCCAACGCCCGGAGATAGCATTGCCTGCAAAGAGGTTCATACTCCGCTGTTTCACCCAGAAGGACTTGCTTGTCGTTCTTGACTGTACGATGTGAGAATGATGCCAGATCTCCACATTTTACGCAGATGGCATGCACCTTGGATACTTCATCGGCTATGGCGCAAAGTTGTGGCATTGGTCCGAAAGGATTCCCTTTGAAGTCCATATCCAAGCCTGCAATAATGACGCGAACTCCATTATTTGCGAGCTGATTACATACGTCTATCAGTCCGCTGTCGAAGAATTGCGCTTCGTCGATGCCTACCACATCTATCTCGGAAGTAAACAGCAGGATACTTGCCGATGAGTCGATAGGGGTGGAAGCGATGGAATGGCTGTCATGCGAAACGACATCCTCTTCCGAATAACGGGTGTCGATAGCCGGTTTGAATATCTCCACACGCTGACGTGCAAACTTTGCCCGTTTCATTCTGCGAATCAACTCTTCTGTCTTTCCTGAGAACATAGAACCGCAGATAACTTCAATTCGACCTCTTCTTTTGGTCTCCTGTATGTGGTCTTCTGAAAATAATACCATGTGATTTTGTGCTTTCTTGATTAAATAATGACTGCACAAAGGTAAACAATTCAATGTGCAAGAACTGTTAAAATATCCATTATTTTAAGTTATTGCATAAATTATTCCTACATTCGCACCATATTAATAATGGATAGACATGAAACAGAAGCTATTAACAGATATCGAACTGGATGTTCATGAGTTAAAGTGTCTCATGGAGTCTTTTTCCAAAGAGCCGAATCAGACTTTGTCTGAACTGTTGAAGCGGAGTATTGCGCGTATGCAGGGACGTCTGGATGAACTGTCGCAGGAAATAGGTTCTGTTGTGGTGAGTGATGTTCCTTCTTCCATCATAGAAGAAACTGTTGTAGAAGAAACAATAGTGGAAGAAAAAGAGATTGTTGTCTCTGAAGAACAGTCACCTGTTGTTATTCAATCCCCTCAGCCTGTTATTTCCGAAGAAGCCCCTATTGTTATAAAGAAGGAAGAGCCAAAGTCCTCAGTGTTGGGAGAAAGTATCAAACTGGCTGCCGGTTTGCGTCATTCTATCAGCTTGAATGATTCTTTCCGTTTCTCACGCGAATTATTTAAAGGGGATACTGATTTGATGAATCGTGTGATTGAGCAGATATCGGTAATGGGTTCCTATAAAACTGCTGTCGCATTTCTTTCCTCGAAAGTTGAAATAGACGAAGAGAAAGAAGCGGTAGTTGACTTTTTGGAGTTATTGAAGAAGTATTTTAACCAATCAGCATAAACAAAAATATATGGGAAAGTTGTATGTAGTACCTACGCCGGTAGGAAATCTTGAGGACATGACCTTTCGGGCTATCAAAGTTCTGAAGGAGGTTGACCTGATTCTGGCAGAGGACACGCGTACCTCCGGTATCTTGCTGAAACACTTTGAAATAAAGAATGCAATGCAATCTCACCACAAATTTAATGAACATAAAACGGTGGAAAGTGTTGTTTATAAAATAAGGGGCGGTGCATCGGTTGCGTTGATTTCGGATGCCGGAACGCCCGGGATTTCGGATCCCGGATTCCTGGTGGTTCGTGAATGTGTACGCAATGGTATCGAAGTGCAATGCTTGCCGGGAGCAACGGCTTTTGTTCCGGCACTCGTAGCATCGGGACTGCCGAACGAGAAGTTTTGCTTCGAGGGATTTTTGCCCCAAAAGAAAGGACGTCAGACACGACTGAAGGCATTGGCAGAAGAACGCCGTACCATGGTGTTTTATGAATCGCCCCACCGTCTGTTGAAGACGTTGACACAGTTTGCCGAATATTTCGGTGCTGAACGTCAGGCAACCGTGTCGCGTGAAATATCCAAGCTCCATGAGGAGACGGTTCGCGGCAGCTTGGCAGAACTGATAGAACACTTTACCGCCACCGAACCACGGGGCGAGATTGTGATAGTATTAGCAGGAATAGACGATTAAAATAACTTCATTTAAAAACGTAAAACGTAAACGTATGAAAAAGTTAGCAGTTTTATTTGTATGCGCAGCCATGTTGGCTTCGTGTGATAGCTTTAAAGGTGGAAGCAAAGACCTGAAGGCTGAAAATGATTCTCTTTTGATGGAACTGACCCAGCGCAATGCTGAACTGGATGATATGATGGGAACTTTCAATGAAGTACAGGAAGGTTTCCGTAAGATCAATGCTGCCGAAAGCCGCGTGGACTTACAACGCGGGACGATTACTGAAAACTCAGCCAGCGCCAAACAGCAGATAGCTTCTGACATCGAGTTCATCTCTAAACAGATGGAAGAAAACAAGGCTCAGATTGCCAAATTGCAGGCTCAGTTGAAGAATAGCAGTTACAATTCTGCACAGATGAAAAAGGCTGTTGCCGCTTTGACTGCCGAACTGAACGCTAAACAACAGCGTATCGAGGAACTTCAGACAGAGCTGGCTTCCAAGAATATCCGTATTCAGGAACTGGACGCTGCTGTCAGCGACTTGTCTGCTGCCAAAGAAACATTGGTTGCAGAAAACGAAGCTAAAGCTAAAACCGTTGCCGAACAGGAAAAGAGCTTGAACGCTGCCTGGTTCGTATTCGGAACAAAATCTGAATTGAAAGCTCAGAAGATCCTTCAGAGCGGAGATGTCCTGAAGAGCGCTGATTTCAACAAGGATTATTTCACTCAGATCGATATTCGTACAACAAAAGAAATCAAATTGTACTCTAAACGTGCTGAGTTGCTGACTACTCATCCTGCCGGTTCTTATGAATTGGTGAAAGATGACAAAGGTCAACTGACATTGAAGATTACTAATCCTAATGAATTCTGGAGTGTATCCAGATACTTGGTTATCCAGGTGAAATAAGGTAGGATTCCTTTTTAAGAATTGCCAATGTGCTGATTCCTGGATTCAAGAAATTAGCACATTGGCTTTTTTATTTTTTATATACACCCATTACTGCTGATGAAATATAAAAATCTGTTTTTTGATCTTGACGACACTATCTGGGCTTTCTCCCGCAATGCCCGTGACACTTTTGAAGAAGTATATCAGAAATATGCATTCGACCGTTACTTTGATTCGTTCGACCATTATTATACGCTTTATCAGAAACGTAACACCGAACTTTGGATTGAATACGGTGAAGGAAAGGTGACGAAAGATGAATTGAACCGTCAACGTTTCTTTTATCCTTTGCAGGCGGTAGGAGTGGAAGATGAAATCTTGGCCGAACGGTTCTCGAAAGATTTTTTTGCCATTATTCCTACTAAAAGCGGTCTGATGCCTCATGCAAAAGAGGTGTTGGAGTATCTTGCTCCTAAATATAACCTGTATATCCTTTCCAATGGCTTTCGTGAGTTGCAATCACGTAAGATGCGTTCGGCGGGTGTGGATGGTTATTTCAGGAAAGTGATTCTTTCGGAAGACCTCGGAGTGTTGAAGCCCCGACCCGAAATCTTTAATTTTGCCCTGTCCGCCACCCAATCTGAGATGCGCGAATCGTTGATGATTGGTGATAGTTGGGAAGCGGATATTACCGGAGCGCACGGGATAGGAATGCATCAAGCCTTCTACAATGTGACGGAACGGGCTACTTTCCCTTTTCTTCCTACTTATCACATTCATTCTCTGAAAGAATTAATGAATTTATTATAAGTTCTCTGGATTAAGTCGTATTTTTGTTGCGTTTAATAAATGCATAAAAATACGATATAATCATGGATAGTGCACTTCTGCCTTTTGCTTTACTTTGCTTCACCTCGTTTTTTACATTGACCAATCCTTTGGGTACAATGCCTGTCTTCCTTACTATGACTCACGGGATGACAGAGAAAGAGCGTCAGTCTATCGTCCGTCGTGCCACTATTGTGTCGTTTATCACAATAATGGTTTTCGTCTTTGCCGGTCAGTTCCTTTTTAAGTTCTTCGGTATCTCCACCAACGGGTTCCGTATTGCCGGTGGAGTGATAATCTTCAAGATAGGCTTCGATATGCTTCAAGCCCGCTATACGCCGATGAAACTGAAAGATGAGGAAATCAAAACGTATGCGGATGATATTTCTATCACTCCGCTTGGTATACCAATGTTGTGCGGTCCCGGTGCGATTGCCAACGCCATCGTATTGATGCAGGATGCCCATTCTTATGAAATGAAAGGGATACTGATAGGTACTATTGCATTGATTTATCTGCTGACTTTCTTCATTCTTCGTGCTTCCACAAAATTGGTGAACGTCTTGGGTGAAACGGGAAATAATGTGATGATGCGTCTTATGGGATTGATTCTGATGGTGATTGCTGTGGAATGTTTCGTGAGCGGGGCGAAGCCGATATTGGTGGATATTGTGAGAGAGGGGATGGGTGGTTTTCTCAAATAATGAGTCGGAAAAATAACTCCATATAGATTAAAATGTAAAAGAGGCTGGAACTCAAAATATATACTTTGAGCCAGCCTCTTTTTATAATTTAAGTTCTCTAATTAAAAATCATCAGCAGGGAAACCTGTTCGACGAAATCCTGAAATTTTATAAGTTAATCCATCCTCATCGTCATCGAACTGTACCATATATACGATACTATCGGCAGGCATACCACTAGGTGTCTTTGCTGCTTTTTCCAGCACTTTACCGTCAGTAATCTTCACTTTGGATTCATAAGTTACATTATCTGCGAATCCCGCTGTTGAGAAGGTTCTCTCTGCATAGTTTACATTCACCTTTAGTTTGTAGCTCCAGAAATTATTTAAATCATCCAGCCACATTTCAGTTTCACTATTGTTGGCCGTGTTGTAAGTACTCATTTGCAGATGTCCCAGTCCAAAAGGATCTTCTACTTCTTTCCCGTCAATAATTGCGTTCACTGTTATCCACCAGTCGCCTGCCATTTTTTCAACGGCGGTACCTCCTGGTTCTGTTTCATCATCACATGCTGTAAATGCAAAAGCTAGTGAAGCCAAAAGCAATATCATATATTTCTTCATAATCGTATACTTATTTTTTTACTATAATATCAAAAGATAACTGACCGGCATAATCAACGGTCCATTTCAGATTCCCTGTTGCAGGATCTAATGACGTATTAGTCATCTGATCCATAGAGTCACCCCATCCTGCAACGTAACTTTCCAAAGGAGTGATGGTATTATCATCATTCAATTCAAACTTACCGACCATCGCATAATCCGGTCCATAGCCTGCACGTTGCTCGTACCAGCCTCCTAAAAAGTCGCTGATATAAAAAATGCCCGGTTCTAATTGCAATATAATTATTTCATATCCACTGAAAGCTATAACGGCAGGAACAGTGCGTTTGCTGCCTTCAGCTACGGTATAAATACCAGATTGCAAAGGAGACGCAGTATTATCTGCTACATATACTGTTCTTGTGAAAGTTTTGGCAAAACCGTCTTCATTATATGCCGCATATACTAAATTATAGATGCCTGGAGTATTTACATCAACACTTCCTTTTATTTGTACGGATGATGTAATGTCTTCGCCGTTCATTTCTGCATAATATCCTGGCTCCACATAAGATTGGCCTTTTTCTAGAACTATCTTCTCATCGCCTTCTCTTTCCAATGTTACGAAATAGGTGATTTTGGAAGTGTCATCTGTTGATTTGTCGCAAGCTCCAAAAACGAACGACAAACATACTAATATGTTATATAATATTTTTTTCATATATAAGTCTTACTAAGTTATTAGCTTCTATTTGATATCCCACCAAACCGGAGTGCTTCCCGGTACAGCTGCTGGAGTATTGGCATTCTGCTGGCGTGCGCTTAAAGGATAAGTCATGCGTTTCATTAGTCCACCTGCTTCTAATCCGTTAGTCCATGGTGCTACTAGATCTCCCGGAGTATATAAGGCTGCATTTTTCTGTATCTCTTCTGCTGAGTGGGACGATAGTTTCGGACAATCTGTACGACGGATTTCACTCCATGCTTCCATATGATCCATATAGAAAAGAGCCACCCACTTCTGCATATAAATCAGATTTAGCTTGTCTGCCAATGTTGAAGCGGCATCCCAGGAACAGTCACCTTCCAAAATACTATTCTCTTGTCCTGCAAATCCACGAACAGCAAAATCAGCGGTTACACCTGCTTCGTATGCGCTTTTTGCACTTGCATCATTGTTCAAGAAACGAGCATACACTTCTGCAATCAGGAATTGTAATTCCGCTTGAGTAAAGAAGTAAACAGGTTTTGTTGCCCCAATTGAATAATTGATGGCACTTACGTTTTTATTTTTCCAGTTATCAGTACCTAAGATACTTTGCATATGCGTTTTTCCTCCGGGGAGCTGTCCGACATACTTTCCATCTGCATCAGTCTTATTAATACCATAGGCGATGCGGGGGTCTCCCGTATTACTTAGATAGGAGATGAGTGGATAAGCAGCGCAATGATTGCCTGTCAGCCCCACAGCATTAGTATTATACCATGGATTACGTTTATCAGTTTCATCTACAAAACAGTCCAATTTCACATCTCCGGTAAAGAACTTGTTGTTTTGTACTAAAAGTTTTACTTTTTCAGTATAGGCTGCTGCGTCTACATTAGCATCGATAAAACGCAAGTACATACGGAGACGGAGAGCATCGGCAAATCCTTTCCATTGAGTGAGGTCTTTGTTGAATATCAAATCCGGCACGTCCATGCCGCTTCCGTCCAAAGCAGCCTCTGCCGCATCAATCTCATCCAATATACCTTTATATACAGTCTCACCTGTATCCCATTTGGGCGTTGCATTAGCATTTCCTTGCAAAGCTTCTGAATAAGGCGAATCACTGGTATTATCTACAATGATTTGGAAAGCATATGCTCTCAGTATGGTAGTCGCAAAACGATCAGCGGGATTTGTTGTCTTTTCCAAAACCTGTTTTGCATCTTCCAGGGCGCCTGCAAATAAAATTCTATAAGAATAATCCATTTGCTGGGAAGATTCGGTAAATGTATACTCACATAGAGTGTTATATTGGTTGGATTCCGGCTTCTGTTCATAATATTGGGCAAAGAAACCTGCATAATTATAGATTTCGCCTCCTACAGCCGAAGCAATAGATGCACTGATGGAAGGAAATATCAAATCTGCCGTTACCTGATCATTCATCGGGTAATTGGGGTCATCATTGATATCCAAATCGCAACTGGCAAAAAATACTGTTGTTGCCAACGATGTATATAATAATATCTTCTTCATATTTATTCCTGTTTAAAATTTAACCATTAAGTTGAAACCGAAACGGCGTGAGCTAGGGTTGGCTGTATATTCCCCATAGTTACCTTCAAGGTCATTACCAAATGAAGTCATTTCGGGATCAATAAATGTATTGCTGGATGGAGTCCAAATAAATAGGTTGTTGCCATATGCTGAAACTTTGACTGCCTGGAAGGGAGTTTTAGCCAACCATTTTTTTGGTAAATCCCAGCCTAGTACAACAGAACGAAGTTTTACATAAGATTTATCCACCAAGAAGCAACTTCCCATATCCGAACCACCGTCACCCCAATATTTGTAAATATTGGAACTAGTAATAGGAGTTGTGTTTTCTACATAAGTTACCTGATCTCCGTTTACTATTTTATTTACCGAGTTAGGAACAATTAAAGGGTTACGGTCATTATATGCAGTCTGTATTGCATTACCTGTGAAGTAATTAATATCTTTAGTACGTGAATACATAACTCCACCCTGACGGATATCAAAATCAAGCCCTAAACTTAGACCTTTGTATTTGAAATTGGTAGAAATACCCATCTGATATTTATTATTCATATCACCACAAATTCCGAATTCAGCAGCTTCAACAGGAAGACCTGTTGATGAGTTTACAACAACTCTTCCCTGCGGATCGCGCTCGGCTACTTGAGCTTTGAATACTCCAACAGGCATTCCGGTTATAGCATACATACTTGTACCGCCATTCAAACCATAAATGATAGTGATTCCACCCAATTCTTCCGGCAGGCTGACTACTTTGCTCCAGTTTTTAGTAAGGTTCCATGTCAGTTCCCAAGCAAAATCTTTGGTTCTTATCGGAGTACCGCTGACCAATAGTTCAATACCACGATTACGTATCTTACCTAAATTCATGTTTTGTGCCGTATATCCTGAAGCAGGATCCATTGCCAAAGAGAAAATCTGCTTGTCGGTATTACGATTGTAGTAAGAAATATCGAATGACAATCGATTCTTCAAAAAGGCCATATTCAAACCAACTTCTGCTTCTGTTGTCATTTCCGGACTCAATGTATTACTTCCAAGCACATTTCCGGCCGAGTAAGCGTTAACGCCTCCTAACGGGAAAGTCAGATAACCAAAAGGTATTCTGTTTGAAGACTGCGCATATACAGGATTAACCATATATACATCGGCATCATTACCTGTTTTACCCCAGCTGGCACGTAATTTACCGAAAGTGATAACATCTTTCCATGTATCGTTCAGCAACTCACTGAAAATAAAACTACCTGTAAAACCCGGATAAAAGAAACTGCGGTTGCCTTTCGGAAGAGTGGAAGACCAGTCGTTTCGGGCAGTAACCGTTAAATATAACATATTCTTCCATGAACCTTCGAACTGTCCAAACACACCCATCAGGCGTCTAAGTTCCATATGTTGTTCTACAATGGGAGTTTTACCGGAATTTTTTAAGTTGAACCATGTGGGAATTGTCAGGTCATTTACCTCAGAATATTGATAAGAAACTTTACGTTCGTTGCCATTGAATCCTACCAATGCATTGACATTAAAATCATTGATTGGCATATTGAAACTAAGCAAAAGGTCCTGATTAATTTCACGGCGTCGGGTAATTTGTTCTGTATACTGTCCGGTCTCGCCGGAGAACGGACTACTGGAACCTTGTCCTTCTCCATTAGGAGTTCCTTCGTAATAAAGAGCATACAAATTCGGTTTTCCCTTATCACTTTGTCCCGTTGTAGTATCCAATCCCATACGGTACGTAAATTTGAAGTATTTCAAGAACTCATAATCTAATTGGAACTTTCCGTAGAACCTTTCAGATTCATACTTATTCAGATAGTTGTTCAAAATGTAATATGGGTTCATTACTCCATAAGGGGTGTAATAATAACCTGGAGTATTGAATAAATCAGTTTGGTCTTCCAATCCTATAATGCTAATATCTCGTGGTGACTGATACAAAGAGTTTAGCATGGATAGTCCTTGCCCTGTTGTCGCAAACTTATTCTGCTGATAGGCATAGTTCAATGAAGAAGAGAAAGTTAAAGCACCAACTTTGTGACTGCCACGCGCAGAAAATGTATATTTGTCATAACTGTCTGCATCTGTCGGAATCATACCATCATCACTAATCTGAGAGAAAGAAACATAATAATCGCTTTTATCAGTAGCTCCGTTAAATGAGATGCTATTACTATACCTGAATCCTGCATCAAAAAAGTCTTTGATATTATCAGGCATTGATACATAAGGTTTTAACTTTTGTGAGTTATTGTATACATTTCCCCATAACTGCATGGAACCATCAAAGCGAGGCCCCCAAGAGCCATTCTCTAATTCCGTATGATTGCCATTCCATCCCATACCGAATTCATTCTGAAATTCCGGTAAACGCAAGATGGTTGACCATTGAACTCCACCATTGTATTCTATCCCAATGCCTTTGCCTTTCCGTCCGCTTTTGGTGGTAATCATAACTACACCGTTTGCGGCCCGGCTACCATATAAAGCTGTTGCCGCAGCACCTTTTAATATAGTCATGTTTGCCACATCATCCGGATTAATAGCATTTGCTCCATTACCAAAATCGTATCCGCTGTTCAAACCATCTGTAGAATATACGGTAGAGTTGTTCAAAGGTACTCCATCTACTACATATAGAGGTTGGTTAGTACCGGATAATGAACTGACACCACGGATAATAACAGAATTAGAGGATCCCGGATCTGACGAGGTATTGGAAATCTGCACACCAGCAATCTTACCTGCCAAACTGGACATTACATCAGAAGTACGGCTCTCGGTAATCTTATCCCCTCCTACAGAGGTTGCCGCATAACCTAATGCCTTCTCTGACCTTTTTATGCCCATTGCTGTTACAACAACTTCGTCAATTTGCTGAGCATCCGACCTAAGTACAATCTTCAAATTAGGCTTTATCGCCACTTCCTGAGTCTGCATGCCAATGTACGAAATCTGCAAAGTCTTTGCAGAACTAAATATAATTGTAACCTCTTTATTATTAGCGATAAACAGATAATGTAATATCTATATAGTATAAATGCAATTTGAATATACTGTGCAGGTAATCAACATGTTAATGTTGATATAAAATCTTGAACCAATAATTTATTCTACTATATTTCCACCAAAATAATTTGTTTATTCATTTGATTATCAGTGGCGTATTCTTAACAAATAGCTGAAATGACAAACATAAATTGTTACTATTTTATGATAGGTAACCATTTTTATATCATTAATTGTTATAAATTTCGACCTTGAATGAACCTAACTTTACAATATTGAGTTAATTGATGTGATTTTCTCATTACTATAAAGTTGAAAAGTGTGTAAGTATCTGCAACGCTGCAACAATACCATTGTAATCTATTAATATATAAACAGTTATAGTGTTGCAGATACCTGTTGCAGATGGTGGCAGATACCCTTTATCTGCAACACACTAAAAACAACAAATCCTTCATGTAAACGCTGTAATCCTATATATGCAACAATGGTTTCCTACGTCTAAACACCAGTTCCTAGGCAGGAAATGCAAGTTTCCAAGTAGGGAAACGCAAGTTTCTGCGTATAGATACTAGAGTTTCCCTATGCGGATACTCTAGTTTCCCAGTATGGATACTGATATAACGCAGAGTCATCATACTTTAAGGGAATAGCTTTTCGAAACTGCACAATGTGTGTTGCAGATAAAGGGTATCTGCCACCATCTGCAACAGGTATCTGCAACACTATAACTGTTTATATATTAATAGATTACAATGGTATTGTTGCAGCGTTGCAGATACTTACACACTTTTCAACTTTATTGTAATGGGAAAATCACATCAACTAGCTCAATACCGCACGAATCGGCTTATTTCTTGTATGGAAATGCATAAGACTTTTAATACAGCCAGTCTATAAATTGGCTACTCTTACCTATAAAACAAGAATTTTAGAAATGGAGTTTTGAGTCTAATTCTTATGCGCGTTCTTTCCTTTCAATGAGGCTGCCTTCTCAAGATCACGTACAACCGTAATGTCCATTATATTTGCATATACTTGGGTGGTTTTCACACTTTTGTGACCTAATAATTTTTGTACAGTGGTTATATTCGCACCGCTATATAATAATAAAGTTGCATTTGTATGGCGGGCAGTATGAAAGGATACCCGCTTATCAATATCTGCCAATTTTGCTAATATATTCAACTCTTTGTTAATATTGGAATTATCTTTTAACTTGAAGAAACTATTCAGTTCTTCTTTATAGCGCTGCAATATACCAATTCCTTTACCTTCAAATAATAGGTATAATGGCAGACGGACTTCAATCCCTGTTTTTACAGATTTATATATAAGCCAAGTCTCCTGATGAAATTCGACAACATTCGCAGGTGTCAGATTTATAAAATCGGAATATCGCAGCCCTGCATAGCAGCAAAATAAAAAGGCATCTTTGGTCTTTTGTAATTTTGCATATCTTCCTGTTAACTGTAAATCCTCAAATTTGCGCAATTCTTCTGGTGACAAATGCGTATGATTACCTTCTATACTTTTAATCTTATATTTTCTGAAGGCATATTTTTGCACATCCATATATTCTTTGTTAATAGCAACGTTAACATATCGTTTTAGGTGCTTCATATGTTTGGCTATAGTGTTAAGGTGATACCCTTTGGATTGCAGGTAATTGTCAAATGAAGAAACAAATTCAAATGTCAAGTCCGTAAACGAGATGTCTTTTTTGAACTCCCGAAGTAATTCAAGCGTGGAAAGGTGATTTTGCTTGGTACTCTCTTTTAGAGAAGAATTTGCAACTTCTTCTTTATAGAAACTTAAAAATGATCTTCCATTGCTTATAGGTTTGTCAATGGCCTCCTTCAATAAATCCAGTGAAATCGGTTTGCCTTGTTGCCATAATCCAAGTTCAGCTTGTTCAATCGCCGCTATATATTCGTATAACATGCGGTTTATAACATCAGCATTAGGGTGACTTTTCACCATTCTTCGTTTAGCATCCCACTGATCAACTTTGAGATATATTTTGGTGGAGAAATACATTTTTCTCCTATTGAGATAAGCTTCGACCTGTACTAATGCCATTCCTTTCTTATTCAATTTCTTTTTTCTGTTAAAAACAAGATTGTAACTAATTTTTTCCATCCTTTTCTTTTTTAATTAATAATAGAACAAATTAAACGTAGTTCTGTGCTACATCGGAGATGAATATGCATTAATATCTCTAAAAAAATAATCTTTGAAAAGCTAAGTATTCACAAAACTTTAAATTATATGCCACTTTTTTATAGCTATTCTTCCGCAAAAAAACAAAAAGTAGCTCTATAAAAGCTATTTTGTGACGAAAAACGAGCAAAGGAAATATTAAATCGTACATTTTGCTCAATCAAAATGTTAGTATATGGTTTTAAAACTAATTGTTTTTATGTTTCAAAAATATGCTTATCAACATAAAAAGTACATCATAAATAACAATATGTTAGATTTGCAACCTTTTTTTATCAAAATAATTGTTAGTTTCATATTTATTAATATATTTGCAAATTGTTAGAGTAAAGAAACAATTAATGTAAAGTTAAACTTTAAGAGAGAATTTATGAAAAGAAAATTGATGCTGTTATTGGCATGCCTTTTTGTGGGCATAAGCCTAGTAACTGCCCAGACTCAGAAGGTCACAGGTGTTGTGATTTCTGAAGAAGATGGGCAGCCGGTTGTTGGCGCTTCTGTGTTGGTAAAAGGTACCACCCAAGGTACAATCACAGATGTAGATGGTAACTTTAATTTGTCGAATGTACCAAGTTCTGCAAAGACTTTGCAGATTTCGTATATTGGCATGCAGACTCAGGAAGTCACTATTAAACCTCGTTTGAAGGTTGTACTAAAATCTGATTCTCAACAAATAGACGAAGTAATGGTAGTTGCTTATGGTACTGCAAAGCGGGCATCATTTACAGGTGCTGCATCTACCGTTAAGGGAGATAAGGTTTTGAAGGATATTCCAGTGACTTCTTTCGAAGAAGCTCTCTCTGGAACAACTCCGGGATTGGCTATCAATTCTACCAGTGGGCAACCGGGGGCAGGATTACAGATCCGTGTGCGGGGTACCGGTTCTATGAACGCGTCTAATGAACCGTTGTACGTTATTGACGGTGTGCCGGTTGTGTCAGGAGATATTGCAATATCTGCTGTGACAAACGATTCGAAAGCATTCAATGTCATGTCGTCCATTAATCCGAGTGATATTGAGAATATCACAGTGTTAAAAGATGCGGCTGCCGCATCATTGTATGGTTCACGTGCCGCAAATGGTGTTATTCTGATAACGACGAAGCATGGTAAAGGTGGCAAGACCCGTGTTAATTTCAAGGCAAATTGGGGATTCTCGGATTGGGCGATGAAGAATCGTAAAAGCGTGAATGGGCAGCAACGTCACGAGTTGACATATGAAGCATGTTATAATGAAGCTACCATTTATGGTATTCCCGATGGTGACGGTAACTATACGGGGCCGGCTTCTGAAGAAGATGCAAAAGCATATGCACAGGAAATGGCAGATTTTTATGCTGATGCCAAATATGATGTTGACTGGGAGGATGCTTTTTTCCGTAAGCATGGTTCTAGTCAAAACTATGAGTTCTCAGCACAAGGTGGTGATGAACGCAATTCATTTTTTGCATCGTTGGCATATAAGAAAGAAGAAGGTAAATCAAGAACATCTTCATTAGATGGATTTATGGGACGTATTAACGCTGTTCATCGTTCGGCAAATAATAAATGGCAAATGGGAGCCAATATTTCGATGTCAAGACAAAATTCTTCAGTTTCAAGTGAAGGAACAGCTTATGCGAATCCTTTCTTCCTGATTAATTATGTATGTACTCCGAATATGCCGATCTATGATGATGAGGGTAATTACTATACGCATCCGTTCCTGCAGCAGGTATTTCCTCATACGCATCCGGTAGAAGATATTAATCTGGATAAAAATGAATCGAAAGTTTTCAGAAGTTTCAATAATTTGTGGGCTTCGTACCAGTTTATTGAGGGGTTGACTTTGAAGCAAAGTATTAGTTATGATTATGTGAACAATAACTCTGTTACTTACTGGCCGTTAAACTCTAACAATGGAACACTGACCGGCGGATTGAGAGCTACTTATCCGATGCAACAACAAAACAGCTATTCGTCTACCACCTTGAATTATGTAAAAACATTTAAGCTGAAACATAATCTGGATGCATTAATCGGTTGGGATGTAGATGACCGTCGTACTGAGTATGTCTTTGCTACATCTTCGGGATATCCACACGATAAACTTCCTGAATCTATCAATGCGGCTACACCTGAGGAAGGCTCTGCTTATTATACGGAAGACCATTTGCTTTCTTTATTGTCGCGTGTCAATTATGATTATGATAATAAATATTATGCGTCCGTAAACTTCCGTAGAGATGGTAGCTCACGTTTGGGAGCCAATAACCGTTGGGCTAATTTCTGGTCTGTATCAGCAGCCTGGAGATTGACACAGGAAGGTTTCATGAAGGGTATCACACAGGTTAATGACTTGAAAGTGAGAGCTTCCTATGGTATAAACGGGACATTGCCTAGAGACTTGTATGGTCATTTAAGTTTGTATGGATATGGCTATAATTATCAAAACATTGCGGGTTCGGCACCTCAATCAGTTCCTAATCCTGATTTGTCATGGGAGAAGAATAAAAACTTCAATATTGGTTTTGACGCATCTCTTTTTGATCGTTTGAATATTAGTTTCGATTATTACAGTCGTAGAACTAGCGATTTGTTGCAGAATGTACCGACTTCAATGGTTGTTGGTTTCAAGACGATGTTGAAGAATGTAGGCGAGATGACCAACAAAGGTGTGGAACTTGATATTAATGTTGATGTATTCAAACACACACAAGTAAAATGGAATACAGGTTTGGCACTTTCGCACAACTCCAATAAAGTGTCAAAGTTATATGAAGGAAAAGATATAATAAACGGTACCAGTATCATTCGTGAAGGCGAATCATACTATGCATGGTGGAGTCGTGAATGGGCAGGCGTTGATCCGGCGACAGGTGAGGAACAATGGGTGTTGAATACTAAGAATGAGGATGGAAGCCTTAATAAGGAACTGACGAAAGATCCGGCTCAGGCACAGAGAGTTGTTATCGGTAAACCGGATCCGAAACTTACCGGTGGTTGGAGAAACTCCGTATCATGGAAAGGGCTGGAATTAAACCTGTTGTTCAACTTCTCATTAGGTGGAAAAGTATTCGATACAATGAGAACAAGTTTCACAGATACTGACGGTTATGTGGTTTATTACAACTCTTCAGTCGACCAGCTTGACAGATGGCAGAAACCGGGTGATGTAACGAGTGTTCCGAGACGTATTAACAACTACGAATATGGAAATTACGGAAGTTCCCGTTTTATGAAAGACCTGAACTATTTGCGTCTGAAGAGCATGAGTCTGTCATATACTCTTCCGGCACAATTGGTACGTCGTGCACAGATGGAGAATGTACGCTTGTTTATTTCGGGAAGCAATCTCTTGACATGGACTTCTTATAAGAATGTTGATCCGGAACAGCCGATTAACGGTATTCCTACTTTTGCCTTCCCGAATCTGAAGAGTGTGACATTTGGTATTGAAATCGGATTTTAATAAGAAAAACAGAATATGATGAAAACAATCAATATAAATAAAAAAATAGGGGGAGTCCTTTTCGCCGGTTTGATCATGTTATCGTCCTGCAACGATTATCTGACAACTTTGCCTACGGATTCTCTGGTGAGCGACGGAGCGATAAGTACACCTGAGGATACAAAAACTGCGTTGAATGGTGCTTATGCCGGATTGATTAGTGCAAGAACTGATGGTGATACGTATTATTATTATGGAATGGATTTTCTGGCCCGTGCCGAGGTTGGTGGTGATGACACTCAGACAAATAAAATCGGTGATCGTACAGAAAATTACTACCGTTTTACATACCGTCAGAATAATGCCCCACAAGATTTGTGGTATACTCCATATGCGGTTATTAACAGAGTGAATGTGCTTTTGAATGCAATAGATAATGGTGATGTCCCAATGACGGATGTTGTGAAGAACTCAAAAGGTGAGGCGTTGGCTATTAGGGCATTGGCACATTTTAATTTGCTTATTACTTATGGAACACCCTATTTGAAAGATAACGGAGCTTCATTAGGAGTGCCTGTGGTAAAAAAAGTATTGACAGCGACCGACCTTCCGGGGCGTTCGACGGTAGCAGAGGGATATCAGGCTGTATTGGACGATTTGTCGGATGCGTTGGGACTGATAAATGAAGAGAAAAATTATGGGCATTTTAATAGGTGGGCTGTGAAAGCTCTGTTGGCACGTGTTAATTTGTATAAAGGTGACTATGATGCAGCTTATTCTTATGCCAAGGATGTGGTGGAGAACGGCCCTTATTCTTTGATTGATAATGCTGATTATCTGACAGTGTGGGGACAGGAAGAAAACAGTGAATCAATTTTTGATTTAGCGTTGTCGTCAACTTCCTATTCCGGCGACCGTGAGTTATGGGGAGCGGTAGTCAGTCCGAGCGAATATGGAGCAGTCGTTGCTACAAAAGCATTTGTTGATCTTTTGAATGAACGCTCTGACGATGTACGTATCGGTTTGTTGGTTACTGATAAGAATGGTACACAGCGTACTATAAACAAGTATCCGGGACGTGGAGCGGTTACAATTAACAATGTACGGGTTTTGCGCTTATCGGATATCTATTTGATTGCTGCTGAGGCTGCTTTGAAGAAAGCGTCACCTGATCAGGATTTGGCGGATGATTATTTATATGAAATCAGACATCGTGCTAGTCCAAGCGTTTCAAAGCAAGATGCTACATTGGATTTGATAGCCAAAGAGCGTCGTAAAGAATTGGTACTGGAAGGACATCGTTTATACGATGTGTTACGTCAAGGAGCAGAAATTACTCGTCAGGGTGGCTCTCATTTCTTGAATGGTAATGATTTGATAACGGTTAAATGGAGTGACTACCGGACTGTGATGCCTATTCCGCAGGCGGAAATGGATGCTAATCCGAATATGGAACAGAATACGGGATATAAATAAACTTATTTGCTCCGGGGATGTTTATCTCTTTGAAATGGAGTTTGTGATTGAGGAAAATGACGGAACTCAATCACAAGCTCCATATTTTTTGTTATATTTGCGCCCACATTATTATATAAGAGTAAAGAATGAAAGAATTTGTAATATCCGAAGCCAAAGTAGAGACAGCAATACTTGTCGGACTTATCACTCAGACACAGGATGAGCGTAAGACGAACGAGTATCTGGACGAATTGGCGTTCCTTGCCGAGACGGCTGGGGCGGAAGTTGTGAAACGATTTACGCAGAAGTTGCCGACAGCCAACTCGGTGACCTATGTAGGAAAAGGAAAACTGGAGGAAATCAGACAATATATCCATAACGAAGAGGAAGAAGAACGTGAAGTGGGAATGGTCATCTTTGATGACGAACTTTCCGCGAAACAGATTCGTAATATTGAAGCCGAACTGAAAGTGAAGATACTGGACCGTACTTCGCTGATTCTCGATATATTTGCCATGCGTGCCCAGACTGCCAATGCAAAGACGCAGGTGGAGCTGGCGCAGTACAAATATATGTTGCCGCGTCTGCAACGACTCTGGACTCACTTGGAACGCCAGGGCGGTGGTTCCGGTGCCGGTGGCGGTAAAGGTTCCGTGGGACTTCGTGGACCGGGTGAAACGCAGCTCGAAATGGATCGCCGTATCATCCTGAACCGTATGTCGTTGCTGAAAGAACGCCTGGCGGAAATTGATAAACAGAAAGCTACCCAACGCAAGAACCGTGGACGCATGATACGTGTCGCACTGGTCGGTTACACCAATGTCGGTAAATCGACAATGATGAACCTGCTGGCAAAGAGCGAGGTGTTTGCGGAAAACAAACTGTTCGCTACGTTGGACACTACCGTGCGTAAGGTGATTATAGATAATCTTCCGTTTTTGTTGTCGGATACGGTAGGATTTATCCGTAAGTTGCCTACCGACTTGGTTGAGTCCTTCAAATCGACCTTGGACGAAGTGCGCGAAGCGGATTTGCTGGTGCATGTAGTAGATATTTCCCACCCCGGATTTGAAGAACAGATTGAGGTGGTGAACAAGACACTTGCCGAAATTGGCGGCGGTGGCAAACCCATGATACTTGTATTCAACAAGATAGACGCCTATACCTACGTGGAGAAAGCGTCGGACGACCTTACCCCCCGAACTAAGGAAAACTTAACACTCGAAGAACTGATGAAGACGTGGATGGCAAAGATGGAGGACAACTGTCTCTTTATTTCCGCCCGCGAACGAATCAATATAGACGAACTGAAAGATGTAGTTTATCAACGAGTGAAAGAATTGCACGTTCAGAAATACCCCTATAACGATTTTCTTTATCAGACCTACGAAGAGGAAGAATAATTAATCAATGTGCTGCTTTGCTGATTGGGGGAAGCGGCACATTACTATATTTATTTATATGAAAGACTATCGTAGATTGACTGAAGATGAGGTGCTTCAGTTGAAGAGCCAGTCGTGTCTGGCCGATGATTGGGGAAATGTTCTGGTAGCCGATGGATTTAATTGTGAGTATGTCCATCACACCCGCTTTTCGGGCGAAGTGAAGCTAGGGGTATTTGAGGCTGAATTCACACTGCGGGGAGGCATTAAGAAACACTCGGGATTGCGCCATGTGACGCTGCACAATGTGACAGTTGGGGATAACTGCTGCATTGAGAATATCCAGAATTATATTGCTAATTATGAGATTGGCAGCGATACCTTTATCGAAAATGTGGATATCATCTTAGTGGATGGGTTGACAACTTTCGGTAATGGGGTGGAAGTGGCAGTTCTCAATGAAACCGGAGGACGCGAGGTGCTGATTAATGACAAGTTGTCTGCTCATCAGGCATATATACTTGCATTGTACCGTCACCGTCCCGAACTGATTAACCGCATGAAATCCATTGCGGATTATTATTCCAACAAACATGCGTCTGCCGTTGGCAGTATTGGCAATCACGTGATGATTCTCAATACTGGTTCCATCCGGAATGTGCGGATTGGCGATTACTGCCATATCTGCGGAACTTGTCGTCTGACCAATGGTAGCGTTAATAGTAACGTGACAGCTCCTGTGCATATCGGACATGGAGTAATTTGTGATGATTTTATTATCTCGTCCGGTTCGCAGATAGATGACGGCACGATGTTGAGCCGTTGCTTCGTCGGACAGTCCTGTAAATTGGGACACAACTATTCTGCTTCCGATTCCTTGTTTTTTAGTAATTGCCAGGGAGAGAATGGAGAAGCATGTGCCATTTTCGCAGGTCCTTTCACTGTGACACATCACAAATCTACTTTGCTGATTGCCGGAATGTTCTCATTTATGAATGCAGGTTCGGGCTCCAATCAGAGTAACCATATGTATAAGCTGGGCCCGATTCATCAGGGAACGATGGAGAGAGGAGCGAAAACCACTTCAGATTCATATATCCTGTGGCCGGCGCGTGTCGGAGCTTTTTCTCTTGTGATGGGGCGCCATGTCAATCATGCAGATACCTCTAATCTTCCTTTTTCTTACTTGATAGAGCAGCGGAATACGACTTATCTGGTTCCGGGAGTTAATCTGCGGAGCGTCGGTACAATCCGTGACGCTCAGAAATGGCCGAAACGTGACAAGCGGCAGGACCCGAACCGGTTGGATTATATCAATTACAACCTGTTGAGTCCTTATACCATTCAGAAAATGTTCAAAGGACGTTCTATCCTGAAAGAATTGAGACGGGTATCCGGTGTGACATCCGAAATCTATTCTTACCAAAGTGCCAAAATCAAAAACTCTTCTTTGAATAACGGTATCCGTTTTTATGAAATAGCTATTCATAAATTCTTGGGGAACTCAATCATTAAGCGGTTGGAAGGCATCAACTTCCAGAGCAACGAAGAAATCCGTCATCGTTTGAAACCGGATACGGAAATCGGAATCGGTGAGTGGGTGGATGTGTCCGGGCTGATTGCTCCAAAGAGCGAGATAGACCGTCTGTTGGATGGTATTGAGAACGGTACTATCAACCGTTTGAAGTCAATCAATGCCTGCTTCGCTGAGATGCACGAGAATTATTACACATACGAATGGACGTGGGCTTACAATAAGATTCAGGAATTTTATGGCTTGAATCCGGAGACTATTACGGCACAAGATGTGATTCGTATCGTAAAATCCTGGCAGGAAGCTGTCGTCGGACTGGATAAGATGGTATATGAGGATGCAAAGAAAGAATTCTCCCTGTCTTCCATGACCGGATTCGGTGCCGACGGTTCTCACGACGAAATGAAGCAGGACTTTGAACAAGTGCGCGGTGATTTCGAGAGCAATACGTTTGTGACGGCTGTGTTGAAACATATTGAAGAAAAAACAGCGCTTGGAAATGAACTGATTAAACGTATTGAAAACATACAAGAGTAAATAAACCATAACCTGTGAAATGATAAACGGTGGGCATTGTGTAACTAAAGCACAACTTGTCCACCGTTTTCGTTTCCGTTCTGCAATTCTCCGTTATTCATTCTTAATTCTTCATTCTTCATTCATCATTCTTCATTCTTAATTATTACCTTTGTCACACTAACTAACATTACGTAATAAAATAAGAAACTTATGGCAACACCTCCGTTTAAGTATCAGCCCATGTTTGAAAAGGGGAAAGATACAACTGAGTATTATCTGCTTACAAAAGACTATGTGTCGGTAAGCGAGTTTGAAGGGAATCCTATTCTGAAAATTGAGAAAGAAGGTCTGACTGCGATGGCTAATGCGGCTTTTCGTGATGTATCATTCATGCTTCGCCGTTCGCACAACGAACAAGTTGCTAAGATTCTGAGCGATCCGGAAGCAAGTGAAAATGATAAATATGTGGCATTGACTTTCCTGCGTAATGCGGAAGTTGCTTCAAAGGGGATACTTCCTTTCTGTCAAGATACGGGTACTGCCATCATCCATGGTGAGAAAGGACAACAGGTATGGACTGGCTATTCGGATGAAGAGGCTCTTTCACTGGGTGTTTATAAGACATATACTGAAGAGAACCTGCGTTATTCTCAGAATGCACCTCTGAATATGTATGATGAGGTGAATACAAAATGTAATCTTCCTGCACAGATTGACATCGAAGCTACCGAAGGCATGGAGTATGAATTCCTTTGTGTAACAAAAGGTGGTGGTTCTGCCAACAAGACTTATCTTTATCAAGAAACAAAAGCTATCCTGAATCCGGGTACATTGGTTCCGTTCCTGGTTGAAAAAATGAAAACTTTGGGAACAGCCGCTTGTCCTCCTTATCATATTGCTTTCGTTATCGGCGGTACTTCTGCTGAGAAGAACCTGCTGACAGTGAAGCTGGCTTCTACTCATTTCTATGATAACCTGCCGACAACTGGAAATGAATACGGTCGTGCTTTCCGTGATGTCGAACTGGAAAAAGAAGTATTGGCGGAAGCCCACAAGATTGGTCTTGGAGCTCAATTCGGCGGTAAATATCTGGCTCACGATGTCCGTATCATCCGTTTGCCGCGTCACGGTGCTTCTTGTCCGGTAGGTCTAGGCGTATCCTGCTCTGCCGACCGTAACATCAAATGTAAAATCAACAAGGAAGGTATCTGGATTGAGAAACTGGATTCAAATCCGGGCGAACTTATTCCGGTGGAACTGCGTAAAGCGGGAGAAGGCGATGTTGTAAAAATCGACCTGAACCGCCCGATGGCTGAAATCCTGAAAGAACTGACTAAATATCCGGTATCGACCCGTTTGTCATTGAACGGAACGATTATTGTAGGCCGTGACATTGCTCACGCTAAACTGAAAGAACGTTTGGACCGTGGTGAAGAGCTGCCTCAATATATCAAAGATCATCCTATTTACTATGCAGGTCCGGCCAAGACACCGGAAGGTATGGCTTGTGGCTCTATGGGGCCGACTACGGCTGGGCGTATGGACTCGTATGTAGAACTGTTCCAAAGTCATGGCGGCAGCATGATTATGTTGGCAAAAGGTAACCGTAGCCAGCAGGTGACGGATGCTTGTAAGAAGTATGGCGGTTTCTATCTGGGTTCTATCGGTGGTCCGGCAGCTATCCTTGCTCAGAATAATATCAAGAGCATTGAGTGTGTGGAATATCCTGAACTGGGTATGGAAGCTATCTGGAAGATTGAAGTAGAGGATTTCCCGGCATTCATTTTGGTTGACGATAAGGGCAATGACTTCTTCAAGCAGTTGAAGCCATGGAATTGCACTAAATAAGCAGTCAATAAATTCGTTTATATAAAATTATTCATTTGAGGGATACCTGTCTTTCGTATGGGTATCCCTTTTTTATTAACTTCTCCTTTCTACTCACTAACATTATGAAACCACCGACAATCGAACTGACTACTCAAAAGAACCGGCACATCGTATGGCTGGATGTTGTACGCCTTATCGCAATGTTTACAGTTGTCTGCTGCCATTGTACCGATCCTTTTAATTTTTATCCGGGTACTGCTCCCAATATTGGGGAAATTAAATTATGGGGAGCCATTTATGGAGCTGTCCTCCGTCCTTGTGTGCCCCTGTTTGTGATGATAACGGGCGCATTGCTTTTGCCTGTCAAGGGTGATACTTCCACTTTTTATAAGAAACGTATTACCCGTGTCCTGTATCCGTTCTTAATCTGGTCTGTTATCTATAATCTTTTTCCTTGGCTGACAGGCATATTGGGGCTGGATCCTAAGATTATTCTTGATTTCTTTCCTTATTCCGGTGAGGAAGTGATGCAGCAATCCTTTTCGGTAGCTATACGATATATCCTGATGATTCCTTTTAACTTCTCCCTTCTGGCAGTGCATATGTGGTATATTTATCTGCTTATCGGGCTTTATCTTTACTTGCCTATATTTTCGGCATGGGTGGAAAGGGCTTCGCAACGTGCAAAATTGATGTTCCTGCTGGCTTGGGGTGTGACCTTGCTTCTGCCTTATTATTATCAGTTCGTTTCTCCTTACCTGTGGGGCTCTTGTTCATGGAATTCTTTCGGAATGTTGTATGCATTTGCCGGATTCAACGGATATTTATTATTGGGACATTATCTGAAAGACCTTGACTGGAGCTTGAAGAAAACATTGGTAATCGGTATTCCTATGTTTGTGGTAGGTTATGTGGTGACGTTCTTCGGTTTCCGGTATATGACGGCTTTGCCGGATTGTACAGATGAAATGTTAGAGCTTTTCTTTACTTATTGTTCTCTTAATGTGGTGATGATGACCGTACCTGTATTTATGCTGGCTAAAAAAGTCGATGTCCGTTCGGAGAGAATACGGAAAGCATTAGCTAATTTGACAGTTTGTGGCTTCGGTGTTTATATGATACATTATTTCTTCACCGGTCCGTCGGTGGTATTGGTGAGAGCTCTCGATATACCTGTTCCTTTGCAGATACCGATTGCTGCGATAGTAGCTTTTGCTACTTCCTGGTTGATAGTGAATTTGGTGAACCGTATTGGCAAATCTGCAAAATATATTATGGGATAAAAGCTGGAAGCCTTTTTGGAGAGAGGGGCATAAGAACAAAAGAACATATGCTTTCCGATATCACTATTCTTGAAATATTAAGCGTGGAGCATATATTCTTTTGTTCTTATGTTTTTTATTCTTTCAGATACTTTGTAATCTTTCCGCTAATCTGCAATAAGGAAATTTCGCAAAGTTTCGTGTTATACTCTGCGGAGAGGATACGCTCTTCCGCATCCAATAAGCTCTTTTGTGCTTCGCGTACTTCAAAACCGGAAAGGTCTCCCTGGATATAACGATCCATGGCAATATCATGGTTATCCTTGGCAGTTACAAGATTCTGTCGTTCCAAATTCAGGAGTTGAAGATTGTTGCGATATGCCTGCCACAAGTTGCTGAGGTCGGAGCGGAGTGCCAGTTCAAGGTTCTGTCGTTCCAGACGTCGGTTTTTGAATGCAAGAGTCGCATTTCGCTTTTCGCGTCGGCGATTTCCATCGAAGATATTAAATCCGACAGTAACTCCGGCATTAAAGCCTAAATTGCCTCTTCTACTGGTGGCGTTGATGTCGTATTTATTGAAGGTATATCCGTATCCGGTATTTAATCTAAGATATGGATAGTTGCGCGAATTTATTTTTTTATAATCCAATTGTGCGAGTACTGTGTTCTGATCAGCTTTTAATAAAGAAGCGTTTGTTGCCAATGTACTGTTCCACAATTCTTCGAACTTCAAGTCGCTGTATACGTCAATGGTAGAATCCTTGATGATAATAATTTGATTTACATTATTATTAGCCATCAGCTCATTCAACTGGATACGTGAAGAGTGCAGTAACTCCTGTTGTTTCATATATTGGGCACTATCCGCATTGAAGTCCACTTTCGCCTGTTGATAATCCAAGCCGGAGAATTTGCCGACAAGATGGCTCGCTTCCGCTATGCGCAAGCGCTCTTTAGAAAGTGACATTGCATAATGGAAGTTTTTCAGACGAATCTTCTGCTGGATAAAATTATAGTATTCTGACGTCAGGTCGGCAATGAAATCTTCGATAGCTATACGGGTGTTAGTTTCGCCTTGTCGTTCCAACTCTTTCAACTGCTTGTAAGTTGTGCTGATATTGAACCCGTCAAAGATGGTCCAATTAAGATTGAGGCCGACATTGATTGTCTGGTCGTATACTCCATTGTTCTTTGTAATCTCCCCGGTGGCACGGGTCTTGCTTTCGATGTTGTCCAAATTTCCGGTGTATCCGGCAGAAAAATCCAGCGTCGGCAGATAGCCTGCGTTTCCCAATGTCGCGTTGTTCTTGCTGATTTGCTCTTCGTTATGGACGATGCGCAAAGAGTAATTGTTTTGTAATCCTTCCTCTAGGCAATCTTTTAAGGTGAGCACCTGTGCCTTTACAGTAGAAACTGATAAGAAGGCACATGCGGTAACTATATATGCGATGCGTTTTATGCAAATTCCTTTCTGTTTCATTCTTTTAGTTTTTTGATTCGGTTCGTCGAAATATAACTGTAAATAGCCGGCACGATATACATGGTAAGCAAAGTGGAAACGACCATGCCGCCTACTACTGCCGTACCCATGGCGATACGCTGGTTGGCACCTTCTCCGGTGGCAAATGCCAATGGGATAAGTCCCAGAACCGTAGAAGCACTTGTCATCAGAATCGGGCGGAGACGTTGCAGGGCAGAATCCTTGATTGCACTCATCTTGTCTTCTCCGGCTTCCTGTTTTTGATTGGCAAATTCCACAATCAGGATACCGTTTTTGGCTACCAGTCCGATAAGCATAATGATACCAATCTGACTGAAAATATTCATTGTAATATCTCCAAAGTACATAAACACTAATGCTCCGGCAATAGCCAGCGGCACCGTCAACATGATAATCAACGGGTCTTTGAAACTCTCGAACTGGGCTGCCAGAATCAAATAAATCAGAAGAATAGCCAAAATAAAGGCGAACATCAAACTGGAAGAACTTTCACGATACTCCTTGGAATCGCCTGCCAAAGCAGTACGGAAAGTGTCGTCCAATGTTTCCTTGGCTATCTTGTCCATTTCATCCAACCCTTGTCCGATTGTTTTTCCATCCGCCAGTCCCGCAGAGATAGTGGCTGATACAAAACGGTTGTAGCGGTATAGTTTAGGCGGTGCAATACCACTTTCCAATTCAATCAGATTGTCCAATTGAATCATATCTCCATTATTGCTACGGACATAAATCGCTTTCAAGTCGGCCGGTTTGTTTCTTTGCTGGCGGTTGATTTCGCCAAGGATTTCGTATTGTTTTCCGTTCATATAGAAATATCCCATACGCTGACCGCTCAATCCGTATTGCAAAGTCTGGGCAATATTCTTTGTACTTACGCCCATGATGCTGGCCTTGTCGCGATTAATTTGGATACGGGCTTCCGGTTTGCTGAACTTCAAGTCAACGTCTGCCATCTGGAAGACTGGGTTTTCATACACTTTAGCCATGAATTTAGGTAATACCTCTTCCAGTTTTTCCAAATTGGTGGCTTGAAGCACATATTGGACAGGCATACTTCCACGGCGTCCGCCGAAGGAAGATTGCTGTTGCACGAACGAACGCGCCATTGTTTTCTTCTGTACAGCTTTCGAGATTTTCTCGGCAACTTCCATCTGTGTGTAGTTACGGTCCTTCATGTCCTTCAGCGTGATACGTACGTTCCCGCTACCGCTGGATACACGGGCGGTCACGGCTTCCGCATCCGGTAGGATGGAGTCGACAAGCTGGTTGATGTCTTCGGTATAATCACGTATATATTCATAAGTGACTCCCTCTGCACCTCTCGTATTGATGCTGATTTGCGAACGGTCTTCCAAAGGTGCCATTTCCGAAGGAACTGCATTCCATAAAACACCAATCAGGCAAATCGTGATGAATGTGAATGGAAGTGCAATCCACCGTTTATTCAGGAAAGCGGCAAGTGAACGGCTGTATAGCCGGTTCATTCCTTCAAAGAAAGGTTCTGTCTTTGTATAGAACCAGCCTTGTTTCTCCCGCTTTATAAGTAGCTTGGTTGCCAACATTGGCGTGAAAGTCAATGCGGCAAATGAAGAGATGATAACCGACCCTGAGATTACGATACTGAACTCCCGGAACAAACGTCCCGTCATACCATCCATAAAGACGATGGGGAAGAATACGGCGATCAGCGTGATAGTCGTTGAAATAACGGCAAAAAAGATTTCTTTGGCCCCTTCGATACCCGCCTCTTTCGGAGTCATTCCTTTTTCGATACGGATATAGATATTCTCTGTCATTACGATAGCATCATCTACCACCAATCCCACAGACAATACGATGGCAAGCATGGAAAGCACATTGATTGAGAATCCAGCCAAATACATGACGAAGAATGCGCCGATAAGGGAGACAGGAATCACGATACATGGCACCAGCGTAACACGCCAGTCGCGCAAGAAAAGGAAAATAATGATGATAACGAGTATAAAAGCTTCATATACAGTTGATTTTACCTCATTGATAGATGCACGGATAAACTTGGTATTATCAAAACCGTAATTATAGTGTACATCTTCCGGCAAGTCTTTTTTCATTTGTTCCATACGCTGATATACAGCGTCTGCAATTTCAATATGATTAGCTCCCGGTTGTGGAATAACTACAACGCCTACCATCGGTACGCCGTTCATCTTCATATAACTCTTGATGTCGGCAGGTCCCAGTTCGGCACGTCCGATATCACTGAAACGCACGATACGATTATTCTCTTCTTTGATAATCAAGTCGTTGAACTCGTCCGCTGTATGCATCAATCCTAATGTGCGAATCGTCAACTCGGTTGTATTTCCTTCGATACTGCCTGACGGAAGTTCCACATTCTCATTATCCACTGCATTTTTTACGTCAATAGGGCTGATACCGTAGCCTGCCATTTTTGCCGGGTCGAGCCAGAGTCGCATGGAATAGCGTTTTTCTCCCCAAATGGATACGCTACTGACATCAGAAATGGTTTGTAATTGCTCTTTAACCGTTAAGTCTGCAATTTCACTCAATTCCAAAAGGGTACGTTTGTCGCTTTGCAGAGCTACCATCAAGATAGGCATGGCGTCCGCATCCGCTTTCGATACTGTCGGCGGGTCACAGTCGCGCGGCAGATAGCGTTGTGCGCGTGAAACCTTGTCACGCACGTCATTTGCCGCCGTTTCCAGGTCGACGGACAATTCAAACTCTACCGTAATACGGCTCTGTCCCTGTTGGCTGACACTGGACAAAGAACGGATACCCGGAATACCATTGATGTTCTGTTCCAATGGTTCGGTAATCTGGTTCTCGATAACGTCGGCGTTGGCTCCCGGATAAGAACAACTGACGGAAATAATCGGATTATCCACTGACGGATATTCACGGACACCCAAATAGTTGTATCCGATAAATCCGAAGAGTAGGATAATAATCGTAAGTACGGTGGCTAATACCGGGCGGCGTATGCTTAATTCGGATATGTTCATAAGGCACTGGTATTAATCAATGTTGTCAAGTGTCACAGCAAGTCCGGTACGGAGTTGCAATGTTCCTGAAGTGATGATGGTATCTCCCATATGCAATCCTCTTATCACCTGCACTTCCGATGCGGTGCGGATTCCGGTAGTGATATCCACCGGTTCGGCTTTTCCGGATTTGTAGAGGTAGACTTTATCTTTACCCATTTCCGGCACAATCGCTTCCGTAGGGATGGCGATGGCATTTTCTATCTCGTCTTTTTTTATCAGCACGCTTGCATAGCGGCCGGGAAGCAGGATATGGTTCACATTCGGATATAGTGCACGGGCGGTAAACTGGTGCAGGTTAGGGTCGATAGCTGATTCCACAGCATATACTTGTGCGCCGAAAGCATCCAAATTGCCTTCCACGTTGAAGTTTAAGTTAGTCCCTTTTTTTATCTGTTTGGCGTAACGTTCCGGTACGGAAAACTCCACTTTGAGAGGAGCTATTTTAGTTAGTTTGGCAACGACCGTAGTGGGAGAGGCATAACTACCGATACTGACCTGGCGGAGTCCGATAACTCCGTCGAACGGAGCGCGAAGCTCGGTCAATTCAATATTGGCCTTGATTATTTCTATGTCTGCGTTCAAAGTAGCCAAATCCGTTTTTACTTGTTCGTAAGCTTCTTTACTGACAGCATCCCGCTTCAATAGCGCATCTTGGCGGAACACACGGTCTTCTGCCAATTTCAATTGCGAAACAAGACGTTGTAATTGTGCTTGCAACTGCCGGTCGTTTACTTTGGCAAGCAACTGGCCTTTTTTCACCGATGTTCCTTCCTCAAAATTGATTTCGACAATTTTTCCGGAAGTCTCGAAAGACAAATCCACTTCTTCATCGGGCAGAAGTACTCCTGTGGTTGTAAATTCATCCGTCAGGGATTGTGGCTTTATGACTTTGGCGTTTACATTTAAAGTTTGCTTTCCTTTTCTTTTATTACCGCCCATTACTTTGTCGGCAGCGGCTAGTTCGTTGTTCTTTTTGGGTAATTGTGAGTAGATTCCTCCACCAATAATTCCGGCACCAACAAGAATAATGATGCCCCATTTAGTTTTCTTATTCATGGTTTAGTATCGTATATAGCTATTGAATAATTATTCTTTCGTTGATTAGACACCGTATCTTTGCAATGGTTTAATCTCAAAATGTTTTTTCCTGGAAATAAAAGTAAAGAAATGAAAATGATTATGTAAAAAGAGCCCGGTATAGTGCCGGGCTCGAATAAAAAAGAATCTAATACCTTAAGTTATTAACTAAAAAAATGAGGGATTGTGTTAAGTTATTTCCATCCCGGATTTTGCGGCAATAATTGGGGGTTGCGCTGCAATTCACCTGTGGCAATTGGATAGAGATACATTTTATCATCCCATTTACGGCTTTTTCCTTCTTGATAGGAGAGATCGTCATTGGTATAATTGGGATATACAATCGCGTATTTACCTGTAGAAAGTTTCTTTCCGATGTATGTTTTTACATTATCCAGCAAATGTCCGGCTTTCCAACGGCATAGGTCGTCGAAACGAAAACCTTCTCCTGCCAATTCTATGCGGCGTTCGCGACGAATCTCCTGCAATATGGGGGAAAGAGGGTATCCGTAGTCTGGCCAGTTCGGGTCTGTAAATCCTACATTCAAATTCAGGTGCGGCATGTTTACACGATCGCGTAGTTTGTTGATAGTATTGTCAAGGTCTTTTTGAGTCAATGTCTCCAGTTCGGCTTTGGCTTCGACATTAATCAATAATGTTTCTGCGTAGCGGTAGGCGATGCCGTCGGAAGTCTCGATATAATAGCCTGATGGCAAATTCGGGTTATACCCTTTGATGGTGTGGTAACCGGTCAGATGATAGTTATCTACATAATCGTCGTCATAATTATCTTTTTCCAGATCTTCTTCCGTCAGGTAGGCGTCGTTCTTTATGAGCTGGGAGAATCGTAGATCGCGCCCCTTCATTTCTTCTTTAATGGTATTGTCGGCTGTAGGTTGGGTAGTCACTCCTTTAGGAAGTCCGTCATTATACAAAATACAGTCTACAAAATCTTTTGAGAATCCGGCACTGGCTTCTTCGGAACCATGACTCATATTATGCATACGCTTATCTTCCATATAGTCGATATAAAGAATAGCCTCTTTCAGCTTACTTTTATCTTCCATAATGAAAAGATTGTGATAGTCGCTTTCAGGGTGGCCGGTATTATATATTTCATACCTGCCGGGATTGATGAGCGCATCGGATGCTTCGGCTGCCTGCTGCAATAAACCGTTGGCCTCACTCGCGTAGTTCAGTTCCGTATGATACTTATAATAGGTGCCTTCATGCAAACAAACACGGGCTTTCACATGGCGGGCAATATCCTTATTCAGGCGGTTGGCTTCTTCACTGCCGGCATCAGGAAGCCATTGGATGGCAAAGTCCAGGTCTTCGATAATTTTCTTGGCTACTTCATTGCGTGCAGTTCTCGGTCCGTAGAGTTCTTCGCTATCGACGTTCAAATCTTTTTCCAGCCAAGGAACGTCTCCTAAGGTCTTTATTTTGTCAAAATATTGCAAAGCGCGGAAGAAACGTATTTCGCCTACATAGTTGTTAATTTCCGCTTCAGTCCCTTGTGCACTTTGGTAATGCGTCATAAAATAGTTGAGTTTCCGTATAGTAGACCAGTTGTCTTGGCTCCATGCTCCCCCTTCTGTAGGTACTACATATTGTCCCCACAAGAAGGTATTGATGTTATTAGGGACTTGCGTGTCACTATCCGTATCGTCGAGATTGCTGACTCCGGAGGGTATCAGACTGTAAAAACCGTTGGCATATGTCTTGAGATCGTTTGCACTGGTCCAGAAAGTTTGCTCATTCAGGTTTTGAGGAGCTCTTTCGAGAAAGGCATCGTTACAACTTGTCAGTGACAGAGTTGCAGCTATATAAATCATATATTTCAGTTTCATAATAATTCTATCATTTTAAGGTTAAAATACGACATTAATACCGACAGATAATGATTTCTGTTGTGGATACTTATACGGGTCGTCCAGTTCAGGATCGAATCCTTCGGGAGTATGTTTGAATGTCAACAAGTTTTCACCGCTGAAATAAATGCGGCATTTCTGAATTCCCCATTGCTGGGTTAGTGTTTGCGGTATAGTGTAGCCTACTGATAATGATTTCAAACGGAGATAGGCGGCGTTCTGCAAGTAGCGTGTTTGATTTTTGCTGAGTGCAGTACCTCCGTTAAAGCGTGCTACTGGGAAAAGTGCACTTGTGTTGTCTTCGCGCCAATAGTCTTGAGCTGCGGCGGTAGGTACTTGCCACTGACTGGCGTATTGCCATTTGAATGTATTGGGTAACATCAGGTCACGTTTTCCTACGCCTTGGAAGAAGATGCCCAGATCAAAACCTTTCCAGTCACCGGAGATGTTGAAGCCATAGCGGAAACGCGCTTTGTTGTTACCGATAATTTTCATGTCACCGGGATTATCTACCGTATTTTCACCATTGTCCAGCACATTGTCGCCATTTTGATTAATGAATCTGATGTCACCTGGCACTTTCTTGATACCGCCATCCAGTTGTGACTGGTCGGGAGCTGCGTCAATTTCGGCTTGCGACTGAAACAGCGTAGATTCATATCCCCAGATATCCCCCAATATCTGCCCTTCATAGTAAGGGCTGGAGAGTGATTTTGTAGGGTTGTCAAACTTGGTTATTTCGGCTTGCGTGTCAGACAGGTTGAAACTTACGTTATAATGGAGTCCGTTTTCCAGTCTGTCGTTCCAGGAGAGAGACAGTTCCCAACCTCTAGTCACCATATCTGCCGCATTTTCTTCAGGCTCGTTTGTTCCAAGAATATTAGGGAGCACCTTGCCTGCGCCCAGCATACCTGTGGTGGAGCGTTGGTAATAGTCGAAAGTACCTTGCAAGCGGCTGTTTAATATGGCAAAGTCAAGACCTAAGTCCCATTGGGTCACTTTCTCCCAAGTGATGGAAGAGCTCACAAGACCGCCGGGGCTTACAGTTTGGTTCTGTATACCCCCCATGATGTAAGCCATTGTCCCGCTGCTGTAGTTGGACAAATAAGCATGCCAGCCATTGTCCAATGCTTGATTGGCGAGACTACCGTATGAGCCTCTGAACTTTAATTCGTCAAAGAAGCCATTGGTTGGATTCTTGAACCAGCTTTCCTCAGAGAGTTTCCAACCTACAGAGAAAGAAGGATTGAATACAGCCCGGTCATTTTTGGGGAATTTTGAAGAAAGGTCGTAACGTCCGTTCAATTCCAACAGATAACGGTCTGCATACGTATAATTGACGCGGAAGAAACCGCTTCGTGTAGCCCAACTGTCATCGGAGTTGCCGACATATTTTTCGCCTGTAGCTGAATTCATGGAAGGAAGATCGTTTGATATAAGATTCTGACGCTGGGCATAAAAATAACGTGTATGTTTGGTTTCCTGATTGTAACCTGCCATAACTTTGAAATAATGTTTTCCAAAGGTACGTTCATAATCGCCAAAGAAGTTGAATGCATTATAAGTGTCGTTATTCTGGCCTTCAAACACGCCATTCGGTTTGGAATATTGGAACACTTGCAGGAAATTTCCATCCACACCGTATTCGTTGAAGGACTTAATGTGGTTCTTATTATGTTCGGAATAGTAATTGAAGGTATAGTCCATATTGATACTCAGACCTTTCAGAGGTGTTAGCTTTAATGCCAGTGTATTCCAGAAGTCGTTCTTGGTAGTTTTGCGAGAGCCCATTTCGTCCAATACGGCTGCAAAGTTGGTATAGTTACCTTGTCCGGCCCAGTTTCCATCGGGGTGTTTCACTGGCATTAAGGGCTGTGTGTCATTACCAACCCAGGATTCACCATGTACTCCGTCTTGTACGATGCCGGACAATTCGGTGCGGATATAACTTGTTTTCATTGATACGTTCAACCAATTGTTGATGTTGTAATTGATGTTATTCACCATGTTGAACTTGCGGAATCCTTCGTCGCCGTGGCGTAATAATGACCCTTGGTCGGTATATCCCACTGAAGTGTAGTAGGTGGCCTTGTCGCTACCGCCACTGATGTTCACATTGTATTTCTGTACCGGATAGTTCTTCTTGTACATTTCTTTCATCCAGTCAGTATTCCCGCAATAGGCATACTTGCCTGCTTGACAGTTTCCATATTGCCAACTGTTCGGATCGTTGGTGACGAATACCGGAGAATTGTTCGCAGGGTCATTGAAATAAGCCGTGATATGTTCCATTTCGTCAGCGCTGAAGAGGTCGCGACCGTTAGTCAAGTTGTTGGCTGCATTCATCCAGTTGGCATATTCCATGGAGTTCATGTAACTTGGACGTGTCGTCGGGCTGTTGAATGATATGGAAGCATCAAGTGATACTTGGGTAGGCATATTTTTTTTTCCGGTTTTGGTACTGATTAAGATTACGCCGTAAGCGGCACGTGCTCCATAAATCGAAGCGGAGGCGGCATCTTTTAATACAGATACGCTGGCAACGTCCTGGGGATTAATCAAGTTCGGGTCCATTTCTACTCCGTCCACTAATACCAGCGGGCTACCACCATTGATGGATGTTTCGCCGCGGACGTTATAGGTAGAACCTTTCCCCGGTTGTCCGCTGGTAGTGATGTTCAGATTAGGAATTGTTCCCTGCAATCCTTGTCCGAGGTTAATAATCGGACGGTCTTCCAGTATTTTACTGTCTACGGCAGAAACGGCACCTGTCAAGTTGGCCTTCTTTACAGTGGCATAACCTACAACGATCACTTCGTCCAGTTTTTTGCTGTCTTCCAATAATGTCACCTGAATAGGTTTGCCTGTGTAGGTAATCTCTTGCATGATGTATCCGATATAAGTAATCTGGATGACATCTCCTTTTTTCACTCCATCTAAAGAGAACTTCCCATCCATGTCGGTAATGGTACCGTTTGTTGTACCTTTTTGCATGACTGTTGCCCCGATTACCGGACCGGAAGCATCTGTGACTGTTCCTGTAACTCTCTCTTGCACCATTTCCGGGTTTGAAACTTCCGTCTCGATTTTAGCTTGCAAGGTGGCGGGAAACCCCAGTATACCTATCACTAAAAACATTGAGACTTGTCTCGTGATTTTCTTCATAATAATTAAATTTTTAGTTGACATTCAGGTTTGTTTATCTAAACTATTTTTTACGTAAGCTCTGATTGCTTTATTAACATAGTTCATACAGAACTTGGTAAGATATTGAGAGGTTTGTAATTTTATTTGTAATAAATAGGGTGGCTGAAAAGAGATTGGTGTATATATTTTACTTTAAGCTTCGGTATAAATGTGAGGTTCATGAAAAAAAGATGTGTTTTTATTGTTTTTTGCAAAAAGAATATATACTTTTGTTCCGTTATGGTATTACATAGTGGAATAAATGCCAAAATTACGTGGAAGTATAAAGCAGTTCATATTTTATAATGCTGTACAATTATTCTTTTGATAAAAGACGATGAAATAATAACCAAGTTCTGTATGTACTTGTATGTGTTTTTCTAAGATATTCTAATGCTTGAGTATGTTGTAGGGGGATATTCGGACTTTTCTTCTAAAAGTAAAATATCATGATTATTATTTTGTAGGGTATAAGAAAAATAATCATGGAATATATTTCCTTGATTGAAAGATAGTATGTGGTAAAAAAGATTAGTAAGCCGCCCGGTATTTGCCTTCCTCTTTATCTTCCAGCATATTCAGATAAGAAGTATAACGTGATTCGCTGATTAGATGCTCTTCTACTGCCTTTCGTACGGCACATCCCGGTTCGTGGCGATGGGTACAGTTGTTGTATTTGCAGTCAGCGGAAATCTTGAATATTTCGGGAAAATAATGACCGATTTCCTCTTCTTCCATATCGAAGGTGCCGAAGCCTTTAATACCCGGAGTATCAATGATATATCCGTCTCCGTTTACGGGAAACATTTCGGAGAAAGTAGTGGTGTGCATTCCCTTGTTATGATAAGAAGAGATTTCACCGGTTTTTGTTTCTGTTCCCGGTAGTATGGCATTGATAAGTGTAGATTTTCCTACTCCCGAATGTCCGGAGAATAGAGTAATTTTGCTTTCCAAAGCCTTTTTGATTTCGTTTACCCCGTTGCCATTCTTGGCGGAAACCTTAAAACAGGGATATCCTATATGTGTATATAGATTAATAAGCGCGTCCAGATAGCGGAGCTCGTCTTCGTTGTAAGCATCTATCTTGTTGAATACCAGTTTGACAGGTATCCGGTAGGCTTCTGCTGATGCCAGGAAACGGTCGATGAAGATTGTGGAAGTTTCGGGATAGTTGACGGTTACCACCAGCATACATTGGTCGAGGTTGGCGGCAAGGATGTGGGATTGTTTAGAAAGATTGGAAGAACGACGGATAATGTAGTTCTTCCTATCTTCTATTTCGTTGATGAAAGCAGTACCTTCCTGGTTGAGTATAATCTGCACACGGTCACCTACCGCTACCGGATTGGTGCTGCGAATACCTTTGAGCCGGAAATTACCTTTGATTTTACATTCGATAAGTTGCCCGTCATCGGTCTTTACCTGATACCAGCTACCTGTGTTTTTGATTACTAATCCGTGCACGCTTTCTTCTTGTTTTTTTAGACAGTCATGATTTCTTTGTCCTTTTCAGCCAGCATATCATCAATTTGTTTGATATACTTGTCATGGATTTTTTGAAGTTTTGCTTCCGCATTCTTTTGCTCGTCTTCTGCCAATCCGTCTTTTACAGCTTTCTTCAGTGCGTCGATACCGTCACGACGTGCGTTACGTACGCTAACTTTAGCCGTTTCGCCTTCGCCTTTACACTGTTTCGCCAGTTGTTTACGGCGTTCTTCCGTCAGAGGAGGAATACCGATGCGGATTACTTCACCGTTATTTTCGGGCATGATGCCGAGGTCGGAGTCGATAATTGCTTTTTCGATGACACGGAACATGCTTTTATCCCACGGTTTGATGGTGATACTGCGTGCATCGGGAGTGGTTACGGCTGCTACATTGCTGATAGGAACCATACTTCCGTAAGAGTCTACACGGATACCGTCCAACAGTCGGGTACTCGCTTTTCCGGCGCGGATATGTGCCAGTGCTTCTTCCAGATACATAATGGCCATATCCATTTTTTCTTGTGCATTGTCAAGGCAAGTCTTTACGTCTACCATATTTTTCGATAATTAAAGTTGCTATTCGATTGATTAATTAGCAAAAGTATATTATTTTTTGTTCATCTGCAACAGCATACTCATCTTTTTTATGAGCGACTTACCAATGATAATCAAGGTAACGGCAGTGATAATCATTAAAATACCTGTCATTAACCGGGGCGTGAGTTTTTCGTGAAACAAAAGAACTCCGAAAAACAAAGCCGTCACAGGTTCCAAAGCGCCTAAGATGGCAGTCGGGGTAGAGCCTATATAATGGATAGCCAGTGCTGTGCAAACGAGCGATACGGCAGTAGGCAGAATAGCCAGTGCCAGTACGTCTGCCCAAAGCCAGACAGATGGTATGATTTGCAGTTCCGTGCAGAAGTTCAGACGGGCGATATAAACCGAGAGTCCGAACAGGATAGCGTAAAACGTAAGTTTGGTTGTCGGCAGGTTTTTCAATGTCGAACGATTTACACCTACTATATATATAGCATATGAAAGTGAGGACAACAGCACAAAGATGATACCTATGGTAGACAGCGGCTTGCCACCGTCTCCCTGATACAGTAAGGCGATGCCCGAAAGTGCCAGCAAGATTGAGAAAACGGTAATTGCGGAAATCTTTTCTTTGAAAAATACTCCCATAATGACCGCTACCATTACCGGATAGACGAACAGGATTGTAGAAGCAATTCCGGCATCCATATAGTTGTAGCTCATGAATAGGAGTAGTGAAGAAAATGAGAACAGCAATCCCATAATAATCAGAGGAAGAATGTCCGCTTTCCGAAGAGCGAAAGACTGGTGTTGCATCTTCATTAGTATCCCCAATACAATGACAGCAAAAAAGTAGCGGTAAAATAAAACCGTATCGACACTCATGCCTGCTGCGTAGAGCGGAAGTGCAAAAAGAGGATTCATACCGTAACTTGCGGCGGCAATCGCTCCATAGATAAAACCTTTGGTTTTGCTGTTCATCGTTTTAAGTTTTTTAAATGGCGTGCAAAAGTACGCAGTTCGTAAATGATAAACAAGCGTTTACCCTGTTGATAGTATAATTTAATCTTTCGTATGCTAAAAACTATTATTGCAGGCAATTATATACGAAAAAAGACAGATAATCTCGTTTAAGAGACTTCTGTCTTATTCTGAATATTTTGAAGGAGTAAGTTAGTTGTGTACAATCGTGCCTATTTCTTCTCCGCTGATTACTTTCTTCAAGTTACCTACCGTATCCATATCAAATACGACAATAGGCAGATTATTCTCCTTGCACATACAAGTAGCTGTCAAGTCCATTACTTTCAAACCGCGTTTCAGTACTTCATCATACGTGATGTCGTCAAATTTGGTTGCGGTAGGATCTTTTTCCGGATCGGCGGTATAAATACCATCTACACGGGTTCCTTTCAGCATTACGTCAGCCTCAATTTCTATTCCTCTTAATGAAGAACCTGTATCTGTGGTAAAGAAAGGATTTCCCGTTCCTGCGGACATGATGACAACCTCACCGTTTTCCATGCATTCGATAGCTTTCCATTTACTGTAAAATTCACCGATAGGTTCCATGCGGACTGCTGTCAATACACGGGCTTTCACTCCGGCAGCCACCAATGCCGAACTCAATGCCAGGCTATTGATGACAGTTGCCAGCATTCCCATTTGGTCACCTTTCACGCGGTCGAAACCTTTATTGGCTCCGCTCAACCCACGGAAGATATTTCCGCCGCCAATAACGATACCTATCTGTACACCTTGTCCGTGGATTTCCTTGATTTGCTCTGCATATTCTGCCAGTCTTTTCTCGTCGATGCCATATTGCTTTTCGCCCATCAGACTCTCTCCGCTTAGTTTCAGCAAGATTCTTTTATACTTAGCCATATCTTTTGCTTTTTATAGTTTGCCGCAAATATAGAGATAATTTGTCAGATAGCCTTATTAGGATACGATTACTTTTTTCATGATTTGCCTTCCCAGGAAAGTTTGTACGATTCCTCTTAATGAAAGATAAACAAGAAACGCCAGCCATAAGGCATGATTTCCCAAAAGGGGATGAAATGCATAATATACCCCGAAGAAACTGGCGGAAGCAACTAGCATAGAGTAAAGCATCTGGCGGGTAGCAGTGGCACCGATAAAGACCCCGTCCCACAAGAAGGCGGAAAAACCGGCTAATGGAATGGCGAGTGCCCAATAAAAGTAGGAATCCGCTGCTTTGATTACCGAAACGTCATTAGTCAGTAATTCCAAGAATTCCTTTCCTCCGACCGAATATAGAATGGTGAATACCATTGAAAGCCCGAATCCCCAATAAAATAGGTGGCGTACCGTGCTGTGCAGGCCTGTTTGGTTTCTTGCACCGATATAGCGTCCTGACAATGCTTCGCCCGCATAGGCAAAGCCGTCCATGATATAGGAGAAAAGAGTGAATAACTGCATTAACAAGGTGTTGACCGCTAAAATGACTTCGCCTTGTGCCGCTCCGGCCGAAGTGAGGAACATGGTGACTATGACAAGGCAGAGCGTGCGGAAGAATATGTCACGGTTCACTTGGAAAAAACGGTACATGGCTTGCTTCTGTACTATTTCTTTCCATATAATTCGTTTACGGAGTTTGCTATAATAGCGTATGTATAACAGTATTGCCATAATGAAACCTGCATATTGTGCGATAAGGGTGCCTGTGGCTACTCCTGCCACTTTCATATCCAGTAGATAAACAAGGCATAGGCTGACTGCAATATTGACGATATTTTGAGTAATGGCGATGTACATCGGGAAGCGTGAATTCTGCATTCCGATGAACCAGCCGGCAAATCCATAAAGGCCTAATATGGCGGGGGCTCCCCAAATGCAGATGTAGAAATAAGTGGTTGCCAGTTGCTCGACTTCCGGTGTCGTTTGTATAAATGCAAATGCCAGTCTCAGAATAGGGTATTGGAGTATCAGCAGGCAAAAGGCGATTACTGATCCTACACCTACGGAGCGTACCAGCAGCCGGGTGATTTCATTAAGGTCGTGCTGACCATAGGCCTGCGAAGTCATGCCACTCGTCCCCATACGCAGGAATCCGAAAATCCAGTAGATGATATTGAACAGCATTCCCCCTACGGCAATGGCTCCGATATAGGCCGGAGAACCAAGGTGCCCTACGATAGTGACATCAATAAGTCCCAGTAGCGGAACGGTTACATTGGATATAATCGATGGTATGGCAATCTGTAATATTCGTCTGTTTTCAGAGGTTTGTTTTTTATCTATCATTTTATAGAAACACTTTTATCAAATTGATTGTTCTTTTATGCCGCAAAGGTACATTTTTTATTTTTTTATTGTATCTTTGTGTGTCACGAACTAAATAGCAAATATTGGATTATGAGAGCCTTAACTATCTTCTTTTTATCGTTGTTTTCATTGCCGCTGATGCTGAATGCACAGTCGGTTGATGAGATGTTGCAGAAAGTGTCTGCCGCTATCGAAGCCAGGCAGAATGGACAGGCTGTGAGCTATTTCCGACAGACAATCAGTCTGAATATTGACCGCACAGAAATGTACTATTGGACGAATGTCGACAAGAATAGTGAAGTGAGTGTGAAGTTGGCTAATGAACTGGCGGTTGCTTATAAAAAGAATCGGAATTATGACAAGGCCTATCTGTTTTATAAAGAGTTGCTTCAAAAGGCTCCCAATAATGTAGATTATCTTGAATCATGTGCAGAGATGCAGGTATACCGTGGACAGGAAAAGGATGCTCTGCATATGTATGAAAAGATATTGCAACTGGATGCAGATAATCTGGCGGCTAACATCTTCTTAGGCAATTACTATTATTTGATGGCTGAGCGGGAGAAGAAGCAATTGGAAGCCGACTATAAGAAAATATCATCACCAACGAAAATGCAATATGCCCGCTATCGGGATGGACTATCGAAAGTGTTTTCTACAGGATATGAAAGAGCACGGAGCTCTTTGCAGAAGGTTGTTCTAAGGTTTCCGTCGACAGAAGCCCAAAAGACATTGGACAAGATATTGAGAATAGAGAAAGAGGTGAAGCGCTAGGCGGTTCACCTCTTTCTTTTGATGATATTTTACCTGCTATTTAATCATTCTCATTGGGAAATTCTGTGGCCCTGTTGCTCTTGTGCTTACTCTAGTCTCTTTAGGCCCCGGAATTAGTACACCTCGAGCCAACATATGTCTAACCCTATTTCTTTGGTCATTAGTAAAACGATTTAACCATGAAATATCATAGTCCATAATGTTGTTGGGAATAGAGACCGTTTTACTCACACAATCTAGTCTTTCAAATAATTTATTAAACTCACTCTGCGACATATTGGTTATTCCATTTTTTGAGATTATATAGTCTGACATCCAAGTGATGTATGCATCTCTGTCATACGTTGGAGTATCATCACAATAGTCACTGTCTATGCATGTATTAATACCTGTTTCTTTATTTTCTGGTTCAGAAAAAGCATGGAATAAACCAAGATAATGTCCTAATTCATGGGCGATAGTTGGGATTACATCTACAGAATTATACGTTCTGTTTTCTATACTGGCAGATGAATAGATATACTTATTATTAATAGATACGCAGTGAGGATATGTTAAGTTGGAATGTTCTGGCAGGAAGTCTAGCTGATTGAGTCCATCAAGTTTGTCTGGAGCGATTGTATAGGGTAAATGCGAGATACCTAATATATTTTCGTTGCTGAATGTGTACAACATGATATTGATATATCTGTCAGTATCCCAAAGATATTTTAGATTGTCTTTATTCTCCATAAACTTTTCACAATCCATTGTTGCTTCATTAATTTGCGTTCGATTGATTCCTGCTTCCTGTAGTATATTGCCTTCAGGGTCTCTAGTTGCAAGAACGAACTCAAGATTCATATCAACGCTTGCACTTTCTAGTAAGTTTTGATAGTATTTGTTACATGCAACAATTAGATCAGAAGCTCTACTGGCTCTCATGTTTTGTGTTGTGTTATTGGGATCTTTATAAAGAACTTGAAATACCACTGGTATTTTATAGTGATGATTTTCTATTTCTTCAACAGAAAGTTGCTTTCCATCCTGTATGACTGACACCTTTTCTTGTTGGCCATCAGTTTCAACTGTAATCGTTGCTGCGCGAGCATATGCTTCACTGTTTTTATTAACTTCTATTCTTATCTTACCATTATTTTCTCCAGATGTAATATCGGTAGTACACCACGAGTTGTTACTGCTGATGTTCCACTTATGATTACTTTGAATATTTACTGTTATCGTTTCTCCATTCGCACTTATGTTTTTGAATGAGGTTTCCGAAACTTTTAAGGTGGCTGTGTCTGAGGATTCCGAATCACTGCAACCTGTTAGCACCCATAATAATGGAAGCAGGAATATTAATCTTGTTTTCATAAATGAGATAGTTTTTATATAAAACATCGGTGTCAAAGATAATGTTTTAATCAGTTCGTAGATTACTTATCTCAATAAATATTCCACTTCTTTAAACATATAGCCTCTTTTCGTCTGCATTTCATCTTCCAGAATCAATCTGCCTTCGGGTTCTACACATACAATCCGTGCAAGGAACTCTCCGTCAGCGTCTTTGTACCGATGCATCCCTTCCTTTCTGAAAAGTGACTTTTCATAGTGAATAGCGATTGATGATGTGTTATCCTTTTTAAGCCGGCAATAATAAGACTGGACGCGCAGCATTATATTCTTCAATATCTCAAAAATATCATATTGTTTTCCTGTGATTTGATAGAGTGAAACAGGGTTAGGAGCCGGGCTGTGAAACACTTCCTGATTAATATTGATTCCGATACCTGCAATGCTCTGACTGATATTGCGCCCCATCAGGTCGTTTTCTATCAATATGCCACATATCTTTTTCTCTTTCCAGTAAATATCATTCGGCCATTTGATAGAAATATCAGCGGTATAAGTCTCCAACTCTTCTTTAATAGCTAAAGACACGATTTGGGAAATAAGAAACTGGCGGCGTGCTTCCAGAAATTCAGGAAAAAACACAAAGCTGAAAAGGAGATTCTTATAAGGCTCCGATTCCCACGAATTTCCACGCTGCCCCCGTCCGGAAGTTTGGAAGTCGGCGACTACGGTCGTAAACTCTCCGGCTTTTTCTTTGGCGCAAAAAGTTTGCAGATAGTTGTTGGTAGAACTCGTTTCACTGATATGAATCAATGGAACCGGAAATAATTCAGGGGAGAGCATCATATTCTGCACGTAGCTTTTTAGTAAACTTCTTGATTACTTCATCATAAGAGTGGTCTATGAGCTCTTTCATAAGTTTGTCGTCTACATCACTGTCGAAGCGGACACCATTCCAATACTTCTTGTTGAAATGATAAGCTCCTTCAATTCCGGAATAATGTTCACGCAGTTCAATCGCTTTTTCCGGATCACATTTCAACGCGATATGATTTGCTTCTTCCAAATCAATAAGGGCAAACATCTTGTTCATCACTTTTATAACTAGGGATACCTCATCAAAGGGAAAAGATTCAGTGGCCCCCTTCTTGCTCAGGCAGTATTCTCTAACAGTTTCTACGTTCATAATAAATCAAATCTATAATAAATTCTGTATGACTCTGCATTCTCTGTGGCAAACCTTAAAATAAAGGTGGATAAAACGCTTCCTTCATATGCTCAATCTTGAAATCTCCGTTCCCACCTACTACAGTGACAATATCGAAACGTACGGGGACGTCAATCTGGAATAGTTTCATGTACGTATCTGCGGCACGCACTGTACGTCTTATCTTGGGTAAATCAACAGCGTCTTCCGGTTCCGCAAACTGAGTGTTGCTGCGGGTCTTCACCTCTACTACAATCAATTCACAGTCGCTTGTAGCCACAATATCCAATTCGAAATGTCCCTTTCTCCAATTCCGGTCACGGATGATATAGCCCTGCTGTTCGAGATAGGCTACTGCGGCATCTTCTCCTGCTTTACCCAATTCGTTATGTTTAGCCATCTTTTTTTGCAAATTTACTGCTTTTATTCTTTGAATTTACAGAAGTAAAAGTAATTTTGCAGAAGATATGAGAAAAAGGAGTAAGAAATGCCTGAAAATGCACGTCGAGTGTACTAAAAGAGAACGGCGGATGAGCATTTTGTTGAGCGATGAAGAGCAACTGATTGTGGACCGTTATCTTGAAAAATACAAGATAACAAATAAGTCACGTTGGCTTCGCGAAACGATTCTCATGTTTATTCATAAGAATATGGAAGAAGATTATCCGACCCTTTTTGGTGAGCATGATATGAGACGGTAATTGATAATTAAGGATTAAAAATAAAGGCTGGGATGCTGGACGATACTTATTTCATGAAACAAGCTTTGATAGAGGCGCGTAAGGCTGCCGAGCGGGGAGAAGTGCCCGTGGGAGCTGTCGTAGTTTGTAAAGAGCGGATTATCGCACGTGCCCACAATCTCACGGAAACATTGAATGATGTAACGGCACACGCTGAAATGCAGGCGATTACTGCCGCAGCCAATGTGCTTGGCGGTAAATATCTCAATGAATGTACCTTGTATGTCACGGTTGAACCTTGTGTGATGTGTGCCGGAGCTATTGCCTGGGCACAAACAGGCAAACTTGTGTTTGGCGCCGAAGATGAGAAACGCGGTTATCAGAAATATGCCGGTTCGGCCCTGCACCCTAAAACAGTTGTTGTTAAAGGTCTGATGGCTGACGAGTGCGCCATGCTCATGAAAGAGTTCTTTGCCGCTAAACGGAGATAGCCGTTATTCTTTTATTTCTTCAAAGTCCACATATTCACCGTCATCCTGCGTGAATATTTTCTTGTGTCTTCTTCCCGATACATTCTCCGAGTATATTTCCTCTTCATTATCCGCCGTATCCTGAGCGTTTTGACCGTAGCTTTGTTGCCCCGTGGCAGTACGCCCGGATTCTGTCTGGTTCGGGCGCGATGATGACGACGACGAACGGCGGCCTATCCCGAAAATGGTTCTTAACAGGAAACCTACAATAGAAAGGCCAAATACGACAATGGCAATAATAAAGATAAGTATAAATAAAAGTATATGCATCGGGCTATGATTTTTATATTGTAACTTTGATAAAACTCATAGTACAACAAACGTGCCAAGAGATTGTTTATTTACTTTTTCTTGTAAAAAGTGAAAGTAAAATATACCATACAATGATGGCTGCAAAGCTACTGATTCCCAGAAAAACAAGGAAAGGAATACAAATAATCAAGAAAATAAAACTGACTTTATTGTCACCCCATGTCAGGTTTTTGAATTTCAATGAAAACATAGGTATCTCTGATACCAGCAGCCATGAAAACAGGCAAACCAATATAAAAAGATAGACAGGATGGCAGCCTTCGGAAACCAGCAAGTCATGTGCCCCTGCCACCAAAGACCCCCAGAATAAAGCGTTGGCGGGAACTGGAAGACCGACGAATGAGCTTGTCTGCCGGGTATCATTATTGAACTTGGCCAGACGCAAAGCGGAGAATACGGAAATCAAAAATGCTGCGTAAGGCAGATAAGGAGCTATAAATTCCATACTTGCGGGATAGTACATCTCTTTAAACAAAGAGAATACAATCAGCGAAGGTGCAACGCCGAAACTGACATCATCAGCCAACGAATCCAAATCTTTTCCAATGATGGAATGGGCATTGAGCGCACGGGCCAACAGACCGTCGAAAAAATCAAAAATAGCGCTTAAGATAATGAAAAGCAGTGCCAGTTCGTATTTTGCTTCAAAAGCCATGACGCAAGCGATACAACCGGAGAAAAGGTTCAGGCAGGTTACGGTATTCGGAATACTGTTTTTAATAACGTTTGTCATTGTGACAGAATTATTTGAGTTTGGCGATAACCGTTTGGTTACCGGTCGTTAATTGACCCATGCTGACACAGACTTCCGTACCAATGGGTAAATATACATCCACGCGGGAACCGAATTTGATGAATCCCATGTGCTCGTCGATATAACATTCTTCACCTGCTTCAGCGTAGGTTACGATACGGCGTGCCACAGCACCGGCAATCTGGCGTGTAAGTATTTCCACACCTTCCGGAGTCTCAATCACTACCGTAGAACGTTCGTTCTCTGTGCTGGCTTTCGGCAGCCATGCTTTCATAAAGTTACCGTTGTGATGAGCCACCTTCTTGATGGTACCGTCTACCGGATACCAGTTGGCATGAACATTCACAATGCTCATGAAGATAGAGATCATCAGCCGGCGGTCGTGGAAATATTCGTTTTCATCGACTTCTTCGATAACGACGATTTTTCCGTCGGCAGGTGCCACGACTATTTTCTCGGTGTCCTGTCCGAAAAGACGGATCGGACAACGGAAGAAGTTCACCATTAGCAGATAGACTGCGATACTCGCTACTGCTACCACATAAAATGGTATTTTGCAATCGATTCCCCAATAAAGAGCTGCATTAATCAGTAGCAATAGCAAAAAGCTAGCCCATAATATATGTGTTCCTTCGCGGTGAATTCGTATTTTTTTCAATTTCTTTAGTCGGCCCATGAATGCTGTTTAATGATATTGTCTGCAAAAATATACTTAATTTAAAAAATCAGCAAGTAAATGAGCATAGAAATGTGAATGTTGATAACTTTTTGAGGATTATTTTTGTTTATAACCCTAGAGGTAGTAATTTTATGCCTTCAAATTAACTACTTATCATTATGCAGGATTTCGTTCATTTACATGTCCATACCCAATATTCTCTTCTTGACGGTCAGGCTAGCGTGGCTCGTCTGGTCGATAAGGCGATGAAAAACGGAATGAAGGGTATTGCCGTGACCGATCATGGAAATATGTTCGGTATCAAGGAATTTACGAATTACGTCAATAAAAAGAATAGCGGTCCGAAAGGTGAAGTCAAAGACCTGAAGAAGCGAATAGCGGGAATTGAAGCCGGCACCATAGAATGTGAGGACAAGGAAGCGGAGATTGCCGCTTGCAAGGCCAAGATAGTAGAAGCGGAAAATAAACTCTTCAAACCCATCATCGGTTGTGAAATGTATGTGGCCCGCCGCACGATGGAGCTGAAAGAAGGAAAACCTGACCAGAGCGGTTATCACTTGATAGTGTTGGCCAAGAACGAAAAAGGGTATCATAACCTTATTAAATTGGTATCGCACGCGTGGACGCGCGGATACTATATGCGTCCGCGTACCGATCGCAGCGAACTCGAAAAGTATCATGAAGGACTGATTGTCTGCTCGGCCTGTCTCGGTGGTGAAATACCGAAACGGATTACTGCCGGACAATTCGAAGAAGCCGAAGAAGCTATCCAATGGTATAAGAACTTGTTCGGCGATGACTTCTATCTCGAAATGCAGCGTCATAAGGCGACTGTTCCCCGTGCCAATCATGAATGTTACCCGTTGCAGGTGAATGTGAACAAACATTTGATGGAGTATGCCCGGAAGTTCAACATCAAGCTGATTTGTACGAACGACGTTCACTTCGTGGATGAGGAAAATGCTGAAGCGCATGACCGTCTGATCTGTTTGAGTACCGGTAAAGATCTGGATGATCCTACCCGTATGCTTTACACCAAGCAGGAGTGGATGAAGACACGTGAAGAGATGAATGAACTCTTTGCCGATGTGCCCGAAGCTTTGAGCAATACACTGGAAATCCTTGATAAAGTAGAATATTACTCCATCGACCATGCGCCTATCATGCCTACTTTCGCCATTCCCGAAGATTTCGGGACAGAAGAGGGATATAGGGCTAAATATACCGAAAAAGACCTTTACGATGAGTTTACCCAGGATGAACATGGTAATGTGGTGCTGAGCGAAGAAGACGGGAAAGCGAAAATCAAACGCTTGGGCGGTTATGATAAACTTTATCGTATCAAACTCGAAGGAGACTATCTTGCCAAGCTGGCTTTCGACGGGGCGAAGAGAATATACGGCGAACCGTTGACCGAAGAAGTAAAGGAACGCATGAACTTTGAATTGTACATCATGAAGACGATGGGTTTCCCCGGATACTTCTTGATTGTGCAGGACTTTATCAATGCGGCCCGTAAGGAACTGGGCGTATCGGTAGGGCCGGGACGTGGCTCGGCTGCCGGATCGGCAGTGGCTTACTGTCTGGGAATTACGAAAATCGACCCTATCCAGTACGACTTGCTGTTCGAGCGTTTCCTGAATCCTGACCGTATCTCATTGCCTGATATTGATGTGGATTTCGATGATGACGGTCGTGGTGAAGTGTTACGTTGGGTAACCAATAAATACGGTCAGGAAAAAGTAGCTCATATCATCACTTATGGTACAATGGCTACGAAACTGGCAATTAAAGACGTTGCCCGTGTACAGAAACTTCCTCTTTCCGAATCCGACCGTCTGGCAAAATTAGTACCGGACAAGATTCCCGACAAGAAGTTGAACCTGCGCAACGCCATCGAATATGTCCCTGAGTTGCAGGCTGCTGAAGTATCTCCCGACCCATTGGTGCGGGATACGCTCAAATATGCCAAGATGCTTGAGGGCAACGTGCGTGGTACGGGTGTGCATGCCTGCGGCACGATTATCTGCCGTGACGATATTACCGATTGGGTGCCGGTCAGCACCGCCGACGATAAGGAAACGGGTGAAAAGATGCTCGTCACCCAGTATGAAGGTTCGGTAATTGAAGATACCGGACTGATTAAGATGGACTTCCTGGGACTGAAAACATTGTCCATCATTAAGGAAGCCGTCGAAAATATCCGCCTGAGCCGTAGCATCGAAGTCGATGTAGATACGATAGATATAAACGATCCTGCTACCTATAAATTATACAGTGACGGCCGTACGATTGGTACATTCCAGTTCGAATCTGCCGGTATGCAGAAGTACCTGCGCGAGTTGCAGCCTTCTACATTCGAAGATTTGATTGCCATGAATGCCCTCTACCGTCCGGGACCGATGGATTATATTCCCGATTTCATTGACCGTAAGCACGGACGTAAGCCGATTGAGTATGATATTCCGATAATGGAGAAATACCTGAAAGATACGTATGGCATTACGGTCTATCAGGAACAGGTGATGCTTTTGTCACGCTTGCTGGCGGACTTCACCCGTGGCGAGTCCGACGCCCTTCGTAAAGCGATGGGTAAGAAACTGCGTGACAAACTGGATCACATGAAACCCAAATTTATCGAAGGCGGACGGAAGAACGGACACGACCCGAAAGTGCTCGAAAAGATTTGGACTGACTGGGAAAAGTTTGCATCCTACGCGTTCAATAAATCGCATGCCACCTGTTACTCATGGGTTGCTTATCAGACGGCTTATCTGAAAGCGAACTATCCTTCTGAATATATGGCGGCTGTCATGAGCCGAAGTTTGTCGAACATTACCGATATCACAAAACTGATGGACGAATGTAAGGCGATGGGTATCCAGACTTTGGGACCGGATGTAAATGAGAGTAACCTGAAATTTACCGTCAACCATGACGGTAATATCCGTTTCGGACTTGGCGCAGTGAAAGGGGTTGGCGAAGCCGCCGTGCAAAGTATCATGGAAGAGCGTACAAAGAACGGGCCTTTCACCGGAATTTTCGACTTTGTGCAGCGTGTCAACCTGAATGCCTGCAACAAGAAGAATATGGAATGTCTCGCACTGGCCGGTGGCTTTGATAGTTTCCCGGAACTGAAGCGCGAACAATATTTCGCTGTAAACTCTAAAGGGGAAGTGTTTTTGGAAACTCTGATGCGTTATGGAAACCGTTATCAGGCAGATAAGATGGCTGCGGTCAACTCTCTGTTCGGTGGTGAGAACGTGATTGATGTGGCAACTCCTGAAATACCTCAGGGGGTGGAACGCTGGAGCGATCTCGACCGTCTGAACCGTGAACGCGATTTGGTGGGTATCTATCTTTCCGCTCATCCGTTGGACGAGTTTTCTATCGTGTTGGAGCATGTCTGCAACACACGTATGGCGGATTTGGAAGATAAAGCCGCACTGGCCGGTCGTGAAATAACGATGGGCGGCATTGTGACCAGTGTCCGCCGTGGAATCAGCAAGAATGGAAATCCTTACGGCATCGCCAAGATAGAAGACTATTCGGGTTCTACCGAAATTCCGTTCTGGGGAAATGACTGGGTGACTTATCAAGGATATCTCAACGAAGGTACTTTCTTATATATCAAAGCCCGTTGCCAGCCAAAACAATGGCGGCAGGATGAACTGGAGGTGAAAATTACCTCTATGGAGCTTCTGCCGGACGTCAAGGAAGAACTGGTGCAGAAGATTACAATTATTATCCCGTTGTCTGTATTGAACTCTGCGCTTGTCACGGAACTTGCTACATTGACGAAAGAACATCCGGGGAATACGGAACTTTATTTCAAGGTGACAGATGATGCCGATGTGAATCATATGTCGGTCGATTTGATTTCCCGACCGATAAAGCTTTCGGTAGGACGTGATTTAATAACCTACTTAAAAGACCGTCCCGAACTGGGATTTCATATAAATTGACCGGGGATTCGTTTGAACTTGGATATGAAAACAAAAAAAGAGTATGCCTGTGTCAAGGCATACTCTTTTTCGTTATGTCATTTCTTTTTAAACTCTTATTTTCATTGTCGACAATTGGCCGCTTGCCAGAAGAAACTCATTGTTTAATGTGCTGATCACTTCTTTGACACTGCGTATCCTTTCAGAGAGAAAGGCATTGCTTCCGGCGAATGCATATCCTCTTTTCATGTTTCCTTTGGCTGCGTTATACAATGCCTTGATAATGCAATAAGGGCTCTTCTGATAGTCGCACGTCTTGATGCAGTGGAACGGACAACACTTGGGCTTTTCCTGTCCTTTTTCTACGTTGCGGATAAATTCTCCGTTGATGGCTCTTCCGGGCATTCCTACGGGGCTTTCAATGATGAGGACATCTTCCGCTTTAGAGTCGATGTACACTTCCTTGAAGGTCTGCGAAGCATCGCATTCCAATGTGGTTACAAAAATACTTCCCATTTGCACGGCTGAGGCTCCCAATTGCATGAACCTCGCAATATCTTCGCCTGTGGAGATTCCGCCGGCGGCAATAACAGGGATATTCTTTTTTTCTTTGTAGCTCGATGCAATCGTTACTACTTCCGGTATCAGTGCTTCCAGAGCATATTTCTCATCTTGCAACTGTTCCTTCTTGAAGCCCAGATGCCCGCCGGCCTTGGGGCCTTCCACTACGATGGCGTCAGGCAGATAATCGTGGTTCTTCAGCCATTTCTCACATATAATTCTGGCAGCTCTTGAAGAAGATACGATGGGAACCAGTTTCGTTTTGCTTTCTTGTGTCAGATATAAGGGTAGGTCAAGGGGTAATCCCGCTCCGGCAAAGATTACGTCTATTTTTTCGTTTATGGCAGTACGTACCATTTCGGCATAATTGGATAAGGCCACCATGATATTCACTCCGATGATTCCTTTTGATTTCTGCCGGGCTTTGCGTATTTCTTCTTTCAGTCCGCAAATGCATTTCTCGGTGTAGCTTCCTTTCCCTTTCGGGTATAGCAAGCCTAAGCCTGCACATGAAATAACACCTATGCCGCCTTCGTTGGCTACGGCTGACGCCAAGCCGGATAATGAAATTCCGACTCCCATTCCACCTTGTATGATAGGTGTTTTTATTTCTATATTTCCAATAAAAAATGGTTTCATATAATTGATATTGTGATAAGACAGTAAGCGGATAAATATACTTCCGGTATTCTATTCGTCTGGCAATGTCCTTAATTTGTGCATTGTTTTAAAAAAACAAGAGCAGAAGAATAAATCTCCTACTCTTGATGGAATATACATTAATACCGTCTGGAATTATAGCCGTTGTTGTTACGGGGCCTTTCTTCGCGGGGACGGGCAACGCTTACTGCAATCGTTTTCTGGTCAAATTCGCTTCCGTTGAGTTCGTCAATTGCTTTCTGACCTTCTGTTTCGTTGGACATTTCAACAAAGCCGAATCCTCTGGATCTGCCTGTTTCTCTATCCATAATAACCTTTGATGAAGATGTTTCTCCATACGCTGAGAATAATTCGTTCAAGTCAGCATCATTTGTGCCAAAGCTTAAACCTGAAATGTAAATGTTCATTTTAAAAAATAATTAATTAAATACTAAGAAAGAATGAGGGAGATAATTAAAGGAGAGGTCTGCTTAATAATAAGGATATAAAAAGAAGAACTAAGCGATAACGATTCGTAACTCAAACAGTGGCAAAGGTAATACAATAGTCGGGAACTGCAATCATTAATTCTCGATTTATTTATAAAAAGCGATAATTGTTATTTATTAGCATTCTCTCTTTTAGGTCTGTGTCTCTTAAAAAAAGTCTACGGATATGACCAAATGGAATAATTTGATTATATTTGTAGCGCAGTTGAATGCGAAACTATAATTTAATAATTAATACTTAAAGAAATGGCTTTTGAAATTACAGACAGCAACTATAAAGAGGTGCTTGCAGAAGGCAAACCGGTTGTTGTAGATTTTTGGGCTCCTTGGTGCGGCCCTTGTAAAATGGTGGCTCCTATTATCGAAGAACTGGCAACAGAGTTTGAAGGACAAGTGATCATCGGCAAATGCGATGTGGACGAAAATGGTGATATGGCTGCCGAGTATGGTATCCGTAACATTCCTACCGTATTGTTTTTCAAGAATGGTGAGATTGTAGACAAGCAGGTAGGTGCTGTAGGCAAACCGGTATTTGTCGAAAAAGTAAAGAAATTGCTCTAGGTGGCAAATACCTAATACTTATCACTTAATACTTAAATTATTATGGGACTGGAAGAAGATTTTTTTATGGCAGATGCTGATGACGAAAAGACCGTCGAATTTATTAAAAACTATCTGCCTCAGGAGCTGAAGGAGAAATTCGTAGATGACGAGTTGTATTACTTTATCGACTTGATCGACGAATATTATTCTGAAAGTGGTATTCTCGACGCTCAGCCCGATGAAGACGGCTACGTTAACATCGATTTGGATGAGGTTGTGGCTTACATTGTAAAAGAAGCTAAGAGTGACGGACAAGGAGAATATGATCCTGAAGAGATCCTTTTTGTGGTTCAGGGAGAGATGGAATACGGAAACTCTCTGGGGCAGGTGGATTAAACAGGAACCAGTCTCATTAGTAGATAAAATTCTGAAAAGCCTGGAAGATGCAAATCTTTCCAGGCTTTTATTTTTTTTATTATTCGTAATCTTCGAAAGGGCATTGAATGAATATCGGACTCTCAGGTTCAACTACCATAAAGTTTGAAAAAAGAAAAAGTATCTGCCATCTGCAACAAAACCAAAATAACGGATTGATAGATAGTTGATTATGGCGTTGCAGATACCTGTTGCAGATAGGTTGCAGATACCTTTATCTGCAACACAATATAAGCCTAAAATATTTTCCCATCGGACGGTAAGTTTTGTTCCTATATCCGAAGAGATGATTTCCAGCGTCGGAACTCCCGTTTCCAGGCTGGAAACGGGAGTATCCAAGTGTGGAAACGGGAGTTTCTGCTTATAGATACTGTAGTTTCTTAGTATGGAAACTATGGGACTCTCGTAGCTGTTGTTTTCTTGCAAAGGAGATTTACGAGACTACCCCCAGTTATATTCCTCCACGTAACCGTCAAAGTATTCTTGTTGAATGACACCAAGCTCTTTGGCTATGGTGATAACCCGTTGTTGCTCTGCCGGAGTAAGATTCATTTCTCCTCTGCGTTTCAAATAGTAGTTCTTTCTACCCATATACTCAATCATACGATAACGAAAAGTATCTGCCGCACGAACAGTAAGCGCATTAATCGTACGCATAAAGCCACGTGCATAACGTACTTTCTTGTCGGAGCGGTAATAATCACACGCGTCTTTCATCGTTTTCAGCCGGTTGGGATTCACCATTGACAGGAAAACACGCTCTGCCGGAGCATACTCTAAGGCAATCCGCCGCAGGCAAGTTGCGGCACGCGGGCATTCTTCGGCTGCACACATGCCGAAAGTATAGGGGACTAAGGAATAATCGAACGGTTCTTTCATTGCTTTTTATCGGTTTTGTTATTTTAAAATTCCACAAATGTACGGATAAAAAGGCAAACAGAATAAAATATCGTATTTATTTGCATGAGCAAACAAATATGGCTAACTTAGCAGAATATTATTAACAAATAAAATAATGAAGATTACACAGTTAAGAGACAAGGACAAAACTACTGCGCTGACTACAATGGATATGGAAACGTGGATAGAAAAAACACGGACTGAAACTAAAATGCAGCCAGTATCGGCTTTCAGAGAAGTGCTGCGATATTCCCTGCCCGACTCACGCTGCTACGAGGCCGACAAGTTGCCAAAGATTCTTCCGGCTGCGGAATTTCGCAGGACGGAAGGTGGAAAACAAATGAAAAGTTATAACGGAATAGTTGAGCTGACAGTCGGCCCGCTATCGGGGAGATCGGAAGTTGCGCTGGTAAAACAATTGGCTTGGGAACAGCCGCAAACCTACTGTGCTTTTACCGGTTCCAGCGGGCGGACAGTGAAAATCTGGGCGAGATTTACCCGTCCCGATGGTTCGCTTCCACAAAAAAGAGAGGAAGCGGAAGTGTTTCATGCACATGCTTATCGGTTGGCCGTGAAATGTTACCAGCCCCAAATCCCGTTCAATATTTTGTCAAAAGAACCTGCCCTGGAACAATATTCACGGTTATCATACGATCCGGAGCTTATGTACAGACCGGATTCCGTTCCGTTTTATCTGTCGCAGCCGGGAGGGATGCCCGAAGAACTGTCTTATCGGGAAGTAGTGCATTCGGAAAAGTCTCCGTTGACACGGGCTGTACCGGGCTATGATACAGAACGTGCCATATTCATGCTTTTTGAAGCGGCTTTGAGAAAGACGCATGAAGAAATCTACAGAGCGGAAGATGAAGGTGCTCTCCAAAGAGATGCGGACTTTCAGGCTGTAGTGACACAACTGGCTGTCAATTGCTTCCACTCGGGTATCCCCGAAGAGGAAACGGTGAAACGTACTATCTTTCACTATTACTTACACCGGGAAGAAACACTTATTCGCCAATTGGTCAAAAATGTATATAGCGAACAGGAAGGCTTCGGAAAGAAAAATAGTTTAGGAAAAGAGCAGTTTCTGTCACTTCAAACTGAGGAATTTATGAAGCGGCGTTATGAATTCCGTTACAATACCCAAGTGGGCGAAGTGGAATACCGCGAGCGGAACTCATTCCGTTTTTATTTCAACGCTATCGACAAACGGGTGCTGAACAGTATCGCGCTAGATGCGCAAGCCGAAGGTATTCCGCTATGGGACAGGGATATCAGCCGGTATATTTACTCCAACCGCATCCCTGTATTCAATCCGTTGGAAGACTTCCTTTATCATCTTCCCGCTTGGGACGGCAAAGACCGTATCCGCGGACTGGCGCAGACTGTGCCCTGCAACAACAAACATTGGGTGGAACTGTTTCACCGATGGTTTCTCAATATGGTTGTTCACTGGCGTGGAACAGATAAAAAATATGCAAACAATGTTTCTCCCTTACTGGTAGGTGTGCAAGGTTGCCGTAAGTCGACTTTCTGCCGCAGTATCATTCCGCCTGCTATACGTGCATATTATACGGACAGCATTGACTTTTCACAGAAGAGAGATGCCGAAGTTTATCTCAATCGCTTTGCACTCATCAACATTGATGAATTTGACCAGATTAGTGCCACCCAACAAGGTTTCCTGAAGCATATCCTCCAGAAACCGATTATAAATATGCGCAAACGTTATGGCAACGCTGTATTGGAAATGCGCCGCTATGCTTCATTTATCGCAACGAGTAACCAGAAAGATTTGCTGACCGACCCTTCGGGAAGCCGCCGTTTTATCTGTATCGAAGTGAGTGGGACGATAGACACAAACAAGGCGATAGATTATGACCAACTTTATGCACAGGCTATGTATGAACTCGATCATGGCGAACGTTACTGGTTTGATCAGGCTGAAGAACGGATTATGATGGAGAATAATCGTGAGTTTGAACAAGTTTCACTTGAAGAACAGTTGTTTTATCGTTATTTTCGTCCGGTCAAGGAAGAAGAGGACGGTGAATGGCTTTCGCCGGCAGAGATTCTGGAAGATATAAAGAAAAACAGTGCCATACCGTTATCAAACAAGCGGGTGAGTGTATTCGGACGAATACTCCGCAAACACGAAATACCGTCGAAACGTGTACGTAGCGGTACTGTCTATCATGTTGCCAGGCTTTTATAAAGCAAACGGATGTGTTGCAGATATTGCATCTGCAACACATCTGCAACAGGTATCTGCAACGCTGTAATTTGTTGTGAATAAGAAGGATACGACGGTTTTGTTGCAGATGGCAGATAATTGCCATTTATATTTTCTTGTGTAGCTCTGAACTTTTACACTTCCCGGCATCTATAACCTTTATTCCCACATATATATACTACATAGGCTCTGACCTTATAATTCGGAAATTTCCTTTTTGTGTCCGCCGCATATCCTTTTACTTATTCCACGAGGCGGCGGTCACTGTCATAATCGTTCTGTTTTTATTCTATACGAACAAAGGTCAGGATAAAAAACGAATTATATTTCTTCCAGTGCATAATATTGATAATCCCTCAACACTGTCTGAAGGAATTTCTCCTGATTGCCGTCTCGTGGAGTAATGGAAAGGAGTGATTGCACTTTTTTTGCAAGTGCCGTAATGCGTTGTGTCCGGTTTTTCTCACCGGATTCCAAAGTCCGGGTAATCACGTTTACCTGTTCCAGCGACAAATCGGCGGATTGCGGATAGACCGGTTGATAATTTTTGGTCAGGTAATCGAACTCGTCAAGGCTGACGTGTATCTTGCGATAATTCTTCTCTTTAATTACCATAGTACCGGCTGCGAGATCGCCCAGCCGCTGACTGTTTTTGGTAAGCAGGACGACAATAATCCCTAGACCGCTTGTCAGTGGACCGTCAACTATGAAAAGAAGCCAGCGTAGCAGGTAGGAACTGACGGTAGGAGTGGAGCCGTCCACTTTGACGACACGTATATTCATCAGTTTTTTCCCGAAGCTTTGTCCATGATTGAATGTCTCACACAAAAAAGAATATCCAAGTATTGGCAAATAGATGATACACAGAAGAAAGATAGCCTGAAATCCCGATGGTAAACGCAACTCCATTAAAAGGGCGGCTGTAGCATATACATAAAGTACAATCAGAAAATAATCAATGACTAATGCCAGAAATCGCTCGCCGATACTGGCGGGTGTTTGGCTGATACGGACGAATTGTCCGGTGATTATTGTAGATTTTGCCATTTTGGGTTAAACATTTTTAGGATTCCGTTGCAAATATATCATAATTCTCTTACTTTTGCTTCCGGTTTCGGACAAAACTTATCCGAAAACTATTGAAAGGCATGAAGGAAGTTACATTTATCCGTCGGAACATTGAAAAATGGAAAGAGACTGAGAAGGTGGTGGAGCAGGCTGCAAACCTGTCCCCCGACCAACTTGCCGATGCCTATACGGACTTGACTGCCGACCTGGCATTTTCCCAAACACATTTTCCGACATCGCGCATTACGATTTATCTGAATAATCTGGCTTCCGCGCTGCACAATGAAATTTATCGCAATAAGCGTGAGAAGTGGACACGGATTATCACTTTCTGGACACAGGAAGTTCCCTTGACCATGTATGACGCACGCCGGGAGTTGTTGGCTTCGTTCCTCATTTTTCTGGCCAGTGTCCTGATTGGCGTATTATCTGCTGCGAACGACCCGGATTTTGTTCGTCTGATTTTAGGAAATGGCTATGTGGACATGACATTGGAGAATATTGCCAATGGGGAACCGATGGCGGTGTATAACGGTTCTCCTGAAGTTCCGATGTTCTTGGGGATTACTCTCAATAACGTAATGGTATCTTTTAACTGCTTTGTAATGGGATTATTGACCAGCTTCGGAACGGGATATATGCTTCTTTCCAATGGGATTATGGTGGGAGCTTTTCAAACTTTCTTTTATCAGCACGACTTGCTTTGGGAATCCAGCCTTGCCATCTGGCTGCACGGAACGCTTGAGATTTGGGCGATTATCGTAGCCGGCGCTGCCGGACTGGCTTTGGGTAACGGATGGTTGTTTCCCGGAACGTATTCGCGGCTGGAATCTTTCCGGAGAGGGGCGAAACGAGGGCTGAAAATCGTAATCGGCACTGTCCCTGTATTTATCATGGCAGGTTTTATCGAAGGCTTTCTCACCCGTCACACCGAACTTCCGGATATGTTGAGGCTGGGAGTGATCCTTACTTCTCTGGCATTTATCATTTTCTACTATATTTATTTACCAAATAGAAAAAAACATGGAATCACAGAAACCTAAGATTGCGATGTACGTAAAACGTCCTTTCGGCGAAAAGTTGAACGCTTCTTTTGACTTTATAAAAGAGAATTGGAAACAGTTGTTTAAATACTCAACGTATCTGGTACTCCCTGTCTGTTTACTCCAAGCTGCAAACTTTAGCGGACTGATGGGAGGTATGACAGACCTTACCGCCATGCAGGCATCAGGAAATATGGGTGACAATCCTTTCGCACTTTTGGGACCTGCGTTTGTATTGAACTATGCGGGAGTTATCTTCTTTTCGTGTTTGGGGGCCTTGCTGCTGACTTCCTTGATTTATGGAATGGTTCGATTGTATAATGAGCGTGAAGAGCGTCTGAACGGTATTGTATTCAGTGACATAAAACCGTTGTTGCTTCGCAATGTCAAGAGATTGTTTCTCATGGGGGTGGCTGTCAGTTTCTTGTTCCTGTTTGTCATTGTTATCATGGTGCTATTGGCTGTATTGACTCCTTTTACATTGCTGCTCACTTTCCCGTTGTTGTTTGCATTTATGATACCTATGGCTTTGATGGCTCCTATCTATTTGTTTGAAGATATTTCGCTGATGGAGGCGTTCAAGAAGACATTCCGGCTGGGATTTGCCACTTGGGGAGGAGTTTTCCTGATTTTGATTGTGATGGGAATCATTGCCAGCGTATTGCAGGGGATTGTTTCCATACCGTGGTATGTTATTTATATCGTGAAAATGGTTTTTGCCATGAGTGACGGTGGTGAAGTCTCTTCGTCTGTCGGATTGAATTTTGCACAATATCTGTTTTCTATTCTGATGTTGTACGGCTCTTATCTGTCGGCTATATTCAGTATTGTAGGGCTGGTATATCAGTACGGGCATGCGTCGGAAGTGGTGGATAGCATTACGGTAGAAAGTGATATTGACAACTTTGATAAACTCTAAAATAAATCCCGAATAGATGAATCTCACTTCCCCGGCTGATACATTGGTCTGTGATACGGCAAAGATTGCTCTTTGGCAGTCTGATCCGGCATACGACTATAACCGTGAACTGATTACTCCGGAGCTTAATCTCTTCGAGTGGATCAGTAGACAGTTCGGAGAATTTCTGCGTAAGATATTCGGCAGCCGTTTTGCGGAAGAGTATTCGGGAATAATTCTGATATGTATTGCCATTATTCTTCTGCTTCTGATTATCTGGTTCGTTTACAAAAAACGTCCCGAACTGTTCATGCGTTCACCTAAGAATGCATTGCCTTATACCGTAGGGGAAGATACGATTTATGGCGTAGATTTTCCGGGAGGTATTGCCGGTGCGCTTTCCCGTCAGGACTATCGGGAAGCGGTGCGTTTGCTTTATTTGCAGACATTGAAGCAGCTCAGCGATGCGGAACGTATCGACTGGCAACTTTATAAAACGCCTACACAGTATCTGAATGAAGTCCGTTTGCCGGCTTTCCGCCAACTTACCAATCATTTTTTGCGGGTGCGTTACGGAAACTTTGAGGCGACGGAAGAACTTTTTCGTACCATGCAGACGTTACAGGAAGAAATAGGGAAAGGAGGCGTCTCATGAAAGGAAGCCGCTGGTTTATTATCTTTATTGTAGCTTTTCTGCTGGTTATGTTTGCGGTAGAGTATCATTTGCCTAAAAAGTTTGTGTGGACACCTACTTTCAGCCATTACGATGAGCAGCCGCTCGGTTGTGCGCTGTTCGACAGTCTGTTGTCTTCTTCTTTGCCAAATGGCTATTCCATATCTAAGGAGACGTTCTATCAGATGGAGGGGGATACGACGGACAATGGCAATAAGGGCATACTTGTGATAGCCAACAATTTGTCTATGGTAGAGGCAGACGTGAATGCTTTATTGAAAATGGCGAAACGGGGGAATAAGATTATGCTGGTAAGCAATAACTATCCTAAGTATTTGGAAGATACTTTGCGGTTTTATTGTACATATTCTCATTTTAGTGCGGCTGCTTTCAAGAAGTACGCTTCTTCTATCTTCAGGAAAGACAGTATTTATTGGATTGCCGATTCTGTCTATTCCCGGCAGCTATACCGTTGTTATCCGCAATTCTGTAATTCCTATTTCAGGAGTTATGATTCATTGCCGGTACGGAAGTTGGCGGAGAAAGATATGGGCAGTGGTGCGCTGGCAATAGTTCGTCCGTGGGGGAAGGGAGAAATCATACTCGTCTCTACTCCTTTGTTGTTTACGAATTATGGCGCGTTGGACGGGAATAATGTAAATTATATCTTCCGCCTGCTGTCGCAGATGGGGCAACTCCCTATCGTTCGTAGTGAAGGATACATGAAAGCGACGGCACAGGTGCAACAGTCGCCTTTCCGTTATCTGCTTGCGCACCAGCCGCTCCGTTGGGCTTTGTACCTGACGATGATTACTATCCTGCTTTTTATGATATTCACGGCAAAAAGACGACAACGTGCCATTCCTGTTGTTCGAGAGCCGGCAAACAAGTCTCTCGAATTTACAGAATTGATTGGAACTCTTTATTTCCAGAAGAAAGACCATGTGGACCTGATTCGTAAGAAGTTTGCTTATTTGGCAGAAGTGTTGCGAAGAGAAATTCAGGTGGATATTGAAGAAGTGGCGGATGACAAACGCTCTTTCGAGAGGATTGCCCGCAAAACGGGAATGGATACCGAAGATATTGCGAGGTTTATCCACGAAGTCAGACCGGTGCTTTACGGTGGGCGCACTATCGACTCTGAACAGATGAAAGTGTTTATTGATAAAATGAATGAAATAATCAATCATATCTAAAGAAGAAATTTATGGAAGAGAATACAGAACAGCGAGTGGATTTAACTCTCTTTTCCGAGAAGATACAAGAGTTGAAAGACCGGATTGCTTCCGTCATTGTCGGACAGGAACAGACGGTGGATTTGGTGCTGATAGCCATTCTGGCTAATGGTCATGTGCTGATAGAAGGAGTGCCGGGAGTGGCAAAGACCTTGTTGGCTCGCCTGACGGCTCGTCTGATTGATGCTGACTTCAGCCGTATCCAGTTTACACCGGACTTGATGCCGAGTGATGTATTGGGTACGACGGTATTTAATATGAAAACCAATGGCTTTGACTTTCATCAGGGGCCGATTTTCGCGGATATCGTATTGGTGGACGAAATCAACCGTGCGCCTGCCAAAACGCAGGCTGCCTTGTTTGAGGTGATGGAAGAACGTCAAATCAGTATCGACGGAACTACACACCGGATGGGCGAACTATATACAATTCTTGCCACACAGAATCCTGTGGAACAGGAAGGAACGTACAAACTTCCCGAAGCGCAACTCGACCGTTTCCTGATGAAGATTACGATGGATTATCCTTCCCTTGAAGAGGAAGTGAATATTCTTGAGCGCCATCATACTAATGCCACATTGGTGAAACTGGATAACATCACGCCTTCCATTAAAAAAGAAGAACTTCTGTCGCTTCGTGCTTTTATGAATCAGGTATTTGTAGATCGTACACTGCTTCAATATATCGCATTGATTGTGCAACAGACGCGTACCAGTAAGGCTGTGTATCTGGGAGCTTCTCCGCGTGCATCCGTAGCCATGCTGCAATCCTCAAAGGCCTATGCACTCTTGCAGGGACGGGATTTTGTGACGCCGGAAGATATTAAGTTCGTAGCTCCTTACGTACTTCAGCACCGCCTTATCTTGACGGCGGAAGCGGAAATGGAAGGATATTCTCCGGTGAAGGTGACTCAACGCTTGATTGATAAGGTCGAAGTTCCTAAATAATGGACAGTCGATTATCACCTGTCTACGGTCTTTAGTTTTTAATCTTTAATATCTGATTGATAAGTTGTATTTAACCCGTCGTTTCTATATTGCCCTTGTCGTAATTATCCTCTTGTTGGGTAGTGGATATGCCTTTGCTCCGCTCTTTTTTATCGGACAGTGGGTGCTTTTTGCCTTTTTCCTGACTGTGTTGGCGGATGGCTATCTGCTTTATAGTGTTCGTGGAATTCAGGCATTCCGCCAATGTGCCGACCGTTTCTCCAATGGGGACGAGAATGAGGTAAGCATCCGGGTAGAGAGTAGTTATTCCCGTCCTGTCGCTTTGGAAATCATTGACGAAATTCCTTTTATATTTCAAAAGCGGGATATTGACTTTCGTGTCAATCTTCGGGCAAACGAAGGAAAAACGGTTAGTTACCGTCTTCGTCCTACACGTCGGGGTGTCTATTCTTTCGGACATATTCGGGTTTTCGTAACCGGGCGGATAGGCTTGGTTTCCCGGCGATATACTTGTGGTGAACCGCTGGATATTAAGGTATATCCGTCTTATCTGATGCTCCACCAGTATGAATTACTCGCTATAAGTGATAATCTTACCGAACTGGGAATAAAGCGTATACGCCGTATAGGTCACCACACAGAGTTTGAGCAGATAAAAGAGTATGTGAAGGGTGATGATTACCGTACGATAAACTGGAAAGCGAGTGCCCGCCGACATGAACTTATGGTGAATGTTTATCAGGATGAACGTTCACAACAGATTTATAATGTGATAGACAAGGGGAGAGTGATGCAGCAGGCTTTTCGTGGAATGACTTTGCTCGATTATGCAATAAACGCTTCGCTGGTACTTTCGTATGTGGCGATGCAGAAAGAGGACAAGGCGGGATTGGTGACTTTTGATGAGCATTTCGATACGTTTGTCCCTGCTTCCAAGCAACCGGGACATATGCAGACGTTGCTTGAGAAACTTTATAGCCAGAAGACTACTTTCGGGGAAACGGATTTCTCGGCTCTTTGTGTGCATCTGAACAAGCATGTCAGCAAACGGAGCCTGTTGGTATTATATACAAATTTCTCCGGTATATCCAGTATGAACCGTCAGTTGGCTTATCTGAAGCAATTGAACCGTCAACACCGTTTGCTTGTTGTCTTTTTCGAGGATGCCGAATTGAAGGAATACATTGCTACTCCTGCCAAAGATACGGAAGGCTATTACCGCCATGTGATTGCGGAAAAGTTCGCTTACGAAAAGCGGTTGGTTGTTTCTACCTTGAAACAGCATGGAATCTATTCCTTGTTAACTACACCGGAGAATCTTTCGATAGATGTGATTAATAAGTATTTGGAGATGAAAGCACGGCAGTTGCTATGATAAGTCTTTAATGATTTGTTCAACTGTCTCTTTTAAAGGAGGAAGATGTTTTTGTATGACTACCCAAATGATTTCGTAGTCAATATTGGCATATTCATGGGAGATAATATTTCTTAATCCAATGACTTTCGTCCATGGAATTTGAGGATAATCTTTAAGAAAATTCTTTTGTGTTTTATCATCAATCGCCTTGATTGTTTCTCCTATCACTTGAATTCTCATGATACATGCATCTAAGATGGTCATTCCCCAAGGTGATAATAGAAAATCATCTACCTGCTGAATATTCTTACACCTTTCTTCAATGATAGATATTGATTCTGATATTTGAAGAAACTTGTCTTGAATTTCTTCTTTAAGCGTATATTCCATCTTTTTCTATTCTTTGGGAAATGAGTGAACGGAGATTTTTACGTAATCGGAGAAGATCTATTTTGCAGTTACATATCTGTTCCAACTCTTCTTTTATATCGAACATAATAAAAGGATCCGGCTCTTTTAACTCAACAAAAACATCCAAATCGCTCTCTTCATGCTGTTCTCCACGAGCCACAGAACCGAAGATTCCGATAGAAATAATTCCATATTTCTCGGCAAACTGTTGCTTGAACTGGCGAATCTTTGCAAGATATTCGTTGGTTGTTTTCATTCTTATATTCTCCTTCCAATACAAAAATAGTAAAAAAAGAGAAGATAGCAAATGTATTTCTTCAAAAAGAGATTATACTCCTAAAGCTTTCCGTGTTTCCACAAAGAAGAAGATAGCCATGCTGATGATGATAATCCCTAGTATGCCGTAGAATAACCGTGCCCGGTTTCGTCCTACGTTCCGGATAATGGTCTGTGCATTGCGCGTTGTGAAGAACCAGTCCCAGTTGAGCAATGACGCCAGCAGGGAGACAGTCCCTGCCAACGCAAAGATTCCTTGTACGATATATTGTCCGGTCATAGCTTGATAACTCTGCTTCCGTCTTCCAATTCTTCAATTGTCACTTTAACGGCATCACCCGGCAACAGTTCTTCTACAAGTTCCGGCCATTCGATGAAACAAAGGGCACCGCTGTAGAAATAATCTTCGTATCCCATGTCATATACTTCACTCAGCTTTTTGATACGGTAAAAGTCGAAGTGATAAATCAATTCTCCTGTCTCGTCCGAACGATATTCATTGACGATGGCAAAGGTGGGAGAGCTGATAACGTCTTCTACGCCCAATTCTTCGCAGAGTGCTTTGACGAATGTCGTTTTGCCGGCACCCATCTTTCCGTACAAAGCAAATACAGTGTTGTCGCCCATGGCAGCAATGAATTCGCGGGCTGCTTCATGGATATTTTCCAGTGATTGAATTTTGATTTCCATATACTAATCTATTATGATGACTATTTCCTGTAACAACTCTTTCCTATTTTGCAAACAGCATAAATCAGGATAGAGAAGAATATAATGGAAGCTCCCGAAGGAACTTTCCAATGATAAGAAATGAACAGTCCGCCCAGACATCCCAAGAAACCGATACCAATGGACAGCCAAATGATTTTCTTGAAACTATATGTGAATAAGTTGGCAGTCATCTGTGGAATGGTGAGAAGGGAAATTGCGAGTACGATACCCACCATGCGCAGACAGGCTACAATCGTCAGTGCGATGAACATCATCAGCACATATTCGAATATCTCTACCGGAATCTTCTGTGAACGTGCGAACTCGCGGTCGAAGGCGATATATACAATGGGGCGGATAAACAGGTAGAAGAATCCGGTCAGCAGCAGTGCCAGTATGCCGAGCATCCATAAGTCGGCTTGATTGATAGTCAGGATATTCCCGAACAGATAAGCGGAGAGGTCGGGAGCGAATCCCGGCGACAGAAAGCTGAACATGATACCTAATGCCATGCCCAACGTCCAGAATACGGCAATGGCGGAATCTTCGCGCATATCTTTCCGTCTGCTAAGCCATTCGACGCCAAAGGCGGACAGTACGGAAAAGACGGCGGCGGAAAGTATCGGGGAAATTCCCGCAAACAATCCTAAGCCTATCCCGCCGAAGGAAGCATGCGTGATTCCACCGCTGATAAATACCAGGCGGCGGGTAACGATGTATGTTCCTATAATCCCGCAGGCGATACTTGCCAGCAGGCTCCCTAGCAGGGCATGTTGAAAGAATGTATATTGTAGTAGATTCATGTTCTTCTTTCTCCGATAATCAGGAACACTTCATCTTTAAGCTCGTCCGGCAATTCGATGCCGCGAAGTTGTAGGCTACGTACCCATCCGGCCACTTCATCATCTTTGGTGGTATACAGTACATCCCGAAACATATCTGTCTCTTCTTCCGTGTACGCATTCCCTTCGCGTCCGATGAATTGGTCCAGTTCTTCATCATCATAATATTCTATCTTCTTGCTGACAGCAGCCAACAGACTGTCTTTTTCGCATACTTCGTGTTGTCCGCAGCATTCGGTATCCACTTCCTTCACTTCCGGCATACGGTCCAGTTCGCCTCTCTCTATTTTCTTTTGCAGTCTCTTGTTGCGGATGATTCCGGCTATCAGTGCGATAACACCCAGCAATACCAGACTTATAATGAGTATCCACATAATCGTACTAAATCAAATTTCTGCAAAGTTACTTATAAATTTGCATTCTATAGGCGTATGATATCTATTTCTTTTCTTACTTTTGTACATTACAATTAAAGGTACTTGTACTATGAAACAAAAGGAACTGCTGTTTGGTTTGTTGGGCTTATGTTTGTTGGTAGGCTTGATTTCTTGTTCTGATGAAGATAGAAGCGTGTTTGGAGACGACTTCGAAATTCCGGAATTGACGGATAATAATACGATTCAGTTTACGGTGGATGCTACCGGCGAATGGAAGCAGTTACAGATAGTTGCCGGCGGTGGGAAAATGGCTATTGAATGGGGAGACGGACGGTTGCAGAAGATAGCAAATCCGGGAGATGCTCCTATTACGTATAAATATGGAAATTCCAGAGTTTATCAGGTGAGGATATGGGCGGAAGAAATAGATATCTGTAATGTCGAAGCTCTTTTGATTCCTACAAGTAATTTTCGTTTAGGTTATTTCCCTAAGATGAAAACCTTATTGCTCAGCAGTTTAATGAATACTTCGAAGATTGATTTGAGTTCCTCTTGTCCTAATGTAGAGGTGGTTAGTATTGGTAATTGTCCTGACTTGGAACTTCTCGACATTGACAAGTGTCCGAATTTGAAAGGTCTACAATTTTATACGCTCCCAAAATTGAGTTCACTAAAGCTGGGAGAACATCCCGTTTTGGAAGGCTTGTCCTGTACCGGGTGCAGCTTACAATCTCTTTCATTGAAAGGATTGCCATCTCTGAATTATATCTTTTGCTATGATAATCCGCAATTGTCCACATTGGAGTTTGATGACGGATTGACACTGTCGACATTACGTATCGGTGGGTGTGCCTTCCGGTCATTAGGTTTTTTATCTCAATTGCCCTTATTGACAGAGTTGAGTTGCGGCTCTAATCAATTAACCGAATTGGATTTGTCGCAACAGCCATTATTGTATACTTTAGATTGTAGTAATAACAGACAATTAGAGAGTGTCTTGATTCCTGAGAATAATCAATTACGAGGTTTGGAATGCTATTCTTGTAATTTGGATGGGAATGCCTTGAATTCGATATTTGATAAATTGATTAAAGTTCCTGCGGATAATCCCGGATACGGAAAGTTCTGTTTTATTTCTTATTATCAAAATCCGGGAGAACATCTTTGTAATAAGGAACTGCTTAAAGGATGGGTTATCAGTAAGGATCCTTCTGCCAACTAACATGGATAACGCTAAAAAAAACAGGATATGATGAAGTTAATTTTGATATTGTTTGGACTGTTATTTACAAGAGTCATAACTTTTGCACAAACTCCTTTAGAAAAAGGATTGCAAAGTATCAACCGTTCTTCTGCTGAAGCTACTATCGGCTTTCTTGCAGCAGACGAACTTCAAGGACGCGAAGCGGGATTTCATGGCTCGTATGTATCCTCAGAGTATATTGCTTCTTTATTACAATGGATGGGTGTACAACCTTTAAGTGGAAACTATTTCCAACCTTTCGATGCCTATCGAAAAGAACGCCAGAAGAAAGGGCGTCTGGAAGTTCATCCCGATTCTATTGCTAAACTGAAACAGGAAGTTCACCAGAAGCTGTCCATGAGGAATGTTTTAGGAATGATTCCCGGCAAAAATACTAAGGAGTATGTGATAGTAGGTGCTCATTTCGATCATCTGGGAATAGACCCTGCACTCGACGGCGACCAGATTTATAATGGTGCGGACGATAATGCGTCCGGTGTATCGGCTGTACTACAAATAGCAAGAGCGTTTGTTGCCAGTGGACAACAGCCGGAAAGAAATGTAATTTTCGCTTTTTGGGACGGAGAAGAAAAAGGATTGCTTGGCTCTAAATATTTTGTGCAGACTTGTCCTTTTGTCTCTCAAATCAAAGGCTATCTGAACTTTGATATGATTGGCCGTAATAGCAAACCTCAGCAACCCCGCCATGTGGTTTATTTCTATACGGCTGCCCATCCTGCTTTTGGTGATTGGCTGAAAGAAGATATCAAGAAATACGGCTTGCGGTTGGAACCGGATTATCGTGCATGGGACAACCCGATAGGCGGAAGTGATAACGGAACATTCGCTAAAGTTGGCGTTCCTATCATTTGGTATCATACGGACGGACATCCTGATTATCACCAGCCGTCCGATCATGCCGATCGGCTGAACTGGGATAAGGTTGTGGAAATCACGAAAGCGTCTTTCCTTAATATGTGGAAGATGGCGAATGAGAAGTCATTTTAAAATTATCTGTCATCCTAAACGCAGTAGAAGAACTCTCCTTTATTTATCAGGAGTGGGGGATTCTTCACTGTGTTCAGAATGACAGATAATCATGTGATATATTTATAATACTAAGGTCGATTTTATTGGTATAACATAACCAAAAGGTCAGACTTTAATCATTTCTTGGTTATTCTACAGGTTGTGCACCGGTATCTCCTTCAATCTTCCATCCCGGATTTTGATAAACCACCGAACTTGCAAAGTCATTCTTGTCCAAAGCTGTTTGGCGGAATACTGCCATACCTATCGGATTCAAATAGTGGGCGGGTGTAAAGAGGAATCCTTTCTGCCCTGCAATCAGATTGTTCTTCGTAATCTTTTCGTACGGAAGGATATAGTTACTTAAATCGGATGAGGACATATTGCCTTCTGCCGGGTCTACTTTGCATAAATCTGCCAGTTGTGCTTCATATTTACTTCCCCAATATAGCATACCTTCCACACGGTAAGGTTGGGATATTAATTGGTCACATGCACGCCAACGTTTCAAGTCTTCCCAACGCAAGGCTTCTGCACAAAGTTCGTTGCGGCGTTCGCGACGGATATTATATAATGTAGCATCTATCAGTTGTCCGTGAGAATAAGCTCCGAAGTCACCTTTGGCTTCCTCACTCATTATTGTTGCAGTGATTGTTTTATCATAGTCTTCATCCACTTTGGCACGTCGGCGTAAAGCTGTCCAATATCCATCGGCTGTTCCGTCGATTTTACCGTTCTTCTCATACGAAGCTTCCATATAAATCAGCATAGCTTCTGCTGCGCGGAAAACAATACCGCCTGATGTGCCGGCACTATGGTCATTGGCCATATGGCTGGAATAATGCTTGCCTTTCTTGATGATGAAACCTGTTGTTGCCAAACTTCCCTTGTCGCCATAGATGAAACGGATAGTACAATAGCTGGGAGTACCGTCGTTACCGTAGTAGTTTACATCACCTTCGTTTTCAGTGTTAGCGTCACCCGGCTTCTTGGTAAAGATGACAATACGTGAATCACGATTCTGTAAAGTAGAGTTTACTCCTTCTTTTTCCCATTCGGTTTTATAGCCCGAGCCGTCTGCATAGATAGGAAGTCCGTTACGCATAAGGAAAGAGTTGACCATACCTCGCGTCCACCCGGAACCACCGCCGTTACGTTCCAGCTCCATCTGCAGGTTACTGGTCACCAGTCCTTCCTTGAATTGTTTCCACATCAATATTTCATCATATCCTTCCATGTTTTCATCGCAGAACATGGTGTAATAAGGATTGATAGAAACCAGACTGGCATTCATACCTTCGGGGGTATCGGTATTATCTGCCAGTTTTCCGACGATGTAGTCACCTACTACTTTGGAAGATTTCATGGCTTCATCAAGGAAATAAGCTATTTCAGTGTCAATGTTGAAGCCGCTTACGTCTGCGGAATTGCCCGGCCATCCTTTTCCACCGGGTACGAATGCGGTTCCTTTATGATACTTTTCCCAAGTTGCTTCGAATAGAGCAACACGGGCTCGCAACAAATGTGCTACGTTTCTGCTGATGCGATTCTTGCCGCCCGGAGCTTTATCAAGCAGTAACTCTGTCGCTTTATGCAAGTCGTCCAGAATGAAACGTGCCACCTTATTACGTGGTTGGCGTTTGCTGGCTTCAATCAAAGTCTCTTCCACATCGGGCAATGCAGTAGTGATGATAGGCAAATCTCCCAAAGAAACCAGCAGTTTATAATAATTGTATGCCCGAATCACGTACATTTCACCGATATAATGTTTTACATTGTCTTGATTGCCGGTGATAGTTCCCGCTTCAAAGTTAGGCAAGGTGTTGTCAAAGAAATAGTTGCAGGCACGTATCTTCTTCCAGTCCCAGTCTCCTTCGCCCGACGGCACTTTCTTCTGTCCGGGTATCCAGAATTCCGGAGCGTCACCGCTGGCTTGGTTGTCAGTATCGTTATCTTTGCCGAAGAAATTGATGCCATATGCATCCGTCACTGTTTCAAACGGGTAAGCATTGATGGTATAGGCGGCTAAATCGCTTTCGGATGCGAAGTATTTTTCGGGAATTACCTTGTCCAGTGGTTCCCTGTCCAGAAAATCATTGCAACCGGTCAGTCCGCCCAACAGCAATGTCCCTATTGTCAAAAGTTTGATATGTCTTTTCATAATCGTCTGTCATTTAAAATGTTGCACTTAAACCGAATGATACAGTCTTGGATAGCGGATAGGTACATCCGTCCCAGTTGCCGATACCGACAGTTTCGGGGTCGAACGTGTCAGCCAGGCTGGTAATAGTAAACAAGTTCTCTGCTGAAACAAAGAAACGCAGGTTATTCACACAGAATTTTTCCGTCAGTGATTTCGGTAATGTATAACCTAAAGTTACATTCTTCAGACGGCAATAAGCTGCATTCTGTAAATAACGGGTTTGCGGATTGCGGTTTCTGCCGTCTTCAAGAGGACGAGGATAATAACCGCCCAAGTTGGGGCCCAACGGATTGGTGGTACTTTCTCCACGGAAGTAGTCCAGATGTTGCTTGAAGAAGTTGGTTTGCCAGTAACCTACTGCTCCCCAGAACATGGTGGAGCCGCTGTCCGGCATATAATCACGCTTCATGGTTCCCTGGAAGAACAGTTTCAGGTCGAAGCCTTTCCAGGCGGCATCCAGATTCAAGCCAAAGTTGTAACGTGGCGTGCTGTTGCCGATCTTTTTCAAGTCACCATGGTCTGCAAGGGTCTTGTTTCCTCTGCTTATCTGACCGTCACCATTCAAGTCGGCATACATGACATCACCGGCTCCCCAACCTGACCCCAGTACGTCTTGTGCGCCATTGGGCATGCTGGCAAGATGATCTTTCATCTCCTGGTCGGTTTTTGCGATACCGATTGTCTGGAATCCCCATATGTCACCTACGTGAGCACCTGCGTAATATGTATTATTGTTGTCTTTATCAAGAATCGTGTTTGACGGGTTGGGGTATTTGTCGATAACTACTTGGTTGTCTGACAAAGACAAGGTAACTCCATATTTGAAGTCGCGGATCTGGTCGCGCCAGTTTACTTGTATCTCCCAACCTTTGGAAGTCATATCAAGGTTGTTTACTTTGGGGACATCAATACCCAGAAGATTGGGAAGCTCGGGGGCAGGGCCTACCATATCTTTCGATTTACGTTGGAAGTAGTCGAAGGTTACGTTCAAGCGGTTGTTGAGCATCGACAGGTCGAAACCTAGATCCAGTGTTTGTGTCTTTTCCCAGGTCAGCAAAGAAGATACCAGAGCGGATTCTTTGGAAATATTGGGTTTCACACCGTTTACCAGCCAGCTACCTAATGCATAATTACCCCATTGGTTTTTGTTAATGTCGATGGTGCGATAGAACGGATACCAGTTGTCGGTATTCTGGTTACCCAGTTCACCCCATGAACCGCGTATTTTGAGTGTGCTGATTAAGTCGGTAAAATCCTCGAAGAATGCTTCACGGGCAATGTTCCATCCCAAAGAGAAGGACGGGAACAGATTCCAGCGGTTATCCCGAAGGAAACGTGATGTTCCGTCGTAACGCATATTGACTTCAGCCAGATAACGTCCTTTGTAATCATAGTTGAGACGTCCGAAAAATCCGGCGGTTGCCCATTCACTGTATCCACCCCTGTTCTGCGCATTCGTTTGGGTAGTATTCAGTGTGGCGACTCCCGACATGATGCCATCTTGTGAAGCAGTAATATCCCGTTGTTTGAACAATTCGCTTTGAAAGCCCAGCATTACTTTGAAGTTGTGTCCGCTTTCCAGTGATTTGCTGTATTCGGTAAAGATGTTCGGATTGAAGAAGTTGCTTTTATAAGCATATTCTGTCACGCTTGATGTTTGATTGGCAATTATATAAGGATCTTTGTTCACATCATAGCCGTAAACGGTCTGGTAGTCGGTGTGGTCGAAGTTATAGTTGGAGCGGTAGTTCAACTCCACATTGATTCTCCAGTCTTTGATGGGTTCCATGATGAAAGCGAGCTGGTGTGCCATCATGTCTTTTTGCGATTTGTAGCGTCCGCCTTCTGTCAATTGATAAATCTTGGATTCAACAGTGTAGAATCCATTCGGATCTACCACCGGAATGACAGGCCAATAACGGCATACATCGAAATAGAATACATTGCTCTTAATATCTCCACCGGCAAATGAAGGAGCTTCATAGTCTGTACGGTTGAAACGCATACTGTAACTAATCTTTAACCATTTGGTCAGGTCGGCATTGATTTTTGCTGTAAAAGCGTATCGTTGTTTGTTGTCATCGCCAAACTTCAATAGACCGCCCTGATCGAGATAATTGGCTGAAAGATAATATTGTATTTTATCCGTACCACCGTTTACGCTCAATGAATGTTCGTGAGTGAAACTGTTGCCGAATAATGTTTTCAGCCAGTCGGTGTTGCCGGCAGGCATCACGTCCTTACGTTGAGGGTCGTCGAATGAGTTCCATCTTCCTGCATCGGTTGGCCACATATACTGTGTGCCTTTTCCTGCTTGAAAATCCTGGATTTGTTGAAGTTTTGTGGCACTGTACATTGGAGTTTGCCCGCCATTGGTCAACTGGTCGTTGATAGCTAGGGCAAAGTTATAAGAATCAGCCATTTCCGGCATATTCAACGGAGATACGAAACGGAAGTTGTTGTTATAGTTGACTACCGTCTTTCCCGATTTACCTTTTTTTGTCGTAATCAGGATAACTCCACCTGGTGCACGGGAACCATAAATGGAAGAAGCGGCCGCATCTTTTAGTACAGAAATATTCTCAATATCCTGTGGGTTGATAGCGTTCATGTCTCCTTCCATGCCATCAATGAGTACCAATGGTTCTACCTTCGAACCGGCACCGATTGTTCCGACGCCACGAATGTTGAATTTTTTATCCGAACCTAAGGAGCCGCCACCGTCACCGGTAGAGATGTTCATGCCCGGAACTACACCTTGCAAGGCCTCGATAGTAGAATTGACGGGACGTGCCGCGATTTCTTTTGCTCCTACAGTGGATACGGCTCCTGTCACATTTACTTTCTTTTGTGTACCGAAAGCAACAACAACGACCTCATCCAACTTCTGGGTATCATCTTTCAGAATGATATTTAATGATTGTCCGGTGAATTTGACTTCTTGGGTCTGATAACCAACAAAAGAGATGACAATAATGTCTCCTGTTTTTACATTGCTTAGAGAGAAATCACCGTCAAGTCCGGTGATTGTACCGTTCGTTGTGCCTTTGACAACAACGGATGCGCCGATAATGGTTTCACCTGTTGCGTCTTTTACGACACCTTTGCAAGTAGTACCCTGCTGTACAACGGAAACATTCAAGGTGTTTCCACCAGTCTCCGAATAAATGGTTCCTGCTGACGCTGTCAGTAGAAACAACAACATGCTGACTGACTTTAGTTGTTTTAACATAGCATTGAATTTAAAGTTTTTTCCTAGAGTCCGGAATTACTTTTTAATAAGTCCTTTCAGAACTTATTTTTGACATATAATGCTTGGTTTAAAACTTTAAAGTCGGGAATCTACTCTTTTGGAACGTTGTATTTTCTACTTATTATCTACCGTTTTCATATTTGTTAGATGACTGTTTTTTACTTGATAGAATAATGATATTTAAGGAAATAAGATATGTGTTTATATTAGAATTGAGTATAAAATAAGCATTGTTGTGCTTTTAAAAAGAAATAATGCACTTTAATTTGAAGTTTTTTCTATAAATGAGTGCAATATATTAAAATATATTATATATTTGTATTGTTAATTCTAATTTATAAATCATCCTAGTTCTGAAAGAACTTATTTTTCCATCATTAATTATTGAGTCTTAAAATCCGTTCCCATTGCGCTTATCCTGTATATTTGTGAGTCTATCGTCATTATTGTGGGAATATGTTTAAGAAGGATTACAGACATGGCTGAAATCCGGTAGATACCAATATTCGTATAAACTATTATCAGTTGCTACATCCGGCAATAAATAGCTGACGGTATCAAGCGAAATAGTATGGCTACGTATTTCCATCTTTTTGAGATAAATGCTACTTTTTTCTTCTTATGAATAGCTTCTTTTATTTGTCTCACGGCTTTATCAACAGGAGTTACCCAAAACAGTCCCTCTCCTTTAGCCATTGCTGTATCTACAAACCCCGGACGGATATCTGTCGTATGAATAGGATAAGGGGATTTGGTGGCTCTCTGCCGTAGTCCTTCCATATAGTTGATTTGATAGGCTTTTGATGCATTGTAGGCAGGTGCGATGCCGCTACCACGTGTACCGCCTACGGAAGAAATGATGACTAAATGCCCGCTCTTTTGCTGTTCAAAGTAACGGAATCCCCAATCGGCTATGTTGGTGAATCCTATTACGTTGGTCAATAAAGTCGGTTCTTCCAGTTGATAAGAAAGTTCGGGATTGAGCTCTCCCGTGCCGGCACAGATTGTCAGTATATCCATTCCACCCATTTTTTGTACGAGTGTTTCCAAACATTGGATACTGGTTTGCACATCGGTGATGTCGCATACTTGATAGAATAGTTTATTTTTGTCTTGGGTGTATATTTCTTGTAACAGGTTCTCTTTGCGACCGGTAATGCCGATGAGACAATCTTCTTGAATATACGCTTCTGCCAAACCGCGACCAATGCCGGAAGTTGCACCTATAATTATTATTTTCTGCATGATTTTCATTCTATTTGGTTCCAAAAGTAGGGAGTGGGCGTAGATAATTTCTTGATTGAAATCAAGAAATTACTTTTGTACCACTTTTCTTCGGATACGGCTTAGTGTTTCCGGGCGAATCAAGAGATAAGATGCCAGTTCTTTTAATGTAATCAGTTTCAGTAAGTCGGGGCAACGGTTGATAATTTCAAGATACCGTTCTTCTGCTGTCAGGCTGTACATTGAAATCATACGGTCGTAGACTTCCCATAGCAGAGTTTCTGCAATGCGGCGTCCTAGCTTTTGGTTGTCGTTGTTAGCTTCATAGAAATCGGTCATTTGCTGATGATTAATCACATATACCGAACAGTCACACAGGGCTTGTATGTCCACATTCGATTTGTCCTGTAATTGAAAAGCTGGATAATTGCCGACAAAGGAATTGTCGAAAGTATATCCTACGATATTACTTTCTCCCAAATTGTTGATACAACAGTACCGGAAAGAGCCGGAACTGACAAAGCCCATCGTCCTGCAGATTTCTCCCTGTCGGGAAAAATAGTCTCCTTTCTCATAATAGGTCTGTTTCCCCTGTTGTAATACAAAATCTACAATAGGGGAATAGTTGATATGGGAAGTGTATTTATTGAAATCTTCCACTGTATCGGGGCGGTTAGTCTTCGTTTATAATCTGAAATCCGGCTTGTTTCAGGTCTTTCCAATATCCGGGATATGATTTGGTAACGACTTGCGGGTCGGCGATTTGCATAGTAGGGTGGCAGATTATTGCCGGAGCAAACGCCATTGCCATCCGGTGGTCTTCGTATGTTGCAATCACAGGAGTTTCTTCTGGTTCACACCGTTCGCCATTCCACATCAGTATGCTGTCATTCTCTTCTTTGATAACGTATCCCAGCTTTTTGAGTTCGTTTTTTAAAGCGGCAATACGGTCGGTTTCTTTTATCTTCAGACTTTGCAGCCCTGTGAAGCGGAAAGGAATGTTCATCAAGGCACAAGTGACGACAAAGGTCTGTGCCAAATCAGGTATGTCAATGAAATCTTCTTCCAGTCTTTCCGGTGCTTTCCCTGTCTTTTTGAGTTTAACTCCTTTGGTGGTAAACTCTGTGGTTATTCCTAACCGCGAGAATACTTCCGCTCCACGGCTGTCTCCCTGATAACTGTTACGGAATAATCCCAATAACTCAATTTCAGTTTTTGGGGATAATGCTGCAATTTGATACCAGTAAGAAGCTGCGCTCCAATCACTCTCCACTGTAAACGGAATGCTTGTATAAGGTTGTGGAGCTACGGAGATGCTGTCTGAAGAAGTCCATGCTGCTTTTGCACCGAAGTCCTGCATTAACTGTAATGTAAGGTTGATGTAAGGACGTGAGATAATCTCACCGCTCAGATGCAGCGTCAGCCCGTTTTTAAGTGCCGGACCTATCATCAGCAAAGCTGAAATGTATTGGGAGCTGACATTTCCTTTCAGCGTAATCTCATTCCCTTTCAGTTCTACACCTTTTATGTGTAAAGGGGGGAATCCCTCATTATTGGTATAGCTTATTTCCGCTCCCAGTTCACGAAGGGCATTGACCAATATTTGTATGGGGCGTTGTTGCATGCGTGTTGTGCCTGTGATTATCCGTTCTCCCGGTGTGACACTCAAATAGGCCGTCAGAAAGCGCATGGCGGTTCCGGCAGCCATGATGTCAATTGTTTCTTCATCTTGGGTAAGGGCTTTTATCATCACGCGTGTATCATCGCAATCGGATAGATTGTTAGGAGTACAGTTGCTTTCTGCCAATGCATTGATAATGAGTGCACGGTTACTGATACTCTTGGAAGCCGGCAATTGAATTGTGGCTTTGATTGCGGAAGGAGCTGAAAGTCTATAACGCATTATTTTATAATCTTAGGTTTGCGATGACAAAAATAGGCATTTTTCTTTGATTCTCCTTTCCTGAAGTTCAAGATTCTGTAGTTTATGGTGATTTGTGGCAAGGAATTTTTATATTTGTGCAATAAAATTTGTTTATATGAAGATACCGGATATCTGTTTACAGAATCAGCAGTTGCTGAATCCGGACAGAATTATTTTGTGTTATCCTTATTTATCCTGTTGCTTCTTTGCCCATTCCAGTCTTCGCTGATCCGCTAGCGGAGTCACTTTGAACTCTTCGAATATGGCGGTAAATCCCTTTCCGTCCGGGCAAGCTCCCATCAGACCTACCATGACAGGACAATTATCTTGCAACCAGCAAATGCGCATCATGGTATATTCTTTGTCATCACGCGAGAAGAATATTTCCACTGCATCCAGTCGGCGGATTGCTTTTATCCATAGAGAACGGGGAGCATCCGGTAATTGTACTACGCTCCAGTCGCTCGTGTGGTGTGTTACCACGGCACTTACGTTCTGTTTGCCATCAACATATTCAACTCCCGCCTTTATCCAGTTTTCATGGTCAATGCGCAGCATTAGTCCCATTTGGTCGAAAGTGGTCACGTAGTTGCCGGTAATCTTTACTTTCACTTCGAATTCTCCGCCATAGGTAGCATAGTAGAAAGGGCCGTCATCTACGGTAAATCCATAGTGGGAGATTCGCCAGAAGTCGGTTTTTGCCGGTACGTCCATAACTAAGGTTTTACCTTCTTTTATCTCCCATTGTTGAGGCTCGTTCAGCCAGTTCATTTTATTCAGACTTTGTCCCATTGAAGAAGTTGCTATCGCCATCAAGGCAATCGACATGATTTTGATTTTTAAATGTTGCATGATAGTTTCTTATTTGATTATCTTTGTGGTGCAAAGATAGGCCATGCCCTGATATGTAGCAATACTGAATAATAACCATTTTACAGGATGGACGTATTACAAAAGGAAATTGATGAGGTGTATGCTACGCAACCGATAGCTAATGAGGTATTAGATAAAGGTATTGTGGAGCAACATCGGCATTTTGTCCGTTCATTGACGGAGATTAACGGTGGATGCGCTGTCATTTCTGACCTTTCGAACCGGAAAAGTTATGTAACGGTTCATCGGTGGGCGCATTTTCTGGGACTGACTCAGGAAGAGGCTGCTTTAAGCGTCATTGATTCGATGGATGAAGATTGCATCTACCGGAGGATTCATCCGGAGGACTTGGTGGAAAAACGTTTGTTGGAATATAAATTTTTTCAAAAAACATTTTCGTTGTCGTCCGAGGAACGGTTGAAGTATAGGGGAAGATGCAGGCTGCGGATGAAGAATGAGAAAGGAGAATATCAGTATATAGACAATTTAGTTCAAATCATGGAAAATACTCCTTCGGGAAGTGTGTGGCTGATTTTTTGCCTTTACACATTGTCGGCAGACCAGAGGGCGGAGCAAGGGATATATCCTACCATTACCCACATGGAACATGGGGAAGTGGAAACACTGTTTCTGTCGGAAGAACATTGCAATATCTTGTCTGAACGTGAAAAGGAGATACTCCGTTGCATACGCAAAGGACTGTCAAGTAAAGAGATAGCCGCTACTCTCTATATTAGCGTGAACACAGTCAACCGGCATCGGCAGAATATCCTGGAGAAACTTTCTGTCAGTAATTCAATCGAAGCGTGCCGGGCGGCTGAGTTGATGAAATTATTATAGATATGCAGATGGGAGAAATATTTTAGCCTGAATTGGGGATAGGCTTATCCGAACAGGGCAAGCAATTCATCGAATCTTTCTATCTGCTTCAGATGGGTATGTGTGAATGTATCTGCCACTTCATGTTTCCACATAACCTCGAAAGGAATATGCACTCCGTATCCACCTAATGATAAAACGGGTTGAATATCAGATTTGTCCACTGATTTGCAAAGCGGTCTCAACCATGGAGATGGTAAAAGCTTTGGCACCGTATCCGAGATGTTTCAGATTATTCATTTCTGTCTGAAATAAGGCGGCTGAAATATTTTTGGGAGTGCCATAAGGCTGTAACAGGCTTGTATATTGCTTTTCTATTTCTTGGAAAAAAGGTTCGTTGCTCCACAGGGTGTCATCTGCGTCGAAGGCGATGACTTTAATAAATTCTTTCATAGGTTTTCATCGTTAATAGGGAATTTCAAATAATATGTTTGGTATTTCGTGTGGCAAAGTTACAATAAAAAGGGTGAATAAAAGCAAGTTCCTTGTTTTTAGAACCAAATCCCGGTTTAATTTCATAGAAATATCTATCTTTGTTACTCGCTTTTGAGTTTGAACTTTAATTGGAATATACAACAATGAAAATAGGAGATAAAGTACGCTTCCTCAGTGAGGTAGGCGGTGGAATCGTAACTGGATTCCAAGGAAAGGATTTTGTTTTGGTGGAAGATGCGGACGGCTTCGACATTCCTATGCCGATACGTGAGTGTGTGGTGATTGAAACAGATGACTACAATATAAAGCATAAATCGAAATCGTCGGCTCCGAAACCGGAAGAACCGGTGAAACCGTCAAAACCGGAAATGCCTGTTATTCAACGTCAGCCGGAAGTGCGTGGGGGAGATACGTTGAACGTATTTCTTGCTTACGTGCCTGAAGATGCAAAGGCTATGATGACTACCCCTTTCGAAACTTATTTGGTAAATGATAGTAATTATTATCTGTATTATACCTATTTGAGTGCGGAAGGAAAAACTTGGAAAAACCGTTCACATGGTTTGGTGGAACCGAATACAAAATTGTTGTTGGAAGAGTTTACGAAAGATCTGTTGAATGAAATGGAACGGGTGGCTGTGCAACTGATAGCTTTCAAAGACGGTAAGCCGGCAGCTATCAAACCGGCTGTCAGCGTAGAGATACGGATCGATACTGTGAAGTTCTATAAACTGCATACGTTCAGCAGTTCCGATTTCTTTGAAGAACCGGCTTTGATTTATGATATTGTGAAGAATGATATGCCTGCAAAGCAAGTCTATGTTTCGGCTGAAGAAATTCAGGTTGCTTTGTTGCAGAAGAAGTCGGCAGATAAACCGAAGTCGCAACCTATCGTTAAACCTAACCATGCTCATGGTGGAAAGAATGGCATTGTTGAAATAGACCTTCATATTGATTCTTTGTTGGATGATACTCAGGGGATGGGGAATGCCGAAATCCTAACTTATCAATTGGATAAGTTTCGTGAAGTGATGGAAAACTATAAGAATAAGCGTGAACAGAAGATTGTATTTATTCATGGCAAGGGGGATGGAGTGCTTCGGAAAGCTATCCTTGATGAACTGAAGCGGAAGTATAGCAATTGCCGTTATCAGGATGCCTCTTTCCAGGAATATGGATTCGGGGCTACGATGGTGACTATTAAATAACGCTTGTCGATAAAATGGTACTTGCCGTGAATAAAAAGAAGAAGGGTGGAAGCCGATTATCAGCTTCCACCCTTTCTCTCTCTCTTTTACATATTTAATCGTTTTACTTATTCAGTTCAATACCTTTGTTCATCAAGGTAATGTTCATCAAAGCAGCATATTTGGCATACTGTTCGGCGCTGAGTGTCTTTCTCATCAGTTTCAAGTTACCATAAACAGCGTTACGCAATTTTGCTTCTTTATCTTTCTTCGCTGTTGTGGCTTTTGACATCTGTGTAGAGAAGTAATCGCAAATGTTTGCTACTTCTTCGCTCTGAACGGAATTTAAATTCAAATATTTACCTAATTTACTTACGTTGATGTTACCTTCCCATTTTGCAGTTGTAGGCTGGTTTCCTGCTGCAAAAGTCGTAGCAGTCAGACAGAGTGCTGCCACTAATGTTAATCCTATACGTTTCATAATACCTACTTTTTTAATTGTTATTCCTAAAAACTATTCCTAAAAACAAATCTAATACCTATTGAAAATATTGTCTAAGCGCTTAGCTTTTTCTTTTTACCTATGCAAATGTAGGAATATGTTTTATAACACAAAAATAAAGAAAGGGAAAAGAAACTATTTAGGTTGATTTCTTGATGTAAATCAAGTGGTGATATGCTTTTTGATACAAAAACACTTCTTTATGAAATGTTTTTGTAATACGTGTACGGAAACGATAGTGAAAATTTGCTGTATTTTAGGGAGTGTTGCTGTTAAAATGATATTGAACAAAGGAACGTGACCAGGAATGGAACACTGAAATCGACTACAAAACCGTGAAAGATGGAAATGATTACAAATTCCTTTCCTGAGTATCGGGTAATGATAGGAAGAGTGGTATCCATAGTCGTAGCTCCTCCCACAGAGATAGGGGCTAACTTTCCGAAATACTTTACTAGCAATGGAGCACACAGCAGAGCAATGATTTCACGCATGATATTGGAAAGCAGTGCGATAGTTCCCAGTTCGGGGCCTTTGTATTCGGTGATAAAAATGCTGGAGAGCGAATAATAACCAAATCCGGCTCCGACAGCCATGCAATCCAAGGATCCTCGTTGGCTCATGAAGATTCCTGCTACGGCACATCCTGCCAGTGTGCCGAGTATTGTCAGAATGGGAAGAAACACGAGTCGGGGATTCAGAGAACGGAAACTTTTCAGCGTGTTCGGGTCGTTACCGATACTGATCCCTACGCAGAACATCAAGCCGCAAAGGGCATAGTAGCTGAGTTTACTGTCGGTGAAATCGTATGGGATGAGATGATATACTCCGCAGAGGGTACCGATAATGAAGAAAGAGACAATAATCAGACTGCCTTTCATGCTTTCGTCTCCTTTCCTCTATTCCTTATGTATAATAGGTACCAGAGTCCCCATGCGCATAGGGTACTTCCTATGACAGCGGCGAGAGTGATGATGACGGCTTCCAGTCCAAATGTGGGCAGTCCCTTGATGATCGTTTCGTTTCCGCCTACGTCAATTCCAAGCAGGAATAGAAGACTCCATATAAGCAAGGTGATTATTTTATGTATCCACGTGAGACGTTTGCTGCGTAATAGATATCCCAACAGCATTCCCGTCAGCATAATTCCAATGATGATAAACATAGTCGATGCCTGTTTTTGGCTGCAAAGATAGTTGAAAAAGAGTTTCGTTCCTAATCTAACCTGTCGGTAACTTTCATTCTTTTACAATTCTAATGCTGGGGAGTGAAGATGGTAATAACTTTACTTACTTCCGTACTGATCCCTACTATCCCCGTACCACCGTGCACATTACCGGGATATTTGATTGGTTCGTCGATTGTCTCGTCATAGACGTCGGAATCCACAGAGTTAAGAGCTTTCAGATAATAATATTCTACTTCTGTGATACTTCTCAAGCGGATAATGACATCCATCCCATTAAAAAATCCTTCTTCGTTACCTGTTTCGATGTGGGTGCTGTTGTAGACCGTCATTGTATATGACGTATTTTTAAACCGGGAGTCGTCAAATACCCCATAGATATTCTTTGCCGTATCGAACATGCCGTTATCTTCATCGTCTCCGGTAGAGGGTTGCCCGTCTGTCAATACGATGTCTTCGCGCCCGATAAATGAGTAACTGTGTTTTGTCCAAAAGATATAGTCTCCTTTTCCCTCTTCGTAGTTATATCCCCATAATGTGGTCTGCTTGTCTACTACAAGGCGGTAATAATTCGTTTCGTCAGGGCGGTCTTTGAAGGTTATCCGGTAACGAAGATATTTGTTGGTATGCCCGTATTCTTGCATCGGGACGGTGAGCGTGTCGATATTCTCTATTCCGGCAGGACGTTGGGGTACAGCTACTTCTGCCCAGGCATGATACCGTCCGTCATCGGTCAGTGCGTCTATACGAACCGCATCTCCGGGGGTGAATTTACTTGTAATGTTGAAACGGCATTGCGGGTTTGCTTCTGTTTCCGGTGGAAGCGGGCGCAGGCTTTCTGTCAGTTGTCCGTTGACACGTACCTCTACCGTCGCATCTTGGATATGAGTGGCAGTTTCCTTTCCGGTGAAGTTAAGGAAAAGGATATTGGTCTGATTGTCGGCGTTGATTAATGCATTCATCACCAGTTTAGGGGGATTGTCCTTGATGTTGAAAGGAAGTTCATTCTCGCAAGAAACAGTGGTAAGCGTTGTAATCAGTATGAATAATATGTATGTATAAGTTTTCATTGCTGGACTAGAATTTATAAGTATAAGTAAAAGAAGGAATGATAGGTAATAATGTATATTTTTTGATGACGCTTTTTCCTTCCTGGTTGTGTGCCCGATAAATCCATGCCGGATTCATGGCGTTGTACACATTGTATAAACTGATGTTCCAGGTGCGCATTCCATGCTTGGTCTTTTTATTGAAATTGACGCCAATATTCAGCCGGTGGCTTGCCGGCAGACGGAAGTTGTTCCGGTGTTCAACGTAGTTGGCTTCTCCTATAGTGGGTGATGTATTGGTAAACATGGGTTCGTAAGGAATCACCCAACCTCCTCCCGAACCATTGTTTGCACCGTCATTAGGACGGATAATCACCGTTTTTTCTTCGGGAATAGTGCTTGTCCCTCCTGTGTAGAATACCCAGGAGGCTCCGATATCGATGCGGTCGTTGAACCGGTGGTTAACCGTCAGGTTGATGTTATGGCGACGGTCATACTTGTACGGGAACCGTTCTCCGTTGTTTATGCCGCCTTTGGCGAATTTACGGTCGCTTTTTGAAAGGGTATAGGATAGCCATCCCGTAGTCTTGCCGATCGTTTTTTGTGCCATAAATTCAATCCCCATTGAACGTCCTTTTCCCATTTCCACTTTGTTTTCCCAACCGGAGGAAGAACCGAAAAAGCTGACTCCGTCTTTATATTCCAGTACATTGCGCATATCCTTATAATAACTTTCTACTGAAAATTCCCAACCCTTGATTCCCGTATAATATCCTCCTAAAGAGAATTGGTGGGATTGCATAGGTCTGATTTTCTTTGTTACGGGAACCCATAAATCTGTCGGCATACTGATAGGCATGGACGAAAGCAGATGCACATATTGGTTCATTTTGGTATAAGACGTTTTCAGAGCGACATTCCTGCTCAGTTGATATCGGGCGGATAGGCGGGGCTGGAGAGAGAAATAGTTTTTCTTCTGCACACGGAATAAAGAAAGATGCAGTCCGAGATTCAGTCGGAGATGTGGGCTGATTTTGAAATTATCTTCTGCGTAGGCTGATATTTCCTGTGCGTAAATCCGGCTGTTATTTATACTATGATAGATACTGTCCCGTTCTGTGTGGTTGTCGGTTTGCTCTGAAATCCGGGATGTCATGACTTCCGGGCGGAAGCTGTGATACATATATTCCGTTCCGAACTTAATGCGGTGTGTGGGAGTAGGATTGTAGTCGAAGTCTATCTTATAACTCCAGTCCTGGATGCCGGAACGGTAATCGGCAGAATACTTGTTAACCATATCTTCGGATGAACCGGCAAACTTGTTGGTGGTATATGAATTGATGTCAAACCGGTAGTTGTTGAAAGCGACGGTTGTGTTGCTGAACAGTTGGTTGTTGAAGATATAATTCCACCGGGCGGAAATGATTGTATTTCCCCAGTTCATTGTAGTCCCGTCTTCGTAATTAGTGTCAGCGTCAAAACGGGTCTTAAAGTGGTCTTTTCCATTGTAGGCACTTAGATAGATGCGGCTCCGGTCGGAGAATTTATGGTTGATTTTGGCATTTACGTCATAAAAGTAGTAACTATATTTTTCATCATCAGGCATAAAGGGTTTTGCCAATAGATCCAGAAAGGAGCGGCGCGCTGAAATATTGAATGATGTTTTTCCCTTAATGATAGGACCTTCCAGATTAATTTTGCTGGTTAACAGGCCGATACTGAACGTACCATGGTATTTTTGCATATTTCCGTCATTGGTACGTACGTCGATGACCGAAGAGAGCCGTCCGCCGAAGCGGGCAGGGAAGGAACTTTTGAACAGCGTTACCTTCTTCACCGCTTCAGGAGTAAAGACAGAGAAGAATCCGAACATATGGTCTACATTATACACGGGAACCCCGTCGAGTAGAATCAAGTTCTGGTCCGGGCTACCGCCGCGTATATATAGTCCGGCGGAGCCGTCCACCCCTGCCTGTACTCCGGGCATAAGTTGTATGGTCTTCATAACGTCCGCCTCTCCCAATACGCTGGGAGTATTTCTGATTTGGGCGATGGGAATGTCGGTAGCTCCCATTTGGGTGGCCAGTGCTCCGGTTTCCGACCTCTCGGATACCACTACTACCTCTTCGAGTTGGTTGTCGCTTTTCATTCTGATGTTCAATACCGTATCCTGTCCGAGCATGAAAGTATGTTTGGAAATTCCATACCCCAGGTAGGAGAAACGTAAGTCGGTTTCTCCTTCGGGCAGAGTGATACTGTAAAAACCGTAAGGATTGGTAGTAGTTCCCTGATTCTGATGACTCTCAAAGATGTTCGTTCCAATCAACGTCTCAGAGGACGTTCCGTCAGTGACATATCCGCTGATAGTAAACTTGCGGCTTACGTTTTTGGGGCTTTTCTTTTTTTGCAGCAGGATATAGCGGCCGGAAAACTCGTAGCCGACCGCTTCATTCTTGAATACAATATCAAGAATTTCCTGCAAAGGCTTTTCTTTAACTTTCAGGTTGATTTTATGTTTGATACTGATTTCTTCGCTGTATATGAATGAATAACCGGTTGAATTTTCAATCATTTTGGTAAACTCCTTCAATGTAGCGTTTCGTAGTGACAGTGTGAGCCGGGCGTTTGCGTTTTGTGCGTATGCCTGGGTGGTGATAAAGAGCGCCATACCTATCAGGACAATTGTTCTGACAGGCAGGCGACTCTGGTGAATAGTTCTCATTTTAAGTCTGGTTTAGCGGTGATAATAATCTGTTCATTGTCTTGTGAATAGTTGAAATAACCGGCATTGTGTAATACAGATAAGATAGTCTCCAAATCTTCCCCGTTGCGGAACCGGGCTGTAATCCGGTAATTTTGTAAAGCCGTGTCGGATATGCGGATGCTTGTCCCGAATGAGTTGGATAGTTCGCGGGCAATGTCCTGCAAAGGCAAATCATCGAATATAAACTCCCCATGCCGCCAGGAGATTTCATCCTTCGCATTTTCAAGGACTTTGCGGGTGAGCTTTTGTCCCACCTTATTATATATGGCAATTTCATTCGGCTTTAATACCATGCGGATTGAGTTGCTTTTATTGCTGACTGCCACCGAACCTGTTAATAACGTTGTTTTTACATCCGGATTGTCACGATAGGCATCCACATTGAAATGAGTTCCCAATACCTGAACGTCAATTGTCTCAGTTTGCACAATGAACGGATGTTTCTTATCTTTACTTACCTCAAAATAAGCCTCTCCGTTCAATCCTACTTTCCGGTTGCCCGATTTGAATTTCTCAGGATAAGAAATCGAAGAATAGTGGTTCAGGATGACAATGCTGCTGTCGGGGAGATGAACCGTTCGTGTTTCCGCTAATGTAGAAACTGTCTGTATGGAGACAGGCTGTGTATATAGGTAAACTGTCCATGCTGATATACAGAATAGGAGTACTGCCGCTGCTACCGAAAACGTGCGTGTCAGAGTCAGACGCCGGGTGTGGGACTTCAATCTTTTCTCTAACTTAGGATAGCCGGTTGCCGCTGAGAAACGTCCCCGTGGTGAACGCGTAGAGGCGACGAGCTTGTCCAGTATTTCTTCTAATTCTCTATCGGCGTATTTCATTCCTTTTTCTGTCTTTTTAGTGATTAATCGGGTTGTTTGCTGATAAAGACAGCAGGTTGACAGAAACTCCCTACGCCCTTAGTGCGAATAAATGTTAATCAATTTCAGTTCGGCTAATCATTTCCTTTAGCCGTGTTATCGCTTTCTGAAGTTGTGCGTCTACTGTATTTGTGCTGATACCCAACTCTTCCGCTACCTGCGCATAACTCTGTTTTTCTTCGCGGATGCGGATAAATATCTCTCTGCAACGTTCGGGAAGTCGGTCAAGTGCCTTCACGTAGAGGGCAAACAGTTCTTCGCTGATTAATGATTCTTCCGGTGAGAAACTTTGTTCTTGAGGTTCCGGCAGTGAGTCGGCATGAATAAACGTATGCTTGGATTCTTTTTCCAAATAATTGAGTGAAGCATTCTTGACCAGGATAAAGCAGTAATCTTCAATATTTCTCACGTCAAGTAGCGTGCTGCGCTGTTTCCAGAGTTTCAGGAATACATCGAGTACGATTTCCTGCGACCATTCTTCTTGCTTTACATAGTAATAAGCAATGCGGAAAAGGCGGTCGTATGTCATGTCATAAAAGTTCCGGAAGGCAGTTTGCGAATCCAGTTCTTTCATTTGCCGTAATAACTTTCTTACTTCTGATTCGGTCATCGGCTTGCCGTTTATTTTATTAATCTACCCAAAGCAAATCACTCATTATACTGTCGGAAATGAAAATACCTTCACGGGTCAGGCGCAGAGCGCCATCGTGCTCTTCCAGTTTCCCACTTTCCAGATAAGGAGCAGCCATCTTCCGGCAGTACTCCCATAGTTCATTGCCAAATGTCTGTTTCAGCTTTTCTATGGGTGTGCCCCACACTGTGCGTATGGTAGTGATGATAAATTCATTGTAACGGGTGGCTTGATCCAGATACTCAATTTCAAAAGTACGCCGGTTCTTCTCTATACCTTTTATATATAGGTCGATGGATGAGACATTCCATTCTCGTGTCATTCCGTCGAAAGAGTGTGCTGATGGTCCGCAGCCGAGGTAGGGAATCCCTTGCCAATACGAAGTGTTGTGGCGGGAGTGTTTGCCGGGTCGGCAGAAATTAGAGATCTCATAATGCTCGAATCCTGCTTCTTGCAGACGTTCTATCAGCAACGTAAAAAACTCCAGGCTGGAATCTTCGTCCACTTCGGATACCTGGTGCTGCTTCAACATCTTATATATAGGTGTATCTTCTTCGTAAATCAAGTGATAGGCAGAAATATGCTCCACATTCAGGTCGATAGCCTGCCGGAGATCGTTCTCCCAGCGCTCTTTCGTTTCTCCCGGCAGTCCATATATAAGGTCGATGCTGATATTGCTGAATCCGGCTTGCCGGCATCTGTCGACAGCTTCAATGGCAGTCCGGGCATCATGGCGGCGTTTCAGCAATTTGAGGGTAGCGTCATCGAAAGTCTGTATTCCCATGCTGAGGCGGTTGAACGGGAGAGTAGACAACATTTGCAGATACTCCTTTGATAAGTCGTCCGGATTGGCTTCCAGAGTGATTTCGTGGCAAGATTCCATTCCATAACACTTCTGTATGGTTTCGAACAGTTGTCTGAAATCTCCTTCTTCCAGTTGCGACGGCGTTCCGCCGCCGAAATAAATAGTTTCTACCCGTTCTTCCTTCAAATATTCTTTTCGCATTTCCAGTTCACTGCAAAGGGCGCGTACATAGCGTGTTTTTAGTTCACTACGGGTAGTCGAATAAAAATCACAATAGATGCAACGGGTCTTGCAGAAAGGAATATGAAGATAAATACCTGCCATAGCTATGCTGTTTGAGTTTTGTGGATACAAAAGTAAAACTATTATCGGATAATATATCAAAGATTTGTTTTCTCTTAACAGAAAACAGTGTACGTGCCTGAATAAAACAATATTTATTTCAGCCGAAACTATTTGTACATGTACTACTCGATTATCGTTCAACAGTTGTTGAACGAACGCTCCACGAATATAGAACTGTCGTCCAACAACCGTTGAACGATAATTCAGCCGGCAATAAATTATTTCCGAATAAGCGATGGATGGCTTGTTTGTTTCTAATAGGAAAACAATTTTATACTAAGCAGAATTGTTCACGATAAAGATGTGTTACATAACATTGTTTAGTAACACTACCACAAGTGTTGCTTTTCCCCCAATTAATCCCTAATTTGCGCATCACAAAATTAATGGTATGTGAGAAACATACTGAGTAATTACTAAAATCTTATATATTATGAAAGTATATCAGACTAATGAAATCAAGAACATTGCCTTGTTGGGAAGTTCTGGCTCTGGGAAAACCACTCTCGTGGAAGCGATGCTTTTCGAGAGTGGTGTTATAAAACGTCGCGGATCTGTTGCCGCAAAAAACACTGTTAGTGATTATTTCCCTGTTGAACAAGAGTATGGTTACTCCGTTTTCTCCACCGTTCTCCATGTAGAATGGAATAATAAAAAACTTAATATCATTGACTGTCCGGGTTCGGACGATTTCGTAGGCAGTACAGTAACTGCATTAAATGTGACCGACACTGCAATTATTCTTCTCAATGGCCAATATGGTGTCGAAGTCGGTACGCAAAATCATTTCCGATATACTGAAAAATTGAATAAGCCAGTTATTTTTCTAGTCAACCAGCTTGATAATGAAAAATGTGACTATGATAACATACTTGAACAACTGAAAGAAGCTTATGGTTCAAAAGTTGTTCCCATCCAATATCCTATCAGTACAGGTCCGGGCTTTAATGCTTTGATTGACGTACTGTTGATGAAGAAATATTCGTGGAAACCCGAAGGCGGTGCTCCAACGATTGAAGATATTCCGGCAGAAGAAATGGATAAGGCGATGGAAATGCATAAAGCATTGGTGGAAGCCGCTGCCGAAAATGACGAAGGTCTGATGGAGAAATTCTTCGAGCAGGAATCTCTTTCGGAAGACGAAATGCGTGAAGGCATCCGCAAAGGGTTGATTGCCAGAGGAATGTTTCCTGTATTCTGCGTTTGTGGCGGTAAGGATATGGGCGTCCGTCGTTTGATGGAATTTTTGGGTAATGTAGTTCCTTTTGTTTCTGAAATGCCTAAGGTAGAGAATACGGACGGCAAGGAAGTGGCTCCTGATTCAAACGGGCCGGAATCTCTTTATTTCTTCAAAACAAGTGTGGAACCGCATATCGGTGAGGTCTCTTATTTTAAAGTTATGAGCGGTAAAGTTCATGAGGGAGATGATTTGCTGAATGCCGATCGTGGTTCGAAAGAACGTATTGCGCAGATTTATGTGGTGGCCGGTGGCAACCGTGTGAAAGTGGAAGAATTGCAGGCCGGTGATATTGGCGCTGCTGTGAAACTGAAAGACGTGAAGACCGGTAATACACTGAATGGCAAGGATTGCGATTATAAATTCAACTTTATCAAATATCCGAATTCTAAATATTCCCGTGCTATCAAACCGGTGAACGAAGCGGATGTGGAAAAGATGATGACCATCTTGAACCGTATGCGCGAAGAGGATCCGACGTGGGTAATCGAACAATCAAAAGAATTGAAACAGACATTGGTGCACGGACAGGGAGAATTCCATCTTCGTACATTGAAATGGCGGTTGGAAAACAATGAAAAACTTCAGGTGAAATACGAAGAACCGAAGATTCCGTATCGCGAAACGATTACGAAAGCTGCACGTGCTGATTATCGCCATAAGAAACAATCCGGCGGAGCCGGCCAGTTCGGTGAGGTTCATCTGATTGTAGAACCTTATAAAGAAGGTATGCCTGTGCCCGATACTTATAAGTTCAACGGACAGGAATTTAAGATTACTGTAAGAGGGACTGAAGAGGTACCGTTGGAATGGGGCGGCAAGCTCGTATTTATCAATAGTATCGTGGGTGGTTCTATCGATGCCCGTTTCCTGCCTGCCATTATGAAAGGTATCATGTCTCGTATGGAACAAGGCCCGTTGACCGGTTCGTATGCCCGTGATGTGCGTGTCATTGTTTATGATGGCAAGATGCATCCGGTAGATTCTAATGAAATCTCCTTCATGCTTGCCGGACGTAATGCCTTTAGCGAAGCGTTCAAGAATGCAGGTCCGAAAATTCTGGAACCGATTTATGATGTGGAAGTGTTTGTACCGTCCGACAGGATGGGAGATGTGATGGGTGACCTTCAGGGACGTCGTGCCATGATTATGGGTATGAGTAGCGAGAAAGGTTTTGAGAAACTGGTTGCTAAAGTACCTTTGAAAGAAATGTCTTCCTATTCGACGGCACTTAGCTCGCTTACCGGCGGACGTGCTTCGTTCATCATGAAATTCTCTAGTTATGAGCTTGTTCCGTCAGATGTTCAGGATAAGTTAATTAAAGATTTCGAGGCTAAACAAACCGAAGAATAATTCGTAATTTTCTTAATAGTGTTAAAACCGTCTTCTTTTTTAAGTAAAAGAGGGCGGTTTTTGTTTAACTATGATTAATAAAGATGGAGAAACGCAAGGAAAAGATTTAATTTTTTATTAAATTTGCAAACCAAAGGAGGGCTAATATTGTTGTAGTAATCAGAATACGACCTAAATATCTCCTTTCGGTTAATTTCCGGGAAGTTCCGGTTAAATCAAGTTAATGGATTAGGAGTGTTAATTAGGGAGTGTTAATTTTGTTGCTATGAAGAAGTCAACAATTTGGATATTAGGTATTGTAATGGGGCTTTCCTTCCTCAGTTTGCTGTATTTACAGGTCAGTTATATAGAGGAAATGATGAAGACCCGGAAGGAACAGTTTGATTCGGCTGTACGCAATAGCCTGGATCAAGTTTCCAAGGATGTGGAATATGCGGAAACGCAACGTTGGTTGATTGAAGATGTTTCTGAAGCTGAGAGAAAGGCTCTGATTGAGAACAATGCTTCATTGCAGCAGAATGATTTGGTTCAGCAGACGCAACGGTTTACGATGAAGTCTAAAGATGGAAAGGTATATACGGATTTTGAGTTGAAAGTGATGACTACCAAACCATCTGAACTTCCGAAAGCTATGATTTCTCCTTACAGGGGAACAAAAACTATTCCGGAAACCTCGCGTTCACTGATAGAGGCTATCAAAAACCGATATATGTATCAACGCGAATTGCTGAATGAAGTGGTTTGGCAGATGATTTATCGGGCAAGTGACAAGTCGATTGGAGATAGAGTACGGTTCGGAGACTTGAACGGTTATCTGAAATCGAACTTATATAATAATGGTATAGACTTACCTTTTCACTTTACGGTGATTGATAAGGATGGACGGGAAGTCTACCGTTGTGCGGATTATGACGGAAAGGGGAGTGATGAATTCTATCAGCAGGCATTGTTCAAGAACGATCCGCCTGCAAAGATGAGTGTATTGAAAGTGCATTTCCCGGGAAGAAGGGATTATCTTTTTGACTCGATCAGTTTCATGATTCCGTCGTTGATATTTACGATGGTATTGCTGGTGACATTCATCTTTACGATTTATATCGTATTCCGTCAGAAGAAGTTGACAGAGATGAAGAATGACTTTATCAACAATATGACGCACGAATTTAAAACGCCGATATCCACCATTTCATTGGCGGCGCAGATGCTGAAAGACCCCGCGGTGGGAAAATCCCCGCAGATGTTCCAGCATATATCGGGAGTTATTAATGATGAAACCAAGCGCTTGCGCTTCCAGGTAGAGAAGGTACTCCAGATGTCAATGTTCGACCGTCAGAAGGCGACTTTAAAGATGAAGGAGATTGATGCGAATGAACTGATAGCGGGAGTTATCAATACCTTTACACTGAAAGTGGAACGATATAATGGTAAGATAACATCGAACCTTGAGGCTACTGACCCTGTTATATTTGCAGATGAGATGCATATCACAAATGTAATCTTTAATCTGATGGACAACGCGGTGAAATATAAGAAGCCGGAAGAGGATTTGGAGCTGAAAGTGAGAACGTGGAATGAATCGGGCAAACTGATGATTTCGATACAGGACAATGGTATTGGAATCAAGAAGGAGAACCTGAAAAAGATATTTGAAAAGTTCTATCGTGTGCATACGGGTAATCTGCACGATGTGAAGGGATTTGGACTGGGATTGGCTTATGTGAAGAAAATTATCGTAGAGCATAAGGGAACCATCCGGGCAGAAAGCGACCTGAACGTGGGAACTAAATTTATTATTGCATTACCTTTATTAAAAAATAATTGATATGGACGAGAAACTGCGTATTTTATTATGCGAGGATGACGAAAATCTTGGCATGCTTTTAAGAGAATATTTACAGGCAAAAGGTTATTCTGCTGAGTTATATCCTGATGGAGAAGCCGGTTATAAGGCTTTCTTGAAGAATAAATATGACTTGTGCGTGTTTGACGTAATGATGCCTAAGAAAGATGGCTTCACACTGGCACAGGATGTCCGTGCAGCGAATGCTGAAATCCCTATTATCTTCCTGACTGCGAAAACTCTGAAAGAAGATATTCTGGAAGGATTTAAGATTGGTGCGGATGATTATATCACCAAACCGTTCAGTATGGAAGAATTGACGTTCAGAATTGAAGCAATCCTGAGACGTGTTCGCGGAAAGAAGAACAAAGAAAGTAATATCTATAAGATCGGTAAGTTTACTTTCGATACTCAGAAACAAATTCTGGCTTCGGAAGGCAAGCAGACTAAATTGACTACCAAAGAATCTGAATTGCTCGGATTGCTTTGCGCTCACGCCAATGAGATTCTGCAACGTGACTTTGCATTGAAGACTATCTGGATTGACGATAACTATTTCAATGCCCGCAGTATGGATGTATATATTACGAAACTGCGTAAGCACCTGAAGGAAGACGATTCTATCGAAATCATCAATATCCACGGAAAAGGTTATAAACTGATTACACCGGAAGTTGAATCTTGATGAGGTTACATTATTCGATAACCACAAATAAAAAATCCCGGAAACATTCGTTTCCGGGATTTTTTATTGATTTCTACGAAATTAATCAGCGATCTTCTTATTGATAACTATATAAGAAATGAGTCCCAGTACTACCAGTACTACTGAGGTACCCAGGATAGCGTTGTTGTTTACATTGCCTGTAAAGGAACAACCCAGCAGGATAACTACTCCGACCAAGATTAAGATCAATCCCAAGTTCTTTAATAAACCTTTCATGTGTGTGTATTTTAATAGATTATTATATTCCAGTCACAAATTAAAGCATAATTCTTTAACGGGCGAAATTATTTAAATAAAAAATCCATTATAAAGATAGGATTTAGTGGATTTTATGATTTAAAGGTCTGTTTCTCTGTTTAATCCTTCGTGTTGAAGAATACCTTTTTCAATACTTCCTGCCCGATGCTTAATTCTTCGAGAGTAATGCCGTGAAGCGCTTCTTTCAAAGTCTGTCCGGCAATGATGCGTGCTTTTTCTTCCAGTTCTTTTCCATCTTTGGTGAGATGGATCAGGTTGGTACGGCGGTCTTTCTTGTCGGAAATGCGTACTACAAGATGCTGCCGTTCCATATTGTCAATCAAGCGGGTCATGCTGGGCTTGTCTTTAAAAGTTGCATTACACAACTCTTGTTGTGTCACGCCGTCTTTTTCCCACAGAAAAATGAGTACCGTCCATTGCTCGGGACTGATTTCCAAACCGTTCTGGCGGAAGTTACGGTACAGTTTACGGTTGATTGCCGCAGAAACCTTGCCATTCAGTATGGCAAAAATAAGCCGGATGTCGAAGTTGAATTGCTCTATCATGAAATTATTGTTTAAACAACTTTGCAAAGGTAAACCACTTCTCGGATAATTCCTACATTAGGATACAAAAAAAGATTAAATATTTGTAGTTCAAAATAAATTCCCTAACTTTGCACCCGCATTTAAAAATCAAAGAATTATTTATTTAATTAAACGAAGTATGAATCAATACGAAACCGTTTTCATTTTAACTCCCGTTTTATCTGATGTTCAGATGAAGGAAGCGGTAGAAAAATTCAAAGGTATTCTTCAAGCTGAAGGTGCTGAGATTATCAATGAAGAGAACTGGGGACTGAAGAAATTGGCTTATCCAATCCAGAAAAAGTCTACAGGTTTCTATCAACTGATTGAGTTCAATGCAGAACCTACTGTAATTGACAAGTTGGAAGTAAACTTCCGTCGTGATGAACGCGTTATCCGCTTCTTGACTTTCAAGATGGATAAGTATGCTGCAGAATATGCTGCTAAGAGAAGAAGTGTTAAATCAAACAAAAAGGAGGATTAATCATGGCACAACAAGTTCAATCGGAAATCAGATATTTAACTCCGCCGTCAGTAGACGTTAAGAAGAAAAAATACTGCCGTTTCAAAAAGAGCGGTATTCGTTACATCGACTACAAAGATCCTGAATTCTTGAAGAAATTCTTGAATGAACAAGGTAAAATCCTTCCGCGTCGTATCACAGGTACTTCTCTGAAGTTCCAACGTCGTATCGCGCAGGCTGTGAAGAGAGCTCGTCACTTGGCATTACTGCCTTATGTAACTGACATGATGAAATAAGAAGGAGGAAAAGTATGGAAATTATTTTAAAAGAAGACGTAGTAAACTTGGGTTATAAGAACGACATCGTAAACGTGAAATCCGGATACGGTCGTAATTATCTGATCCCGACTGGAAAAGCTGTCATCGCTTCTCCTTCTGCAAAGAAAATGTTGGCTGAAGAACTGAAACAACGCGCTCACAAACTTGAGAAAATCAAGAAAGATGCTGAGGCTGTTGCTGCTAAGTTGGAAGGCGTGACTTTGACTATTGCAACTAAAGTTAGCTCAACCGGTACTATCTTCGGTTCTGTTGGTAACATCCAGATTGCTGAAGCATTGGCTAAATTGGGTCACGAAATCGACAGAAAGATCATCGTTGTAAAAGACGCTGTGAAAGAAGTTGGTAACTACAAGGCTATAGTTAAACTTCACAAGGAAGTTTCGGTAGAAATTCCTTTCGAAGTAGTTGCTGAATAAGAGCAAATTTACTTCATATATGAAAAGCGATTTGTTCTGAAGGAATAAATCGCTTTTTTTATTCCCTGCTGTACTAATAATATGAAATTCAGACGTTGTTTATTAAAGAAGGGATTTTTTTTGCTGCTGGTTACCTTGAGTGTTGCCGGTGGTAATCTTTATGCAAACAACGAATTGAAATTGTTGACGGACTCATTGCATAGGATGATAGATGGAAAGTCTGTCTTTGTTCATAAAAAAGAGGCGCGGATTAATCGAATCAAATGTAAATTGAAAGCTTCTAATTTAACTTTGGAGCAGGAATACAAGATTAACGTCCAACTCTATAATGAGTACAGAAAATTTGTTGTAGATTCGGCAATCCATTATATAGACAGGAATGTTGAGATTGCCCGTCGGATGAATAGGACTTATTTAAAGTACGAGTCGTCCTTACAACTTAGCCTTCTGTATTCGATGTGTGGAAGGTACAAGGATGCGGAATTTATTCTTGAAAATATAAAAACATCGGAACTTCCCCATGAACTATTGCCTGTCTATTATGAAACCTACTCCCGGTTCTGGGAATATTATTCTATCTCTACCACCAACAATCGGTATGGAAAACAACGAGCGGCTTATCAGGATTCATTATTAGCACTCCTTGACCATAATTCTTTTGATTATAAACTGTCCAGAGCATATTATTATAGCAGAAATGATTCTGTTAAGGCGAAGGAGATAATCAGGGAATTGCTGGAGACGGAAGAGGTCGGCTCGCCTAACTATGCCATGATTACTCATTCGTGTGCAGGAATGTACAGGTTTCTCAATCGGCCGGATGAAGTGAAGAAATATTATATGCTGTCTGCCATTGCGGATATTCAGAATGCTACACGCGAGACTGCTTCTTTGCAGGCATTGGCATTGATACAGTATGAAGACAAGAAACTGGCTGATGCTTTTAAATTTACACAATCCGCTATTGATGATGTCGTTTCTTCAGGAATTCATTTTCGTGCGATGGAAATTTATAAATTCTATTCTATTATCAATTCGGCTTATCAGACGGAGCAAGCAAGGTCAAGGGAAAATTTAGTTACTTTCCTTATTTCAACCAGTATTATCCTTTTTCTCTTAGTCTTGTTGGTGATATGCATCTATTTTCAAATGCGGAAAATTCTGAGGATAAAGCGGGCGTTGGCGCAAAGTAACGAGAAACTGTTGAAGTTGAATGAGAAGTTGAATGCTATGAATAGCCAATTGAATGATACGAATAGTCAGTTGTGCGAAATTAGTAATGTGAAAGAGCATTATATTGCTGAATTTTTTGATGTATGTTTCAGCTATATTAGCAAGATGGAGAAATACCAGAATGTACTGTATAAGTATGCTATCAACAGATACTACGAAGAGCTAATCAAGAAATTAAAATCATCCACACTTATTGACGAAGAATTATCCGCTTTGTACGCCCGTTTCGATAAGGTCTTTTTGGGTCTGTATCCGACTTTTGTTTCTGATTTTAATGCTTTGTTGAAAGATGAAGAGCAGATTGTCTTGAAACCGGATGCATTATTGAACAGGGAACTTCGTATTTATGCACTGCTGCGATTGGGAATTACCGACAGTGGCAAGATTGCAAATTTTCTTCGCTGCTCAACGAGTACGGTTTATAACTATCGCACGCGAATGAGAAATAAAGCGGCAGTCGACAGAGATGCATTTGAGAATGAAATTATGAAAATAAGTTCAACTCAAGAGAAATAATTGCTGTCATAAAGAAAAAAAGCATTCCAGAACATCTACATTTTTTAGACCTTCCGAAAATGATAATTGGTTTATATCTAATCTATTAGCTCTAATTCTTATCTACACAAAGTTATCTAAATCGGATAAAACGTTGTTTATTTGGCTAGTTTTGCAATATCGGTTTTCGATTTATCTGTCGGATGGCAGAAAAATTGATGACTTATTCATTTTTTGTACTTAAATTCACTATGTTTTATGGACACGCAATCTTCAGTAGGCACAAGAATTAAGGTCGGTATAATCGGTTTCGGTAGAATGGGAAGATTCTATTGGGAGGCGATGCGGAAAAGTGGGCGATGGAACATTGCTTATATTTGTGATACCGATCCGGAAACACGTCAATTGGCTGAGAAATTATCTCCGGAATCTCATATAGTAGAGGATAATCAATGTATTTTTGAAGACGACAGTGTGCAGGTTGTCGGACTTTTCACTTTGGCGGACTCACGAATGGGACAGATAGAAAAAGCCATCCGTTACGGAAAGCATATTATTTCAGAAAAACCTGTTGCAGATACAATGGAGAATGAATGGAAGGTCGTGGAAATGACAGAAAATTCAAATCTTATTTCTACCGTGAACTTGTATTTGCGTAACTCCTGGTATCATAATCTGATGAAGGAATATATCCGGCAAGGCGAAATAGGAGAATTGGCTATTATCCGCATTTGCCATATGACTCCCGGATTAGCGCCGGGTGAGGGGCACGAATATGAAGGGCCTGCTTTCCATGATTGCGGAATGCATTATGTAGATATAGCACGTTGGTATGCCGGTTGTGATTACCGGACGTGGAATGCCCAAGGGGTGAATATGTGGAATTATAAAGACCCCTGGTGGGTGCAATGCCACGGAACTTTTCAGAATGGCGTAGTCTTCGATATTACTCAGGGCTTTGTCTATGGACAATTGTCTAAGGATCAGACACATAATTCGTATGTAGATATAATCGGAACCAAAGGAGTAGTCCGCATGACACATGACTTCAATACTGCCGTTGTCGATTTGCACGGAGTGAACCAGACTATTCAGGTGGAAAAACCTTTCGGTGGTAAGAATATAGATGTATTATGTGACTTGTTTGCAGATTCGGTGATAACCGGGCAGCGTAGTCCCCGCTTGCCGTTGATGCGTGATTCGGCCATAGCGTCCGGATATGCGTGGACGTTCCTGAAAGATACACGTGCCCACGACTTGCCGGCTATCGGTAATCTGCGTACGTTGGAACAAATCCGTGAACGGAGAAGAAATATGAAAAATGGATATGGATTGCTACACAGTAATCTTCCACAAATAACGAACCCTTAAAACAAATAATTATGTCAGACATTTCGAGGAGAGACTTTCTCAAAACGGGCGCTATGGCTTTGGCAGGCATTACCATTGCTCCGAGTTCTATCTTAGGTATGAGTCACGGTCATGTGGCTCCCAGTGATAAACTGAATCTTGCAGCCGTGGGTATTGGCGGCATGGGGCATGCCAACATTAATAAAGTGAAGGGCACTGAAAACATTGTGGCTCTTTGCGATGTGGATTGGAAATATGCAAAAGGTGTGTTCGACGAGTTCCCGAAAGCAAAGAAATACTGGGATTATCGTAAGATGTACGATGAAATGGGCAAATCTATTGATGGGGTAATCATTGCTACTGCCGACCATACTCATGCTATTATCACTGCTGATGCGATGACAATGGGCAAGCACGTATTCTGCCAGAAACCGTTGACCCACTCTGTTTACGAGTCTCGTCTGCTGACTAAACTGGCTGCTTCAACCGGCGTTGCTACTCAGATGGGTAATCAGGGTGCTTCCGATGAAGGTACGGATTTGGTTTGTGAATGGATATGGAACGGTGAAATAGGTGAAGTGACTAAGGTGGAATGTGCTACCGACCGTCCTATCTGGCCACAAGGACTGAATGCTCCAGAAAAGGCGGACCGCATTCCTAGTACGCTGAACTGGGATTTGTTTACCGGTCCGGCTAAGTTGAATCCGTATAATGAAATTTATCATCCCTGGAACTGGCGCGGATGGTGGGATTATGGAACAGGTGCATTGGGTGATATGGCGTGTCATATTCTGCACCAACCGTTCAGAGCTTTGAAATTGGGATATCCTACCAAGGTAGAAGGCTCTTCTACATTATTGCTGAGTGCTTGTGCTCCACAGGCACAGCATGTGAAAATGATTTTCCCGGCCCGTGATAATATGCCTAAAGTGGCGATGCCGGAAGTTGAAATCCATTGGTATGATGGTGGTATGATGCCCGAACGTCCGAAGGGATTCCCGCAAGGAAAACAACTGATGCAGAGTGGGGGAGGTTTGACAATTTTCCACGGAACGAAAGATACCTTGATTTGCGGATGTTATGGACAGAATCCCTGGTTGCTTTCCGGTCGTAAACCTAATGCTCCGAAAGTTTGCCGTCGTGTGCCTAATGCCATGAATGGCGGTCACGAAATGGACTGGGTGCGTGCTTGTAAAGAAGACAAGTCAAGTCGCGTCATGACTAAATCTGACTTCTCGGAAGCAGGCCCGATGAATGAGATGGTAGTGATGGGAGTATTGGCTATCCGTCTGCAAGGTTTGAACAAGACTTTGGAATGGGATGGCGCTAATATGTGTTTTACCAACATTGGTGATAATGAAACGATACGGACTTGTGTGAAAGACGGATTCAAGATTCATGACGGCCATCCTACTTTCGACAAGACTTGGACAGAACCGGTGAATGCGAAACAATTCGCAGCCGAGCTGGTGAAGCATAATTATCGTGAAGGCTGGAGGCTGCCTGATATGCCCAGATAAAAAGAATATCCTAATCAAATAACAGAATAATATCATGAAAAAAGTTTTTTATCCTTTAGCTTGTTGTTTAGTAGCAGGAGTTTTCACTTCTTGCGGTGGTCAGAAAGCCGGTAATGCCCAGGATGGGCAGACATCGGACAAAGTTGCATTGTCTTATTCTAAATCATTGAAAGCAGTGGAAGCGGACAGCTTGAATTTACCTGTCGATAAAGATGGTTATATCACTATCTTTGACGGTGAGACGTTTAATGGATGGCGTGGTTACGGTAAGGATCGTGTTCCTACCAAGTGGACAATTGAAGATGGTTGTATTAAATTCAACGGAACCGGTGGCGGTGAGGCTCAGGACGGTGACGGTGGTGACTTGATTTTTGCCCATAAGTTTAAAAACTTCGAACTGGAAATGGAATGGAAAGTTTCCAAGGGTGGTAATTCTGGTATTTTCTATTTGGCTCAGGAGGTTACATCAAAAGATAAAGATGGCAATGACGTGCTTGAACCTATTTATATTTCCGCGCCCGAATATCAGGTGCTGGACAATGCCAATCATCCGGATGCCAAATTGGGTAAGGACGGTAATCGTCAGTCGGCTTCTTTGTATGACATGATTCCGGCAGTTCCTCAAAATTCCAAACCGTTCGGCGAATGGAATAAGGCGAAGATTATGGTTTATAAAGGCACGGTTGTTCACGGTCAAAACGATGAAAATGTATTGGAATATCACTTGTGGACCAAACAGTGGACAGATATGTTGCAGGCAAGTAAGTTTAGCGAAGAAAAATGGCCTTTGGCATTCGAATTACTGAACAACTGCGGTGGCGAAAACCATGAAGGATTTATCGGATTGCAGGATCATGGTGATGATGTCTGGTTCCGCAATATCCGCGTGAAGATTCTGGACTAATCGCACACATAAGAAAAAAGGCGTGGATAACACGGTTTTTCTAACTGTTGTTATTCTATAACAACCGTATACTCCGCGTAATCCGCGCCAAAAGATTTTTATGTAAAAACTGAATAATTATAACCCCTGTTAACTATTGTATGAAAACCCGAATGTGCATCTGTGCTTTGGCTGTTTTTCTCATGATTCCGGTTGCAATGACTGCACAAGCGAAGAAAAAAGCTAAAAAGGCAAAGAAAGAAGTAGCTATTCAGCTCTATTCTGTTAGAGATATATTGAATAAGGTAGACAATAAGGACGGAAAATGTGATCCGGCTTATACTGCCATTCTCGAGAAATTGGCAAAAATGGGATATACCGGTGTTGAAGCCGCCAATTATAATAATGGAAAATTTTATGATAGGACACCGCAGCAATTCAAGAAGGATGTTGAATCGGTCGGAATGAAAGTCTTGTCTTCGCATTGCACACGTGCTTTGTCAAAAGAAGAATTGGCTTCCGGTGATTATTCAAAATCACTTGAATGGTGGGATAGGTGTATCGCTGACCATAAGGCGGCAGGAATGAAATATATCGTAGCTCCCTGGATGGATGTCCCTAAAACGCTGAAGGACTTGGAGACTTACTGCTCTTATTATGATGAAATAGGCAAACGCTGTAAACGGCAGGGTTTGCAGTTCGGTTATCATAATCACGCCCATGAATTTCAGAAAGTGGAGGGCAATGTGATGTATGACTATATGCTGGAGCATACGAATCCTGAATATGTTTTCTTCCAGATGGATGTTTACTGGGTGGTTCGCGGTCAAAACAGTCCGGTAGATTATTTTAATAAATATCCGGGTCGGTTCAAGATATTCCATATCAAAGACCACAGGGAAATCGGCCAGAGTGGAATGGTAGGTTTCGATGCTATCTTTAAGAATGCAAAGACGGCAGGAGTAAACTTTCTTGTAGCTGAGATTGAAAAATACAGTATTCCGGTAGAGGAGAGTGTGGAGATGAGTCTGGATTATTTATTGGATGCTCCCTTTGTGAAGAGTTCTTATTTAAAATAATTCCTTTTCTAAATAGTAGAAACTGCTTGCGATAAGGCATAAAAAAAGTCTGTGCATGCTTTGCATGTCAGACTTTCAATTCCCTCTAGGCTGTTACTGAATTATTCAGCTACAGTTTCAGTTACTTCTACTGCTACGCTATCAGTTGCTGTAGTATCTGCTGCTGCCTGTTCTGCTTCAAGAGCTGCTGCTTCTACTGCTGCGATTGAGTCGGCGATACGGATAGAATCTGCAGTTGCTTTTGCTGCGTCAGCTGCTTTGTTACCACAAGATGCGAATGATACTGCTACGATAGCTACGGCCATCAAAACTAATTTTTTCATTTTCTTTGCTTTTTAAAAACGTAATACAATCAATTGCTTTATTAAAACGCTGCAAAGGTATGTACTTTTTCAATATGTTGTTCTCGAAAAGCCAACTTTTTTTATATTTTTTTTGGTAACTGGCCCTTTTCTCATTCTTTCTCTATGTTTTAGAACATATTAATCGACAGCTATACTGTTATATAGGTATCTTTTGATACTTCTTTTCGGAGTTTTTTCGAACTCCGTAGGATAGAGTTGTATCTTACTGATTTTTTCGTAAGCGGCTACGTTAGCGTTCAGATTCTTGAGATTCTCGTCCATGATTGTTTTCAGGTTGTCAGGGTTGTTCAGACCGAGTGAATCCAGTGCTTCGTAATCGGCATAGACGAGTGCTACCAACTTCTTATTACGTTCGATGACGATACTTTCGAGGATAAACGGCAGGCTGTTGAGCTTCGTTTCCAATTCTTCCGGAAAGATATTCTGCCCGCTTGAACTCAGAATCATGGTCTTGAGACGTCCGCGGATGAAAATATTGCCGTTGGCATCCATTGTTCCCAGGTCACCGGTACGCAACCAGCCGTCTTCAGTGAATACTTCCTGTGTGGCTTCCGGATTCTTATAATATCCTACCATTGTATTCTCACCGCGTACCTGTATTTCTCCCACTTCCGCTTCCGGATTTTCTTTGTAGATACGGGCTTCCATAATATCCAGAATCTTTCCTGAAGAACCTAATACAAATTCATTCCAGGGAGCATAGCTGATAAGCGGACCACATTCCGTCATTCCGTAACCGATGGTAAAAGGGAATTTGATTTTATAGAAAAACTCTTCCACTTCCTTATCCATGGCTGCACCGCCGATGATAATCTCTTTGAAACGACCGCCCAATGCGTCAATCAGGCGTTTGCGTATCTGATTATAAATCTGCGTGTCGAGCAAAGGAATATTGAGCGCCCATTTCATTCCTTTCTTATTAATAAGAGGCTGGATGATATTCTTATATATTTTCTCGATGACGAGCGGAACGGTGATAATCAAGTTCGGTTTCACTTCCTCAAAAGCCTTCATGATGATTTTGGGCGAAGGAGTTTTTCCAAGCAAGGTGACATGCGTGCCAACGGCTGTTGCCGTCAGAAAGTCGAATGCACAGCCATAAGCATGGGCGAGCGGAAGGAAGGAAAGCACTTTGTCTCCCTTTTTAAGTAATTCGGTACGGATACCGAAAGTGACGTTTCCGGCGAGGTTGTTGCCAGTCAGCATGACTCCCTTGCTGAAGCCGGTAGTACCGGAAGTATAGTTCAGGAGCATAACTTTGTCATTGGACAAAGTGGTGTACTGCACATCTTCGCGGGAAAACCCTTTCGGATAAGAAGAGTGCATTTCTTTATCGGTGTTCTTCAGGAATTTCTGTATCGTTTCTCCGTCACGCTGATACAGGCAGCGGAAGTCAGTCAGTGAAAATACCCCCCTTAATCCGAGTAATTTCTCTTCTTCCAGATTTTCCCAAATGCTGTCGCTTGTAAACAGGAAAACAGATTCGGAATGGTTGACGATATGATGAACATCGTTGGGAGTAAAGTCCTGAAGGATGGGCACGACAATTGCGCCATAGGTGATGGTTGCCATATAGGCGATGCACCAGTGTGCGTTATTTTTGCCGATAACTGATATTTTATCTCCTCTGCGGAGGCTACAATGCTTGAATAACAAGTGTAAACGGGCGATTTCTTCAGCTACCTGTCCATACGTATATTGGGTATTTTCTCCGTAATCGGTATAACAGGGCAAATCCCAATTCTCACGAAAACTATTTTCGTATAGTTTGATGAAATTCTCTTTAATCATTGCACGTTTTTTGGTGAATTGTGCAAAAATAGGAATAAACTTTCGTATCCAAAAGGGTTTTACTAATAATAATGTGTAACTTTGCACTAAATATGTGTTATAACAGCTTATGATAGATACCACTGTATTTCAAAATAAGACAGCCGTTTATTATACATTAGGCTGCAAATTAAATTTTTCAGAGACTTCGACTATTGGTAAAATACTGCGTGAGGCAGGTATACGGACTGCCCGTAAGGGTGAGAAAGCGGATATCTGTGTGGTAAATACCTGTTCGGTGACGGAGATGGCGGATAAGAAATGCCGGCAGACCATTCACCGGCTGGTCAAACAGCATCCCGGTGCTTTTGTGGTGGTGACCGGATGTTATGCGCAGTTGAAGCCCGGAGATGTGGCAAAGATAGACGGAGTGGACGTAGTATTAGGAGCCGAACAGAAAGGCGAGCTGCTCCAGTATCTGGGTGACCTGCAAAAACATGAAAAAGGTGAAGCTATCACTACTGCGACCAAGGATATCCGTTCCTTTTCCCCTTCGTGTTCACGGGGTGACCGTACGCGCTTTTTCCTGAAAGTACAGGACGGTTGCGATTACTTCTGTTCCTATTGTACCATTCCTTTTGCCCGCGGGCGGAGTCGTAACGGAACCATTGCTTCCATGGTAGAGCAGGCACGGCAAGCTGCCGCCGAAGGCGGAAAAGAAATTGTCTTGACCGGAGTGAATATCGGTGATTTTGGCAAGACAACGGGAGAGACTTTCTTTGACCTGGTGAAAGCGCTGGAGCAGGTGGAAGGAATCGAACGCTACCGTATATCCTCTATCGAGCCCAATCTGTTGACGGATGAGATTATCGAGTTTGTATCACATTCCCGTCGCTTTATGCCTCATTTTCATATCCCTTTACAATCGGGATGCGATGAAGTCTTGAAGTTGATGCGCCGCCGGTATGATACCGCTCTCTTTGCTTCGAAAATAAAGAAGATTAAAGAGGTGATGCCGGATGCTTTTATCGGTGTGGACGTGATTGTTGGCACACGTGGAGAAACAGAGGAGTATTTCGAGCAAGCCTATCAGTTCATTGCCGGATTGGATGTGACGCAATTGCACGTGTTTAGTTACTCCGAACGTCCCGGAACGCAGGCATTGAAAATAGAGTATGTCGTTTCTCCGGAAGAAAAGCATCAGCGCAGCCAACGGCTGTTGGCGCTTTCGGATGAAAAAACGCAGGCTTTCTATGCCCGTCATATCGGGCTGGTTATGCTGGTGTTGATGGAAAAATCGAAAACAGGTACTCCGATGCATGGATTTACGAGAAATTATATCCGTGTGGAAGTGGAAAGTGACAATTCGCTCGACAATCATGTAGTCAATGTACGTCTGGGTGATTTTAACGAAGATAAGACAGCATTAAAAGGTACAATTCTGATATAAGTATGAAATCAAGACTTATCTATTGGCTCGTATCTACCGGAATGTGGCTTTTTTCAGCCCTTCCGTTCCGGATATTGTATATCCTTTCGGATTTCAATTATCTGTTGATGTATCGTGTGGGGAAATATCGCCGGAAAGTAGTCCGGGAGAACCTCGCGAAGTCATTTCCGGAAAAGACCGATGCGGAAAGATTGCAGATAGAACGCAAATTTTATCGTTACCTTTCGGATTATATGCTGGAAGATTTGAAGTTGCTTCATATGTCTGCCGAAGATCTTTGCCAAAGGATGACTTACAAGAACACGGAACAGTATTTGGAACTGACGGAGAAGTACGGCGGAATTATCGTGATGATTCCTCATTATGCCAATTATGAATGGCTGATTGGAATGGGGGCGGTCATGAAACCGGGAGATGTCCCCGTACAGGTATACAAACCTTTGAAAGATAAATATCTGGACGAACTGTTCAAACGTATCCGTTCCCGTTTTGGCGGATACAATATCCCTAAACATTCTACTGCCCGTGAGATTATAAAATTGAAGCGTGAGGGCAAGAAGATGGTGGTCGGGTTGATTACCGACCAATGGCCTAGTGGTGACAGGTATTGGACTACGTTCCTGGGGCGGGAGACTGCTTTCCTGAATGGTGCGGAACGCATTGCAAAAATGATGAACTTTCCTGTTTTTTATTGTGAACTGACAAAGAATCGCAGAGGATATTGTGAAGCCGAATTCAAGTTGATGACGGAAACTCCCAAAGAGACAGCCGAAGGGGAGATAACCGAAATGTTTGCGCAACGTCTGGAACAAACCCTTCGCAGGGAGCCTGCCTATTGGTTATGGTCTCATAAGCGATGGAAATTTACTTCGGAAGAATGTAAGCGGAATGAGCAAGAAGAACAGAATAAGAAAAAAGAACGGAAATGAAAGTATCGGTTGTCATTCTGAACTGGAACGGATGTGATATGCTCCGCACTTTTCTTCCGTCCGTAGTCCGTTATTCGACAGGAGAGGGGATAGAAGTCTGTGTGGCGGACAATGGTTCTACGGATGATTCCGTGAATATGCTCCATCGGGAGTTTCCTTCTGTCCGAACCATCCTGCTCGGACAGAATCATGGTTTTGCCGACGGATACAATCTGGCTTTACAACAGGTGGATGCTGAATATGTCGTTCTTCTGAATTCTGATGTTGAAGTGACGGAACAATGGCTGGAACCGATGATTGCCTGGCTTGATGTTCATCCGGAAGTGGCTGCCTGCCAACCGAAGATACGGAGTCAGCGGCAAAAAGAATATTTTGAATATGCTGGGGCGTCGGGTGGATTTATAGATAAATATGGTTATCCTTTCTGTCGGGGGCGCATTATGGGAGTTGTTGAAAAGGACAGGGGGCAGTATGATACGGTTATTCCCATATTTTGGGCAACCGGGGCGGCTTTATTTATCCGGCGTGCCGATTATCTGAACGTCGGCGGACTGGACGGGCGTTTCTTTGCGCATATGGAAGAGATTGACTTGTGCTGGCGGCTTCGTTCGCGTGGGCGTGAGATTGTCTGTATTCCTCAAAGTGTTGTCTATCATGTAGGTGGGGCCACACTCAAAAAAGAAAATCCCCGTAAGACGTTTCTCAATTTCCGTAATAATCTTGTCATGCTTTATAAGAATCTTCCGCAAGAAGAGTTAAATAAAGTGATGCGTGTACGGACTTGTCTTGATTATGTGGCAGCACTTACTTTTCTGCTGAAGGGAGATGTCGGTAATGCCCGTGCAGTGATAACTGCCCGCAAGGAATATAAGCAGATATGTTCGTCCTTTTCTTCATCCCGTGAAGAAAATCAAAGAAAAAAAACTTTGAATCCGATTCCCGAACGGACAAAAAGTAGTATCTTGTGGCAGTTTTATGCGAGAGGATGCAAACGGTTCTCTCAATTGTCGGACTTAAAAGGATAACAAGATGGAAGACTCAAAAGTAAGAAGAGGCATCGGGCTGGTAGCGCACGATGCAATGAAAAAAGACCTCATTGAATGGGTATTGTGGAACTCGGAATTGTTGATGGGGAATAAATTCTACTGTACTGGTACTACCGGTACACTGATATTGGAAGCATTGAAGGAGAAACATCCTGATGTAGAGTGGGATATTACGATATTGAAATCCGGTCCTTTGGGTGGCGACCAGCAGATGGGGTCGCGTATTGTGGACGGACAGATTGATTATCTTTTCTTCTTCACCGACCCTATGACTTTGCAACCGCATGATACGGACGTGAAGGCATTGACCCGCCTGGCAGGTGTGGAGAATATCGTTTTCTGCTGCAACCGCTCAACGGCGGATCATATCATCTCCAGTCCGTTGTTTATGGATCCCGATTATGAACGTATTCATCCTGATTATTCCAGTTATACGAAACGTTTCCAGGATAAACCTGTGGTGACGGAAGCTGTGGAAGCTGTGGATAGAAGGAAGAAAAGAAGAAAATAATAATAAAAAATAAGATTACTGAAGTGAAGTGTTCCGCATGACTTCCCCTCCTCCTCGGTAAGGAGGGGGAAGTCATGCGGATTGCACGATTTATAGAAGTTGAATTTATTATCTTTATTGATGAGATAATATACTGTCTTTGTTTGACGATTTACTTTCTGTTACAATGCAACTCTATTCCTGCCGACTCTATATCAGCTCCCATTGGCGGATTTCTTTTGGAAAGGTGAAGTTCAATTTCTTCAATAGTCGGAAACTGTTGAAACAGCTTTTCAACGATCCGTCCTCCTGCGTGTTCCAGCAATTTTGATGGAATAGCCATTTCCGTCATTATCACATGATGTACTTCTGCATAGTTGACAGTATCGGTCACTTCGTCTGTTTTAACGGCTTTGCTGATATCTACTTTCAGCTTCAAATCAATGATGTATTCGTTGCCGATAAGATTCTCTTGTGGCGCCACTCCGTGGTAGGCATAGCAACGAATCTCTTTCAAAAGAATATAGCTATTGTTTATCTTCATATGATGTGATATTAGTATGGTTTCTTTTTTACTTTTAACAGGTCTTTCTGTGCCACCATCTGCGGGATTACTTTCAGAAAGACAGGAGTGAGCAGGATACAGATACTCAGTGTTATGAGCAGGAGTACAATTGCCTGTTCCCAGGCGTTATGAATGTATCGTGCAACCAATGGACCTAAGAAATGGAGTATAGGTCCATGGATACTCAACGTGATAATAGAATATCGCCCCAGATAAGAAACAATCTTCACCCTTTTCACTTTCTTGCAAAGTAACATAATCATGAATATTCCTGCAAATGCTGCGATGTAAACTTGGAAAATATTTCCTGAATAGTTGTTTGTGCGCATTCCCAGTGTGGTGGCAGTAAAGTACATCACCACCAGTGCCAATAGTACAAAAGCGGGAATCAGCTTGTCAAACCGATGGCTGGGGAACAGGAAAAAGTTATATCTGCGGATCCAGAAACCTGCAACGTAAAAAGGGAGAGCGGTCATGGAGACGTCTATATAGAGAGGCAGTCCTATCTGTAACTTTCCGAGATAGAATCCGGTGCAGCCTATCAATAAGGTGACGGCGAACATGGCAGGTAAATGTTTTTCCCGCAAGAAGTGTATCAGATAAAACAGAATATTGCAGTTGAACAAGGCAAGCAGAAACCAGATAGGCGGATTGAACTTGATGAGGTCGTGCCCATGGAATACCACCAGAAGTTCTTGCCATGATACGGGAATTTGAAAAACTCCCGGTGCTATTTTCCATACAATATATTTCAGTAGAAAAGCACTTAGATAGAAGAAAAGGAACGGGATAATCAGCTTGTTAATTTTTCGGATGATGAATCCCGGTAAACCCTCATAAGACTTGAAAAAGACTCCCGATATAAAAAAATAAAGCGGCATGCGGAAACAAGATAACATGGAATCTTTATCGAGCGTATCGAAAGCTCCGCCGATATGTGTCATGACTACAAGAATGATGCAGACTCCTTTGGTTAAGTCTACAAAATCAATACGTTTGTCGGGTTTGCCTTCCATTCTCTCTCTTAATATCTTTTATTTCACGCGCAAAGATACTTGATAAATTGGAATAAAACGGGGAAGGTGGAGGAAATAAACAAGAGGCTGCGTAAAGCGAAAAATCGGTTGAGAGAATGTTGGAAATATGAACAACGCGGATAATGCAGGTCTCAATATTCTTAAATCGGCCTTATCCGCGTCTTATTCACGTTGTTATATTAACTGTATCTATTTTTCAGGATTTCTTCCCGTATATTTAATCAACTCGCGTATCTTATCATTGAGTGCTTGCGCTTTCATCAACTGTTCCAGTGTGATATGCATCCGATACCGCCAATAATTTCTTGGATTGGACGGAACGTTGATTCGTTCTTCCTGCACGTTTGGATTTCTCAGTTTCTTGTCTATGGATAACCAGTCCTGGAAAGACAGGATACAGAGAATCGAGTTGCTGTTAAGATGATTGCGTACAATCTCTTCGCACAACTCTGGAGTCGCAACAACGGGCGCAGTACCGTAATGTCCCAATATCGTATTATAATAACGTTGCGTTTGCTGATAATCCTCTTCCCACCAACCGCGTAGCGTTGACATATCATGCGTGGAGATAGTACAGACAGACCGGTACGGATATTCATCCAAATGTCCGAACTCATGCATCGGATTCTTTGGCATCCGCTGAATCTCCAGGCTGAGAATACGTAACTCGTTCATCACTGACGCTACACAAGCAGGAATCATTCCCAAGTCCTCTCCACATACCAGCATACGGGTGGATTGGGTTAATTGTGGCAACTTCTTCATCGCCTGCTGATACCAGAATTCGTTGTGGCGATGATAGTAATACTGGTCATAGAGCTTGTTGAAAGCATTTTTATCCTCTTCACTCAATGTCCGGAAGATAAAATCACGTTGCACGCCAATGCGGGGATGGTATTTGCCTTCCTCTTTCTTGTCCGGCATAAACAAGACATTGCTGATTAAAGAATATAATCCATCCCGGATCCAGATACTGTCTTCATCGTTTTTACCAGCGAAGAACTGTTTCACTTCCTGTTGCGTTTCAAATCCCGGCTTCATGCGATAAACCCCAGGCTCATCTGTCAATTGGAGAAAGTCTTGTTTCACAAGATGGGTATACGGGCCGAACAATTGTCCGAGGAATGATTCATGAATAAATGGGCTCAGATACTCTTCCCGGAAGGTAAATCCGTAACTTTCTATCTCTTCCCGGCTCATAGGCAAGGAAGGAACAAACTGCCCTAACAATCCGTGTACGGCATGCATCGGAATTTCCCATATACGGAAGAATCCGAGAATGTGGTCGATCCGGTAAGCGTCAAAGTATTCCGCCATTTTCTGGAAACGCTTCATCCACCAGCGGTATCCGTCTTTTTCCATCACGTCCCAGTTGTATGTGGGGAATCCCCAGTTCTGTCCGTTGACGGAGAAGTCATCGGGCGGAGCACCGACCTGTCCGTCCAGATTAAAGTAGTGAGGTTCGGTCCAGGCTTCCACACTGTTGCGGCTGATACCGATAGGGATATCCCCTTTCAATACAACACCGTTCTCGCGGGCATACTTTGTTGCCGCCAGTAATTGCAGATGCAAATGATACTGGATGAAATAATATAATGCGATATGTGGATAATCTGCCGTCTCCGGCTGGCACATTTTTTCTATTTCCTGTGCATTATAAACGGAATATTTCGGCCATTCACGGAAATTAGGCGTCCGGTAAGCGTCACGCAGATAGCTGAAGACAGCATAAGGTTGCAACCATTCCTTGTTGGCCTTAAAGAATTCCTTAAACCCTTTGGAGGCTAGCACCTTTTCGCCTTCCTGCCGGAATATTAAACGGAAGAATTCCCATTTGGTCTGATTGACAGCTTCATAATCAATGGCGGGCAGACTATTTAGTTCCTTTTGTTTCTTGTTGAATTTGGATGCAGCTTCTTTATCCTTCAATCTCCCCATTTGCTTCACATCCGCATACATCGGATGGAAAGCATAGATGGAAATACTATTGTAAGGATAAGAATCTGTCCATGAATGCGTCATGGTCGTGTCGTTGATTGGTAAAATCTGAATAACCTTCTGATGCGTACATACAGCCCAGTCAATCATCCGTTTCAAATCGCCGAAATCACCGACTCCGAAGCTCGTCTCTGATTTCAGCGAGAATACAGGGATAGCAATACCGGCGCCTTTCCATGCCGGAATATCAAAGTAGGCATACCGGTCGGAAATCACGAGCGTTTCGTTAGTCTTTATTTCCGGGTCTGCCAGGTAACGGTTAGGGTTCTTCTCCCAGCAATCCACTTTCTTCTTCTGTTTGTTGTAGAGGACAAATTTATATTCCAGCGGATATTTGAGTTTGCTTGCATCCAGTTCCACCTGCCATTCCGGAAAGTTGGCATCGCTCATCAGGACAACATTCTCCGGATTCCAGTTGCCCAGTACCTTCTGATTTCCACAAATTCCCAGACAATAGTCTTTATTGATACGCGGAGCATAAGCCTTGATTATCACCCCTTTCTTATGCCCTTGCGGTATGTTTTCTCTTTCGGGATGTGACAATAATGCTTCCGTAAAAGCAGAACTATAAAAATATAGCTGTTCCGGAATGTTTTTCCAGCAGTCGTTGATTCTATATTTCTTTCTGGGGACACCGGATAAGAAAAGGCATCGCGGGAAGTTGTCCCATTCTTTGCGGATGATGACTCCGTTTTGTTCTATCTGGTAGTTATAATGGATAGTCAACCCTTCCGGGGGAACCTCGAGCTCCAGTTCTGCCGTCCAGAATATGCCATCTGTTGTGTGCATGGGGACAGACTCCGCAGACAAGCCGGCAAGCCTGACTTCTTCTCCCCAGTTGGTGCGATATTCGATGTTAAATGATAAAATCATATATATTAGATTTTGATTGAATATTTAAGACACTGCAAGTATAAGACATTTTTTTGAATAAAAAATAAAAGGAGCCCGTGAGGACTCCTTTTAACCTTTTGTTTATATATTAATTAACATACGTAAGATGTTTATCCACATCGGGAGGCACCACAGCTAGTACAAATCAGACAGCCTTCCTGATAAATCAATGTCTCATTACCACAGTTCGGACATTTCTTTCCTTTGGCTTCGGTTCCATCCTGAATATACTTCTTCAAAGCACGTTCCACACCATTTTTCCAGGTGTTGATACTTTCGCTGTTCAATTGCAGAGAGCCTACCAGCTTGATAACCTGCTCAATCGGCATCCGGTAGCGGAGTACTCCCGAAATCAATTTTGCGTAGTTCCAATATTCCTTGTTAAACTTCTCTGACAATCCTTCAATGGTCGTCTTATATCCACGTTTGTTCTCGAATTGGAAGTCGTAACGTTTCGTGCCGTCCTCATCGATGTTCTTGATGATACGTCCGCAAGTTACACTCTTAGGCAACAGGATACCTTCGTCATCATCCTGCAAACCGGTGAAGATTTCATAAGGATGTCCGTCAAGCAAGCCGACGAAAGCCACCCATTTCTCTTTGTTATTCTGGAAACGTACTACATCGGCTTCCAGAATTCTCGGACGCACTTCTACAACCGTAGGTGGTTTGCAAGGGGGTAACTCTGTTTTCTTTTCCGACTTGGTGGAAATCAGTACGCCGGAACGTGAACCGTCACGATATACCGTACAGCCTTTACAGCCGGATTTCCATGCTTCCACATACAGACGGTTCACCAAATCCTCATCCACATCGTTTGGCAGATTGATTGTCACGCTGATGGAGTGGTCTACCCATTTCTGGATTCTTCCTTGCATCTTCACTTTCATCAACCAGTCAACGTCGTTGGAAGTCGCTTTATAATAAGGAGACTTGGCAACCAGTTCGTCAATCTCTTCCTGTGTATAACGTTTGGCAGGATCGTAGCCGTTCGCTTCCATCCACGTAACGAACTTGTGGTGGAATACGATATATTCCTCAAATGCGTCTCCTGTTTCGTCAACGAAGTCTACATGTACGTTCGTATCGTTCGGATTCACCTTTCTTCTGCGCTTGTAAACAGGCAGGAACACAGGCTCGATGCCCGAAGTGGTCTGAGTCATCAAACTGGTTGTTCCTGTAGGAGCGATAGTCAGGCAGGCGATGTTACGGCGTCCATACTTCTTCATGTCTTCGTACAGTGCCGGGTCGGCTTCCGCCAAACGTTGGATGAACGGGTTGTTTTGTTCGCGTTTGCTGTCATATATTTCAAAAGCACCGCGTTCTTTCGCCATCTCTACAGAAGAACGGTAAGCGCCGAGGGCTACTGTCTTGTGTACCTTTTCAGAAAATTCCGTAGCTTCCTCCGTTCCGTAACGCAGTCCCAAAGCAGCAAGCATATCGCCTTCGGCAGTAATACCTACGCCGGTACGGCGACCTTGTCCGCTTTTCTTGTATATCTTGTCCCAGAGCACACGTTCCGCACGTTTCACTTCTTCGTTTTCCGGGTCTTCATCAATCTTCTGCATGATGCGCTCAATCTTTTCCAGTTCAAGGTCGATGATATCATCCATGATACGTTGAGCCAAAGCTACGTGTTTCCGGAATAAATCAAAATCAAAATACGCATCCGGCTTGAACGGATTTACTACATAAGAGTATAAGTTGATAGCCAACAGGCGGCAAGAGTCATAAGGACACAAAGGAATTTCACCGCATGGATTGGTCGATACAGTTCTGTAACCCAGGTCGGCATAGCAGTCGGGCACAGACTCGCGGATGATAGTATCCCAAAACAATACACCCGGTTCTGCTGATTTCCATGCATTATGAACGATCTTCTTCCATAAGGTAGAAGCGTCAATTTCTTTAGTAAATGCGGGGGTGTCCGAATCAATAGGATACTGCTGTAAATAAGGTTTTTCATCTACGGCTGCCTGCATGAAAGCATCGTCCAGTTTTACCGAAACATTTGCTCCGGTCACCTTTCCCTCTGTCATCTTGGCGTCGATAAAGGCCTCGGAGTCCGGATGCTTGATAGACACACTTAACATCAATGCGCCGCGGCGTCCGTCCTGAGCCACTTCACGGGTCGAGTTTGAATAACGTTCCATGAACGGGACAAGACCGGTGGAAGTCAATGCGGAGTTTTTAACGGGAGAGCCTTTCGGGCGGATGTGTGACAAGTCATGTCCCACGCCACCACGTCTTTTCATTAGTTGTACCTGTTCTTCATCGATTTTGATGATGGCACCGTAAGAGTCGGCGGCACCGTCTACTCCGATAACGAAACAATTGGATAGTGAAGCAACCTGGTAGTCGTTACCGATTCCTGTCATCGGGCTACCTTGGGGAACGATGTATCTGAAATGGTCTAGTAAGTCGTACAGTTCTTTAGCTGTAAGTGCATTCGGATACTTTGATTCGATGCGTGCCACTTCATTTGCAATTCTCCAATGCATATCTTCCGGAGACTTCTCATAAATATTTCCGAAAGAATCCTTTACTGCGTATTTGTTTACCCAAACCCTTGCAGCAAGCTCGTCGCCTTGAAAATATCGTAAAGATTCTTCATAGGCTTCTTCATAAGAATAAATTTGTTTTTCCACGATTCAATTTGTGTTAAATCTGATTTTTAATAAGTAATGTGTAGAAGTTTACTTATCGTCAACAAATGTAGCCGCAAAGCTAAGAATGTTTTTTTATCTATCAAAATAAAAATGAAACAATTTATTAACAGGTTGCAAGTTTTCCATTCGTGCACGTTAAGTGTTTGATAAACAGATGAATTTGCTTTTTGTTTAAAGGTTAAAGTTCTCCAAAAAGAAAACTATTCTTTTCTGTTAGTATGGTGGAATAGTTTTTTCTTTTTATATCTTTGCAAAAAAAAGATATGTTTGAAACCGTAAAGAACAGAAGAACAATCAGGAAATACCTGTCGAAGGACATTGCTCCTGATTTGTTAAATGATTTGCTTGAAACCTCTTTCCGCGCTTCTACGATGGGTGGAATGCAGCTTTATAGTGTGATTGTTACTCGCGACACACAAATGAAAGAGAAACTTTCGCCTGCTCATTTTAACCAGCCGATGGTAAAAAATGCGCCGGTAGTGCTTACTTTTTGTGCTGATTTCCGTCGCTTCAGCAAGTGGTGTGAACAGCGGAAAGCTGTGCCGGGCTATGATAATTTAATGTCTTTTATGAATGCGTCCATGGATACTTTGCTGGTTGCGCAGACTTTCTGCACGCTGGCGGAAGAAGTAGGACTCGGTATTTGTTATTTGGGCACTACTACTTATAATCCCCAAATGATTATTGATACTCTTCAACTGCCTGAACTGGTATTCCCGCTCACAACGATAACGGTGGGTTATCCCGATGGTATTCCCGCACAAGTAGACCGTTTGCCTTTGGAAGCTGCTGTGCACGAAGAGAAATATCACGATTATACGCCGGAAGAGATAGACAAGCTCTATGCATATAAAGAATCATTGCCGGAAAACAAACAATTTATCGAAGAAAATAAAAAAGAAACTTTGGCTCAAGTCTTTACAGACGTGCGTTATACAAAGAAAGATAACGAATTTATGTCTGAAAATCTATTGGACGTACTCCGCCGACAGGGATTCTTGAAATAATGATTAACGTTTAGTGATTAGTGATTAACGCCTTGAAGTATAAATGCGCAGCCTATTAATCACTAATCACTAAACATTAATCACTATTTTAGTTTCTTTTCTTCAGCAACGACTCAATCTCCTGTACCTCTGCGCTAAAGCTCTTGTCCACCTCTAATTGTCCTTTTACGGTCTTGCAGGCGTGAAGTACGGTTGCATGGTCTTTGTTACCGATGAACTTACCTATCTTGGATGTTGAAAAGTCTGTGTGATTTTTGGCCAGATACATGGCTATCTGTCTTGCTTGAACTACTTCTCTTTTTCTGGATTTTGTGTGTATGGCAGCCGGCTCCAAGTCGAAATGCTTGCATACCACTTTGAGAATATCATCAATGGTGACAGCTTTTGTCTCATTATGAACCACCCCATGAACAATGTGTTGTGCCAAATCCATATCTATTTCCTTGTTGAAAATAGTAGAGCGTGCCATGATTGCGATAACGATACCTTCCAGGTCGCGGACGCTTTCGTTCACATTTTCTGCAATATAATCGATAACTTCCTCCGGGAACTGTAATCCGTCACGGTGTATCTTATTACGCAGAATGTTTTTGCGAAGTTCTACGGTCGGCTTTTCCAACTCTGCTACCATACCCCATTTGAAACGGGTGAGCAGGCGTTCCTCAATACCTTGCAACAACACAGGGGCGCGGTCGGAGGTCAATATGAGCTGTCTGCCGTTCTGGTGTAGATGATTGAAGATATGGAAAAAATTGTTCTGCGTCTTGGTGACACCGGCAAATTCCTGAATATCATCAATAATCAATACATCGATCGTCTGATAGAAGTTTATGAAATCGTTCGTCGTGTTATTGCGCACTGAATCCGTATATTGTACCTGGAACAAATGTGCCGATACGTACAATACTCTTTTCTCAGGATAAATTTCTTTGATTTTCGTGCCTATTGCGTTTGCAAGGTGTGTTTTTCCCACTCCGGATGCCCCGTAAAGGAACAGCGGGTTGAAAGCAGTGCCACCGGGTTTTTGTGCTACGGCTTCGGCTACACTTCTCGACAGCTTGTTGCTGTATCCTTCAATGAAGTTTTCGAAGTTATAATTGGGGTTCAAATGCGGATCCAAGTCCTGAACGGCAGGAGCTTTTAAGAAGTTGGGCGCTTTGTTACCGTCAAATATGCTTTTGGGAGTAATAGCCGTAGAACGATTGCTTGCTTCGAGATTCACGGTTTGATTCGGAATCGAAGTCTTGTCTACCATGACGTTGTACATCAACTTGGTGCCTTCGCCAATGACCTTATACAATGTCTTGCGTATCAAGTCTACGAATCTCTCTTCCAGTATTTCATAGAAAAACTGGCTGGGGATTTGTAAAATCAATGTTTTGTCCTCATATTTTAATGGAACAATAGGGGCAAACCAAGTATTATATGTCGTCTCAGGAACATTGTCTTTTATAATGTTGAGACAGCGGTTCCAAAGTACGGCATGATTTGATTCAATCATAGTAACTTTTAATACATTTATTAATTAAGCAAAACTTCTACGTTTGCAAAATTGGGAATCTTATTCGGAAAAAACAAATCTGATTTTTCTTGTTTTTTTC